>NZ_JAHKQJ010000005.1 GCF_018861045.1 Octadecabacter sp. B2R22
CCGCTTCGGTCCGTTCCGCGTCCAGCGCCGCTTGCTGCGTTGCTGATGAAGGGGGTTCTACGGTCAGTGAACAAAACCCGCAACCCCTTTTTTGGAGAAAATTCATATTTCTGTCATTTTCTCGTTTTTCGTTGAATTTCAAAGCCTTGATTGTCGAAAGCTGCTTTCGACCCTAGGTCATTCGTAATTTTGTTACCTTCGCTCTTGGGGCGCTAACACTAGATGCTGCGTTATCCACAGAGGTGTACACAAGTTCGACTGAGACTCCCCCTGAATCGCACCCTACGTTCGGCTGATTTTGGCACTGACTCGCGCAAATCAGTGAAACGACTCGCGCCCTGACTCACTGAATCGCTGAAAATTTCCTGATGCACACCGTCTAAGGCGCCGATTCATCCCATAGAAAAGATCCGCGACAGCCAAAAAGATAGGATCAGCCCCGGAAAGAGGCACATAAAAGCAGCGCGAAGTGAAAACGACTCGGCCACGAAGCCAATTAGGGGCGGTCCGATCAGAAAACCGGAGATTCCGATCATCGCCATGGTCGCGATGTTCTGTGCTTCATGTGTATTGTCCAACCCCGCCGCTGCAGAGATACCCAATGGAAAGGCCACCGACACCCCAAGCCCGATCAAGGCGAAGCCTACAAACATAGCCGCCACACCAAAGGGCAATGTCAGGCATGCTATTCCCGCAATCGCCAAGCCCACAGTTAGTCGTGCGATGGCCCGCGCGCCATACCTCCGTCGCAACGCATCACCAGCAAACCGCCCTGCGGCCAAGAACCCCGCGAAGATGGATACCGCAATGCCCGCATCCTCGGGCATCCCCCCCCAGCGTTCAGCTAGGTAAACCGCAGCCCAATCCGACATCGCGCCTTCGACCATGGTCACGCACAATACAAAGAGAGAGATCACGAAGAGCGCCTTTGGCATTTCTCTAAGCCGTTGGGGTTTTACGGATGCGTTGTCTTCTTCGCCCAAGAGTCGCGGCAGGCTTAAGCCGGCCCATACACCGATCATTGCCGATGTTGCGGCGACAAGGAAAACACCCAAGGCCGGTCCAAAGACAATCAACACAGTCGCGAGCAATGATCCCGCCATGACACCCAAGGCCCAAAAGCCATGGCATCTGGACATGATGTGCAGGTCTGCGGATTTCTCGAGCCGTCCGGCGTAGGTGTTCATTGCGACTTCAAGAAACGCCACAAATGCGCCCAGCACTGCCAAGGCCAGAAACAAGCCGACCACGCCGCTTGCCATAAACGGCAAAAGCACCGCCGCTGCCTGAATCGGCAACATAAGAGCGAACGTTTTGCGTGGCCCGATCTTGGCGACGATCCGACTGGCCAGCTGTAGCGTCGGGATCAGTGCAATCGGCATCCCAAGTAATGCTAGGGCAAGGTCGGATTTCGACAGCCCAAGCGTTTCCTTTATATAGGGGATCAACGCCAGCCACGCGCCAAAGGCCATTGGCTGAAGGAAGAACAATGCCATGATAAGAAGCGTGGCTTTTTGAGTCGTGCGAGTATCCATGAGCGGACGCTAACAGCCGCCGATGCGAACACCAGTCAATTCACATTTCAAGATTGAAAGACCGACGGCCTAAACGCTTGCCGACAACCGAGCTTTGATGCTCGGAACATAACGGGTCCCGATAAGGGCGACGACAACCGCAAGATAAACCATAGGTTCAACCTCCCACACCTTTTGTACCATAATAAAGTGCACCGCCCCAAGGACCGCGATGGGATAGACGAGTTTGTGCAACTTGCGCCACGCCATTCCCCCCATCTTGCGAACCGACAGGTTGTTAGATGTCACCGCCAACGGGATCATCGCGATGAATGCGACCATGCCGATGGTGATATAAGGACGTTTCCAGATATCGCTCCACATTTGGTCAAACCGCAGCGACATATCCAAGACCACCCAAATGCCCAGATGCACGGCGACATAGACAAACGCCATGACACCAATGGCACGGCGAAACTTTAGCAGGTTCAGCTTCAGGTATTTGCGCAAAGGCGTAATAAGCAGGCCAAAGATAATCAGCTTCAACGACAGCTCGCCCATCTCTCGCTCTAGGGCGTTGATCGGCTCAACCCCCATCCCGCCCGTCGCCGCACTGTAAAACAGAAACGGGATCGGCAGAGTCAGCAAGATGTAGAGCACCCAAGCGGGAACTTTACGGGCGGCGGTGTTGAGGGTGTCGATCATTAGAAATCTACGCTCAAATCCATGCCTGCATAAAGGCTGGCAACTTCGGGGTAGCCGTTGAACATCAGTGTGTCCTGGCGCGATGCAAACAGCCCGCCGCCGATCATCCGCTCAGAGGCTTGGGACCAACGCGGGTGATCCACCTCTGGGTTCACATTACTATAGAAGCCGTACTCGCGTGCGTTGATGTCGTTCCATGTGGCTTTCGGTTGTTCATCCGTCAAAGTGATCCGCACAATGGATTTGATCGACTTGAACCCATATTTCCACGGAACCACCAAACGGATCGGTGCGCCGTTTTGATTGGCCAAAGGTTCGCCATAGATGCCCGTCGCCATCAGCGTCAGCGGATGCATCGCTTCGTCCAAACGCAGCCCTTCGACATAGGGGAAATCGATCACACGGTTGCGCACACCGGGCATAACTTCGGGCATCACGGCGGTTTCAAACGCAACATGGGTCGCACCGGACTGAACGCCAGCCTTTTCCAGCAGGTCTGCCAGTTCAAACCCATTCCAAGGCACAACCATCGACCACGCTTCAACGCAGCGGAAACGGTAGATGCGCTCTTCCATGGTCATATCGGCAATCAAGTCCTGCAAAGAAAAGGTGCCGGGATTTTCGACCATGCCGTCGATCGTGACTTCCCAAGGATCTGTGATCATGTCGCCGGAATTCTTGGATGGATCATCTTTGCCCGTGCCGAATTCATAGAAGTTATTGTAGCTGGTTATTTCTTCCAACGTGTTTGGTTCAAGCGGGGCCTGCTGCGCGGCCGCCGCCCCTGCAAGACCACCCGCCGCAGCGAGCCCTGTCATCCCCGCCAAAACGGAGCGGCGGTTCATCCAGACGTTTTTCGGTGTGACGTCGTTCGCAGTGTAAGTGTTCGTCCAGCGGTGGGCCATTGGGGCGTTCTCCGTTTCAAGTTTCGCTCTCTATATAAGGAAGAGTGATCACAGGTCACTAAAAGCCGCCTCACATCTGCGCGGGGAAACTGTAACGTTTGAAAATACGGACCGTCGAATTTGCTACGCAAATCCGATCCGGCGGGGGCCAGCCCCCGCACCCCCGAGGTATTTATGAAACAAAGGCAGGGTTAAGAGGGGTATAGCGACGAAAGCGGAATGCTGGTCCCATCAGGCTGAACGATCCGCACGTGGTCGCGCCGCATCTTGCGCGGTTCGGGAACACCTACCGAATGCGCGATGATTTCGACCTCTTTGACGATACCTTTGGCGTAGCCCGCGACACGTTCCCATTTTTCTTCTGGAACAAGACCTTTTTGGAAGCGGGGATCATGCGTGGTGATTCCTGTTGGGCATGTATTCTTGTTACACTTTAGAGCCTGGATGCATCCAAGGCTAAACATGAACCCTCGCGCTGACGTCACAAAATCCGCGCCTGCACAAAGGGCCCAGGCAATGTCGCCCGGGTTGACCAGTTTGCCCGAAGCCACCACGCGGATACGATCCTTGAGGCCACGGTCATTGCGCAGCGCCGTCACCAAGGGCAGGGCTTCGCGGATCGAAACGCCGACCAAATCCATCAGCGGCATAGGCGCGGCCCCTGTGCCACCTTCTCCCCCATCAAGCGTGATGAAATCAGGTGCGGACTTAGCCCCCCGCGCCACGATCACGTCAAAGAACTCTGCCATAGCGGCCTCTGAGCCCAGAACGGTTTTGATCCCCGTCGGCAGGCCCGACACTTCGCGGACGTGGGCGATGAAATCGAGCAGATCATCCCAGTCGTCCACTTCTGCATGGCGGTTCGGGCTTATGCCGTCTTTACCCCTTGGAAGGCCACGGATCTCAGCGATTTCGGCGCTGATCTTGGCAGCTGGAAGAATCCCGCCCTTGCCAGGTTTGGCCCCCTGCGCGAGCTTTATCTCGATCATTTTGACTTGTGGTGTTTCCGCTATTTTACGCAGCTTCTCATCATCCAATGCGCCAGCCGCATCTCGCACGCCGAACTTCGCCGTGCCCATCTGAAAAACAATGTCGCAACCGCCTTCCAAGTGATAGGGTGACAACCCGCCCTCGCCCGTATTCATCCAGATGCCCGCAGCCGCGCACCCTTTGGACAACGCCTGCACGGCAGGTTTCGAGATCGCGCCATAGGACATACCCGACAGATTGAAGATTGACTTTGCCTCATAGGGCGCGCGTGTGTCCGGTCCGATGACCAGCTTTTCGGTGCTGGCGAATTGATTGTCCAAAGGCGGAAATGCGGCATTGGTAAAGATGGGCGTCCCAGGCACCGACAGATTGCGGGTCGATCCGAAGGCCAAGGTACTACTACCCCCGTCCGCTGTGTGTTTTACCCAGTCGCGTTGCGCGCGATTGAACGGCAGCTCTTCGCGGTCCATGGCAAAGAAGTACTGGCGGAAAAATTCACCCAGCGCCGAGAACAAATAGCGGAACCTGCCGACCACGGGATAATTGCGCCGGATCGCATCCTCGGTTTGGGTGCGGTCGATGATACCCAGCACCAGAATCAAGAGAATGGCGGCGCCGATAAAGAGGATGAAAGTCACAGCGAGACCTTCAAAAACGGACATTGAGAAAGTGGAAAACATTGAGAACCGCCTATTTTTGGAAACAGTTAGATCACAGACAATAGATTGGCTAGCAATCGGTCAACCACTTCACGCAATTGGGAACTTTTGCTTTCCCAAGTGTAAACGACGCTCTACTCTGTGGCGAAAGACTGGCCGAAATTTGTCAACAATAAGGCACAGTTGGCGTCTAGAAAGACGCACACTTGGGGACTTCAGAGCATGACTTGAATGCGCGCCATTGGCGCGTTGTAACGTTTTTTGGAGGACTTTATGTCTGCAGACGATCTTCGCATTACCGAAGTAATGTATAACCCCGGTGCGACTGGCTACGAGTATATCGAAATTACAAACACGGGGACGGAGAGCGTTTCGACTGATGATTTTTTTGTCGGAAACGCAGACTTCCTGCCGGAGTATTTTGACGGTGGATTTGACGACGGCATCGATATTCCAGCAGGCGCGACGATTGTCTTGGTTCCCTCCCTTCCTGACTTCGACGCAGAGGTCTTTGAGCCACCGGCCCCGATTTCGCAGAACGATTTTGAAGCGGTCTATGGTCCTATACCAGCAGGTGCAGTTTATCTAAGCTATATCCACTTCTTTGGCGGCTCAGAGGACGGTGCTTTGTCCGGCGGCAGCAGCTACACCATCGGTGGAAACGATATCTATGCGCAGAGCGTTTACATCCAAAGCGGAGCCGCTGAAGGTCAGTCCGTTTCGGTTTCGTTGGAAGACGGATCCACATCGATTGGCGCGCCGACACCCGGTAGCGTTGGCTTACTTCCCATCGACGTTCCGACAGAGGGCGACGACACGTTGACCGGAACAGAAAGTGATGACGTTATTGACGGCCTTGGCGGTCGCGACACGATCAACGGTGGCGCGGGCGACGATACGTTGACGGGTGGCGCGGGAAATGACGCGATTGATGGCGGTCAAGACGATGACGAGATCGATCTTGGTGACGGGAACGACAACGCGTGGGGCGGTGACGGTAACGACGTGCTGTTTGGCGGCACAGGACTGGATCGCTTGAACGGAAACTCCGATGATGACAGTATCTTTGGCGGCAAAGGTGGCGACATCATCCAAGGCGGCAAAGGCGAAGATTACATCGACGGCGGAAAGCAGTCTGACAACATTTCGGGCGGGGAACAGTCTGATGAGATCTACGGTGGTAATGGCAATGATACCATCAACGGGGACGAAGGCGCGGACCTGATCTATGGCGGTTCTGGCAACGATAATATCGATGGCGGCACGTACGATGACGTTCTTTACGGCGATCACGGTCAAGACCGTATCAATGGAGGTGCTGGGGATGACTATATTGACGGCGGGGTCAGTGATGACCGCCTGAATGGCAACTCCGGTAACGACGAAATCTACGGTGGCCGCGGGAATGACGTTATGACCGGTGGCTCCGGCAATGATGAGCTGTTTGGCGGCAATCAAGGTGACCGACTCAATGGCGGTGACGGTGAGGACATCCTCAATGGCGGAATGGGCAACGATGAGTTGACCGGTGGCGCGGGCGCGGATGTGTTCATCTTTGAGGGAACCGTCAACTATGACGTCATCACGGACTTTGAAGTCGGCATCGACCAGATCGACTTTACTGCCTACGGCCCAATCTCGGACGCGGATGCAGCCGCTATCGCAAGCCAAACCGGATCAGACGTTGTCTTGAACCTAAGCGGCAGCGGCCAAGTCACGCTCGAAGGAATAGCACTCGGGGACCTGAGCTTGAGCGACTTCATCTATGTTCCCGATGACATCCTCGTGGTTGGCTAAGCTGACCACATCAAGACACCAATAATTGGCCCCACCGTAAGTTCTTTGCGGTGGGGCTTTTCTTTTGCACTGCAGCGCGGCAAGGTCCGCCTTATGAAAACAGCAATTATCACAGGCGCCGCGCGTGGCATTGGGCTAGCAACCACCGACATCCTTTTGTCGCAAGGCTGGCAGGTCGCGATGATCGACCGCGACGGTGGTGCTTTGGCCGATGCCATCAATTCTCGAACCAATGTCCATGGCATTGATTGCGATGTGTCAGACCCCGTTGCCGTTGACGGTATGGTCACTGAAACTCTCCGCCATTTCGGGCGCATCGATGCTCTGATCAACAACGCCGGTGTTGCCGATTTCGGGCCGATGGAAGACACGGATTTCGCCCGTTGGAAGACGGTCATGGACACCAATCTGGACGGTGTGTTTCTGTGTTCGCAAGCGGCTATTCCAGCATTGAAGGAAACCAAAGGCGCGATCGTAAATATCGCCAGCATTTCAGGCCTACGCGCGTCAACCCTGCGCGTCGCCTATGGCACGTCCAAGGCGGCGGTCATCCAACTGACGCTCCAGCAAGCGGCAGAACTCGGTGAATTTGGTGTCCGCGCCAATACGATTTGCCCCGGCCCCGTGCGTACGAAACTCGCGATGGCCGTTCATTCACAAGACATCATCGACGCTTATCACGATGCAATCCCGCTGAACCGCTACGGCACCGAAAATGAGATCGGCGAAGTCATCGCCTTTCTGGTCTCCGACAAGGCCAGCTATATGACGGGCCAGACAATCGCCGTTGATGGTGGGTTCGAAGCGACCGGCGTCGGGCTTCCGTCGTTAAGAAATACTGCCCAAACTGCGGATGAAACGGCCAAATAAGGTGTACGAACACCACACATTGCCAGTTTTTTGCACTATTGTGCTTTAAAATCACCCCATTCATGGCAGATTTGTCGTTCATTGTGAGCTGTGAACCAAAATCGGTAACGCAGCACTGGAGACGCAATGAATCGTCTTTTTAAAGCAGACAAATATGAAACTGAGGTTGAGCCCAAAAAGCTGTTGACCCGTTTCAAGCGTGTGCACAGGCGTGACGCGCCTCAACCTCCAAGAGACGGCGGCATCGATCCGCTTGGAACGCTGACCCGCGCCGATCAACAGCACCAGCGTGCGACCCCAACTCCCAATCCGACCTCAGGTCCAAGCCCCGTTAGACGGTCGATGATGGATTTGCAGGCCGCATTGCATGCCAATGGGCCGATCTCGGTCAGCGTGTTACAAAATGCTTTGCCACTCCGCACCGCCAAGATCGCTGGAAAGTCGCTAATTTGACCGCAATGACATCGTCTATCACCTTGATGGGTGTAAAAGGCGGCCCCGCCATTCGGCCTGGCTCAAACATGCCGACGTCCAATCTGTTACACATGGGCGGGCAGACTATTCTGGTGGATGCGGGGCTCGGCTGTACACGTGGAATTTGTGATGCTGGCGTGGCGCTAACGGGGATTGATTGTATTGTCATCACCCACCTGCATTCGGACCACTACCTCGAACTTGGGCCCTTCTTTCACACCGCGTGGACTGCGGGGCTGAACCGCCCCATTCGCGTTATCGGCCCAGAGGGTTTGCAGGCCTATTGGGACGGTTTTTTGTCTTCGATGGCTTTCGACATCGAACTTCGCCAAGACGATGAGGGCCGCTGCCCTCTCGCGCCCTTGGCCGAGATCGAAGTGCTCACGGAAGGCCCAGCCGCAATTGGCGGCGTGTCCCTGCACGCGATGCGCAATATTCACCCGCCGATCCATGACACCTATGCCCTACGGTTTGACCACGCAGACAAGCGCATTGTTGTATCGGGTGACACAGCCTTCATGCCCGAGATGATCGATTTCGCGAACGGCGCTGACATCCTTGTCCATGAAGCCATGTTGATCGATGGGGTCGAAGCCCTCGTGGCTCGGATGACCAATGGCGACGATCGTCTTCGAACCCACATACTACGCAGCCACACCAGCGCCGAAGACGTAGGCCGCATCGCGCGGGACGCGGGCGTCAAACAACTCGCGCTGACCCATATGGTTCCGGACGGTGATCCTGACTTTACTGAAGCCCACTGGGTCGAAGAAATTCGCAAGCATTTCAACGGGCGGTTTCAGATCGGCATCGACGGGATCACCCTGACGGCCTAATACCCGTTTATCATACTCTGGATGTAAGGAAGTACACTCGCCGCCAATATGCCCACAACTGCGCCCACACCGAGACGGACTGAAAAGCCTGGGAATTTAGGCGCAACGACGCTCAAGACCCCGCAAACAACAGCATAGAATATAAGGGTGGTTCCATCCATCCTTTGACCCTAGCACAGCATTTCGGAACTACAAAACGCGCGGCCTGCACACTCGTGGGATATGCTCGCATCGGTGGCTGCCAGCCTTACCACTTGCCTAAAATGTAAAAAGCCCCCCAGCAAAGCTGAGGGGCTCTTGTTATCGCGCTTACATGCCTGCGGTTAGTGAACCACAGCATCATCCGGCTTTGGACGGTTGGATTCACTAACGCGATCGCCAACCAAAAGCCCGTCAGCCCCGGCGGAAACCGAAACAGTGTTTCCGTCCTTCACATCACCCGCCAGCAGCATTTCTGCCAATGGGTCCTGCAACGCACGTTGGATCACCCGCTTCAAAGGCCGCGCCCCGAACACAGGGTCATAGCCTTCGTCCGCCAGCCATTTGCGAGCGCCATCATCAAGATCAAGCGTGATCTTGCGAGCCGCCAACCGCTTGAGCAGACGTGCCATCTGGATATCAACGATCCCGTCCATGTCATCCCGTGCAAGACGATCAAAGATAACGGTTTCGTCCAGACGGTTGAGGAACTCGGGCCTGAAGTGAGCCCGCACCGCATCCATCACATCGCGCTTGGCGTCGCTGGCATCAGACCCTTCGGGCAACTGGCTTAGCGCTTGTGACCCAAGGTTGGACGTCAGGATAATAAGCGTTTGCTTGAAATCCACAGTGCGCCCCTGACCGTCGGTCAGAACACCATCATCGAGAACCTGCAACAGCACGTTAAACACATCGGGGTGGGCCTTTTCGACTTCGTCAAACAAGATCACTTGATACGGACGTCTGCGAACCGCTTCGGTCAGCACACCACCTTCTTCATACCCAACATACCCCGGAGGCGCACCAATCAGACGAGCCACGGCGTGCTTCTCCATGAATTCAGACATATCGATCCGAACCATGGCGTTGTCATCGTCAAACAGGAACTCGGCAACCGCTTTGGTCAGCTCGGTTTTACCGACACCGGTTGGCCCAAGGAACAAGAAGCTACCCAACGGGCGCCCTTCGTCGTTCAAGCCAGCCCGCGCACGACGCACGGCATTCGACACGGCTTTCACCGCAGAGTTCTGCCCGATGACGCGCTTATGCAGCCCGTCTTCCATGCGCAGCAGTTTTTCGCGTTCGCCTTCCAGCATTTTGGCGACAGGCACACCTGTCCAACGCTCGACCACGCTCGCGATTTGCTCGGGACGCACGGCTTCTTCGACGAGAGGCCCTTCATCGCTGTGCTCTTCGGCTTCACCAAGCTGCTTTTCCAGATCAGGGATCACACCATAAGACAGCTCACCCGCCTTTTGCAGGTTGCCTTCGCGTTTTGCGATGTCCAACTCAGCCCGCGCACGATCAAGCTGTTCTTTCAGCCCACGCGCGCCTTCCAGCTTATCCCGTTCAGCCTGCCATTTTGCCGTCAAGCTGGCAGATTTCTCCTGCAAGTTTGAAAGCTCGCCCTCAAGGGTTTCAAGACGATCTTTCGACGCTTGGTCATCCTCAAGACGCAAGGCCTCAGCCTCGATCTGCAATTGCATGATTTGACGGTCAAGCTGGTCGAGTTCTTCCGGCTTGCTGTCCACTTCCATCCGCAAACGGCTGGCCGCCTCGTCAACAAGGTCAATCGCCTTATCAGGCAAGAAACGATCCGTGATATAGCGGTGCGACAGAGTCGCGGCACTTACCAAGGCGCTATCAGAAATCCGCACACCGTGGTGGAGTTCGTATTTCTCTTTGATGCCACGCAGAATGGAAACCGTGTCTTCCACGGTTGGTTCTTGCACCACGATGGGCTGGAAACGACGGGCCAAGGCCGCGTCCTTTTCTACGTATTTGCGATACTCATCCAAGGTCGTCGCACCGATACAGTGAAGTTCACCCCGTGCGAGCGCAGGTTTGATCAGGTTAGCGGCATCCATCGCGCCGTCGCCCTTACCAGCACCAACAAGCGTGTGCATTTCGTCGATAAACAAAATGATTTCGCCAGCGGCTTCGCCAACTTCATTCAACACCGCCTTCAGGCGTTCTTCAAATTCACCACGATATTTCGCGCCCGCGATGAGCGCGCCCATATCAAGCGACATCAGGCTCTTGTTGCGCAGGGATTCCGGCACATCCCCATCAACGATGCGCAGGGCCAAACCCTCGGCGATCGCTGTCTTACCGACACCGGGTTCACCGATCAGAACGGGATTGTTTTTGGTGCGGCGCGACAAAACCTGCATCGCGCGGCGAATTTCTTCGTCACGACCAATGATCGGGTCAATTTTACCTTCACGCGCACGTGCGGTCAGATCGAGGGCGTATTTCTTCAGTGCGTCATAGCCTTCTTCGGCACTCGCCGTGTCGGCAGTGCGGCCTTTGCGAATGTCATTGATCGCGGCGTTCAGCCCTTGAGCCGTAACCTTACCAGCATCAAGCGCGTCTTTTGCTTTGGATTTCACCATCGCAAGCGCCATCAAAATGCGTTCAACAGGCACAAAGCTATCGCCCGCTTTCTTAGCGAGCTTTTCGGCTTCGGCCAGAATCTTACCGGTCGTGCCGTCCATATAGGTCTGCGCAGCGTCACCGGACACTTGCGGCAGTTTCGCCATAGCGATGTCGATGTTTTGAAGCACAAGTGCGGCGTCACCGCCGGATGCATTGATCAGGTTCGCAGCGAGCCCCTGATCATCGTCCAACAAGGCTTTGAGTAGGTGTTCAGGCGCGAGCCGTTGATGGCTTTCGCGCATGGCAATGGTCTGTGCAGCCTGAATAAAACCGCGTGACCGTTCAGTGAACTTTTCAAGGTTCATATGGTCTCTCCTTATAAAGCGCCCCGTTAAAATTGCTGCCCGCTATGCGGCACAGGCTGTGTGGGGCCTTGTCCATAATATGGGGGTGCCGAGGCTCCTGTTCAAGATCGGTTGCCGATTGCCGTCAGCCCGCATAGAACGGCGGCAATCATAGGAGAGAATGATGTCCACGTCTGACCAGTTGATCGTAGCCCTAGATGTTCCTGATGCCCTGCAAGGCTTGGCCTTGGCTCAAAAACTGGGTGACGACGTGTCCTTTTATAAGATCGGGCTGGGAATGTTGACGGGCGGTGGATTGGCCTTGGCCAACGAGTTGTCTGACGAACTCGGCAAACGCATCTTCCTTGATATGAAACTGTTCGACATCGGCGCAACCGTCGAAGCCGCCGTGCGGGGTTTGTCACGCTTTGGCCATGACTTCTTGACCGTGCATGGTGATCCCCACGTCGTTCGCGCCGCCGCCGAGGGCAAAGGCGGAACAGATATGAAAATCCTCGCAGTGACGATCCTGACGTCGTTGGACCGCGCTGATCTGGATGCCTCCTGCATCAAGGCCGGCGACATCACTGATCTAGTGCAAGAACGCGCAGGCATCGCGCTGTCCAATGGTGCCGACGGCGTGATCGCATCTCCGCAAGAAGCGGCGCTTATTCGTGCGCTTCCTGAGGCCGAAGGTAAGTTGATCGTAACACCCGGCGTGCGCCCCGCAGGCGCCGATCTGGGCGACCAAAAAAGGGTTACAACACCCGCACAAGCAATCGCAAACGGTGCCGATCACGTGGTTGTCGGGCGTCCAATCTGGCAAAATCCAGACCCAAAAGCCGCTGCACAGGCTGTTTTGGCGGAACTCCGCGCGTCTTAAGCGAACAGGTAAGCGCCTTATTTTTAAGGGGATAAATCCTCAAGGCTTGTATTTTATTACATTGAATCACGGACTTGGGTGAAAACGTGTGTTTTCTTCCCCTTAATATCGACCAAAGTTATCCCCAGATCTTGTGTAGACGAAAGACAACTACACAAGATCACTTCGATTGATCTACTCGAAAGGGGAAATACGATGATTGTACTGCATGAAATCCACTACACCGGCAAAGCCTTTCGGGGCGCTGTTGTCCTGCCGACGCATGACGGACCTCTGAAGTTCGATTGCCACGTAGAGGGTCCGATGACTCTCGACCCATCTCAGGTGAAGCGCGCCTTGTTGGGTCACGCTGTCCGTCAACGTACACGCTAATCCAGACAACAGGAGATCATTCCAATGGCCAATATTTCGCTTGGAAACATCCGCTACAACCCCACGACTGGCGCCTATGAGGCCCGCGTAGATATCGACCGCAAAGGTCGCACATATCGCTATCCATGTTCCGTTGCAGGTGCACTGACCATGGACGAAGCCGCCGTGCGTCAAAGCCTAAGCCGTCAGGCCCTTAAGCTGGCTGGCCGCGAAGGTGGCCTGCACGCTGTTCGCTAGATTTAAGTTACGTCTGTCACTGCCTCTGTCCGAACTGTCCCTCGGACACGAATTCCTCGTGATCAGATAAACTGGCCCCGCCTTTTGAGCGGGGCCTTTTTTTGTCCGTCAAACGGTTCGTCGGGAATATCACTACGCCGAAGGCGCATCAGTCATTGATATCACGGTCCCAGATTTTAACCTGCCCGCGACGGATACCGAACATCTGGCGCATGATGACATAGGCAACCAGTGACAGCACTGCAAAGACCACCAGTGACCACGCGAGCGAAAGCCCTGTGAAAAGACCAAGCCAGATAATCGCCCCGAGGAAGAACCCACCAACGGCAAAGCCGAAAAAGATCCAACCGGGGATCAGGACCTCTGCGATGGCCAGCACAAGTGCGGCCACCATCCAGATCCACCATTCATTATGCCAACCCATCAGCCGCGCCCTTTCAACATGTTGAACGCGTTGCCAAAGCTTTCGATCAAGCTAGCTGGGAGCACAACTGTGTTAGACCCCGCAGAAGAGCTCATCGCGTTGACAGCTTCGACCTGTTTCAGTGCAACCTGATACTGCGCCGCCTCAAGACCGTTCTCAGCAATCGCAACCGCAACGACCTGCGTTGCATAGGCTTCGGCGTCTGCAGACACACGGCGCGCTTTGGCGGCTTGTTCCGCGGCATAAAGCTCAGCATCGGCCTGAAGCTCAACGGCACGCTTCATACCTTCGGCTTCAGTCACCTGCGCACGGCGGGCGCGTTCGGCGTTCAACTGCTGTAGCATAGCGGCACGGGTTGCGGCATCCAAATTCACATCCAGAATTTCAGCTCGGGTCACTTCGATACCCCAGTCATCCACCTGAGCGGCCAACTGATCTTGAATAGCGAGGATCAGCCCTGTGCGGTTCGCCTGCACTTGGTCGAGTTCCATCTTACCGATTTCGGAACGAACGATACCTGCAACAGTTGTCGAAATCGCGCCGTCCACGTCTCGGATACGATAAACTGTCTTTTCAGGTTCAGTGATACGGTAGAACACGGATGTTTCGACCTGCACCAACACGTTGTCCGATGTAATCGCGTCTTGGCCCATTACGGGTAGCTGACGTTCAAGGATCGAGATCTTATGTGCAACGCGGTCCAAGAAAGGTACGATAAAGTTGATGCCTGGCCCAAGCACCGAGCGCAAACGGCCAAACCGTTCCACTACAAATTTTTCGGACTGCGGGACGATGCGAACACCAACCAGAATGCAGATGATAATGAATGCAGCCAGCAGGATCAGGACGATATTGCCGCCAATCAAATCTGTAATAATATTTTCGATGTCCATGAAGTGTCCTTACCAAGTCTTCTGCCCACAATTGGGGCATAACAATACGTATGACATTCTAGATAGGGGCGACACTCGTTTCGCGCAACATTTGCCGTAGACGCGCATGCAGGGCGGGCACCAGATTCGGCATATTCATCACATGGCTCACGGGACGGATCGCATAACTCTGACCTTCATCCCCGAACCGAATGTCTTTCGCCGTGGCGGCTGACAATTGAACCGCAAAAAACCATGCTTTGTTTGCCGGCACCACCATCGACGGAACCGCTTTGCCCCACGTTATCGCAGCCTCAGGCAGTATCAGCCCGAACTCTTCAAACACCTCTCGTTTCAAACAGGCTTTGGGCGTTTCACCGTTTTCGCGACCACCTCCGGGAAAATCCCAGTATCCGGGCCAGATCACACCGCGGTCCCGTTGATAGATCAATAGATCATCGCCAATGAAAATTGCCGCCTTAGCTCCGTGAAACCCGCTGTCCGTCATCTGCACGCGCCCTGTCATCTTGGTTATCGCGTCTGATCTAGCACGCTTGCCACAACTGGTGCTGCTCTTTATTCACGGACCATGCCTGCCCTTTGCCGCGCCTGTTTACATACCTTTGATGCCGGATCCCGTTGTCCGGCATGCCGGTCGCCGCGTGTCACCAGCCACGCTGAACTGTTCGACCTGACGATTGCGCATATGGATTGCGATGCCTTTTACGCCAGCGTTGAAAAACGTGACAACCCAGAACTGGAAGGCAAACCCGTCATCATCGGCGGCGGACATCGCGGCGTCGTTTCCACCTGCTGCTACATCGCGCGGATCAAAGGCGTCCGCTCGGCGATGCCGATGTTTCAAGCGCTCAAACTTTGCCCCGAGGCGGTCGTCGTGCGCGGCCGCATGGACGAATACGTCAAAGTCTCAAGGCAAGTCCGCGCCCTGATGGATGAACTAACACCCACGGTTGAGCCCTTATCCTTGGACGAAGCCTTTATGGACCTGTCGGGCACCGCAAAGCTTCACGGAGCGCCGCCTGCCGTGATGCTGGCGCGGCTTACCAAACGCATGGCGGATGAAATCGGGATCACGGGGTCCATTGGCCTCAGTCACAACAAATTCCTCGCAAAGGTGGCATCAGACCTTGATAAACCGCGCGGTTTTTCGGTGATCGGGGCTGCTGAAACCACCGAATTCCTGCGGCCAAAGCCCGTGAAACTGATCTGGGGTATCGGCCCCGTGGCACAACAATCTTTAGACGCGGCGGGCATCCGCACCTTTGAAGACCTGCTGCGCTGGGACCGCCGTGATCTGCACGATCGTTTCGGCGGCATGGGAGATCGGCTCTATTCCCTTGCGCGAGGTGAAGACGCCCGCCGCATCAGCGCCCATACCCCCGTCAAAGGGCTCAGTAACGAAACGACGTTTTATGAAGACACCAGTGATGTCGACATTCTTGATGGTCACATCTGGCGGTTGGCTGAAAAGGTATCTGACCGCGCCAAGGCCAAAGACAAAGCCGGCCGCGTGGTGACGCTCAAGCTGAAGAAATCAGACCACAAGTCACTAAGCAAGCGGATCAGCCTGCACCAACCGACACAACTGGCCGACACAATTTACCGCACCGCACGCGGATTGTTTGACCAAGTGGGCGATCAAGGCCCCTACCGGCTGTTAGGTGTTGGAATTTCCGAACTGGTCGCCGCGGACGACGCCGACCGCGAAGGCGATCTTCTGGATCCGAACGCAGGTAAGCGCGCAGAGGCAGAACGTGCAGCAGATGCAATCCGTGAAAAGTTTGGCAAGGATGCGATTCTAAAAGGTCGCGCGTTGCGGTGACTACTCCGCCGCGAGGCTCTCAGCCGCTGGGCGACCAATGCCTGCAAGCTCAGAGATAACTCCAGCAAGAACCCCTTTGAAGGTTTCATAGTCGGAATTCGGCTTAATCGCCGCCTCATCCATATAGAGAGATCGGTTTATTTCGACCTGTACCGCGTGGTGTCTACGCGACGGGCGCCCGTAGTGCTGACAGATATATGCCCCTGCGAACGGCATATTCCGCGCCACCTTAAATCCTGCTGACGCAAAGGCTGCTTCGATATGTTCAACCACCGAAGACGCGGCCGCGGCCCCGAACCGATCCCCTAGGACCACATCAGGACGTGCCCCCCCTGACGGGCACACACTTTCGAGCGCTTCGTGAGGCATGGAGTGGCAATCAACCAGAATCGCCTCGCCAAAGGCGTTGTGCGCTTCGTCCATTAAGGTTTGCAGCATGTCATGATAGGGCCGCCAAACTGTCGCGATCCGGTTATGCGCCTCAATCAAAGGCAGCTTGCCGTTGTAAATCGCACGCCCGTTGGACACCACACGCGGAATCACACCCAACCCGCTTGAAATACGTGGGTTGTGTGACGATCTTCGCACACCTTCGATAACGGCGGGGTCCAGTTCATCCGGCGCACGGTTCAAATCAAGGTAGGCGCGCGGGGACTGTGACAACAACAAAGGCGCACCGTGATCCACAGCCACAGCAAACAAATCATCAACAAAAGCGTCTTCGGAGGACCGGATTTCAAGCTTATTCAACACCGTGCGGCGCATAAATGACTCCGGATACCTACGTCCAGAATGAGGTGACGCGAACACAACCGACGTTGACCGCGCCTTGGGGCGGTGCAACAGGTAGGACAAATCATGCGATGTTGGCGCCCGTGAGGCCATAAACGTCACCCTTTCGCTTTTCAGTGTAACGCATTTTGCTCAATTACCAAAAGCCCTTGATCCCTATGCCGACTCTTTATATAGACCGCCCAACCGACGCGCGCTCAGCGCGTCCTATTCGTTTATAGGGCGTGTCGAATGTGTTAAGGAAAAGGATGATTAGCTCAGCGGTAGAGCACTTCGTTGACATCGAAGGGGTCACTGGTTCGATCCCAGTATCGTCCACCACGGATTTAACCGCGCTGCATGTGCCAGCGCATAAACGAAACAAAGGCGCCTTTCACCGCGCCGCGAGACAAAGGATAGAACCATGAAAGTTCGCAACTCCCTCCGGTCGCTGAAAAACCGCCACCGCGATTGCCGCGTTGTGCGCCGTAAAGGCCGCGTTTACGTGATCAACAAGACTCAGCGCCGCTTCAAAGCACGCCAAGGTTAAGACTGACCACATCGTTTTAAAAAGCCGCGCCCGAGCAATCGGGTGCGGCTTTTTCTTTTGAACAGACGGATTTCGCTGTCCATTGAGTTTCCCGCCCAACCTCGCCACCATAGATCGCAGAAAGGCGGGATCTATGTTTGGAGCATATGAATGGGTGACACGGCGGGTTCTGAACCTCGTTGACCCATACGTACATGGGACAGGAGAAACGCCGTCGTCACGGGTCTGGCCCTATCTGCGATCCCACCTGCGGCCATTGCGCAGTGTCCTTGTCCTAAGCATCTTTGTCACCATTCTCGCCGCCAGCATGGAAGTCTGGTTGATCAGCTATGCGGGAAAACTGATTGATATGCTCGCCGATACGTCACCTGCCGAGATTTGGCAGACCCACGGCTGGAGCCTAATTTTTGCAGCCGTGATGATAATTTTGATCCGCCCGCTGAGCCAATTCGCGCGACATTCCGTGAACGAATTCGGCCTCAGCTGTAATTCCGCCAACCTGTTTCGCTGGCGCGCCTATGATCATTTGACCCGACAATCCGTCGGTTGGTTTCAAGAAGACCTCGCGGGGCGCACCGCATCGCGATTGGTTCTCATGGGGAACTACGCCGGTGATGTCATTTTTCATGCGCTAAACGCTTTGGCGTTCGGGTTGGTCTATATGGTCGGGGTCGTCACATTTATGGCAGGGATCGACATCCGGCTGGCTATTCCGCTGTTTGTATGGCTCGCGCTGTATGTAACGCTAATGACGTTGATTGTTCCGCGCATGGTGCGTTCAATGGAAACATTCATGGCGGCAAAATCTGCTTTATTGGGGGGCGTTGTCGACGTGTTCTCGAACTTTGATACTGTTAGCCTGTTTGCCCGCCGAAAAGACATCGAAGAGGATCACAAAGACTCTCTTGAGGCGACACGGGAAAAGCTGTTTCTGACCCGCCAGATCAGCGTCGGAATGCGCACAATCACTGTTTGGCTAGAAGGCGTGATCATTGTGGGTTTCGTGGGCTACGGTATTTTTCTTTGGTCACAAGGTGCTGCATCCATCGGTTTGGTGAGTGCCGCCATGGCCATGAGCCTGCGGATCACCACGATGGCAGATTGGGTTTCCGAAGCTGTATGGTCGATCTTCCAACAAGTCGGCTCAGTTCGGGAAGCATTGCGATCCATCAGCCAACCGCTCGCCATTCCCTCGGCCGATACGCTCCCTGATTTTGAGATGAAGGGCGGTGAAATCATCATCAACGACGCGCACCACCATTACGGCAAAGGTAAGGGCGGGCTGGACGGGATCAACCTGACCATTCGAGCCGGTGAAAAAATCGGACTGGTCGGTCCGTCTGGCGCAGGAAAATCAACGCTCGTGAACCTAATCTTGCGGTTTTACGAACCCGAAGACGGGCAAATCAAGATCGACGGCCAAGACGTGCGGAGCGTCAACCTTGAGAGCCTACGCAACGCCATCGGTATGGTGAGCCAACAAGCCGCCCTTTTGAACCGCTCGGTGCGCGACAACATTGCCTTAGGGCAGCCGGACATCATGCAAAGCCAGATTGAAAGTGCCGCACGGCGGGCCCATGCCCATGACTTTATTTGTGATCTGACTGACAGCAACGGACGCACTGGATACGATGCCCACGTCGGCGAACGTGGCGTGAAACTGTCCGGCGGGCAACGGCAACGGATCGCACTGGCGCGTGTTTTCATGAAAGACGCACCGATCCTTATCCTTGATGAAGCCACCAGCGCGTTGGACAGCGAAGTCGAAGCAGAGATCCAGTCTTCGTTGCAGACCGTCATGCAGGGCAAAACCGTGATTGCCATTGCCCATCGCCTTTCTACAATTGCAGAAATGGACCGGATCATTGTGATCAAAGACGGCACGATTGTCGAAAATGGCACTCACCAAGACCTCCTGAATGCGGACCAACTGTATGCGTCGCTCTGGAACCGCCAGTCTGGTGGGTTCATTGGAGCCGAGGACTAAGACCGGCGGCCAAATTGAGAAGAGGTCGGGTTTCCCTGACCTCTTTGGAAATTACACAACTCTTCTCTGGCCACGTCGACGTCCTCTGCTTACGCTGCCGTCAAGCAATTCAAACGGAAGGTAATATTATGATCCGATCTCTTTCTACGACGTTGACGGCGGGGCTCTTTGCTCTCGCGGCACTTCCAGCAGCCGCACAAGATGCGAACCTTTGTGGTGGCGCAGGTTCATCCGGCCAATGGCTGGGCGGCGATGAGGCCTCATCAGATATTTCGATATCCCCGTCCTTTGTGGAACAGATGGCTCTTGTTTTGATGCGCAATGAATACGTTGGTCTGTTCACGGTATCCCAAGATGGCGACTACCGGATCGAAGCGCAGGGCAATGGCGGTGGTGACACGGTTTTGGACGTGCGCAACGCCGCTGGTGATATCGTCGCATCCGATGATGACAGCGGCGGCGAAGGCGCCAGCCGCACAGAAGTATTCCTCACTGCGGGCACCTATTGCGCTTCAATGCGCAGCTTTGACGGCACCCCTTTGACCGGATTTGTGCGCGCAGCGCGTGTCGATCAAGAAGCCCTGACACCCGGTTTTGGGACCCCGTCTGATGGTGGCGAAAACTACAACACGGGCACTTGCGATCTTGGCGCAGCGGTGCCTCTGACCCTTGGCGAACCCATCGCGAATGCGTGGTCTGCACAGAACATGTATAGCCTCCAACTCGATGCTCCGATGGCCATTTCGCTGACGGCTGAAAATGAAACTGCTGATCCGATCCTGTCGCTTTATGATGCGAGCGGGAACTGGATTGCCGAGAACGATGACTTCGACGGATTGAACAGCCGTATCGATGTATCCACGCCACTTGAGGCAGGCACCTATTGCGTCGCGGTCAATCTGTACGGTGATGAAAACGTGCCAATCACAGTGCTCGCGAAGGAATATGATGCGTTGGAGGTCCAGGTAGGTCTCTATGCCCGCGGCGACGCAAGCCCGCCTCTGGATGGGTCTTACCCTGTCACCGCACTGGGTGAGCTACAGACTCGCCTTCGCCAAGACGCAAATGTAGGTGGTGATGCGACATGGTTCTCGTTTGACGTTTTTGAGGGCGGCTTGGTGCTGGTCGAAGCGATTGCCCAAGGTCAGGGTGATCCGGTTCTGATCATGTACGATGATCTTGGTCGTCAGGTTGGCTATAACGATGACAACGGCGGTTCACTTGATTCACTGCTGACTGTTCGAGTGCAGCCAGGAACCTATGCGGTTGCTGTTAAACAATTAGACAGCGGCACAACCGGCATGATCCGCATGCTGTTTGAACGTTACGTTCCGGCACGGCCCTAAATCAGCCCATATGAAATGAACATGGCCCTGCCTCGACACTGTGTTGAGGCAGGGCTTTTTTTCGCCCCGAGGGTTTAACGACCGATCCGGACAGATCCTGTCATCAGGCCGACGGCGGTTGCACGATCCACGTAACCAGTCGCGGGAATGTCTTGCGCCTCTTGATAGGCAACAATGGCATTGCGGGTGCTGTTATCAATCACCCCGTCCAACCGACCGGGATTGTGGCCCAAGTCCCGTAGCCGCAACTCCAGAAGCTGGGCACGCACACCAGACAGGCGCAGTGCGCTTTCCTCGGCCTGAGCCTGCGCCACTTGCGCATCACTGATGCTGGGTGCGGTCATCTCTTCGATACGGGCGCGCGCTTGCATTGCAAATACGCCGGATGGGTAGGCGGCAAGGTATTCCTGATAGGACGCAAGCGTGTCCTCAGATTCCGCGATCGCCCACGCGGCGCGATCTGCGGTCTCGGCGGCGGTGCGACGTTGGTCCTCGATGGTCGCGAGACGCGCAGTAGCGATATTGGCGAACAACCCGTCAGGGTAACGTGCAAGATAAGCGCGATAGCCGGGCTCATCACCAACACCACCGGTTTCAGCCCAATAGGCACGATCACGGGCCTCGGCGCGGGCCAGCTCGCGGGCTTCTTCGGCCTCGATCTCGGCTTGGCGACGGGCGGTCTGTGCTTCCATCAGTTCGATCTGATCATCGGTCAGATAAGACGTCTGCGGGTATCCGTTAGATTGCTGCCAATTGGTAATCGCACCGCGCGAACCCGGTCCAAAGATACCGTCAACACCGCGCGTGTTGTAGTTCAGCAAAGTAAGATTTGACTGCACCGCGCGACGTTGATCCCGTGTCAGGTTCAACGCATCTTCGGCCAAGCGTGCGGCGCGGTTTGGTTCTGCCAATATCGCAGAAATCTGGGCCTCGGCATCATCGACAAACCGCCCATTCGGATAACGGTTTACGTAAGCGCGGTAGGCATCGGCACTATCGGCGGCCGTCGTACTGTCCCAAAGGGCGGCTTCGGCGTTTAAATCGTTCTCGCTCGGCCCTGTGTTCGCTACGGGCTCATCCACAATAACTTCGCCTGGCATCAAAACCCAATCACGGGGCATGTAACCTGAAACCGATAGCGAAGGATTGAGCGAAAGCTGGCGTCCCAACGTGGCCTCGGGTTCAGTCAACGGACCCTCAAGAACCGTGTTCGCCATCGACGGCGTAGTCCGGATCAATGTCACACCCTGCGGCAGATCAATTTCACCGATACCAGCACGCAGACCGCTGCCATCCAGATCAAGGTCGTCCTCATCCGCCACTCCTAGCAGGATCACGGCCTTGCCCTGACGTTGCCCCAAGAGCGGAAGCAGGCTGTCCACGGACAAGGCAGCATTCTGAACGCTAAACAAATCTGGCGCATCCGCCTCAGCCGTAAGCAACCAAGTCCGCGCACCGTCCGTCACAAAATGCCCCGTCAGCACAACAATAAGCCGATCTGCATCAACCACCGCGCCCTGAAACGCCATCGCCAAATCATTGGCTGCGTCTACCCGCGGATTGGCGCGGCTGAAAACCTCAAACCCAAGCGCACCAAGGCGGTCCGTCGCACCCAGCACGTCATCCGCGCGGTTGACCCGATCAAGTTGTTCATACCGTTCGGTCCCAAGAACCAATGCGGCATCCTGCGCCCAAACGGGCAAGGGCATCAGAAGGGCGGTGGTCAAAAGCAGATGGCGCATGAGGCGTCCTTTCAAAAGTGTTAGGCTGAATGTCGCGACCAACGGCGCGCTATTCAATAGCACTTTGTAATTTGTCGCATTTTGCGCGGTGATTTACCTGCATACCCGATCTACGCAATGTCTACGAATGTCTCATGTCACAGGGTTCATTCATTCGTTACCCTTTTCGCACGACAGGCGCCACTTAAGCAAAGCGCGACCATTCGCGGTATTGCGGTTCGGGTGGTTCTTCGTCATCTCTTGATGAATACACAAGCAACTGGTTGTTTCTATGCCCTATTCTGACGATTTCTCGCCTACTGCGTTAGAGCCTCGTATTACTGTCCTCGAAGGCTCCCAAATCATCGAGATCGTGTTCACGGGGCTCTATTTTCATACCAGCGCCGATGTGAACGCTTTTTACGACTACATTGAAACCCGCATTGTCGAGACAGGTGAGGGACAGTGGTTCTTTATGGTAAATACGGAAGACTACCGCGTTGATGGCGACGCGTGGTTTGCCTTTACACGTCGTGGATTGGACCTGAACGAAGGCCACGGCATGAAAACCGTGCGCTATGATGCGGACCCGATGACCGTGACACAGATTGAACGGGCCAAAGGCACCGAACGCGAAAACCCAAACCTCTTTGGGTCGCGCGAAGACGCTCTTGAGCATCTTAAGTCCCAGCCGTCCAAGCGGCGTGAACGCTTAGCGCACCACCCTAGTTTTGAGAAGAACGCGTTCATGCGCCGCCTGACGTTCATCAAGGAAACCGGCATTTTGGAGATCGACCTGTCCGGCATGAGCTTTGAGCATTCCCGTGACGTTAACGACGTCCACAACTGGGCCGAAGAAGCGATCCGCGCGTCGCGTCAAAAATGGTGGATGTTGTTCAACTACGAAGGCACGCGCATTCAGTCACCAGCTTGGGTGCAATTCTCGGTGCGCTCTGAAGAATTCAACAAGACCTATTCTATGGGCTCAGTGCGCTATGCTCTCGGGTCAGAAACCGAGGCCGACAAACGCCTGCGGTATGAAGCCAAATCAACCCGTCCAAACATCCGCAACACGCACGACGAAGCGCTTGAGCGGCTCGAAGAACTGCGGGCAGAATACGCCGCAGCCCATCCGGAGAATTGATCATGCTAATATGGATGCGCCACGAATCCCGCGCCAACGAAGCCCGTGCGCCACTGACGCCCGACGGCGCAAAGCAGATGATCGCGAAAGGATGGCGTGTGGTTGTGGAAACAGCGCCACACCGCTGCATTCCCGACAGCGCCTATTTTGACGTCGGTTGTGAGGCCGCCGCCGCCGGATCATGGGTGGACGCCCCAAGCGACGCGATCATCCTTGGGCTCAAAGAACTTCCCGAAGACGGAGCGCCCCTGCGGCATCGCCACATTATGTTCGGACATGCCTACAAAGGCCAAGCCTCCGGTCGGGTGTTGCTGGACCGTTTCAAGGCAAACGGTGGAACGTTACTAGATCTGGAGTATCTGGTGGATGGCACCGGCCGCCGCGTCGCCGCTTTTGGCTATTGGGCCGGATACGCTGGCGCCGCCTTGTCTGTGATGGCATTGGGCGCGCAACACCGCGGTGAAGTGATGGCGTCGGTGGATGCCTTTACGTCGGCGACTGCGCTTGCTGAAACCGCTAAGTCCTCTGTAACCGGCACGCCAAACGCGCTTATCATCGGTGCACTCGGGCGCGTTGGAACAGGGGCGAGCGACCTTTGCCGTGCAGCTGGCATCACGCCAACGGGCTGGGACATGGCAGAAACCGCGCACGGTGGCCCTTTCCCCGAAATCCTCGGTTTCGACATTCTGTTGAATTGTATCTTAGCCCATGATGGCGCGCCTGTTTTCGTGCAAGCCGACGCAGGGCAGACGCCGCGCAAACTGTCGGTCATCGGCGATATCGCCTGTGACCCGGAAAGCGAATTTTCCCCGATCAAGGTCTACGACCGCGCGACAAGTTGGGCCGTGCCAACCGTACGGGCCCATCAGGACCCGCCGTTGGATGTTATGGCGATTGATAACCTACCGTCGCTTCTTCCTGTGGAAAGTACGGATGATTTTGCACACCAACTCTTGCCGCATCTTCTGGAACTGGAAACGGATTCAACAGGCGTTTGGAGCCGCGCGGAAGCGACGTACAAACAGCACGTTTAATAAAGGTCGTCTTCTTCTGCGGCCGCTGAGATTCCCAAGGCATCCAAACCGTTCTCAAGGTGATCGGCCAAATGCGGCGACCCCTTAAGGTAATCTTCGGTCGGGGTGGACGCTTCGGTCACGGCGGTATTGTACGCCTCTGCGTATTCTAACGCATCGAAGCTCCCACGGCCGATCCACATCACGGCCACAAGGCTGGCTTGTTCTTCTTCATCCAGTCCCGAAACGAATGCATCAAACTCACGCTCGCCGCGAGGCGTGTCTCGCGCAAGAATTATGATCTCGGCGATTTTGTCGGTGTTAATTTTCAGCATGTCTCAATCTCCTCTTTTGAGAGCAGATTGAGACATTATTCCAAGAAACGCTTTGATTTAGAACAAAGGCCGAAGCCGGATTGAAACCAGCTTTAGGACGGCAGGGAAACCCAACGCATTCCGATCGTTTCACCTGTTGAGAGGTCTGAGAACTGGCCAATACCTGACGGAACGCCGCCGGCGTCCAGCTGCAAGATCAGACGGGTTGTTTCATTGCCAAAGCTGACACCAGTTTCCGTGCTTTCGATAGGGAAAGACGCACCGTTGGACATCCGCACACAGGACTGCTGAAACAAGTCATTCCCGCAAGACACAACCTGTGCTTGGTCTGGTGGATCGGTCAGAACGGATTGGTAATAGAACGTCAGTGTATTCCCTGGCGCGAATGGGCCCGTTTCACCGCCGGGCAGTTCCGCCAGGCAACCGGACAACACAGTCCCCATCAATGCCACTAGGGCTGTACTCTTAATTCCACGCAAGATCACGTCTTACTCCTCGCCAAGTTAAATAACCGTCGCCACCCGGCGACAAATAAAATGTCCGGTCGCGATACGCACCCGTCACGACAAAATAATCTGCTGTTCTTTGTAGATGCCCCACGCGGCCCGTTCCGCCACAAATATGCGTTCCGTTCTGGCAGGGCGTCAAAGAATAGGTATGCAAATCGCCGTGCTCATCGGCCACGACGTAAACCGTCCCCGTATCAAACGGAAGGTCGCGGTAGGCCTCATCAACGGCGCGTCGCGTTTCATCCAATAGGTTTAGGGATGCGAGTTGGGATTGCGACGCGGCCCAATCGGCAGAACTGCATCCCGCCAGAGCTACCAAAGCCGTCAAGACCATAGCTTTATGCATAATTTTCCCCATCGTTTGCCCCACGCTATAGCCCGACTTCACGCTTCTCAATAGCCGAGTGCGGTTATGTCCGACCAAACAGCCGCTCAATATCGCTTAATTTCAGTTCAACATAGGTCGGGCGCCCGTGGTTACATTGCCCTGATCGAGGGGTTTGTTCCATTTCCCGCAAAAGCGCATTCATCTCTTCGCCGCGCATCCGTCGTCCGGTGCGGATCGAACCGTGACAGGCCACCCGACTGAGGATCGCTTCGAGTTTTTCCTGCACGAGAGTCGAAGAGCCCTGATCGTCAAGCTCATCCAGAATGTCTCGCAACATAGCTTCGGCATTCACTTCGCCCAAAATCGCGGGTGTTTCGCGCACCGCAATAGCGCCAGCACCGAAGGGTTCGATCGTCAGGCCGAACTTGGACAGGTCAGCGGCGTGGGCCAACAATTGGGCGGCATCCCCGTCTGACATTTCGATAATCTCGGGGATCAGCAACGCTTGGGCTGCCACACCGTTTTCCGCCATCTGAGTTTTCAGTTTTTCATAGACTAGCCGTTCGTGCGCTGCGTGGCCGTCCACAATGACAATGCCCGTTTCAGTTTGAGCAATGATGTAGTTCTCATGAACTTGCGCGCGGGCGGCGCCAAGGGGGTGGTCTTCTTCGGCTTCAGCGCTTTCGGTTTCGACCACATCAACGCGACCAGACATATCAGCGCCAAAATCAGCAAACCCGCTCGGCTGTGGATCTGGGCGATACGCGGGCCCTGCCCCACCAGACGGACGGTCCATCTGATAGACCCGTGCGCCGCCGTCAAAACCCGGACGTTCGGGTTGCATCGCACCCAAGGTCGCGTCAGCCACGGTGGTAGAGGCACGATGCCCTGCCTCTGCTAAAGCATGGCGAATGGCGCTCACGATAAGGCCGCGCACCACACCGGGATCGCGGAAACGCACCTCGGACTTGGCAGGGTGAACGTTGACGTCGACGCGTGTCGGATCAAGGTCGACAAACAAACAGGCGGCGGGATGCCGATCGCGGCTCAGTGTATCCATATATGCGCCACGCAAAGCACCCAAAAGCACTTTATCTCGCACTGGGCGGCCATTCACGAACAAGAACTGTTGAACCGACGACCCACGCGAATAGGTCGGCAAGGCGGCATAACCCGTCAAATGGACCTCTTCTCGTTTGGCATCAATCGCCAGCGCATTGTCCGCAAAATCACGACCCAACACACAGGCCAATCGTGCATGAAGGCCTGCAAACATGTCGCCAGTTTCGGCATCTGCCCGAAACGTCACGCGGGACTTGCCACCAGAAACATCCGTGAGAATGAACGTCACAAAAGGTTCCGCCATGGCGAGGCGTTTTATCACATCGCTTATCGCCTGCATCTCGGAACGATCCGTGCGCAGGAATTTCAGACGGGCTGGTGTGGCGTAAAACAGATCGCGTAATTCAACGACCGTGCCCGCAGTCAAAGCGGCTGGGCGGACAGCCTCGTGAGTGCCGCCAGACACAGAAATCTCTGCGCCTTCGCCACCCGTTGTGCGGCTTCGGATTGTCAGACGACCAACCGCACCAAGAGACGGCAAAGCTTCCCCTCGGAACCCGAAACTATGGATATTAAGCAAATCGGCACCGTCAATCTTGGACGTCGCGTGGCGTGACAAGGCTAAAGGCAAATCATCAGCTGACATGCCGACACCATTGTCGGTCACACGGATCAAGGTTTTGCCGCCATCAGCAATAGATACTTCGACACGTGTCGCCTTGGCGTCCAAGGCATTCTCAACAAGTTCTTTCACCGCAGACGCGGGGCGTTCCACTACCTCACCGGCTGCGATCCGGTTGATCGCAGCATCGTCCAGTTGCCTGATAACAGGACGCGTTTCGCTTATGTTGGGGTCAGGAGCAGCCATACCGCTACAGATAGCATGGCGATGCCCGATTCTGACAGAGGTTTTGTGCTATTCTAGGCCTTCAGGTTGACCAACGACAACGAAATGCAGACCGTCTGGGTCCAGCAGCTCTGCCGCCATTTGGTTAACCTCTTCCAAGGTCACAGCGTTAACCAAATCATTGCGCCCGGCGATGTATTCCGTCGGCAGATCTTGCGCCTGCATGCCCACCAAAATCCCCGCGATTTCAGCATTGCCATCAAACCGCAACGGGTAGGCCCCCGTGAGGTATGTCTTTGCGGCGTCTAGCTCTTGCGCTGTGACACCTTCGCTCGCCATTTTAGCCCACTCTGCGCGAACGACTTCGATCGCTTCAGCGATGGTTGCATTGCCGGATGCGACTTGCCCCAGATACATCGTAGAAAGGTCTTTGGGGACAAGGTAGGAATAAACACCATAGGTCAGCCCGCGTTTCTCTCGGACTTCGTGCATTAACCGGCTTTCCAACCCGCTGCCGCCCAGTATTTCGTTCAACAGATAGGCCGCAAAGAAATTCTCGTCATCGCGCTCGATCCCCTCATGGCCGAACAGCGCAACCGATTGCGGCGTATCGTAAGGAACAACCGTTGTGCCGCCTTCAAGGCCAAACTCAACACGGTCCGGCAGATCAGGGCCCTCCATCGGCAAGTCACCGATCAAGTCATCAATCAAAACGCCCAGTTCGTCGGCGGAGATATCGCCCGCAGCGCCTACATAAACACGCCCTTGCACAAGAGCATTGGTATGCGCCGCAATCAAATCATCGCGTGTAATTGCGGCGACCGTTTCGGCGGTCCCATCGAGCGACGAGCCATAAGGGTGATCACCAAAGGCGGCAGCATCAAAGGTCGCGCTTGCGATACTGTTGGGGTCTTGCGCATCCGAACGCAACATCGATTGCACTTGTGCGCGGACCCGTTCGATGGCGTCGTCATCAAACCGCGGATCAACCAGCGCATCGCGCAAAAGCGCTGCGGCTTCGTCACGGTTTTCCGTTAGGAACACGGCGGAGACCGAAACAGAATCGTCATAGGCGCTAAATCCATAAGATGCTGCAAGCGCCTCACGGGCTTCTTGGAAACCACGTGCATCCAAATCGCCTGAGCCCTCTTCCAGCAATGCCATCATCAGATTGGTAGCACCCCGCTTTGCAGGGTCATCAAGTGATGCGCCGCCATCAAAGATGATTTCGATCGCGACAAAGGGAATTGAGTCTTCTTCCACCAGCCACGCATCAATTCCACCCGGAGATGTGATTTCTTGAATGTCGATTTCAGCCTGTGCGGACGCAGCCGTCAGCGACAAAGCAAAGGCGAGGACGTAACGGATCATTGTAGAACCTCCCGGCTTGGAATGACCCAGCCTGTAACAGATTGGTCTCGGTCGAGGACCCGTTCAGCCGCCGCAAGGACATCTTCAGCTGTAACCGCTTGCAAGATTTCGGGCCAAGCCTGAACGTCATCCACTGTCAGCCCGGACGTCAACGCAGCGCCGTAACGACGGGCAATTCCGCCCACATTGTCGCGGGCGTAAATTTCACTCGCCTTAAGCTGGGTGCGCAAGGCTTCCATTCGGGCGGGGTCGATGCCTTCTTCGAGGAAAGCCGCTATGGCAGCGTCCATTGCGTCTTCTGCGTCTTGTAACGAAACTCCTTCGGCAGGCACGACAGTGAGTCCGAAAGTGCCATCATCAAGGTTCAACCCGTCGTAATAGGCCCCTGCATAAACGGCTGTGTTGGTTTCAAATTGCAAAGCAATGCCAAGCGCAGATGTAAACGGAGAGCCGCCCAAAAGGTCCGCCAAATAGGTAAGTGCTGCGGCTTCTTCCTGTGCGCCTTCGTCGCGTTCGGGAGCTATGTAGCTGCGGCTGATGTATGGCTGCGCAACGCGCGGGTCTTCAAAGATAAGACGCCGCTCAGCGATTTGCGGTGGTTCCTGCGTGCGAAATCGCTCTGGCAGGTTTGGCTCAGCGGGAAGCGGTCCATAGTATTTTTCTGCCAAGGCCAGAACCTCGTCCGGTTCAACGTCCCCAGCCACAACGAGGATCGCGTTATTTGGAGAATAGTAGATGTCGTAAAAGGACAGCGCATCTTGCATGTCCAACTCTTCCATCTCGTGTTTCCAGCCAATGATCGGCACGCCGTAACGATGATTAAGGAACTGTGCTGCGCGCATCTGTTCACGGGCCAGTGCGTTCGGGGAGTTTTCAGTGCGCTGGTTGCGTTCTTCGAGGATAACGCCGAGTTCAGTGCGAATGTCCTCTTCGGTGAGCACGAGGTTGTTCATCCGGTCGGCTTCGTATTGCATCATCAGCGGCAAACGATCTGCGGCGACCCGCTGGAAATATCCCGTATAGTCATAGCTGGTGAATGCATTGTCCGAACCGCCGTTTTCCGCAACGACCCGCTGGAACTCACCGCTTTCGACCGTTTCGGTGGCTTTAAAAAGCAAGTGTTCAAGGTAATGGGCGACACCGGATGACCCGACAGGTTCATCCGCCGATCCTGCACGATACCAAAGCATATGGACAACAACAGGTGCGCGGTGATCTTCGATCACAACCACGTCCATACCATTGTCGAGCTGAAAGGTCGTGACCTCTTCCGCGAGGGATGAGCCCGCCCAAAGGGCAAGGGCCGCTGCTAGAAAACGCATCAAGTTACTCCGCTAATGTCTAAGCAGAACCTATGCGACAACACGGCACCTGCAAGGGCACAAACGCGTTTGTGAGAACTTGGTGTTACTGAGGTGGCGCAGACGGGGTCGCAACACCTGCATTCCGGAATCGTTGAAGTTCTGCGTAGGCATCAAGTGCTTGGCGAGCATAGGCTTGGAAATAACGGTCACGGGCGCGAAACAACCCGAAACGGGATTGCCGCGTGCGAAAGGCCTCGTCCTCAGCGGCCAAAGTCTGGCGAATTGCCGGATCCACTCCATTTCGGCTGGCAGCGGTAATCAACGCACCGTCACGAGTTGGTACCCCTGCGGCAACAAGCGCGTTGGGGTTGCCGCCCAAAACAGCCACAGCATCCGCATTTGGCGTGGGGTCGGTAATGTTGGTGCCACCTGGTGTCGGTGTCGGAAGAACGCTTAGGTCGGCCGGCAAAGTCAACGGACCTGATGGTTGCACACGGAATTCATCCGGCCCGCCACTGGACGAGCGCAAATCGCGCAAACCGCGATCACCGCCTGCGCAAGCAGTCAGTGTCAGCACCAGCGTCATACAAAGTGTCAGTCGTAACATCTCGCCCGTCCCTGTCGTTCCATATGCGTTTTAGCCGATAGTTTGGGGCTCGTCACGCGGTCTTCTTCTCGCCGTCGTTTTCTGTGAACAGAACAAGCCCAATCGCACCCGCAAAAATCGCCACATCGGCCACGTTAAAGGCAAACGGATTGTTGATCCCGCAGCACGACATGTTCAAGAAATCCGCCACCGCACCATGCAAAATACGGTCGATTACGTTTCCAAGCGCGCCCCCAACAAGCAACCCAGCACTGATGTAGGCCCACCGGCTGCGTGGTTCTTTGCGAATCCACCACAGCACAAAAATCGAAATAGCAATCGCCACCCCGATCAACACCCAACGCATGTCGAAATCAGCGAACAAACCAAAGTTTACACCGCGATTCCATGCCATGCGCAGGGACAAAAGCGGTGCAAATAGGTCTAGGGCTTGGTTCGGCTGGCTTTCCAGATCGACCACATATAGCACGATATACTTCGTGACCTGATCAATCAGGAAAATCCAAAATCCAGTCCAGTAGGTCAGCCGCATCTTTGTGAGCTTTCTTTTTTGTCAGTGCTTGAAGTGGCGCATGCCGGTGAAGACCATGGCAAGGCCAGCCTCATCCGCGGCAGCGATCACTTCGTCATCACGCATGGAGCCACCAGGCTGGATCACACAAGACGCACCGGCAGCCGCTGCCTCAAGCAGACCATCGGCGAACGGGAAGAACGCATCAGACGCAACAGCGGCCCCTTTGGCCAGTGACGCAGGCAAGCCCAGCGCATCCGCCATCCGTTGGGATTTGGTCGCCGCGATGAGCGCGCTATCAAGGCGTGACATCTGCCCAGCGCCAACACCAACGGTCTGACCATCTTTCGCATAAACAATGGCGTTAGATTTAACGTGTTTGGCAACAGTCCACGCAAACAACATGTCCGCGATCTGTGCATCTGTCGGCTGGACCTTCGTCACGACCTTAAGGTCGGACGCGGCGATATGGCCGTTGTCTTTGTTCTGCATGAGGTATCCACCGGACACCTGACGGATCGTTTCAGAAACCGCCATCGGGTCAGCCAAACCACCTGTCGTCAGCAAACGCAGGTTCTTCTTGGCAGCGAACAAGACCTTCGCCTCGTCCGTGGCAGATGGCGCGATAACGACTTCGGTAAAGATACCAGTGATCGCCTGAGCCGTTTCAGCGTCAAGTTCACCATTCAACGCGATGATACCGCCGAACGCTGAAGTCTGATCGCACTCAAAAGCCTTTTGGTAGGCTTCGGCCAATGTCGCGCCACGGGCAACGCCGCATGGGTTGGCATGTTTGATGATCGCAACGGCAGGGCCGTCTTTTGCGGCAAATTCACTGACCAATTCAAACGCAGCGTCTGTGTCGTTGATGTTGTTATAGGACAGTTCTTTGCCCTGATGCTGCTGGGCCGTCGCCACGCCGGGGCGGTCGGAACCGTCGGTGTAGAATGCTGCTGCTTGGTGCGGGTTTTCGCCATAGCGCAATGTCTGGGCAAGCGTCCCGGCAACGGCCTTGCGACGCGGTGCAGCATTGCCGATAGCACCAGCCATCCATGTGCTCACGGCGGCATCGTAGGCACCAGTGCGGGCATATGCGGTTTGGGCCAGCGTCTGGCGGAACGCGAATGTCGTCTTGCCATCATTGGCGTCCAGTTCAGCCAACAATGCGTCGTAGTCTTCGACATCGACGACAACGTTTACGAAAGCATGGTTTTTCGCCGCAGCACGGATCATCGCAGGACCGCCAATGTCGATGTTCTCGATCATCTCGTAATATTCGGCACCGCGGGCCAAAGCAGCCTCAAACGGGTAAAGGTTCACGACCAGCAAATCGATTGCGCCGATGTTGTGTTCGTCCATCGCTGCTACGTGGGCGTCGTTATCCCGAAGTGCCAACAAGCCGCCGTGCACCGCTGGGTGCAATGTTTTCACGCGACCATCCATCATTTCGGGGTAGCCCGTAACATCAGCCACATCGCGCACGTCCAAACCGGCGTCGCGCAATGTCTTTGCTGATCCCCCAGTCGAGAGCAATTCAACCCCACGCGCAGATAGCGCCTTTCCAAGGTCAATCAATCCGGCCTTGTCGGATACGGAAAGCAAAGCGCGGCGAATTGGTTGCAGGTCGGTCATGTGGGCCCCCTCAGGCGGTATCAAGTTTCTGATCCGCTGAGGCTTGCGACATCACGCAACGCGGTGGGCGTTTCTTGCGCTTTGGACAAAGACCAACGGATGCGCGTCGAATAGGCCAAAGTGGTGCCAGATAAAACCACCTGTTGCGTGGCACGGGGCCGCAATCGGCCATTTTCTAGATAAACTGACGGTTCTAGGCGCAAATCCCCCGCCCCATCATGGCGAAACACCCAGATTTCACCGGATTTCTGCGTCAGCGACACCGCCGCCCCGCCCAAATCGACCACTGCATCCACCTCTGGATGCAAATGGAACCGCACCGACCAAGGGATTCCTTGCAACTTCTCCGCGTCCAGCGCTTTGTCAAAAATCGGTTCGTCTTTCGAATCCAGAATGGTCAGCAAGTCTTCACCGGCAATAGCGCGGCCATCCGATGTCAGGTCAAGCGTGCGCACATGGGTCAGGCCATGGGTGCGCCGATACCCGTCATGGGCCGTCGCCAACCGCATACCGTCGCCCAGTTCGCTGAACTCGGATTGAACGTCCTTGGGGCGATCAAGAAGCAGCTCCGCGCCATTCTTCTCCACTTTGATCCGAGACGAAGACAGGCCTTCAATGGTTAGCGTCGAATGGCTCGGCGTGGCGCGGCCAGCACGGCGCCATTCGGGGCCAAAGCTGGCACCGGGGCCGCAATTGACGATCAACGGCCGCCGTCCCGAGGTCACCTCCATCGCAAGCGTAGAGGCATGAGCCTCAGCCGATGCCGCACCAGAAGACGGGGCGGCAGCATCCATAATTAGCGACGTGCGTCCCGCCGTAAGCCGCCCGTATCCCATATGCAGAGATTGGTCGGGCTGTTCCAACGTGCCGACAGCGGCCAAGGCTTGATCGAGCCAACCATCAAGCCCGCGTCCACCCCCATGAAATCGCGCCAACCCACCATCCGAATGACGCAGCGCCCGCAAGGTGGGAGCGATCCGATGCATGGCCGATGTTAAGGCCTCGGGCACGGCGCGGTCTGCATTGCGCAAGGCCGTTTCTACCCAAGTCAGCAGCGTGAGAACCTCAAGAAGTTCTTCAGGGTTTCTGGTCGCAATGCCGCCATCAGGCCCGATCTGCACTTTGCAGTCGCGGGTCAGCACCGCAATCGCCGGAGCCACGCGGGATTCCATGCCTTGCAATGCCAGACCCGCGTAAATCATCCCAGCCAGCGCCTCAAATCGCGGTAGGCCCGGGCGTGCAGCACTCCAGCGGCGGGATAAGAAGATTGCCTGTTGAGCCGCTGATCTAAAATAAGCCTCTGATTGTTCTTTTTCAGCACCCCGCAGCAGGAAAAACCCATGGGCAATCCAACGGATCAGCCGACGGCCCGTGACGTCTGGCGTCCAACCCGCGCCGCGCCCATCGCCGTAGCGGACAATCCAGTCCTGCAACCAAGCCTGCGCGGACACCCGCGCCCTGCTGTCACCCACGGCAGCCATATCATCCAGCCAAGCAAACCCATGGGCCGCATTGGTGGACGTATCAACGCGTGCGGCCGCCTCCCAAAGGCTGACACCCGGTGCTTCGATCAGATGGCCCGAGAACAAGAAATTACCCGCCAAAAGCTGTCTACCACGAGCGAAATGACCAATCATCTTTGGTTCAGGGTTGGAAATAAACCCAGTGGCCGGACGCGTTCGTGCTGCCAGCCGCGCTTGCAACCGGTTCATCAGGCGCATGCGCCGCGTTGAGGTGTCGGATGTATCCACCACTTTTAAATCTGCCTCTCGCTCGTGCTGTTCCAGCATCTTTGCGTTGGCAGACTTATAAGGCCCGCGCCTGTTTAAGTCACAGGTTTTTTAGTCGGGCTTGCGCAATTGCGCGATGTAAAAGCCATCCATGCCGCCGATCTCGCCCCAATAGTCAGGCCGCAAACGCAAGCCGCCTTCAGAGGTACGCCATGCTGGATCAATCCCAGCAATATCGAGAGCGTGTATTTCGACCGTCAAACCATCATGACGTTCAAGAGCATCATCAACCTGCACTTCGCCCTCATCAGGGAGAAGCGAACAGGTGCAAAACACCAAACGACCACCTGGTTTCAGGAGGGACAGAGCGTGGTCAATCATGCCAGCCTGTTGGGCTATGAGCTCACCAAACTCGGAACCGTCTTTTGCATAGGGCAAATCAGGGTGACGGCGGATTGTCCCTGTGGCGGAACAGGGCGCATCCAGCAAAATCGCATCGAACCCGTCTTCGGTGTAGGCAAACGCATCCGAAGTGACGGTCTGTGCGGTCAGGCCCGTGCGTTTGAGGTTTTCAGAGACGCGGATCATTCGGCCAACCGACGAATCAACAGCCGTCACGTCTGCTCCGCTGGCCGCAATCTGCATCGTTTTGCCACCCGGCGCCGCACAAAGGTCGAGGATCTTTTCGCCTTTCTGCGGGTTCAGAACCATGACGGGAATAGCGGCAGCAGCGTCCTGCACCCACCAATCGCCTGTTTGAAAACCAGGCAAGGCAGAGACCTGCCCACCGTCTTGCAATCGAATCGAACCTGTCGGCAAAATTTCGCCCTTCAGGACTTCATTTGCGGCTTCGATATCGCCTTTGACGGTAATGTCCAACGGAGCGCCCGCAAACTGAACCGCCTCAATCGCGGCGATAACTTCGGGGCCGTAGGCGTTTTTTAGCGGTTTGCGCAGCCAACCCGGCATGCGGGGCAAGGCAAGTTTGGACCAGCCTTCCGGTCCTTCAGCGGCGACTTTGCGCAGGACTGCGTTGACCAAGCCTTTCATGGATTGCGTGCGTTTGTTACGCGCCACCAGTTCAACGCCGGCGTTCACAACACCATGCGCCGCTTCGCCCCCTGCGAGCTCAACTGTGCATAGACGCAGCACGTTACGAACAGCCGTCGGAGGGGTCTTTTGTAAGAACCGCGCCAACATCCGATCCGCACGCGCCATTCCGCGCAGGGTCTCGGTTGCGAGGCGTTGTGCACGGGCGCGATCTTCTGGGGAGAGGTGCTGCAATGCACCCTCGCCGATCAACTCAGACAGCAACCGCCCTTCGGTTGTGATTTGATCGAGAAGGAAAAGCGCGGCCTTGCGCGGGCCTAAACCTTGTTGTTGCGACATCTGGAACCCCTTGGAATCTGATCCATGCGAGGTATATCAGGACTAGGCCCCACGCAAGGACACCAAAATGCACGATACTGACAAGGATCTCACCCCAGCCGCCCAGCGCGCCTTGGCCGAAGCTGACGAACGCCGCAAAAAGGCGAAAGCGGCTGAAATGCCCGAAGAACTAGGGGGCCGCGATGGCCCAGAGCCCGTGCGCTTTGGGGATTGGGAAAGAAAAGGCATTGCCGTCGATTTTTGAATTATGGCGCGCGGGGGGTCAGCCGTCTTTCAGACCCAGCACATCAATCATGTCATAAGACCCCGGCTTTTGGGTTTGCCCCCAAAGTGCGGCCTTCAATGCACCGCGCGCAAAGATCGCCCGATCTGTAGCGATATGGCTCAGCTTAATCCGCTCGCCGTAAGCCGCGAACAGCACATCATGTTCGCCGACAATGTCACCGCCGCGAATGGCACTAAAGCCGATATCTCCACGGGTTCGCGCACCCGTAATGCCATCCCGACCAGAATCGCTCACGTCCTTTAGATCAACGCCGCGCCCTTCGGCAGCCGCTTCGCCAAGCATCAAGGCCGTACCAGAGGGCGCGTCCACTTTGTGGTGGTGGTGGGCCTCGATGATCTCGATGTCGAAATCTTCATCCAAGGCCGCAGCGACTTTCTTTGTCAGTTGCGCCAGCAGATTGACACCAAGTGACATATTTCCAGCCCGAACAATAACAGCATGATGCGACGCCGCTTCGAGATGCGCGAGGTCGTCTTCCGTCAGGCCAGTAGTGCCGATGACATGGACAGCACGGGCTTGCGCTGCGAGTTCTGCGAAACCGACGGTCGCTTCTGGGGCCGTGAAATCAATCACCGCTTGCGCCTTGGCAAATGCAGCAACAGCATCATCCGTCACGTTTACACCAACATTCGCTCCGCCCATGGCAGCGCCAACATCTTGACCGACCCAATCGTGACCGCTCCGTTCCAGAACGCCAACCAATTTGCAGGCACCCGACGCCAAGACAGCCTTGGTCAGCATCTGCCCCATTCGGCCAGAACATCCAGTGATTACGATCCCGGGCAAATCAGTCATGTCGTTTCCTTTCGTCACATTGGCGCCAGTGCGCTTGGCAAGCCGCTTCGCACCCCTTACATGGGCTGCATGGCAAAGAACAGTTTTCAAGGCAAGGACGGCCCATCACAACGCCAATTGCGCGTTGGTGAGGTAATCCGTCGATCAATGTCCGAAATTTTGCAGCGCGGTGAGGTCCATGACCCCGATCTGCAACGCATGTCGATTACCGTCGGCGAAGTCCGCATGACACCCGATCTGTCGATCGCGACCTGTTTCGTGCTGCCCTTGGGCGGCAAAGATGCAGATGTGGCGATTGCGGCGTTGGCGCGCAACAAGGGCGAGCTGCGGCATCTCATCTCCAAGGGGATGAAGCTCAAGGCGACCCCTGATCTGCGGTTCCGCATTGATGATATGTATGACCGGATGGACGCAACTCGTGCGATGTTTGCCGAAGATCGTGTCGCAAAGGACGTCGCCGCAACCGATTCCGACGAGGACGAGTAATGCGTTGGCTCTTGGGCCTATGCTTTCTGGCGTCCCCTGCCGCGGCAGTGACCTGCAAGGACGTCCAGCACTTGGGCGCGTCCTATACCATTTGCGATGTCGGTGTTGATGAAGACTTGCAGCTCTTTTTGGGGGACGATGATGGCAACGTCCTTGGCAGCTTTCGCGCCGTTGAAAACTATCGTGGAGTATCTCTTTCGTTCGCAATGAACGCAGGAATGTATCACGACGACCGCTCACCCGTGGGTCACTACGTTGAGGATTTCGTTCCGCAAAGGTCTGTCATGACCCGCGAAGGTCCCGGAAACTTTGGCCTGCTGCCCAATGGTGTTTTTTGCAGCGGTGAGACATTTCAGGTTTTCGAAACGCTTAAGTTCCTAGAGCAGACCCCGCTTTGTGCGGACGCGACTCAATCCGGCCCAATGTTGGTGATTGACGGGGAACTGCACCCGCGGTTCATCCCTGACGGCACGTCCAAATTCATTCGCAACGGCGTTGGCACCCCAACCGATGGGCAGCGCGCCTATTTTGCGATTTCCAATGAGCCGGTGAACTTCCACGACTTCGCCACCTTGTTTCGCGATCACATCGGAGTGCCCAATGCTCTTTATTTTGATGGCAAAGTCAGCCGACTTCATGCCCCGCAACTGAACCGATCCGACTTCGGTTGGCAGCTTGGCCCGATCATTGGTGTGGTTGACGCCGATCAGTAGGCAGACTAACCCGCCCGCCTGACCTAAGACCGGAGGCCACATGGCACGCAAACGCAAAGGACGCGACCTGCACGGGTGGCTTGTGGTGGATAAACCCGCCGGGATCACCTCGACCTCTGTCGTCAACAAAGTGCGCTGGGCGCTGGATGCCAAGAAGGCTGGCCATGCCGGCACGCTTGACCCAGAAGCAACGGGCGTCTTGGCGGTGGCCTTGGGCGAAGCGACAAAGACGGTTCCTTGGATCACCGATGCCCTGAAGGCCTATACCTTTACGGTGCGCCTTGGTCAGAAGACGAACACCGATGACGCCGAAGGCGAAGTCACCGCAGAAAGCGCCGAGAGACCCTCCGATGACGATATCAAAGCGGCCCTTGGGCAATTCGTCGGCGACATCATGCAAATCCCACCCGCTTTTTCTGCCGTAAAGATCGACGGTGAACGCGCCTATAAACGGGCGCGGGATGGTGAAGAATTTGAAATCGCCGCGCGCCCTCTCTGGGTCGAAGAGCTGCTGTTGATTGATCGTCCTGACGAAGATCATGTCACCCTAGAAATGACCTGCGGCAAGGGCGGCTACGTCCGCTCTATCGCGCGCGACCTTGGTGAGGCCTTGGGCTGTCACGGCCACGTTCGCGAACTGCGCCGCATTTGGTCAGGCCCGTTTGATGCCAAAGATGGCGTCACGCTGGAACAACTCGACGAACACGCAAAGACCAACGCGCTCGACCATTTGATCTTGCCGCTCGAAGCGGGCCTTGATGATCTGCCGCGTGTCCATTGCCCCGAAAGCAGCATCACCAAGCTGCGCAATGGCAATCCTGCGATGGTCATGGGCGATGTTGAATACGGCGAAGAATGCTGGGCCGACCACGGCGGGCAAGCCATTGCTGTTGGCGTTTTCAAATCAGGTGAACTGCATCCGACACGGGTGTTTGTGCGTTAACGGTGCTGATCGATCAAAATCGGGTTCCCATCCGGATCGATGACGACGAATGACCCGATGCCACTATCTTCGCCGGTTTCTTGACTGACCTCATGCCCTGCCGCTTTTACCTTGGCCTTAATCTCGCGCACATCATCAAAGGGATCGACCTCGTTCGCCGATTGATCCCAGCCCGGGTTAAACGTGATCATGTTCCCCTCGAACATGCCTTGGAACAGACCGATCAAGGTATCGCCGCTCTTCATGATCGCGAAGTTATGCTCCACCAGACCACCAAAGTGCGAAAACCCGAGATCTTTGTAAAACGCGATGGATTTGGTCAAGTCTTTGACTGACAGTGAAACCGAAAATGCGCCGAGTTGCATGGGATGTCCTTTCGCTGTGCGTTCACCCTAGCACATTTTTCGATGCTTGGGCATAACGCTGGAATGATCACTCGGACCCATATAAAAGACGACGCGCCCTCCACGGCGGTTTACTCAGATTGCGAAAGATATCGCTACGCCCTAACGCGAGTTTGGGATGAGGCCGGAACGTCGGTTCATTTTGTTATGCTCAACCCGTCCACCGCGACCGAGGTGCAAAATGATCCAACCGTTGAGCGCTGCGAACGCAGGGCGCGCGCTTTGGGGCATGGTGCGTTTCGGGTGACTAATATCTTTGCATGGCGTGACACCGATCCACGTAAAATGCGCGCCGCGTCCGAACCTATTGGCCCTGTAAATGACGACACGATCCTCGAGGGGTTGGCATGGGCGGATCAGACGATTTGCGCTTGGGGGACCCACGGGGAACACCTGAAACGCGGCCCGCAGATCGAAGCCATGTTGCGCGCTCAGGGCAGCCAACTGTTCCACCTTGGTCTGAGCAAAGCGGGCCACCCTAAACATCCACTTTATATCGCCTACACCCAAAAGCCTCAGATCTGGGCACAGGAATAGGCTCTGCCTGTTGTTAGGTACGCGTTAACCAATTTTCCCGATTTATAGGGTTTTTGGCGCTTCGATGATCTATGATCGCGGGGATTATCTCCATCCGCTACCTTGGGTTTGCCCCTCGCGGTCAGAATACGTCAGCCTTACGAAAGCAATTATCATGTTTATGCTTCTTGGCCTTGTGGGCCTTGCAATCGCGGGAACAGCCATTGTTGGCCTACCGACGTCCGACGACGACTCAACTGTGGACGACGACTCAAATACAGATGACGTCTTGATCGAACCAGAACATTCTGAAGCCGGCTCGAGTGGCGGAACAAACGGTCTCGATAACTTGCTCGGCGGAAGTGATGATGACAGCTTAGATGGCCTACTTGGCAATGACTATATTGATGGTGCCGGCGGAAATGACACCCTTGTTGGTGGCGGGGGCGACGATGACATGCATGGCGGCGACGGCGACGATAAGATTGTCGGCGACGATGGCGACGATCAGGTCTACGGTTACCTTGGCGATGACGAAATGTCCGGCGGCAACGGAGAGGACACGCTTCACGGCGGCAGCGGTGACGACCTAATTGATGGCGCCTATGACGACGACGAACTTCTTGGCGGCTATGGGAATGATACGCTGATCGGCGGCGCGGGCCGCGATATGATCCAAGGCAGCGAAGGCGACGATTTGATCGACGGCGTGACCGGTGAAGATGCAGGCGCAGAACAAGACTACCTGAACGGCAGCGAAGGCGATGACACACTTATCGGCAACGATGGAGACGTAATGTCAGGAGGGGACGGGGCAGACCGTTTTGAAGCCGAAAGCGGTTTGATTACGATCATGGATTACACTGATGATGACGTGCTTGTCGTCAAATACGATGACGTGGTTCCGACCCTGACGACACAGACCACCGACAGCGGGCTTTTGCTGTTGGCCGACGGGGATGCCATCGCAGAACTGTTTGGCATCGCGTCGCTTGACGTAGACATGGTGCAGCTCATGCCGATCTAGCAGCACATTTCCTTTGCTTTCGTAAGGGAATCTTCCTATATGCGCGCATCTGGCCTCGTTATCGGGGGCAGACCACCCTCCACGGGCCCTGCTGGACGACATCCCGGCTTGTGCCATTCACCCTTTAAATAAGGAGATCCCGATGTCGATTACTGCTGAAGAAAAAGCACGCTTGATGAAAGAATTCGCAATCAAAGAAGGCGACACTGGTTCGCCGGAAGTCCAGGTTGCGATCCTGACATCCCGCATTTCTACGCTCACAGAGCACTTTAAAACCCACAAAAAAGACAACCACGGTCGCCGTGGCCTTTTGAAAATGGTTGCTCTGCGCCGTAAGCTTCTGGATTACACCAAAGGCAAAGACGAGGCTCGTTACCAAGACCTCATCAAACGCTTGGGTATCCGCCGCTAAACCTTTTGGTTTTTGCGAACGAATAGCAGCCGCCTACGGGAAACCGTGGGCGGTTTTGCTTTTCCTGTGAACCGTATAGGGAAATCCCATGGACATTTTTCTCATCACCGCCCCCGGCCTGCAGGACCTGCTGGCAACCGAAGCCCGCGAAAAAGGGTTCAAAGTGACGTCTGTCATTCACGGCGGAGTCACGATCCGAGGTGAGTGGCCAAAGGTCTGGCGTGCCAACCTACAGCTTCGCGGGGCCGCACGCGTCCTTGCACGGGTTGCGGAATTTCGCGCCCTTTACTTGTCGCAACTCGAACTGAACACGCGTGACTTTGCGTGGCAGGACGTTCTGCCAAGCGGCGCATGGGTGCGCGTTGAAACCGCCTGCCATAAGTCAAAAATCTATCACGCAGGCGCCGCAACCGAGAGAGTCGAGAACGCGCTCTCCGCACGCGGTTACAACATCGCACGCGAGGAGGAAGATCTCGTCGACGCCCTATCAATCCGCGTCCGTATTGACCGTGACATCGTCACCCTATCGCTCGACACGTCGGGCGAACCTTTGCACAAACGCGGCCACAAGGAAGCCGTCAACAAAGCGCCTATGCGTGAAACCATGGCTGCGATGTTTCTGCGCGATGCAGGTTACAACGGCAAAGAGCCGTTTTATGACCCCATGTGCGGATCGGGCACCTTTCCAATCGAGGCCGCAGAAATCGCACGCCGGTTTGATTCCGGTCGCGCCCGCGCGTTTACGTTTCAGTCCCTGCCCAGTTTTGACGTCGAGGCGCTTGATGCGATGCGCAGCCCTGAACGGCCCGCAATGTTTAATGCCTACGGCAGTGATCGCGACCAAGGTGCTGTCACGATGTCCAAAGCCAATGCAGACCGCGCAGGCGTTGCCGATGTAACCGACTTCCAAGTGAAGCAAGTCAATGAGATCACTCCGCCGTGTGACGACGCTGGACTGGTCATGATCAACCCACCCTACGGCGGGCGTATCGGTAACAAGAAGCCGCTGTATGGCCTGTATTCTTCATTCGGAGATAGGATGAAGTCGCATTTCAAGGGGTGGCGCGTGGGGGTCATTACCACCGAACCCAGCCTCGCCAAGGCGACGGGCCTGCCGTTCAAACCCCTCGGCCCTGTTGTAGATCACGGCGGAATGAAAGTGCGGTTGTATCAAACGGACGCTCTTTGATGTGGCGTCTTGCGGTAATCATCACTGTTTTGATTCTCTGCGCTTGGGGCGCTCTACAGCTAAGCCGTTCAACCACATTCATGATTGCCGGCGAAGCCATCGCACGGGTCGAGACGACTGCGCCTGTTATCGCGATTACCTTTGATGATGGCCCATCCCCGCGCTATCTGGGCGACGTTCTGACGACGCTAAACGAACATGACGCCATCGCGACTTTCTTTCTAGTGGGGCAGGACGTTGTTACGCATCCGGAATTGGTCACTCAAATTGCAAATGACGGCCATGAGCTAGGCAACCATTCCTATTCGCACCCTCGTCTGGTTCTGATGTCCCCGTCCCGCGTCGCCGCCGAGATTGAGGCTACAGATCAAGCGCTCAGAAACGCTGGGTATACGGGTGCCATCCCTTTCCGTCCGCCTTACGGCAAGAAACTAGTGGTTTTACCGTTCTATCTCTCGCGTAACGAACGGCCTGCCATTATGTGGGACGTCGCCCCAGAAGGCGATCCTGCACTTGCGGGCGACGCAGATGCCATCACAGATTTTGTCCTGCAAGAGGCCCGATCAGGCTCCATTATTTTGCTCCATCCAATGTATGATAGCGGTTCTGCTGCACGCGCTGCTTTGCCAGCCATATTGTCGGGGCTATCGGCGCGTGGTTTTGAGTTTGTGACGGTCTCTGAGTTGCTAGAACTGCGCGCACCTTAGACTTCGGCACGTCGCGTCATCCTTGATCGAAATCGGACCCCTGCCCTAGAGTTTCTTTAACTCTGGGAGGGGAAACATGATTCCGACACTTCGTATTCTGATCAACATGGGCAGCTTGCAGCGGCTCGCACCTTTTTGGGTGTTGGGTTTTGTGCTGTTTTTCTTAAACTTTAGCATGCTGGCATGTGTGGCCGTCATTTACGGCTTCGTTCTGCAGTTCTTTGTGGAATACGTCATGCACCGGTTTCTGTACCACAAAGAACCACCCCAGCAGCAGGGCATGTTCAATGACCTGTATCGTAGCCATATCGGCCACCATGAATTCCCGACGAACCCAGAATTTTTTACCGGTGGTGACAATTGGTATGCGCTGAAATTTGGTCTAGTTGCAGCGGCACTTCACACGTTCGCTTTGTGGCCTATCCTAGGTCTGTCAAACGCGGCTTTGTTTGGAACTGTTGCTTTGTTCCTCGGATCAGTGAGTGCGTTTACCTTTTATGAATACTGCCACACGCTGGCGCATGTGAACGTGCCTAAGGGTTGGTTTGGAAACAAGGTCACGCAAAGCCACCTGCGCCATCATTTCAACGACCATGAGACCACGTTCCACGTCAGTTTTGGTATGGGATGGATCGACCGGTTGTTTGGCACATCTTATAGCCGCGAAGACGCACGAGAGAGGTTTGATCGCGATACGATCCTAAGCCTTGGTATGGACCCCGAAGACTTGCGTTTGGTCGAGGCCAGAAAAGCGTTTGGGCTCCCAAAATCGCCGAGAGACCGAGCCGTTTAAAAATATTCGACCGAATCTTTCCCGTCATGCGTATCATAGGGACACGCAACGTTTCGTGTTTCTGACAGTGATCAAAAAGGTTCCGCAATGATACGCTCGCTCCCCTCCATTACACTTCTATCCTGCCTTGCCGCGACATCTGCCTTGGCCGATGCCACCGACGACCGCATCCATGAATTGGAACATCTGTTTGTGAATGCCATGGTTCTGAACGGCCCTGAAGTCGTTGATTGCACGCTGTCCGGCGGCGCACAAAGCACCTGTTTTACAATTACAGTTAAGGCCGAACCACAAGACTACGAACCCGGCCCGTGGTGTCCGACATCCGGCAGCGACGGCCCAGAACTGGCAGGGAAGTGGTTTGTAGATGGTGAATTCGTCGATGCGGATGGCGCATTCATGGCGTCCTTGGCGGACGTTTACGATGACCCGAAATGGCAGATGGTTGATCCTGAAACAGGTGAGATCAAAGTGACGGATACGCTCGAACAGTGCGCTGCAGCCGCGCGTCCTGATGTGGGCCCCGAGTACGAAAACTTCTGCGTTGTCTGTGAACCATCCTATATGGATGATGACGCCGCAGTGACCTACACCATCCCGCTTGAACCCGTCGCCCAAGACAGCCCAACGCCAACCAACCAAACTGGATCTGGCGTCGCTTTCAACGGCGTGCGCCTTGATGGACCCGCCCCGGTCGATGCCATTCTGGGCGCGTATACGGTTGCCCCGTTCGACGACTGTGGCGGGCACGTGAACTTGCATGTTGGCTACCACTACCACGCGGCGACCGATTGCCTTGAAACCACGGCGCAGGATGATGGCGGCGACGCACCGGTTATCGGCATTGCAATGGATGGCTACGACATCCGCGCCCAACTTGGCGTTGAGGACCCGACGTTGGACGAATGCAACGGTCATGACCAAGGCGAGGGATACCACTATCACGCGGGCGAAGAAGGCGCGAACCTGATCCTCGGCTGTATGACGGCCCAAGCAGGCTGTGTGTCCGAAGAAGCAGGCGCAACCTGCGACGCATCTGCACGGCCACCACGCCCTTAAAAAGCTCTTGGGAAGCCTTTAAACACAAGGCTTCCCAAACGTCCGCTCGTCATGTAAACGCCCCCTATCTGAGACGTAACGCTTAAGACCCCGGCGTGCGCATAAGGACATGGGGTCGGTGGCAATGGGGCCACCAATGATACGAGGGACTTGGGAACGCCCAAGGGTGCCCTCAAATAGGAAACGATAATGTTCAAAGAAATTAAAAAATCCATTCAGTGGGGCGAAGAAACGCTTACACTGGAAACGGGTAAGGTTGCGCGTCAGGCAGACGGCACCGTGATCGCTACATACGGCGAAACAACTGTTATGGCGAACGTCACTTTCGCCAAGCAACAAAAGCCGGGTCAAGATTTCTTCCCGCTGACTGTTCACTACGGCGAAAAGTATTACGCCGCTGGTAAAGTACCAGGTGGCTTCTTCAAGCGCGAAGCACGCCCAACTGAAAAAGAAACACTGACAGCCCGCCTGATCGACCGTCCGATCCGCCCGCTGTTCGTTGAGGGTTTCAAGAACGAAGTACTGGTTATCTGTACTGTTCTGTCCCACGACCTCGTTAACGACCCAGACATGGTTGCAATGATCGCGGCATCCGCTGCTCTGACAATCTCTGGCGCGCCGTTCATGGGCCCGATCGCTGCTTGCCGCGTTGGCTTTGAAGATGGCGATTACATCCTGAACCCTGAAATGGACGACATGCACAAGCTGCGTGAAAACCCAGAGCAGCGTTTGGACCTTGTTGTTGCAGGCACCAAAGACGCCGTGATGATGGTTGAATCCGAAGCTTACGAACTGTCTGAAGAAGAAATGCTCGGCGCTGTTGAGTTTGCTCACGAGCAAATCCAGCCAGTTATCGACCTGATCATTGATCTGGCCGAAGACGCCGCGAAAGAGCCGTTCGACTTCTCCGCACCTGACTATTCCGATCTGTCCAAGGCTGTTGCCAAGGCAGGCGAAAAGCAGATGCGCAAAGCGTTCGCGATTTCCGACAAGCAGGAACGCACAACAGCCGTTGGCGAAGCCCGCACAGCAATCAAAGAAGCTCTGACAGAAGAGCAACTTGAAGATGCAAACCTCGGTTCCGCAATGAAAGGCCTCGAGGCCTCCATCCTGCGTGGCGACGTTGTGAAAACTGGTAAGCGTATCGACGGTCGTAAGACTGACGAAATCCGTGACATCGTTTCCGAAACTGGCATCCTGCCACGGACACACGGTTCTGCATTGTTCACACGCGGTGAAACTCAGGGTCTTGTTGTTACGACATTGGGTACTGGCGACGACGAGCAAATGATCGACAGCCTTCAGGGCATGTATAAGTCGAACTTCCTGCTGCACTATAACTTCCCTCCATACTCTGTTGGTGAAGTTGGTCGTTTCGGCCCTCCAGGTCGTCGTGAAATTGGCCACGGTAAGCTTGCTTGGCGTGCTCTTCAGGCGGTTCTGCCTGCGGCAACTGATTTCCCATACACCGTTCGCGTTGTGTCCGAGATCACAGAATCCAACGGTTCGTCCTCTATGGCGTCTGTTTGTGGTGGCTCCTTGTCCATGATGGACGCAGGTGTTCCGCTGAAATCAGCGGTTGCCGGTGTTGCTATGGGCCTAATCATGGAAGACAGCGGCGACTACGCCATCCTGTCCGACATCTTGGGCGACGAAGACCACCTCGGCGACATGGACTTCAAGGTTGCGGGTACCGAGAACGGCATCACATCCTTGCAGATGGACATCAAGATCGCAGGCATCACGCCAGCCATCATGAAAGAAGCTCTCGCTCAGGCGAAAGCGGGCCGTTTGCACATCCTTGGTGAAATGAACAAAGCGCTCTCCGGCGCGTCCGAGTTCTCCGAGCACGCACCACGCATCGAAACGATGCAGGTTCCAACGGATAAAATCCGTGAAGTCATCGGTTCTGGCGGTAAAGTTATCCGTGAGATCGTTGAAGTGTCCGGCGCTAAGGTCGACATCAACGACGAAGGCATCATCAAGATCGCATCGCCAAACGGCGAAGCCATCAAGAAAGCCTACGACATGATCTGGTCCATCGTAGCCGAGCCTGAAGAGGGCATGGTTTACACAGGTACAGTCGTGAAGATCGTCGACTTCGGTGCATTCGTGAACTTCTTCGGCAAGAAAGACGGCCTCGTGCACGTTTCTCAGATCGAAAACCGTCGCTTGAACCACCCATCCGACGTTCTGAAAGAAGGTCAGGAAGTTAAAGTTAAGCTTCTGGGCTTTGATGACCGTGGCAAGGTTCGCCTGTCCATGAAAGTCGTCGATCAGGAAACTGGCGAAGAAATCAAAGAAGAGAAGAAAGAAGACTAAAGTCTTCAATCTCAATTCTTGAACACAAGGGCCCCGACGGAAACGTCGGGGCCTTTTTTACGACTACCGAGGCTGTCACAAACTTGTTACATCTGCTGCGCACGCACCAGAAATGTACACGTCACGACCAACACGGAAAGCCGTAAAACAACGTATGTCCAACCCGTTTAACCCTCGCCGCCTCCCTGTGACGACCCGCCCCATGAGCGCGGCGTCAAAAACTATCATGTCTAACGTTGATGAGATGCTTAGCGCATCCGACCTAAAGCAAAACTACAAATCCGTACTGAAATCTCTGAACCGGGTTCCAGCTGCGGAAAGAAACCTCAGCTGGGTCGAACGAGCGATTATTCTTTACGCGAAAACTGGAAATAAGCTTTCGCGGGCAACCTCACTTAACACTCGACTCGCTGGAGCCCGCAAAAAAGCAGGCGAAAAGGCGAAATACGCGAAATTTTCCAAACGGCTTGAACAAGAAATTGCGCCCTATAGGCTAACCAATCACGGCAGGGTCCTGCCTTTCCGGCACCGAGACCCCGAACCCATTTTGGCGAATCTTTCCAAGGTTTTTTCCTTACTGGACAGCCATGGGTATGTGGCCTTTATCAACTCAGGAACCCTTTTGGGGGCAGTGCGTGACGGCGGTTTCCTTCCGCACGACGACGATATCGACCTTGCCGTTCTTATCACAGGAACGACCCCTTCAGAGCGGATCGCCGCGCTGCGTCAGCTCGGGCGGATCATTGAAGCATCTGGCCTAAGCACGTCCCCCGTTAAACTCAGCCGTTCGAGCCCTCTGGTTAAACTTGAAACCGCTGATAATGTTGGCGTGGATCTATTCCCGTTTTGGCTCGAGAATGATCGCGTCCACATCTGGCCCCACACCTTTGGCGAATTGTCTAAGGACCAAGTTCTTCCACTTGGCACAACGGTACTTCATGGCGTCACGGTGCCCACTCCGGCAGAACCAGAAGCAATGTTAGCAATCAACTACGGACAAGGATGGAAAAGCCCGGACTCTTTCTTTAGATTTGACTGGACGACAGCGCGGGAACGTTTCCATGATGAAATCGTCGCTTTCACGAGACAAAGCAGATCACTTCATAACAGGATTGCCCGCTTGTTCGGGCGCGGAGACCACCCCTAACCGACGCGGTTATGGACACACCTACGAAGTTACGTGACCGTGATCGGCAATACCTTGCCCAAAACACTCAATACAGGGCATAACGTGAATTATCGTACGTCTTACTGGGGATTATTTTAATGATTACGCGCCGCCATTTCCTAAACTCTGCCGCCGCAACGGCGGGCCTTGCCGCTTCATCTGCGTCCGCTCAAGGGTTTCTTATTCCCGAAAGCCAATTGCCACGTGTTGTGCGCATTGATCGTGACTATGCAACGGGTGAAGTCCACGTCGAACCCGGCAGCTTTAAATTGTATTGGATGCTCGGCCCTGGCCTAGCGATGGAATACTCGGTCGGGATTGGCCGCCAAGGCCTGTATGAAAGTGGCGATTTCGTCATTCGTGTCAAGAAAGAGTGGCCAAGCTGGACCCCTACGCCAGACATGATCGAGCGTAGCCCCGAATCCTATGCGCAATACGCAGATGGCATGCCCGGTGGCGTCAATAACCCGCTTGGTGCACGCGCCCTCTATCTATTCAGTGGCCAGCGCGACACTTTCCTTCGCATCCACGGCACCAACGCGCCACGCACAATCGGTAGTGCAGTGTCCAACGGATGCGTGCGACTGGTGAACAGCCACATTACAGACCTGTACAACCGCGTTCCTTTGAACACGCGCGCTGTCTTGCACTAAGTTTTCATTTATTTCGAAGAAGGCCCCGTCATTTGGCGGGGCTTTTTTTTATTTTCTCCCCGTGACCCGTTTACCCAGTAAATCGCATTGTGGGTTCTAACGTCCGATCACTGGACGTTCTTGGGAAGGAAATAACATGAAAAAACCATTAGCCGAATTCATCGGCACATTCACACTGGTCCTGTTTGGGTGCGGCGCGGCCGTAATCGCAGGGGCCGACGGCACAACAGGCATTGGCCTTGCGGGCATCAGTTTCGCATTCGGTCTGGCCCTGATCGGAATGGCCTACGGGATTGGTCCGATTTCGGGCTGTCACATCAACCCCGCTGTTTCTTTGGGCGCAGTTGCCGCAGGTCGCATGACCGTGGCTGAAGCTATTCCTTACATGATCGCACAGGTCGCGGGCGCAATCGCCGGTGCACTGGTTCTCTGGATCATCGCATCTGGCACAGCAAGCTACGAAGGTGGTCTTGGCGCAAACGGTTGGGGCGAAGGCTACCTCGGCGAATACAATATTCTCTCGGCATTCGTCTTTGAAGTCGTTGCAACATTCCTATTCGTCGTCGTCATCCTCGGTTCCACAGGCAAAGGCGCACCTGCAGCCATGGCGGGTCTAGCCATCGGTCTAGCGTTGGTCGTGATCCATTTGGTTGGCATCAAGATCACGGGTGTTTCCGTGAACCCTGCCCGTTCCATCGGGCCAGCTCTGTTCGCAGGTGGCGGTGCCCTTGGTCAGGTTTGGTTGTTCATCGTCGCTCCGGTTATCGGTGGCGTTGCAGCTGGCATCCTGTTCAAAACAGGCCTTCTTGACGCAGACGAAGCATAAAAAAAACGCCCCGCCCACCAATCCCGATGGGACGGTGGGCGGGGCGCCTTTGCGAAGCAAATAGCGACGCTCCCGTTACTCAGGCAATTTAGCCATCCGCAGGTACGGCAGCTTCGTGTCGATCGACCCATACTTGGCGATCGCATCTTCATCAGACACGCCCATTGGAACAACCACGTCTTGGCCAACGGTCCAGTTTGCTGGTGTTGCAACATTCTCGCGCGCGGCAGTTTGCAGACCGTCCAGTGCACGAAGCACTTCGGCAAAGTTACGGCCAACATTCATCGGATACGTCATGGACAGCTTAAGCTGCTTGTCTGGTCCAACGATGAACACAACGCGTACAGTCGCGGAATCTGCGGGTGTGCGACCGTCTGGCATGTAGGCTTCTGCTGGCAGCATGTCGAACGCCTTAGCAAGTTCAAGACCTTCGTCGGCAACAATCGGGAAACCCGCTTTGGCGCCGCTTGTGGCTTCAATATCCGTCTTCCATTTCTTGTGCTCTTCTACACCATCAATGGAAATCCCCAGCACCTTCGTGCCGCGCTTTTCCCACTCATCAGCCAGCTGTGCCACAGCGCCGAATTCAGTTGTGCAAACAGGTGTGAAATCTTTCGGGTGACTGAACAGAATGGCCCAGCTGTCGCCAATCCAATCGTGAAGGGCAAATGTGCCCTCATCAGTTTCAACAGTCAGGTTCGGAATCGTGTCGTTGATGCGCAAGCCCATGTCGGTGCTCCTTCTTGTTTACGTTCACTGTTCATATATGACTCGTGTTAGAACAGTTCTAGCACTGCCAGTAGCGCAAACACACCCTGCGACCATAAGTGCCAATCGGAGGATCGATCATGATCGAGAAAAGAGATTTCTACATCAATGGACAGTGGGTCTCCCCTGCCAAAGCAAACGACTTTACAGTAGTGGACCCGTCCACTGAAGAAGCCTGCGCTATCATCTCTCTTGGTGATCAAGCCGACACAGATGCCGCCGTTGCCGCTGCCAAGGCCGCCTTTCCTGACTGGGCGTTTGTAGACAAGTCCGAAAAAATGGCGCTGCTCAAGCGTTTGCTAGAAGTCTACAACGATCGCGCCGAAGAAATGGCCCAAGCCATGTCCATGGAAATGGGTGCGCCGATCTCTATGTCACGCATCAACCAAGTTGGCGCTGGGTCTTGGCACCTCGAAGGTTTCCTAAAGGCCTTTGAAACAATGTCGTTTGAACGCGACTTTACTGCGACTGAAAAAACCCTGTTGGAACCAATTGGCGTTTGCGCACTTATCACGCCGTGGAACTGGCCGATGAATCAGGTTGTCCTGAAAGCCGTCCCTGCAATCGCAGTCGGTTGCACAACGGTTTTGAAGCCGTCCGAAATTTCACCACTGTCGAGCGTTTTGTTCGCTGAATACATGGACGAGGCAGGTTTCCCTGCTGGCGTCTTCAACATGCTCAATGGCGATGGCGTTGGTGTTGGTTCTCAACTGTCCGCGCACCCTGATGTCGATATGGTTAGCTTCACGGGTTCGTCCCGCGCAGGTAAACTGATTTCGAAATCGGCGGCAGACTCCCTGAAACGCGTAAGCCTAGAGCTCGGCGGTAAAGGTGCGAACATCATCTTTGAAGATGCAGGTGCAAAAGGCGTTGAATACGGCGCATCCCGTTGCTTCCGCAACTCAGGCCAATCCTGCAACGCGCCAACGCGCATGTTGGTCGAATCGTCCTTCTATGACGAAGCCGTTGAAATCGCGACACGCGTTGCCAATGAAACCAAGGTCGGCCCCGCATCAGAAGAAGGCCAGCACATTGGCCCTGTCGTCTCTGAGGCACAGTTCGATAAGATCCAAGGCCTGATCGAGGTTGGCATTGGCGAAGGTCGTCTGACGGCCGGTGGTCTTGGTCGCCCAGACGGGCTGAACCGTGGCTTCTACGTCAAACCAACCGTAATCGCAGATGTCACAAACGACATGACCATCGCCCAGGAAGAGGTCTTTGGCCCCGTGTTGGCCATCATGAAGTTCGACACAATCGACGAGGCGATCGCTATTGCAAACGACACGCCTTACGGCCTCACTAACTACATCCAGACACCTGACGACGAAAAACGGCACTACGCGGCCCGTCGCTTGCGTTCAGGTATGGTGGAAACCAATGGCCAAGGATTTGCCCAAGGGTCACCGTTTGGCGGCTACAAACAGTCCGGCAATGGCCGCGAAGGCGGGCTATACGGTTTGGAAGAGTTCCTCGAAGTCAAAGCCGTCAGCGGTTGGACATCCTAAAACACAGATATATCAAAGGCGGCGGGCCCTCTCGCCGCCTTTTCCTTTTCTTGGTGGGCAATCGGCGCTAACAACCCGACATGCGCGCCAACTTTGTACCCACCACGACCCACAAACGTGACGAGTTTTCCGAAACCGTATCTGGCCATCTTGAGGGTGAGCCCGAGACGAAACTCGTGCTGCGCAAACTGGATGGCGTTCCGTTTTGGGCGAAACCCATCGCCGGGTTTCTTGCGCGTAAAGAAGTTCGCTCACTGCGTATAGTCACCGGCATTACAGGCACCCCCGATCTGATCCGCGTAGACGACGAAGGCATCCTGAGGAGTTGGTCTGATGGTATTCCGCTGAACCTCGCTAAGCCGGATGATGCCGCTTATTACAAAGACGCCAAACGCATCCTACGCGAAATGCGTCGGCGCAACGTCACGCACAATGACCTCGCCAAGCCGCAGAACTGGCTGATGGCACCGGATGGCACTGCCGCTGTGATCGACTTTCAGTTGGCATCGGTACATCGCCGCAAGGGCTGGATGTATCGCACGATGGCCTACGAAGACCTGCGCCATTTGGTCAAACAAAAAGGGCGTTATGCAAAGGATCTTTTGACGGCGTCCGAGCGCAAAATCCTAAGACGCAAATCCCTGCCGACGCGCATTTGGATGGCCACAGGCAAACGCCTTTATAACGGTATAACGCGTGGTTTGTTTAACTGGTCCGATGGTGAAGGCACCGGTAACCGCATTGCCAAAGAAGGCGCGGACATCACGGCTAACTTGATGGCAAATGATGCCGTGACAGGGGTTCGTCTTAGCCCGTTCGCATTGCCCGCCAAGGGAATGGGGATCTACGCCTTTGTCGAAACCAAACTGGACAGCGATGCCACGCGCGCATTGATTGCAGACAATCGTGTCGAATTGATCCAGCCGGTAACCCGTCTGCCCCGCGAAGATGTTGCTGAACTGGTGGCCATGAACCGCTTGGACGAACTGGAATTTCTTCTCGGCAAGGAACCCCAGCTACGAGCGGATACTCAGCCGATCGTTGACGCGCGCCTTAACCTGACCGACCGCCGATTGGCGGGCCTATAACCAAAAGAATAACATACGAAAGAGACTGCCATGACCAACACATCCAAACGCATCGTCCTGTCTAGCGATCACGCCGCGATCGACCTGCGCCAAGCCATCGCCAAGCACATCGCAGATCAGGGCTATGAAGTAGAAGACATCGGCCCGACAACCACCGAAAGCACGCACTACCCGCTCCATGGCGCGGCTGCGGCTGAACGTGTGGCGTCTGGTGATTGTGATCTCGGCATCATCGTTTGCGGTACAGGCCAAGGCATCATGATGGCCGCCAACAAGGTCAAAGGCATCCGTTGCGGTGTGTGCTTGGACACGTTCTCAGCGCGGATGACCCGCGAACACAACAACGCTAATATGTTGTCGCTTGGCGCGCGCGTGGTAGGCGAAGGTCTGGCACTTGATATCGTCGATGCATTTTTGGGCGCCGAGTTCGAAGGTGGCCGTCACGCAACGCGCGTGGATATGATCGAACCCTAAAACGGCGCCTTTGCGCGGTACCGAACGCCTTCGCCACCGTCAGGGTGGCGCAGGCGTAATTCTTCAGAATGAAGCATCAGGCGGGGATAGTTGAGCGCCTCACCTGTTGCATAAAACGGGTCCCCCAAGATCGGGTGACCAAGGCTGAGCATATGCACCCGCAACTGATGACTGCGCCCTGTCTTGGGCATCAACCGCACGCGGCTTTCGACACTGTCACTGCGAAGAACGCGCCAATCTGTCTGAGCAGATTTTCCCGTTTCATGGCAAACCTTTTGAAGTGGTCGGTTTTCCCAATCTACAATAAGCGGCAAATCTACCGTACCTGTTTTCGGCTCTAGCTTGCCCCAAACGCGGGCTACATAAGTCTTCTTGGTATAGCGTTTTTCAAATTGTAGTCCGATGTGGCGCTGCGCATGGGGCGTCAGTGCAAAAACCATTACACCGCTGGTGTCGCGATCCAATCGGTGGATCAATAGCGCCTGCGGGAACGCTTCCTGCACCCGCGCGATCAGACAGTCGGCAAGGTGCGGGCCTTTGCCCGGAACCGACAACAGCCCTGCCGGTTTGTTTACGATCAAGATTTCATGATCCGAGTGAATGACATCAAGCGGATCACTTGGCGGGTTGTAGTCACTGCTCATGCTTTACGACCCCGAAACATTGCAAAGGTATACAGGGCCAACGCTGCCCAGATCATCGGAAAGGCAATGGCGCGGGCAGAACCAAATGGTTCTTCAAAGACGAAGACCGCGACCAACATGATCATCGTTGGTGCGATGTATTGCATGATGCCGATCGTCGCGAGGCGCAGCCCCTTTGCCCCATTGGCATAGAGCATCAACGGCACCGCCGTGACCACGCCACAGCCCACCAAAAGCCACGTATCTGTGCTCGCCGGAAGGAAGCTCCCTTCACCCGTAATCGCCAACCAGCCGATATAGGCCAAGGCAAACGGGGTCATGATCAAAACTTCCAACAGAAACCCCTGATTTGGACCAATTGGCAGGGACCTTTTGAAGTACGCATAAAAACCCCACGACAGCATCAAAACCAACGCAGGCCATGGCAGGGACCCATTTGCGATTGTCAAAACGGCAACCGCGCCCGCAGCCAATGCAACGGCTCCCCACTGCAAACGGTTCAATTTTTCGCCCAACAAGACAGACGCAAGAAGTACGCTGAAGATTGGGTTGATATAATACCCCAGCGCCCCATCGAGCGTGCGTTCCGCTGCAATCGCCCAGACATAGGTCCCCCAATTCACGGAGATCAGCGCGGCGGTAATCGCGCCCATCATCAACGATTTAGGATCGCGCAGGATGCGGCGCACGTCTTTGGTTCGTCCCAACAGGATCAGGACAACGCCAACGATTGGCACCGACCATACCACGCGGTGCGCGACGACCTCACCGGCGGAAATATGGTCTAGGTACTTTAGGTAAAGCGGCAAGAACCCCCACAGAAAATATGCAGAAAACGCAAATCCGAAGCCGCGCCATGTATCTTGGTTGGGGGGAGGTGTATTCGCCATACGTGCATGAGCACGATTAAGCGGCCTCAGGTCAAGCCAAAGCCGTTCGTGCTGCAATCGTAATTTGTGATGCGCCGTTCACGAATTGAGATAACCACCCACGATGGCGATCAAAGCCCCCACATGCACGACCATGATCGCACGGTCCTTCCACATGACCCCGACCAGAAACCAAAGGATGATTCCCACCACAAAAGCGAGGATATTCCACGGCACTATGTTCAGACCTGTCAGCGCATAACCGATCAGTTGGACCACCGTCGCGATCCATTTAACGATGTCTACTCTTGCCACGAGCTAGACCTTTACGCGTTCTGACTTGGGGTCATACATCGGGCGTAAAGATGCCTCCGCATGCACTTTGGTGCCCATAACGTCGATTTCATAGGTTGATGCCAGAACCTCCGCCGCTTTTTCGCCCTTACAAGGGACATAACCAAGGCCAATGGCCCCGCCCAAGCTGTGCCCATACGCGCCAGACGACAGGTAGCCAACAATCTCGCCATCCCTCAGGATCGGTTCGTTGTGGTACAGCAACGGCTCAGGATCAGTGAGTTTGAACTGCACCATCCGCATATTTAGACCCTGTTCCTGCTTATCCAACACGGCTTCGCGACCGATGAAGTCGGGTTTGTCTTTCTTAACAGCAAAACCAAGGCCCGCTTCCATCACGTGGTCTTCGCAGGTGATGTCGTGGCCAAAGTGGCGGAACCCTTTTTCGATGCGGCAAGTGTCCATCATGTGCATCCCGCAAAGCGTCAGGTCGTGGTCTTGCCCCGCCTCGTGCAGAGTTTCAAACACATGGGCGGCTTGATCGGCGCTGACGTAGATTTCCCAGCCGAGCTCACCTACGTAAGTCACACGGTGCACCCGCGCGAGCCCCATGCCGATTTCAATCTCTTGCGCGGTTCCGAAGGGGTTCACGTCGTTGCTGAAATCAGCAGGGCTGACGGCTTGCAGCAGCTTTCGGCTGTTCGGCCCCATCACGGCCAAGACGCCTTCGCCTGCAGTCACGTCGGTGATGACCACGTTGAAGGCTCCCTTGTGGCGTTCCATCCAAGTTTGATCGGCCAGTCGTGTGGCGGCTGGGGTCACGACCAAATAGGCGGTCTCTGACAGGCGGGTCACTGTAACATCAGCCTCGATCCCACCACGCGTGTTTAGAAATTGCGTGTAGACGATTTTGCCGATGGGGCAGGAATAATCGCCGCCACCAATGTAGTTCAGATAGGCTTCGGCGTCAGATCCTTCGACCCTAATCTTGCCGAAAGACGACATATCATACATGCCGACGTTTTCGCGCAGGGCTTTATGTTCCGCCGCGACATTGTCGAAAAAATTCTGCCGTTGCCATGAGTATTCATACTCGGGCGTCTGCCCGTCCCGCGCGAACCAGTTGGCGCGTTCCCAGCCAGCTAGCTCACCCATCACAGCACCGTTCTGCAAGAGGTGCTGGTGGAATGGGGTGCGGCGAATGCCACGTGCGGTCGCTTTCTGGCGGTACGGGAAGTGATCAGCATAAAGAAGGCCGAGCGTCTCTTTGGACCGCTCCATCAGATAGGTTTTGTTGCCTTGAAACGGTTGCATGCGGCTAATGTCGACATCGCCCAGATCAAACGGTTTCTCTCCCGCATCCATCCACTGCGCCAACGCCATGCCAGCGCCGCCAGCGGATTGAATACCGACAGAATTGAAACCCGCCGCGACCCAGACATTTTCCATCTCAGGCGCAAGGCCAAGGTGGTAAGCGTCATCCGGCGTGAAAGATTCAGGTCCGTTGAAGAAGGTATGAATCCCTGCTTCGGCGAGCATCGGCATCCGCTCAACCGCATTCTCTAGAATAGGCTCAAAGTGGTCGAAGTCTTCGGGCAGTTGATCGAACTCGAAATCCTCTGGAATAGGACCCCAAGGCTTGGAAACAGGCTCGAATGCACCCAAAAGCATCTTTCCGGCGTCTTCTTTGTAATACGCGCATTCATCCGGAACGCGCAGCACTGGCAGCTGTTTGAGGCCCTGAATTGCCTCCGTGACGATATAGAAATGTTCGCAAGCTTGCAGCGGGACGTTGGTTCCGAGCATCTGACCGACTTCGCGGCCCCACATGCCTGCACAGTTCACGACGTGGTCACATTCGATCAAACCCTGCCCGTCAGCGTCTTCCCAGTGCACGCCGGTAATGCGCCGCCCTTCACGCACAACGCCCGTGGCTTTCACGCGTTCTTTGACGATGGCACCGCCTTGGCGAGCACCCTTAGCCAAAGCCAGCGCGATATTGGCAGGATCGCCTTGTCCATCAAGCGGCAAGTAGACCCCACCGACAACGTCGTCGATGTTCAAGTGCTCGTATTTTGCCTTCACCTCGGCTGGTGAAATTTCTTCCACGTCCACTCCAAACGCGCGCGCCATGGCCGCTTGGCGGTAGATCTCTTCTTTGCGTTCTTCGGTCAGCGCGACCGTAATTGACCCACAGCGTTTGAACCCTGTCGCGACACCTGTTTCAGTCTCTAATCCGCCGTAAAGTTCCTGAGAATACTTGGCGAGCTTGGTCATGTTCTGTGTCGCCCGCAATTGGGCAATCAGCCCAGCCGCATGCCATGTGGTGCCTGACGTCAGCTGTTTACGTTCAAGGAGAACGATATCTTTCCAGCCTTGTTTTCTCAGGTGATAGGCCACAGAACAGCCGATGACACCGCCACCAATAATGACAACTCGGGCTTTGTTAGGAAGATCGGCCATCTGTTTCGTCCTTTAGATTATGTCATGTCCCGCCGCGTGCAAACGCTTGGCGATTTCGGAGATGTGGGCGGGGCTGACTTCGCAGCAGCCGCCAATGATCGTGGCACCCTGATCCACCCAGCCCATTGCAAAGTCGGCATAGGCTTCAGGCGTGAAATCACGGCGCAGTGTTAGGGAGTCGACGGTTGGCTTGGCTTCAAGGAACCCTTCGCTGATTTTCTCGAACCCGTTTGCATAAGCGCCAAACGGTTTGCCCGCCTTCGCCAAAATGTCCAATGCCGTGCCGATGACTTCGGGTGTTGAGCAATTGACCAACAATGCGTCTGCCTCACCCGCAATCGCGACAGCATCCGCCAAAGGCTCACCTGAACGCAGCAACGTGCCGTCCTGATCAGACACAGAGAACGCAACCCAAACCGGTTTGCCGACGGTTAATGCGCCTTCAAGAATGGCGCGGGTGTGCGCCACCGAAACGACGGTTTCGCACAGGATAAGATCGACACTGTCCCCCGTCTGCGCGGCAACTTCGGCAAACTTGGCGACGGCCACGTCATGGGGCGGCAACAAGTCCGCGCGGTAGCTTGCACCCAGCGGCCCGATCGACGACGCAAGACGCGGAGCGCCTGATGCTTTGGCCTCATCCAATGCGATTTGGTGTAGCTGCGCGAACTTGCCGTCCATCGCAGTGCCGTCGAGGCGGTCATGATGAATAGCGTAGGTATTCAACGTCGCCACAGTTGCACCAGCCGCGGCAAAGTCACGGTGAACGTCAGCAACCATCCCAGGATGGTCGATCATGACTTGGGTCGACCAAAGCGGGGTCGGTTTGTCGCCCGCACGATGGACGAGTTCTTGTCCCATTCCACCGTCCAAAAGGGTAATTTTCGTCATGCACGGATCCTTTCATTTTTCGGATCCCATAGCGGCTGATCTTCTTGAACAACAGCGCGTTGGTGCGTGCCATAAACATCGACCTGCAACTCCGTGCCGACCTCTGCCAAGTCCACACGGACCATGCCCAGCGCGATACATTTTCCGGTGCGATACCCAATAGCACAGGACGTGACTTCGCCAACGATTTCGTCGCCATGCCACACGGGGGCCATATAGGGCGCGTCCGCGTCGCCGGCATCCATGACCATCGTCACGAAGGCCTTTTTGCGACCCTGTTGTTGCTCGTTCAGCAGAGCGGCCTTACCGGGGAAATCTTGTGGTTTGTCGAGCTTCACGAACCGATCGAGCCCGCCTTCAAGCAAGGAGTAATCCGTTGAAAGGTCGCCCTTCCAAGCGCGGTATCCTTTTTCAATCCGCATGGAGTTCAGCGCATACATCCCGAACGGGGTCACGCCAGCACCCGCAAGCGCATCCCAAATCGCGGGCATCGCGTCCGGGGTTGCGTGGATTTCCCAACCCAGTTCACCGGCAAAGGAGACACGGATCAGAGCAGCGTCTTGCCCCGCAACCGTTCCATCCATGCTGACAGACAGCCACGGCTGGGAAAGATCATGACCCTCCACCAGCGGCGCAAGGATGTCGCGGGCTTTTGGCCCGGTCACGAGAAGACATTCCACCTCAGTTGTGTGGTCCGTAACACTGATGCCATCAGGTGCCTGACGCGAGAATATCTCAAAATCATGCCACTGGGCCGTCGCCGCTGTGATGAGCCCGACATCAGTATCGCTGTGCACCATGACAGACGTCTCGGTCAGGATACGCCCACGGCTGTCAGGGAAATAGGCGAGCGTGACGCGGCCTTCTTTGGGCAGGCGCGACGCGGTCAGACCATCGACGAAATCCTTCGCGCCTTCGCCCTCAACTTTGATGCGGCTAAAGCCGGTGATCGGCAGCATACCGCACCCATTGGTTACGGCCTCGACCTCACGTTTGATCGCAGCTTCCCATGGGCCATTGCGGTCCCAAGTCTGGGTCGCCTCTTCGGAGGTGTCATCCCCGTCAGCGGCATACCAATTGGCGCGTTCCCAACCATTGTAAGACCCGAACTGCGCGCCAGCATCAGCCAAACGGCTATGAAGTGTCGAATGCTTTTTGTCGCGTCCAGCGGGCCATTCGTGGTGCGGGAAGTGCATGGCGTATTCGTGGCCATAGGTCTCAAGCGCCTTAGATAGACAGTAATCGTGATCAGCATAGTCGGTATAACGACGCGGATCGACGGACCACATATCAAGCTCGGTTTCGCCATGCATAATCCATTCGGACAGAACCTTCCCTGCGCCGCCGCCTTGGGCGATGCCAAAGGTAAAGGAGTGCCCCTCAAAAGCGTTTTTCACACCGGGCATTGGGCCAACCATCGGCAAGCCATCGGGCGAGTACGGAATAGGGCCGTTGATATTGCGTTCAACGCCGCCTTCCCCCAACAACGGCACACGCGCCATCGCATCTTCGATATAGAATTCAAGACGTTCAAGGTCATCTGGATAGAGCTGAAAACTGAAATCTTCCGGCATCGGATCATCAGGGGTGACCCAATGTGCCTTACAGTTGCGCTCATAAGGGCCAAGGTTCAGGCCGTTCTTATCTTGGCGCAGGTAGTAGGAAATATCGACATCCCGAACGAGCGGAAGCTTATGCCCCTGCTCTTTGGTCCACGCTTCGAGTTCGGGCAACTGACCCGTCAGGAAATACTGGTGTGACATCACAACCATCGGAACCGTGCGGCCACCAAACGGCTTGAACATCTCACCAACACGTTGCGCATAGTAGCCCGCACAGTTGACGACGATCTCGCAGCGGATCTCACCCTTATCGGTCTTTACGATCCATTCATCACCGTCGCGATCTACACCTGTGACAGGGCAAAACCGTTCGATACGCCCGCCTGCTTCCCGCGCACCTTTCGCCAAGGCCTGTGTCAGCTGAGCGGGGTCAATATCCCCATCCAAAGGATCATGCATGCCGCCAGCAAGGTCATGGGTTTCGAGGAACGGATGCAGCGTCTTCATCTCGTCATTGGTCATGATTGGCATCTCAAGGCCCTGATAGGCCGCCTGCCCGCTGACCTTTTCAAATTCCTGCATCCGCTCTTTGGTGTGCGCCAAACGAAGAGAACCTGTGACGTGGTAGTTCATCGGATAATCCACCAGATCACCCAAACCGCGATACAAATCCAAACCATACCGCTGCATGTTCATAACTGCCCAGTTGGCGGCAAAGTTCGGACAGTTGCCTGCTGCATGCCACGTCGACCCAGCGGTCAGTTCGTTCTTTTCGAGCAATACGCAGTCCGTCCAGCCAGCACGCGCCAGGTGAAACAATGTGGATGTGCCGATAACGCCGCCACCGATGATGACCACACGGGCCGTTGTTGGAAAATCTGCCATTGTTAGTGCTCCTTTTGCGGCACACCGTCCGCGATGTCGTAATAGTCACCCTTGTCCGCGACAAAGATGTGTTTTTGCAGTTTCAGTCCCGTCGGCCCGTCAATTGCGCCGAGGGAAAAGCTCATTCCGTCTTCATCGTGCGCCTTCCAGAATAAGAAGCAGCCACAGGTCGGGCAAAAGCCGCGCTTGGCCGTTGGGCTTGCCTCATACCAACGCACGTCGCCGTTGATTTTGAAGTTCTCAAACGGTGCGTACCCCGACGCCCAATGGTGGCCAGACTGCTTTCGGCACTGAGAACAGTGACAGGCACTTACGCTTTGCCCCCCATCCGTGACGCTGAACGTGACGCCTTTACAGTTGCAAGTGCCTTCCAACAAATCAGGCTCTCCCTATGGGTTGAGACGTGCCGAGCAAGATACCATAGACGATGAAACAGACAGCCATAATGCGGCGAAACCAGACATTGAAAACTGCGCCCAACGCCGCACGACCCAACCCAGCGCCGAGCGCCGTGTAGGTGAGGTAACTGCAGGCCGTCAGCGTCAGCGCGGTTGGGACAATCACCCACATTTGAGGTCCGATCGGCACATCCGGCTGCACGAACTGACTGAAAGCAGCAAGGTACCCAGCCACGCTTTTGGGATTGATCACAGCAATCGCCAAAGCGCGCCAGTATATCCCGCCCGCGGTTTGCGTGGTCACAGGTGCGGGGCGTTTGGCCAGTATCCAACCTCGCAGGCCAAGATAGATCAAAAAGCCTGCGCCAATCGTCTTTACCACTTGGAACGCGACCTCTGATGTTGCCAACAACGCCGTCACCCCGAGCGCGGACAACGCTAGAAACAAACACGCTTGCGTCAAGATCGCCGCAACCGCTGGAAGACTGCGCCAAACACCGCGCGTCATGCCATTACTGATGCAGTTCACCGCGTTCGGTCCTGGGGTTGTGACAAACACCAGCCAAAACAACGCGAATATGGTCCATGCTTCAAATGTCATCTCTACGCGCTTCCCCTAATATATCGGTGGGGCGATAACCCAGATCGCGACACAGGGTTCATCGTAAGGGTTCATCCAACGAAACGGCTCTCCCCGCACGCGGAAACTGTCGCCAGCCGTCAGACTGAAGGATCGCTCCGCGATTGTGAGGTCCAATCGGCCTGACACGATATACCCGACCTCTTGCGTGGGGCGCGTGACGGGTTCGGTGATCTTGGACCCCGCTTCGAAGGTGGAATGCAACATTTCGAAATCATCGGTCAGGTCGGGCGAAAGCAGCTCTTCGACCAAACCAGCAGCACGAGACCCGATCGGACGTCGCGCATGCCCACGCACAATCAGACCTTGTTCATGGTCGGGCGCGACGGATCGAAAGAGGCTTGAGACAGATACATCAAGCGCACGCGCGATGTCGCGCAGATCGGTAATCGACGGCTCGGACAGATCGCGTTCAACTTGTGAAAGCCAGCCAACGGACCGATCAAGGGTTTCACCCAACTCAGTCAGGGTGATGCCACGCGCTTTTCGCAAGGCGCGAATATCAGCCCCGAGGGTGCGGCTTTCTGGCGGATTGTTGTGAATCACTTGCTTTAGGCTCCTTATTGGAAAACCCTTTCATGCCTTCATGAAATTTCAAAGCCTTTTTTCACGCACCCTACAACCGGTCGAATACGGCTTTTAGGATCGCCGCCATTTGATCGGCATCTTCTTGGGTAAAAGCGTCAGGTTGATCACTATCGATGTCGAGAACTGCGATCACGTCTCCTGTTTTATTGAACACAGGCAACACTAGCTCTGACCGAGTCGAACTCGCACAGGCGATATGCCCTTCGAAGGCTTCAACATCCGCGACCAATTGAACGTCTCCCGTCCGCGCCGCGGCACCACAAACCCCGCGTGAAAACGGAATCTGCAAACACCCGTGTCCGCCTTGATACGGCCCGATCTTGAGCATCTGCGGGGCCGTCACGCGATAGAAACCGGTCCAATCAAATCGCGGATCACTGTGGTGCACTTCACAGGCAATGGTCGCCATCAACGCCACGGCGTCGTCCTCACCATCCGTGAGGCTCTGGATCGTTTTGGAAAGCAAATTATAATCGGGCATTTCAGGCCTTATTCTTGTCGGTCGGAAGGTCTCCGCACTATTGAGGCGTCGCGGGGATTTGTTAAGCACGAAAAACCACAAAACGGTCGCATTGTTACCCAATGCCCACCCGAATCTAACGTCAAACCTTCCCTTGTAGCTGCATAGGCTCACCTCGACGTCGCGTGTAACAGCCCCCACCCAGTGCGCGGCGTCGAGGACTACCTGCAATGTGCCCTTCCCCCCCACGACGAAAATGTTACGGTCTTCGAAATGCTCGGAGGCACTATGCGTAATTTTCAAAACCCTGGTCGGTCGGCTGTGATTGCAGAGAACGGCATCTGCGCGACATCCCATCCCCTTGCGGCCAAGGTCGCGATTCAAATGCTCGAGGCGGGTGGCAACGCGATGGACGCGGCCATTGCAGGCGCTGTGCTTCTTGGCATCTGCGAGCCGCAATCTACTGGCATTGGTGGCGATGCCTTTTGTCTGTTCAACGAGGCCGGTTCAGACACTGTTCAGGCGTTAAACGCCTCTGGCCGCGCACCTGCGGGGTTAGAGGCGGCGAAATTGCGGGCTGAAGGCATGGATGTTCTGCCGCTCAATTCGGTACATGCGATTAGCCTCCCCGGTGCGATGGATGGGTTTATCCGTCTGGCAAAGGATCACGGCAAACTTGGGCTCAAAGCGGTTCTCGCCCCAGCGATTCATTACGCAGACGCAGGCGTTCCTGTCGCCCCACGCGTGGCGTTCGACTACGCACAATCAAATGCAACATTGCACGGCGCGGGTCGCACTCATTTCACGGCGCAGGGCAAACCGCTCACCGTCGGGCAAAAATTTCGCGCACCCGGGCAAGCGGACGTATTGCGCCGTGTCGCGATGGATGGGCGCGAAGGGTTTTATGAGGGCGAAGTCGCTGAAGATATGGTCGCAGCCCTGAACGCCGCGGGCGGCACGCATACGCTGGATGATTTTGCAGGTGTCACCTGTGACTACACCACGCCCGTCAGCGGCACTTACAAAGACATCGAACTGGTCGAGCATCCACCCAACGGCCAAGGCGCCACGGCGATTTTGATCCTCAACATCCTCAAGCATTTTGATATCGCAGGCTTAGACCCCATGGGAACAGCGCGGGCACACCTAGAGGCCGAGGCTTCCAAGCTGGCCTATGACACCCGCAACCGCGTTATCGCAGACCCTGATCACACGGCGCGCCTAGATCATATGCTAAGCGCTGATACAGCGGCGCAGTTGGCGGGATTAATAGACCCTAACAAGGCACTTTCACCCACTTTACCTGGGGCTGAAGCCGTTCACAAAGATACCGTCTATATCACTGTGGTCGACAAAGACCGCATGTGTGTGTCGATGATCTATTCGATCTTCCACTCCTTTGGGTCAGGCCTCGCGTCTGATAAATTCGGCATCTTGTTTCAAAACCGCGCGGCGGGTTTCACGCTGGAACAGGGTCATCCGAACGAAGCAGGCGGCGGCAAACGCCCCATGCACACGATCATTCCGGGTATGGTCAAACGCGGTGGAAAAATTGAGATGCCGTTTGGTGTGATGGGTGGGGCCTATCAGCCTTGCGGTCACGCGCGCATGCTGACGAATATGGAAGACTTCGGCATGGACGCCCAAACCGCCATAGACGCGCCGCGCTGCTTTGCCGACAAAGGCGCGGTAAATGTCGAAACCGGGTACAGCGATCACGTGGCGAAAGGATTGGCCGACATGGGCCACACGGTCACACGCGCGGATGAACCTATTGGCGGTGCTCAGGCGATCAAACTACGCGGTGACGGGATGCTCGAGGGAGCGTCAGACCCACGCAAAGATGGGATAGCCCTTGGATACTAACGCAGTAATGAAACGGCTCGCCCGCACAGGTGGCCTCGCGTTCACGATCGCGGGCGGCATTTTGTGTGGTCAAGCTGTGAATGACGCGCTGAACGGTGTGCCAGACGCAACACTAGACGCTGCGATCTATGCGGCGCTGTTCAGCTTTGGCGGGATCTTGTTTTTCTGGAGCCGAAGGCCCCAAGACTAGTTCAACTGGAAGTGCAGCGGATACTGACCGTCCTCGAACGGGCCAAACAGATCGTCCAGATCGGGGTGATCCACAGGCTGACCGGAATAATCCGCAACCAAGTTCTGCTCGGACACATAAGCCACGTAATGTGACTGATCGTTTTCCGCCAAAAGGTGGTAGAATGGCTGGTCCTTCTGAGGGCGCGCCTCTTCTGGGATCGCCTCATACCATTCTTCGGTATTGGCGAACATCGCGTCGACATCGAACACAACACCGCGAAACGGATGTTTGCGGTGACGGACGATTTGTCCCAAATGATATTTCGCGCGTGTCTTCAGCATAGATAATTGGCCCCTTACCCGTTACTAGACAAACACCCCGCCCCGTGTCCATGCGGTCACGGAAAAAACTAAGGAAACAAACTGTGCAACTCACCTTAACTGTGTTGGAAATTGTCGCTCCGGTCTTCCTTTTGGCGGCAGTCGGGTTTGGATGGGTCAAGCTTGGCTTCGAATACCGTGTTGAATTCGTTACACGATTCGCGATGACCCTTTCGGTTCCCTGCCTGATTTTCGTGGCTCTCATGCAGACAGAGATTGACGCAGCGGCACTTGGGGCGCTGTCCTTGGCCAGTTTGGTCGCCTATGCGCTTGTGACGGTCGCGATGTGGGCTTTGCTCAAGGCAGGGCGTTTGGATCAACGAACATTTCTGGCACCTTTGATTTTTGGCAACACGGGTAACCTCGGCCTCCCGCTGGCGTTGTTTGCCTTTGGGGACGTTGGGCTGGGTTATGCCGTGGTTGTTTTCGCCGTAATGGCAATCGGCAGTTTCACATTCGGTATTTGGCTGGTGTCTGGCGGAGGCTCACCGCTCAAGGTCATTAAAGAGCCCATGGTCTTTGCCACGATAGCAGGTGCATTTTTCTTGTGGCAGGGTTGGCAAACACCGGTTTTCCTGACTAACGCGTTGGACCTCATCGGCCAAATGGCCATCCCGATGATGCTGATCACGCTCGGCGTCGCTGTTGCACGCCTTAAGCCTCAAAACTTCGGATTGGCCATCTTGCTGTCCGCTATAAAGGCCGTTCTGTGCGTTGCGTGTGCGGTGGTGGCAGGGCTTTGGTTTGGGCTCGATAAAACTGCGCTGGCGGTGCTCGTGGTGCAAATCGCGACCCCTGTGGCGGTCACATCCTACCTCTTGGCCGAAAAATACGGAGCCGATGCCGACAATGTCGCAGGTCTTGTGGTTGTTTCGACGCTTATGTCGGTGATCACTTTACCGCTTATCCTCGCATTTGTGATCTAAAACTGCGCTCAAAGCTGTTTCCAGACTGCTCGTTATCCGTTAAACTGGGCCTAATAATATATAAAAATAAGCGAGAGGCAGATGAGCAATTTCTTTCGCGTGGGCCTATTACTGTTAATCTTGGGGAGCTGCGGCGCCCGAGACGGTGCTGCGCCGCGCAATCTGGACAACGCCTGTGCAATTCTAACGGAACGCCCGCATTATGTGCGCGCGTTTAAGCAGGCTGAACGAAACTGGGGCGTGGAAACCCACGTGCTGATGGCGATGATTTATCAAGAGAGCAAGTTTATCTCTGACAACCGTCCCCCCCACCAATACGCGCTCGGCGTTATTCCGACGGGCCGTCAATCTTCCGCATTGGGTTATTCTCAGGCGCTGGACGGCACATGGGAAGAATACGTCCGCGAACAAGGCAGCCGTGGGTCCAACCGGACTAACATCGCCGACGCGACCGATTTCATGGGTTGGTATATGTCACTGACCGTTCGCGAAAACGGGATCGCACTGGATGATACCTATAACCAATACCTTGCCTATCACGATGGCCGGACAGGTTGGCGCCGCGGGACCTACCGCAGCAAACCGTGGTTGGTACGGATCGCAGGCGAAGTGCGCGACCGTGCTGTCATGTATGACGCGCAGCTGCGGACCTGCAGTCAGTTCCGCTAAACCACTTAGACAATTAACAGAAAAGCGCGCCTTAATCGGGCGCGCTTTTTGTTTGTCTGATGTGCAGATGGGACGGGGCGTTAATTCCCCCAGAGCCGCATCTCTCGGTTGATGTTGAACAGGATATCAGGCACGCGGCCATCCTTTGCCAAATCCCCCAAAATCACCGTTGTTTGCTGGCCGGTGTCATCCGTTACAATCCATTGGCGCAGCTCGACAGGTTCGGATGTGAATACCATACGGATATTGCCGTATTCGGGATGCGCAGGGTCCTGCGCCGTAACCGTCGTCGTAGTGCCATCACTGGTGTGGCCTGTCACCATATCGGTGCGGGTCAGATCAATGTTGCGTTCCAGAATGATCGACAGTGGTGTTTGGTTCAACGGATAGCGATCTGGCCCAGAGTCAGATCGAGGATCAAAGATCGCCACCTGCCCGCCGCCGGAAACAACCAAGGACTCCTCGGGTGGATTATACTCGAACCGCACGCGACCGGGACGTTTGATGTAGATCGTCCCAGTGGAGATCGTGCCATCCGCGTTGATCTGCGTGAACTCCCCTTCAGCACTGGTAAACGAATTCAGATAGGTGGACACCTGCCCCAGCGATAACTGCTGCGCGAGTGATGGTGATGCTGCGACCCCAGCCAGCGCGAGGGGGACAGCCATAAGGCAAAGTCTGCGTGTTAACTTGTTCATGTCTCTTACCTAATCAGGCTGGGCGCATTTTGCACCCAATGGATGGGAGAAACATGGGGGAACCCGCACGGTTAGGCGATATCATGCCATTTGTTATCACTTAGCAGGCTGATTTTGTTTGATTAAACGCCACACACGGCGCCTCTGTCACGCTGGGATAGGAAGCCATTCCCTACGCTCCAGATACAAAAGTGGCGCCTACTGAATGATCAGAGGCGCCACTTTTTGAGTTACTGACGCTCTGGGATCAAAATCTCGCGCTTGCCAACATGGTTGGCTGCGCTGACGATACCTTCGTCTTCCATCTGTTCAACAAGCCGCGCGGCTTTGTTATAGCCGATCGCCAGTTTCCGCTGGATGTAAGACGTCGAGCACTTACGATCCTTCGCCACAATCGCAACGGCCGTATCATACAGTGCGTCTTCACCGTCTGTATTGCCACCAAGACCAAGAACCTGATCAATGTTGCTTGCGCTTTCCTCAGCAGGACCTTCGACAACACCACTAAAGTATTCCGGCGGGCCATAAGCCTTGAGGTAGTTCACGATCTCTTCGACTTCTTCATCGCTACAGAACGGTCCGTGCACACGAGTAATCTTGGATCCACCCGCCATATAAAGCATGTCACCCATACCAAGCAGCTGTTCAGCACCCATCTCACCAAGGATGGTGCGACTGTCGATTTTCGACGTCACTTGGAACGAAATCCTTGTCGGGAAGTTAGCCTTAATCGTACCGGTGATAACATCAACCGACGGACGCTGTGTCGCCATGATCAAGTGGATGCCCGACGCACGTGCCATCTGCGCAAGGCGTTGAATGCAGGCTTCGATTTCTTTACCAGCGACCATCATCAGGTCGGCCATCTCGTCTACGATAACGACGATATAAGGTAGAATTTCCGGTGTAAATTCATCAGTCTCAAACACCGGTTCGCCCGTGTCATCATCAAAACCGGTCTGAACGGTGCGGCTGAACTGTTCACCCTTCGCCAACGCATCTTTTACGCGGCCATTGTAGCCGTCGATATTCCGCACGCCCATTTTGGACATCTTGCGGTAGCGTTCTTCCATTTCGCCCACGACCCACTTCAGCGCCACAACAGCCTTTTTCGGGTCGGTAACAACAGGCGACAAGAGGTGCGGAATGCCGTCATAAACGGAAAGTTCCAACATCTTCGGGTCGATCATGATCATCCGGCATTCTTCCGGTGACAGTTTATAGAGCAACGACAGGATCATCGTGTTGATCGCCACGGACTTACCAGAACCCGTCGTACCCGCGATCAGCAGGTGGGGCATCTTGGCAAGGTTAGCGATGATCGGCTCACCGCCGATATCTTTGCCCAAAGCCAGCGGCAGTTTCATATTGCTATCGCCAAAGTCACGTGCCGACAGCATTTCGCGCAGCACCACCATTTCGCGATTCTCATTCGGAAGTTCGATCCCGATCACGGACCGACCTGGCACTGTGGATACACGGGCGGACAGCGCCGACATGGAACGTGCGATGTCATCGGACAGACCGATCACACGGGACGCTTTCAAACCGGGGGCAGGCTCAAGTTCATACATCGTCACGACAGGACCCGGACGCACCGAAACGATATCCCCTTTGACGCCGTAATCATCGAGAACATTTTCCAACATGCGCGCATTTTCTTCGAGCGCTTCGTCGCTCAAGACATGGCGCGTGATGGCCTCCGGTGAGGCCAAAAGACCAAGCGGCGGCATTTCATATGCAGGTCTCTTGTTTTCATCGAACTTCAACGCAGGCTGCGCTTCGGCTTTGGCTTGGCGGGACGGCTGAACCGGCTTGCGCGGAGGATGTTGAACAACGGCCTTGGCTTCCGGAACAGGCACCGCGGACGGCGTAAAAGCTGCCGCAGGTGTTTCAATCGGGGCTGTGTCCGCAGCGATATATTCCATGGACGGCTCAACGTAGTCTTCGACGAACTCAGCCATAGGCGCATCAGCGATGGGCGCCTGTTCTGCGACAGCAGCCTGTTGTTCCGTGTTCAAAACCAGCGGGCGCGGCCCAGTTGGCTTGGCAACAGGTGGTTCAATGCGCGCTGCATGTGCTTCCGCGAGAGGTTCCATACGGCTTGCGATCGCTGCTGTAATTGCCGGGTTCACACCCGGTTTCGTCGCGATCTGTACTTCCTGAGGCTGACCGGACCGGCTGCGAACAGCAGATGCGATACGCGCACTGATACGGTCGTTGTCACCCACTGGCAGATCGTGATCAACGCTGGGTTCTTCAATCAGTTCTGGCTCCGGCATCGGTTCATTGCGCTTCAACAAGGACGCAAACAAACCGGATTTTTGTTCTGGTTCGGCAGCACGGACAGGTGCGGCCAATGGCGCGGCGGAAACATGATCGCGCGTCGCGGCTGGCGCGTGATCGACATCCGATTCAATCGGGTCAAAGTCCTCATAGCGGGTCGGCATTGCAGGGTTTGCACGCACAACGGCGGCCACTCGGGCGGTCTCTTCGGCGTGGCTTGGCGCGGGCACAGCGCGTGCAGCAGCCAGCTCAGCCTCATATTCGGCCTTTTCCTGACGCGACACTTCGCGGCGTTCCTGAACACGGCTCCCAAAGGCTTGCGCGCCTTTGTAAGACGCAGACGCCGTCTGTCCGAGCAACTTAAGCACCCCAGAATAGGCAACGATCAAACCAACCAAAAGGAAACGACCCAGTTTGCGCAGTTCGACCATCGTAAAGCCCAGCGCGAACGCCATAAGTGCGATAACACCCAAGCCCATAACGAACGACATCAGCTTAACCGCAAAGGTCGTGCCAAATGGAAGGATTGTCAGCAAGATCGACAGAACCATGTCGCCAAAGTGCCCACCAAGACCAAAGCTCTCGTCCCAACCAGCGCCGGTATTCAACGTCGCCGCATAAATCGCTGTCACCGCAATCGCGATCGGCGCAAAAATCATCCGCCCAATCGCGCGTTCTTGGCCGTAATGCATTGTGAACCGCAGTCCCCACGCCATCAGCACAATTGGCAACATCCAAGACGCGTAGCCCACAATCATAAACAAGGCCGCAGCAAAGGACGCGCCGGGACGGCCCAACCAGTTTTGCACAGGAGCATCCGTGGCAGACATAAAGTTCGGATCGTCCGCCGCATAAGACCACAGCATCATCGCGACCATCAGGCCAGCAACAAAAAGCCCGATACCGACCAGCTCGCGCCCGCGTTTCTCAATTGCCGCTTGCGTGGTGCTGTCGAGGAGCGGGTCGCGTTGCCGAGATTGATAAGATGCCATGTGCCTGTTTCCTCACGTATACAAACAGTCGCGGATCAGGGTCAGACCGCGCTGTGTTTCTTTTCTTGGGGCGACCAAAGCCACCCTTATATATTCCGCGCCTGGATCCCCTGCCGGATCCGGACGACTTAGGTAAGCGCCGGGCAGAACCCGTACGCCAGTCGTTTGCCACAACTTTAATGCAGCGGCTTCGCCATCTTCCACGGCAAGCCAAAGGAAGAACCCCGCTTCTGGTGACGTGTAGCTGTTCACCTTTGCAAAGATTTCATCCGCGTCGTTGAATTTCGCCTGATACAAGGCTCGATTTTCGATAACGTGGTCTTCGTCAGACCACACGGCCTCTGAAACCCGTTGAATGGGCATCGGCAATGGTGCACCTGCGTAGCCGCGCAGTTGACGGATCTCTGCCATGTTCTTGGGCCCGCTCACCACAAAGCCAGATCGCAAACCTGGCAGGTTGGATCGTTTGCTAAGCGAATGGAACGCAACGATGCGTTCAGGATCACAACCTGTGTCTGCCGCAGCTTCAAGCACACCCATCGGGGGCGTATCGCGGTATATTTCAGAATAGCATTCATCTGCGAAAATCATGAAATCATGCTTTTCGGCGAGAGCAATCAATTCAGCCCAGTATTCCCGCGTCGCAACGGCGCCTTGCGGGTTCGCAGGGCTACAAATGTAGGCAACCGTGGTGCGGTCCAAAACTTCTGAGTCCAGCGATGCGTAGTCAGGCAAGTGACCTGACGCCGCGGTGGCCGGAACAAAAACGGGTTCGGCACTCACGGACAAAGCAGCAATCGCATAAACCTGATAAAACGGGTTCGGCATCAGCACAGCCGGCTTCTTACCGTTTTTGGTTTCCGGCGAAAGCGCCATCATCGCGTTGTACAAACCTTCACGCGTGCCGTTCAAAGCCATCACGCGATCGGGTGTTACATCCACCGAATAGCGCCGCGTGATCCACCCACAAATTGCCGCCAAAAGCTCTGGGGCGCCTTCATTCTTTGGGTATTTCGCAAATTCACCAACAGTTTTAGCCATGATATCGGCCACAAAAGACGGGAACGGATGCTGAGGTTCACCAATGGTCATGTTTATCGGGTCGCCGCCCGCTTCATGGACGTCGAGTAAGGCGCGCAAGCGCGGCCACGCATAGGCCGGTAGGTTCGAAAACCGCTCGGGGTACGTCATTACTGCCTCAATTCGCGACCTCATTAACGGGTCGCTTTTGACCAAAATAGCCTGAGCAATGGACCAGTGTCCAGAAAAAGGACGCGATTGCGGGAACTTGTGTGGCTTTTAAGCCAGCGCCGCTTCGGCGGCTTTGCCAATCCGCAACAAGGCTTCCTCTGATCCGGGGTGGCTGTTCAGCATTACGCCAACCGAAGGCACGCCTGTCGGCAACGTAATAGATGCGAGCCCCATCAGATTTGCGACCCGTGTGTTGCGAAGCGCCAGCAGATTTTCACTAAGGTAGTAATCCTCATCGGTCAGCAAACGATCAGCATTGGGCGGCATAATCGGCGATCCAGGGATAATGACTGCATCAAAAGACGCTGTCGCCTTGGTAAAGGCCTGTCGAATACCTTCTAATTCCTGCCAAAGCGCAATGTAGTCGTGCGCCGCCACATCTTTGCCCGGCATGACGCGGTTCAGGATTTGCCAATACATTTTCTCTGGGTTCGCTTCGACCAAATCACGCCAATTCGCATAGGCCTCAGCCGTGAAAAGCGGAGCAGACATTTCGAATGCACGGTTTAATTCTGGCACATCAATGGGCACGATCTCCGCCCCCGCGGCTTTGAGTTTTTCCAGGGCCAGAGCGTAACCCTGAGCAGGCACATCCCGCATTTCTGCGATCACAACGGTCTGCAGCGCCGCAAACCGCTTGCCCTTCAACGACACGCCACCCAAATCAGCTGGCTTGGTGCCTTCAAACGCAGCCAACATCAGGCCTGCGTCTTCAACGGATCGGCACAACGGACCAACTGTATCGAACCCGTGACACAAAGCGACAGAACCTTCGACGGACACCCGCCCATGGGTCGTTTTGAGCCCGACAAGATCGTTCCACATGGACGGAATCCGAACGGACCCACCTGTATCTGACCCAACAGCAGCCGCCGCCAAGCCGAACGCAACACTTGCGCCCGCACCAGAAGACGACCCACCGGGAACTGCGTCGGCATCATTCACACAAGGTGGTGTTGCCGTAATCGGGTTTAGCCCCAAACCACTAAAGGCGATTTCCGTCATGTGGGTTTTACCAAGACAAACAAGGCCCATGCCCGTCGCAACACGAAGAACCTCGGCATCGCTTTCAGGAACACGCCCTTCCATCAACGCGGTCCCCGCTTCCGTCGCAACGCCAGCGGTATCAAACAAATCTTTCCAGCTTATTGGAACACCATCCAAGGGCGACAAACGCTGTTTGGCCTTAGCACGATCAGATGCCGCTTTTGCCTCAGAACGGGCACGGTCGTGGGTGACGCGCGCAAAGATGCGGTCACGAAGCGGATGGGCGTCAATCGCCGTAAGGTATGTCTCGCATAGATCAACAGGATCGATCTCACCTGCCTCAATTCCGCGCCCCAAATCTGCGGCCGTCGCCCATAGCCAATCTTGCATCGCTGCCTCCGTGTTTGGAAGAACGGTAGCGACCATCCCACGCATGGACAATCCCGCACGAGCACGCATAGTGCGCTCATGAACAAAAACACAGATATCATCATCGTCGGAGGCGGCCTGAACGGCCCGATCCTCGCGCTGGCGTTGGCCCAAATCGGCCTGCGCAGTACCGTGATCGACACGTTGCCCGCACAAGAACGCGCCTTGTCCGACTTTGACGGACGGTCCTACGCGCTGGCGTTGGCATCCATGCGTCTTTTACGGGCTGTTGGGCTTTGGGATGGGCTGAAAGAGCATGCTCAACCAATGCTTGAAATCAAGGTCACCGATGGAACAGCAGGCAACGGCCCCGCCCCTTGGATGATGCATTTCGACCACGGCGAAATCGAAGAAGGCCCCATGGGCTACATGTGCGAAGACCGCTATCTGCGACAAACATTGCTGGCCGCCATGGACGCCGAAACCAGCATCACGCAAATCTCTGGCGATACTGTTGTCGCGCAGTCTGGTGGCACGGTCACGTTGGCGTCTGGCGATGAAGTCACTGGCAAACTGATCATCGGGGCGGACGGACGCAAAAGTGGCACCGCGGAACGCGCTGGCATCAAGCGCGACGGATGGGATTACGGGCAAACGGCAATCGTTTGCGCCGTTGGCCATGAAAAGCCGCACAGCGGCATCGCGCATCAGTTCTTTATGCCACATGGCCCACTGGCCATTCTTCCGCTGACACGAAACCGCTGCTCAATTGTGTGGTCTGAAACCCATGCTCGCGCTGCTGAGATCATGACCATGGATGACGCCGACTTCCTTGATGCTTTGCGCCCTGCGTTCGGCAGTTTCCTTGGTGACATCTCGGTGATCGGCAAGCGGTTCAGCTATCCGTTGAACCTAACACTTGCCAAACGGTTCATCGCAGATCGCATCGCTCTTATTGGGGATGCGGCGCACGGTGTTCACCCGATCGCGGGCCAAGGGCTGAACGCTGGCTTGCGCGATGTTGCTGTTTTGGTTGATGTGTTGCAAGACGCAAAGATGCGCGGCGAAGACATTGGAAGCCCTGCCGTCCTAACCCGTTACGAACAATGGCGGCGCTTCGACACAACGACCCTTGCAGCCGCCACGGACACCTTCAACAAGTTGTTCTCAAACGATAACCCGTTGCTCAGGGCGGCACGTGATATAGGTATGGGGATCGTAAATTCATCCCCGAACTTGCGCCGACGCTTTATCCGAGAGGCCGCCGGCCTATCAGGAGACTTGCCGAGCCTAATGAAAGGCTAGTCCTTTTCGATCACGCGCGCTTCGTCGATCAACAGCACGGGAATCCCAGCGCGTATCGGATAGGCCAGACGTGCCGATTTGCTGATCAGCTCGTCGGTTTTGGCGTCATAAGACAATCGACCTTGGCTTTGCGGACAAACCAGTGCCTCCAACATCTTTGGATTAAAGGATTTTTCGGTTTCACTCATTGCATAAACGTCCCGTCGTTTTCGCCACTGCGCAGCGCATATTCCATTAACATAACCAGCGTTTCCCGCCGTGCGATCAATGTCGGAGACTCCAACAAAGCTTGTTTCTCTTCCGGTTCAAACGGGCAAAGCATCGATAGCGAATTGATCAACAGTTCTGGCGGCGCTTCCTTGAGGCTTTCCCAATCTGTGCTGAGCCCGCGACTCTCAAAGAACCGTTCCAAGGTCGCCATCAAACCATCGCGGTCCAATCCAGCATCGTCCTCCTCGGCGCCCAAATCAGTCTCAAATCCGGCCCAATCAACATTTGCACGGCGATAAGGAGCAAAGCCTTCGACCTCCTCGCGGATCCGAAACCGCGACAATCCCGAAAGCGTGATCATGTAGCGACCATCTTCAGTTTCCGTCAGCGATGTCACGCGACCGACACAGCCAATCGCATGCAGACGGTCTTCGCCATTGGGCTGCACCATACCGATCAAACGACCATCCGTTTTGATCGCATCATCCAGCATAGCCAGATAGCGAGGCTCAAAAAGCTGTAATGGCAACTGGGCACGCGGCAACAGCAACGCACCCGGCAAGGGAAAGATCGGGATCACATCTGGAAGGTCTGGGTGCTTTTTCATTCCCTCAAACCTAAGCCAAACTCACGCCTAGGCAAATATCAAAGACGATAGTTTTCTGCGCCCGTCCAAAACAACTGGGTCATTCGGCTTTAACGCATCAAAAACCGTGAACAATTGCGTCTTTGCGGCGCCGTCATTCCAGTCGCGATCACGGCGGAACAGATCTAGCAACTGATTTACAGCCCCTTCACTATCCCCTGACGCATGCAGTGCCACCGCCAAATCAAATCGCGCTTGATGATTGTTCTCATCAGCTTCAACAGCAGCCGTCAACTCGGCCACTGGGCCCGCATCTGCCGCCTGTTTCGCCAGTTCAACCGCCGCGCGGGCGGTTTCAAGTTCGGGGGCATCGGAGATTTCCGCAGGTGCGCCGTTCAAAACGGCCTCAGCTTCGTCGACTTGATCCAGCGCCAAATGGCTGCGGACCAACCCACCAAAAGCGGCTGCATTCGCACTGTCTTCTTCGAGGATCGCCGAGAATGTTTCCGCCGCATCGCCTGCTTCGCCATCGGCCAGCATGGTCTCTGCGGCCTCGATTGCGTCAGCAAGTCCGTTGTCAGGTTCACCCGCAAGATCAGCGATCTTGGTCACAAAGGCATCCACCTCGCTTGGCGGAAGCGCGCCCTGAAAACCGTCAATTGGTTGGCCATTGAAGAACGCGTAAACCGTGGGCAGTGATTGGATCTGCAATTGGCCCGCGATACCGGGGTTCTGGTCAACATCGACTTTGACCATCTTTACACGGCCGCCGGCCTTTTTGACGGCCTCTTCCAAGATCGGACCAAGCGTTTTGCACGGCCCGCACCATGCCGCCCAAAAGTCGACGATGACGGGGACGTCTTTAGACACCTCAACGACGTCCTGCATGAAAGTCGCGTCGCCGCTGTCTTTAATCAAATCATCTGCCGCTGCGGGCTGTCCACCAAGTTCAAGCATCGTCTTCTCCGGTTCGTGTCCTGTTGGCGTCTATATGGGCAAACCCATGCCAAAGGCCAAGGGGGCGCGGCTATACGCCTACGTGAATCATAAATCGAACGTCGCGAAAACGGGTGCGTGGTCGCTTGGTTGTTCCCATCCGCGCACTGCCCGAACGACTCGGCTCGAATGGGCCGCACTGGCAATATCAGGTGTCGCCCATACGTGGTCCAAGCGGCGGCCCTTGTCTGCTTCGTCCCAATCACGCGCGCGATAGCTCCACCAGCTGTAAAGTTTGCCGTCCGGAATATCGGCGCGGGTCACATCAACCCAATTGCTCGCGCCTTGCACGTCCGCCAAAGCTTCGACCTCGATCGGTGTATGGCTCACGACCTTGAGCAGTTTCTTGTGGTCCCAAACATCGTCTTCACGAGGGGCAATATTCAGATCCCCGACAAGGATCGATTTTTCCGGCGCGTTGGCATGAAAGTAGTCCCGCATTTCAGTGAGGTAATCGAGCTTTTGGCCGAACTTCTCATTGATCTCGCGGTTGGGTTTGTCACCACCAGCGGGCACATAAAAGTTATGGACCGTTACCCCGTTTTCCAGCCGTCCCGCGATATGGCGTGCATGACCAAGCGACGCGAAATCTTCGGCGCCCGCTTCCTCAATCGGCATCTTGGAAAAGATCGCAACGCCATTGTAACCCTTCTGACCCCGCGCAACCATGTGGTGGTAACCAAGCGCTTGGAACTGCTCGAGAGGGATTTTCTCAACCGGGCTCTTACATTCTTGCAGGCATAGCACGTCCGGCGCTTCGTCCGACATCAGACGGGCAACAAGACCTTCGCGCAACCGCACAGAGTTGATGTTCCAAGTGGCAAGGGTAAATGACATGGGCGCTCTCCTGATTTTGCGCGACCCTAGCCCAGTTCAGCCCTGCTTTGCCAGCCAGTCCGAGACCTTTGAAAGCCCTTCTTTCAACACATCAGGATGACAGGCAAACCCAACCCGCACATAACCCTCAACACCCAGCGCGGACCCAGGCGTAAACATGACACCCGTGTCCCTCAACAAAGCGACACAAAGGTCATAAGATGACATTGGCACGTCCAAAGAAACAAACGCTGTCGTGCCCGCCTTTGGCGCAACAAACGATGCCTTGGGTTCAGTCGCGATCCATTTCTTGAGCACATCTAGATTGCCGCGCGTGATCTCTCTGGAGCGTTGCAAAACCACGTCCTTGGCCTCAAGCGCCATAGCCGCAAAATAGTCATCGACTATGCCGACACTGATCGTTGTGTAGTCGCGGTGAATTTCGCAAGCGTCCAACAGCGGTTCGGGGCCGATAATCCAACCCAGCCGCAGCCCCGCCAGCGAAAACGCCTTTGACGTGGACCCAGTCGAAATGCCTTTGTCGTAGACATCCACGATTGACGGCACGGCAACCGCTTGCTCCGTTCCCCGATAAACTTCGTCACACAACACCCACGCGCCCACACTTGCCGCGATTTCAGCAACCCGTTGAAGACCCTCTCGATCAATCAGCGCACCTGTCGGGTTATTCGGATTGGTCAAGGCAATCACTTTTGTCGCGGGCCTAACAGCCGCCGCAACGGCATCCCAATCCGGAAGCCAATCTTGATCCTCTGACAGGGCAACCTCAGTGACCTCAGCCCCCAATGACCGAGGAATCGCCGTGTGTTGCTGATAGGTCGGCGTGATCGCCACCACATGATCCCCCGTCCCAACTAAGGTTTGATAAACCATATGATTGGCCCCAATGGTGCCATGAGTGATCAACACGTTCTCGGCCGTTTGGTCCGCAAACATGCCCGCCACCAACCCGCGCAGACGGCTTGAGCCGCGAATCTCACCGTAGGTCATCTTCATTGCGGCCAAATCACTTGGCATCTGTTGGGTTGTCCCCGCCATCTGCATCAGCTCTGCCAGCGTTAAAGAGGCAACGCAGGTCTCTGCCAAATTCAGATCGCACTTGGTTTCCCAAGCGTTCATCCACTGCTCAACACCAAACGGTTCGATGTTCATCCAACACTCCTTTTGCGCCACTGGATCAGCCCCACGTAAATTCGTCCAGCCTCTTTGCCTTTGTTTCAAAAATACCTCGGGGGGGCGGGGGGCTGGCCCCCGCCGGATCGGATTGGCGCAGCCAATTCGACCCCATAAAAAAGCCCCGACCAATAAGGCCGGGGCAAGTCCAACAGGGAGGTGGTGATGTAACCCCATCACCAAGGGAACTTATGCGACCAGTCGGTAGCCGCCGCTTTCTGTAACAAGCAGACGCGCATTGCTTGGATCGGGTTCAATCTTCTGGCGCAAGCGATAGATGTGGGTTTCCAACGTATGCGTCGTGACGCCCGCATTGTAGCCCCAGACCTCATGCAACAGCACATCGCGGGCAACGACCCCTTCGGTCGCGCGGTACAGGAATTTAAGGATGTTTGTTTCCTTTTCCGTTAAACGAATCTTCTTTTCGTCCTCAGTCACCAGCAGCTTTTGTGCCGGTTGGAACGTATATGGCCCAAGCGTGAAAACAGCATCTTCGGATTGCTCATGGGTGCGCAACTGGGCGCGAATACGGGCCAAAAGCACGGGAAACTTGAACGGTTTGGTGACGTAGTCATTGGCACCAGCGTCCAGCCCAAGGATCGTGTCGCTATCGCCATCGTGGCCTGTTAGCATCACGATCGGGCATTTCACGCCTTGTTTGCGCATCAGGCGACACAGCTCGCGCCCGTCGGTATCCGGAAGGCCAACATCCAGTATCACAAGATCATAAAGACCTTCTTTTGATTTCGTCATCGCCTCAGCGCCGTTTCCGGCTTCGAAAACATCGAAATCTTCGGTCATCAACAATTGTTCGCCCAGCGCTTCGCGCAGGTCTTCGTCATCATCGACGAGTAGGATTCTCTTAAGCTGTGCCATTACTGGTATCTCCTTGGTTACATGACAGATGTGTTGAGATACGTCTTCACGCAAGTTTTATGGCAACTTCTCACGCCGTCGTGTCAGATGCGGGGGAAATGTTTCAATTTCTGACAGATAAGGGTATCGGATGGGGAAAGATAAAGGCCAAATATGACATTTGCACCCAACCTCACGGAACGATTTGCACGCGCGCGCTCTGATCTGCGCATGGGCGTTCCTGTTGTCATGTCTGATGGGACTGACAGTGCATTGGTCTGTGCCGCTGAAACCTTAACCGCCTCAAGGTTGGCAGAATTCATAAAGATGGGTGCGGTTGTCACCATTACTGACCATCGGGCCTCAACGCTTAAGGTTCCGGCCTATGACGGTGATCTGGCGCGGGTGATAGTGCCAAGCTCCGCTGATTTGACTTGGGTTCAATCAATGGCCGACCCCGCCGACGACCTGCAGAACCCTATGAAGGGCCCTTTCAAAACCGAACGTGACGGCACATCAGAAATTCATCGCGCAGGCATCGCCTTGGCCAAGGCCGCTCACCTTCTTCCTGCTTGCGTTGTCGCACCCGTAACAAACGGTTTGGCCTTCGCGCTGCAACATGACCTAACGCACCTCACGACCGCTTCAGTGCTTTCATCCGCTTTATCGCCTCTCGATCCCGTCATCGCGGCACGTTTGCCGATGGACGCCTCAGAGGCAGGCCGCGTGCACATCTTCCGGCCTAACGATGGTGGTGAAGAGCACTATGCGATTGAGATCGGCGCGCCCGATCGATCAAAGCCCGTTCTTAGTCGTCTGCATTCGGCGTGCTTTACGGGCGATGTTCTTGGCAGTTTGAAATGCGACTGCGGCCCGCAACTGCGGGGCGCCTTGGCGCAGATGGGGGCCGAAGGTGCTGGTATCCTCTTGTATCTTAACCAAGAAGGACGCGGGATCGGGCTTGCAAACAAGATGCGCGCCTACTCATTGCAGGATCAGGGGTTTGATACAGTTGAGGCCAATCACCGCCTTGGTTTTGAAGACGACGAACGGGATTTTCGCATCGGCGCAGAGATTTTGCGCAAGATGGGGTTCTCTCAGGTACGCCTGCTCACGAATAACCCTGCCAAAGTCGCCAAATTGGAAAGCTGCGGCTTAATAGTGACCGAACGCGTGCCTCTTATGGTTGGCAAAAACCAACACAACGCCAACTACCTGGCCACCAAGGCCAAGAAATCGGGCCACTTACTTTAACGCGCGAACCGCAACAGTACCGCGCCAATGATTGTTGTGAACGTGGCAAAGACCTTCATCAGATCCAAACGTTCTTTCATAAAGAACACGCCGATGAACAAGGCAAAGATGATTGATGATTCCCGCAGTGCCGTGACCAAAGCGATGGGCGCCTGCATGAATCCCCACACCACCAGCGCATAAGCGCAGTACGACGCCAGCCCGCCAACGATCAAAACAAACCGCCCTTCTGGCCAGAGCCGCGACAGCGTTCCCGGCTTACTGACCCGTAAGAACGCGGCAAAGACGACGGCATTGCCAATCGCAGACCAGCCGTAAAATCCAACCGCCGTTCCAGCAACGCGTGCACCCAACCCGTCAATCAACGAATACCCAGCAATAAAACAGCCAGTGACTGCGGCCAACAACGCCGCCTTAGGGTTTCTAGCCCCCGCCGTGCTGCGCACCAATCCCAACGACAACAGCCCTGTGCCAATCAGCACAATCGCCATAACCTCCCGCCAGCCAAGGACGACATTCAACAATGACACCGACACCATCGCCACAATCAAAGGCGCAATTCCACGGGCGACGGGGTAAACCTGTGTAAGGTCGCCAATCTTGTAGGAATTCAACAGGAACACCTGATACCCAAAATGAAACACAAGCGAGCCAAGCAAATAGGGCCAGCAAGCCAGATCGGGCATCGGCACGAACAGCAACCCGCTCACCGCCCACGGTAAATGGCCGATAATAACGCCTGCCATGCTCAAATGTTTGTCGGCCGCCCCTTTGGCCAAGGCGTTCCATGTCGCGTGCAGCAAAGCCGCCAATAGCGTAGTCCCAATAACGATCGTCGGCATCTTTGTCCCCTTTCCGCACCCTATGGCCAGCCTGCCCGCTTGAACAAGACGATCTGTTCTGTTCTTTCTTTTGACATGAAGCCCAATGATCTTGTCGTCACGCCAACGCACCTACGATTTATGAATCGTCGCTTTCCGTGTTCCATCGGGAAAGGTGGAATCAGCGATCACAAGGCAGAGGGTGATGGCGCAACACCGCGCGGAACTCATCGTCTAGTTGGAATGTTGTATCGGCCTGATCGCATCATCAAACCCGTGACTTGGGCTGAACCTATTCACCCACGTGATCTTTGGTCAGATGATTCCAGCGACGCCGCCTATAATCAACACGTCCGCGCACCCTACCCGCATAGCCATGAGGCCCTCAGACGGGCGGACCCGCTCTATGACCTGGTGATCGTGACCGATTGGAACTGGCCAAACGCGGTTCCCGGACGCGGATCGGCGATCTTCATTCACCGCTGGCGCAAGAAAGGGCACCCGACGGAAGGATGCATTGGCCTGCGCCCGACGGATCTGCGTTGGATCGCCGAGCGCATAAGTCCAAACAGCCGCCTTATCGTGCTTTAGCCCGCTGGCGGCACGCGGTCCCCAAAGATCGCGGAGCCGACACGCACATGTGTCGCCCCCAAGGCCACGGCGCTTTCAAAGTCGCCCGACATACCCATCGAAAGGCCCTTTAGTCCATTTCGCGCCGCGATCTTTCCGAGCAAAGCAAAATGCAGCGACGGCTCTTCACCTACAGGCGGAATGCACATCAACCCTTTTACAGGCAGGTCCAGCGCGATCGATTCTGCGATAAAACTATCTGCATCTGCAGGCAGAACACCCGCCTTTTGAGGTTCCTCCCCAGTGTTCACCTGAATGAACAGATCAGGGCAAGACCCCATTTCCTGTGCGAGTCGCGCAAAGGTCGTTGCCAGTTTGGGACGATCAAGCGTGTGGATCGCCTGCGCAAGCTCCATTGCCTGACGGGCTTTGTTGGTTTGTAGCGGCCCGATGATGTGTAGCTCGATGTCATCAAAGGCTTCTCTGAATTGCGGCCACTTTCCTGCAGCTTCCTGTACACGATTTTCACCAAAGACTCGGTGCCCTTCCTCAAGAATCGACTCGACCCGTTCGTTCGGCTGCACCTTGGAAACCGCGATCAAAGTGGTTTCCCCTTGGTTTCGGCCTGCTTTGGCTTCGGCTTCGCGAATCCGGTTCTTTATATCCTGCAAAGACATCGTAAGTTCCTGACAGTGTTGCGTGTTTTTTGTTTCACTCTGACATAGAGCGTTATCCATACGCTGTCATCTATATAGGGCGCTCCGGCAGGGTGTGGCACGTCTGCATCATTTTCAAAGCAGGTCCCGAATCCGAAACCAATTTTCTTGAGTGTGCAGGGGTTTGGGCGCAAAGACAGTCCCAATGCTAGAACAACTGGCATTCTCGAGAATGCAAACACGAGGAATTATCACATGAAACGCATCCTTCTTTCTTCTGCTGCTGTTTTCGCCTTCGCTGGCGCAGCTTCTGCAGACGGCCACTCTAACATCTCCCTCTCCGGCGACGTTACACTCGGCTACAACGACGACGTCGAAGCAGGCTTCTACTGGGACGCTGGTGTTGATGTTGCACTTTCCGCAACACTCGACAACGGCCTGACAGCTGCTGCGTCTTTCGACATGAACATCGTTGAAGACAACTCCGTTCGCCCAACATCCGGCGACGTGACATTTGATGACTGGGAAGTTTCCCTGACATCCGCAACTGCTGGCATGTACTTCGGTGTTACATCCTTCGCAGCTGAAACTCTCTGGCAGTCTGCTGGTGACATGGGCGCGGACAACTTCTCCGAAGCTGACGACGAAGTAGTTCTTCGTTCCGACATCACATTCGGCAACGTTCAGACATCCTTGTCTTACGCAGTTGCTGACGACGCTGGCGTAGAAGCTGACGACGACTTCACACAGCTTTCCGTAGCTGCTGTTGGCGAATTCGGCAACTTCACAGTTGGTTTCGCTTACCAGGAAGAGTCCGGCACATTCGGCGGCGCTCTGGGTTCCGCGGCTAACGGCGACTACACAGACGGTTCCGTATTCGGTATCTTCGCTCAGACTTCCGTAGCTGGTTTCGACGTTGAGCTTGCTTACGCTGAAAACGATGCCGCTGGTACAGACTCCTTGGGTCTCGAAGTTGGCTACACAGTTGGCGACGTAACACTTGGCGCATACTACGTATCCGAAAGCGTTGCTGACGACGCTTACGGCGTAAGCGTTGGTTACGCATCCGGTCCAGTATCTGTAGCTGCATACTTCACAGACGATCGCGGTTCCGAAGAGTACGCTCTTCAGGGTTCCTACGATGTTGGCAACGGTCTTGTGATCACTGCTGGTATGATCGACGGTGACAGCGCAACAGACGACGACTTCTCCAACTACATCGTTGCAGAATACGACCTCGGTGGCGGTGCTTCCGTAATGGCGTCCTTCGCTGATGCGAACGTTGCTGGTTCCGACGACATCGACACATTCGGTGGCTACGAGCTTCTGGACGGTACAACAGTTGAAGTATCCTTCGCGTTCTAATTGAACCCTTAGGTTACGACTAAGATTGGGCGGCCCCTCTGGGGTCGCCCTTTTCATTTGTAAGACTTCTTTCCACAGCCCCGAAAACGACCTCGGGTCTTGTGGCATCTGCCCCCCTTCGATACACCTTTGCTAAGTAAATTTCGCAAAGGGCGATCCGGTGACGAGACTTAGAAAAACTATCCGCCTGACTTTTGGTATTGGCCTCATTGCTGCATTGGCAGCTTGTGGCGGCTCCGGCAGCAATCCATTTGGCTCAATCGGCAGCCTTGGTGGCAGCTTCGGCGGATCAAATGAGTCCGCAACACAACAAGCAGCACGGACCCGTGGCGTCGAAAACGTCGCCGTGAACCGTTATCTTTGGGCGGCATCGCTTGATGTGCTCAGCTTCTTGCCTGTTGAATCCGTTGACCCGTTTACAGGCGTAATCGTAATGGGCTACGGCACGCCCCCCGGTGGCAGCCGCGCCTACCGCGCGACGGTCTACATTACCGACCCAGCATTGGACGCACGTTCGTTGAATGTTGCTTTGTTGACCCGTTCAGGCCCAGCCGCAGCTGAAACAACCCGCGCCATCGAAGACGCCATTCTTTCCCGCGCCCGCCAGTTGCGCATCTCGGATGGTGCGCTGTAAAACAGCCCCAACCCACAGTTTCTAAGCGCCGGGTCCAGCACCCGGCGTTTGCATTTTCAAGGACATACCATGTCAAACTACACGCCCTCAGAAATCGAAGCCAAGTGGCAGGCCGCTTGGGATAAAGCCGAGACATTCAAAGCTGTCCGCAGTGATGACAAGCCCAAGTACTACGTGCTTGAGATGTTCCCCTACCCGTCTGGCCGCATCCACATCGGCCACGTGCGCAACTACACCATGGGCGACGTGATTGCGCGCTATAAGCTGAGCACTGGACACAACGTATTGCACCCGATGGGCTTTGACGCCTTCGGGATGCCCGCCGAGAACGCGGCAATGGCGTCCGGCGGCCACCCCAAGGATTGGACCTACAACAACATCGACGACATGGTCGAACAGATGAAACCGCTTGGCCTTGGCATTGACTGGTCCCGCATGTTCGCCACCTGTGACCCTGAATACTACGGCCAGCAGCAGGCATTGTTCATCGACATGCTCGACGCAGGTATGATCGACCGCAAGAATGCCACCGTAAACTGGGACCCTGTCGACATGACGGTTCTGGCCAACGAACAGGTCATTGACGGTAAAGGCTGGCGCTCCGGTGCAGAGGTCGAACGCAAAGACCTCACACAATGGTTCTTTAAGATTTCCGATTATGCGGACGAACTGCTCGGCGCGCTTGATAGCCTCGACAACTGGCCCGCCAAGGTGAAACTGATGCAGGAAAACTGGATCGGCAAATCACGCGGTTTGCAGTTTTCGTTCTCGATGGTTGAAGGCATCGGCGCACATGATCGCGTAGAAGTTTACACAACACGCCCTGACACGCTGATGGGCGCGTCCTTTGTTGGCATTTCCCCCGATCATCCGCTGGCCAAGGAACTCGAGGCGGACAACGCCAACATCGCCGCGTTTAATGCAGAATGTCGCAAAGGCGGCACCACTGCCGAAGCCTTGGAAAAAGCCGAGAAGATGGGCTTTGATACGGGCCTGCGCGTGCGTCACCCATTCGATACGTCTTGGGAACTGCCCGTCTATATCGCCAATTTCATCATGATGGACTACGGCACGGGCGCTATCTTTGGCTGCCCTGCCCACGACCAACGTGATTTCGATTTCGCCAAGAAATACGACCTGCCGATCAAACCGACATTCTTGCCGTCTGAGGACAGCTCGCCTGAGCTGGAAGAGGCGTTCGTTCCAAACAAAACCGACATGGTTCACTGGCTGACGCCATACGCGTGGGAACCAGCCACCAACGGCGAAGACGCAATCAATGCGGCCGTTGATTTCTGCGAAGCCAACGGCGTTGGCCAAGGCGTCACAAAGTATCGCCTGCGCGATTGGGGCCTGAGCCGCCAGCGGTATTGGGGCGCACCTATTCCGGTCGTTCACTGTGACAGCTGTGGCGTCGTGCCCGAGAAGAAAGAAAACCTGCCAGTTGAACTGCCCTATGACGTGTCTTTCGACATTCCGGGCAACCCGCTTGACCGCCACCCAACTTGGCGCGACGTGCCTTGCCCGTCTTGCGGCAAACCTGCTCAACGCGAAACCGACACGATGGATACCTTCGTGGATTCGTCATGGTATTTTGCACGCTTCACGTCGCCCCACGCCGACACTCCTACCAACGCCGAGGACGCGGCTTATTGGATGAATGTCGACCAGTATATCGGCGGCATTGAGCACGCGATCCTGCACCTGCTCTATTCACGATTCTTCGCCCGCGCGATGCACAAAACAGGCCATTTGCCTGAAACTGCGGTTGAGCCGTTCAACGCGCTGTTTACTCAAGGCATGGTGACCCACGCGATCTACAAAACGACAGGCGACGATGGCCGACCCGTTTACCATTACCCTGAAACTGTCGAACTGCGCGATGGTGGCGGATTCCTCAAGGACGGCACTCAGGTCGACATCATTCCATCCGCGAAGATGTCGAAGTCCAAGAACAACGTCGTCGACCCTGTCGCGATCATTAGCCAATACGGTGCCGATACGGCCCGTTGGTTCGTGCTTTCCGACTCGCCCCCTGAACGGGACGTAGAATGGACAGCGTCAGGCGCTGAAGCGTCCTTCAAACACCTCAGCCGTGTGCACCGTATCGCGGGCGATATCGCGTCAAACGAAGACGCCGCGAACGACGCCGATGAAGCCCTGTTGCGCGACATGCACAAAGCCATTGTCGAGGTAACCAACGGCGTTGAAAGCTTCGGTTTCAACGCTGCGATTGCCAAACTTTATGGTTTCACCGCAAGTCTGGCGAAATCTAAGGCGGGCGGCGATGCCAAACGCCAAGCCATGCGAACGCTCGCACAGCTGATGTCGCCGATGACACCGCACTTGGCCGAAGACATCTGGGCACTCCTTGGTGGGACCGGTCTGATCGCCAATGCGCCATGGCCCGTCGCAGACGAAGCAATGTTGGTCGAAGACACCATCACCCTGCCGATCCAGATCAACGGCAAACGTCGGAGCGAAATTGCCGTTCCAGCTGACATGCCGAAAGATGAGGTTGAAAAGCTCGCTCTTGCGGATGAAGCTGTGGTCAAAGCTTTGGACGGCAATGCGCCCAAAAAGCTGATCGTTGTACCTGGCCGGATTATCAATGTTGTCATCTAACCGACGCGCCTTTCTTGCCCTACTTGCCGTTGCCCCATTGGCGGGCTGCGGCTTTACGCCGGTCTACGGGGTGAACGGGTCTGCACGGTCCTTGCGCGGGCGCATCGCTTACCGTGCACCCAACACGCCAGAAGGGTTCCGCCTGCGAACACGTCTTGAGGACCGATTGGGCCGCGTTGAACAAGGTGACTATCTGCTTACGGTAGAGCTCGACATTGAAGAGGTCGCTGTGGCGATTTCCTCAGCGCAGGACATCAACCGGTTCAACCTGCCCGGTAAAGCAACATGGACGCTCACTGAACCCGGTGTTGACCAACCGCTGGCGTCCGGTGTTGCGGAAACCTTCACCGCCTATTCTGCCTTTGGCACCACGGTCGCCACCCAAGAAGCACAAGACGATGCACGTGACCGCCTTGCCATTGCATTGGCTGATTTGATTGTCACCGATATCATTATCGCGTCCGGCGCATGAAGCTATCTGCTCGCGACGCCGCCGGTTACTTTCGAAAGCCTAACCCCGAGGGGGCTGGCCTTTTGATCTACGGCGGCGACGCCATGCGCGTGGCGCTAAAACGCCAAGACGTTATCAAGGCATTGGTTGGCGAGAACGGCGAAGAAGAAATGCGCCTGACGCGTATGTCGGGCGCTGATCTACGCAAAGACCCAGCGCTCCTTGGCGACGCTATAAAGTCCCAAGGATTCTTTCCCGGCCACCGCGTTGCATTTGTCGAAGATGCAACTGACACCGTGGCCAAAGCGATTACGCCTGCGCTGGCGGATTGGGAACCGGGCGACGCCCAGATTATCGTCACAGCAGGTCAGCTAAATGCGCGTTCGGCACTTCGCAAACTGTTTGAGGGGCATAAGAGTGCTTACGCCGTTGGCATTTATGACGACCCCCCATCCCGCGACGAAATCGAAGCCAACCTGCGCGACGCGGGGCTGCGCAATGTCGGCGGCGATGCAATGGATCTTGTCATCGCCTACAGCCGTGAAATGGCCCCTGGGGATCTGCGCCAGACGATTGAAAAACTCGGGCTCTACATGTTGGATTCCAAAGATGAGATCACTGTGGCCGATGTCGAAGCCTGCGCACCGCAATCCAACGAAGCTGGCCTTGATGACGTCTTGAATGTCGTCGCTGATTTGAAAACGAAAGAAATCGGGCCGATCCTGAGCCGCCTCTATGCGCAGGGCACCCAACCTGTCGCGCTATGCATTGCCGCGATGCGTCACTTCCGACAGCTTCATGTCGCCGCTTCTGATCCCGGCGGGCCATCGGCAGGTATTGGGCGTTTAAAGCCACCTGTGTTTGGGCCACGTCGTGATCGGATGGTCCGACAAGCTAGCAATTGGGGTCGCATCAACCTCGAAGAAGCTTTGTCCACTATTACTGAAGCAGATTTGACGCTGCGGTCTGCCCATACCGCACCTGATCGCGCATTGGTGGAACGCATGTTCATTCGGCTGGCTATGTTGGGGCGCCGCCGTTCCTAGGCGATTCTCTTAGGGTTTTCCGCCTGCATAAGTCACAGCGGCAAAAATAGACGTTAGAAATGCAGAAGGCAGGCGCGAGGCCTGCCTTCCAAATTCGTGTAGCAGTTAAGCTAAAAAGCTTAGGAACCGCCGGAAGCTGCAACAGCAATAACTGCCAAGCCAAGCAGAACAGGCAATACAGCGCCGCCCATGGAAGAGGACAGCGGTGCTGCCATGTTGTCGTCTGCGATGATGATCTGCGTGTCAGTTGTGCCTGCGTCAGAATAGTCGCCAGCCATCATTGGTGTGTTGCTGGCAGCTACAAGCAAGGCTGCAGTCATAAGTGTCTTTTTCATTTCTCTTTACTCCGGTGTCTACGTTGTTAGTGCGCGCATACGCTAAGGAACCATAACAAATACAAATACAAGTTGGTATGGGAAAATAATAAAGGTTCCATCACTGGCAAAAATGTCGAAATCTTCCATTCCCATTTAGAGAAAGGAGGCACCAAGCCTACCTTCATGGAATTTTTAGTTCGAAAATCCGATCAGTTTAGGAACCGCCTGCAGAAGCAATGGCAATAAGGACAACCGCGCCAATAGCTGGAAGCAGTGCCGACATATCAGTTGTCAGGTTCTTCTCAACCATAACCAGTTCGCCTGCATCTGTTGTTACAGCAGATGAGTCAGCAATTGCAGCAGTGGATGCGGTTGCGAATGCAACAGCGGCGACCAATGTTTTAATCTTCATGTTGGACTCCAATTCATATCAAAGGGTATCAACTCAACCTTAACGATAGGTTGACCCCCTTACGATTACAACGATTGAGTGCGGCATCTAAAGCCTCTGGTAGCCCAAGTAACCCACACCGGCAGAAATCCACTGACGGGATTGCCAGACTATGCCATCCACGCCGCGCCAGTAGGTGTTCTTGAAAGAATGGTTTTCGCCGGTACACGTTTCTTCGAGAATCGTTGTCGCGTAAGTTTTTTCAACAATCGTCAATTCGTCGGTTCGGGTTTCTTCCATCTCGCATTGATACACGGATCGTTCAATCTGGCTAAGACCGTTGAGAAAATCGATCGTTCTCAAGTAACTACCACCAGATCTAAGGGCGGACCTTGCGCCAGAAACATCAGATCCCATCACATCGTCGCCCAGTCCGCGCGTCCCCACAAGAAAACCACCTTCAAGGACAAAGCTAAGGCCATCGGGCGAATTCCACGTCACCTTTTCACCATTTCGGCCAACTGCAAAAATGAGGCCCGTCGCCTCGCGGTCAATGATACTCACCCGCAACAGATTCGTATCTTGGGCATCAATATAGGCCCGAGTAAGAGCCGGAGGCGCTTCGACAACAGCTGCCGCCGTCGAATCACCGGGCATCCCCGACTGGACGATGCCGCGAACCACACCCGCTGTCGCGTTCTTCGTGTTCAGGGGCCCGCAAGAGGAAATCGCCAAAAGTGCCGCGGCCGAAAGTGCTGAGATCCAAGATGTCTTCATCGCCAGAAACGTCCCCAGTTTTCTTCCATTTGCCCACGGTGGCCACCCTCGACCACATCATAGAGACGCCCGTCAATCCGAAGCCGTGCCCCACCGTCGCGTTCAAGTGACGACAACGACGTCGCTGCAGTGTCCCGTGTCGGTGTGCCATACAGCCAGTCAGATGGGATTTCGATCCTGATACCTTTGTCGAACGACCCTTCACCAAAGTCATCAAAAGGAACGTCAGTTAACGTGAAATAGGCCCCAACTTTCCAACCATTCTCAAACTCGCGATCAAGGGAGAACGTCGCGCCCCAGTCGCCGGCCAGATAACGGCCAACATCAACTTGGCCCTGAAAACCGTTGTCGAAGTCGTAGTAAGCGGACAGGTGCCCCGTAACGACGTCATAATCATCACCAACAAAACTGTTGCAGCCAGTGCCTGAACAGGCAGGGCGGAACCCAAGTCCGAGATCGTAGTCCCGCAGCAAAGTGTAGTTCATCTCGGCGCCCAGCGCCAACCGGCTGTCCACAGGCTTCCACAAAAGCTCGCCGGACACACCGCCGAAAGAACGCTCAAAGTACCCGATTGAGGCGCGGCTATAAAGATTCTGACCGGGGCGACCATACCAAGACATAAACAAGTTCTCGATGCCGCTGCCGGATTCAGCCCCATACCGAAGGCTCGTTCGGCGCACATCTGGCAAAACAGATTCAGAAATCGACCCGACCTCATCACGGTTGCCCGCAACGCGATAGCGATAAGCACCCGCAAGAACTACATTCGGGCGCAGTTCATATTGGAACGTCGCTTCAAGCCCGACATCCCCACGAACAGGTTCGTCCCCGTCAAACAGTGACAGTTCAAGATAAGGGGCAATCCCCCACAAAAACGCCGGTGTTGGGTCTTCCCAACCAACGGATGGCGCCGAACCGGCCGCGTCAGCAAAGGTTGCGCGACCGTAGGACAGTGCCGCTGCGTTCGGTTCGTTTTCTAAGGCTTCTAGATCACCACGCCGGATCGTCACGGCAGACGTAGGGATCCCGTTCTGAGTCGGCTCAAGAATGAAAGTATCAACGTTCGTTGGGGCGACTTGCGTCAGAATGCGCGATACCCGCCCAACGCCTTGCGCTTCTGCGCGATACCGATCGTTTTCATACCGCACCCGCAAGGTGGTTCCAACAACCTCGGCGCCATACAGACGAATCCCATCCGCCGCCAAGATTGCACCCAAAGCTTCCACACTTGCCGTTTCGACCTGCGGATTGTCCCAGGTCGCAGCGGCAGCGATGCCTTCTGCACGAACTCCCACAGGCATCGGCGCAGGTTCCAATCCACTCGGGAAACTCGCCGTCTTCGGATCAATCAAAATCGTAGCGGCGAACCCGATGTCGGTCCCGTACATGTAGTAACCACCAAGCTGATAAGAGTCGTTTGGCTGCCACTTCACCCCAAAGTTAAGCGGGGACTCGCGTTCAAACCCAATCAGCGCGGTTTCACGTTCGTAAATGTCGGATGAATACTCCGCGAGGATAGTCCAATCGTCATTTAGGCGCCATTCAACGCCCCCAAAGAGCGCCGCGTCACCGCGAAAGAACTGCCCCGACAAGACCGTCCCGCCCGTATTGATGCTGTCATCAGGTCGCGTTTCAAACCGCTCATCGATGATACCCAGCGGATTGGTAAACCCGTCAAGCGACCCAAGCCGCCCCCAGCCCAAACCACCCGTGACGCGCACGTTGGGTCCCAACGTTTTCGTAGCGACAAGGTATTCGCTGCTATACCGGCCGGTGCCGATAAAGTCGCGCACACCGACCGAAATCGCGGGCATGTACTGACCTTCGTCAGTGACCTGGTACTGCAAGTCAAAGCTTCGATCGTAGGTGTCAATCAACGAGTAGCGAAAGCTACCGGAGACACGCGGCAAAACCTGAAAGGTAAATGTCACACGTTGCGTATCACCAAAGACGGCAACGGTTGTCGCAATCTCACCGTCCGCAGGGGCAACAGCCGATGGCATATCAATAATACCCGGCGTGCCATAAAGCGTGTAATTTGCACGCCAATCATCATCAGCGGCTGCGGGAGTTGCAGCAATCACGGCACAAAAAGCACCGGAAATGCCTTTAATTCTGTCTAATTCAAACATGATCCACGTCTGACATTGTATCCAGCCTCGTCGCAACCTTATTCTCACCGAAATCGGAAGTTGATGCCAAGGGTGGGCGATATGCCATACCCTGCTGAAAAAGGGGCGGTTGTGACCACTATTCTACTCGGGGCAAATGGCCGTTTGGGCACCATCTTATCCCACTTCGCGCGGGGCGCAGGGTTGGACTGGAAAACCCAAGCACGCCAAGGGGATGCCGATATTATCTGGTCCGGTGACTTTGGCGACACCGCTGCCGATCAAGTCTTCCAAAACGACGCGACCATCCTCAACTTTATCGGCGAAACGGGCACGGATAAGACTCAGCTGGAATCCGCCAATGTAGATTTCGTCGAGCAACTGCTTGAGAAAGCCTCACAAAGCAACGTAAAGCACGTGATCCTTGCGTCATCTGCTGCGGTATACGGTGCCGGGGATGGCACGCCTTTCAAGGAAATGGACCAAACCGCCCCTCTTAACGCATATGGCAAAAGCAAAGCCGCGATGGAGCACATCGCCAAGGACTTTGCCGCAACCAGTAGCGCCCCCAAGATTACAATCGCGCGGATCGGAAACGTCGCAGGCGCGGATGCTTTGCTCGCCGCCGCACACCGCTATCTAGCCGATAGCGCCGCGATGCCGCTGCATCGGTTTAGCGACGGCACGGCATCTGTACGATCCTACATTGGGCCTTACGACTTTTTCGTCGCGATCAAGGCATTGATCCCGACACCGGATACAAAGCTACGAACGGTCAATGTCGTTCAACAACAACCTGTCTCCCTCGATAAGCTTCTTGCAGCGTATAAGGTCCATCTCTTGCCCGATCTAAACTGGATCGATGAACCCGCACCGAACGGTGTTCCACACAGTGTTGTGCTTTCAACAGACACGCTACAAACTATTGTTACGTTAGAAAACTACGACGACCCTGCAGATGCTTTGGGGCGCCAAACCGCGGAGCTATCAAATCAGTGAAACGCGTCTTTGATATCGGTCTCGCACTGCTTTTGCTGCTCTTGCTCTGGCCTGTGATCCTCGCCATTACGATAGCCATTCAATGGCGTGACGGCGGTCCTGTTTTCTATGTCGCTGAACGTATGAAGACGCCGCAAACGCCATTCAACCTGATCAAATTTCGCACCATGTCCAATGTGCCTGCGGATCAGAATACAGGCGTCACCGGTGGCGATAAAACCGACCGTATTACCCATATTGGAAAGAAACTTCGCCGCTATCGTCTGGACGAACTCCCACAGCTGATCAACGTCCTGCGCGGCGACATGAGCTTTGTCGGTCCGCGCCCACCGTTGCGACAATATACCGACGCCTTTCCTGACCTATATGGCCGTGTCTTGCGATCCCGTCCCGGCGTAACAGGGCTGGCCACCTTGCATTTCCACCGCCACGAAGAGCGCCTCATCGCCGATGCCAGCACGCCAGAACAAACCGAGCAGATCTACGTGACCCGTTGCGTGCCGCGCAAAGCCGTCTTGGACCTCATCTATCAACGCCATGCCTCAGTCTGTTTTGACGTTACTTTGCTCTGGGAAACGATCCTCAAAGTGTTAAAACGTTAGCAACTCCACCAAACTAACACCCGCAATAAAAGAGTCCCCCATGCCCAAGGCCCTCGTCACCGGATCCGCAGGATTCATCGGTTATCACCTTTGCAGACTTCTCTTGGACGAAGGGTTTGAGGTCATCGGCTTTGATGCGATGACGGATTATTACGACGTTCGCCTGAAAGAACGCAGGCAGGCAAACCTGCTGCAATCCAGCAGTTTTCGCGCGGTGAATGATCGGCTTGAGGCGGACGGTGTGTTGATGGATCTGATCGCACAAGAAAAGCCTGATTTCGTTATTCACCTCGCGGGGCAAGCCGGCGTGCGCTATTCTATCGACGAGCCGCGCTCTTATGTTGATGCCAACATCATCGGCACGTTCAACCTGCTAGAAGCCGTCCGTGCGACACCCGTCAAACACCTGCTACTCGCGTCAACGTCGTCGGCCTATGGCGCCAACACCGAAATGCCCTACACCGAGACCGACAAAGCCGACACGCAGATGTCATTCTACGCTGCGACCAAAAAATCAAACGAAGTGATGGCCCATTCTTACGCCCACCTCTACGACATTCCGACCACCATGTTCCGGTTCTTCACCGTTTATGGCCCGTGGGGCCGCCCTGATATGGCGCTGTTCAAGTTCACCAAAGCCGTGCTCAATGGCGACCCGATTGACGTCTATAATCACGGCGACATGAGCCGCGACTTCACCTATGTCACCGACCTCGTTCGTGGCATCCGTCTACTGCTTGATGCCGCACCTGAACGGCTAGACGAAGTGCCTGAGGGCGACAGTCTGTCCCCAGTAGCGCCGCACCGGATTGTTAACATCGGCAACGGCGAACCCGTGCAGTTAATGGCCTTTATCGAAGCCATCGAAAAGGCACTGGGCCAACCCGCCGAAAAGAACTTTATGGACATGCAGCCAGGTGACGTTCCTGCGACTTGGGCAGATGGATCACTCCTAAAGACGCTCACCGGTTATACACCCGCGACGGACGTCGAAACAGGCGTTAAATCTTTCGTTGATTGGTATCGCGATTACTACGACGTTTGAAGCCTATGCGCTGCGGCCAATCCAGCCCAGCGCCCCGTCGCCAGACAACCGTTGATCAAATAACCGCCCGTCGGCGCGGCCCAGTCCAGCATTTCACCGACACAGTATACCCCTTCGCGGGACTTAAGCATCAAGTCATCCGTGAGAGCGTCAAACCGCACGCCACCTGCCGTTGAAATCGCTTCATCGATCGGTCTCGGGCTCAGTTGCGGGATGGTCAGCCCTTTGATCTTTTCATGCAACGATAAGTCACTATTTCGGCCAAACTCGTTCAAAAGGGCGCGTTTTACTGAATCCAGCTTCAATGCCTTTCGCAGCTTATTTGAAACGGATTGCTTGCCTTTGATGGCAGCCAATTTGGTGGCGATCTCCTCGACGGACATGTCAGGCAAAAGATCAATAACCAATGGCGCACCATCGCGCATCGCAGCGGACACCGAATAAATACCGCCGCCCTCAAGACCCTTGGAGGACACTACGAATTCGCCCCGCGACACTCTTTCGCCTGCTGTCAGTTTGCAGCCCTTCACCGCCGCACCCAAATGAGCGGTCATATGGTCGGACCATGAAACTTCGAAACCCATATTCACGGGCTTAAACGGCGCGACCTGGTCAGGAAGTTGCCCCGCCCATTGGCCGTTCGAACCAAGGCGCGACCAACTTGCGCCGCCCAGCGCCAAGACGGTCACTTTCGCGGCTATCGTGATCGGTCCATCCGGCGTGTCAAACGTCGCATCATCGCCATCCCAACCCGTCCAACGCCAATGGGTTTCGAACCTCACTCCATGCTGTGACAGGTGCGCAAGCCATGCCCTCAGCAGTGGTGAAGCTTTCATCACTGTTGGGAAAACCCTCGCGGTTGACCCTGTAAAAACGGTTTGTCCCAGCGCCTCAGCCCACGCGCTCACGTCGTTCGGCCCGAACGCGGAGATCATCGGCGACAGAACCTCTTGGGCGGCCCCATATGCTTGCTTGAAGACCGGTAGCGGCTCCGCCTTGGTCAGGTTCAAACCAGACTTGCCCGCCATCAAGAACTTGCGCCCCATCGTCGGCATTGCATCCGCGACCACAACGGAATGACCCGCCGCTGACAAAACATCCGCCGCCATCAACCCCGCAGGACCACCCCCGATAACAAGAGCGTCACTCATGCAGGCGCGGCAGGAAAACCGCCCTTAATCTCTACGACACGCTGCGGGAATGGAATTTCAATACCTGCGTCTTTCAACGCATTCCAGATCGCAAATCGCACGTGGCTGCGGTATTTATTTTTGCCGTCATCAATCCCGTTCACCCAGAATTCGACAACGAACTCAATGCCGCTGTCTCCGAACCCATCTAGCTCAACATCAGGGTCTTCGGGTTTACTCAAAACAAAATCCAATGCTGCGACAGCGGGTCCAACGATATCGGGAATACGGTTGATGTCCGTGTCGTAACTTACAGAGAATGATACGTCATAACGATTGGCTGATCCGCTATCGGAATAATTCACCACCCGCGTAACGATGAAATCCTCGTTGGGCACGACGATCCATTTACCGTCATATGTCTCGAGGATCGCAGCACGCGCCGTCATTTTGACGATTGTGCCCGCCTCTCCCCCGTCGAGTTCAACGTAGTCGCCGACGGTCGCTTGCCCTTCGAGGAGAAGGATCACGCCAGAGACAAAGTTGGACGCAATTTTCTGAAGGCCAAAACCGATACCAACACCCAAGGCACCTGTCAGCACTGCCAGAGAACTAAGCGGGACACCCGCGATATTCATTGCCACAAGAAAGGCGACACCAAAAATCGCGATTTCGGCAGCTTTAACTGCCAACTGGCGGGTTGCAGCAGGCATTTCTTGCTTCTGGATCATCGCTGAACTTTGGTCGTTTGACCAACGCCCAAGCCAGAACATCACAATCGCAACCACCAGGAACCGCAACATACCCAGAAGAGAGAACGACATGCCACCAAGCGGTACAATCGTCTGTTCAAGCCACATCATAATCGGGTCAAGAAAGCCCAACGCATAGATCGCAGCGAACGGAATCAGAACCATCTTTCCAAGGAGCTTCAGCAGAGGATCCGTCAGCATATCGCGAACAAACGCGCGCACGGCGAGGAACAGGAACACACGCTTACCGAATGCGATCATTTCGCCTGCGCCAAAGATCGATCGTGTGACCTGTTCACCGATTGCGGTCAGCGCAAACGCAAGGAGCGGCAAAACAAGCGGAAGGAACAACAAGACGAACCGGCGCACCTTGGCGAGGATTGTCTGGTTTTCATCGGGTGGCGTAAGTGCTCTGGTCAAGATCGGGTTTAGTTTGCGGGTAATAACCACGGCCAAAACATAGGCAGCGACCAGCAATGCGAATTGCACCCAATTGGCAGGATCTATTATCCAGCCAACGACAAACTCATAGGCAGGCGTCACGTAGCCCAACGCTGTGTTCATTAAATCTTCCATAGGCATCTCCTACACCACGTCTTTCGCCAAAGACAGAGCCTCAGCCGATCATCGCCTTGATCGCCATCACTTGTGCGGGGTCTGCGGCAAGAGCGGGTTCAATTAGGGCGGCGGTATCGGTCTCAACAGCGACCGTGCTGATTTGATCAACCAAGCCAAACGAATGCGCCTCTTGCGCAGTGATTTTGGCGCCTGTCAACAGAATGCGCTTGGCAACCGACGGCCCGACCAATGCCGCAAGCCGTGCAGGATCGGACGGCTGCGGAAGAACGCCCATTTTAATCACGGGGTAGAAGAACTTAGCCGTTGAAACAGCAACTCGCAAATCGCACGCCAGCACCATGCCTAGGGCGCCACCCGCGCAAGACCCATTCAAAGCCGCAACGCTCAACCCGGCAAACCCGGCAACAGCGGACGAAAGCCGTTCCCATTCAGGCGAGAGCGCAAGCGTTCCATTTCGCACATCATCCAAATCAGCGCCGGCACTGAACACTTTGCCCGCACCGGTCAGAACCAAAACTTTGGCGTCGGCCTTTTCGACCGCATCGGCCAGCTGCCCCAACATTGCCTCGGTCAAGGCATTGGCCTTGTCAGGGCGATTGATCGTGAGTGTCAGGCAGCCGTTCTCCGAGCTCTGCTCAATCATACAAGACCCACCCGTTGGCGAATAACCTCATCCCGCAGTGAAACGTCCGTCCCAAGGTAGGCATCCGCCTCAGAAGAACACATCCAGACCAAGGTCCGTGCGGGCCATTCAGGTGGGATATGATCGGACCACTCAAGTTGGCTGACAGGATTCACACCGGATGCCTTGATATCGCGCTGCATATCAGTCGCCACTGTTCCGGGCGACAGCCCCAAGACGCGCAGCCCCTTCTCGCGGGCCTCATTGTCCGCACAGCGGGTCAACATAAAAGCGCCCGCCTTGGAGGAACAATAGGCGGACCAGCCCTCAACAGGCCCATGGGCCGCACCCGATGACACCGTGATAATCGTACCTGCGCCGCGATTGATCATGTCAGGCATCGCCGCGCGCATGCCGTTGAAGACGCCTTTCAGGTTCACATCGATGGTTTTGCCCCAGACATCAGGGTCAGAGTCGGCCAAATGATCAATCGGATCGAGCAATCCAGCATTGTTAATCAAAACATCAAGCGGGCCAAATGCAGCTGTCGTCTGCTCAATCGCCGACACCACTTGCCCGTAATCCGCGACATCACATCCAATCGCGATGGCATTATCACCGATTTCTGCGGCTATGGCGTCAATCTCGCTCGTAGATCGCGCGACCAATGCGACCTTTGCACCAGCATCAGCGAAAGCCCGCGCAGTCGCGGCCCCGATCCCTCGACTGGCCCCCGTTACCAAAACAACCTTATTCATCACGCCCATGTCTTATCCCCAACAAAAATTTATCTCATTCCGTCGTTATTTCACGCACGAAGGAGTGATTTCCCGACCTTGACCGCATCCAGCAGACTTGAAAAGCTGCGCGCAACTTATTTTAGCAGGAGATTCAGATAATGCTGTCTATTCGTAAATCAACAATCATCGCGGCCATTCTATGTGGCACAACCGCAAACGCCGATGTGACGGCCCAACAGGTCTGGGACAATTGGACCGGCCAAATGGAAGTCTATGGACAAGGATTCACCACAAAAGGTGAAGAAATGTCAGGCGACACGCTTACGATCTCGGGTGTTGCGATTGCGATGTCCGATGACGAAACCTCGATCAATGCACAGCTCGGCGACATTGAACTGACTGAAAACGGCGACGGCACTGTTACAATCACGACGGTCGACAGTTACCCGATGACTCTCGGGATCACACCGCAGTATGGCGACCCGTCCACCATCAACATGACGGTTACGCAATCCGGCTTGCAAATGATCGTTTCCGGTGACCCTGAAACGATGAACTATGAATTCACGGCCGACCGCTATGCCATCACGGTCGATAGTCTTGAAGGGGAAGCTAAGGAAGAAGTCCAACTCGAAGACGCAGTCATCGCTATGCTGGATATGTCCGGACAGTATTCCGTCGTGAAAGACAACTTGACCCGTATCGCCTACGAGGTCGCGATTGGCGCCGTAGATATCGACGTCTTGTTCCGTGAAACTGGCGGCGAAGGCATCGTGAGCTTTAACGGTGACATGGCTGATCTGGACATGGCCGCCAATATCTCCATGCCAGTCGACATGGACATGAGCGCCGATGTACCACCTTTCAACGAAGGTTTGGCCATGGACGGCGGCTATACGTTCGGCGAAATCGTATACGCCTTTGATTTCAGCGCAGACGGTGAGGCCGCATCAGGGAGCTCAACAATTGCCGGCGGTGAATTGGGCTTTTCTTTCGACGTAGATGGCATGGATTATTCCGGATCGGCACAAGACATCAGCATTACAGCTTTGATCCCAAATGAACTTCCATTCCCGATCGAAGCATCAATGGCAGAGTACGGTTTTGACTTCCAAATCCCGCTGAGCCAAGGCGAAGACGGCCCGCGCGATGCGCGTCTCGCATTCAACTTCACAGAACTCGCAATTAGCGAACTCTTGTGGAGCATGGTCGACCCACAAAGCATCTTGCCGCGTGACCCTCTGACAGTTGCGCTCGGGATTGACGCCCAAGTGACACCGTTCTTTGATTTCCTTGACCCTGAGCAAATGGAAGCCGCTGCAATGGCCGACGTTCCTGGTGAATTGAATGGGCTTCAGATTACGGACCTGACAGTCAAAGCTGCGGGTGCCGAAATCACTGGTGAAGGTGCATTTACCTTCGACAACTCCGACTTGCAGTCCTTTGACGGCATGCCACGCCCAGAAGGCGAAGCAACCTTCCAAATCAATGGCGTGAACGGCCTTGTCGACAAGCTTGTTCAAATGGGTCTGATCCCAGAAGAAGAAGCCATGATGCCGCGCATGATGATGGGTATGTTCACGACACCCGTTGGCGATGACATGCTGACATCCACGATTGAAGTGAACGGCGAAGGCCATGTTCTCGCGAACGGTCAGCGCCTGCGCTAACTCCCACTTCTTTTAACACACTAAGCGGCGCTCGATTTTTTTCGGGCGCCGTTTTGCATTGTTTGACACTCCGTCTATAGAACACTGGCAATACAAGAATGGGACCTCTCGCACTTGCGGGTCGCCCCAACAGGCACTACGTCCTGAGACAAGAAAAGGACGCTTTATGACCCAATCTCTTGCAGACCTCACACATCGCCTGATTGAGGCCGCGAAAGCCGCTGGCGCCGATACTGCGGACGCTTTGGCCGTCGCAGGCACTTCGGTTTCAATTGATGTGCGCTCAGGTGTTCTTGAGGAAGCGCAGCGAGCCGAAGGTACGGATGTTGGACTGCGGGTGTTTGTCGGGCAACGTTCCGCAAATGTATCTGCATCTGACACGTCTGAACGCACAATTGCAGAAATGGCCCAACGCGCCGTGGCAATGGCGGCAGAGGCCCCAGAAGATCCGCACGCAGGCATTGCGGACCCATCGCAACTGGCAACGGACCTTGACGTTAGCCGCCTTGATCTGGTGGACCATGGTCCGGAACCCACCCCTGAATGGTTGCAAGAACAGGCCCGCATCGCCGAAGAGGCAGCGCAATCTGTTGACGGCGTGGCGCAAGTACAAACCGCCTCTGCTGGGTATGGTCGCCGCCAAGTCCACCTCGCCACAAGCAACGGCTTTTCTGCGGGCTCACAAAGCACAGGCCATTCCATCAGCGCTGTGGCAATTGCTGGCAGCGGTTCTGGAATGGAACGCGACTATGACCATGACAGCCGAATCCATCTCTCTGACATGCGCGCGGCGGATGACATTGGCCGCATCGCTGGGGAACGGGCCGTTGCACGTCATGGCGCACGTAAACCACAAACCGGAACCTATCCGGTCTTGTTTGACGAACGTATCGCAGGGTCTCTGATCGGGCATTTACTGTCAGCCAGCAATGGCGCAGCAATTGCACGGGGGTCATCTTGGCTTCTCGGTAAGAACGGCGAACGCGTGCTACCCGAGGGCATGGACCTGATCGAAACACCCCACCGCCCTCGTGTGGCGGGATCGCGGTTGTTTGATGGCGAAGGCCTGCCAACCGCTCAACGTAAGATCATCGACGACGGTGTTTTGACAGGCTGGACGCTGGACCTTGCAACGGGTCGAAAACTGGGTTTGCCCAGCACAGGCAGCGCGTCACGCGGCACTTCCGGTCCGCCCTCCCCGACAGTGTCTCATTTGGAACTTACTCCGGGCAAAGCATCCCCCGATGAAATCATCCGCGACATGGGAACAGGGCTTCTTATTACGTCTATGATCGGGTCCACGATCAACCCGAATACTGGTGACTATTCCCGTGGCGCATCGGGGTTTTGGATCGAGAACGGCGAAATCGCCTACCCAATCAATGAATGTACGGTCGCGGGTAATCTGCATGATATGTTAGCACGGATTATTCCGTCCAACGATGGCCGCGCCCATATGGGTCGCATTATTCCAAGCCTGATGATTGATGAGATGACCCTCGCCGGTGCATGATCTTGACCTCCTGATAGACGCGGCCCGCAGTGCTGGTGACATCGCCAAAGGCTATTTCAACGCCTCGCCCGAGGTGTGGGAAAAGTCCGGCGGGCAAGGGCCCGTTACCGAAGCTGATCTTCATGTGAATCGCCAGCTCTCCGCCGACCTGCAAGCGGCGCGTCCAGACTATGGTTGGCTATCAGAAGAGACCGAGGATGGTGAAAAGCGGCTTTCGACCGAGCGGCAGTTTATTGTCGATCCGATCGACGGAACACGCGCCTTTATCGAAGGCAATAAAGACTGGGCACATTCAATCGCCGTGTCAGAAAATGGTATCGTCACCGCCGCTGTGATCTACCTGCCGATTCACGACGCGATGTACACGGCCACCTTGGGTCAAGGTGCCGCCTGCAACGGCGCGCCGATAACGGCAACGGCGGACAAAGCCATCGACACTGCCACTGTCCTGTCATCAAAGCCAAACATGGACGCGAAATATTGGGCGACACAGGCCCCTCCGTTCAAACGCACCTTTCGATCATCGCTCGCCTACCGTTTGGCGTTGGTTGCACAGGGACAATTCGACGGAATGCTGACCCTGCGCCCTACATGGGAATGGGACGTCGCAGCGGGCGCTCTGATCGTTACTGAGGCTGGCGGCATCGTCAGCGATCAAAAAGGCCAAACTGCCGCGTTCAACAATCCTCATCCACAGATCAACGGCATGGTCGCGGCAGGTGGCATCCATCAAACTTTAATCGACGCGCTCGCCTGATCGCCTTTACCCGATAAGCAGCAGGGCCTAATGTCCCCGCAACACCCAATTATGTCTTAAATAGCAACTCAAAGGTGCTTTATGTCCCAACGTCTTCACCTCGTCTTTGGCGGCGAACTTATTGATCCAACCAAGAACGCGTTCAAAGATGTCGACGACATCCACATCGTCGGCATGTTTCCAAACTACGAAACTGCTTTCAACGCTTGGAAAGCGGAAGCCCAGAAGACCGTCGACAACGCCCACATGCGTTATTTCATCGCTCACATCCACCGTTTGCGTGATGAACAAGCCGAAACATCCACGACCGAAGAACTCGGTTAAGCGGGGCGCTGCGCCGTGATCTGGATTCATTGTGGTGACGCGCAGGAGGTTCCCTCGACAACCTCCATCGCGGAACGCCTTGCACATGAATGCGGCGATCACGGCGTTCTTGTCACGGCACCCCCTGACGTCTTGCGCGCAATCAATCTGCACGAAGACATTGCCACTGTGGTCGCAGTCCCAACAGACTCGCCCAGCAGGATTCGAGAATTCTGGGATCGTTGGACCCCAGACTGTTTGATCTGGAACGGAGGGACATTGCGGCCATCCCTCCTACGGGTCGTTGAACATGAATCTCTCCCCGCGACGCTGATAAACGCCCGCAATGGCGGGTTATTGACAGGCAGCTCCCGTTGGCGGCCAAGGGCGATCCGCAGCGCGGTGGCTGCATTTGACCTGATACACACGGCCGATGGTGCAACTGCGACCCGCTTGACCCGAGGTGGCGTCGCACGTGACCACGTCAAAGCAACCGGACCCATCCTCGAAGAACCAACCGCCCCAGCACACAATCAATACGAACTGGCCGTCATGGTTGAGGCCATCGACACCCGCCCATCTTGGTTCGCCGCAAACGTAATCGCGACCGAAGTGAAAGACATCGCCGCTGCGCATTTGGCCGCGAGCCGCAAAAGCCACCTTTTGCTTTTGATAATCACGCCACGCGATATCGAAAGCGGCGTTGAGGTGGCGAACACCCTTCGTGAAGCCGGACTTAAGGTTGGCGTTCGTTCGGAAGGGGACGACCCCGAGGCCGAACACCAAGCCTATGTCGCCGACTTGGAAGGTGAACTCGGTCTTTGGTATCGCCTCGCGCCTTTGACCTTTGTTGGCGGCACGCTAGGCGGCAGTGATGCCGATTCCCCGTTTGATCCAATCGTACTTGGATCAGCCGTCGTGCACGGCACGCACAAGGCCCCGCATGAAGCCCGTTTTGCCCGTTTAGCCAAGGCCGAGGCCTGTCGCGAAATCCGCTCTGCAGGTGAACTTGGAATAGCGGTTGGCGTTCTTTCATCACCTGAACAAAGCGCACGCATGGCTTTGGCCGGTTGGGAAGAGATCACACGCAACGCGGAAACCATAAATGATCTCGTTCGCGGTGTTCTTGATACAATTGAGGTCCAGACATGAAGCCGCCTCTGTTCTGGTATCAAGATCGCAGCCTGCTCGCGGTGCTTCTATCACCGCTCGGAGCCCTGTACGGCGCAGCCACATCGCGGCGCGTGAACAAGGCACCAAGCCTATGCGCAGACATTCCGGTCATTTGCATTGGCAACATCAACGCAGGCGGAACAGGTAAGACACCAACAACAATCGCGCTCGCTTCTCGTTTGGTCGAGATGGGACAAACGCCTCACATCGTTAGTCGAGGGTATGGCGGATCGCTTGGCGGCCCCGTTCAGGTCGATCCAAAGGCCCACAGCGCTGACCAGACTGGCGACGAGCCGTTGATGCTCAGTGAATTTGCACCAACTTGGGTCTCCAAGGATCGTGCCGAAGGGGTGAAGGCGGCACAGACTGCGGGCGCCACGGTTATTCTCCTCGACGATGGGTTCCAGAATCCGACAGTCCACAAGGATTTGCAGATTGTTGTTGTGGATGCCGTCAAACGGTTCGGTAATGGGCGCGTAATGCCTGCGGGGCCCCTGCGCGAACCCGCGCACATCGGATTAAAGCGCGCCGACCTGTTGCTTGCGATTGGCCCAGACCACGCCCGAGCGGGATTCACGCCAGATCTGCCAGAGGGGTGTGCACGTCTTGATGGCCACCTTGAACCACTGCCCACGGGCATGCCTTGGGGCAACCTACGGGTGCTGGCATTTGCGGGTATCGGGCACCCAGAGAAATTTTTTGCCACGCTAAAGGGTCTTGGCGCGGACGTCGTACGTGGCGAAGCCTTGGACGATCACCAGCCCTATACGGATGCAATTCTGAAACGCCTCGAAACCGAAGCCGCGACCCGCGGCCTAATCATGGTCACCACCGAAAAGGATGCTGTTCGTTTGCCAGACAGTTTTCGACCCAAAGTACAGGTTTTACCTGTGCGATTGACCCTCACCGACTGGGCGCCACTTGATGCGAAACTCGCCGCCCTCGGGATCACTCCCCGATAATATCCTGATCCTGCCCGAGCTTTGGCGCCGCGCGATCTAGGGCCAAATCTGCATCCGAGAACCGCATCGGAGGTCGGACAGACGGTGCGCCATCCAGATCCAATTTCAACCCGCGTGAAATCACCTGCGGGTCAGCGAAAACATCTTCGAACGTGTTGATCGGCCCCGCTGGAACGCCATGCGCCTCGCACGCTGCAAGGGCACCTTGCATGGTGTGTTCTCGCATTTCTTTAGCCAACATAGGCACCAAAACATCGCGATGCTCCAACCGCGCAGGATTGGTTGCGAACCGTTCATCAGTCCCCAAGGCGTCCAAGCCCAAGACCGTACAGAACTGCCTGAATTGCCCGTCATTTCCTACGGCAATAATCACGTGCCCGTCCGAACAGTCGAACACCTGATAAGGAACGATATTGGGATGGGCATTGCCCAACCGCTTTGGCGAAACATCGGTCGCCAAATAATTCATCGCTTGATTGGCCGTCGTGGCAACGGCTACATCCAACAAAGCCAGATCAATATGTTGTCCACGTCCCGTTGCGTGCCGCTGATGGACTGCCGCGAGGATTGCATTACTGGCGTAAAGACCCGTGAAAACATCCGTCACCGCCACGCCAACCTTTTGTGGTTGCCCGTCCGGTTCACCTGTCACCGACATAAGGCCGGACATTCCTTGAATAATGTAGTCATACCCCGCCCGCGCCGCGTAAGGCCCGTCTTGGCCGAAGCCAGTGATAGAACAGTAAATCAACTTCGGATGGGTCTCTCGAAGGTTGGCGTAGTCGAGCCCATATTTCGCAAGGCCACCAACCTTGAAATTTTCGATGACGACATCCGCATCCGCCAAGAGTCGCAGCAAATCCGCCTTGCCCTCGTCGGTGCGAAAATCGATCACCACGGATTTCTTGCCACGGTTGCAGCCGTGAAAGTACGCTGCCGAAGCCTCGCCCTGATGATCAATAAATGGAGGACCCCAACGGCGGGTATCGTCGCCTTCGGGTGCTTCGACCTTAATGACCTCTGCACCCATATCCGCCAAGACCTGACCCGCCCACGGGCCCGCCAGAATGCGGGCCAGTTCGACGACTTTCAGACCCGCAAGCGGTGTCATTCGGCGGCTTCAGCCAGTTTTTCGTCCAGCACAGCCGCAAACTCGGCATAGTTCATGTTGGAATAGGGCTCACCGTTGATGAAGAAACTCGGAACACCGGTAATCTCATCTGCTTCGGCGTTGGATTGATACCATGCCATCAGCTCTTGCGCCTCATCCGCGTCGGCAAGGCAGGTGTCCAGATCAGCGTCGCTCAGACCGGCAACTTTGCCGATGTTTCGCAAGGACGCGATGATCTCTTCGCCGCTTTCACCGCGCGCCCAGTTTTGCTGGTCTTCGAAGATCAACTTAGACAAACCAAAGAACCGCATTTCACCGCCACAGCGAGCAACCATGGATGCCCAAAGACCCGGACGGTCAAAATACACTTCGCGATACGTAAACCCGATCAGGCCCGTATCGATGTAGTTCTCTTTGATTTGCTGGTACTGATCCGCGTGAAAGTTCGCACAGTGCGGGCAGGTAAAGGACGCATACTCAAGAACCTGAACCGCAGACTCAGGATCGCCTTGGAACATCTCGGTGACATCAAAATCGACAGCTTCGGTCATCTCGGAGATTTGAATCGGCGTCGTGCCAGCATCGCGATTGGCGAACCAAAAACCACCAGCAGTGGCAGCGGCTACGACAGCCACAGAAACAAGAAACGGTTTATTCATTAGGATTTCTTTCCAGTATCAGTAGGACATTTCGTCATTACATTTGCCCCGAGCGCCGTAAGCGCAAGTCGCAAGTCTTCGTTTTCTACAGGAGCGGCAAGGTCTCGCGCAGCGGCCTTCACCTCGGGCACGGGCCCGCGCGGTGACTTAGGGCCGTGATCAAACGCCATTTGCCCCTCGGCAAATCCAGTCGCGGCAGTCTGTGTAATACGGATGCGCGCAATCGCATTGTACCCGTAACAGGCGTTTACCTTTTCGCGCAGCTGCTCTTTTTGCATTTCCAACATCGGTGCTTGCGCCCCTGATGTCAGCAACGTCAAAGTCGCCCCAAGTCCGCCACGGGCATAGCTCACATCGACGGGATGGGCGATTTTCGCAGTCCCCTCACCGACAATCTCAGCCCAGTGCGTCAAAACACGGCTTTGCTCGAACCCACGCGACTGCGTTGCCCCTCGGATGTTTTTCTGCATCAAAGTGACAGCGCGAGAGAATCCGCGTGTTGTGTTATGGCGACGTGGCTGTTTCATACTTATGCGCTACTCTAAACCTCTGACCTCGCAACGCCAGAGAAACCACCACCGGAAGGTCATAAACATTGCGTGACATTACGACTGCTCTCCTGGACTGGTATGACGTTCATGCCCGCGAAATGCCGTGGCGCGTCATGCCAGCGGATCGCAAAGCAGGCATCTTGCCGGACCCGTATGCCGTCTGGCTCTCTGAGGTGATGTTACAACAAACAACCGTCGCCGCCGTGCGCGACTACCACCGTAAATTTACGCAACTCTGGCCGACAGTGAATGACCTTGCCGATGCTGACGACGCCGACGTTATGGCCGCGTGGGCCGGACTTGGCTACTACGCCCGTGCGCGAAACCTGCTGAAATGCGCCCGCGCTATTGTGGCCGACCATGACGGTGTTTTTCCGCAAAACTACGACGCCCTCATCGCGCTTCCTGGGATCGGGCCGTATACCGCCGCCGCGATCTCCGCGATTGCCTTTGATGAACCCTCAACCGTTCTGGATGGCAACGTCGAACGGGTCATGGCGCGGCTTTATAATGACGCCACCCCTTTGCCCGCCGCCAAACCTGTTTTCATGGACTACGCCCAACGCCATACATCGAACGCGCGTGCAGGCGATTATGCGCAGGCCGTGATGGACCTTGGTGCAACGATCTGCACACCCAAATCCCCAGCTTGCGGCATCTGCCCCTTGCTTGAAAACTGCAACGCACGGACTGCGGGGACCCAAGCGACGCTCCCACAAAAGACGCCAAAGAAACCCAAGCCAACCCGCAATGGCATCGCTTATATCGCCCGCCGCGCTGATGGCGCATGGCTGCTGGAAACACGTCCCGACAAGGGACTCCTAGGTGGGATGCTCGGCTGGCCCACAACCGAATGGAATGACGATCCCGCTGGATTAGAGCCGGTTTCCGGCGATTGGATCGAACTGCCAGACCATGCGCGGCACACCTTTACCCATTTCCACCTGATCCTGCGGGTTCACATCATGGTGTTGGCACATGACGCAAACCCGACCCGCGGTCATTTCATACCCGCCGACAGGTTTGCCCCCAGCTCTCTGCCCACTGTGATGCAAAAGGCGTACACGCTGGCGGCCGCGACGCTACGAACCCTTTGAGGTGCTCTCACGAACGCTTATACTGAGTTAGACTTGTTGGAGTTCCAGACATGACGTCTTTCCCGATCGTATCTCACGAAAACATGGCCCGATTTGCGCGTGCGGCTCCGTTTTGGTTGTCGATGATGTTGATCCCATTGGCTTGGATCGGGGCGGTGTTTGGCGGCTGGACCGTGATCCTGATGCCGCTGGCGACGTGGTACATGTTCTCGATCCTCGATGCTTTCGTTGGCCGTTACGAGGCAAACGCAGACCTAGAAACCACGACGGATGAATTGTTCTGGTATCGGCTGGTGACCATCATCTGGATGCCGCTACAGTTCATCACACTTTTCGGGGTGCTCTGGTATGTGACCTCAACGGGCCACCTCGGGACGTTGGAAAGGCTTGCGCTGTTCTTTGGGATCGGTGTGATGTCGGGCACCGTTGGCATCGTCTACGCCCACGAACTGGCACACCAAAAGCCGAAATTCGAACGCTGGCTCGCGGACATCCTGCTCTCAATGGCGCTCTACTCACATTTCCGAAGCGAACACCTGCTGGTGCATCATCGCTACGTCGGCACGCCGCGCGACCCCGTCACAGCGCGTTACAATGAAAATTTCCACCGATATTTCCCGCGTGTGTTCGTGTCTCAGCCGATCTCTGCGTTTAAGGCGGAAAAGGCCATGCTCGCCCGTAAGAACTTGCCTTGGTATCACCGCAGCAACCCGTTCTGGCGCTACCTCATCCTGCAAGCCCTGATGATCACCCTCGCCTGTCTGATTGGCGGTTGGGCTGGCCTTGGGCTCTTCGTTTTCCAGGCCTATATCGCGATCGTCCAACTTGAAGTCGTCAACTACGTTGAACACTACGGCCTTACCCGAAAGCATCTTGGCGACGGCAAATACGAACACGTAAAGCCACGTCATTCATGGAACGCAGACCACAGAGCCTCAAACTGGCTGCTGATTAACCTGCAACGCCACAGCGACCATCACTACAAACCTGACCGCCGTTTCCCGCTCCTGCAAACCTACGATCAAGAGGACGCTCCGCAACTGCCCTACGGCTACCCGATCATGACAATGGCGGCGATGATCCCACCTGTCTGGCGCCGTGTCATGAACCCGCGCGTGCGGGCATGGCGCAAGAAATACTATCCAGAAATCGAAGATTGGGCGCCCTATAAGAACGCAACCAACCCGATGCCGCGTTAGACTGGATTAGTCTCTATCGTAGCGGATTTGGCCGATGCCCCACGCCCATTCGGATCGGGACATACCCGTCAGAAGAACTTCGCCGTCTGGCAACGCTCATATCCCAGCGCACTTTATGACCCGCTAAAAGGGAACCCAATAATAGAAAAAACCCCCGTCAGGTCTTGGGACCGACGGGGGGAAAGTGGTGCCACGGCTATAGGCGCCGCAGGCACAGGCGGTAGTCGTTGCGGCCCCTTGGGGCACGCTATCTCTGTGTAAGTGTTTAGTTCGCTCGCATTTCGGAGCGGATCTGCTGGCGCAACAGATCAATAGGAACTTTCTTACCGTCGCGACGGTAGTGCCAGTAGGTCCAGCCATTGCAGCTCGGCGCGTTTTCGCAGGCTGCACCGACTTGGTGAATGGATCCTTTGGAATCGGCCCCAATCAAGGACCCATCAGCGCGAACTTTGGCTTTGTGACGCCCGTTGATGGACCACAGCTCTTCGCCAGGGCGCAGCATGCCGCGTTCAACCACTTGGCCAAACGGAACACGCGGTTCGGCGCGTTTAGATTGCGTGACCTCAAGAGCGGATGCATCCAACTTGCGAACGTTCTTGAGGCGCTTTTCAGCGACGGCACGATATTCGGCTTCACGTTCGATACCGATGTAGTCACGGCCCAGCATCTTTGCGACAGCACCTGTTGTGCCAGTACCAAAGAAGGGGTCCAGCACGACGTCACCAGGATTGGTTGAGCCAATCAGGACGCGGTGCAACAGGCTTTCGGGTTTTTGTGTCGGGTGGGCTTTGTCGCCGGCTTCGTTTTTCAAACGTTCATGTCCTGTGCAAATCGGCAGCACCCAGTCGCTGCGCATTTGTGTGCCTTCATTCAGCGTTTTTAGCGCCTCATAGTTAAAAGTAGGTTTCGACTTCTCGGTCTTGGAGACCCAGATCATCGTTTCATGGGCATTTGTTAGACGCATGCCGCGAAAGTTCGGCATCGGATTAGATTTACGCCAGATCACATCATTGAGGATCCAGAACCCTTGGTTCTGCAGCTCGGTCCCCATGCGGAACACATTATGATAAGATCCAATGACCCACATCGCACCGTTCGGTTTGAGGATACGGCGCGCGGCCGTCATCCAAGCGTGCGTAAACTCATCGTAGCGCTTAAAACTTTCGAACTGATCCCAATCGTTATCAACCGCGTCGACCTTGGAATTGTCGGGGCGATGCAATTCGCCCTTCAGCTGAAGGTTATAGGGCGGGTCTGCAAAAATCAGATCAACGCTGCACTCTGGCAGGCTGTTCATGATGTCGATGCAATCACCGTCAAGGATGCTGTTGAGGGGCAGTGCTGGCGCAGCTGCCTCCTTGGTTTTCTTAGTCATAATCGCCTCTGTCCCGACTTTGATAGTCACGGCGGTTGTCCGCTCGTTTGTTGACCTCAATGTGAGTCAAAGGTGATTCGCAGTCAAAAACTTTATTGAATCAAAGGGTTAGAAAATATGCTTGTCACAACATATTGTGCACGGGCTTGAACGACCGTCTATGGTGTGGGGTTACCCCCAAATTTTGAAGTGCAGATATGTGACTTTTTGATCCATATCCCGCGTTCGTCTCCCAACCGTAGCCAGGGTACTGTTGCGCCAAATCCACCATGATCCGATCTCGACATATTTTAGCCACAATTGAGGCCGCCGCAATCGACGCAGAACGAGCGTCACCCTTGATGAGGGTCGTCGCTGGAACGGTCAGGCCGCGGGGGATTATGTTGCCATCAATCAGGGCATGATCGACATCGCCCAACCCCGCGACGGCGCGTTCCATCGCAAGGTGGCTCGCTCGAAGGATGTTGATCTCGTCGATCTCTTCTACTGTGGCATGTGCGATAGAGACTTGTGCGGTTGCAAAGATGATGGGCTCCAAGGCCTCTCGTCGTTTCTTCGTCAGCGCCTTACTGTCATTCAGCCCTTCAGGGATGTTTGCAGGATCAAGGATCACTGCTGCGGCGGTGACAGGCCCCGCAAGTGGCCCGCGGCCAACTTCGTCAACTCCAGCGATCCGGAGCGCACCACGGGTCAGCAAATCTTGTTCAAACGAAAAGTCGGGGCCGCTGGCCGTATTCTTTGTCATAAGTCCGATCAATCAGACCCAGACGTCATACGCAAGTTTAGAGCCAGAACGCAGCGGACAGGCGGCGACCACGTGTGTAGTCATCCATCACGGGCGTCTTCACGGATTTTGGTTTCACGGCAACAGGTGCTTCAGGCTCGGTCGCTTTGGCGGGTTTGTTGCGTAGAAATTTGGCGGTCAAACGGTCTTGGATCATTGTCTATCCTTTTCAGATCATTGCTCCCCTAAATGAATGGGTAAGGCATCTTGACCTATCGAGGTAGGGCCCAGTTTACAGACCCGATATGCACGGCCTGCAATCACTCTTCTATTCAGGCACAAAAAAGAGGCAGGGGGCCATGTCCTCCCCCCTGCCTCTGATCGGGGTACCGCTGGGGGCGGTCACCCTATTTCGCGACGGCCTTAGTGCCGTGTTGTGCGAAATCCGGCGTTGCGCAGACATTGGGCGCTGTAGCCCTGACGCTGCTGACCGTTCTGCGTGCGCACCGTGATGTGACAGGCTTGCGGCAAACGATCGACGTTGCGGTAATTGTTGTTCAGACAGCGTTGCGTAAACATCCGAACGGTCCCGCGACGGCGCGTTTCAATGTCACGACGGCAACTGGACGGCAGCACCTGTCGTGCACTTTCGGCGCGCGGTGTGCGGTTTACCTGTGGAGAAGGAGCAGGGTCGTCATTGCGACTGTGATGGATCGCCGCGCCAATAACCAAGAGGGACAACAAGCCAAAGACTTCTTCTTCGGACATCCCTGCCTGTGCAGAAGATGGCGCAATGGACGTCAGAGCCATTGAGCTGGCCAAAATTCCTGCGGTGAACGTTTTCTTAAGTGTACGAGCAAACATTGTGTGATCCTTTCGGGTTCGTCTGACGGTGTGCCAGCTTGGTATGGATCAACGATGGGCTTGGGGGCAGATGTCTCTCAATATCGGGGGAATGTTATGCGCTGACAGCGGAGGCTTTTGCGATGGATATTGAATAACAATCCGTCGCAAGGCATGGTCCGGACATGAAACGCATCATCCCCTTCTCTCTCGCACTCCTTGTGCTGAGTTCCGCGGCACAAGCGGCCTGTTACGCGGATTATAAAGCCAAGCGTGACGATCCGCTTCGGTTGCATTACGGTGTCGCCGAGATCAATGGCGAATGTTCTGCCGGCGCTGCCGAGGCCGAACTGAATTCGCGCCTAGCTGCCGATGGATGGCAGCTGTTGAGTATCGAAGGCGTCTTTGATGACGCCGGACTTGAGGAGAGACAGGAAAGTGCAGGAGACTACTACCTCCGCTATTGAAGCGCGCCAGACAGGCAATCGTATTGTCGTCGGCGGAATTGCAGCCATCGTGGTCATATTGGCAACGGCGGCTGTTTTGCTGTTTCTGAACCTGCCGGACGCAAATGCGTTTAATGCACGGGTCGAACAGCTGTTCGTTGAAAACGCGTCCCTGACCGGTCAATCCGAAATCAAGCTGCTGGAAATTCTGGCGCAATCTGGCACGGCATTCTCTGCCACGTTGGACAGCTACCGCTTTGTGATCTTTGTCCTACTGACGTTTGCGACCGCGTTGTTGGTGGCCGCCATCGCGTTCCTTGTGATGCTCATCGCAATGAACCGCCGCATGGGACAGATCGAACGCAAGGGTATCGAAGTGAACTCGCTTCTGATTTCTCGTGATCAGAACATGGTCTACCTCAACAATTTCGAGTTCAAACTGACCGACGCAGCAATTGAAACGCTTTCGGTTCTGGCAGAAGCCCGCATGGATGACGAAGTCCTGACAGGTGCCGAGATTGAGGGCGTGATTTCAGGCCGTCCTTCGTCAGATTGCGAAGAGGCCGCAGGAGCAACCCGCATCAAGCGGTTGCGCGACACATTGGGCAACCAGATGATGTCAGAATTGCTGGTGCGCAACATCGCGCGGCGCGGTTATATGTTGTCGATTGATAAAGACGTCATCCGCATGGTTTGACGCGGTTTACAGGCGATTTTTCACGAACCTGCCCAGCGTGACCTTATCCACGGATAAGGTAACTATCTGTTAACAAAGACATTAAAATCACCTTAACGCGCTTTGGGGAACCTTCCGCGGGGTTTCCCCGTAAAAGGTCAACGTCCCATACCCATATCAAAGGTATGAAAAGACGAGAATTCCTCCGTTCCGCGGGAGCAGCCGCAGTGATCCCAGTCCTGCCCTTGCCCGCCGCCGCTGTCCCAGCAGCAGCAGCCCCAGCCAATGCCATGCAGGTCGGTTGGGCCGCCTTATTTGCGCGTGCAAACCACCGCGCCACCCCCGCACTTATCCAAAAATGGTTGCGGGTCGATGCCACCCAAGCCGAAGCCGTAATGCGCGAACTGGTTCGACAGAATGTCGTTCGCGCACCTGTCGCAGGTAGCGCGGCGGCGATTAAGCCGATGTATGCCTCCAATGGGCCGAACACGCTGTTTGGAAAACGCACCAAAGTTGTTGAAGCGGCCAAAGACGCGATCAAGGATTTGATGCGCGACGAAGACGTGATGCAGGCCGATGATGCTGACGACGTCACACTTGAAACCGCCGCTCAAGAGGAGCCGCACAGTCAGGAGACGCCCAATGCAGAGGCGTAAATTCCTACAAGGTATGATGGCGAGCGCAGGTGCGACCGCCCTTCCCGCACCCGTCATCGCAAAGGCTGCGACAGCAACGACGGCCAAAGTTGTGCCGTTCCATTACGGTTGGGCGTGCGTTTATGCCCAAATGAACAACGGTGTGTCAGCCGCCGATATTGAACGTGTGTTCCGGGTGTCTGGAGCAGATGCCCAAGGCTTGATGGACCGAATGCTGATGCGTGGCGTGATCCGCCCGCCAGGGATTGACGGTCGCAGCCACCCGACGCGTGCTTGGGAGCCGTGGGACAAAAAATCTCCGGCACCAGCATCTGAGGATAAATCTAAAGCACCTGATGATATGCCGAACAATGAGATTGGCCAAAAGGCGCGTAAGAAGTTTGCGCACATGATTGATCGCATGAAGGCGGAGCCACATTATTTGCACGCGGCCTAGAGCTTGAGGAAGTAGGGATCAACGCGGTGCCAGAAATGCAGCAAGTCCTGTGCTGTTGCTCGAACTTGCCCCATGGATTCAACCGCGAATGCATCCGCCGCCACGAGGGCCGCGACACGGTAAGCGAGTGCCGCAATCGCTGCAGATGACTTTGATTCGACGACGTCCTCAAACGACGCGGCCGCAGACGTCACTGCAAATGCAATCGACAAAGCAGGGACCCCCGGCCAGCGCCGCGCCATAACACGTATCATTTTCTTAACTTCGAGATGATTTTCTGTTGCCAGACAGCTCACGGCAAACTCTATCATGAGGTCTAATTCACCCTGACGCATACTTATCCAAAGCCTTCTAATAAAAAGGACAATAGCTGCGAGTTATCCTTTTTGCACGAACTGTATGATTGTGTCTGCCAGACATGTGATCAAATCCCTTACGAAACGGTAAGAAGAAGTTATCGTGGTGACCCCGGCAGGATTCGAACCTGCAACCTGCCCCTTAGGAGGGGGCTGCTCTATCCAGTTGAGCCACGGGGCCAGCGTCAAGACTGTCTGCCTTTAAAACCGGCACGTCGCAAGGGCTTGGACTTCCATCGTTCAGGGCGTTAACACTGAAGGTGAATATTTATAGGACGATGCCTGTGCAGACCCGATCAAAACGACCCCTCACTCTTCGCGACGTTTCTGAAGCCTCCGGTGTGAGCGAAATGACCGTCAGCCGCGTGTTGCGAAACAAGGGTGATGTGAGTGCAGTCACGCGGGAAAAAGTTCGCGAAGCGGCGCGCCGATTGGGTTATGTTCCCAACAAAATCGCTGGGGCGCTTGCATCTCAGCGCGTGAATCTGGTCGCCGTCATTATCCCCTCACTCGGAAACATGGTTTTCCCCGAGGTCTTATCTGGCATTAGCGAGGTCCTTGAGGACACGGATCTTCAACCGGTCGTTGGCGTGACGGATTACCAACCCGAAAAAGAAGAGAAAGTTCTGTTCGAGATGCTGTCGTGGCGACCATCTGGCGTCATCATTGCTGGACTAGAACATTCCGAAGCGTCGCGCGCCATGTTGCTGCAGGCTGGTATTCCCGTGGTCGAAATTATGGACACCGACGGTGAGCCCATCGACACAGCCGTTGGCATTTCCCACCGTCGTGCGGGCCGTGTGATGGCAGAAGCCATCGTTGAGGCTGGATACAAACGCATCGGGTTCATGGGCACGAAAATGCCGTTGGATCACCGTGCACGTAAACGGTTCGAGGGGTTCACACAAACCCTTGCCAAAAACGGGATCGAGATTGCAGATCAGGAATTCTACTCGGGAGGGTCAGCTTTGGCCAAGGGCCGCGAGATGACGGAAGCGATGTTAAAACGGACGCCTGACCTCGACTTTCTGTACTTCTCAAACGACATGATCGGTGCGGGTGGTTTGCTTTATTTACAAGAACAAGGCATCGACATTCCCAACAAGATCGGGCTGGCGGGTTTCAACGGTGTTGAACTTCTAGAAGGCCTTCCGAAACGGCTGGCGAGTATGGATGCCTGCCGTCTTGAGATCGGGCAAACGGCCGCGCGTATCGTTGCCGCGCGCAATGCAGACGGTGCAAGTGATGAAGGTCAGATCGTTGACCTGTCTCCGACGTTGAGCCGCGGCGATACCTTGCGCAAGATCTAAGCAATGGCAGCGTCAGACAGCCTCAGTGGAAGTTGGACGGGTCGGTTTGACTATGACAACATCACGTTGGGGGCGCCTGTGTCATTTGACGCTGTGTTGACCGAGACGGGCGCAACACTACGTGGCGAAATCGTCGAACCCAATACGTTTCGCGACGAGGCGACGGATACTCTTTTGGCCGTAATTGTGGGCACACGCAGCGGATCCGATGTGTCATTTTCAAAGACATACACCGATTTTGATCAAGGCGAAGACCCTGTCTACGAGGGCCGTGTCAACTCCACTGCGACACGGATAACAGGCCGTTGGCATTTTCCAAGCATGACGGGTGTCTGTGGTACGTTCCTTCTGGCGCGCACGGCACAGGCCGCGGCACGTAGAACGACCAAGGCTGCAATCGCGAGAACCCACGACGCCGAAACCACCACCTAAACTGACATTCGATTTGAGAGAGCCACGACACCATGGGATTTGAAATTCGCACCGTCCGTGAAGAGCCAAGCAGCACGATGGCCGGCCTTTTTTCGGCCTATGCTGCTATGAAACCAACATTTGACGCCAAGATGGCCGATCTTTTTGAGTCCATCGAAGACGGCATCGCCAAAACCAACGACCTTGGAAAGCTGCCACTCTGGGCCGATTACAAGAAACTGAAAGACTACGGGCGTCCGATTGGAGACAACCCCAAACGCAAGATGGCTGATGTACGGACGAAGGCGGACTATTGTCAGTTCTACGCTTGGCTGGCGGACGTGTTGCAGCCAGAGGCAATTCTGGAGTTTGGCGCCGCATTCGGGGCCAGTGGGATGTACTGGCTTGCGGGGCTCGGGCAGCGTCAATCCGGCACTCTTTATAGTTTTGAACCCAACCCCGTTTGGCACCCCATCGCTGAACAGAACTTCAACGCGATCAGTGATCGGCACCTTTTGACGCTTGGCACCTTTGAGGACAATCTCGACGTGATTAAGCCCAAGGTGCAGATATCTTTGATCGACGCGATCCACACGCGGTCTTTTGTAGACAAACAGTTCGAACTGGTGCGCAGCGTGTCCGCGCCTGGCGCGCTTGTCCTGTTTGATGACATCCACTTTTCGCCGGACATGAAAGAGTGTTGGCAGCATCACGCACGGAACCCCGAATTCCCGGGAGTCTGGACGTTGGGCAGCCGCGTGGGTGTGGTAGAACTGCCCAAAGACTAGGCATCTCAACGCTAATTTGACCTCTGTCACAACCGTGGTCTCTTTTTGACGACCCATTACTCCGCAAATCATGCAGATTGCTTCCTGTATAACTCAACATCGGACCTTCACTTCGTATGCAAACTTCCAAGACCACTTCGTTCAGCGCGCGGCTGGCTGCACTTATCCTGCAGATTTACCCTGACATTGATGCCGACATTCTGGCCAGCAAGGTGGTTGAGGCGTTTTGGCCTGAAGGCACCAAGCCACGCAAACGCGGACGGCTGCCAAGCAACAACCTGTGGACGGAACAAGATGCGATGTTGATCACCTACGGCAATTCGATTCTGGACGGGACGCATAAACCGCTCGATCTTTTGTACGACTTTTTGTTGCGCCGTATGAAGGGCGTGGTCAACGGCGTGCATATTTTGCCGTTCTTTCCCTATACGTCCGACGATGGTTTTGCTGTGTCGGACTTTCGCGCCGTAAATCCACAATTGGGCGATTGGCCGGACATCAACCGTATCGGTGAGGATTTTCATTTGATGTCTGATCTGGTGCTGAACCATGTGTCGAGCCAAGGGACGTGGTTCAATGCCTATCGCCAAGGCCAAGCACCCTACGACAAGTTCTTCTTTGAGGCCTCCCCTGATGATGACCTAAGTGATGTCGTTCGCCCCCGCACGACTCCCCTGTTGCAGGAAGTCGAAACCGTCAACGGACCGCGCCATGTTTGGTGCACGTTTAGTCACGATCAGATTGATGTCGATTTTCGAAATCCCGAAGTTCTGTTGGAATTCCTGCGGATCATCCGTTTGCACGTTGAAAACGGCGTGCAGATTATCCGCCTAGATGCGGTTGCGTTTCTTTGGAAAGAGGCAGGCACACCTTCAATCCACCTGCCACAAACCCATGCCGTTGTGCAGCTGATCCGAATGCTGTGCGACTATGCTGCGGAAACGATTATTTTGCTGACCGAAACGAATGTGCCCAAAGCCGAAAACCTCAGCTATTTTGGCAATCGCAACGAAGCCCACGCGATCTATAACTTCCCTCTGCCACCGCTGATCCTGCATGCAATGATGTCTGGTTCTGCTGATTATTTACGGCGTTGGTCCAGCGGCATGCCCCCCGCGCAATTGGGGTGTGCCTACCTGAACTTCACCGCCAGCCACGACGGGATCGGGATGCGCCCAGTTGAGGGAATTCTACCAAACGACGAGCAAAACAAGATGATCGACACGATCAAGGAGATCGGTGGTTTGGTGTCTATGCGGGCGCTGCCAGATGGTGGCGAGGCTCCTTATGAGATCAACACAACCTATTACGCGGCAACGGGCCAGACATTCGAAGGCAAAGACGGCTACCACTTTGAGCGGTTCATCTGTTCGCAAACCATAGTCATGTCACTTGAGGGTATTCCCGCGTTCTACATCCACTCGATGCTGGCGACGCCGAATGATCATGCACAGGTCGAACATCGCGGGATGAACCGTGCGATCAACAGGCATCGCTGGGATTATCCTACATTAAACAACTTGCTGGATGATCCAAAGACGGAACAGTCCCGTGTCCTGAAAGCTTTGTCAGATCGGCTGCGCATCCGGAAAAACCAACCTGCGTTCCACCCCAATGCGACCCAATTCACGATGCCGCTGAATGATGCGGTGTTTGGCGTTTGGCGTCAGAGCCTTGATCGTCACCAATCAATTTTTGCGTTGCACAACGTCAGCAATAAAACGGTCGAGGTTTCGCATCTTTCGATGAACCTGATCGAAGATGAAGACTGGGTGGATTTGATCAGTGGCGATCCTATCAACATGGACAAGGATACGGTCACGCTTGCACCGTATCAGTGTCGATGGCTTACCAATCGCAGCTAAGGCTTAGACGTATTCTTGTTCGTCGGCTTTAGCAGCGGCGGCCATATCGCTCAGGAATGTCGGATCGGCAGAATGAACACGATTCCACGTTGGGATGAACGGTGTTTCATGGGGATTCTCCAAGAATACCTGCCCCGCCTTCATGATGTTTTCTGCAAACAGCTCGATCGACCGTTCCTCTGTGTGGCGATCAATCGTCAGCCCGTTCATCTTGGCGTCGTTGTAATAGGATTCGAGCAAATCAAGGGCGCAGCGATAATACGTCGCCTTCAACGTGCGAAACACATTGGCCGTAAAAACGGTGCCGTCAGACGCGAGCTTGCGAAAGATCGCTTTGCAGATGTCCGTGGACATTCGATTTAGGCCGGCGCTGGATTCCTCTGGGCTGAGGGACTGGTGTTTGTGATCATAGGCGTCCGAGATATCAACTTGGCAAACCGCTTTAGGCGCGAGGTTGCGCCACGCTTCGGACAGGACCCCAATTTCCAAGCCCCAATCAGACGGCATCCGAAGGTCCGGTAAAATCGCAGTGCGCATCGCAAATTCGCCTGACAACGGATACCGAAAGCTACGCAAGTAATCGATGTAATCACGATCCCCCACGACCCGTTTCAACGCAATCAACAGTGGGCTCACCAAAAGCCGCGTTACACGACCATTGAGATTTCCACCGCCTATGCGGGGATAGTAACCTTTGGCGACTTGATACGGAAATGTTGGGTTCGCGACGGGGTAGACCAAACGCGCCAACATCTCTTTGTTGTAGGTGAGGATATCGCAATCATGGATCGCCATCACAGCGCTGTCCGCGCATCCGATCAAATATCCAAGGGACGCCCAAACGTTTTTGCCTTTGCCTTGCTCCATCGGCGCCAGCCCCATGGCCTCCAGACGAGCGCCCAGCGCGAGCATACGCGGGCTATCATTCCAGATGACGATGTGGTTCTGGCCCAGCCCTTCAAAGAACTTTTTCGCGTGTCGGTACTGCGCCTCATCGGCAGCATCCAGACCGATAATGATGCGGTGCAGGTAGCTGACCTTTGCCAATTCGGACAGGATATGGGGCATCGCCTCACCCTCAAGCTCTGAATAAAGGCATGGCAAGATCAGCGAGATTTTCCGTGATTGCGCAAAGACCGACAGCTCGTGCTCCATCTCGTCAGCGGACCTCGCCCGAAGATTGTGCAGCGTTGTGATGTTTCCGTTCTGATGAAAATCAGCCATGAGCGTCTATCCTAGTGCAATTCAAGTTTGTGAAGTAGAGACAGGACCGCCTCAGCCCAGCCTGTTGGGCCTGCGGAAACTGTTCTTATGATTTGGCCGGCCTCTTCGCCGCTTAGGGGCGGAAGGGGCGCGCGATTTGGGTTGGCAACGACGACACCATAATCAGCGTTTTCCAACATCTGTATGTCATTCGGGGCATCCCCTAAGGCGATGGTATGCTGCGGCTTATACGCGTCGATGATCGTACGCATCTGGTCAACTTTGTTGCCACCAAACGAAAGCGTCAGGAAGCGACCGCCTTGCTGTGCAATAATTCCGTCTTTCTTTAGGTGATCCACGAAGGCGACCTTTTGCACGTCCGTCCCTAACCACTGCCCTGGTTCTGAAAAGGCCCGTTGCTGGGCTAATGCCGCGTCCGTCTGCGAAAGGCCTGTCATCTCGGCCACTTGCGTTGTTGTCACATCCCCAAACCCACGAAAGAGACCGCGTAGGTCCTCGGGTGCGCGGTTGAGCGCCTCACGAACGGCTGCGTAGCTTGCCCCCCCTGGAGTGGCCGTTTCATTGGGCGGCAGAATACCTGCACCGTTTTCAACGATGGCGGGCCAATCATCCAACCCAAGGGAGGTGCGCAAGGTGGCAATTTCAGGAGTGGTCTTACTGCTCGCCAGTACAACGCCTGCGGAAATTTGATTAAGAACGGTCAGCGCTGGCTGTGCAGCATCCCAGCGGTAAGTTTCGTGATCGATCAATGTACCGTCAAGATCGGTAAACACGATAAGCTGGGTATTGGACTTCATGCCGTAAAACATGATCCCTGCATCTACGGATCACAACAGATCAGAGCCAAGGCAAGGCGCGCCGACTTCGGAAAAGAAACGAATTGAAGCGGAATGCCTAAAAATCAGGCGCACAGCAAAGAATCAGTATTGGTGGAGAAAGTGGTGAGCCGTGATGGGTTCGAACCATCGACCTACTGATTAAAAGTCAGTTGCTCTACCAACTGAGCTAACGGCCCACGAGGGCTGCATTTAGAAACCATGGCCCCCGCGGTCAACCCCTAATCTCGCCATAAGACTGGATTCATTTCCATCGCTCACCTATATCCGCGATCATGACACAAACAGCAGGCATTTTGCCGTTCATGAAGATGCACGGCCTTGGCAACGATTTCGTTGTAATCGATGAACGTGACGGCGTTCAGCGCGTAACCGATTCTATTGTTTGTGCAATTGCGGACCGCCATCGCGGTGTCGGTTTTGATCAGTTGGCCGTAATGTCTCTTCAGGGCAATGCGGATGTCCATCTGACGTTTTATAATAGTGACGGCAGCACCGCCGGGGCCTGTGGCAATGCCACCCGCTGTATCGCTCGGCTTATTATGGATGAAACGGGCAAATCTGATCTGACGCTAACGACGGATCGCGGCACGTTACTGGCGCGGGATGCTGGCAATGGTCTGACGTCTGTGAACATGGGGCATCCTCAGCTGACGTGGGATACGGTACCGCTGGCTCAGGATGTTGATCTTGATGACTTGCCGATTTCAGGCGCGCCGCTTGCGACAGGTATGGGAAATCCACATTGCACGTTTTTTGTAGATGATGCTGAGGCTATCGACCTTGAGGGGCGCGGTGCCGAGATTGAACACCATCCGTTATATCCAGAGCGCACCAATGTTCAGTTTGCCCACGTCATCGGCCCTGACCATCTGCGGATGCGTGTTTGGGAACGTGGGGTTGGCGTGACTTTGGCGTCTGGGTCTTCGTCTTGTGCCACCGCTGTTGCGGCGCACCGCAAGGGGCTGACAGGCCGTAGCGTCCAGATCGATCTGGACGGCGGCACAATCCACATTGATTGGCGCGATGATGGCGTCTGGATGACGGGCCCGACGGCGCATGTCTTTGATGGTTTGTGGCACCTATGAGCGCGCCCAAGTTCACAACACTCGGCTGCCGCCTAAACGCCTATGAAACCGAAGCGATGAAAGAACTCGCCGGCGCGGCAGGCGTTGAAAACGCTGTCGTCGTAAACACATGCGCCGTAACCGCAGAGGCTGTGCGCAAGGCCAAGAAAGAAATCCGCAAACTGCGCCGTGAAAACCCTGATGCGACATTGATCGTGACCGGATGTGCGGCACAAACTGAACCCGAAACATTCGTGGCGATGCCAGAGGTCAGCAAGGTCATCGGCAATACTGAAAAGATGCAGCCTGAAACGTGGAACGGGATGGCGCCTGACTTGATCGGTCAAACGGAACCTGTGCAGGTTGATGACATCATGTCGGTCACGGAAACCGCTGGCCATTTGATTGACGGATTTGGCACGCGGTCCCGCGCTTATGTGCAGGTTCAGAACGGCTGCGATCACCGCTGCACGTTTTGCATCATCCCCTACGGTCGCGGCAATTCGCGCAGCGTGCCAGCGGGTGTTGTGGTTGAACAGATCAAACGCTTGGTTGGCAAAGGGTACAACGAAGTCGTCCTTACGGGCGTGGACCTGACCAGTTGGGGCGCGGATTTGCCTGCGATGCCAAAACTCGGCGATCTCGTCATGCGCATCCTGAAACTTGTGCCTGATCTGCCGCGCCTGCGGATCAGTTCGATTGATTCGATCGAGGTTGACGAGAACCTGATGCAAGCCATCGCGACCGAACCGCGTTTGATGCCGCATCTGCACCTGTCCCTACAACACGGCGATGATCTGATCCTCAAGCGCATGAAACGTCGCCATCTTCGCGACGACGCAATCAAGTTTTCCGAGGACGCCCGCAAACTGCGCCCCGACATGACGTTTGGGGCAGATATTATCGCTGGCTTTCCGACCGAGACTGAGGCGCATTTTGAAAACTCGCTTAAGCTGGTCGAAGATTGTGCCCTGACGTGGCTGCATGTGTTTCCATACTCTCCGCGCCAAGGCACCCCTGCCGCCCGAATGCCCTCAGTGAACGGCAAAGACATCAAGGCACGCGCGGCACGTCTTCGTGCGGCGGGTGACAAAGCTGTTGCCAGCCACCTGTCAGCACAGCTCGGCAAGACGCATCACATTTTGATGGAAAACCCGCGTATGGGTCGTACCGAGCAGTTTACCGAAGTCACGTTTGGTGCCGACCAACCCGAGTCGCAGATCGTGACAGCCGAGATCACTGGCGCACGTGATCATCAGCTCACGGCATGACCCAGCCAATCCTATATTCCTTCCGGCGCTGCCCCTTTGCCATGCGCGCGCGCCTTGCGATTGCGTCGTCTGGTCAACAGGTCGAACTGCGTGAAATCGTTTTGCGCGACAAGCCAGCGGCGATGTTGGAGGCCTCACCAAAGGGCACCGTACCTGTGCTGATCGCCGACAAGGTTATCGACGAATCCTTGGACATTATGCATTGGGCACTGGGCCAATCAGACCCAGAAGGGTTGATAGCTGCGATGCCCGACAGCGGCCACGATTTGATCGCAGAGTCAGACGGCCCCTTCAAAACCGCACTGGATCACACGAAATACGCCGTGCGCCATCCTGAACTTGACCCACTCGAAAGCCGCGCCGAAGCCGCAACATTTATTGCCGAACTAGATACGCTTCTGGGCGGAAAACCTTGGCTTTATGGCGATGCTCCGTCGCTTGCTGACCTCGCAATCCTGCCGTTTGTTCGCCAATTTGCCCACACCGACCTTGGCTGGTGGGATGCTCAGCCCTTTGCCAATGCACAAGCTTGGCTGGCAGAATTCAAGGACTCGGACCGGTTCAAATCCATCATGGCGAAATACACCCCTTGGAAAGCCGGAGATGACGTGATCCAGTTCCCCTAAGTCAAAGGAACAGTCATGCACCCCAATCCAGTCTATCGCAAAGCCACCGATGACCACGCTCGCGCATTCGTACGCGACCGCGCATTTGGTCAGGTTACCACAATGGGATCAGACGGATTGCTTGCCTCTCATGTTCCGGTACTTTTGTCAGATGACGCAAAGACGTTGGATTTGCACCTCGTGCGCTCGAACCCAATTGCGCGAGCCCTGACTGAACCGCTCGACGTATTGCTTACAGTCGCGGGACCCGACGGGTACGTGTCACCGGATTGGTATGAAGTTGAGGATCAGGTTCCAACTTGGAACTATGTCGCCGTCCACATCCGCGGCTCTTTGGAAAAGCTGGACCAAGAAATGATCCGCGATGTGCTGGACCGCCAAAGCGCAGGTTTCGAGAAACGGCTGCCAAAGCCGGAATGGACAACCTCCAAGATGACGCCCGACGTGCTTGAAAAGATGATGCGCCAGATCGTGCCCTGCCGCATAACAATCACCGATCTACAAAGTACGTTTAAGCTGAACCAAAACAAACCCGATGACGTGCGCCTGCGTGCCGCTGACGAAATGGCAATCAGTGGGATTGGCATGGAAACAGCTGCGCTCGCAAACCTTATGCAGACCCCGCCCGAAGATAGTTAAAGGACCTTCCCATGAAACTCATCATGTCTCCCCCCTCCCCGTTTGCCCGCAAGGCACGCGTATTGCTGCGCGAAACCGGCCTCATTGATCGCGTCGAAGAACAGCAAGTTTCGTCCACGCCACTAAACTCCGCGCCAGAAATCCTCGCCGCGAATCCGTTGGGCAAGATCCCCGCGCTTATTCGCGAAGATGGCCCCGCAATCTACGACAGCCGCGTAATTACCCGCTACTTGGACGACATTGCCGACACAAACCTGTACCCGAAGGTCAGCCTATATGAGGTCCTTACCCTCGAGGCGACGGCCGAAGCAGTCATGGAGGCCTGCATCGGTATCACCTACGATGCGCGGTTCCGTCCCGACATGAATGCGCCAGAATGGACCGAAGCCCAATGGGGTAAAGCCGCACGCGCGATTGCTGCGATCAACACCCGCTGGATGAGCCATTTGAAAGGCCCGTTGAACATGGCGCAAATCGCGGTTTCATGTGCTTTGGCCTACGTTGATTTACGCCACGACAGCCGGAACTGGCGTCACGGCAACGAATCTCTGGCCGAGTGGCAAGCCGATTTCGAAGCGCGCGACTCGATGCTGGCCACAAAACCTTAACAGGGCCAAACGCCGCAGGAGACTAAATGCCTGTGAATCATACTGGACCTGCAGCGACTTGGCGGCTAGATAGCGAACCGAATGAAAGTCCCTTTTTTGGGATTCTCATCGTATTTGACGGGCAAAAGCCCCCAAAATTCGGAGAATAACAGGTGTCTAACGCAGAACACGACCACGCAACGCGCCGCGATTTTATCTACTACGCAACCGCTGGCGCGGGTGCCGTAATCACAGGCGCCGCCGTTTGGCCGCTCGTGAACCAAATGAACCCCTCAGCAGATGTGCTCGCACTCGCGTCGATTCGCGTTGATGTCAGCGCGGTTGATCCAGGCATGCAGCTGACAGTGCTGTGGCAAGGTAAGCCCGTCTTTATTCGTCACCGCACAGGTGCCGAAATTGCGGACGCACAAGCGCAAGACGCTGATGCAGCCTCTTTCATTGACGGCTTGTCCCGCAATGAAAACCTGGATGCGACGGCGGATGCCTCTGACGCAAACCGCGTCATGCCGTCCCCTGAAGGCGAAGCCGAAGGCGCATGGATGGTTCAGATGGGCGTTTGTACGCACCTTGGCTGTGTTCCATTGGGTGACGGCGCTGGTGACTTCGGCGGCTGGTTCTGCCCGTGTCACGGTTCACACTACGACCTTGCTGGTCGCATCCGTAAAGGCCCTGCTCCTGAGAACCTTCCGGTTCCACCAGCAGCTTGGGTCGACGCAACAACTATCGAACTCGGTTAAGGAGATAGACACATGGGTGGCATTCCCCACGACCATTACGAACCAAAGACCGGCGCAGAAAAGTGGCTCGAGAGCCGCTTGCCTATCCTTGGACTGCTTTACGGCACATTGATGATCCCCACACCAAAGAACCTGAACTGGATGTGGATCTGGGGCATCGTTCTTGCGTTTACACTGGCGCTGCAGATCGCAACCGGTGTTGTTCTTGTGATGCACTATACACCGCACGTCGACATGGCGTTTGCCTCTGTTGAGCACATCATGCGTGACGTAAACGGCGGCCACATGATCCGCTACTTCCACATGAACGGCGCTTCGTTGTTCTTCGTGGCGGTTTACGCGCACATGTTCCGTGGTCTGTACTACGGCTCATACAAGGCACCTCGCGAAATCACCTGGATCATCGGCATGCTGATCTTCCTGATGATGATGGGCACAGGTTTCTTGGGCTACGTTCTGCCATGGGGTCAGATGTCCTTCCACGGTACGGCTGTTATCACTGGCCTGTTTGGCGCGATCCCGTTCATCGGTGAAAGCATTCAAACTTGGCTGCTAGGTGCATCCGCAGTTGGTCAACCTGCTCTGAACCGCTTCTTCTCACTGCACTACCTGCTGCCGTTCGTGATTGCCGCACTGGTGATCGTTCACATCTGGGCGTTCCACACCACAGGCAACAACAACCCAACGGGTGTTGAAGTTCGTCGCGGTTCCAAAGAAGAAGCCGAAAAAGACACGCTGCCATTCTGGCCATACTTCGTGATCAAGGACTTGTTCGCGTTGGCGGTTATCTTGGCTGTCTTCGTCGCAATCGTTGGCTTCATGCCAAACTTCTTGGGTCACCCAGATAACTACATCGAAGCAAACGCTCTGGTCACACCAGCGCACATCGTTCCTGAATGGTACTTCTTGCCGTTCTACGCGATCCTGCGTGCGTTCGATAACACTGTATGGGTTGTGATCTTTGCTGACTGGATCAGCTTTGGCATCATCGATGCGAAGTTCTTCGGCGTGTTGGCCATGTTTGGCGCAATCGCGGTCATGGCTTTGGTGCCATGGTTGGACACATCCTCTGTTCGTTCCGGTCGTTACCGTCCGATGTTCAAATGGTGGTTTGCGATCCTCTGCGTAGACTTCATCGTTTTGATGTGGGCCGGCGCTATGCCTGCTGAGGGTATCTACCCAATCATCGCCCTGATCGGTGCAACATACTGGTTCGCCTATTTCCTCGTAATCCTGCCGCTGCTTGGCGTTATCGAAAAACCGACAACACCACCTGCGACAATCGAGGACGACTTCAACGCGCACTACGGCTCTAAGGCTGCTTCGGATTCTTCCGCTGCATCCCCGGCTGAGTGAGAAAGGACAAATGAACATGTTCCGCAAACTCACCCTGACCGCAGCAACCATTCTTGGCCTCGCCTCTGGTTCTGCTTACGCCGCTGGTTCCGAAGTCCACGTTGAGGATTTTGACTTCTCGTTTGAGGGGGCATTCGGCAGCTACGACACCAACCAATTGCAGCGCGGCCTGCAGATCTACACTGAGATCTGTTCCAGCTGCCACGGTTTGAAGTACGTGTCATTCCGCAACCTGCATGACGAAGGCGGGCCAAGCCTGCCGGAAGATCAAATGCGGGCTTACTCTGCAAACATCGAAGTTTTCGATCCTGCATTGTTTGATGGCGAAGGCGACTACCGCCCAGCGACACCAGCAGACCGCTTCCCTGAGGGCGGCGATCCAAATGCACCTGACCTGTCATTGATGGCAAAGGCGCGCGCTGGTTTCCACGGTCCTTACGGTACGGGCATCAACCAGTTAATGCGCGGCATGGGCGGCCCAGAATACATCGCATCCTTGTTGGATGGTTACCACGAAGCACCAAGCTGTGCGCCTGAGGATTTCGACGGCTACTACAACACAGTCTTCGCTTCCGGTGGTTATCCTGACGAATGTAAAGACGACCACGGTGCGCACATGTATCCAGGCAGCTGGATCTCAATGGCTCCGCCTCTCTATGATGACGCTGTTGAATTCAACGACGGCCACGCAGCAGACGTTGAGCACATGGCACAGGACGTTGCGGCGTTCCTCATGTGGACTGCTGAACCAAAGATGAATGCGCGTAAGCAGGCAGGCCTGACTGGCGTGATCTTCTTGGTCGTACTTTCTGTTCTGTTGTACCTCACAAACAAACGTCTGTGGGCACCACACAAGAAAGCAGCGAAGAACAAAGACTAAGCGCTTCGCATACTCCTAAACGAAAGGCCCGCCAATTTGGCGGGCCTTTTGCGTTAGAGGTAACTGGTAAATACTGTCGGCGGGTCACGCAGAAACGTCTGCGTGTCCTGAGGGGGCCATACACGACCTTCAGCAACGCCTAACACTTTATCAGCCACACGTTCAGCGTCGGCTGGGTCATGGGTGACCATCACCAAAGTGCGCCCCGCTGCCTGTGCGAGCCCCACCGACAAATCAAGCATCTCGGCTTTAAGTGCGGGGCCCAGTGCGCTGAAAGGTTCATCCATGAGCATGAGGTCTCGGTCCAACAGCAAAGCCCTCGCGAGTGTTGCGCGGCTTTGCTGCCCACCGGACAAAGCGGACGGCTTACGCGCTGACATCCCCTTCAGGCCCACGCGGTCCAGCATGTCCTCAACCTTTTCACGGATTTCAGCGCTCGGGCGGAGTTGAGGCCCACAAGCCAAAGCGACGTTCTGCATCACCGTCAGATGTGGGAAAAGATTGTTGTCTTGGAACAACATCGAAACCGGCCGCTTAGCCGGCGCTAAATCAGATATGTCTTCAGCATTCCAGCGAAGCCGTCCCTGCTTTAGCGGCACAAACCCTGCAATCCCGCCAAGAAGTGTGGACTTACCCGCGCCTGAGGGACCAATGACTGCAGTCACTTTGCCAACCTCCAACTGCACGTCCGCAGTAAGCTGGTAATCGCCTTGCACAAACACTGCCTTTTCAAGCGTCAGCATTCACACGTCCCCCTTTATCAAATACCCAGAACAGCCCCACAGACAGGGCTACCAAAAGCAAGGCCGCGCCGTATGCTGCTTCCATCTGGTAGCGTCCCATTAGGTCATACATCATCAACGGCAGCGTCCCCTCGCCTGGGCGGGAGAACAATGTGATGACGCCAAGGTCCCCCATCGCCAACGCGCCCGTTAGACCCGCTGCAAACCCCATCGGTCGGCGCAATCGCGGTAGGTAGGCGATGCGCCAAAGGGCCCAACCTTCAAGCCCCAACGATTCTGCCAAGCGTCCAAAATCTTCTTTGGCACTTTGCACGCTTGGCCGCAGGATTCGCAGGACAAACGGCAGGGCCATTAAAACGTTCACCAACATGGTGATTGGCAACGCAACGGATGATGGCCGCACAAACGGCTGCACGATCAGGAACAAGCCTGTTCCAAGGACAAGACCCGAAACCGAGATTCCAAGCAGAGAAGCTGCCTCACCCGCTTTGGTAGCCAGAGGTAAGGCCAAGGTCATGGTCAGCGCGACAGCGCCAAGTGCAATGAGGAGTGACCGTAACGCGGCCGGCCAAATGCTTGGCGGCAGATCGAACATACCCGGAAGGCCCGCAACCAATATTGCGCACAAGGGTGCCAACAAAAACAGGGAAGCGGTGCTGATCCAAAGGGCGTCCAAAAGGCGGTTGCCGTCCCACCGTTGCACCACACGGTCCAACCCCGCACCGAGCATGTCACCCCGAGATAAAAGCAACGCAACGGTCCCCGCCGACAGGCCCAAGCACAGCTGCACCACCGCCAATGAGGCTGCTTTGCTCAGGTCGAAGTCAAACTTGAATGCTTGGTAGATTGCCAATTCTACGGTTGTCGCCCTTGGGCCACCGCCCAACGTCAGGGCGACCGCAAACGACCCAAGGCAAATAACGAAGATAACGGCAAAAGCGCTCGGTGCGATGCGCCGCAGCATCGGCCATTCCAATAACCAGAACACGGGAGCATCCAACGACGCCGCGACACGGAACCGCTCCGATGGAATTTGCAGCCAGCCCTGTACGATCAGGCGCACGGCAAGCGGTAAATTGAAAAAAACATGGGCAAGGATCACGCCTTGAGCACCATAAATATCGAGCTTGGGAATTCCGAGTGGGCCCAAGACTGCATTGACGACGCCATTGCCCCCGAACACGGCCAGAAGCCCTAAGATTGCGACGATCACGGGTAATATGAATGGCGCGCCCATAACCGAAATCAACGCAGATCGGCCCCAAAATGTCCGCCGCGACAGGGCACGTGCCACTGGGATGGCCAGACAAACACTCAGCGTAGCGGACCAGAACGCCTGCCATACGGTAAATCGCAATGCGGCCAAGTCAGCCGCAGACAGGGCAGCGAACCCGCCGCCCCGCCATAGCACTGCCGCCACGGGGCCAATCACCAGCCCCGCGACGACAAGTGCCGCTGTTATTGAGACAAGGCGCTGCGCCACGCTTCAATCGCTCCGTCGCGCAAGGCGGCGGCTTCGTTTTCGTCGTAGAACAGAACTGTCTCAGGCATTGGAAGGTCTTGGAAACCTGTCGGCCATTTGTCCTCGGACAAAGCAGCCGGGAAAGACCAGTTCGTTGTCGGGATCATCGTTTGGAAGTCTTCCGTCAGAATGAATTCCAAGAACTGATCCGCCAATTCAGGATTGTCTGTGGTCGCCAGTTTTGCGGCGAGTTCGACCATAAAGTAATGGCCTTCTTCAAAAATCGCAGCTGACTTGGTCAGGTCTTCTTCGGCAATGATGTGGTACGCTGGGGATGTTGTATAAGACAACACAACGTCCGCTTCGCCGTCTGTGAACAAGCCATAGCTTTCAGACCACCCCTGCGTGACTGTAACGATCTTGGGTGCAAGACGTGCCCACGCGGCCTCTGCCTCGTCGCCGTAAACAGCATTCACCCAGAGAACCAGCGCGAGGCCCGAGATGGACGAACGTGGGTCTTGGATCACAATGCGCAGATCATCCGGTGCATCAAGCAGCGCTTCGAAACTATCAAAACCGTCCGATTTTGTGTTGTCGTAGATGAACGCCGTGTGGCCGTAGTTGAACGGGAGGAACGTGTCATCGGACCATTCAATTGGAAGCGTCAGTGGGGACAGGTCCAACCCGTGTGGGGCAAACAAACCGCTATCACGGGCACGCTTGGTGACGTCAGTGTTAAAGCCAATCGCAACGTCGGCTTCCGTGCGTTCACCTTCAAGCAACAAACGCGGCAGCAGATCGCCTGTTTGGTACTGAAGATCGCAGCCACAGCGTTCTTCAAACGCCGCCTCAATGGACGGGCCCGGGCCCCATTCGGAGCCAAAGTAATCTGGTGCGTAAACTGTCAAAACTTCTGTTTGAGCGGCCGCAGCCGATGCAAACGTAAGTCCTGCGACAGTGAGTAGGGTCTTCTTCATGGTCTTTCCTCTCAATGCGCCGGACGGATGGGGGCATTAGGGGATTAACCCGTGACCTTCCCTCCGCCGGTTTTAACCGGTTCAGGTTCAACGGGTCCGCCTGTGGCATCTCAGCTTCATATGAAGCCCCCCGAGGTGCCGACAGACCTAGGACGTTCCCTCAGACTTGGCAAGGGGGGCCTGTCGGGCTAGACCACGCCCAAAGGAGCCTTTCCATGTCGATCAACAGCTACGGTCATCTTTTCCGCGTCACCACTTGGGGCGAAAGCCACGGACCCGCGCTTGGCGCGACGGTTGATGGCTGCCCTCCCGGTGTGTCGCTGACAGCACCGATGATCCAGCAATGGCTTGATAAACGCCGCCCAGGTCAAAACAAGATGACCACCCAGCGCAACGAACCCGATGCTGTCGAAATCCTGTCTGGTGTGTTTGAGGACACGACGACAGGTACGCCAATCCAATTGATGATCAAAAACACCGATCAGCGTTCCAAGGATTACGGCGACATCGCCAACACGTTCCGCCCCGGCCATGCAGATATCACGTACCACCAGAAATATGGTTTGCGCGACTATCGTGGCGGTGGCCGCTCATCGGCGCGCGAAACTGCGGCACGTGTTGCGGCCGGCGGTGTGGCGCGCGAAGCGATCAAAGCGATTGCCCCAAACGTCGAGATCAAAGGCTACATGGTTCAAATGGGCGAAAAGCACATCGACCGAAACCGGTTCGATTGGAACACCATCGATGGCAACGATTTCTGGTGCCCTGATGCAGGTGCTGTTTCCGAATGGACTGACTACCTCAATTGGTTGCGCAAGGATGATCACAACTCTGTCGGTGCGATGATCGAAGTCGTGGCGCGCAATGTGCCAGCGGGCATCGGCGCACCTGTTTACGGCAAGTTAGACACTGATTTGTCCGCCGCGATGATGTCCATCAACGCTGTGAAAGGTGTCGAGATTGGCGAAGGCATGGCCGCCGCAGCGCTGACCGGTCGTGAGAATGCCGACGAAATCTTTATGGGTCTAAATGGGCCGGAATATTCCAGCAACCATGCTGGTGGTATATTGGGTGGTATTTCTACTGGTCAGGATATTGTGGTTCGCTTCGCAGTAAAACCTACGTCGTCGATCCTTAGCCCACGTGCGTCGATCCGTATGGACGGCTCTCCAACTGAAGTGGTGACAAAGGGCCGGCACGATCCATGTGTTGGTATTCGTGCCGTACCCGTTGGTGAGGCCATGATGGCCGCCGTCATCCTCGATCACATCCTTCTGGACCGAGGACAAACAGGCGGCACGCGCGGCCAGATCGGTTAGGCTGTCGCTGCGTTCAATGCGACATCCATAAGCTCCTGAATGTCGGCAGGTCTTGTTCCAGCGACGATACGACCAAGCTCGGCTTCGCCTTTCAGAACGACCAATGTCGAGCGACGTGGGATGTTCAAATCGTTGACCAACTGCGAACGGCCGAATTCGTCCCAATCCACATCGATAAACGTAATTGCGTCGTCATAGGCACCGTTGTCCGCTTTGATACTGTTGATAACGCGTTCCTGAGCACGGCACGTTGTGCACCAAGACGCTTTGAAATCAAGGAAGACAGTCTCGCCTGCGGCCAAACGTTCTTGAACCAGCCCTTCAGTGTAGGGCAAGCCAGCAGCCTGCGCGGCAAATGGAATCAGTGTGGTGGCGCCTGCGGCGACCAAGAAGTCTCTGCGTTTCATATGGTATTCCTTTCTAAAAACGGACCGAAAGATCCTGTAGCCAGTATGGGAGAGTATCGAGAAGCCAGATTTCGGCGTATTTATGCAGCCCCAAGGCAAGCACGAGACCGGTGAGGATAAACAGCGCCCCCATTGCCGGGCGCGCCTTGGCGGCCGTTGTACGCAGCCAATCGCGGCGATTGCGGATCGCAGCCTGTGCACCGTAAGCCAGCAAAAAAATGATGGTTGAGATACCGAAGGCGAAGAACAGCATGATCAGCGTCGCCCAACCGAGGCTTTCGCCGGTGGACGCCAATGCAATAGCACCACCAAGGGTCGGGCCGACACAAGGGACCCAAACAGCCCCCAAAAGCATCCCGCCCAAAAACTGGCCGCGCAAACCATTGCGGTCTAGATCATCAAGTTGTTCGTCTGCAGCCGTAGCCATTCCGCCTGTTACAGATGCAAACTTATCGGCAAAGCGCGGCACCAGCATCATGACGCCGAAGGCAATCATCAACAGTGCCCCAACGAAGGCGACCGCATCTGTATCAACGCCAAGGGCCCGCCCGAACGCGGCAATACCAACACCTAGCAAAACAAAAGAAAGGCTAAGCCCAGAGCACAGCGCAAGGGGGCCAGCGCGACTTACCTGCAACGCGCTTGCCAGTACAATTGGCAAGATCGGCAGGACGCATGGGTTGATCAAAGTCAGCAACCCAGCAACATATGCGAATATCAATTCCATCGCGGAAATCTATGCCGCGCTAGACCTTCACTGTCACTTCACAAGGACGTTGGTTTTTGTTTCGACAATTGAACGGCCAAGATGCCCCCCGTGATAATCAAAACACCGATGACATCCATCGAACCGAGCTTTTCGCCCAACAATACTGCCGCGATCAGGACCCCAAAAAACGGCGTAAGGAAGTGGAAGACGGCAGCAGGTGTCGCGCCAATTCGGTCAACCAACATGAACCAAATCAATGTCGCCCCTAAACCCGGCACGATCACGGTGTATGTGAATGCGACGCCCAATTGCCACGTCCACGTGACATCAAACGTTTCAAACGCGAGCGCAGGCAACCACAGGACGGCACTGCCGACAAGCATCTGCAAAGACACCACCATCAAGAAGTTTCCGCCAGATGATGCACCGCGTACAGCGAGCGTTGCCACAGTCAGAGACACAACACTGATTGCGCAGAGTCCGACCCCGTAAAGGTCTACCTCGCCTTGCAATCGTGCGCCCATGATCAATGCAACGCCCAGAACACCTGCCAACAGTCCAGCGATGCCTAATGGGCGGATGGTTTCTCGATAAATCGCCCAGCCAGCAAACGCCGCCAGAAGGGGCATGGTGGATGCGATGATCGACGCAAGTGACGCTTCAACAGTCTGCATGGCGATAAAGTTCAGGCCAAGATAAAGACCGTTTTGCGCGATGCCGAACACCACGACTGCGATCCACTGCTTTCGGGTCAAATGCCAGCTTTGACCGAGCCAGAGTGCAATCACGAGGCCGATCACCCCTGATGCTAGAAACCGCAAAGCGAGCGCATGTAGAGGCGGCGCGTATTGAACGATTACGCGTGCTGATGTGAATGCCGAGGCCCACATGATCCCAAACACCACACCCATAAGGATCGCTTCTCGGTCAATCTTGTTCATCATCTCTCCAACGAAAAAGGGTCGCCCAAATAGGCGACCCTTTCTATCGAAATGTAAACCAGCCTTAGCCGTTTACGCTGTCTTTCAGAGCTTTCGCAATTGTCATTTTGACAACTTTGTCTGCGTCTTTTTTGATCTGCTCACCCGTTGCTGGGTTGCGAACCATACGCTCTGGACGCTCACGGCAATAAATTTTGCCAACGCCTGGCAAAGTCACGGCACCACCGCCGGATACTTCGTCAGTGATCAGACCTGTGATCGCGTCCAGTGCTGCAGATGCGGACTTTTTGTCTGTGTCCATTTTTTCAGCAAGCGCTGCGACCAGCTGTGTCTTGGTCATTGGTTTCGTCGCCATGGTATTTCTCCTCGTTGATGCCCTATTAAATGGGCTCATTACTTAGACAGTAAACTGTATGTCGCTATGTTCCACAACGAATAGTGGCACATTACAAGTGAAAAACTGCATATTGTGGGTAAAATCGCAAAAATACCTGCGTTAGAGGAAGGCAGTTTCCTCAAAAGATCGCAATTTCCGACTATGAATCCGCTCAAGCGGCATTTCGCGCAGGTGCTCCATCGCACGGATTCCGATCATCAAATGGCGTGAAACCTGCGTTTTATAGAAGTCAGATGCCATACCGGGCAGCTTCAATTCTCCATGCAAAGGCTTGTCTGAAACACACAGCAAAGTGCCATAGGGCACGCGGAACCGGAAGCCGTTGGCAGCGATCGTTGCGCTTTCCATGTCCAGCCCAACCGCGCGAGATTGACTAAGCCGTTGCACGGGACCGGATTGATCGCGCAGTTCCCAGTTGCGGTTGTCAATGGTCGCAACCGTCCCAGTTCGCATGATCCGTTTCAACTCATAGCCCTTCAGTTCTGTCACCTCCGCGACGGCATCTTCCAGAGCAATCTGAATTTCCGCAAGTGCAGGGATCGGCATCCAAACAGGCAAATCGTCGTCCAACACGTGGTCTTCCCGCAGGTAGCCGTGTGCCAGAACGAAATCACCTAACCGCTGCGAATTCCGTAAGCCGGCGCAATGCCCAACCATCAACCAAGCATGAGGGCGCAGAACCGCGATATGATCTGTCGCGGTTTTGGCGTTGGATGGCCCGACCCCGATATTAACCAACGTGATTCCCGCCTGCCCGTCACGACACAAATGATAGGTCGGCATTTGCGGCAGTTTTTCCGGCACATTCAAAGGCGCGTCGGGATCGGTGATCACCTGATTACCAGTGCTAACAAAAGACGTGTACCCGCTGTTGGGATCGGCCAGCATCTTGCGGGCGTAGGCTTCGAATTCTTCGACGTAGAACTGGTAATTTGTAAACAGCACATGGTTCTGAAAATGCTCAGCCTTGGTCGCCGTGTAGTGTTGCAAACGCGCCAGTGAATAATCGATCCGTTGAGCCGTAAACGGCGCAAGAGGGCTGGAGCCGTCTTGGTGATGGAAATCCAGACCATTTACGATGTCATCATTTGTCGTCGTCAAATCCGGCACATCAAACACATCGCGCAGGGTATATTCCAAAGCCCCCTCTTGCGGGACAGCGATCTCACCAGACACAGCGAAATGCATGGGCATAGGCGTGTTTGAGACGCCAATCACCACGGGTTCGTCATGGTTTTCGATCAACAAGCCAATCTGCTGTTGAAGGTATCCCTCGAACAGATCAGGCCGCGTGATCGTCGTTGAATAAATCCCGGGACCCGCAACGTGACCAAAGCTGAGCCGCGAATCCGTCTGGGCGTAGGTCGTCGTACGAATGCGGATTTCCGGATAGAACGCGCGGAACCTATTGTTTGGTCGTGCCCCTCCAACATTCTCCGCAAACGTCTTGGACAAAAAGTCTTGAGCGATCTTGTACAATTCTTGCAGCCGCTCAACGGCGGCAACGGGATCGCGAAATTCCTGTGCGGCGGGTGTTTCCGGCGACACGACCGGCAGATGTGCATGTGGTTTCATCACGGCGAGACCCTCCTGTTTCCGATGGTATCTGTCCCAAATAAAAACGCCGCATGAAGCGCGCGGCGAAGGTAACTGACAGACATTCTGATCATCCTGAAACGTGGCACTGCTTTGTGATGTTATCAAGACCTGCTCTTACGTCGTTTTCAGGCTAGCCATGTCGCAAGAAACGGTGTTGGCTCCCCTCAGGAGGCACTGCAATGTCCGTTTCATCCCTGCGCCCAAACCTTGATCATCTTCAAGACCGCATTGATCTTGCGGCCGCGTTCCGTTGGACGGCTCGCTTGAACATGCACGAAGGCGTCGCGAACCACTTCAGCCTTGCGATCAATGATGATGGAACGCGGTTCCTGATGAACCCTAACCAAATGCATTTTTCGCGCATCAAGGCGTCCGACATGATCGAAGTCGACGCGAATGACCCTTCGACATTGACCGGACCAAATGCGCCAGATCCAACTGCATGGGGCTTGCACGGCGGAATTCACCGTCATTGCCCACATGCCCGCTGCGCCATGCACGTTCATTCGATTCATGCGACTGTTCTGGCCACGTTAAAAGACAGCAGCCTTCTGCCGATTGACCAAAATTGCGCGACCTTCTTCAACCGCTATGTCATCGACGACCATTACGGCGGGCTCGCGTTTGAGGAAGAAGGCGAACGGTGCGCGGAGCTCCTTGGTGATCCGAAAAAGAAAGTCATGATCATGGGCAACCATGGCATTATGATCATGGGCGCCACGGTCGCGGAAACCTTTAACCGTCTGTATTATTTTGAACGCGCCGCCGAAACCTACATCCGTGCGCTTCAAACAGGCCAACCCTTGCGCGTGTTATCAGACGAGATCGCGGAAAAAACCGCGCAAGAGCTCGAAGATTACCCTGAACAAGACGAACGCCACTTGGCCGAGCTCAAGGCCATTCTGGACGAAGAAGGCTCTAACTATGCGGGATAGGATCTTTTTTGAGAACCTGAGACGCTGGACCAGCACGCGTCGCCTAGGGAGAGGATACAGGATTTAACCCTGTAATTCCCTCTATCTAAGGTACATCCAATGACTATTTACGGCCTCACTGACGAACACACTATGATCGCGGATACCGTCCGCAGTTTTGTTGAAAACGAAATCTACCCGCATGAAGACCTTGTGGAACGCACCGGCGAAGTTCCCCAAGAAATCGCGGACGACATCAAACGCAAAACCAAAGAACTAGGGTTCTACGCCTGCAACTTTCCTGAAAGCGCCGGTGGCGCGGGCCTAAACCATGTGGAATTTGCTTTGGTCGAACGTGAACTGGGTCGAGGGTCTATGGCCCTCAACCATTTCTTTGGCCGCCCTCAAAACATTCTAATGGCCTGCGAAGGTGAGCAAATCGAACGCTATCGTGATCCAGCAATCCAAGGGGACCGCATGGATGCTCTCGCCATGACGGAACCAGGTGCCGGGTCCGACATTCGCGGCATGAAATGTTCAGCCGTGCGTGATGGTGGTGATTGGGTCTTGAACGGGACGAAACACTTTATCTCCGGCGCGGATCATGCGGATTTCATAATCGTCTTTGTGGCCACCGGCGAAGATCAGACCCCCCGCGGCCCCAAGAAACGGATCACCACATTCCTTGTTGATCGCGGCACGCCCGGTTTCACCATCCGTGACGGGTATAAATCTGTATCGCACCGTGGTTACAAAAACATGATCCTCGAATTTGACGATTGCCGCCTACCAGACGCGCAGGTTCTGGGGGAAGTCGACGGCGGTTTTGCTGTAATGAACGAATGGCTTTATGCGACTCGCATCACAGTTGCGACCATGTCCGTCGGCCGCGCCAGACGCGTTTTTGATTACGCGCTGGATTATGCCGCTGAGCGTGAACAATTCGGGCAGAAGATCGGCAAGTTTCAAGGCATCAGCTTTCAGATCGCCGATATGATTACCGAAATTGACGCCGCGGACTTGCTGACACTCGCCGCCGCAGATCGGCTGGATAAGGGCCTACCCGCGAACCGTGAGATCGCGAGTGCGAAACTATATGCCTCCGAAATGCTGTCTCGGGTGACTGATGCCACGATTCAAATCCACGGCGGAATGGGCCTTATGAATGATTACCCCCTTGAAAGGTTCTGGCGCGACGCACGTGTTGAACGCATCTGGGACGGCACATCGGAAATTCAGCGTCACATCATCAGCCGTGAATTGCTTCGTGCGTTAGGAGCCTAAACTATGAACATCGTTATTCATCGCATCCCTGATGCGGGTGGTGGTCGAGGTTTATGCACATGACAACATCGATTTCGAGACTATTACAGCCAAAAAGTGTTGCTGTTATCGGCGGAGGCGCGTGGTGCAAATCCGTTGTTGAGCAACTTCAAAAGTCGGGCTTCAAGGGAGACGTCTGGCCCGTTCATCCAAAAGCAGACACCATCTGTGGGTTACCAGCGCACCCATCTGTGAGTGATCTTCCCGAGGTGCCGGATGCTGCCTTTGTTGGTATCAACCGCGAAGCCACGATTGGGGCGATAGAGGAGCTTTCGCAGATCGGCGTCGGGGGTGCTGTCTGTTTTGCTAGTGGGTTTGGTGAAACAGACGACGGGCATACTGCCAACGAAATGCTTCTCAAAGCGGCGGGTGACATGCCTATCCTTGGACCCAATTGCTACGGGATGATCAATGCGCTTGATGGGGCCTGTCTTTGGCCCGATCAGCACGGTTGTGTTCCTGTCGACAGCGGTGTCGCGATCCTGACCCAAAGCTCGAACATTGCGATCAATCTCACGATGCAATCGCGCGCTTTGCCAATCGCTTACGTTGTCACATGCGGAAACCAAGCCCAGCTGACGGAAGCTGAAATAGCGTCTGCTTTGCTCGACGATCCGCGTGTCACGGCCGTCGGTTTGCATATTGAAGGGTTCAAAGACTTACCCACATGGCAGGCGTTTGCCCGAAAGGCACACGACAAGGGTATTCCAGTGGTCGCCCTGAAGGTGGGGAAATCCGTGGAAGCCCAAAACGCGACCATCTCTCACACGGCATCCCTCGCTGGAAGCGGCGCGGGTGCGACTGCTTTGCTGGATCACCTTGGCATTGCTCAGGTGGGCGACCTTCCAACCCTTATTGAGACCCTAAAGATCCTTCACGTTGCAGGGCCGTTGTCATCGACTGCAATCGCATCCGTCAGCTGTTCCGGAGGCGAGGCAAGCCTGATCGCAGACATGGCACACGACACGCCTTTGACGTTTCCGCCGCTAAACACTGTCCAGCATGAACGGCTGTTTCAAGCGCTTGGCCCGAAAGTCGCCCTCGCCAATCCTCTCGACTATCACACCTACATCTGGCGTGATGATAATGCCATGACGCAGGCATTTTCGGCCATAATAGACCCTAATATTGCGATTACCTTTTTGATTGTCGACTTTCCACGAAACGACATATGTGATGCCGACGACTGGGAATGCGCAATCAACGCTGCAATCAACACCCGTAGTGCGACAGGTGGGGTTGTCGCAATGGTCGCAACCTTGCCCGAGCTTATGCCAGAGGACACAGCAAGACGTCTGATGGCAGGCGGAGTCATACCGCTTGCCGGATTAGCAGAGGCACTGGGTGCCACGATCGCCGCACAAATCCAATCCCAAAGCGCTCGTGACGTCATTCAACCAGTTCCAGTTCGAGAGGCACAAACACTCTCGGAATCAGCTGCCAAGACGGCGCTATCAGAAATGGGTGTTGCCGTTCCTGCGCTTACGGTTGGACCAATCGATGATCTGGCCAAACTGGCCGATAAATCCGCTGGTCCGTACGTGCTAAAATCCACGGGTCTGGCCCACAAAAGCGAATCCGGCGGCGTTGCTTTATCGCTTATGAATAGCCATGAGGTTTTGGCCGCGAGCGCCAAGATGCAAGGTGACACCTTTATTCTAGAAGAGATGATTGACGACAAAGTTGCTGAACTTCTCGTTGGCATCGTCAAGGATCCCGCCCATGGCTTTGTAATTACGATAGCGGCTGGTGGGATTCTTACGGAAATCCTCGAAGACCGCACTTCCCTGCTGGTTCCTGCATCACGAAATCAGATAGAACAGGCTCTAACACAGCTTAGAATGTTTCCTGTTCTGGATGGTTACAGAAATCAGCCTAAAGCCTCCGTCGATAGCGTTCTGGACGCGATTGAAGCCATTCAAGCCTACGTCCTTGCCAATCGGACGACAGTTGAAGAGGTTGAAGTGAACCCTCTGATCGTCACCCCAAGCCGCGCGGTAGCCGCTGACGCACTCATAAGGAAATACCATGACTGACAGAACAACAGGCCCGATCAAAACACGCCGCGAGGGGGCAATCCTCGAAGTCACGCTTGATCGACCAAAGGCGAATGCAATCGATCTCGCGACCAGCCGGATCATGGGTGAGGTTTTTGCGGAATTCCGCGATGACCCCGATTTGCGTGTCGCAATCATCACCGGAGCAGGCGAAAAGTTCTTTTGCCCCGGTTGGGACCTAAAGGCCGCGGCTGATGGAGACGCCGTCGACGGCGATTATGGCATTGGCGGCTTTGGCGGGTTGCAAGAACTGCGCGGCCTTAACAAGCCAGTGATTGCCGCCGTGAATGGCATTTGCTGTGGTGGCGGGCTCGAACTGGCGCTGTCCGCGGACATTATCCTCGCGGCGGATCACGCGACCTTTGCATTGCCGGAAATCCGCTCAGGTACGGTGGCAGACGCGGCGAGCATTAAGCTCCCGAAACGCATCCCCTATCACATCGCGATGGAGCTGCTTTTGACCGGACGTTGGTTTGACACATCCGAGGCACTCAATTGGGGTCTAATCAACCACATCCATCCTGCTGTTGAGCTTTTGGATCAAGCATGGGAAATGGCGCGAATGCTCGCCTCTGGTCCGCCACTGGTTTACGCCGCGATCAAAGAAGTCGTGCGTGACGCCGAAGATTCCAAATTCCAAGACGCCATGAACCGTATCACGAAACGGCAGTTGGCCAGTGTAGATAGGCTCTATTCTAGCGAAGATCAGCTTGAAGGTGCAAAAGCCTTTGCTGAGAAACGTGATCCTGTTTGGAAGGGGCGTTAGGCCAGCAAGGCCTTCAAACGTTGCAATGCAAAACCGTAGCCTTGGGTGCCAAATCCGGCAATCACACCCTCGGCGCGGCCTGACACATAGGAATGGTGCCGGAACCGTTCGCGACGGTGAATGTTGGAGATGTGAACCTCCATCACGGGCCCCTCAAACGCGTTCAACGCATCAAGTATCGCCACGGATGTATGACTAAGCGCGCCGGGGTTTATAACAATTCCGCCTGCGTCCCCGCGTGCGTCCTGAATCCAGTCCACCAAAAGACCTTCGTGGTTGGACTGCTTGGCCTCAAGTTCAAACCCAAGCGTTTTACACAACGCGGTGCAATCAACGACGACGTCATCAAGCGTCTCGGACCCGTAGATTTCGGGTTGTCGTTGCCCAAGCAGGTTCAGGTTCGGGCCATTCAGGAGAAGTATTTTTTTCATGCTCGGACCATTGAACAGGATGGTCGATATGGCAAGCCCCTATGACACCTTGCACAACGCGGCAGGCTGGGCGACCAAGGGGCATGACAAAAACACTCCTCTCATTTGGGCACGGCTACTCCGCCCGTGCTTTGACCCGCCTCTTGCCGGACGATTGGCGTGTGATCGGCACGACCCGTAGCGAAGACAAAGCCGCGACTCTTATGACTGACGGCGTCGAGCCGCGCATTTGGCCGGGGGCAAACATCATCCCCGCATTGGATGCCGCAACGCATCTACTGATTTCTGCCGGTCCATCGGACGCGGGCGATCCTGTTCTGAAGGAACTGCGCGACGAGATCGCTGCGCGAAAAGGACAGTTCGAATGGGTTGGATATCTCTCTACGACGGGGGTCTATGGCGACCATAAGGGTGGATGGGTAGATGAAACGACACCTCTCACCCCATCCACCAAGCGCGGCCAATTGCGTGTCGAAGCCGAACAGGCGTGGCAAAATATGGGCTTGCCGCTTCATATCTTCCGTCTTGCTGGGATTTACGGACCTGGACGAGGGCCATTTGCGAAAGTTCGCAACGGCACTGCGCGTCGTATCATAAAACAAGGACAAGTGTTTAGCCGCATCCATGTCGACGATATCGCGCAGGTACTTGCGGCATCGATTGCCCAACCCAAGCCCGGTGCAATCTACAACCTTTGCGACGATGATCCCGCGCCTCCAGAAGACGTCATCGGACACGCAGCTGAATTGTTGGGCCTCCCGCTCCCGCCCGCTCAAGACTTCGAGACCGCCGAAATGACCCAAATGGCCCGCAGTTTTTACGCGGAAAGTAAGAAGGTACGAAACGATCAGATTAAGGACGAACTGGGCGTGAAGCTGCTATTTCCGGATTACCGCGTGGGGTTGGCATCACTTTTAGCCGCAGAAACGCGTTAGTCAGACCCGTGCACTTGCCCTAGGAACCCCCAGTCGCCATATCGTGCGCAAAAGAGGGTATCCACATGACGTTCCGCGAAAAAGTAGCAGCCTATCTAGACACCCCAATGGTGCGCTACGGAATCATAGCGGTCATCATATTCAACGCTGTGATCCTTGGGTTGGAAACCTCTGACACTGTGATGAACGTCGCAGGTCCACTGATCCATACGCTTGATCGGCTTTGTCTTGCGGTTTTCATAATCGAAATTCTTGCAAAGCTCTTCGCACACCGTTTTCAGTTCTTCCGTTCGGGTTGGAATATCTTCGACTTTATCATCGTTGGAATTGCCCTTGTTCCCGCCGCGCAATCCCTGTCCGTCTTACGGGCATTGCGGATCTTGCGTGTGTTGCGCGTCATCTCGGCCACCCCAAGCTTGCGCCGCGTTGTAGAAGGTTTTCTGACCGCCCTGCCAGGTATGGGCAGTGTCTTTATGTTGATGTCTCTGATCTTTTATATCGGCTCTGTTATGGCGACAAAATTGTTTGGCGATGCCTTTCCCCAATGGTTTGGCAGCCTTGGTGCTTCAGCCTACAGCCTGTTCCAGATCATGACCCTAGAAAGCTGGTCAATGGGCATCGTGCGTCCCGTGATGGAGGTTTACCCCTACGCTTGGGCGTTCTTCGTGCCATTCATCATGGTCACTACATTCGCTGTCGTGAACCTGCTCGTTGGTCTGATTGTGAACTCGATGCAAGACGCGCATCACGTAGAAGAAAATGCTGCAACAGACAGCTACCGCGATGAAGTTCTCGTGCGGCTGGAAGCGATCGAAAAACGTCTGCCAAAATCCGACTAGGCGCGCTTACCAACTACGGCCACGCCCAAAACATCCAGCACTTTGGCTTCGATGTGTTCTGCGTTCATTGCTGCGGTATCATACATATCGCGCGGGCTGGATTGGTCGATGAACGTGTCCGGTAAAACCATGCTGCGAAATTTGAGGCCGTGGTCGAACACGCCTTCATCGGCCAGCAATTGCGCCACATGTGAGCCAAACCCACCTACAGCGCCTTCTTCAACAGTGATCAGCCCGTCGTGATCTGCCGCCAGAGATAGGATCATGTCTCGATCCAAAGGCTTGGCGAAACGTGCATCGGCAACCGTTGGAGTGATGCCCTTTGCGGCCAGCGCTTCACAGGCTTTTTCAACCTCTTGCAGACGGGTCCCGAATGACAAAATGGCGACCTTTGATCCTTCGCGGATCATCCGGCCTTTGCCAATTTCAAGCGGTTGCGCGTTGTCCGGAATGTCGACTCCAACGCCTTCACCGCGCGGAAAGCGGAACGCGATTGGCCCGTCGTCATAGGCAACGGCCGTCGCAACCATGCGCGTCAATTCCGCCTCATCTGCGGCGGCCATCACAACGAACCCCGGCAAGTTCGCAAGGAAGGCGACATCGAAAGAACCTGCATGGGTCGCGCCGTCAGCACCGACAAGCCCAGCGCGATCAATCGCAAAGCGCACTGGCAGACGCTGGATCGCTACATCATGCACAATCTGGTCATAGCCGCGCTGTAAAAACGTAGAATACAGCGCACAAAAGGGTTTCATCCCGCCAGCCGCAAGGCCCGCACAAAATGTCACTGCATGCTGTTCCGCAATACCAACGTCAAAACAGCGCGAGGCGAAACGCGTCATGAACCGGTCAAGCCCCGTGCCGTCTGGCATGGCAGCCGTCACCGCAACGATCTTTTCGTCTTTACCCGCTTCTTTGATCAAGCTCTCTGCAAAGACCGAGGTATAGGACGGCGCATTGCTGACCGCTTTGGCCTGCTCGCCGGTCACGATATCGAACTTACCTGTAGCATGGCCGCGATCAGCGCGGTGTTCTGCGTAACCTTTGCCTTTTTTGGTAATCGCGTGGATCAGGATGGGGCCGGTCGCGCGGGTCTTCACCGTCCGCAAAACGCTGAGCAGTTGGTCCATGTCGTGGCCATCAATCGGACCAAGGTAACTGAACCCGAGCTCTTCGAACAACGTGCCGCCAACGGTCATGCCTTTCAGCATTTCCTTTGCTCGACGGGCGCCTTCTTGGAAGGGTTCGGGCAGAAACGAAACCGCGCCTTTTGCGGCCGCTTTGAAATCTTGGAACGGGTCGCCAGCGTAAAGTCGGCTCAGGTAGGACGACATGGCCCCGACCGGCGGCGCAATCGACATTTCATTGTCGTTCAAAATTACGATCAGCCGTTTCTTTAGATGGCCGGCATTATTCATCGCTTCATAGGCCATGCCCGCAGACATAGACCCATCGCCGATAACAGCGATTGCATCACCGCCTTCGCCCCCCAAATCACGTGCAACTGCAAACCCGAGCGCTGCGGAGATCGATGTAGACGAATGCGCAGCGCCAAACGGATCGTATGGGGATTCACTGCGTTTGGTGAACCCGCTCAGCCCGTCTTTTTGGCGAAGTGTGCGAATACGGTCTCGACGACCTGTCAGGATTTTATGCGGATAACACTGGTGGCTGACGTCCCAAATAATCTTATCTTTTGGCGCCTCGAACACGGCATGCAACGCGACCGTCAGTTCCACCACACCAAGACCAGCGCCCAAGTGCCCGCCCGTTTCGGAAACCGTCGAAATCGTCTCGGCGCGCAATTCGTCTGCGACGCTGCGCAGTTGCGCATCGCTAAGCCCGCGCATGTCGCTGGGCAAATCAATCTGATCGAGCAATGGGGTTTTGGGTCTCTCGGCCATATCCGGCGTCTTTCTTCAGTGGCTGCGGTTTACAACAAACCGCGCGGCGTCTCGTAACGTATCAGCCGCCTTTCCGTAAACACTTAGCGCATCGCAGGCCGATTCCACCAACTCATCTGCGCGGCTTTTCGCCCCATCCAGTCCCAAAAGGGATACGAACGTTGCTTTTCCAGCGGCTTCGTCTTTGCCGACCGCTTTGCCAACTGTGGCGGCATCGCCTTCAACATCTAGAATATCATCGGCAATTTGGAACGCGAGCCCCAACTCGTCACCGTAGATCTGCAACGCAGACGGATCGTCCTGCGCCATCGTCGGACCTGCCGTACAGGCCCAAGTGATCAACGCACCGGTTTTACCTGCCTGCAGCGCGATAATCTGATCAAGCGTCAGCGGGGTTGTGGCCGTCTCTGCGGCGATATCGGCAGCCTGCCCGCCGACCATCCCGCCAATGCCTGCCGCCTGCGCCAACGTCAAAACCATTTTGACCCGCGCCTCGTCGGTCATAGCCGCAGAGCTTGCCCGCTCAAAAGCAAGAGCCTGTAGCGCGTCGCCAGCTAGAACCGCGGTCGCCTCATCCCACTTCCGATGCACAGTAGGTTGGCCCCTCCGCAAATCATCATCGTCCATGCAGGGCAGATCATCATGCACCAAAGAATAGGCATGCAGGCATTCAATGGCTTCCGCTGCCATACGAGCGAAAATCGGGTTAACTTTGTGCAACTGCGCCGACTGATAGACAAAGAACGCCCGCAATCCTTTGCCACCTTCCACTGCATATCTCATCGCATCAGCGACGTCCCCACGGTAGCCCTTGGTGGAAACTCTGATACCAACTGCGGTCGCCTCCGCCGTCTGTTCCAAGGCGTCGCGAAAGGGCATGGGTTCGCTTTCCGCCTTGAGCGGCGTGACCACAAACTGATCCAAAGGTTTAAGGTCTAGCTTCTTAGCCATCCAACGGTGCCGTGCCCGTCGGATTCCCATCACCGTCCAAGGTCAACTTGGCAACCTTCTCCTCGGCCTCTTTCAGCTTTGTCTCACAACGCTTCTTAAGGGCAGCTCCGCGTTCATATAGCGAAATCGACTCGTCTAGCGGAACTTCGCCCCGTTCCAGCTTACCTACGACCTGCTCAAGCTCGCGCAGGGCATCTTCAAAGCTCATCTCATTTACGTCGCTCATGCGCCTCGCTCCGTTAGTACTTTTACATGTGCGCGGGCGGATCGGCCCAGCGCTTCTAGATCATAGCCGCCCTCTAGCGCAGACACCACACGGCCTTCGCAATGTTCATCTGCCAAATCGCACAGTTTTTCAGTGACCCATTTAAAATCATCATCACCCAGCATCAGTCCAGCCAGTGGATCATCTGCATGTGCATCAAATCCCGCAGAAATCAGCAGAAGTTCAGGTTTAAAGTCCGCGATACGAGGGAACACATCGCGCTCATAGGTGGATCGAAACACCTTTGACCCGCAGCCCTCTGGAAGCGGCACGTTCACGACATTGCCCACACCCGTTTCATGGGCTGCACCCGTGCCCGGCCACAGCGGCATCTGATGGGACGAGATGAATAAAATGCGCGCATCTTCCTCGACCAGGTCCTGCGTGCCGTTCCCGTGGTGCACATCGAAATCCACTATCGCAACTTGTTTGAGCCCATGAAACTCGATCGCATGTTTCGCCGCCGTGGCGACTGATCCGAAGAAACAAAAGCCCATCGGCGTCTCTTTTTCAGCGTGGTGTCCGGGGGGACGCACCGCTGCAAATGCATTGTAAGCATCACCAGACATCACCAAATCTACAGCTCGAATGACGCCTCCAGCTGCACGATAGGCTGCCTCCAGCGTACCGACGGACATGTGAGTGTCTGCGTCCAAACTGCGCCAGCCCTCGGACGGGACCGCATCGCGAATTGCGTCGAGGTGGGCTTTGGTATGGCACCGCAACAAATCGTCGTCCGCAGCCAATGGCGCAGACACACGGGCCAACTCTAGTCCATCCAACGCATCCAGAACCGCATCAAGGCGCGCCACCTGTTCGGGATGCCCGGGCGGCGTTACGTGATCATAACAGGCCTTATGGGTGATCAATGCTGTCGCCAAAAGACGCTCCTATCTGTGTTGATTCCGTCGAAAGGCCTAGTCTGGCGCCAACATGTAACCGGCACCACGCACCGTCTGAAGGTAACGGGGTTGTTTCGGGTCAGCTTCCAGTTTTCGACGCAACCGTGTGATCTGAACATCGACCGCGCGTTCTTGGGCTTGGCCACCGGACCGACCAAGCCGATCAACGAGTTCCTCGCGACTGATCGCTTCGGCAGGTGTCGCCGAGAAAATACGCATCAACTGCGCCTCGGTTGCTGTCAGCCTGACCAAGTCCTCACCTTGCCACATCTCGCCCCGTTCCATGTCATAGCGCAGCGGTCCTAAGTGCAGCACCTTCGGAACAACATTCTCTGTCTCGCTTGGTGGGACACGCCGCAGAATTGAATTGATCCGCAGCAGCAGCTCTTTGGGTTCAAACGGTTTGGCAAGATAATCATCCGCCCCGGCTTCAAGCCCAGCGATCCTATCGCTCGTCTCAGCTTTGGCCGTCAACAAGAGGATCGGAGTTTCGCGTTCTTGGCGCAGGTCAGCACAAAGCGAGACGCCATCTTCGCCCGGCATCATCACATCCAGCACGATCATATCGAAGTCCAGCCCCGACAAAATTCGCCTTGCGTGCGCTGCGTCTCGCGCTGCGGTCACCAAGAACCCATTCCGCACAAGAAACTTCTGCAATAACACACGAATGCGTTCATCATCGTCCACAATCAACAAATGCGGTTGGTCACTTTGCATCAACATCATCCCTTTAAATCTTTAAGCGCATCATATCGCTTCCGCATTTCATCATCCATCATGGCCTCAAGCACTTGCCGAAACCCTGTTACGGCTTCTGGCCCCGCCGCACGATAAGCCGCACGCATCCGGTCCCGTTGTGCATCTGACAACTGCCGCTCCAAAGCCTCCCCCGCTTCGGTTAGATACAAATGCCGTTCTCTCTTGTCGCGCTTTCCGACTTCACTGCGGACCAAACCATCCTCAACCAATGCACGCAACACACGGTTCAGCGATTGCTTTGTAACACCAAGAATCGCCAACAGGTTATTAACGGTGGTTCCAGGACTGCGATGAATAAAGTGAACAGCGCGGTGATGCGCACGGCCATAAGCCATGTCTGCAAGAATACGATCTGGGTCCGCTGTGAAACCGCGATAAGCAAAAAACATCGCCTCGATGCCCTTGCGCAGTTGCTCATCCGTTAGGAATAACAATGCATTGCCACTCTCTCGTCCGCTCCCCTCCATCGTACCCTCCTTCACATTCGCCGTCATAATACGTCAGCTTTGTTGACATTCCAAGCCAGCATCGGTATCGAATCGCAGGTTTCGCGCAACAAAATGTCCACAACGGACCTATTTGCGAAACAAATGCAATTTGAAGGAGGCTGACATGGCTGGCTCATATGATGATCGTGATGGAAAAATCTGGATGGACGGCAAGCTTGTCGAATGGCGTGATGCCAAGGTCCACGTCCTGACCCATGCTATGCATTATGCTTCTTCTGTCTTTGAAGGTGAGCGTTGCTACAACGGCAAAATCTTCAAATCCCGCGAGCACTCCGAACGTTTGCACTTTTCTGCAGGCGAATTGGATTTCGAGATCCCATACACCGTCGACGAGATCGAAGCAGCGAAACAGCAGGTTCTCACCGAGAACGGCCTGACAGACGCCTACGTGCGCGCTGTTGCTTGGCGTGGCGCTGGCGAAGACATGGGTGTCGCGTCCCTGCGTAACCCTGTCCACCTCGCGATCGCAGCATGGGAATGGGGCAACTACTACGGTGACGCCAAAATGAAGGGCGCCAAAATCGACATCGCGAAATGGAAACGCCCGTCACCGGAAACGATCCCTGTGCACGCCAAGGCCGCTGGTCTTTATATGATCTGCACAACATCCAAACACGCGGCCGAGGCCAAAGGATGCTCTGACGCTCTGTTTATGGATTACCGCGGCTATGTTGCCGAATGCACAGGGGCCAACATCTTCTTCGTAAAAGACGGCGAAGTGCACACCCCAAAGGCGGACGTTTTCCTGAACGGCATTACACGTCAGACCGTTATCGGCATGTTGAAAGACAAAGGCGTTACAGTCCACGAACGGGTCATCATGCCTGAAGAGCTCGAAGGGTTTGAGCAGTGCTGGCTCACCGGCACTGCCGCAGAGGTCACACCTGTCGGCCAGATCGCTGATTACAACTTCGAAGTCGGTGCACTGTGCCGTGAGATATCAGAAGACTACGAAAAACTGGTCCGCGCATAAGCGCTCAGGCTTCGCGACCTCGTTCAATCTTTAGGTATTGAGCGAGGCGTCGGCCGCTCGTTTCTCGATCGTGTTCAAGTAATTTACGGCGTGCAGCACTGCTGATGTCCTGCTTCTGGTGCTGCACCTGAACGGCAGCACGTTTGCTTGAATCTAGCGTTTGCTGATTGTCGGAAATATGTCGGGTCATGACAGGTCCTTCCTTGCTGTGTTCCGAATACTAACACGGATCGTCGCAAAAATCACGTTGGACGCTATTGTAGCCCCTTCGCCTTCACTTTACGGCGAGCCGTTGCATTCATCCCGAGCTGGCGCTCCCGCACCACAATGATCACTCCAGCGCAGATCACCAATGCCGCCCCGGCGAGCATGCCAGCGGTTGGAACTTCGTCAAACCAGATGTACCCGATCGCAACCGACCAAAGCATTGAGACATAAGTAAACGGAGCCAAAACGCCAGCATCGGCCAGCCGGTAGCTGGCTGTTAACAAGATTTGACCAACACCCCCGACAAGACCCGCCCCACACAGCAAGACCAGCTCCGGTCCGGTTGGCCAAACCCAGCCAAATGGGATTGTCAGCAACGACAACACCGTCGACGTTGCTGAGAACCAAAATACAATCGCCGTAGTGCTTTCTGAATTGGCCATGCCTTTGACGAAGACCTGCGCCAGTGCCGCAAGGCACGCCGATCCAAGTGTCAATCCCACGCCGAGCGCCTCTGTCGACCCGAGCCCGACACTCAGCCGCGGCGCAACAATAATCACAACTCCAACGAAGCCTAGAGATACAGCAGCAATGCGCACCAGCCGGAATTTTTCTCCGAGGATCAGGGCCGCCAGAACGACCATCACGATCGGCGTGACAAACCGGATCGCGGTAACCTCGGGCAATGGCAAGTACTTCAGGCCAGCAAAGCCAAGCCCCATCGCGCATGACCCTACAATACCGCGCACTGCGTGATTTCGAATCGACTGCGTCCGAATGCCCTGTGCGATACCACCATTGACCAGTAACCAGATCAAAATAATCGGCATCGCCATGATGGATCGAAAGAACATCGTCTGCCCCGCAGGGACACCTTCCGCGGCTTTAATGAAGGCAGACATGACTGTGAACATCGTGATTGCCGACACCATCAGGAAGATCCCGCGCGGAACGTTTAATGTCGGTGTAGATGTCATGAGAACTGCTTACGCCTGACAGTTGAAAAGAGCCAGCCGTCTATACTTATAATCGAGCGATCGCCCAACGCGCTGCATCCGACACCTCTGGTGCTGGGTCTTCGATCAAAGTCGCGGCAACGGTTTTCAGTGAGGCATCCCCAGAATTGCCAATCGCATAAAGCACGTTGCGAACGAACCGATCCCGCCCGATGCGCTTGATCGGGCTACCCGAAAACTTTTCTCTAAAGGCAGTGTCATCGAGCACCGCCAGATCGCGCAAAGGTGGCGCAACCAAATCATCACGCGCGGCATAGCGCACCTCTTGGGCCTCAACGGCAAACTTGTTCCAGGGACAGGCCGCCAAACAATCGTCACACCCGTAAATGTGATTCCCTAGTAAGGCCCGCAACTCTTCCGAAACGGGGCCTTTGTGCTCAATCGTCAGATATGAAATGCACCGTCGCGCATCGAGCTGGAAGGGAGCCGGAAAGGCATTCGTCGGGCAAATATCGAGACACGCCGTACACGACCCGCAGTTTTCGATGCCCGCTGCATCTGGCGCTAGATCAACTGTTGTGAAAATAGCCCCCAAGAAAAACCAGCTTCCCAGTTCTCGGCTTAGCAGGTTGGTGTGCTTACCCTGCCAGCCAAGGCCAGCCGCCTGTGCCAAAGGTTTTTCCATGACGGGTGCTGTGTCCACGAACACCTTTATCTCGCAATCGGCTTGATCCACCAACCAACGTCCGACCCGTTTCAGGCGTTTCTTTACGATGTCGTGATAATCGCGGTTCTGGGCATACACAGAAATCGCCGCCCGATCTGAATGCTCCAATACATCCAGTGGGTCATGTGTTGGTGTATAGGGTTCAGCCAACATCACGACTGATTTTGCTTCCGGCCATAGCGCGGTCGGGTCGCCACGCCACGCCATGCGCTCCGCCATCCACGCCATTTGACCATGACGTTCTTGGTCTACGAATGTCTTCAGTCTTTCGGGTAATTCTGGAACGGCATCAGGGCGGCAGACGCCAAAACTGGCGAACCCTTCGCTCAGGGCCTTTTCGCGTAGCTGTTCTTTCAGCCCGTTCAAAAATCCAAGTCGCTATAGTGCGACGGCTGAGGGAACCCAGAAATTTGATCTGCCAGAATCGACCGGAACGCTGGCCGCGATTTGATCTTCGCATACCAATCTTTGACGATCTCCGACCGGTTCCAATCCACGTCCGACACATAGTCTAGACAAGACAAATGCGCAGCGGCCGCAAAGTCTGCCAAAGTCATGTCATTGCCAGCCAGCCAGCGCCGCTGATCCAAAAGCCAATGCATGTAGTCCAAATGGTATTTAATCGCCCGCGATCCTGCTTTCACGTTCGCACTGTCTGGGTAACCGGTTCCCATGACTTTACGGAACACGCGCTCGCCCATGAGTTTGGTCGTGACTTCTTCGTTAAACTTATCGTCAAACCAAGCAACCAAACGACGCACTTCGTAACGGCTGTCGGCCCCTTGTGGCAATAACATCGGCGTCGGGTGAGTTTCTTCAAGATACTCACAAATGGCAGTGCTATCAGCCATCGTGCGGTTGCCCATCTTAAGAACAGGCACTTTACCGGCAGGGTTGCGGCGCAAGAAGTCGGCATCCTTCTCCCAGTAGCGCTCTTCGATCAGCTCGACCTCAATCCGCTTCTCGGCCAGTGACAAACGCACTTTGCGGGAAAACGGCGACAACGGATAATGGTAGAGACGGTTCATCAAGGGCCCCAGATACAGTGTTCCCCTTCAATGCATCAAGCAGCAGCGCGTTTCAATCCCGCGCGCCACGTCAGGGTGTTATTCGAAACAGTCTGCGCGGCCATCCGCCCGTATCGTTGCGGCACCATCAACGATGCTCGAGGCACGTCTACGCACCGAGGATGACGGCTCTGACGCTGATCGAGTCTTGGGGCTTGGAAGGATCGCAGCCAATCGTGCGGCCTGTACCGGCGACAAATCTGCAGCCGTCACGCCAAAATAATGCACGGCGGCGGCCTCAACCCCGAACACGCCTTCGTCAAATTCGGCCACGTTCAGATAAACCTCAAGGATGCGCTGCTTGCTCCAGATCGCTTCGACCATGGGCGTCATCAACGCCTCGAGTGACTTACGAAACCACGACCGCCCGTGCCACAAATAAACGTTCTTTACGACCTGTTGGGAAATCGTAGAACCACCGCGACTGCCGCCCTCTGCCAAAGCTGCCTGAATCGCCCCAACGTCCAAGCCCCAATGTAGGCAAAAATTAGCATCCTCAGCGGCTACAGCAGACCGTGCCATCACCGGCGCAATGTCTTCCATTGCAACCCAGGTGTGGTTCACTCCACCGACGCGGCGGCTTTCGGAGAGCATGTAGGGAGTTGTTGGGGGATTCACGATCGTTAGGGCCGCCGTCACCACCACTGCCAATGCGATCATAATGAGGATGCCTCGAAATAAATATTTGAGAATACGTCGGACAAATAGCCGAGGCCTGTCACGAAGCCGCACGGCAGCCTTGCGCGTCGTTTTGGTTTTTCGGGTCTTTGTCGGTGTGCGGGCCATAACATCATTCATCGCAGCCAGAGGTCTAGGGTCAAGCTATTGCGTTACACAACGAACAATTTGTCACTACAAAGCACCTTTGCCTCGCGACCGTGCATCACGGGACGGGCAAACGTCCAAGCCGCGTCCGTAGTGCCTATCATTTCTGGGAACAATGCAGTCACTTCGTCATGAAGGTCGGAATCCTGGAGAATATACTCACCGGGATAGAAACTTTCGGTTGGAATGCCCTCTGCCAAAACAATCTCGTGCGCATCAAACATCATGTGATGGTAGTCGATGTGACGGCGTGGCGCTCGGTGGATGGTATCTGCATTCACCAAGTGAGCCGCTGCAACCAAGACTTCATCTTCACCAAAGTAGAGCTCAGCGCGCCATCCGGTCAAAAGAATTTTGTGCTGGGGCGACACCAGAAGTTCACGTTCGTTTCCGATCGCGCCAGCCGCAAAACGGATCGGCGCGCGCTTGTCCAACGCCGGTGTGCTGCGTGACCCGCGCCAGCGAACGGATTGCAATCCATTGTCCAACGTCCGCACAAGGTCACCGACCTGGATATCCTGAACGGCCGTCATCCCACGTTCTGTTTCGATGAGTGTGCCCGCGGCGAAACACGGCGGGCCGAGGTCACCCACATCCAGCGGCCCCTGACCAGAGACCCAAGTGCTTGACACAAATGTCCCGTTCTCAAGGACCTGCCCGTCCGTCGGCGTGAAGACCCGCTGGCCATTCGCAAGGTAAAACGTCGTACCCACATAGGTCACATTGCCCGTTCCCGGTACGTTGATCGTCACAGTGTCACCGGGATAGGAGGAGGAAACGTCACTCCCGTTGACACTGTCATTGTTGAACCTGTCGACGTCCCCATCATCGTTCTGGTCGATGAGATCGTAACTGACATGTGTCACAGAAGTACCGCCCGCCGGGGGATTGGCAGGATCGAACGTAAAGAACTGATCTGTGTAGGTCGTAGGCATAACAGCACCTGAAGATTTATGAACAATCACAAACTGACAGGGGAATTAGCCCGATTTCGGGAGCAATTAAGGTTACCCTAAGGTAAATTACGGTCAAAAGTGACCGAAACGTAAACTGAAGGTTAACGCAGAGTTTCATATTTTTAAGGGGTTTGGCGTTGTTTCCGTGTCAGCAACAATTGTCGCCAACACGGAAACAGCCAAATTCATCCGCCATCAATCATGGCGAAACCGTGCCCTATTCGGCGGGCACGGCCGTTTGTTCAAGGCTTAGCGGGGCAGGCAAATGGACCAGCATTTCTTTCGGACAAACCTGTACGAAGTTGCCTCGCTCAAGGTCCCAGTGTTGCAGAATATCGGCGGCCTTACGGCTTCCGGTCTGCTCTAGGTGCTGTTCAATCAAACCTTTCAACTGAGCTTCCCAGTGATCGACCGTAACGGGGCAGGTCACCAGTGTTTCCATGTTGATCAACGGATCCGACTGGCGTTCCGGATCGTACAGGTAAGCCATACCCCCTGTCATGCCAGCACCAAAGTTGGCCCCAATCGACCCAAGAATGACAGCGACGCCGCCTGTGGTGTATTCGCACCCGTTTGACCCGCAGCCCTCAATCACGACCTTCGCGCCAGAGTTTCGCACAGCAAAACGCTCACCAGCACGGCCCGCCGCGAACAGGTACCCGTCCGTTGCACCGTAAAGAACCGTGTTGCCGATAATCGTGTTGTCAGACGCAACCAATGGTGAGTTCATCGGTGGGCGCACGACAATCGTACCCCCAGACAGACCTTTGCCAACATAGTCATTAGCATCGCCGCTGACTTCCAGCTTCAATCCAGGTGCAGCGAAAGCTCCCAATGATTGACCGGCTGAGCCTTTCAGCTTCACAGTCAAATGGTCAGCCTGCAACGTGTTACGCATACCGAAATTCTTCACGATATGTGAAGACGTCCGCGTACCAATCGTGCGCAGGGTGTTCTGAACAGCATATTCCAACTGCATCTTCTCACCTTCCCCAAGGAAGCGCGCGGCATCCTTGACGATTTGCGCATCCAACGTATCCGGCACGGCATTGCGTGGCTTGTTGCGGTCGTAGACAATCTCTTTGGCGCCATCGACGGTGATCAACAGCGGGTTAAGGTCAAGATCATCAAGGTGCGCAGACCCGCGAGAAACCTGATCCAAAAGATCAGCACGACCGATGATTTCGTCCATCGAACGCGCGCCGATCTCGGCCAGAATTTCACGCACTTCTGTTGCATAGAACGTGATAAGGTTCACAACCTTATCTGCGTTGCCCGTGAACTTATCGCGCAAGGCTTCGTCCTGCGTGCACACGCCAACTGGGCATGTGTTGGACTGACACTGGCGAACCATAATACAGCCCATCGCGATCAGAGCGGCAGTACCGATACCGTATTCTTCGGCGCCCAACATCGCAGCCATAACAATGTCACGACCCGTGCGCAGGCCGCCATCTGTCCGCAAGGTTACGCGACCACGCAGGTTGTTCATTGCAAGAACCTGATGCGCTTCTGTCAAGCCCATCTCCCACGGAAGACCCGCGTATTTGATGGACGTCGCGGGGGACGCACCTGTACCGCCATTGTGACCTGAAATCAGGATCACATCGGCCTTCGCCTTGGCCACACCTGCCGCAATTGTGCCAACACCGCTGGATGCAACCAGCTTAACGGTCACTTTACAGCGCGGGTTGATCTGCTTGAGGTCGTAGATCAGCTGCGCCAAATCTTCGATCGAATAGATATCGTGGTGCGGTGGTGGTGAGATCAGAGTCACACCTTTGGTCGAGTGACGCAGACGCGCAATCAGGTCAGTGACCTTCATACCAGGCAGCTGACCACCCTCACCGGGCTTAGCGCCCTGTGCAACTTTGATTTCAAGCTCTTCGCACTGGTTCAGATACTCAGCAGTCACACCAAAACGGCCAGACGCAACCTGTTTGATCTTCGCAGACGGGTTGTCGCCGTTGGCCTCAGGCACGAAGTGTGCCGGATCTTCGCCACCCTCACCAGAGTCAGACTTCGCACCGATGCGGTTCATCGCCACGTTCAGGGTCTTATGTGCCTCGGGGCTAAGCGCACCAAGCGACATACCCGGAGTGACGAACCGCTTACGAATGCTCGTAATCGATTCAACCTCTTCAATCGGGATCTTTTTGCCCATCGGCTTAACAGCCAGCAGATCACGCAAATGGATCGGCGGGTTCGCCTTCATCGCGTTCGAATACTGTGTCCACAGCTCATAAGACGCGCGGTTACATGCCTGCTGCAACAGGTGCATTGTCTGCGCTTCCCATGCGTGCTTTTCGCCGCTGCGACGTGCTTTGTAAAAACCACCAATCGGCAGAACGTCAGATTCACCAAGCCAACCAGCTTTGTGAACGCCTTCGACTTTACGCTGAATGCCCGACACACCGATACCGGAAATCCGGCTGTGCATGCCTGGGAAATACTCTGCAACCATCGCGCGGGAGAGGCCCACAGCCTCGAAATTCAGGCCACCACGGTAGCTTGAGATGACGGAAATACCCATCTTTGCCATGATCTTGAGCAAGCCCTGATCAATCGCATTGCGATACCGCGACACGGCCTCGGTCAGTGTGCAATCCAGCAAACCGCGTTCAATCCGGTCATCCAAGGAATCTTCAGCGAGGTACGCGTTAACGACAGTCGCACCACAGCCAATCAAAACGGCGAAGTAATGCGGGTCGATACATTCGGCAGACCGCACGTTGAGCGATGTGAACGTGCGCAGACCTTTGCGTGTCAGCCAGCTGTGCACAGCCGACGTCGCGAGGATCATCGGCATCGGCACTTTGTTTTCGCCTTGGTGCTGGTCGGTCAAAGTCAGATGACCCGCGCCAGAACGTACGGCATCTTCTGCCTCGGCACGAATACGCGCCAGCGCATCGTTCAACCCACCTGCACTGCCATCCGCAGGGAAGGTGCAGTCGATCTCAACACATTTCGCATTGAACGCTGTTTGCAACGCATCCCACTGAGCATTGCCGACAAAGGGGCTGTCCAGAACGATGATCTCGGTCTGGCTGCTGTCTTCGTCCAGCACGTTCTTCAGGTTCCCAAACCGTGTCTTCAGGCTCATCACGCGGAATTCGCGCAAGCTGTCGATCGGAGGGTTGGTCACTTGGCTAAAGTTCTGGCGGAAGAAGTGGCTGAGCGGGCGATACTTTTCGGACAGAACGGCAGACGGCGTATCATCGCCCATAGACGCGAGCGCCTCTTTGGCATCCTCGGCCATTGGCGCAAGAATGTTTTCCAGTTCTTCAATAGTGTAACCCGCTGCGATCTGACGCTTGCGCAGCTCGCTACCTGAATAGATCGGAGCCTCGGTGACGGCGCCCAGTTCAGTGTCCAGTTCATTGATCTTACCGACCCAATCCCCAAACGGCAGAGCCTTCGCCATTTTATCCTTCAGCTCGACGTCATGGTAAAGTTCGCCTTTACCCATGTGAACGCCAATCATCTGCCCCGGACCAAGTGCGCCTTTTTCGACGACATTGGCTTCGTTGATCGGAACCATGCCGGCCTCGGAACCAGCGATCAGCAAACGATCTCCGGTCACGACATAACGCATCGGGCGCAAACCGTTGCGGTCAAGCCCAGCGCAAACCCAGCGACCGTCGGTCATGGCAAGCGCAGCAGGGCCGTCCCATGGCTCCATCACGGAGTTGCAGTAGGAATACATGTCACGCCAAGCTTCCGGCAGCTCAGTTGCTTGCTTGGACCAGCTTTCTGGCACAAGCATTGTCTTTGCCATCGGCGCAGACCGCCCAGCGCGGACCAGAACTTCGAATACGGAATCCAAAGCAGCGGAGTCAGATGAACCGCCAGAAATGATCGGCTTGATGTCCTCGGCCATATCGCCAAACGTCGATGACGCCATGCGAATTTCATGGCTCTTCATCCAGTTTACGTTGCCCTTAAGCGTATTGATCTCACCGTTGTGCGCCAACATGCGGAACGGTTGCGCCAACCACCACTGCGGGAAGGTGTTCGTAGAATACCGCTGGTGATAAATCGCAAACGCGGACTCGAAACGTTCGTCCATCAGGTCGGGATAAAACTCCGCAACCTGTTCAGCGAGCATCATGCCTTTGTAGATGATGCTGCGGCACGACAAAGACGCCAGATACAATTGACCAACGCCAGCCGCTGCTGCCGCTTTTTCGATACGACGGCGAATAACATAAAGCTCGCGCTCGAATGTTTCTTCGTCGACGCCTTTAGAGTTGGAGATCAGAATTTGTTCGATCTCGGGGCGGGTCGCATTGGCTTTCTCACCGAGGCAGGAAATGTCGACCGGAACGTGGCGCCAGCCATAGATGTAATAGCCCATCCGCAAGACTTCGGATTCAACGATCGTTCGACAGGTTTCCTGAGCACCAAAGTCGGTGCGCGGCAAGAACACCTGACCAACCGCCAGCAATTCATTCGCGCGAGGCTCATGACCTGTGCGTGAGACTTGATCGTAAAAGAACGGGACGGGGATCTGGACGTGAATGCCTGCACCATCGCCGGTCTTGCCATCAGCATCGACAGCACCACGGTGCCAAATTGCCTTCAGCGCCGAAATACCGTTTTCAACCACGGAACGCGATTTCTTACCGTCAATTGAGACAACCAAGCCTACACCGCAGTTGGCCTTTTCATCATCGTGGGAATACAGGCCATTTTCAGCCATGTAGTCGCGCTTTGCCTGTTCGGCTTCTGCCCATGCGTCATCATATTTGGTCATTTAATCACTCCTCGTGCGGCCCTTTGCGGGGTGGCATGTCTTAATTCTGGATGGGGCGTGTCGGCAGGTTCGATGCATCAAAGAATGACATTTCAACGCCGCAGCCAAATTTTGGATTTGTGGACAGGAAACCGGGTTCGTCAGGAAAGATGAATTCTACTGGCGTGTCGTCGCTATCGAAACGATCATCAGACGTGATGTAGCTGCTCTCACCCCCGATAAACATGTTCCATTCGTCGCTGACGTATTCGCGGCCTTCACTGCGCCAGGCAACGTCGCCAGCACTGTCGTAAGACGTCAGCGCATACTCCGTACCAAGCAGTGTAACCCCATCAATGACGATGGTTTCGCCGGTCAGTCGGTCCATGCCTTCGTAGCGGCTGTCGCCAATCTCTGCGCTTTCCGTGACGAAATCCCACGTATCAACACCGTTCGCGATCAGCTCATTAATATTCATCTGGTCAGACGCTTCGCTCAGCCGCTCCGTGTGGCCCGACCGTAAATGAAAGCTTTCCAACCATTCGGCCTGTGCATTGATGCGGCCGATGTAGGACATGCCTTCTTCGTCCAGCGTCGCGCGGCGCTGCTCCCCGTTGGTGTCTTCGCCGCAGCGGAAATAATGCGACACGGAACAGCTCTGGGACTGGATCGTTAGATAAGCCTCACAACCTGCAGGCATGGAAAACTGCTGTGCAGCCAGTGGGCTGGCGGCAAGAACGGCAATAGTAGTTGCTGTCTTCATCATCTGTTTACTCTCCATTTCAGCTGGGCTGACCAATCCTGCTTACGCGAAGGGCTGCTATTCAGCCGCCACTGACGCGCCTTGGCTGATGTACTCGATGATCGCGTCGGCCGCATCGCGCCCGTCTTTGATCGCCCAAACCACAAGGCTTGCACCACGAACGATATCGCCTGCTGCAAACACGCCATCGAGGCTCGTTTGCCCTGTGGTAAACTCCGCTTTAACAGTGCCCCAACGGGTCACTTCCAGCTCAGGAACGCCCCAAAGTGTCGGGATGTCTTCAGGTTCAAAACCAAGCGCCTGAACGACAAGATCTGCGTCCTCAACATAGTCGCTGCCTTCGATCAATTCGGGCATCTGACGGCCAGACGCATCTGGTGCACCAAGACGCATCTTTTGCACCATGACACCTTCAACGGCTGCGTCATCATTGGTTGTGAAACCCTTAGGGGCAGACAGCCAAACAAACTCCACACCTTCTTCTTCGGCGTTTTGCGTTTCCCGCTGAGAACCCGGCATGTTCGCCTTGTCGCGACGATAGAGACATTTCACGCTTTCAGCGCCTTGGCGGATCGCCGTGCGTACACAGTCCATCGCCGTGTCACCTCCACCGATGACGACAACTTTTTTGCCAGCCGCATTCAGCTCGCCGTTGTCAAACTCTTCAACGTCATCACCAAAGCTTTTGCGGTTGCTTGCGGTTAGATAATCGATGGCACGAACGATACCATCAGCTTCGGCATTCGGAGCCTGCAACGCACGGGTCTTGTAGACACCCGTCGCGATTAGAATCGCTTCGTGCTTGCCGCGAATGGCGTCAAAGCTCAGGTCTTCGCCAACATTACAGTTCATCACGAACTCAACGCCGCCATCTTCCAGCTGCGCCATGCGTTGCATGACAATGTCTTTTTCCAGTTTGAACCCGGGGATACCGTATGTCAGCAAGCCGCCCCCGCGGTCATAACGGTCATAGACGGTAACCTGCACACCCTGACGACGCAGGGCATCAGCCGCCGCAAGCCCACCTGGGCCGGCACCGATGATGCCAACGCTTTCACCGCGCTCAACACTTGGACGGATCGGCTTAACCCAACCCTTCTCAAAAGCAGTGTCGGTAATGTATTTTTCAACGGAACCGATTGTAACAGTACCGTGGCCTGACTGTTCAATAACGCAGTTGCCTTCGCAGAGACGATCTTGTGGGCAAATACGACCGCAGATTTCAGGGAACGTGTTGGTCGCCTGTGAAATATCATAGGCTTCTTCCAAACGCCCTTCGGCTGTCATGCGCAGCCAGTCTGGGATGTTGTTGTGAAGCGGGCAGTGAGATTGGCAATACGGCACGCCACACTGAGAACAGCGGCTCGCTTGTTCAGCGGCTTTGGCTGTCGCGTATTCTGCATAAATCTCTGAGAAGTCTTCTTTGCGTAGGTTTGGCGGGCGCTTTTCAGGCATATCCCGTTCCACATCGACAAATTTCAGCATCTTTTGACCAGCCACAGGACATTCTCCAAATCGAAAATTCGAACTGCCCTTCTAATGCGCTATGGCGGAAAAGAAAAGTCAGTATGGTTTACCTAATTGTCAATTATTTGCACCACACAACAGGGCATTGTCAACATCTTCGTGGATTTTAGGTCCGATACGGTTCTATCTATCCTCTTCCCCCGCGACTCCAGTGATTTACAAAGGCCAAAACGAATCAAAGGTTCTTATGCCCCTCCTCACTCTCCTGCTTGTCGCGCTCATCCAAGGAATCACGGAATTCCTACCGGTGTCTTCCTCTGGGCACCTTATTCTATTGCCGCAACTGACAGGGATGGCGGACCAAGGTCAGGTCATTGATGTCGCTGTTCATGTCGGCACGCTTTTCGCCGTCATCCTGTTTTTCTGGCAGGATGTCCGCTTGGCTCTTGCTGGTATCCCACGTGTGTTGCGCGGCAAAATCGACACCCAAGGCGCACGCTTGGCATTCGGCTTGGCCATCGCAACACTCCCCGTCATCGTCTTTGGGCTAATCCTGAAACTCACAGGGTGGGATGATGCCCTGCGCTCTATGACGGTCATCGGGTGGACCATGCTCATCTTTGGGATTGTTCTTTACTGGGCAGACCAAACAGGCCCAACAGACCTAGAAGCACCAGACTGGACCCCGCGCCGCGCGATCATCATGGGGCTCTGGCAAGCGATATCGCTGATCCCGGGCACATCACGATCCGGCATCACGATCACCGCTGCACGCTGGCTTGGCTTCAAACGAGAAGACGGTGCAAAACTGTCAATGCTGATGTCGATCCCAACTATCATTGCAGCTGGCACATTGGCGGGTGTGGAAGTTGCTGCAACGGCGGACGTTCAAGCCGCCAAAGACGGGGCCATCGCGGCTGTCTTGTCATTCTTGGCGGCGTTGGTCGCGCTTAGTCTAATGATGCGCTTGCTGCGCTCCGTAAGCTTCACACCTTACGTGATCTACCGCGTGCTTCTTGGCATTGCCCTACTGGCGATCGCCTACACCTAAACCTTAAGGTTCGCGGCGCTCTCTTTGATCGCGTCATACTGGCCAGACGGACGGAAGCGCCACAGGTAATCAGGCAGAATCGCTTCCAATGCGGTCGGTGTAATTCCCAAAGCGTCAAAGCCCTGAGCCCCCTCGGACACAACATTATCAATCTTCAGGCTTTCAACCTGATCCGCAGTAATCGGACCACGCACAAGGCCCAGCGACAAGAACCGCCCAACCTTAAATCCGAACGCCATGATCTTTGCGATCCCGAACGGAATATTCAGAACCAAACGACGACGGCGCACGACTTTCAACATCTGCCCCATCAGCTCACGGAAGGTGTTTACGTCAGGCCCGCCAAGCTCAAAAACGCCCTGTGCTTGCCCATCGACACCCATGACAGCAGCAGCTGCAACATCGTCAACATAAACAGTCTGGAACTTTGTCGACGCCCCGATAACAGGCAAAACTGGACCGAAACGTGACATGCCTGCAAAACGGTTAAAGAATCCATCTTCATGGCCAAACATGATGGACGGCCGCAAAATCATCGCGCTTGGCATGTTTTGCAGAACCGCAGCTTCGCCTTGAGCTTTGGTACGGCCATACTCGCTTGCACTGTTCTCATCCGCACCAATGGCAGAGATATGAACCATCGTGCCAACGCCATTTGCAGCCGCAAGGCGCGCAACACGCTCAGCGCCTTCAACGTGAACCGCATCAAATGTATTCTTGCCGATGTTGTCGAGCACGCCAACACAGTTCACGACCGCATCGGCACCTGTCATCACGGATGCCACCGAAGCATCATCGCGGATGTTGCAGAATACCGGCTCAACCTGACCAACTGCACCATAAGGCTTTACGAACATCGCTTCGTTCGGGCTGCGCACTGCGACGCGGACACGCCAGCCGTCTTTCGCCAAACGTCGCGCGATATAACGCCCAAGAAATCCGGATCCGCCGTAAATGGTGACAAGTTTGGACATGCTAATAGTTTCCTGCAGCTAGTGTTGCGCCACATTTACCGCCCTGCCCCTTGATAAACAAGGATCAACTGGACGAGTCTGCCGCTTCATTTTGCTGAAAATACCGATCAAAACCTTTCAAGCGGAAATCGCGGCCCGAATCTCGTTGACAGCCCAACGTCACGGGCTTAAACGCCCCTCTGTTATCTGTGCCCAGATGGCGGAATTGGTAGACGCGCCAGCTTCAGGTGCTGGTGTCTGTATGGACGTGGAGGTTCGAGTCCTCTTCTGGGCACCATTCTCTCCACATCAACGCAAGCGCGTGTTAGAGAGATCACATGACAAATCACCTTTACCAAAATGATTTACCAGACGGTCTCGACCTTGGTCCGGCTGTCGCGATTGATTGCGAAACTATGGGGTTGAACCCACATCGTGACCGACTTTGTTTGATCCAGATGAGCAGTGGAGACGGCGATTGCCACTTGGTCCAGGTCGCACCCGGTCAGACCCAAGCGCCGAACCTATGCAAAATGCTTGCCGACCCTGATGTGCTGAAGCTGTTCCACTACGGGCGCTTTGATATCGCCGCCATGGCGAATGCCTTTGGCACTGTGGCCGCGCCAATCTATTGCACCAAAATTGCAAGCAAACTTGTGCGCACCTACACGGATCGCCACGGGCTACGAAACCTTCTTCAGGACCTATTGCGCGTTGATATCTCCAAATTCCAACAACAGAGCGACTGGGGCGCTGCCGAACTCTCAAAAGCCCAGCTTGATTATGCGGCGTCGGATGTATTGTATCTGCACAAACTGCGGGACGAGCTGAACATTCGCCTCGACCGCGAAAGCCGAACAGAAATGGCGCAAGCCTGCTTTGACTTCCTTCCAATGCGTGCGCAACTCGATTTAGCGGGCTGGCACGAACAGGATATATTTGCACACTAATGGCACAATCTAAATTCATCGATACCGCACGCCGCGTCATCCGCGAAGAAGCAAACGCCCTGAATACCTTGGCGGATTCTTTGGGAACGTCGCTGTCCGACGCAGTTGATCTGATCCTGAATGCCAAGGGCCGTATCATCATTTCGGGCATCGGTAAGTCCGGCCACATCGCACGCAAAATCGCTGCAACTTTGGCCAGCACAGGAACCCCTGCGCATTTCGTTCACCCTGCCGAAGCATCCCACGGCGACCTAGGCATGGTGACACGTGGCGACGTGGTTTTGGCAATCTCCAATTCCGGCGAAGCGCCCGAACTTGCGAATCTCATCGCCTACACGCAGCGGTTCGGGATTCCGCTGATCGGGATCACAAGCCGGCCGGAAAGCTCGCTTGCGACCCAATCAGACATCGTCCTTCTGATGCCCAAGCTGCCCGAGGCCTGTGGAACAGGCGTCGTCCCAACGACGTCCACGACCATGACACTTGCGCTGGGCGATGCGCTCTCGGTTGCGATCATGCAGCACCGCGCGTTCAGCGCTGACAACTTTCGTGATTTCCACCCTGGCGGCAAACTGGGTGCGCAATTGTCGCGTGTTGGCGACTTGATGCACAAAGGCGATGCTGTTCCATTGGTCGGCGAAGACACCCCAATGAGCGATACATTGCTAACCATCAGCCAAAAGGGGTTCGGTGTGGTTGGCGTATTGGACGACGATGGTTATCTTTCAGGCATCGTGACCGACGGCGACTTGCGTCGGAACATGGCCGGACTTCTGGACCTAACTGCGGGCAAGGTCATGACCAAAGACCCCCGCACCATTGGAACAGCAGCTTTGGCCGAAGAAGCCGTGAATGTAATGAACACTAGCAACATCACATGTCTGTTTGTCGTCGACCCTGAGGGGTCGAACAGAGTGGCAGGCATATTGCACATTCACGACTGCCTGCGCGCTGGCATTGTGTAGATGGTCAACGACGACAATCTTTATTCCCAATTCGTCGGCATCCTTAAGATCACTTTGCCTTTGGCTGCCCTTGCTTTGATGTCGACGGTGTTCCTATTCGCCCGCGCACCCACACAAGACAGTGCGATTCCATACGCCGAAATTGAACAGCTCGCCCAAGAACCCCGCCTCTCTGGTGCGCAATTGTCGGGCGTGGCTGACGATGGCTCTGTTATTGAACTCACAGCAAGAACCACCCGCCCTAATGGAAGCACGATAGCGGCGGATAACATTCAAGCCTCGATTGAAACGGTAGACGGAACGCATATCGACATTCGCGCTGGCGGGGGCGAGATTGACAACGATGCGCGCATCGCGCGCCTGACGGGTTTGGCACATCTCGAAACGTCTAATGGCTACGAAATGGAAGCGCTCGGTTTTGTCGCGGAGCTTTCGACGGGGCGTATTGCATCTGATGGTAACATCGAGGGGCTTGCACCTTTTGGGTCATTATCTGCGGGCCAACTGGTCATCGAAACCCCAGAAGGAAGCACAGGCCAAGTGATGCTTTTCCAAAACGGTGTTCGGCTGATATATACGCCGCAACAATAGGATTCTTTTATCGTGAAACTCATTCAGTCAGCTGTAACCTTTGCCGCGCTCTTTGTAGCATCGGCTGCCCTTTCCCAGACGAACATTAATCTCGGTGCGGTCAATGCCGACCCGAATGCGCCCGTTGAAATTACAGCGGACAACCTGAGCATTGATCAGACCAGCGGCGAGGCGGTTTTCGCGGGCAACGTGATTTTGGGCCAAGGCGATCTGCGGCTTTCAGCTGGACGCGTTCAAGTCATTTATAACGATGCTTCTGGCGACATCAGCCGCCTGTCTGCAAGCGGCGGCGTTACCCTTGTAACAGCCTCCGAAGCTGCTGAATCCACGACTGCTGAATACAACCTTGATGCTGGAACTCTGGTGATGTCGGGAGATGTCCTATTGACGCAAGGCGCCAGTGCAATTTCCGCCGACCGCATGAACATCGATCTCTCGACGGGCGCCGCCCGCATGGAAGGGCGCGTTCGTACGATCTTTAACCAAGGCGGCAACTGATGGCTGAATTGACCGTGACAGACGGCGACGTTGGCCTCCAAGTCCGCCACCTGCGCAAAAGCTACGGAAAACGCGTGGTTATTCGCGACGTCAACATGGAGCTCGGCCGGGGCGAGGTTGTTGCCCTGTTGGGTCCGAACGGATCCGGCAAGACCACTTGTTTTTATTCTATCGCTGGCCTTGTCACGCCCGAAGGCGGCCACGTTATCGTTGACGGTCGCGATGTAACGGCGCTGCCCATGTATCGACGTGCCAAGTTGGGCATCGGGTATTTACCGCAAGAAATGTCCATCTTTCGCGGGCTAAACGTCGAAGACAACATTCTCGCAATTCTTGAAATTTCAGAACCCGACCGCCGCCGCCGCCGCGAACGCCTTGAAGAACTCTTAAGCGAATTCTCAATCGAGCACCTTCGCCGCGCGCCTGCGCTGGCTTTGTCTGGCGGTGAGCGACGCCGAGCCGAGATCGCGCGATGTCTTGCGGCAGACCCGAAATATGTACTACTTGATGAACCTTTTGCTGGGGTTGATCCGATTGCTGTCGCTGAAATCCGCGCACTGACCGCCGACCTCAAGAACCGGGGAATTGGCGTCCTGATCACCGATCACAACGTCCAAGAAACGCTGCAGATCGTTGACCGTGCGTATATCCTTCATGATGGACAAATTCTGATGTCTGGAACGGCCGAAGAAGTCGTAAAGGACGAAAATGTGCGCCGCGTCTATCTCGGGGATTCATTCCGCGTTTCGTGATCTTCTGACACAAAGCATTGACAGACACCCCCATTTTGTCGCCAACTAACAGGGATGACAGAATCCTTTTCCAGCGCGGTTCGGATCACGCCTTATGGGCGCAGTCGGCACACACGCAAGACGCTGTCATCAATCCTATCTTTTCAGGCGTAAATTCAACAAACCTTAACGGTTTGTGCGCCCGAATTGCATGCGTTGAATAATAAAGGAGATAAGATGCGCTATCAGATCACAGGAAAGCATATTGATATTGGCGAAGCTCTGCAGACACACGTGCAGACTGAGCTTGGCGAAGTTGTTGGCAAATATGCTGGCCGTCCAACCGACGCAAATGTCATCTTTTCAAAGAGCGGGCATGAATATGTCTGCGAAACTGTTGTCCATCTTTCTACGGGTTTGACCGCGCAAGCCAAAGGCCATGCTACTGAAATCTATGCAGCTTTTGATAGTGCTACCGAAAAAATGGACAAACAACTCAGGCGGTACAAACGACGCCTTAAGGACCACCATAAGGAACGTTCACAACCCGTTGAACTTTCAGACGCAGGGTCGTATATCCTCGCCTCAAATAGCGAGTCGGAAGACAGCGAGCCTGAGGGCGTGACTTCGATGATCGTGGCTGAAATGGAAACGAAGATTCCAGAACTCTCCGTCGGAGAAGCAGTCATGCAAATGGAAATTGCGAACTCGCCGGTCTTGGTCTTTCGAAATGAAGGACATAGCGGTGTCAACGTGGTATACCGCCGCGAAGACGGCAATATCGGTTGGATAGACCCGCGTAACACAGGCTGATTGGGCAAAGCCCGATTTGTATTCATTATGACCATTCAAGGTATCCTTCCTTTAGAAGGCATCAAAGTGATTGCTGCTGCCAGCAGCAAAAAGCGGCTGTTTCACGACATTGGAAACATGGCTGAGTCTTGTTTTGGTCTGGATCACACGATGGTCGTGGATGCATTGGTCGAACGCGAAGGCCTTGGCCCCACAGGTGTGGGCCAAGGTGTCGCCCTACCACACGCACGCCTGCCCGCTTTGGGTCAGGTTTGCGGGCTATTCGTACGGATCAAGAAACCGCTCGACTTTGATTCAGTCGATCGCCAACCTGTTGATCTGGCATTTGCCCTATTCGCGCCTGAAGATGCTGGCGTTGAACACCTAAAGGCACTGGCGCTTGTTTCTAGGACACTTCGTGATGAAAACATCCGCACCAAATTGCGGGCAAACGAAGACCCATCAACGATTTACACAATTCTGACTGAAGCAGTGACAGCGCAGGCCGCTTAAGCGTAGGGTCCAAACCCGAAGGCGTCATAATCGCGCTGGTAAACCTCTTTGACAGCCGCCTCGACCTCTGCGTCGTACATTCCGGCCAGCTTATCGGAATATGGATCAGTCTCCGAGATCACGGGCATGATGTCTTTCCCGATTTGCGCGGCGATAATGCCAAGGTCGTCTTGCAGCCGATCTTCCCTCAAAACCAGATCAGGGGTCACAAACTCGGCGAAGCCTTGCAGAGCATTCGCCTGAGTTGCCCAGTGCGAGTCCACACGGATCGCTGTTTGCCCGCCCAAATTGGACTTCACAAAACGCAAGAAACCCAAGAAGGCGGCCTTATGGTCGGATGGCGTATAGGAATCCTGGGAGGCGTCTTCGGGCAAGTTCCATTTGAACTGTTTCGACAAGGTCTGTCTGATGCCGACGTAAGTCCCTTCACCTGTCTGGAGGATCTTACTACAGAACGCTGCGTGAGCACGGGCAACCGGATGACGGACGACAGTAAAACTACGGTGCCCGATGTGCTGTCGCTTCCAATCGCGCAGCGATTTCTGCGTAAATCCTGTAATCAGACTGCTAAGGTTTGCATCATCAAGTTCGGACAGCCAATTGGTGACAGCACTTTCTGGCCCTGATCGGATCGGCATATACAGCAGGGGTGACATTGGCGCGGCAACGAATGTTGGCACAGACGGCCCACGGCGGGGTTCAAAATTTGGGGTACGGTTCAAGTTGAACCGGTCTAGACGCGCAAGCGCATCTTCCATTTCGTCAAAGTTAACGACTTTGTCCGACATCGGGCTTGGGTTTTGCTTTTTCAGCGACTTATCAAGTTCGCTGAGCCGTGCATCCGAGCCGAGGAATGCGGCAAGGCCATTCATAACGTCGACGTCCTGCAAGTCTTCGTAATCGATATAGAACGCTGTTTGGCCGGATCGCTGTAGCCCACCCATTAACCGCACCTGAAACGCCTGCATCTTGGCAACATGTTTTTCGAACTCCGGTGCGGAAAATTCGACCGTATCTTCCCGCAAGCGCTTCACGTCCATGAGCTTCCATTGACCCGTGGCCTTCGCGATTTTCCAACTCACGTAGCTTTCGATGGGATTACGCGTCAGGATAATTTTGGCGCAGCGCGGGTCATCCAGCATCGTGTCGCACACACGATCATCATGACTGTTAAAATAGCGAAAACCGTTCAGCCCATCCGCCGCCTTAACCCGGTCCAACAGGTCAGTCGGGTTGGTATCCCGGTCCTCTTGTGAAAGCCCAAGAACTTCATCGCGGCTCGGATAGCCAATAAAGTTCGGATTGAACGCTTCGCCGTGGCAGGTCATCCCTTCGAACGCGTTAATGTTTGCTTCTAGGAAATTGGACCCTGTGCGCATTTCAGCGAAGACAACAAAATAGTCAAACTCAGCCATAACTTATCTAACCAAATAGGGTTTTCGCCGCGATGGGCGGTCGTTGACAGGCGAGCTTTCGGTTGGAAAGTCCCCCATTAGGTACGGGTGCATCCCTTGGTTCTTAAGGTTCTGAAGGAATTGACCAAACCCATTAAGGTCCGCCATTTTTGGCGCTTCGGTCACGCGCCGCAGGTTCTTGGCGCCCATTTCATCCAGCACCGTCTGCAAGGCTTCCATCGGTGTCTCAATGAAGTCAGCCAATGTCCAAATCCTGATACGGGCCTTCGTCCAAGGCGATCGCAATGCATCCAGATGTTCGCTCTCGATTCGTTGCAACTCTGCGGCTTCTGCACGGATTTCTGCAAAGTTACGGTTCGACTGGAACAGCGGGATCGCCCATGCGCCAGAGATCACACTGATCTGCGCATTCGGGTCCTTGGCCAGATCCCAACTCACAAACTGACTGTCCGTCGGGCCAAACTGGAAACATTGGCGTTCCCCGCGCGTGTTCCAAATGAGGTTAATCAAGAACGACTGGGCATGGTGATCGCGCAGCTTGGCATTGCTGGACATAGCGCCGCTAAACGTCTTTTGTCGCCCTTCAAACTCAACCCCAGCCTTGGAATACAATCGCCCGTGAACACGCGTTCCCGTCATCCTTGCAAGCCATGGTTCAAAATCTTCAAACAGATCGGCAAAGCCTTCGAACACGGAATAAGGTGCCGAAGTGAACCCGTTTTCATGGCCGGCCCTTGGCAAGCGGCTTTGCATAAAGAGACCCGCACGCCCACGCGTTCGACGTTCAACAGCTTTGGCGAAGATACGGTCAATCTTGCCTGGGTTAGGCTCGGCACCTTTGAGAGGGTATTCTTCGTTTAGGAAGTTTTCATACAGCCGGTCAGCGTTGGGCCAGATCTTCCGCGCCACAAAGCAATCCGAACGACGCAGAAGCTGCAAGTGGTCATCGTAAAAGATATGCGGCTTACCTTGATAATCGAATTTAGACAGCGTCAATGACCGGCTTTCGATATTTTGCGAATACAGGCGAACGAGCGTCTGAAAATAGCTTTCATCCGGAATCCAAACTCGCCTGAAGTAGGCGTCATAAACGCCACGATCGGGGTCTTCGAGGATCGCGGATAAGGTTTGCCGCGTCAGGCACCACCACTGCGACCCCATGTGCGGCACGATGCCGTCGGGCACGCGGCGGTACATTTTGAAGCGCCGTTGAAATTCAACGTAGCGGTCAAAAAGAAAGCGGTGCTTGCGCCATGAAAACGGAAACCGCAGCGTGAAGCGTTCGAAATCGAGGCCGCCCTGGGTCCAGGGAACATCCGCTGTCGTCGCACTTTCGATGAAATCGGTGCGCGGGCGCTTGGCGAGATACTCTTGTAGGTCTTTGATAGGCCGCAACGGCAAACAGGACCCCGACGCCAGATAGACGTGGCGCACATCAGGGAACTTTTCCAGCATCAGGCTAGACGCGGACTGCGAGGCCGCGACAATGCCCCATGTCCCCCACTCACAGCGATGGCGTTTGGAAAACAAAACGTCGGGCAGGTCCGCAACACTGTTCACGAAGTCATCGTAAACAGCACGATCTACATTCTTGTCCACATGGATCACAACGGGACAGCCCGCCGCCGACCAATGACGGATCACCTGTTCAGCACGGTGCAATGCAGTGTGCACCAACATGACCACACCCACGCTCATGCCCAGTTGCCTTTCGACATGAGACCCAAGATTTCGAGCTGCCGCCAATTGATGTATTTTTCAGACCATTTGCACCACAGATCAGGATGCTGCGAGATACCTTCGGCGTAGGCTTTGTATTCTTGGGAACTGGCGTAGTGCTGGCCCCGAGACAATTCTTCTGCAGCCTTTTCGCCGAACGTGTCTAGGAACTTGGCGTGCAGTAGCATCCCTGACGCTTTCTCGCCGCCCCATTCATCATAGACGAGGTTTAAGCCGCGCGGCAAAACCATATGGGTCGAGCTCACGTATGCGTAGTTCTTGTCCCACTTTATCAGAGGTGTCTTGTTCAACGCAGGTGCACGCCACGGCTCATCCTTAAAAAACATACGAGCGCGCGGGCCACCTTGGATCCACAGATTGTAATACAGATGGTTTTTGGAGAACGTATAGTTCCCGCTATCGAACCAAGACGCGATCTCCATCGGGTCTTGGCCCTTTTTATAGGGCACCGCATCCAAACGGCCCTTTGGGTACATGTCCAATAGCATCGCGCCGAAACTGCGAATGTCGGACGCATCCAACCAGTCCGTTAACGCACGGATAGGGCGCGTGTCACAGAACGGGTAAACAAAAAACTCATCCGGATCGACAACGAGCGTCCAATGTCCATCGGCGTACTTGCGTTGCAAGTAGTTCAACCAGTCGACGCCAAATCTGGATTTGCGATAGCTGCCTTTGGCCGTCCACACGGACACATCAGGTTGTTTCGCGGCGTACTCGCCACCGCCATCGTCGCTTTCGTTATCAACCATGATGAAGTGGTCGACACCTAAGTCACGGTAATATTTGAAAAAGTACGGGAGACGGACATCTTCGTTGCGAAAGGTCGAGAACAACAAGATATCGCCGCGTTTGATTTGATCGGTGCGATCCTTATGGACCGTCAACTCACGACTTTTGCGCCGGGCACGGATATGCCAGCGCTTTCGCTGAATGCGAAGCCGATAAGATGTCCAAGCGCCCAAAATCATCCTTCCCGTAGCAGCGGTATTACGTGCCTATGTTACTAGCGACTTATGCTTAACACACCATTGAAAATATGGGGAATTATCGTTCATTGTTTCCATTCCTTAAACGACGATGAGAATTTGGCAACTGTTCTAAAGGTCAGCTGGCAGAGTTCCACGTCCCGCGTGACATCAGGCCCATAGCTTCCAGTTGAGCGGTCCCTTGGTATTTGATCGACGTTTCGACCCAGAGATCCGGGTCAGCGATCAAGGCGTTGTAGTAAGGTTGATACAATTCGCTGTTCTCGAAATGCTGTGCACGGACCAGCTCTTCTTCGGATTTTACAGCAATGTTTGGCAGAAACTTGGTGTGGAGCAAAACCCCGGACACCCGATCTCCCTGCCCCATGTCGAACACATCATTCAATCGCCTCGGCAATATTTGGTGAGTGGATGTGACATAGGCATATTTCCGACGCCATTTCACCAAGGGCGTCTTGTTCAATGTCGGAGATCTTTCTGGTTGGCCGCCAAAGAACAAGCGATCCCTAACGCCGCCCTGGATCCAGAGGTTTCCAAAGACCGGATGTAGTTTTGCGCGGTAATTGTCCCCGTCAAACCAAGGAAGCACTTGAATGGGGTCTTGCCCTTCTTTGAACGACACCTGCCCCAAAGGGCCCTTTGGGTACATGTCGAGCATTAGCGTGCCAAAGGCATCGTGTCCCGTTGCCTCAAGATGGTTTGTCAGGGCATCTAGGTCGCGTGTTGCACTATCGGGATAAACCAGTAATTCATCTGCATCGACCGTTAAGCACCAGCGTCCGGCACCGAAATTGATTTGCAAACATGTCAGCCAATCGACACCAAATCGCGATGCTTTATAGCTGTCAGTTGTGGACCAAACAGACACGTCAGGCTGTTGAGCTAAGTAGTCCTCAGTGCCATCATCACTGTTGTTGTCCACGATAAGAAAGTGTGTGGCGCCCAATTTTCGATAGTGCGACAGCCAATGTTCCAGTCGCAACATTTCATTGCGCATCGTTGAAAAGACCAAGACGCCATCAGATGGAACCTCACCGCCTGACACCTGCGACATCTCATGCCGACGTTTCCACGATCTCAACAAAAGCCGCCGGCGCTTCCAGCGCATCCGATACGCGAAGAGTGCTAGGGAAACCCGCGACCTCGACACACGACCCCCGCTGGCGTCAAATGGGAACATATGCTCGTTTACTGTGCTGCCTGCTGCATGGCCATCAGCTCGCTCAGATAAGAACCAAACTCATCTTTAAGTTCTTCCCGAGCGAGCCCGAAAGCAACCGTTGCTTGCAGGAAGCCCGCCTTGGAGCCGCAGTCAAACCGCTGACCGCGGAACCGGTAGCCGAATACATCGCGATCATTCTTAAGCTCAGCATCAATGGCATCTGTTAATTGAACTTCGCCGCCAGAACCCGTCTTCATCTTGTTGAGGTTTTGCATGATCTTCGGAGACAGAATGTAGCGCCCAATAACAGCAAGGTTTGAAGGAGCCTCTTCTGGTGTTGGCTTTTCAACCAGTCCTTTTACGGACACCATGGACCCGAAATCTTCTTTGATGTCGATGACACCATAAGATGACGCTTTGTCGGCTGGAACTTCCATCGCCGCGACCATACTTCCGCCGGTTTCTTCGTAGGCTTCAACCATCTGCTGAAGGCACGGCTTTTCTGCCGCAATAACGTCATCGGGCAGGATCACCGCAAAGGGTTCGTTGTGCACCAAACGTCGTGCGCACCAGACAGCGTGACCCAGACCAAGCGCGCGTTGCTGCCGGATATAGGCGATCGCGCCGCTGTCCATGTTTGTGGACTTCAAGACATCCAGAAGCTCAGTTTTGTCCTTCTTGCGCAACTCATTTTCTAGGTGAGGCGCAATGTCAAAGTAGTCTTCTAAAGCTGACTTTCCGCGAGACGTTACAAAGATAAACTCTTTGATCCCAGCGGCACGGGCTTCGTCAATCGCATATTGGATCAACGGGCGATCCACGAGCGTCATAATCTCTTTCGGGACGGACTTCGTGGCAGGAAGGAAGCGTGTGCCCAAACCAGCGACCGGAAAAATTGCTTTCGTTACTCGTTTCTTCATATCGAATCCATCATTTCCCCTCAGACCGAGGCTTAAACTTTATGCACATATTAACATCAAAAAACATGTCAACAAAGTGAACAAACCCTGACTTTACGGGGGGAATGTTTAATAAGAATCATCAAGAATGCCCCATCTCGGTCAGCATCGCCTCAATCTTAGGCACATCTTGGGGATTATTGAGTTCCCAAAACTGCCGCCCACGGGCTTCAACCTCGACACACAGCATGTGCGCGCCTCTCTCTAGGAAGCGCAATTGTTCGAGTCCTTCTAAGTGTTCCAGCGGACCGGACGCCCAGCGCGGATAAGCCGCCAACGCAGATGGACGGTAAGCATAGACACCGACGTGATGAAAAACGGGGGTTTCATCATCATCTGCGTAGGTTTTCCCCGTGAATGGTATCACTTCCTTAGAGAAGAACAATGCATTGTGATCCGCGCCAAATACTGCCGTTGTGCCACCAACACGGCCCTGTCGACGGTCCTCTAGTAAGCCGTTCAAAGCACGTCCATCGCACCGCAAGACAGGCGTGGCGACTTCTGCGACCGGATCCGCAGAAAGACCTGCGATCAACTCCTCAATAAACCAAGCAGGCGTGAGCGGTGCATCACCTTGTAGATTCACAACAATTTCATAGCCGCCGCCAAATGCGTCCAGTGCTTCGGCACAGCGTTCCGTACCGTTCTGACACTCAGTCGACGTCATCACGACCTCAGCCCCAAACGCCTCGGCTGCGTCTTTGATCCTGTCGTCATCCGTAGCAACCACAACTCGATCGACACCTTTGACCTCCATCGCTGCTTCCCATGAGCGACGGATCAGGCTTTTGCTATCACCGGTCGCGCCGCGCAATTCAACAAGCGGCTTTCCAGGGTATCGGGTCGATGCATATCGAGCCGGGATAACAACCAGAACAGCCACTATGGCAACTTCAGATCAACGCCTGGTGCATAGGCAATGAAGAATGGATTGGCGAAATCTTCTTTACCGTAAGACAATGGCATGTGGTCATCAAACCGCACGACATGGCCACCTGCCCCTGTCAAAACCGCATGTCCCGCAGCCGTGTCCCACTCCATCGTGCGACCCACGCGAGGGTAAATGTCGGCTTCTCCAGTAGCGACAAGACAGAACTTCAAGGACGACCCCGCGCTCTTCATGTCGTTGACCGAATACTTGTTGATATAGTCGTCCGTGGCCTGATCGCGGTGCGATTTTGACGCAACAACCATCAGCCCATTGTTGTTTGGATCACTGACGGAAATAGGGACTGTCGTGCCGATAGAAGCCTTGTCCAAATCACCAACCTCTTCGACGGAAACGCCCGCCGCGTTGGTGTAGAACAACCGGCCCTTGGCTGGTGCATAGACGACACCTCGCCGAGGCGCACCTTCTTCGACATAAGCGATATTCACCGTGAAATCGCCGCGACGGTGAATGAACTCTTTTGTGCCATCGAGGGGATCGACGATCAGGAAGGTGTTCGCGTCAACTGTATGGCTATCGGCCTGTTCTTCAGTGACCAAAGCCACATCCGGGAATTCAGCGCGCAACCCAGCGGAGATATGTGCGTCCGCAGCTTCGTCAGCAGCCGTAACAGGGCTGTCGTCACTCTTGGACTTCACATCAAAATCATCGGATTCATAAATTTCCATAATGATGTCGCCCGCTTCCAACGAAAGGCGCCGCATCACTTCAGCTAATTTATTAAAGTCCATCACACTCTTCCTCTAAAAATGGGCTTCACGGGTGTTTTAATTGATCCGTGGTAATAGGACCCTTATGCTGTGATGCTAAGAGATCGGCAAGATTAACGTGCCAAATAAGCGCCACGACCGACTGAGCAGACTTAAACCAACGACAGACAGGCAACCCATGTTTGAAGCAAGACGCCAAACGACACATTCGCGCACCGCATTCAACATGCTGGGGTTGATCTATCACTCCATCGTTCGGGAGGTCCGCAAGGATCACCGAAATGCAGTTGTCGGCCTTATCATGAACATGATGCAAACCATCGTGTTCGTCACAGCCTTTTACTTCATGTTCACAGTTCTCGGACTGAAGGGCACAGCAATCCGAGGTGACTTCCTGCTTTACATTATGTCGGGCATCTTCCTTTTCCTGACACATACAAAAGCGATGGGTTCCGTTCTAAAAGCAGAAGGTCCGGCGTCCGCGATGATGAAACATGCTCCGATGAACACCATCGTTGCAATTACGTCGTCAGCCCTAGCCTCCCTGTACATTCAACTTCTGTCGATGTCCGTGGTCCTTTACCTCTATCACGTCATATTCGGGCCGATAACGATCCATGATCCGATTGGTGCTTTTGGTATGGTTCTGTTGGCTTGGTTCTCGGGCGTGGCTGTCGGTATTATCTTCTCGTCCCTCAAGCCCTGGTTCCCGGGCTTCACGTCTATCGCGTCTTCGATTTATGCCCGCGCCAATATGATCGCGTCAGGCAAAATGTTTGTTGCAAACACGATGCCCGGTTTCTTGCTGGCTATGTTTGATTGGAACCCACTGTTTCATGCCATCGATCAGGCGCGCGGCTATGCCTTTATCAACTACAACCCACACTACAGTTCGATAAGTTACCCGATGAAGGTCAGTATTGTGCTGATCATGATTGGGTTGATGCTTGAATTCTACACCCGCAAGAATGCGTCTGTCAGCTGGAATGCCGCGCGATGAAATGGGTCTTCGCGGTACTTCTTTCGATAGTCGCCACGGTGGCGTTCGCAACCGTTGACGGATGGCCCGCGTTGTATGACGTCACTGGCGTCGCAGCTGACGACAACCTGAATGTCCGAGAGCAGCCCAACGCATCTTCTATCGTCATTTCCACCCTGCCGCCCATGGCCGAAAATATCGAAGTCATCGCCGTCAATGAAGATGAGACTTGGGGTCTCATTAACATAGACGGTGGCACCGGATGGGTTTCGCTCCGTTTCATGGCCCGCCAGCCAGAACAGTTTGCGGGCTATACCCCTGCGATCACGGTCTGCCACGGAACTGAGCCTTTTTGGGCGCTCGAAATAGAGGACGATAACTTTGCATTTTCAGCGCCCGATGTCACCGGCACCCCAACACCGCTCACCGTCCTGAGGTCCGCGAACAGGATTGATCGGTTCGCTTTGATTTCTGATGGGATAACTGGCGTCGTTTCAACACAAGCCTGCAACGACGGTATGTCCGAGATGCAGTTTGGGCTCTCAATTGATCTACTGGCACCGCTCTATGGCGAAACTCAATTACTATCCGGCTGCTGTTCGATCCAACCCTAGGTCACCACCCGCATCGTCAAGCTCAGCCGCCCACCGCCATCCAGTAGCGTCGACGACCCTGCCCGCGTCTTGTCGATTCCGTGATACACAAGACGCGCGTCCCCGCCCATGACCACAACATCCCCCGATTTCAGCCAGATCGACTCGGTCTTACCGCCGCGGGATAGGTTTCCAATGCGGAACAACCCCTCATCCCCCAGTGAAATGGAAACAACTGGGTAGGAAAAATTCGTTTCGTCGCGGTCTTGATGCAGTCCCATCTTTGCGGCCTCACGGTAAAGGTTCACCAAGCAACATTCTGGTGCGCGGTCCGATTCTGAAACGTCATCCCAAACGTTCAGGATCGAATCCGGGATGACAGGCCACGGTGTGCCCTTTGGGTGCGCTTCGGAATAACGATAACCAGATCGGTCCGACACCCAACCAAAACGCCCAGCGCTCGTCATCTTCACTGTCATCGGCTTGCCGTAAGGTGTCATCGGTGAGAACAAAGGTGCCTGCGCCACGACGCCCCGAATGTCATTCACAATTGCGTCCTGAGCAGCCCGATCGAGCAGTCCTTGCCAGACTCGAACGCCCCTTATCTCCATCGTCGGACGTAACTTAACCATTTCATCACCATTTTTGCGCATTCAGCGCCCTGTCACCGCTTGCAGGGCATGTTTTGCACACCTATATACCCTTCGATCCGAATGAGGCTTCTCATTCATACGTTAAACCATAGGCACGGGTGCCGGAACGGGTTCGTGCCGCCTCACATCGCCTGAAAGGGATTTGAAACATGGCAAAAGTAATTGGTATTGACCTCGGGACAACAAACTCCTGTGTCGCAATCATGGACGGCTCGCAACCACGCGTTATCGAAAACGCAGAGGGCGCGCGCACAACACCATCTATCGTAGCATTCACCGACGACGAACGTCTGGTGGGTCAGCCGGCAAAACGCCAGGCTGTTACGAACCCAGAAAACACAATATTCGGCATCAAGCGTCTTGTTGGTCGTCGCAACGACGACAAGCATCTTGCCAAAGACAAAAAGAACCTGCCGTTTGCTGTCATCGACGGCGGCAACGGTGACGCATGGGTTGAAGCCAAGGGTGAGAAATACTCCCCAGCGCAGATCTCTGCTGTCATCCTGCAGAAAATGAAAGAAACCGCTGAATCCTACCTTGGCGAAGAAGTAACACAGGCCGTTATTACGGTTCCTGCCTACTTCAACGATGCTCAGCGTCAGGCAACAAAAGATGCCGGTAAAATTGCTGGCCTCGAAGTTCTGCGTATCATCAACGAGCCGACAGCGGCTGCGTTGGCATATGGCCTCGACAAACAAGAAACACACACCATTGCGGTCTATGACCTCGGCGGCGGTACATTCGATGTAACGATCCTCGAAATCGACGATGGTCTCTTCGAAGTTAAATCCACCAACGGTGACACATTCCTTGGCGGTGAAGACTTTGACATGCGCATCGTTAACTACCTTGCGGATGAATTCAAAAAGGCCAACGGCGTTGACCTGACCAAAGACAAGATGGCGTTGCAGCGTCTGAAAGAAGCCGCTGAGAAAGCCAAGATTGAGCTTTCCTCTGCGTCCTCCACAGACATCAACCAGCCGTTTATCTCCATGGGGTCAGACGGCGCGCCACTTCACATGGCAATGAAACTGACACGTGCGAAGCTCGAAAGCCTCGTTGCTGACCTGATCAAAGCCTCCATGAAGCCTTGTGCAGCTGCATTGAAAGACGCTGGCCTGACAACAAACGACATCGACGAAGTCGTTCTTGTTGGTGGTATGACACGTATGCCGCGCGTCATCGAAGAAGTGTCCAAGTTCTTTGGCAAGGAGCCTCATAAGGGTGTGAACCCTGATGAAGTTGTTGCCATGGGTGCTGCCATTCAGGCGGGTGTTCTGCAGGGTGACGTTAAAGACGTTGTTCTTCTCGACGTTACACCACTGTCCTTGGGCATCGAAACACTCGGCGGCGTGTTCACACGTTTGATCGACCGCAACACAACGATCCCGACGAAGAAGTCGCAGATCTTCTCCACTGCGGAAGACAACCAGAATGCGGTAACCATTCGTGTGTTCCAGGGTGAACGCGAAATGGCTGCGGACAACAAGATCCTCGGCCAATTCAACCTCGAGAACATCCCACCGGCCCCGCGTGGCATGCCACAAATTGAAGTAACGTTCGACATCGACGCCAACGGCATCGTGTCCGTTCAGGCAACCGATAAGGGCACCGGTAAAGAACACAAGATCACAATCCAAGCGTCCGGTGGTCTGTCTGATGACGACATCGAGCAAATGGTTCGTGACGCGGAAGAAAACGCCGAAGCCGATAAGGACCGTAAGGAACTTGTCGAAGCGAACAACCAAGCGGAAAGCCTCATCCACTCGACTGAAAAGTCGATTGAAGAGCATTCCGACAAGGTTGACCCGACAACTGTCGAGGCAATCGAACTGGCAATCGCTGCGCTTAAGGATGATCTGGAAGGCGAAGACGCTGGCAAGATCAAGTCTGGCATCCAGAACGTAACCGAAGCAGCGATGAAGCTTGGCGAAGCCATCTACAAGGCCGCACAGGAAGAAGCAGGCGAAGTTGAGCCTGATGCTCCAGCAGCCGATGATGATATCGTCGATGCCGACTTCGAAGACCTCGACGACGACAAGCGCGGTTAATCTAGAACAGCACGTAGTGGATCGGCCCCTCCCTTTTGGGGTTGGGGCCGATCCTACATGCCCCAAAGGGAAACCTTGTCATGTCAAAACGCGATTATTACGAAACGCTTGGTATCGCCAAAGGCGCCAGCGCGGACGAAATCAAAAAGGCTTACCGCGTCAAAGTGAAAGAACTTCACCCTGACCGGAACTCCGATAACCCAAATGCAGAAGCCCAGTTCAAAGAAGTGGGTGAAGCCTACGATGTGCTGAAGGATGGCGATAAAAAAGCCGCCTATGATCGGTATGGTCATGCTGCATTCGAAGGTGGAATGGGCGGCGGCGGACGGCCTGGTGGCATGGGCGGTCAAGGTGACTTTGGTTCTGCCTTCTCTGATATTTTTGACGACCTGTTTGGCAACATGGGTGGTCAACGCGGCGGCGGTGCGCACACCCGCGCCCAACGAGGCAATGATCTACGCTACAACCTGCGCGTAACTCTGGAAGAAGCCTACGCCGGACTACAAAAAACAATCACTGTTCCCGCGGCATCTGCCTGTGGGTCCTGTAGTGGTACTGGCGCCGAGGGTGGTTCAGAACCACAGACGTGTCCGACATGTTCGGGCCTGGGTAAGGTCCGTGCTCAGCAAGGGTTCTTTACGGTCGAACGCACCTGCCCGACCTGTAATGGCATGGGTCAAACCATCAAAAATCCATGTAAGGAATGCCACGGCGCAGGCCGTGTCGAAAAAGAAAAATCGCTCTCGGTGAACATCCCTGCTGGCGTTGAAACTGGCACACGCATTCGCCTTGCTGGCGAAGGCGAAGCCGGTATGCGCGGCGGTCCGACCGGTGATCTCTATATCTTCATCGAAGTGCGTGACCACGACCTATTTGAACGCGAAAACAATCACCTGTTCTGCCGTGTACCCGTGTCCATGACAACTGCGGCGCTAGGTGGTGACATCGAGGTTCCAACGATCGACGGCGGTCGCAGCCGCGTGAAGATTCCCGCAGGATCACAATCCGGTCGCCAGATGCGTCTGAAATCAAAAGGCATGCCTGCCCTGCGTGGCGGCGGCGCCGGTGATATGTTCATTGAGATGGCCGTAGAAACGCCGGTCAACTTGACGTCCAAGCAGAAAGAACTGCTTCGCGAATTTGAAGACCTCGCCAGCGACAACAATCCGCAAACGTCGACGTTCTTTAAGTCGGTTAAGTCCTTTTGGGACTCGATGAAAAGCTAAAATCGACAGGGCAATCCCGACGTAGTTAACGGATCAGTAACGGAATCACTCCAGTCTGAGGGTATGAAACATGCACCCTCGGTCTTTGCCGAATCTCCGATGCTTCCGCTAACTGACGTGGCCCCTGTCACGCTTGATCGCGATGAGGTCGAAATCGTGGCCGCTAAACCCACATGCGGTCAGGGTAAGGTCCCGTCTTACTTGGCAGACCACAGGAAACGGCTCCGCCATCGCTTTCTGACCGGCGGGGCCGCCGCGATGCCGGATTACGAAATCCTTGAGCTGACTTTGTTCCGCGTTATCCCCCGGCAAGATGTCAAACCTCTCGCTCGGCAATTGATAGAAACATTTGGCGATCTAAACGGCGTGCTGGCTGCGCCCCTCGCACGGCTTCAACGCGTTGAGGGTGTCGGCCCAGCCGTTGCGCTGGAACTTAAAGTCATGGAAACGGTCACGCACCGAATGGCGCGCGCCAAAGTCATGCAACGTCATGTCATCAGCTCATGGGATGCTGTTCTCGACTATTGCCACACCGTTATGGCCCACCGCGATACCGAACAATTCCGCGTGCTGTTCCTGGACCGCAAAAACGTCCTGATTGTCGACGAAGAACAATCTGCTGGCACCGTCGATCATGTACCTGTCTACCCTCGAGAGGTCGTGAAACGCGCTCTAGAGGTAAATGCCTCGTCCTTGATTTTGGTTCACAACCACCCGTCCGGCGACCCTACTCCGTCCAACGAAGACATCGCTATGACCAATCAGATTGCAGATGCAGCCATGGCGTTGGGAATTACTTTGCACGATCACCTTATCATCGGCAGGTCCCGTGAATTGAGCTTCAAGGCTCAAGGGCTGATTTAGTCCGCGTCCTTAACCCATAATTCAACGCGACGATTGGTTTGTTGACCCCAGATCGTATCATCGCAAGCCATCGGCAGTGCCTCGCCGAAGGCTTCGGTGCCAATAACTACATTGCGTGGCAACTGCCCGCCCAGTGCGCGCTCTACGTCCCGACGAACCGCCTCGGCTCTTGCTGAAGAAAGATCTCTATTCGCATCCGCAGGACCACGCCCGTCACTAAATCCGACAAACAACAATTCGCGCCCTCCGAAACGGCCATCGTGAATCGCTTGCGCCAATTGCATCACGTTGGAACGTGATTGCCCATCCAATCGGGTCGACCCTGGCTCGAAACGAAACGTGCTCGACATCCGAACTCTCGGCTCAAGAAGCCGCACCATGCGTTGTAATTCCGTCAACGGAACTTCGGGGCCCGCATTAGTTATTGCGTTCGCCAACCTATCGCCTTGATCCGCCAACGGAATAGCAACGGCGGCAAGGTCCACGAAACCGGCCCTCCGAATTACGAGTTGCGCCGAAGGAGATCGTAACCAATCCAAAAAGTCATTAATCTGAGGATGTTGCGTTCGTTGCGGAAGATACAGAAACATCGGAAACGTAAGCGGGTAATCCTCCGTTTTCATCGTCAAAAACCGAGCGTCTGAAACCAGTCCACATGGCCCTGAAAGGGAAAGCGGCTGGGTGTTTCTTGTTTCACCGAACGGCAGGAGTGAAATCCCGTTAGCACCTGTTTCGACCGCTGATGTTAGCCCATTCCGATCCGCATGGCCCACATCGGGATTTGCCATTTGTAGCCCAAAAGGTCCCATAAAGCGGTCCTCAAAGCCCTGCAACTGGCCATCCAAATGCGCCGGTAGATGGACTTCGAGGTCAGATGATACACCCGCCAAAGTCGCCGTCAAATCCGCCAATGAAATAAACCGCAGGTCAGAGGTCGGGGATACCACCGGAACAAGAGCGTCCAAAGCAAGAATTCGGGCCTGTCGTGCAAGCGTCACACGTCCCAACCCCGCGTCGTATGCTGCTTCCACCTCAGAGGTTCGCAGCTCCCTCATGGACAAGAGAGCATCTGTGTCATGGGTCATGAACGTTTCAAACGCTTCATCCGGCGTGGCAACAAAAAGAGATACCTCAAATACGTCGTTGCCCGCGGAATCTGTCATCTTGAAGCCGTTCACATCCTCATGAACGGTCCAACCTTGGTCTCTCGCGTAGACGTCGATCAAGGCAGGCAGCAACACATCCGCCATTTGGCTGGCACCGGACATCTTGAGGGATGGAACGTATTCCGCAAGGTTGGGGCAGGCTTCCCCGACACAGATCAAACCTTCGGTCCGAAAGCTAACGAGGGCATCGTCGATGACCATCGTTGCCGACGTTCCGTCAAAGCTCACGAACCGGCCGGACAGCTCAACGTCATTACCATCACTGCTGAACGTCACATTTTGCGCCGAAGCTGCGCCAGCGCAAACGAAATATGCGACGAAACTCGCCGCATACCTCAAATCTATTCGTGTTTTGACAAACTTATACCACGTCATCTCATGGCGATTGTCAGGTCCTCAAACATGTTTTGCAAGATCAGAAAATCACCGACCGCATCGCATTCGGGCATAACCATACGTAAATCCAGCGCAGATGGCTGACCTGTTGGGGAAATCTGGATACTTTGGGCACTCAATTCCTGACCGCAGTTGGCGCCAGTGATCTCGGCTTCAGCGACGAGCATTACGTCAGACTCACCATTCATCATACCAGTCGGAAATGTATAAACCTCCGCGATCAGGGCATCTTCGATGGTGCTATCGCCAAGACGTTGCAAGTAGCCGCCTTCAGCATTGCTTACCCGCGAAACATCGCCGGGATTATCAACGTAAATATGACCAGAGTCGCCAAAGTCCGCACCACCTTCGTAGGCACTCAACATAACTGAGGTATCACCCTGCCATTGAAGGACTGCACGGTCATAGGATGCGAAATCAGGGATAACCACGGTCGCTACCGATCCTTCGCCTTCGTCAAATGCTGCGATAACGACCGCAACTTCGGCCAACGCAGGTACGGAAAGATCCGCGATGCCATCAATATCGGTGACTGCTGTGAACATCATTCCTTGATGGTGAACGGTGAATGCGGTCTCAGTGTAACAAGGTGCGATTACCGAAACTGCGACCGTTGCCGCGACGGATGCGGTTGCAGTCATCTGAGGTGCACAGCTCATTTCGCTTTCTAAGATCGTGTCAGAGTCGACCTCAACACTATCGTCAGGATCTAGGTTCGCAAGCTGCACAGGCGGGTCCTGGCGCGCAGGTACCTTAGCTGTCTCTGGTAGGATTACCGCGGCACGCGCTGCGTCGCTCGGCGATTCAATGCTAGGCGTTTGAAGAGCCACAACACCTGCTTGCGCAGTTTCAATTGGCGTTCCATCAGCCGCTATGGCTGTCACGCCTGCCTCAGTCTCTTGCGAGGCTGTGTCGACATTTGTAAATGGAGCAACTTCCTGTTGCCCGGTCTCCGCTCCAAAGCGGCTCGCTAATGCGTCGCCGTTTTGCATAACAAAGCCGATACCCAAGGCAACGCTGAACGTGCCTGCGGCCATGCCGATTTGTTTGATATTCGCCATTTCATCACTCCTTCCCTAAATAGGGTCAGAGCAGAACTTGCTTTACTCAAATGTCTTTAGCGGGGCGCGTGCAAGGAAACTTTCCGCCTGCAATGAGGCGAAAAGACGTCTTTTAGATCAACTTTTAGGTTGGTCGACCGTGGCAATGTTTGAATTTCTTGCCCGAACCACATGGGCAATCATCATTGCGACCGGGGTTGCCCCACGTGGATTCATCAGCCTCATCAAAGCCCGGTTTTGCTGCTGCGCTAGATGCAGTTGCAGCCACAGCCGGGGCGGCAACGCCTTGTTGTTGACGCTGATTCTCCATCGCTTGTGCGACCATGGCTTTTTGTTCTTCTTCGGACATTGGACGAATCTGGCCCAGCTTCTGGGTTACATCCGAACGAAGACCATCCAAGAGGCTTTCGAACAACTGGAACGATTCCGTTTTGTATTCGTTGAGAGGGTCACGCTGAGCATAGCCACGGAAACCAACAACCGAACGAAGGTGTTCAAGCGTCAACAAATGCTCACGCCACTTTGCATCAATCGTTTGCAACAGGATTTGCTTTTCAATGTTGCGCATGACCTCTGGACCAAAGGCGGCAGCCTTTTCGGCCATGTGCGCGTCTGCAGCTTCTTCAAGACGTTCGCGGATGTCTTCATCATCCACGCCTTCTTCCTGCGCCCACTCGATAACCGGCACATCTATTCCGAGATGTGCAATCACCTGCGCATAAAGACCTTCAGTATCCCATTGGTCCGCGTAGCTTTTGGCTGGAATATGTGCATCGACAAGATCATCAATGACTTGGCTGCGCATGTCTGCCGCGATTTCGGACAGGTCTTCGGCTTCCATGATTTCGCGGCGCTGGCTAAAGATCACCTTACGCTGATCGTTCATCACGTCATCGAACTTCAAAAGCTGCTTACGAATGTCAAAGTTGCGGCCCTCGACCTTGGCCTGTGCGCGCTCAAGGGATTTGTTCACCCATGGGTGTACGATCGCTTCGCCTTCTTTCATGCCAAGCGACGACAGCACTTTGTCCAAACGTTCGGATCCGAAAATGCGCATCAGGTCGTCTTCCAAGGACAAGAAGAACGAGGAACGACCAGGGTCACCCTGACGGCCAGACCGGCCACGCAACTGGTTATCAATCCGGCGCGATTCGTGACGCTCGGTCGCAAGAACGTAGAGACCACCAGCATCTTTAACCGCTTGCTCGTCTGCTTTGTGGGCTTCTTCGATCTGGGCGCGAAGCGCTTCGTGATCGCCTTCGGGATCGGCAGCAATCGCTTCCATGATCTTGAACTCAACGTTGCCGCCAAGCTTAATGTCCGTACCGCGACCCGCCATGTTGGTGGCAATAGTAACTGCGCCCAACTTACCTGCATCGGCAACAATCTGTGCTTCTTGCTCGTGCTGGCGCGCGTTCAATACGTTGTGCGGAATACCTTCTGCCGTCAAAAGCTGGCTTAGGACTTCGGACTTATCGATAGACGTTGTCCCGACCAATGTCGGCTGACCCTTTTCGTTCGCTTCTTTGATTGCAGCCACAACGCCATCAAATTTCTCTTGGGCCGTGCGATACACTTGGTCGTGTTCATCAACGCGCGCAATGGGACGGTTTGTTGGAACCTCAACAACGCCCAGTCCGTAAATCTCCATGAATTCTTCGGCTTCGGTCAGAGCCGTGCCGGTCATGCCACCAAGTTTTTCATACAGGCGGAAATAGTTCTGGAACGTCACAGACGCGAGCGTGACGTTTTCAGGCATGATCTTACAGCCCTCTTTCGCCTCAATTGCTTGGTGTAGTCCATCGGACAAACGACGACCGGACATCATACGGCCTGTGAATTCATCAATCAGGACAACTTCACCATCACGCACGATGTAATCTTTGTCTTTGGCGAACAGCTTATGCGCTCGCAGACCTTGGTTCACGTGGTGAACGATTGTGGTGCTTTCGGGATCATACAAGGATTGGTCTTCTGGCAAAATTCCTGCCGTCACCAAACGCACCTCGAGGAATTCGTTCCCCTCATCAGTGTAGTTCACGTTGCGGGTCTTTTCATCCAACGTGAAGTGTTCGTCCTGAATTTCCGGGATCAGTTTATCAACCGTGATATACATTTCGCTCCGGTCCTGTGCGGGGCCGGAAATGATCAAAGGCGTACGCGCCTCATCCACGAGGATCGAGTCCACCTCATCTACGATCGCATAATTGTGGTCACGTTGGTTCATCTGTGCCAGCTCGGATTTCATATTATCGCGCAGATAATCAAAGCCGAGCTCATTGTTTGTCGCATAGGTCACGTCACAACGGTAAGCCGCGTGTTTCTCTTCTTCGGGCTGCTGAGGGTAAACCACGCCAGTTGTCAGGCCCAAGGCTGTATAAACTTGTGCCATCCATTCCGCGTCACGTTTGGCGAGGTAATCGTTAACCGTAACAACATGGACACCTTTACCGGTCAGCGCGTTCAAATAAGCTGGGAAGGTCGCCACGAGGGTCTTACCCTCACCCGTCTTCATTTCAGAGATGTTGCCTTGATGCAGGAAGATGCCGCCCATGAGCTGCGTATCAAAAGCCCGCAGGCCCAGCGCCCGCTTAGCTGCCTCGCGACAGTTGGCGAATGCTTCCGGCAGGAGGGCATCCAAAGATTCACCATCCATGGCGCGTTTCGCCATTTCTTCTGTCTTAGCTTTGATACCATCATCGCTGAGCGCTTCGAATTCCGGCTCGAGTGCGTTGATCTTTTCAATCAAGGGGCGCGTAGCCTTTACCTTGCGATCATTCGGCGTGCCGAATACCTTCTTCGAAAGTGTTCCAAGACCGAGCATATTCTCTCCGCGCGCCAATTTCGGCGTCTCTGACATCAATGTGTGAGGAGGTTGGTTGTGCCTGTCGCGCACGACCCCTAGAAACAGGGCCAAGACCGGCCTCCTAAGGACCTTATGGGGATGTAAGGGGCCGCCATTGAGGTGTCAACGCCGCGACGCAACGCGGCTCATCAAGGAACTGTTAACATGCTATTTCGCACCAATTTGCTTGCTTCAGCAGCTATTTTCGCCATCACATCCAGTGTCGCGCTTGCAGACTCCCACTCAGAAATGACCGCCGAAACGGTTATTGCCTCTGTTGACGGGTCTGACATCACGCTTGGGCAGCTGATCATGTTGCGCGCTCAGCTGCCCGAACAATACCAACAACTGCCCGACGAAGTGATCTTCGATGGTTTAGTTGAACAATTGGTAAACCAACAACTTCTTGCGGATACGCTTGAAGTACAACCAAAACGCGTTGCGATTGCTCTGTCCAACGAAACGCGGTCTTTGCGTGCTGGTGAGGTGGTGAATGCACTGTCCGAAATGCCAATCACCGATGCCGATCTTCAAGCGGCCTATGATGCACGGTTTGAAGGCGTCGAACCGGAGCAGGAATTCAACGCATCCCACATTCTGGTGGAAACCGAAGAAGAGGCGACCGAAGTCAAAACCATGATCGACGATGGTGCCGATTTTGCTGAAACCGCTATGGAACGCTCAACTGGTCCGTCCGGCCCGTCCGGTGGTGAATTGGGTTGGTTCGGCGCTGGGATGATGGTCCCTGAATTCGAAGCTGCTGTTATTGATTTGGAAGTCGGCGAAGTGTCCGCTCCCGTGCAAACGCAATTCGGCTGGCATGTCGTCACTCTCAATGAGACACGCACACAGCCTTTGCCAACGCTCGATGATCTGCGTGGAGAACTTACAACACAGATCCAGCAGGAAGCCTTGAATGCACGTCTTACTGAACTAACCGAAGCTGCGGACATCACGCTGCCGGAAGAAGGTCAGTTTGATGCGTCAATGATCCAGAACCTAGACCTTCTTGAGGACTAATCATGACAGTTTCACCCCTAGCCCCAGACTGCTTTCCCGACTTACCCATCGTTGATGGCGTTCGGTTTGCCTCTGCCTCGGCGGGGGTGAAATACCAAGACCGCGACGACGTTATGTTGGCGGTCTTACAGCCAGGAACGTCAGTAGCGGGTGTGTTTACGCGCTCCGCTACTCGTTCGGCGCCCGTCCTAGATTGTCAGGCCAAACTTGGCAGCGACCAATCGGGCGGCGCGGGCATTCTTGTCAATTCTGGTAACGCGAATGCATTTACGGGATCAGCGGGCGAAGGTTCCGTCGCGCAGATCTGTGGTGCACTGGCGGAGGCTTTGGACCTGCCGAAAGAGCGCATCTTTACCGCGTCCACAGGTGTCATTGGCGAGAGGCTACCCCACGACAACATCATCGGCACTATGTCGAACCTGTCGTCAGCACTTTCCCCCGAAGGGATCGAACAAGCTGCCAACGCGATCATGACCACTGACACATTCCCCAAAGGGGCATCTGCAACCGTGAACATCAATGGCAAGCCCGTCACTATTGCTGGGATCGCCAAAGGATCAGGAATGATCGCGCCTGATATGGCGACGATGCTTGTTTATATTTTTACGGATGCGCTGATCGAACAACCTGCACTTCAGGCCTTGCTAGGTGCGCTGACAGATCAAACGTTCAATTGCATTACGGTCGACAGCGACACTTCGACGTCCGACAGCTTGATGATCGCAGCGACGGGTGCGTCAGGCGTCGATGTCACCGAAAGCGCGGGTTTTACCCAAGCGCTCCACGGCCTGATGCTGGACCTCGCGCATCAAGTTGTTCGCGATGGTGAAGGCGCCACTAAGTTTGTAGAAGTGCGTGTTACCGGTGCGGCATCGAACGAAGATGCCCACAAGGTCGGCCTCGCGATTGCAAATTCGCCGCTCGTTAAGACAGCGATTGCGGGCGAAGACCCGAATTGGGGGCGCATCGTCATGGCTGTCGGCAAGTCGGGCGCTCAGGCGGATCGCGATCGTCTCACAATTCGTTTTGGTGGTATAACAGTCGCAGAGAACGGTTGGGTTTCGCCCGATTACACCGAAGATGCTGGCGCGGCTTACATGAAAAATGAGTCATTAGTAATCGGCGTTGATCTTGGATTGGCTGGCGGTATGGGGACAATTTGGACCTGTGATTTGACTCACGGTTACATCTCGATCAACGCCGATTATCGGTCCTGATCGGTCATAGGATATCTGCTGATGAAAACCGTTCTTGTATCAGCCGTCGCGCTTATTGATGTAGACGGCCGCGTTCTTTTGGCCCAACGACCTGAAGGCAAGTCCATGGCTGGCCTTTGGGAATTCCCCGGTGGCAAAGTAGAGACCGGTGAAACGCCAGAGGTCGCATTGATCCGGGAACTGCAAGAGGAACTAGGGATTGATACTTGGCAGTCCTGTCTCGCCCCTCTCACATTCGCGAGCCACAGCTATGACGATTTCCACCTGCTGATGCCTCTGTTCGCCTGCCGAAAATGGGAGGGCACGCCGACCCCAAGAGAAGGGCAAACGCTCAAATGGGTGCACGCGAACCAGCTGCGGGATTACCCAATGCCCGCCGCGGATGTGCCACTGATCCCCATTTTACGGGATTGGCTTTAGCCCCATCCTTGTTTGAGACGGCCTATTATTTCAATTATGGCACTAATGAGGCAAATTTGAGGCTAATGTGCGCAAATATTAGGTGACAAAAAAACCTCTGTCAGTTTATTACTTAGGGTAAGCGCGGCAAAGAGGGATAACCATGCTTCAAACAATTACAGTAGGTACTCACGTACAAGTGCAAGGACTGTTCGTCCGTACCTTGGAGAACGGCAAAGTTATCGTGTCTGTCGATGACCGCGAGTTCGAAGGCAAACCAGTTTCAAGAACAAACTAGTTCGGTATCAGCTCCGAACGAGAAAGGGGACGCCACTATGGCGTCCCCTTTTTTGTCTGTTTGAACGGGTTGGCACTTAAAGAGTGCGCTCAACCTCTTCACGTTCAAAGATTTCGATCACGTCATCAGGACGGATGTCTTCGTAGTTTTCGAATGCCATGCCGCATTCCTGACCTGACTGGACCTCTTTGACCTCATCCTTGAAGCGCTTAAGCGTCTTGAGCGTACCTTCGTGGATCACAACATCATCCCGCAGCAAGCGAACACCGGCGGAACGGCGTGCAACGCCTTCGGTGACCAGACAACCGGCAATCTTACCAACGTTGGAGACTTTAAAGACCTCTTGGATCTTCGCGTAACCGATGAAGTTCTCACGAACCTCAGCAGACAACAGGCCAGATGCAGCAGCTTTCACGTCATCCACGAGATCGTAGATGATTGAATAATAGCGGATCTCAACGCCTTTTTGGTTCGCCGAGTTGCGGGCCGAAGCGTTTGCACGAACGTTAAAGCCAATCACTGGCGCACCGGATGCTTCAGCCAAACCGATATCAGATTCCGTGATCGCGCCTACACCGTGGTGCAGAACTCGAACGCGGACTTCATCGTTGCCGATTTTTTCCATAGCTTGAACGATCGCCTCGGCAGAACCCTGCACGTCGGCTTTTACCAGAATTGGCAGTTCAGAGACGTTTTCGTCGGCCTTGGCGTTCGCCATCAGCTGATCCAACGTAACCGCAGCACCAGCAGCAGCGCGTTTCTCTTTTGCAGCGTCAGCGCGGTATTCCGCAATCTCACGAGCTTGCGCTTCTGTTTCGGTGACGTTCAAAACATCGCCCGCCTCAGGTGTGCCGTTCAGGCCAAGAACCTCAACAGGGACAGATGGACCAGCTTCGTTTACGCGGTCACCCTTGTCGTCGATCAACGCGCGGACTTTACCCCACTGCTCACCCACAACGAAGATATCACCACGGCGCAATGTGCCCGTTTCAACCAGAACAGTCGCAACAGGACCACGGCCTACATCAAGCTGAGCTTCGATCACGGCACCTTGCGCGGCGCGATCTGGGTTCGCTTTCAGTTCCAGCAGTTCTGCTTGCAAAGCAATCGCTTCGAGAAGCTCATCAAGGCCTTGGCCAGTGATTGCGGAAACTTCAACGTCCTGCACTTCGCCGGACATCTTTTCGACGATGACTTCGTGCTGCAACAAATCGGTGCGTACTTTGTCAGGGTTGGCCGCTGGACGGTCAATCTTGTTGATCGCAACGATCATAGGAACGTTCGCCGCTTTGGCGTGATTAATTGCTTCGATTGTTTGTGGCATCACAGCGTCATCCGCCGCGACAACCAGAACAACAATGTCCGTAACCTGCGCACCACGAGCACGCATGGACGTAAACGCCGCGTGACCCGGAGTATCGAGGAAGGACAGAACCGCGCCAGTTTCGGTGGTAACCTGATAGGCACCGATGTGCTGCGTGATCCCGCCAGCTTCGCCAGCAACAACTTTCGCGTTCCGGATCGCATCCAACAAGGATGTTTTACCGTGGTCAACGTGGCCCATGATCGTGATGACCGGTGGGCGCGGTTTCAGGTCTTTCGGATCGTCCTCGATGATGTTGATCACATCCTCAACGTCAGCGTCAGAAACACGCACAACTTTGTGGCCGAATTCTTCGACGATCAGTTCCGCTGTATCCGCATCGATGGATTGGTTTTGAGTCGCCATGATACCGTTGGTCATCAGCGCCTTAACGACGTCTGACACTTTTTCAGACATACGGTTGGCAAGTTCGGACACCACAATTGCTTCTGGCAATTGCACGTCACGGATAACCTTTTCGCGCTCGACGCTCTGGCCCATTGCCTTTTGACGGGCACGGTCCTGCTTACGCTTCATTTGCGCCATGGACCGATGACGGCCACCTTCGCCACCTCGCAGCGCTTGGTTCAAAGTCAGCTTGCCACCCTTGCGGGCATCGGCTTGGTTTTTGTTTTTCCGCGTATCGCGGTCGTCTTCTTTTTTGCGTGGCGTAGCCGCGGGAGCACCACCACTTGGAGGTGCTCGGCGCTGTGCCGGTGCCAATTCTGGATCAACCGCAGCAGGTGCTGCTGCCGCTTGGGCTGCAGCTTCTGCTTCGCGCTTTTTGCGTTCTTCTTCGTCTTGCTTGGCTTTGACGGCTTCTTCACGCTCTTTTTCAGCGCGTTCCTTCGCCTCGATCTCAGCACGACGACGCTCACGCTCTTCTGCGCGCGCCTTTTCATCGGCTTCGCGTTTTGCCGCATCTTCGACTTCACGAGCTTTCGCCGCCTGAAGCGCCTTCATACGGCGTTCCATTTCGACATCGGAAATGCCCGCAGGACGTTTGGATGGATCGCCACCGAGCGGTGCTGATCCGCTCCCAGCAGGTTTGGATGCCCCGGGTTTAGGGACAACAACGCGCTTGCGTTTCGTCTCAACTACGACGCTCTTGGTGCGCCCGTGGCTAAAGCTTTGTTTCACGCTGCCGGGTCGTGCAATACCAAGTGGTTTTTTGCCGTCTGAATCGCTCATGTAGCTTCTATTCCTTCCGAGGCGATGCCTTCATCGCCGCCTATCTCGCGCAAGCCTTTCAGCTTTGTCGCTTCCTCTACAACACGGTCGCTGAGTCTACCAGAGGCGAGCGCCCCGTGTATCGCAGTCCCGCGCCCGAATGCCAAACCCAATTCTTGGGCCGTAAGGCATCCAAAATAACGCGCCCCTTCGGGCGTCCATAGTTTCGTCTTGCCGCGTTCCGATCCATCAGAGGCCTGCAACAAGGCGCGGACATTCTCGCCGCCACTTACCCAGCCTTTGACTTTTTCGAAGCCAGTCACAGCCAAACCCGCCTTACGGGCTAGTGCAATCAGGTCGACAACGCGGCGCACCATCTGGCGTTCCACCTCATCAACCAAACCATCCGGCACGCTTACAGGCGCTTTCGCAGACTTTGAAAACTGGCCCTTCTTAGCCTGCTCCAAAATCGCTCTGTCCGCCGTGACCCACATGCCCCGTCCTGGAAGCTTTTCCAGAATGTCGGGAACCACTGTATTATCTGGGCCCACAACGAAACGGATCAACCCCGACTTCGGCGAAGTTTCACCGGTGACGATGCACCGACGTTCTGAGACATCTCGGTCTTTGGTTCGCCCGCCGCGACCCATCAGGTTACCCGGAGGCCTGAGATCAGGCCTCCTGTTCCTCTTCAACGTCAGTGTCTTCTTCGTTCGATACGAGGTCATCAGGATCAACCCAACCCAGCATCACACGCGCAGTCATGATCATGGTTTGCGCGTCTTCAAGGCTCACTTCGAATGGTTCAAGAGAACCATCGTCCTTAGAACGCTCGCCATCAACAACTGTCCAGCCGCCAGCAAGTTCCCAGTCAGCACATGTCGCGAAGTCTTCAAGTGTTTTAACACCATCATTGGCCAGTGCTTCAACCATTTGAGGTGTCAGGCCTTCAAATGCGATCAAGCTATCTTCAACACCCAATGCACGGGCATTTTCCAATGCTTTTGCATTCTGCGCTTCGAGAACATCACGTGCACGCGCTTGCAGCTCACCAGCGGTTGCTTCGTCGACGCCGTCGATAACCAACAGTTCGTCAACTTCTACGTAGGCAACTTCTTCGAGAGTTGTGAACCCTTCGGAAACCAAAAGCTGTGCAAAGAATTCATCGAGATCTAGGTTGTCCATGAACAGCTTGGTACGTACTTCGAATTCTGCCTGACGACGCTTGGATTCTTCTTCTTCAGTAAGAATATCGATGTCCAAACCAGTCAACTGGGACGCCAAACGGACGTTCTGGCCACGACGACCAATTGCCAAGGATAGCTGTTCTTCTGGCACAACAACTTCGATGCGCTCTGCATCTTCGTCAAATACAACTTTGGAAACTTCAGCAGGCTGCAACGCGTTCACAAGGAACGTTGGCATGTCTTCATTCCAAGGAATGATGTCGATCTTCTCGCCCTGAAGTTCATTCACAACAGCCTGAACACGGGAACCGCGCATACCGACACAGGCGCCAACAGGGTCAATGGAACCGTCGTGAGAAATTACAGCGATCTTTGCGCGTGAGCCCGGATCGCGGGCGACCGCTTTGATCTGAATAATGCCTTCATAGATTTCCGGCACTTCCATTTTGAACAGTTCCGCCATGAACTGCGGGTCTGTACGGCTCAGGAAAATCTGTGGGCCGCGCTGCTCGCGACGGACTTCTTTGATGTAGCAGCGAATACGATCGTTCGGGCGGTAGCTTTCACGGCCGATTTTCTCGTTACGACGCAGAATGGCTTCGCCAGTGCCTACGTCGACGATGACATTTCCATACTCTTCGCGCTTCACTTGCGCGTTGATGATAGTACCAGCGCGATCTTTGAAGTCTTCGTATTGCTTGTCACGCTCTGCTTCGCGGACTTTCTGCAAGATCACCTGTTTGGCAGACTGCGCAGCAATTCGGCCCATTTCAACCGGTGGCACTTCTTCTATGAATTGCTGACCAATCTCTGGATTGTCCATGTAGTCGGATGCTTGATCGACGGTGAATTCAGCCTGATAGTTCTCGAGCTCTTCCTCGGCGACAACTGTACGGACCCGTGTGAAGGTCGCCTTACCGTTGCTGCGGTCGATGGACACGCGAATGTCCATTTCGGAACCGTAACGGGATTTCGCGGCACGGGCCAAAGACTCTTCCATCGCTTCGATAACCAACCCGGGGTCGATCATCTTTTCACGGGCCACAGCCTCGGCGGTTTGCAAAAGTTCCAGCTGGTTGGCAGATGTAATCGCCATCAGTTTTTCTCCTCGTCAGAGCCGTCCAACACGGTCTCAACTACGTCAAATTGTGTCTCATCTATTTGGCCCGCATCCTTGCGGCCCTTAAGAACGTCACGGATCAGCTCGTCCGTCAGGACAAGTTTGGCATCCGTGAGCCATTCAAACTTCAAACCGATCGTGATCGGCACGCCATTCTCTTCAATCTCGATCAGAACTTCATCGCCTTCAGTACCGCGCAGAATTCCTTTGAAACGGCGGCGGCCATCGATCAACTCTTCGGTTTCGATCTTGGCTTCATTGCCTTCCCATTGGTCGAAATCTTTCAACCGCGTGAGCGGGCGATCAATGCCGGGGGAAGAGACTTCAAGCGTATAGACGTCTGTGATCGGGTCTTCGACATCAAGCAGTGCGGATACCGCCGCGCTGATCTCACCGCAGTCATCAACCTCAATCGAACCATCGGGCTTTTGGGCCATGATCTGCAGGATGGATTCCTTACCTGTCATGAGACGAACGCGCACGACTTCATACCCCATGTCTTCGACAGTCGGGGTGATGATTTCTGTAATGCGGCGGTCCATTGCCGCGCGGGCGATCAGGTCAGACATTTGGGTCCTTAGCAGTAGGCATAAAAAAACGGGCGCGCGGCCCGTTGGTATTTCGGTGGGTTTCGGGGGTGGAGGCCGAAACGCCGCTGTTGGGAGGGATATACGGATGAATGCGTGAGTCTGCAAGGGGCTTGGTGTTTGCTGCAATATTATGGCTCATATCGGCCCGCTATAGGTCCAATTTCCGCCCTAATTTTTCATTAACCATGTTCTTGGTTAGATTTAAAAGGAGAGAACCCATGGAATTCGGAATTCTACTTGTCGCTTGTATTGGCGCATTTTTGAGCGGCGTTGCGCTGATGTATCTTGTGATGATGCGCACCATCAAGAAACGGGCTGCTGAAGCGGCAATGCTAGCATAAACCACCCCATTTTAACTGCAAAAAGCCCCGCCAATCTGGCGGGGCTTTCTATTTAGTAAGACCTAAATCTTACGCAACAGACCAACGTTCGGCCATACGTGCGTTGTCCATCTGCCAAAGGTTCCCGACTGTGTCAGGGGACACGATCCGGTTGTTAACGGCCTGCACGTAGTTGGCGAACATCGGGATAAGAACCCCGCCTTCGTCACGCAGAATTTGCTGCATTTCGAAGTACTGCGCACGACGTGTGTCGCTGTCGAGCTCGGCGCGGGCACTGAGCAGAAGCTCTTGGAAACGCGCGCTATCGTCGCCATCCCACTGGCTGTCGTTCCAAGGAACACCAGTTTCATAAGCAGTCGAGAACATCCAATCTTCGGTCGCACGGCCAGACCAGTAGCAAGCGCAGAATGGCTTGTTGAGCCAAACATTGGACCAGTAACCGTCAGAAGGCTCCTGAACTACGTTGATGTTGATTCCGCCACCTGCTGCAGATGCCTGCATCAACTGAGCCGCATCAACCGCACCTTCAAAGGCAGCATTCGACGCAGAAAGTTCAATGTCGAGTGAGTCCATACCCGCCTGCTGGAGGTAGTACTTCGCCTGATCCGGATCGTATTCCAGCTGCTCCATTTCGGTGTTGTAGTACTGGTTTGCTGGGCCGATCGGTGTGTCGTTACCAACCGCACCGTGACCGAGCAGGATCTTGTCGACCAATTCCTGACGGTTCACACCGTACTTGATCGCCTTACGAACGTTCGCGTCGTTGTATGGCGCCGAGTTGGTCAGCATTGGGAAGGAATAGTGCTGGTTGCCAGTAACTTCCTGAATGCGCAACGCAGGGTTGGCCTTCAGCAAGGCTTCGGTTTTGAAGTCGATCCGGTTAATCGTATCAACCTGACCGGTCATCAACGCGTTCATACGCGCTGTGTTGTCGTTGATCGCGATGTATTCAACTTCATCAAAGAAGCCCGCATCGTCACCTTTGTAGTGATCCGCGTAACGGCTGGCCGTCATACGCACACCTGGGTCAAAGGACGTAACCTGATAGAGGCCCGTACCAATACCCTGCGCGATCGCTTCTTCGATCTGGCCCGCTGGATACATGCAAATGTGATAATCAGACATCAGATACGGGAAGTCGGCGTTGCCGGAGGCAAGCACAAACTGGACCTGATGGTCTGTAACTTTAGTCATCTCGGTGATGGCTTCAACGATCGGCTTGGCCGCTGATTTCGACTCTTCGCCAAGGTGCATCTGAAGTGATTCAATCACATCATCTGCGCCAAAAGATTTGCCGTTGTGGAACGTTACGCCCTGGCGCAAGTTAAATGTCCATGTCTTGGCGTCTGCAGAGGCTTCCCAGCTTTCTGCCAGTTCACCAACCAACGATCCGTCTGCAGCGACTTCCGTCAAGCAGTCAAACACAGTCCCGTGGGCTGCAGCGATCATGAAGATGTCTGAGTGCGTACGCGCATCCCAGCTATCGGATGTGTTCGCGCCACCGAGGCCGGCGGTTAGTTTGCCACCGCGTGTTTGCGCCCGAAGCGGCAAACCAGTCGCTGCGAGAACGCCCGCTGCAACACCCGTTTGCAGCAATCCACGTCTGCTAATTCCATACATATTTTAGTACTCCCTGAAGTTATCTTCTTTTTCTACGATTACTCTACGCTGATTCGGTCACATCTTATCAACAGCTGCGTCACCAATATTGTCGACCCCTCGTTCTTGGAGAAGGTTGGTCAACCAATCTGGGTCCATTTCCGGCACCGAGCTCAACAATAAGTCAGTGTAGGCATGGTGCGGCGGCGTAAACATGTCCAGTTTCGGACCTTGCTCAATGACCTTACCGTCTTTCATTACCACGACTTCATCTGCGATCGCTTTCACAGTCGCGAGATCATGCGTGATAAACATATAAGACAGGCCCAATTTATCCTGCAATTCTCCGAGCAGCCGCAAGATGCCTTCGGCAACAAGTTGGTCTAGCGCAGACGTCACCTCATCACAGATGATGAACTTCGGCTCGGCTGCAAGTGCGCGCGCGATACCGATACGCTGCTTTTGACCGCCAGAAAGCTCTGATGGCAGACGGTTGAAATACTGGCTTGGCTCAAGTTCGATCTGTTCAAGCAGTTCGTTGACGCGTGCTCGGCGTGCTGACCCCGTCAAACCGCCATAGAACTGCACCGGACGTCCGATGATTTGACCGATGGTCTTGCGCGGGTTTAACGCGGTATCCGCCATCTGATAAATCATCTGCGCTTGGCGCAACTGATCTTTACTACGCTTGCGATAATCTGCGGGTAGAACTTCGCCATCAAAGGCGATCTCACCGATACGAGGAGGCAGGAGCCCAGTAATACACCGCGCCGTCGTCGACTTACCGGAGCCGGATTCACCAACAACCGCAACTGTGCGACCAGCATGCATGTCAAAACTCACATCGTGCAAAACGTCCGTCGTCCCGTAAGCAGCCGTTACATTTCGCACCGACACAACTGGAACAGCGCCTGTAGAAACAGCTGGTTTCGCCGGCCGTTCAAAGGCGCGTACAGCCCAAAGCGACTTCGTGTAGTCTTCTTTGGGAGATGACAGCATGGTGCGCGTGTCAGCCTCTTCGACTTCATCCCCGCGCAGCAAGACCTTGATCGTGTCCGCCATCTGCGCAACCACGGCGAGATCGTGTGTAATATAGATCGCGGCCGTATCGAACTCTTCGACGATCTCGCGGATCGAGGCGAGAACTTCGATTTGGGTCGTCACATCTAGAGCGGTCGTTGGTTCATCGAAAATGATCAGATCAGGACGGCAGGACATCGCCATCGCCGTCATTGCACGCTGCAACTGCCCACCTGAAACCTGGTGCGGATATCGAAACCCGATCTCGTCAGGATTAGGGAGCCGCAGTTTCCGGTAAAGTTCGATCCCGTCCTCAACACTTGATGCACGGTTATCGACGCCATGTTGAACCGGCGCTTCGGTGTGTTGGTCAATCAATTTATGCGCAGGGTTGAACGAAGCTGCAGCGGACTGCGCGACATAAGCGATCCGTTTTCCAAGCAAGCCACGCTTAACGGCCGCAGAGGCACGAACCAGATCAATCCCGTCGAACTCAACTGTACCTTCCGAAATACGAACACCGTCGCGGGTATAGCCCATCGCGGCAAGACCAATGGTGGATTTGCCGGCACCGGATTCCCCGATAAGGCCAAGGACCTCGCCCTTTTTCAGGTTCAGATCGACGCCGTTAATGATCGGATTCCAAGTCTCGTCAGAACGGCCTTCGATCTTGAGCCCGCGAATGGTGAGAAGATTGCTCATTCTTTTAGCCCCGAAGATTTGTGCAGCATCCAGTCGACAACGAAGTTTACAGCAACCGTCAGCAGCGCGATCGCGCCAGCCGCCAGAAGTGGTGTAACAGCTGCAGTCGGTGCAAATGCGGCAAAGTTAATGAACGGTGCAAGATCACGCACCATTGTACCCCAGTCTGCAAGCGGTGGCTGAATACCCACGCCCAGGAATGACAGGGCAGCAATCGTCAGGAACACGAAGCAGAAGCGAAGACCAAACTCGGCCAAGAGCGGTGCCATCGCGTTAGGTAGGATTTCTTTGAACACGAGGTAGCCGAGGCCTTCACCGCGCAATTTAGCCGCCTCGATGTAGTCCATTACCACGATGTTCAGGCCAACGGCTCGGGCAAGGCGGTACACTCTGGTGCTGTCGATCACCGCGATGATTAGGACCATAAATATCGTCAATGGCACACCCAATTCGACCGCCCAAACACTCGCGATAGTCATTAGCAGGAGAGCGAAGATCAGCGATGGGATTGCCATGAGAACGTCAACAGACCGAGACAGCAATTGGTCCAGCCAACCCTGCAACGTCGCTGCCAGAAACCCAAGTGAGCCGCCAATGAAGAAGGCAAGACAGGTCGTTACGAAAGCAATGCCAACCGTATTCTGAGCTCCGTAAATCAAACGGCTCAAGATATCGCGGCCAATTTGGTCAGTGCCAAGAGGGTACTCTGGATTGCCCCCCAATGCCGGATCGCCGCCAGCGGTCACGTTTGCAGCTCCGAGAATCTCGGCTTGTCCGTATGGAGCAATCGCACCGGCAAAAATCGCAACAATCGCATATAGCAGGATAACGAGTATGCCAAACGAGGCTGTCAAAGGCATGGAGCGGAACAACTTTCTGGTCCCAGCCGTGCCAACAAACTGGCCAAATAAGCGGAATAGGAATGCGGCGATAGCAGCGATAATGAAACCTTGAACGGCCCATCGGAAAAACTGGACCCCCGCGTTTTTCATGCCGGCGTCAGTTTCAAGCGGCTGAAGGTAGTACCAAACTGCCCATATCAGCAACGCCGCAGCCAGTACGTAGCCGAACGCGACACCATAACCCATGTCACGAAACATTGGCGCATTATTGGTGATCTTCTGCCCAGCGAACCGGAACACATATGCACCACCCAAAAGGACTGCCAAAATGATAGCCATAGTCAACAAACTGCTCATTTTGGGTGCCTCAGACGTGGGTTAGAGAGGATCGACAAGATGTCGGCCGTCAGATTCAATAGGATGTAGGCCGCCGCGAAGATCAGGCAGCAGGCCTGAACCACGGGAATGTCCCGGATTTTGACTGAGTCCACGAACAGCTGACCGATGCCTGGATAAACAAAGACCACTTCGACAACCACAACGCCTGTAATCAAATAGGCGAGGTTCAACGCAATCACGTTGATGATCGGTGCCAAGGCATTTGGCAGCGCGTGCTTTACGATCACTCGCATGGGCGACAGCCCCTTAAGCCGCGCCATCTCGATATACGGAGAAGCAAGCAGGTTAATAATCGCCGCACGGGTCATCCGCATCATATGTGCCGTCACAACAAGTGTCAGCGTAAGCGCAGGCAACATTGATTTCTCAAGCCGCTCACTGAATGGCATGCCGTCAAAGATGTTACTCAAACTTGGAAAGATCGGGTTCAGTACAGCAAGGAACAGGATCAGCACATAAGCCATGAAGAACTCAGGTGACGAAATCGAGCTCAGCGTGAACATGTTCGCTGCTTTGTCGAACGCCGTATTACGGTAGAGAGCAGCAAGAATGCCCAGCGTTACAGCCAATGGCACGGCGATGGCGGCCGTTACTGCCGCTAAGAACATCGTATTGGACAGGCGTGGCGCAATCTGTTCGGCAATGGTTGTCGTACCAGCACCGCCAAAGTTTGCAAAGTTCAACTGAGCGAAACTCGTGCCGAGATCGAGCGTCAGCATTCCTTTGAGCCATGTGAAGTAGCGCGTGATCATCGGTTGATCGAGGCCGAGGTCTTCTCTGATCTTGGCGACAGATTCCGGAGTCGCACCTTGTCCGAGGATCGCCTCAGCGAAGTCTCCCGGTAGCAAATTGACTGCGACGAAAATTACAATTGAAACGACGAACAAGGTAACGAGACCTAAGCCCAAACGTTGAAGAACAATCTTCAGTATCGATGACAAGCCGTCCACCCCCTTGTGGTTTCAGGTAGCGTAGCGCGTTTGACTGATCTTACAAGTGTTTAGTTTCGCAGTGTTTTCGAAGCTGCAATTGCATCCATAGTGCGGACCAGCTCAGTTGTTATGCCGGGCTCGGACAAGGCATGCCCGGCTTTTGCAATCATAGATAACCTGCTGACGGGCCATAATCGGGAAAGATCGTAAGCCGATTTCGGAGGGCAAATCATGTCAAATCGACCCTGCACGATAACGGCCGGAATATGCGCGATCTTATCCATGTTTTTCAAGATTTGCTGGTCTTCACTTAGAAAGCAGCCGTTCACAAAATAATGGTTCTCCAGCCGCGAAAATGCCCGTGCGAAATCCGAAGGCCCAGGCCCTCCAGCTCCATTACTTTCGATCGAGGCCAGCGCATTTTCCCACGCCGCCCAAGCACGAGCGTGGCGTGTTTCGTCAACTAAATCCCCAGAAAAGAGCCGGCGATGATAGGCGCCGATCATGTCGTGTCGCTCATTTTTTGGGATGAGAAATTCAAACTGTGCCCAAATTTCGGGCCAAAATGTACCGGCTCCGCCTTGATAGAACCAGTCGAGTTCCCTCTGCGTGCTGAGGAATACGCCGCGCAAAATCATATGAGTCACATGACTGGGGTGAGCTTGCGCATAAATCAAAGCAAGCGTAGCGCCCCAACTTCCGCCAAACACCAACCAGCGATCCACACCTAAAGTTTCTCGAATCAGTTCAATGTCACCGACCAGATGCCAAGTCGTATTGTTTTCTACGCTGGCATGAGGACGTGAGCGCCCACATCCTCGTTGATCAAACAAAATGATTCGATAGTAACTGGGGTCGAAATAGCGACGCATCATTGGGCTACATCCACCGCCTGGACCGCCGTGAAATACGACAACGGGCTCGCCTTCTGGATTGCCGCATTGCTCCACATAAATGCGGTGCCCATCTCCGACATCCAACATCTGCTGGTCGAACGGGTTAAGTGCGGGGTAAAGATGCCCAACCGTGCTTTTTTGTCCTGAGACTTTATCCATTCTCAAACTATATAGTGCGTCACGATAGATGCCCAGAAGCCTACCGCGCCGATTTGGCGTGCCGCACCAGTCAGGAGCCAAAATGTCTGCCGCCCAAACGACCGTAGACCCGAAAGAGATCGCCAAGTTCGAAGCAATGGCCGCGGACTGGTGGGATTTGGAAGGAAAGTTCAAACCGCTCCACATGCTGAATCCAACACGATTGGATTACATCACGCGCCAGATCGCCTCTGAGTATGATCGAGATCTCAGTGCCGATGCGCCGTTTGACGGACTTCGAATTCTCGACATTGGTTGTGGCGGCGGATTGCTGTGCGAACCGATGGCGCGGTTGGGGGCTACAATCGTTGGGGCTGATGCCGCGGCGGGAAATATCCCTGTCGCGCAAGTTCACGCGGAACAGTCAGGACTTAAGATAGATTACCGCCATACCACCGCCGAGGACATGGCCGCCGCCGGTGAGCAGTTTGATGTGGTTTTGAATATGGAAGTCGTCGAACATGTCGCCGACCCTCTTTCATATCTAACCGCCTGTCATGATTTGCTAAAGCCAAACGGATTGCACATCTGCTCAACCATCAACCGCAATCCAAAGAGTTTTGGCATGGCGATCATTGGCGCCGAATTCATTATGCGTTGGCTTCCTAAAGGCACACATGAATGGAACAAGTTCATTACACCGGATGAGCTGTTTGGCCTCTTGCAACAAGCGGGCCTAACGCCCGTCGATCGAAAAGGATTCAAGTTCGACTTTCTAGGATGGAGCTGGTCAATTTCCGACACCGATCTGTCAGTGAACTATGTAACGGCGTCTGTGAAACCCGCGTAGGGTCAGCCGTTCTCTTTCTCATCCAAGCTCAACCTCAGCTCTCTGAGGACAGCCAAGGCAGGGCGTACTTTTTCGTCCGTTACTCTTTCGACGGCTTCAGCAATAACGGGAGCGATTGCCGCGATCGCCTGATCGCGGGCGGCACGTCCTGTATTGCTGATCGTGACTAGCTTTCTGCGGGCATCATCCCAATCCGGTCGGATATGAATGAACCCTGACACTTCGAGCTTGCGCAATGTGTTGGTCATTGCGCCCCGTGTAAGGTGAAATGTCTCTGCGAGTTGAGCTGGTGTCTTTTCCGACTTCGAACGCGCCAAATGGTTCAGAACAGAAAAATGTGACAACTCCATTCCTTTAGGCAAGGCGCGCGTCATGTTGTTGCGCACCAATTGGTCAACAGTCAGGATCTCGCTAAAAAGAGCGACTGCTAGGCTGTCAGATTGAGTACTCATTTGGTTTACGGACCACTAAACTCTCTGTCGTGTAACAACGCGGGAATGCGCTCGCGCGACCTTGGCACGTCCGACAGCGTAAAATCAACGAGAGTCACACCAGGTGCGACACCAGCGTCAACCAAGACCTCACCCCACGGTGAAACAACTAACGAGTGCCCGTATGTTGTGCGTTGCTTACCAATTTGCGCAGCGTGTGTTCCTGTTTGGGCGGCAGCAATGACGAAACAGCCTGTCTCAATGGCGCGCGCACGAAGCAACGGTTCCCAGTGAGCCACGCCAGTAACAGGTGAAAACGCGGCCGGTACGAGCAGGATATCAGCGCCAGCCTTGGCTAAGGCGCGATGTAAATATGGGAACCGTAGATCATAGCAAATCGTCAAACCGACCTTGGCAGTGCCGATATCAGCAACGACAGCTTGATTCCCGGGGGCATAGCCAGACGATTCCGCGTAAGTTTCGGTTTCATTCACTTGCACATCAAACATATGAATTTTGTCGTATGTGGCGGTTATCTTTCCATCCGGTGCGATCAAGAATGATCGATTCACAAAACGATCCCCGTCGCCTCCCTTCAAGGCCAACGAACCGATCGACAACCAAATTCCGTGTTCCTTGGCTGACGTTTGTAAGCCGCTCAATGATGGATCGTCTTCTTGATAGGATAAGACGGACGCTTGATGCTTGCGATCAAGGCTGACGCAGTTTGTCACTTCGGGCGTACAGATGAACTCGGCGCCCTGACTGACCGCATCCGCAATCATGCCCTGCACCATCGCGAGGTTTTCTGCCGGATCGTCAGACGACGTCAGTTGGAGGATGGCAACCTTCACCCGTTCAGCAGAGCATCAAGTTTGCCGGCGCGTTCCAAAGCCTGCAATTCCGCATTGCCGCCGATGTGTGCCCCATCAATGAAAACTTGGGGTACGGTACGGCCGCCGTTCGCCCGTTGAGTCATTTCCGCGCGCCTTGATGGATCGGCCATGACGTCCACATCGGAATAGCTAACACCTTTGGAATCAAGCAACCGCTTGGTCGCATGACAAAAGCCGCAAATCGGAGTGGTATAAAGTTCAACAGTTGCCATCAGGGACGTCCTTTTATCGGTTTCTTCCTATCTAAGCGTCCTTGACCACGCGTGCCAGTGCTAGCACCTGAACATCTTTGGCTCCGGCTGCAAAACAAGCTTCTGTTGCAGCAGCGAAGGTTGCACCAGACGTCATGACGTCATCAATTAGAAGAATTCGTCGCCCACACAACGCCGTGCGACGTTTTGGGTGCGCCTGAATAGCGCCCTCTAAGGCGGCAAACCTTTCGTCTCGATTGTGCCCTTCAAGCGGCGCGGTTTTCTTGTTTCGGACAAGAGCATCTGGAATGCAGTCCATCGGACCGATCTGCGCGAGGTACTGTGCGAGCAAAGCCGCTTGGTTGAACTTTCGTCGTAAGAGCCGAAAGCGGTGAAGCGGAACGGGGATGATCAATGTATCGGGCGCACAAATCTCGTCCGCCTTTCGCGCGAGCCATGGTGCCACGGCTCGAGCAAGTTCTGTCCTATCCCCATGTTTCAGTGACAAAATCAACCGCCGCGCCTTGTCTCTATATACCAGGACAGCGCGCCCTTTGGTCCATGGTCTAGCGACAACCATGCAGTCGTCACACAGCAACCCGTCCACAGACGCATCATCCCCGGGCAATGGGGCGCCACAGGCATCACAACACAGCCCATCGATGAAGGGCGTATCAGCCCAACAAGACCCACATAGGGCGAAATCAATCTCGGTACGATCATCGCACATGACGCATTGAGGCGGGTAAAGAAGTTTGATGAGGCTTTGCATTCCTGCCGCTTTCTCCTAGATCAAAACCATGACAACGCCGCCCAAACTCACCGACCGATCAGCCCTGACCCGCAACCGCGGACGTGCTGACGCCATGTTTCTTCAAGCGGCAGCCGCCGATGATGTCCAAGAGAGACTGCAAGAGGTTAACAGAACCTTTACAACACCCGCGGTCGTGACAGGATTTCCGGCGACTTGGGCAGAATGGATGCCCAGCGCCAAAGTGGTTGAAGATACTGAAACGCTCGATCTTGAAGAAGGGGCCCATGATCTCGTGGTCCATGCACTGTCGCTGCATTGGGCTGACGACCCCATTGGCCAATTGGTTCAGTGTAGGCGCGCACTGCGTCCAGATGGGCTGTTTATTGCGACGCTATTTTCCGGCCAAACGCTTCATGAGCTGCGGTCCGTGCTGGCCGAAGCCGAAGTTGCTCAGACGGGTGGACTGTCACCACGGGTTTTACCAATGGCCGAGGTTCGCGACCTCGGAGGCATCTTGCAGCGCGCTGGCTTTGCATTGCCCGTCGCCGATATCCTGCCTTTGACCGTCACATACGACACGCCGATCCATTTAATGCGAGACTTGCGCGCAATGGGCGAAAGCAATGCGATGGCCGCTCGGCAGAAGACGCCGACACGTCGTACGATCTTCGCTCAAGCAATGGAACGCTATGCTGACGCGTTTGCGATGGAGGATGGCCGTATCCCCGCAACATTCGAGTTTACAACGCTTACCGGTTGGGCGCCGTCCGAAAGCCAGCCGAAACCCTTGCGCCCAGGCTCCGCAACGACGCGTCTATCTGACGCGTTGGGAACGGTAGAGACCCCCCTAGATCGATCCGATGAATAAACGTATCTATAAACACCGCGTCGCACGTCGTGGCCAATTCGAAGAAGAGTAGCCCTATGTCCAACCAGAACCAACAATGCCCGATGCATGCCCCTGCTGACCACCCCGAGGTCAAACCCGCCAAAGTCGGTGTTTTGCTTGCCAACCTCGGTACACCTGACGGCACAGATTACTGGAACATGCGCCGCTACCTCGGAGAATTCCTGAGCGACAAGCGGGTTGTCGATTACCCGTCTTGGAAATGGCAGCCGTTACTTCAATTGATCATCCTGACGAAGCGGCCCTTTTCTAGCGGTGCGGCCTACAAAAGCATTTGGAACACTGATGCTGATGAAAGCCCGTTGCTGACGATCACCAAACAGCAGACAGCCGCGATGAAAGCCCGTTTGGCTGAAATCTACGGTGACGACGTCGTTGTGGATTTCTGCATGCGGTACGGCAATCCGTCGACAAAATCCAAAGTGCAGGACCTCATTGCGCAGGGCTGCCAAAAGATCCTCTTCTTCCCGCTGTACCCACATTATGCTGGTGCGACTTCGGCTTCGGCGAACGATCAATTTTTTCGCGCGCTGATGAAAGAGAAGTGGCAGCCGACCGTTCGTGTCGTTGACCCGTATTTCGAAGAGCCTGCCTACATAGAGGCCCTCGCGCAATCCATCGAGACCGCCTACGCAGCAGCGGAAAAGAAACCCGAAATTCTCGTCTGTTCCTATCACGGCGTTCCGCAGCGCTACTTGATGGAGGGCGACCCCTACCACTGCCAGTGCCAGAAAACGACGCGGCTGCTGAAAGAACGGCTTGGCTGGGATGACACGCAAATCGTGACCACATTCCAAAGCCGGTTTGGCCCTGAAGAATGGTTGCAGCCTTATACAGTTGAAGAAGTTGCACGCCTTGCCGAAGCTGGCAAAAAAAACATCGCTGTTTGTGCACCTGCGTTTTCAGCTGACTGCATTGAGACCCTGGAAGAGATCAACGAAGAGATCAAAGAGAGTTTTGAGGAAGCTGGCGGCGAACACTTTACCTATATTCCTTGTCTGAACGATGATGCAGCCCACATGGATGCATTGGCAGGTATCGTTGAAAAGAACCTTGGTGGTTGGCTGTAGTACCCAGCACCGAACCTAGAAAGTAAAAAGGCCGCTCCAATATGGAGCGGCCTTCTTAATTAGTAATGCTTAGAAGCTAGGCTTAGTCAGCCAGAGCAACAGCAATCAAAGCAACCAGGATCAGTGGAACGATCAGACCAGCGCCAGAAGAAGAAGAAGCTGTTTCTTCCATTACGACAACAGGTGCCATTTCCATTACTGGCTCAGACATGTTGCCTGCGAAAGCAGTAGAAGCGGCGCCAGCGAATGCAGCAGCAAGTGCGAATTTTTTCATTTTAGTTCTCCAAGTTATTGCCCACGGCAAAATAATTGAGGTGTAAGCCATGGGCACCCAAGACTTCCCTCTAGACTCCCCAAACCATGAAAATGATCAGAATGCAAAGGCATTAGTCGTGCCATGGCCAACACTTCGACAAAATGTCGTCAAATCAGCAACACTTGTGTACCCACATTGGTCATCCCAAATAGCTCGGCGATGTGCTCATTGAACAAGCCGATACACCCGTTGGACGAACGACGGCCAATTTTGCGCGTGTCGTGCGTGCCGTGGATACGGTAATACGTCCAAGACAGGTAAAGCGCGTGAGTGCCCAATGGATTGTCTGGACCCGGACCTACAAACGCCGGCCATTCTGGATTCCGTGCGATCATTGATGGCGTCGGGCGCCAGCTTGGACCCTCAACTTTACGCACAACTGACGTACGACCGGTCCGCGTTAGATCGGCCGTCAATGGAACACTTGTTGGGTATAGCTTGTAGACCGACTGATCGGCGTTCCAAAAATGAAGCGCCCGTGATTGGATATCCACGAGAATTGCGCCGTTGTTCAGGTTGGTAAAGTAAGGGCGCCAATCAAGCGTCCGAAAGCTGGATATATTCCGCGAGATCGATTGAGAGATATCGTTTTCAATTTCTGTCGAGTTTTCGGTCTGCGCTGCAGCGCCTGTGCCCAAAGCTGCAGCTGAAGTGGCAAGAAACCCACGACGGCTCAAGTTCTTGAATGTCGAATCAGTCATCGGATGGGCTCCCACCGGTTACGTCTGCGTTAAGTGCTCTATTATGGCGCATTTACCGCGCTCGCAAATAAAACTGAGGGCTTTTCAGCGCCTTCACGCTGATGTGGGTTTGAAACGCAACGCTTGTCGGGGTATGGGATTCTAAATTGATAAGGGTTCTTACATGCATCGCCGTTCTTTTCTTTTGGGTGTTCTAGCAACTGGCTTAGCCGCTTGTGGGGCTCCACAGGCCTCAGTTGGCCCCGATGGTTTGCCTTTGCCGCAGGTCTACCGGATCGGAGCGCAAGATGCTGACAACATCCAATTTCGCATGCTCGACAGCCTGAATGCCTTGCGTCAAGCGTCTGGCGCGGGGGCAGTTCAGCTCAATTCGCAATTGAACGCTGCCGCGGCCACACATTCACGCGACATGTCCGTACAAAACCGCCCATGGCACTTTGGCTCTGACGGGTCTTCACCGCTCGATCGGTTGCGTCGCGTGGGATACGGCGGTTCGCTCACGGGTGAAACAATCTCCGAGACCTATGAGACAGAACTCGAAACTCTCGCAGCTTGGATGCGTGAACCCAACACACGTGCTGTATTGCTAGAAGCAGACGCTACAGAAATGGGTTTTGCGTGGTTCCAAGAAGGCAATGGTAAGATTTGGTGGACGTTGGTTCTCGCTGACGGGACAACACGCGGTGTTGTCGCACAGGCAAACCCCGTTCCCCTTCAGTAGTAGCTACGCATACAAGAAGATCGGCGTCCCGACATTTACCATCGCGTAGATATCTTCCATCTCACGATCCCGAACTGCAATGCAGCCCGCTGTCCAATCCTCTTCGCCACGCGCAGGACGCGGTGTGCCGTGAATGAAAATATCGCCCCCGGGGGATTTGCCTTGGGCGCGAGCGCGCGCTCGATCTTCAGCATTCGGGTACGATATCCCGATAGACAGATAAAAGTTGCTGTTGGGGTTCTTACGGTCGATGAAGTAGGCTCCTTCCGGTGTGCGGCCATCCCCCTCAACTGACTTGTGACCGACCGGCGCAAACCCGAGCTCGAACTTATAGTCTTTGAGGACTTCATTTCCGTGCATCAGGAACATCTGACGACGCGCTTTCTGAACAACAACGCTTGTAACCGGCGGCCCAGTATAAACACGAAACTTGTTCGAGCAGGCTGTCAGCGCAAACAATGCGGCGACACTACAGAAGGTACGACGGTTCATCATTAATACTGCCTCAAAGATTATTTTTTGAATAGTTAACGCAAACTGGCAGAATTTTCTAGGTATTCATAAGTCCAGGACGTCACTTACGTGTGAAATCGCCCACGACTTCGATGTGAGGCGACCAACGGAATTGATCCACAACGTCAATCCAATTTAGGTCAAACCCAGCAGCGATCAGGGCACCCGCATCCCGCGCAAATGTCACGGGATTACAAGACACCATTGCGACCCTTTTTAGATTGGATTGGCAAAGCGTAGCGATCTGCGCATCCGCGCCAGCACGAGGAGGATCAAGCACAGCAAGATCAAACTTATTCAGTTCATCCGGTTCAAGCGGGCGGCGAAATAGATCCCGAGCTTCGGTTGTGATTGTCCTAAGGCCAGAGGCATGCCGCCATCCACGATCCAATGTCTCAAGCATTTCTTCGCTGCTTTCTACGGCATGAACGCTTGTTTGACCCGCCAAGGGCAATGAAAACGTGCCCGCTCCCGAAAACAGATCTACAACCCGCTTCGCGCCCTTGCTCGACTCAAGAACTGCAGCCACCAAAGCCGCCTCGCCTTCTGGGGTCGCTTGTAAGAAAGCACCCGCCGGCGGCGCAACGCGGGCATTCCCGAAGGCTTGTTCGGGCGCCTTGCGTGTCACAACAACGTCTTCGTTCCAAGCCAAGCGAGCGAGGTTATGAGTCTCAGCCAAGCCCGCAAGCTCAATTCGCAACTGTCCAGTCAACTCGCGATCAGTTTCAGCCAAAACATCAAGACCACCCAGCGTATCAGTTACAGTCAAATTGACCTCTGACTTTCGAGAAGCTGCAATTGCTGTCAACGCTTCCAGCGCTGGGAAACCGTCCATGATTGCTTGTGTCAGAAGTTGGCAATCCGGCACGTCAATCAACGCATCAGAAGCCTTCGCGTGAAACCCAACCATCGCGCCCTTTTTTGTGCGACGCCCAGAAAGCCGCGCGCGTCGTCGGCTGTTTGGGGGCGACGTATGAAGCGTGCGAAACGGAAACGGTAAATCACGCGCTGTCATCGCTCGCTCAACAACACTCGCTTTCCAGCTCCCGACAAACGCATCCGATGCATGTTGCAACGAACAGCCACCGCAGCTTTTGAAATGACGGCATGGCGGTTTGACGCGGTCTACAACCGGAGTGACGATCCGGGCACTGCCATCGGCTTGCACTTCAACTTCTTCGCCAGGCAATACGCGCTCCAACAGCGTCCCGTCAGGCATTTGACCCATTCCTGCTAGCGTCAATCGTTCAACTTTTTCAATCATCTATTCCGCCGCATTCTGTCCTTGTTCGAAACCACCAGACTGACGATTCCAATACTTTGCATAAGTCCCGTTCTTGGCGAGCAGGTCTTCATGCCGTCCTTCTTCTACAATCGCGCCATGTTCCAGAACAATTATGCGATCCATACCAGAAATCGTAGATAGCCGGTGCGCGATTGCGACAACGGTCTTGCCGATCATGGCCCGCGAAAGCGCCGACTGGATCGAAGATTCAACCTCGCTATCCAAAGCCGATGTCGCCTCATCCAGCACAAGAATAGGGGCATCCTTCAACATTGCTCGCGCCAAAGCGATCCGTTGTCTTTGTCCGCCTGACAATTTCACACCGCGCTCACCAAGATGCGCGTCATAACCGGTACGGCCTTGGTTGTCGCAGAGGTCTTTGATGAACTCATGCGCCTCGGCTTTGCTTGCGGCGGCGATCATCTCATCGTCCGTAGCATCAGGGCGCCCGTAGGTGATGTTGTCTCGTGCGGAGCGGTTAAACATCGCCGTTTCTTGCGTGACCATTCCAATAGCATCACGAAGAGAATCTTGGGTTACAGTTGAGATCGTCTGGCCATCGATCAAAACTGCGCCGTCTTCGGGGTCATACAATCGCAAAAGCAGTGCAACGAGTGTGGATTTCCCTGCGCCCGACGCCCCCACAATCCCCAGCTTTTCGCCCGGTTCAATCGTTAGATTGATGTTGCCTATACCGCCAACCTCACCGCCATATTGGAACGACACATCGCGAAATTCGATTTGAGCTTTCGTAACCTCCAAGGGCGCGGCATCAGGATGATCCGTTAGTTGGTGCGCGGGCGTGAGGGTGCGCATCCCGTCTTCCACTTCCCCGATATGCGAGAAAATTCCCATGAGCACGAAGCTCACCCAACCTGTCATCTGGCTAAGGCGGATGGACACCGCACCCACTGCAGCCAAGTCACCAGGCGAAACACCAGAGTCCCTCATCGATAGGCCGAACCCGACCATCGCCAAAGGCAAGATGCCCGCAAGAGTGATGAGCCCAAATCGGAACAGCACTGCGACCTCACCGAAATCAAGCGCACGCGCGCGTAAGTCTTGCATCGCGTGTTGCGCGGCGTCTGTTTCATGTCGCGTGCCAGCGAACAGTTTCACCGTTTTGATATTGGTGATCGTATCAACAACCTGACCCGTCAACATCGCGGCGGCCCCTGCCCTCGCCTTTGACCGTTTGCGAATGCGCGGCAGGAACAGCCGCAAGAAAACAATGTAACTGGAGAGCCAGAGCAAAAGGATAATCAAAAGGCGGGCATCAATTCCAACAATCAAAACAGCCGTGCCTATGACAGTTGCAAGCGCGAAAAGGACAGCGTTAACTGTCTCGATCACCACTTCTGTCAGGGACCGCGCTACCTGCATTTGTTTTTGGGCAATGCGGCCGGCGAAATCATTGTCAAAGAATGTGACAGCCTGACCCAACGTCCAGCGGTGCAATCGCCCAACGACGAGAGTAAACAAGTTCGGCCCAATCACCACCGATTGAAACGACGCCGAAAACCCGAAAAGAGCCGGTCGTATGAACAGCAACAGAACAACAGCCGAAATCAAGACACCGACGCTATTCGAAAGGGGGTCAGAAGACACCGCGATATCGACAACGCGTCCGAGCAAGAACATCGCGAGCACTTCGCTGGCCCCGGCGATCGCGGATACGAAAGCTGCAAACGCAATGATCCGCCACGCACCCGACAAGGCCCATCTAAAGAATCGAGCAAGCGTTGATGGTGGTGGGCCCGATGCTGCCATCTGGCTGTCAATCAGTCCGCCCAGTCGTTTGATCCCGTCTTGATAGGCCTGCACGATCATAAATCGCCTCCGTCGGCGTCAATGAAGCCACCTGATTGTCTTGACCAGAATCCGGCGTAGGGTCCGCCTTGGTTGATCAAATCATTATGTGTTCCGTCTTCGACAATTCGACCCTCATCCAAGACGATAATCCGATCCATTCGCGCAATTGTGGATAGTCGATGAGCAATCGCGATCACGGTCTTGCCTTCCATCATATCGTAGAGCGTCGCCTGAATTGCGGCTTCGACCTCACTATCCAATGCGCTGGTCGCTTCATCTAACAACAGGATCGGTGCGTCCTTGAGTAGGACCCGCGAAAGAGTAATGCGCTGGCGTTGACCGCCTGACAACTTAACGCCACGCTCACCGACTTGGGCGTCGTAACCTGTCCGTCCCTGCCCGTCTTCGAGGTCGAGGATAAAGTCATGTGCCTCTGCCTGTTTTGCGGCCGCGATCATCTGTTCTTCGGTGGCAGTTGGCCGACCATAGAGGATGTTGTCACGAACAGATCGGTGCAAAAGGGAGCTGTCTTGTTGAACCATACCGATGGCTTGGCGCAGGCTGTCTTGTGACACGTCAGAGATGTCCTGATCATCGATCAAAATACGCCCGCTTTCCGCATCATAAAAACGCAGCAACAGCTTTACGAGCGTAGACTTCCCAGCCCCTGACCGCCCAACAAGTCCGACTTTTTGACCGGCCGGTATCGTTAGGTTTAACGTATCTAAACCGCCAGATGTTCGCCCATAATGGTGCGTTAATCCTTGTATCGTGATAGCACCTTCTGTGACGTCCAAATCAACCGCAGCTTCTGCATCGGTAAGCGTAATCGGTTGGGCAATGGTTTCCATGCCTTCCGAGATAACCCCAAGGTTTTGAAACAAGTTGGTGACCGCCCACATGATCCAACCCGTCATCGCGTTCAGCCGCAATGTGAGTGCAGCAGCAGCAGCGACGATACCTGCCGTTGCTAACCCACCAGACCAAAGCCAAAGCGCCCAACCAACAACCGCCACGATCAGGAAGCCGTTCAATAAAACCAAAGAGACGTCCATGATCGTATAAAGCCGCATTTCCCGCTGCAAAGCTTTGCGGGTCTTTTCAATCGCCTCACGGGCGTAACTGACTTCGTTGTCATGATGAGCAAACATTTTGACGGAATGAATGTTGGTGTAGCTGTCCACAACCCTGCCCGTGACTTCGGATCGCGCATCAGATGATGCCTTGGCAGCGGGTCCAACCCTAAGGATTGTCCAACGCATAAGCGCTACATAAAGAGCGAACCAAACCAACATCGGCAGCAGCAACCGGACATCCGCACCCATTAAAAGAACCGCTGCACCAATAATATACGCAAGCGAGAACGTGACCGCGTCAAACACCTGAAACGCAACTTCACCCGCCGCAGGTGGCGTTTGCATGATGCGGTTCGCAATGCGCCCGGCAAAGTCGTTCTCAAACCAGCCAACCGATTGCCGCAAGACATGACGATGCGCGCGCCAGCGAACGATTGTACCAAAATTCGGAATTATAGATTGGTTTAGCAATGCAACATCGATGACTTGCAGCAAAGGCCGCAGCGTCAGCAAAAACACCCCGACGATGATGAATTCCCATCCATAGTCCGCCCAAAACGACACCTCTCCACCCGGCGCAATGAGGTCTACCAGACGGCCCATATAGGCGATCAACCAAATCTCGATTGTCGCGACAACAACGGACATGATTCCTGCCGCCCAGAATACTCTTTTAAATGGTTTCACATAGGTTTTCAGGAACGGCCAAAGGCGCGTTGGCGGTATGTTGTCCTCAGCATAAGATTGGTAAGGATCAACGAGGTTTTCAAAGAAGCGGAACACGAGGAAGGTTTCCTTTCGCCCCTGAATAGATCGCAATCCCTACAGGAAAACCAGAGCAGAGAAACAAACCAAAGCCAGCGCCATTCCACGCATAAAGATCTGCCACTTTATTGGATCAACAAGAAGGGATTTCAGCAGGCTTCCTGCATAGGTCCAGAACAGGCAAACAAACAGATTGGTTACGCTGAACGTTATCGCCAAAATGCCCGCTTGAGCGATCAGAGAAAGGTCGGGAACGAGCACAGAGGCAGACAGTGCTACGGCCCAAATTTTTGGGTTCACCCATTGAAATAGAATTGCCTCGAGGAAACTAAAGGGTCGATCCGAGCCTTGCGTTTGAATTGGAGGCGCGTTCCATAATTTCCACGCCATCCAAAGTATCCAGCACGCGGCGATCACTGTCAGCGCAAACCGCAAACGCGGGGCGCCCTCAAGCAACGCACCGAGGCCTAGCGCTGTTACAAACGCGATGACGCCAACGCCAAGCGCGACCCCCAAGAGATGTGGTAACGTCGCGCGAAACCCGAAGCGCGCACCCGATGTCGTCAATAGGATTACGTTTGGCCCCGGTGAGAATAGGCCAAAGAACACAAACCCGACGAGCACTGTCATGGCGTGGCCAAAAGGTCCGCTTTGGAAACCTCAAACCGTGCGCGGATCCAAACGGTTTCAAGTTGTTTGAGTCGATCGCCCAGCGCCTTACCTTCAAACGCGGGCATCAGGTCTTGGGCTTTGATCGGAAACTCTGCGTTCGCCCCCATCGCAACATCAGCAAGAACAGAACTGTCAAATGGCAGCATCAACGACGCCCATCGCAAAAGAAGGCAATGCACTGCAGTCCAATACCCGTACCGATACCCAAGCTCGTGCGGTGGCGTCATCGATCCTGCTTCTGCGCGGACGAGGGCTAGTTTTTTGGCATCCACCTTAGAGAGCCGCAACCGATCCGAGATGTCTTCGCAACCCAGTGATGCAAGCCGCGTCGGAACATCCATAGGCGGAATCATGCGTCCTTCGATTGGGTAAGTTTCTTCAAGATCAATCAGCCGAGCGAGCGTCAAAACAGATGCACCCGGCAAGATACGATTCAAGACGCCAGACTGTTCCATCGATCCGACAATCGGCGCAACATCAAATTGTGCAATCAATCGGGTCATTTCCATGCCGATCCGTTCGAGGGAGACGCCCTCGAGCCCTTCGGCAAGCAGGGCGCAAGCCGAGAGCCCTTCTGCATCAATCCCGTCATTCCGTTTGCCGATAGACGCGGTAAACCGAAAGAACCTTAAGATCCTGAGGTAATCTTCTTCGATGCGTTTTAATGGGTCCCCGATAAAACGGACCCGTCGCGCCTTTAGATCGGTTGATCCACCGACAAGATCATGAACTTTGCCACGCCGGTCCGCATAAAAGGCGTTGATGGTGAAGTCGCGGCGCATCGCGTCGTCTTCTATGTCCTTAGAAAATGCGACCGTGGCGTGACGTCCATCGGTCTCAATGTCTTTTCGAAACGTCGTAATCTCAAAGGTCCCGGCTCCATCTGGAGCGACAGCGGTGATCGTTCCATGCTCAAGTCCGGTGGGGATCGCTTTCCACGAATTTTTTCGAGTCGCCAGTTCTTCAACGATCTTGGTTGTCACGTCCGGCAAAGCGTCCGTGCTTAGGTCAACATCCGAAACATCCCGTCCTAACACCGTGTCCCGAACACAGCCGCCAACCGCATAGATATGGTGACCTTGATCTTCGAATGCCACCATCAAAGTCTGCAAAGCTTCGTCCACCAACCAACGCGGCTGCCCAACGTTCGTTAATGCGCCAGAAGTGTCCCAAAACGATTGCACGGGATCGCTCATTTGGCCCCCTCCGCCAAGCCACGAAGAATGCGCGCGGTTGCGCCCCAGATGTAATATGGCCCGAAAGGCACAACGTAATACTGTCGTTTTTGCCCGCGCCACCAACGACCTTCGATTGCGTAGTTTTCGGTGTTCAAGACATGAGCCAACGGTACAGTAAATACCTCGGCGACTTCCCCGGGTTCTGCAACGAAGTCTAGGGCTGACGGAACCAAACCTACAACGGGTGTTACCGCATAATTGGTCACCGTCTCATGGTTTGGTAGTGTTCCAATCACTTGGACGGAGTCTGATCTTAGGCCAATTTCCTCATGAGCCTCCCGCAGAGCCGTATGAGCCAGGTCGCGATCGGTATCATCCTTACGCCCCCCCGCAAACGCAATCTGCCCAGCGTGATGTTTCAGCTGGGCAGATCGTTTTGTCAGAATGAGTTGGCCGTCCATGCTTACAGCAACCAAGACAGCGGCAGGTTTTAGTGTACGCTTCTCAGGCGACGCCAATTCCGGATTCAGATCAAAATCCGAAGACGCTTGCCGCACGTTTTGAACCGCGCGGCGAAGCGATTGTTCTAGGGCGTCAGGACTTAGCATCTGGGCCTTCGGTCGCCTCGAACCCCAGCGTGTTTGGCTGGAATTCGTAATGCGCACCGCAGAACTGGCAGTCGGCAGTAACGGTGTTCTCGTCCGTCGTCATATGAGCGATGTCTCGAGCCGAATAGATCGACAGTGATTGACGCACCTTTTCGGGCGAGCAGGAACATCCGAATTCAACGGGTTGCGCGTCAAAGACCCTTGGTTGATCTTCGTGAAACAAACGTACCAACAGCTCCGTGGGTTGAACGCTTGGGCCAATCAATTCCAGTTCTTCCGCGGTCCGCAGGTGGGCTGTCGCGCGGTTCCAGTTTTCGCCTTCATCTTCATCCAGAATGTCGGCGGGGCTCAACAACCCGTCTTCGCCGGTTGGCTCATCCGCGACCGATGGTGAAGCCTTGGGCATGGACTGCAGCATGATACCGCCCGCGCGCCAAGACTCTTGGCCGCCTGGCACGGAGGACTTGCCGTACGTTAGCTGAAATGCAGTCGGCAGTTGTTCACTTTGGGCGAAATAGGCTTCTGCACATGCAGATAGCGATCCGCCGGCGATTGGAGTGATTCCTTGGTAGGGCGTCGTCCCCTCGCCTTGGTCGATAAGAATCGCAAAGTAGCCCTTACCTATTTGCGGAAAGGGGTGGCCATTTGGATCAATCTTTTCTTCATCGTAACTTGCGTACGCACGAATTTTCCCAGGCTTCCCATCTGTTGTAGGGCCATAGTAATCCGTCGCGATTAATCGCGCTGGGCCATCTCCGCGAACTTGCAGTGAAAGCTTCCAGCGCAGTTTGATCGTTTGACCGATCAACGCCGTTAGCAAGGCCATTTCTGCAACCAAAGCCTCAACAGCCGCGGGATAGTTGTGCTGGGAAAGAACCTGATCCAGCACACCATCGAGACGGGCCACGCGACCCCGAATATCAGAGTCGTCAAGCTGGAATGGCAGGACGGTGTCGTCCCAAGCAATTTTAGATGCAGTGTTCATAGGGCTTTCCTAACAAGTCGAGGATTGGCATACCGCGTCCATATAGGTGCCACAAGACAGGGAAAAAGGGTAAGATGCGAAGATACGGCGATCGAGTTGACCCCGCTATGCGCTACACGCCGCGCCCCGGTGCCTATGCAATCCTCCAAAGAGGCCGAGATTTATTGCTTACTGTGCAAGACGGGCAGCGCCCCGAATTTCAATTGCCAGGTGGCGGAATTGATCCGGGGGAGCATATTATTCCAGCGTTGCATCGCGAAGTCATGGAAGAAACGGGCTGGCGCATTACACGGCCCATGCGGTTGGGAGCGTTCAAACGCTTTGTTTTCATGCCCGAATATGACATGTGGGCTGAGAAAATCTGCGCTATTTATTGGGCTGAACCGACGCTGTGCCTAGGCCCCCCTACCGAAGAATTGCACTCTGCAGTCTGGGTCCCAATGCACCAAGCACCCGCCTTGCTAGGCAACGACGGTGACGCAGCCTTCGTAGCCAGCTTGCTCTAGTCCAGAAATCGGAGTAACCCGCTGGCGATCAACGCTTAGGAGTTCTCCCATGTCTGCACCCAAAAAAGTCGTACTTGCCTATTCAGGTGGCTTGGACACGTCAATCATTCTGAAATGGCTGCAAACGGAATACGGCTGCGAAGTCGTAACATTTACCGCCGACCTCGGTCAGGGCGAAGAACTGGAACCCGCCCGCAAAAAAGCGTTGGACATGGGTATCCCTGAAAAAAATATCTACATCGAAGACGTCCGCGAAGAATTTGTACGCGATTTTGTCTTCCCTATGTTCCGTGCAAACGCAGTTTACGAAGGTCTTTACCTGTTGGGCACGTCCATTGCCCGCCCTTTGATTTCCAAACGACTGGTTGAGATCGCTGAAGAAGTTGGCGCAGACGCTGTTGCGCATGGCGCGACAGGTAAAGGCAACGACCAAGTTCGTTTTGAGCTGGCCGCATATGCGCTGAACCCAGATATCAAAGTAATTGCGCCGTGGCGTGAATGGGATTTGTCCAGCCGTACTAAGTTGTTGGAATTCGCAGAGGCCCACCAAATTCAAGTAGCCAAAGACAAACGCGGCGAAGCGCCGTTTTCCGTTGATGCAAATCTGTTGCACACGTCTTCCGAAGGCAAGGTTCTGGAAGATCCTGCTGAGATCGCGCCGGATTACGTCTATCAGCGCACCGTTGCGCCCGAAGATGCACCGAACGAACCTGAATTTGTCGAGATCGGTTTTGAAAAGGGCGACGCAGTTTCAATCAACGGCACTGACATGTCACCTGCCGAAGTCCTAACCAAACTTAACGAACTCGGCGGCAAGCACGGTTGTGGCAGACTTGATTTGGTTGAGGGCCGTTTCGTCGGCATGAAATCTCGCGGAGTTTATGAAACACCGGGCGGCACGCTGCTTTTGGAAGCACACCGTGGCATTGAATCGATCACGTTGGATCGCGGCGCGGCGCACCTGAAAGACGAGCTTATGCCTCGTTATGCCGAACTGATTTACAATGGCTTCTGGTATTCGCCGGAACGTGAAATGCTGCAGGCGGCAATCGACAAGTCACAAGAACATGTAACCGGCACAGTAACGTTGAAGCTCTACAAAGGTTCAGCAAAAACCGTCGCACGTGCATCTGATTTCAGCCTCTATTCCGAAGCCCATGTTACGTTCGAAGACGATGCAGGCGCTTATGACCAGAAAGATGCCGCAGGTTTCATTCAGTTGAACGCGCTTCGCCTGAAACTACTTGCAGCACGCGACAAGCGCACAAAATAAGCGCCAGCAGAGCGATCATCATTTGTTAGATCGCTCTGCTGAACCCTTTTCAGCACCGCTGGAAAGTTGCGATTGGTAAACTGCGCGTGAGCACACGCCGCAGTGAATTGCGCAACGTCACCTTTACCGCGATTGTTACGGACAAAGGAGATATTCCATGATGACGACGTCACGAAAATTAAAAACCATCGCCTTGGCGGCAGCAATCGGTGCTGCAACACTGATGCAAGCCGGCAGAGTCGAAGCACGCGACATGCAAACGATCACTGTCGCAGGCGGCTGTTTCTGGTGCGTCGAAAGCGACTTTGAAAAAGTTCGTGGCGTGGCAGAGGTGACATCAGGCTACACCGGCGGTTCGACAGCGAACCCAACATATCGACAGGTAACTGGTGGCGGAACCGGTCATTATGAGGCGGTCGAAATTCGCTATGACGCTGATCAGGTCAGCGCACGACAGATTTTCGATCTGTTCTTTCGGTCTGTGGATCCAACCGACGCGGGTGGGCAGTTTTGCGATCGCGGCGATAGCTATCGGACTGCTATTTTCGTCTCTAACACTGCAGAACAGCAGGTTGCAGAAGCCGCACTCGCGTCTGCTCAGTCAGCTCTTGGTCAGCGAATTGTGACCCCGATCCTGCCACTCTCAGCGTTCTATGATGCGGAAGAGTACCATCAGGATTACTACAAGGGCCAAGATCGAGTTATCACGCGCGGTGGCATAAAGACTGAGGCCGAAGCCTATGCATTCTACCGTGAAGCATGCGGCCGTGATGCGCGTGTTGAACAGCTTTGGGGCAGCAACGCGCCGTTTATCAACCACTAAACGCTTGGACATCCGCCAAGTCAGGGATCACGTCGGCAGTACCACGCCGCGTAACCATAATTGCTGCAGCCTTTGATGCGACCTGCATTGCTTGAAGGATGGGCTGACCGCGGTCCAGCCCCGCTAGAACATATCCAGTAAAGGTATCGCCTGCCCCAGTCGTATCGATAGGCGTTACTTCATAAGACGGGACATGAACGGAGTTGTCTTCGCCAAACCATGTCGCGCCCTGTGCGCCCAAAGTTACAATGATGTCTTTGACTGGAAGATCTTCTGGTCCCTGCCCTGTCGCATCCCGCAGCTGGCTGGCTTCGACTTCATTCAGAATGAGGAAATCAAGGTGTGGCAACAGCGATTTTGTAATGTCGGCATCAAAAGGCGCGGCAGCATAGGCCGTTTTCAGACCCATCTTTTTCGCTAACTTTGCGGCCTCCAATTGCATATTCACTTCGTTCTGCGTGACAAGCCAATCTCCGGTTTTGGCCCGTGTTAGAGCCTGTTTGAGCGATTTTTCGGGAATTTCGCGGTTCGCGCCCGGGTAGACAACAATCCCATTTTCGCCATCTGGTGCGACGAAGATCATCGCGTGAGCCGTCTCGGTTTCAATGGCTTCAATGGCGCGTGTATCAACCCCGTATTCCATCAACCGATCAACCGCCCAGCGCCCGTCGGGCCCAACGGCACCGATATGCGCAACATGTGCACCCGCTCGTGACGCCGCGACGGACATGTTAGCCCCCTTACCGCCCAAGAATACCTGTCGAGACGTGGCATCCAACGTTTCACCTGGCGCCGGTATATGTGGCACGCCATAGACGTTGTCCGCATTGATCCCGCCAAGGTTCCAAATGGTCATTGTTACGTCGCCGTGCTCGAGGCAAGGACAGCCATATTCAGAATGTCGTTCACCGTGCTACCAGTCGAACAGATCTGGATTGGCTTATCGATACCCGCCAAAATCGGGCCAATCACCGTCGCGCCAGCCATTTCTTGCATCAGTTTGACCGATATCGAAGCAGAGTGACGTGCTGGCACAACCAGAATGTTAGCAGGGCCAGTTAAGCGGCAAAACGGGTAGTGTTCCTGTGCCTTGGCATTCAACGCAACATCGACGGTCATCTCACCATCGTACTCAAAATCAACGCCGCGAGCGTCAAGCACGTCCGTCGCTAGGTGCATCTTCTCGGCTCTTTCAGAAACCGGATACCCGAACGTCGAGAAGGATGCGAATGCAACACGAGGTTCAAGTCCAAGACGTCGAGCAATATGCGCACTCTGCTCAGCAATGTCCGCAAGCCCATTTTCATCGGGCCATTCATGAACAAGCGTATCAGAGATAAGAACAATTCGGCCCTTGTTCAGAACTGCCGTCACACCGACTGCACCATCTTGGGGGCCTGCATCAAAGACGTGGTTAATCAACTCAAGAACATGGGCCGATTTGCGCGTTGCGCCAGTAACCATCCCGTCCGCATGCCCGTGGGCCAACATCAAAGACGCAAAGACGTGACGGTCACGGGATGCCAGACGATGAATATCGTGGCGATCATGCCCCTTCCGTTGCAAACGATCATAGAGGTACGACTTATAGCTATCGAGATGTTCTGTGTTTGCTGCGTTCACAACACGTAATTCGCGAACCGCATCACCCAACCCAGCCGCATTGAGCTTTTCTTTCACGTCGTCTTCTCGTCCAACCACCAGTGCGCGCCCAAAACCCGCACGTTGATACTGAACGGCCGCTCGAAGAACGCGTGGATCGTCTCCTTCTGCAAAGACAATCGTATGTTGGTTCGCGCGAGCACGAGTGTTGATCCCACGCAGAATGCTTGCCGTTGGGTCCATGCGGGTCTTGAGAGATTCCTCATATCCGTCAATGTCGACGATAGGGCGTCGTGCAACACCTGTATCCATTCCAGCACGTGCAACGGCTGGCGGGACAACGTGGATTAGACGAGGATCAAAAGGCGTCGGGATGATATAATCTCGTCCAAAGGTCAGTTTCTTACCATACGCCATCGCCACTTCGTCTGGTACGTCTTCACGGGCAAGCTGGGCAAGCGCATGAGCGCACGCAATCTTCATTTCATCATTGATCGCGCGTGCGTGGATATCGAGAGCACCGCGGAACAAATACGGAAAGCCCAGCACGTTATTCACTTGGTTGGGGTAATCGCTGCGACCTGTCGCGACGATTGCATCGACACGAACGGCGTGGGCCTCTTCCGGCGTAATTTCAGGATCAGGGTTCGCCATTGCGAAAATGACTGGATTGTCAGCCATATCGGCAACCATTTCAGGCGTAACAGCACCTTTGGCAGAAACGCCCAGAAATACATCGGCACCCTTCATCGCATCTTCAAGGCTGCGCAATTCTGTGTTGATGGCATGTGCAGACTTCCATTGGTTCATGCCCTCAGTACGACCCTGATAGATCACCCCCTTGGTGTCACAAACGATACAATGCTCGTGTTTTGCGCCCATGGATTTCAACAGCTCGATGCATGCAATACCCGCAGCCCCTGCCCCGTTGAGCACGATTTTAACGTCCTCAATTTTCTTGCCAGAGATATGCAAGGCGTTGATCAAGCCGGCGGCGCAAATCACAGCCGTTCCGTGTTGGTCATCATGAAAGACCGGAATATCCATTTCTTCCTTGAGCCGTTGTTCGATGATGAAACATTCAGGCGCTTTGATGTCCTCGAGGTTGATGCCACCAAACGTAGGACCCATGAGGCGGACAGCATTACAGAATGCATCTGGGTCTTCAGTATCGAGTTCAATGTCAATCGAGTTCACGTCAGCGAACCGTTTGAACAGAACTGCCTTACCTTCCATCACTGGTTTTGAGCCCAGCGCGCCTAGGTTTCCGAGTCCTAAAACAGCCGTGCCGTTCGAAATCACCGCAACTAGGTTGCCCTTGTTCGTATAGTCATAGGCAAGCTCTGGGTTCTCGGCGATGTCTTCACATGGAACAGCCACACCCGGAGAATACGCGAGCGAAAGGTCACGTTGAGTGGTCATTGGAACAGTCGCGTTGATTTCCCATTTGCCCGGTGTGGGTTCCAAATGGAACGCGAGAGCGTCCTCTCGTGTGATCCGATTGCTGGCCATGTTTCTCTCCCTTAAGTCTGAGCCTTGATAGGGGGCGCGAATGTTCCCCGCAATGGGCGGATTTTGGACTTTCGTCGCTAACATATGGCCATTAGGTTGCTTCAGCGGCCTTTGGGGGAACACATGAGCAGCACTGTTACGCCGATGATGGCGCAATATCTTGAGATCAAAGCCGACCATCCGGACGCGCTACTGTTTTATCGTATGGGCGATTTCTATGAATTGTTCTTCGATGACGCTGTCGCAGCGGCTGGGGCGCTCGATATCGCTCTCACGAAACGTGGAAAACACTTAGGCGAAGACATCGCGATGTGTGGCGTACCGCATCATGCCGCCGAAGGGTATTTTCTAACTCTGATCCGCAAGGGACATCGCGTTGCAGTTTGTGAACAACTCGAAAGCCCTGCCGAAGCAAAGAAACGCGGTTACAAATCCGTCGTTAAGCGCGGTGTAACGCGGGTCGTCACACCCGGAACTTTGACTGAGGATGCATTACTTGATGCGCGTCGCCACAACTTTTTAGCAGCCTATGCTGATGTGCGCGGGGAAGGGGCCTTGGCTTGGGTCGATATCTCGACAGGTGCGTTTTCAGTGCTGAGCTGCAAAGCATCCGAGCTTGGGCCGGAACTGGCGCGTTTGGGGCCCAAGGAAGTACTTCTCAGCGAAGCTGGTGAGGACGATTTCCATACGATCGTTGAAGATTCTGGCGCTGCTGTCACCACCCTCGGCAATGCCGCGTTTGATAGCACGAATGGTGAAAAGCGCCTTATTAGTGTCTATTCTGTTGGATCATTAGAAGGTTTTGGGGCTTTCGACCGCGCGGAAGTCGCAGCGATGGCGGCGATTGTAGAGTATCTTGAGATTACCCAAAAAGGGAAACTGCCGCTGCTGCGCCCACCAGTCCGTGAAAAGCGCGAAGCCGCAATGCGTATAGATGCAGCGACGCGTAAATCTCTGGAGTTGGTCCGTGGGATGAACGGAGGACGGGCAGGGTCGCTGCTGTCCGTAATCGACCGTACATCAACGTCAGCAGGTGCGCGGTTGCTGGAACGGCGCCTTTCTTCGCCCTCTCGCGATTTAGGTCAAATATCCGCCCGCCATGATGCAATATCGTGGTGTTTGGAACGGGCCGACGTCGGTGCTTTGCTAGAAGTTCGGTTGCGCGAAGTTCCCGACCTGGATCGCGCATTGTCGCGCCTTTCCCTAGAGCGCGGTGGACCAAGAGATATGGCAGCCGTCCGTAATGCTATTAGCCAGGCGGCGCTTATATCTGACGCGCTACCCGCTGCGATGCCAGACGTATTGGCTCAAGCGGCGATGAACCTAACGGGGCAGGAGCCTTTGCTGGATTTGCTAGACTCCGCACTCGTTGCCGAACCCCCACTTCTCGCGCGCGACGGTGGGTTCATTGCGACAGGGTACGACGCAGAACTGGATGAATACCGTTCGTTGAGGGATGAAGGCCGGTCAGTCATCGCCGGTTTGCAAGGACGCTATGCCGATGAAACTGGCGTCGCTGCACTGAAAATCAAACACAACAATGTTCTGGGCTACTTTGTCGAAGTGACGGCCACCCATGTGGAAAAGATGCTCTCTGCGCCACTGTCGGAAACCTATATTCATCGGCAAACCACCGCAAACCAAGTTAGATTCACGACGATTGAGTTGTCGGAACTGGAAACCCGGATTCTGAACGCTGGAGGTCGCTGTTTAGAAATCGAAAAGCGGCTCTATTCGACCTTAAGTACCGAAATTCTTGGGCAATCTGCGCCGTTGTTTACTTTGGCCCGTGGTTTGGCGGAATTTGATCTTAGCGCAGCAATGGCACGTCTCGCGCGCGAAGAAAATTGGGTTCGACCGGTCCTTACAAACGAGCGGGAGTTCATCATTTCGGAGGGCCGTCATCCAGTTGTTGAAACGGCACTTGCGCCCAGCGGTACTCCGTTCGTGGCGAATGATTGCAACCTAAGCGATGAATCTATCTGGCTGCTCACCGGTCCGAACATGGCAGGTAAGTCTACTTACCTGCGACAGAATGCAGTGATCGCTATTCTTGCACAAACGGGAGCATTCGTCCCGGCAAAGGACGCCACAATCGGAATAGTTAGTCAGATTTTCAGCCGTGTCGGCGCGTCCGACGACCTGAGCAAAGGGCAATCGACATTTATGGTAGAGATGGTGGAAACAGCTGCCATTCTCAATCAAGCCGATGACCGCGCCTTGGTGATATTAGACGAAATCGGCCGTGGCACGGCAACTTATGATGGCTTGTCGATCGCCTGGGCGACACTGGAACACCTACATGAGGTAAACCGCTGTCGCGCATTGTTCGCGACGCACTATCACGAAATGACAGGTCTATCGGACAAGTTGGACAACGTAGCCAATGCGACGGTGACGGTCAAAGAATGGGAAGGTGATGTAATCTTCCTGCATGAAGTCAAACGCGGCACCGCGGACAGATCTTACGGCGTACAAGTCGCGCGTTTGGCTGGCTTACCTACAACTGTTGTCGACCGCGCCAAAGTCGTGCTCGAGGCATTGGAAAAAGGCGAACGCGAAGGACGGCAAAAAGCGGTTATCGATGACCTACCGCTATTCAGTGCAACTCCGGCGCCAGCGCCACAAAAAACCGCGCCATCCAAAGTGGAGGCGCGGCTTAAAGATGTAATGCCCGACGATCTGTCGCCCAAGGATGCCTTGGATTTGATCTACGAGCTTCGCGGCTTGGTTAAGACTTCGGAGTAGAAGACACGCCAACTTGTGCAGGGCGCAACAAACGGTCGTGCAGCATGAAACCAGTGTTTGCCACTTGAATGATGTCGCCAGCCTTAGTGCCGGGTAGGGGGGCTTCGAACATTGCTTCGTGAAACTGCGGGTCAAACTTGTCGCCAACTTCTGGGACAATCGGGTCAATGCCGTGCTTCTTAAAGACGCCAATCAGTTCGCGCATGGTCAGCTCAACGCCTTCTAGCAAGGCTTTGTCGCCTTCTTTTCCGTCTTCTTTCGCCATCTGAAGCGCGCGCGTCAGGTTGTCATAGACGGGCAGCAGGTCGCGAGCGAGGCGGGAACCGCCGTAGTTTTCGGCTTCGCGACGATCGCGATCGGCACGCTTGCGCGAGTTTTCTACGTCGGCAAGTGCCCGCATATACCCATCTTTGAGCTCTGCGATTTCAGTTTTCAACGCAACGATATCGTCGCTCTCTGCAACCATTTCATCCAAAGTCATTTCGTCTTCCGGACCGAGATCCGTTTCCGCCATGATGTCATCAAGAAATTGGTCGTTGTTGTCTTTGTCAGCCATAATCCAGCATTCCCTATCCGCGGTCCTGTATCAGTTTCCCGACCAGCTGCGCGGTATAATCCACGATGGGCACAATGCGCCCGTAGTTGAGGCGAGTGGGTCCAATGACACCAACCGCGCCGACGATCTTTCGATCAGCGTTCATATAGGGAGAAACCACCAAAGATGAACCCGAAAGTGAGAAAAGTTTGTTCTCTGAGCCAATGAAAATGCGAACACCTTCACCTTGGTCCGTCAATTCAAGGAAATCAGCGATATCACGTTTGCGTTCGAGGTCGTCAAACAGTGTACGAATGCGATCGAGATCGGCCTCATCCTCGTCTGTGATTAGGTTTCCACGCCCGCGCACGATCAAGCGTTCGGTTGATTCGCCCTTATTCTCCCACATAGCAGCACCCGTATCGATAAGCTCCCGAGCAAGGATATCGATTTCTTGGCGTCTACTTTGTACTTCGCGCGCTATCGCGCTACCGAGTTCAGACAACGTCCGGCCCTCAGCTACAAAGTTAATAAAATTCGCCGCTTCTCGCATCGAAGATGGCGTCTGACCGGGTGGTGGGGTGAAAACACGGTTTTCAACATGTCCGTCAGCGAACACCAAAACAACAAGCGCTCGGTCCGCGGCAAGACTCACGAACTCGACATGTTTAATGGGCGCTTCATGTTTTGGCGTGAGAACCAGACTTGCGCCATGGGTCACGCCCGAAAGCGCTGAACCTACACGATCAAGCAACGTGCCAACGTCATCATCATTGCTACCAAGTGTTTGATCTATCTTGGCACGATCTTCGCCATCCATGTCACCGACCTCAAGCAGACCGTCAACAAACATACGTAGACCTTGCTGGGTAGGGATCCGACCAGCACTGATGTGAGGGCTATCAAGGAGGCCAAGGTGTTCAAGGTCTTGCATAACATTGCGAATGGTCGCGGCACTGACTTGTTCAGAGAGGCTTCGCGTGAGCGTCCGTGAACCTACAGGCAGCCCGGATTCCAGATAGCCTTCCACCACACGACGAAAAACTTCGCGTGAGCGGGTATTCATGTCATCAAGATTGGGCAATTGATCAGACATCGTGGCAATCCTTTGGGCGAGGGTAGTTAGACCCCCGTGCGCGGCAAAGGTCAATCGGGGTTGGAATTACGAGCGTCGCGGCGTATCCGATGAGAAACCTAAGAAAGGACATGCAATGCGCCCCTCCGGAAGAAAAATCGACGAAATGCGGAAAGTTTCGATCGAAACGAATGTCACACGCCACGCCGAAGGGTCCTGCCTCATCAAATGCGGCGACACTCATGTGCTTTGTACTGCTTCAATTGATGAGCGCGTTCCATCATTTCTCAAGAACTCTGGCCTTGGTTGGGTCACGGCTGAGTATGGGATGCTACCTCGTGCAACGAACACTCGGATGCGACGTGAAGCAAAGAACGGTCAAAGTGGTCGAACTCAGGAAATTCAGCGTTTAATTGGCCGCTCATTGCGGGCAGGTGTGGACCGTGTTGCATTGGGCGAACGGCAAATCGTTGTCGATTGCGATGTCATTCAAGCAGACGGCGGAACGCGTTGCGCATCAATCACCGGTGGCTGGGTTGCTTTGAAACTGGCCGTGAACAAATTGATGAAGGCGGGTGATGTAACGTCGGATCCTTTGGCGGTGCCTGTAGCGGCAGTGTCCTGTGGTGTTTACGCGGGTCAGTCTGTTCTCGATCTCGACTACCCAGAAGACTCAGAAGCTGGCGTAGACGGTAATTTCGTCATGACGAGCGACAAGCTCATCGAAATTCAAATGTCAGCTGAGGGTTCGACATTCAGCCGTGATCAGATGAACGCGATGATGGAATTGGCGGATAAAGGAATTGCCGAGTTGAGTGCAGCCCAGATCGCGGCCGTTAGCTAATGAGAAAATTCAACGAAACCGAGCTTCTGATCGCGACTCACAATCAGGGCAAACTGGAAGAGATTGCCGATTTGCTAAAGCCTTTTGGCGTGTCGGTTTCCTCCAACGCGGACCACGGGCTTCCAGAACCTGAAGAGACGGAAACCACTTTCACTGGAAACGCTAGGATCAAGGCCCGCGCTGCTGTTGCTGCAACCGGACTGCCAGCGCTTTCGGATGACAGCGGCATTACGGTTGATGGCTTGGATGGGGCACCGGGAGTCTACACCGCGGATTGGGCCGAAACGCCCAGCGGACGTGATTTCGTGATGGCGATGACTCGGACTTGGAATGAACTGGAGAAGCGAGAAGCGCCATATCCTCGAGCGGCTCAGTTTCGGTGCTGTTTAGTTTTAGCTTGGCCTGACGGACACGATGAAGTCTTTGAAGGCATCATGCCTGGTCAGCTCGTGTGGCCAATGCGCGGCGATCAAGGCCACGGATATGACCCGATCTTCCAACCCGACGGATACGACATCACGTTTGGGGAGATGGATCGTTGGGAAAAGAACAAGATCAGCCACCGTGCCGACGCGTTCAAAAAATTAATCGAGGGTTGTTTTGCCTGAAGGTGGCTTTGGCCTCTATATCCACTGGCCATTCTGCCAAGCGAAGTGCCCATATTGTGATTTTAATTCCCATGTCGTGGCATCGATCGACCAGTCGCGGTGGGCCGCTGCATTTGAATCGGAAATTGACCGCATTGCAGCGCTGACATCGGACAGAGTGTTGAACTCCATCTTTTTTGGCGGCGGCACTCCAAGCCTCATGGACGTTTCGACGGTTGAGAGAATTCTGAACCGCGTACGGAAACACTGGAGGCTCGCCAACGACTTGGAGGTCACCTTAGAGGCCAACCCGACATCCATCGAGGCAGAGCGGTTTTCCGGTTATCATGCGGCAGGGGTGAACCGCGTTTCTATTGGCGTACAGGCGTTGAACGATCTTGATCTTAAAGCTCTTGGGCGACTTCATTCTGCCGACGAAGCCTTGATAGCCATCGACCTCGCTCGGAACGTTTTTGATCGCGTTAGCTTTGACCTGATTTACGCACGACAGGGGCAGTCAGTTTCACAATGGGAAGACGAGCTTAGTCGGGCGCTTCGTTTAGATCCCGACCACTTATCATTGTACCAATTGACCATCGAGGACGGCACAGCATTTGGGGATCGGTTTAAGCGTGGTTTGTTGCGTAACTTGCCAGACGAAGATCTCAGCGCGGATCTTTGGGATACCACTCAGGAGATATGTGATGCCGCAGGACTTCCGGCTTATGAGGTGTCTAACCATGCGAAAGAAGGTCAGGAAAGTCGGCATAACCTCATCTATTGGAATTCTGGGGATTGGGCTGGCATAGGGCCGGGTGCCCATGGTCGATTGACAGTGAGTGGCAAACGTTTCGAGACTGTTTCAGCCAAAATGCCCGGAGACTGGATTGGACGCGTCGAGACTGGGTCAGGTGGCGATTTGATTAATAGCCCGCTGTCTTCTGAGGCAATTACGGAAGAGCGTGTCTTGATGGGATTGCGTATGAGCCAGGGCATCGTGCTACCCGAACCTTGGATCAAGGAAAAAATGATTTTAATCAATAACCTACAAGAAACTGGTCATCTAGATTGCAGGTCGAACCGGCTGACCGTAACAAAACAGGGTCGGCCAGTTCTAAATGCAATTATTGCCAAACTTCTGTCTGACTAGCCTCCAGACAAGAGCCGGAGAAGATCATCAAGTTGTTCAAGATTCCGGTAATTCAAGACAATCTGCCCGTTCTCTTTCCCGTCAGCGTGAGAAATGCTGACTTTCATGCCGAGATTGGCTGCAAGTTCATTTTCGATCTGTACCGTGTCCGCATCTTTGGGCACAGACTTGCCGCGCGCTGGCTTCGTAGGCTTTGACTTAGCTTTCTTGCTTAACTTTTCTGCATCACGAACGGATAGACCCTTTTTTACAATCTCCGCAGCAAGTTCGTCTGCGTCAGGATGACCAACCAACGCCCGCGCGTGGCCAGCTGACAAACGACCATCTTCGAGAAATGCTTGGACGCTATTTGGTAGGGTCAACAAACGGACAGAGTTCGCGATGTGGCTCCGGCTTTTCCCTAGAGCTTTGCCCATCTCGTCCTGAGTTCGTCCGAACTTCTCCATCAACTGTTTGTAGCCAGCAGCTTCGTCGATTGCGTTGAGGTCAGAGCGTTGGATATTCTCAATGATGGCGACCTCAAGGACCTCTACATCATTGAAGTTACGAACAATTACCGGGACCTCATGAAGTTTTGCACGCTGTGCAGCACGCCAACGTCGCTCACCAGCTACGATTTCATAGGAGCCGTTTTCAGATTCTCTTTTGCGGACGATGAGAGGCTGAATGATCCCCTTCTCGGCGATTGAAGCCGTTAGATCAGACAGCGCTTCTTCATTAAAAGTGCGTCGAGGCTGATCCGGATTCGGGTAAATTTGATCGATCGGCAATGATTGTTCCGACTTCAACGCACGATCAGCGGGCGCGTCATGTGTTTGATTAACATCGGACATCAATGATGAAAGGCCTCGTCCAAGGCCTCGATTTGGGGACTTTGGCTTGTTCATTTCGATCTCCTGGTTTTCTGGGACGCTTCTTTTGCGATGATTTCCGCTGCGAGGGCGATGTAAGCGACTGACCCTTTCGATGTAGGGTCATAATCGATAACGGATAATGCAAAGGACGGCGCTTCACTCAACCGTACATTCCTTGGGATTACAGTTTCAAACACGAGCTCGCCTAGATTATCACGTGCGTCAGCTTCGACCTGTTGACAAAGATTATTGCGTTTGTCGAACATCGTTAAAACAACACCCTCAATCCGCAAGGCCGGATTTGCCGTTTGCCGAACCTCCCGAACAGTTAGCATAAGCTGCGAAAGCCCTTCCAAGGCGAAAAACTCGCTTTGAAGCGGTACAACAACGGAGTCGGCCGCAATCATTGCGTTGACGGTCAGAATATTAAGGGATGGGGGGCAATCTATTAGGATGTAGTCAACGTTGAGCTGATCCACGTCTGGGTGATGCAGCGCATCATGCAGCATATAGCTTCGCTTTTCATTCGACATGAGGCTAATATCCGCCGAACTTAGGTCTGTCGTTGCTGGAATGATCAAGAGATCCGAAACCTCCGTTTCTTGAGCGCATTCGGTCGGAAAGGCTTCACCAGTCAACAGATCGTAGGTCGTGATTCCGCGATCGGCCGCTTCAACACCCAAACCCGTTGACGCATTTCCTTGTGGATCGAGATCAATCAGCAGAACCCGGCGACCCGCCCGCGCAAGCGCAGCACCCAAATTAATAGTCGTTGTTGTCTTACCAACACCGCCTTTTTGGTTCGCAACCGCGATGATTTTTGGCTGTGTTGTACGACTAAGGTTCACGGGAGCGTATCCTTGAAATTTCGAGTATTCTTGCATCTGAATTAGTTTGGCTTTGGTGAGCTGAAACATCAAAATGCCAGTCTTTTTTTGCTTGATCCAGCTCTTCTTCGTACCGCGCACCCTTAGAAAATAAGGCTACGCCATTTGCATCCAAGAGCCTGTCAGCAAACGAAAGAAGATCAGGTAGAGATGCAAGAGCGCGGGAGCTTAGGATTGACGCCTGCGCATTTTGAACATTTTCAATCCGCTCATTAAGCACATTCAGGTTCAGCGATAACTCGCGACGTACTGTGTTTAGAAACAAGCACTTGCGTTGATCACTCTCAATAAGCGTAACTGGGCGATCATCACGATCCAATATCGCAACTATCACCCCTGGAAGACCACCTCCACTTCCGAGATCAGTCCAATTACTCCAGTTCGCTGGGGCAAACTGATAGATCTGCGCGCTATCAACTATATGACGTGTCCAAATTTCCGATACGGTATTCGGTGCTATGAGATTAATTGACTTCGTCCATCTTTCTAGTAGATGAGCAAAACTCTGAAGTTTCTCCATTGTTTCACGTGAAACATCCAGACCCGCAACTCTCTTCGAAGACTGAATCATGATGCTTTTTCCAGCTTTTCCAATCTCTTGACCTCTGCTGCAACCAACATGAGCGCTGCTGGAGTGATTCCATCAATCCGCGCTGCTTGACCCATATTGTCTGGCATCGCCGCTTTCAACTTAGACTTCAATTCGCTGGAGAGACTCGTAATGGCATCATAGTCCAAGCCGTTAGGTATCGTCTTCTTTTTATCGCGGTTAAGAGCTGCCACATCGTTACGCTGACGATCAATGTAATGAGCATAAAGCGCATCCCTCTCGAGCTGCACAGCCAATTCAGCTGGAATCTCTAAAAGTGATTTTTCCAGCGATCCAAGCTGCTTAACTTCAGTCCCAGCAATGGTAAGCGCGTCGTACAGACTACGTTTAGGGCCATCAGCGCTTACTTTCACCCCAATTTCGTTAAGTTGCCTCGATGAATAAGAGCTCGATTCAAGCATGTTCTTATACACCAATAACGATTCGTTCTTTTCGCTAAAAGCCTGCCACCTGACGTTTTCTACACATCCAGCCGAGCGACCAAATTCTGTAAGTCGTTGATCCGCGTTGTCTGCCCGTAGCGAAAGCCTAAACTCCGCACGAGATGTGAACATTCTATATGGCTCAGAAACACCTCTGACCGTCAGATCGTCAACCATGACACCAATATAGGATGTAGACCTATCAAACTTAATTGCATCACTTTCTTGAATGACAGCCGCTGCATTCATCCCAGCAACCAGTCCTTGCGCAGCCGCTTCTTCATACCCGGTCGTACCGTTGATCTGGCCTGCTAAATAAAGACCAGGAAGTTTCTTAAGTTCTAATGACAAGCTTAAGCTGCGTGGATCTACGTAGTCATATTCAATTGCATAACCTGGCTGAAGAATCTCGGCTTGTTCGAGTCCTTTGACCGAGTGAACATAGTCTTCCTGAACATCTATCGGCAAAGATGTTGATATCCCATTTGGATAAATGACATCATCCGAAAGGCTTTCAGGTTCAAGAAATATTTGGTGTGAGGTTTTCTCGGCAAAACGAACGACTTTGTCCTCAATAGAAGGGCAGTACCTTGGCCCAACTCCGTCAATATGGCCCCCGTACATTGCTGATCGGGAGAGGTTCTTTTCAATAATATCATGGGTTTGAGAGTTCGTATGCGTAATGCCACACGCAACTTGTTTGGCAAATGGCGCTTTATGCAGAAAGGAAAAGAGTTCTGGTGCTTCGTCAGCATCCTGGCGTTCCAATTCAGACCAATCAATTGTCTTCCCATTCAGCCTTGGCGGCGTTCCTGTCTTGAGACGCCCCATAGTCAGGTCGAGCTCAGCGAGTCTTTCGGCTAAAGCTATAGATGGTTTGTCACCCATCCGCCCGCCCGAGCTTGAAATATCACCAATATGAATAACGCCACGCAGGAACGTTCCCGACGTAAGAATCACTGCACGGGCTTCAATCTCTGATCCGTCCTTGAGATGCACACCTGCAATACGGCCGCCATCAACGGACAAGTCCACGACTTCACTCTCTAAAACGGTCAGATTTGACCGGTCAGCCGTCAGGCCCTGCATGGCCTTCCGGTAAAGAGCGCGGTCTGCTTGTGTCCTAGGACCCTGTACTGCTGGCCCCTTCTTGCGATTAAGTAACCGAAACTGAATACCAGCGTGATCGGCCGCCCGACCCATGACCCCATCGAGTGCATCGATTTCCCGGACCAAATGCCCCTTTCCAAGCCCCCCAATAGCTGGATTACACGACATCACACCGATATCGCTTGCCCGCATGGTTATCAAAAGTGTTTGCACGCCCATACGAGCAGAAGCATGAGCCGCTTCTGTTCCGGCATGCCCACCGCCAATTACAATGACATCAAAACCCGAGTGTTTCACGTGAAACAATCCTTACTTTCCGATACAGAAACTTGAAAAAATCTCACCTAGGACGTTTTCTACATCAATTCGGCCAATGAGGCTATCCAAAGAACGGATAGCAACACGAAGATCTTCAGCTAACAGATCCACTGGCGTACCACCAGTTACAAGAGAACTCGACACATCTAAAAGAGCGCCCGCAGCGGCTGTCAGCGCTTTCTCATGGCGAGAACGAGTCGCGACGCCGGCACCCGCAATCAGGTTACCCAAATATGAAGAAACCTGCTCTAGCAACTCGTCAACACCCTGTCCCGTCACACCAGAAATACCCAGGATATGCGGCTCATGAGCACAGCTATCTACTTTGGATAAAACAAAAATATCCAAACCATCAGATCCGGATTCCCGTTCCGCGTCACTCGACTCAAGGAGATGGATTCGTACATCTGCTGCCGCGGCCCGCTCTCGGCCACGTGCAATACCGATCTCTTCTAGTTCGTCATCCGACGAGCGTAGTCCAGCCGTATCCAAGACCGTCAAAGCCAAGCCATCGAGATCCATCCTGACTTCGATCACATCACGCGTTGTGCCGGCTATGTTAGACGTTATTGCAGCCTCACGACCCGCCAAACGGTTAAGCAATGTTGATTTACCCGAATTTGGCGGTCCAACCAAAGCAACTTCGAATCCATCGCGGACCCTTTCACGAACCCGCACCCCGGATGCTTCGTGCTGTACTTCTTTGGAGACTGAGTCGACCAGCTGGTTAACCTCAGGATAAACATCGACAGGGACCTCTTCATCGACAAAATCAATTGTCGCTTCCAGAAGAGCGGCCGCTCGCAACAACTTTTTGCGCCATCCATCAGCGAGGTCACCCAGTGCGCCATTGAACACACGAACTGCCTGACGCCGTTGGCTTTCGGTCTCTGCATCAATCAGATCAGCCAACCCTTCAACTTGGGCGAGATCCAACTGCCCATTGTCCAAGGCCCGCCGGGTAAACTCCCCAGCTTCAGCCTCTCTCATTCCAAGTTGAGACAAGCGAGACAAAACGGCTGCAACGATAGCCGGAGAGCCATGCGTTTGCAGTTCCACAACTTGTTCACCTGTAAAGCTGCGACCTTTTGCAAAACTTATAGCAAAGGCCTGATCAATTAGGACACCGTCTGCCGCTTCCAATTTGACCAGTTTTCGATCATGAGGGCCCAACTTCGCACCCATCTTTGCGCAACCCGGTAGCGCATCTGGACCAGATACGCGGATGATTGAAACACCAGCTTTACCAGCAGCTGACGCAAGTGCGAAAATCGTATCCATCATATTAACCCATTGTTTAGAAACAATAAGTTACGTGTTCATCGAGTCAAAGAAGTCCGAATTTGTCTTAGTTTGCTTCAACTTTGAAATCAGGAACTCGATAGCGTCTGTTGTTCCCATCGGGTTGAGAATCCGGCGCAGCACGTAAGTCTTTTGAAGATCAATCTTGTCAACCAAAAGGTCTTCTTTCCGCGTACCAGATTTCAGAATATCCATCGCTGGGAAGACCCGTTTGTCAGCAATCTTACGATCCAATACGATTTCGGAGTTACCCGTCCCTTTGAATTCTTCAAAGATAACTTCGTCCATCCGGCTACCTGTATCAATCAATGCAGTCGCAATAATTGTAAGCGATCCGCCCTCTTCAATATTCCGTGCAGCACCAAAGAAGCGCTTAGGACGTTGTAGAGCGTTAGCATCAACACCACCTGTCAGAACCTTACCGGACGAAGGAACCGTGGTGTTAAAGGCGCGACCTAGACGTGTGATTGAGTCTAGCAGAATAACAACATCCCGCTTGTGCTCTACCAAGCGTTTTGCTTTCTCGATCACCATCTCGGACACCGCAACGTGACGGGAAGCAGGTTCATCAAAGGTAGAAGATACAACTTCACCCTTAACCGATCGCTGCATGTCCGTAACTTCTTCGGGGCGTTCATCAATCAGAAGAACAATCAAATAGCATTCTGGGTGGTTTGCCGCGATCGAATGCGCGATGTTCTGCAAAAGAACGGTCTTACCAGTCCGAGGCGGCGCAACGATCAAAGACCGCTGACCTTTACCAATCGGCGCCACCAAATCGATAATTCTTGCTGAACGATCTTTGGCCGTAGGATCTGCCGTTTCCATCTGCAGACGTTCATCTGGATAGAGAGGTGTCAGATTTTCAAAAGCAACTTTATGGCGCGCCCGTTCGGGATCTTCAAAGTTGATTTTCTCAACCTTCGTCAACGCAAAATAACGTTCTGTATCCAATGGAGCCTTGATTACGCCCTCAACCGTGTCGCCTGTACGCAGGGCATGCAAACGGATCATATCTGGAGAAACATAAATATCGTCTGGGCCGGGTAAATAGTTTGCTTCCGGAGATCTCAAAAATCCAAACCCGTCCTGAACCACTTCCAAGACACCGTCGCCGCCGATAACCCAGTCATCCTCAGCTCTCTCTTTGAGGATCGAAAACATCATGTCGCCCTTGCGCATGGTCGACGCGTTTTCGATTTCCAGCTCTTCAGCCAAAGCCAGCAAGTTTTTTGGGCTCTGCGCTTTGAGGTCAGCGAGGTTCAAGCGGTCAGTAACCACTGTTTCAGATATGACGTCATCTGACATAAACTAAGTCTCCGACCACTATCATGGTCTTTTTATTATTGGTTTGGAAAAACACTCTTCGAATGAAGGTTGAGGCGTTGCTAAGCTTTCTCAGCCCCTCTGTCAAATCCGCTGTTTGGCTTGATGAGGCTGGGCGTAACGCTTGTTTCACTTACTCTTAAGAAAGATTCTTAAAATAGATGATAGTAGTAGTAGTACTGGGGACAACTCAGAAAACTGCTGTCATCCACACAGTTACCCACGGTTTTTGGATAGCTAACGTTACTTTCAAAAACAGATTTATACACTTAAAGTATTGATAATAAATACTTATATTCTTGTTATGGCTATTGAGCTATCTTGAATCTTGAGTCCAACCTAATTTCATCCACAGGTGCGATTCTTCCTTATCCCTTATGGATAAACAATCTGGCTGTAGGGACAGGCTGCATAACATTTGGCTGGAAGGGCGGGTGTTGCTCTTACTCGGAAATCATCCCATGACGTGTGCACGTATTCATTCACGGGGATATCCACATGTCTGACCGCATTATTTTGGCCTCAACATCAGAAATCCGAGCACGATTACTGCGAAATGCAGGTGTCGACTTTGACATCATACCAGCGCGAATCGATGAAGATTCGGTTAAAGCCGCATTGGAAGCTGAGGATGCGCCTCCACGTGATATCGCCGATACACTCGCTGAGATGAAGGCTCGTAAAATTGCCGAGAAAGGGCATGACGGCTTAGTTCTGGGATGTGATCAGGTTCTTTCCTTCAAAGGAAAGGTTTTGTCCAAGCCAAAAAGCCAAACCGAAGCACTCGATCAACTTACAGAGCTGCGGAATGAAACCCACCAATTGCTCTCTGCCGCTGTCATCTATGATGGTCAAAAACCGGTATGGCGACATGTTGGCGTTGCACGTTTGGCGATGCGTGATTTTTCCCAAACCTATCTAGAGGACTACCTGACACGCAACTGGGATAGCATCCAAACGTCTGTTGGCGGTTATAAAATAGAAGAAGAGGGCATTCGCCTGTTTCGTATGATACAAGGCGATACTTTCACGATTCAGGGACTGCCCCTTTTGGAACTCTTATCTTATCTCGTCTTACGCGGAACACTGCCCCAATGACCGACCAAAACATCCCTCTTGCTGCTGTCCTTGGCCACCCGATTGTGCAATCCAAATCGCCCAAGTTGTTTCGTCATTGGTTGAAAACCTATGATCGTGCCGGACATTACATTCCCATCGATGTTGCCGAAGCAGATTTTAAGACTGTTGTCAGCACGATGCCGAAGATGGGTTTTGTCGGGTGTAACGTAACAGCCCCACATAAACTCGCGGCATTGGAAATTGCCGATCTTGCCACAGACCGTGCAACCCTGATCGGGGCTGCAAATACACTCATTTTTCGCAAGGATGGGAAGATTCACGCAGATAACACTGACGGCTACGGCTTTATAGCGAACTTGAAACAGGGTGCTCCGGGTTGGGCGCCATCATTAGGGCCCGCTGCTGTTCTCGGCGCTGGTGGTGCAGCGCGGGCTGTAATCGCATCTTTGATCGAAGTGGGAGTTCAAGAAATCCTACTTAGCAATCGGACACGCCCGAACGCAGAAGCACTGAAGTCATCGTTTGGATCCAAAGTAACGGTCGTTGATTGGGTGCAAGCGGGCAACATGCTTGAGAATGCTGCCACGGTCATTAACACGACATCACTGGGCATGCAGGGCAAGCCCGAGCTACGTGTTCCGCTAGATGGGCTGCGGCGCGGTACAGTTGTGACTGATCTGGTTTATGCGCCATTGAAAACGCACCTTCTTCAAGAAGCCGAAGCTGCAGGCTGTGTCGTTGTTGATGGCTTGGGTATGCTGCTTCATCAAGCCGTGCCCGGATTTGAACGTTGGTTTGGTGTTCGCCCAGAAGTAGACGTTAACACGCGAGCGGCAATTCTATCATGACCTTTGTTATTGGCCTTACGGGGTCTATTGGGATGGGCAAATCAACCACTGCCAAGATGTTTTCGGACATGGGCGTTCCAGTTTGGGACGCTGATGCTGTCGTGCGAGGTTTGTATGACAAAGGAGGTGCGGCGACCGAGTTGGTCCGACGCCATTATCCTGAAGCAATAGAATCTGGTGCTGTTTCCCGAGATAAACTTCGGGAACTAATCGCAGCGAATCCAAAAACTCTTGATCACCTCCAATCACTTGTTCATCCGCTCTTGGCTGAGAACAGATCAGCTTTTCTGAAAGACCCTAAGAACAAGATTGTTCTGTTGGATATACCGCTGCTTTTTGAGACAGGAACCGACACAGAGTGTGATGCTGTCGTCGTTGTAACTGCACCCGCTGACATTCAAAGGCAGCGTGTTCTTGATAGGGGTGAGATGACGGAGGAGGACTTTCAATTGATACTGTCCCGTCAGTTGCCCGACACTCAAAAGCGCGAACGCGCACGGTGGATCATCGAAACCTTATCGATGGACGCCGCCCGTCAATCGGTCAAAGATATCCTTGCTGAGATTAAACAGGAACTGGAACATGCGTGAAATCGTTCTCGATACCGAAACCACAGGGTTTGAACCGGGGGAAGGTGATCGCCTCGTTGAGATCGGCGCGGTCGAACTTTTCAATCACATGCCAACAGGCCGCACGTACCACCAGTACATAAACCCAAAACGCGACATGCCCGCCGGCGCATTCGAAATCCACGGAATTGGCCCTGATCTTCTTAGCCCACCGCAAGACCCGAAACCGGGGCAAGTCATTCTGAAAGACAAACCCGTCTTTGCTGACGTTGCTCAAGCGTTTCTTGATTTCATCGGCGATTCAATACTGGTCATTCACAACGCTGCGTTTGATATGAAATTTCTGAATGCAGAACTCGGATGGCTTAACCGCCCACCGCTGCCAATGGATCAGTCGTTAGATACGCTTGCGATTGCACGGAAAAAATTCCCGGGTTCGCCTGCGTCTTTGGATGCGCTTTGTCGTCGTTTTGGCATTGATAACTCGAACCGGGCTCTGCACGGCGCACTGCTCGATAGTGAGATTTTGGCCGAAGTTTATCTGGAGCTTATCGGCGGGAGGCAGCCAGACTTGGTGCCAACTTCGCAGGATACAACAAAGACGAAGACAACAGCGTCCAGCAATTGGCGCCCCAGCCCACGCCCAACGCCGCTTGCACCAAAAATAAATGCGGCGGAAGCCGAAGCCCACGCCGCATTCATTGAAAAACTGGGTGAAGATGCCCTTTGGAAGAAGTCTTAAGCGTCAGCTGTCTTCTGTTGATCAGCTTGCTGTTGCGCACGTAGCGCAAGCTGCTGGCGGTAGATCGCTACGAAATCAATCTGTTCCAAATTCAGTGGTGGGAAACCGCCATCACGGGTCACATCGCTAACGATGCGACGGATAAATGGGAACGTCATGCGTGGACATTCGATCATCAGGTAAGGGTGCATTTGCTGCTCTGGAACACCTTCGATTTCGAAGATGCCGGAGTATTCCAACTCAAGCAGGAACAATGACTTGTCGGATCCAGCATTTGTGGATGTGACTTTTAGCTTTGTGATGATCTCGTACTGGTTTTCAGCACCACGTTTGCGCGCATCAAGGTTCACTTCAACTTTGATCTCTGGCTTCACTTCACCATCAACGCCTTTTTGCGCCATGATGTTTTCAAATGAAAGGTCGCGAACAAACTGAGCAAGGATGCGCTGTTTGATTTGTGGTGCAGCTTCTGCTGCGCCGTTTGGAACTGTGTTTTCTTCGGCCATTTGGCTCTCCGGATGTCAGTAAATTAATTGTTCAATCTGGTCGTGTGTAGCAGGGCTGAGACGGGGCCTCAATCTTTAGTCCAGCCAGATGGACCACGCGGCTCAGAATTTTCAGGATCGACCTGTTCGAACTCACCATCAATGACGTGATCGCCGGTTCGGCTTCGATTCTGGCCTACATCCGGACCCATTTGAAAACTTTGCACATTAACGCGACTGCGCATGTAGCCATAAACGGCGGACCGCACAGCCGGAACAAGGAGCGAAAAGCCGATAAAGTCAGTGAAAAACCCTGGCGTCAGCAAAAGTGCTCCTGAAAAAAGTATCATCGCCCCGTGTGCAAGGTGTTCAGTCGGGTCTTGCAGGTTGGAGAAGGAGCCACGCAAGTTTGTCATCGCTTGGGTGCCTTGGGAGCGCACCATGTAAGCCCCAAGTATTGCTGTTGCGACCACAATAAACAGGGTCCAACCCAAACCAATTGCGCCGCCAACCTGAATAAACAACGTTATCTCAAGCAGTGGAATGCCAATAAAAAGCAATAGAAGTAGCATGATCTCTCCGAATTTATCGCGGTAAGGTGGACTTGGTCCATCCTCAACCCTACATAAGGCTGGCAGGTGGTGTTTACCACTTGTACGGCCCTTATTCGGAAAGAAACCCACATGAATTCGCCTGTTATTCAGCTTTTGGTTCTCGCAGGTATTGCGATATTTCTCATCTTGCGCTTGCGCAGTGTGTTGGGAACTCGCGAAGGATTTGAAAAACCGCGTGCGCAACCAACCCCAGCATCATCGCGTCGGTCTACTCCGGACTTAGAGGTCATTGATGGTGGTCCAGACCCAGACATCACAGATTATGTTGATGCGGAAAGCGAGAGCGCCAATGCATTGGCAGCGATGAAATCCGCTGATCGTAGCTTCAACGTCCGTGAATTTGTCCGTGGCGCGCGCGGTGCTTATGAGATGATCTTGACTGGGTTTGAAAACGGGGACCTATCAGAAATTAAGCCGTTTCTGTCAGACGACGTCTATGAGGCCTTTGCCGGCGTCGTTGAATCCCGTGAGAAGAGCAATCTGAGCGTTGATTTCAACTTCATCGGAATTTCTGAAACCACATTGGTGGATGCAGATTATGACGCGACATCAAAGAACGCAGAAGTCTCCGTTCGATTTGTGAGCGAGAGCACGTCTGCCGTTTATGACAACGGTGGTGATTTGATCGAAGGGTCCGCCACGGACGTCAAAAAGCAACGTGATGTTTGGACATTCGGTCGGACAATGGGAACTGGCGACCCGAACTGGTTCCTTGTCGCCACGGGCGAATGAAACTGAAAGCGGCCGTCGTCGGGCTGTCGCTCCTCACTGCGGAGGGTGCGATGGCAAACCCGACCTATCAACTTATGAATTTTGATGATCTTTCCGGCTGGTCAGATGATGACCACCATGCCGCGATGGATGTTTTCCTCAGCACTTGTGGTGACATGAAAGATCCAAACTGGGCATCGCTCTGTGGGGTTGCGGGATCAGGGCAAAACCCCAAAGAATTCTTTGAGAGGTTTTTCACGCCCGTAATGATCGATGACGGAAACGACGCACTGTTTACGGGTTATTTTGAACCAGAGCTAAGAGGGTCGTTGAATCGTGGTGGGCCATATCAATATCCACTTTATCGGCTGCCCCCGATTCCTGGCCAGATGTCACGACGGGAGATTGAAGAGACCAATGCCTTTGATGGCATGGGCTTAGAAATCGCCTGGATTGACGATCCGGTGGATGTGTTCTTTCTGCAGGTACAGGGATCAGGCCGCGTAAAGTTGGATACCGGCGGTGTCATTCGTGTTGGGTATGGCGGCGCGAACGGCCGCGAGTATTCCTCGGTCGGTAGGGAACTTGTCGCGCGGGGGATTTACCAATCTCATCAGGTTTCTGCAGATGTCATTCGCAACTGGGTGCGCAACAACGGTGAAGAGGGCCTTCAACTTCTCTGGACAAACGAAAGCTATGTCTTCTTTCGAGAGGTCAATGAAGTTCCACCTGAGCTGGGACCACTGGGCGCAATGAACCGAAGCGTTACTGCAATGCGGACCGTGGCGATTGACCCCAGCTACGTCCCTTACGGTGCGCCGGTCTGGATAGAAAAGAGTGGAGAAAACCCATTGAACCGCTTGATGGTTGCCCAAGATACGGGGTCCGCGATCAGGGGCGCACAAAGGGCCGACATCTTTTTTGGGACCGGCGATCAGGCAGGCCGTGATGCTGGCCGCATCAAAGATGGCGGACGCATGGTCGTTCTTATGCCGATCCAAACCGCAAATGCGCTTTTGCCGGACATAATCGAATGAAGAAACCCAGAAACGTGTCGGCTGAAGAACGCGCGCTTTGGGAGACTGTCGCGAAACGTACGGAGGCCTTGCAAAAGCCGGCTTCCAAGTTGGTGCGCGCTGCACCGACCAAACCTATGACAGAAATAAGCAACCGAGCGCCACGCCCGATTCCAGCGTTCAAGGTCGGTCAATCTGTAGATCACAAAGGTGACCATGATTTGTTGCCTTCGCTAGGACAGCAATTGCGTTCTGATCCTGTTCAGATGGACAACAAGGCCTATGGCCGTATGAAACGGGGCAAGCTCAAGCCAGATGCGCGGATTGACCTGCATGGCATGACGATGGCGCAAGCGCATCCAGCCCTGACTGGATTTGTTTTGCGGTCCGCCAGCGCGGGGCATCGTTTGGTCTTGGTCATTACGGGTAAAGGGAAGCATCGCGATGATGGCGGACCGATCCCCACGAAATTTGGTGTGCTTCGCCATCAGGTTCCGCAGTGGCTCAAGATGGCGCCTTTGGCAGGACTGGTGATGCAGGTAAGCGAAAGCCACATCCGTCACGGTGGGCAAGGTGCCTACTACGTTTACCTACGCCGCAGCCGCTGAACGCCGCGCGACCGATACAGGATAGAGCAATAGCGCAGCCGCTCCGAAGAACGTTGCCGCATAGCCGAGCATCTGCACTTCAAATCCGACGCCATTGTCGATGAGCCAACCACTCACGCCCGGACCGAGTGCAGACCCAAGAACCATCAAAGCCATCGTGGTCGCTTTAATTGACCCAAGGTGGCGCGTCCCAAAGAATTCGGCCCAACAGGCATTCAACAAGGTCGCCTGACCACCGCCAGCAGCGCCCATCAGCACAATCGCAGCTGCGGTCCAGACCAAGCTGGGCGCATACCAATGCAAAACAAACGCGAATGCATAGGGGATAAGGTAGAAGGGCAGCAATTTGACAGCGCCGATCCGATCGACTGCCCAACCATAAAAGACGGTTGATAAGAAAACGGTCACGGTACCAAGTGGGAAAATCGCTACTAATGAAAGGTGAGACCAGCCTTTGATTTCTGCAAAATGAACTTGGTGAAACCAAAACGCAGTTCCAAAACCCGAGAACGACATAACCGCAGGGGCCATCGCCCAAAACACAGGGTGACGTAGGGCTTCAGCGCGCGTCCAGTGCCGACCGAAAAGCCCAGCGGTTTGTTCCGAGGATGAAATAGCCTGCGGTGTGCGCTCAAGACGTAGGAGCGTAAACAAGACAGGCGTCATCGCGATGCAAAACACAGCACATCCTAGCCAGATGAAACGCCAATCAACAATGGATTTCATCCAGACCATCAAGAGCGGCAAAGTCGCCTCGCCCAGCATGTATCCCATTGCAGCGACAGCTAAAGCACGACCGCGCGCCGCGACAAACCAACGTGCCATTGCGACGGTTGCGACTTGGGTTGTCATGCCTTGGCCAAAGAACCTGAGGAAGAATACCAAAACGGGAAGAAGGGCAGCTACAGGATTGAGAGCCATCAAGACACATGAAAGCCCGAGCAGCAGGATAACAGTGATACCCAACTGCCTGACCCGAAACCGATCCGCCAATCCACCCGCGAAAACCATCACAGCTGCTGAGGCACCGGTGCCGATCATATAGATCAAACCCCAATCGCCATTACTAAGACCGTATGCCTCTCGAATTTCACCACCAAATATCGAAATAAAGAAGGTTTGCCCAAAGCTTGAAAGAAACGACAACAACGCCCCCGTCGCAAGGAAGGGAGCGTTCTGTCTGATAAATGCTAGGTATCCGCTTTCGGCCATAAGGCCTTATCCGTCGATCGCGAGGAACAAGAAAGCGCTAAAGTACGTAGCGACTGATGTCGGTAGAACGCGCAAGTTCGCCAAGATGTTCTTCGACGAATGCAGCGTTCACCTCAATCTCTTCTCCGCCACGATCCGGCGCGTTGAATGACAGGTCTTCAAAGACCCGTTCCATAACCGTGTAAAGACGTCGCGCACCGATGTTTTCTACGCTTTCGTTTACTTCCGCTGCGATGCGGGCAAGGGCAGCGATACCGTCATCGTTAAACGAAACAGTGACTTCCTCGGTCCCCATCAGCGCTGTGTATTGACGCGTTAGCGCATTATCGGTTTCCGTAAGGATACGGACGAAATCATCCTCAGTCAGGGCTCGCAACTCTACGCGGATCGGGAGGCGGCCTTGCAATTCCGGCAGGAGGTCGGACGGTTTCGCAATATGGAACGCACCGCTTGCAATAAACAGGATGTGGTCTGTTTTGACGGATCCATGCTTGGTGCTGACCGTGGTCCCTTCAATCAAGGGCAATAGGTCACGCTGAACGCCTTCGCGGGATACATCAGCACCGCGCGCGTCTGAGTTACGGCAGACCTTGTCGATCTCATCGAGGAAGACGATGCCATTTTGTTCAACCGCCTCAAGCGCCTTTTTGGTGATGGCCTCATCATCCAAAAGTTTGTCGGCTTCGTCTGCGATCAAAAGGTCATAGCTTTCTGCAACGGTAACCTTCTTGCGGGTCGTGCGCCCGCCCAACGCTTTTCCAAACATCGCGCCCAAGTCCATGCCGCCCATACCTTGCGGCTGACCTGGAATTTCAAGACCACCCAACGGGTTGGACGTGTCGGCAAGTTCTAGTTCGATGATCGTTGAATCCAGTTCCCCAGTCTTGAGTTTCTTGCGGAACATGTCGCGCGTGCCTTCGCGTGCATCCTCGCCGGCGATAGCATCAATGACGCGGGCTTCGGCGGCTTCACGTGCGCGTTGTTTCACGTCTTCGCGCATATAATCGCGGGTTTCCACAATCGCCGCTTCGACGAGGTCACGGATGATCTGTTCGACGTCACGACCGACATATCCAACTTCGGTAAACTTCGTTGCTTCCACCTTAATAAACGGCGCACGAGCGAGCTTTGCCAAACGGCGTGAAATTTCGGTCTTACCAACGCCGGTAGGTCCGATCATCAGGATGTTTTTCGGATAGACTTCATCACGAAGGTCATCGCCCAATTGCTTACGGCGCCAACGGTTGCGAAGTGCGACCGCGACGGCGCGTTTGGCATCCTTTTGACCAATGATAAATCGATCAAGTTCAGAGACGATTTCACGGGGGGTCAGGTCACTCATGCTTTGATGCTTTCTACGGTCAGATTGCCATTGGTATAGACACAAATATCAGATGCGATGGCCATTGAGCGGCGCGCAATTTCTTCTGCGCTTAGGTCTTGGTCCATTAATGCGCGGCCCGCAGCCAGTGCGAAGTTGCCGCCAGAACCGATCGCCGTCACATCAAATTCTGGCTCAAGAACGTCACCAGCGCCGGTGATCACGAACAAGTCTTTGCCGTCAGTGACGATCAACATCGCTTCAAGTTTCTGAAGGTACTTGTCGGTGCGCCAATCTTTGGCGAGCTCAACGGAGGCGCGTGCCAATTGACCTGGTGTTGCCTCGAGTTTCTTTTCAAGTCGTTCAAGGAGCGTGAATGCATCCGCAGTGGAACCGGCAAAACCGCAAATCACATCGTTGCCACCGACTGTGAGACGGCGCACCTTTGTTGCTGTGCCTTTCATGACTGTCTGCCCGACAGACACTTGCCCGTCACCCGCGATGACCACTTCGTCATCTTTGCGTACACCGATAATTGTTGTCATGTCGTGTCCTTACGTTGCTTGTGAATTATATGGCGACGCAATTGGCGCGACACAAGGTTCCATGAAAAAAGGGCGCCCCATTGGGACGCCCTCAAAGTCAATAAATCCGGTTTAGATGCTTTCTTCGATCCAACCTTGCAGGGCAGCTTTAGGTGCTGCGCCTGTCTTGTTGGATACCACTTCGCCACCTTTGAACAGGAAAAGCGCTGGAATACCGCGCACACCCATCTGAGCTGGAGAGTTAGGGTTTTCGTCAACGTTCACTTTGACGATTTTGACTTTGCCTTCCATTTCAGCGGATAGCTCTTCGAGCGCTGGGCCAATCTGCTTACAAGGGCCACACCATTCCGCCCAGAAGTCTACGACTACTGGAATGTCGGAATTCCGAACTTCGGCGTCAAAAGTGTCGTCTGTTACTGCTACGGTCGCCATTTGGCTGCTCCTTTAAGGGATGAATTCGTTGAAACGGAAAGTATGAGCGCACCACGTGGTCGTCAAGGCGTGGTCACATCTTTGAGAGCATCATCAAGTTGATTGGCAGACAGTTCGCTCGTTTCGCCTGTTTTGGTCCACATGAGAATGCAACGGATTGTGTGATCCGGGTACACCAATGACAATGCGTCACGGTAGGCCGCCATTTGACGGGTCAGACCAGCAGGAGTTTCTTTGGGGGTGTTCGGTGTTATCCGGTTTGATTTGTAATCGACGGCGATGACTTCGGTTTCGGTTATGATCAATCTATCAATGATGCCGAATATTCGATCTCCGGCAAGAGAGCTCAGATTTGCCGAAATCGGAACCTCTACGAGGCCTGACCTGAAGATCCATGACAGCTCGGGTTGCGCAATTAGGTTCAGGGCTTCCTCAATGATCTCTGATGGGTCGCCAATGAGCCCTGTGTCGGGATGGTTCTGAACTAAAGTCTCTGCAATCTCCCTCTGGTTTTCGCCGCTGACCTCCGGCAAATACTCAAGCAAAAGGTGAATGATCCTTCCCCAAGCCAGTGCAAGATCGGACGCATCTGTGTGTGTTTCACCAGACATGATCTTGGCGCCACCCAACTCCGAGGGAGATCGAGTGGATTGGCGATCTGGAACAGCGGGAAGAACATCGCCGAAGCCTTTTTCAGGCGCGGGGCCTTGGGTAATAATCGTCTCTTCGAATAGGTCCCCATCGTCCCATCCTTGGCGAGATAGTCTCTTGATTGTTCCAAAAGGCGTCCCATGATCAACGGCGTCCAAATGTTCCATCGCGCCACTGATCGTTGAATGCCAAGAGTCGTGTTCTTCGCCAACCTTTCCAGCTGCAGCCAGAATCAACCAGTTCTCGGCGCGGGTCATGGCGACGTAGAGAAGGCGGCGTCGCTCACGATCTTGCGCGAGCAGCATGTCCTCCTGCACATCGCGTAGTGGCTCCGGCATGACGTCTGCCTTAGGTTTCCAGAAAATGCCGTCATCAGACTGAAGCAAGTCCCCCCGAAGAGATCGCGCTCGGCTTCCTGTATCGGGAAGAATGACAATCGGTGCTTCTAGACCTTTAGCACCATGAACGGTCATCACGCGGATACGGTCCCCCGCAGAATCCATCTGCCGTTTGATTGTAACGTCTTCGGATTCCAGCCATGTCAAAAACCCCGTCAGGCTTGGTACAGCTGATTGCTCATACCCCAGCGCCTGAGAAAGCAACGCGTCGATGCCATCTTCAGCTTCGTGCCCAAGCCGCGCGAGTAGATTTTGGCGACCTTTGTGACGCACCAACAGGCGATTAATCAGATCATAGGGGCGAAGGAAATCGGCGTTGTTTCGCAAATCGTATAATATGGCGAGCGTGTCTTCATGCTGCCCAGACGTTCGCAACGCTTCCCATAAAGATTGTCCCTTTGGGCGAGGTTGGGCGAGATCGTAAAGCTGTTTCTCCGTCCAACCAAACAGTGGGGACTTCAACGCAGCGGCCAGTGACAGGCTGTCCTCTTGCAAAGCAACGAATTTCAGAAGCGCCGAGATATCCTTGACGGCAAGCTCTCCTGCTAGTTTCAATCTGTCGGCACCAGCGACCTCTAGTTCAGCGGCCTTACACGCGGCAATGATCTGTTCGAAAATCCCGCTGAGGCGACCCTGTACAAGGATCAGAAAATCACCCGGAGTAATTCTGCGCCGGCCCCATTTTCCGTCCTTTTGGGTCGGTAGTGTTTCCTCGGCAAGCATGCGTTTAATCTCAGCGGCGATACGATGGGCCAGCACAACCTTATGGTTGGTGCGCCCTTTCAAATCGAGCGGGTCATCCCAGTCGCGTTCTTCTGGTTTATCTGACGGCTCGATTACCGGCCAAACATCCACGCGACCTGGCATGTCGTTCTTGAATGCAAGATGGGTGATCTCATCTCCCAAGCCTTCTGACATTTCACCTTTGAAGGTTTGGTCAACCAGCCGCAAAATTGCTTCTGACGAACGGAAGGAATACAGCAACTCGCTTGTCTTGAGTTGCTTCTTAACCTTTGCAAGTTCTCCGTCGAAGTGATCGCGCATACGGTCAAACCCTTCGGGGTCCGCGCCTTGGAAAGAATAGATAGATTGCTTTTTGTCGCCCACGACAAAGACTGTTCGAAGCCGCTCAGGCTGCGCTCCTTCGCCGGTGGAAAACTCTTGAGTCAGAAGCCGCACAATATCCCACTGATCAGGCGATGTGTCTTGAGCTTCATCGACCAGCACGTGATCCACGCCACCATCCAAGCGGAACAAGACCCATTGCGCCAGTGCGGGGTCTTCGAGGAGGGACTTTGCCTTGCTGATCAGATCATCGAAATCCAATGCAGCACGTTGGGTTTTCTTTCGCTCATACAGCTGCACAAACGGCTCGGCGAATGCCAGTAACGCCCGTGTCTTTTCAAGCGCGTTGATGCGGCAGATGAAATCATATGCATCTGCGGTGCGGTCCATCCACGCATGAACGTCGTCCGAAAGATGCGCCAAAGCCTCGACTGCTTTGGTATGGTTTGACTGAGGCCAGTTACGCGACTTGCTTGTCTTGTCAGTTGCATACAGCAGCAACGATAACGCCCCTTCTAAAGATGCCATGTCTGGGTTGGCCAAATTCAGCTTCTTTAGATTCGCCGCAAATGTTTGATAGGTCTTTGACGTTGTCGCGCTGGCTTCTATCAGTTCATCAACCAACCCATCTTCGCCGCCGACAAACCCGACATCAATTGCGTCCCCAACTGTTGTTCCTTTGGGTACGCCAAACGCGGCCGCTAATTCATCATCGTTCAGCGGGCTAAGGAATGCTGACTTACGACCAGTGACCGCCGCGAGAAAGCTGCTGACATCCGCCCCTGTGTAGTGTTCCGCAAACCCCGCGACAGCATCTGCATGTGTGCCCATCGCCATCTCATCCAAGACTTCTTCGCGCAACATTTGAGCGGCTCGGTCTTCCATTTCCTTGAACTGTGGACTCACCTCAGCTTCTAGCGGAAAGCGGCGCAAAACGCCGGCGCAAAACGAATGGATTGTTTGGATCTTCAATCCGCCAGGAGTTTCGATGGCAGCGGCAAAAAGGGTCCTCGCCTGACCGAGATAGTCGTCCGAAACAGAGGTCGTTCCGCCAAGATCAATCAGTTGTTGTCGCAACTCTTGATCGGGCATCATTGCCCATTCGCCTAGCCTCTTGAACAGGCGGTTCTGCATCTCGGACGCCGCCGCCTTGGTGTAGGTTAGGCACAACACGTTCTCCGGCCGTGTCCCACCCAGCAACAAACGGGCCACGCGGTCGGTGAGGACGCGTGTCTTGCCTGAGCCAGCATTGGCTGACAGCCACGTCGATTGGGTTGGGTCTGCTGCTTCGATCTGGCGGAGCGTTGCGTCGTTATGGGTCATGCCAAATCCTCCACGACAGGATCGTTCGTTTCATCCCATTCGCCGTATCTCGCGAGGTGGTCGTAGTCGCCCTCAAAGGTAAGCGTCTCGTTTGCGCGCCGTGATGTGTAGCCTTTCGAGGGGTCCATCCACTTGGTTATCAGGCTCTCGAAGCGGGTCAAAATCTCTTCGGTAGATGTGTCCTTCAACGGTGCGTCTTGGTCTTTCAAACCACTTCCCAAACCTATGTATTTTGCAGCTTTGGTGCGTGTGACTCCGAGCGGCTTGAAGGCACCTTTTTCTACCATGGCGGCTTCTAGCAACAGCTGCTTATCGAATTCTTTTTGCTGTTTCTGAGTAGGGGCGTTGCCAGTCTTATAATCATATATCAACGCCTCCCCGTCATCAGACAGGTCGATCCTATCGGCCGTCCCCGTTAGCGAAAACCCGATCTTTGGAAAGTTCAGTTCGCCCCGCATCTCAGTGTCTACGTTGGTAGAGCTCGCCTGACGTTTTTGCTCCTCAGCCAAGAAGTGAGGTACGAAATACGCTACCCTTGCACGCCACATCGAACGGGCAGCAGGCCATGGGCAATGCTTCAACAAAACCCCGTCAGCAATCTGCATGAACTGTTCGGTCGCATTGATGTCATTTGGATCAATCGCATCCTTTACGAAACGCTCAAGGATCTCATGGACGATTATGCCCCTTAAGGGAGCGTCAGCAGACTGAGACAAAGGATCAAGCGAATTTAGCTTCAGGATTTTGCGAGCATAGATCGCATAAGGATCGCGGATTAACGTCTTGATCTGAGTTACTGACAATTGATTTGGACGTGCGGCGGCGGGCGGCGCAGGTGACGGACGCGGGGCCGCGTCTATAATACGTTCGGGTGCCGCGATGGCTTCTGCGAGCGCAAGAAATGTATCCCCTCGAGCGCGCATTTGTTTTAAGCACTCTGGTCCGTCCTTCGCCGTCAAACCGCCCAGCAAATTGGTCAGCCGGTTCACCCAGCGACTTGGCACGGTTTCGGCTTCGTCTGAACGGATGGCTCGGCTCAAAACCACCTTTTTGGCGCAGACCGCTTGCTGATAATCATGCGCGCTTAGCCCGATCCGGCGTTCCGGGAGAAGCAAGCCAGCTTGCATTCGCAAGGGTCGATTCAGCCAAGGATCGGGGGTTGGTGCCTCGGGCCATGTGCCTTCGTTCAATCCAGCTAGAATAACTAAATCGGCGGACTGAACCCGGGCCTCAAGCGTACCCCATATGAGAACTTGGGGGTGCCCTTTGTCGCGGTCACGCACTTCGCCACCAGACAAAACAGAATTTACAAGTTGTCGGTACTCGCGCGGGGTCATCTCCCCGCCAGCGTCGGCGTGAGTTCGCAATTCTGACATAACCCGAAGTGCTTCGCGGCCTGCTGGTTTTAGCCAGACTTCGCCTGAGCCTTCAGCATGGGGTCCCGCAGACAGATGCTCGGAAATTTGCCAGTGTTGGGCGACGAAGTCAGCCAGCGGCCGCTGGTCCGCCCCATTCAATCCCATAACGGCGTCGCATACCCAAGCAACCCAATCTGTTCGATCAGGATGACGATCAGCCGTGGCAATCGCCCATTGGGTAAGGCTTTCATGGGTTGGAAAGGGCGGGCCATTCCGGCGCAATTCCATTTCAAGGCTGTTGGTATGAAGGTTGTGCTGGCCGCGATCGGAACTGGCAGAATTGCTGAGCGGGTGACGCAATAGAACCAATAGGTTTTCGGCGGACAAAGGCTCGCAGAACAGCTCCGCGATATGTCGCAAGAACCGTCCAGAAGCCGTCAGTTGGAGAGGGAGGCCTGCGCTGTCGTCAGGAACAATATCCCAACGGTCCAGAGCAGCAGTGACCTGACGTGTCAGCACCCGATCTGGTGTAATAAGTGCCGCAGTCTCACCATCTTCAACGGCTTGGCGCAATCGAACCGCGATAGCGTCCGCTTCGGCGCGGGGGGTTGGGGCCTCGATCAACGTCATATCCCGCGTTGCCGCGTGCAGATCACCCAGGGCGGGCCCGTCTTTAATCCACTGGTCGGTGACGGGTGCAGGTCTTAGAGAAAGGGAAATCAAGGCTGTTCGATCAGCTCTATCTTTCACTGCGTCATGCCAAATCTCTAGACTGTTCACCGGCATGTCGAGCGCGTCACAGAATGCTTTGAATCGGTATTGCGGGTGGTCTTCTCCTCCATCCAGCGGATCAAGTTTGTCCCAAACGTCGTCTGGCAAATCCATGTCAACGCCGGGCAAAACAACGGCCCCTTGCGGCATGTTTGCCACCGATTGCATGAACAGTGATGTTGCCCCGCGGGACCCCGTTGATCCTGCGACGATGATGGGATGTTGAGGGGGAAAGTCAGCCCAACGCGCGATTTGTGCTTCCACGACACGTCGTTGGCGTCCTTCGACGTCCAGCTGAGTGTCTTTATCAAAATAGCGCTGCACAAGTTGAATGAACGATAGCGCGCGTTGCCAATGTCCAGATTGGTCGGTGACGTCCAAGCCAGCGATGGCTTCTGGGGGAACACCTTCGCCCTGCATCTCTCCCATCAACGCGACCAAGCTATCCGCAAGATCAAATGCAGCGGTTTGCGCAGCAAGCGTTGGATCGACGGCCAACAACCCTTTGACAAGTTGCGCCACCTCTAGCCGTCTTTTTAGCGGCGCAACAGCCGGAGGAATGTCGTTCAACCCAATGTCCGAACCGAGGTCGGTGACAAGTCGTATTCTCGGCAGTAGTAAAGCATCCCCGCTATGGAACAGCTCGACCAAACGGCGCTGCATCCGGCGTGTGTTTACAAAGATTTCGACGTTGGCCACGTCCTCAGGTGCGCGCGTTTCAAATCTCTCGCGAAGGCCATCATGCAATGCAGTGGTAAAATCCACGCCTAAAGGAGCCGCAAAAACACGCGGCCCTTCTGTTGGGCTAAACATCAATTTTTCCTTCTAACATCGCCTCAGCCAACGGGATGCTTTCAGGGCGCCCCACATCACACCAATTACCGTCATAGACTGCACCAAACATGCCGCCTCGTGCCAACATTCCGTCCCACAGGCTCCACATTGAAAAGGCATTCTCCTTGATGTCGGCCAGCCTATCTGTGCGGATGATTTGGACGCCGGAATAGACAAAATCAGAACCTCGCGACAAACGACCTGTCGCACCGATATCGAAATCTCCCGACCCCTTATGACCAACAGCGGCATGACGCGGGATCATGAGCAACAAAGCTTCCATTTCTGGCCGCCAAGCTTGGGATAGTACACTCACTGGATTTGCGCCTTTCCAGCAGGCATCGGTGTTCATGGTGAAAACAGGATTACTATCCAATAACGGCAGGGCTCGTTTGAGGCCGCCCCCCGTTTCGAGCAATTGATCTGTCTCGTCAGAAATTAGGACGCCACTACCAGCCAGATGGGTTTCAATTTGATCTGGAAAGTAGTGTGTGTTGACGACCCGGCGAAGCTCATCACACCAGACAAGCGCATGATCAAGCAGAGGCCGGCCAGCAACTTTGACCATCGGCTTAGGTTGGGTATCCGTGAGGGGCGCCATGCGTGTTCCAAGACCCGCTGCAAACAAGAGAACGGCCGTTGGCTTATTCATTTGGTTTGTCCTTCAGGGATATTAAATGCCCGCTCCACAAGGGGCGCGATGCGAGCGAGACCGGGCGCCTTAAGGTCAGTACGCAGATGGTCACGGACGCGCGGAATTAAGTTTAGATAACTCTCTTTACCATCGCGCTTGGCGAGGCGTTCGAAAATCCCCAAGATCCGTAGGTTTCTCTGCACCGCCATGACGTGAAAAGCCAAAGTAAATTTTTCACCGCCTCCCATCCGTTTTACAAGTGGACCAACCAAATTTGGATCAACGTCACGCCGTGCATCGCGCAAGAGCGACGCAAGATCGTAAGCGGGGTGGGTAATAAACGCGTCCTGAAAGTCGAGCAGTCCAACGGTGGCGTGGGCGGTTTTGTCTGGACGCCAGATCAGGTTCTCAGCATGGAAATCGCGCAAAGATAGCGTCGCAGGATTAGGAGAAACAACAGAAAGGAGCGTCGTTAGTTCTGCCTTTACATCCTCCGCAAGGGACTGGGATTTGTTGGTTGCGGCCCATTCAAAACCAATGTCGATCATTTCCGCACCTACGGCGGGCGTCATCTTTTGTAGGTTAGAAGGAGCAGGTGTTCGCCCGAGTTCGATTAGGACATCAACGGCGGCATCGTAAAGCTTTCGTTCATCGTCTGGATGTTTTTGAAGGTGACGGGCAAAATCGATCTGACCCAAGTCTTCAAGAACTAGAAGCCCGAGAGTGTTGTCCCAGTTCAGTATCTTGGGGGCGCTAAGGCCAAGACCGCTCAAATGTTTGGAAATTTCGACAAACCGAGCTTGACTGCCGCATACGTCTGGCTGGGCATCCATAAGGATCACGCAGCCACCCGACGTGTCCGTTAGTCTTTCGTAGCGTCGCGCTGATGCGTCGCCGGTCATGGCATGCCTTTGCCATTTCGCCCAAGGTGACTGCTCCAACCATTCTGAGACGATCTCATTACGCATCTTCATTCAACACCCGCATTCGGCTGGCCCAATTTTCATCAAAGCTAATGGTACAAAGATGGGCGTCATCTATAATTTCAAGATGGATATCCAGCGCCGATTCTGGAACCATGTCACCAAGAAGTTCAGGCCATTCAATCAAGCAGATGTGGTCCTCGAACGCGTCAACGAGGCCAAGTTCGACAGCCTCCTGCGGGTCGCCTAAACGATAAAGATCGGTATGCCAAATCTCGACATCGCCGTAGTCGTAGGTCTGCACCAATGTGAACGTCGGTGACGGCACTTCTACATCAGGGCCAAGAAGCGCGCGAATAAAGGCGCGCGCCAGTGAGGATTTTCCCACTCCGATTTGCCCATTCAACAAAAAGCAATCACCCGGATTTGCAAGGTTAGCAAGGGTCTGTCCAAGTTGGGCGGTATCGGCCTCTGATTGGAGCCGAAGAGTGATCGTGGATTTTGCCATGCGCCAACATTATGCGGCGTAGCTTTCCCTGCAAGTGCAATCAGCTTGTTAAGGATTGGCTCTCACGTATTTTAAGGGGCTCGATCTGCCCATCAGGTTGGTTTTCATTGGATGACGGCACAAAGGTTACTTGGTGATTGCCGTCAGGTAGGGGTGCATAGTGGCAGGTCACTTCGATGTGGTTATCTAGCCAAATGCGTCCATCCCACGGCGCATCCGAAGAACGTCGTGACATTGTTTCTTTTAGCTTTAACCAAACGGGAGATGGCGCAGACATAGCCTGCCATGTTTCCATTTCATCTACGAAATCTTGATTGCTGAGAGACCCGCCTTGCCGATTCCCCCAAAGCTGGCGATAGGCGGAGTTTGCCATGATCAGCGATCCCGACGAAGAAAACACAGCGACGGGAACCACTAGGTTGTCAATCGTTGCTGTCGTTACATCGATCTGGGATCGATATTTTCGAGTGAGTGAGACCTCATCGCTAATATCTTCTATTAATACGGCGATTGCGCCATTTGGATGCGGATTACCGGTAACACGAAACGTCTGCCCGTTCGGGAGCGACCATGTCTCATGATAATTGCCCTGTTCGGCTGCGGCCTCTAATGCAGCGACCTGATCTCTCCAGGTCTTATAATTTTTTGGCTCGGGGATCATATTTTGGTCTCGCAATCGATCAAGTACCGAAAAGAGCGTTGGCCGATTGATGAGAAACTCTGCGGGAAGGTTGGTTAGATCGACCAACGCAGGATTGAAGAGGACCAGCCTTCGATCTTCATCAAAAATCGCGAGCGCAACAGAAAGTTGTGCGAACGTTTTTGTAAGTGTTTGAACGAATGTCCGCTGTGCTTCTCGGGCTGCAACCACTGCTGTGGCATCGACAGCAAAGTGGATGGTATCGGTGCCGCGTCTGAGGCTGGTTACTTCGTACCAAATTGGGTCATCGGAGTCCGGCACATCAACACGCTGCATGTCGATCAGCGGCGCGGTACCTTCTGGGGCAATTGGGTCGTCAAACACAGCGCGCGGCGGCCAAGGTAAAATATCTTGCGGGCCGACTGGATGGATCGCTTCAGAGAGCTCGATGTATGCGCGGTTTGCCCAGACCAGTACACCTTCTGCATCGCGCTTCCAGATCAGTTGAGGAGAATCTTCGCCAATGCTTCGCAGGGTTTCAAGCTCATGTTCCAATGCTTCGGCCGACAAAGGGTCGAGCGTTTCATCTGGGTGGTTTTGATCCTGAACCAAAGTAATACGAGCGAGGCCATTCCAATACTCGGCTTCGATCCAACCACTCTGACTGTCATTTGCAGCGATGGTTTTCTTTCCGACACTCGCAAGATCGCTGCATTGGGACCGCATATGCGGAAACCGCGCCGACAAGAGAGACAGTAGATTTTCCCAGTCTGACCGCATGCTATCGCCGTGGGACATCAAAGCGCGCGCGCGCGGCGTTAAATCAATAAGACGACAATCATCGAATAGAAACGTTACAGTGTCTTCCGTTTCATTCAGAAGCGTCCGGGCCGTAATAGCTGAGGTTCTATTCACCCGGATCCAGATCATGAGCAGAGCACAGGCAGTGGCCGCACCGGCAAAAATTGCGATACCTACATCTAGAAAACCATAACTAACCATCGCGACCTCCGACTTGTCGAATGCTAAGATGAGATGATTTGGTTAATTGCGCGTTAAAACTTAGGTGATTGGTGTATTGTCTCCTAACGCCCCTTGTGATGCTTCGATGCTGGAGCGGGGCCATTGAACGTTTATCAGTGCACCGCGTTCTCGACCCGAGCCGCTTTGAGGTCCGGCGTTAGCGAAGTTTAACGTGCCACCTGATCTCTCAAGCAAGGTCTTTGCGATAAAAAGGCCAAGTCCCATGCCTTGATACCCGGGTCGTTGACCTCCGCGGCCGTCTGCTCGTCGACGTCGAACGAAAGGGTCCCCGATGCGACCCAATACAGACTGCGGGAACCCTGGACCATCATCGTTGATCTGCAGGGTCAGCAAATTGTCAGTCCAAGAAACGTCTACCCGGACCGTACTTTCGGCGAAATCGACAGCGTTCTGAACGAGATTTCGGACACCATGAATAATTTCGGGGCTACGTATGACCGTAGGTTGTCGCCAGTCACCGTGATTTGGGGGGTTAATCGAAATTCTAACCACCTTACCGCGGTCCAAGTGCGGCTCACTCGCCTCTCGGATAACAGTCTCCCACAGGGCATGCCGCAGAAGGTGGTCTTCCTTTCCCGCCCGCCCCATCGATTGGAGAATGTCGCGACACCTGTCCGCTTGTTCACGGATCAGACGGGCGTCTTCTTGCAGTTCTACTTTGCCCTCAAGTTCATCAACAAGCTCACTGCTGACGAGTTTGATGGTTGCCAACGGTGTACCCAATTCATGTGCTGCCGCAGCGACGACACCACCAAGGTCTGTCAACTTTTGTTCTCGAGCTAAAGCCATTTGCGTTGCGGCCAAGGCTTCCCCCATCGACAGAGTTTCTTGTGTAACCTGGCGCGCATAGACGGCGACAAATACGACGCCGATTATGAGCGCGACCCAGAAACCAAACACAAAAAGATCAGGCAACATGAGCTCAGACCCAGCCGCGGTTCTAATTGGCAAGCTTTGAGACCGTAGGAGCGTAATAATCGCCAAGGTGATCGCGCCCAAAACCATCGTACTGCGCAGCGGCAAAACTGTGGATGCGACCGTTACGGGGGCGAGGATCAGCAAAGTAAACGGGTTGTTCAACCCGCCTGTCAGGTACAGCAATACACCGAGCTGCAAGAGGTCAAAGCCGATCATGAGACCGGCTTCTCCTTCGGCAAGGCGGCGGCTTTCGGGGTAAAGGAAAATCGAGACCAAGTTCAAAAGAACCGGCAATGCGACGATGACAGCGATCAGACCGATCTCGAGGGACAGATCAAACACATAGATAGCGACCAATATCGCCCCAACTTGGCCGAAAACCGCGAACCACCGCAGTATAACCAGAGTACGCATGCGCACCCAGTTGCTTCGCTTGTGGCTTTCGAATACCTCGCCCTGATCCTGCGCCATAATGACCTGTCTCGCGTTTGTGACTTTACCACCGCTATGGTGCGCACAATAAGGGTGCAACCGCGACCGTTTTTTGAGGAATACAATGTCAAAGACTTACGCTATCGCCGCTGGTGCCGCTGTTGTGGCTTTGTTGGGCGGGACTCTCGCCGCAACTTGGAAGTCTTCTGATGAAGACATCTTTGCAGAGTGCAGGACCGGCCAAGTAGCCGGGGGCGCCATTGGTGGTCCGTTCGAATTGGTGGATGAGAACGGAACCACAGTCACCGACGCCGACATCATCACCGGCCCCACGTTGATCTATTTTGGCTATACGTTCTGCCCAGATGTCTGTCCCTTGGATAACATGCGCAATGCGCAAGCGATCGAAATTCTTGATGAACAAGGCATCGACGTGACGCCTGTCTTTATCAGCATTGACCCTGAACGGGACACGGTTGATGTCGTTCGCGATTTTACGGACAATTTCCACGAGCGCATGATTGGGCTTACAGGAACACCAGAACAAGTTAAGGCCGCATCCCAAGCGTACCGGACCTATTACAACAAACAAGACGGCGATGATGAGTACTACCTCGTCGATCACACAACGATGTCCTATTTCATGTTCCCTGACATTGGGCTGATGGAATTCTACCGCCGTGACGTCACACCAGAGCAGATGGCCGAAAGCCTTGCTTGTTTTGTTGATGCCGCAAGCTGACATGGAGTTTGACGCTCTCGACGGCGAACGGTAGGTTCGTTTGAACGAGGAGGAGCGGCACATGGAAGTGAACCCTATTGGCGATGACAATACGCTGTTGTTGGTTGACGACGACGAACCGTTTTTGCGCCGTCTGGCCAAAGCGATGGAAAAGCGCGGGTTTGCAGTTGAGACTGCGGACTGCGTAGCCGCTGGCAAGGCCATCGCGACAGCACGCCCACCTGCATATGCAGTCGTTGATCTTCGTCTCGAGGATGGGACGGGACTTGATGTGGTCGAAACACTGCGAGAACAGCGGCCCGAAAGCCGTATTGTTGTTCTGACGGGGTATGGCGCTATCGCGACTGCCGTTGCGGCCGTTAAAATTGGCGCCACGGATTATTTGTCAAAGCCCGCGGATGCGACGGACGTTATGAATGCTCTTTTGACACCTGAAGGAGCGGTACCTCCAGCACCCGAAAACCCGATGTCTGCGGATCGCGTGCGTTGGGAACATATTCAGCGGGTCTACGAATTGTGCGACCGCAACGTCTCAGAGACCGCGAGGCGATTGAATATGCACCGCCGAACTTTGCAGCGCATTCTCGCGAAACGAAGCCCGCGTTAACACTGAAAACCCGATATGGGTCTGGTATGGGTTTGGTATTGCTTAGATCCGGCTCTCGATCGTTTGAGCTTTGAGCCATTTCACGAATGTATCCCGTGCGGGGTTCACCACCTCTGGGCGTATCAGGACGTGATAGGCGACGGGGCTATCGACCTCTTCACATAGTTTCACCAAGGCGCCGGATGCAATGTGGCCAGCGGCGACAGGCGCAGGGAGGATCGTGACGCCAAGACCGGCAAGGGCTGCTTCGCGGGACAGTTGACCGGTGGCAAAGTAGGTGACGTTTTCTTCGTCTAGGTCGATGCCATTCTCGCAGACCCAAAGCCGTTCTTCTGACCTGTTATCGTCCAGCAACCAACGAGACCCCTTGAGGTCTGCAAGGCAGTCGGTCTTACACCCCTTTAAATAGTTGGGAGCAGCGACAGCTGTGTGTCCAGCGGGCATGAGCGGAACAGAATGGACACCAGTCCAATTCCCATCACCGTAGCGAATTGCGACATCGATGTTGTCGCGGCGGATGTCGATCAATTGCATTGACGGGATGAGTTCAACTTCGATGTCTGGGTGTGTGTCCCAGAATGCCCCAATGCGGGGCATTAGCCAGTTGGCGGCGAACGACGGAGTTAATGACACACGGATGGCGCGGGTTTTGGTTTGGTCCAAAAGGTCGGTGGAGGCCGTGGCAATAAGACCGAAGGCTTCGGATAAGCTGTCGGCCAATTGACGGCCCTGCGCTGTGGTGGACATGCCTCGGCCGTCCCGTTGCATGAGAGATTGACCGAAATGGTCTTCAAGTGCTCGGACATGTTGACCAATGGCGGCATGTGTCACGTTAAGGTCGCGCGCGGCAGCAGAAAAGCTGCCGTGGCGTGCTGCGGCTTCAAACGCACGCAGTGCCATAAGGGAAGGGATGTCATGCCAATTCATATGAAAGCTAGGCTAACATATGAGAAATCTTCCTGACTAGGGGAAATCGCAAGTTAACCATATCTGTTGGCTATCAAGACAAACCAAAGGAGACAGACATGCTTACTCTACTTGCAGACGCTATGTTCACAGCGACTTTAAAACGACGTGGCGACAACATCCCCGACAACGCCAAGGACTACGCAGATCACTACATTCCAAAGCGTCTCCGTAATCCGAACTGGCAGGCGCGAACACACAACCCTTACCGCGATCTATGGTGATGGTCTGGTAGGGCCGGCGTTCCCTAACGCCGGCCTTGTTCTCTATCAGATTGTTAGAGACTGGTAATTCGGTTGTTATATGATCGTACTTTGTGGGAACATGAGGAAAATTTTAGAGGTTCTGGGTCCTTCAATGCGCGAAGAAGATCGTCAAGATGCTAAACAGCTTCGACAAATGTCGTCAGAAGAGGCGGCAAGCTGGATTATCGCGAACTACGAAACTGTGCCGCGCATCCTGAGTTGTAGATCGTGGGGTATAAGCGATCAGAATAAACTGTTGCGGCATTTTTTTCCGTCGCGGTTCTTGTTCGGAAATCCCGATCACTTGAGGCTATTCCTGAAGTTTATGTCCGTCCGGCATTTTTCTTCTGAAGTTGATCACCACCTAGATAAGCTCGGAGAGGGTGAAGTTGGCCTTTTGGCTTACAATTTGAGAATAGTACTTTCTGAAACGCACCGTTCAGAAAACGAAACCAGAGCGGGAGAACGATTGGTTTCTTCTCTGGTCGCCCGCTTACCCTCTAATTCGCGATTTCGGAGGGATGAGGTGTAGCGGGAGCTTCTAGGGAAATAGCCTCTGAAGTCCTTAAATTTGAGTTACAGTTCCAATCTCTTAATGACCTTATCCACCACCTTGCCCGATTTGCGGGTATGGGCGGCTTTATCGACCTTGAAATCTTCGAACCCCATTTTGGAGTAAAACGCCAAAGCGCCGGTGTTGTCTTCGGTGATTTTGGCAAGGATGGCGGTGCCGCCGCGGGTTCGGCAATCGGATTTGGTTTTGGCCATGAGCGCCGCGCCCGCACCGCGCACCGGATTGTTGCGGTCAGTGAAGGTCCCGATGGAATAAATACCCTGTTCTACCTCAAATGCGGCCTGAAAGCCGATGATCGTGCCGTTGTGGAGAACGACGTTGGAGACAGGCGGTTCGCTGAAATAGTGATCAAGGAACGCTTGTTCGGTGTAGGGGTCCTCATAGGCAGTGGTACCACCAGCGGCGATGATCGGATTAAGGATGGCAACGCAGGCTGGGACGTCGCCAGCGGTCATCGTACGGGTTTCGAATGTCATAATTGATCCATCAGCTCTGCATGGCGTTGGGTGAATTCTGCACGGACCTCGACGGGTGGACGAAGGCGAATAGCCAAAGTTTTCACGATGTTTGCGTCAGGCTTGCCGAAAAACTTATCTGCTTCAGTTGTCGTGAAGCCAGCGATCTGCACCGCTTCGAGCCATGCACTAATCTTGTCCGCCTTCTTAATCTGCTTCTTGATCGCGATAGGAACCTGTGCGGGTAGCCCAAAGCGAATGTGGATCGCAGCCATAAGCCGATCGTCCAAGGCTTCGTAGTCTGGACCAACAGCGGCTTTTACGGGGCTGATCATATCGCCAATTACATATTCCGGCGCGTCATGTAGCAAGGCAGCCAATTGCCATCTGATACCCGCCGCAGGGTTCATTATCGCGAAAATGCGTTCAACCAAGAGAGAGTGTTCAGCGACAGAATAGGCAAAATCGCCTTTGGTTTGGCCATTCCAGCGGGCCACAAAAGCCAACCCGTGGGCAATGTCCTCAATTTCGATATCCATAGGAGTGGGGTCCAACAGGTCTAACCTGCGCCCCGACAACATTCTTTGCCATGCACGTGCTTGTTTCATGGCGATTGGATAGCACAGCGATTGAGCCATGCAAGCGGCCCGCTGGACACTAAGGCTTTGCATCAAGCTTTTACGAATTTAGCGCAGGGCTGCTTTATTGAACCGAGCCACCGACAGTGATAGGCGGCTCTCAAACAAACAGCAGGAGCCTCTGAAATGGCAAATGACTATATCGTAAAAGACATCTCTCTTGCTGCATTTGGCCGCAAAGAGCTGGATATCGCAGAAACCGAAATGCCAGGCCTCATGGCGTGCCGCACTGAATATGGCGAAAGCAAACCTTTGAAAGGTGCGCGGATTGTCGGCTCGTTGCATATGACCATTCAGACGGCTGTTTTGATTGAGACCCTTGTAGAGCTGGGTGCCGACGTGCGCTGGGCGTCCTGCAACATCTTTTCAACGCAGGACCATGCGGCTGCTGCGATTGCTGAAGGCGGCACACCTGTGTTCGCGATCAAAGGGCAGTCGCTTGAAGAGCATTGGGACTACCTAGACAAGTCATTCGCTTTCTCAGAAGGCGCGAACATGATCTTAGACGATGGTGGCGATGCGACGCTCTACATTCTGTTGGGCGCACGTATGGAAGCCGGCGAAGACGTTTTGGCAGTGCCAACGTCCGAAGAAGAAGAAGTCATCAAGGCGCAGATCCAGAAACGTATGGCTGCCACTCCGGGTTGGTTCACTAAGACCCGTGGCGACATTCTGGGTGTGTCAGAGGAAACCACAACGGGCGTTCACCGCCTTTATGATCTGCACAAAAACGGTCAACTGCCGTTCCCGGCGATCAACGTGAATGACTCCGTGACCAAGTCGAAGTTCGACAATAAATACGGGTGTAAAGAATCTTTGGTCGACGGCATTCGTCGAGCAACTGACACGATGATGGCTGGTAAGGTCGCTGTCGTCATGGGCTACGGTGATGTTGGTAAGGGTTCTGCTGCGTCTTTGGCTGGTGCAGGCGCACGCGTGATCGTCACAGAAGTCGATCCAATTTGCGCGCTTCAAGCGGCAATGGATGGTTTTCAAGTTACGACACTTGATGACGTTGTTGAAACTGCAGACCTCTTTGTTACGACGACAGGCAACAAAGACGTCATTCGCATCGAACACATGCGCCGCATGAAAGACATGGCGATCGTTGGCAATATCGGCCACTTCGACAATGAAATTCAGGTCGCGGCGTTGAAGAACCATAAGTGGACGAACATCAAAGAACAGGTCGACATGATCGAAATGCCAAATGGCCATCGGCTGATCCTGTTGTCCGAGGGTCGTCTCTTGAACCTTGGCAATGCGACGGGGCATCCATCTTTCGTGATGTCTGCATCGTTCACCAACCAAGTCTTGGCGCAGATCGAATTGTTTACAAAAGGCGATGAGTATCAGCCGGGTGTCTACATTCTGCCAAAGCACCTCGATGAGAAAGTTGCCCGTCTGCACCTTGATCGGATTGGTGTGAAACTGTCAAAACTCAACCCCGAGCAAGCCGCCTACATTGGCGTAACGCCTGAGGGTCCGTTTAAGCCAGAACACTACCGGTACTAAGGTCGAAGTGTGACCGAAGAACCCGAAGACAATGTAGAACGCGAGGCCCTAACACGGCCTCGCGTTTCGCGTTGGGCAATCTTTCGGTCTGTGGTCGGTTCCGTCCTTTTCTTAGTTGTAGTTGGTGGCGTATTCGGCGCGCTTGTTGCATTTTTTCACCCTGACACACCGTTGCCCGACGAATGGAATCCTAGGGCGCCATTGTCCGTTGCTGATCCAGTTTCACCTCTCACGACATGGAAATTGCGCTCGGCGATAGAAGATCCAACGCAATGCGTTGCCATACTGTTGGACGCCGCACAGGCTGCTTCAATTGACCCGATTGAAGAGTCAGCGGATTGCCATGTGCGCAATCGCGTGAACCTTACTCGTGTTGGTGAAGCCGGGATCAATGAAATCGCAACGTCCTGCGCAATCGCATTGCGGACTGCAATGTGGGAACGTCACGGGCTCCAACCTGCGGCTCGAGACATTCTTGACAGTGAAGTCACGACCATCCGCCAGATCGGAAGCTATAACTGCCGGCCCATTAGAACGACCCAAGGCTCGTCAACGAGATGGAGCACCCATGCGACCGCCGAGGCGATCGACATCACTGGATTCGACTTTTCTGATGGCCGCCGAATTAGACTTATTGATGATTGGGGTGATGGAACTGAAGAGGCCGATTTTCTGCGCGCGGTACGAGATAGCGCCTGCACGTGGTTCGCAACCACGCTTGGCCCTGACTACAATGCGCTGCATGCAGATCATTTTCACCTGCAATCACGTGGTCGTGGGCTGTGCAGATAGGGCGGGTATGGGGAACCTAAACGATATTTTCCCTTTGCGTTAAATGAATCACAGACTAACCTTCCCCCAGCGCCAGATAATTGGCCAAAAACAGGACAAGGTGGGAGAATACCATGAGCAAGCGTGACGACCTGATTGCGAAATATGCAGACGACCTGAAAAACAAATGCGGCATGTCTCCGGACATGGATCTTTTGACTAAAGTTACGATTGGCTGCGGTCCGTCGATCTACAATGCTGACGCATCCACAGTCGCAGGCAGCCAAGCCTCCGAGCTGGAAACCGTGAAGAACAACTTCTTGATGAAGAAGCTTGGTCTTGCAGATGGACCTCAGCTGATGGAAGCGATCAACGCCGCTATCGAAACTTACGGTAAATCCGAGCGTAGCAAGTACCGCGCCGTGATTTATTACATGCTGACGAAGCATTTCGGAAAAGAGTCTGTTTACGGCTAAACGTCCGATACTCGACCGAAATCAAAGAAGCGCCTGCCATTCATTTGGTGGGCGTTTCGCATTTGAATTGCATCTTACAGGCTATCTTGTTGCAAGAATCCCATCTCAGCGGGTATCACTCAAGAGCGGCCAGGATGGCCCAGAACCAGTTTCAGATACACGTGTGGTGGCTCTTCGGAGTGCATGTGGGTGAGAGAAAGGGTCTGGGCATATGCTCGGACCCTTTCGTTTTTCAGATCAGAACAGAGTCAGAACCGCGCCGATCACAGCGCAACCGAAAGTCGCATAGCCGCCGTCGATCAGCGTCAATTTGAAAGGTCGGCTCGTGTAGCCATTGTTGATCATTATCCATGGGCTGATAAAGAATAGCCCAATGCCAAGGCCGGAAATCAGGCCTTTTCCGAATGTTTCGATCCCCGAGAGAGCAAAGGTGTGGCGCATCATCCCCGAAACGACGATCATCGCTATCATGGCCATGATATAAGGCAACATGGTGTCGCCTTCAGGCCGACCGTCTTCGTCTTTTTTGATGTTTGCCGCTTCCATCCAAGGGTTGGCAAGTGCCATGTACCAAACAGCACCAAATGCGAACCCAGCGACTGCCGCGACGATTACAGAAATAATTTCCATTAGTTCCTCCCACTTTTATTGTAGCGGGATTTTGGGCCTCGGGAGGCCAAAAAGCTAGGGTTTTGTATTGCCAAGGTCGCAGATAATGCGCCACTCATCTTCAGTCACCGGTTGTACGGACAGACGTGAGCTTTTCACCAACACCATCTCGCTAAGCCGTTCGTCCGACTTGATCTGGTCCAGTGACACTGGCGATTTAAAGGGGCGCACTACTTCGACATCAACGCAGTCCCAACGGTCATCATCCGTGGTGCTGTCGGGGTGCGCCGCGGCGCAGACCTCAACAATTCCAACGACGGACTTCTCTTTCTGAGAATGATAAAAGAAGCCTTTGTCACCGACGTTCATTTCGCGCATGAAATTGCGGGCTTGGTAGTTGCGCACGCCGTCCCACTCTTCGCCAAGGTCTCCCTTGGCGACTTGGTCATCCCAGCCCCAGGTTGACGGTTCTGATTTGAAAAGCCAGTACCGCATCAGCCGATGACCTTTTTCCATTCCTCAATGCGAACTTTCTCGAACAACCCCGCCTTAGCGTAAGGGTCATTTTCGGCCCAAGTCTGGGCATCCGCGATGGTCTCAACATTCATGATAATCATGGACCCGCACATGGATCCGTCCGCGTCGAGAAATGGACCGGCCATTTCAACAACACCAGTTTCTGCAATATAAGCGAGGTGTGCGTCGCGATTGTCGAGGCGAATTTGCAAAGCACCTGCTTTGTCACGAGTGATAAGAGCTACACGCATTATTGTTCCTTTCGAAGAGGGCGCGCCAACAGCGTCGCCAAAGCGGTTTCGGGGTCTATTTTCCTAGCGGCAAGATCAGAGACCACGCGGCAAATGGGCAGGTCAAGATCGTGCTTTTTTGCTAGGTTAGTCACTGAAATAGCAGTAGCAGCACCTTCTACGGTCGTGCCGGAATCGAATTCTTTTCCAGCCCCGACTGACAGCCCAAACCGGTAGTTGCGTGAGGCATCTGATGTGCACGTCAATGCAAGATCACCAAAGCCCGAAAGCCCAGTTAAGGTCTCGGGGTCGGCGCCGAGAGCTGCACCAATACGACGCATTTCCGCAAAGCCCCGAGTGATTACTGCTGCGCGGGCGCTTTCACCAAATCCAGCTCCCATGCAGACACCGCAGGCGATCGCGATGACGTTCTTTAAAGCGCCACCCAGTTCGGCGCCCACGACGTCGTGGCTGAGGTAAAGCCGCAATGTTGGTGTCGAAAGGCAGGCTTGGAGATAGGCACCTTCTTCGGCATCCTTACAGGCAAGAGTCAGCGCTGTTGGCAGGTGGCGCGCAATATCTGCAGCGAAGCTGGGGCCGGTCAGCATAGCTGCCACCGCATCTGGAACGTGATTTTCTATTTGCGCGACGGGGCCACGCAGTGTCGCTTGATCGATCCCTTTGCAGCAAGCCACCAATCGCTTACCAGCCAAAGCCGAAGCATGCTCTGCCAGCCAAGCGCCAACTTTCTGCGCTGGGATCGCCAGTAAGATGGTGTCGGCCGAAAAGACTTCGGACAAGTCAGACGTTACAACCACATTCGCGGGAATTAAGAGATCGGGAAGGCGCTCTGTGTTCTCTCGGCTTTCTTGTAACTTGGCGGCCGCCTTTGCATCCCGCGCCCATAGCGTCACAGGGCCATTTGCTGCTAACGCAATCGCGAGCCCTGTTCCAAATGCACCAGCACCTGCGACTGCAATCTTCATGCCTTTGCACCCTTTTTCCCACTGCCGAGCATCGATGGGCTTGTTTCATCCAATGGCCAACGCGGCCGTGCGGAAAGTGTCAGGTCATCCGCATTTCCACCAGTAAAACGAACTAGTCCCGCATAAGCAATCATCGCGGCGTTGTCGGTACAAAGAGAAAGTGGCGGGGCGACGAAAGTAGTCTCTGTTTCGGCGCAAAGCGTTTGCAGGCCGCTTCTTATTGCGCTGTTTGCCGCAACACCGCCAGCAACAGCCAATGTAGAAACACTTGGTGAAATCACCCGCGCGGCAGCTAAGGCCCGACGTGATTTTGAGATTAGGACATCCGTTACAGCCGCTTGGAAGCTGGCGCAAAGGTCCGAGCGAACGGAAGCAGGCAACCCTCCGTGTTTAGCAATGACTTCATTGCGGGCCCGAAGGATCGCTGTTTTCAAACCGGAAAACGACATGTTGCAATCGTCACGATTAAGAAGCGGGCGCGGCAAAGCGAAGGCTTTCGCATCGCCATCTTTTGCGGACTGCTCAACCGCAGGGCCACCTGGTTGAGAAAGGCCAAGAATACGTGCGGTTTTGTCAAAAGCCTCACCGGGAGCGTCATCAATCGTACCGCCGAGCCGCGTATAGTCATCGTGACCTTTCACCAGCAGGAACTGGCAATGACCACCTGACACCAACAGCATAACATATGGAAAGGAGACGTTATCGGTCAGCTGTGGGGTCAATGCATGCCCCGCGAGGTGGTTTATTCCCAACAAAGGCAATCCCGTCGCCGCACTCAGTCCCTTAGCGCACATGACACCGGACAACACTCCGCCGATCAATCCTGGCCCGCTTGTTACCGCGATCGCGTCAATATCCGACAATGTTAGGTTCGCCGTTTGAAGCGCATCCTCAACCGCATAGTCAATCTTCTCTGCGTGTGCACGGGCTGCAATTTCGGGGACAACACCGCCAAAAGCTTTGTGGGCTTCGGTTTGATCAAAGACGATGGAGGACAGAACAGCAGCTTTACCCGCGACGCCGCGCACGACTGCGGCAGCGGTGTCATCGCAGCTGCTTTCGATGCCAAGAATGGTAAGGGGAGAAGGATTGTTCACGGGGCGGCCTGCTTGCGTCTGGACAGTAGGCAGGTAACACTTGGCTGCAATCGCTACAATGCTTCTGGAGGTATCGACGTGCCCCGCTTTGACAACCCAACCGTTTTGGCGACCCGCCCAAAAGAAAGCAGCGAGGAATTTCTTGCAGACTTGGCCTTAAATGCAGGGCGGTTTCAGTCACTCATTAGCCCCGCATTCGAGCTTCGTGGGATTGGAGACGGTGCGCCGGCATTTGACGCAGGAATCTTTACGTCGCGCGCGGGGGTGTCTTTTGCGCCAAAGGGTTGTGGGCGAATGGCGTACTGCGTGGGTGATAGCACAGCCGAAGCTGCTGAAAGTGCCGGTTACCGGCCAATTAGCGCGAATGGCGTGGCGTCGGACCTGGCCGAACTGATTCTAAGTCACGGACCAAAGGAACAGTTGCTTCATTTTAGGGGGGAAACTTCTGTCGGGAATATCAAAGAGAAACTAAGAGCGGGGGGGCTGACGTGCGAAGAAGTTGTAGTCTATCGCAAAGAAAGCTGCAGCCCAGACCCAAGAGCTATTGAGCTGTTGTCGTCAGAGTGCGCAACGATTCTCCCTGTCTTTTCAGCTGAAACAGTCTCTATTATTGGGGATTGGGGGGCAAATTATGGTCAATCCCATATACTAGCAATAAGCCCATCTGTAGCTTGTGCTGCCGAAGCTTTGTCTCCTGCTTCGATAGCTATTTCGAAAGCGCCAAATCAATTGGAAATGGTAGCGGCAACATCTCGTTTGATCGCTTGAGGGTCTGCAAGGGCCGCGCTAGAGTGCTCTGGTGAGCGATGAAACTCAAATTGATGTGAGTAGGGTAAGGCACGTGGCGAAGTCTTCTAAGACAAAGACCAATAAATCAAAAACCAACAACACCGATGCTGATGAGGTTGAGGTTACTGAGGCTGAAGTCTTGGCTGAAACAGCGGATGACAGTGTGTCTTTTGATGATGACGCGATGCCGACCGATATTCCGACCGACGAAGATATTTTAGACGATGAAGAAGACTACGACCTCTCGTTAGACGATGTAGAGGATGACCCAATGGGCATGGAGATCGTTGAAGACCCGATCGAAGTTGTGGAGCCGGACGCCTATGCCGTTGACCCGCAACCCGTAACACAGCAGTCATCTGGATTTATGCCGATGGCGCTGGGCGGTCTTGTGGCTGGAGCAATCGGGTATGGTGTAGCAACCTATTTCCCGCTGTTCGCCGATAATGATGATCTAACAGTGCAGCTGACGGATCAAGCTGCGCAGATCGCCGCTTTGGAAGACCAGATTGCAAACATTCCAGCTCCCGATTTGGGTGGGATTGAAAGCCAGCTAACTGAATTGGGTTCTCAAACCGCTGCGCAGGTCAGTGATTTGAGTTCTGAACTGACCGGACAAATCACAGCTTTCGAAGCGCGTTTGGATGAATTGGAAAAACAACCGAACTCTGATGGTACGCTCTCGGACACTGCCCTTGCTGCTTATGAGCGGGAATTGGAACAACTGCGGGCGGACCTTGAGGTCCAACAACAGTCCGTTATGACGGCTGCCGCGCAAGCTGAGGCGGACTTGGCTGCGGCGCGTGCAGAGGCGGAAGCCTTGGAACAAGACGCGCTTGCAGCTGCTGAAGCGGCGGTCGCCCGTGCCGCGTTGAACCGTGTTGCCACAGCCGTTGAGACTGGCGCGCCATTCGCAGACGCATTGAACGACCTGAACGATGCTGATTTGCCTGCCGAGCTTACAGCCGCTGCAGATATTGGCGTCGCGACAACCGCGCAACTTACAGCGGACTTCCCTGCTGCCGCGCGCGCGGCATTGGCAACAGCCCGAGCCGAGGGCGTTTCGGATGACGCCGGCGGGTTTGGTGGTTTCTTGCGGAGCCAATTTGATGTTCGTTCGACCTCGCCACAAGAAGGCACAAGCCCTGACGCTATACTCTCACGGGCTGAAGCTGCTGTTAAAGAAGGCCGTGTTTCCGACGCGCTTGCTGAACTCGAAGCACTGCCAGAAGTGGCACGTGCTGATCTGACAGATTGGACCGCCCGCGCCACAGAACGTGCAGACGTTTTGAACGCGATCGCGACCTTGTCTGAAACCTATAACTAGTCAAAGGCTGCCCTGATGCTCTGGTCCCTTATTAAGATTTTGGCGTTTGTCGCCGTTGTTATGGCCGCGACCTTTGGCGCGACAATGTTGATGGATATGGATGGCAGCGCCACGATTGATATCGGCGGACAAGCGGCCACGTTCTCTGTGATTGAAATGGTCGTTGGGTTGATCGTGCTGGTCGCTCTGATCTGGTTGATGTTCAAGCTGATCGGACTGGCCGTTGCGACGTTCAAGTTCTTGAACGGCGACGAGACAGCAATCTCGCGTTACTTTTCTCGCAACCGCGAACGTAAGGGTTATGAGGCTCTTTCTGAGGGTATGATGGCTTTGGCATCCGGCGAGGGTCGTCTGGCGATGGCGAAAGCCAACCGCGCCGAGAAGTTTCTTGAACGTCCCGAGCTGACGAACTTGCTTACGGCACAAGCGGCCGAACTTGCAGGTGATCGCAAGACAGCCGAGCAGACCTATCGCAAACTGTTGGAAGACGACAAAACACGTTTTGTCGGCGTGCGCGGTATCATGAAACAGAAGCTCGAAGACGGAGACACAGATACGGCATTGGTCCTCGCGGAGAAGGCTTTTGCGATCAAGCCAAAGCATGTGGAAACGCAGGATACTTTGCTGCGTTTGCAAGCAGAGAAGTGCGACTGGAAGGGTGCGCGGGAAACGCTGACGGCGAAGTTGAAAACGGGGCAGCTGCCTCGAAATGTACACAAGCGTCGCGATGCTGTTCTAGCCTTGTCCGAAGCCAAGGGCATTTTTGAAGAAGGCCAGACGGTTGAAGCTCAAGAGGCCAGCATCGAAGCCAACCGCATGTCACCGGATCTGATCCCTGCGGCAGTGATGGCTGCACAGGCATACATTGAAAAAGGCAACGCTCGTGCGGCAAGTCGTGTGCTGAAAAAGGCATGGGACGTTGCCCCGCACCCCGATTTGGCGGCGACTTTTGCGGCGATTGCGCCGGATGAAACACCCGCTGCGCGTCTGAAGCGGTTCCGGACTTTGACCAAAGTGCACCCAACTCATGCCGAAACCAAAATGTTGCTCGCAGAGCTTTATATCGCTGCCGAAGATTTCCCAGAGGCGCGCCGCGCGATCAGCGAACTTGTTGTTGAGCAGCCGACCGCTCGGAATCTGACGATCATGGCGGCGATTGAACGCGGCGAAGGGTCTGATGACGCAGTTGTTCGTGGTTGGCTTGCGAAGGCGTTGACAGCAACGCGAGGTCCACAATGGATTTGCGAAAATTGCCAGCACATACACCCAGTTTGGGCCCCTGTTTGTGGGAACTGTTCGGGCTTCGATACTTTGACTTGGCGCGAGCCTCCAAAGGGTGAAGTTGCAATGCCAGCTGGCGTTGAAATGCTTCCGCTCATTGTCGGCCAGATTGAAGCACCGGTGGAAGTGGCTGAGGTCGTCGACGCGGAAATTGTTGATGAGGACGTAGCGTCCGAAGGCGACTCCGAAGCGACTAAATAACCACCACGTCACAGAAGTCGCATAGTCAAATTGTGCACGACCGATGGTTCGCTCTCAGACCGCTTTCGCTGGCAGGACTGTCTCAAGGTGATCCGCCAGATAGATCTTTAGCCACGGTGTATATTCGTCTGGTTGTTGGATGACCTGCTCAGCGAGGTCGTAGATCTCGACCCAACGGGTTTCCATGACTTCATCAGGGTTGAGCACAAGAGACAGGGTTTTGGCGTCAGCTGTCGCGACGAACAAATCAACGACCTCGTGTTCGACTAGACCACCGCCAACGTCTGCCCTGTATTCTAGTTGATCACGAAACACCGACGTGACTCCTTCGATACCCAGCTCATCCATCAGCCGGCGTGTCGCACAGGTTTCCGGTGGCTCACCCCATAAAGGGTGCGTGCAGCAGGTGTTCGCCCACAATCCCGGAGTATGATACTTCGACAAAGCACGACGCTGTATCAGTACTTTAGTTCCATCCAAGACAAAGACGGAAACGGCTTTGTGACGTAATCCTTCTTGGTGAACGTAGAGCTTATCCATAGGCGTCAGAACGCCGTCCACCCAAGCAGGAATCAATGTCATGTCTTGCACCATTGCAGGGCCCTTTCCGGAGCTGTCACCCCTATTACGGGCATCTCTTGCCTTATGCACGAATGAACACGACAAGAAACAGTATGATAGGCGGGCGTGACATCGCGTCACCCTGTTGAAACGTGTTTTCCCCTAGACGGTAGAGTTGATAGGTTTAGTTTCGCTTTAGTGCGGCAATGCCGCATTTTCATAGACCTTATGGAGATACCTATGACCAAGTTTATCTATGCCGCCGCCGCAGCCCTGATTGCCGGCCCCGTATTCGCTGACGGACATGCAGCTACAGGTGACGCGGAAGCTGGCGAACAGCAGTTCGGACGCCAATGTATTGCTTGTCACGTCGTGGCAAACGCGGATGGTGATGTATTGGCCGGGCGCAATGCGCGCACTGGCCCGAACCTTTTCGGGATTGCTGGCCGTGAGCTCGGTACAGTTGAAGACTTCCGTTATGGCGACCCGATCGTAGATCTAGGTGCAGCTGGACAAGTTTGGACGGAAGAGGCGTTCGTTGCTTACGTTCAGGATCCAACAGCATGGCTACGCGAAGCAGCAGAAGACCCACGCGCGCGTGGTAAGATGGCGTATCGGGTCCGCAATGAGCAGGACGCGATCGACATCTACGCGTTCTTGGCGACGTTTGGGGCTGACGAGTCCAACTAAAACAGTGGGCGCTGGGATAATTCCCAGCGCTGCACATTAGGTCACATTCTTGTCAGCGCGATTGCGTGGCGACGCCGCATCGGTCACAAGTCCTGTGACTTAATTGCGAGACAAAATGCTGGACGCTCACGCCCGACGACTCATTGATCCACCGCTAAACGCGCTCGGCACGGCGCTGGCGGCACGCGGCGTTACAGCCGACTTTATTACCCTCATGGGGTTGGTGTTGGGGCTATCGGCGGCATTCCTGATCGCTATCGGCCTACCATTCTTGGCTCTCCTTCCTCTCTTGGCATCGCGGATCGCAGATGGGCTGGATGGAGCAGTGGCACGCGCGTCAACCAAGACGGACTTTGGCGGGTACCTCGATATCGCGTGCGACTTCTTGTTCTACGGGGCGATACCATTTGGCTTCGTCGTCATGGACCCAAGCGCCAACGCTATCGCGGGCGCATTCCTTTTGATGAGTTTCTACTTCAACGGAACCAGCTTCCTTGGCTATGCGATTCTGGCCGAGAAACATGAAATGGAAACGTCCGCCCAAGGGATCAAGTCGCTCTATTTCTCGAACGGGCTACTGGAAGGAACAGAGACTATCGTGTTCTTTGTCTTATTGTGCCTGTTCCCAACATCGTTTGCGGTCCTTGCTTGGGTATTTGGGTCGCTTTGTTTTGCGACAGCGACACTTCGACTTATCGCCGCACGGCGCGTCTTCACTACAAAGGAAAAAAAATGAAACACCTCGCCCTTATTGCAGCGCTTGCTGCCCCGTCGATTGTTCTCGCTACACCTGATCCATCCGACTGGGACGCTGTAATGGCAGAGGCGGACGGCCAAACCGTTTATTGGAACGCATGGGGTGGTTCCACCACGACGAATGACTTCATCGCTTGGGTCGGAGACCGAGTGGCCGAAGACTACGGTGTTATTCTGGAACATGTTAAGCTTACGGATACTGCAGATGCTGTGACCCGTGTCCTGAGTGAGCGGCAAGCTGGCGAAAACGAAGACGGTGCGATCGACATGATTTGGATCAACGGGTCCAATTTCGCTGCCATGAAACAAGCGGACCTACTGTTTGGGCCATTCGCAGAGCAACTTCCTAACTGGGCGGTGGTCGACAGCGAAGGCAAGACAGTTCAGACAGATTTCACCGTTCCTGTTGAGGGATACGAAGCACCTTGGGCCATGGCACAAGTGGTGTTCATGTATGACACTGCCGATATGGACGCGCAGTCCGACATGACGTCGATCCTGGAATGGTCGACGGCTCATCCTGGCCGGTTTACCTATCCTCAACCGCCCGATTTCCTTGGCACGACTTTCCTGAAACAAGCGCTCGTGGATTTGCTGGATGACGCATCTGTCCTTCAAGCCGAAGCGACAGATGAAAACTACGCTGAAGTTACCGCTCCACTTTGGGACTTTCTGGATGCTTTGACACCGACGTTGTGGCGCGAGGGTCGTGCGTACCCCGCGACAGGTCCAGCCCAGCTCCAATTGATTGCAGACGGTGAAGTCGATCTCGCGATTTCGTTCAGCCCCGGTGAAGCGACGGCCGCCATTGCGAACAGCCAGCTGCCGGACACCGTTCGCACATTTGTTCTGGATAGAGGCACCATCGGCAACGCGTCTTTTGTGGCAATCCCTTACAATTCCGGCTCTGCATCGGGTGCGATGGTTGTTGCTAACTTTTTGATGTCCCCAGAGGCTCAGGCCCGCGCTCAAGATCCAAATATCCTTGGCTATGGAACCGTTCTGAACATGGATGCGCTTAGTGCGGATGAGCGTGCCGCATTTGACACCCTTGAGCTTGGCGTTGCGACATTGTCGCCAGCTGAATTAGGGAGCGTACAGGCTGAACCTCACCCGTCTTGGATGACGCGAATCGCCGATGATTGGGCTGAACGCTACGGCGTCGGCCAATAGGGAAGCGTTTCCTTTAACATGCTTAGGTTTCTTCCAGCGCTGACGTTGTTTGCAATGTTGGGCCCTGTGGCCGCTGGACTATGGGGAACGGTACTGCCCGCATTCGGCCATCTGCCGGCTGCGGGTTTGACGGGACCATCACTGGACCCGTTTCGAACCCTTCTGGACTGGGCAGGGCTTGCATCGGCGTCTCGGCTTTCTCTTTCGACGGGTCTAATCGCCACAAGTGTCTCATTGGCGATTGTTATCCTGTTTGTCGCGGGTTGGTCGGGCACGCGCACATTTAGATTGCTGGAAAGACTGCTGTCGCCTTTGCTCTCCGTGCCGCATGCGGCGGCCGCGTTTGGCCTCGCGTTTCTGATCGCCCCTTCGGGATGGATCGCACGGCTGGTTTCCCCAACTCTTACCGGATGGGATCGGCCGCCCGACCTCTTGATCCTGCAAGACCCGCTCGGACTTGCGTTGATCGCAGGGCTTGTCGTGAAAGAAGTTCCGTTCTTGTTGTTAATGACAATCGCAGCATTGGGACAAGCGCAGCCCCGTCGCTCTCTCATGGTCGCGCAGAGCCTTGGCTACGGGCGGGTCACAGGATGGCTCAAGACAGTGTTCCCTAGGGTCTACGACCAAATTCGGCTGCCGGTTTACGTAGTTCTCGCTTATTCGATGAGTGTTGTTGACGTTGCCATGATTCTGGGGCCGTCGACGCCACCCACACTGTCAGTTCAGATCGTTAAATGGATGGGCGACCCTGACCTCTCGATGCGCCTTACTGGGGCGGCCGCGGCGCTCTTGCAATTGGCACTTGTCATCTTTGCCTTGGCCTTTTGGTGGGGTGGAGAGCGGGCTATTGCATGGCTTGGCCGTATTTGGATTGAAACAGGCCACAGGGGTCAAAAAGAGGCACCAATTCGCGTGATTTCACTCGGACTGGGGTCAGTTTCCTCACTGGCGGTGCTGCTTGGAATCGCTGGATTGGCAGTTTGGTCTGTTGCTGGCTTTTGGAGTTTCCCTAACAGTCTGCCGGATGCAATAACTTTGAAGAACTGGGATAGACACGGCCCCGCTGCGTTCCAGACATTCGGTGAGACCTTTATTGTCGCAGGTATTGCAGTAGGACTCGCGCTGATCCTTGTGTTGGGCTGTCTAGAGGCAGAGCATCGATCTGGCCGTCCACTCTCACGACGTGGGATATGGTTGCTTTATCTACCTCTACTCGTCCCGCAAACAGCATTTCTTCCTGGTTTGCAGACCTTGCTTCTCAACATCGGTGCCGACATTGGGCGAGCCCCTGTGATCTTTGCGCATTTGGTTTTCGTCCTTCCATACGTTTTCCTGTCTCTTGGCGATCCTTGGAGGTCTTGGGACACTCGAAATGCAACAGTTGCGGGCGCGCTCGGCACCACGCCTTGGGGGGTCTTTTGGCGCGTCCGCCTGCCGATGCTCACTCGTCCGATCTTAACGGCAACCGCTGTCGGCATCGCGGTTTCGGTTGGTCAATATCTAGCAACCTTGATCATTGGTGGCGGGCGTGTGGCCACGCTGACGACCGAAGCCGTGGCATTGGCATCCGGTGGGGATCGGAGGGCGATTGGTGTATACGGTCTCATGCAAACATTCGCGGCTCTAGTCCCGTTTGCACTCGCGCTAACTATACCCACACTCTTGTGGCGCAATCGGAGGGGAATGCATGAATAAGAGTCTATCTCTGCGGAATGTCTGCATCCTTCGGGATGGAATTCCACTGATCGAGGTCGATCATGAAGTTTCAGCAGGAGAAGTTCTATCAGTTATGGGGCCGTCAGGTGTCGGAAAATCAACGCTTCTGGCGTATATCACGGGAAACTTACATCCCGTTTTCAAGGGCATGGGTGAGGTCCTGTTGAACGGAAACGATATCACCGGGTTACCGCCCCACAAACGTGAAATCGGAATCTTGTTTCAAGACGACCTGCTGTTCCCGCATATGAGTGTCGGCGAAAACCTTGCGTTTGGTATTCCGCGCGGTGGTTCACGCGCCGAACGGCGTAGCAAGATCGAAAACGCTCTGTGTGATGTTGGATTGGATGGGTTTTCTGACAGGGATCCCGCAACACTGTCAGGGGGGCAGCGCGCCCGTGTGGCGCTCGTGCGGATGCTGCTCTCTGATCCAAAGGCGCTGTTACTTGATGAAGCATTTTCACGCTTGGATGCGGAACTGCGTGCCCATGTTAGAGAGCTGGTATTTCGGGTGGTCAAGGAACGGAACCTACCTGTTTTGATGGTGACCCACGATCTAGAAGATGCAAAATCCGCTGGCGGCCCGATTATCGAGCTAGAAAGCTACACCAAGAAATAAATGCCGCAGAAGCAGCAATAGATTGTCGCCTTTGGCGGTTGGGCCTCAGCTTTCTTTGTTAACTTCGGGAAAAAGTTAGGGGCGACAATGGCTATTCTCTTGGGCATCGATACGGGTGGGACCTACACGGACGCTGTCCTGTTGGATGAAACTGAAGACCAGATTGTCGCATCGGCAAAGTCATTAACGACACGGCCCATTTTATCGATTGGAATCGGTGCGGCAATCGACGCCGTCCTTGAGAAAGGTGACACTGACCCCAAAGATGTAGCGCTGGTTTCGTTGTCAACGACGCTCGCCACCAACGCATTGATTGAAGGGCAGGGCGGACGGATCGCATTGATCTTCATTGGGTTTGAGCAATCCGAGCTGGACAAATCCGATCTCTCGGACGCTCTTGGGGGAGATCCGGTTTTGTTTGTCTCTGGGGGTCATTCACATAATGGAATCGAGCTTGATCCGCTGGACGAACCTGCAATCAATGGCGGTTTAGAGTCTATTTCGGGTGATCTTACGGGAGTTGCAATCGCATCGCGTTTTGCCACCCGTAACCCAGAACATGAGATCGCTACCAGAGAGATCGTACGCAAGAAACTCGGCATTCCTGTAACCTGCTCTCATGAACTAAGCCAATCTTTAGGCGGACCAAAACGTGCCTTAACCGCAGTTCTTAATGCGCGGCTGATCGGCATGATCGATCGACTGATCGAGTCTGTTCTGTCGCATATGGAGCGGCGAGGGATTTCTGCGAGATTGATGGTGGTACGTGGTGACGGTGCATTGATTTCTTCCGATCAGGCACGCGAACGGCCAATTGAAACAATCTTGAGTGGACCCGCCGCAAGTATTGCGGGGGCACAATGGCTAACTGGAAAACAGAATGCCATCGTAAGCGATATTGGCGGAACGACGACCGATATCTGTCTCTTGCAAAACGGATCACCAAAGATCGACACACAAGGTGCGAAAGTTGGCAAATACAGAACCATGGTTGAAGCCGTCGCCATGCATACCTTTGGACTAGGTGGCGACAGTGAGGTGACTGTCGGCGAGGGTTTGGATGCGGGCCTTAGTCTTGGTCCACGTCGTGTGATGCCCGTTTCGTTGTTGGCAGTGAATCATGCTGACCTTGTTCACGACGCCTTAGACCGAGCTTTGCGGCTCGACGCGGCGCCGGTCGAAGCGTCACGATTTGTTTTGGCGCTATGGTCGGTTCTTCCCTCAAGTCTTGATGAGCGTGAAACCAGCGTAGCGGAACGTCTACTCGATGGCCCAAAAAGGTGGTCAGATGTGGTACGAAACCGCATAGATGAACCGGCCCTAAATCGGTTGGTGAGACGCGGCCTGGTTATGATGGTTGGGGTTACGCCAACGGATGCAAGTCACGCCCTTGGGTCGGTGTCGGATTGGGACGGTTCGGCCGCGACCAAGGCTTTGGCCCTGTTCGCTCGGCAACGCGTTGGGGGGGGTGATCGGCTCGCCAAAACAGCACAAGATGTTGCGGAACGGATCATCGAACAGATGACGGTTCAGACCATTTCTGCCATATTAGAGACTGCATTTGCCGAAGAGGGCTGGGATAAACCAGCCCAATTGTCCCTTCATGATCTGACCAAAGTAGGCCTAGGAAGTCACAGCAATATCGCGCGGGTCGATGTCGGTCTTGCGGTTCCCTTGATTGGTTTGGGCGCATCCGCACATTGTTACTATGGCGCAGTCGGGGCGAGACTTGGCTGCCCGACCATTCTTCCGTCCGATGGGGGTGTCGCCAATGCCATCGGTGCCGTGGTCGGCCAAATCGCGATTCACGCTGAGGGCAGCGTAAGCAGTGCAGGTGAAGGGGCATTTGTTGCACATCTTCCCGCCGGGCCCACGCAATTCGGCGATAAAGACACGGCCATTGAGGCGCTACGGCACGCTCTTACAGCTCGCGCAAAAGAGCAAGCGACGTCTGCCGGAGTGGAAGATATTCTCGTAACAGAAAGCCTCGATCTGCGAGAAGCACAGATCGAGGCTCAGAAGATGTTCATCGAGGCAACGTTAAGGGTAACGGCCAGTGGCCGCCCCCGAATTGCCACTTAGCTATTCAGCGGCATTGCGCCTTGGCAAAACCCAGTCGGGCCGGATGAAGTGACAGGTATACCCGTTTGGTAGGCGTTGCAGATAATCCTGATGCTCTGGTTCGGCTTCCCAGAAGTCACTGACTGGCTCCATCTCAGTCACGACCTTAGATGGCCACAACCCAGAAGCATCGACGTCTTTGATCGTCTCTTCAGCAACATCTCTCTGGGTATCGTCGACGTAGTAAATAGCCGAGCGATAGGACATTCCACGATCGTTGCCTTGCCGATTAACGGTGGTTGGATCGTGAATCTGGAAAAAGAATTCAAGAAGCCGGCGGTAAGTCATTTGCGACGGGTCAAAGATGATTTCGATCCCTTCAGCGTGGGTGCCGTGGTTGCGATACGTCGCATTCGGGACGTCGCCGCCCGTATAGCCAACGCGCGTTGAGACCACGCCAGGCAATTTCCGGATCAAATCTTCCATGCCCCAGAAACAGCCACCGGCCAAAACTGCGCGTTCATTGGTGTTGCTCATTAGATATCCTCCACTTGGTTCAAGTAGTCGCCATAGCCCTCGGCTTCCATATCGGTTTTGGCAACAAAGCGTAGCGATGCACCGTTGATGCAATAGCGCAGCCCGCCACGGTCTTGTGGCCCGTCAGGAAAAACATGCCCAAGATGGCTGTCCCCATGGGTTGAGCGCACTTCTGTTCGCACCATGCCTAAGGTCGAATCTGTGAGCTCACTTACATGAGTCTCTTCAATCGGCTTGGTGAAACTGGGCCAGCCACAGCCTGATTCATATTTATCCGAAGACGCGAAAAGCGGTTCGCCTGACACGATGTCGACGTAAATTCCAACTTCCTTGTTATCCAGATGGTCGCCTGTCCATGGGCGCTCCGTTCCGTTTTCTTGTGTGACGCGGTACTGTTCGGGCGTCAGTGTCGCGACGACGTCTGGGTTCTTTTCGTACTTGGTCATGTCATTGCCCCCTATCACTGGTTCGCTAAAGGATATGGGGTGAGTGTGGCGGATTGCTACAATTGTGACAACGCCCTCACCAAAGCGCGAGACCCTTTGCGCACCACTTGAACAGATGACGATACATCCGATCGGTTGAGGGAGGGTGTTTAACGAGATTCTTGGGCGCGAAATACAGAGGCGTTCTAAGCCCCGGCTTGGGCTCCAACGACAACAACACGGTTTTGGTCATTCGTGGTGTGCCCCCCAACTCCGCCTCTAAACAAGACTATCCCCGATTTGATCTGTTTCGAGTCGTTTGCGGCACCCGATGTTGCGCAGAGATTTCTATTGGCGCCACAGTTTCACCTAAACCGCGCTGTTTTGGTGCCATTTCGACTGCTTAATAGGTCCAAGACTTTGACTTGACCGCAGGATTGCGATTCTATCCCTCAAAAAGAGCAGTATTGGAGAAGGCGATGCGCCTTTCAGTGGCATTCGAGAACACCAAAGACACCGAGACCGGGCGTGGACCCGTTCAAGTGGGTTGGTTCCTGAACGATAAGAAGGGCGGCATTATTTACGATGCGCCAGAACGTGTCCGATCCGTAGAAATGAACCGTGAGCACGCGAAATCGGCGTCACGCTGCCCAGCTGTGATCAACATGGAGAGCAGGTATTTCATGGTGAAATGCCCGTTTGATATTCACATCGGTTTCGCGCGTGACGACAAAGGCAATCCAGTGCTGCGCAATTTGGCAGGCACGCAGTCCAGCATCCGCGCAAGCAAACTTGGCGAGAAACTGCATATGACGTCCGAGGTCGAATGGCGCACCAAGGGCGTCCCGACGATCCAGCTTTCCTTGCCCTATGTTTTCATCTCCGACGAGCCTGTCTACGCCAGCCAAGTCAGCCCTTTCATGCACTATAACAAAGACCCTCTGCCCGGCACGATCTTTGGCGGGCGATTCCCGATCAATGTTTGGCCGCGCCCTTTGATGTGGGCCTTTGAATGGCACGAGACGGATAAGCCGATCAAAATCAAACGAGGTGACCCATTGTTCTACATGGGGTTTGAAACCCAGTCCCCGGAACGGCCGATCTCTGTGACCGAGACGGAACTCACCCCTGAATTACAGGAATACATGGATTTGATTTCTGGCGCAGTGAATTACGTGAACCAGACGTTTAGCTTGTTTGAAGCGGCCGAAGAACGGCGGCCAGAAACGCTGTTGAAACCCGTATCGCGCAAACGCGACAAGGGCTGAGCGATGCCAGAAGACGCAAGGCTGGCTCGCATCGCCGCAGTGAATGCTCATAAGGCTGGCCGCCATGATGAGGCATTGCAGGCTTATGCTAGTTATCTGGCTCAGCATCCAAGTGATGCCGGTATCTGGACAAACCTTGGCGCGCTATATCGTACTCTCGGGCAACATGAGATGGGCAAGATTGCGCAAGAACGAGCCTATGGCCTAGCACCAGAAGATAACGGTGTTCGTAACAATTACGCCAATATCCTTTCGGATACGGGTGGGTATGAGAAATCGATTGAATTGCGCAAAGCGTCTCTTGGCGAAGACCCGAACCATTTGATGCACCATGCTATGATTGGTCGATGTTATCGCGGCATGGGCGATTACCAAGCGGCAATTGATTATCTGACACCCAAGGTGGCGGAGTTTCCCGACGAGTATGAAATCAAACTGCAGCTCGCCTTCGCGCAACTCGGGGCTGGCCAATACGGGGCTGCATTCCGATCCTATGATGCTCGCTGGGAGTCTGATGAACTTGCCATGCCGCAAGTTCCATTCCCCAAATGGGAAGAGGGCATGTCCGTGAAGGGCAAAACGCTGCTCGTTCTTCCCGAACAGGGATTTGGCGACATGGTTCTGCTGGCGCGTTTTATTCCACTCGTTGCCGCGAAGGGGGCCAAGATCAGGTTGATCGCGAAAAAGCCGCTTTTGCGCCTGTTGGATGGTATTGAGGGTGTCGAATGGATCGGGCCGCAGGTCAGCACGGAGGACCCCGTTGATTTGTGGTTAAATCTGATGGACCTTCCCAAGATCGTTTATGGCGCGGACGAAGCGGGCGGTGTCCCGCCACCCACGCGCCTTAATATTCCTGATGAGGCAACAGCTCGCGCCAAAGGTTTCACTGCGCATCATGGTCGTTCTTTTAAGGTCGGCGTCGTATGGTCCGGTTCTGCCACCTACAAGGGCAATACGTTCCGCTCGTTCACCCACCGAGAATTTTTGCCGATGGCTGCCATACCAAATGTGCAGTTGTTTTCGCTTTATAAGGGGCCGTTTCTTGAGGCTTATCATAAGGATGGAAGCAACGCTTTGATGATCGATACTGCCAGTACGGACCGTGATTTTGCCGATGCGGCAGCGACAATGCAGGAGATGGATTTGATTTTCACGTCCGACACTGCAACCGCGCATATAGCGGGGTCTTTGGGTGTGCCGACGTGGGTCATGCTTCATTGGGATGCATTCTGGGTTTATCGTCACGCGGGCGAGACGACTAAATGGTACCCGTCGATGCGTTTGTTCCGTCAAGAGACACCACAGGATTGGGCATCTGCATTTGATGCAGCAACGGCTGCATTAGTTGAAAAGGCAAAGACACATGGTTGACAATATTCTGGTACCGACGGCTCCGGGCGAGTTGATCGACAAACTGACGATCCTGCGACTCAAAGAAGAGCGTATTTCTGACGCGACGAAGGTCGCGAATGTGCGAGTTGAGAAAGCTGTTCTGATGAAGACCGCAAAGGCGCAGGTGCCGTCCAGCACGGAACTGGACGCGTTGTGGGAAGAACTATACCAGATAAACGCGGATCTTTGGATAATCGAGGACGACATTCGGGATTGTGAAAAATCCAAGGAGTTTGGCGAAGAGTTCATTCGTCTTGCACGCGCTGTTTACATCACGAATGACCGTCGTTCGGACGTGAAGAAACAAATCAACCTATTGCTTGGATCGAACTTGATCGAAGAAAAATCCTATTCTGACCATGGAGTCGAAACATGAGCGAAAACATCAACGAAGCCCGCCGACTGTTGCGCAAGGAAGCCAAGAAGCTAGGGGCTGAACTGCAAAAGAACCGTACGCGAACTCGGGCTCCGGTGATGCGTCGTTATCATGAAGTGCAACAGATGCTGTCGCCGCTGTATGGCTATATGTCTCAAGCCGGTCAGGACCGCGTTGTTGATACCGTTCTGGAACATAAGCGCGGCGGGACTTTTGTGGATGTCGGCGGCTATGATGGAGTCACTGGCTCAAACACGTTCTTTCTTGAGACTGACCGCGGCTGGACAGGTGCTTTGATCGAACCGGTGCGAACTCAAATTGAACGCGCAGAAGTCAATCGGTCTTGCCCCTGTGTGGAAGTCGCCATTGCGGCATCCGAAGGCGAGGCGGACTTTATCGAGATCACCGAAGGCTACACTCAAATGAGCGGGCTGGTAGACAGTTATGACAAGGCGCTTCTTGGCCAAGTGCGCAACGACAAACGCCACAAAGAGAACGTGATTAAAGTAAAGACGATAACCTTGTCTGGTATCCTCCATCAGATGGACCTGGTGAATCCTGACTTCATCTCGCTCGATATCGAGGGTGGAGAGATCGAATGCCTCAAGTCCTTCCCGTTTGAAAAACATGATGTGAAGATTTGGTCGATCGAAAACAATACCGGCACACCTCAGATCAAGCAGATCATGGATGAGAATGGTTATGACCTGATCGAATTCTGCGGGCCTGATGAGATGTATTTTAAACGTTCGCCTCAAGCCTAACACATTTCGTTCACCGCTTTTGAATGTCTGCGCGGTACTCCCGTCCTTAATCAGGAATGGAGTCCGCAATGGCGCATGGTTCAAACGCACCAATTATCATTAAGCGTAAGAAGGTTATCGCCGGTGGCGGTCACCACGGTGGTGCTTGGAAAGTTGCTTATGCCGACTTCGTGACAGCGATGATGGCCTTCTTTCTTTTGATGTGGCTGCTCAATGCAACGACTGAACAGCAGCGCAAAGGCCTTGCTGACTACTTTTCGCCAACAATCCCCGTGGTCCGCGTGTCGGGCGGCGGAGATGGCATGTTCAGTGGGTCTAGCATGATGGCAGATGACGCAATGGCCCAAGATGGAACGGGTGCGGTGTCGTCGGTGGTTATCGAAGGTGGTCTTTCCGGCGGAGAGGCCGCCGCCGCTGAAGTCGCTGCATTGCAAGACATCGAGGCCCAACTTCTCGGCATTGGCGGTGAAAGCCTCGTGCAACAAGAAGCGTTGCGACACGTTGTAACGCGGCTGACCGACGAAGGCCTTATTATTGAGGTGTTTGCCCGTGAGGGAGCACCACTATTCGACAATGAAACTGCCAGTCCCACACCTGTGCTCGTTGAGTTAAGCGCAATGTTTGCTCGTGTGTTTTCGATCGTAACGAATCCCGTGGCAATTGAAGGTCATACGCGTTCGGTTCCATTGGTTGTTGCGGATCGCGAAGTTTGGGACATCTCTACCGGACGCGCCGAGACTGTTCGCCTCTTGCTAGAGGCTGGGACTCTCGACCCTACAAGAATTGCTCGCATTACCGGTCATGCCGATCGTGATCTTGCCAATGAAGATTCGCTGTCGGTCCGCAATAACCGGATCGAGATCACTTTGCTCCGCGTTGAGAACTGAGTCACATTTTATCTATTAGGGACCGGTTAAGGGCGGGCCTGTAGGCAAGGGGGGAGAATTTAGTTCCTTGTGACAGAAAGGCCAAGACTATGACAATTTCATCTTCCCTGAACGCTGGCGTGGCAGGGCTTGCTGCGAACGCAAGCCGTCTTGCAACGATCTCCGACAACATCGCGAACTCCGCGACATATGGTTACAAGCGCTCTGTCGCTGATTTTCACTCAATGGTCATTGGCAGCAATAAAGGGACATACACCGCTGGCGGTGTTCGAGTGACGACCCAGCGGATGATCGATGAGAGAGGTCCGCTTGTTGCGACCTCCAATGCGACAGATCTCGCGGTTCGTGGAACTGGTATGTTGCCTGTTACCGAAGGGTCATCTGTCACCGCCGCGAATGGCACAGATTTTCCAATGCGGCTGGCGTCTACTGGATCGTTCCGCCCCGATTCTGACGGATATCTTACGACTACAAGCGGACTGGTGTTGCTCGGGTGGCCCGCCGACCCTGATGGCACGATACCAGCATTTCCCCGCGACAGTATTGGTGGCCTAGAACCAATCAAGGTCAATTCGCAACAATTCGCGAGCGACCCAACAACCCAAATTGAACTCGCGGTTAACCTTCCCGCGACGGAAACTGAGGCAGGGGCTACTGGTGATACTCAAGAGCTCTCTATCGAGTACTTTGACAACTTGGGGACTGCCGAAAACCTGTCCATCAGCTTTTCACCGACTGTCCCTGCAACCGGGGCATCGAACGAATGGACGATGATCATTGAAGACAGTTCGGATGGCACAATCGTCGGCAATTACACGCTGCAGTTTGACGACTCCCCTGGACTTGGGGGTCGGTTGCTGTCGGTGACAGATTCAATCGGTGGCGCATATGACGCGGCAGAGGGGATAGTTTCGGTCGCCGTATCTGGTGGCAACCTCGACATTGATATTGATATCGGCCTGATAGGTGAGGCGGACGGAATGACCCAACTGTCTGACACCTTCGCCCCGATTTCCATTTCGAAAGACGGCTCGCCGGTCGGCAATATGACTTCCGTCGAGGTGGATGAGAATGGATATGTCCATGCCTTCTTCGACACCGGAATTTCTCGCAAGATATACCAAGTCCCATTGGTAGACGTGTCAAATTACAATGGTTTGGGGACTCAAGACCACCAAAGCTATTCCGTTACCCCGGAAAGTGGCGAGTTCTATCTCTGGGATGCAACCGATGGGCCAACCGGTGATATCGTCAGTTACGCCCGCGAAGAGTCTGCAACAGACGTTGCTGGCGAACTCACCAACCTGATCCAAACCCAACGCGCCTATTCATCAAACGCGAAGGTCATCCAGACCGTCGATGAAATGCTGCAGGAAACCACAAACATCAAACGCTAAACCAATGAGGTAGCCGGACCATGAGCATCTCCAATTCACTCTCGAATGCCCTATCCGGCATGAATGCGGCTTCTCGAACCGCAGAAGTCGTGTCGTCAAACCTGGCAAACTCGTTAACCGAAGGGTATGGGCGTCGTACTCTCAGTTTGACGGCAGCGTCTATCGGCGGGCAAGGCGCCGGTGTTGAGATCGGTTCAGTCATTCGTCATGTTGATCGCGGCATCTTGTCGGACCGCCGTTTAGCCGAGTCCAGCCTTGGCGGTTATGGGTCTCTCGTCTCAACGATGAGCCAAGTAGAAGATACCGTTGGACGCACGGGGGAAGATGGTTCGATTTCATCCAATATTGTTGCCCTAGAAGCCTCGCTTGTGGATGCAGCATCTGACCCATCATCCACCATTGGACTTTCAACGCTGGGTAATCGTCTAAGTAGCGTTGCGCAAAGCTTGAATGACGCTTCAAGTGCCGTTCAAACCCTTCGAGAAGAAGCGGATGCATCCATTGCCGACCAAGTTGACCTTCTGAACACTCGGTTGTCACAGGTCGAACGTCTGAATGCCGACATCACATATTCAAGAAACACTGGCGGCGACCCGTCGAGCCTGTTGGATCAGCGGCAGCAAGTCATTGACGATATCGCAGAAATAGTACCAATCAGAGAACTGGACCGCGACGGTGGGCAAGTTGCCTTAATGACACCGGATGGTGAAATGCTGCTTGATGGTAAGGCTAAGGAATTCGGCTTTGCCCAAAACAACACGATTGTAGCGGACATGACGTTTGCCGGCGGTGGGCTATCCGGCATAACCGTAGACGGCCAACCGATTGCGAGCGACGGAGTTGGTAAACTTGTCGGTGGATCCTTGGGTGCCGCATTTCAAGCGCGGGACGCTGAACTGGTGACTGTGCAAGACGGTCTCGACAACATAGCCGCCGACTTAATGGAACGCTTTCAGGACCCCAATGTTGACCCAACTTTGGCGATCGGTGAGGCGGGATTATTCACAGACGCTGGTTCGGCCTTTGATATTGCCAATTCGACTGGTCTAGCGGGGCGAATTTCCGTGAACGCTGCGGTTGACCCCGATCAAGGCGGCACTCTGACCAACTTGCGTGATGGTATTAATGCAACCACATCGGGACCCTCAGGAGACGCGAGCTTATTGCAGGCACTTTCCTCGGCGCTCACAACAACGCGCAGCACGACAAGCGATCCGGTTCAGCAAAGCGCAGCAGGCCGAGCGTCGTCCCTTGAGGCATCCGTTGGAAGTCAACGTCTCGAGTATGAGTCTGAACTAAGTTTTGCAACGGCTCGTTGGACAAGTTTGCAAGAAGCAGAAGCCGCAAACGGAGTGGACAGCGACTATGAGATGCAGATGTTGCTTCGGGTGGAGCAAGCATATGCCGCGAACGCTCGCGTCGTGCAGGCGGTCGAGACGATGATGCAATCCCTGATGGAGCTATAAGCCATGCCAGTTTCAACAATTGGCGACATGCGCCAATACTTCATGACATCACGTGCAAATTATTCACTAAAAACGGACATGCAGACGTTGGTGGAAGAATTAACCACTGGCGAGAAGTCTGATCTCACGGCTCATCTTGGCACAAACCAAACCAAACTAAACAGCATTGATCGTCAGCTAGAAATGCTTGGTACATACGCGCAGTCCAGCACAGGCCTCAGTCAGCTTCTGTCGACGATGCAAATTGCACTCGACGGCGTCGATGGACAAAGGTCAGCGACGAGTGACGCGTTGCTTACAGTGAATTCAGGAAGCTCGTTGTCTCAGATTGAGAACGTCAGCAACATCGCTCTTTCAGGGTTCGAGACAACGGTGAGTGCACTTAACACACGGTATGGCGATCGCAGTTTGTTTGGTGGCAATGATGTGGATACAAATCCCTTGGCTAGCTCGGATGTCATGATGGAGGACATACGCCTTGCAGTCTCGGGCTTAACGACTGAAGCAGACATTTCGAGTGCCCTGGACACCTGGTTTGATGATCCAGCGGGTGGGTTTCATACGCTCGGTTATCAAGGCGACGAAACGGGTACCATGACCCGACCTGTCGGCGCCAACCAAACGATTGACGTTGACGCTCGGGCCGATGATCCGTCGATCCGTGATACTATGAAAGCGATGGCGCTTGGCGCTTTGGCTGGTGACACGTCATTATCGCTGGACCTAGACACGCGTCGATCGATGCAAAAGCAAGCTGGTGATGATCTTTTGACCGTGGCGTCGCCCTTGGTCGATTTACAAGCCCGCCTTGGTTATGCCGAGGGTCAAGTTGAAGAAGCGTCCGTTCGAATTTCTGCACAACAGTCGTCATACGGCATTGCGCGAAATGACTTAGTATCAGCTGACCCGTTTGAGACGGCAACACGTTTGCAGTCCGTTCAGCTACAGCTGGAAACCCAATACACCTTAACCGCGCGCTTATCGCGCCTCTCACTGATGGAGTATTTGCGTTGATCAGAATGTTCGCCGCGTTGTTTCTAATTCTATCCACTAACATTGCTTACGCTTCTCCAATTCGGATCAAAGATCTGGTTGAGTTTGATGGCGTTCGCTCAAACGACCTTGTTGGGTATGGCCTTGTTGTCGGGTTAAATGGCACTGGGGATGGTCTGCGAAATTCGCCATTCACAGAAGAAATTATGAGCAACATCCTCGAAAGGCTTGGGGTCAATGTGACGGGTGAACAATTCCGCCCAAATAACGTTGCCGCAGTTATCGTAACGGCGAGCTTGCCGCCATTTGCGCGCACCGGAAGTCCGATAGATGTCACTATTTCGGCAATCGGAGATGCGGATAGCCTCTTAGGTGGCACACTCATTATGACACCCCTCAACGCCGCGGACGGCGAGATTTATGCCGTTGCACAGGGAACGATTATTGCAGGCGGAGTATCTGCACAGGGTGATGGTGGCGGTGTGGTTCAGGGCGTTCCGACTGCGGGCGTGATCCCATCAGGTGCGACTGTTGAACGTGAAGTTGATTTTGCGTTCGCTGACTTGTCCGTCATTCGACTTGCCTTGCGGTCTCCCGACTTTACGACCGCCGCACGTATCGAGACCGCGATTAACCAAACCTATGGTCGTGGTGTTGCAGTGATGCTCGACGCAGGGACCGTTCGTTTAGATATCACGGCAACGGGTGACGTTTCGCCGGCTCATTCTCTTGTTCGAGTCGAAAACATTCTGGTGGAACCGGAGCGTCGCGCACGGGTTGTCGTGGACCAAAGATCAGGAACCATCGTCATGGGGGATGATGTGCGGATTTCCCGTGTTGCAGTTAGTCAAGGCAATCTCACTCTACGCATTGAGGAAGCGCCGCTTGTTGTCCAACCTAACCCATTCTCTGACGGGCAAACGATTGTGGTGCCAAACACAAATGCACAGATCAACGAAGAGCCCGGTATAGGTCTTGCAGAGATCCAAGAAGGCACATCACTCTCAGAAGTCGTGGCAGGTTTGAACGCGCTGGGTGTTTCACCACGCGACATGATCGACATTCTTAAAAGCATAAAGGCGGCAGGTGCGCTCCACGCTGAATTCGTGGTGCGCTAACGCCGGGATTAGAAGTAGCTACGTACCAGGCTGCCGGCAATCAAACTCCAACCATCAGCGACGACAAAGAATGCGAGCTTGAATGGTAGCGAGACTATGGCCGGAGGTACCATCATCATCCCCATGGACATCAGGACAGCAGCTACAACGAGGTCAATAATAAGGAACGGTAGAAAGACCAGAAAGCCAATTTGAAACGCACGCTCAACTTCGCTTAACAAAAAGGATGGGATCAGAACGGAAAGGGGTGAAGTTTCGATCGACTGCGATAGTGTCACTTCGGGGCGGAGGCTTGCTAGTTCTTCAAATGTATCCGGTGCGATACGTCCCGCCATGAAAGTGCGAAAAGGTTCCATGACCTTAACAAACGCGTCTTCCAACGACATTGCATCGTTGAGCATGGGATCAATTCCATTTTCCCAGGACGCGACAAAAACAGGTTCCATTACGAAATAGGTAAGGAACAAGGCCAAGCTGATAATCAACATATTGGGCGGGGACTGCTGCAATCCTATGCCTTGTCGTAAGATCGATAACACCGTGACCATGAAAGGGAAGCATGTGATCATAATAGCAAGTCCAGGGACAATGCTCAGTAGTGTCAGAAGCACCAGCAGTTGAACGGATCTAGTGGTCAGTGAGCCGCCGTTGTCGAGTGTTATCGAGACATCTTGGGCAAGAACTGGGCCCGCTGAAGCTACGATGAAACCAGCGACGAGCAGTAGTGGAATTCGGTTATTCACTGCTTACTCCAGTCGAAATGACTTCGGTCAGACGCACGGCCAATTGTCCGGTTTCGCTGTCCGCGACTTGTTCAAGCTGACCGCGCGCAATGAGCCGCCCGCCAACAAACAAATCAACCGGGTCTTCGATACGTTTGTCTAAGGGAAGCACAGCGTTCTCACCAAGCTCCAATAGATCTCTTACAAGGGGACGCGCCCGTCCGACAGAAATTGTGACTTCGACTGGAATGTTATGGAGGGGGTGCGCAACTGGTACCGTTGGTGTGTCATCCATTTGAATGGGTCCTTTTTGTAAGGTCTAGACCATGTAAGGCCGTTTGTAGGGCGTCGAGCAGGGCAGGCAGATCGATCATGACATGAGTGTCTTTGCGGCGAAGTCTGGCTTGTCCATGTTCCATGGTCGGATCAGGGATGATATTGACCGCCTCATTGTCTAGATGGAGATCGCCAACAATGCTTGGCTCGACCGCCACCTCGATCGCCTGATCGGTTGCTTCCGAAAAGGCTTGTTCCATCGTTTCGATGAGAAATTCCGAAAAGCAATGCATCGCGATCTGAGGCAGGATGAGCCCAGAAATCTGGACCAAAAGTGGTTGGATTTGCTCAAGAAGGATGCCTCTGGCCTCCGTGTAGCCGAAAGTCATATCACTCAAGGCTGCAGCGACGTCGGTCATGCTTTGTTGCTGCTTTGCGGCGATGCTGTTTTCCGCATGTAGGCAGCCAGCCTCAAACCCTTTTTTGTAGTCTGCGCTGGGCGGGAATGCATCTTCGTCCTCACCGACATCGAAGCATTCTAGCGTGATGTGTGATGCAGTCATTTGGCCGGCTCGGAACTTGGGTCTTCAATCCAGCTTTGCAGGACTTGAATTGCTTCGTCGCGGCGATCATCAATAAGTCCGCGTAGCCTTTGCACTGGATCCTCATCCGCGGCGCTCGCGGCTTCGTCTTTGTTTGATTGGTTTTCTAAGTTATTCTGCACGGCCGTTGGGGCCGAGGTACCATCGATAACACTGCCATTTGCCCCAATGACCATCGGAGTTACGTTACCACCGCTATTGTCCAACAAAGCAGGTTCTTCATGCCGTGCCGTAAGAACGGGGCGAACAACAAATAGGCCCAAGATCAGTGCGACAAGGCCGAGCACTCCAGTCTGCACGAGCTTCATGATGTTGAGGGGCGCCGCAGGTAGGTCGGGTGCCTCCCCTGCAGCAGTGCCCAGTTCTGGAAGGGCCTCGAATACCATTGAACGGATCGTGATTTCGTCACCGCGGTCTGCATCAAGACCGACCGCGGAGGCGACGAGCATGCTAAGGTCTTCGAGCTCTTCCGCTGGGCGAGGGGAGACTACCACAACACCTTCATCGTCGATCGTCTCTATGCCGTTGACTAGAACGGCAACACTTATGCGGCGCACGGCGCCTGGCGTGCGCAAAACCTCTCTTTGGGTTTCGGATACTTCATAATTGGTGACCGAACGGCTTTCGCTATTTTCGTTTGTGGCGGCTCCGGAACTTCCTGCACCATCTCCTTCGGGGAGATTGGATGCGATGGTTACGTCGCCCGACATACTGTCTTGAGAAGAAGTACTGCTTTCTAGTACTTCCGTGCTAATTGCGACACGCGTTTCAGGGTCAAACCGACGCTCAATAATCGATTCGGTTTCAGTAATAGTGTCGACACTTACCTCAACGACGGCATTGCCCGGCCCAACTCGTGCAGCCAATAGACGTTCGACCCGATTTCGCAGCTCGGCGACTTTTTCATTTGCATCAGGCGTGATTGCCCTTTGATCATTGCCGGAAACAAGCCCTCCAACACCGTCAATTACGGCAACGTCGTTTGGAGAAAGCCCAGGAACCGCAGATGCGACCAAGAAGCGAAGCGCATCTGCTTGGCCAACATCCAGAGTGCCATTAACCGTTGTAACGGTAACGGCGGCGGTCGGTGATTGCTCGCGGCGAAACGGTTGAGCTGAGGTTGCTGAAATATGAACCCGAGCGGCTCGAATATGTGGGCTGGCTAGAATAGTTCGTGCAAGTTCACCTTCCTTCGCGCGCCAATAAGCAGCGTCAAACATCTGTGATGTCGTGCCAAAGCCAGACAAGTTATCAAGCAACTCGTACCCATCAGAGCTATTTGCGGGCAGACCTTCACTGGCTAATGTCATCCGCAGGCGGTCCCGATCGGCAGTCGGAACGAAAATCGATCCACCACGCACTTCGTATATCACGCCGCGTTGATCTAGGGATGTTACGACATCGCCCGCGGTCGAATTATCCAATCCAGCATAAAGCAGAGATAAATCCCGAGATGTGGTGGACCGAGCCATCATAAGGACGGCCCCAAAGACGGCCAGTGATGCGCCAATCACTATGATTCGACGGCGTGTATCAAGGTTAGACCAAGCTGTGTTCGTGCTTCCCAATGGGGATTCTCCCGTATCAAGGCGTGTTACCTGTTTCTCATCAATAAGCGGATCAGGCTTAACAATCGGTTAGTTCCTCGGAGGTATTGATCGATTAGAACGGAAGGATCGCAAAGATGGCAGAAACAGAAGAAACCCCTGAGGGAGAAGGCGAAGACACACCGAAAAAAGCGTCAAAGCTGCCCCTGATTCTTGGGTTGGTCTTTGCGATTCTCGGCGGAGCTGGTGGCTTCATGGCCGTAAAGATGGGACTCGTCGGCGGATCAGGTGATGATAGTCATGAAGAGGTTGTTCATGAAGAAGTCGCCGAAGAACTGCCGGCTCTCGCGTTTGTACCAGTGGAAACGTTGGTCATTAATTTGCCGCAACACGCGCGCGCGCAACATCTTCTTTTTACGTCTCAGCTGGAAGTGGATCCAGCCTATAGCGAAGAAGTCACGAGCCTCATGCCGCGGATCGTCGATGTCTTGAATGGGTATCTGCGCGCGGTTGATCTGTCCGATCTTGAAGATCCAACGGCGCTTATCAGGTTGCGCGCACAGATGCTGCGGCGCGTGCAGGTCGTTGTTGGGGATGGGCGGGTAAAGGACATCCTAATCATGGAATTTGTGTTGAACTAGAAAGGGTCAGCTATGGCATTTATCGCCGATATATTACTAACCGCAGGGGCCTTAGCGGCCGGATTTTATTGTTTCATTCTTTCTCGTCGGTTACGGCGATTTACGGACCTTGAGCAAGGGGTCGGCGGTGCCATTGCCGTTCTTTCAGTGCAGGTCGATGATCTTTCGAAGGCGCTTAAACAGGCGGAGTATGCTTCGTCTACATCGGGAACCACGTTGGTGGCTCAATGTGAACAGGCCGATCATGCTGCAAAGCGTCTCGAGTTGCTGATGGCTTCGCTTCACGATCTTCCGGATCCCAATCATTCGATTCCAAAACAACCTCAAACACCGACCATCGATCCTTTCTTCGTCCGAAGCCCAATCTTTTCAGAAGAGGCGACATAGCGTGAAGCGTCGAAAGTCCAAACATGTTCTTCTCGTGATTTCGAGTCTGCTTCTCATATCTGGGATGACAAGACTCGCGACAGGCGTTGGGCCAGCTATTGCATTGGCCGAGGAAGCGATTGCTCCGATGATTGAGGAGCCGATCGAAACACCGCCTGTGGAAGTTGAGCCCTTGTTAGAGGCATTACAAGCCCGAGAAAGACGCGTCTCAGATAGAGAAGTCGCAATGGAAGATCGGATGCGCGCCTTAGCCTTGGCAGAAGAAGAGTTGAGCGAACGTTTGGGGGAACTCCAAGCCGCAGAAGAGTCTTTAATAGCGACGCTGGCCTTGTCTGAAACCGCAAACGATGACGACATCGCACGGTTAACGGCAGTGTATGAGAACATGAAACCCGCGGATGCAGCGGGCTTGTTTGGCCAAATGGCACCAGATTTTGCGTCCGGCTTTCTTGTGCGTATGGCACCTGAAGCAGCAGCGGCTGTCTTGGCGGGGTTAGACCCGCAAACAGCCTATTCCATAAGCGTTATTATCGCGGGCCGAAATGCGAATGCACCTACTGAGTAGCGGTGCTGACGGAACGTTAACTACTGTCGTGGCATCACCATAGCAGCATAAGTAGGGGCAGAATCATGATCGGCTTGGTCGGAATCGTTATCATTTTTGTTATGGTATTTGGGGGCTACACGCTTGCAGGGGGTAAGATGGGGATGATCCTCAAAGCTCTTCCCTTCGAGATGATTATGATTGGTGGGGCGGCAGTCGGCGCCTTTGTGATCTCCAACGATATGTCAGGTATCAAACACACCATGAAAGACATGGGAAAGGTCTTCAAAGGGACGAAATGGAAGCCCGATGATTATCGCGACCTGTTGTGTCTTCTATTTGAGCTGATCCGCATTGCGAGGACCAATCCCGTCGGGTTAGAGGCCCACATTGAGGAACCGACGGAAAGCGCGTTGTTCGGGAAGTACCCAAAAATTCTTTCCGATGGCGAGGCGGTTGCATTGATCTGTGACACAATGCGGTCGGCCTCTATGAATTATGATGATCCTCATCAGGTCGAAGAAGTGCTCGAGAAACGGATAGAGGCAAACTTTCACCATTCCATGCATGGCACACATGCGCTTCAGACGATTGCTGATGGTCTACCTGCTCTGGGAATTGTTGCGGCTGTTCTTGGCGTTATCAAAACGATGGGGTCCATTGATCAGCCGCCAGAAGTCCTGGGAAAAATGATCGGTGGCGCCTTGGTCGGCACATTCTTGGGAGTATTCCTCGCCTACGGTTTGGTCGGTCCCTTTGCTGGCCGAGTTAAAACGGTTGTTGAAGACGACGCGCATTTTTATCAGCTTATTAGGGAAGTCCTCGTCGCGAACCTATACCAGCATGCGCCCAATATTTGCATAGAGGTCGGCCGCCAGAATACGCCCGGCCACTGTCGCCCGAGCTTCACTGATCTGGAAGAAGCTCTAAAAGCTGCCAAACAGGATGCAGCATGATCCGGTTCGCTCTTGCTTTCATGTGTTTTCCGATAGTGGTTTGGGCAGATTCCGCACCTATTCGTACCGGCGAACACGAGACATTCTCCCGATTTGTGATTGGAATTGGGTCAGGAACTCCATGGTCTGTTGAACAAACGGGCAGTGGATTCCTCTTGACTCTAAGCGGCCACGAAGACGGTTTTGACACCTCAGCGGTGTTTGAACGCATTCCTCGAGAGAGAGTCCTGAACGTCTTACAGATTGCTAAGAACGAGCTCCTCTTCGAAGTAGATTGCGATTGTGAGGCTGATGCGTTTTTATGGAAAAGTGGTCAGTTGGTTGTTGATATCGTCTCCAGCACCCCTTCAGTAAGTGAGACTGAAAATAACCAACCGCAATTTCAATCCTCTCAACCGTTTTTGGTTTCGGAAAACAGTGGCCTTGAGTTGCCAAACTTATTGGTTTTACAGAATGCTTCTTTGCCGCCTTTGTCTCTCGCCAACCCTGTAGTGCCAACTGCCAGTGCCGCCGTAGCTTTCGACGATGATGCTCCGGTTGCCCAAGATCGAACGGATATTGCAGCAACTGAGGCTGCATTGCTCGAAGGCCTTGCACGAGCAGCATCCCAGGGGTTTCTTGATCCAAATATCACATCGCATGCTGACCCAGAACCAGTGCAGGAGGACGTGCCGGTAGACAAACCCCCGCAAAACGCCCAATCGGTTGAGCCAGTTGTATCTGGCCATCCTGGAATTGGAATCTCAACAGCGATGGACCGTGATCTTAGTGCGATCCGTGACATTCTAGGGGCTGAAATTGGTCAGAAATGCCTATCAGCTGATCTATTCCAGATCGATCAATGGGGTGACGGTCGCGCGCTGTACGCGCAAGTTGCAGATCTAGCTGAGGCCTTGGCCGGTGAGTTCGGGGAACAGCCTTTAGAGGCGCAGAATCAACTTGCAAGGCTGTATCTGCATTTTGGATTTGGCGTGGAGGCGAGAAATGCCTTGGCCTCAGATCCCGCGCAAAGTCAGGATCGCTTAGTGCTTCTGCAACTTGCCGGGCTAATTGATGAATATGATGTAGAGACGGATCTTATAGTCGCACAGGCGGGGTGTGACACGTCAGGAGCGATGTGGGCCTTTATCGCTCAACCGACAGAAATCGACGAAGATCGAAAAAACCATATTACACAGAGTTTCTTGGCGCTGCCGCAACCATTGCGCGGGCAGATGGCACCGCGTTTGGCTCGGTATTTCACCGATGTTGGAGAGGTTGAAGCAGCCGCACAACTTCTTCGCGCAACGGACCGCAATGATTCAGCTGGAAACCACGAAACGATCGCAGTTCAGGCGCTGGTGGCGGAACATCAAGATCACCCAGAGGAAGCGATGGCTGCGCTAAAGGAAGAAGCAGAGGACAATGGGCGCATTTCACCTGACTCGTTAATTCGTTTGATTGAGCTGGGTGTTGAGAACGAATCGCTTCCAGACGAATCCGATCTGATTTTGGCGGCAGCGATGCGCCAAGAGCATCGAGGTACGCCTACAGCGGATCGTCTCGCTCTCGCAGAAGCAATTGCCCGCGTACAACTTGAGCAGTATCAGGCAGCATTTGACCTTCTGGAGCAGCGAGACGATCAGGAGGCATTGGATGCCCTTAACTTTGCAGTCATTGAAATGACCGAACGGGCTGAGGCTGCGACATTTCTGGGTTTCGCATTTGAAGATACTCCAAGCGGCCTCACGTCCCACAGTGAAAATCTCATTGCTGCTCGATTAATTGAGATTGGATTTTCTGAACGTGCAGCCGATTTTCTAGTGTCACCCGCCCAGCGCGAGGCTGCGGCTGAACGCCGGTATTTACGTGCACAAGCTGCTATTGGGGTAGAAGACTATATCAGCGCCATAGAAGGCCTGATTGGTTTGACGACATCGCGCGCAAATGAACTGCGCGCCCGTGCCTATACGGGCTTGGGAGATCATAATGCCGTACTATCCGCGCAATCAATTGATAACACAGAGGTAGATGGAGCGACGTTACAATTTCGCGCCGAGGCCTGGGATCGGCTTACTCTTGAGGATGATGAGGCACTATCGGCTTTCGCAGAAACGGTCCTTAGCCGTCCGGTCGAAGATCCGATAGAGACGCTATTTGATAGGCGGGAGGTTTTGTCACAATCCCAAGAAAGCCGGCGCGCAGTTGAAGCACTGCTTTCGCGATTTGATGGACCTATTGCTCCAGATTGATTGACTTGGTTACCAAATCGTAACGACCTAGCTTTAACTCTGTCACGACCAGCAACAGAATGTGCAGGGGTAAAATGGGCCAGAAACGTTTTGACTTCAAACCAGTGACCAGCATTGCGATTGTTAAACGTGAAGCGGGGCTAAGCTGATGCCAGACATTACCCTACGTTCGGTCTTTCAGCCTACCGTCTTGTTGGCTCTCGCATTGATGGCGATCATTGTGATGATGATTTTACCCATGCCTTCGTGGGTCTTGGATATTGGTCTTGCAGCATCTTTTGCGCTTGCGATCCTGATTTTCACTGTCACCTTATTCATTGAGAGGCCGTTAGACTTTTCGGCTTTTCCAACAATTCTACTGGCCTCTTTGATGCTGCGACTGTCTCTCAACGTATCATCAACCAAGTTAATCATAGGCGAAGGGCACACTGGAACTGGTGCCGCCGGGGATGTGATAGAAGGCTTTGCCAATTTCGTAATGGGCGGCAGTGTCTTTCTGGGTCTCGTTGTCTTCGGCGTTCTATTGATTGTGAACTTCATGGTGATCAACAAAGGCGCGACCCGAATGGCAGAGGTTGGGGCGCGTTTTGCCTTAGACGGAATGCCGGGAAAACAACTTGCGATCGACAGCGACATGAGCGCTGGAGCGATTGATCACAACGAAGCCAAACGCCGCCGCGAACTAGAGCAAGCCGAAACAACCTTTTTCGGGTCGCTGGATGGCGCATCGAAGTTCGTTAAAGGGGATGCGGTAGCTGGTCTTCTCATCACCGCTTTGAATCTTGTGATGGGGCTCATTATGGGGGCTGCTGTTCATGGCATGCCGGTTGGTGTTGCCTTTGAAACCTATGCTATATTGACCGTTGGCGACGGTCTGGTGAACCAGATCCCATCAGTCATCATTTCGATTGCATCGGCGTTACTGTTGGCTCGGGGCGGCGCGAAAGGGGCCACTGATCTCGCTCTTGTGTCTCAGCTTGGGGGTTACCCCGCCGCGTTGGCGACTGTAGGCGTCCTTATGTTTTTGTTCGCTCTTGTTCCTGGGTTGCCGTTTCTTCCGTTTGTTGCGGGTGCTGGTGCGCTGGGGGCGGCGGCTTGGTTTGGCAAGAAAGCAGCCGATGAGGCCGCTGCCAAGAAAGCAAAAGAACAGGAACAGCCTATTGTTCAAGCGCCCAGTGAAAGTATGGGAGACCTCCTAGACCTTGATGACATTCACGTCGAGTTTGCCCCAGATTTGGTTGATATGGTGCTGGATCCCGGCGTCGGACTCGATGTTCGGATTGGCAATATGCGCAACCACGTTGCGACTGAATTTGGCGTCTTGTTGCCAGATATTAGGTTGACCGATAACGTCTCCTTGCCAGACGGCTACTATCGAATTCTGGTGCAAGGTGTGGAGCAGGTCAGGGATCGCCTTCAACCTGGTCGTGTTCTGGCTCTGCTGGCTGGCCCCGAAACTCAAGTACCTAACGGGCAAGACGTCCAAGAACCGGTTTACGGTGCGCCGGCTCGGTGGATCAGTTCGGATGATCAAGAATCAGCATCCTTAAGCGGCCTGACAACTGTGCAGCCGACTGAAGTCCTCGCGACGCACTTATTGGAAGTCATAAAAAAGAACTTTTCCCGCCTCATGACGCTCAAGACATTGCGTCGGTTGATGGATGAAATGAGCCAGCTCACGGACACCGCGCGAGGCGAAGCGAACCGAAAGATGTTGGACGAACTGGTTCCCGATAAGGTTCCCGTCGACATGTTGTTATCAGTCCTGCGCCTCTTGCTCGAAGAACGTGTGTCGATCCGCAATCTATCGTTGATCATCGAGGCTACCGCCGAAGGGCGCCAGCTTTACCCAACCGTCGAAGGTGTGGCAGAGCACGTCCGCCAGCGCCTTGGATTCCAATTGGTTGCCGAGATGCGTCGTGATGACGGAACCATCCCTCTCGTGCAATTGGCGCCAGAATGGGAAGACATGTTCGCTACTTATCAAATCGCCACGGAACGTGGTTTGGGGGACGTCGCTTTGCCACCAGATGAGTTCAATCGACTTGCGCTCGCGATCTCGGAGAAGATTACCGCAGCCGGAGAAGCGGGTACATTTCCGGCCTTGGTCACGTCCATGAAGCGCCGTCGATTCTTGCGTACGGTCCTTACCGCAAAGGGTCTACCCAACCCTGTCCTGTCCTTCGAAGAAATCGGTGTCGACGCCAAACCTGCATTGGTCGGCTTGGTTGCTGCATGATTGAGGGATTGGCCGACCTCACGTCGCTCTCGCAAGTCTTCCTCTGGCAAGCCTTCGTTGTGTTCGTTCGGGTCGGCGCAATGGTTTCTTTGCTGCCGGCGTTTGGAGAACAATCGATTCCGGCTCAAGTAAAACTTGGCATCGCCTTTGCTTTCACGATGATTGTCTTGCCTGCCGTACCAACGCCCCCCTCAATGGAATCCATTGCAACTGTCGGCCTCGTTTTTGCCGAGTCCCTCACCGGGTTTTTCCTCGGAATGATGCTTCGATTGTTTATCCTAGCTCTGCAAACGGCGGGCTCAATCGCAGCGCAATCGACATCGCTTTCACAACTGTTTGGTGGAGCAGGAACGGATCCTTTGCCAGCAATGGGCCATGTACTTGTCGTTGGTGGCCTTGCCTTGGCGACAATCATGGGACTTCATATCCAGATCGCAGAGTTTATGATCCATAGTTACGTGATCGTTCCGCATGGCTCTGTCATTCCACCTGACGTTCTGACCCCTGCTGGCATTGCCGAAATCTCATATGCGTTTGCATTGGGCTTTACGCTCGCCGCGCCTTTTGTCGTTGCGTCACTGATCTACAACATCACGCTCGGTGTCATAAACAAAGCCATGCCCCAGCTGATGGTGGCCTTCGTCGGCGCACCCGCCATTACGGCAGGTGGCCTGATCATCTTGATGCTTGCAGCGCCACTCATGCTGTCGCTGTGGGTTGAATCGATGGGCCTCTTCATCGCGGATCCGTTCAGGGGGCGCTAATGAGTGACGAAAGTAACGACGATGACAAGCAATTTGAAGCGTCTCAGCATAAATTGGATGAGGCCCGAAAGAAGGGCGATTTCCCACGATCAACCGACTTAAATACGGCGTCCGCTTATGCCGGTATTCTTATCGCCGGGGTTAGTGTTGGTGCAGCGTCATTAACGCAAATTGGGTCAGAACTCGCGGGCGTGATTGCAAGGCCAGACTCAATCTCAGCGGGCGTTTTCTCGTCCAATGGCGGTCCATTTATGGGTGGATTGATACGGGATATTGGAGTTGCACTTGCACCATGGTTTGCAATTCCAGCGGGGTTTGTGATCCTTTCACTAATGCTACAGAAGGGGTTTGTTTTTGCGCCCTCCAAGCTAGAACCGAAACTGTCCCGTATCTCTCCGATCTCTCAAGCAAAGAACAAATTTGGCCGAAGCGGTTTGTTCGAATTCGGAAAGAGTACGGCAAAGCTCATCTTATACTGCATTGTGCTGTTTTCATTTCTCGCCGGTCGAATGCCGGACATCATGGGTGCAATGGCACTATCACCGGCCCAAATCATGGCGATGCTCTTGCGACTTTGTATTAGCCTAATGTCCATCGTCTTGTTGATTGCCATCTCACTTGGTGTGGTCGACTACACGTGGCAACGCGCAGAACATCTGCGCAAGAACCGGATGTCACGCAAAGAGCTGACGGACGAAAATAAGAACTCCGAAGGTGATCCGGCGATGAAGCAGAAACGTCGCCAAAAAGGAGTCGCGATTGCAATGAATCAGATGATGGCTGATGTGCCAGATGCAGATGTGATTATCGTGAACCCGACCCATTATGCTGTCGCGCTTAAGTGGGACCGAACGGTTGGCGGCGCGCCTGAGTGTGTGGCAAAAGGCGTAGACTTGGTTGCCGCGCGCATCCGCGAGATCGCGCAGGAAAACGCGGTCCCGATCCATTCGGACCCACCGACCGCCCGAGCCCTTCATGCAACGGTAGAGCTCGGCCAAACGATACCGCGAGATCATTACAAGGCGGTCGCCGCGGCAATCCGCTTTGCTGACCGGATTCGCAAGGTCGCAAGGAAATGACGGGAAAACTAACCAGCTTTCGTCGGTTGATTCCGGTCCTGGATATGGCGTTTCAGGCAGAGCAGCTGAAAATGGCACAAGTTCTTAGCCATATTGAAGGCTTGGCAAAACAACTTGCTGAACTTGAACGCCCTCAAAGTGTTGATCCATTAAGCTTAGCGTCCCGAACTGGCGCTGACGTCCTTTGGGAAACATGGGCGAAAGACAAAAAAGTACTGATCAACCAAGAGTTGGCCCGTGCTTTTCGGGACCGCGAGATATTACGCGAACGGCTAGTAAAAACGCTTTCAAAACTTGAGGCCGCAAAACAAATGGAACAGCGTGCTGTGTTGGAAGAGCGACAGTTAGCTTTGAGGCGTTCTAGTTGGTGACATCTTGGCGAACTATATCAACGATCAGAACGTCGGTGATATGGCCTTGCATTACATCATCAGCAGCGCCTTGCAGGGCTTCACGCAACAGGCGCATGTTTGAAGACGAGGTGAAAGCGCCCGCAAAACCGCCCATGTTGGCGTGGTCAAACATCACTTGAAGGAAAGCATCGCGTAAACGGGGCTCGTGCGAAAACACCGCCTCTTGCCCCCCTGTTTCTACTTCAATGCTTAATGACATTACGATCAAGGCCGTAACGCGTTCACCGACAACGATGGGGACCACAAACTGGTTGTTCATTCGAGCGTACTCACGTCCATCCAACGGGATCGGATCAGACGATTCCGTTTCTTCATGCGCGAGTTCCGTTGGTGTTACGCTGGTGTCCCCACAAGGATCACTGACCAGTTCCTCGGTTTCAGGAGTCAGAAACAGTCCAGCACCGACCCCGCCTCCAACGCCTAACAACAACAAGATCAACGGTAAAATCAGTTTCTTCACAGTAGTGCCCCTTAGAATGGAAGGATTACGTCGGCGATCTGTTGCCCGTATCGCGGTTGTTGAACATCAGAAATCTGTCCACGACCTCCATATGAAATGCGTGCCGAGGCGAGCTTGTCATAGGTGATTTCGTTTTGGCGGCTGATGTCTTCAGGCCGTACAAATCCGGATACGAGCAGTTCGCGCATCTCAAAATTCACGCGCACTTCCTGTGTGCCTTGGATCGATAAAACGCCGTTTGGCATGACCCCAACGATTGTTGCTGCGACCCGCAGTTCCAATTGTTCATTGCGCCGGACGGATCCATCGCCTCCGAAGCTGCTGCTCGATGTCAGATCAACGGCATCGCTCAGCGTTGCGCCATCGGGTAAAGATTCATCGATGCGTTGTGGAACGCCGAAAAGACTTGGCACTGACATGCTTTCAGATCCACTGCGCGATCGATCTGTCGAATTTGAAATTGATGCGGAGTCATCAATCTCGATGACAACCGTCAAGATGTCACCTCTCTGCACCGCTCTACGATCGCCAAGCAACGATCCACGCTCACCGGTCCAAAGGGAGGGTGTGACTGCTCGTGTTGTAGAAACTGCAAGTTCAGGTTCGATGCCGTATGTCATCATTGCCGTTGCTTCAGGAGAAGCTTGCGGCGGGGTGAAATCGGGTTCCTTTCCGACCTCCGCCAATCTTCCGCAGGCCGTCAATGCCATCGAAGCCGCTAAGAGGGTTAGAGCTATCTTACGCATGTTATTCTCCTATTGGGCAACAAAGGCAGTGCCGCTGTGATCAATGACTGCACTAACAGTCGCGCGAGATGACAAGTTCATCACTCGGATTAGATCCCCGGGACTTGCGCGATCGAGAGCTCTGCCTTCGGTCGAGATCGAGATGCCGTTTCGACGGTAAACCAACATGACGATCTGGTTGCGCTCGATAACAGCTGGCGGCCCGATGTCGCCTAAACGGATTGGGCGGCCAGCGTAGAGCGCCACGCGAGATTCTTGCCCAATGGCCAATTCTGGCTGATCCAGCCCCCCCACAACATTGCTGTCTCGCAACGCGATATCTTCGGGGCCGATAATTGTTCGCGCTGGCAGGGTTCGCGTCGCGACGACTGTATCGGCCGACGCGGGACCAGTGAGAACAACACATACGAGAGCGAGCAACTTCATCGGATTTGCACCATTGCGCCGAGCATCTGGTCAGCGGCGGAAATCACTTTGGAATTTAGCTCATACCCGCGTTGGGCTTTGATCAAATCGGTAATCTCTCGCACGGGATCAACGGAGCTGTCTTCAAGGTAGCCCTGACGCAAAACGCCCAAACCATCTTGGCCAGGGGTTGTCGCAGCAGAGGGCCCCGATGCAGGTGTTTCGAGGAACAAATTGGAACCGATTGCTTCGAGACCTTTTGGGTTTGTGAAGCCGGATAACGTGAATTGCCCCAAGAGTTGCGGATCAACCTGATCTACAAAATAGGCGTACACTTCGCCCTCGGAATTGATCGAAATGGATCGTGCATCGTCGGGTATCGTAATATCCGGCACCACTGGATATCCATCAGACGTAACGATCAACCCATCGCCTGTTCGCTTTAGGCTGCCATCGCGTGTGTAAGCTGCGCGACCGTCTGGCAGTGTTACTTCAAGATAACCGTTTCCTTCGATTCCGAGATCGAGGTCACCACCTGTCGCTGCCAGCGAGCCTTGCGACAACATCACCGAAACCGATGTCGGGCGTACGCCCAAGCCCAATTGCACACCGGTCGGCAGCACTGTGCCATCAGACGCATTTATCGTTCCCGGCCGTTGCAACTGTTGATAATGCAAATCGGCAAACTCGGCGCGGCGCGTGTTGTATCCGGTCGTGCTCATGTTGGCGAGGTTATTGGAGATAACCTCAACTCGGGTTTGTTGTGCGGCCATACCGGCGGCTGCAATTCTTAGGGCGCGCATGAGGCTGCCTCCTTATTGGGATCACTTGCCAAGCGCACGAATGGCGCTCCTAATTCGTTCGTCTTCTTTGTCGATGAAGCTTTGGCCGAGTTCATAGGCGCGCTGAACCTCGATCATTCGAGACACTTCCAGCACTGGATTCACGTTGGATTCTTCCAAGAACCCCTGCAGCATCCGGCCCGTTAACGCAGGTTCATGTCCCTCATCGGCGCGGAAACGAACGCCGTCTTCGCGCACTAAGCCTGACAGGCTTACGGGTGTAACAAGGCCAACTTGAGCGACGGGTTGGCCCCCTGCGCTGACAGTTCCATCCGGCGCAATTCCAACAGGTCCGGCCCCCTGCGGCACGAACACTGGCGCACCGCCTGCGTCGAGAACACGGAAGCCTTCAGGCGTTACAAGATCGCCGTTTTCATTGGGGGTGAATGCGCCCGCACGTGTCAGGCGTTCACCCGCCGGAGTTTCAATGAGGAAGAATCCTTCTCCCTCGATTGCCAAGTCAAATGATCCGCCCGTCTGCATCAAGCCGCCCTGATCCGCATGGGTTTCTCGAACCGATGCCGTCGCCATTGAAAGAGAAGGATCATCGGGTCCAAGTGCCGTAACGTGCTCTGCGAAAATCACACCTTCGCTTCGAAAGCCGGTCGTGTTCATGTTGGCGAGGTTATTGGCGACCACGCGCATTTCATTCATTAAACCAGACTGCCGCGTCAATGCCGTATATGTTGCATTTTCCATGAATTAGCCTCCTGCGATGATTGGAACGAGAGTGTTTTGAAAGAAACCAACGAGCGTTTCAGTCATGAATCCCATAGTGATCCAGAAAACGCCGACGATAGCCGCGAGCTTAGGAACAAAAGTCAGGGTCATTTCCTGAATTGAGGTTAAGGCTTGGAACAAGCCGACCGTTAAGCCCGTAATCAAAGCGACGACCAAGATCGGCATCGACACGAGTGTCGCCGTCCAGAGGCCTTGCCTCAGCGTGTCATAGAAGAGTGTGTCTTCCATATCAGACAGGCATCCTCAGAATCTCTTGGTACGCCTCTACGACCTTGTCCCGAACGGTAACAGCGGTTTCGACGGCCAGCTCTGTTTGGGCCAGCGCCTGAACCAAAGCGTGCGGATCCGCGTCACCTGTCATCGATGCCATGGCTGTCTTTTCGCCAGATTGCAGTGTCTCGACGAAACCCGCCATGGCTTGTCCGAAAGCTGATCCTTGAGAATCGGATGGAGAGGGTGCCGTTGCTGGCCTGTTCGCGGCATAGGCGCGCGCGACGAATGTTGGTTGAACTTCCATAATAGGTGCCCCTTTTATCTACGTAGAATGTCCATCAGGGACGTCGACATTTGTCGAACCTGATCGAACAGTTTCAGATTGGCCTCATAGCTACGCTGCGCCTCTCGGGCGTCAGCGATTTCAATGAGGAGATTGACGTTGGACCCTTCGTAATTGCCGTTGTCGTCAGCCATCGGATGCGAAGGATCGTAAATTTCATTAAGAGGTGTCTGATCCAATTGGACACGACCGGTTTCAACGAGACCGCTGTCTTGCCCAGCCTCGACAATAGACTGAAAACTAACCGTTTTGCGGTGGTACCCCGGCGTGTCGACATTCGCGATGTTCTCGGAGACGTGGCGCAAACGTGCGGCTTGCGCGCGCATGCCACTTGCCGTCACCCTCATCGCGTCAGAAAAATCAGCCATTTCTACCTCCGTCCAATGCTCATGCGCACCACATCCAGCGAATGCTTATAGATCGCGAGCGCACGGTTATGTTCGCGTTGCACCTCAACGGCATTGATCATTTCTTGTTCAAGAGAAACGGAGTTTCCGTTTGGCGATGCCTCGGCGTCTGTGAAATCAGTCGAAGGTGTTAGGGATGAACCGTTGACGTCCATGTGTCCGGCTCGCGTCGTTCTCATCTCACCCGCTGAGCTATTTTCATAGCTGTCGGCAAAGGACTCCATCGTTTGCGCACGATAGTTCGGTGTGTCGGCGTTTGCCATGTTGGCAGCCGTCACGGCCTGTCGTGCGCCTGCATGACGCGCCATTGCATAAGATGTCTGAAACAGGTTCAGGTTAGTAAACATCGGGGCTTCTCCCTCGAGTGGCTTCAACTAAGCCTTAAGGATGATTCCCTAAGAATTGGTTGTCACGACCACAGCGGGGATAGAATGACAGAAGAAATATTTGCTCAGATGGGCGCATCACTCAATCGCGTATCGCTCTCGCGGCCTGTTGGTGAAATTAGCGAAATAGCTGGGGGGGCAGTACAGATTCGTGGTTTGTCCGCTTATGGGGCAGTCGGGGACCGGATCAGAGTCATTGGACATGAACTGACTGGTGAAATTGTCCGAGTTGGCGGAATGCGACTTGATGTTATGATGGATGGGTCGACTGAAGGATTAGGCGCCAATGCCAAGGTGGTTCTGTTGCCCCGCCCTGCACTTGCCCCTCACGCCGGATGGATAGGGCGAGTGGTGGATCCGGACGGACAACCTTTGGATGGCCGGCCCCTTTTGCCAGGAGTTGAACCACGCAGAATTGACATAGCGCCTCTTCCAGCGGCCTCACGGCGCGGGTTGGGTGCGCGTTTGGCTACTGGTTTTGCTGTCTTCGATACTATTCTGCCAATTGTCCGTGGCCAAAGAATTGGGCTTTTTGCTGGGTCTGGCGTAGGCAAATCCACCCTACTGGCGACGCTTGCTAAAAAGGTTGATGCAGATGTTATCATCATTGGCCTTGTCGGTGAGCGGGGTCGTGAACTTCGGGAATTCGTTGAAAAGTCCCTTGGGCCCGATGGGATGGCACGCAGTGTCATCGTCGCGGCGACATCAGATCGTGCACCGCAAGTGCGCCGCAGGTGCCCGCAAGTCGCCACCACTGTTGCCGAATTCTTCCGGGATCAAGGTTTGCAGGTCTTATTGCTAATCGACAGTGTTACCCGTTTCGCTGAAGCGCATCGTGAGGTCGCAGTCGCCGCAGGTGAAACAGCCAATTTGCGCGGGCATCCCGCGTCTACACCAGCTGCTATCGCAGGGCTCTGTGAACGTGCTGGCCCAGGCAAAGATGAAACCGGAGACATTACCGCAATCTATAGCGTGCTGGTTGCGGGGTCTGACATGGAAGAACCCGTCGCCGATATGTTGCGCGGTGTGCTGGACGGTCATGTTGTGTTAGATCGAACAATTGCCGAACGTGGTCGGTTTCCGGCGATCGATGTCACGCGCTCTGTTTCCCGTTCGCTCCCTGACGCTGCCAATGCTGCGGAGAACAAGCTTATTGCGTCCGCAAGACGGCACATGGGCGCCTACGCACAAGCTGAGTTGATGATTCAATCGGGCCTATATGCGAACGGGTCAGATCAGAAGATCGACGATGCGATAGCGACACACGATGCCTTGGAAAACTTCATTGCCATGCAAAGTGATCACGGGATTGTCGGTGCTTTTCGTATGCTACAAAGAGCCCTTCAGATTGGTGGAGCTTAACCTTGTTGCAGCAGGCTTAACGCAATTGAAGCACCAGAAGTCATGGCTGAGTTCGCCTCAATCTCTGTCCGCAACATATAGAGACGGGTCATTTTCTCTTGGTTCTCTGCAGAGGCGAGCTCAGAAAACTGATCTGTGCCAAACGTCGCCTTTGCACGACTCTGAAACTGCTCAAGCTGTTGATCAAGATCGAGTGCGGCAAAACTGTCTGAGAACCCAAAGGCCGTATCAAAGACGCTCCGTAGTGCAGCATTCCCCATCATTCCAAACCATTGGCCGTCATTGGTGCTCGACGCTTCGATGACATCGGCGATCGCAGTTTCGGCATTCATTGCAAGGCGCATGTCGTTGTCTTGCTCTCCAACGGCGGCTTCAAACTGTTTGGCCTCATATCGATCGATGATGTCATCTGCAAAGTACGAAAGTGAAGTTTTGGGTAGATCGCCTAAAGTTCCAAACCCGAATGCTTCACTAAATGCTGCATAGCGGCTGTCCGATAATTTGTTGGCCAGGGAATCAGAGTCTTCGGTACCTTCTTCCAAGATTTTTTTGATGAAGAACGTGTTGTCGATATCGTCATCCAACCCAAACGCGCCCAACGCCACACCCAGCAGCTCCCGATCGTTGACGAGATCTTCTGCTGTTGTGATCTCCCCTATCTTTTCGCGGAAATTGTCGGTCGCTCGAACTACCGTTGCGCTTTCGTTAAAAACCGCACGCTGGCTGTCGGCTGTCCGTTCAAGGAACAGCCAACCTGCATAGCCCGATAGAGGAATGACCGGTTGAAACGTCATGATAATCTCGGCTGAGTTGCAAGCAACCGCCCCTCTCTTGGCAATAGTCCACGAAGTCGTTTTAGACCGCGATAAAACTCGTCTTCGTTGAATGCGTCAGTGGCATCTGACAAGAGTTTGCGGCTGTCATCATCCGTCAATGCTTGACTTAACTGTTCGACGCCGCGCATCAATTGGAGCCGTGCTTCGTCAGGCTCCGCGTCGCCAGATAAGATCAACTGTGCGATATAGCAGACCCTTCGGACCGGGGTATTGACCTCATCCGGGCGAATAGCGTCGCGAAGACGAAGAATGTTTGCATTCGGTGTCAGGATTGAAAGGCGGGACCTGCGGTCTCCATTTTCGATGACGGCACCATTTACGAGCACCCGTTCTTTGGGGCCGAGTTTCAGAACCAGTCCAGACATCAGTTTTCCTTCCGAGGGTTCAGGCCGCGCATCATTGCTGTGTTTATTTCAATAAGTGGCTTAATATCGGCCTCCCCTTTTAGGACCTTACGAGAGTGGAAGGTTGTAAACTCAGCTAAATAGAAAATGCGGGCTCTTAGGTCCTTGGTGAGTCCGTTTTCATCATCCGTGACTTGCGCAGCGAGGTGCGTCCAGACGGCGCGATTGGCTTGGACGGCTTCGGCGAATGCGGGAAAACCGGATGGTAAATGGCCAGCGGTGGTCGTGAGCCTGCTTGTGACTTCGCTGAAAAGCTGATGCTCGGCTGATCGGCCGCTGCGAAACGGAGAGGTCTTGTGCCCATAAGCTTGACGGGCTTGATCTATGATATTCACGTCTTGTCCTTTCGGGACGGAAGGATATTTCACACGACTTTGCCGTGTGGTGAATAAGCGTCTGAGGCGCCGAGAGGCGCCTCAGACTTTTGGACTTATCCGAACAGTGACAAGATCGACTGTGGGGACTGGTTAGCAATGGACAGGGATTGGATGCCCAGTTGCTGCTGCACTTGCAACGCCTGCAGACGAGCGGATGTTTCTTCCATATCCGCATCAACCATAGAGCCGATACCAGACGTCAGGCTGTCAGAAAGGTTACTAATAAAGTCAGCCTGGGTCTCCAGGCGTCCTTCGACAGAACCAAACGCTGCTGCTGCATCAATCGCACCATCGAGCATATTTTCAATCTCAGAAAGAGCACCGGCAGCGTCATTGACAACATCGATGTTTTCCAAGCCAGCCAAAGCGCCGGACCCTCGTGAAACACCATATTCAACGGCGATGTTTGCTTCACTTGTCAGGTTCTCGATTGTCAGCGTCCCAGCGGTCGACAGATCAAAGGAGAAATCGTCAGTGGACAGACCTGCGTTTTGCATTGCGTCTTTTAGGCCTGTTGCAACAGACGCATCGGTGTCGCCTTCGCTGATGCGATAGGTGCCTTCGATGTCACCGATCTTGAGTGACACTTCATCGCCGACAACAAACCCGTTGATCACTGTATCGTCAACGCCAGCTGTGCTCGCCTTGAGTGCACTTCCCCCAGAAGCGGCGCCAGACGTATCCAGGAACGTGAAGCCGGTAATATCAACGTCATCAGCACCGCCGCTCGCAGCCAAAGTGGCGACACTTGCGCTACCCGTACCTGTACCAGCCGTGATATCAAGGCCAGCAGATGTAGACAGGTTTTGTGTGTCAACGCCGATTGAGCTGGCGGAAACGGTGCCAGAGCTGTCGCGATCAAGCGAAGACAAGACATCAATACCAGTGTTGCCGTTTGTATTTGTGCCGGTGTTTGATCCGTCAACAAGGTTTTGTCCGTTGAACTGGGCCGCGCCAACCACGGATTTGATCTGCTCAGTCAATGCGGAGATGTCGTCCTGAAGTTTAGAGCGATCAACGTTTTCTTCTTGAGCAGCAACGATCTTGCCTTTGATGTCAGTCAATAGGTCAGTGACTGTTTCAGAAGCGTTACGTGCAACAGCGACAGTAGATTCGCCAAGGCTCAAGCTATCGGAGATTGCCTTGAAGCCCTTAACGTCGCTTTCCATGGTTTTGGAGATCGACCAAACGGCGGCGTTGTCTTTCGCGCTGGAAACTTCCTTACCTGTCGAAATGACAGATTGGGTGCTGGTCAGGTCGTTGTTGATGGATTTAAGTGTCTGAAGCGCAACCATTGCGCTGTTGTTAGTCAGAATACTGGACATGTTTTGGGGTCCTATAAGTTGAAGGGCGCGTTTTGCGCCAGATTTTCAAGAACCAACCCTTTTGGATTGGAAGGGACGCCATTCTGACGGAAGCTGGACCAACTGGCGGTCAGCGCCACCCAACTCGGGTGCAAGGCCAACATGCCCTGTGTCTCCTAACGTGGACTTAACGACACTGGGGCATTTTCGTGCGTTTTTATTTCAATTTTCTAGAAACGACGCTCTGTTTTTGCGGGTTGTTGAGTGATTGTTGTCGCTTTTCCAGATCGGTCATAGCTTGACAGCCTTTGTCGTGCGGCGCGTTGGTTGGCGAGTGCTGTTAGGACATTGGAAACACCGTCGCGTGCCGCAGCCAGCAACGTAGTATTCTGTGCAAGTGCCCCTGAGAGCGCCGCCAGCTCGTGACGATCTTCGGGTCCTATATTCTGGGAAAGCTCGATTTTCTCTTCCGCAAGGGTTTCAACCGTCGCAAAATCACCAGTCAAAAGAGCCGCCCGTTCGGCCTCTAGAATCATCTTCAATCTTAGAACTGCGCGCTTAGTCATGGGATGTCGCGATCATTGCGTCAAATAACGATTGGGCCAGGCCGATGCCGCCTGCCTGCGTCATTTGTTTGGCTTGCTCTTCACGGAGGAACGATGCGAATTGGTCTTCACCGGCGCCTCCACCAAATGCGTCAGGTGTTTGTCCAACCCCTGCCGACTTTAGCATCTCAGACAGGAATTGAGTTTCTAGCGACTGCGCAACGTCCATGAGCTGGGCTGCGCGGTCCTCCGAAATCGGGGGCGAGGTTTGGGATGCCAGTATTTCCATTCTGAAACTCCGATGTTGACAATTTTTCCTACCATTAGGGGGTAGCGGTAAAGATTGAGTAAGCATCTGTGCGTTAGACCTCGTCTCAATATAACGAGTTCGGAGAAGCCGATGTATCAACATGAAAGCCAAGGTTTAGGATTGTCGCCCTCAGTGGCGGGCACAACTTTGCAACATGACAACGGACAGCAGGCGCAAAATGACAGCGATCCGCTGATGGTTTTCGCTCAGGTTATGGCAGAACAGGACAGCGGTGCCTCTTCGTCAAAGGCAAAGTTTACGCCAATTCCGACGCCGCTCATGTCCCATGAGGCACAAAATGTTGCCGAAGACGAAGAGGGCAAGCCTGAAATGGCCAGCGTTCGGGAGACTGAACGCGATGAGAATTTGGACCAGACTCAAACAAAAACGGGCCGATCTGAACGGAATCCAGATGTTGACCTTGTCGATAATGAGTCAGGTTATGAAAAGGTCCAGCCAATTCCGATGGAAGGGGCCATGCCCAGCGACGCGGTAAGACAGAAGTCGTTGGACGTATCTGACGGGTTGCCTCGTGAAACGCTGGTAAAAACAATAGGCGAGGTGGGTTCGGTCCCGCTCAATCGTTCAGAGCAGCCTGTCCAACCTGAACCGTTAACCGGCACGCCGGCATCCCGGGCTGAAGGGCAAGGGGTGCCAAAAGAACAGCATGCCGAGAAACTTGAATGGCCAATCCTGTCTCCAAAAGCGGGAGCGATTGAAATGAAGGTGGATCCGATAGTCGATCGCCCCTCTTCAGGATCTGCAGTTCCGGCGGACACAAAAGACGCGTTACTTGCGACCACCGAAAAGCCGACTGTCGGTATTTCTGATGGACCGAAGCTACTGCCTTTTGCCCGCGCTGAAACACGCTCTTTATCGCCAAGGTTGAATCCAGCCAGTTCGCAGGTGCCGAATCAAATCAGGGCATCACCTGCATCAGAGAATGCGAACCACCCGAAAGAAGCACCTTCGCGACAAGTGCTCAACCAAGCAATCGACAACGGGTCAAAAGCGCATGCCAATAACGTATCAACAGTGAGACCTGCGAGGGAAGTCGCGCCCAGTATCGCGCCAAATGGAGCTTCAGCCCCTCAAGTTTTCAGTGCCTCAGCGCCGCTATTTGAAATGGCTGGACCGCAATACGCTGGCCTGTTGGAGATCGGAGTAATCGAAAGTGGAATTCCGGTCGGCAGTACGGCGGCATTGGAAACGCACACCGCAAACACCGTAACGCCAAGCCGGGCCCGCGCGATACAGATTGCGGCGCAAATCGCGACTGTTGCCGCGCAATCAGGTGGGGGCACAACAGAGATTGCTCTCAATCCCGAGGAACTCGGCCGTGTCAAGATGACGCTTACAAGTACGGACGCGGGGCTTTCCGTTTCAGTTTTAGCAGAGCGCCCTGAAACTGCGGACCTGATGCGGCGAAATATCAACGATCTGATTCGCGAGTTTCAGGATCTAGGCTACGAGTCTTTGGAGTTTTCATTCCAAGACCAGTCGCCGGGGTCCGATCGATCTGATCAGGATGATCAGGCTTACCCACCCAACAGTAGCGATTCACCACAGGCAGATCGCACCACCCTAGTTCACATTCAGCCCGCAACTTCTGGCGGGCTTGACCTCAAACTCTAATAGGACACCAACTATGGAAATCAGCTCAGTCGCAACTTCGGCCTCTTTTGTGCCGACCACTGAAACGTCGGAAGCGGTCATTTCATCTGACTTCGAGACATTCTTGAAAATGTTGACCGTTCAAATGGAAAATCAAGACCCTCTCAACCCAACGGATTCGGCGGAGTATGCCCAACAATTGGCGACTTTCTCCGGAGTTGAACAGGCTGTGTTGACCAACGAACTTCTGACTTCGATGATGGTGCAGATGAATACGTCTGGTATGGCGCAGATGGCTGATTGGGTCGGCAATGAGGCCCGCGTCGCCGCACCCGCCCATTTTGACGGGAGCCCCATTACGATTGCACCAAATCCTGCCGCGGTTGCCGATACAGTTGAACTGGTCGTCTACGACGAATCTGGTGACGAAGTGCAGCGGACGGCGCTCCCGCTTTCGGCCGATCCCGTCGAATGGGCAGGGACGTCAACGGATGGCACGCCTTTTCCAACGGGCACTTACACCTTCAACGTTGAGAGTTTTTCCAATGGTGAAGTCATCTTGAATGAAACGGCAGACGTCTACGCTCGGGTGAATGAAGTACGCAGCGAGAATGGCGAGTCTGTATTGATCCTCGAAGGAGGTGTTGCTGTATTGGCGTCCGATGTCAGTGCATTGAGGGAGGGCTGATCAGTTCATGAAAGCGATCAGGGCAGCCGCCGCTGAGGCCATTCCAGCCCCCAACAGAACCCAAGCAACAGCAGCATATGGCCGTTGACGGGGCGGGGCTGGGGGCTCTTCGCCAAGGCGTATCAAAGCGGCCTCTGCCAGCGCTGGAAGACGAGGCCCAAACCGCGCCAAAACCCGCGCGGTCTTGGTCAGGTCGTCTATCATCGCTCGTGGGCCAATGCTGTCTTTGATGTAGTTTTCCACGACCGGCTTCGCCGCATCCCAGATGTTCATTTGCGGATCGAACGTTCGCGCAACACCTTCGACGACAACCATAGTGCGTTGAAGAAGGATCAGTTCGGTTCTGGTTTCCATGCCAAACCGTTCCGTTACCTCGAACAAATAGGACAGCAATCGCGCCATAGAAATCTGTTCGGCGTTCATACCGAAAATGGGTTCGCCAACAGCGCGCAATGCCCGTGCGAATTCATTCACATCACGATCCGCTGGAACGTAACCCGCCTCAAAATGCACCTCGGCGACGCGGTTATAGTCGCGGCGGATAAAGCCAAACAAGATCTCGGCATAGACACGGCGGGTGTACTCGTCCAAGTGGCCCATGATCCCGAAATCATAGGCTATGATGTCACCGTTGGCGGCGATCTTTAGATTCCCGTGATGCATGTCCGCATGAAAAAACCCATCCCGTAAAGCATGGTTCAAGAACAGTTGAAGTACACGTTGGGACAGTTCTGTGAGGTCATGACCCGCCGCTGCAATATCGTCCACGTCGGCGGCGTTGATCCCCTCCGCCCAATCCAGGGTCATCACGCGCCGCGCTGACAGCCCCCACCGGATACCGGGCAAGGCAAATCCTGCGTCGTTTTCCGTGTTTGCCGCAAATTCAGATGCTGACGCACTTTCCAGACGGAGATCGAGCTCGCTCACAACGACGCCTTCGAAATGTTCGATCACATCAAGAGGGCGCAATCGACGCGACGACGGCGAAAACGTGTCGACTACGGACGCGATGAGGTAAAACGCATCAATGTCGCGCTGGAATGCCTTTTCAATCCCGGGCCGAAGCACCTTTACGGCAACTGGTTCACCGCTCTCGCGAATTCGCGCTTTGTGGACCTGCGCGATCGAGGCGGCGGCAACAGCTTCTGAGAATTCGTCAAACACTTCATCCACACGAATGCCGAGTTCTTTCTCGACCTCGGCTTTAGCGACCTCAACCGGAAAGGGGGGCAATTTGTCTTGCAAGACGCGGAGCTGCACGGCGAGTTCCGTGCCTACAACATCTGGTCGAGTCGAAAGAATTTGCCCAAATTTGATGTAGGCTGGCCCGAGCGCCTGCAACGCCCGTGTCACGGGCGGCAATCCAGTATCACCTTTCAACCCGAGCCACTGAAACGGCCAGACGAGGGTTCGAATGGCAACACGCGTGATCTTTGGCGCATCAGCGGCATCCATAATCACCTTCATCGCACCGGTTCGTTCTAGCGTTGCGCCAGTGCGGATCAATCGCAAAATATTGTGTGGGCCGCGCATATTAGAGCTTCCAACCAGAATGTAAGCAGGCGATCCCAAGGCTAAGGTTGCGATACTTTGCGTTGTCGAAGCCTGCGGTCTTTACCATCTCAAGAAAGGTATCTTGATCCGGGAACTTGCGGATCGATTCCACGAGATACTGATAGCTGTCCCGGTCGCCGGTAATGACCTGACCCATCACCGGAATGGCGTTGAACGAATACACATCGTACATCTTTTGCAGGATGTCGTTGGGGATCTTGTTAAACTCCAGAACCATCAATCGGCCCCCTGGTTTCAACACACGATAGGCTTCGTTCAGGGCTTCTTGCGGGCGTGTGACGTTTCGAATGCCAAAACTTATCGTGTAAACATCAAAGGTATTGTCCTGAAACGGGAGCGCCATGGCATCGCCGACGATCCAGTCTAAAGAGTCTTCTTGTCGCGCCGCTTCCGCACGTTTGCGTCCTTCAACCAGCATTGGCTCGGTAAGGTCCAAAACCGTTGCATGGGCATTACCCGCCCGTTTTAGAAACCGGAAAGAGATGTCGCCAGTGCCACCAGCAACATCAAGCAACTTTTGCCCAGCGCGCGGAGCCAACCAATCCATCATCGCATCTTTCCAAACGCGGTGGATGCCAAGGCTCATGGCGTCATTCATGACGTCGTATTTACTAGCCACACTTGAAAAAACGCCCTGAACAAGGCCCGCCTTGTCCCCTTCGGGCACTGTTTCAAAACCGAAATGGGTTGTCTGATCGTCAGTCATTGCAGGCCACCTTGCGTTGCGTATCTCGCAGATATAGCGTCCATCCCTCAGATACAAATGGCCAAATTATCGCGGCCAATTCATTGCTGGATGTGCAGATGCCCGAATTACCCGAAGTCGAAACCGTCCGCCGGGGGCTCGCCCCTTCAATGGAAGGGCACGTCATCACCCGTGCGGACGTTAATCGCCCAGATCTGCGCTGGCCTTTTCCTGATAGTATGGCGGCGCGGCTTTCGGGCGCCAAAGTCACGGGGCTGCGCCGTCGGTCCAAATACATTCTTGCGGACTTGGACACGGGCGAAACGCTGATTATTCACCTTGGCATGTCAGGCAGGATGACGGTTTCTGGTGACCCGTTGGGGCAATTCCATCATGATCATCCGGCACCGGAAAAACATGACCACGTGGTGTTTCATATGGCCAATGGCGCGCGGGTGACGTTCAACGACGCGCGGCGGTTCGGGGCTATGGACCTGGCGGAAACGGCACAGCTCGAAGAACATTGGTTGATCAAGCCCATCGGCCCGGAACCGCTCGGGAATGATTTCAACGAATCCTATCTGATCGCAGCGCTTTCAACGCGCAACACGCCCATAAAAACGGCGCTTCTTGACCAGCACGTTGTTGCGGGGCTTGGCAATATTTACGTCTGCGAAGTCCTGTTTCGAGCAGGGATTAACCCCAAACGCAAAGCCCGCGATCTGTCAGATAAGCGAGTCGCGTCTCTTGTTCCAATTATCCGTGACGTGCTTGCAGAGGCCATAAACGCAGGGGGATCATCCCTTAAGGATTACCGCCAAGCGGACGGTGAACTCGGCTATTTTCAGCATGGTTTTCAAGCGTATGACCGTGAGGGACATCCATGCCAAACTTACGGATGTACCGGCAAAATTTCTCGCATCACTCAATCAGGGCGTTCAACATTCTACTGCCCGAAATGCCAAAGATAGCTTGAATGCGCCGCAGGCTTTGGTAACCCTGAACATTCACGACAGCAGCCGGAGCGCTCTCAAATGGCCTATGAAACTATCATTGTCGACATTAACGATGGCATCTCACTTATCACGCTAAACCGCCCCGATGCGCTAAATGCGCTGAATTCTCAGCTGTTGGGCGAACTTGCGGATGCTTTGGAGGCTGCTGACAAATCGGACAAAGTCCGCTGTATCGTGATTACTGGATCCGACAAGGCGTTTGCCGCTGGCGCTGACATCAAGGAAATGGCCGAAAAGTCATTTGTGGACATGTATGTCGAGAACTTCTTTGGCGACGAAGCCGACCGATTCTTGAAAGTTCGTAAACCGATCATTGCTGCCGTTGCGGGATATGCGCTGGGCGGTGGCTGTGAACTTGCCATGATGTGCGATTTCATTATCGCCGCGGAAACAGCCAAGTTCGGCCAGCCAGAAATCAACCTTGGTGTTATTGCTGGCATCGGCGGAACCCAACGACTGACACGCTTTGTCGGGAAATCGAAATCGATGGACATGCATTTGACGGGTCGGTTCATGACCGCCGAAGAAGCCGAGTCATCTGGCCTTGTCAGCCGAGTTGTACCGGCCAAAAAACTCAAAGAAGAAGCGATGGCCGCTGCCGGAAAGATCGCTGAGAAATCGCTCCTCGCGACCATGGCCGTGAAAGACACCGTGAACCGCGCGTATGAAACGACGCTCGCTGAAGGCATCAACTATGAACGTCGCATGTTCCAGTCCTTGTTCGCCACAGAAGACCAATCCGAGGGTATGGCGTCTTATGTCGAGAAACGCGAACCGCAGTTCCGCGACAAATGATCTAGTTAATGTAGTGCAGCTCATCGAAGGTCTGACGCCAGTCGCGAACTCGGGTCGCCATGGCTGAAGGGTCATTGCTGCCCAGTGCCTCGGAAATCAGATCGGCCATTTGGTCAACGTGCTGCATGTCGATACCCCATCGTACCAACTCCGGCGTGCCAATCCGAAGCCCGTTCATATCCCCATCAACGGGATCAATCGGCAGCCCGATCCCGCAGGCCAAGAATCCCGCCTTTCGCAATTGTTTGGACGCGGTCTGGCCACCACCATAGGCTGCCGCTCGAACGGCGAACTGATGGCTCGATGTGGCACCTTGTGCTGTTTCAAACACCGGAACGCCGCGCGCCGTCAGCCCAGCCGCCAGCCCTTGGGCGACCTCGATCATCTTGGCCGCGTAGGCCTGCCCATGGTCGCGCCAGTCCAGCATCGTCACTGCCAAAGATGCCGACTTTGCTGCGTCAAAATTGGCGGTCATCCCCGGAAAGGCGATCGCATCAAACCGTTCTGCCATTTCTGCATCATTGGTGACGATCAACCCGCTCGCTGGACCGCCGAGGCTTTTGTAGGTGGACATCGTCATAAAATGCGCACCCTCTGCCAGTGGATCCCGCCAAGCTTTTCCGGCAATGATCCCGCACTGGTGGGCGGCGTCAAACATCACCTTCGCACCCACGGCATCCGCCACAGCGCGAATCTCTGCAACGGGGTGTTCAAACAAGTTCAAACTTGATCCGACCGTGATCAGTTTCGGGCGTTCCCGTTCCGCTAAAGCCAACAGGGCCTCAGCGTCGATAGTATAGCCATCCGCCAGCGCAGGAGCCTCAACAATCCGCAGGCCATACAGACCCGCACATCCGGCCAGATGGTGCGTGACGTGTCCGCCAATCGAGGCGGGCGGAGCAATGATTGTATCACCCGCTTTGCAAGTCGCCATGAAACCGTAAAGGTTTGCAATCGCGCCAGATGGGACACGGATTTCGGCAAAATCGGCGTCAAAGACCTCAGCACATAACGCGGCTGCAAGGACTTCGATTTCTTCGATCGCCTCCAGCCCCATTTCATACTTGTCGCCTGGGTAGCCAAGTGACGGCCGCGACCCAATGCCAGACGCTAGCATCGCCTCAGCGCGTGGGTTCATGACGTTGGTCGCTGGATTCAAGTTGAAACAGTCGCTTTCATGGATGTCGCGGTTCTCGACGGCCGAAGCCTCCAATCTTGCCATTATGTCCTTCGATGACCAGCTCGCATATCGTGCAATATCCTGCACCCGTGTTTCGCAGCCCTCAGGCACCCAGTTTCGTTTCGCTATACGCATCACTGTTCTCCAAATCTCTCACCGGGATCATGGGGCCACTTTCCAAGTTGCGCAAAGCAGATTACCACGAAGTTGAGTTTAGAAAACCTAAGGCTAGTTAATGGCAGTCTCACCGCCTCGCCCCAAGGGCCCACCCTTGAATAGCCTGCGCGCATTCGAGGCAGCGGCACGTCTTTGCAGCTTCTCCGCCGCGGCCGATGAACTTGGCGTCACTGCGGGCGCAATTTCGCAGCATATTCGAACGCTCGAAAATTGGACGGAGACACCTTTGTTTGAGCGACGCGCTCAAGGTGTGGTTCTGACGTCCGAGGGCCGTCGTTTGCTGCCGGACTTTACACAGGCCTTCGATGCCATGGGCCAAGCGGTACGTGGGTTGCGTGGTTTGTCAAAGGATCGGACAGTTTCTATCGCGGCGCTGCCAAGTGTGGCGCAGCTTTGGTTGCAACCGCGCTTGGGCCTGCTTCGCGCTGCGTTGCCGGGTGTTAGCGTTTCAGTCGCGGCACTCGAAACCCCTCCGAACCTAGACCGAGAACTGTTTGACCTGACATTCTACATGCGTGACCCAGCCGATTGCACAAATGGCATTACACTTGCTCGGGATACGCTCGCCCCGGTTTGCAGTCCCACCCTTGCCGCGCGCCTGTCCCAGCCAAGAGACCTCGAAGATGAAACGCTTTTGCATGATGAAGTCTGGGCGGCGGACTGGAGCGTTTGGGCGAACGCCACGGGAACGCCACTCTCTCGTTTGGATGCAGGTCCGCGGTTCTCTCTTTATGCGATGGCGGTCGCAGAGGCTAAGGAAGGAGCGGGTGTGTTGATTGGCCATTCCGCGTTGATCACCGCAGCTTTGGACAGCGGTGAGTTGGTCCAGCCGTTCGGTCAATCCGTCGCTAGCCCCTTTTGCCTTGTGGCAGAGGTTGCAGATGGACCTGAAGCTGACGCCATTCGGGCTGCTCTCGGAAGTCTCACCGTCTGATCAAGCAAATGGATGTTTGCAAAACGCCTCCAGTGCACCTATACGCGGCGCTGAAATGCGCGTGATGCCCGCTTAGGCTCGAATCAATCTTGGTGAAAACCTGTGGGTTGCGTGCGTTAAAGATATTGAACAAACGAACCCGAAAGAGACTGATTACAATGGCAAATACTCCACAAGCTAAGAAGCGCGCACGTCAGAACGAAACCCGCTTTCAAGTCAACAAAGCACGTCGCTCCCGTATCCGCACTTTCTTGCGCCGCGCGGAAGAAGCAATCGAATCTGGCGACAAAGAAGCAGCTGCAGCCGCAGTTCGCGCTCTCCAGCCTGAATTGATGCGTGGCGTTACCAAAGGCGTTTTCCACAAGAACACAGCGGCTCGTAAGATGTCCCGCCTCGTGTCTCGCGTAAAATCAATCGGATAATTTTAGAATCGTTACCGATTCTTAGTTGACCTAAAGTAAGGCGATCCAGACGGGTCGCCTTTTCTTTTTTCAGTTACATTTTTGCCCGCCGGCAACTTACTTTTTGTTGAGATTCAACGGCTGGCCAGATTCGTTTCGCGGCTACGCCTGTCAAGACCATCAACACTGTTGAAATCACGATCTCTCGGAGGCTAGTTTCACTGAGCGATTCATTTCGTTCCTGGGGGAACGTGGGACACTCGGACAAGAACTTGCGCTAAGTTTGCATGAAGCAAACGGGCAGTTGGAACTTTGTGCGGCACGCTGGCGAATGCATATGGGTGGGAACCTAGCAGTCGCGAGCATGACCCATGTTATCTACGATGACAGCCGTCTTCGACGGTCAATGCCGTATGCTCAAAGGTACGTGCGGCCTGTGCCAGTTTGGTACGGTGTCAGCTCGTTAACCCAAGGAACGCGATAGTCCAAGAACAAGCGGTTTTAACCGCCATGTATAGTGCTGGTACGGGACAAACGGGGAAAATATGACGGACGCAAATTGGGATCAGGTTAAGGCGGACATGCGGGCAGCTGTCGGCGCAGGGAACTACAAAAGCTGGATTGAACCCCTGTCTCTCCTGACTACTGATCAAGGCGTCGCCCGTGTAGGTGCCCCAAATCTTTTCGTTGGTGATTACGTCGGTAAGACCTACGGCGATCAAATCATCTACCACCTAAACCGTCAGGGCCTGTCAGTTCAGCGGTTGGCATTTGAGGTCGCCGGTGCGGCGAAGCCAGCGGTGAACAACATACCAAAAAGCACGCCTACAAAACCTGCCAACACTCAGGCAGACGCGAGCCCCGATCAGCGTTTCACATTTAATAACTTCGTCATCGGCAAACCGAACGAACTTGCTCACGCTGCGGCCAAACGCGTCGCCGAAGGTGGCCCGACGACTTTCAATCCGCTGTTCCTGTATGGTGGTGTTGGTTTGGGTAAGACCCACTTGATGCATGCAATCGCCCATGAGCTTGGCGAACGCCGCCCCGATCTCAACGTGCTCTACATCTCAGCGGACCAGTTTATTTATCGTTTCATCTCTGCCCTGCGGGATCGCAAGATGATGGACTTCAAACAGCACTTCCGGTCTGTCGACATTCTGATGGTGGATGACATTCAGTTCCTTGAGGGCAAGGAATCGACGCAAGAAGAATTCTTCCACACCTTCAACGCACTTGTGGATCAGAATAAGCAACTCATCATTTCTGCGGACCGCGCACCTGGTGAGATCCGAGACCTGAGTGAGCGGATCAAGTCACGTCTACAGTGTGGTCTGGTAGTTGATTTGCACCCGACTGACTACGAACTGCGCCTCGGTATTTTGCACGCAAAACAAGAGAACTACGTCAACGTCTATCCGGGTGTTGAGATTGCAACAGGTGTTCTTGAATTCCTTGCGCACCGTATTTCGTCAAACGTCCGTGTTTTGGAAGGCGCGTTGAACCGCCTTTACGCACTCGCATCCCTTGTGGGGCGCACCGTTACTGTTGAAATGGCCCAAGACTGCTTGTCCGACATTTTGCGCGCGTCTGATCGCAAGCTCACAATCGAAGAAATTCAACGCAAGGTGTCCGAGCATTTCGATATTCGCCTTTCGGATATGCTTGGCCCGAAGCGCACGCGCAGCCTAGCGCGCCCTCGTCAGATGGCGATGTGGCTGTGTAAACAGCTGACAAGCCGCTCGCTGCCGGAAATCGGCCGTAAGTTTGGCAAACGTGATCACACGACGATCATGCACGGGGTCCGTAAAATCGACGAACTGCGCCAATCTGACAGCCAAATTGCCGACGATCTGGAAATGCTGCGCCGCGCCCTCGAAGACTAGGCATAAAGCCCTTGTAGATGGGCTGAAATCCGCTAGTTTTGGCGTCCGACCATTGCGGCACCACTATCGGAGACAGGGCCATGAAACTCAGCATCGAACGCGCAACACTGCTCAAGGCCGTGGCACAAGCCCAGTCGGTTGTGGAGCGGCGTAACACGATCCCGATCCTTGCCAACGTCTTGATCGAAGCCGAAGGCAACGAAGCTACGTTCCGCGCGACGGATCTTGACATTGAAGTCGTGGACAAAGCACCTGCGCAGGTCGAACGGGCAGGGGCCACCACGGTTTCCGCCGTTACCCTGAACGAGATTGTACGCAAGCTGCCTGACGGTGCCTTGGTCACCCTGACTGAGGACAGCGCGTCTGGTCGCCTCACAATCGAGGCAGGCCGTTCCAACTTTAGCCTCGCGACACTGCCCAAAGAAGACTTCCCTGTAATGGCGACGTCTGACTATGCGGCGAATTTCTCATGCCCAGCTCCGACGCTGCGCCGTCTCTTTGACAAATCCAAGTTTGCGATCAGCACCGAAGAAACCCGTTACTACCTCAACGGTGTTTACATGCACGTGTCCGACGCCGATGGCGGCAAAGTTCTACGCTGCGTGGCAACGGACGGCCACCGCCTTGCCCGTATCGACGCGGAACTCCCAGAGGGTGCAGAGGCCATGGCGGGTGTGATTGTCCCGCGGAAAACCGTGGGCGAACTGCGCAAGTTGCTTGATGATGACGAAATGAAAATCGCGGTCTCCGTTTCTGAGACAAAAATCCGCTTTGCGACGCCCGACATTACGCTGACGTCTAAGGTCATCGATGGCACATTCCCCGACTACACGCGCGTCATCCCGCAAGGGAATACACGCAGGATGGAAGTGGATGCTGCCGAGTTCGCTAAGGCCGTTGATCGTGTGGCGACTGTTTCTTCCGAACGTTCCCGTGCGGTAAAGCTGCAGCTCGACGAAGACCGCCTCATCCTTTCCGTCAATGCGCCTGATAGCGGTGCCGCTGAAGAAGAACTCGCCGTTGCCTACGGTGATGAACGTCTCGAAATCGGCTTCAACGCGAAATACCTGCTCGAAATTGCCAGCCAAGTGGATCGCGAAAACGCGGTCTTCATGTTCAACTCATCCGGCGATCCGACCCTGATGCGCGAAGGTAACGACACCAGCGCCGTCTACGTGGTCATGCCAATGCGCGTGTGACACCGCACATAAATTGAGTATTTCAAGCGCAACGAAACAGGAGGGCCGCAGATAATGTCGGCCCTTTTTCTGTCTTCATTGACGCTGTCCCATTTCCGATCCCACAAACGCGCCAAACTGGACCTCGATGGCCGGCCCGTTGCGATCTATGGCCCCAATGGTGCGGGTAAGACCAATATCATCGAGGCTGTATCGATTCTGTCCCCTGGACGAGGTCTGCGCCGTGCAAGCTCGCAGGACATGACACGTCGTCCCGAAGCGCTGGGCTGGAAGGTGACGGCAGACCTCACTTCGATCAACCAGCATCATGAGATCGAAACATGGTCCGAAGGTGGGGCGTCACGTCAGACCAAGATCGACGGCAAAGCGGCTGCTCAGGTGGCGCTAGGGCGCATTGGGCGCGTGCTTTGGCTGATCCCTGCAATGGACCGTCTATGGATTGAAGGCGCAGAAGGGCGGCGGCGCTTTCTGGACCGTGCAACGCTCTCGTTTGAACCGTCCCACGCCGAAACCGTCCTGACGTATGAAAAGGCCATGCGGGAACGTAACCGCCTGCTGAAAGATATGGTGCGGGATGCCCACTGGTATGCCGCCCTAGAACGCCAAATGGCCGACGCTGGTGCAAAGATTCATCGCAACCGCATGGATGCCCTTCTGCTTCTGGCAAACGCGCAGGCCGCGGCTGAAACAGCCTTCCCGTCTGCGCTCCTTGATCTGACACATGCGGACCCCGCCTGTGATGCTCCCGATGACCCAAACGCGTTGCTTGCCGCGCTCGAGGGCAGTCGCCAACGCGACATGGCCGCTGGCCGGACCTTGATTGGCCCGCACCGTGCGGATCTTAGCGCGGTTTACGCGGCAAAAGATGTGCCAGCGAAAGACTGTTCAACGGGTGAGCAGAAGGCGCTGCTCATCTCGCTTATTTTAGCAAACGGACGCGCCTTGGCTGATGATTTCGGTGCGCCGCCAATCTTGTTGTTAGACGAAGTCGCAGCGCATTTGGATGCCAGTCGGCGCGATGCGCTTTATTCAGAGATCACGGCGCTTGGCGCGCAAGCCTTTATGACCGGGACTGGGCCGGAGTTGTTCGAAGAACTCGGCGAGGCGGCACAGGACGTCTACGTCACGGACGAAAGCGGTGTTTCGCAAGTCAGCCAAACTTGACGAAACTGCCTATAAAATATGCCTGTTAAGCGTGACAATCCGCGCCAAAACTCTTATAAAATCATAGGAATAACAAAAAGGGTCCTCAATGACCGACGAGCAGCAAAAACCGGAAGAGTACGGCGCGGATTCTATCAAAGTTCTCAAGGGCTTGGAGGCTGTTCGCAAGCGGCCTGGTATGTATATCGGTGATACCGATGACGGGTCCGGCCTGCATCATATGGTATACGAAGTTGTCGATAACGGCATTGACGAAGCTTTGGCTGGTCACGCGGACGCTGTGAACGTTAAAATCCACGCTGATGGCTCCGTTTCGGTGAGCGATAACGGTCGCGGTATTCCTGTGGGTATCCACGAAGAAGAAGGCGTTTCTGCTGCCGAGGTCATCATGACCCAACTGCACGCCGGCGGTAAGTTTGACAGCAACTCCTACAAGGTGTCCGGCGGACTGCACGGTGTTGGTGTGTCTGTTGTGAATGCGCTGTCTGATTGGCTGGAGCTGCGTATTTGGCGCGACGGTAAAGAACACATCGCACGCTTTGAGGGTGGTTTTACCACAAAGTCTCTCGAGGTGGTCGGCGAATGTGGTGACCGTACAGGCACCGAAGTGCGCTTTATGGCGTCACTCGATACTTTCACCAATCGTGATTATAGTTTTGATACGCTCGAAAAACGCTTGCGGGAACTGGCGTTCTTGAACTCCGGTGCTCGGATCATTGTCGAAGATGAACGTCCTGCCGAAAACCTGCGCACCGAACTTTTCTACGAAGGTGGCGTCAAAGAATTCGTTAAGTACATCGACCGCTCTAAAGTCTCGATCCTGCCAGAACCGATCTACGTAATTGGCGAAAAAGATGACATCGTGGTCGAAGTCGCGATGTGGTGGAATGATACCTACAACGAAATGGTTCTACCGTTTACGAACAATATCCCGCAAAAGGACGGTGGCACACACATGGCCGGTTTCCGCGCCGCGCTGACCCGTACAATCAACAATTATGCGGCGTCCAGCGGTATCGCGAAAAAGGAAAAGATCAACTTCACAGGCGATGATGCCCGTGAGGGTTTGACCTGCGTGTTGTCCGTAAAAGTGCCGGACCCGAAATTCTCGTCCCAGACGAAAGACAAGCTGGTCAGCTCCGAGGTTCGCCCTGCGGTCGAGTCCCTGATGAACGAAAAGCTGTCTGAATGGTTTGAAGAGAACCCGCAGATTGCCAAAATCGTCGTCAGCAAGATCGTCGAAGCCGCCCATGCCCGTGAGGCCGCCCGAAAGGCCCGCGATTTGACGCGACGCAAGACGGCGATGGACGTGAACTTCCTTGCAGGCAAACTCAAAGACTGTTCCGAAAAAGACCCGTCCAAAACCGAAGTCTTCTTGGTGGAGGGTGACTCCGCTGGTGGGTCTGCCCAAACAGGGCGCGATCGTCAGACGCAAGCGATCTTGCCACTGAAGGGTAAGATTCTGAACGTAGAACGAGCCAGATTTGACCGGATGCTTGGCAGCCAAGAGATTGGCAACCTTGTCATGGCGTTGGGCACTGGCATCGGCCGTGATGAATTTAACATCGACAAACTGCGCTACCATAAGATCGTCATCATGACCGATGCGGACGTCGACGGTGCGCACATTCGAACCCTGCTTCTGACGTTCTTCTTCCGTCAAATGCCGGAGCTGATCGAACGCGGGTATCTCTATATCGCGCAGCCGCCACTCTATAAGGTGAGCCGCGGCAAGTCCGAAGTCTACCTCAAAGACCAAGCAGCGATGGATGACTACCTCACTGAACAAGGGTGCGAAGGTGCGATCCTGCGTCAGGGCAACGGCGAAGAGTTGTCTGGTGCTGACTTGCGCCGCGTCGTCGACGAAGCAGGCCGCCTGAAACGCGTGCTTGATGCATTCCCGACGCACTACCCCCGTCACATCCTCGAACAAGCCGCCATCGCTGGCGCGTTTGTTTCAGGCGCGGTGGACAGTGATCTGCAAGGTGTGGCCGACAAGGTTGCAGCGCGTCTCGATCTGATCGCGAATGAATGGGAACGTGGCTGGCAAGGTCGCATCACGCAGGACAAAGGCATCCGCCTTGCCCGTATTCTGCGCGGTGTCGAAGAAGTCCGCACATTGGACGGCAAGATGATGCGTTCTGGCGAGGCTCGTAAATCCGGCTCGTTCACGCAGCACCTACAAGAGGTCTACAATTCACCTGCAACGCTGATCCGTAAGGACCGTGTTCAAAATATCTACGGGCCGCTCGATCTGCTCAAGGCGATCTTGGAGGAAGGTGAACGCGGGCTCTCCCTGCAGCGCTACAAAGGTCTGGGTGAGATGAACCCCGATCAACTGTGGGAAACAACGCTTGACCCCGACGCACGCACATTGCTGCAAGTCAAAGTCGATGACGTCGCAGAGGCCGATGATCTGTTCACAAAGCTGATGGGTGACGTCGTGGAACCACGCCGCGAGTTCATTCAAGAAAACGCGCTGAACGTCGAACACCTGGACTTTTAAACATGCTCTATTGGGCCGTAAGTATCAGCGCTGCACTTTGCGCGACGCTGATACTGCGGGCCTTTGGTCCGTCACCAACTGGCTTGATGACCTTCGCCATCGCAGCGCTTTTGTTCTTTGGCATCCGCTATGTGATGTTCATGGCTCTTGTGGCGCTCGATAACCGCAAAAGCCGTTAACCCTCGTCCAAGACCTGCGCCATCACACCCAAGAACCGCGCGACTTCAGCCTCGCTGTTGTAGTGGCACATCGACACCCGCACGGCGGAAGACTGCCCCAAGGGGTTCAGGATATTACCGCTATAGTGGTCAGCCTTGCGCACATGGGTGCGAACACCTTCCGCGTTCAGCGCATCAACAATATCCGCCGCCGGAACGGTTTCAGCCCAAAAACATACCAACCCCTCACGCGCGGGGTTGTCCACACCACCAACAATGGTGACCCCCTTCATCTCGGCCAACCCCTTTAGGTTGCCCGTACCGTGCAGCATCGCATCCGTTAGCGCCTTTTCCTGAATCTTTATCGCAGCTCCTGCATCTTCAATCCGGCCGCGTCGTGTCTCGGATAAGCCAACCTGCCCACCAAGCCAATCAAAGTAATCCACGACGTCATGGAACGTCGCATAAGCGCCCGTATCGCGCGTGCCGAATTCCCAATTAGCTTCTGGCCCATCAATCAAATTTTCTGGGCCCAAAGCCGTCAGGCGGTCACTCACCCAAGCCACTCCGTACCCATGACGAGAGAACACTTTGTAGGGTGACACAACGTACCCATCGACGCCCGCAGCCTCTAGGTCGACCAAGCCATGTGATGCATGCTGAATGCCGTCCGCAATGATAAAACACTCCGGCGCAACGGCGCGGATCGCAGCACAGATTGCATTCAAATCCATCGCCATCCCAGTCACCGGCGACGTATGCAAAATCGTGGCGACTTTTGTGTCCGGTGTAACGACTTTCGCGTAGGCCTCAGCCGTGACCAGCCCCAACGCGTCATCATGCGAAACGCGACGGTAATCCCGCCCCAGCTTATCCGCCCAATGCGCCATCGCTGAACATGATGCAGGATGCTCGACAGTCGAGCCGATCAAAACGCCCCCATCAGTGCCCGCAATTGCAGTTCTAATCAGACGGAAAAGCAATTCAGTACCGCTCTCCCCAACGATAACCTGCCCGCCTGTGACGTTGAACCAATCGCTGGCAGCGGCCTTAGCCTCTTTGATGATATCGACCAACGCCAAAGACGCGATGTTTGCGCGCCCTTGGTTGTCGGGAATGGCTGCGAACCGCGCCGAAGTCTCAACCACAGAGTTCAGCGTCAACGCACCACCCGCATTCTCGAAAAATACCCTCGGCCCATTAAAAGGGCAGGCATCAACATGGGCGAATTTACCGCGGATTTCTGAAAGTAGGTCGGCGTTGATCATGGTAAGTCTCCTTACGAAGACTTCATCTCAAACAAGCGCCCAATGCCAGCACAAACGTGCGCCTACAGGTCAATCATTTCCGCAACTTCAACGGACCCGCTGCCATCAACAACCATCGGATTGTTCTTCGCATGAGCGCAAGCTTCTGCATAGTCGGTCGCCTGAATTACCGTGTAACCGGACACCGGGTTTGGGCCGCCGGTCTCGACATGGCCATCCGCACTAACGGTATGGGATTGTCCGACAGGTGCACCACCATCAACCGTCGCGGCCCCCATGGATTCATACCAAGCGCCCCACGCGGCCATGGCTTTCGCACCCTCTTCGGGCGTTTCAGGCATTCCGCCGCCGTGATAAACGAATAAAAACTTAGGCATTTCAGATCCTCCCAATCATGAAAGTCCGAGTGAACACCCGATCACCTGAGTCGCACAAGCTCTAGCCTGCAGCAGGCCCCACATGGGTTTCGCCGCGCGCGGCGGACAGGGCGATCTGTTTCTGGCGTTCACGAAACCGGTTCTTATCAGACTCACTCGTTTCGCCAGCGCACTGATGACACGATACGCCCAGCTCGAACTCGGGACGTTTCTGGTCTTCGGAAAGCAGCGGTCGACGACAGGCGTAGCACAAATGATGGGGTCCCTCTTTTAGCCCATGACCGACGCTGACCCGTGCATCAAAAACGAAACATTCGCCATCCCATGTGCTGTCTTCCTGCGGCACCTCTTCAAGGTATTTCAGGATGCCACCCTTCAGATGGTAAACGTCATCAACGCCCTGACCAATCAGGTAGTTCGTAGATTTTTCACATCGGATGCCGCCCGTGCAAAACATTGCAATACGTTTGTTGTGAAAGCGCTCTTTGTTGGCTTCCCACCATGCGGGGAATTCACCAAAGGACTTCGTTTCAGGGTCTATTGCACCATCAAACGTCCCAATCGCGACTTCATAGTCATTGCGCGTATCGATCACGGCCACGTCTGGCGAGGTGATTAATGCGTTCCAGTCTTCGGGCGCCACGTAGTTCCCGACGCTCGCAGTTGGGTCTACATCCGGTTGACCCATCGTCACGATTTCACGTTTGATACGCACCTTCATCCGGTTAAACGGCGGCACGCTTGCGGTGCTTTCCTTCCATTCGAAATCTGCGCAGCCGGGCAGCCCACGGATATGCGCCAAAACCGCGTCAATCCCCGCGCGTGGGCCAGCGATTGTGCCGTTGATCCCCTCACGGGCCAACAGCAAAGTTCCCATGACATCCCCAGCCGCACAAACGGCAGCCAGCGGACCCTTCAAAGCAGCGGGATCATCAAATGAGGTAAAATGGTAGAGTGCGGCAACTGTATACATAGCTATCCAATTAAAGTCGTCATTCTGAGAGCGCAAGCGGCTACATCTATTGTGGTCCTGCGCTTAACCAGCGGTCCAAAACTTCACTGAGCCCGCGCCAATCCGTATATTCATGGTCAACGCCCAATTCCGCGTCTGGGTCCTTCTCGGCGATGATCCGTCGCATTATGAACTTGGTGAACAAGTCATACTCTGATGGGAGGTAGGCCCCCGCGATATGGGCAACTTCATTTGGCGCCCAGCCCGTGGCTTGTTCAAAATCCGAGACAATACGGCTTAAGCCCCGCCAGTCATCCGAGTCATGACCGCCCGCCGCCAGCGACACTGATAGAAACAATGACGGAACTGTCTTCAGCGCTTTAGCACTGTCGGATACAAAATCTGTCAAAGATGCTTGATAGTGTCCCGCATGGACGGATGCGACAAAAACTGCCCGATCAAATCGGCCAAGGTCCAAGCCATCAGCATCGACAAGAGACATGAGCTCTACCGTGTTCCCCGTATCAACAAACCGATCAGCAGCCCACTGCGCAACCTTGCGAGAGTGTCCTTGGGTTGTAGCATATCCGATGAAAACTTTCATATCAGGTGCTCCCCTTGGTTCCACGTAGTCTCATTCCTACATTTGACCCTCATGCTAACGTGATGATGCGAGGGCTTCTTTGACCGACGTCAAATCCCGTTGCACGCGCTGCCTCAATCCGTAGTCTGAGCGCAACTTAACCTGTCGGAGTCTCGAATGTCCCACGCCCTTATTGTCATCGATGTCCAAAACGATTTCTGCCCAGGCGGCGCGCTCGCTGTCGCAGGCGGGAACGATATCGTCTCCCCAATTAACGCACTCATGGCTGATTTCGACGCAGTTATCTTGACGCAAGACTGGCATCCAGCGGGACACAGCTCGTTCGCAACCACTCACTCGGCGGATCCAATGAGCGTCATCGACATGCCCTACGGTCCGCAAGTGCTTTGGCCGGACCATTGCATCCAAGGCAGCGAAGGCGCAGCTTTTCACCAAGATCTCAACGTTGACGCTGCAGACATGATTATCCGCAAAGGCTACAATCCGGCAATCGACAGCTATTCCGCATTTTTTGAGAATGACCACACGACGCCGACGGGTCTGACGGGATATTTAAATACGCGCGGCATCGACACCCTTACATTGATGGGGTTGGCGACAGATTTCTGCGTGAATTATTCCGCTGTGGATGCCGCAAAGCTCGGCTTCAACGTCACTGTACGCACCGACCTTTGCCGTGCAATTGATTTTGATGGCAGTTTGGCGGCTGCTGTAGATGCAATGAAAACCGCGGGCGTCGACGTCGTCTGATCTAGCGACGAAGAGACACCAACCGATAAGCGGCCTGCGCCTCTTCCGATGTGATCAGCGGTAATCCTCGCTCAATCCAGCCGGCGCCGCGGGTATTGCCGATCATTCCCTCAGAGACGTCAATAACATCAGGAAACCCGTTTTCGGCAAGAATAGACACTACATATTCAGTTCGCCCACCCGTAGCGCAGATCAACCCAACGGGCACTCCTTGGTTGGCATTCAACAGGCTCGTGATTTTTCCGGCGAACTCGGGGCTGTGCATTGTCAAAGCAAGCGCGCCTTCAGCAACGCCTGTTTCAGCCCATTCGCCTGGGCTGCGAATGTCGATCAGGATCATTTCATCGTTGCGCACGGCCTCAAAGGCATCCGGCGCGGACATAATATTTGGTTCTGCGGCAAGCGGTACTGCGGCAACGATTGAAACGGCAAAAATGGCAGCTCTGAGCATCCACTCAACTCCTAAACATACAGCGGTTTGAGCAGTCTTCGCATCTAAGGGCATGCACCGTCAAAGGCTGAGACGTCACAACACCGAGAGCGCGCAACCGTTAGCTTAGCGGATCACATGGACCGAACAAGGTGCATGTCGCACTACGCGTGATGCTGTTGATCCGATGAAGATGTCGGTGAATCCCAGTTTGTGAGACGCGATCACGATGCAATCGATACTATGTTCTTTGGCATAGGTATCAATCGTGCGGGCCGCATGGCCGTGTAGTAGGACAGCAGATGCACCAGGCAATTCGGCTGCAGCTTTACCCAACTTTTCCTTCGCGGTTTCGTAGGACTTGTCCAACACGTCCTGTCGAATTTCTGCAGTGACAAAATCTGGTATGTCTTCGACCACATGGATGATCGTAACTTTCGCCCCCTCATCCGCGAGCGTACGGGTCAATTCGAATGACGCTTCATGGCCTCCGTCATCCAGCATGATTGGAACAAGAATATTCTTATACATTGCGGTGTCTCCCTTTGAATACTTCAAGAACGTACTTATTGATAACCGCAGGTCCGCGGGTCAGCCTTGAGGCAGATCAATACGGTTTTTCATTATACTCAGCGACACGAGGCTAACTCAGGTGCAAAATCTTTCACGTTTCGACATGCGAGCCGTTGCGTCACTTTTGGTGGCGGCCGCTTTGTTCTGGGCGGTTTCAAGTCAGCTTTACTACTGGATTGTGGATGCCTTGTCCCTTGAACGAGGTTACGACGAAGCCCCATTTCTGTTTGCAGCCTATTATCTGGCGTGGGCCTGTTTTGCAGCGTTCTGGTTTCGAGAGCCCTTGTTCAGGAAATTAGACGCGAGACAGGCCTCGTATAAAGCGGCGATCATGTTGCCGATGATGATGGTGCTTGGGGTCTATGTAACGGTTGTCTTGCCGATGTTGCCTGAGGTTTCGGTAGACCTCGCACCACAAAACCCGCCGGAATTCATGTTTGCATCCGCGTGGTATTACCTGCCGAAGTCAGCCGACATTCTTTTTCAACAGGTGCTTATTGCCGCAATGATCTTCGCTATGGCACGTCAGAATATAAAATTAAGGTATATCGCGCTCGCCATGGCGGTCCTGTTTGGCGGGTATCATCTCACACTTGGCTTCGACGGATTCACGACCCTGTACGTTGCGCGTTTCACTCTCTCGGCGACAGTTTTTGGGTTTTTCGTTCCTTACTTATACCTGAAAGCCCGTTACGGGTTTCAGTGGGCATACGGGATGCATTGGTCGTTCTATGCGGTCGATGCCACCATCACGCATTTCGTGCTCGGTGGTGCTGCGGTCTCTGCCTGACAATATTCAGTTTGGACCACGCGTTTTGAACGTTTGATATGCGGCTTCATAAGCATCGACCATTCTGGCATCGGGCATAACTGTCATGTCCACTTTGGGGGGAGTCATCACCACAGAAACATCCGCACCGGTCGCGGCACAGATACCAAGTCGCGCGGCGCCCAGTGCGGCGCCGAACTCACCCCCGGCAGGTAAATCAAGCGGCAGATTAAAGACAGTCGCGATCAACGATACCCAATACTCGGACTTTGCACCGCCGCCTATGGCAAACAGTCTTTGGGGGGCGGCGCCGACGGAACGCAAGGCCTCCAAACTGTCGCGCAGCCCAAACGCGACACCTTCTAGAACGGCCTGCGTCATGTCTTCTTGCGTGGTGTCATGGGACAACCCGTCAAACGACCCCCGTAAGCTGGTGTCGTTGTGCGGGGTCCGCTCACCTGCCAGATAGGGAAGAAAATGGGCCGCTGCAGGTGCGCGCAATGACGTCCCCAAGGCCCCCGAAAGCTCAGCAGGTGAGCGCCCTGTGATCCGCCCCCACCAGTTCAAACTGTCCGTTGCCGACAGCATCACACCCATCTGATACCAATGATCTGGCACCGCATGACAGAACGTATGTACCGCGGTCGCAGGTGACGGCGCACAGCGATCCCGCGCACATAAAACGACACCCGAAGTCCCCAGCGACACGAACCCAACGCCGTCGTCCAACGCACCGATCCCGCAGGCCGCCGCCGCGTTGTCTCCGGCACCACCGGCTACAACCACATCAGGCCCGACGCCCCATCGCGCGGCAATATCCGCCCGCAAAACGCCTGCATGCTGAGCCCCTTCAACCAGCTTTGGCATCTGCGAACGTGCCATGCCGCTGGCCGATAACAAAGACTCTGACCAGTCACGCCCAGCCACGTCCAACCAAGACGTTCCTGCGCTGTCTGACATGTCTGCCACGCGCTCCCCGGTGAGAGCGAAATTCATGTAACCAGCGGGCAACATTACCGTCTCAACCTGTTTGAAAATCTCAGGCTCATGCATGGCCAGCCACACCAGTTTCGGCGCAGTGAACCCTGCAAAAACGATGTTGCCCGATAGATCACGTACGCCGTCAACCTTATCCAGCGCCTCCGCTTCACCGTGGGCGCGTGTGTCGTTCCACATGATACAGGGGCGCAAGACGTCTCCGGAAGTATTCAACACTACCGCTCCGTGCATATGGCCGGACACTCCGATGCCGCGCAGTTCGGAAAACGCCGGGTATTCTTCCCGAACTTCGGCAACTGCGCTTTCTAACGCTGCCACCCAATCGCTAGGGGATTGCTCTGACCATCCATCATGGGGCCGCTGCGTGACGTATCCGCGCTCCGCGGTGGCCAAGACGTCTCCGGCTTCGTCAATCAGCAAAAGCCGAAGCCCCGAAGTCCCCAAATCAATTCCGAGAAAGCTCATCCAGTGTCCCTTGCTTGATGCTCATGGCACCAAACCACAGCCACAGTCGGTTGCAAAGAAGCGTCAGTCCGACACTCGATTTTTCAGGCAGCGGGCCTGCGTTCTCTGAATAGCTTTGGCTTGAAATGGCCAAGGATCAATTCCAATGCCAACGGGATCGCGTTTGACGCCCCGACCATTGCCTCGCGGCCCTCAAGAGCATGAAACGCATCCATGTCTCCGGCCAGGGCAAGCGCGCGTAACTCCGGCATCATGGGCACAAGGAAGACGAAAGCGTTGATCGTCAGGAATGCCATCAGAACGGCTTTCACCTTCATCCAGTTTCCACGCTCGTTGTAGACGAAATATAGGACCAAGTCGCAGATCACCTTGGCCGCAAGGCCGGGCAGTATCAGGATATAAGCGCTAAGTTCTTTGTAGGTGTAAACAGTGTAGGCGGTTTCAGCATCGGGCGATCCGACAACCGCACCCATCACAATATGCGAAGCAATGCCACCAACATAAAAGATCGCGGCCAGCTCATTGATGAAGGTTACAAGCCGATACATTACTCACCGCCAGTCCGATTGCCAAACCACATACGGCTGAACAGCCGGTCTTTTCGGCCATACTGGTGATACAGTCCCGCAATAACATGCGCGGCGATCAGCAGCCCCAACACTAACGCAATCGTTCCGTGTGCTTTGCGCGGCCCGAACTCAAAAAAGCTTTCCGGAAGGGGCGCGCCTGATCCGCCGAAGACGATATCAGGCAAGCCTGCCATCTTAGCCATTGCGATGCCGGATGCGCATAGCGCAAAGACCAAAAGGTAGAACACCCAATGGGCGGCCTGCGCACCCTTGTTGAGCAACCCATTCCCAATGTCGGCATGAGGAGGCTTTGCAGACCGCAACCGAATGACCAGTCGGATTACCATCAAACCCAAGATGACCAGCCCCATGGTCATATGCATGCGCAACGCCGTAAGCTTGAACGGGTCGTCATTTGCAGTTTCCGATAACACCTGAGACCCCATGATAAGACCTGCGATAATCATGAGCGCCAACAACCAATGCAACACCACAAGGGCGGGGTGATAACGTGTCATATTCGATCTCCTTCTTGCTAGGAATTCATTAAGTTGCAAATGCAACAATAGCAAATGAAATAATTGCATCTAGGTATTTGAGTGCTAAGAGAACGCATGAAGTTTGATCTTTCCAAGACGACCCGACACACCCGCACCAACAGTTTCGGTTGGATGTTCCAGCGCATCGCAGGGCAGTTTATGGTGGAGATGAAGAAACAGTTGGCACCGTTCGACCTGACAATTGAACAATTCGCGGCTCTCATGACGGTGATGGAACATGATGGCGTGACACAACGTCAGATTGGCGAGCATATTTCGATGCCTGCCTACGCCATCAGCCGCGCCCTCGATCATCTAGAAAAGATCGGCTTTGTCGAACGGGTCGCCCATCCGACATCTCGCCGCGCCGTTCATGTTGTCGTGACACCTCGTGCCAAAGACATCGCCCCGCAAATCTTTGGCGTTGTCGATCGCGTCAATGACGAGCTGATCGGTATCCTGGATGACGGGCAAACCGACACCCTGCGCCTCCTGCTTCAGTCCCTTTTGAGGGCACCAAAACCCTGAGCGCACTTTACCGCAACGCGCTCCTTTGCTCTAACGGGTTCTAGCCACAAGGAAACCTGCACATGGTAGATATCGCCACCCGCGTCTGGAACCACAAATGGAAGATCGACCCGATCGTCCGGTCCCTCATCGACACGGACTTTTATAAGCTCCTGATGTGCCAATCCGTGTTCCGCAACAAACCGGACACGCAGGTCACGTTTTCCTTGATCAACCGTACCAAATCCGTGCGCCTTGCAGATCTGGTGGACGAGGGCGAATTGCGCGAACAACTCGACCACGTCCGCTCCCTGTCGCTGTCACGCGGCGAAAGCACATGGATGCGCGGCAATACGTTCTACGGCAAACGCTCCATGTTTAGCCCTGAATTCATGGACTGGTTCGAAAACCTGCGTCTGCCGCCGTATCACCTTGAAAAACGTGACGGCCAATATGAGCTGACGTTCGAAGGCAGCTGGCCCGAAGTCATGCTCTGGGAAATCCCTGCCCTCGCCATCATCATGGAACTGCGCAACCGCGCCGTACTGGGCACAATGGGCAGGTTTGAACTCAAAGTCCTCTATGCCCGCGGCATGACCAAACTCTGGGAGAAGGTCGAAAAACTGCGCCCTCTCGAAGGCCTTCGCGTCGCAGACTTCGGCACCCGTCGTCGCCATTCATTCCTTTGGCAGGACTGGGCCGTGCAAGCCATGCAGGAAGGTCTGGGCAACAGCTTCATCGGGACCTCAAACTGCCTGATCGCCAAAAACCGCGAGGTCGAGGCCATCGGGACCAATGCCCACGAACTGCCGATGGTCTACTCCGCCCTCGCCAAAACCGACGAGGCGCTGTTTCAGGCCCCCTATGACGTGCTGGCCGACTGGCAGGACGAACACGACGGCAACCTGCGCATCATCCTGCCCGACACCTACGGCACCCAAGGCTTCCTTGATAACGCCCCCGACTGGCTTGCGGGCTGGACAGGCATCCGCGTGGATTCCGGCGACCCCGCAACAGCCGCCGAGACCGCGATCAAATGGTGGGAATCCCGTGGCGAGGACCCGCGCAAAAAACTGGTGATCTTCTCAGACGGTCTGGACGCCGACAAAATCGTAACGCTGCATGAGCAATTCAAAGGCCGCTGCCAAGTCAGCTTCGGTTGGGGCACCATGCTCACCAACGACTTCAAAGGCCTGACGGCAGGCGACACCCTCGCCCCGTTCTCCCTCGTCTGCAAAGCCATATCCGCCAACGGCTCCCCCACCGTCAAACTCAGCGACAACCCCAACAAAGCCATGGGGCCTGAGGTGGAAATCGAACGGTATAAAAGGGTGTTTGGTGTTGGAGAACAAGAACGGGTGGAGGTTGTGGTTTAACACTTTCGCAACGAAACTCCTGCGAGAATGAACGATGGTGAGTCAGAATTGCCACATTGAAAAGCCATTTTTCAGTGCTATTCTTTGATAAGGAGACCCGTCGAAAGTATGGCCAAGAACCACGACAATGTAATTTCTGCTTTTTCCGACGAGCAAACCGCTCGATTGGTAGGGCTTTCTGTTGCCCAGCTTCGGAATTGGGATCGCACTGGGTTTTTCGTTCCGTCGCTAGCGGCAGAAAATCGGAGAAGCGCATTTAGCAGAGTCTATACATTCGCTGACTTGCTGTCGCTCCAAGTTCTCAAGACTTTGCGCAAAGATATGGGGTGTTCTTTGCAGCACCTTCGCGATGTGAAGATCAAGCTGAAGCAACTTCCCGATGCGGGCTGGTCGCAATCGACCCTTTACGTTCTGGGGAAACGTGTTGTTTTCAAAGATCCAGACAACGACGAGTTTTATGAACCAGTCGATAATCAGAAGGTGTTCAAGATACCACTTCACGTGGTTCGGTCAGACATGAAGTCTGCCGTTCGGGGGCTGTGGAAGCGAAATGACGATGATGTAGGTAAGGTCGCAAACACTCGGCGTGTCGTGCACAATAAGGCGGTATTCTCAGGAACACGTATAACTGTTCAGTCGGTTATAGATTTTTGGGAAGCAGGGTACTCTGAAGACCAAATTCTTGCCGAATTCCCAACTTTGTCGATGGCCGACGTTTCATCCGCAATAGAGGATGCCGCGTAGTTTGAGTTCACAGTTACAACTTAGGGTATTTCTAGACGAAGGTGTGCCTGACGGAGTTGGGAGAGAATTCGCGAATGCAGGCCACGAAGTTATTTACCTTAGAGAAGCCATTAAAACCGGATCAGCCGATGACTTAGTGGCAGTCGCCGCTAACGCAAACGATGCCATTCTTGTCGCTTGCGATGGCGACATGAAATCTATGGTGAAAAAATATGGTGTTTCAAAAAGTAGAACACCTGATCTGAGCCTCATTAAGATCACGGTCAAATCAAAAGTTCATGCATCTCCGCGGGTACGCGAAGCTATGACCCTGATTGAACATGAATGGTCTTACGCTCAAAAGAAAAAAGCACGACGCCTCTATATCGAGATTAAAGACTCCGTTATTCGAAGTATGCGTTAGTAACTCACTCCACCTTCCCCCGCAACGCCTTAACCTCCCCGCGTTTCTTCTTCGCATCCACGCGTCTGCGTTTTTGGTTCTGGGACACGCGAGTCTTTACCCGTCGTTTCGGGGCCACCAGTGCGCACGTCCATCAGCAGATAATTCTCGCGCGGCGACACAATGAATCGCCGCTGCCCCTATCATTCCTAGCCGCGTAGCTTAAGGGAAGGTGGACCCATGCGGAGAATGAATGATGACGACGCCCCAAACTATGCCGGACCTGATCGCGGCCTCGAAAGCCGAAGCAAAGATATCCGAAGATCAAATTCTGGCACTTCGCGCCGAATTGAACGGGCAGGCCGAATCCAAAGCCCAAGCCGAAGACCTTCGCGCGGCCTATCTCGCGCTTGAAGCAGCCGCCGTTGATAGCTTCACGTTATTCGAGGCGCGCATGCAACATCATTTCAAACGGGGTCCTTTTTCACGAAAGTTGAAATCAGCTCTCATGGAGGCGGGCCACACTGACCTCGCGGACAGGCTTCATAAGTACTATCTGGCGATCAACGTGCTCAAACACGGAACGGGCGCGAGCTATAGGGAATTGCTTAACACGCGGACCCATACTTTCCGTGTAAAGCCCGCCGAAAGCGGCGCATCACAAGAAGAAAACGCGCCTTCAAGTCTTATCGATATTGAAGTGCCGGGCTTCTTTGAAGGCCTTGCCGACACACTCCTTGAGGCGCATCGGTTTCTTGAGAAACGATAGTTCCCAAGCGTAGCTCAAGAAATATAGACGGCCCGCTGCGAATGCAGCTTCCTCAAACAAAAAAGTCGAAACACCCTATGTCTGAACCGCGCATGAAGATCGTTTTGGTGACACCAGAAATTCCATACAATACGGGTGCCATCGGGCGGACCTGTGTTGCCTTGAATCTGGAACTGATTTTGATCAAGCCTTACGGGTTTTCTCTAGATGAGAAAGCAGTGCGGCGGGCCGGAACGGATTACTGGCAATATGTTAACCTGAGTGAATACGACAGTTGGCAAGATTTTCTACTGGCGCGAAACCCTCAGCGCGAAGACCTGTTCTTTTTCGAAGAGACGGGTGCGCAAACCCTTTACGATGCTGATTACCAACAGGACGGATATTTGGTCTTCGGTTGTGAATCCAAAGGCCTGCCACTGGAAATCTTAGATGAGATGGAAGACCGGGTTTTCAGCCTGCCGATGCTTGATACACGCGTCCGGTCGTTGAATTTGGCGAATGTCGCGACAGCGGTGATTTATCAAGCCATGCGGACACAACTGGGTGGATAAGTGCGATCCTTGGCAAGACGGATTACCGATCTAGATCCCCGGCCCCTTCCGCAAGGCCTTAACCTCGCCGCGTTTTTTCTTCGCGTCCACCCGTTTGCGTTTCTGGTTCTGGGACACGCGCGTTCTAACCCGTCGTTTCGGAGCCACTAAAGCCGCGCGGATGAGTTCTGCCAATCGCTCGCGGGCTAGTTCGCGGTTCCTTGCTTGGGATCGCGTATCTTGCACAAAGATCACCACCGCGCCGTCACTTGTCCATTTCCTCCCTGCCGCGCGGCGTAGGCGGGTTTTGACAGGCCCTGTCAGCGCAGGGGATCGTTCAGCCTCGAACCGTAGCTCGACAGCCGTGCTCACCTTGTTAACGTTCTGGCCACCCGGACCAGAGGCGCGAACGAAATGTTCCGTCAGCTCCCAATCGGCAATCTCAATACTATCGTTGATCCATAATCCCATGCGGGGGGTTTACCACGTCTTGCGCCTACGAACAGCCACTGGGTTTTTGACATGAAAAAGGGCTATTCCCAGCGATAGGAATAGCCCTTCGAAAGTTCAGGAGGTGATGCCGGTTAGAGGGTCTCACCTATCGAATTACGTGCCCAAGGGCTGCCTTAGACGCGCGCCTCCATAGTTGTCCCGACATGTACCACTTCTATCTTTCTCGACACTGGATCACCTCCTGTTCATTGTTTCGCCTAAGGACAGGTTGGCACAACTTCTGGGGATTACCAAAGATTTTTTCACAACATTTATGTGACGCGTTGTAAGCGCCCCACAATTAGGCGGAATGGTACGAGGGCGATCAAAGCGATAATCAGCTTCACGCCCCAGTCGGCCACGGCCAGTGTGACCCATAGTGGTGCGTCCGGTCCGCTCAGCAGGAATGGAACACTGTCCCAAGCCCAAGAGACTTCACTATCTGCCGCCGCGCCAAATGACACGAAGCTGCTGAAGGCGATGGTAAAGAACAATGCAGTGTCGATGGTGGAGCCGATTAACGTGGACGCAAGTGGCGCCTTCCACCAAGTCCCGTCGCGCAAGCGTTGGAAGATCGCAACATCGATCAGTTGCGCGGTAAGGAAGGCCACGGCAGAGCCGATTGCCACGCGCAGAGCCACGGCAGGGAATTCATAACCGTCACCTTGGATCATGATCTGGCTGCCGATCAGTGAGCAGATTACACCGACGATGAAGCCGATAAACACCACGCGACGCGCAGGCCCCGCACCATAAACGCGGTTCATTAGGTCAGTCACAAGAAAAGCGAGCGGGTAGGTGAATGCACCCCATGTGAGCAATCCATCGAGGATTAGGAACTGCACAAGGATGTTTGATGCCACCACGACGATGGCCATGGCGATTACGCCAGGAAGAAGTTTGGTCATTTTATCAATCCGTTTTGACAAGGTAGTCGGACACTTGGCCCTTCAGAATAAAGGACGCCGCCCTAATGAGGGGCGGCGCCGAACTTGTCAAACGTATTGTTCATTGGCTTGCTGCGACAGTCAGACACTGGCTCGGAAGGCGTGCCATCGTGGCGGGCCCCCTTGGTGTGCTGGGTGTGGAACTTGCGGGTGGCGGTGGTGGCGGGTTCAAGATGTTGTTTACCCAAGTTTGTGCATCTGCACATCCGTCACCGGCAGGCGGCGGCGCTTGGTTTTCACAATCGCTTTGGCCGGCAGGGCAGCTTAGGCGGACGTGGAAATGGTAATGATGTCCCCACCAAGGCCGGATCTTATTGAGCCACGACCGATCTCCCGTCTCCCAATTACACATCGCTACTTTGGCGCCGGGAAACACAAAAATCCGAGCGACGCGGTCATCGCTGGCTGCAGCACGCAGCAATTGCATGTGCTGTTCGGTCCAGCTGGAGTTCGTGTAAGCACCCCGTTCGCGGCGCATGGAAATCGAAGACAGGTTTTCACGCTCGGTGCGGCTGAGGTCGAGCCGGTCTGGCTGTAGCATCCAGATATCAACGTCCAATCCAATCTGGTGAGACGCGTGGCCAGATAGCATTGGGCCACCACGTGGTTGGCTCATGTCGCCTACATAGAGGCCTTCCCAATCGGGTAAAGTCGCGGCAAACCGGCTTAGGTCCTGAACGTAGTCAACCAAAGTTGGCTGACCCCAGTTGCGGTTACGAGACAAGCGCATCGCCTGCCACGTCGGCCCGGTTTCTGCCAATTGCTCGGCGCCCGCTTGGCAACCACGCGCATAACCACCAAAGCTTTCGCTGCGTTGGTTAGAGGCAACAGGGATATGGCCAAACACCTCTTTGGCGACACGGGTGTCGTTTGCGTTCTGCGTCGAAATCGTTGCTGCAGGGCGCGTATCCTCGGGCGCTGCGCGGCTCACATCCGAATTGCGGCAACTTGCCGTAAAGCAGAGTGCGGCAATCACAATACCGGTTCTGACTAGGTTGGCCATTCGTCTCGATCTCCTTCGGGGTTAACCCACCATAACAATACAAGCCCACATAGAAAGAGGAAGATGACTGGCAGGAAACCCAACTGAGTGTTCCCAGTCATCCAAGTGAACAACGTAATCCCTGCGGGCGCGAGGAAGGCCGTTGCTTTGCCGGAGAGTGCAAATAACCCGAATGCCTCAGCGGGGCGATCAGGATGCGTATGACGTACCATCATGGAACGGCTGGCCGAATAGACGGCCCCACCAGCGCCACCGATTACCGCGCCACAGACGTAGAATATTGTGTCGGGCAGTGTGGAATCCGCGGCCAGTGGAACCCAGAATAGCTGTTCCCGTGACATTCCGACAATGGTGATGCTCACCAAAATCAAGAACCAGACGGACACGCGGATCACAGGTTTTGGTCCGAAACGTCTGTCCGCTAATCCCGCCAGCCAAGTTGTGATCGCAGCGGCAATCGCGGCAACGACGCCAAAGACACCGATTTTGGTAATGCCCCAATCCAGAACAAGCGCAGCATATACCCCGCCAAAGGCATAAAGCGCATTCAAGGCGTCGCGGTAAAACATCGACCCGATGAGGAAGTTCAAAAGGCTTTTGCGTTCCTTCACGCTCTTTAGTGTCTGCCAAAGATCACCGGCGACAGCGCGGAATTGGGTGGATTTCCCACCTGCCTTTGGATCATCCCGCACCCACAGAAAGAATGGGATCATAAAAACGGCATACCAGATCGCGATAAAGGGCCCTGCAAATCGCGTGCCTTCTTTTTCGTCTGGGTTAAGCCCGAATGGAGGCTCAAGCCCCACGAAAATTGTACGCCCGTTGTCTTGTTCAACAAACAGCAGCAACATAAGCGCCAAAGCAACCACACCACCCCAATACCCGAATGCGGCGCCAGATCCGCTGATGCGGCCAACTTCGTCTTTGGATCCAAGGCTGGGCAGGATGGCATTAATGAAATTCAAAGCAGATTCCGCTGCGATGAAGGCGACAAAGAACAAGACCAACACGAGGTAAAGCGCATTGGCATCGGGCGTTAGCATCCATGTCGACGTCGATGCGACCACGAACAGCACTGAAAAGAAAGCGATCCACGGGATTTTACGCCCTGAGTTATCTGCAAATGCACCAAGAAACGGCGCGGTAAAGGCGATGACCAATCCGGCGATGGTTTGTGCAGCGGACCATGTTCCGGTTGCGTGGGCTTTCGCCGCCTCTTCATCGAGGCCAGTTCCAATGAAGTACTGCGCGGCAACCGTCGCAAAATAGGGACCAAATACGAACGTTAGGCCAAGCGTATAAAAAGGCTGCGCAGCCCAATCAAAGGCCATCCACCCCCAAATGCGTTTCTTAGATACAGTTGCCATTGATAATTCCCTTTTCCCTAAGCGCGATAAGACAGGGAAAGCGATGAACTGGCAATGCCGCTTTACGTCGGGTTCAACTCTGGCGGCCAAGTTCTGGTTGCTTCGGCGTCAATCCAGTTTTTAACCCACTCGGCGGGTTCGGGGCGTGGATCTGAAATTCCCATTGCATCGAGCAAAACTTCTGTCGGAACTGCGCGACCTTTTTCAACAACGGCCGTGCGGAACAACACATGGCTGGCACAGGTGCCGTCTTTCTTGAACATGCCCTGTTCAATGTAGACGAATCGTTCATCCCACGTGGCGATTTTCGTGCGGGTCTCATATTTTTCAAACGGAGTAATCCGCTTGCGGTAACGGATTGACGTGCCCGCAACAGTCAGTCCCCACCGCTTTTTTTTGAGCAGCGCCCAAAGACCCATCCGTACGGCAGCCTGAAACCGCCCCATTTCATAAAGCGTCAGAATACGGCCGTTGTTCATTTCTGCGAAAATATCACAATCGACCAAACGACAACGGTGCTGGGACACGTGCATGTCCAGCGGGTTCATCGGGGGCATTTTACGGGCTGCGAACAAAGTCCAGCCAAGTCGAATAAATGGGTACATGCAACCTAAAGACGTCTAAGTGACGTGCACGTCAAGTATTGACGCTACGGAAGGTTATTGCCCTTTTGCGTTTGTATGCTTACCTCAGCCCAAACCAATTCAAGGACTCATCATGGTATCCATTATTCAAATCCTTCTCATGGTCGTCGGCGTCCTGCGCATGTTCATCATCGCGCATTTCATCATGTCATGGCTGATCCAGTTCCAAGTCCTCAACATTCGCCAGCAATTCGTCGCGCAAATTTGGTACGGTCTGAGCCGCCTGTTAGAACCTATCTACGGGCCGATCCGTCGTATCCTACCGCAAATGGGCGGGATCGACTTGTCGCCATTGGTGGCGCTTCTGGGTCTCGAAGCGGTCCGCATTGTCTTAACCAATCAACTGATCGCTTTCTCCTAAGGCTTGCCCCCAACCCTGTGCTGTGATTCTTTGCGCTCAAACGAGCAATAAAACAAACACACAGGTTTCTTGGAATGAGCGCTGCCACGCTTTTACGTGATGTCTTTGGCTTTGACGGTTTCCGTCCGGGCCAACAAGAGATCGTTGAAGCCGTGACAGACGGCAAGAACACGCTTGCCATCATGCCAACTGGCGGTGGCAAGTCGCTGTGTTTTCAGCTGCCAGCACTGGTGCGTGACGGTGTGACCGTCGTGATTTCCCCGCTGATTGCCCTTATGCGCGACCAAGTGCGCGGCCTTCGCGAAGCAGGCGTCGTCGCGGGGGCTTTGACCTCTGGTAACACCGAAGAAGAAACCGATGAAGTTTGGCGCAACCTTGAAAACGGCACGTTGAAACTTCTCTATATCGCGCCTGAACGTCTGGCATCGAATGGTGCACAGCGAATGTTGCGTCAGGCGGGGGTGTCGATGATCGCCGTGGATGAAGCGCACTGTGTGTCGCAATGGGGCCATGATTTTCGACCGGACTACCTGCGGATCGGGGAGCTGCGCCGGGACCTCGACGTGCCACTGGCCGCCTTCACGGCAACCGCGGATGCCGAAACGCGTGACGAAATCGTAGCAAAACTGTTTGGAGACCAACCGCCGGAAATCTTTCTGCACGGTTTTGATCGCCCAAATATCCACCTCGCGTTTGCCGCCAAAGATGGCCCGCGCGCGCAAATCTTGCGCTTTGCTGCAGCGCGCAAAGATCAAGCCGGCATTGTCTATTGCGGCACCCGCGCCAAGACCGAGACCCTCGCCAGGGCGTTGAGTGACCAAGGCCACACCGCCTGCTACTACCACGGAGGGATGGAGGCTGACGATCGTCGCATTGTTGAACGTCGTTTCCAACAAGAAGACGGGTTGATCGTCTGCGCCACCGTCGCCTTTGGCATGGGGATCGACAAACCCGATATCCGTTGGGTTGCCCATGCGGACCTGCCGAAATCGATCGAGTCCTACTATCAGGAAATCGGGCGTGCAGGTCGCGATGGCGATCCCGCTGAAACGCTCACCCTGTTTGGCCCAGACGATATCCGCTACCGTCGCCAACAGATCGACGAAGGCCTTGCACCGCCGGAACGACGAGAGGCCGACCACGGCCGCCTCAACGCTCTTCTCGGCCTTGCCGAGGCGCTGAAATGTCGCCGCGTGAATCTCCTGTCCTATTTCGGCGAAGACCCCGCGCCCTGTGGAAACTGCGATCTCTGTGACAAACCCGCCGATGTCTTCGATGGTACGACACCCGTACGAATGGCTCTTTCCGCCGCGCTGCGTACTGATGAACGGTTCGGGGCAGGGCATCTGATCGATATTCTCCTCGGGAATATGACCGACAAAGTACGACAGTGGAACCACGACGAACTGCCGACCTTCGCTGTCGGCAAAGACTATTCCCGCGTGCAATGGCAGGCCATCTTCCGCCAGATTATGGGCCATGACCTGATGCGCCCTGATGCCGAACGCCACGGAGCCTTGCGGATGACGCAAAAGGCCCGCCCTATCTTGCGGGATGAGGCCAAGATCGACCTGCGCCGCGACACGATCAAAGCCGCAAAATCCGGACCAAAGGTCAAACAAATGGTGTCCGAGGAAGACGCCCCCTTACTGTCCGCGCTAAAGGCCAAACGCCGTGCCTTTGCAGAACAGCTCGGTGGCCCCGCCTACATCGTTTTCAATGACCGTACCCTGATAGAAATGGCCGAAAAGCGGCCTACCAACCTCGATGAAATGGCACGCATTGGCGGCGTTGGCACCAAAAAGCTCGACAGCTATGGCTCGGCCTTTCTTGAGGTCATCAATGGCGAGGCCGAGGCGCTCCATCCGCAGCGCCAAAAACTCGCAGGGCGAACCGAAGGCTCGATCTATGACCGTCTGCTCGAAGTGCAGGCCGATCTATCTCGCGGACCGGAAGGAACAGATAAACCGATGTCTTGCACCGCGTCACAACTGGCCAAGGTTGCCAGCCAGAAACCCTCCGACGAAGCCGCAATCGCCCGTGTGCTCGGCGAGCGCCACGCTGATCGGTTTGGTACTGCGTTTCTTGAAATTTTGCGCGATGTCTAGACCTTCACCGCAAACGCACTATCTATTTCCTACCCAATCAAAGGCCATCCCATGCTGACTGTCATTTCGCCCGCCAAATCCCTCAACACAGACCCCGTGTCCGTTGAGGTGAGCGCGCCAGACTTCCAGAAAGAAGCAATCAGCCTCGCTAAGACATCCCGCAACCTCACGCTTGGTGGGCTGAAGGACCTCATGTCGATTTCCGATGATCTAGCCAAACTGAACCGTGACCGTTTCAAAGCCTTCGCAGATGTGCCCATGGCCGATCAAACCAAGGCAGCTGCGTTTATGTTTGATGGTGACACGTACCAAGGGCTAGAGGTCAAAACACTTGGCGAGGACGACTTGTCTTATGCGCAAAATCACTTGCGTATTCTGTCTGGCCTTTACGGCCTTCTGCGCCCCCTCGACGCGATCCAGCCCTACCGTCTGGAAATGGGCAGCCGACTGAAAACCCGTCGCGGCAAGAACCTTTATGACTACTGGGGCACGACGATTTCCAAGGCGTTGAATGAGCTTGGTGAGGCGCAGAATACGGACACACTCGTCAATTGCGCGTCCCAAGAATACTTTGGCGCAGCGGACACCAAAGCACTGAAGCTAAACGTCATTACGCCCGTGTTCATGGAGGTCAAAGATGACCGCCCACGTATCGTCAGCTTTTTTGCCAAGCGTGCACGCGGGGGCATGGCGCGCCATGTCGTCGAAAACCGCGTCACGACGATGGACGGTTTGCGGGACTTCGGGGCAGGTGGTTATGTCTATGACGCCGATCTCAGCGAAGACAATAAACCAGTGTTCCTGCGCGACTATCCTACCGCTTAAATACGTTCGATTGCCACCGCGATGCCCTGACCGCCACCAATGCACATGGTGATTAACGCGCATTTGCCGCCGGTCCGTTCCAACTCGTACATTGCCTTTACAGTGATGATTGCGCCGGTCGCACCCACGGGATGACCAAACGCAATTGCGCCGCCATTCGGGTTCACCTTCGTTGGATCAAGGCCGAGTTCTTTGTTCACGGCAAGCGCCTGAGACGCAAAGGCCTCATTGCTTTCGATGACATCGAAATCGCCAACCGATAGCCCGGTCTTGGCCAACAGGTTTTTAACCGCAGGCACGGGGCCGATCCCCATGACTTCGGGCCGCACGCCGGCATGGCCGTAACCCAAAACGCGGAACTTTGGTGTCAGCCCTGCTTTTTCGGCGGCGTCAGCGGTGGCCAGGACCACAGCCGCAGCCCCGTCGTTGATGCCGGACGCATTGCCCGCCGTGACAGTTCCGTCTTTTTGGAAAACAGTGCGAAGCCTACTCAAGGCCTCAAGCGTCGTCGCTTTTGGATGTTCGTCGCGCTGAAACTGCACGACCTCTCGGCGTTTTTTCACCTCAACCGGAACGATCTGCTCGTCGAAATATCCAGCCTCGATGGCAGCCGCTGCACGGTTTTGGGATTCGAGCGCAAAGGCATCTTGATCCTGCCGCGTGACCTTATGCTCGTCAGCTACGTTCTCAGCAGTGACACCCATATGCCCCGTTCCAAACGGACAGTTTAGGGCTCCGAGCATCATATCTTTGCCAACCACATCGCCCATTTTGGCACCCCAACGGGCATCGGGCAAAATGTAAGGAGAACGGCTCATGTTTTCTGCGCCACCGGCCAGACCAAATTCCGCATCGCCGAGGGACAGCGACTGAACAACAGAAATAATCGCCTGAAGGCCAGAGCCGCACAAACGGTTCACGTTCATAGCAGGAACTGTATTGGGGACACCCGCCTGCATCGCAGCCACGCGGCTCAAATACATGTCGCGCGGCTCGGTGTTGATGGCGTGGCCGAAGGTCACTGTGCCGATCTGCCGCGTGTCAACTCCGCCGCGTTCCATCGCCGCTTTGGCGACCGTCGCACCAAGGTCAATTGGCGCGACACCGGCAAGGCTTCCACCAAAGGCGCCAATAGCAGTCCGTGCTCCGGACAAGATTACGATCTCTGACATGGTATGTTCCCCCGTTACTTCGGGGCAACCTATCTGGCGACGGCCGTCTGCCAAGACTTACGTTGCGACCGTCGCCCGAAATTCAAAGAACCTGACGATTGGCAACGGTCAAATCGCGCGTTTCGTCCGCGCCCGTCAGCAACGTCCAAATTCTGAACATCGACATCCGATCGCTCATCTGGTCGATCGCGTCATCATGCGTTTCTTGCAGTTTTAGAACAGGAACAGTTTGGTTCGTATTGGTCATTGGCACTTTACCCTTTTGGCAATCTAATTGGATCGCCCCCACATGAAAGAGAATGTGCCGCAGCCCTTTACCAATTCCTTAACTCGCGTTGGGGCCTTAGAGATGATTTAACTTAATCGAGTTTCCAAATGGCCTAAAGTTGGACTGAGCCCTATGTTGTTGCGCGTTACTGACCTCGTCAAAACTTATCCTGCGCCTGATGGTATCTTGCCGATATTGCAGGGTATCAATATGACCTTGGAAAAGGGTGAAACACTGGCGCTGACAGGGGAATCTGGTAGCGGCAAAAGCACTTTGCTGCATCTGGTTGGAGGACTAGATCAACCGGACAGCGGAACGGTTGAATTGGAAGGGCAAGACATCGGTGGCCTGGATGACGCTGGCCGTGCAGCGGTTAGACGCGACAAAGTTGGCGTGGTGTTTCAGCAGTTCAATTTGATTCCATCGCTAAGCGTCGCGGCGAACATTGAATTCCAAGCGCGATTAAGCGGGCGCGAAAACGCCGAATGGACCCAAGACTTGGCCGCACGCATGGGCCTTTCGGATCAGCTATCGAAATACCCAGAACAACTGTCGGGTGGTCAACAACAGCGTGTCGCGATTGCGCGCACATTGGCGGCACGACCTGCACTTATCCTTGCGGATGAACCCACAGGAAATCTGGACGAGGCCACCGCCGATACCGTCTTGGACCTGATGCTATCCCTCGCTGCAGAAACAGAAGCCGCGATGTTGATGGTCACCCATTCCGAACGACTGGCCGCAAGAATGAGCCGCCGCATGCATTTGCGCAGCGGACGCATCGCATGACGAAAGCGGGCCTTCAGGCGCTCCTGTCTCATTGGAGGCGCAATCCGATGCAGCTGTTTACGTTGGTCGTCGGGTTGTCGTTGGCGACGGCTTTGTGGTCTGGCGTACAGGCCGTCAACGCCGAAGCCCGCGCAAGCTATGATGCCGCCGCCGAAACCTTGGGCGAAGGGCAATTCGCTCAGATTACATCGCCAACTGGGGAAATCGCGCAGAATGACTATATCCGCCTGCGCCGTGCGGGTTGGCTCGTGAGCCCAATCGTGCAGGGCCGCCTAGATGGAGTGCTAGTTATCGGGTTGGACCCTCTCACGTCCCCCAGTGGCATGGGCGGTCCTGATTTGGGCGAGGAAGGGTTTGCCGTAGACTCTTTGGTGGGCGGGGCCGTGCTTGGCCAACAATCGACTCTCGATCGCTTCAACGCTGAAAATGTAAATGAAATCGCAACTCCTGACGTCGCGCCGGACTTGCTTCTGACAGACGTCGGCACCGCACAACGGCTGCTCGGCCGAGAGGGTATTATTGATCGGATGATTGTCGCGCCCCAACAACCGATCAGACAGCTGCCGTTGCAGCAGGTCGCGCCCAACTTGGACCTGCGCGAACCGCAATCGGGTTCTGATGTCGCCCGTCTGACGGATAGTTTCCACCTCAACCTTACGGCGTTCGGGCTGCTGTCATTTGCAGTTGGTATCTTCATTGTTCATGGCGCAATTGGCCTCGCGTTTGAACAACGCCGCCCGATGATACGAACCCTTCGCGCGCTGGGCTTTCCACTGCGCCGCTTGATGGTCTTGATTGCGGCAGAACTCTTGATGATCTCGCTCATGGCAGGGGCCATCGGTGTTGGCCTCGGGTATGTTGTTGCGGCCGCACTTTTGCCTGACGTTGCAGCGACGTTGACCGGCCTTTATGGCGCGTCCGTGTCCGGTACTTTGCAATTGCGACCAGAATGGTGGTTGTCGGGCCTCGCGATTGCGGTTGGGGGCACAGGTTTGGCATCGGCTGCATCTTTATGGAAACTGTCCCGCATGCCACTGCTGGCCTCGGCGCAACCACGCGCATGGGGCATGCGAGCTGTCGCGGCGCGGGTGTGGCAGGCTGGGCTGGCCGTCACGCTGCTGTTGACCGCATTGGTCTTGGGATTGATCGGGGGCGGCCTCATTGCGGGGTTCGCGATGCTTGCCACCCTGTTGGTGGGCGCAGCGCTCGCGTTGCCCGTGATCCTTGACCGCCTGTTGGCATTCGGCGCAAAACGGGCAAAATCAGTGATGGCCCAGTGGTTTTGGGCCGACACGCGCCAACAGTTACCGGGCCTGTCTTTGGCTCTGATGGCGTTGCTGTTGGCAATGGCGGCAAACGTCGGTGTGTCGACAATGGTCAGCAGCTTTCGAATGACGTTCACGGGCTTTCTGGATCAAAGGTTGGCGTCTGAATTTTACGTCTATGCCGATGACGCCGATCAAGCGGAACGCCTTGCTGCATATCTAGAGCCACGCGTCGATCAGGTTCTGCCAATTCAGTCTACAACGCAGGATGTAAAAGGGATGCCGTCCGAGATTTACGGCCCAACACCGCATTCGACCTATCGTGACAATTGGGTGTTCTTGCAATCGACACCGGATGCTTGGGCGCAAATCGAAACCGCCCAAGGCGCAGCCATAAACGAGCAATTGGCCCGACGCATGGGGATCGAAATCGGAGATGAGATTACCTTGGCGGACGAAGCTTTCCCAGTGCTTGGCATCTATGGGGATTATGGAAACCCCATCGGTCAAGTGATCGTAACACAAACTGCGTTCGCGGCGTTGTTTCCAGATGTTCGCCCAGAAAGGTTTGGGCTGAGAATGGACCCTGCCAACGTGCCTGCACTGGCACAGGACCTGCGCGATGCATTTGGATTGGCCGATGACAACATGGTCGATCAGGCGGGCATCAAGGCATTTTCGCTTGCCGTTTTCGACCGCACGTTCACGGTTACGGGCGCATTGAATGTGTTGACGCTCGCGGTTGCGGGTTTCGCAATTTTGATGAGTTTGCTCACCCTTGCGACTATGCGTCTACCGCAACTTGCACCGGTTTGGGCGCAAGGGGTCACGCGGGCGCGATTGGGACAACTCGAAATCATCCGCGCGGTTCTATTGGCACTGCTGACGGCTGCTTTAGCACTGCCACTTGGCCTCGCTTTGGCGTGGACGCTGCTGGCGGTCGTAAACGTCGAAGCGTTTGGCTGGCGATTGCCGATGTTCCTGTTCCCGTTGGACTACTTACGTCTGGCGGTGTTTGCCGTCGCTGCCGCAGTTCTGGCGGCACTTTGGCCTGCACGAAAACTCGGCCGAACGAAACCCGCCGAACTGCTCAAGGTGTTTTCCAATGAACGCTAAAATCATAACCCTTCTCCTGCTTCCTTTAACGGCATCAGCCCAAGGCTTTGCAGGTTTGGGAACTGGGAGCGGCGCATTCGAAACCCCTGAACGACCCGCGATTTTTGATTTTCCGACGGACTATGGTCCACACACCGACTTCCGCATCGAATGGTGGTATTTAACGGCCAACCTCCAAGCAGAAGACGGAACGCCCTATGGGCTGCAATGGACGTTGTTCCGCTCCGCGCTGGCGCCGGTTGAGGGGGAAAGCTGGTCTTCACCACAATTCTGGATGGGGCACGCTGCCGTTACCACGCCTGACGCGCATTTCGTGACAGAACGCCTTGCACGTGGGGGTATTGGCCAAGCAGGGGTAAACGCCGATCCGTTCGAAGCGTGGATAGATGATTGGCAACTTGTCGGGACAGATTTTGACACTCTAGAGATGACCGCCAGCGGCCCTGATTTCGCCTATGACATGGGGCTCACGGCGCAGGGTCCTTTGGTATTTCACGGCGATGCTGGATACTCCGTGAAATCCGAACAGGGGCAAGCCAGCTATTATTACTCGCAGCCGTTCTACGACATTTCTGGCAGGCTTACTCTGCCCGACGGCGAAGTCGAGGTTACGGGGCAGGCGTGGCTTGATCGTGAATGGTCTTCGCAACCACTGTCCGACAATCAAACGGGGTGGGACTGGTTTTCGCTGTCTCTCGACACTGGAAAACTTATGGGATTCCGTTTGCGCCAAACGGATGGCAGCTACTACACGTCAGCGACTTGGATCGCGCTGGATGGCACTGCGACCGCCTATGGGGATGGCGCGTTTGTGGCCGAACCTGTTGCGACAACAGACGTGAATGGCCGCGAGATTCCGACAATGTGGACCGTTCGTCTTGATGCCCAAGGAGTGGACGTTGATGTCTATGCGTTGAACCCGCAGGCGTGGATGGACACGTCTATACCTTATTGGGAAGGTCCGATTATTGTTGAAGGATCCCACACTGGCCGCGGTTACCTCGAAATGACAGGCTACGACTGACACATCGCTGGCGCAGGTGTGATGACATGTCTCTCGCGTAGCACGGCACCCCACGCTAAGAAAACATTATGAAACAATCGATCCCATTCACCCGTGACCTCGTCTTTGTTGGCGGAGGGCACACTCATGCTCTTGTCCTGCGGTCATGGGGGATGAATCCCTTGCCCGGTGTACGGCTGACCGTCATCAATCCGGGTCCAACGGCGCCCTATTCGGGGATGTTACCGGGGTTTGTCGCGGGCCACTACACGCGCGATGAATTGGACATTGATCTGGTGAAACTCGCACGGTTCGCTGGCGCGCGTTTGATTGCAGGTAAGGCAAGCGCCATTGATCCTATAGCCAAGACCATCACAGTGCCAGATCGCCCGCCTATCGCATATGATGTGGCCGCGATTGATGTTGGCATAACGTCTGAAATGCCACGCCTTGCGGGGTTCACGGAACACGGCATTCCCGCGAAACCGTTAGGTATTTTTGCAAGCCGTTGGGATTCGTACCGAGAAACCGCAACTGCACCCAAAGTCGCCGTTATCGGCGGCGGTGTCGCAGGGGCGGAACTCGCCATGGCGATGGCCTATGCCCTGCGCGAAAAATCCCCAGAAGTGTCTCTGATTGATCGCGGCGAAGTCCTTGACGGGTTTGATGCACCCGCCCGCAATCGGTTGATGGCAGCCTTGGAAGAGTTGAACGTAACGTTGGTCGAACATGCTGACGTCGTCGAGGTTTTGGCCGATGCAGTTCGGCTATCGGACGGGACTTTGGTCGCGTCGGATTTTACCACAGGGGCGGCTGGCGCTCGTCCTCATGATTGGGTCTCAGACATTGGGTTGGATCTGCACGACGGGTTCCTGACGGTTGGCCCAACATTGGAAACATCCGACCCCAGTGTTTTTGCCGTAGGGGACTGCGCGCACCTGTCTCATGATCCGCGCCCAAAGGCTGGCGTTTTTGCCGTGCGCGAGGCGCCCTACCTGTTCGACAACCTGCGCGCCCGATTGTCTGGCGGCAAGATGCGGCATTATCATCCGCAAAAAGATTACCTGAAACTCATCTCATTGGGTGGCAAAGAAGCCCTTGCCGAAAAACTCGGGACGGCCCGACGGGGTGCGATGTTGTGGAAATGGAAAAACCACATAGATCGCAAATTCATGACCCAGTTCGACACGCTCCCGAATATGGAACAACCCCTTCCGACCCGAGTGGCGGATGGCGTTAAAGACGCGACAGGTAATGCGCCACTTTGTGGCGGTTGCGGTGCGAAGGTCGGGCGTGATGCACTACAAAACGCGCTGTCTGAACTGCCAGAAAGCCACCGCTCCGATGTATCCCGCCTTGCCGGAGACGATGCCGCAATACTGAGCATGGGCGACACCCGACAGGTTCTGACGACAGACCACCTGAGCGCGGTCACGGATGACCCCGTCACCATGGCCAAGATCGCAACGATTCACGCGCTGGGCGATATCTGGGCGATGGGCGCGGACCCGCAAGCTGCGGTTCTGTCTTTAACTTTGCCGCGCATGACATCTGACCTACAGCAACGAACAGTGTCCGAAATTACTCAAACCGTTGCACAACAGCTGAAAGACGCAGGTGCGACACTTGCTGGCGGGCACACCACGATGGGTGATGGCATGACCATTGGCCTGTCAGTCACGGGCCTGTGTGAGCGTGACCCGATCACGCTGGCGGGTGCGAAACCGGGCGATGTCTTGGTTCTTACCAAACCTGTTGGGTCCGGCACGATCCTTGCGGCGGATATGCAGCGCCGCGCACGTGGCGACGATGTGCTGGCCTGCCACCAGACCATGATGCAGCCCCAAGGTGACATCGCGCAACTGCTGCGTGGCGCAAACGCAATGACGGATGTGACGGGCTTTGGGCTGGCTGGGCACTTGGCGGGGCTGTGTGCTGCGTCCGGCGTCGGGGCGACTGTTCAACTTTCAGACGTTCCCTTGATGCTCGGCGCGTTGCATTTGGCCGAGGACGGCATCCGCTCAACGATCTATCCAGACAACCGCAATGACCCGCGCATAACGGCCCCCGATACGCCCCACGCGGCGTTGATGTTTGATCCGCAGACCTGCGGCGGATTGCTTGCCTCTGTGAATACGGAACGGGCCGAAGACTTAGCCGCCAACCACAAGGTTTGGATTATCGGCAAGGTCGTAGATGGTAGCGGTGTGACGTTCAGCTAGCGGCAATCGCTTCGGCGATTTGGCAGGCCAAAACCTCTCGTCCCGCTTCGCCCAAGTCGGTCACAGTGAACCGTTCCAGCACCTGCGCCCCATGTCGCGCCCGCGACGCGCGATAACTCGGGTCGTAGTGGTCTTCCATAAGCGCGCGCGCCAAGCCTTCGAGGTCACCGCCATCTAGCAATGCGCGCCATCCATCAACCAACCCACCGCGATGCCGACGCAAGATTTCCAGCTTGGAGATCATAGTTTCGCGGTTTGCACTCATGTCGGCATAGGCCTTCGCCAGATACCGCGCCCGAGCATCTAATGGTGCATCTATCTCTATCCGCGGCGCGGCCTTCATCGCAGTCCACAACGCGGGCGGAATAATGCGCGCTCCGATCTTGCTGCTTTCGGCCTCGATAATCACAGGGCGCGACGGATCAAACCCTGCCAAAGCAGAGGCCAGCGCAGTCTCGAAAGCCTTCTGCGATGGTTGCCCGCCCTCCATCGCCCCCAGCAGTGACCCGCGATGGTTTGCTAATCCTTCGAGGTCCAAAGCCTGCACGCCACCTGCGCCGAGAAGACGGAGTATTTCCGTTTTCGCGGTGCCAGTGTTGCCGTCGAGCAAGATAATACGATGGGTCAGTTCATCCGTATAAAGAGCATCGTAGACCAAGCGTCGAAACGTCTGATATCCGCCTTCAACGACTCCGGCGCGCCACCCGATCTGGGTTAGGATGGAGGCAAACGATCCGGATCGCTGACCACCACGCCAACAATATACCAAGGGACACCATCCGCCGTCTTTCTCGGCCAATGGACCAATTAGATGATCCGCCACATTGCGTGCGACCATCGCCGCCCCAAGTTTACGGGCGTTGAAGGGCGTATCTTGCACAAAGATCGTGCCGATTTCAGCCCTTTGATCGTTCGAGAGTGCGGGCAAATTAATAGCGCCCGGCACGTGGTCTTCAGCAAACTCCGCAGGAGAACGAACATCAATAACAGTGTCGAACCCATGGTTCAGCATGTCCGACAAAGTGGCGAAACTGGTTTTCATAAGACTTGCTTATCCGACCAGCTCTCTAGTCGAAAGCGGATAGCGTTAAGGACGCAAAGGACCACGCCCGTCTTCGTCTAGCGTGAACCAGTTGCCATTCTCACAGACCGCGGGAACCAACACACGTCCGTAGCCTGCACCGGCATCCAGATTGATCCGGTTGCCGTGGTGCTTCGGGAACTCAAGCGCCGTGTGACCATGCACAACAACTGCACCGTGATCCGCTTCGCTTTCCAGCCAGCCGTCCCGTATCCACGTCAGGTCGGCCTCGTCCTGTTGGTCCAATGGAATACCCGGACGGATGCCGGCGTGCACAAAGATATGGCCATGGGCTTGATGCATGCGCGGCTGCGTTTCGATCCAATCCAAGTGCGCCTGCGGAATCCTGTCTCGCGCGGCCTCTAGCAATTCAGCCAACAACTCAGGCGGAGTCGGATCTAATCCTTCCCGCAATAGGGTGTCCATACCACCACCCGCTGGGTGCTTGAATTCGGGCAGTTCAACATAAGACGCCAAAGTATTCACACCGCCAAGACGGTGATGCAGCCAACCTTTTCCGGACAAGATATGTGCATCATTCACGATGCCATGGGTCATAAACCGCCAGAACATGAGATCGTGGTTCCCGATCAAACAGGTCCAGGGTTTACCCGCTGCTTGCCCGTCCATGAGACGCTGAATAGCCCCGTTACTGTCAGGGCCGCGATCTACGTAGTCGCCGAGAAAAACGATAGGCGCGTCTGCGCCGCCGTCTGCTTCGATCAGGGCAAGCGCACGCTCGAGCTGATCGGAAAATCCGTGGATGTCACCAATGCAATAAAACATGCGCGCCATATGACAGGGGCCGCCCCTGATTACGAGGGGCGGCCCAAAATTGTCATTAGACTGTTGCGTTGTCGCGATTACGCGACGTCAAAAGACAGCGGTTTCACCTGCGTGAACATGCCTGTGGCCTCGAGTTCTTTAAGCGCTGTAGCTGGAACAGGTGCATCAACATAAAGCAACGCGATTGCCTCGCCGTTCGCTTCAGAACGACCAAGCGTAAAGTTCGCGATGTTTACGTCGTGCTTGCCCATAGTCTGACCCAATGTGCCGATGATGCCCGGAACGTCTTCGTTGGTCGTGTAAACCATATGCGCACCAATTTCGGCGTCGATGTTGATGCCTTTGATCTGGATGAAACGTGGCTTGCCATCGCTGAACACTGTGCCCGCGATAGAACGTTCGCGCTTGTCAGTTACGACAGTCACTTTGACGTAACCGTCGAATGCGCCAGATTTATCCTGCTTGGTTGTGGAAATCTGAATGCCACGCTCTTTTGCGATGACAGGCGCGCTGACCATGTTGGTGTCAGGGTTGGCCTTTTTCATGATGCCCGCAAGAACAGCAGCTGTCAGTGCCTTTAGGTTCATTTCGGAAACGGAACCGTCGAACATGATGTTGATCGCCGTGATCGGTTCATCTGTCATCTGACCCGTGAAGTTACCGAGGTGACCGGACAGGTCGATCCATGGCCCCATGATCTTGGCTTCTTCTGCTGTGACGGATGGCATGTTCAGCGCGTTGGTGACGGCACCTGTCATCAGATAGTCGGACATTTGTTCCGCCACCTGAAGGGCCACGTTTTCCTGCGCTTCGGTTGTTGCAGCACCGAGGTGCGGCGTAACAACGACGTTTGGCAAGTTGAATAGCGCGTTCTCTTTCGCAGGCTCTTCTGCGAATACGTCAAACGCAGCACCTGCCACGTGGCCGGATTTCAACAGGTCAGCCAAAGCGACTTCGTCAACCAGACCACCACGGGCACAGTTGATGATACGCACGCCTTTTTTGGTTTTGGCAAGGTTTTCAGCGGATAGGATGTTTTCAGTCACGCCCGCAATGAACGGTACGTGCAGCGTGATGAAATCAGACTTAGCCAACAGCTCTTCAAGCTCAACTTTTTGAACGCCCATCTGGTCGGCTTTTTCTTCGCCAAGGTAGGGGTCGTAGGCCATGACTTTCATTTTCAGGCCACGGGCACGGTCACAGACGATCCCGCCGATGTTACCTGCGCCGATCACGCCCAGTGTTTTACCTGTCAGCTCGACACCCATGAATTTGGACTTTTCCCATTTGCCAGCGTGCGTAGATTCAGACGCTTCTGGAATTTGACGCGCAACCGCGAACATCATCGCAATCGCGTGTTCAGCTGTTGTGATCATGTTGCCGAACGGTGTGTTCATGACAATGATACCAGCCTTAGAAGCAGCTTCTTTGTCGACGTTATCCGTACCGATACCAGCACGCCCGATAACTTTCAGGTTCGTGGCTTTTTCGATCAACGCAGCAGTCGCTTTGGTAGCGGAGCGGATCGCAAGGCCATCGTATTGGTCGATTACAGCGGCCAGCGCGTCTTTGTCTTTGCCAAGGTCCGGCATGAAGTCGACATCAACGCCGCGATCGCGGAAGATTTGAACGGCGGTTTCAGACAGTTTGTCAGATACGAGTACTTTAGGGGCCATGATTTTGGTCCTTTGAATATAGGGGAGGGTCGGGGCCATGCGGCGGCCCCGAAACTATGTATGATTAGGCTGCGATTTCGGCCTGAAATGCCCAGTCGAGCCACGGCAACATCGCTTCGATGTCGGACGTCTCAACAGTAGCGCCACACCAAATGCGAAGGCCTGCTGGGGCATCGCGGTACGCACCAACGTCCAATGCAACACCTTCGGCCTCAAGCCGTTTCGCAATCGCTTTGGCGAATGCTGCGCCATCTTCGATACGGTCATCCGTAAACTTCAGGCAAACGGAAGTGTTCGAACGGGTCGCTGCGTCAACGGCAAGGTTGTCGATCCAGCTGCGCGTCGCACAAAAGTTCCAGATCGCCTGTGCGTTCGCATCAGCGCGCATCCGCAAAGCATCAAGCCCGCCCAGCGATTTCGCCCAGTTCAACGCGAACAGGTAATCTTCAACACAAAGCATGGAAGGCGTGTTTATTGTCGCACCTGTAAAGATGCCGTCGATCAGCTTACCGCCTTTGGTCATGCGAAAGATCTTCGGCATGGGCCAAGCAGGCGTATAGGATTCAAGACGTTCAACAGCGCGTGGGGACAGGATGATCATCCCGTGCGCGGCTTCGCCGCCCATGACTTTCTGCCAAGAGAAAGTCGTCACATCCAGTTTGTCCCACGGCAGGTCCTGTGCAAAAGCAGCGGACGTCGCATCGCAAATGGTCAGACCAGCGCGGTTGGCGGGGATCACATCGCCGTTTGCTACGCGAACGCCGGATGTTGTGCCGTTCCAAGTGAATACGACATCTTGGTCGTAGTCCAAAGCCGCCATGTCAACGATATGACCATAGTCGGCCACATGTTCGGACGCTTCGATTTTAAGTTGCTTAACAACGTCGCTGACCCAGCCAGCGCCAAAGCTTTCCCATGCAACCATCTGCACAGGGCGTTCGCCCAAAAGGGACCACATCGCCATTTCCATCGCACCTGTGTCAGACGCGGGCACAATGCCGATCTTGTAATCTGCAGGAATGCCGAGCACTTCACGAGTGCCTTCGATTGCTGCTTTCAATTTGTCTTTGCCGACAGCCGCGCGATGGGACCGGCCCAAAGGGGCGTCCTGCAAAGCGTCGAGTGACCATGTCGGGGGTTTGGCACAGGGGCCAGAGGAGAAACGCGGGTTAGCCGGCCGCGTTGCCGGTTGTTGAGTAGCCATTGCTGGTATCCTTACAGATAAATGCCCTTCGTTGGGGAAGGGTGTCCCACCGCCGCGTCTAAGGGGTTGGGTGCGCTTGGGCAACAGCAAACATAAGTTTTTAGAAAGATCGGGTTGCGGTTTGGCTCTAAGCAGGGTTTTTGAGGCCGCAACTGCACGCTAACAGAAAGATCGCCCATGTTTGTTGTCACCTTGATTGCCAAAGCTGGCGCTTTGCAGCCTGCCCTCGTCGAATCGCTGCGTAATGCGTGGGGCGGGCAATCCGCTCAGTGGCTGGCAGCGGATGAAGCGGCAGAATTTGCCATGGAGCAAACGCCGGACAACGGGCCGCAAGTCTGGAGTGACCTGCAAGAGCAATCCGTTGATCTTGTGATCCAACCGTTCACTGGTCGGCGTAAGAAGATGCTACTCGCCGATATGGACAGCACCATGATCCAGCAGGAATGCATTGATGAGTTGGCTGACGAGGCTGGCGTTGGTGCCCATGTGGCTGACATCACGGCCCGCGCCATGAACGGAGAGTTGGATTTTGAATCCGCGATTGACGAACGGGTCGGGCTGCTCAAAGGGCTAGACGAAAGCATCATCGATCACGTGTTGAAAACACGGATCAGTTACATGCCCGGCGGCCGCGAATTGGTGCAAACGATGAAGGCCAATGGCGGTTTCAGTGCGTTGGTGTCTGGCGGGTTTACGGCCTTCACCGCGAAAGTCGCTGCTGAACTTGGCTTTGATGAAAACCGCGCCAACACCCTCGAAATTTCTGGTGGGACTCTTTCTGGGAAGGTCGTGCGACCAATCCTTGGACAGCAGGCCAAACTTGATGCACTGGGCGAAATCACGACGCGCCTCGGCATTACCGCAGACGATGTGATTGCCGTCGGTGACGGGATGAATGATCTGCTGATGCTTTCAAATGCGGGCACAGGTGTCGCGCTGCACGGCAAGCCCGCCTTGCAAGAAAAGTGTGACGTGCGGATTAATCATGGTGACCTCACCGCACTGCTTTACCTGCAAGGCTATGCCAAAACGGAATTCGCTTAAGCGGCCAACGCGTTTCGCGTCTTACCAATAGTCAACGCGGCTTGTGCGGCTTCGCGGCCCTTTTCAACAAAGTGGTCGCGATAGATTGCGTTGTGGTGATCTGTTTCTTGGTAGTGGTGCGGTGTCAGCGAAACCGACAAAACGGGCACGCCTGTATCAAGGCTGACGCGCATCAAACCATCAACAACGGCAGCCGCAACGAAATCATGTCGGTAAATGCCGCCATCCACGACGAAGGCCGCGCAGGCAATCGCCGCATAGCGACCCGACTCGGCGAGGTCTTTGGCAACCAAGGGCATCTCAAACGCGCCGGGCACATCAAAAACGTCAATTTGGGATGCGGGGATAAGTTCGCAAAATCCATCATAAGCACGATCCACGATATCAGCGTGCCATTGTGCCTTTATAAAGGCGTAGCGTGGGGCGATTGTCATTAGGGTCTCCTTTCCCGATTACCACGCGATTGCGTGGGTGACATATCACCTCGGGGCAAAGAATCGCTGCGCAGGCGGAAACCACACGCGCACCGAAGCTCTCTCTCATCCGGACTATGACCGTCGGCTCTGGAATTTCACCAGTATCTGCTGACCAATGGGAATCCCGAAGGGAAACCCGTTGCGCTCGCGGGCTATAACCGCCGGTGGGGAATTACACCCCGCCCTGAGAACAATTTCTATGTGACGGATTCGTCTCGATCAGGCAAGTGCGACGCTGGGGCGCATATCGCCCGTTACCAGACCGGCGAAATTCTTCAGGTCAGGATTGCGGTATTGTTTTACCAGCGGGTCATTGGGGTCCAACACACCCAGCTTGCACAGGATTGCCGCCATCGCACATTCAGAGGCGCGGGTCGTGCCGTCCATGATCTTCAACGCGACACCGATCTTTGCTTCAGGCAGAATCGCAATAAAGAACCCTTCGGCGCCAGTCTTGACCGCCGCCTTGCCTTTGGCGGCGCGCATCAAATGAAAACAGGCACGATCCGTATTCGACACCAAATCAGGGTGGGCCATCATCGCATTCCGAAGCCGGACCATTGCGGACCCTCGGGTGCTGCTGTCATCGGCCTTGGCAAATGTCGCCATAGCGCGGGCCATACCGTGAACCGTGCTGGCGTGGTTCGGCGCAGAACAGCCATCAATACCCCAATTAGGTGATGTTTCTTCTACCAGTTCTTCGACGACCTGTTTGATGCCCACCTGCAAAGGGTGGTCCATCGCAACGTAATCCGGCCCCCAGCCATTCGCCTTAACCATCGTCAAGAAGCCGCAGTGTTTGCCGGAACAGTTGTTGTGATACTTACAAGCACTTGCGTCGGACTTGATCAGCTCTTTGCTGGCGGGCTTGTCGGCGGGCCACTGTGGACCACAGCAAAACGCATCATCGTCCAACTCAAGGTCTTTCAACCAGTTCTGAACACGGTCCGTGTGAATAGCTGCGCCTGAATGTGACGCGCAAGACAATGCCAACTGTTCAGTCGTCAGGCCAAACCGATCCGCGACGCCGCTTTCGACCAAAGGCAGCGCCTGTAGCATTTTGGCGCTGGATCGAGGGTAGGTAATGTACTCTGGGTCGCCCCATGCATGCAGGATATCGCCACTTTGGTCGACCACAACCGCATGCCCTTGATGGACAGATTCAAGCATTCCACCACGCCAAAGTTCAACAAGATCGACTGGATTTGACATGAAACTCTCCGAATGGGCGGCAATCCGCACAAATAATAGGGGACAAAGGGCTTTCCCAATTGGGCAAAAACTTGCTAATGCTGTAGCTATCGAGTTGAAACCGCTCATTCTAGTCGAAAAGGTACCCGCTAGAGGTGCTAGGCAGATAAGAGCAACCTGAGGCACGGACAGCTTGGAGGCTGTATTTATGATTTCAAAGATTAATTTCGCGCGGAGTGTGACCGCTGGCGTAGTCGCGATGCTAACACTTGGCACCAGCGCAATCGCGCAAGAGGCCAGTTCTAACCGCGTGGCCGCAAACACTGATTGGTCAGTCTTCGTTGAAGAAAACCCAACTGAATGCTGGGCGGTTTCCGCCCCGAAAGAAACAGTAAACTCACGCGATGGGCAGGTTGTATCTGTGCGCCGTGGTGAGATTTTGTTGTTCGTGTTCTACCGCCCTGGTGCGGGTGTGAACGGGCAGGTGACATTCACAGGCGGTTATCCGTTTGCTGGCGGATCCACAGCTGAATTGGACATTGGCGGCACCACGTTCGAGCTTTTCACCGAAGGTGAATGGGCGTGGCCTGCAACACCAGAAGACGACGCACGTATTGTGGCAGCGATGAAACGCGGTTCTGCGGCGACGATCTCTGCGCGATCCGGCCGCGGCACAGTTACACGTGACACGTTCTCATTGCTTGGCTTTACGGCTGGCGTTGAAGAAGCCGCGAACCGCTGTTCCAGCTAAATCGCTAAGCTATGCAATTTGAGTGAGGCCGGTTTTCTTTGGAAACCGGCCTCACGTCTTATATAGGGCCTCAAACCCCACTGGAGTCGATTCTCATGGAACCGCAAGCGCCCATCACCCAAGACGTCATGACGATTAAACGTGTTCTGCCCGAAGGCGGCCCCGTGAACATCGTCGGCCTGACCCGCGATCAGCTTCGCGATGAGTTGATTGGCCTTGGCGTGAAGGAGAAACAAGCAAAGATGCGGGTGAACCAAATCTGGGCTTGGCTGTACCATTGGGGCGTGCGTGACTTTGATGTCATGACGAACCTGTCCAAAGACTTTCGCGTCACCTTGGCCGAGCATTTCAAGATCGAACTGCCCGAGGTTGTGACGCGCGAAGTGTCTTCAGATGGCACACGTAAATACCTTGTTCGCATCGCGGGCGGTCATGAGGTTGAGGTTGTCTATATCCCCGAAACCGATCGCGGCACGCTGTGCATCTCATCCCAAGTGGGTTGCACGCTGACGTGTAGCTTCTGTCATACGGGCACCCAGAAACTCGTTCGTAATCTGACGGCAGGTGAAATCATCGGTCAGGTCATGTTGGCTCGCGATGATTTGGGCGAATGGCCAGAGGCTGGTATCAGTACTGCTGACCAAGGCCCCCGTCTGTTGTCCAACATTGTTCTGATGGGCATGGGCGAACCGCTGTATAATTTCGAAAATGTTCGTGATGCGATGAAAATTGCGATGGACCGTGAAGGCATCGCCTTGTCGCGTCGCCGTATCACACTGTCGACCTCTGGTGTTGTACCTGAAATCGCCCGCACCGCAGACGAAATCGGCTGCCAACTGGCGGTCTCCTTCCATGCAACGACGGATGAGGTGCGCAACAAACTCGTGCCGATCAACAAACGTTGGAACATCCAAGAACTGCTCGCAGCACTTGCTGCCTACCCGAAAGTCAGCAACTCGGAACGCATTACGTTCGAATATGTGATGCTAAAGGATGTGAACGACAGCGATGAAGACGCGCGCCGTTTGGTGGAGCTGATCAAAGGCATCCCTGCCAAGATCAACCTGATCCCATTCAACGAATGGCCCGGTGCGCCGTATGAACGGTCTACCAACAACCGCATCAAGGCGTTTGCGGATATCGTTTACAATGCGGGCTATGCGTCCCCAGTTCGCAAACCACGTGGCGAAGACATTATGGCGGCCTGTGGTCAGCTCAAGTCAGCCACCGAACGGGCCCGAAAGTCGCGTAAAGAGATAGAAGCGGACGCTGGCCTGTAAGCCAGCGCCTCGTTTCTTTTAACGACCGGGGATTACACCGCGCTTTTCGCCAGCGCCTTCCCAATTTTCCAACGCCTCGATGGCTTCTTCAGCGGTTTCAACGAACTTGAACAGCTCAAGGTCATCCGCTGAGATCGTTCCGGCATCTGCCAAAGCATCCCAGTTGATAATGGTCTCCCAAAAGTCACGGCCGAACAGCAAGAACGGAACCCGTTCCATGCGACCGGTCTGAATGAGCGTCAGGGCTTCGAACGTTTCATCCAAGGTCCCGAAACCGCCGGGGAAGACGGTGACCGCCTTGGCGCGCATCAAGAAATGCATCTTGCGGATCGCAAAGTAGTGGAAATTGAAACACAGCTCAGGCGTCACATATTCGTTCGGGGCTTGTTCGTGGGGCAACACGATGTTGAGCCCGATGGACTTACCACCAGCATCAATAGCGCCACGGTTTCCGGCCTCCATCACACCGGGGCCACCACCTGTAACGATTACGTTCTCATGGCTTTCGCCCGTTTCCGTCATCAACTTGGCGAACTTGCGCGCTTCTTCGTAGTACTTGGACAAATCGGCCAGCGTTTTGGTGCGTGCACTGTCTTTGTTTGCTGGTGCAGGGATGCGCGCTCCGCCGAACATCACGATGGTCGATTCGATCCCTTGTTCGTCCAGCATCAATTGCGGCTTCAGCAGTTCTAATTGCAGGCGGACAGGGCGCAATTCATCGCGGCACAGAAAATCAGGGTCGGCAAACGCCAGCGCATAGGCAGGCGACCGCGTTTGTGGCGTGTCTGGTACTTGAACCGCTTCGGCGCGGTCTTGCTTGCTGTCGCGCAACGGATGGCGGCGGTGCGGATCGTCTTTCATTGGGCTGCTCCCTCAATCTTGTTGTTCGCGTTGGCAATTTAGTGGCAGGTTGGCCGGACATTGTCCAACCAAAGGCCAAACACATGCCCGTCACCTCCGCTGACATTTCCAACGCCGCAGACCGCATCAAAGGTTACGTTCATGAAACCCCATCCATGCGCTCGGACAGCTTTGGGCTGCCGCTGCAGTTCAAGCTCGAACACACGCAGGTGACAGGGTCCTTCAAGGCCAGAGGCGCGTTTAACTCGATCCTGACTGCCGATGTGCCACCTGCAGGAATTGTTGCGGCCTCTGGCGGCAATCACGGTGCAGCTGTCGCCCACGCCGCAACAGCGCTTGGCCACGATGCTCATATTTTTGTGCCCGAGTTTGCGGGTCCTGCAAAGATCGATGTGATCCGGCAGACCGGTGCAAACCTTCATATCGTCAAAGGCGCCTATTCTGATGCCGCTGCCGCCGCCACGGCACACAAAAACGAAACCGGAGCATTGGATATTCACCCCTATGACGCACCAGCGACGATTGCGGGGCAGGGCACCTGTTTCAAAGAATGGGAAGAACAGGGGCTCGACGCAGATACAGTCATCATCGCAATTGGCGGGGGCGGTTTGATCAGCGGGGCGCTGACATGGCTGAAAGGGCGCAACATCATCGGTGTCGAAACGCAGACAACCAATTCCATGCACGCGGCACTTTCCAACGGATCAGAGACGGACATCGAAGTCTCGGGTATTTGTGCCAATGCGCTGGGCGCAAAGCGGATCGGAAGCTTGCCCTTCGGAATTGCGAAGGCCAATGACCTTTCTACTGTACTGGTGACGGATGACGCAGTCGCCCAAGCCCAAAAACAGATTTGGCAAAACCTTCGTCAGTTGGTTGAACCAGCGGGCGCTGCGGGTGTCGCAGCGGTCCTGTCCGGCGCCTACAAACCTTCAAAAAATGAAAAGGTCGCGGTGCTGTTATGTGGCGCAAACCCGGCGCCGATACCTATTTAATTGCTCAACCGTGGCCCTCGCGCTATTGGAGCCTCAAACATAACGCATCCGAAAGGGACCATCATGTCCAACGCTCAACTGGAAACCGCAATCGAAGCAGCATGGGACGCACGTGATACCATCACAACGTCCACGCAAGGCGAAGTTCGCGAAGCGATCACCGATACTATGAACGCGCTGGACAGCGGTAAGCTGCGCGTGGCGGAAAAGCTGGAAAATGGCGACTGGCACGTGAACCAGTGGGCGAAAAAGGCTGTCCTTCTGTCGTTCCGCCTGAACGACATGGCGATGATCGAAGGGTCTAACGGCAACGGAAGCTGGTGGGACAAAGTGCCGTCCAAATGGGAAGGCTGGGGCGACAACGAATGGAAGGCGGCAGGTTTCCGCGCGGTGCCGGGTTCTATCGTTCGCCGTTCTGCTTACGTCGCGCCAGGCGTGGTGCTGATGCCATCCTTCGTGAACCTCGGTGCATATGTCGACGAAGGTTCCATGGTTGATGGCTGGGCAACAGTTGGGTCCTGCGCACAGATCGGCAAAAATGTTCACCTCTCCGGCGGTGTCGGCATCGGTGGTGTTCTTGAACCAATGCAAGCTGGCCCAACAATCATCGAAGACAACTGCTTTATCGGTGCGCGTTCCGAAGTCGTCGAAGGCTGCATCATCCGCGAGGGGTCCGTGCTGGGCATGGGCGTGTTCATCGGCCAATCCACCAAGATCGTGAACCGTGAAACCGGCGAGGTCTTCTACGGCGAAGTGCCGCCCTATTCTGTTGTGGTTGCGGGCTCCATGCCGTCCAAGAACGGCGTTAACCTGTATTGCGCCGTGATCGTGAAAACCGTCGATGAAAAGACACGCTCCAAAACGGGCATCAACGATCTGCTGCGCGATTGATCCTCAGCCGAGCACTAGCTAAGGCCCGCATCGCGCGGGCCGAGCGCCCTAGTTGGTTGGCGGCATGGGCCCCTGTGGGGTTTGATGCCGCCTGCCTCGTTCTTGCGTTTGCTGTGTTGTACCGACCGTTTCAATCAATAGCTGAGACGTTCAATTTCCCTGTTTGGGCTACGGCAGTCTCACTGCTGGCAATCGGGTTCATCCCGATTCAAGCGGTGCTGATCTTTTCGTCTCTTTGGGCGGCTAAATCACGGTTCACTGATGATAACACGGACGTTTAGCCGTCAGAACGGCCAAACCATTTTGTCACCAATTCGTCGTAGGTTCCCGCTTCGCGCAACCGAAGGAGTGAGCGATTGATCTGCTCACTGATCGGGTCCGAGTTCGACAATGCGATCCCGTAGTTCTCGCGTCGATAAATACGGGGTAACAACCGCGTAGCGGGTTCACTGTGTGTGTTGGAATAGTACGACAAAATAGGTGCATCAAAGACGATGGCATCTAGATTATCGCTTTCCAATTGTTTGAACATCTCCTCGGGGGATCCGTACCCGACATATGGCAAGTCGCGGGCGTTCAGAAAGTCCGCAGAGGTCGAACCTTCGATTGTCGCGACACGCCGCCCTTCGAGGTCATTGATGGACTCGACGTTGTCGTGCAAAGCGTCGATCGTCATGGTGGAGGTGATCGTCGCCACAAAGATCGAAACGATAAAGAGGCTCGAAACGACCAAAACCACGGCAAATGCACGGCCTGGACGTGTTTGTGGCACACGTTCCTCAAAGCCGCCGTTCACAACAAGGTTCAATGACCACCAGAAAGAATGGAACAATGCATCCCCACCCTTGCGGTCAAAATAGGGTTGCGCACGCCGTTCCAGAAGCCACATCACCACGCCGCTGCCGAACAACAGCCCAAGTGCTCCGAGGACCACAAATAGGATGTCCCTTGTAAACAAAGCTGACAGAAACGACCCACCGGTGTCATCTTCCCGTAACAGAACACCGATCCCACCTTCAAAAATTGGATGCGAGAAGTCCATGAGAAGTTCGCGGTCCGCTGTGATCGAGATATTTGCGACCGCCGCGTCATGGTTGCCATCTTGGACGGACGTTAACATTCCAGAGAACGAGTCATAGAATTCGAACGAAACCTCGCGGCCTAACTGGTCCGCAATTGCTTTGGTAAGTTCAATGCTAAAGCCCGTCGCCTCACGATTATCTAGAAATGCAAAAGGGGGGCGATCTATGGTCGCAAAAGACAATGGTGGTTCTTGCGCGAAGCTAGAATTTGCTGTGGCGACCCAGAAGAGGGTTGCCAGAAGTCGCAACACATATTTCATCAGCTGTCCCTTGTAGCCCGCCCTCTAATTGCGCAGCAAGAAGAGTTCGTCAATCCTTCGCAACGTTGACGTCACCACCTCGACGGGTTAGGCGCCGCGCATGACGGAACCGAAAACACCACAATCTAAACCGACCTCGAAGCCAAAGAGGGTCAAAAAGCCTTCGCGCCAACAGGTCTTTACGCTGCTGGTCGAAGTCGGCCGCAAGGATGACGACGGGCTGCCCAAAGACAGCACCGGCGCCGCGTTGATGATCTACGCCTCTGGTGTGGACGAAGCAGAAGCTGTCCGCGAAACTGTAGCGATCCTAAAGCAAGCGGATTTGGCACCTTTGGACGTCTCCGGTTACGGCACTTTGGACGAACGGCTGGCCGAAGGGCACGACATTCCCGATGACGAACGCGCGTTGATGCAGCGTGCGCTTGACGAAAACAGTGTTATCGTTGCGCAAATGACCCCGTTCTTCGACGAAGTCGGCGACGACTGAACTCTTCAGCATTAGCCGATTGAAACGCCTGTCAGTGTCAGGGCTTCGTAGCCTTGCAACACAGGTGCTGCGAGTCCGATATTTTTTGGACACCGCTCGATTGGCATGTCCGCGAGCACCGAGAACTTCAAGAAATCCGGAGCACTCAGAACAGCCGATCCGTCAAAGCTTTCGACCATAGCGCCGTTCACGGTGATGATCTCGTGGGTTTCTAGTAAGACTTGGTAATAAGTGACAATGGCTGGGGCGTTCTTGGTTGGCGTCGCGCAATTGCGGACCTCAAGATGGCGGATGGCAGTGCTGACGCGTTCTTCTCCGAACATGTATTCGACTTCCGAACCGGCCAAACAGGCACGTTGATCCCGCGCCGCGATCAAATCTTCCCATAGGCCCATATAGGGTCTGCGTAATGTCATCGGTGCAAAACGACCCAAGGCCGGAAGGCTGGCGTGACCAGCCCACAAAACCCGAACGGCTTCAGTTCCATCGACGGTCACGCAATCGCCCGCAACGATATCGCGCAGCGCTTTCGGTCCGCTTGTTGTGTCCACGGCTGCGGAACCGCTTAGGCCGGGCATAGGTCCATGTGGACAGGGTGCATTCGCGACAGCCGCAAAGGTGACGTCCTTGTCCATGGCGCAACTTTCTGGTGCCATCACAATCCGTTGTGTATCCCGCGTTGAGATCGGGAAGGGCGACATAACAGACGTCTGCCAAAGGATCCCATGATCCGGAATATAGACACTAAACCGGCCTGAACGCGCTGGCGCATCCCAGGTGTAAGTAATGTGCGCTGTCTGAACTTTCGCGCCAAGTTTGGTTTTCAGAGACGTCGCCAAATGTTTGCCGCCTTGGCGCATCATCAATCGCAAGGTTCCATCGGGCTCAAGGCAAACCGTAATTCCCGATGGCCAAGGATCAAGTGCAGCAAAACGCAACAAGTTTACCGGATGGGGCGACGGTCGAACCGTCACCTCCATAAGCAAACTGCCGCGGGTCAGAAGTTCGGACAAGGACCCATTACCGGAACGCGCGCACCCCAATCCAGCGGGATTAAAATCCCCACCTTCCTGCGTTCGTGTGCCGATCCAGTTGAGTGTCATGGTGTCTAGGCAACCCGCCGCAAAAGTGCTTCGGCTTCATACCGTTTCAACATCGGCCGTGCGGCAGGGCCGTAGCCTTCGCCGGTTGTAAGGTCGAGTTCTGGGAAGATCGTTGAAATCTCCTCAACGATCTCCGCCTCAAAAGATTTCGTTGTTTGTGGTCCGGGCAGAAAGCTCTCGGTGGCCAGTCCTTCGGAATACACAACTTGATGGCGATCAAACATCATATGAACGTACTCAACCTCGCCGCCTTCAACGGGGCGTATGGACCGATCGTTGACCAGATCTTTGGCCGCAATCAACACTTCAGCCTCACCGAACATAAGTTCGGCAATCACATCTTTGACCAGAACGCGGTGCAGGGGGGACACCATCAGCTCACCGTGATCGCCCAATGCATTTTTCTGAATTTGGATAGGCGCCATCTTTCCCGTTGCGGGTACAGAACGACGCCCAATCCAGCGCACTGGCTGTGGCCCGTCATCGCGGGTTATGACCATGTCACCAGCAGACAGCGTTTCAACGGCACGTGGCCCTTGGTCAGTATCAATCATCGACCCAGCAACGAAACAGGGGATCGTCTCGACGGTGACAAATCCGACGTCAGTCTCAAGAACATTTCCAGAAGTATCCGTGCTCTCGACTTCGTAGGTAAAGCTAGACGTCTCAAAATCACTATCTGTCGTAATGTCGACTGTGCCGTCGGCATTCAACTTCACAGTCTGGCCTGTGGCCAAAGTAACAGTTTGCCCTGATGTGACCGCCACGCCATTGATATGGGTGATCGTCAGCGTGCCCGTCGTGTTGTTGATATCGTTGTCTAGAATATCGACGGTCTTTGTGACGCTGTCCTGCATCGTCACAAAGTCTTGTTCAGCGATCAGCTCTGTCTGAATGGAATCGGCGGCAATCAACAGGTTGGAGTCATAACTGCTGTCGGCGACGTCCGCGATGCCGATCCGGATCGAATTCACGACGCCCGCGTTGACTGGAATGGTCAGGGTCATCGTCAGCGTAAACCCGTCCATCTCGGTGTTGAACTGGTCAGAAGTGTTGTCGTTATAAAGGTTGATGTTGTTGGTTTGGTTGATTGAGTTGATCGTTGTGCCATTGTCTGTGATCGCCAAAGGCACGAGGTTACCATTGATCCAGACCCCAACCGCATCATTATAAATCGAGTTGGTGTACTCAGGATACTCGTCCGAGCTGAACACAAACTGCATGGTCATCACGTCATCTGTCGGGATGAAATCAATATCCATATACGACGCATCGTATGTGCTGGCCCCCGCCAAAGCGTTGAACCCAGCTTCGTTATTCTGACCGCCCGTGTTGGTCGACGTATTTGAGTTTTCGTTGGACTGGCTGCTATTACTGTTTGTAAACCGAGTTGCCCGACCTGTGGACAGGATAACTCCTGTGTCCCCTGGCGTTACGTTGCCAGCGACAGCGTCCCCGTTCGAATAAATTCCGGATGAATAGCTCGACCCAGAATAAGACGCACTTGTGACCGTAACACCATCACCGAAGATCGTGTTTGCCATCTGCATCGCTGATGCACTGGTATCATAATCAAGTTCAACGCCTGCTACCACGGTATCTGCCCCTTACGAGAGGAGACAAGCCAGACGGAGTTCACGCGCGAAAAAGCTGTGAAATACCTATATCTTGTGGTCGTCGCTGCGACCGTAGGACCATCTTGGGTCCGCTCGATGTCTGCCCTGCCTCGGGTCTAATTTATTATGTCAACTATATGTTAGAGGTCTGATATTTGGTTGTTTTTTAGGGGGTTGTTTCCACGTTGCGCATAATATGTGTCGACAGGGACACAACCTAGAGCATTTGCAATGACCGCAAAGGAGCGGTAACGCAGAGGAAACCGGAGGCTTCCATGACCATTGACCCTATTGCCCTTACCGCTGATCTCATTCGTTGCCCTAGCGTCACCCCGATTGAGGGTGGTGCATTGCAACTGCTGGATGTATTGCTGACAGGCGCGGGTTTTGAAACGTGGCGGGTGGACCGCGCGGGCACGCCAAACCTATATGCTCGTTGGGGCGCACGGGGCGCTAACAAATCATTTGGATTTAATGGGCACACTGATGTCGTGCCAGTCGGTGATGAGGCCGCGTGGACGGTTGATCCTTTTGGTGCCGAAGTTAAAGACGGCATTCTTTATGGTCGGGGCGCGACAGACATGAAATCCGGCGTGGCGGCCTTTGCGGCGGCGGCGGTCGATTTTGTTAAAGACACCCCGCCAGACGGCGCAATCATCATCGCGATCACGGGCGACGAAGAAGGTCCTTCGACTGACGGTACAATCGCCCTGCTGGACTGGATGCAATCCAACGGCGAAGCGATGACAGCCTGTATCGTCGGGGAACCAACCTGCCCAGACGCGATGGGCGAGATGATTAAGGTCGGGAGGCGTGGATCGCTTACGGCGCATTTTACAGTAACCGGAAAACAAGGGCATGCGGCCTATCCGCACCGTGCCATCAATCCGCTACCTGCGATGGCGCGTTTGATTGATCGTTTGGCGAGCCATGAGATGGACCAAGGGTCAGACCATTTTGACCCGTCGACACTGGCGGTCGTAACAATCGACACAGGCAACCCGGCCACAAACGTGATCCCTGCTGCGTGCAAAGCAAGCGCCAATGTCCGGTTCAATGATCTGCATACATCGGCCTCTGTGATTGCGTGGATGCAGTCCGAAGCCGACGCCGTTGCCGAAGAGTTCGGTGTGCAAATCGACATGCCTGTTCGGGTGTCCGGCGAAAGCTTTCTAACCCCTCCGGGGGCTTTGTCCGATCTTGTGAGTACCGCGGTTCAGGCCGAAACGGGGATCACCCCAGAGCTGTCCACAACGGGCGGTACGTCTGATGCGCGCTTTGTGAAAGACCACTGTCCTGTCGTCGAATTTGGGCTTGTGGGTAAGACCATGCACCAAGTTGACGAGTGCGTTCCGGTTGAACAGATCACCCAACTGAAGTCGATCTACACGCGCATCCTGAAGGATTATTTCGACTGACCTTATCCGCAGGTAAGGTTTTCGTTTATTAACAACAGATTAACATGTGGGTGAATATCGACGTGCTGTGCGCTTCTCGCCATGTTAGGCAGGTCGCATGACCCGTATCCCATCAAAACAAGAGATCCTCGATTGGATCGCCGAACACCCCACCAAAGCCGCAAAGCGTGACATCGCCAAAGCGTTCGGCATCAAAGGTGCTGCACGCATTGATCTCAAACGCCTGCTGCGTGAACTCGAAGACGAAGGCAAACTTGCCAAGCGCAAGTCGTCGTATCGTGACGCGAATGCCTTGCCGCCCGTGTCTGTGTTGCAGGTCACGGGGCCAGACGGCGATGGGGATTTGTTCGCCAAGCCGCTTGAATGGGCAGGTGAAGGCGATCCGCCGCGCATTTTGATGGTGATGAAAGACGGCGAACCCGCGCTGGGCGCCGGAGATCGCGTTCTTGGGCGTTTGACTGAGGTTAAGGGCGAAGATCACGCCTATACCGCGCGTTTGATCCGCCAGATTGGCACGAACCCATTGCGCATCTTGGGCATCTTCAAAACAGGATCAGAAGGCGGGCGTATTTTGCCGGTCGACAAGGGTAGCCAGAAAGAATGGACTGTCGCCGCAGGGGCCACAGACGGCGCCAAAGACGGTGAGTTGGTCGAGGCGGAACAGGCCGGACCAAAGGGGCGCATGGGCTTGCCCAAGGCCCGCATCGTGGCGCGCCTTGGCGATCCGACACAACCACGTGCCGTGTCCCTTATTGCGATTCACCAACACGATATTCCAGACCATTTTCCCGACGAGGTTGTTGCCGAAGCAGATGCCGCAAAACCAGCCGCGTTGGATGGCCGCGAGGACCTGCGCCATTTGCCACTGATCACGATTGATCCATGGGATGCGCGCGACCATGATGATGCTTGCTGTGCGATCCCCAACGATCAGGGCGGTTTTGCGCTTTGGGTCGCGATTGCGGATGTGGCGCATTACGTGCGCCCCGGATCGGCGCTGGACCGTGAAGCTCGCAAGCGTGGCAATTCCACGTATTTCCCTGATCGGGTTGTTCCGATGCTGCCGGACCGTCTGTCGGGTGATCTGTGTTCGCTGCACGAAGGCGTTGAACGCGCCTGCATCGCGGTTGAGATGCAGGTCGATGAGGCTGGCAATAAGGTCTCGCAACGTTTTGTACGTGGCTTGATGACGTCGCCTGCGTCCCTGAATTACGAAGAAGTTCAGGCTGCGATGGATGGCACGGTGAACGACAAGGTCGCGCCGCTGCTCGATGATGTGATCCGTCCACTTTATGCGTGTTACGAGGCACTAAAACGGGCCCGCGAAAAGCGTCAGCCGCTTGAGCTCGACCTGCCGGAACGAAAGATCGTACTGAACGATGAGGGTAAGGTTATTGATGTCGCGTTTCGCGATCGCATTGATGCGCACAGGCTGATCGAAGAATTTATGGTGTTGGCAAACGTTGCTGCCGCCGAAACACTGGTGTCCAAGAAATCGGCGCTATTGTTCCGTGTCCACGAAGAACCGACCCGCGAAAAGATGGATGCCCTACGTGAAACCGCTGAGGCGGCGGGGCTAACGCTGGCCAAAGGGCAGGTGTTGAAGACGGGGCATCTGAATCGCCTGCTGGATCAAGCAGCTGATACCGATGATGCTGAGTTGATCAACATCGCCACACTGCGGTCTATGACACAGGCCTATTATAACCCAGAAAACTTTGGTCACTTCGGGTTGGCGCTGCAATCATATGCGCACTTTACCTCGCCGATCCGGCGGTACTCTGACCTGATTGTTCATCGGGCTTTGGTCACGTCACATGGTTGGGGCGATGATGGTTTGACGCCCGAGGACGAAGCAATGTTGGCCGAAACCGCGCAGGCGATTTCCGACACTGAGCGCCGGTCCATGGTGGCCGAACGTGACACGACCGATCGCTACCTTGCCGCGTTCCTGAACGATCGTGTCGGCGCGGTTATGGCCGGCCGTATTAGTGGCATCGCCAAATTCGGCGTCTTTGTGAAGCTGGACGAAACGGGCGCTGACGGTATGATCCCGATCCGTAACCTTGGCGCTGAATATTTCCATTATGACGCGGACAGTCAGACATTGATGGGTGCGGATACGGGCGTTGTGATTGCTTTGGGAGCGCGAGTTACGGTGAAGCTGGTCGAAGCAGCGCCAGTAACGGGCGGTCTGATTGTTGACCTACTTGAGATTGATGGCAAAGCCATGCCGCAGGGCAAAAGCAGGGGGCGTGGCCCTTCGCCGCGGCGCAAGATGTCCAAGGGTAAGAAAAAGGCCGCCAAGACAGCACGCAAAGTGAAACGCACCCGCAAATAGGGGCGGATTACTGCCCGCCCCCATACAAACGGTTCCGATATGGGCCTGCACTTGGTAGCGTGACTCAAAGCAACGTGAAGTGGGTGGCAGTATGTTTCGGTTCGGTCTGGTTTTACTGGGTGCGGTTAGCGTGTCGGGGCAGGGGAAGGCAGGGCCTATTCCACCTGAAGCACCTGCGCAGACCTCGCCATTGGTGCAGGTGCAATCCAGCGGCCAGAGCTTTGATCGATGGGTTGATGGCTTTCGCCGCCGCGCCCTAAGGCAGGGCATTTCCGGCGCGACGTTTGATGCCGCGTTTCAGGGTGTGACGCAGGATGACGCCATCATCACGCTGGATCGAAATCAGTCCGAATTTTCAAAGGCGTTGTGGGAATATCTGGATACGGCTGTATCGGCTGCGCGTATTCGAAATGGGCAGCGTGCCTTGCGGGACCATCAATCCGTCTTGACCCGGATTGAGGCGACATATGGTGTCGATAAAGAGGTTATCGTTGCGATCTGGGGCCTAGAGTCTGCCTATGGTGCTGTCCGCGGGAACACGAACACGATCGAGGCGCTCGCAACACTGGCTCATGACTCGCGGCGCAGTGGGTTCTTTGAGGGGCAACTTTTGGCCGCGTTACAAATCCTTGAGGCCGGCGATACGGAGCCTCGGAATATGGTTGGGTCTTGGGCAGGGGCTATGGGCCATACTCAGTTTATGCCGACGAGTTTTCTGGATCTCGCGGTTGATGGAAACGGGGATGGACGGCGTGACATCTGGAACGATGATCCGACGGATGCTTTGGCATCTGCGGCCAACTATCTGCGCAGCAATGGCTGGACGCATGGCCAACCTTGGGGCGTCGAAGTTCAGCTGCCTGCGAATTTCGACTACATGACCGCACGACGTGACAATGAGCGGATGCCGAGCGATTGGGCATCAGACGGTGTGGTGGCATTGAACGGCCAACCCGTGCCGAACCATGGGCGTGCTTCGATCCTATTACCGGGTGGCCATGAGGGCGCGGCCCTGATGATTTTCAAAAACTTCGAAGTTCTTGAGACCTACAATACCGCTGATTCCTATGTCATCGGCGTTGGTCATTTGGCCGACAGAATAGCGGGCGGCGGTGCAATCCAGTCCGCATGGCCTCGCATTGACGGTGCGCTGAGCGGACCCGACAGGCGAGAGTTACAGCAACGTCTGCACGATGCGGGGTTTGACCCGCAGGCGATTGACGGGCGGATTGGCCCGCTGACGATCAATGCCATCCGCGCCTATCAATTGGCCAACGGATTGGTCCCTGATGGGTATGCATCACCGCAGCTGTTGCGACGTTTGCGTTAGTGTTGGGCGGGGTCTGCTGTGCAGACCTCTCCGCGCATGCAGGCCTCGACAATGGGGGCGGCGTCCACGCCAAAGGTAGACCCGCCACACGGACCCATTGTCAGTAGATAACCATCATCGGTGAGCGCAACAAAAGCCAACATTTCGCTGTCTGGGTTTGGAAAGCCGCCGCACCAAGGCCCTGCACAGGACGTCCGCAAAGTTACGGTTGTCGGTGTCGTGGGCGCAAAGCCGTTTTCTGCCAACCCTTGGCCTGTGAAACTGGCGACGACTTCTTGTGGTTGCGCATCATTGGACACCGGCTGCTGAGGTGGCGCATCGAAACTGAATTTCCCAAGCAAGACAGCGTAGGACTCTTCGGCCTCTGAGGCCCACTGAAAGGTCTGCGCCACATCTGGCGGCATGCAGGATAGGGCAGTTGATTGGGTGGCAACAAGAGCCGCTGTCGCTGCTAAGGTCAAAATAGATTTCATCACATACTCCAGTTCACACCCTTTGGGCGCAATTGAACACCGCTTCTAGATACGGCCCTCGAATGCTTTCAGCACCGCTGAATAAACATCCTTCTTAAATGGGACGATATTGGCGAGCAGTTCCTTGGGAGAAATCCACATCCATTCGGAAAATTCTTGATGCGGTTGGACAATATTGATCTGCTCGTCCGTGCCATTGAACCGCATCAAGACCCATTTTTGCTCCTGCCCACGGTAGCGACCTTTCCAGATCTTCGGAACAATGTGGTGCGGTAAATCGTAAGGAAGCCAGTCGGAAGTTTCTGCAGTAATAGACACTAAATCAGCTGTTATGCCTGTTTCTTCTTCCAGTTCGCGTAGGGCTGCGACGGTGACGCTCTCACCTTCGTCGATACCGCCCTGCGGCATCTGCCAAGCGTCTTGATCGCGATCTATGCGTTGACCTACGAAGACCTTTCCGTCCTCATTCACGACCATCAACCCAACACAGGGCCGATAAGGAAGATCTGCAATCTCTTCTGGGGTCATTGTTTTGGTCATCATACGGTTCCTCTAAGTAAAACGCCGCCAAGGTTTCCCAAGGCGGCGCAATTTCTAACGTCGGCTCGGCTTACTCGTTCGGGCCAAGAGCGGACAGGCCTTTGAGGATGTCGATGGCATAGGCCAGTTGATAATCCTCTTCGCGAAGGGCAGCGGCGTCTTCTGCGCGCAAACGGTCCGCTTGGATCTGTTCGATTTCATCATCGGTCAGACTGTCGTTGTCGAGCGCGCCACGCAGGTCAGCCTCGGAGCGGCGGTTGATTTCTTCTTCTTCCTCAACCTCGGCGGTTGGGTCGATGCGAGGCTGTTCGACAATAATGTCAGGGCTAATACCAAGCGCCTGAATGGAACGACCAGACGGCGTGTAGTACCGCGCCGTTGTGAGACGCATGGCGCTGTCACCACGCAGCGGCATCACCGTCTGAACAGAACCCTTACCGAATGAGTTCGTACCGATGACAATCGCACGGCGGTGATCTTGAAGGGCACCTGCAACGATTTCGGATGCGGAGGCAGAACCGCCGTTGATCAGAACAACGATCGGCAAACCTTCGGCCAAGTCGCCTTCGCGTGCATTCCAGCGCTGGCCATCACTTAGTTCACGACCGCGGGTCGATGTGATCTCACCTGCGTCCAGAAACGCATCGGACACGGCAATCGCCTGATTGAGCAAGCCGCCGGGGTTGTTGCGAAGATCGATAACGAAGCCGTTGACGTTCTCAATGCCACCAGCTTCGGCCACTTGTTCGGCCAACTGCTCTTCGAGAGATGGATAGGTTTGATCGCTGAACGTAACGATACGCAAGACGACTGTGTCGCCCTCAACGCGGCTGCGAACGGCGGTCAGTTTGATGGTGTCACGGACAATGGAAACTTCGAGAGGTTGATCCAGCCCTTCACGAACCACAGTGATAACGATTTCGGATCCAACCGGACCCCGCATCAATTCCACCGCTTCGTCCAACGTCAGGCCGAGCAGGCTTTCACTGTCCACCGCCGTAATGAAATCACCAGCTTCGATGCCGGCTTCTGCGGCAGGGGTGCCGTCAATCGGGGACACGACTTTGACGAACCCTTCTTCTTGGGTCACTTCGATGCCAAGGCCGCCAAATTCTCCGCGTGTGGATTCGCGCATGTCAGCGGCGTCATCCGGGGACAGGTAGCTTGAGTGCGGATCAAGAGAGGACAGCATCCCATCGATGGCGGCTTCGATTAATGCAGCTTCGTCGACGTCCTCAACATATTGCGCACGAATGCGTTCAAAGATGTCACCGAACAAATCAAGCTGTTCATAGACGCTGGCGTTGTTCGCTGCTTCTTGTGCGATCAGCGGGCCAGCGATCTGCGTCGTCGCTATGGTTCCCAGTAGGATCCCGCCCGATGCAGCCATTGCAAATTTTTTCATCTACTCATTCCCATCATTTTCTTATGTCTGCATTTAGAGCCGCTCTACTGAAATGCAAACCACTCAGCAGGGTTGACTGCACTTTGCCTGTCTCTGACCTCAAGATAAAGCGTTTCAGTGCGTTGACCGGCGGAACCCTGCGCGCTTTCGTTCAAAATTGCTTGAGCTTGCGTGACTTCGCCGCCCATAAGCCCGATTGGCGTGCCGTCTGGTAAGATTTCGCCCGCTTCCCCAAACGCTTCAGCGAGGCCGGCAATCACCCACAGCGTTTCTGCTGCGGGTTCTAGAATGACGACATTGCCGTAATCCAGAAGCGGGCCAGAATAGCGCACGGTTGCGGAAACGGGTGTTGTGACCAGTGCCCGCGGTCGCGTTGCGATCAGGATTCCCGGACGCGCGACACCGGCGGCATCGGCTTCGTTGTATTGTCGAATGACTTGTCCAGCGACTGGAAGGGGGATCGCCCCTTTGATCGTCGCGGCGTCAGGCCCAGCATTGGTCTGGGTATCGCTTAGGCCTGTTGCGAACGCGCTGAGGGTCTCGGAGCTGGCCAGCAGAAGGGCGGTCTGGACAGGGTCATCCGAAAACCGTCGTGGAAGGTCGGTGCGATCAGCGATAGCGGCGGTGAGTTCGGTTCGCGCGGTTTGAACGCCGTCCAACCCATTTTCCAAGACCCCAAGGGCATCCGTCTGTAGGCTGCGCAGGTCCGAAAGTTCACTAAGCTGGCTGCGCAGTTCGATCACCTTTTGCTGCAAAGCGGGCGTTACTTCGGCAAGCATCATACCGGAGCGCGCGGTTCCGGTGGGCCCCGATGGGTGCAGCAATAGAATTGGCGCGGGTGCGCGGCCCATGGTTTGCAAAACGCCAAGAAGTCGGGCGACCTCGTCAGAGCGTGCGGCTAGGTCGGTTTCCAATGTGCGTTGCCGTATCGCAGCGCGACGCAATCCGTCACGCAAGGCTGCCAATCCGTCCTCATAGGCTTGGACGGTTTGGGTCAGGGCAGCGACACGATCAGATCGCCCGTCAGCACTTTCCAAGGTCGATTGCGCTTCTTGCAAACGCACGGCTGCGGCCTGTGCAGCCTCAGACGGTGTCTGCGCTGTCGCGACACCGGCAAGGAGTGCAATTATGACCGCGAGAAACCTCACTCAATCAAGCTCTTTCCGGTCATTTCTGGCGGCAAGTCCAGACCCATCAAGCCAAGCAAAGTCGGTGCCAGATCAGCCAGACGGCCATTGTGTAGCTGTGCGCGCTCGGGCCCGCCAACCAATGCCACAGGAACTGGGTTGATCGTGTGTGCAGTATGGGGACCACCTGTTTCGGGGTCGATCATGGTTTCGCAATTGCCGTGGTCGGCGGTGACCAGCATCGCACCACCCGCAGTTTCCAAAGCGGCCAAAACTGCACCTAACCCTGTGTCGACCGCTTCGCAGGCCGCAACAGCCGCTGCGATGTCGCCGGTATGGCCGACCATATCGGGGTTGGCGTAGTTGCAGATAATCAGGTCGTAGCCGTCGTTGATGGCACCTACGAATGCCTCGGTGACTTCTGCAGCAGACATTTCCGGCTGTAGATCATAGGTCGCCACCTTGGGGGAGGGCGCAAGATAGCGGTCCTCACCAACCTCGGGTGTTTCGACGCCACCGTTCATAAAGAACGTCACATGCGGGTATTTTTCAGTCTCAGCGACGCGAAACTGCCGCAGGCCTTTGGATGCGACCCATGCCCCGATTGTGTTCTTGATCTCTTGCTTCGGGTAACAGGTGGTCATGTAGGCGTTGTGAGCATCCGAGTAGTTCACCATGCCAAGCAAGGACAACGCAGGCCGTCCCGCAACATCAAATCCATTAAAACCAGGCGCGCCCATGGCTGCCAGAATCTCGCGGGCGCGGTCCGCGCGGAAGTTCAAGCAGAACACCCCATCGCCGTCTTTCATGCCGCCGTAACCGCCAAGCACGGTTGCGGGAATAAATTCATCCGTGGTGTCGTTGGCGTAGCCTGCCTCGACGACCGCAACCGCATCATTACCCTTGGGGCCGTCGCCATGGACCATTGCACGGTATGCGGTTTCGACCCGTTCCCAACGGTTGTCCCGATCCAATGCATAGTAACGCCCTGTGACAGACCCGATGGTTACGCTGTCGGGCATCGCTGCAGTAAGATCGCGCAGGAAATCAGCGCCAGACTTGGGGGCTACGTCGCGCCCGTCTGTGATTGCGTGCATCACCACAGGCAATCCCAGATCAACGAGTGCTTTAAGTGCGGCCTGAATGTGAACGATATGGCCATGAACACCACCGTCACTGACCAAACCCATCACATGCGCGGTGCTGCCAGAATCCTTGAGCGCGCCAGCCCATGCCAAGAGGGCCTCATTCGAAAAGAAAGAGCCATCCTCGATCGCCAAATCAATTGCGCCCAAGTCCATCGCAACGACGCGCCCTGCGCCGATATTGGTGTGGCCGACTTCCGAATTGCCCATCTGACCCTTTGGTAAGCCAACGTCAGGCCCATGCGTGATGAGTTCTGCGTTCGGGCCTGCCATGACACGATCGAAGTTCGGGGTATTCGCCATGAGAGGCGCGTTTCCAACCGGATCGGCACGTTTGCCCCATCCGTCAATAATACAAAGGACAACAGGTTTGGGTGCGGTCATGAACTTCTTCCTTTTTGGCGCTGACTTGTTGTAGCGGACCAGATCAGGCGCGAAAACCGCCCCTGCCGTTTCTAGTCAAAAAAAGTCGACTAAACGCGATGATAAGGGGCGCCTGCCAAAATGCTGGCGGCACGATAAAGCTGTTCGGCCAACATCACACGCACCAGCATATGTGGCCACACCATCTTGCCGAAACTCAGCGATGCATCGCATTTCGCGCGCAAGTTAGGGTCAATTCCGTCAGCGCCGCCAATAATAAAAGCAAGATCGCTGCGCCCGTCGTCGCGAAACCGCGCGATGTCTTGCGAAAATTCCGGTGAGGTTTTGATTTTGCCGCGTTCATCCAAAGCGATGACAGCCGCTCCGGCAGGAAGAGCCTTTTCCAGCAACGCAGCCTCAGCCGCCATGCCGCCACCTTTGCGGTCCTCGACCTCGCGCACGTCAATAGGGCCGAGCCCAAGGGCGCGACCCGTACGGTCAAAGCGTTGCAGATAATCGTCGATCAGGTCGCGTTCGGGGCCAGCCCGCAGGCGGCCCACAACGCATAACGTCACACGCATCAGGGCTTTTTCGCCGCCTCTTGCGCCATTTCATCCGGGTTCAGCCACATCTTTTCGAGCTGATAGAACTCGCGAACTTCTGGGCGGAAGAGGTGGACAATGACGTCGCCTGCGTCGATCAAGACCCAGTCGCCAGTTGTTTTGCCTTCGACCTTGGACAAGATGCCAAAGGTTTGTTTCAGGCGGTCTGTCAGCTTTTCGGCCATGGAGGACACTTGACGCGAAGAGCGACCGGACGCGATGATCATATGATCACCCATCTCGGATTTGCCGCGCAGATCAATTTGGACCACATCTTCGGCCTTATCATCGTCGAGGGATTTCAGGACTGCTGCCAAGGTGCTGTCTGAAGTAGGCGTTTGCATGGTCATTCTTTTTGAACTCGTCGGCGGCAGGGGATCCTACCTAGGAAATATGAAATTGCGCAGTGCCCTTCAAAAGAAGCGCCGTCAATAGCCGCGCTGGGCATACCCCAACTTAACAACGGCTTTGTGGCATTACAATGAAGAGAAGGGCTAACCGCTGCACTGCTGCAATTCTGTCGGTTCGTCAACACGCAACGTCTTTGTCGGGGACGCAAGTCGCACAATGCGCTAGTCGAGCGCCTTGTGCGAAATTTCCGACCCTTCGATCATCTTCACTTCGCGTTGGGGGAATGGAATCGAAATACCGTTGTCCGCGAAGGCATCCCAAAGCGCGAGGTACACATTGCCGCGTATGTTCGTCAGCCCGCCGGTGGGGTCTTTGATCCAGAACCGCAGGATGTAATCCACCGAGGAGTCACCAAATCCAACGATGTGGCAAACGGGGGGCCTGAACTCGAGGACACGATCAACGGCGGAGGCCGCTTCGATTGCCAGTTTGCGCACTTGGCGCGGGTTGTCGCCGTATGCGGTGCCAAAATAGATATCCAAGCGTACGTAGTCGTTGGAGTGGGACCAGTTCACCACTTGGGTCGTAATCAAGTCTTCGTTCGGGATCAGATATTCGCGCCCGTCCCGCGTCGTGATCGACACGTATCGCGCACCCAAAGAATTGATCCAGCCAAAGGTCTCGCCGACCGTGATGACATCCCCGGGTTTGATGGATTTATCCAGCAGGATGATGATGCCGCTCACAAGGTTCGAGACGACTTTTTGCAGGCCGAAACCAAGGCCCACACCAATCGCACCGGACAGTACGGCAAGCCCTGTAAGGTCAAAGCCGACAGCACGTAGCCCAATAAAGAACGCCGCACCGTAAAGAACGACCTGCAAGAACTTGACGACAAGCACCCGCATGGACGGGCTGATGTCTTCGTTCGTTTGGATCCGATGTGCCGTTTGTTTGGACACGAACCGTGCGGCCATAAAAAAGACCGACAGAATGAATACACCCTGCAGGACGAGCCAGATCGAAAGGCGGGCATCCCCGACCTCAATCGCGGCGGCGTCGAGGATACCGACGGTTTGGTCCGTCAGTCCGACAATGCGCAGTGTCACCCAGATCCAAGCACCAAAACGAACGATCGAGCGTAAGAACGGGTTGCTAATAAGCCGCGTTGCAAAGACCACAATCAGCCACGCCAAGGCGAGGTTCGCTGCAATGCCAATCAGGTAGGATCGCGAATTCCACGTAAATTCGCGCATTGCGAACAAGACCAGCCAGATCAGCACAACAAAACAAATGCCGCGTAGACGTTTGTGGACGACCAACAACCAACGCAGGCGCCATTTGGGCCAACCTTCACGGGTCCGCATCCAGTTATGGAGCCGTGGCGCTAAAAACTTACTGGTCAGGTGCGCAATGATATAGACGACAATAATGATGCCGATTTGGTAGGCATTCCACGGGCGCAAAAGGCTTTCGCCGAAATTTAGGGCTTGCCCCCAAACGCCCTGACCAATCTCGGCGATCTCTGCGGCTTGTTGCGCAAGATCGTTCGTTTCGTCTTGTTCCATACCGCCTCCTCATCGCGAAACATCGCGCCCTCGGTTCTACTCTAGAACACGCGATGCCAATCGCCAATGCACCGCGAACTGGGCGCGCCTTTATTGGTGTCGGTGCCCTATGGCACCCAAAGTGCCGTATCGGGGTGGAATTGGGACCACGCGAACCAGAAAGCCTGGTGGCTGCCAAGATCGGACCCATCCGCATCAACCGCGCGAATGCCGCCTGCATCTAGTTCCAGTCGAACATTTTCATACGCAATGTCTGCGCCACTGCGCAGGGCCAATAATGCTGGCCCACGCGGGAAGGCAACAGGTTCACCGCTGGCGGTTACCACGCCGATAATGTCGTCTTGAACACCGAGGCGCGGGTCTACGTCACCCACAGGGAAAATCGGACCATTGGCGTCACGTCCGTTGCGGAAATCAAAGTCGCGCCCCAAGGCCAGTTCTTCGATCAACACAGTGGTTTCAGGATGCTCGGCTTTCCAAGTACCCCAATCGGTCGTGATCACGGTCGCCTGTTCCAGTTGCAGCCCGATATCATTTAGGGGGCCGGTCAAGGCTGTGCCAAGAAACGTGTCGAACACGGAATAGGTGTTCACATCATACATCACCTTATTGGACCTGATCAGCAGGCCCGACGTTCGTAAGACGGGCCGTTCAACACCAGCAGGCATTTGGTCAGTAAAGTAGGCCTGCGCCGCGCCGCACAAAGTACAATATGGAATGCCGAGGTCTCGCCCGCCCAAGGTGTCGTTCACCATCTCGCGGACTTCCATGATTTGGCGCGGATAGGCGCGGTATTCACCGTTAATACCAATGCCAAAAACGATGTCATCGTCGTCCAGCCACGTGGCGTCATCGGCGCTTTGAACTTCGGGATTGTCTGCAGCGGGGATGCAATTGCACAAGACATCTGTTTGGTCATAAACGCGGTCGTCGATCGGAACGCCGCCCCATGACACCAAGCGCCAGTCGATGTCGCCTTCAACGAAAATACCATCCCAGCCGTCTAGGAAGTGGGTAAAGATGGCGCGCTTATGGGGGAGGTAGCCGGGATAAGAGGGAATATCCCATGCGATTAAGTGGTCGGTAAGCTCGTGCCAGCGGTTGGGGGTTTCTAGGTCAATCTCCAGCAAACCTGCGGCTGTCTGCGCCAATGCGTCATCAAACGTCTGGCGCCACGTGAACCGCATCATATCGGTGATGATCCATGCCAAACGAGGGTCGCCCGACTGTGCGATCTGTTCAAGAGCGAGCGATTCTCGATTTCCCCATTCGCTTCGTGCGAGGCTGTCCACGAACACGATCTGCAATGCGTCCATGATATCTGGTGCAATGTCGCCGCTGGGAATCGCGGGGGGCGTGCCGTATTCTTGGGTAATGTAGGCTGGAAGCTGCGGTGTCTCTTGTGCGGCCACGCTCTGGCCCATTCCGAACGTCACCAAGGCCGCAATGGTCAAAAGGCCCCGTATTGATCCTAAAGTCTGTCGTGTCATGGCAACGCCCTTCCCGCGAAATTTCGACCACTGTCCGCGAGGCGGTCAGCGAGCGCCAATAACGTTTTCTCAGAAAATGGTGAGGTCCTTGCAATATCGGGGATTTCGGGATCACCCTTGCGGGATGTGGTTTCCGAGTATATCTGCACCCCATGACCCAAGTTTTCGACATGGATGACCGCGCGCGCCTGCCTTGGCGCTTTTATGGTGCAACTTGCACTATTCTTGCTCACCTATGACGGCTCGCACGCCTTTGCGCGTGCCTGACTGAACACATTTTCCATCACCAACAGAACGGGAGAGGACACATGTCCCCCAAAACGCTTTACGATAAAATCTGGGATGCCCACGTGGCTGACGAATCCGATGACGGCACGTGCTTGCTGTATATCGACCGCCACTTGGTCCACGAAGTGACCAGCCCGCAGGCCTTTGAAGGTTTGCGCATGGCAGGTCGTTCAGTGCGCGCACCGGATAAAACCATTGCTGTGCCGGATCACAACGTTCCGACAACGCTGGACCGCGCCAATGCTGAAACCATGACGGAAGACAGCCGAATTCAGGTCGAAGCTTTGGACACGAACGCCAAGGAATTCGGGATTCACTATTATCCTGTGTCTGATGTTCGTCAGGGCATCGTGCACATCGTTGGCCCTGAGCAGGGCTGGACATTGCCGGGCATGACTGTGGTGTGCGGTGACAGCCACACAGCGACTCACGGCGCGTTTGGTGCGCTGGCTCACGGTATCGGCACATCCGAGGTTGAGCACGTTCTGGCGACACAAACGTTGATCCAGAAGAAATCCAAGAACATGAAGGTCGAAATCACAGGCCACCTGAAACCAGGTGTGACGGCGAAAGACATTACCATGTCCGTAATTGGCAAAACCGGCACCGCTGGCGGCACTGGCTATGTGATCGAATATTGCGGTACGGCGATCCAAGATCTTTCTATGGAAGGTCGTATGACCGTTTGTAACATGGCCATCGAGGGCGGCGCACGGGCCGGCCTTATCGCGCCAGACCAGACAACTTATGACTACTGCAAAGGTCGTCCCCACGCACCTAAGGGCGCAGAATGGGAAGCGGCGCAGGCATACTGGGAAACGCTTTATTCCGACGACGACGCAGAGTGGGACATGGTTGTGACGCTCAAGGGCGAAGACATCGCGCCATCCGTCACTTGGGGCACGTCCCCAGAAGACGTTCTGCCAATTGACGCTGTCGTGCCTGACCCGTCTTCCTTTGAGGGCGGTAAGGTCGACGCGGCTGCACGCTCCATCGAGTACATGGGCCTGACAGCTGGTCAAAAACTGACAGACATCGAAATCGACACGGTGTTTATCGGGTCCTGCACGAACGGGCGCATCGAAGATCTGCGCGCCGCTGCTGCAATCCTGAAAGGCAAGAAAGTCAAAGACGGTTTGCGTGCAATGATCGTTCCTGGCTCTGGTCTTGTGCGGGCACAGGCCGAAGAAGAAGGCCTTGCGGACATCTTCAAGGACGCTGGTTTTGAATGGCGCATGGCCGGTTGTTCCATGTGTCTTGCGATGAACCCTGATCAGTTGGCGGAAGGCGAGCGTTGCGCATCAACGTCCAACCGTAACTTTGAAGGTCGCCAAGGCTACAAAGGCCGCACGCACCTTGTGTCTCCAGGGATGGCTGCTGCCGCGGCTCTGACTGGCAAACTCACTGATGTTCGGGACTTGATGTAATGAACCTGAAGCGGCGCGGATTTTTGAGCATGTTAGGGGGCGCATTCGCGGCCCCGATGATGCCGTCCGTGTCATTGGCATCGGCGAGCAAGGCGGCCTATCCGGCATCAGCCCTGCACGCTGCTATCTATCATGCGCAAACGCGAGTTAACTTCTCTGTGTTTTCCTTGGCACAACAGTTGGGTCTGCAGCTTGGGCAGGCCGAACAGCTGATGATAGATATGTCAGAGCGGGGCATTCTTGGCCCGATGCAAGGTACGACGCGGGCTGGGCGCTGGGCGCGCAGCCATGTGATGCGCCGCCCTGCAAGCCATGTGGTCGCAACCCAAAAGGTTGCATCCAAAGCCAGTAAACCTGCTGCCGCTTCGAAAGTTCAGAACACAGTCCCCACAGAAATTGAAGACCCAGAAACGGGTCCCGAAAATAGGACGACGACAATGGAAAAATTCGACAAACATTCTGGTATCGCTGCGCCGATGCCGTTGGTGAACATCGACACGGATATGATCATCCCGAAGGTGTTCTTGAAAACAATCAAACGGTCCGGCCTTGGTGTGAACCTCTTTGATGAGATGCGGTTTGACCGCGAAGGCAACGAAATTGCAGATTTCGTTTTGAATCAGGCAGCGTATCGCGAAGCCTCCGTTCTGGTGGCTGGCGATAACTTTGGGTGCGGGTCTTCCCGTGAACACGCGCCGTGGGCCATTGCGGATTTCGGCATCCGCTGCGTAATCTCCACCAGCTTTGCTGACATCTTCTATAACAACTGCTTCAAGAACGGCATTTTGCCAATCGTGCTGCCAGAAGATCAGCGTGACGCCTTGATGAAGGACGCTGAGAAAGGTGCCAACGCACGTATCGAGATCGACCTTGAGGCGCAGACTGTGACATCTTCGGATGGTGAGGTGTTCAACTTCGAAGTTGATAGCTTCAAGAAACACTGCCTGATGAACGGTCTGGATGACATTGGCCTGACCATGGAAAAGGTCACCGCAATTGATGCGTTTGAAGCGCAGCACGCGACGGATCGTCCCTGGGTGTAACGCCAAGATTGGCGACTTAGGCACTACAGTTTGAAGGGGCGCTCGATTCGAGCGCCCTTTTTTTCGTCTTAGCCCTTAAGTGGACGTTAACGGAAACTTGTGCTGCCTCGAGAGCAAAACCCCTACATCTAGACGGCACCGTTTCAATGCTACGGAATGGTTGCAATCTCGCACCAGTGTTGCCGCAAATTGGCCCTGATCTTTTTGCAAATTCAGTCAGTGACTTGCGGTGATAACTGAATGTGGGCAACATTATGGCAACTATGAGGCAACCTGCCGCAAATGAGCAGGATCAAAACGGGACAAGGGCGCGGCATCGTATCGCGACCGACCGAAATGAGGGTAAAAGGGCAGTGATTTCACGGCTTTCAGGTGCTGTCTTTAGGGCAGCCTTAGTGATCGTTATGATCGCGATTCCATCTTTGATGCTAACGGGTACAACGACGGACACATCGTTGATTGTCACGCTCGTTTGTATTGTTTCGGGGATATTCGTCTTTGTTGAATACAACACAGTCTCCCCGAGCTTAATAGAATTCCGCGATGCGCCGCCGTTCAACCGCGTGCGTTTTTTGGGGCTTGGGACCACAGTCCTGACCCTGACCATCATCGCAAAGGGCTACACGCAACCAACCAATCTGACTTTGCTGTTTGAATTGGTCGGATCCAATCTCGCAGAGGCGATGGATTTCCCATACTCGCCCGTTCGCCTCGTGGTTCTCATGCTGCCTGCCGAAGCAAGTATTGAGCTCGCAAATCGCGTCCGCATAGCTGCCGGGCTAAGCTACTTGGTTTCTTTGCTGTCGCTGGCGTTCTTTGTTCTCGCGCTTCGTCTGAAAAACTGGCCTAATCAGCGCGGTGGATTCAACGTTTGGACAAACCTGCCTACATTTGACCCGACAGCGGGTGGTGATGTGGTTCATCGGTTGGAACGGGATGGTCAAATGAACTTAATCTTTGGGTTCTTGCTGCCGTTTCTTATTCCTGCGTTTGTCAAACTGGCATCCGATGTGTTTAATCCGATCCAGCTACAAGACCCACACACGCTTATTTGGATGATGACCGCATGGGCCTTTATTCCCGCCAGCTTGATCATGCGCGGTATTGCCATGCTTCGGGTCGGTCAGATGATCTCGTATCAGCGCGAAGTCGCATACATGGACGCCAGCAACGAAGACGCTGCACACGCCTAACCTGTTTGGTGGTTGCCTGTTTGGCGCTACCAACTGTTGGCGCGGCGCAATCTGCTGATAGCATTCGCGTAGCAACTTTCGCAGCCCCCCTGAGTCGGGACGGTCCGGGTTTGTTGCTTCGCGATATCGTCCGAGGCGAAGACCCTGAAATCGATGCGATCTTGTCTGTGATCGATCAGGTCTCACCTGACATCTTGGTGCTTACCGATTTCGACTACGATGCCGGAAATGCCGCCTTGGCCGCGTTTTCGGGGCAGTTGTCCGAACCGTTTCCCTATCTCTTTTCAGCACGGCCAAATGCGGGTGTGCACACGGGATTGGACATTGATGGGGATGGGCGAACGGGAGACGCAAGAGACGGTCTTGGCTATGGCCGCTTCCTTGGCGATGGCGGCATGGCTATCCTGTCTCGGCACGCTATCGCGACGGACGATATCCGCGATCTAACGGACCTGTTGTGGAGAGACGTGCCAAACGCCACATTGCCAACAATGAACGGAGAACCGTTCCCATCGCAACAGGTTCACGACATGCTTCCTGTTTCATCTACAGGGCACTGGATTGTACCAATTCAAGTGGGGTCGCAGAGGATCAGCTTGTTGTCATTCGCAGCGACCGCACCAATTTTTGACGGACCGGAAGACTTCAATGGGCTGCGCAATCGAGACGAACTGCGGGTTATGGAAGCGGTGCTGGATGGCCAGATTGGCGATGTTCCTGAAACGCCAATCCTGATTGGAAACGTGAACGCTGAACCTTTTGATGGGGAAGGGGTGCGCAGCGGGATTGCAGGCGTTCTCGCGCGCGAGGACCTGCAAGATCCACACCCAGCGAGCGAGGGTGGCCATGATGCGGCGAACGAAGGGCACCGTGGAAACCCTGCCTTAGACACGGCAGATTGGTCGGACGATGGGCCAGGAAATCTGAGGGTCTCATACGTATTGCCGTCTGCTGATGTGTCGGTTGTTGGCGCGGGCGTGTTCTGGCCCGCGCTTGATGATCCTCTTGCTAGCTTACTGGGCAGTGACGGCCTTGCCGCTGGCCCACACCACCTTGTCTGGGTCGATTTGGTGGCCGAGGGCCTGCCGTAACGCTTCGTTCAGAGGTGTTAGGCCAACCTCTGGGCACAGTTCCATCTGCCTTTGGGCCGTCAAGAAATGTGGCTTTGACCACAGGTATCTCATTTCGACAATCCCGCGTGCGACGGGCCAGACGGGCCGCAGCAATTGGATCGGCCACCACGCCATCTTCTTGGCGGTTACCGTTCGTCCAAGAAGGTCGCCAATGGCCGTTGCGAATTGTTCGGCGGTCAGCTCATAGCTTGGTGCGTTCACGTCTTCGAACTTGCCCAAAGAGGCGCGCTTATCGGCTAGGGCAACCATTGTTGCTGCGACATCTGGCAAGAAAGAATATGCCCGAGGACAATTCACTGGGCCCGGGGACGTGAAAACGCCCTTGGCGGCTTTCTTTGCCATGATCATGTCGAACCAATTTCCAGAGGCCCGAGTGTCGATATAATCGCCCGCTCGAACAACGATCGTTTGGATGTCGGCGGCGCGATAGGCGGCCTCCATGTCAATTCTGACTTTCCCCAACGGATTGTCGGCAAGCTGAGGGGTTTCGTGCCCAAACGCGGCTGGCGCCCTTTCGCCGTAGGTGTAAACGTTGCCAGGGATTATGACGGTTGCATTGCCTGCCTTTGCGACCTCGATAATGTTGGCCGTCATTTCCGGAACCTGTTCTTCCCATTCGTGATAAAGTGGGTTCCACGCGTTCACGATGACAGATGCGCCCCAAGCCGCGTCCCACAACGTGTCTTTCTTGCGATCGAAACGGCGGACTTCCCATCCGGCCTCTTCAAAGGCTAGGGCGGCGTTGCGGCCCATTCTTCCGGTGGGGCCAAGTATGAGAACAGTGTTGTGCATGTTGTATCTCCTTTTGATGGTGACACAATTGTCCATTCAGTTTTGGTTTTGAATTGCCAAAAAATGCAGGTCATGTATTCAATATTGAATGCTTGATTCTCTCGCCTCTGTTGACTGGTCCCTTATCCAAGCCTTCTTAGCGGTCGCTGAAGAGGGGTCATTGTCTGGCGCGGCACGTGTTCTTGGCGCGAGCCAACCGACCCTTGGTCGCCAGATCAAAACATTGGAACACCAGCTTAAGGCCAACCTGTTCGTGCGTCAGGCGCGAGGGTTGGTGTTAACAGAAACCGGAGCAGCCTTGGTTGGGCCCGCGCGTGCGATGCGGGATGCGATGGGTCAGATAACGCTTACTGCGGCGGGGCAGTCGGCGCGAATCGAGGGGACTGTGCGGGTCACGGCAAGCGAAATGACCTCTCAATACCACCTTCCAGACATCATCGCGCATATCCGGGAACAGGAACCCGAAATTGCCGTTGAACTTGTCCCGTCGGATGACAGTCGCAATTTGCTTTATCGTGAGGCTGATATTGCCGTGCGGATGTATCGACCAGCTCAACTAGATCTGGTGACACAGCACATTGGGGACATTCCGCTGACAATGTGCGCAGCGAAAACCTATCTGGAGCGCAAAGGAAAAGGCCTGACGCTCGACAATGTGCATCTGCACGACTTTGTTGGGTTCGATGCAAATCCCGCGATCATTGATGGCTTTAGGCAAGCCGGGATCGAAGTTACGCGGGACTTCTTCAAAGTGCGTTGTGACAACAACGCGGCCTACTGGGCTTTGGTTAGGTCTGGCTGCGGGGTCGGATTTTCGCAATTGGACATCGCCCTGAACGATCCGCTGATTGATCTCATCGACGCGGGGTTCCCCATTCCTCCATTGCCGATCTGGCTGACTGCCCACGAAGCCATGCGCCATACGCCGCGTATTCGGCGGGTTTGGGACCTACTGGCAGAAGGTCTGAAACCTTTCGTTGCATAGCGGTTTCTTGACCAATCGGGGCTGACGGGCTAGGCGCATGCCAACACTCATCAGCTTAGGAATTTCCCCATGTCGAACCCATCCCTATTGATTTTGCCCGGTGACGGCATTGGCCAAGAAGTCATGGCAGAAGTGCGCCGTGTAATTGATTGGTTCGGCGCCAAGCGCGATCTTCAGTTTGACGTCTCCGAAGACCTTGTTGGCGGCGCGGCCTACGACAAACACGGCGTGCCATTGCACGACGACACGATGGCCAAAGCGCAAGAAGTTGACGCGGTCCTTCTTGGTGCTGTTGGTGGCCCGAAGTACGACGATCTGGATTTCTCCGTTAAACCTGAACGCGGCCTTCTGCGCCTGCGCAAGGAAATGGACCTGTTCGCCAACCTGCGCCCTGCGCAGTGCTTTGACGCGCTGGCAGATTTTTCCAGCTTGAAGCCGGAACTGGTTGCGGGTCTCGACATCATGATCGTGCGCGAACTGACGTCTGGCGTTTACTTCGGTGAGCCGCGCGGCATCCATATGGAAGACAACATGCGTGTGGGTGTGAATACCCAGCGTTACACCGAAGCCGAAATCGAACGTGGCGCACGTGCTGCTTTCGAATTGGCCATGAAGCGCGACAAGAAATTGTGTTCCATGGAAAAAGCCAACGTGATGGAATCCGGCATCCTGTGGCGCGACGTCGTGACCGAAGTGCACGCCGACTACCCAGAGGTCGAACTGTCCCACATGTACGCCGACAACGGCGCGATGCAGTTGGTACGCGCCCCAAAACAGTTTGACGTTATCTACACAGACAACCTGTTTGGTGACATTTTGTCCGACTGCGCGGCGATGTTGACGGGCTCCCTTGGTATGTTGCCATCTGCGTCCCTTGGTTCCCCAATGGAGAACGGCCGCCCGAAAGCGATGTACGAACCTGTACACGGTTCTGCACCTGACATCACAGGCCAAGGCAAGGCGAACCCAATTGCCTGTATCCTTAGCTTTGCGATGGCTCTGCGTTATTCTTTCGATCAAGGCGAAGATGCGACACGTCTTGAGACTGCAATTGAAAAAGTGCTCGCTGATGGTGTTCGCACCGGCGATTTACTGAGCGATGAGAACAGCACAGCCGTAAGCACATCCGGTATGACAGACGCGATTTTGGCGGCGCTCGACGCGTCTCTCTAAGACCGATCAAATGATATTGAGAAAGCGGCGATGAACAATCGCCGCTTTTTTGCGTTCTATGTTAGTGCTAACGGTAACTAAGCCACATAGAGATTTCGGTATGTCCCCTAATGCAAAAGGCGCTGTTTTTGCGCTCATCGCTTTCGCTGTTTTTGCTACTCATGACGTCTTCATCAAGACGTTGGGTGAGTTCTATTCGCCGATTCAAATCGTTTTCTTTTCGGTCCTGTTCAGTTTTCCGCTCGCCACGGTCATGCTGATGCGTGATTCCAAGCCCGGGCATCTGGTGCCGCGTCACCCGTGGTGGGTGGCCATACGCACGATTGCTTCAGTGGCCACTGCTGTGTCGGCTTTTTATGCGTTCTCGGTTCTGCCTTTGGCGCAGACCTACGCGATCCTTTTTGCAGCGCCGCTTTTGATTACGATCCTCGCTATTCCGATTCTGGGGGAACGGGTGCGGTTGCGCCGATGGCTCGCGGTCATCGTCGGCTTGTCAGGTGTTTTTGTCGTGTTGCGACCGGGGACTACGGACCTGACTCTTGGGCATGCGGCCGCTTTGATCGCGGCAGTCGGGAGTGCGGTGGCATCTATCATTGTGCGGCGTATCGGAGCGGATGAGCGCCCCGTTGTCATGCTTCTTTACCCATTGATGGCGAACTTTGTACTCATGGGGGCCGGACTGGCGTTTGTGTATGAACCGATGCCAATCGAACACCTTGGCCTTGTCGCGTTGGTCGCGATCTTTGCATGGACTGCAGGTCGGCTTGTCATATCGGCCTATCAGGCAGGCGAAGCAGCAATCATTGCGCCGATGCAATATAGCCAGATCATCTGGGCGACGATTTTTGGCACTTTGTTTTTCGACGAAACGATTGATGGCGCGACGATCCTTGGTGCAGGCATTATCATCGCGTCGGGTCTTTATATTGTGCTTCGCGAAAGCCGTTCGGACGGGGAATCAACAACGCCTGTCCTGCGCACACGGTCGCGACATGAAACAGGGACATACCTGCGGGCTGGGCCGCTCTTGCGTTTGATGGGGCGGCATCCCGACAGCAAGACGCCGCGATAGATTACCGTTCTCTGTCCGTCATATGGTCGACGTTTTGGAGCTCTCATGATGAGGGTGCGCCCTTGAGGACAATCCTAGCTTCAGTCGGCTGCAAGAATGCCTTTTGATGCAGCGTCAAGGTGAGCGAAATTATTTCCGATTATTTTACTCAGGATACTTGACCGCGCACGCGCTGCTTTGTAGTTGAGTAAAAAAGTCAGATATAGGAAAGTTCCGATGACAACTAAGACACTCACTCTTGCCGCGCTGCTGCTTGGCACTGTTGCACCTGCATATGCTGAAGGCGATTTGAACCTCTATTCAGCACGCCACTATGATACCGATGAGCGGCTCTATTCTGACTTCGAAGATGCCACGGGCATCACAATTAACCGGATTGAAGGCAAAGCTGATGAGCTTGCGGCACGTATGCAAGCCGAGGGTCAGAACTCCCCAGCGGATATTCTGATCACTGTGGACACGTCTCGTTTGGAACGCGCCAAGGACATGGGCATCTTGCAGTCGGTTGATAGCGATATCCTCGAGGAACGCATTCCAGCCAATCTGCAAGACAGTGACAACCAATGGTTTGGGTTCTCACAGCGTGCGCGCGTGATCTTCTATGACAAAGCGGACGTGGCAAACCCTCCGGCAACATATCTTGATCTGGCCGATCCTGCGTATGAGGGCCTCGTTTGCATTCGGTCTTCGACGAACACCTATAACCAAACGCTATTGGCTTCGATCATTGAAAACCACGGCGAAGAAGTTGCCCGCGACTGGGCGCAGGGTGTCGTAAACAACATGGCACGTGACCCGCAGGGCGGTGACACGGACCAGCTGCGCGGTATCGTGTCGGGCGAGTGTGAAATCGCAGTGTCTAACACTTATTACTTCGCGCGTGCGATCCGCACCGAGGTTGATGGCCTGTCAGAGAGCATTGACATGATCGGGCTGCAATGGCCAAGCCAAGACGGTGAAGGTGCACACATGAACCTGTCTGGTGCAGGTGTTGCGGCCCACGCGCCGAACCGTGAAAACGCTGTGCTGTTTTTGGAATACCTCGCGTCTGATCAAGCGCAGCAGTACTTCTCGAACGGAAATGACGAGTTCCCAGCAGTAGAAGGCGTTGAGTTGAGCGCAGAAGTCGCATCTTTGGGTGGGTTCCGCGCGGACAACGTTGACTTAAGCGCAGTTGCCAAGCAGTTGCCGTTGGCACTGACCATCTTCAATGATGTCGGTTGGGAATAAAGAACGACCAAGACCTTGGATAGAATGGGGCGTAGCGAAAGCTGCGCCCTTTTTCTGTTGGGCTGATCAGTGACGAGCGACCTTTCGGCACAGCAAGATGACAGGCAGCAATCCGATTGCGCCGATCAAAAGACTTGGCACGGCTGCTCCGTTCAGCCGTTCATCTGATGCCAAACGGTACGCCTGCACCGCCAAAGTATCAAAGTTGAAGGGCCTCATAATAAGGGTCGCGGGGAGTTCCTTCATCACGTCCACAAAGACGATTAATGCGGCCGTCAGCAGGCTTGGCGTCAGCAGTGGTACATGGACACGACGCACTGTGCCGATGGCTGACTCGCCCAGTATTCGGCTTGCCGAGTCGATATTGCGGCTGACCGAGGAAATACCGCCCTCATAAGCCCCCAATGCCGCGGCGAGGAACCGGATCAAATAGGCCCCGATCAAAAGCCAGATGGACCCTGTGAACAGCAGCCCTGTGGAAATGTCGAACGTCTCTCGCATCCAAGCATCGAGCGCGTTGTCAAAAGCCGCAAATGGCACGAGCAGGCCAACCGCGATCACCCCGCCCGGCACCGCATATCCGATCCGCGCGACATATAGCGCGGCCGAGGCTGCGCGGCTGTCGCGCAACCGTGCAAAGCTGCCCAAGACAACGGCGATGATAACCGTCACCACTGCCGCAATCGACGCCAAGGTCAGCGAATTCGTGATGAACCCAATATAACGGCTGCTGAGGAGATCCTGTTCCGAACCGATTGCCATGACCGTCAGTGCAATCACTGGAAGGACAACGCCCATCGCCACCGGAAGTCCACAAAGGATCATCGCGGCAAATTTTGAGAGACCTGTAAGTTTTATACGGCCGATGACCTCTTGGCGTTTCCCGTTTGAGAACTGCGCGCGGCCACGGTTGGCGCGTTCCAGCATGGCTAGAAGGAGCGCGAACGCCAACAGCCCAAGCGATAGTTGTGCAGCCGCACCCCTATCGGCCATCGAGAACCAGCTTGTGTAAATACCCGTCGCAAAGGTCTGTACCCCGAAATAGGAAACCGTGCCGAAATCCGCGATGGTTTCCATCATTGTCAGCAAGACGCCCGCCGCAATAGCAGGCCGTGCGAGGGGCAAAGAAACTGTCAAAAACGCCCGCGCTGGCGACTTGCCAAGCGAGCGCGCCGCAAGGAATGTCGTCGCGCTTTGACCCAAGAAGGCAGCCCGCGCAAGAAGGTAAACATAAGGGTAGAGCACAAGCGTCAACATCATTGCCGCCCCGCCCATCGACCGGATTTCGGGGAACCAATAATCCCGTGGCCCCCAACCCGTCAGGTCGCGTAGCAGTGTTTGCACGATACCGGGATGGTCCAGCACATGCGTATAGGCATAGGCTAACACATAGGCCGGAAAGGCCAGCGGGATGACCAAGGCGACCTCAAGCACGCGGCGGGCGGGAAAGTCGGTCATCGTGACAAGCCACGCCGCACCTGTCCCGATCATGAACGTCCCAAAACCAACGATCAAAACCAGACTGGCCGTGTTGAGCGTGTAGTCATCCAAGACGGACCCAGCGAGGTGGCGTAGGGTCTCTGTGCCGCTTGTCAGGGCAGCAAACAGGACCGCGACATGGGGCAGGATGCAAAACGCAGCGATCGCAAACACCATTGCGCCGATGGCTTTGTCAGCGAATTGCCAAAATGAGCGATGAGGCTTGATTGTTTTCTGTGAAGTGTCGGTCATGACCGCTTGCTAGCGCATTGGCCCTGCATCGTCCATCTATCGCCGAGTATTTCAGTCGGGAATAGTGGGTTAGTCTGCTGGATGGTCATCATAATCGTCACGCAGAATGCGCGCGCTGTCGCCTTCGGGATCATCATATTGGTCAGACCGTAAGGTCCACCAAAAGGCCACAAGCCCAAGGCAACCAAGGCCAAGAGAAACCGGAATAAGGAACGTCAGAACCTCCATCAGCGGGTCCTTAGCGCGTTCAGGGACACAATGATCGAGCTGGACGACATGGCGATTGCTGCCGCTAAGGGCGTAGCAAAGCCAAAGAAGGCAATCGGAACGGCAATCGCATTATAGCAAGCGGCAATGCCGAAGTTTTCCAAGATGCGACGGCGCGCTGATTTGGCAATCCGTAGCCCATCTGCAATCTGTGACACGTCGGGAGCAACAAGCACCATGTCGGCCGCAACACGGGTCGCATCAAGGGCGGAGGCAGGCGCGATAGACACATGAGCAAGCGCCATGGCGGCGGTGTCATTCAGCCCGTCGCCAACCATTAACACTTTGTCGCCATCGGCGGTCATCTGTTTGAGGATCGCAGCTTTATCATCGGGCAAAATTCCGGCGCGCCAATCGGTCAGTCCAAGAGGGGTCGCAAACTGTTCAACGTTGTCGGGCGTGTCCCCAGACAGCAGTGTTATCGGAAACCCGAGATCCTTGAGCAGCTCAAGGAGCTCGGCCACGCCTGTCCGCAACGTGTCTTCAAATTCGAGCGCAATAGGCGCTTGATCACCGACGCGCAGCTGCGTGCCGTCACTCGTGCCGCCAACCCAATCCGCACGCCCAAGGGCAACAGATTGTCCGTTCCACTGGCCAGAGATACCATGACCCGCCTGTTCTTTGACGTTGGTGAGCGTCACCTCGGGTAGGTCCATCTCAGCGGCTGCTTGTGCGATGGCTTTGCTGCGCGGGTGCGCGGATGAACTGGCGAGTGCGGCGGCCACGGCCATGTCGGCAGGGGCAATGGCATCGGGATTCAGAAGGCGCGGTTGGCCAATCGTTAGAGTGCCTGTCTTGTCAAAGACCACCGCCGTGACTTCTGCCAAACGCTCCAAGGCTGTGGCGTGTTTCACCAACAGCCCTTTGCGAAACAAGGCGCCAGAGGCAACGGTGGAGACCGCCGGAACTGCAAGGCCAAGCGCACAAGGGCAAGTGATGATAAGGGTCGCAACCGCAATGTTAAGAGAGAACCGCAAATCGCCGCCCGTCAGGTACATCCACATGAGAAAGGCAGCAAACGACAGCAAGTGCACGGCTGGCGCATAAATTGCGGCGGCTCTGTCTGCGAGCGAGTTGTATTTTGATTTCGAGTTCTCTGCGATGGCGATCAGATCAGCCAAAGCATGTAGGAACGTGTCTTTCCCGACCGCAGTGACACGAACGTGCAGCGGTCCCGTCAGGTTGATTTCACCAGCGCGCACTTGGTCGCCAAGACGGACGGCAATTGGGTCGGACTCACCTGTTAGGAATGCGCGGTCTAATTCGCTGTCGCCATCTATAATTTCGCCATCGATTGGCATCCGCGCGCCAGGACGGACCAAGACCGTGTCGCCGACAACCAAAGTGTCCAGCGCGACCGTGTCAGGTTTGCCATCGGTCAGAAGAAGCGCGGTTGGGGCCTCTAACGCGGCGAGTTCGGTAGCGGCAGAGCGTGCGATCGTGCGCGTGCGTTGATCTAGGTACCGCCCTGCTAGCAAGAAGAAACACAACGACAAAGCGGCGTCGAAATAGGCATGTTCACCGGAGTTCGCGACTTCGAACAGGGACATGCCTGCCGCAAGAAAAATCGCCAACGTAATCGGAACGTCCATGTTCAAACGCGCGACGCGAAGGGCTTTCCATGCGTTCACGTAGAAAGGTTTGGCAGCAAAAATGATCGTCGGCAGCGCGATGGCCGCGGAAATCCAATGGAACAAGTCACGCGTCGCGTCACTGGCGCCTGACCAGATCGCTACGGACAACAGCATGACGTTCATCATCGCGAAACCGGATACACCAAGACGCATCAGGATATCGCGTGCCGCATTGTCCGATTGATCAGCCGAAAGGGTCGCTTGATCCAAGGGTTGCGCATCATAGCCCAGCCGCGCCAACGCTTCCGTGAGCATTTCGTCCGAGACATCATTGCGAGCATGAACCACGGCGCGTTTACGGGTCAGGTTTACCCGAACAGACGAAACGCCATCGATGTCCATCAGCCCGCGTTCCACGGTCGATATACAAGCCGCGCAATGCATGCTTGGCAAAGACAAAGCGATCTCTTGATCGCCCGCTTGCGCCGTGCCTGCCGCACGGGATGTCGCCAAAGACGTGGCATCACAGCCAGGGCAGGCAGACATCCTGATATGGGCGTCGGTTGCGCTCATCTGTGCACAAGTACCACGATGCGCTGGCGAAACGCCGTGCCATCTTCGGCGACTGCTTCCATGCGCAAATTCCAGTTCCCTGCGGAGGTTGTGACAGGGGCAGTGTAGTTGACGCCTGTAAACAAAAAGTCGGGCGTTTGGTCGTCCCGCACGCTGGTTGCGCGGCCAAAGGTGCCGTCAAGCTCGGCCACTTCAACAGGACGACCGTCTTCGTCGGTGATGTTGAGGTGAAGTTCTTCGTCGATGACTTCGGCGGAAACCGTCCAACCCAGTGCTAACTGCGCATCACGGTCAGCATCAAAGTTCTGGCTCGCGACATACGAGTTCTTAACCTCAAGTCCCGGGAACGTTTGAACCGCGGAATAGGCGAGGAAAAGATTGACCGAGATGATGATCGCAAAGGCTCCAGCCATTCCGAAGAAGACTTTGCGGCCGGTCAATGGGGCCATGGCCATGTTAGGATCCTCCGGTGCCGTTGAAGTAGGTGTCATCGAATGCACGTTCCTCATTGATTGAATCTTCAATCCAGAAACGCAAGGGCGTACGATCCCCAAGGGCGCCTTCACTGCCCTGTTCGGCGGACACGAAGACCCGCACGAGGTGGGTGGAGTCAGCCGGGACCATCACGGTAAGGTCGCCCTCTTCTTGTCCCTGTAAGCTAACCAGAAGGGGCGCTTCCGAGTTAAGAGACAGTTCGAATGGACGTTCTTCGCCGTGTTTGTTGCGCAGGCGCACTTCATAGACGTTGCGGATTGTTCCGTCAGAGAGCGTTACGTAGACTGGGTTGCGCACTGGGGCGACTGTCATGTCGATATCCGTACGGATAAACAAAGCAACAACCAAGCCGATGCCGACGATGGACCAAAGTGTGGAATAAATCAGGGTCCGTGGGCGCAGGATATGCTGCCAGACCGGTTTGGTTGGTTTTCCAGCGGCTTCGGCTTCAGCGTCATCCAGTGACAGGTAGTCAACCAAACCACGTGGCTTACCGATCTTGGCCATCATGTCATCACAGGCATCAATACAGAGGCCGCAGGTGATACAGGCCATCTGCTGTCCGTCACGGATGTCGATGCCCATGGGGCAAACGGTGACGCAGGCTTTGCAGTCGATGCAATCACCCATCGGTTCGCCGGTTTTTAGCGCTTCTGAGTGCTTGCGTGGCTCGCCGCGCCATTCACGGTAGCCGATTGTGATCGTGTCTTCGTCCATCATCGCGGCTTGGATGCGCGGCCATGGGCATGCGTAAATACAGACTTGTTCGCGGGCAATGCCGCCGAAGAATACTGTTGTAACAGCGAGAACTGCCATTGTGGTGTAGGCGATGGGGTGCGCAGAACCGTTCAGAAGGTTCGTGAACAGGGTTGGCGCATCGGTGAAGTAAAAGACCCATGCGCCACCGGTGGCGAGGCCGATTAGGAGCCAGGTGAAATACTTCGTTACCCGCAGACGGACTTTACGTCCGTCCCATTTGGCGTTCCAAAGTCGCACGCGGGCGTTTCTGTCGCCTTCAATCCAACGTTCAGTGGCAATAAAGAGGTCAGTCCAAACTGTCTGTGGGCAAGTATAGCCACACCAAACCCGCCCCATGGCGGACGTGAACAAGAACAGGCCAAGGCCCGCCATAATGAGCAGACCCGCAATAAAATAGAATTCATGCGGCCAGATTTCGATCCAGAAGAAGAAGAAGCGACGGTGGGCAAGGTCGATAAGAACCGCCTGATCCGGCAGTTCTGCGCCGCGATCCCAACGAATCCATGGGGTAAGGTAATAAATCCCCAAAGTTACGGCCATAATCGCCCATTTGAGCGTCCGGAACGTGCCCTTCACCTTGCGGGGAAAGACGGGTTCGCGTTTTGCGTATAGTGATGGCGGGTTTTCGGTGCTCATCTGTCTCGCTTCCGGTTGATTGTTATGCGTTCCCGCATCTTTGAACTAATGGGAGAGATATAACTTTGACTTGAATCAAGAAAAATAACCAACGGGCAGGTTGCAGCAGTATCCTTACTGGGCGCTTAAACGAAAACAGGCGGCTGATCCATCAGCCGCCTGTCCCAAATTTTGCAATGCTAGGGGCGAGCCCCCGGCAAGTGTTACTGCGCACCACCAAGCTGGTGGACGTAGACTGCAACAGCGTTGATCTCAGCTGCGCTCAATCCACCCGCAGCACGATACTCTTCTGACCAAGCTGGCATAACACCAAAGCGGGCATTGTAGATGGACGCGTAGATAGTCTCTTCGTCGCCACCATAGAGCCAAATCGCATCGCTCAGGTTTGGCGCACCAAGCTCAGCCATGCCTTCGCCCGCGTCACCGTGACAGGACGCACAGTTGTCGAGGAACAGCTCGGCGCCTGTGGTCGCCAGTTCAGCATCATGTTCTTGACCGGAAATCGCGCGAACGTGCTGCACAAGTGCGGTTATCTCGTCGTCGATCAAGATTTCATCTGCACCGAACTTCGGCATTTCTGAGTAACGGCTGTCAAAAGACTGTTCGTTACGAATACCGTGAGTGACAGTATAGACGATTTCCTCGATGTTGCCGCCCCAGAGCCAGTCATCATCCAACAAGTTCGGATAACCACCTGCCTGAACGCCCGCAGCGCCACGACCGTGACATTGGGAACAGTTCGCCGCAAAGATGGAGCTACCAGCGTTGATTGCGAAGCCGTGCAGCTCGTCATCATCGGCGACGGCGGCCAGATCAATGGTTGTCAAACGCTCGAGAAGATCCGCGTTTTGTTCTTCAACACGGAGGATATCTTCTTGGACTTGGCCGCGTGTAGAAAAGCCGAGAACACCTTCGGTTGCGCCTGTAACAAGCGGCCAAGCTGGATAAGCGATCGTGTAGCCGATGGCCCAAACGATTGTCAGGTAAAGGATCCAGACCCACCATCGTGGCAGTGGGTTGTTCAGTTCTTCGATACCGTCCCAGCTGTGTCCGGTGGTGCCGACGTCGTCCTGTTTGTCATTATTGCTCATGATTGACCCTCCGAACGGGTGTTAGTGTTGGTAGCGTCATCTTCTAGCGGGCCGTCGTCGTGGCGAAAGACCACATCGGCAGCATCGTCGTGCAAGGCCCGTGACCCAGGGCGAAATGCCCAGAGCCACGTTCCGAGAAAGAAGACGAACAAAGCAAGCAAGCCCCAGCTGTCAGCCAGTTCGCGTAAGAGTGAATACAAGTCCATTGCTGTTCCCCCTAGCGGCTAGCATCAGGCGTAAAGGTCGAGAAATCGACCAGCGTGCCCAACATTTGCAGATAGGCAACCAATGCATCCATTTCGGAAATACCGTCTTGGTTGTCGAAGTTACGAACCTGTGCGTTTGGATAGCGTTCAACGAGGCCATCCCAATCGCTGAACGGATCAGCCTGAGCGATGAAATCTGCAGACGCATTTTCGATCATCTCGTCTGTATACGGGACGCCGACCATGCGGTGAGTCTGCAAGAGATCCACGATGTGCTCAGGTTCGATCATCCGGTCCATCAAGAACGCATAGGGCGGCATGATGGATTCCGGAACAACCGACTGAGGGCTGACCAAGTGGTCAACATGCCATGCATCCGAGTAACGACCACCCACGCGAGCAAGGTCAGGCCCTGTTCGTTTGGAGCCCCATTGGAAGGGGTGGTCATACATAGATTCCGCAGCGAGCGAGTAGTGGCCGTAACGTTCGACCTCATCGCGCATCGGGCGGATCATCTGGCTGTGACAGACATAGCAACCCTCGCGAACGTAGATGTCGCGCCCCGTGAGTTCCAGCGGGGAGTAGGGGCGCATGCCCTCTACGTCCTCGATGGTGTTCTCAAGGTAGAACAGAGGTGCGATTTCAACGATCCCGCCGATGCTGACGACCAGCAAGCTGCCTACTAGTAATAGTGTCGCGTTCTTTTCGAGAACATGATGACGATCAAGAATACCCATGAGTCGTCTCCTTCTTATTCAGCAGGAATGGCAGAGTCGTCGGCTACAGCAGCTGTTTGCTGTTTGCCGAAGGCTGTCATCCAAAGGTTGTAACACATGATGATCGCGCCGGTGAGATAAAGAACCCCACCCAAACCGCGTACCACGAGCATTGGGAATTTGGCTTGCACGGTGTCAGCAAAGCTATTCACAAGGAAACCCTGCGCATCAACTTCACGCCACATCAGGCCTTCCATAATACCTGTGACCCACATCGACGCAGCATAAAGAATGATGCCGATTGTCGCGAGCCAGAAGTGCCAGTTCACTAAACGAAGGGAGTACAGCGATGCACGGCCCCAAAGACGTGGTGTCAGGAAATACAGAGCCGAGAACGTAATCATACCGTTCCAACCCAAGGCACCAGAGTGCACGTGGCCGATTGTCCAGTCAGTGTAGTGAGACAAAGAGTTCACAGCACGGATCGACATCATTGGACCCTCAAATGTGGACATCCCGTAGAAACCCAAAGAGATAACCATCATACGGATGATCGGGTCGGTGCGGATCTTGTCCCATGCGCCAGACAGCGTCATCAAACCGTTGATCATGCCACCCCAGCTCGGCATCCAGAGGACGATCGAGAACACCATACCAAGAGTCGAAGCCCAGTCAGGCAACGCTGTGTAGTGAAGGTGGTGTGGACCAGCCCAGATATACAAGAAGATCAACGCCCAGAAGTGGATGATGGACAACTTGTAAGAGAAGACAGGTTTTTCAGCCTGCTTTGGCACGAAGTAGTACATCATCCCAAGGAAACCAGCAGTCAGGAAGAAGCCAACGGCATTGTGGCCATACCACCACTGCGTCATGGCATCTTGTACACCCGAGAAGACCTGAACGGATTTGGAACCCAACAAGCTGACCGGGATGGACAGGTTGTTGACGAGGTGCAGCATTGCGATTGTGACGATGAAGGCCAAGAAGAACCAGTTTGCCACGTAGATGTGCGGCTCTTTACGCTTCAGGATCGTGCCAACGAAGACAGCAAGATATGCGACCCAAACGATTGTGAGCCAGATATCAACGTACCATTCAGGTTCAGCGTATTCTTTCGATTGCGTTGCACCCAGCAGGTAGCCAGTTGCGGCAAGGACGATGAACAGGTTGTAGCCCCAGAAGACGAACCAACCGAGGTTGCCGCCCCAAAGGCGTGCTGCCGATGTCCGCTGAACAATGTAGAATGACGTACAGATCAAGGCGTTGCCACCAAACGCGAAGATCACTGCAGATGTGTGCAGTGGGCGTAGGCGTCCGAAGTTGCCGAACCCCTGTAGGAATTCAAAGTTCAGTGCAGGAAAGGCCAATTGAAACGCAATGAACGTCCCGACCAGAAACCCAGCGAGCCCCCAGAATGCGGTCGCAATCACACCGTATCGAATCACACCGTCTTCGTATCCGCTTGGTAGCGGAGCAGGAGCTTCGTCCAGCCCGCGTACCGACCAGATAAACATTCCAGCGGATACTAGCATTACTATTACCGCGTGCACTTGAAACGCGAGGTCGCGCGCCCAACTTGCTGCTAGAGCGGCTAATAGGGTGATTACCCCAAACGCCACTACTTTGGTCCATTCCCACATTTGATCTGTCCCCTTTATGCGTGCCACGACAGAGTCGCCATGGCGGAAATTTGCCTAATGATGTCGCATGCCCCGTCGAGAGTCACTTTGATCTACATCAAGAACGGGCGTTGAAAACCTTGATACGGATTAGGTCAGCGACTGCAAGGCTTCGTGATCCTGCAGTCACCAGCAGTTCTGCACAGGAGGATCCGGGATGATCTACCGGACAATTAACTTTGTACTAACCGACGAAGAATCGGATTTGGCAGCGTTCAATGCAGCGATTGCATTGGCTGAACACAGCAACGGCCATTTAGACGTCTTTTGCCTTGGCTACGATCCCGTCCGATATGACATGGTGCCTATGGGATCAGCCCCTGCTTTGTCTCTCATGGCGACAGGCGACGCGCAAATCGCGGCGGATCGCCTTGCGAAGTGGGCAGAAGATCGATTGAAAAATGTAACCTTTGCAAGTTCGGTGCGCCCGTTGGTGATCAATTCGGTCGGCCTAGAAAGCACGATTGCACGGGTTGTCCGATTCGCTGACTTGGTTGTTGTGCCTCAGCCCTATGGAAATTCCGCGACCCAGTTGAATGTCAGTGTTCTTGAGGCGGCTTTGTTTGGCACCAGTGCGCCAGTTTTGGTTGTCCCAAAGGATGCAGAGAATTTCTGCACCTTTGAAAACCCATTGGTCATGTGGAACGAAAGCCCCGAATCGCTTGGAGCTATTAGAAACGCCCTCCCAGCACTCGAAAATGCCGACCGAACACAGATTGTGATGGTTGACCCGCCGTCGCATTCCCCTGATCGGTCTGACCCGGGTGGGGCTGTAACTCTCATGCTGTCGCGCCACGGCATTACGGCTGAAGTCTCTATCTTGTCGAAGACGTTGCCGACGGTCGCCGATGTGATCAATCGCTACGTCAACGATCACGAGAATGACCTGATTGTAATGGGTGCCTATGGCCACTCGCGGTTCCGCGAAGCCTTAATCGGCGGCGCGACTCGTGACATGCTCGAAAAATCCGAAGTGCCAATCATGATGTCCCACTAACGGTGGGGCGTCATGGCGTTAGCTGTGCAGGCTCATGTTCATGTTGCTGCCGGTTTCGACCATCAAACGTGCGAGGTTTGGCACTATGACGCGTCGATTTCCGTCAAGCTGGATAATCCCGTCGTTCTTCAGGGCAGAGATTTGTCGGCTGACGGTTTCCAGCGTTAAGCCAAGGTAGTCTGCCATGGCTTCACGCGTGAGCGGCAAATCAATCGCGATGCTGGATTGTAGGGCGGCGTTATCGAACGGTGTTTCCCTGCGGGCGAAGACCGTTAGAAGACTTGCGACTTTTTCTCGCGCTGACTTGCGGCCGAGGATCATCATCCACTCACGCGCTGAATCAAGCTCGTCCATGGTCATTTGCAAAAGACGTTCACCAATGTGGGGTGTGTCCACCAACATTTTTTCAAATGGCGCCCGTCTAAAACAGCACAGGGTTACGTCTGTCACCGCTTCGATATCATGCGCGACGCTAGTCCGTCCGGGGCGGCCAATAAAGTCAGACGGCAGGAGCAATCCAAGCATCTGTGTGCGCCCGTCTTCCAGAGTTTGTCCCAGCGACGCAACCCCGCGCACCACCGATGCCACAAATGTCAGTTCGTCGCCTGACCAAGCGATCGTTTGACCGGCCTCAAAGGAGCGGTAAAACTTGATTTGATCAAGTTCTTCCAACTCGTCAGCATCACATTTGGAGCAAACGGCCCGATGGCGGATCGGGCAATCAGAACATTTTGTATCTAGCCGTGGAAGCTTGGTGGCCATGGCGGTTCTCTCTTTTCAAGACAAATTCGATAGCGTTGTTCACCCATCAGAAATAACAGACGACAATTAGTTAGGGCATGGTGGCAGCGCGCGCTTGTTTACCATAGCAACCCGTCACAAGAAACAATGCTATTGCTACACCCGCTTGCCAAGCGCTGCAAGCCGTGCGACCCCGATGCAAAAGGGCGAGAATATGCGAATTGGTCTGATGTGTTTGGTCTTGGGCTACGTTCTAAGCCAGTTCTACCGCGCGTTCTTGGCGGTTCTTACACCACAGTTAGAGGCGGATTTGAGCGCGTCGTCAGCGGATCTCGCTTACGCTTCGGGGCTTTGGTTTCTGGTGTTCGCTGCGATGCAGATACCCGTTGGCGAAGCGTTGGATCGGATCGGGCCGCGGATTACAGCGGCGGTGTTGTTCGCCTTGGGCGGAGCAGGCGGTGCGTTGATGTTCGCGTTTGCGCAGACCCCAGCGCATATCAATTGGGCGATGGCGATGATCGGCGTTGGATGTTCGCCGGTCTTGATGGCTGGCTATTACATTTTTGCCAAAATGTACGCTCCGGCACTGTTTTCTACGTTGGCAGGGGCGATGATCGGCGTCGGGAGCCTTGGGAATTTGGCAAGTTCGGCGCCGATGGCGTGGGCTGTTGAAGCGTTTGGCTGGCGCGAAACCATGGTCGCGTTGGCTATAGTAACGTTGATGGTCGCCGCTGCACTTTGGATATTCATGACTGACCCGCCAAAAGAAGAACGCGCAGGTCCGCGCGGTTCGGTGCTGGACCTTTTGAAGATCAAGGCATTGTGGTTCATTTTGCCGATGATGCTTGTGAACTATGCGCCTTCAGCGGGTGTTCGGGGGCTTTGGGTTGGGCCGTATGGATCAGACGTCTACGGCGCAGATACGCAAACGATTGGAACAATGACCTTGGTTATGGGAATCGCCATGATCGTGGGCAGTTTCATCTTTGGTCCACTAGAACGTGCCGTTGGCAGTCGTAAGTGGGTGGTGTTTGGCGGCGGTGTAATAAGCGCGGTGGCGTTTTTTATACTGTATGCTTTCCCCACAACGGGTTCTGGGCAATCCATTTGGACTGTTACGGCGCTATTTGCTGTGGTTGGAATTGCAGGTGCTGGCTTTCCTGTCATCATCGCTCAAGCGCGTCCGTTTTTCCCCGAACATCTTACTGGGCGGGGCGTCACATTGCTCAATCTATTCAGCATCGGTGGCGCTGGCCTAATGCAAATCGTCACTGGAAAAGTCGCGACATTCTGGGAGGCAACGAACGACCCTCTGGCCGCTTATCCTATGATTTTCCTGACCTATGGCATCTTATTCTGTTGTGGACTTGCGATATATGTCTTCAGCGAAGACCCAAGGGACTAGCTTCCCCCTTTTGTTTAAGGCCTTGAGGCGCTAAGAGGCGTCTGTTCCCATGCGGGAACGAGTCTTACACAAAGGAACCAAGATAATGGGCTACAGAGTCGCCGTAGTCGGTGCCACAGGAAACGTGGGCCGCGAAATGCTCAACATACTGGCTGAACGCCAGTTCCCAGCGGATGAGGTTGCCGTTCTGGCATCCCGTAAATCCTTGGGCACGGAAGTGAGCTTTGGTGACAAGACGTTGAAAACCCTAGACTTGGATACGTTCGACTTTAGCGGCTTTGATATCGCATTTTTCGCGGTCGGCTCTGAAGCGACAAAGAAATATGCGCCGATCGCCGCCAAGCAAGGCTGTGTCGTGATCGATAATTCGTCTTTGTATCGCTACGATCCGGACGTGCCGTTGGTTGTTCCAGAAGTGAACCCAGAGGCTGTCGAAGGCTACACAAAGAAAAACATCATCGCGAACCCGAACTGTTCGACAGCACAGATGGTTGTGGCTCTTAAGCCGCTGCATGACCGCGCGAAAATCAAGCGTGTAGTTGTCAGCACGTATCAGTCCGTTTCTGGCTCCGGCAAGGAAGCGATTGACGAACTGTGGAACCAGACCAAAGGCGTTTATGTGCCCGGTCAAGAAGTCGCGCCTAAGGCCTATCCAAAACAGATCGCGTTCAATGTGATTCCGCACATCGATGTGTTCATGGACAGCGGCGATACCAAAGAAGAATGGAAAATGGTCGCCGAGACGAAAAAGATTGTCGATCCATCCATAAAAGTGACAGCGACATGTGTTCGCGTGCCTGTTTTTGTCGGTCACTCTGAGTCGATCAACATCGAGTTTGAAGACTTCCTCGACGAAGACGAAGCCCGCGACATCCTGCGCGAAGCACCGGGCTGTATGGTCATCGATAAACGCGAAGACGGTGGTTACGTGACGCCAATCGAATGTGTTGGCGACTTTGCGACGTTCATCAGTCGCATCCGTCAGGACGTTACAATTGATAATGGCCTGAACATGTGGGTTGTCTCTGACAACTTGCGTAAGGGTGCTGCTTTGAATGCAGTACAGATCGCAGAGACGCTCGGCGCACGCTGCCTGAAAAAGGGCTAAGGCCTGAAATTATGACCGCCGCCTGTATTGGGTGGCGGTCAGATCCCTTCCAAGAGGGGCGCGACGGAAACTGATTTCTAATCCGTAAAAAGGAACACAACCGTTCCTAATACCGGAGATAGACCATGTTTCGAAAATTGCTCACTGTTGCTGCTGCGGCCGCTATGATGTCCGCGCCACTTGCTACCTATGCCCAATCAACGCCGGCCCGCGCACCTGTTGTGGTTGCTCAACCAAAGGCTCCCGCTGCTACGCCGCGCCAGTCCGGAATGGAGGCGCTTTTGGCGGTGGGCGCAGTTGCTGTGATTGTGGGTATTTTGGCAAAGCGTCACTAAGCGTTGGGCGTCAATCAAAGGCGCTTAGGCCAGCTAGTTCATATGCGCCTGGCTTTCGTGCCCCGCGCGTATGGGCTTACAGTCTTAGAATCTTTCGGCGCGCAGGACTTCGACGTCGCTGATGGTGACAACACCGATGTGTTTGTCCACGACCTCGAATGCGGCTTCCAGCAACCCATCCAACCGTTCAGGTTTGATGATGCACACGACTTGCACCATGCCTGCGGCGCGACTGATTTGACCATCGCGCGACCATGCGCCCGAACGACCCGATCCGCCCAGAACGGGAAGGATCGAATAGCCAGTGACACCCGCGGCCTCAATCGTGTCGGTCAGGCGACGCTGCATGATGGCTTCGATTGTAATGACGACGCGTTTTGCTTTGTGGGTTTGCATGTCAGCCTCCGGTGATCGCTTGGCTGACCGCAACATAAAGCGGGATGCCGATTGTCAGGTTAAATGGGAACGTCACGCCTAGGGACAGGGTTAGATAGACTGAAGGGTTCGCCTCGGGCAGGGCCACGCGCATCGCGGCGGGCACTGCGATGTAGCTGGCCGAGGCCGACAAAACCATCAATAACGCAACACCTCCGGGCGACAGACCGACCAACAGGCCGGCTAGCAGACCCGCAACACTGCCCACCAGCGGCATCGCAATGCCGAACGCAATGGCGCCGAAGTTCAAGACGCCCCGCGCCTCGCGCAAGCCACGCCCCGCGACCAAACCCATGTCCAGCAGGAAAAGACAGAGCACCCCGGTGAATGGCGCTACGATGAAGTTCGAGATTTTTGCCAAGCCGTCTTGGCCCGTAATCGCGCCAATAAAGAACGCCCCGACCAGTAAAACGATTGATCCGTTGAACATGATCTCACGGATCAGTTCTTTGTCCATGCCGCGGCCCGAACCGCCCGCCGAGACCAACCAAAGGGCTGACAGGATCGCGGGGGCCTCCATGACGGCGGCAACGGCGACCATATAGCCCTCGGATGAAATCGCGCGCCCTTCAAGGACCGAGGACGCGGCCACGAATGTCACAATGGAAATCGACCCGTAGTGGCCTGCGACAGCTGCCGCGTCGATCCGGCTTAGGTTTGTTAGAACACGTAACAGGGCGAAGGCGATCAGAGGCAGAACTGCCGAAAGGACCAATCCCGCGACGAGAGTCGCGATCAACGTGCCATCAAGGCCATTATCGGAGACTGCGACGCCCCCTTTGAAGCCAATGGCGAACAAGAGGTAAATAGACATCGCCTTGGCGGCGGCTTCGGGGACGGTCAGATCAGACCGCCCCAAGGCTGCGCCCAATCCTAGGACGAAAGATAGGATAACAGGTGAAAGCAGGTTGGAGGCGGCAAGGTTTAAGATGTCGGCCATTGGCTTTCCGTCGATGTAACGTTCAAATCAGCGACCCCGGTGAATAGGCCGCCATACTGCCTAGAGCGGCGAGAAGGAGTTGGTTTCGGGATCATAGGCCTCAAGACCGCCCTTGCCGATGTCGTTCCACAACCCGTGCAGCGACAAGCGACCGTTTTCTACGGCTGTTTTGACATGCGGGAACGTCATCAGGTTTTCGAGCGATGTTACGACACTGTCTTTTTCCAACTGCCGGATACGGCTTTCGTCGTCCCCCTCCGGAAGCTTCTCAAAGCTCGGACGTAGAATATCCATCCAGCGTCCTACATAGCTTTTCTTCTCTTCGAGTTCGGGCGCATTTCCTGAACACATGTCATAGCAGCCTTTGACACCACCACAGGCCGAATGCCCCAAAACGATCAGGTGAGAGACCTTCAGCGCAGTGACCGCATATTCGACCGCTGCGGATGTGCCGTGATGATTGCCACCGTCTTCTTGGGGCGGAATTAGGTTGGCAATGTTTCGATGAATGAAAAATTCCCCCTGATCAGCACCGAAAATTGATGTCACATGCACTCTGCTGTCACAGCAGGACACGACCATTGCACGCGGGTGCTGACCCTCTTCGGCCAGTTGCATGTACCAGCCTTTGTTCTGCTCATATGTGGTGGCTTTCCAGCCGTGATAGCGTCGAACAAGGTAGTCTGGGAGAGGGCGTGCATGGTTCATTTTTGCAATCCTGTTTTTAGGCTTTGCCTGTCATATTGCGGATTTGTCGGAAATTCGAGTGATTTTTGTGATTCGGAAGCAACCTCTTGGAAACCTAAAAACTCCTATCTTGGTTGCGGGTGAATAAGAGTGGTTAAAACATGGAACAAATAAATCAACACGTGCACGAACGCGTGGCGCGGTTAATCCCAAGAGAACAACGAGGGCCAGAGTATGATGCCCTGTCTCCATTCGCTATGGAAAGCGACCATTATGAAGATGGGGACGTGCTTTGTTCAGGCCTTGAGGAGCTATCCCGACATTTGAAGTGGCTTGATGATGATTATCAATCAGGACAGTTCGACCGGCTTGAAGCGCGCGCACGAAGCATTGTTATGTTGGCCGACACGCTTGGATTGCGACAGGTTGGTCAGGTTGCGGCAGATGTGGTGTATTGCGTCGATGGTCCAGACGAAATTGCATTGTCGGCGACCTTGTCGCGCCTCATGCGCCTCGTGACGCAGGCGTTGGATCATGCTGCGGGACCGATGACCGTCTTCTAAGGTCCCGGACATGCCTAGATCGGGGGTTTCACTTCAGGCGTTCTGGTTTAGGCTGTTGCTTCAACCAAGCCTGAGGTCCTATGTCCCCGAAATTCGCAGCCCCTTCATCGAACGCAATCCAACTGATGGCGATCTATTCAGACGATCTAGAAAAGTCGCTGGCGGGACTTCCTGCGGCACACGCGTCTTGGCTGCAGGTGAACGGATTTGACGGCGGTGTCGGCTCATGTGCTTTGATCGCGAATGACGACGGACACGTAGCGCGTGCTTTCATTGGTTTGGGCGCGCGGGCGCAGACGAGGGTTCGATTTGCCGTTGCGGCGGGTGCTGTGAAACTGCCGACTGGCATCTATGCGCTTGAGGCAGGTCTTTCGGGCACCGCGCTGGATGAAGCGGCGTTTGGGCTTTTGATGAGCACGTATCGGTTTGACCGTTACAAAACCCAACCTTCTTCGAAATCAAACTTTACGGCGCCAGCTGGAGTTGACGCCACTCGGATCGAGGCATTGGTCGCGGGCGAATGCCTGACCCGAGATCTTATCAATACACCCGCGTCTGACATGGGCCCACAAGAGCTTGAGACCGCAGCGCGGGATTTGGCTAAGACCCATGGCGCTGACTGCACGGTCATCCAAGGGGATGAACTTCTAGACCAAAATTTCCCTCTTATTCATACAGTCGGTAGGGCGTCACCGCGCGTACCCCGCTTGATCGATATGACGTGGGGGACAACGGGCCCATCGCTGACGCTTGTCGGTAAAGGGGTTTGTTTTGACACCGGCGGGCTAAATCTAAAGCCCGGCGCGTCGATGGGATTGATGAAGAAAGACATGGGTGGCGCCGCGACTGTATTGGGTTTGGCCCATATGATTATGGCGCTCAAGCTGGACATCAAGCTGCGTGTGCTGATCCCCGCCGTTGAAAACTCGGTTGATGGGTCTGCGTTCCGGCCCGGTGATGTGCTGACAAGTCGTAAGGGAATGACCGTCGAAATTAACAATACCGATGCGGAAGGCCGTTTGGTTCTCGCCGACGCTCTTGCGCTCGCGGATGAGGGGAAGCCGGATCATATCATTTCGATGGCGACGCTGACGGGGGCTGCGCGCGTTGCGGTAGGGCCTGACCTTGCGCCATTTTACACGACCGATGATGCGATGGCGCGAGCGCTTCCTCAAGCAGCCAGCGAAGTCGCGGACCCTGTCTGGCAAATGCCGTTTCATGACCCCTATGAGCGCATGATCGAACCGCAGATTGCGGATCTAGACAATGCTCCAGCGGGTGGGTTTGCGGGGTCAATCACGGCAGCCTTGTTTCTCCGCCGTTTTGTAAGCGATACGCCCTACACGCATTTTGACATTTATGGCTGGAATCCCGTCGCGGCCCCAGCCCGCCCAAAGGGGGGCGCTGGGCAGGGCGCCCGTGCCGTGCTTGCAGCCTTGCCTGAGGTTTTGGGCCTGTGAGCGACAGACGCTTAACACCAGCCAACGGGCGCGTGGCTGCCAGCCACCTTCAGGGGCAGGTTGAAGCTGATAGTTTTACGGACGGGGAGCCAGCCACCATTGGAACGGTCGTGGTTGACCTGTTGGCAACACCCGCTGGCAAACGAGATCGGCAATTGCTGATCGGGTCGGCGGTGACAGTTTATGAACGTCGTGAAGGCTGGGCCTTTGTGCAATCCAAACGGGACGGTTATGTCGGCTATGTTGTGGACTCCGCTTTGGTCGCTGTTCAGTCGCCGACCCACCGTGTCGCAACGCCAGCGACCCACGCCTATGCCACTGAGAGCTTCAAGTCACAGGACCTACTGCACCTCCCGTTTGGTGCGGAGCTGACTGTTGTCGACGAACGTCACAAGTTTTTTGAAACACCACAGGGTTTCGTTCCAAAAAAACATCTACGTCCCCTGTCACATCCATTCTCTGATCCGGCGACGGTCGCGCAGCTGTTCTTTGGTGTGCCATATCTTTGGGGCGGTAATTCAACGCGCGGGATCGACTGTTCCGGTCTGGTGCAGGCCGCTTATCATGCCTGTGGCCATTTGTGCGCTGGTGACAGTGATATGCAGCAAGACGGGCTCGGCAAATTGCTGACCGCAGACGAGCCTTTGCAAAGGGGCGATTTGGTTTTCTGGAAAGGTCATGTCGCGATGATGGTCGACGGCGAGACGATGATCCATGCCAATGCGCACCACATGGCAGTCGTCTACGAGGGGTTAGAGAAGGCAACCTTGCGGATCAAAGCGCAAGGGGATGGGGATGTCCTTGCCCGCCGTCGTGTTCTCTAGTCGACGGCGCGGATTAGTTTGCGCTCCAGAACGCGTAGGACTTGCCGCAGGTCATTGCCGCGCTTCAATATCTGCCCGTCCATCCCGATAACGGAGTACTGCCCCTGCTTCATTCGTAAGCTGGGCCGTTTTTCGACCCGATACATCGGGTTCTCTGCCGTTCTGCGGAACACAGAAAAAACCGCAACATCCTTTAGATGGGAAATCCCATAGTCTCGCCATTCACCTGCAGCCACAAATCGACCGTAAAGAGACAAAATAGCGTTCAGTTCGGTTCTGTGAAACGCAATCTGCGCAGGTGTCTGATTAGGAAATGGAGTTGGTGCGTTCATAGGTTCAGTTTGCGACTTATGCGGCTCAAATCAACCCCCAGTAGATTTTCGGTATCGCGGTCACCAAAACACCGCGCGGACAACCAATTTGCGCCCCATTTGATCGTCATTCCAAACGCATCGTGAGTCCCCCGAGGGTGCGTCGTATCAGCCCCCACCCAGTGTGCGCCTTTGGGGTGACTTCGATAACCTTACCCACATGTAATCGTCTTGATCCTGTTGTCGGCCCCAACGTTAAAGTTGATGCGGCTCGGGCGGAAATCCATTGTAACGGCTTGCCCTGGGCGGGTCACGCGGACTTGTGCCAAGAGAAGCACCCGTTCCAAGGCCGTCGCGTCTTGCCCGATAAGTGTGGCGTGCTGCGCCGCATTGCAGGTGTCTTGCTCTGGCACAGGTGTGGGTGGCCCCGTTGGCGTCGCGGGCAGTGGGCCTGCAAGGTCACAAGCGGAAAGGAGAACGAGCGGAACGATCAACAACAGTTTTTTCATTCGACCACTATCGGCCGACTTTGAATTTGGCGCAACCGAGGGGATTGCATGATCGGCACGTTTGCCACACGGTATTCTGCAAACAATGGAGTCCCAATCATGAGAACACGCGCAGCAGTCGCTATGGAAGCCGGCAAACCCCTCGAAGTGATGGAGGTCAATCTGGAAGGCCCTCGCGCCGGAGAGGTTCTTGTCGAAATCAAAGCCACCGGCCTTTGTCACACAGATGAATTTACGCGTTCGGGTGATGATCCCGAAGGTATCTTTCCTGCAATTCTAGGGCATGAGGGCGCGGGCGTTGTGATTGAAGTTGGTGAAGGTGTTACCAGCCTCGAAGTTGGCGATCATGTGATCCCTCTCTACACTGCGGAATGCCGTGAGTGCGAATACTGTCTGAACCCGAAAACCAACCTGTGTCAGGCCGTTCGCGCGACACAAGGGCAGGGGCTTTTGCCAGACGGATCTACACGGTTTTCCATGCTCGACGGCACCCCGATCCACCACTACATGGGCTGTTCGACCTTTGCGAACCACACGGTTGTGCCAGAAATCGCGCTGGCGAAGGTGCGCAAGGACGCGCCATTCGATAAAATTTGTTACATTGGTTGCGGCGTCACCACAGGCATTGGTGCAGTCATCAACACGGCCAAGGTCGAGATTGGCAGCACCGGCATCGTGTTCGGTTTGGGCGGTATCGGGCTGAACGTCATACAAGGGCTGCGGCTTGCTGGAGCGGATCAGATCGTGGGCGTTGATCTGAACGACAGCAAAGCAGAAATGGCGACGCATTTTGGTATGACCGATTTCGTCAATCCGTCGAATGTCGATGGCGATATCGTCGCGCATCTGGTTGAGCTGACGGGCGGCGGCGCTGACTATACGTTTGACGCCACTGGCAACGTGAATGTTATGCGTCAAGCGCTGGAATGCGCGCACAAAGGGTGGGGAGAGAGCATCATCATCGGCGTCGCTGGCGCTGGGCAGGAAATCTCGACCCGTCCGTTCCAGCTGGTCACAGGGCGCAGCTGGCGTGGCACCGCCTTTGGCGGAGCGAGCGGGCGGACTGATGTCCCGAAGATTGTGGATTGGTACATGGACGGCAAGATCGAGATCGACCCGATGATCACGCACAAACTGACCTTGGACGAGATCAATCACGGGTTCGATCTGATGCACGAAGGTAAATCCATCCGCGCTGTTGTGGAGTTCTAAATCCTATAGGTCCGCCTCGGTGAGGCGGGCCTATTTAGCGTAACGGGCGAGGAAGGTTTCGACAGCGCCAGTTACGATCCGCTGCTTATCATCGTCGGAAAATGAAGTGTCCATGTTGAAAATCAAACGTGGGAAAAGGTCTGCTTTGCAGAGTTCATGGAACTGGTCAGCCGCCAACGGCAGATCATCGATTTCCAACTCATTACGGGAAATTGCGACCTTTAGGAATTCTATCAAACGATCTCGAACAAGGGCTGGGCCACTCTTGTAGAATTCCTGCCCCAACTCAGGGAAGCGATCCCCTTCGCCGACGCAGAGCCGATAGACGCGTTGCCCGAAATCTGATGTGAAAAACCGCACCATCTGCCATGCAGCGCTCGTCAGAACCGTCGCAACGGGCAGCGACATGTCGATAGATGCAACGGCCTCATCTGCCTGCCGGATGCATTCGGACTTTGCGACCTCCATGAACAACAAACGTTTATCGGGGAAGTAGCTATAGAGCGTCGCCTTGGACACGCCAGAGGCTTTCGCGATGTCGTCAACACTCGCGCCCTCAAAGCCGTCGGACATGAAAATATCGCGCGCGCCATGAAGCACTTGGTCGAACTTGCGTCCGCGTTTCACCTCTGGTGGTCCGTCAGCCATTTTTGGGATCTCCTTGCCCCAATTATAAACTGATCCGTTCAGTTCGGGCAAGAAGGGGCGAGCTACTCATCGGTGAGCGGGGTGACCGTCGTAGCGTCAACCGAAAGCGCATCTTTTGTCACTGTGACGTCGTCCGCTGGTGGGAACCACAAGTTTGGAAGGGAAAATGACATTCCGCCAGCGCTTGCGGCGGATGCCAGGAAAATACCGGCTGTGGCGGTCAGGATTAGGTTTTTCATATTGGGTTCCTTTTGCGTAAGTGAACTGTGTTTCCAGATAACTAAACCGATTCGTTTAGTTTGCAAGAATAAAATGAACTGAACAGTTCACTTTCTGCGCTTGACCCTCCAGTTCACGGCTATAAATTAGAATCATTCTAGAAAGGATCGACATGCTGACTGGATTGACCAACCGCCGCCGTTTCAAAGATCTCTCCGAGCAAGAAGTTCTCGCGCTCGCGATTTCGTCCGAAGAAGATGATGCACGGATCTATCGAACCTATGCGGAACGCTTGAGAGAAGAGTTTCCTGCTTCTGCTGAGATCTTCGAAGGCATGGCGGTTGAAGAAGACGGGCATCGCCAACAGTTGATCGAACTGCACCAATCGCGGTTCGGAGACGTAATTCCGCTTCTGAGACGTGAGCACGTTGCTGGTTTTTACGCACGACGCCCCGTCTGGCTCGTGGAAACGCTTGGCTTGGACCGCATACGCGAAGAAGCGCGGCAAATGGAAAAGGATGCTCAACGGTTTTACGAAACCGCAGCCGCAGCCACGCAGGACGCTGCGACGCGTAAATTGCTGGGCGATCTTGCCGCAGCCGAAGCTGGGCATTCAGAACTTGCCGATACCCTCGTTGATCAAATGTCCCCTGACGCCGACGCCGAAGAAAAAGACACGGCACATCGTCAGTTCGTCCTGACTTGGGTGCAGCCCGGTTTGGCGGGATTGATGGATGGGTCCGTTTCGACACTCGCACCGATTTTTGCGGTGGCTTTTGCAACACAGAACACATGGACGACGTTTCTGGTTGGACTCGCGGCAAGTATCGGTGCTGGTATCTCTATGGGCTTTACTGAGGCCGCCAGCGATGATGGTCAAATATCGGGCCGCGGCTCACCGCTAAAGCGCGGGTTTTCGTCTGGTATCATGACAACGGTTGGCGGGCTCGGACATGCAATGCCGTATCTGATCGCTGATTTTTGGACCGCGACGGTGATCGCTATTGCTGTGGTCTTCGTTGAATTGTGGGCCATTGCGTGGATCCAGAACAAATACATGGAAACGCCCTTCTTTCGCGCGGCGTTTCAGGTCGTTGTGGGCGGTGCCTTGGTCCTTGCGGTGGGTGTGTTAATCGGGAGCGGATAGACTGTTACGCGGCATGAAGGGGTGCTAACCCTTAACCATGTGGGACATTTTTCTTCAGACCTTGCCGTTTTTTGCCTTGATCGGGCTTGGCTATGGCGCGGGCCGCACAGGGTTCTTTACCCCTGAGGCCACGGCCTATCTCACCAAATTCGTGTTCTACTTTGCCCTGTCCGCAATGCTGTTTCGGTTTTCTGCGAACCTGTCGATCGTAGATATTTTTGATTGGCCGTTTGTGTTGGCATATCTTTGGGGCACGCTGTTCGTTTACCTTCTTGCGACAGGCGTGGCCCTACTGCGCAAACGCGGCGTCGAAGAGGCCGCTGTCGAGGCCCAATGTGCGGTCATCGGAAATGTCGGCTTCCTTGGCATTCCGATGTTGGTGCTCCTATTGGGGGAACAGGCCGTCGGGCCGGTGGTGCTGGTCCTTGCCGTGGATCTAATCGTCTTCGGATCGTTGATTGTGATCCTCATCACCGGATCGCGCGATGGGCGTATGTCTATCGGGATACTTAGAACGGTCGGGATAGGCTTGCTGAAGAACCCAATGATCGTTTCGATCTCTTTGGGGTTGGTCGTGTCGTCGTTTGCCTTGCCGATCCCTGCGCCGTTGAATGAATTCCTGTCGATCCTTGGGGCCGCCGCTACGCCCGGCGCGTTGTTTGCGATTGGCGCGTCATTGGCGGGTAAATCGGCAGAACGCATTGCTGTTGCGGGTTGGCTTTCATTTGCCAAATTGATTTTGCATCCCGCTGCCGTGGCCTTTGCCGCGCTTGTTATATTTCCCGTCGATCCTTACGCCGCTGGTGTAATGATTGCCGCTGCCGCCTTGCCCGTGGCGGGAAATGTCTACATCCTTGCGCAGCACTATGGAGTCGCACCCGCGCGGGTATCTGCGTCCATTCTGTTGTCCACCGCCGTAAGCGTTGTCACAGTGTCCGCCGTGATTGCCGCCGTAACCTAGAGGTCCGAAATGAGCGAAACCGCCCCCGTCTATTCAGCACTGCCACTGCCTGATCGCGCAGACTATGACGATGACCAGATGTTGGTCGAGGCAGAGCAGTTCTATGCTCACGTTAAAACGCGACATTCGATCCGGGAATACAGCGACCGACCTGTACCAAAGGCCGTGATTGAAGCCTGCGTTCGCGCGGCAGGAACAGCGCCGAGCGGTGCGAACCAGCAGCCGTGGCATTTTGTGGCAATCAGTGACCCCGCGATGAAGTCCAAAGTTCGCAAAGCGGCCGAGGACGAAGAAGTGAAGTTCTATAGCGGTGGAGGCGGTGATGCGTGGCTCAAGGCGTTGGAGCCAATCGGCACGGATGCCTCTAAGCCCCACCTTGATATCGCGCCATGGCTTATCGTGATTTTTGCCCAGCGATGGGGCGAACGGAACGGCGAGCGGGTTAAGCATTATTACGTCCCCGAAAGCGTTGGCATCGCAACAGGCATGCTGATCACGGCTTTGCATACGGCTGGGCTGTCCTGTCTTACGCACACGCCAAATCCGATGAAGTTCTTGAACGAACTCTGCGATCGTCCCGAGAATGAAAAACCGATTATGATTTTGGCAGTTGGCCATCCCGCCGCGGACGCATCGGTGCCGGCTGTGGCCAAAAAGAAAAAAGACCTTTCCGAAATTCTTACGACATACGAGGCGAACTCCTGATGGAAACCATATCTGAAAATCGCTGTTTCGGCGGTGTGCAAGGCGTCTACAAACACCGATCAAACGCAACGGGAACCGACATGACGTTTGGCTTGTTCCTACCCGAAGAAGCGCAGGACGGTCCCGTGCCGATCTTGTGGTTCCTGTCGGGTCTTACTTGCACCCACGAAAACGCGATGACCAAGGCGGGTGCACAGGCTTGGGCCGCCGATCACGGCATCGCGCTGTGTTTTCCAGATACATCCCCAAGGGGTGACGACGTCGCTGATGATGATGCCTATGACCTCGGGCAGGGCGCTGGTTTTTACATCGACGCGACCCAAGAACCTTGGGCGAAGCATTTCAAGATGTGGAGCTATACGGCGGATGAATTGCCCGCGTTGATCGGTGAACACTTTGCAGTCGATATGACGCGACAGTCGATCACGGGGCATTCCATGGGCGGGCACGGTGCGCTGACAATGGCTATGGCATTGCCGGGTCGATTCCGGTCTGTTTCGGCATTTGCGCCGATCTGTAATCCAACGAACAGCGATTGGGGCCGAAAACAATTTGCCGCGTATTGGGGTGATGAATCCAAATGGGGACCTCACGACGCAACGGTGCTCATGCAGGGTGGTGGCTTTGATGGGCCAATGCTGATCGACACGGGGACCGATGACCAGTTCTGGGATCTTTTGGGCGCTGAGGCATTTGCGGGCGCAATGACCGCCGCAAAACAAGACGGGCAACTTCGTCTCCAGAAAGGCTATGATCATAGCTATTTCTTCATCTCATCCTTCATGGAAGACCACGTGAATTTCCATGCCGAGGCGCTTTGGAAGTGAGGCGCTCATGATTTACGTTGATGCGGATGCCTGCCCCGTAAAGGCCGAAGTCGAAAAGGTCGGCACACGCCATGGCGTGAAGATGTTCGTTGTGTCCAACGGTGGTTTACGGCCATCCCAGAACCCCTTGGTCGAGACGGTCATCGTACCAGACGGCCCCGACATCGCCGACATCTGGATCGCCGATCGCGCGGTTGCGGGTGATGTTGTCATAACGGGCGATATCCCACTTGCTGCCAAATGCGTCGAAGCGGGCGCGCGGGTCCTCAAGCACAATGGCGAAGCCCTGACGCAAGCCAATATTGGCAACATCCTTGCGACACGTGACCTGATGGCCGACATTCGCGCGGCGGACCCGTTTCGCCAAGGCGGCGGCAAGGCGTTCTCAAAGGCGGACCGGTCGCGGTTTCTGGACGCTTTAGAACGGGAGCTTCGTGCCGCAAAACGTGTGTGAGAGCTGTGAAAACCGGAGAGAAACCCCAATGACCATTCGTGCCGTCATTTTTGACATTGGTAACGTGCTGATTGAATGGCAGCCCGAACGATTTTTTGACCGCGTCATCGGCGCTGAGAAACGGGCTGAGTTTTTTGCTGCTGTTCCGATTCTTGAAATGAACGCCCGTGTAGACGCGGGTGAGAATTTTCACGATGCAACTGCGGGCCTGATGTCAGCTTATCCCGACTGGGCGGACGAAATCAGCCTTTGGCGGGATCGCTGGATAGAAATGGCATCCCCCGCAATTGACCATTCTGTAAGGCTGCTGCGCGCATTGCGTCACGCCAAGGTACCCGTTTTTGCCCTGTCGAATTTCGGTGTCGAAACGTTAGAAATTGCTGATCGGGAATATCCGTTCTTGCAAGAATTTGACTGTCGGTTCATCTCGGCGGAGTTAGGGATTTCAAAGCCTCACGCCGAGATTTACGAACGTCTGGAAAAAGAAACCGGCCTGCCGGCAGACAGCCTGATGTTCACCGATGACATTGCTGAAAACATAGCCGCCGCCGCCACTCGCGGCTGGAAGACACACCTCTTTGAAGGTCCAAAAGGGTTTGCCGAGAGGCTTATCGCCGAAAACTTGATTACTGCTGAGGCCGCACAATGACCGTGATGATCCCATTTGAGGACGGACAAAAGCATCTTGATTGGATTGGCTTGACCGATGCGCTTGCCGTCGGTCACCTCAGGCCTAAGGCGACGGTTGAAGACGTGTTTTTATATCGCGATCCTGACACCCTGTTGAACCGTTCGGCGTGGATCGACGGTATGGGGCTTGCGATTAAGTGCGCCACGATTTTTCCTGACAACAGAAAAACCGACACCCCGATGATACATGGGGCGGTGAACCTGTTTTCCGACAGTGATGGGCAGCTCGAAGCGATCCTGGATTTTCATCTCGTGACCAAATGGAAGACCGCAGGTGATAGTCTTTTGGCCGCTCGACGGTTGGCGCGCCCTGATAGCAAAAACATCCTGATTGTTGGTGCAGGGACAGTTGGGCGTTCTCTATGGCAGGCCTATGGCGCTGCCTTTCCAGATGCGCGATTCAAAATTTGGAACCGCTCACTTGAAGGCGCCAAACAGTTTGCACATGACTGCGAAGGCGTGGATGTCGCCAACGATCTGGAGGCTGCGGTGCGCGAAGCGGACATCATCACATCCGCCACCATGACTACGGAACCTATCATTAAGGGTGACTGGTTACAGGCGGGCCAACACGTTGATCTGATCGGCGCGTATCGCCCCGACATGCGCGAGGTCGATGACGTTGCATTGCAGAAATCACGTATCTTTGTTGATAGTTATGAGACGACAATGGGCCACATTGGCGAGCTTAAGATCCCGCTTGAAGCAGGCACAATTGCGCCGGAACAAGTGATTGCAGACTACTATGAACCGGAACGGTTCTTGAGGGGGGCTGACGATGACATCACGTTGTTCAAGAACGGCGGTGGTGCGCATCTGGACCTTATGACGAGCCGATACATTCTCGATGTATGGAAAGGGCGTGCAGCATGATGGGTTGGATCATACCACTTTTGGTCATCGGCGTTGTCGCGGCATTGCCTTGGTTCGCTGAAGGTCAACGACATAGTGCAGAAGCATTTCGCGCTCAGGCGCCGGGTCGTTTTGCCAAGCTTAGCCAAGGGGTAACGCACTACCAGTGGCTTGGCAGCGCACGAGGGCCAGTGGTCGTTTGTGTGCATGGTTTGGCGACGCCCAGCCCGGTCTGGTATGCCATCGCGGACGGCTTGGCAAAGCTCGGGTATCGGGTCTTGGTTTACGATCTTTATGGGCGCGGGTTCTCTGACGCGCCACGCGGCGCACAGGACGGTGACTTCTTTGGGCAACAACTTCTTGACCTGTTAGAGCATCAAGGGCTGGAAGATGACGTAACTCTGATGGGGTATTCCATGGGAGGCTCAATCGCGACCCATTTCACAGCACAAAACCCAGGTCGTGTTCGGCGTTTGGTCTTGTTGGCGTCTGGGGGCGCATGGTTGCGCGAAGACAAGCTAATTCATTTCAGCCGCACGATTCCGTTCTTCGGGGACTGGTTGTTTGCTGTTTTGGTGTCTCGAATTGAACGCCGGAACTTGAGAACGCAGTTGGGCAAGAACTACGACATCAAAGGCATCGTTGAACTCCAATTGGCCGAATACCAAAGCCGTGGCTTTGTGCGATCTGTACTGTCCAGCCGCCGTCATATGCTCGATGATATGCAGGAAGACGCCCATCGCACCATCAGCCGTGAGGGCGTTCCTGTGGTCGCGATATGGGCCGAAAAGGACGAAATCATCCCTCTCAAATCATTGGGCACTTTGACCCAATGGAACAGGGCCATCCGACAAGAAGTCGTTCAAGGTGCCGCTCATGACATCGGCTATGCCAATTCTGCCGAGGTCATTGATCTCCTTGCTTCGGTGCTACGAGAAGACATGTCTTAAGGCCGCCGGCTATGCTGGGTTGGGGGTCACTGGCGCAGATCGGTCTTCTTTGATCGGCAGATGGACAATTGCAGAGAAGGCTCCGATGCCTACGCCAACCCACCAAACGGCGGTATATGACCCATAGGCATCATAGAGAGCGCCGCCGAGCCAGACCCCCAGGAACGACCCCATCTGATGGCTGAAAAACACGATCCCATAAAGCGTGCCCATATAACGCAGCCCGTAAATGTGGGCGACAAGACCGCTGGTCAGCGGGACAGTCGCCAACCACAGCGATCCCATAATAACAGAAAATAAGATGACTGTCGTCGGGGTGATCGGGAACGCAATGAACAGGGCGGCGGCGATAGTGCGGCCCGTGTAAATTCCCGCTAACAAGTATTTCTTGGAGTACCGTTTGCCGGCCCAGCCGGCCAAAAGGGTTCCCGCAATATTGGCCATGCCGATCAGCGAAATAGCCACAGCCCCAAGCGCGGACGTCGTGGTGATGCCAATACTGTGCAGTGCACCACCGGGCAGAATAGGGCCGCACATCTCGGTGATCATGGCAGGGAAGTGCGCGGTTACGAAAGCCAGCTGATAGCCACATGAAAAGAAGCCAAGGAAGATTAGGGTGTAAGACGGATCGCGAAAGGCGCGTTTGATCACTTGGCCAATGGTTTCTTCGAGTTCCTGTTTCCCCGCGGATTGCGGTGCGCGCATCATTGGCAGCGCCAGCAACGACGCGAGGATGAGCCCTGCGAAAACTACGAACACAGATTGCCACGGCATAAACCCAAGCAAGACCTCCGCCATCGGCGCGCCAAATACTTGACCAGCGGACCCCGCGGCGGTGGCGATTGCAAGTGACATTGAACGGTTTTCATCCGACGCGGCGCGCCCGACAACGGCTAGGATAACGCCGAATCCCGTACCTGCGACGCCGAACCCCACAAGCCATGCGTAAGATTGCAGAGCGAATGGACTGACAGCCTGCGAGGACAGCACCAAGCCTGCGGCATAGATGATCGCGCCAAGGATAATCGCTTTGCGATCAGTGATCCGTTCCGCCAATGCGCCAAAGATCGGTTGGCCAATGCCCCACGCGAGGTTCTGAAACGCAATCGCCAAGGAAAACTCGGCGCGGGCCCAAGAGAATTCTTCAGCGATAGGGATTTGAAACACGCCAAACGATGCCCGCACCGCAAAGCTGACCATGATGATGATACACCCAGCAACGAGGACGGGCGTAATGAGGTTTGATTGACGTTCCATCGGGCGACTTTGGGCGTGAAACGGTGGCGCGTCAATTTCGAAGATGTGGTTTGCGCAATCACGTAGATCGATGGGACTGTCTGATGGCAATTGATGCTGCCACGTCAGCACGGTATGCCACTGATATGGGAACGATCCAGTCAGAATATCAGTCTCGCGTAGACGCAGGCGTGTTGCACGATGATCCAGTGCAACGCGCAGCGTTGGCCGCGCTGGAACGTGTGCGCACGGATGTGCTGGCGGTTCCTGCGGCCCCCAAAAAAAGCCTGTTTCGTAAGGCAGCCCCCGTTCAAGGCCCCAAGGGTTTGTATCTGTGGGGCGGTGTGGGGCGCGGCAAATCCATGTTGATGGATCTATTGTATGAAATGGTGGAGGTCCCCAAGCAACGCAGCCATTTCCACGCGTTTATGCAGTGGGTTCATGAGGCGATCGCAAATGCACGCAAAGACGGGGTTGATGATGCAATCGCTCCTGTCGCGGCGGACCTCGCGGCGCGGGTGCGGTTTCTTGCGTTTGATGAGATGCAGATCAGCGACATCACGGATGCGATGATTGTCGGGCGCTTATTCGAAGCCCTGTTTGATGCGGGTGTAGTTGTTGTTACGACATCCAACCGTGTTCCTGATGATCTTTATAAAGATGGATTGAACCGCCAGCTGTTCCTGCCGTTCATTGATCTCTTGCGCGAGAAAATGGTGGTGCATGAACTGGCGAGCGATATGGATTATCGACAGACCGTCTTGGAAGGCGCAGCGGTTTATTTCAGCCCAGCAAACGGTGAAGCACGACAAAAAGTCGATGCTTTGTTCGTCGGGCTGACGCAGGGCGAAGTTGCCCCGCTGACTTTGCGGGTCAAAGGCCGAGATGTGGTTGTGCCGGCTTTTGCCAATGGCGTGGCACGCGCGAGTTTCCGGGATCTCTGCGGGGTGCCGCTCGGGGCCGCTGATTATTTGGCCTTGGCGGACGCGGCACGGGTCTTGATCCTTGAAGATATTCCGAGGCTCAGCCGGTCCAACTTCAACGAAGCAAAACGTTTCGTTACGCTGATAGACACGTTGTATGAGGCCAAGGTCCGCCTGATCGCATCCGCTGCTGCCGTTCCAGAGATGCTGTACGTTGAAGGAACTGGGGTGTTTGAGTTCGAACGCACAGCCAGCCGCCTCCGCGAGATGCAGGGCGAAGACTGGGGCCGCGACGCAGAGCTTTAGATTTGCGGGATCACCAAACGCTGGCCAACGCGGATTCGATCAGGGCTTGAGAGCAAGCCCTTGTTTGCTTCGAATATCTCTTCGTAATGTGTGATTACGCCAAAGAACTTGATCGAAATCGCACCAAGGCTGTCGCCAGATTGAACTGTGTAGAATCGAGCTTCGACATCATCATTAGCCCGCTGAACGATACGGACTTCCATGCCTTGTACATCGTCGGGTGACACTTCTGGAATTGCGGGAGCCGCCGCCCCAGCTGCCATCTGCGCTTGGGTTACGATATTGGTCAGCATGACGGAGGTGTCCACACGACCGTCAGAAGTCACAAGGATTTCGGGAACTGCGACACCGTTCGCAGCGGCTTCGTTGACGATCCGGTCAATGCTTTCGTCGGTTTCACCTGCACGCAATGCGGCAATTACGATTGCCTCGAAGGAGTCGCGCTCGTCTAGAACCGAATGCTGTCCGGTCGCGGCTTCGATGCCAGCCAAAATGTCGGACGTTGACTGTCGTTGTAACTGACTATTGGTCGTCACTGGTTCTACGCCAGCAAACCCGAGTTCGGCCAAGACGTTGTTTGTCATGTCTGACAGGCGCGTATCATCTGTATCAGGGCGTGCCACATCCACACGACGAGGTGCTTGAACGATCGCCGTCGGAGCAACTGCCGGAGTAGCGGTTGGTGTTGTCGCTTCTGTCGCACGCACCAATGCATCAATGTCTGGCGCGAAGGCACGCGTGACTTCAATATCGACGGGCGCGCCAAGTCGATCAGCTGTGTCTACTTCGCCGTCAGCGAATGGCCGGAATATGATCAGCCCACACAAAACAAGTGCAAAGGCGAAAAGGGCGACAGTTGTTCGGATCATGCTTAAACCTTTATCGGGTTAGTTAGAGGTCGCTGAGTTTTGAGTGGTGAGGCCTACGTGCATCCACGCCTGCAAGCCTCCTCGATAGTAGAATAGTTTTTCTGGCGGATAGCCGGCCTCGATGAGGTTGTTAACGGCTGTACGCGCATCCGAGGACCAAACGCCACCGCTAAACATGGTGAGGGCCATCGCGTCTTGGAAATCCAACGCACCGGTCGACGTTTGCACCGCGCCCAAAGCCAACAAAATATCTGTGCGGTATCGGTTATCGGGCCCAAGCGTGACGTGGGGGACGTTGACCGCACCAAGAATGGACCCGTTTGAGAATGCATCGGCTCCGCGTGTGTCGAGCAGCAATCCTCGCCCGTTTGTGACTTCGCCTTCCATAAATTCAAGGACTTCTAATTCGCCAAGCGTCGCGACGCCGTCGGCCGAGATCATGGGCTGTAGGCAGTTTGGCGGACATGCGCGAGACGTCCGCGCGAATTCGCCCGTTAGGGTGTTGTCGATGTTTTGGTCACGCGACACCGTGAATGTGCGGCCGTTTAAAGTGAATGTGGCATCCGATTTGAATGTCGTAATGCGGACATCCTGTGCGCTTACTGCGCTGCCGATTGCCACCGCAGTAAGCGACACGGCCAGTCGACTAACACTTTTTGCACTTGCGATATTCATCGTTGTTAAGTCCTAAGTTTCGCTGTCCGGGACGCTATTGTTATGTGACCAATGAGAGGCGCGCGCCCCGATTTCCCAAAGGTTTTGCCTGTATTAAACAAGAGGACGAGCCTAAAGCTCGCCCCCCCGCCCTGCCAAGATCGTGTCGATCACCTGTGTCAGGGGATCGCAATGCGTAAGCCATGATCTGCACGCCGGAGGGGAAGGTGCAGAAAGGCGTGAAAACCGTGCCCGTCTATTGCGGGGGCTCGGCGGTTGTTAATCCTAAGGTCGTCCAAACCTGCATGCCGCCGCGATAGTACGCGATTTTGTCAGGTGGATAGCCTGCGCCCAGCAAGTCAGAAATCAAAGTTTGAGCGTCGTTTGTTGCGGGTCCGGCGTCAAAGACAACCAAAGTCATAACGTCAGAAAAATCGAAGATGCCCTCAAATTGTTCCGCCCCAAGCGCCATGATGATTTCATTACGATAAGGGTTCTCGGGTGAAACGGTCGTGGCGGGAATGTTCACGGAGGCCGGGATAATGCCAACCGTCCGTTGGTCGGGATTTCGAGCGTCCACCAAAAGCCCGTCACCGGTTTCTACTTGTGATGACAAGAACTGGATCACGTCCAATTCACCCAAAGTGGCGACATTTTCGGCGACCGTCATTGGGGAGAGGCAGGGCGTTGCGCAGGTTGCACTAATCTGCGTCAGGGCGGTGATCGTTGTTGGATCGACGACGCTCGTGCGAGATATAACGATCTCGTTGCCTTGAAAGGTAAACACGGCGTCTGCTGTCACAGGGAACGTCTCAGCCGCAGAAACTGTGGCCAGCCCAATCAATGTGCACGCAAATGCTGTGCGGTTCATCCCTCGTCCCCCAACGACTTCGTTCTAGATGTAGTGGGCTTCTTGGCAGACCCATAGCACAGCTAGACGTTTCAAACAGATATAGAGGTATCGCGAATCAGTCGTCAAAGGAAAAACGAATCACTGGTTCGATTTTTTGTCGTTAAAGGCTTATTCGCTTGCTGATTGCGCAGAGCGCGGGAGGCCACCAAGTAGCGCCACACCACCGCAATCGAGGTCTGCGGTGCCGGCAATGAAGACTGGAAATCGCGTATAGCGGCTGATCATGCTGTCGGTGTGCCAAACGTTGTTCACACAAAGGTCCTGCGCATTTGTGCCGGAATTAAACCCAAATCCGGGATCGCCGCAATCATCGGCCCGTCCACCAGCGTTCCATGCTTGACCTTTTTCACTGTCGTGCATGCCGCCTGTGTGGAACACCATTCCACGCGGGTCGAAAGACAAATTCCAGCTGGTCGACGGCCCAAGTTGGCTGAGATCCCAAGCCCCTAAAGGAACATCGTCCTTAAAGCCCTGGATAAAAAACCCCGTAACATCGTCATGTGTCAGAAGGGATCTGTTCATGAGAGCATCTGGAAGGCGCATAGACCCTTCCAAGCGATAGCCATTGTCGCCCTCCCAACAGAATTCGAAATCAGCGGCGGCGGCAGGGGTGGCCAAAAAGCTTAAGATCAAAACACGTAACATGAGGCCATTTATTCTATAGCGCGACATGTGGATCAAGGGCGTTTGATTAGGCGTTTTCCCGCATCACGTGACCTGCGAAATACAAAGACCCACAAATCAGAATACGCGCGTTTGGGGACTGCGCGCAAATCGCGTCGATCGCAGCAAATATGCTCGGCGCAGTTTCCGCAGGGATACCAGCCTTTATCGCGGCCGTAGCAGTGTCTTCGGCAGGGAGTGTGTTCTTTTCGCCGGGAATAGCGACGGCTGTCAGGCTTTCCGCGAAGTGCGCGAGCGGCTCCATGAAACCGACAACGTCTTTGGTGTTGAGCATGCCACAAATGAGACGGGTTGGACGTTTGGGCAACGTCGAAAGCGTTGCTGCGATGGCGCGCCCTGCGGCAGGGTTATGCCCCCCGTCCAGCCAAACTTCTGCGGGCGCGGCGTATTCTACAACTTTTCCGTTTCGCAGTCGTTCCATTCGAGCGGGCCATGTGGCTTGCGACATTGCAGCTTCGCAAGCGGCCTCATCCGCACCGAGATGGCGTAGGGCGGCCAAGACCGCACCCGCGTTTTGCACCTGATGTGGTCCGGGAAGGGCGGGCAACGGCAAATCCAGCAGTCCGGTTTCGTCCTGATAGGTCAGGCGCCCGTGTTCTTCGTTGACATGAAAGTGCTGCCCATAGGCGATTACCGGCGCGCCGAGACGCGCGGCCGTGTGTTCAATGACATCCATGGCTTCGTCGTGTTGTGGGCCAACGATACAGGGCACGCCACGTTTGATGATCCCAGCCTTTTCGCCAGCGATTTCGGCGAGGGTATCGCCCAAGAACTGCTGATGATCGAGGTCGATTGGCGTGATGATGCTCACCACAGGGTCCATCACATTGGTTGCATCCAACCTGCCACCAAGCCCGACCTCAAGAAGTGTATAATCCGCTGGCGTCTCAGAGAATGCCAAAAGCGCGGCGCAGGTCGTTATCTCGAAATAGGTAATATTCTCGCCGTTGTTGGCGGCGTAACAGCGATCCAGCGCGGCGGTGAGGGCCTCTTCTGAAATTAGCTCACCGGCAAGCCGGATGCGTTCATGGAAGCGGGCTAAGTGCGGCGAAGTGTAGGCGTGAACGCGTTTGCCCTGTGCCTCAAGACCCGCACGGATCATGGCTTGGGTGGACCCTTTACCATTGGTGCCCGCGATATGGATCACGGGGGGTAGGCGGTCTTGTGGATTGCCCAATGCATTGAGCAATCGCCACATGCGATCCAGTGTGAGATCGATGATCTTCGGGTGCAGTGCCATCATCCGTTCAAGGATGACGTCCGATCCATTGGTCACTCTTTCGCATCCTCAGCAGGTGCGGCCTCATCGGGGGTCTCGTCCGCTGCAGGGTCGGGCGCGGGCAAATCACCTGCGATTGCCGGAGGCAAACCCATCAGCATGCGCGTGATTGTGATCAATTCTTCGCGCATTTTCCCACGTGGTGTCACGCGGTCCAGCATTCCGTGATCCAGCAAGTACTCTGCTCGTTGGAAACCTTCGGGAAGCTTCTCGCGGATCGTTTGTTCAATCACACGTGGTCCCGCAAAACAGATCAGCGCATTGGGTTCCGCGATGTGAACATCCCCAAGCATTGCGTAAGACGCAGTCACGCCGCCGGTCGTTGGGTGGGTGAGAACGACGATATAGGGAAGGCCTGCTTCTTTCAGCATTTCAACCGCGACTGTGGTGCGCGGCATTTGCATGAGGGAAAGAATGCCTTCCTGCATACGGGCGCCGCCTGCAGCGGAGAACAACACAAGCGGGCGGCCCAGCTCAACTGCGCGGGTCGCGGCTGCAATAATGGCGTTGCCGACATACATACCCATGGACCCACCCATGAAGCTGAAGTCCTGCGCCGCCGCCACGATAGGCGTGCGGCCAATCTCACCCTCAACGACCAACATGGCTTCTTTTTCGCCAGTGTTGCGCAAAGCGGCCTTCATCCGGTCAGGATATTTCTTTTGATCGCGAAAGTTGAGCGGATCAGCGGTGGGGGCTGGCACATCGACTTCTACAAAGACACCGCCGTCGAAAAGCGCAAGAAACCTATCGCGGGGCGTGATGCCCATGTGGTGTCCGCAAGACGTGCAGACATTCAGGTTTTCGGCCAGCTCGCGGTGAAACAACATGGTTCCGCACTCGGTGCACTTGCTCCACAGGTTTTCAGGCACCTCACGGCGCGAGAAAATCGAATTGATCCGTGGGCGGACGTAGTTGGAAATCCAGTTCATGCGTGGCCTCTTATGACGTTGCGTTCGAAATAAGCCGCCCGTGGGCGAATTGCAATCAGAGCCGCCTTTGAAGTCCGCTTAAGACAACATACCATGCCGATGGTGTCTTAGGTGAAAACATGCCCCGCACCAATGAGGGCAGCTCTGGCCCTGTCTGTTTCAACCATGCGCACCAGAAGATAGTCTCGCAAGTGGGTGGAGATCACGAAAACACCTAGCCCAGCGGATGAAATCGGGGCGACGGCGGCCATCACAACACCGGGTTCATCGAGTTCGGCCAGTGTGTCGACGCGCAGCGCGCACCAGCCATGATCGGCGTCCGTGGGCGCGCGTTCGGACAGGCAAACGATTGAAAGTTCGTCTTCGGCGCGGGTGATGCTGACCAAACCTGCACCCTCGGCCCAATTGGGCAGGGGGGCGTCAGCGGGAAGGCGACAAATGCTATAGCCGCCCGTCAAAGTGGAAAACGAAAGCTTCATGGCCTAAGGGTGCGTTATTTCGCTGCGGGTTGGAATAGCAGACTTTCGGCCCTTGCCCCGTTGGCCCGCGCGAATTAGACCGTTTCCAACTTACTTTTGCGAAGGACGCTGTCATGACCAACACCCGCACAGATAAAACCAACCTGCCGAGCCGCCACGTCACTGAAGGGCCAGCACGCGCGCCACACCGGTCTTATTACTATGCCATGGGCATGACCGAGGAAGAGATTTACCAACCGCTGGTTGGTGTTGCGACGTGTTGGAATGAGGCAGCGCCATGTAACATCGCGCTGAACCGTCAAGCGCAGTCCGTGAAGATGGGCGTTAAACATGCCAACGGCACGCCACGTGAATTCACAACCATCACCGTCACAGACGGCATCGCGATGGGCCATGAAGGTATGCGTTCTTCATTGGCGTCCCGCGAGGCGATCGCTGATACGGTTGAGCTGACCATGCGCGGTCACTGCTATGACGCAATTGTTGGTCTGGCTGGGTGTGACAAGTCCTTGCCGGGCATGATGATGGCGATGGTTCGTCTGAACACGCCGTCCGTATTTATATACGGCGGTTCCATTCTTCCGGGTCGTGCACCCGTTGGCGCGGCAGTTCCCGAAGATTTCGCGAATCGCGATCTGACAGTTCAGGATATGTTTGAAGCCGTGGGCCGTCAGCAAAACGGGACCATGACTGAAGCCGAGCTTGAAATCCTCGAACGGGTCGCATGTCCGTCCGCAGGTGCGTGTGGTGGCCAGTTTACCGCCAACACGATGGCCTGCGTGTCCGAGGCGATTGGCCTTGCGTTGCCAAATTCGTCTGGTGCACCAGCGCCTTACGAAAGCCGTGACCAGTATGGCAAAGCCTCTGGCGAAGCCGTTATGAACCTGATCGCCAAGAACATTCGCGCACGCGATGTGGTGACACGTCAGTCGCTGGAAAATGCGGCGCGCGTTGTAGCTTGTACCGGGGGGTCCACGAACGCAGGCTTGCACCTTCCAGCTATCGCCCATGAAGCGGGCATTGATTTCGATCTGTTCGATGTTTGTGACATTTTCCGCGAGACACCTTACTTTGTCGATCTTAAGCCAGGCGGCCAGTACGTCGCCAAAGACCTTTATGAAGCAGGCGGTGTTCCTGTTGTCATGAAAGAGCTGCGCAAAGCTGGCCTGTTCCACGAAGACTGCATGACGGCGACTGGCGAAAGCATCGGCCACGAACTCGATCTGATCGACCGCGAGGCGGATGGCCGTGTGATCTACCCTGCTGCCACTCCAATTACGCCGACAGGTGGTGTTGTTGGTCTAAAAGGCAACCTCGCGCCGGAAGGTGCGATTGTGAAAGTAGCTGGGATGTCCGCTGATGAGCAGTCGTTCACAGGACCTGCCCGTGTATTTGAATGCGAAGAAGATGCATTCGATGCCGTGAAAAAGCGCGAATACAAAGAAGGTGAAGTTCTGGTTATCCGCAACGAAGGCCCTGCAGGTGGCCCAGGTATGCGTGAAATGTTGGCGACGACAGCTGCGTTGTCCGGTCAGGGCATGGGTAAGAAAGTTGCACTGATCACCGATGGTCGTTTCTCGGGTGCGACGCGCGGTTTCTGTGTTGGGCACGTTGGCCCAGAGGCCTACCGCGGTGGGCCGATTGGTCTTCTTAAGGATGGTGATGTGATCACTATTGATGCGGTGACGGGTGAATTGTCCGTTGATCTGTCAGACGACGAACTTGCACAGCGCAAGGCTGATTGGGCTGGACCTCGTGAGACGATCTATTCCTCCGGCGCGCTTTGGAAATACGCCAAGTTGGTGGGCGGCGCACAACAAGGTGCGGTTACCCATCCAGGTGCCAAGGAAGAACGTCACATCTACATGGACCTGTAAGACCGTGTTAGTACGTGCGTGTGTTTTAGCGGTTGCTGCCTTTGGTTTGGTCGGGTGTGATGACGTATCAGGCACCGTGACCGACGGATTGGCGCGTCTTGGCGCGCCGCGGGATGCGACAGCTGAAGGTATTCGCACGCTCTCGCTTTTGCAGGGTGATGTCTTGGTTCGTGGCCCAGAGGGCTATTGCGTGGACCAAGCAGCCAGCAATGCCCGCCAAGGGTTCGCTGTGATGGCGGGATGTGCATTGATGTCACAAGATGCAGCCATCATGCCAAGTCTGGACGGGTTGATCACTGTGCAAGTCGGTGCAGCAGAGACCTCTAGCGTTGGGGGCAACGAAGAGGCGTTCGCGGCCTTTCTTAAGACCGACGCGGGCAGAGGTTTGTTGGCCGCGGACAATGACATCGCAAGTGTTGGCGAAATCACGACCATTGCTGATGATGGCGCGGTGTTGGCTCGGTTCGAAGATGCATCCGGTCCCACATTCCAAGGAACCACAGGTCCACAATGGCGCGGGTTCTTGGATGTGAAAGGGCGCTTGGTTACGATCACGGTGCTGAGCTTTGAACGAAACGCTCTCAGCCGCGGCGAAGGCGAACGATTGTTAGGTGCGACACTGGCAGAGTTCGTTGAGGTCAACACATCCACCGACACTTCGGAAGAAAACGGCTGATTCTAGTGGGAAATTCCCGCTAATTGTTTCCTTTCTCGAAACAATTTGGCAGGTATGGTTCTGAAGTTAAGATTCGTTTGGGACCCATGGGCAAAGAAAACATAGGTATGTTGGAGAAGGTGCTTTTGCGTCGTGCGCGTGCGTTTTGGTCGCGTGCGGCGAATAAGGCTGGCTCGACTGATTTGACGACCCTGCGTCGTCAACGCACCGAGGCCCAGCTCCTACGTCACAATCTGGATGAACTGACGCACCAAGCCGACAACCGTCTTGCTTTGCCGCGGATCGGTTCGATGTCCTTTCCCAAACCAGCCGGCACGGATTGGTCTTGGCGCCCACAGCTTTGGCGCGGTGCATTGCCGTTCAAGGGGCTAAGTGCCGTCGAAAGCAAAACGCGACTTGGCGACGAGGTTACGATCTTTCATGATTGTCACATCTCAGAACTGTCCCTTCGCCAGTTGCGGAATTCAAGAGAAGCTGACCTTGCACCGTACGGGCTGCGTATGGACGTGTTCCGGTTCGATGGGTCCTTCCTTAGCCTTGTTCTCAACCTCCCTGATAGTTCCTGCGACGGGCTTCTAAGAAGCCATCTCGTTCGTATGGAAGTCATCGTAGAGGTTGAAAAGCCACTCGAGATTTTCGCCCGACTGAACGTGCGCCACGGCCCGAATACGGAACAGATCGTTCGTGAATTGCCTTTGAACGATGACAAGGTGATGGTGGAATTTGATCTCGCTTATACCAAGCTCAATGAAAAACGGGTTGAATCCATGTGGGTCGATCTGATTTTCGAAGGACCGGAAATGAACCAAGTCACGTTGCGTGACGTCACATTCTCACGCAATCCACGCGCTGACCTGTAGGAGGCCGCGATGTCTGAAACGATCGAACTGACAAAACTGCGGCTTGCTGAAGGTGTTTGGCACGGGGCATTGAAACACAACGGACAGGCGGACTGGCAGCCGAATATCGAAGTCACCCATCTGGACTATGCGGTTGATGGTGTTGTCATCGAAGAGGACCGCGTCGAAGAACACTGGTTGGTCAGTGTTCCTGTCCCGATAAATCGGATTTCTGACGGCGTTCAGACCTTTGTTATTCGTGATCGAAGTGATGATACGGTGTTGGGGAACTTCTCAATCATCGCAGGTGATGCGCTGGCCGAAGACATTCGCGCTGAGCTGTCGCTGGTTCGCGCTGAGCTGGATATGCTTAAAAAGGCATTCCGCCGTCACTGTGTTGAAACCGCCGACAACAGCTAAGTTGGGGTAAGGCGGGTGACGTCGCGTTTAAAGTGACCTTTGCGTAAACCTTTGGCATGGTTTCTGAAACCTCCTGAAAGGGTAACCTATGTCCTCTTATCCGCACCTTCTCGCGCCGCTCGACCTCGGGTTCACGACTCTCAAGAACCGCGTTTTGATGGGGTCCATGCACACGGGCCTTGAAGAAACCCGCGACTGGAACCGCGTCGCCGAGTTCTACGCCGAGCGGGCGCGTGGCGGGGTAGGCCTGATGGTGACGGGCGGAATGGCACCGAACCCAGAAGGTGGCGTATTTCCTGGTGCGGCAGGATTATTCAGCGAAGCAGACATCGCAAACCACAAGATCGTAACCGATCGTGTCCATGATGCAGGTGGCAAGATCGCGATGCAGATTTTGCATGCAGGACGCTATGCCTATTCGAAAGACTGCGTTGCGCCGTCCCCCGTCAAATCGCCGATCTCTCCGTTTCCTCCGCAAGAATTGGATGAAGACGGCATTGAAAAGCAAATCACCGATATGGTGAAAGCGGCCACTCGTGCACGCGAAGCTGGATACGATGGCGTCGAGGTTATGGGGTCCGAAGGGTATTTCCTGAACCAGTTCTTGGTCACACATACGAACAAACGCGAAGACCGTTGGGGCGGTTCATATGAAAACCGTATGCGTTTACCTGTTGAGGTGGTTCGACGCGTTCGTGAGGCCGTGGGGGACGATTTTATCGTGATTTACCGTCTCAGCATGATTGACCTGATCCCGAACGGTTCAACGTGGGAAGAAGTCGTGATGCTGGCCAAAGCGATTGAAGCTGCGGGTGCCAACATCTTGAATACAGGGATTGGCTGGCACGAAGCCCGCATTCCGACGATTGCAACTTCGGTGCCACGCCGCGCGTTTACGTGGGTGACCAAGAAACTGATGGGCGAGGTCACGATCCCGATTATCACGTCCAACCGCATCAATACCCCACAGGTGGGCGAAGACGTTCTCGCGGATGGATGCGCTGATATGGTGAGCATGGCGCGACCGTTTTTGGCTGATCCACATTTTGTCACCAAGGCCGAAGCAGGAGACGCGCCGTTGATTGCGCCATGCATTGCCTGCAATCAAGCCTGCCTTGATCACACGTTCTCTATGAAGATTGCGTCCTGTTTGGTGAATCCGAAAGCGGCCCATGAAACGGAACTTCTCCTGACGCCGTCTGACAAGTCCGTTGCAATTGTCGGCGCTGGGCCTGCGGGGTTGGCGTCTGCTTTGGCGGCAGCAGAGCGGGGTATGGCCGTTACGCTGTTTGATCGGGCTGATGAAATCGGCGGGCAGTTGAACATGGCAAAACAGGTGCCAGGCAAAGAAGAATTCTGGGGGTTGGTCGATTATTACCGCGCGGCTGTCGCCAAGGCGGGTATCAATCTCCGGCTCGGGCAAACTGCAACGGCAGATGATCTGGCCGATTTTGATGAGGTCATCATCGCGACAGGTGTCATGCCCCGTGATCCACAGATCGAAGGTCAAGACGGTCCGAATGTGTTGTCCTATATAGATGTGTTGCGCGGCAAAGCGGACGTTGGCAAACGCGTCGCCATTATTGGCGCTGGTGGCATTGGCTTTGATGTTGCCGAATTCCTTGTAACGGATGGCAGCCCGACCGAGAATCTGGACGAATGGCTGGAAGAATGGGGTGTCGGCGACCCCGCAGCGACCCGCGGCGGCATTCGCCCTGAGGGACCACAACCAGATGCGCCTGCGCGCCACGTCACACTGCTTCAGCGTAAGGCAACAAAGCTCGGCAAGGGTTTGGGTAAGACAACGGGGTGGATTCATCGCGCAACGCTAAAGATGAAAGACGTGCAAATGGTTGCGGGTGTGAACTACGAACGCATCAACGAGAATGGCCTTCACGTTAGCTTTGGTGAGGCCCGCGAGCGCCCCACTTTGATAGAAGCTGACACCATTGTGATGTGTGCAGGCCAACTTCCTGAACGTTCGCTGGCTGACGCATTGGACGCCAATGGGATCACCTGCCATGTTATCGGTGGTGCGGATGTTGCGGCGGAACTCGACGCAAAGCGCGCGATTGATCAGGGAACCCGACTGGTGGCGTCCCTTTAGTTAAGGGGGCGAACGACATGGGATTTCTGAACTGGACTGCAGCACTTGCCGTAGCATTAGGGCTGACGGCTTGCTCCTTTGTGCCGACATCCGTTGATACGGACGCCGATGTCATCGTCGTTGGGGATTCCATTCTCGCGTGGCACCGTGGCACGGGGCTTTCTATTCCGAGCGTGGTTGAGCAGCAGTCCGGCCTAGATGTTAGTAACGTGTCGATTAGCGGTGCGACGTTCTTGGGATCGCGTGGAATCCCGACCCAATATGCCGACAGTGATTGGGACTGGATGATTGTTGATGGCGGCGGCAATGATCTTTTGCCGACCTGTGGCATGCCTGACGCTGGGCGTGTTCTGGATGCACTCATCTCACAGGACGGACAAAGCGGTGCGATGCCTGCGTTCATCTCTCGTGTTGCGGGGCAGGGCGTCAACGTCATCCTGCTTGGTTATTATCCTGTGAGTGAACGTGGGGGCGCATTTGCTGGTTGCGTGACCGAACTTGATGAATTGTCGGCGCGACAAGCGCGGTTCGCGGAAACGATCTCTTCGGTGACATTTGTTGACGCCGGAAAAGTCGTTGGATCTGGCGATGAAGCGGCTTACGCCGAAGATTGGGTGCATCCATCACCGCGCGGCGCGGCTTTAGTTGGGCAATTGATAACTTCCGCGATCAGGGCAAACGGATCGTGAGGGCCGCAAGTAAACACCGCGTTTCTGTGTTTCCTGCCTCGCAACAGTCCTGTGATTACCGCGCAATTGTCAGGCCAATGCCGCAGTACTGCCCCTTTTGACCCCGATAGATGGTCCTCGAACAAAGACGCAGACCGAGGATCAAGTATGGATCGCCTTACGGAAATGGAAGCCTTTGCCACAGTCGTGGACCAAGGTGGATTTACTGACGCAGCCAAGAAGATGGGGATTAGCAAATCCGCAGTTTCCAAGCATGTGTCATCTCTAGAGGCCCGCCTTGGTGCGCGTCTGCTGAACCGCACGACCCGCCGCGTAAGCCCAACCGAAATTGGCCTTGCCTATTATGACCGTGCCCGCCGCGTTTTGAATGACGCTGGCGAAGCGGATGCTTTGGTGACGTCCATGCAAAGCGCGCCATCTGGCCTTTTGCGGATCAGTGTCGCAACAGATTTCGGGGTAAACCACCTTTCCCCAGTGCTTGGTGACTTCTTGAGCGAGTTTAACGACATCACCGTCAACATGGTCCTTAACAACCGCTATGTTGAACTGATCTCGGAAGGGTTCGATATGGCGATCCGCATTGGTGAGCTGGAAGACAGCACACTGCGCGCTCGCAAATTGACGGAAACGTCTCGTCGTATGGTCGCCGCTCCGGGTTATTTTGAACAATATGGTCGCCCTGAAAAGATCGACGATCTGAATGATCACAAACTGCTTCACTATTCCAACCAAGCGAACTCTGCTGTTTGGAAACTCACAGCGCCATCCGGTGAAAAACGCCAAGTGCGGACCGCTGGCTGGCTGACAGTGAACGACGGGCAATCCCTTTTGAACGCTGCAATCTCGGGCCTCGGCATCGCTTACTTGCCATCATTTCTGTATGCAGATGCATTGGAAAAAGGTCTGGTCGAAGAAGCGATCCCTGATCTTCCAGTCGAAACACAAGGCATCTATGCGGTCTATCCTCCGGGCCGGTTTACCCAACCCAAGGTCCGCGCATTCATTGATTTCCTCGTGCATGCATTTGCCGAAAAGGGCCCAGACGCCTGGTAACCCAGTTAAGAATCCCAAGGGGTGCAACGCCCCCACTAACGCAGCCTGTCCAGTCAAATGGGGGCTGCGTTTTTTTATGAACCGAATGTGGGGGCATTGATGCAGGCATGGGCCGTGCATTCCAATTCCAGCGTGATTTGGGTAATACCAAATTGGCTTGATAGCAGGTCTCTTGCCTCGGATTTGATGGAGTCCGCATCCGCCCATTCTCCGCCCCAAACGACCACGTGGGCCTGAAACGCTGTGAGGTGTTCGTTCACCTGCCAGAGGTGCGCGTTATGAACATGGGTGATGCCATCTACCTCCAGCAAAGTGTTGATGACCGTTTGGGGGTGGATTTGCTCGGGCCTCGCTAGCATGAGGGTGCGGATAACCGACGGCATTTCCGACAAAGACATCCAAAGAATGTAAGCGGCAATCATCAAGGTGATGATCGGATCAGCCAACCACCAACCGAAGGCATAAATCATTAGGCCTGCAACGATGACCGCCACTGAGCCCATGGCGTCGGCCAAGTTGTGAAGGAATGCGGCGCGAATGTTCACGCTGTCTTTCGACATCGAGTAAGTCAGCCATGCCGTAATCGCGTCAACCAAAAGCGCAACGATTGCCACCACGATCATCAGCCAGCCGATAACTGGCTGCGGATCAAAGAACCGCCAGATTGCTTCGTATGCAAGGTAAATGCCGATCATCGTTAAAGAGGTATAATTCACCAGCGCCGCAACGGTTTCGACCCGCGTATAGCCAAACGGCATGTCAGCACTAGCGGGTTTTCTGGCGATCTTATGGGCGAGATAAGCGATCACCAACGAAGCTGCATCACTGAGATTATGCAGCGCATCCGCGATCAACGCCAAAGACCCAGACAGCACGCCGCCAATGATCTGAAAAACCGTCAACCCGACATTCACGCCAATCGCGCCGAGCAAGCGCCCGTCGCCTTCAGATGTGTCGATCGTGTGAGTGTGGTGATGGGCCATGAGCTGTTCCTTGCTGTTGTGCCTGCCTTATGTAATTCCTCTAGTGGCTAGAGGTTCAAGGGGTTTTTGCATGTATTCCATTGGCGATTTGTCGCGGCGCACTGGGGTCAAAGTTCCCACCATTCGCTATTACGAAAACATTGGTTTGTTTGCGCCCGTCGGGCGAACACGCGGCAATCAACGGCGATATGATTTGGATGGATTGCGAAGGCTGAAGTTCATCCGCCATGCGCGGGAACTTGGGTTGCCAATCGAAGCGGTCCGCGCATTGGTGGCGCTTGATGGGCACACCGACGTGTCCTGTGACAGGGCACATGACATCGCGAAGGCTCATCTTGCTGATATTCGTGTTAGGATTAGCCAGTTGCAGCGGCTAGAGGCTGAGTTGGCCCGAATTTCGGCATTGGATGACCATGACGGTGGCCCCTGTATGGTGCTAGAGGCTTTGGGCGATCACGAGACCTGCACTCGGCCTCATTAACGGTCATTCGGTAGAGGTTATGATCACTTCGACACGTCTGTTTGCTTCGCGGCCTTCTTCGGTCAGGTTCGTGGCTATGGGTGAAAGATATCCCATTCCTTCGGCCTCTAGCTGGCGACGGGGAACCGAATAGGTCGTCACAAGGCGTTCGAGGACCGACCCTGCACGCCGCTTGGACAGGGCAACATTCCCGTCCAGGGACCCCACCGAATCCGTGTGCCCGACCAAAGCAACCGTTCGGCTTGGGTTGGCGATCAGGTAGTCGGCAAGGTCTTCCAGTGTTTGAAACGTAGCTTCGCCCAGTTGTGCGGACCCTGTTTGAAATGCCAGATCAGCCAAAATGAACCGTCCAACAGTTTCCAAAGATTGAGCAAGGTCGCCTGTGATTGTCGGGGCAACCGCGTGCACGGCTGGGGCGTCAGCCTCGGCCACGATGCTGCTGCCTGCTGTTCCAACGCGGATAACCTGCGCAAATCCCGTCGACGATGATCGACTGACTAGAATGCTGAGTAGTTCAATCTCACCGTCGACGTCTCGTTGTAGGGCCAAAAACCGAAAATCACCCAGATCGACATGCATCGCGGGCGCAGGCAGAACATCAGTTGAGAAACGGAAATCAAACCCGCCACAGCCGTCATCCGTGCAGCGAAAAAGAACTTCAAAACCATCTTCAACCAATTGGTTCTCGAGGGGGCGTAGAAGTTGGAGAGTCGTAATACCGGCGGCATCAACGTGCCATGCTTGGCGGCGGACTTCTCCGGTACCGGTCAGAACGGGCATTCCTTCTGGTGACCACGGAGCTGTTGGCATCTCGTAACTGCCCAGCCCTTCAACCTCTTGCGCTGCCAGCGCGGCGTTTGCGGGCATGTCCAGCGTCACGGCGGCGGCTTGGAGGGGCATCAAAAGAAGGGCGATGTATCGGATCATTTCTCAAGCTTCCGGATGGATGCGGTAGTGGTATCCTCCCATAGGAACGAACCCCATGGAAGCATAGAGAGCATTGGCGCCGACATTTGCGGTTGTCACCAAGAGAGCGACTTGCGTTGCGCCGCGCCCTTGGGCCCAGAATGCCAAGGCGCGGATCATGTGACGGCCCACGCCCTGACGGCGAAACGCCGATGCTGTTTCAATCGCATGCAGCATTGCGACCCCGTCGTGAATTGCAGCAAAGGCAGTTCCGGCAGGTGTATCATGAACACGCCCCAAGATTGTTGTCTTTGGATTTTCGGCACGCTCCATCACGGCCAAGCGCGCGTCATCGATACCCCCTGCATCCCAAATCTCGGCCTGCGTTGCCAGTGGCGGCCAAACCTCAAAACAAGTGACAGCAGGTGGCCGCTCAGTCGCGATTTTCTCGACGGGGGCGGTGTAATAGGTGACGGGATCTTTGATCGCGTAGCCGTCACGTTCGAGCGCGGCATCGAGTGTGTCTTCACCCGCGCGGACCATGAACAACGGGTTTTGCCCGATGTCACGCATTGCGTTCGACGCTAGGGGGTAGTCGTCAATCTTCGCCGCTGTGGTCGCCGTGGCCGCACTAACCCGACTGCCGCCACCAGCGCCCTCACGAATGGTCCATCCGCTTACATCGCGAAGCGATTTAGCAGGCCATGTGGCGTCGATCAAAGACGTGAGTGTTTCAGGTGTCATGTGGGGAATGCCGCCTTAAGGTTATCCAGTGCGGCTGAGACCCGTGCTGCGTCTTGTCCACGGATCACGATGTTGGACCCGTATTTGCCGTCTTTCTGAAATGGGTAGGACCCGATTGAAAGGTCAGCGTAGGATGCGGCGAGATCAGCGAGCGGTCCCGCGATATCGCCTTCGCCGCGATCAATGCGCAAGGTTTCTGATAACAGCGGTGCGCCGCCTGAAAGGGTTGGTAGGACTGTCGCCACCATCGCTTGAAAGACTGATGGAACGCCCGCCATGACGTGCACGTTTTGCACCGTGAAACCGGGCGCGATGCTGACGGGGTTGTCGATCAGTGTTGCGCTGTCGGGAATACGGGCCATGCGCAGGCGGGCAGCGTTAAGTTCTTGGCCATTGCGGTCGTAGTGCGCTTGCAGCAGGGCGCGGGCATCGTCGCGCACGTCAATATGGTCATCAAAAGCGGCTGCGATGCAATCGGCGGTGATATCATCGTGGGTGGGTCCGATCCCGCCAGATGTGAAGACTGTGCCGTAAGCCCCAGACAACGCCTTAACCGCCGCAACAATTGCGGGTGCATCGTCACTGACCACACGCACTTCTTTCAGGTCGATCCCGACTTTCGTAAGTTCCCCAGCGAGATGATACATATTGGCGTCGCGCGTGCGACCAGACAGGATTTCATCGCCGATAACCAGCATTGCGGCAGTGGGATTGGTCATGCACTTCTCCTATGGTTGGGAATGGTATAAATCGCGCTCATGCGCTTTGCCACTCCCCTTGTTCCAGCCCGATTAATCCGCCGCTATATGCGGTTCCTGTCTGATGTAGAACTTTCCGATGGTTCGGTCGTTAAGGCCCATTGCCCGAACCCGGGTTCAATGATGGGGTTAAAGGACGAAGGCATGCGGGTTTGGATCGAACCCAACGACGACCCTAAGAAAAAGCTCGATTGGGGGTGGCGGTTGGCCGAACTGCCGAGTGCTTTTGTCGGGATTGATACAGGTGCTGCCAATAAAGTCGTCGCTGAGGCCTTGGTCGAGGGGATTGATGGCCTAGGCGGGTACGATGTGATCCGCGCCGAGGTGAAGTACCGCGAGAAAAGCCGTGTCGATTTCCTGCTCAGCAGTAACCGGCGGCGGGATTGTTACCTCGAAGTGAAATCAGTGACCTTGTCACGTCAGGCCGGATTGGCAGAGTTTCCCGACAGCGTCACAGCGCGCGGCGCAAAGCATCTTGGCGATCTGGCAGCAATGGTCGAACAGGGTCATCGCGCTGTGTTGCTGTTTCTGGTGCAACGAACGGATTGCGATCATGTAACGTTGGCTGCGGATATTGACCCGACCTATGCCGCTGCATTTAAGGCCGCATTGGCCGCTGGCGTTGAGGTGATATGTCTGGCGTGCGCGATTACACCAGATGAGATCATAGCCGCGCGGCAGCTGCCATTTAGCGTATCCCCCCCTTAACACGAGAATTTTCCGCCGGATAAAGCGCGAAGGGGTTTTGAAAACGCTCGATGTGTCCTATCTGAGCGTAAGACAAAGGATTATGTGATGAGCAGCTCTAAAGCCACGATGACAAAAGACGGCATTCGCCTGTATGAACCCGCTGATTTTGCAGGTATGCATAAGGCCGGACAACTGGCCGCTGAAATTTTGGATCGGATCGCAGAGCATGTGACTCCAGGTCAGACGACCGAGGCGCTTGATACGTTGATTACGCAATGGGTCAACGACGCGGGAGCGACGTCCGCAACGATCGGTTACAAAGGCTACAAACACGCAAGCTGCATCAGTGTGAACCACGTTGTGTGTCACGGAATTCCAAGCACGAAGACCCTTAAGTCGGGTGACATCATCAACATCGACGTCACCGTGATTGTAGATGGTTGGTTTGGTGACACGAGCCGTATGTATGTCGCGGGCGGCAAGCCGAGCGTGAAAGCGAAACGCTTGATTGATGTGACCCATGACGCGCTGATGTTGGGGATCGAGGCCGCTAAACCAGGAAATACGTTTGGCGATATTGGCCACGCGATCCAAACTTATGCCGAAAGCCAGCGCATGTCGGTCGTACGAGATTTTTGCGGTCACGGCCTTGGCGTTGTGTTTCACGCGCCACCAAATGTTCTGCACTATGGCCGCGCGGGGACGGGGCCTGTGCTGCAAGAAGGCATGTTCTTTACGATTGAACCGATGGTGAACCTCGGGCGACCGGAAACTAAAATTTTGGCCGATGACTGGACAGCCGTAACGCGGGACAAATCCCTGTCAGCACAGTTCGAACACTCCATCGGGATCACGGCAGATGGTGCAGAGATTTTCACGACCTCGCCAGCTGGAAAATTCCACCCGACGTTCTAGTTCAAGATCAGCTGTTGCACCTGCGACATCGAGTTGGCGACTTCAGCCCCAAGCGCAGCAAGATCCGCGTCCTGTCCCTCAGTAGCGAACCCAATTGTGTGCACGCCTGCGGCGATTCCAGCGCTACACCCCGCTGTGCTGTCGTCAATCATCACGGTCTTTCGCGGGTCTGCATTCGTCCGCGCGATCGCATGTAAGATCATTGCGGGGTCAGGTTTGGGCAAGTAATCTTCACGGCACATGATGCGGCCGTCGAACCGATCCCAAAGCCCGGATGGCCCGAGAGATAGGCGCATCTTTTGCATTGTGCCATTGGATGCAATGTAGTGAGGAACCCCAGCTTCAACCAAAGCGTCTAGAAGTTGAAACACCCCGTCAAACACGTCGACGCCTTGGGCAAGTCTTGCGTAGATCAGACTGTAAATCTCGTCGAGCCAGCCGTCGGGTAAATCAGCGCCGCGCCGTTTCCCTTCATCCATCACGGTATCCATCGTACCGCCAGTAAAGAGGTCAGCGACCTCATCCCCGCTTAACGGTAGGCCATACTGGGTGAAATTTTCTGCGATGACGGCAGCGGTCGCGTGTTCCGTATCGACCAGCACGCCGTCGCAATCAAAAACTACTAGATCAGGGGTCATTGCGCTCTCATGATTGTAATATGTGTGTCGCCATAGCGGCGCAGGTCGACTTGCTCAAAACCAGCGACGGCTTGCGGTGTGTTCTCTTCAAATACGATCAGCGCGTCATCTGCCAACCATCCGTTTTTCTGTGCCAAAAGGATCGCTGCCGCGCCGAGTGATTTACCGTATGGCGGGTCTAGGAACACGAGGTCGCAGGGGGCCGACGTCATTGGCAGCTTGTTTGCCGCACACATCAGTAAGGTCGTGTCGTCTTCGCGGCGGGTCTTTGCGATGTTCTCACGGATGAGTTTTTGGGAAACGCGCCCATTGTCCACAAAGGTCACATGCTCAGCGCCGCGTGACAACGCTTCAAGGCCCAACGCACCCGTTCCCGAAAACAGATCAAGAACTCGCGAGCCGTGGGGCAAACTGTAGCTCATCAGCACGTTAAACAGGCTTTCGCGAACGCGGTCCGACGTTGGCCGCAGGTGAGCGGCCTCGTCACCCTTGCCAACACTTGCAAGGGTTAATCCACGATGCTGTCCGGCGATGATCCTCATGCCTTTAGCAGTGCTTTCATGTCGGTGTCTGGGTTTGCGATGACGTCTGGCGCGGGCGATTTGCCAGCCTCGATCAACCGCTTACCGATCATGTAATTGCGCGGATCATTCATGGCATCAACCGCGAGCAACGTCTCATCTCGGTAATACCAATGGGACTGTGCGTCGCCCGTTTTTCGGACAACAATCCGAGTGTATCCAACGTTCAGGCCTGCGATCTGTAGCTTGCAATCATACTGATCTGACCAAAACCACGGCTTGGGCTGATAGGGCGTATCAGCACCCATCATATTGCGCGCCACGGCTTCCGCCTGATCAATGGCATTTCCGACGCTTTCAATTCGGGTTTGAGAACCATTCCAGTTCAGCGTGGCACAGTCGCCAGCTGCCCAAATATGGGGGTCGGATGTTCGGCCATTGGCTTCAGTAACGATGCCGTTGTCACAGGTGACACCCGCGCTTTCGGCGAGGGCCGTTGCGGGGCTAATCCCAACGCCAACAATCACGAAATCGCAGTCCAGCGTCGTTCCGTCCGTCAAGACAGCGCCAGTCACCCGGGTTTCGCCTTTCAAACGTTCCAGCCCGACACCTTCGCGGATATCGACGCCATGCGTGCTATGAAGGTTGCGGAAATATTCGGATGTTTCTGGTGCGGCAACACGCTGCAGAATCCGGTCAGCCATTTCTACCAGCACGACATTCAGGCCGAGTTTTGCAGCCACTGCCGCCGCCTCGAGGCCAATGTAGCCGCCGCCAATAATCAATAGCCGCTTGCCGGCGACGAACTCGGGCGCCATTGCATCGGCATCCGCCAAATCACGAACAGCATAAACGCCTTCCAAGGTGCCGCCGATAGAACTGGGCAACATGCGTGGATGGGCCCCTGTCGTCAGGGCCAATTCGTCGTATGAAAGAACTTCGTCACCTTCTAGCGTAATCGACTGCGCTGCCGCATCCACCGCGACCACACGGGTCCCCGTTCGTAAGGTTACGTTGTTGGTTTCATACCATTCGCGGGGACGCAAAAAGAGCCGTTCTCGTTCCATCTCACCGAGCAGATATGCTTTGGACAAAGGGGGCCGTTGATAGGGTGGGTTTTCCTCTGCTCCGAGCAGCGTAATCTCGCCCTCAAAGCCTTCGGAGCGTAGTTTTCCTGCAAGCGAGGCTCCGGCCTGACCTGCGCCGATCACGACAATATGGCTCATGAATAGCGGTTCCATCTGGTTGCTGACAAAATGGACCCTATAGTGAGGGCAGCGACCAACGCAATTGCCGAAAAGGACTAGATATGACGATTTCAGAGGGCGACAAACTGCCAGATGCGATGCTTGTTAAGATGGGCGAAGACGGCCCCGAAGGAATTTCAGTTTCTTCTTTGACAGAAGGGCGCAACGTTGTGATCTTTGCGGTGCCGGGGGCCTACACAGGTGTCTGCACAACGGCGCACGTGCCGAGCTTTATTCGCACAAAGGATGAGTTCAAGGAACGTGGCGTTGAAGAAATCATCTGCCTGTCCGTCAATGATCCGTTCGTATTGGACAGTTGGGCCGAAGCTACTGGTGCAGCCGACGCGGGCATCGTGACTGTTGGCGACCCATCAGGTGAATTTACCAAAGCGATCGGCATGGATTTCTCTGCGCCGCCTGCGGGTCTTATCAACCGCTCTAAACGGTATGCGATGCTTGTGATGGACGGCGAAGTTAAGGTTCTTAACGCAGAAGAAAGCCCCGGTACCTGTGAAACATCAGCAGGCGAAGGTCTGTTGGAAGACATGTAATCGAATTGCGTTGGCGGAATATTCCGCCAGCGCATCCATCCGTTTGGCTAGTTTCAGGTCGAGCCCTGTTAGCCCGCCTGTGTCATGGGTCGTCAGCGTCACATCGACGGTTTTGTAGATATTGAACCATTCAGGATGATGGTTGAGTTTTTCTGCAACAATGGCCACGGATGTCATCCACCCGAAAGCTTCAACAAAGTTCTTGAACGTGAATGTCTTGCGAGCGTTCGTGTCACCAACGACCCAACCCGCAGCAACCAACTCATCGCGTCCAGCTTGATCTAAGGTGTCGTTCATTCCTGTTCCTCGATGTCCGCCCGCCGGAACGGGCCGTAGTTGGTCAGCACTTCGATTTCATCCGATACGGCGGCACGTTCGGCGGTTAGGTATTTGGCAACTGCATCCCGAAACCCAGCGTCTGCAAACCAATGTAGCGAATGGGTTGTTACCGGAAGATACCCCCGCGCCAGTTTGTGTTCACCTTGCGCGCCCGCCTCGACCCGTTTCAGCCCGTGGGCAAGCGCATAGTCGATTGCCTGATAATAGCAGATCTCGAAATGCAGGCAGGCATGGTGTTCGGTGCAGCCCCAATAGCGCCCGAAAAGCGTATCGCGTCCGATAAAGTTCAGAGCACCCGCAATGGGCTCTCCGTCCCGTTCTGCAAATACCAATAGGATATCATCCTTCAGATACTCAGCTGCAATATCAAAGAACGCCCGCGTCAAATAGGGCTGTCCCCATTTGCGTGCCCCTGTATCTTGGTAGAACGTCCACATCGCATCCAAGTGATGGGGTTTAATGTCACTGCCAGACATCTGCACGATATTCGCATCAATTGCCTGCGCCGTCGCGCGTTCTTTGCGCAGTGTTTTACGTTTCCTTGATGAAAGTTCGGCTAGAAAACCGTCCCAGTCTTTGTAGCCCTCATTCGTCCAGTGGTATTGTTGGGATGTGCGATGCAGCAGCCCCATTTCCGCACCAGCTAGGGCCTCGGCCTCTGTGCAAAAGGTTGCGTGCAGGGACGACAGATTATTGTCAGCTGTAATCTGCACGGCCCCTTGGATCAAAGCACCCATGCCTTGAACCTCATGGCCCGGGCGGGTCAAGAACCTGCGACCCGTGACAGGCGTAAAGGGTGCAGCAATCTGGAGTTTCGGGTAGTACTGCCCACCTGATCGCTCAAACGCTTGTGCAAAATTATGGTCGAACATGTATTCGCCTTGGCTATGGGATTTGCCATAGAGCGGGGCGACGCCGATGAGTTTTCCATCTTGCTGCGCGGTCAGGTAGTGAGGGGTCCACCCTGTTCCCGCGCCAACACTGCCACTTTCTTCCAATGCACTTAAGAAACGATAGGTGGTGAACGGATCAGTTGCGCGCCCGCTGTCGGCCTCGGGGCAGGCGCATGCGTCCCACTCGGCTGGATCAATCCCAGAGAGTGACGCGTGTGTACTTATTTCGATCGCGCTGCCGTCCATAGTTAACAAGTGGCGCTCATGCGCGCATAGTCAAGCAAAGTAGCCCTCAAAGGTGACATTGTCGGCAATCTTGCGTGCTTCTGACTCGCGCTGAGCGCTTTTTATCGTCCAACACAAAACGGGCACGTTTCGTGCCTTGAGGTCTGCGACGTTTGGCGATGCGAGGTCATCCCATTGATGACTTATGAAGGTAGCTTCCACACGGTCGAAATCGGGGATCGTGGCGAGGCGTTCGCGCACGGCGGCTGGCACAGTTGGCCAACTCTTTTCGCTGTAAGGGCAGGTCGTGATGCCGCGGGGAATTGAGGGGGCATAGTCACGGCAGGCCGCAACAGAGTGGGGGTTAAATGACATCAAAGCCACGTCGCCATCATAGCCTTTCAACGCATCGATTACGGCTTTTTCCAGCGGCCCGACGGCTGGTCCAAGCGCGCCGTCTTGATCCTTGATTTCGATCAGCAATGGCACGCGCCCCGCAATACTGTCCAAGACCTGCACCAAAGTCGGGATGGTGCCACCACCACCGCTCAAGGCGATTTCGCCCAGTTCAGCGGCACTGCGTTGGGCGATAGGCCCGCTTTCGGTTGTTAACCGATTCAAGCTATAGTCGTGGAAGACCATCGGTAAACCGTCTTTTGACGGCTGAATGTCGATCTCTATGCCGTACCCAGCCTCAACGGCTGCATGAATAGCCGCCAAGGAGTTCTCAGCCCGAGACGCGTCATGTAGTGCGCGGTGTGTGATCGGTCGTTCGAGGAAACCAGCGGGCAGGCCAGTCGTCATTATGGTACGATCTCGAAGATAGCTTCGATTTCGACGGCCACGCCAAAGGGTAAGGACGCGGCAGAAACTGCGCTGCGGGAATGGCGGCCCTTGTCACCCAAGGCTTCTACCATGAAGTCCGAACACCCGTTGATGACTTTGGGTTGGTCACCAAAGTCTGGAGTCGAATTTACGAAGCCAACCAATTTAACAACCCGCACAAGGCGATCGATGTCGCCGTCGCATCCGGCCTTTAGCTGCGCCAACAAAGAAATGGCACAGGCTTTGGCCGCCACGGCGCCGTCCTCTGCAGTTAGATCATCGCCGAGCTTTCCAACGATGAATCCATCGTCGTTCGCCGAAATCTGGCCGGACACGAACAGCAGGTTTCCGGTTCTAACGAACGGCACATAGTTGGCGGCTGGTGCAGGCGCATCGGGAAGTGTGACACCAAGTTCTGCGAGGCGTGTTTCAATAGACATGTATGATCCTTTCGGGATTTTACGCCGACGCTAGCCGTCTCTAAAGGTGCGCGCAATATAGTCCATTAGGGGTCGGGTCAGGTAATTCATCGGCGTGCGATCTGCTGTGCGAATGAAGGCTTCTACGGGCATCCCGGGGATAAGAGTTGTCCCATCCGGCAGGCGTGCCAATTCGCCTTCGTTCAGTTGAACCTCAGCGCGGTAGTAGGTCGCATTGGTCGTATTATCCGAAAACGCATCCGCTGACACGAGTGCTACCGTTCCATAGAGTTCGGGTGTCGTGCGTTGATCCAGTGCCGAGAACCGCACGCTTACTTCTTGGCCAATGGTCAAGACATCAACGTCCGTCGGGGCGACTTGAGTGGCAATGACCAAAGGCCGATCTTGCGGTACGATAAACATGAGTGGGTCGGCGGGTTGGATAACCACACCAGCGCCGAACACTTGCAAACTGTAGATAATACCACCGACAGGTGCCCGAATATCGAGCCGTTCCAACTGGCGAATAATCGTCGTGCGCCGCTCTCTAAGTTCAAGTTCGTTGAACTGGAGGTCACGCAATCGAGTGATCGCTTCTTCTCGTCGGGTTGTGGTGATGCCGAGGATTTCGATCTCGATCTCTGTGATTCGTTCTCGGGCGCCCGCAACTGAGGCCGTCAGTTCCCCGACTTGGCCCTGCAATCGAGCACGTTCCCGTTGCAAGTTCAGAACCGTACTTGCTTGTGCAAGGCCGCGTTCGAGCAAGGATTGTTGATTGCTCAACTCTTCATCGATCAGGGCAAGCTGGGTTTCGAGTGCGTCTTGCTGCGCGACGATTCCACGAATTTGCGACGCGATTTGGTCCTTACGATTGCCGAGTTGTTCAGTGCTTCGGGCGACCGATTCAAGTCGCGCAGTGAACAGGTTTTCCTGACCGTCTTTAAGCGATTGAACGACTTCTGGATTACCCTCGTCGAGCACCGGATCAAAAATGAGAGAAGCCGCGCCATCTCTCTCGGCCTTAAAACGTGCACTTCGCGCCAACGTTTCAAACAATTGGGCCTCGACAACTGATAAATTGGCCTGAAGGTCCTGCGCATCAAGTCGCAAAAGAATATCCCCTTGCATGATGACGTCACCTTCCTTGACCAAAATGTCAGTGACGACACCCCCGTCAGGGTGCTGAACAACTTGGCGGTTCTGGTCGACTTCAATCAAACCACTGGCAATTACGGCACCTGAAATCTGTGCGGTAACTGCCCATCCTCCAAATCCGCCGACAAGTATCAAAAGCGCAAAGACGCCGACCGAAAGCGGGCGTCGTGCTGACCATTCAGTACGTTTCATGTGACGCCTCCCCCTTGGCCTTTGCCTCGATCGATCTGCGACCGATTGGCGAGGATTTGCGATTTCACTTCTTCGGTTGGGCCAAATGCTTTCAGCACACCGCCGTCCAAATACATGAGCTTGTCGCACTGTTCGATAGCTGCTGGCCGATGGGCCATGACAAAGACGCAGCGACCTTCTTCGCGCATGATCTTGATCGCGTTGTTAACGGCGACGGATCCTTCGTTGTCGAGGTTGGAGTTCGGTTCATCCAAAACGAGATACACAGGATCCCCATACATAGCGCGGGCCAGCCCGACGCGTTGGACTTGACCACCAGACAACCGCCCACCAGTTTCATCTACGATTGTGTCATAACCATCAGGAAGACGAAGGATCATCTCATGGGCGGCGGCCCGTTTGGCGGCTTTGATGACTGCCGCATCATCTGGGTTCGGCGACATGCGGGCGATGTTGTCCCGTATTGAACCGCTCAAGAGCGTGACGGTTTGCGGTAGATATCCAACATACCCCCCCAAGACATCCGGTTCGTATTGATCCAGTGACGCACCATCCAAGCGGATAGTGCCACCAGCGGGAACCCAAAGCCCTGCCAAGGCACGCGCGAGCGTCGATTTGCCCGCACCAGACGGACCAATAACGCCGACCGCTTCGCCAGGATTGATTTTGAATGATACCATTCTGAGTGACGCTTTGGTTTCACCGGGGGGCAAAACAGTAACTTGGTCTGCGGCGATCATAGATTTCGGTCTTGGCAGCTCCGTCCGGTGTTTTTGAATAGGTACTGCGCCCAACAGGCGCGATAGGCTTGCCCAACCACTGCGCCCACGGTTCAAGACAGGCCATTGGTTGACCAGCATTTCAATCGGCGCAAGTGCGCGACCCATAAGAATTGAACCGGCAATCATGGCGCCGGGCGTCAGTTCACCTTGAAGAACCAAATAAGCCCCAACACCAAGCATTGCCGACTGAAGGAACAGCCGGAATGTCTTGGTCATACTGCCAAATCCGCCGCCTAAGTCCCCCGCTTTGATGCCCGCGCGCAAAGACTTGTTACGAAGATCAATCCACCGCTGAAACGCAGAAGACCGCATTCCGAGCGCTTGGATCATGTCGGCACCACTGCGCAACTGTTCGCCCATGGCTTCGGCGTGAAATGTCGCCTCATTTGCTTCTGCGAGCGGGCGCCGGCTGCTCAGCTGGTTGATAATCGCGATTATGACCAAAATGATCCCGCCGCCGATCGCCAAATAACCAAGGTACGGATGGAAAATGAAAATCCCCAGAACAAAGATAAGCGTCCACGGCAAATCAAAAATGGCCATTGCTACAGGTGATGTGACGGCGCGTTGAACCGATTGGAGGTCATTTTGACCGGTGGCTGCTTCTGTTGGAACGCGGCCCGTTGCGCGAGCGCGCATGACGGCGTTGAACACGCGTTCGTCTAGGTCCGTTTGGAACTGAGCGCCAACACGGCTCATAATGCGGCCGCGGGCATAATCGAGAATACCCATCATCAAATACATGAACCCGACCAAAACGGACAATGCGATCAGGGTTTCATAAGACCGCGAACCAAGCACGCGATCGTAAACGTTGAGCATATAGAGCGGGCCCGTCAGCATCAGCGCATTTACGAAACTGCTGAAAATCGCCACAAACCAATAGAGCGCGCGTGACTTTTTGCGAATGCCTATCAACTCTGATCGGCCCGCGCGTGTTTCTACGCTGGTCGCTTCTTTATTCATCATGGGCGATTTTCCGCCTTCCCTATTGCCGCAATTCCGCGGGTAATCGTTCTTAAATCTTGAAACCCTGTCGCATATGGATCACGACAGGTTACATTGTAGTGTAGCCCTCTGGTCATCTAACACCAGAAGACTATGTGCCATATATTACCAATTTCTGCTTTGGATAAACTATTGTTACGGACAATCACCACTCACTTTCGCGCAGTTTGCGTCCTATCGGCCATAGCTGCGGCCGCGGCGTGTACCGCACCCACGCCCGGTGCTGAGTATAATGACCCGTTCGAGGAGACGAACCGCGCGGTACATGCCTTCAACAAAGGGCTGGATCAGGCCATTTTGCGCCCAGCTGGTCAGGCCGCGGCTGTTGTCCCCGTCGAATTTACGACACCGGTCGTAAACTTCGCCGATAACGTTGGCCTTCCAGGGATGGTCGCGAACGGATTGCTGCAAGGTGATATTGGCGGATCTGCCACCAACACAATGCGGTTCCTGATCAACACAACCGTAGGCATCGGCGGTCTGTTTGACCCCGCGGGCGCGATTGGCCTCACCGAAGAAACGACCGATTTTGGCGAAACGCTCGCTGTTTGGGGTGTGCCTGAAGGAGCCTATGTAGAACTGCCGGTCTTCGGACCATCGACCGAACGTGACGCTGTCGGCGTTATCATCGACCTGATCTTTGACCCGCTCCAGAGCGTTGGAACAGGCGCTCAGTTGGATTACGGAACCGCCGCGCGCGTGGCGAGTTTGGGCGTGGATCGCGGAACGTTCATGGATACATTCGACTCCGTCTTGTATGAAAGTGCTGACAGTTATGCGCAGGCCCGCTTGGCCTATCTGCAGAACCGTCGTTTTGATTTGGGCGAAGCACCGCCCGCTGTTTCCGAGATTGATCCGTTCTCGGACGACCTTAGTATTGAAGGATTTTGAAAATGACTGACCTTAGCTTTTCCCGCCGCCGTGTTCTGGCCCTAGGAGGCGCAAGCGCCTTTGCAGCCCTTCCGTTGCCAGCCCTTGCCTTGAATGCGAGCCAGGCTGAGAGCCTTGTGACTACTGCAATCGGTGAAATTAACCGAGTTATCTCCTCCGGTGCCTCGGTCAATTCTATGGTAAACAGCTTCAAGGGTATCTTTGACCGTTATGCAGACACCAGCTACTTGGCGGCCTACGCGCTGGGCAATGATGGTCGTTCGGCGTCAAATGCGCAAAAGGCTGCTTTTTCTGATGCGTTCGGTATCTATCTTGCGAACAAATATGGCCGCCGGTTTAACGAATTCGCGGGCGGGCGGATCGAAGTGCAAGGAACGCGAGCCGTCAATTCCTACATGGAAGTGCGCACACTTGCGATTTTGCGCGGACAATCTCCGTTCCAAGTCGATTTCCACGTGTCCGATCGTCCGGGTCGCCCAGTATTCTTCAACCTAATCATTGAGGGCGTTAATATGCTGCTGTCCGAACGCGCCGAGATTGGTGCGATGTTGGATGCGCGCGGCGGTAACCTTGATCAACTTATTCGCGATCTCAGCTGATGCGTCTTGCTGTTGCCCTCATTCTTGCACCGGCTCTTGCTGCCGCGACGCCTTATGACGGGACGTACCGTCAGAATGCGAACTCCGAGTGTGGGTTGGTCGGGGCAGATGGCGGGGCTCTCAAAATTGAAGACGGCATTTTCTATGGCGTTGAAATGGAATGTCGTATGACGCGTCCAGTTCAGGTCGTCGATATGGATGCAACGCTTTATACGATGCGGTGTTCCGGCGACGATCAGATTTGGACGGAACGCGCGATGGTGATGAATGATGCCGAGGTCGAAGGCGGCATCATCATGCTATGGGATGGTTACGCCTTCCGGTATTCTCGCTGCGCTGAAAACTAAGCGACGGGTGGCGCAAAACGCCGCCCGACTAGTTTCCGCCCTGAAGCTCTCGCAAGAGATCATTAATCAGATTGTCAGCCTCTTCCTCAGGCAGCCCTAAACCGCCACTTGGTTGGCTCGGTTGTGGTTGCTGAACTTGCACCTGTGCCGGAATGTCCATGGGCAATGGCGTTGGTTGAAGCCCAGCCAGCACACGAGTCATAGTCTCATGCCAGATCTCTGCTGGAAGACCGGACCCAGTCACGCCCGTCAGTGGTGTATTGTTATCATACCCCATCCAGATGCCGGTCACATAATCTCCGCTAAAACCAATAAACCATGCATCACGTGCGCCTTGGGTTGTGCCGGTCTTACCTGCAATTTCCCAGCCTTCAATGGCGGCGCGGCGTCCTGATCCGTCCTCGACAACCTGATACATCATCCACGTCAGCTCACGTGCGGCGCTTTCTTGGATAACCCGTTCACGGATACCGCCTGTTGCTTCCAGTAGGGGCGTGTCATCGCCAGCCAAACGAAGTTCGGTCAGTCCATAGGGTTTGACCGCCGAACCGCCGTTCAAGATTCCAGCATAAGCGCCCGTCATTTCCAGCAAGGTGCTTTCGGAGACCCCAAGCGCAAGGGCAGGGCCGTCTGCTAGATCGCGGTCAATGCCGAAGCCTTCTGCTACGGCACGCACAGCGGGCCGCCCGACCAGTTCTGACAGGGCGACCGCAGGGATGTTCAGCGATTGCTGCAACGCCTGCACCATGGTGACTTCACCCTCAAAGCGGTTGGTGTAGTTCGTCGGGCAATAGTCATCGGGGCCGGGAATGTCCCAGCAAGTCGCGGCATCTAGCAGAATATCAAAGGGCGACATGCCTATGTCGAGTGCTGCGGCATAGATGAACGGTTTGAACGCCGATCCGGTTTGTCGCAGCGCCTGCGTTGCACGGTTGAAGGCACCCGAAACGGTAAGGTCGCGCCCGCCAACCATGGCACGCACGGCCCCATCGGCTGACATGACGACAATGGCCGCCTGCGCCTCTGACCCCGCACGGACCTTGTTTTCGAACACCCAGACCAATGCCTCTTCGGCGGCGGTTTGAACCCTTGGATCAAGCGTTGTGCGGATAATAACGTCTTCGGTGGTGCCTTCGGTGAAAAAGCTCGGACCGCTGTCCATGACCCAGTCGGCGAAATACCCTCCAGCACGTGCACGGGCCGCTTCGGATAAGGTCGCTGGATTGGCTTGCGCATCGGCAGCCTCTCCCGATGTGAGATACCCTTGTTCTTCCATCAGGCGAATAACTGTCGCGCCACGATCCTGAGAGACCTGCAAGTTGCGCGTCGGTGCGTAGCTTGATGGCGCCTTAAGAAGACCCGCAAGCATCGCAGATTGCGCAGGGTTTACTTGGGCGGCGGAGATGCCAAAATAACGTTGGGATGCGGCTTCGAACCCACGAGACCCTGCACCTAGATAGGCGCGGTTGATGTAGATCGTCAGAATGTCTTCTTTTGTGTATCGCGTCTCAAGTGCAAAGGCATAGACCGCCTCTTGGACCTTGCGCCAAAGCGTGGTGCGGCGGCACTCTGCCTCGTAGTCCGTTTCGGTTTCCCAAACGGTTGGGTCGTATGCTCGTCCAAAACACAGAAGCTTTGCGGTTTGCTGGGTAATGGATGACCCGCCTGCACCTGAGAGCGGATTGCCCCCATTGCGGAAGTTGCGCGCCATGGCCGCGGCGGTCGCGTAAAAATCCACGCCGAAATGATAGAAGGCATAAAATCGTTTGTCCTCGGTCGCGATAATTGCGTTGCGCAGATCATCACTCACACTCTCAGATCGGATCATTCCGGCAAATTGATCGCCCCGCCACGCAAAGGTCTCTCCGCGTGCGTCAAGGAGGGTTACAGAACCGCGCGTTCGGCCGTCAACCATCTCTTCGATTGGGGGCAGGGTTGAGGCGTAATAGAACACACCGATCCCGATCAAAACGCTTACAACCAATGTGCCGCGCCAAAAAATGCGCCACAAAAGGATCAGCAGCCACTTGAAGGGCCAAAGAAGCGTACCTAACAGGCCGCGCCGTTTGGGGGCGGTGGGTTTGCGTCTTGCGGACTTAGCCGGCTTGCGCGGTTTCGCTGCTGGTTTGCTGCGCTTTTCAGCCACCAATGGCGGCTTTTGTCCTCGTTTACTGGTCATACTGCCCACTTACCTCACGCGCCATTTGTGGCGTCAATTGTCGGCACAATACCGTCACCGATTCCAAATGTAGAGCCGGATATGTCTTCGATCACAGTTTTCTACCTGCTCATTTATTGGGCGACTTGCCTGTTTTGTGCATTTTTTGTGCAATTTGCTACCAAATGCTTAACAAATGCTGCCCCCAATTCTTGAGGTATGTCAACGCTACAGACCTTGTTGTGCCCAAGCGGGCCAATAGCCGCCTGTGGACTAACAAATGCAGAAAGGACGATCGTGAAACTCATTATCGCAACAGTCAAACCATTCAAACTGGAGGACGTTCGTGAGGCACTCACGTCTATCGGCGTTCGCGGCATGATGGTGACAGAAGTAAAAGGTTTCGGTGCGCAATCCGGCCACACTGAAATCTACCGTGGCGCTGAATACGCCGTGAACTTTGTTCCAAAAGTGAAACTGGAAATCGTCGTTGATGCAGGGATGGCCGAGCAGGTTGTCCAAACCATCGCAACGACAGCCAGCACCGGCAAAATCGGCGACGGTAAGATCTTCGTTCTTGATGTGGAAAGCGCATTGCGTGTCCGCACAGGCGAAACCAACTCCGACGCCCTTTAAGCGACCTAAGAAGGAAACGAACTAATGAAACTACTTAAATCTCTTCCGGTCGCGGGCGCCTTGATGGCACTGCCGACCCTCGCGCTGGCGCAAGACGCCGCGCCGGGCTTCGATGAAATCGGCCCTTATATCATGACGACGTTGCTGTTCCTTGTGGCCGGCTTCCTCGTGTTCTTTATGGCCGCCGGTTTTGCGATGCTCGAAGCCGGCCTCGTGCGCGGTAAGAATGTTGCAATGCAGCTGACAAAGAACATCGCGCTGTTTTCCATCGCATCCATCATGTACTGGCTGGTTGGCTTCAACCTGATGTACCCTGGTGACTTCAATGGTTACCTCGGCCCAATCTTGGGCACGACAACTTGGCTCGAGCCTGTTGGTCTGGACGCTGCTGACGCTGCACTTGATTACGCATCCGTTGCTTCCGACTTCTTCTTCCAGCTGATGTTTGTTGCTGCGACTGCATCCATCGTTTCCGGTGCGCTTGCTGAGCGTATCAAACTGTGGCCATTCCTGATCTTCGTCGCGATCCTGACAGGTATCATGTACCCGATTTCCGGTTCTTGGCAGTGGGGCGGTGGTTTCCTTTCCGAGCTCGGCTTCTCCGACTTCGCGGGTTCTACAGTTGTACACTCTGTTGGTGGTTGGGCTGCTTTGGCTGGTGCCATCGTACTTGGCCCACGTATCGGCAAGTATAAGGACGGCAAAACTGTTCCAATGCCAGGTTCCAACCTCGCACTTGCTACTTTGGGTACATTCATCCTGTGGCTCGGTTGGTTCGGCTTTAACGGTGGTTCCCAGCTTGCTGCGGGTACTGTTGGCGACATCACAGACGTTGGTCGTATCTTTGCGAACACCAACATGGCTGCTGCTGCCGGTTCCGTTGCTGCGCTGATCCTTACACAGATCCTGTACAAAAAAGTTGACCTGACAATGGTTTTGAATGGCGCACTCGCTGGTCTGGTATCCATCACAGCTGAACCTCTTGCTCCTTCCTTGTTGTCTGCCCTCCTCATCGGTGGTGTTGGCGGTGCGATCGTGGTCTTCGCGGTTCCAATGCTCGACAAGTTCAAAATCGATGACGTTGTTGGCGCCATTCCGGTTCACCTGATTGCAGGTATCTGGGGTACAATCGCAGTTGCCTTCTCCGGCAGCGCGACGATCACAGCACAGCTTACAGGTATCGTTGCCTACGGTGTCTTCACCTTCGTAGTGTCCCTGGTCATCTGGTTCATCTTGAAAGCAGTCGTGGGTATCCGCGTCAGCGAAGAAACAGAGATCAACGGCCTCGACATGGCTGAACTGGGCATGGAAGCATACCCAGAGTTCAAAAACGGCTAAGCTTTAGCCTCCATCAAAATAGAAAGGCCCCGCAGATTTGCGGGGCCTTTTGCGTTTGTAGGTCAGGCCGATGTCTTGGCATACAAAAATGGCGTGCCTAGGTTGCTAGGCACGCCATTCTCATTTCACTTTGTGGGGAGGCTTAGACGCCAGCGTCGATGATCGCCTGTGCAAGCACAGGGATCGTGTCCGCATTCAAGCCCGCGATGTTCATACGGCTGTCACCAACCATATAGATCCCGTGGTCTGCGCGTAGCTTTTCGACCTTGTCAGGGGATGTGCCCAGAAGGCTGAACATGCCACGGTGGTCAGCCAAGAAATCAAACCGATCCGAATTGGATAGGCGACGCAACTCGGCGGCCAATTGTTTACGCAGATCAAGCATCCCAAGGCGAACCTCTTCTAGTTCGGCCTCCCAGTCGGCCCGCAATTCGGGGTCGTTCAGGATTGTTGTAACGACCCGAGCGCCGTGGTCTGGCGGAAAGCTAAAGTTCTGGCGATTCAGGAACGAAAGGTTCTGTTGCGCCAGATCACGCTGGGCGGTGTCCTTGGCGATTGCCATCAAGATGCCTGTCCGCTCGCGATAGATACCAAAGTTCTTGGAACAGGACGCCGCAATCAGCACATTGTCAAAGCTAGAGGCAACCATTCGTGTGGCCGCGCCGTCTTTGTCCAACCCGTCGCCAAAGCCCTGATAGGCGATGTCGATAAATGGAACGGCTGACTTCTCTTTCAAGAGGTCAATTACACCTTTCCACTGTGGCGCGGTCAGGTTCGCGCCGGTCGGGTTGTGGCAGCAGCCATGCAGCAACACGATGTCGCCGGGCAGGACCGCGCCAAGATCTGTCAGCATACCGACATAATCCACGTTGCGGGTTTCCGCGTCGAAGTAACGGTATGTCTGCGACTTGATCCCCAGATATTTGATGATTGAGGGGTGGTTTGGCCATGTCGGGTCGGACAGCCAGACCGTTGCACCAGGTGCAGCCAGCTTGATCAACTCCAACGCTTGGCGAATGGCGCCCGTGCCGCCCGGTGTCGCGACCGCAGCAATACGGTCCCGTTCGACCGCACCATCAAGAACCAGATTGATCATCGCGTCTGAAAACGCAGGATCGCCAGCGAGCCCTGTATAAGCTTTGGTGTCTTGTTGATCGACCAGCCGCTGTTCGGCAGCCTTTACGGCGCGCATGACAGGTGTGTTGCCGCTCGCGTCTTTGTAAACACCAACCCCGAGGTCGACTTTCGTATCTCGCGTGTCTTCGCGATAAGCTGCCATAAGGGCGAGGATTTTATCTTTGGGTTGTGCCGAAAGATGTTCAAGCATTACGCGTCTCCTGTAGCGATTGGTAAATCATCGAAAGTGCCCCATTCGGACCAGCTTCCATCGTATACTGCGTGGTCTGTCTTGCCCATGCGTTCCATGGCCAGCGCAAGGATCGACGCCGTGACGCCAGACCCACATGAAAGAATGGCTGGTTTGTTCAAATCAACGCCCGCATCCTTGAATATCTGCTCAATTGCATCGGGGGATTTCAGGGTGTTGTTCGCCTCCAGCAGGTCGCGAAAAAATACGTTGCGGCTGTTTGGGATGTGGCCTGCGCGCAACCCTTCGCGGGGCTCAGGCACGTCGCCGCGGAACCGTTCCGGAGCGCGGGCATCGACAATGGCGTAATCGCCAAGCTTTGAAGCAGAGGCAACTTGTGTCACGTCCTTCACCATCTGGTTTTGGCGGGACACCGTCATGTGGCGGTCACGGATGACCGGCGGCAGATCTTCGATTTCGCGCCCTTCGGCCTGCCATTTCGGAAAGCCGCCATCCAAAACGGCAACGTCCATCTTGCCCATCAAGCGGAAAAGCCACCAAACACGTGCGGCGCTAAACAAACCAGAGGTGTCGTAAACGACGACTTGGTGGCCGTCGCCAACGCCCATTTGGCGCATGCGGCTCATGAATTTCTCAACGCTGGGCACCATGTGGGGCAATTCGGATCGATTGTCGCTGACATCATCGATATCAAAGAACCGCGCGCCCGGAATGTGGGCCGCGTCAAATTCAGCCCGTCCATCGCGTTCGTCTGCTGGCATGTACCAAGATGCATCCAAAATTCGCAGGTCGGGGTCTTTTAGGTGTGCCGCCAACCATTCCGTTGAAACGAGAGTTTTCGGATCATCGTGCGCCATGTGGAATGCCCCCTAGGTTACAGGCGTTTCGGGATACCTTTGTCCCTAAACCTGTGCCTCCAGCTTCGCAACCTCTGCCATAAAAAAGGAGCGCCCAGCTGTGCTGGACGCTCCGGATACTCGTTACGTATTACTAAACTTAGGACTTGGACATCATGTTCTTGATGATGCCGCCGATGCCGCCAAGTGCTGCGCCGCCACCGGCACCGCCGAGAACGCCAGACAACAATGTGCCGATGTCGAAGTTGCTTACGGCCTCTGCTGCTTCTGCACCGCCTGTTGGGTCCATCCCCATGGAGCCAAGCACTGAGCCTGCACCCAAGCCGCCTACTGCGCCCAGAATAGTGTTCATCATGCCGCCGCCATTCAAAGCGCCTGCGACTTTACCAATAATGTTACCGCCAGCTGCACCGGAAAGTGCAGGAATGAGCAAACCAAGAATCATTTCCATCGTATGTCTTCCTTCCATTGGGGGGCATATATTGAAGTATGCTCTCCCCTCCCCACCACATTTTGTGATGAGCGAAGGTTAGCAGAAGTTTGTAACCAATCAATAGTGGGAGTAATCCGGCGTATTTCCCCGTAGATTACAAAGGGCTATTCGCCGTGACGCATCAAACGGGCCTTCTGGCGGCCCCAGTCGCGCTTGGCTTCGGTGGCGCGTTTGTCTTGCTTTTGCTTACCCTTGGCGATGCCAATCTTAAGCTTAACGCGGCCTTTATCATTGAAATACATCACCAGCGGCACGAGCGTCATGCCGTCACGCTGTGTCGCATTCCACATCCGCACGATTTCCCGCTTGGACGCGAGCATTTTGCGCCGCGCGCGTTCTTCGTGTGGGAACATCGCCTGTTGGTATGGCGCGATATACGAGTTCACCAACCAAAGTTCGCCGTTTTCCACAGCCGCATAGCTATCCGCGATGTTGGATTGGCCCGTGCGCAAGGATTTCACTTCGGATCCCGCTAGGATGATCCCACACTCAACGTCGCTCTCGATTGCGTAATCGTAGCGGGCACGCCGGTTGTCAGCGATGACTTTGTAATTCGTGTTCTCAGGTTTCTTTGCCATAGTGCTTAGCAAATAGGGGATGGCACGGCCTGCCACAACCCGTAGGGTGGGTTTTCAAACCATCGGAGTGGAGCCATGCGCCCCGTCATCGACAATCAGACCGCCCGCCGCCTGTTCTTGGACCGCCATTTGCTGCTGGGGTCGCGGTCAGGTTCGGGCAAGGGGGATGACCTGCAATCGGTGATTGATCACCTTGGGTTCGTGCAGGTGGATAGCGTGAATACATTGGCCCGCGCCCATGACCTGATCCTTTGGTCCCGTCGCCAGCAGTACCGTGCCCCGAACTTGCCGCGTCTGATGAAGTCCCGTGGCGCGTTCGAACACTGGACCCACGATGCTTCAGTCATTTCCATGCAACACTTTCCGATGTGGCGATACAAATTCGCGAAAGACAAAGCGCATATGGATGCCAAATGGCCTGCTTGGCGCCGAGAAGGGTTTCGCGACCAAATCGATGGCGTATTGCGTCAAATCACGGATCACGGTCGGTGTTCTTCTATGGAGGTTGGGGCGGACGAAGAGCGCAAGTCCGGTGGCTGGTGGGATTGGCATCCGTCCAAAACCGCATTGGAATATCTCTGGCGGTCGGGGGAATTGTCCGTGTGCCACCGGAAAGGTTTCCGCAAGATCTATGACCTGACCGAGCGCGTGATCCCCGACGAATATCGCAATACCGAGGTGAGCGAGGATGAGATGATCGACTGGGCCTGTATGTCGGCGCTCAAATCATTGGGGTTTGCAACATCCGGCGAGATAGCAGCCTTTTATGCCATCATCACACCCGCGCAGGCCAAAACGTGGTGCGCGATGGCACTCAACGATCAACGGATCGCCGAAGTAAACATTACATCAGCAGACGGCACGCTTCGCCCCAGTTTCATTTTGCCCGAGACCCTAGATCTTAAAACGCCCGAACCAAACAGCCGCGTACGGTTGCTGTCGCCGTTTGATCCAGCGTTGCGGGATCGCAAGCGCGCGGAACGTCTTTTTGATTTCCACTACCGCATTGAAATTTTCGTCCCAGCGCCGAAGCGGAAGTATGGATATTACGTCTTTCCTGTCATGCAAGGGGATCGCATGATTGGCCGTATTGATACCAAACGCGACGGCGACGCGACGTTGGTCACGGCGTTTTGGCCGGGAAAAGGAATCCGCATGGGCAAGGCCCGTATCAAAGCGCTAGAGGCCGAGGTTGACCGCGTGGCGAAATTTGTCGGGAGCAACGACGTAAACTGGTCCAAGGGCTGGAATAAAGAAACTTCTTGAACGACGTTCAAATTTATGAGATTAATGACGTGAACGATGTTCACAAATTGATTCTGGAGGTGCCCAATGGCCCATGTCATTCAAACGGACGCGCTTGTGCAAGAGGGAGTAATCTCTTCTGAACAGGGCGCAATTATTGCAAGCCGGTCACGGCAAGTGATGGTCTCTCTCGCCATTAATACCGTGCTGTGTTTTGGCATAATCGCTGCTGCGGCCGGCTTTATTGGTCTTTTGGGGGACGCTTTGGCGGTTGCTATCGTCGGGGGTGTTTTCTTAGCCGTCGGAACGATGATCCTCACGAAGACGACCGACGTCTACAGCATGTTTGGTAATGCGTCGGCACTTATCGGGGCGGGGATGTTGGTTGGCGGGGCGTCCATCAAAATACTAGAGGCGCTTGGTGAAGGGTCGGGCGGTATGTTCCTCGCCATTCTCGGGCTCGGCTTGGCTGTTTTCACAGCATTCATTCACCGAAAAGGTCGTGAGCATACCGGTTTTCTGACCGGCAGTATCTTATTGATGGTCGGCGCGATGCATCTCGGCGGGCTTTATTTGTGGGCGGCTGACGCTGAGCTGTCGGGTCTCGCGGCATCTGCAACGCACCTCTATGTAGCTGCGGCGATGATTGCCCTTGGTATCTTTATCGACGTGCGGCTGATTACGGCGCTGGCCATCGTGCCCTTCGCGCAGATGTTGGATACTGGAACCTTCTATTGGGGCGCGATGTACGCGTTCTACAGCCCTGAGACCACGCTCAGCATCCTGCAACTTGGCATCGCGATGGCAATTTGTGTTGTGCTAGCGAGTGTGCTGTCGGATCGTTACCGCCGCCATACACATATGTTCGGCATTATGGCGTTCATTGTGGCCAACATGTGTTTCCTTGTCGGTAGCCTTTGGGGCGACATCGTGGGCCAAAACATTTGGGGTCCGGGTTCTTCGAGCTGGCGCTATGATGGCACCCGCGAGGAATACAATTCAGCTATGGAACTGTTTGAGGCTTCGACGTGGGTTATTCATGAACACGTCTATTCCATCGTCTGGGCTGTCCTGTTGATCGCCGCTGCGTTCTGGTCAGCGTATACGAACCGTCGTGGTATCTTTAATGCCGCCATCACGTTTGGCGCGATCCACGCCTACACTCAGGCGTTTGAGACGTTCTACGATGAACCGCTCGCCTATGTGATCGGCGGCCTTGCCGCGATCCCTGTGGCTTGGGGCCTCTGGAGGTTGAACAACCAGTTTGAGGCACGCAACAAAATCGCGGCCTAAAACACAAACGGGCAGAGGAAACCCTCTGCCCGTTTCAATTCTAATGTAAAGATTGCTTAGTTCAGCAAACCAGCGTGCACCATTGCTGCACGCATTTTTTCTTTTGTGCTGTCTTCCAAACCTGTCAGCGGCGAGCGCACGTCTTCGGAACACATGCCCAATAGGGACATGCCGTATTTCGCGCCAACCAAGCCGGGCTCTGTGAAGATCGCTTTGTGCAGGGGCATCAAGCGGTCGTTGATTTCCAACGCCGCAGCATAGTCACCCTTCAACGTTGCTTCTTGCATTTGAGCGCAGAGAGCAGGGGCGACGTTTGCCGTAACAGAAATACAACCGACGCCGCCTTGGGCGTTAAATCCAATTGCTGTCGGGTCTTCGCCGGACACTTGGATGAAATCCTTGCCACAGCTTAGACGTTGGTTCGGAACGCGGGCCAAATCGCCAGTCGCATCTTTTACGCCAGCAATCATTTCATGTTTGGCAAGCTCACCCATGGTTTCAGGCGTCATATCCACGACCGAACGGCCAGGGATGTTGTAAATGATGATCGGCAGGCCGCAGTCGGCGGCGGCCGTGAAGTGCGCAATCAAACCACGCTGGGTTGGCTTGTTATAGTAAGGCGTAACCACCAAAGCCGCGGTCGCACCCGCTGCCTTTGCGGCTTTCACCAAACGCACCGTTTCGGCAGTGTTGTTGGACCCAGCGCCCGCGACAACTGGGAAGCGGCCGTTCACGGCCTCAACCACAGTTTCGACGACTTGGTCATGCTCAGAATGGCTCAGCGTGGGGCTTTCGCCTGTTGTGCCAACAGGAACCAACCCGTGTGACCCTTGATCCACATGCCATTCGACAAGTTTTTTCAACGTATCAAGATCCAGCTGGCCGTTCGCGAACGGCGTGACGAGAGCAGGGAGAGACCCTTTGATCATGATACGCATCCTTTTTTAGGGGACCTCCGCGACGATTCACGGGGTCAGTTAATTTGGAGGTCTGTAGTGGGGTTTTTCCCCTTTGCCAAGTTTGTGAGTTGCGCAAATTGGATGAAAGCCTACCTATGTGACACAAGAATGCCGCGTAAATCGTATATCGTGGTCGAAAGAAGGGGTGTTTTGTTGAAGATTTCGCGGATCATTTTGGGCCTTTCAGGCTGGCTGATTGCGTCGCCCCTTTGGGCGCAGAAATTGCCCGTTGATCCAGCATTCTCCGAAGCAGTAGGCCTTGTGGGGCAAGGCGACGAAGTCGCTGCCCTTGGTGCGCTTGCTGACGGCGATGGTGTCGATCAAGACCTTATTGCTTGGTTGATCCTGCGAGACACTGACACAGATATCGATTTTGCGATCTATGCCAATTTTCTGGAAAAGCGTGCCGATTGGCCGGGCGTGTCGCGCATTCGTGCTGCAGCCGAACGTGCGATTGATCTAGAAACCACAACAACCGAGGACGTTTTGGCCTTCTTTGACGGCCAAGACGTGGAAACGGGACAGGGCGCTGTTGCGTATGCCGATGCATTGATTGCCGATGGTCGCCAGACGGAGGCCGAGGCGATGTTGGTTGATGTCTGGCTTAGCCAAGCGTTGTCGACATCCGGTCACCGAGCCATCGTAAATGCCTACCCAAACGTCGTTGCGCCCCATCACATTGCCCGCGCGGATATGTTGCTCTGGCGGTGGCGAACGACGGATGCGACCAATCTGCTGCCGCTTCTGGACGAAGGTGAACAAGCCCTGTTTCGGGCCCGTATGGCCATCATCAATCGTGATGGAGATATGCAAAGCCGCGAAGCGTTGATCCCCAACCGTCTGAAAGACACAGCCGGCTTACACTATGACCGGTTTAACTTGTTCTCGGATCGCGGCGACTGGACATTGGCAATGGCTCTCTTGTTGGAACGGTCCACCAGCGCGGAAGCTTTAGGTGTGCCGTGGCGCTGGGGGTCATGGAGGCGCATGTTGGCGCGGTGGCAGATGCGTGAAGGTAATATCGAACGCGCCTATACGCTGGCGTCGAACCATTTCATTAAACCCGATGAGACAAACTACAGCGATCTTGAGTGGCTGTCGGGCTACCTCGCGTTGACCTACCAGAAAGACTACGGCCTCTCGTTGACGCATTTCCGGAACTTCGATGCGTCCGTGACCTCGCCAATCTCAAAGGGCCGCGCAGGTTATTGGCTTGGCCGCGCCTATGAAGGTTTGGGCGATGCCGAAGCAGCCATCGCAGCCTTTCAAGATGGGGCACAGCATCAGACGTCGTTCTACGGATTACTGGCGGCCGAAAGACTGGGCCTGACCATGGACCCCGACATTGCAGGCGGCGAAGATTTCGGCCCGTGGCAGGGTGCGCCAATGCTCGATAATGAGCTGGTGCGGGCGGGGCTGTCACTGCTTGACGCGGGCGAAAGGGGCTTGGCGGTTCTGTTCTTTGTCGACGCCGCGAAAACCATGTCGCGCCAAGAGATTGGTCAGCTTGGTCAATTGTTTATGGACGTCGGCGAACCCTTCTATGCTGTTCTGATTGCCAAGTCCGCCGTTCGCGAGGGGCTTTTGGTTCAGGATGTTTATTTCCCGATCCATCCGCTTGCGAACCTCGATTTGCCTGTCGAACCCGCACTTTCGCTCGCGATTGCGCGGCAGGAATCGGAGTTTCGTACAGATGCAGGAAGCAGCGTTGGGGCCTTGGGATTGATGCAGTTGATGCCTGCCACAGCACAAGAAGTCGCAGGCTGGATCGACGTGCCCTATTCTCGTGGTCGTCTGACATCGGATTGGGATTATAACGCAGCTTTGGGTTCGGAATACCTCGCCTTTCTTGAGCGGGAATTTGGCAATTCACCAGTGATGATTGCGGCGGGTTATAATGCGGGGCCAAGCCGTCCCAAAACGTGGATGACAGATCACGGTGATCCGCGCGTTGGGTTTGGCAACGATGATCCTGTTGATATTGTGGATTGGATTGAACACATCCCGTTCCGTGAAACCCGCAACTACGTCATGCGCGTAACCGAAGGCATTCCCGTCTATCGCGCGCGTTTGAGCGGTCAAATCGGGCCAGTGCAATTCGAGCGGCTCCTGATCGGCGAGCAACGCGTCATCCGTCCCGTATCCCGTCCTGTTCGCTCCGTTGAAGATGCCGAAGATGTAGAGGTTGACCTTCCGCCCGTACGTCGCGGCGGTGAGCTTAACCCTTCCGTACCAAGTGGTCCGCAACCTATCAGGCCAGTATCGCGTGCTGGGGACTAGGTCTTCCGTCGCGCACGCCACAGGGTAAACAAACCTGCGGAAACGACTATAATTGCGCCGATCACCACGTTCGGGGCCAAGGTTTCGCGAAATACAACCAACCCGATGACACTCACAAAAACCAGTTGGAAGTAAGCGAAGGGCTGCACAGTGCTGGCCTCTGCGATCTCATAGGTCTTGATTAAGAACCAGTGGCCTGTCGCCCCTGTCACGCAAAGAGCAGCCATCCATCCCCAATCTGCAGGCACCATCGGTTCCCAAAACCAAATGCCCAAAGGTGTCATTGCGACCGCGCCCACGACACCTGTCCAAAAGAAGGACGTTGCTGCGCTGTCTTTGCGTGCAGCATATCGCGTCAGCAGACCGTAAAGCGCAAACATGAGTGCCGCGATCAGCGGGATCGCGGCACTCAGGCTGAACACGTTTTTCCCCGGTTGAAGGATGATCAAGATACCGACGAAGCCAATCCCAATGGCCGACCATTGCCGCCAGCCGACCCTTTCACCCAGTACGGGGCCGGATAGGGCCGCAATCAGCAATGGGTAACACGCGAAAACCGCATGAGAGTCGATTAACCCCAAGACGACGAACCCCAAGACCAAGACGCAAATCTCAGCGACCAGCAGCAGCCCTCGCGTAATTTGAAGAAACGGTTGCGATGTCGATGCGGCTTCGCGAAGTGAACCCGCTTGCCGCCGCGCAATCGCGATGACGAATGCGGCGAAGAACCAGTAGCGGATCGTGACAATCATCATCACGTTGTATTCACCTGCCAAGTGGCGGCTAAACCCATCTTGCACGGCCATGACAAAGGTCGCGGCAATCATGAACAGGATGCCTTGGCGGGTGTTTTGGTGGCTCACCTTAGGATGCCTCGCGACATGTGCCGCTTGCGTCCAAATCCTTTGGTGCGTTCAATATCAAACCCTGCGTCGACAAGGGCGCGGCGTACAAAACCGGCGGCCGTGTAGGTGGCGCACGTACCGCCTTGTGCGGTGTGCTTGCCAATTTGTGCCATTAGGTCATCGCCCCAAAGCTCGGGGTTTTTCGCGGGCGAAAATCCGTCGAGATACCACGCATCGGCTTTACCATCCCAGTGCGGCAGGGTTTCTCTAGCGTCGCCAACGATGATCCGCAATTCAAAATCGGGGCCAGAAAAACTGGGAAACGTGCCGCATTCGAATGCGTCGATGGGCAGGCCTTCAAATGCCTGCAGGGCCCGCATCATATCGGCCATCAACATGGGAAACGCCTCAAAACTAGTGAAGTGCAGTTTTCCCGTCACACCAGCCGCCCGCCATGCCGCGAGCGTCACCAAAAAGTTCAGCCCTGTGCCAAACCCCAATTCGCCCACATGGAATCCGTCTTCAAATCGCGCGGGGAGGTCATTCCCGTCTAAGAAAACATGCCGCGTTTCCGCAAGGCCGTCATCCAGCGAGAAATAGGGGTCATCGAATTGAACCGATACGGGCGTCGTGCCGTCGCGCCATTCCAAATCTGCTTGCTGGTCTGTCATGTCATGGTGCCTTATCTGATCAACAGGAACATGAAAGCAGCGGGCGGCAATGGCAACGGTAGATGTAACAGTACGCGGAGCAGGGGCATTTGGCCTGAGCGTCGCATGGGCCTGCGTGAAGCGCGGCGCGCGGGTGCGGATCATCGACCCGAACGGCGTTGGATCGGGGTCCTCTGGCGGCATTGTCGGTGCATTGGCCCCCCACGTGCCGGAGCAATGGAACCCCAAGAAAGCGTTTCAATTAGAAAGCCTGCTGTTGGCCGAAGAGTGGTGGCGCGAGGTCGATAACGCGTCGGGGCTATCAAGCGGTTATGGCCGCACAGGACGTTTGCAGCCCCTGGTGGTTGGGGCAAACGATCTCGCCCAATCTCGCGCGATCGGTGCCGATAATCTTTGGCAAGGACGCGCAATCTGGGAAGTCATCGACGCGCCCCAGTCTGAATTTGCACCGATCAGCCCGACTGGCCTGTACATTCGCGACACCCTCAGCGGTCGAATTCATCCAGCTCAGGCCTGTGCGTCCCTCGCCAAAGCCCTTGACGCACGCGGGTGTGAAATAGCCGAAGACAGCAGTTTTCTGGATGAGGGCGCTGTCGTTTGGGCGACAGGGTATCGGGGGCTGGAGGCCCTTACGGCAGATCATACCCGCTTGGTCGGAGCGGGTATTAAAGGGCAAGCGGTTTTGCTCGATTACGATGCCCGAACTGAACCGCAGCTTTTCGTAGATGGGCTGCACATCATTCCACATGCGGACGGCACAACTGCAATTGGGTCAACGACCGAACGAGAATTCGATGATCCCGAAAGCACCGACGCTCAATGTGATGCACTGGTGGCGAAGGCGCGGGAATATGTCCCTGCTCTTTCAGAAATGACCGAAATTCGTCGCTGGGCTGGCGTGCGCCCTCGTGCAAGAACCCGCGCACCCATGTTGGGCAATCATCCCTTCCGTGACGGGGAATTCATAGCCAACGGGGGCTTCAAGATCGGGTTTGGTATGGCCCCATTGGCGGCTGAAAAGCTCGCCCAGTTTATCCTGACGGGAGAGAACACAATCCCTGAAGATTTCAATCCCGCGCTCAGCCTTTAGCGCATCACCGCTTCCATACATTGTTCGCCTTGCGGGCCGCGGACCCATGCGGCCCCATTCGACCAACACAGCGTTGCTGCACTTGGTAACGTTAGCGGTGCAGTCGCGCGGTAGCTTATTTCGGTCAACGGCTTTCCGAGCATCCGTTCCCCCATCAGCATCAAATGTTGGGCGAGTAACGGGCCGTGAACCACGAGGCCGCCGTAACCCTCAACATCCGTGGCGTAGGGTTCATCGTAGTGGATGCGGTGCCCGTTCATCGTCAGGGCTGAATATCGAAACAGCAAAGTGCTGTCGAAATGCACCGTGTCTTGGTGGGTCTCATCTGTTCGGGCGATTGGCCTTTCGGGCGTGTCACCACCATCTTCGCGATAGACCAGGTCCTGCCACTCGCTGAGGACAACTGCGCCGCGTTGGCGGATGTCGTGGCGCAGCCGCACGAAAGCCAGCGGTCCTGAGCGGCCGTTCTTGCGGGTCACGCCTTCGATCATTGACGTCTTTTCGGCGCGGATTCCAGCCTTCAAGGGTGTGTGAAACAAGAGACGCCCTGCGGCCCACATGCGCCGTGGCAGCCCCATGTCCGGTACGAACCCTCCCAAGGCTGGATGACCGTCACGACCAAGGTTCTGTGGCGGCTGTGGGTCCCAAAAATAAATGTGATGAAAGAAAGGGGGCAATGCGCTGGCTGCGGTGATTGTTGGCTCAAACCCCAATGCGACTTGCAGTGCGCAGGCACGCGCGGGATCCATTACATCTGTCAAAATTTGCGTAGAGGCCGATTTCTCTGTCATAGCTGCCATGCTGACCAAAACCAAAGGAGCCTGCAAGTGCCTCGTCTTTTGTCTATAGACCACCTCGTTTTGACGGTCGCGTCGATCGAGCAATCGGTGAAGTTCTACGAGGATGTGCTGTGTATGGCAGCGGAGCAGTTCCGAGTGGCTGACGGCACCGTCAGAACCGCGCTAAAATTTGGAAATCAAAAAATCAATTTGCATCAGGCAGGCGCTGAATTTGATCCAAAGGCCGCGAATCCGCGACGAGGTTCGGCAGATATTTGTTTCCTAACGGACACGCCATTGGTGGATTGGATCGCGCATCTTGTGCAGCAAGACGTGAGCATCGAAGAAGGACCAATCGTTCGAACAGGTGCTGTTGGTCCAATCGAATCCATCTACATTCGAGATTTGGACGGGAACTTGATTGAGATTTCTAATCCAACTTAGGAAACATCACGTGGTGCCGTTTTAGGGTTTCGAGATCACATGAAGATTGATCCTTTGCATAACCCGCCTTGTATCGCATGCTGACCCAAATAACGGGAGCATCTCATCATGCAGCGCCACGGCGGTCAGATCCTTGTTGATCAACTTACCCAGCTCGGCGTGCGCCGTGTTTTCTCGGTTCCGGGCGAGAGTTTTTTGGCGGTGTTGGACGGGCTTTATGATGCAGGCATCGACAATATCGTTTGTCGCCAAGAAGGCGGCGTCGCGATGATGGCCGAAGCCTACGGCAAGATTACAGGCCAGCCGGGGGTTGCATTTGTGACGCGTGGACCCGGGGCGACCAATGCATCGGCCGGTGTTCATATCGCTATGCAGGATAGCACGCCAATGGTTCTTTTTGTCGGTCAGATCCGCACACAAGATCGAGACCGTGAAGCGTTCCAGGAGGTCGACTACAAAGCGATGTTCGGCAGCATCGCCAAGTGGGTTGCCGAGGTGAACCAGACTGACCGTTTGCCAGAATACATCGCCCGCGCGTTCAATGTTGCGACGGCTGGGCGGCCCGGTCCTGTCGTGCTCGCGCTCCCCGAAGATATGTTGTCAGCGATGGCTGATGTACCCGATATCAAAGGGCCTATTGTGGAACTCGCGCCAACACTTGCAACCGTCGCTGAAGACACGTTGCTATGGCTCAGCGGATTTGAACGACCACTCGTTGTCGTGGGCGGCCCTCATTGGTCCCCCGAAGCCGCAAATGATCTTGCGACCTTTGCGAGCGTGCAAAACCTTCCGGTTGCGCTGGGCTTTCGGCGGCAAGATTACATCGACAATCGCCACCCGAATTATGCGGGTGATTTGAATGTTGGAGTAAACCCAAGACTTGCGCAGCGTGTTAAGGATGCGGATGCGCTCCTCGTTATTGGGTCGCGATTGGGGGATATTGAAACGCAGGGCTACACGCTGGTCGACCCTGCAGAACCACATCTTGCGATTTGTCATGTCCACGCGGACCCGAACGAGCAAGGGCATGTTTACCGCCCTGATGTCGCGGTGACGGCTGACGGTGTGTCGTTCACCCGTGCGCTAGCTGACTTGCCAGCTGCCGATCGGGATTGGTCGGATTGGACCAAGGCGTCTCGCGCTGACTATGACGCTTGGAAAACGCCCCAAGACACACCGGGGGATTTGAAGCTAGAGCAGGTCATTACATGGTTGTCTGAAAACCTGCCGCAAGATGCGATCCTAACCAATGGAGCAGGCAATTACGCGGGTTGGTTGCACCGCTATTTCGTTTTCAAACAGTACGGAACGCAGCTTGCTCCGACGTCGGGGTCGATGGGCTACGGTTTCCCCGCGGCCATTTCCGCAAGCCTAGAATACCCTGAACGGCAAGTTGTTTGCCTAGCAGGGGACGGGTGTTTCCAGATGACCTGCAATGAGCTTTCGACCGCCGCCCAGCACGGTGCAACGCCCATTGTGATCGTCGTCAACAATGGCCGCTACGGTACGATCCGGATGCACCAAGAAAAGCACTATCCGGGGCGTGTTTCTGGGACTGGACTGGCCAATCCGGACTTTGCTGCCCTCGCGGGGGCTTACGGTGGTCATGGCGAAACTGTTACGACCACTGCAGATTTCGCGCCCGCCTTTAAGCGGGCACAGAAAAGCGGGACTTTTGCGGTATTGGAGTTGCAAGTAAGCGAGGAGGCGCTTTCAACAAGCGCGACCCTCGCCAAACACCCTTAGCGGGCCAACTGCGCCCGTAACTTCTCGCCGATCTCATCAATGTCAGCCTGCGTAATCGTAAGCGGCGGTGACAAGCACAGCGCGTCCCCAACGGGCCGGACAATCAAACCGGCTTCCCATAGCCCGTTATAGGCCGCACGTCCTGCATCACCTACGGCGCCATCCTGATGTAGCTGAACCGCACCGATGATGCCGCAATTGCGGACGTCCTGCACAACTGGAAGATCGGACAAAGCGTGCAACATATCTTCCCACGGTTTCGCCATTCGTGCGGCATTGCCGAAGATGTCTTCGTCGCGGTAGGCATCCAACGTTGCAACGCACGCAGCCGAGGCGAGGGGGTGCCCCGAGTAGGTATACCCATGGAACAGATCGGGCATCATTGCAGGGCCGTTACGGAACGCATCACGTACTGCCGCAGTCGCCAAGACCCCGCCCATCGGGACGGTCGCGTTGGTCATCCCTTTGGCGCAGGTCACCAGATCAGGCTGCACACCGAAGGCCTCAAAAGCGAACGGAGTGCCCATGCGCCCGAAACCAGTGATGACTTCATCAAAGATCAGCAAGATACCGTGTGCGTCACAAATTTCGCGCAGGCGTTCGAGGTAGCCAACAGGCGGCGGAAAGACCCCGCCTGCGCCGCTGACAGGTTCCACAATCACCGCCGCAATGGTCTGCCCGCCGTGCAGGTCGCACAAGCGCTGAAGATCATTGGCAAGATCGGCCCCGTGTTCTGGCTGCCCGCGACTGTTGTGGTTTTCCTCCAACCACGTGTGCCGCATGTGAGCGGTTGATGGATAAAGCGTGCCGAACTGACCCTTGTTCAGGCCTAGTCCGCCAACGGACAACCCGCCAAAGTTGATGCCGTGATAGGCTTTCTCTCGGCCGACCAAAATCCGGCGATCCCCGTCACCGCGGGCGGTGTGGTAGGCGAGCGCGATCTTGAGCGCGGTATCCACCGCCTCGGACCCCGAATTGGTAAAGAACACATGGTCAAACCCAGGCGCCAGCGCCGTGACACGGGCTGCGGCTTCAAAAGCCAGCGGATGCCCTTGGTTGAAGTTATGGACAAAATCCAGACGCGCCGCCTGATCTTGAATGGCTTTGGTGATTTTTGGATGGTTGTGGCCCGCGTTGCAGCACCATAAGCCGCCTGTTCCATCAAACAGCTCATGCCCGTCAATGCTGGTGTATCGCACGCCCTCGGCCTTGGAGATTAGGCGCGGATTGTCTTTGAACATTTCGGTCGCCGTGAATGGCATCCAGAAACTATCTAGGTCGTTTGGAACTGTCGGGTTTTCGCGTGCAGTATCTGGCATTTTGGGCTCCTTTTTGGAAACCCTGTCACGCCTTTTGCCTACTGCCAAGCCTTGTGATTGACCTAACCCTGTTTTGGCAAAAACGCTTCTACCGAAGCGCTCGCGATGACTATAATATTGCCGTTGTCAGGGTTGGTCACATTCAACCCACCTTTGACCGCAGTTACAGTTGCACGACCCCTCGGCAGAGCGCCGACGAGCGAAGCACAATCCACCGCATCGGGGTCTTGCACACCGATAGTCACCTGCACGCGCATGGCGTCGTGACTAAGGCCCGTAGCCTCGAACAAGGGTATGGAGGAGTGACGCAAAGCATCCTCAATCGCGCGCCCTGCCGCCTTGGTGTAATCTTGGCCATAAAGGTCGTTACCCATGCCCATCTCAATAATGAATCTCTGATCGGTCATGATGGTAAATCCAGTGCAACAGATAGAGCTACGTTGGCGATCACCGTGGGCTTGCCATCTGGACGGGGCACATCTAACCCGCCTTCGACAACCGAGAATGAGAGCTGCCCATATGGAAATATATCCCGCAACGCTTCGGTATCCACTGCGTCAGGATGTTGGACACCAATCTCGACAGTGATTTTCATCGCTTCTTTGGGCTGGCCATAAAGCTCTGCTAAATTTATCGAGTTGTGCCACAAGGCATCCTGCAGCGCGCGCCGTGCGGCCTGCGTGTAATCTTGGCGGCGCAAAGACGTGCCCATGCCAAATTCCGTCAGCAACCGAGTCGCCATTATGTAATCTCCCAGTACGTCGTAGTATTTTCCTGCCAGCCTGCGCGGTGCAGCAATGGTGTGTCGGATGTGTCTGCGGGATGCCCGAGGCACAGATACCCTGTCAGTGACCAACTGTCGGGAACGTCAAACACGGCTTTCACACCCTTCGGGTCAAGGATCGAGACCCATCCCACACCGATATTTTCGGCCCGAGCAGCCAGCCACAGCGTCTGGATCGCCGTGACTGTGGAGTAGGCCAGCATCTCAGGCATGGTCTGGCGCCCTAATCCGGCGCCCTCAGCCGGAGCGGTCTCTGTCCAGATCGCCAAATGCACAGGCGCTTCTTGCAGACCGGCAAGTTTCAAGGCGCGGTAGGCCTCGGCCTTTTCGTCACTATAAAGTTCGGCTGCTTTGTCGTTGGCTGCTTTGAAATTCTCAACGATGGCCTGACGCTTGGCGCGGTCTTCGACCTGCAAAACCCGCCACGGTCGCGCATTGCCGACTGCAGGGGCGCAGTCCATTGCGGTGCGCAGCCGTTCCAAAACCTCTGGGGCGACGGGGTCGGGCTTGAAGTGCCGCACGTCGCGCCGCCAGACCAGCAAGTCTGCCAAAGCGTCGCGATGATGCGGCCCCATTTGCATTTAGTATTCCACGCCAATCTGCGCTTTCACGCCAGAGCGGAACGGGTGCTTCACCAGCTCCATCTCGGTCACCAGGTCGGCAATCTCGATCAGGTCAGCATGGGCGTTGCGGCCCGTCAGAACGACATGGGTCATCTCGGGTTTTTCTTTGACCAAAAACTCCACGACATCGGCAATCGGCACATAGTCGTAGCGGATCGCGATGTTGATCTCGTCCAGCAGAACCATCGAATTGCTTTCGTCGCGGATCAGCTCTTTGGCCTTTTCCCAAGCGGCCATAGCCATCTCGGTGTCGCGGGTCTTGTCTTGGGTTTCCCATGTGAACCCTTCGCCCATGGTGTGGAATGAACATTCGTCCGAGAACTTGCCGAGGATCAGATCGCGCTCGCCTGTGCTCATGCCGCCTTTGATGAACTGTACAACCGCACATTTCATGCCATGGGCAATATGGCGAAAGATCATCCCGAACGCCGCCGAAGATTTGCCCTTCCCCTTGCCGGTATGGACGATGATCAGACCCTTCTTGTCGGTCTTTGTCGCCATGATCTTATCACGTGCGGCTTTCTTCTTAGCCATTTTCATCGCGTGGCGGTCAGCATCTTCACTCATTTGGCGCTCTCCTCTTTGCAGCGCACAGATTGCGCTAGCCTGCCGTTCCCCGCAAGCAAAAAGGGCCGCCCGAAGGCAGCCCTTTTCGTGTCCTGCTGAACGGGTGGAGGGTTATTCAGCAGGAACTGGCGTCGCTCCGGATGGTTTACGGAAGTGACGCCGATTGAGGTGCAGCACGAGCAGGACCATGGCGACCTGGAAGCCGATGGCCACTGCTGTGAGGCCCCAATACACGATGGCGAATTTCGCGATGATCCCGGCGGCAACAAGGCCTTTGTTGATCCAGAAGTGCATCATCACGGACAACGCGACACCAGGGCAGACCAGCGCATACGCACCAGCGGAATTGCCATCACCGCGCAAATAGGCGTCAGCGTATTTCTGGCGGCGCAAAACGAGCATCCCAAGGGCGGCAAACGCTGCTTGAACAGCCAGAATTGTCGTGGTCAGCAGCAAAGTCGCAGCCATGTCGGAGTGACCTTCGAATGTAGTGTGCAGACCGTGGTCCTGACGCATTGTCATAATGCCAAGGATCGTCAGGATTGGCACAACAACCATCAAAGTCGGCGCGCTTTCTTTGGCGGTCCCGTGGTGCAGCATAGAGTTGAACGCCACGATGGCGGCAACAAGTGCATATAGGCCAGAAATGGTCCCAACAAAGATAGACAAGACAAGAGAGATACCGACAGTCGTTGGAACGGTGCTCATGGCGGCAGGAGCGGACAAGCCAACGGCAACCATCGCCAACGCGAATGCTGGCAAGAGTTGTGCGAAGGAGTTGTTCGCCGTTACATCAAATACGCCACCCTCAGACAGAACACGCCCAAGGAAAATGCCGATACGACGGAATGCGATTACGCCGATGATCGCAAAGGTGACCAGTGCGGCAGGGAAAAGAAATTCAACAATACCCCAAAGACCGGGTACGTAGACAAGGCCGACAATAAACAAGCCGTTTACGGTCATCGCCAACGCCAACGGCATGGCCAGCAACTGGGTTTCACCATTGGAGCTCACCAACTTGGCGTAAGCATCTGTCTTTGAGAATTTCCCGAGTTCAGAGAAGTTCCAAAATAGCATCTTGAGGTTAAGGAACACCATCGCTGCGATGCCGACCACGGCGACAGCGATACCTGTTTTCATGGCCATGCCGCCGCCATTGAAAGCAGACGCAATGTCCTCAAACACAGGAACAGGCGCGTTTGGGTGAGGCACCCAGAACATCAGGTACATAAAGAAAGTGACGGCAAGGCCGCCAGCCCCAAGGGAGGCGAGGAAATACAGCGGAGAATAGGTGTCCGCTGGGCGAGTGTGCGGTGTCATGACTGATTCCTTTCGAGACATCTTATTGTCAGGATCTATCGAGTCAGGTGGGGTAGTTGCCTTGACATATATCAAAACTTGAATGTGTTTTCGATGAAACGTGGATTACCAAAGGGCAGCCCCTCGTAAAAGGTAGGCGCGATAGCTCACGTAACTCTCAACAGCCTAAAGTTGAGCACCAAACTTCAGTTTTTTCCCCTGAATTTACATAAGAATATCAACGATGATGATTTCGAAGGGGATGGTAGATGCGTGTGTTTTCAATAGTGCTTTTTGTATCGTACCTCGGTGTTGCTGCATTGGCAGCCGGGATTTAGGTTTCACCACCCCTTCACCACCAAGCCGCTATTCCAGCAATCCTGTGATCCGCGCCCGAGCGGAATTACTGCGGGGCGTCCACAGCCCGCGATCGATCGCTTCCTGAAGCCTCAGGGCGATCTCGCTTAGGGCAGGCGCGTTGTGCTGCGCGATGAATTCGCGCGTTTCGTCATCGGCTAAGAATGCTTCTTCTACGAGGTCGAAATGGTGGTTCTGAACGGCACCGGTCGTTGCTGCAAACGCAAACAGATAGTCCACCGTCGCCGCAATCTCGAAAGCGCCTTTGTAGCCGTGGCGTTTGACGCCATCGATCCACTTTGGATTGACGACTCGGGATCGAACAACACGGCCTATCTCATCATCCAAAGTGCGAATGACAGGCCGCTCGGGGCGCGAATGGTCGTTGTGATAGATCGGACGGTCTTGGCCTTGCAACGTGGCCACGGCCGCTGCGGCCCCACCCTCAAACTGGTAATAATCGTCACTGTCGAGCACGTCATGTTCGCGGTTGTCTTGGTTTTGCACGATGGCTTCGACCTGCCCCAGACGCGCCTCGAAACCGTCGCGGTCTTTCGCGCCTTCGGTGCCAGCACCGTAGGCATATCCACCCCACTCAAGATAGGCATCCGCGAGGTCTTTGCGGTCCGTCCAGAGCCGTTCATCAATCATCGCCTGAAGACCCGCGCCATAAGCCCCGGGTTTCGAGCCATAGACTCGCGCCTGTGTTTCGCCCGCCCGTGAACGAGCTGCTGCTGGGTTCTGATCAGCGCTCTCATCCAAATCCTGAACAGCCTTGGCGGCGCTATCAAACAAAGCGATCAACTGTGGGAACGCATCGCGGAAAAAGCCGCTAATTCGCAGGGTCACATCAACGCGGGGCCGACCCAGTACTCCCTCGGGCAGAACTTCAAACCCTGTGACGCGGCGGTTGGCGGCATCCCACTTCGGCTTCACGCCCATAAGCGCCATTGCTTGTGCGATGTCATCGCCACCAGTTCGCATGTTTGCCGTACCCCAAGCCGTCACCAACATCGCGCGGGGCCAATCGCCGTGGTCCTGCAAATGTTTCTCGATCAGCAGGTTCGCGGACTTCCAACCCAGCGTCCAAGCGGTCGGCGTTGGAACAGCACGGGCATCGACAGAATAGAAATTCCCGCCTGTCGGTAAAACGTCCAATCGCCCACGTGTCGGCGCGCCGGATGGCGCAGGGGCGACGAAGTGTCCTTTTAGGGCCCTGAGGAGCTCCACCCCTTCGTTCGGTCCGCATGCACGCACGACTGGTAAAATCTTGTCCTGAATTTCCGACAACACAGCTTGGGATTTGTCGCCAGGCGCCTGAGCGGTTCCATCTAGCAGAGCTTGCGAGAACAGCTCCAACCGCTCGACAGTATCTCCCAGCGAGCGCCAACCATCGACTGACAGCGTAACCAAAACTTCGGGTTTCTCGGCTGCAACCGCGGCCATGTCACAATCCAGCGGATCAAACGACAGACCTAAATCAGCGGCCAGCGCGCGCAGCAAAGACCCGTCGCGGCCAGTCCCGTCGCCGCGCGGCACACGGGCCAGAGCAATCGCCAAGTCGCGTTCCAAGGTCCCATCGGGTGACACACCAAACACATGCAACCCGTCGCGAATTTGTGCTTCCTTCAGCTCGCAGAGATAGGCGTCCAGTTTGGCAAGGTCACCGTCTTCATCCCCCTGAAATCCCGCGTCTTTCGCGAGGCCGGTGACATCGGATAGGGACAGAATTTCCTTACGCAAAAGCTCGATCCGGCGCGGATCTACGCCTGCGGCTTCGTAGTACTCGTCCACCAATGCTTCTAGGTCGCGCAACGGGCCGTAGCTTTCGGCGCGGGTCAGTGGCGGTGTCAAATGGTCGATGATAACCGCAGCCGCGCGCCGCTTGGCTTGCGTGCCTTCGCCGGGGTCATTGACGATAAATGGATAGATATGCGGGGTTGGGCCGAGCACGACCTCTGGCCAGCAGGTCTCGCTTAGTGCTGTTGCTTTGCCGGGCAACCATTCAAGATTGCCGTGCTTGCCCATGTGAACAATCGCGTCCGCCCCCCAGTGATGGCGCAGCCAAAAATAGAACGCGAGGTAGTTGTGCGGCGGCACAAGGTCCGGCGAATGATAGGTATCGGTCGGGTCGATGTTATAGCCACGCGCAGGCTGCAACCCGACCACAGCATTGCCGAACCGGTGAACAGACAAAGCAAACCCGTCGTCGCGCAGAAACGGATCATCCTCGGGCGCACCCCACCGATCTGTCATGTCTTGTTTGACCGACCACGGCAGGTCATCGAAATACGCACGATAGATTTCAAGCGGCAAAACCTCACCACCGTCGCGATCCGCGCGATCAGTTAACCAGTTCGTCGGACCCGCCATCATGGCGTCCATCAAGGCTTTCGCATCTTCTGGCGGGGTGACGTCGTATCCCTCACCCGCAAGAAGCCCCAGTGTATGAACTGTCGCCGCAGGGGTATCCAAGCCAACGCCATTGGCAAGGCGTCCGTCCTTGTTTGGATAGTTCGCCAGAACCAAGGCAACCTTTTTATCCTGAGCAGAGGTATTCCGCAGGTTCGCCCATTTGACGGCCAGATCAGTGACCCACTGCACACGATCACCGACGGCACGGTAGGTCGCGATTGGACATTCGGTGGCCTCGTCAAAGTAAGCCTCACCCTTAAAGCTTATCGCACGCGACAGCACGCGCCCATCAACCTCGGGGAGCGCCACATTCATCGCGATATCGCGCGCACTCAGACCAGTGAGCCCATCTGCCCAAGCCTGTTCGGAGGATGCCGCCAACACGACCTGAAACACCACCGCCTTGTTCGCAAAGGGCGCGGCCAATGGGTTTAACGACGCGGTGTCCCCCGCATGAGGCGAGCCAACGGCAAAGCTTGTGCAATTCAAAATAACGCTCGGCGGGGCGTCCAGAAACAACCCTTCGAGCGTCGCTTGTGAAAGTGGATCTTTCAAGGAGGCCACAAAGACGGGTAGAGGGTTCAATCCTGCGCGCAACAGCGACTTCACCAATCGGTTGATCGGGTTCAGGCCCGCGCCTTGCACCAACGCGCGATAGAACACGATTGGCACGACAGGTGCGTCTTTGGTCCATGCCGCCTGCGCGGTCGCCAGATCGCTGATCCCAGCGCCAGGCCAATAAACACCAGCCTTCAATAGGGGCCGCGCTGGCTCGGGCGTTTGGCCCCCGTCGAGCATGGCCTTGGCGTAGCTCAGGAAATTCGTTGAGTTTTCTGGACCGCCTTCTACGAGGTAAGACCACAGTGCATCGTAGTCTTCATCCGAGACCGTGGACAGGCTACGCAACTCGGCGTCGGGTTTGTCATCACCGGGGAGTAGGGCCAAGGGAACGCCCGCTTCGTGCAAACGTGCTGCATACTGCTCGACCCCGTATTTCCAATATCCGACGCCACCAAGACAACGGGCGATAACCAGCCGTGACTTGGTCGCGCATTGATCCAGATGCAAATCAACCGAGAGCGGATGTATCAGATGCATCATGCTCGCCAAGCGCAGGCTTGGTGCATCTGTCAATTCACCTCGTGCGGCAGACAAAGCGGCCAGTTCGGTGTCCGCAGCAGAAATGACGACCACATCAGCAGGCGATTGCCCCAGATCGACAGGTTCCTTCCCGTCATCAATTGCCCCAGGAGTTGCCGCCAACAGATGCATCAGTTACACGCCTTCAAAACAGGAGACTTCCCATGGACTATAAAGCTGCAGGCGCTCCTAAGCCCGCCAAGGGCCAACCCCGCCATTCTGAGCACAACGCCTATGGCACCAAGAAGACACCGTTCGGACAGCGTCCGTCCAAGGCCGAATTGTTGGAGCGGATGAAAGAAAACGCCGAGAAGAACAAAAAGTAGGGTCACGCGGCACCCTCGAGCGATTTTTCCATGAAGACGCTATAGGGGCTGTCTTCGTAGGAGCCAAAGGGCCCGCATTTTTCAAAGCCAAACCGGCCATAAAGCCGGTGCGCAGCGTCTAGCCCTGTCCCGGTTTCCAAGCGCAAGATTGTTAAACCTTCTTCGCGTGCTGTGTCTTCGACCATCCGCAGAACTGCTGCGGCGACCCCTTTGCCGCGCCCTGCTTCGTCTGTGAACATGGATTTCACTTCGCCGTAGCCATCCTGCAGAGCCAAGGCCCCTATGCCCAAAATGGCATCACCTTCGCGCGCGACAAAGAACCTGATGTTCTCGGCGCACAGCGCATCAAGGTCGAGGTAATGACACGCATCCGCGGGAAACATGGCATTCATCAAGGTATGGCTTTGGGCCAGCAGGGCAGCTGGGGCTGTGTCTTTGGGATGACCTGCCTGGACGACGATCATGCCTTAAGCGCGGCCTCGATCTCGGCCATGTTCAGGCCAGCCTGACCGATCACAACGAGCCGCGTCAGACGCGGTGCCATGCCAAATGGGCGGTCAAAATAGGTGTCCACGCGTGGCCCTACGGCCTGCAACGTCAGGCGCATCGGCTTGCCTTGGATCGCGGCAAAGCCTTTAAGGCGCAAAATATCATGGGCGCGGATCACATCGGCGACCTTTTCAGCAAAAGCAGTTGCGTCCTCGATCTCTCCGAGTTCAACGACGAAGCTTTCGAACTCATCGTGGCCATGGCTGTGTTCATGACTGTGATCATGGTCGTCATCATGGTGATGATCGTCGTCGTGATCGTGGTGATGATGGTGGACCTCGTGGCGGGCATCCAAATCAGCCTCGGCGCCAACGCCTTGACCAAGCAGGACATTCACGGGCAGGGCCCCCATCGTGGCTGTGACGACCTGAACGCCTTTGCGGGCTTCGGATTTTAGCACGGCTCGTAGATGATCTGCTTCGCCATCGGCAAGCAAGTCCGCTTTGTTCACTACAATCATATCCGCACAGGCGATCTGATCTTCGAACAGCTCTGCAAGCGGTGTTTCGTGATCCAAGTTTTCGTCTTGCTTACGTTGGGCATCAACAGCGGCCACGTTATGCGCAAACTGACCCGCACTGACAGCTTTGCCGTCAACCACAGTGACAACGCCATCGACCGTCACCTTTGTCGAAATGCCCGGCCAGTTGAACGCCCGAACCAAGGGCTGAGGCAATGCCAACCCGCTCGTCTCGATTACAATGTGGTCTGGCGGATTGTCCCGCCCCAGAAGTTGCTCCATCGTCGGGATGAAATCATCGGCGACCGTGCAACAAATGCAGCCGTTGGACAGCTCAACAACATCCTCTTCGGTGCAGGTTTCGATGCCGCAGCCTTTCAGAATGTCGCCATCCACGCCAAGATCACCGAATTCATTGATGATCAAAGCAATACGTTTACCGTTGGCGTTTTCGAGCATGTGACGGATCAGCGTTGTCTTACCTGCTCCCAAAAAGCCGGTGACAACGGTTGCGGGAATTTTGGGAGCCATGGGGTATCCTCAGGGTTTTGCATGCGAAATGGCGGCCCCTGAAGGACCGCCAAAAATTCGTAGAATTAAGGTCTTAGGCTGCGGACAAAAGCGCAACGATTGGGCCTTCGATGACTTCCAAGCCAAGGAACAGGCCGACACCGGCGATTGCAGCACCAACAAGACGCGCATTAACAGACGCCGGAGAAACCGAACCTGCTTTGCTTGCAGCCCAACCGGCGAACAATGCGATTGCGTACTGGATCGCACCAAGGCCGACCAGGTAACCAACAAGAACTGCACCGCCAACGCCGCCTTCTTGGCCAGCAATAGAGCCGCCAAATGCGGAACCGTGGAACAAACCGAAGACTGCGAACAAGGCAACGATCGCTGTAGGCGATACGCCGCGACCAGACGCGAGCAAGCCACCGGCAACCACGAGAGATGCGACAATAACCAGCTCGGCGGCAGGCATTGCAACGCCTGCATACATCAGGCCGCAACCGACCAGCATCGCGCCAATGTAGGCAGCTGGTGCCAAGAAACGGTTCGCTGTGAACAATGCCAAGATGCCAACAGCAACGACAAAGAAGAGGTGGTCAAAGCCCAGAACTGGGTGACCCACGCCGGACATCAGCCCGTGTGCAAGTGTTTCCATGGGCAGGCCGCCCAACGGGTGGTGCGCCAAAGCCGGAGAGGCAGTTGCAGTAAGTGCCAATGCGGCGAAGATATTCTTTTTCATGTCTCAATCCCTTTGCGGTCGTCATCCCCGACGACGGGTTACATTTTGCATGGCAGGTCTCCTGGCTCGCGGGTCAATGTGAACCTCGTCCCCTTCCCGAGTTGCCTCAGTGGTATGGACGAACACTCACCGCTTACAGTCGCGGGGGCGGCTGTGGTTTTGCTCCTCCTAATTGGATCGGTGCGCACCACATTCCCATTTGATTCCGCGCTTCGGCTTAGCCTTGGCGCAATGAACCATGCACAACCGTTGTGCGCTGGCACAGATGATCGGTCAAGGCTGATTCCGGCACGAAGGGGCCGATTGCGACGCTATGCACCAGTTTCGTGGCCGTGATTTAGGCCCATACCGCGCTGTCATGGGCAATATCTTGTGGATAAATCCGCCAATTCACCCACATCCAGTGTGGGTTCGTTGACTCGCACGACGTAGGGCATTCAAACTGCACGCCAGACAAAGAATCAAAAAGAGCAGCCCAAATGCGGTTTTCCCGCCTTCGCCTGAACGGCTTTAAAAGTTTCGTAGACCCGACCGACCTGATTATTCAGGACGGCCTGACTGGTGTCGTTGGGCCAAATGGGTGCGGCAAGTCCAATCTGCTCGAAGCGCTGCGTTGGGTTATGGGCGAAAACCGTCCGAAGGCCATGCGCGGCGGCGGCATGGAAGATGTGATCTTTGCTGGTGCGTCGACACGTCCGGCACGTAACTTTGCTGAAGTCTCTTTGCATATTGATAATGGGGAACGCTTGGCGCCAGCCGCGTTCAACGACAGCGACAACTTGGAAATTGTGCGCCGCATTACCCGCGATGTCGGGTCCGCTTATAAGGTCGGCACCAAAGACGTGCGCGCGCGCGATGTTCAGATGCTGTTTGCTGATGCCTCGACAGGGGCGCATTCACCGGCGCTGGTCCGGCAGGGCCAAATCGCCGAACTCATCAACTCTAAACCCAAAGCGCGTCGCCGCATTTTGGAAGAAGCCGCGGGCATCTCCGGCCTCTATCAACGTCGCCATGAGGCAGAGCTAAAGCTCAAAGGCTCTGAACAGAACCTTGCCCGTGTCGACGACGTGATCGAACAGCTTGCGAGTCAGCTTGGCCAGCTTGCGCGCCAAGCCCGCCAAGCTGCGCGTTACCGTTCTATCGGTGAAGAACTGCGCCAATCCGAAGGCCTGCTTTTGTACCGTCGTTGGAAGGAAGCCGACGAAGCCCGCGCGGCTGCCGCCGACCAATTGCGCCAACGCACCACCGATGCGGCAAGCGCTGAAACCGCCGCGCGCCAATCGGCCAAAGTGCGACAAGGCGCTGAGGACGCGCTACCCGCGCTTCGTGAGGAAGAGGCAATCGCCGCCGCCGTGCTGCAGCGCCTCCACGTGCAACGCGATACCTTGGCCGATCAAGAAACCCGCGCAAAACAGACCATCGAAACGCTGACGGGCCGGATCGAACAGCTGGCCAAAGACATGGCCCGCGAGGCCGAGTTGAACAAAGATGCTGGCGAAACAATAGACCGCCTTGAGTGGGAAGCTGGCGAAATCGCCAAAGCCGGCGAAGGCCATGACGCGTTGCTGGAAGAGGCTCGCGTTGCCTCGACCGACGGTGCACAGATTCTGGCGGATCGCGAAGCCGACCTCGCCCAACTAACCGAAGACGTCGCGCGCCTTGCCGCGCGCCACCAATCCGCGCAGCGTTTGATCGACGACTACCGCAAGACCTTAGAAAAGAACGAAGCAGAAGCCGCGCGTGCGATTGCGGCGAAAGCGGATGCAACAGCTGCCCTTGCAAAAGCGGCCACAGATTTTGAAATGGCCCAAGCCGCCGAACGGCAAGCCCGCGCGACGGCGGACAAAGCCGAAACCGTTTTGGCTGAGGCTGAAGCGGCGCGTGCTGATACCCAGTCCCGCGAGGCCGATGCACGTGCGCATCGCTCCGAGGCTGAAGGCGAAGCTAACGCATTGCGTGCAGAAACAGCCGCGCTTGCGAAATTGGTGGATCGCGACAGTTCCGAAGGTTCCCAGATCCTTGACCAACTGCGGGTGCAGGGCGGCTATGAAAAGGCACTTGGTGCCGCGCTATCGGATGATTTGAAAGCCCCCGCCGTCACGCCGGATATGGGCTCTGGTTGGGTCCCCCTGCCGGACTATCCTCAGCCGCAATCGCTGCCGTCCGGCGTCAAGGCGTTGACCAACTACGTTTCTGTGCCCGAAGTGTTGATCCGTCGGATGGGGCAGGTGGGTCTTGTTGATGCCGCCGACGGTCCGCGCTTGCAAAAGGACCTAGCGCCCGGGCAACGACTTGTCAGCATCGAGGGCGATCTTTGGCGTTGGGACGGGTTCCGCGCCGCTGCCGAAGACGCACCGTCTGCTGCTGCGTTGCGCCTGCAGCAACTCAACCGCCTCGAGGGGCTCAAGAAAGACCTCAACGATGCGACCGCCAAGGCGGATGGGATGCGCCAAGCCCATGAAATGCTAACAACGCGACTGGCCGAGTTGGCCCAAGCAGACAAAGCCGCCCGCGAAGCCCGGCGCGCCGCCGATGGCGCTGTCGCCGACGCAAATCGCGCATTGTCCCGTGCAGAAGCCGATCGCAATTTGGCGGACGGCAAGCTGGAATCCAGCGGCCTCGCGGTGACGCGACACGAAGAAGAAGCCATGAGCGCCCGTAAAGCTCTGACCGAGGCAGAAGGTAGCCTGCGGTCCCTTGGGAACTTAGATGAAGCTCGCCACCAAGTCGAAGACATCAAGATGACCGTCGAAGCGGCCCGTATGACGATGATGTCAAAACGGTCGAGCTATGACGAAGTGCGCCGCACCGGCGAAGTCCGAACAAAACGCGCGCAAGAAATTACCAAAGAAGTCAGCGGCTGGAAGCATCGCTTGGAGACCGCGAACAAACGATCCGCTGAATTGCAGGAGCGCAAGGACGAAACCGAAGCCGAATTGAAAGACGCGACGTCGGCCCCTGCCGAGATCGCGGCAAAGCGTGAAGAGTTGGCTGACGCCATTGATGAGGCCGAGACACGCCGCAAAGGGTCCGCCGATAAGCTTGCTGAAGCAGAAAGCGCCCTGCGTGATGCAACGATGGCCGAACGCGACGCTGAACGCCTCGCGTCCGAGGCCCGTGAGGCCCGCGCCCGTTCAGAAGCCCGCGCAGATGCGGCTAAGGAAACTGTGGACTACGCCGCGGAACGCATTCAGGAAGCGCAAGAAACCACACCAGAAGACCTTCTGGAGCAGTTGGCCGTCAATCCAGAGGACATGCCGGCGTCCGAGACAATAGAAAACGACGTCAATCGGCTCAAGCGTCAACGCGACGCGCTGGGCGCAGTGAATCTACGCGCCGAAGAAGACGCCAAAGAAGTTCAGGACGAACACGACCTGCTGGTGAAAGAAAAGACCGATCTTGAGGAGGCGATCCGCGCCTTGCGTACCGGTATTGCGTCACTCAACAAAGAAGGCCGCGAACGTCTTTTGACGGCATTCGAACAGGTCAATGAAAGCTTTGGGACGTTGTTCAGCCACCTCTTTGGTGGTGGTGAGGCGAAACTGGTCTTGGTGGAATCTGATGACCCACTCGAAGCTGGCCTAGAGATCATGTGCCAACCTCCGGGCAAGAAACTCAGCACGCTATCGCTGCTGTCGGGCGGCGAACAGACACTGACGGCCATGGCGCTGATCTTTGCTGTCTTCCTTGCCAATCCCGCGCCGATTTGTGTGTTGGACGAGGTCGACGCGCCACTGGATGATGCCAACGTGACGCGTTTCTGTGATCTGCTTGATGAAATGACACGCCGCACCAATACGCGGTTCCTGATCATCACCCACCACGCGGTGACAATGTCGCGCATGGATCGCTTGTTTGGTGTGACGATGGGCGAACAAGGCGTTAGCCAATTGGTAAGCGTCGATCTAAAAGCCGCTACAACGCTGGTCGCCTAGCCTAGGCACTCTTCAATTGGGCGCGCACTAACGAGGGTTCGGTTACGGTTGGATGCGGGACCGTTCTCTCGAAGTTCTAAGCCAGGGCCTGCGACGGTGACCTCAAAACGGCATCCTACGGCCAGACTGTCAAAAAGCGCCTCTCGCGATGCCCCAAATAGCGATAGCACACGGCTCTCGGGTAATTCAAAACTCCCGTAATCAGATCTGATTAGGCCGCAATACGTGAGGCCGAAACTTGGCTGGTCTGACCTGAACTTCGGGAATACTTTCCAACTTCGGCGGCTTCGGCATTCCCGCGCCGCACCGATTTCGGTGATCGTTACGATTTCGGTTTGCCGAAAAACCATTAACGGCAAGACCTCAAGGCCGACAGCGGCGATGCTAAATGCGAAGGCCCCAAATAGATATTTGTGCAGCGTTCTTAGGCTCTTTGTTTGAGGTGCATCGGTCCCTTTCATAAACTGTGTGCCCTAAAACAACGCCTCAACTTTGTCGCGTAGCCGTAGGTCAGCCTCGACCAGCAATCCATGCGTTGCCAATGCTGAAACGAGTTGAGGCGTCGCTACCTGCGTTGCTTCGTAGAACGCATCAACCTCGGTCGCACTCGCATCCTCAAGGAACGCCGCCAAAGTCTCATTGAAACGATAGGCACCGTTGACTGTGCGGTGCGGAAGGGCTGCGAGCCAATCCGCTTTGTCCTGCGCATGAAAATGAAGAACAACGATTTCTGGGGTCACGGGCACATGCAGTGGTGGTTCTTTTTTCCCGAATGATCCCGCGTGAATTTTTGGGATCAGTCCCTTTATTCCAGTCTTAAAGAAGCTCTTGCCGACCTTATGGCTTAGCATATTCTTTTTCAGCAGCGCGGTGTAATCGCCAAGAACATCCATGCGTTTTTCAGCGGGCATCCCGTTGGGAAAAGGCAGCCGGAACTGCCGCGCGGTGAAGATATCATCGGGCAATGAGGGGTCGTTCAGAGCTTCGGCTGGGGCGACCCGCATGAATGGGAAATCATCATCCCAGTCATCCAGAACGTCGCTGATTGACCTTGTGCAATAGAGATATTCGTCGATGTCGACATGGGCGATGACAGGCAAGGCGGCTTCAGCGTAGATGCGTTGCATGTTGTAGCTTTGGCGGGGTTCTTGTTTGTTCGGGCGCATGCCTAGCACGGCCCAGTAGGCGTCATCACACAGGATCGCTGTTACATCATCCAGCTGGTTTAGAACGTGGCCCGTGATCTCATCCGCGTCATCCAGATGCACCCAGATATGCGCCGCGCCAGCGGCACGATGCCACGCCACAAACGCCAGCAACTGGGTCAGAGGCGCCTTGGCCGTGGTGCAAACGCCCCACTTCACCTAAAGCGCATTCAAAAGGGCGGGCGTGGGCCATGCATCAGCAGGCATCCCCAGCCGTTGTTGTTCAGCCTGAATCGCGACTCTTGTGCGGGCGCCGATGATACCGTCAGCGCCACCGACGTCGTGCCCACGCGCTTCAAGCTTGCGTTGCAGCTGCTGAACCTGTTCACCGCTTAACCCCGCATCCGGATTGCCCGCGTTATAGACAGGCGCGCCTTCCAACCGCGTGCCAAAGTAGGCGGCGGTGAGCACATAAACGAACGATTGGTTCCACTCGAAATAGACGTCAAAATTCGGATAGGCGAGGAACGCCGGCCCCTTTCGGCCCATTGGCAGGATCAAAGACGCTTGTAGATTCGGAAGCGACCCATTGCGGGCTGTAACGCCCATGCCAGCCCAATCAGAAGTCGACATTTTCACTTCTGTTCCGGACAGGGACCAATCCATCTCGCTCGGTGCTGTGACTTCTTGCAACCACGGCTGCCCTGCAACCCAGCCCAGCGACGACAGCACGCTTGCACCTGACAAAAGCGCATCCGGCGCGGAGGTTTTTAGGGTGATATGGCCGTCGCCATCGCCGTCACGGCCATTTTCGATGATGTCGCCCGGCAGCATTTGAACCATGCCAATCTCTCCGGCCCAAGCGCCTGTCGTGCGGTCAGGGTCAAAATCGCCACGTATGAACAGTTCAAGGGCGGAATAAATGTGCGGGCGAAACAGCTCTGGTCGGCGGCAATCATGGGCCAGCGTCAGCAGCGCATTGCGGGTGTTGAAATCCCCCTGAAACGCACCGAAATCCGTCTCAAACGCCCAAAAAGCCAGCATCACACCGCGTGGAATGCCGAGCTCTGCCTCGATCCGGTCAAATATAGCATCCTGCTGTTGGGCCTGCGCCTGTGCGTTCTGGATGCGGTTGCTGGAAATAAGCCGCCGCGAAAAGTCGATGAAATCGCGTTGAAACACGCCCTGTGCGCGGTCCGCTTGCAACACCGCTTGATCTTGCTGGGCTCCGTTGAAAAACGCCATGGCCGACTGGCGGGAATAACCCATGCTTATGGCTCGATCCGTCGCGGCGGCGATGAAGTCAGACCACGATCCACCGCAGGTCTGGGCTGTGGCGCCGCTGGCGAAAACGGAGAGCGCGAGTGTCAGGGATCGGATCATTGGGTCTCCTTAGGTTTCGCCCAAATTAGCGCATGCCCCTCAAGCCGCAAGCGCCGATCCGGCAAACCACGCCAATAACGGCGTGGCAGCGATCACAGCGATGACCAATAGTGCGAGCGCCCATGCTTTCCAAAGCAATGCAATGGCGCCATCGATGTCATCCGCACCTGCGTCTTTTGAGCCAACTGGGTTCACCCAAGGGAAGTCCTGTATCACACCTTCATAGCTACGCGGCCCAGAGAGAGAGACGCCGAGGGCAGGTGCAATCGCGGCCTCGGGCCAGCCCGCGTTGGGGGAGCGGTGCAAGGCCGCGTCGCGTCGGATCGCGGCCCATGTGGGGCGGTTCGGTGCAACCGCCCAAAGGAGCAGGGCCGTAATCCGCGCTGGAATCCAGTTCAAAACATCGTCTAACCGCGCTGCGGCCCATCCAAATGCTTCGTATTTCTCGGTGCGGTAACCGATCATGCTGTCCGCGGTATTGATGATCTTATAGGCTAAAAGACCCGGTAGCCCAGCGACGGCAAACCAAAATACGGGCGCGATCACACCATCGCTTAGGTTCTCAGCGGCACTTTCGATTGCACTGCGGGCGATTGCAGGTTCATCCATGTCGCGCACATCGCGACCAACGATCATCGCCACCGCAGAACGCCCGTCATCGACCGACAGGCGCAAGGCATCCGCGACGGCTTTTACATGGTCGACCAAAGACCGTTGCGCCAGTAAGATGGCACCAAGAACGACCTCAACCCAGATTCCCGGAAGGGACTGCAGCAAATAGCCAATCGCCAGCGCTGCAATCAAAAGCACCAGCACGGCTGCGATACCTTTCTGACGGGTGCGGTCGTTCAGTTTTTGATCAAGCGCCGAAACGCAGCGGCCCATGAGCACGGCGGGATGGGGGAAATGGTCCCAAAGCCATTTTGGTTCACCAAGAATTGCGTCCAGCACCATTGCCAGAACCAACGCCATCAGGCCAACCCTTCAACAGCGGATTCTAACTGCGCCCAGCGATCTGGCGCTGGCAATCCCAGCCGCAGCCACGTTTTTGAATAGGGGAAAATACGCGACCACACGTGGCCTTGCGCCAGATGGTTTTGTGCGGCCTCAGCGTCCGAAACTTCATATAACCGGAACAAATCTGTGCCGCCCACGAATGTAGCACCAGCTTGTGTCATTACGCGATCCAATCGCGCCGCATCCACCATCAAGCGCGCGCGCGTCGCTTTGGCCCATTCCACGTCTTCCAATGCCCGCGCACCGATTTCCAGCGCAGGACCGGCCACAGCCCACGGCCCCAAATGGTCCGACAACGTGGCCAGCGGCCTGACCTCTTCCTTGCGAAGCGGCAACTTAACCGTTTCAATAGGCGCCAACGTGCGCGGCGCGCCAATCGCAAACCCCAGCCGCAGCCCGGCAAGTCCCCAGAATTTGCCGAAACTCTTCAGGATCAAGACACCCTGATCCTCGGCCATTGCGATATGGCTTCTCTCCGGCATCACATCACAAAAACTCTCGTCGATAACGGTCAAGAGACGCCCACCCATCCGCGTTTCAGGCCAAATACGACCATCGGGATTGTTGGGGTGAACATAGATATGCATTGGTGCATCATCAGAGTCGTGCGTTTCAATCCAATTGGGTGACGCCGAAATCGCCGCAGCATGTTCATTGTAAGTGGGTTTGGGGATGTAGGTCGCGCCGAAATGATCCGTCAGATAAGGCACCTTGGCAATAATCGCAGATGCCCCATTCGCGGCAACAATTTCTGCGCCATCAGGCACATTCCAAAACGCGCGCGCCGCCGCCAGCAACCGATCCATTGCGCCTTGATCGGGCAGCGCGGTCCATGCGTCTTGGCCAATATCGCCCACAGGATAGGGCACTGGATTGATGCCCGTGCTTAGGTCCAACCATTCGTTGCGGCTGCCACCATATTTGGCGACTGCCGCGTCTAGCCCGCCTCCGTGGTCGCGCTTTTCACTCATCTGGAAGCGGTTGGTGGCGGGACACGAAATGTCCTTTCACGCCCTGCGGCCATTCGCGATAGGGCACTTGCCCTGTTTCGGATGCCGCGTGTTTTGCAGCATATTCAACGATGGCTTCGGCGTCCTCGGCCGTGGCCTCAAAGGTCCCCAGCGAGTAATTGATCTTGCTGCTGGACTGCACCGTAATGTTGCAGGCGCGATCACATCCCATCGTGCAGGACACGCGACGGGTGCGCACATCGCTCGCGCCCTCAGCGGCGGCTTCGACCATTTCGGCCAAGGCCTCGCCGTCTGTTTTCTCCATGCCGGTTTCTTCCCAGCCTGAGCGTTTGCAGGTGTCGCAGATTGTAATCCAAGTCGTCATGACGGCCTCTTAATTTGGTTCGGTAACTTCAACCCCAAACCTGCCGCCTCTTCAACCCATCACATTAAACGGTTTCGCGACCGTGCGGCGCCATAAAGTCCAAATCTGGATTGATCGGGATAATTCGGCTCGGGTTAATCGTGTCGTGACTGTAGTGATAATGACGGACGATGTGGTTCATGTTCACGGTCTCTGCGATGCCTTCGACCTGATACAAGTCCCGCGTGAACCCCCAAAGGTTCGGGTAATCCACAACGCGCTTTTTGTTGCACTTGAAATGCAAATGATAGACCGGATCAAACCGAACAAGGGTCGTCCAAAGCCGCCAGTCGGCTTCGGTTATCCTGTCCCCCATCAAATAGCGCGCTTGGCCAAGCCGTTCTTCTAGCCAGCCCAGGCTGTCAAATAGGGGAACGACTGCAGCGTCATACGCCTCTTGCGTTGTTGCAAAGCCGGACTTGTAGACACCATTGTTGACCGTGTCATAGATGCGCGCGTTCACATCCTCGATCGCGTCGCGCATGTCTTCGGGCCAGTAGTCGTCTGTGTTGCCGGTGATCCCATCAAACGCTGAATTGAACATGCGAATAATCTCGGAGCTTTCGTTGCTCACAAACGTTTCACGCTCCTTATCCCAAAGGATCGGCACGGTGACGCGGCCACTAATGTTTGGATCGGCCTTTAGGTAAATATCACGAGCAAAGGGAAGCCCATAAAGATCATCCCCCGTCGCCCCGTGGCTGTCTGTCTCAAACGTCCATCCATCCGACAACATGTCTGGGTGCACTGCACTTACGGATATGTGGTCCTGAAGCCTCTTTAGCGCTCTGAAGACCAACGCTCTGTGCGCCCATGGGCAAGCGTAAGACACGTATAAATGATAGCGTCCGGATGCGGCTTCGAAACCACCGTCACCGGATGGCCCCGCAGATCCGTCAGCCGTGATCCAATTGCGAAACTTCGCCGTGGTTCGTTTGAACGCTCCACCGGTCGATTTCGTATCATACCAAACGTCATGCCATTTGCCGTCGACCAATTGTCCCATAGCGAGTTCCTTCTTTGCTTGCCTATCCCCTAAAGCATCTGCGCTATTTGACCAATTCCCGCCGTCAGCGCAGCAAAGGTGCGCCTGCGCACAGGTCGCATTCAAACCGTTCACCGCCGCGAATCCGTTTGCAGAGCCGCCGCCTGCGCGTTACCAACGTCAAAGACGACGCCCAACAGGGCCAGAGAGGTTGTTGCCCAATAGGTTGACCCAAAAAGGGAACCGCGCGGGCATATCGTCCAAACCGCTAGGCGGTTCTCTGGCTTGTGACATCAGGAGACCCCAATGCGCCTTACCCTCGCACTCTTTATTTCGTTCGCGGCATCCCCCGCGCTAGCACATATCGGCCACATCGGTGAGGTCGCCGGCCATGGCCACTGGATCGCATTGGGCGGCATCGCCATTGCAGCCGGCATTGCCGCCCTTGGCGCGCGCAAGAAGTCTGATAAGGCCCAAGCCGAGGAAGACGCCCCCGAGGATGATATCGAAGAAGAAGGCGCCCCAGCATGAGCATTGAAAAGACAGGCGTGATGATTTGCGGTCACGGTTCCCGTAGCCAGTCCGCTGTTGATGAATTCGCCACGCTCGCTGATAAGCTGCCTGCGTATCTTCCGGATGATTGGCAGACCGAATACGGGTATCTCGAATTCGCTAATCCCGTGATCCGCGACGGCCTCGATAAGCTACGTAATGCGGGCTGCACCCGTATCCTTGCTGTTCCGGGTATGCTGTTCGCGGCGATGCATTCCAAAAATGATATCCCGACGGTACTGAACACATACGCCGCCAAACATGGCATGCAGATCAGTTACGGTCGCGAACTTGGCGTTGATCCGAAAATGATTGCCGCTGCCGCTGGGCGCATTAACGATGCGATTGCGGCTGCCGATTCCAAATACGGCCCTGTTGATCGTCACGATACCTGCCTCGTGGTTATTGGCCGTGGTGCATCTGATCCGGATGCGAACGGTAACGTCTCTAAGATCGCCCGCATGCTGCAAGAAGGCCTCGGCTTTGGTTGGCTCGAAGTCGGCTATTCCGGTGTAACCTTCCCGTTGGTTGAACCCTGCCTGACCCACGCGGCCAAGCTCGGCTACAAGCGTATCATCGTCGCACCGTACTTCTTGTTCTCGGGCATCCTTATCGATCGCATCTATGGTTTTACTGACCAAGTTGCCGCCGAAAACCCCGACACCCAATTCGTCAAAGCGGCTTACCTTGGCGACCATCCAAAGGTGCTCGAGACGTTTGCGGAACGTATTATTGAACAAACTCACGCGACGCCTCCGCCCAACTGCGGCATTTGCGGCTATCGCGAACAGGTCCTTGCCTTCGATGACGGAGAGCATCGCCACATTTCACCAGACCAACGCAATCACCCGGCGTTTGCAGATACACCGCCGTCTACCTGCGTGCTCTGTAAATACCGCACCCAAGTCCTCGGCTTTGAGGGTGAAGTGGGCGCGGTTCAGGAAAGCCACCACCACCACGTTGAAGGCCAAGGTGCATCGGCCCCTGGTTCGAACGTATCTGACTGCAAGATGTGCGATACTTTCTGTACCGGTATGTGCCGCTTAACGGCCGACCATGACCTCCATCATCACCACCACGATCACGGGCATGACCACCACCATGACCACGATCACCATCATCACGCGGCTTACCCGCACGCGGATCACCCTCACGGGCCAGAATCTGCACGTAAATCCAAGACGTAATCGCCCGAAAGCCTACAATGCGCCCCTATGAAACCAACCCTTCAGCGATCTACGCACAGTCATTCGCGACCGTGACAAAAGAGGCTCGCTTGGAGCGGTTCCCCGAGGCCTTGCGCCCGCTTATCACGCGTTTGATTCATTCTTGTGGCATGGTTGAAATAGCTGACCGATTGGCATTTTCGCCAGATGCGGCCTTTGCTGGGCATCACGCACTCCAATCGGGCGCGCCGATCTTGTGTGACTGTGAAATGGTTGGCGCTGGTATCATTCGCCGTTATCTGCCCGCGAACAATGACGTTATCGTCACGCTGAACGACCCTCGCACGCCAGATCACGCCAAGCAGATCGGCAACACACGGTCTGCTGCGGCTGTTGAATTTTGGGAACCTCACATAAAGGATGCTGTGGTTGCCATCGGTAATGCACCCACCGCGCTGTTCCATTTGCTCGATCTTATCGACCAAGGGTTTCCGAAACCTGCTGTGATCCTTGGTTTCCCAGTTGGTTTTGTCGGGGCCGCTGAATCCAAAGCCGAACTAGCAGCCAACCCGCGCGATGTTGATTTCGTCGCCCTTCGTGGGCGCAAAGGCGGTTCCGCGATGGCGTCTGCTGCCGTGAACGCCTTGTCCGCAGGGCTGCCGGAGATTTCGAATGCCTAACGCACCTTGGCTTCATATTGTTGGCATCGGCGAAGATGGGATGGACGGTTTGACGCCAGCCACTCGCGCCGTTGTTGAAGCTGCTGATGTGATTGTCGGCGGCGAACGCCACCACACGCTTTCGGTTAACCCCAACGCAGAACGCCTTGCTTGGCCTTCGCCCTTTGATGCGATGATTTCCACGCTGGAGACCTTGAAAGACCGTCGTGCGGTCGTCCTTGTGACAGGTGATCCTCTCTGGTTCTCGGTCGGCGCGCGCATCGGTCGTTCGGTTCCCGCGGACCAACTTGTCTACCACCCGCAGCTCAGCGCGTTTCAGCTTGCCGCTGCCCGCATGGGCTGGTCTTTGGCTGATGTTGAAACACTGACGGTGCATGGTCGCCCCGTTGAGCAAATGATCGCGTTCATTCAACCTGATCAGCGTCTTATCGTCTTGACGACGGGCGCAGAAACCCCCGCACAGATCGCCAAGTTTCTGACAGATCGCGGCTTTGGTGGTTCTAAGATGACAGTTCTTGCCGCGATGGGTGGAGACCGTGAGAAAAGGTTCGATGGTATCGCCGATAGCTGGTCTCACGATGTTCCCGCTTTCAATACGCTGGCCATCGACTGCGTTGCTGCCCCTGATGCTGCGCTCTTGCCGCGTGTGCCGGGCCTTGCAGATGCATTGTTCCAGTCTGACGGGACAATGACCAAACAAGAAGTCCGCGCCGCGACCGTTGCCAAACTCATGCCGATGCGCGGCGCACTTCTTTGGGACATCGGCACAGGCTGCGGGAGCGTCGCCATCGAATGGATGCGTGCGGCCCGTTACGCCCGCGCCGTCGGCATCGAACCTCGCGCTGATCGGCGTGCGTTGGCCGCGCAAAATGCGCTCGCGCTCGGTGCACCTAAGTTGGAAATCATCGACGGTACTGTGCCCGCTGCGCTCGAGGGTCTTGCACCACCTGATGCCGTCTTCATCGGTGGTGGCTTGTCGCATGAGACGTTTAAGGCAGCTTGGGCTGCTCTGCGCCCTCTAGGTCGACTGGTCGCAAATGCAGTGACGCTGGAATCCGAAGCCCTGTTGATAGAACTACACAAAGCCCACGGCGGCGATCTTGTGAAAATCCAGACACACCGCGCGGACCCGATTGGCAAACTCACCGGATGGCGTCCCGCGATGCCCGTCACACAATGGAGCCTGATCAAGCGATGACCGGAATTCTGTATGGTGTGGGCCTTGGCCCCGGTGCACCTGATTTGATGACGCTGCGCGCGGCCCGCTTGATTGAGGCCGCGAATGTCATTGCCTATCCGACCCTCGCTGGCGCCGACAGTTTTGCGCGTTCAATCGCAGCTGATCTGATCTCGGCGGATGCGACGGAAATCGTGATGGACGTTCCTATGACGGTTGACCGCGCCCCTGCGCAAGCGGCCTATGACAAAGGTGCGGCGCAGATTGCCGAGGCTTTGTCGGACGGCAAAGACGTTGTCTGCCTGTGCGAAGGTGACCCGTTTTTCTACGGCTCGTTTATGTATATCCACGCCCGCCTCAAGGACCGTTTTGAGGTCCGCGTGGTTCCCGGAGTGACGTCTGTGACAGCCTGTGCAGCCTCTTCGGAACAGCCGCTCGTTGCGCGTAATGAACGCCTCACCGTCCTGCCCGGCCCGATGGACGAAGCTGAACTGCGCGACCGGATTGCAGGCGCCGAAGCCGTGGCAATCATGAAAGTCGGTCGCCACCTTCCCAAAATCCGCGCAGTCATCGAAGACCTCGGGTTGACGGAAAATGCCACTTATATCGAACGCGCGACACTGCCTGAACAGGTTGTGCGTCCGCTCGCTCAAGCGCCCGAAAAGGCACCTTACTTCTCAATGATCTTACTCACGAAAGGAGCCGACCCGTGGCTCTAACTCCAGTCGTTCTCGCTTTGTCGAAATCCGGTGAACCCACCGCACATGCCATCGCCAAGGCGATGAATTGCGCTGTCCATGGCCGTGAGGATCGGGTGGAAACAGCGGATGCTTTCTTTGCCAACGCGCTTGATCACACTCGTGATCTGTTTGCTGCAGGGACCCCGATCATCGGCGTCTGTGCATCGGGCATTCTGATCCGCGGTGTGGCTTCACAACTCAACAACAAAACCACCGAACCACCAGTCATTTCGGTGTCCGACGACGGCAAGGTCGTTGTTCCATTGTTGGGCGGGCATCGTGGCGCGAACCGTTTGGCCAAGCAGATCGCCGAAGCCTTAGAGGGAACGGCAGCCGTGACGACCGCTGGGGACGTCGCCTTGGGCGTTGCGCTGGATGAGCCGCCGTTGGGATACCGCCTCCAGAACCCTGAAGACGCGAAATCAGTCATGGCAACACTTCTGTCAGGTGGTGGCGTCACATGGTCCGGCGACGCGATCTTTGATGCACAACTGCCCGATGGTGACGACGTCGAACTTTGCGTAACGGATGCGCCAACACACGGCAGCGACACGCGCCTCGTTTATCACCCGCAACATTTCACGCTTGGGTTAGGCTGTGCGCGCAATGCCGACCCCGACGATTTGTGGACCCATGTCGAAGGCGTTCTGCAAAGCAACAACATCGCGCAGGGTGCCATCGCCTGTGTTGCTTCGATTGATCTGAAGGCCGATGAGCCAGCAATCATCCAAGCCGCCAAGCGTCTTGGCGTGCCGCTCCGCGTCTTCACGGCGGACGATCTGAACGCCGAAACGCCGCGCCTCGCCAACCCGTCTGACGTGGTCTTGGCTGAAGTCGGAACCCGTGGTGTGTCCGAAGGGGCTGCCCTCGCCGCAGCGGGGCCAGACGCCACGCTGCACGTCGAGAAAACCAAAACCGCCACGACGACCTGCGCAATTGCTAAAGCGCCCGTACCGATTACGGGCCTAAAAGGTCGCCCTCGCGGGCGATTGTCTGTTGTCGGCATCGGGCCGGGTCAGGCGGCGTGGCGCACGCCAGAAGTGTCCCGTCTTGTCGCGGACGCAGAAGAATTGGTGGGTTATGGATTGTATATTGATCTTCTAGGGCCGCTCGCGGCTGGGAAGATCCGCAGCGATTTCCCGTTGGGTGGAGAAGAAGCGCGTTGCCGCTATGCCCTCGAACAAGCGGCTCTCGGCAAGAACGTCGCGCTGGTTTGCTCTGGGGATGCGGGCATTTACGCTATGGGTGCGTTGGTGTTCGAACTGCTGGATCGTGCCGAAAACGAGGAAGGCGTCAGCGATGCAGCTCGTCGTGTTGAAGTCGTCTGTTCCCCTGGTGTGTCTGCCTTGCAAGGTGCCGCCGCGCGGGCAGGGGCGCCGCTGGGGCATGATTTCTGTACGATCAGCCTGTCTGATCTTCTGACTCCACGCGATGATATCGTCCGGCGTCTGAAAGCGGCCGCCGAAGGGGACTTTGTGATCGCGTTCTACAATCCCGTGTCCAAAACCCGCCGGACGCTATTGGCCGAAGCCCGCGACATCCTGCTGCAACACCGCCCTGCGGATACGCCTGTGATGCTCGCGTCTAACCTTGGCCGCCCAACGGAACTGGTGCGCTACCGCCGTTTGGACGAACTTGAGGTGGATGAGGTCGACATGTTGACGGTTGTCCTGATCGGGTCATCCAACTCGCGCCTTGCTCAATTGGGCGAGGGACCGCGCATGTTCACTCCGCGTGGCTATGCCCGCAAAATTGACGGCGACCTTACCGACAAACGCCATGACCCCTACGAACCGGAGACTGCATAAATGACCGTTTACTTCATCGGCGCAGGGCCGGGTGATCCTGAACTTCTGACGCTCAAAGCCGCGCGCTTGATCAAGGCCTGCCCCGTTTGCCTTTACGCGGGCTCACTGGTTCCCGAACAGGTGGTTTCTATCGCGCCCGAGGGGGCGTTGGTCATGGACACTGCGCCCATGCACCTTGATGAAACCCATGCTGAAATCGTCAAAGCACACGCCAAGGGCCAAGACGTTGCGCGTGTGCATTCGGGTGATCCGTCGCTTTACGGGGCCATCGCTGAACAAATTCGTCGCCTAAAGGCTGACGGGATCGATTATGAAATCATCCCCGGCGTTCCTGCCTATACAGCGGCGGCTGCGGCGTTGGGCCAAGAACTTACCGTGCCAGAAGTGGCGCAATCTATCGTGCTGACTCGTATGTCGATGAAATCGACGGGCATGCCTGCGGGTGAAACGCTCGACAATTTCGGGCGCACCGGAACAACGCTGGCGATCCACCTTGGCATCCGTGCGCTGCGTGAAATTGAACGCCAGCTCACCCCTCACTACGGGGCCGACTGTCCTGCCGCTGTGATCTACCGCGTGGGCTGGCCGGATCAGTTGATCATCCGTGGAACCTTGTCCGATATTCGCGCAAAAGCACGGGATGCCAAAATCACTCGTACGGCACTGATTCTCTTGGGGCCCGCCCTCGCGCAGGATAACGGGTTCCCTGACTCCGCATTGTACGATGCCGCCAAACCCCATGTGCTAAGGCCCAAAGCGAAAGCATAGCGCGGATGCCGCAGCGCGGCGGAAGGTTAACTTGACGGTAACGATAAATGCGCCATCCTTTGCGCCATTGGATGGAGACTAAAATGTTGGAATCACTGCCTCAATCGATCTGGAACGAGCTTCACGCAGCTCAGTCCAAAGCTGCCGCGAAACAGACCCGCCTGCGGGTTGAGGTGAATGGCGAAAGCTACCGGATTCAACGGATGACCAACACTGGGTTCTCTCTTGATCTGGAAGACGCGCCAAAGCTGCGCGGGTTGGTCGATATTTTTGATGGTGGGCGGCATGTCAGCCAATGCCTGATCGTCGCCGCTGCTGAAGACGGCAACCACATGGTCTATGAATTCAAACGCAATACGGCGGCCAGTGATGGCGCGCCGCTTGATTTTGAGCGCAAAAAAGACGCGCCTATTGCCCTGCTGGGCCGCTAGTTACTGTAAATCGCCAAACGCTTTTGCCAACCGATCGACAGCCTCTTGCACTTGCGCGCGGGGCGCTGCGAAGTTGAACCGCAAGAAGTTATCGCCCCCGCAACCAAAGGTCGGGCCGTGGTTGGCTGCGATTTTCGCATCTTGTTCCACGCGACGGGTAAAGTCCTCGCGTGTCATACCGGTTCCGCTGAAATCCACCCAAGCAAGGTAGGTCGATTCCAATGGCATCGACGCCAAACCCGGGATCGCATTGACCGCATCATCAAACAGCTTGCGGTTGCCATCCAGATAGACGCGAAGCTCATCAACCCAAGCAGCGCCTTCCGGCGAATACGCAGCCGTGGCCATAAATAAACCAAAGCTATTGGGCGACAAGCCAAGTGCAGCCATACGCCCTGCAAATTGGGCCCGCAGATCAGGGTCTTCGATGATCACATTACCCGAATGAGACCCCGCGATGTTGAACGTCTTTGTGGTCGCCGTCATTGTGACCAAGCGGTCCTCGATCCCTTCGATGTGCGCCATCGGAGTATGTTTTGCACCAAAGGTCAGGTCGTGGTGGATTTCATCGGACACCAGCAAAAGATCATGACGTTTCGCAAATGAGGCGACTGCTTGCAATTCGCCCTTGGTCCAAACTCGTCCACCCGGGTTATGAGGCGAACACAGGATGACCATACGCTCATTGCCAGTCATTTGCGCATCATAGGCGTCGAAGTCGAACTCATAGCGTCCGCTGTGGTTGACCAGCGGGCATTCAACAACCTGACGGCCCGCCGCATTAATCACTTTGGCGAAGGCGTGATAGACGGGCGTAAACAAGACGACCCCGTCGCCGGGTGCTGTGAACGCATCCACACACATCCCTGTACCATTCACCAATCCATGGGTGGTGAAAATCCAAGACGGATCGATGTGCCAGTTATGGCGTGTCTTCATCCACCACTGAATGGCGGCAAGGTATTCGGTCTCATCGCCAAAATAGCCGTAAACACCGTGGTCGTGCATGGCCTGAATGGCGTCTTGCACACATTGAGGCGGCTTGAACTCCATATCTGCCACCCACATCGCGATACCGTCGTTGGCATCGACGCCGTAAATCGGCTCCATCCCGTCCCATTTGATGCAATGAGTGCCACGGCGGTTGATAGGGGTGTCAAAATCCATATGAAGTCTCCTGTTTTAGCCAAGCTATCGCCATGTGGCGCAGGTGCAAGCCCTTGTATGGTGGAATGAACCGCTGGAGATGTTGCGCAATCGGAGCCGAAGTCTTACATGGCGTTTCATGACATTACGCTCCATCTTGATCCACCCCGACCCACGCTTAAAAGCGACCGCTACACCCGTTGCTGAATTCAACGGCGATCTGGCAGCTTTGGCCGATGATATGCTTGAGACTATGTATGACGCGCCGGGCATCGGTTTGGCCGCGCCCCAGCTGGGCATCATGAAGCGGATGTTGGTCATGGATTGCGTCAAAGAAGAAAACGCGACGCCGGAACCAATGGTGTTGATCAACCCAACAGTTATCGAAAGCTCGGAAGAGACCAACGTTTATGACGAAGGCTGCCTGAGCATTCCTGATCAATACGCCGAAGTGGAACGCCCCGCGATTGTGAAAGTCGAATGGACGGATATAAGTGGGAAAAAGGTTCAGGAAGAATTTGACGGGCTCTGGGCGACCTGCGTGCAGCACGAAATCGACCATTTGAACGGCAAACTGTTTATCGATTACCTAAAACCGCTCAAGCGTCAGATGATCACCCGCAAGATGCAAAAACTGAAACGCGAGATTGCACGTGGTAACGCGTAATGTCCGCCTTTGGCCGGACGCCGTATTGTCACAGGTCTGTGCTGCCGTTGATGTGCACGATCCTAACACTGCAGTGCTGATCGATGATCTTTTCGATACGATGTACGCGGCGAATGGACGTGGGTTAGCTGCGCCGCAGATTGGCGCGTTGAAACGTGTTTTCGTCGTTGATGTGACATGGAAAGAAGGCCCACGTGATCCACGCGCCTTTGTTAACCCAGAGGTGCTGAGCACAAGCGAAACCATTGTCGCGATGGATGAGCAGTGCCTTTCGATTCCTGACTTACCCATGCCCGTTAGCCGCCCAGACCGCGTCCAACTGCGCTGGATTAACCGCGACCTCCAGACGGAAACTGCGTGGTTCGACGGAATGCTTGCGCGTTGTATCCAGCACGAATTTGATCACCTTAACGGCACAGTGATTTTCGATCACCAGACGTCTGATGCCCGTACCGAATTGGAAGCCGCCTATGTCTCATAGACCGTTCGTCCCTTACCCCGCCAAAGTCCTTCGCACGCCAGCAAACGAAGTTGATGCAGTAACAGACGACATTCGTATGATCTGGGCCGAAATGATCGAAGCCATGGATTCCATGCCCGGTGTCGGGCTTGCTGCACCGCAACTGGGTATTCCGTTGCAATTGGCGGTGGTCGATGCCTCCGACAAGCGTGGCCAATCGGTCCGGATGGCGAACCCGAAAGTTCTTCATGCTTCCCAGGAACTGCGTGCCCACGAAGAAGCTTCGCCAAATGTGCCAGGTGCATCTGCGACGATCAAACGTCCGCGTGCCGTGACCGTCGAATTCTTGAACGAACAGGGCGAAGTCGAAACGAAAGATTTCGTGGGTCTCTGGGCGACCAGCGTTCAGCATCAAATCGATCACCTGAACGGCAAAATGTATTTCGACCGCCTAAGCCGCACCAAACGCGATATGTTGATAAAGAAAGCCCGCAAGCTGGGCAGCTAACCCAAGGGGATTACGATGCGCATAGTTTTCATGGGGACGCCTGACTTTTCGGTGCCAATCTTGGATGCCTTGGTAGATGCAGGTCATGAGATCGCGGCTGTTTACTCACAGCCTCCCCGCCCTGCAGGACGGGGTAAGAAAGACCGACCAAGCCCTGTTCAGTCGCGGGCCGAAGAGTTGGGTTTGGACGTCCGTCACCCAATATCGCTTAGGACCGACGACGCGCAGGCAGAGTTTACCGCGCTGAATGCTGAGATCGCCGTTGTTGTCGCCTACGGGTTGATCTTACCACAAGAAGTTCTGGATGCGCCCGCGAAGGGCTGCCTTAACATTCACGCGTCTTTGCTGCCGCGTTGGCGGGGGGCTGCACCTATTCATCGCGCGATTATGGCCGGCGATTCCAAGACAGGTGTTTGCATCATGCAGATGGAAGCGGGGCTGGATACCGGACCGGTTCTGCTGCGTCGCGAAATCGCCATTGCCGTGGATGAGACAACGGGCGCTTTGCATGATCGGCTGAGTAGCTTGGGCGCGCGTTCCATCGTCGAAGCGCTCGCCACGTTGGCGGACCTGACGCCTGATCCTCAGCCTGACGATGGCGTCACATATGCATCCAAGATCGACAAAGCCGAAGCACGAATTGATTGGACGTCCCCCGCAGATGAGATTGTCCGTCAGATCAACGGGCTGTCACCTTTTCCCGGCGCATGGACCGAAGCTGCGGGGGAACGCATAAAGCTTCTTCAAGCCAGCATCGCGACTGAGACGCTCGATGTCGGGGCAATCAGTGCATCAGAAGGTAGACTGTTCGCGGGGACCGGCGCCGGAGCGCTTGAAATCTTGCGACTTCAAAAGGCAGGTAAGAAACCTGCCTTGGCTGCCGACCTCCTTAAGGGATGGACGCCACCTGCCGCCTTTGACTAACCCTTGAACGGTGCCATGCCTGCGCGCGCCAATTCGTCGGCGCGTTCGTTTTCGGGATGGCCAGCGTGCCCTTTGACCCATTCCCATGTGACGTCGTGACGATTGCGGGCTTCGTCTAAACGCTGCCAAAGATCGATGTTCTTGATCTCGCCGCCCTTCTTTTTCCACCCCTTGGCCTTCCAGCCGTAGATCCATTTGGTGATCCCGTCTTTGACGTAGGAACTGTCGGTCACCAGCGTTAGTTTTGATGCGTTCGATAAGGTTTCAAGCGCATTGATCGCCGCCAGCAATTCCATCCGGTTGTTGGTTGTGTGCGCTTCGCCCCCCTTTAGATCGCGTTCTTTGACGACAGTATCGCCATCGCGTGCGATCAACACAGCGCCCCAGCCGCCTGGGCCGGGATTGCCACTGCACGCGCCGTCTGTGTAAGCAAATAATTCAGGCAATTTTCCGGGCTCGCATATTAACAAAGGGATCAATTGTTCCGGCCATTCCGGCTTCTCGACCTTCTTCGAACCCAAGAACCTCGAACCCAGCGTCACGCAGCAATTGCTGCAATTCGTCCACGGTGACAAAGGTATAAAGCCGATCGATATGATCGCGCTTTTCACCTGTTCCGACCTTCATCGCAACATGGAAAACACCGCCATCGCGCAGAGCAGAAGCGATTGCCGAAAAATGTTTGGGCAAGTCCGGTTTAGGCGCATGCAGGAGCGAGAAATTCGCCCAGACCCCATCATAGGCCGCCACCATATCTAATTCGTCAAAAGTCAGCTTTCGCGCGCCGATGTTGTGAGCCTCATTGGCCAATTCGATCATGCCGTCCGACGCGTCAACCGGATCTGGATTGAAGCCAGCTGCGCGCATATGGACCGATGCCCGCGCAGGCCCGCAGCCAAGGTCGAGAATGTCTCCGCCGTCAGGCAACAACGACAGAAAGTCTTGCAAAGACTTACTGCTCGAGCCGCTGTCAAAACATTTGTCGTAATTGTCTGCTGCGCCGTCATAAAAAGCGATGGTTTTTGGATCGGTCATGCTGTTTCTCGCAGGACGCGCGGCACTTTGAATTCTACGTTCTCGACCGCGGTTTCCACCTGTTCAACGGTCACGTCATAGCGATCCTTAAAGGCGTCAATAACTTCGTTGATCAGCACCTCGGGGGCGGACGCGCCGGCGGTAATGCCGATGCTAGTGATACCGTCCAAGGCGCGCCAGTCGATGTTGGCGGCCCGCATGACAAGTTGGCTGTAGGCGCAACCCGCTTTACGACCGACCTCGACCAAACGTTGCGAATTGGATGAATTGGGTGCGCCAACGACCAACATAGCATCCGCCTTTGGGGCCATAGCTTTAACCGCTTCTTGGCGATTGGTTGTCGCGTAACAGATGTCTTCTTTGTGTGGCCCAACGATGGCCGGAAACCTTGCATTCAGAGCGGCAACAATGTCCGTTGTGTCATCGACCGAAAGGGTCGTCTGTGTGACAAAAGCCAATTGTTCAGGGTCGCGCGGCGTGACCTCTGCCACGTCTTCAACCGTCTCAACCAAAAGCACTTCACCATCCGGCAATTGTCCCATTGTTCCGACAGTTTCAGGGTGGCCTGCATGTCCGATCATGATCATTTGTAGACCGTTTTCTGCGTGGCGCTGGGCCTCAATATGGACCTTGGACACCAGCGGGCAGGTGGCATCAACAAAGACCATCTCGCGCTTGGCGGCGGCGGCGGGCACTGCTTTGGGCACGCCATGTGCAGAGAAAATCACGGGACGGTCGTCAGGGCATTCATCCAATTCTTCGACAAAGACAGCGCCCTTGCCGCGCAAATCATCCACCACGAACTTATTGTGTACGATCTCATGACGCACATAGACAGGCGCGCCCCATTTTTCCAAAGCCATCTCTACGATCTTGATGGCGCGATCCACGCCTGCGCAAAACCCACGTGGCGCGGCGAGGTATAACGTAAGTGGGGCTTTGGTCATGGGAGTCTCCTGCTTGCCACCGTAGGTAAGCATTTAGCGTCGGCACGTCCAGATCAAGCCCGTGCAGAAAGTCTGCAATCCATCCTGTTCTCTTTCTGCAATACGCGAAAAGCCTTGCCTTCCCCTAGGTGGAACCTCGTAGAGACGAAGTGACAATTTGGAGAGAATAATGAGCGCGAAATTTTTGACTGTTCTTACTGTTGGTGCTTTAGGACTTGGCGCAACCATGGCCGTAGCTGAACAGGACACTCACTCACAAGTGAACTTGTTCGCTTACGAGGATTTAGCCGCCGTGGCCCATGGAGCCGAACTCTATGCAGAAAATTGTGCGTCTTGCCATGGAGAGAGCCTTGAAGGGCAAGAGAATTGGCGTACTCCAAGCTCTAATGGCCGAAGTCTTGCTCCTCCTCACGACGCCTCTGGTCATACTTGGCACCACCCTGACGTGCAGCTGTTCCAGATTGTTAAATTTGGCACTGCCGCGCTTGTAGGAAATGGTTACGAAAGCGATATGCTTGGGTACGAAGGCGTCTTAAGTGATAGTGAGATTCGTAATGTAATGGCGTTCATCAAAAGTACGTGGCCCAGCGATATTGTTGAGCGCCACAATATGATGAATGCTGCGGTTGCCGCGCAGAACTAGCGATATCCAAGTCGAAGGAATTGCTATGACGTTGCCATAAACAAAAACAGGCGCCCTTGAAGGGCGCCTGCTGTTTTAGCTTTCTTCCTCGACCATTTCGGCCTTGGGTTCTTCGCGTGGCTCTCTTGGAGGGCGCCCGATAACGTCGCGCAGTTCGTCGAGTTCGATGAAGTTATCGCACTGACGACGAAGCTCATCCGCGATCATAGGCGGTTGGCTGCGGATCGTTGACACAACAGACACCCGAACACCTTGGCGTTGCAGGCTTTCAATCAACGGCCGAAAGTCACCATCACCAGAGAAGATCACGATGTGATCAACATGCGGTGCCAGTTCCATCGCGTTCACGGCCAATTCAATGTCCATGTTACCTTTGATCTTGCGACGCCCCATGGAATCAGTGAATTCCTTGGCGGGCTTCGTGACCATGGTAAAGCCATTATAATGTAACCAATCTACCAGCGGTCGAATTGGAGAATATTCATCATTCTCCAACAGGGCTGTGTAGTAAAACGCACGCAACATTTTGCCGCGCCTCATGAACTCGCTACGTAACAACTTATAATCGATGTCAAACCCGAGCGACTTAGCCGCTGCATAGAGGTTTGAACCGTCGATGAAGAGGGCGAGCCTCTCATCACGATAAAACATGACAATTAGTCCTTTCAAATTGTCCGAACCGGTGGGAACTATGTGAGTGGTTTCAAAACCCGGTAGGACACTACAGAATGTAAAGCTTTTACGACATGTCGCAAGGGGCGCAAGAGATGAAGAGCAGGATAGTGCTTGTCGCGTTGGGAAGTAATGTAACGTCACAAGCAGGCGGGCCGTCTGAAACAGTTGCTGCGGCCATTGACGCATTGGGGGACCAGTTTGGTGAAACGCGGGTCAGCAAATTTTACCAAACACCAGCATTTCCTGCGGGTTCGGGGCCGGATTTTGTCAATGCGGCCTGTGCATTTTACAGTGATCGGCCCGCGTCGGAGATTCTTGCAGGCTTGCACAGCATCGAAGCGGCATTTGGGCGTGACCGGCAGGTCCGATGGGGATCACGTACGCTTGATCTAGATCTCATCGCATGCGGTGACGACGTGCGGCCTGATCATGACACTTTTCGATACTGGCGCGATATGCCCCTGTCAGAGCAGCAAACCCGTGCGCCAGAGCAATTAACCTTGCCGCATCCGCGGCTTCAGGAACGTGCTTTCGTATTGGTTCCGTTGGCTGATGTCGCCCCTGATTGGGTGCACCCTGTCCAGAACCGCACGGTTTCTGAAATGCTGTCTGAATTGGGCGCAGCCGAGTTGTCAGAGATCACGCCACTGAATTAACGGAATCGCTTGTCTTATTGCTGTCAAGCCATTAGATAGCCGTTTCTGACCCTACCTATATCGATTTGATTGGAGTGCCCCATGGCCCGCGTGACCGTTGAAGACTGCGTTGACAAGGTTCCGAACCGTTTTGAACTGGTGATGCTTGCTGCACATCGGGCACGTGAAATTTCTGCCGGTGGTGCGCTGACTGTTGCGCGCGACAACGACAAAAACCCTGTCGTATCCCTGCGTGAGATCGCTGAAGAAACACAGACAGCGGATGATTTGCGCGAGCGCATGATCGAAGCCAACCAGACACAAATCGAAGTCGATGAGCCGGAAGAAGATTCCATGGCTCTTCTGATGGGTGGTGGATCCCCTGAAGCAGACAAGCCTGCCGAAGACGATCTGAGCGAAGAAAAGCTTCTTCGTGCTTTGATGGAAGCTCAAGGCCAGAAATAAGGTGGTGCAGCGCACATGATCTCTGCTGACGATCTGATTGCGCTGATCCGCACCTACAACCCAAAGACCAATGCGGACATGATCGCCGATGCTTTTGCATTCGGCGAGGAGATGCATGACGGCCAGTTCCGTCATTCTGGTGAACCGTATTTCACCCATCCTGTCGCTGTCGCGGCCATCCTGGCTGAACAGCAGATGGATGACGCGACGCTCATCACCGCGCTGTTGCACGACACCATCGAAGACACCAAAGCCACCTACGCCGAGGTTGAGCAACGCTTCAGCAAAGAGATCGCCGAACTGGTCGATGGCGTGACAAAGCTCACCAACCTTCAGCTCAATTCGTCCGAGACCAAACAGGCCGAGAATTTCCGCAAGCTGTTCATGGCAACATCGCGTGATTTGCGCGTTACGTTGGTCAAGCTCGCGGACCGGCTGCATAACATGCGGACCATCAAATCGATGCGCCCGCAAAAGCAGGCCCAAAAGGCCCGCGAAACCATGGACATCTATGCACCGCTCGCAGGGCGCATGGGGATGCAATGGATGCGCGAAGAACTCGAGGACCTCGCGTTCCGAGTTCTAAATCCCGAGGGCCGCAATTCTATCATTCGCCGCTTTATCACTTTGCAAAAAGAGACGGGTGATGTCGTCGAAAAGATCCAAGCTGATATGGAGCTTGAGATGGACAAGGCGGGCCTGTCTGTCGACATCTATGGGCGCGCCAAAAAACCCTATTCGATCTGGCGCAAGATGCAGGAAAAAGAACAAGGTTTCAGCCGCCTGTCTGACATCTACGGCTTCCGGGTTATCACTCAGACAGATGCCGACTGCTACGCGGCCCTTGGTGCGATTCACCAGCGTTGGGCGGCTGTGCCCGGTCGCTTTAAGGACTACATCAGTCAGCCAAAAACCAACGGGTATCGGTCTTTGCACACCACGGTTTCTGGCCGTGACGGGAAGCGCGTCGAAGTGCAAATTCGCACGGTAGAAATGCACGAAGTCGCCGAAGCAGGCGTCGCGGCCCACTGGTCCTACCGTGAGGGTGTGCGCGTCGAAAACCGCTTTGCGGTCGACCCTGCGCGCTGGATTGCTCAGTTGAGCGAACGTCTGGACGAAGACCACGACCACGACGAATTCCTCGATATGGTCAAACTGGAAATGTATCAGGACCAAGTGTTCTGCTTCACGCCCAAGGGCGATGTTATCAAGCTGCCCCGTGGTGCGACCCCAATTGATTTCGCCTATGCGATCCACACCCGTATTGGACATGCCTGCGTCGGGGCAAAGGTGGATGGCATTCGTGTTCCGCTCTGGACCCGCGTCAAAAATGGCCAGTCGGTGGAGGTTATCACAGCAGAAGGCCAAACGCCCCAAGCCACGTGGACGGATATCGCTGTAACGGGGCGCGCGAAGACCGCGATCCGTAGGGCGCTTCGCGAGGAAGATCGTGAACGATTTATCCGTTTGGGCCGTGAACTTGTCCGTGTCTCTTTTGAAAATATTGGCAAAGAAGTTACGAACAAGGCGTTGAAGACCGCCGGAAAATCGCTTGGATTATCCAATGTCGACGATCTATTGGAACGGGTCGGTGCGGCCGAGATCACATCTCGTGAAGTCGTGTCCGCAGTTTTCCCTGATCTGGCGAAATCCGTCGGTCATGAGATCGAAGCCCGCCGCGCTGTTATCGGTCTTTCGCCGGATCAGTCGCATCGTCGCGCCCAATGCTGCCAGCCGATCCCGGGGGAACGTATCGTCGGGATCACGTCGCGCGGTGAAGGTGTGGTCGTTCACGCGATTGATTGTGAGGTTCTCGTCAATTACGAAGACCAGCCCGAACGCTGGATCGATCTGCATTGGCAAGAAGGCACCCACTCGGTCACCAACACGATCACATTGGAACTAACGATAACCAATGATGCGGGTGTATTGGGCCGCATCTGTTCTGTGATTGGCGAACATGACGCCAATATTTCCGACCTTGTCTTTGTCGATCGAAAACCTGATTACTTCAGGCTGTTGATGGATGTCGATTTACGCGACACAGAACACATGCACATTATTATGAATGCCCTTGAGGTGGATAGTAATGTCGCGGCGGTCGCGCGACACCGTGACCCCGAACGCGCCGGCAAAGTTCAGCGCAGAAGTTAAGGCCCGAGGGCAGAGGAAACATAGGTGGTTTTCAGACGACGAGACAGGCGCTCATTTTGGCGCGCGACGCTGGAACTGCTCTGGCCTCGCGGCGGATGGGGCCGTGCGGCGCAATATGTCAAACATCGTGTACGTCGGCTTCCCGACACCCCTGAAAAGATTTCACGCGGAATTTGGGCAGGCGTTTTCACCACGTTTTCGCCGTTCTACGGGATTCATTTTTTCATTGCGGCATTTATCGCAATGGCCATGCGCGGCAATATACTTGCATCACTTATGGCCACGTTCTTCGGCAACCCGTTGACCTATATTCCGATCGCTTATGCGTCTCTAAGTACGGGGCACTGGCTTTTGGGGACGCGCATGAAACGCGACCTTCTTGAGGGAGCTCCAGGGCATGAAGTCTGTCGCATTGGTTGCCAGTTTAATAATGCATTTAGTGACCTATGGCATAATTTCACTGCGTTGTTCACGCATCAGGAAATGGATTGGCGCGGCTTGTCCGAATTCTACGGCGAAGTTTTCTACCCGTATTTCGTGGGCGGAATTATTCCCGGGATCATCACGGCGACCATCGCATATTACATCTCTGTACCGGTCATCCGTGCCTATCAAAATCGGCGCCGTAAACGTCTTCGCGCGAAACTTGCCCACCTGAAGAATCCTGCTGACGGCGCATAAAATCCGCGTTAGACTTAAGTCCAGCAGGAAGGGTCTCTTATGTCCAAACTACGTCTTGGTGTGAATATTGATCATGTGGCTACAGTGCGCAATGCGCGGGGCGGAAGCACTCCGGATCCCGTCCGTGCGGCCATTCTCGCGCAAGAATTTGGGGCGGACGGAATCACAGCACACCTTCGCGAAGACCGTCGCCATATTGCGGATGCGGATATTGATGCGCTGATGGACGCACTGAACGTGCCGTTGAATTTCGAAATGGCAGCGACAGACGAAATGCAAAAGATTGCCCTGCGCCATAAGCCGCATGCGGTCTGCATCGTTCCAGAAAAGCGCGAAGAACGCACCACTGAGGGCGGGCTGGAAGTCGCGCGGGAAGAAAACCAGCTTGCGCATTTCATCGCTCCGTTGCGCGAAGCAGGGTGCCGCGTCTCGATCTTTATTGCAGCGGACCAACGTCAAATCGACGCGGCTCACCGAATTGGTGCTCAGGTCATCGAACTTCACACTGGCGCTTTTTGCGATGCCCACGCAGAGGGCGATTTCGCCACACGCGATGCTGAACTGGAAAAAATGCGTGACATGTCGACCTATGCCCATTCGCTGGGGCTGGAAGTCCATGCAGGCCACGGGCTGACCTATGACACCGTGCAACCTGTTGCTGCTTTTCCTGAAGTCATGGAACTCAACATCGGGCATTTCCTGATCGGTGAGGCAATCTTCCTAGGCCTCGGACCGGCGATGGCTGAAATGCGCCGTCTCATGGACGAGGTTCGCACTTAAACGGCCCTTGATTGTCCTACTTGCTTGGCAGCGCCGAACCACGCACACTCCCTTTGGTTAGAACGGAGTTTGTCATGCGTAGATTGTTACCCCTGATCATCACACTTTTTGCAGCGCCCGTCGCCGCGCAGACGGCCTTTCCTTGTGACTGGCAGGCCCGCGCAGATGCCATCGTTGAACCGTGGGAAGACTACAGTCGAACATTCGCCGATGGGAAAGTGCGTGTTGCGTTACTAGACACCATCGAACCCGCCGCCGCGGCGATGTACCTGCTGATCCTGCACCCACCATATGATGAACTTTCCGGTCGGACCTGCACTGTCGTTGGGCTGGACGAAGGTTTGGGATACGCTGGCATGTTTTTCGAAGATCTGGACGCAAGTTACGATCCCGCAACGGGCCTGACGTTCACAATTCCTGCAATTATCTACCTCCCAGAACAGAGCTTTCAGAACTCGGCTTTGCTGAGCATTACCGTCAATCAATCTAGCGGTGATGTCGCAGTCACGCAGGAGCTTGCCGAATGAACGACCTGTTGTTCCCATTGCCGTTGATCCTGCTGGGGTGGGCGGTTGCGGGCGGCAGTCCTGGCCCTGCGACGCTTACGATTTCGAGCACATCCATGGCTCATGGTCGCGCAATGGGGCTGCGGCTTGCGGCGGGCGTTGTTCTGGGGTCCGCAATTTGGGGCATCGCAGCGGCGCTCGGTTTTTCGGCGATCATGGTCGCGAATGCATGGCTCTTTGAGGTGATCCGCTTCGCCGGTGCTGGCTATCTTCTGTTTCTTGCTGGAAAGTCATTGCTTTCTGCATGGCATGGCAAGGCCGTCCAACCGCAGGTTCCTAGCCGGGCAGGTGCATTCGGCAAAGGTTTGGCGCTGCACCTCACCAATCCCAAAGCGATCCTGAGCTGGGGGGCGATCTATGCCGTTGTTTTGTCTGCAGATGCAGCGCCAATGTCGGTCGCTTTCCTGTTTTGCGTGCTGAGTCTGACGTCCATGGCGATATTTTTTGGCTATGCAGTCCTGTTTTCCTCCGCTCCGATTGCTACGGTCTACCTACGCGCGAAACGCGGTTTTGATCTGGTGTTTGGCGTGTTATTCGGGGCGGCATCTTTGAAACTACTGACGGCAAAGCTCACCCCATGATCCTCGGCATCGGCACGGACCTCGCAAACATCGACCGGATTCAGGGGACGCTTGATCGTTTCGGCGACCGGTTCCGCAATCGCGTTTTTACCGAAGTTGAGCAACATAAAGCTGAACGGCGCAAAGATATTGCAGGCACGTACGCCAAACGATGGGCCGCCAAAGAGGCGTGTTCAAAGGCGCTGGGCACAGGGCTACGCATGGGCATTTCATGGAAAGACATGGCCGTGTCCAACTTGCGAACCGGCCAACCTGTGATGGAGGTCACGGGCTGGGCCAAAGAGCGCCTTGAGACCATGACACCAGAGGGGCATGAGGCAATCATCCACGTAACACTGACAGATGATCATCCTTGGGCGCAGGCCTTTGTTGTTATCGAATCTCGCCCAATTAACGTGTAGGTCAGTACGGGTTGACTTGGCGGGCCGTCACGCGCACATAACCCCAGATTTTATTGACGATTAAACGTGAGGTTGGGCCGTGTGGGCATCCATTAAAGAAACAGTAAAAACAGTCGTTTACGCGCTGCTTATCGCGGGCGTGTTTCGTACATTCCTGTTTCAACCATTTTGGATTCCATCGGGATCAATGAAAGAAACGCTGCTGATCGGCGATTTCTTGTTCGTCAACAAGATGGCCTATGGCTATTCTTACGCGTCTTGCCCGACGATTATTATCCCTGCTGTCGGCTTGGATGTTGATGCCGAAGATTTCTGCGGCGTATTCAAAGGCGGCAATGAACGCCTGTTCGGGTCAGAACCGGAACGCGGCGATGTTGTTGTCTTTCGCCACCCGGTTTCAGGCCGCGACTTTATCAAACGCTTGATAGGGATGCCCGGTGACACCGTTCAGGTGCAAAACGGCGTCATCATTCTGAATGGCGAAGAAGTAGCGCAAACCGAAGCGGGTCTGTTCACAGAAACGATGGAACGCCAAGGCGGGCAGGGCAACCTTCCACGCTGTACCAACGGCGCTGTTGGTTTGGGGGCAGACTGCCTAAAGCAGCGGTTCACGGAAACACTGCCGAACGGCACAGAATACTCTGTTTTGAACATCGGCGAACGTGACCTAGACAACACGGGCATCTTCACCGTTCCTGAGGGTCAGTATTTCTTCATGGGCGACAACCGCGACAACTCCTCTGACAGCCGCGTGCCTCAGATTTCTGGTGGTGTTGGCTTTGTTCCATACGAAGATATTGTTGGTCGTGCAGACCGCGTCATGTTCTCCTCATCGGGCCGTTCGCTGTTGGCGTTCTGGACATGGAGAGCTGATCGTTACTTCAAGGCCGTCGAGTGAAACTGTCGGGCGCACTTCGTGAGTTTCAAGACAGGCTTGGCCACAGTTTTGCCAAGCCAGAGCACTTGATCCGCGCGGTCACCCATTCGTCCATGTCCTCGCCACACCGCGACGACAACCAGCGTTTTGAATTTCTCGGGGATCGTGTGCTTGGTCTCGTGATGGCAGAAGCGCTTCTTGAGGCTGACAAGAACGCACCCGAAGGGCTGCTTGCCCCGCGGTTCAACGCGCTTGTGCGCAAAGAAACCTGTGCAGATGTCGCCCGCCAGATTGATCTGGGCGCTGTCTTGAAACTGGGCCGCTCAGAGATGTTGACCGGCGGTCGCCGCAAAGAAGCGCTGCTTGGCGACGCCATGGAAGCAGTCATTGCAGCGGTCTATGTAGACGCTGGTTTTGAGGTCGCACGCGACCGTGTTGTTGCGCTTTGGGGGGATCGGATCACCAACGTCGAAGAAGACGCCCGTGATCCGAAAACGGCGTTACAAGAATGGGCACAGGCGAAGGGCGAGCCACCGCCATCGTACACGGAAATCACCCGAAGCGGTCCTGACCACGCGCCCGTCTTTACGATTGAAGTCCGCCTTAAGTCAGGCGCTTCCGAACAGGCGAAAGCGCCGAACAAACGACAGGCCCAGCAGGCCGCAGCCGCAGCCCTTTTGGCCCGCGTGCAAGGAGAAGATACATGAGCGATGATACCCCACAACGCGCCGGTTTTGTTGCCCTCATCGGTGAGCCAAACGCAGGTAAGTCTACACTGTTGAACCGGATGGTTGGCGCGAAAGTGTCAATCGTGACCCATAAGGTCCAGACGACCCGTGCCCGCATTCGCGGCGTGGCTATCGAGGGCTCAAGCCAGATCGTGTTCGTTGACACGCCGGGTCTGTTCCAGCCCAAACGCCGCCTTGATCGCGCGATGGTTGCGGCCGCTTGGGGCGGTGTTGCAGATGCGGACGTCGTTGTCCTGATGATCGAAGCGCACAGTGGTATCACCAAAGGCGTCGAAGCGATTTTGGAACGTCTCGGCGATGTCGGCAAAGGCCGCACCGTTGCTTTGGCGATCAACAAGATCGACCGCGTTGAAGCGCCGGTTCTGCTTGGCCTCACCAAGGACCTGAACGAACGCTTTGATTTCGCCGAGACCTTTATGATATCTGCCGAAAAAGGCCACGGTGTCGATACGCTGCGCACATGGTTGGCCGAGCGGATGCCCGAAGAGCCGTGGCTTTACCCAGAAGACCAGATCGCTGACTTACCGCTGCGGATGATCGCCGCTGAAATGACCCGCGAAAAGCTGACCCTGCGTTTGCACCAAGAGCTACCGTATCAGCTGACCGTTGAGACCGAGAACTGGGAAGAGCGCAAAGACGGGTCCTGCAAAATCGACCAAATCGTTTACGTTATGCGGGACGGCCACAAAGGCATCGTCTTGGGCAATCGCGGCGAAACCATCAAGGCCGTCGGCAAAGCGTCCCGCGAAGAGCTCGTTGAGTTTTTGGGTCGCAAGGTTCACCTGTTCCTACAGGTTAAGGTCCGTCCGGGCTGGCTTGAAGAATCTGAACGCTATTCTGAAATGGGCCTCGACTTTAAGGACGGCAACGCTTGAGCACCCGTCTGACATCCGACCTTTGGGTGTCTGCCTATTTGACCCGTCTGCGGTTGGTTGAAATCCCCGCCTTTGTTGTGCGCAAGGGCGATGCGACGGCCGGTTCCGTTTTGGTGAAACTCAACACATTGGATGGCAATGCCCGCGCGTTTCAGCGCCAGTTTGACCTGATGTCAGGAGACCGCGAATGGGTCACCTTGGCCGAAGGACCCGAACCCGACGTGGATGCATCGTTGGACAAACAGGCAGGGTTTGACCCTGACCTTTGGGTGATTGAGGTCGAAGACCGTCAGGGCCGCCATTTGCTAGACGACCCCTCCTTGGCCTAGGTTGTCGCTATGATTGAATGGCGCGATGAAGGGGCTTTGTTGAAGGTCCGAAAACACGGTGAAAACTCCGCCATCATTGAGGTGTTTACCCAGACCCATGGCAAGGCAGCAGGCATCGTGCGTGGCGGTACAAGCCGCAAGATCGCACCCTTGCTTCAACCCGGCGCCCAACTGGACGTAACGTGGAAAGCGCGCCTCGAAAATCACCTCGGAAGCTTTACCATCGAACCTGTCCGCAGTCGCGCAGCTCAGGTGATGCAGGATCGTCTGGCGTTGGCGGGGTTAAATGCTGTGACGGGTATTCTGGCATTTGTTTTGCCAGAACGCGAAACCCACCCGCCGCTCTATGATCGCACTATCGCCCTACTTGATCTGCTTGGACAAAATGAGGTTTGGCCGCTTGCATACCTTCAGTGGGAAATCGCCCTGCTCGAAGAAATGGGTTTTGCATTGGATCTGTCCGCGTGTGCCGTATCAGGCCTGAACGATGATCTGTTCTATGTCTCTCCGCGAACTGGGCGTGCCGTTTCACGGCTGGCTGCGGGCGAATGGGCCGACCGATTGTTGGCTTTGCCAAAGGTCATGCTGGGCAAGGGGGATGCTGATATCCCTGACATCTTGATTGCGTTGAAAACCACAGGACATTTCCTGCACCATCACCTCGCGAAATCGCTGGGGGATCGCCCTTTACCCGATGCCCGCCAACGCTTGATCGACGTCTTGAAGCGCTCGACTTAACGGGCTTTGAAAACCATTGATCGTCCATCGACGTTCGACAGGATGAGCGTACCGCCCTGAACCTCGGACAACGTCATGACTTCCAATGCGGCAAAGAATGCGGATTCGGCAGCAAGATTTTCGCAGGCCATGCGCGTCGCGCCGATCCCTTCGAGAGCAAACCAAGGATAAGGCGCAGTCTGTGTTGCGAAGTAACGATTGCAGGGCGCTTGCCCCTCGACGCGTCCTTCCTCTGGAAAACTGATAGTTGCAAGCGCCGTAAACGGTGCGTCATCTATTTCAGCTAACTGATATTCAGCTTCCGGGTCGGTGAATTTGGACACGCTTTCATCCCCTTGGCAGGCTGCGAGAGCTAGGAACATCAATATCAGCAGGGGCTTGATCATGTTTGTAATGTAACCTTTGGGCACAGCATCCAAAAAGGGGAATCTTTACCAATACGGGATTGCGTGCTTTCCTATGACGTATTCAGGAGAAAAATATGATTGTAGAATTTGTTATCGCCGCCACTCTGACATTACCCACAATGGGTCCGAGCGTAACGCAGGTCGAATTCAGAGAACCTATCCGAGAGGTGGTAACTTACCCCCCAGTTGGTGTGTTAGAACAGGCATCCGGCCTCCGGTTACCCGACGAGGTCCGATCCGTGTTTGAGGAAGATTTTCTTGAGGGGCACGTCTATTTCGGTGCTTTCGCGATCACCAAGGAATTTGGCTACGGGTATGTTACGGGCGCAAACTCTATTGAAGCTGCTCGCGATATTGCCATTGAGGAATGCCTCAAGCAGGGCGCAGGGTGCCTTATCTTCGCTGAACTATATCCCGAAGGGTACGTGCCACTAGAAGACGGGCAAGTGAGCCTTGCCCCCGAAGCGGCTGCGTATTTCAACAACCCGGGCGCGGACTGGGGCACGTATCGCGCAATGGCCGTCAGCGAAGACGGGGCCTATGCCATTGTGTGGGACTATGAAACGCCCGCGGCCGCAGCGGCGGCTGCGCTCGCAGACTGTGAAGAATACGTCATCACCAATTTACCGAACCTGCGTTCGATGCCCTGTGTGTTGATCCCGTTTAAGTAGGGGTCTTACAGAATGCGGCGTGAAATCACCTGAGCCTGAATTTCACCTGCACCTTCAAAGATGTTTAAGATGCGGGCGTCGCACAGGATACGGCTGACTTTGTATTCAAGTGCAAAGCCGTTGCCGCCGTGGATTTGCAATGCGTTGTCCGCAGCCGCCCACGCAACCCGTGCGCCCAGCAATTTCGCCATGCCTGCTTCGACGTCGCAGCGGCGGCCCTCGTCTTTCTCAAAGGCGCTGAAATAGGTCAGCTGACGTGCGACCATGATTTCAACGGCCATCATGGCAAGTTTGTTGGCCACGCGAGGGAATTCGATCAGGCTTTTGCCGAACTGTTTGCGATCCTGCGCATACTGCATCGCCACATCCATAGCCGAACAAGCCACACCAATGGCACGGGCGGCCGTCTGAATGCGGGCGGACTCGAATGTCTCCATCAGCTGCTTAAAGCCTTTGCCCTCTTCACCACCCAAAAGGTTTTCACCTTTGACCGCAAAGCCATCAAACGCGAGTTCGTATTCCTTCATGCCACGATAACCGAGCACTTCGATTTCACCGCCCGTCATGCCCTCGGTCGGGAACGGGTTCGCGTCATCGCCCGGTGTCTTTTCGGCCAAGAACATGGACAGACCTTTGTAGTCCGTCGTGTTTGGGTCCGTGCGGGCCAACAGTGTCATGACGTGCGTGCGGCTTGCATGGGTGATCCAAGTCTTGTTGCCTGTAACGGTGTAGTCGTCACCATCTTTAACTGCGCGTGTGCGAAGCGATCCAAGGTCAGACCCGGTGTTCGGTTCCGTGAATACGGCTGTTGGCAGTTTCTCGGCACTGGCCAAAGCTGGCAACCATTTCTGTTTCTGCTCTTCCGTACCGCCTGCGATGATCAGTTCGGCGGCAATTTCGGAGCGTGTCCCAAGCGATCCAACACCGATGTAGCCGCGAGACAGTTCTTCGGAAACGACACACATAGATGCTTTGGACAGCCCAAAGCCGCCGTATTCTTCGGGGATCGTCAGGCCAAATACGCCCATTTCGGCAAGTTCATCGATGACGTCCATCGGGATCAATTCGTCTTTCAAGTGCCATTCGTGGGCGAAAGGTTCGACCTTTTCGACAGCATAACGGCGGAACTGATCGCGGATCATTTCCAGCTCTTCATCAAGGCCAGTTGCCCCGACGGTTACTTCTGCACTGCGTTCCTGCATCAAGGCCACAAGGCGCAGACGTGCGGCTTGGGTGTTTCCGCTTTGGGTTAGGGTCTGAATTTCAGGCGTGGCCAACGTATTCATTTGATCTTGCGTTAGGCCGATGTCTTGCAGGCGCAAAATTTCGCCTTGGTTCATCGGGATGCCACCGCTGATTTGCGCAAGGTATTCGCCGAACGCGATCTGGTGGATCAACTGTTCAACCTCACCGAACCTGCCGTCCGATTTCAGCTTTTCCGCCCAAACCTGCATCTGCGCCAAGGCTTCAACGTATGTCGCCAGCCATGCCAGCCCATGGGATGCCGTTTGTTCGGCCTCAACCTTGGGTCCTGAAACGCGGCCATCAACAACCACGAGCTCCCGAACGCAGTCTTTTGCTGTCTCGAGAAGTGCGCGAGCCGGTGCGATCACGGCTCCTGTGGTGGTCAGAAGGTCAGGCAACAGCGCAGTTTTGTCTTGTGCGTCGAGGGGCATGGTCGACTCCTTTATTATGCAGTCGCAGAAATAACGCTCTCGCAGGTGCAGCGCAATAATAATTCGCGAAAAAGTGAGTTTGCGAACGAAAATAACCGAACGGAAATTGAGTGCAGAGGGGTGAAACGAGGTGTATCTGGTTGATTATGGAATATTTACTTGGAATCGACGGTATTGGCGCTTTGGCGTACATTCTCGCGGTGGCGGTGTTCGCCGGGCTGGTGAAAGGTGTCGTTGGCTTCGCGATGCCGATGATTCTGATTTCAGGTATGACGTTAGTATTGCCACCAGAGCAGGCATTAGCCGCTTTGATATTGCCGACCCTTCTAACAAACGTATGGCAGTCGTTGCGTCAGGGCATGCAAAGCGCCGTTCAAACGATACGTGAGTTTCGCGTCTTCCTTGCGTGTTTGGTTGTAGTGCTGGTGATGAGCGCCCAGCTTGTCCGCATTCTTGAACCGCAAATGCTCTATGCATTGATCGGAGTTCCCGTCGCGCTGTTTTCGGTTTTGCAGTTGGCAGGCTGGAAACCAAAACTCTCCGCACGATCAACCCGACTGGATGCAATCATTGGCAGTTTTGCTGGTTTTGTAGGGGGTATCTCGGGTGTTTGGGGGCCGCCGACGGTTGCATATCTGACCGCAGTGAACACACCAAAACAGGACCAGATGCGCGCTCAAGGGGTGATCTACGGCATTGGTGCGGTCGCGCTGGCTGGGGCGCACCTTCAGACGGGTGTGCTGCGGAGTGAGAACCTGCCTTTGACGCTCACGATCCTGCCGTTTGCTTTTGTAGGGCTATGGATCGGGTTCCGTCTGCAAGATCAGATTCCGCAAGAGAGGTTTCGCATGTTGACCCTCATTGTGTTGGCCGTTGCGGGCCTGAACCTGATCCGCCGTGCGATGCTTGGTTAACTAAACAGGTCCGTGTAGCCGCAAACCGAAGCCAATTCGGGTAGCGTTTCGGGCGGCACAACCGTGAATGTCGTTTCATAATACGTGACCCCGTTGGATCTGGCCGTCATCGTCCAGTCGCCAAGTGCCAACTCATATGGGTAGTCGAACTGGTAAAACGTAATGCCAGGGGTCAGCTCAGCGCCGATTGACGTGCTGAAACTTTGCTTGGTTTGGCCGTTGCCAATAAGCGGCGGGTGCGTGACCGTCATGACGACGTTGTCTTGGCCAAGCGTGCCTTGAATGCCTGCGCGAACGCCGAACCCGACCCCGATCACCGCTGGAACCAACCGGCCCTCGCTGACAAAGGGTGGCGCATCTTCGACCACATGAGTGCTCCCCGCGACGGTGTTTGGGGCATCACGAACGACGCCGCCTTCGATCGCACAAAGAACACCGGCTTTATAAAATCCCAGAAGGGGTGAGACGGTATCGATGTTTTGTGCATAAACGACAACGCCCCCGCAAACTGCGAGGGCGCTGCCAAGATATAAGGTTCGCATCATCATGCGACGACTTTAGCCGATTGCTGCGGCTTTGACATCATCGTCAATGAACGGAACATATTGTTCGAAATTGCCGGAGAACATGTCGACCAATTTGTTTGCTTGCGCATCGTAGTCCGCGCCATTGGCCCAAGTGTCACGTGGGCTTAGCAGCACATCATCAACGCCGTCACAGGCAAGCGGTACATCAAAGCCAAAGTTCGCGTCCTTGCGGAACTGACCCTCAACCAGTGAACCGTTCAACGCAGCCGTCAACAACGCGCGTGTCGCTTTGATCGGCATGCGGTTGCCAGTGCCATACGCGCCACCGGTCCAGCCTGTGTTTACCAGCCAGCAAGTCGCGCCATGCTCCGCAATCTTCTTCTGCAACAGCTTACCGTAGACTTCCGGGCGGCGCGGCATGAAGGGCGCACCAAAGCACGTGGAAAACGTTGGCTCTGGCTCAGTCACACCGCGCTCTGTGCCAGCGACCTTGGACGTAAAGCCCGACAGGAAGTGATACATTGCTTGTGCAGGTGTCAGCCGTGCAATCGGAGGCAACACACCGAATGCATCACATGTCAGCATGATGATGTTCTTGGGGTGACCGCCCAGTGCGCTTTCGGACGCATTGGAGATATAGTTCAGCGGGTAGGCACAACGCATGTTGGCCGTCAGGCTGTCATCGTCAAAGTCCAGCTCAAGGGTCTCAGGATCGAACACCATGTTTTCGATAACCGTGCCAGGCATCTGCGTTGTTGCGTAGATTTCAGGTTCGGCTTCGGGGTTCAGGCCAATGGTTTTGGCGTAGCAGCCGCCCTCAAAGTTAAAGATGCCGCGGTCCGACCAGCCGTGCTCGTCGTCGCCGATCAGCGTGCGGTTCGGGTCAGCGGAAAGTGTTGTTTTACCCGTGCCTGACAGGCCAAAGAACACAGCGCTATCGACAGGATTGTCTTTGGCGTGGTTGGCGGAACAGTGCATCGGCATGATGTCTTTTTCTGGCAGCAGGTAGTTGAGCAGTGTGAAAACAGATTTTTTGTTTTCGCCCGCGTATTCAGTACCTGCGATCAAGATCATCTTGCGATCAAAGTTCATGGTGATGACTGTTTCGCTTCGGCAGCCATGGCGCTCTGGGTCGGCCAAGAAGCTTGGGCAGTTGATCACTGTCCAGTCCGGAGCGAAGGTTTCAACTTCGGACGCTTCAGGACGGCGCATCATGTGGCGGATGAACAGCCCGTGCCACGCCAGTTCCGTCACAAAACGAACGTCTAGACGGTGCGCCGGATCGGCACCGCCGAACAAGTCCTGAACGAAGTAATCCTTACCGTTCATATGCGCGATCATGTCCTCATAGAGGCGATCAAATGCTTCGGGGGCTTGTGCTGCGTTGTTGTCCCACCAGATTGTGTCTTCGGTGGTGGCGCTGCGAACGACGTGTTTGTCCTTCGGGGAACGACCGGTGAATTTACCAGTCGTCACAAGGAACGTTCCGCCTTTGCCGAGTTGACCCTCGTCGCGCTTCAGCGCTTCGGCGATAAGGTCGTCTTCGGAATAGTTATAATAGACCTGCCCCAGCCCGCTGATGCCCTGATCCTGCAGTTTCATCGAAGGGTTGGCCGTGCCGTGGTCCATTGTATCTCTCCTAAAATTTAGAGGCCGACGCGGCCTCGATGAACCGCACTTAACACGGGGATTTATGATGTGAATAGTCGCCTTTAACGCAGTTAGCGCAATCATATTCCAGTTAGCGCCACCAAGGCGGTTCGCCGCTCGGAGATTATCGGCGTTCCGGCCAGAAGTGAGACATTTTAGCCATTGGTTACCCTTTTTAAGGGCACAAGAAGGTGTCGATTGCCGCTTTTTCCTAGTTTTGGATTGATTCGTTGACCGTAAGTAGGGCAAAACTAAGAAAAAACAGGCAATAATAATTGAGCAGTAGAGGGGCAGTAACATGTCACGAATCGCACTTGTCGATGACGACCGGAATATTTTGACTTCCGTACAGATCACACTCGAGGCTGAGGGCTTCGAGGTCGAGACGTATGCAGATGGCCAGCAGGCGCTTGACGCTTTTAACAAGCGCCTTCCTGACATGGCCGTTTTGGACATCAAAATGCCGCGCATGGATGGAATGGACCTGCTTCAGCGTCTTCGCCAGAAAACCACCATGCCTGTGATTTTTCTTACATCTAAAGATGATGAGATTGACGAAGTACTCGGCCTTCGCATGGGCGCCGACGACTACGTTAAGAAACCATTCAGCCAACGTCTTTTGGTAGAACGCATTCGTGCGTTGTTGCGCCGTCAGGATGCGATGTCCGGCGAACCTATTGAAGAGACCGAGGAAACCAAAGTCCTCGTTCGTGGCGATCTCTCGATGGATCCATTGCGCCATGCTGTAAAATGGAAAGGCAATGACGTGTCTCTGACCGTCACCGAGTTCCTTTTGCTGCAGGCATTGGCACAGCGTCCAGGTTTCGTGAAATCGCGGGATCAGCTTATGGACGTCGCATATGACGATCAGGTTTACGTAGATGACCGCACGATCGACAGCCACATCAAGCGTCTGCGCAAGAAGATGCGCACGGCTGATGATGAATTTTCGGCGATCGAAACGCTTTATGGTATCGGTTATCGATACAACGAAGAGTAATGTTGCCGCTCCTTTAGTAGGGACCTTCCATGACGGTTGCCCCAAAGATTGACGTCCGAGACCTAAAATCCGTGCGCAACGCTGCGCGCGAAGGTGGCGGCGTTGTGCTTGGGGAAGACTTTGTTTCCCCGCGTTCCGGCGATGCAATGACGCAGCGCCGCAAACGTCGCGGGTTGTTCCACCTACGCAAGTCGCCAATTGCCCGTAAAATCATTACGTTCAACCTGTTGGGGCTGATCGTGATGGTTGCAGGGGTGCTTTACCTTGACCCCGCACGCGACAACCTGACGTACCAACGTGGCAGCGCGTTGGTCAGCGAAGTTGAACTCATCGCGGATGTGTTTGAAGCGCAACTGCCCATCAATGCTCCCGTCAATCTGATGAGCGGTGACGGTATGGATGCGCAGATCACACTCGAAAACCTCGATCTTCGGGGCGGTCTCGATGTCTATCTTCTGGATCGAAGCGGCACGCTCGTTCAAAAATGGTCTGCCCCGACAACAGAAGACACTCCAGTTCCCGGGCTTGAACGTGGCGGAAGCAGCGTGTTCATAACGAGGCTTCTTAACGGTGCGTTTGAAAAAATTTCAGGTTTGTTTGGAACGCGAGGCGACGAAACCGGCACCTTGGACCTGACCGAAGATTTGCAGGACGATGTGCAAACAACCCTTGATGGTGGAACGTGGTTGGAGACCCTGAAGGATGGCCAAGGGCGATCCTTCTTCAAAGTCCTGACTCCTGTTGTCCAGCAGGGTGGGGCGTCGGTTGGTGTAATTGCCCTTGTCTCATCCCCGGGAGAGCTGGATGATCTGGTCGCGCGCGACCGTGAGCGGCTTCTTCAGGTGTTTTTCATCGGGGTCATTGTCTCCATCGCGCTGAGCCTTGTGCTTGCCTCCACGATTGCGCACCCGCTGTCTGACCTAGCGAAAGCGGCAGAGCTGGGCCGGGATCGAAACGCCCGCAAAAAGTCTCCTCACAGCATTCAAATTCCTGACCTGACAGGCCGTCCGGATGAAATCGGTCGCTTATCGGGGGCGCTGCGCGGAATGGTATCTGCCCTGTTCGACCGGATTGAGGGCAACGAACAATTTGCCGCCGACGTTGCCCATGAGATAAAAAACCCGCTGGCGTCCCTGCGCTCTGCGGTTGGCACATTGCGAAACGTCACGCGTCAGGATCATCGTGATCGGATGCTAGAAGTAATTGAGCACGATGTGCAGCGATTGGACCGTTTGGTGAGTGACATTTCCAATGCATCACGTTTGGACTCCGAGCTTGTGAAGGAAGAGGAAGAAGCCTTCAACCTGATCAAGATGCTGGGTCACCTGACCGAATTCTTGGGTAATCAGGCGAAAGAAAAGGGTGTCGATTTCATTTCCGATCTGCCCGAAGGCCCAATTGAGATTTTGGGCCTAGAGGGTCGATTGGCGCAGGTTTTCGTGAACCTGATTTCCAACGCAATTTCGTTTTGTGAAGATGGCGACGCGATCCGCGTCTGGGTCCGTAAACGCGAGAATCGTGTGCTGGTCGTTGTGGAAGACACTGGGCCGGGTATTCCCGATGGCGCATTACAAAAAGTGTTCCAGCGTTTCTATTCGGAACGGCCTGAACAACAGTTCGGCGACAACTCAGGCCTTGGTCTCGCGATTTCAAAGCAAATCGTTGAGGCGCACGGTGGTGTGATCTGGGCAGAGAATATCCGCCCGACGGACGCAGACATCGGATCCGATCCTTTGGGCGCGCGCTTTGTCGTCGGCCTGCCGGTCTAAATGCTGTCGGTTGCGCCCAAAGAGGGGCCTGACGGTCGATTGCAGCTTCATGCCAGTACTGTTGTTATAAACCGCCACGCAGTTGCCCTGACAGGCCCGTCCGGCTCTGGAAAGTCAGGGCATGCGCTGGCGCTGATGTCACGTGGTGCGGTGCTTTTGGCTGATGACATCACTTGGATTGTGCGGACGTCACAAGGGTTGATCGCGCAATGTCCGCCAACCCTTAAGGGGCGAATTGAAGCACGTGGAGTCGGCATCTTGTCTGTCGATCACATCGAGAAAGCACCACTGCGTTTAATTGTTGATCTAGGAACGGTTGAAACGGACCGCATCCCACCGTGGCGCAGTATTGAGCTAATGGGCGAGCAGGTCGCGCTCCTTCACAACTCCGAGACGAGCCATTTCGCCGACGCAATTATGCAGTATATGAAACATGAACGTTCGGATTGATCTGGATAGGTTGGGACTGAAGATGGCAAACGACTCCCCTAAGCCGCAGAAGTTAATCGTCGTAAGTGGGCCGTCCGGTGCGGGGCGATCTACGGCAATCAATGTGCTTGAAGACCTCGGGTTTGAGGCAATTGATAACGTCCCCCTGACATTGATCCCGCGGCTGACGGATGGCGAATTACAATCCCCATTGGCAATTGGAATCGATGTCCGCAATCGGGACTTTTCGAACGCGGCCGTCGCTGAAATGTTGAAAAACCTCCAGCGGAGGAACGACATCGACGCGCAGCTTCTCTACCTCGAAGCGGACGAAGACACGCTGGTTCGCCGTTATTCCGAAACACGCCGTCGCCACCCTCTCGCCCCTGATGAGCCCGCAATCCAAGGTATCCGCAAAGAGGCTGACCTTCTTGCGCCTTTGCGCGAACAGGCGGAAATCCTTCTGGATACATCTGATTTGTCACCTCATGACCTCAAGGCGCGGCTCACGGATTGGTTTGGCGAGGAGGGCGGCAGCTTGTTTGGCGTGAGCCTGCAATCATTTTCTTATAAGCGTGGGGCACCGAAGGGCGTCGATATGACGTTCGATTGTCGGTTTCTCAAGAATCCCTATTGGGACCCTGCCTTGCGAACATTCACCGGCTTGGACGCGGCTGTTGGGGACTACATCCAGACAGACCCGCGCGCAGCGGAGTTTATGGACAAAGTTTTAGACCTGCTTTTGATGCTACTCCCGGCTTTCCGAGAGGAAGGAAAATCGCACGTTAGTGTCGGGTTTGGCTGTACCGGCGGGCAACATCGGTCCGTTTATGTGACGGAACAATTGGTCTTGGCCCTTGCGAACAACGATTGGCGGGTGTCTAAACGACACCGAGAATTGGATCGAGCGGCGTCGACTCGCCCAGCATCTAGCGGATCGTAAGGATACAAGAGTGATCGGAATCGTGATTGTGGCCCATGGTGGACTGGCGGCGGAATATCTTTCCGCCGTGGAACATGTGGTCGGAAAACAGTCTGGCGTCTATGCCATCACGATTGCGCCCGAAGATGACCGCGCGGTTAAGCAAGAAGAAATCTGCAATGCTGCTGATGCGTCCGATATGGGGGACGGCGTCGTTGTCGTCACAGATATGTTTGGTGGGTCCCCATCCAACCTGTCGCTGAGGGCCTGTAGCCCGTCCAACCGCCGCATCCTTTATGGTGCGAATCTTCCGATGCTTGTGAAACTCGCAAAATCTCGCAGGAAATCTGTTAACGATGCTGTGTCTGCCGCACTTGATGCAGGCCGCAAATACATCGACAGCCACATTGTCGAACTGGACACTTAGGGGCAGGTTATGGTTTCGCGCGTACTGAACATCACCAACATTAAGGGCCTGCATGCTCGCGCATCTGCGAAATTTGTAGACGTGGCCGAACAGTTTGACGCCACGGCAGAGGTCTCAAAGGATGGGCTTTCGGCTGATGGTGATAGCATCATGGGTCTTTTGATGTTGGCAGCTTCTAAGGGAACCTCTATTGAGGTCGAAACCAACGGCCCCCAGGCTGAACAGCTCATGGATGCGCTGGATGCTCTGGTGGCTGACAAATTCGGAGAAGGCAACTGACGCCTCATTCCGCGAGTGGCTAGGAAGCAAACGCTTGACTGACAAGGCGACAAGAACACGGAGCCAAACGGCGGACGAAGACGCACCTCGCGTCTATGACAACCGATCTTTGACGTATTCCGAAACCTTTGACAGCAACACCAAGCGCTGGTTCATCATGGGGATGGAATGGCTGACCGGTAAGTTGAAGGTCATCCGTCGTGTCCGCCAATTCGAAAAGATGGGCACTCATAAGGGCCAAGAATTCTGGCCGGCCACGATGAAAGCTATGGGGATCGAAATCACGACCCCCCAAGAGCAGTTCGACAACATTCCCGCGACAGGCCCCGTTGTTTTTGTCGCAAACCACCCGCACGGGATGGTCGACGGAATGATCCTTGCTGATATTATCGGGCGCCGCCGTAACGACTACCGCATTTTGACACGCTCCCTTCTGACGGGGATCGACGAAAGTGCTGCTAGCTACATGATTCCTGTGCCATTCCTTCACGAAGCCGATGCGCAGAAGAAAATGATCGAAATGCGCGCCAAAGCCATGGAGCACCTTGGCAATGACGGGTTGATCGCGCTGTTCCCATCAGGCGTAGTGGCGACGTCCAAGACGATGTGGGGCCCTGTCGTTGAGGAAGAGTGGAACGTCTTCACTGCAAAAATGATCAAACGATCCGGCGCCACCGTTGTGCCGTGCTACTTCCCGGGGTTTAACTCGCGCTGGTATCAGATCGCCAACAAGATAAGCGGTACGCTGCGCCAGGGTTTGTTGATCCACGAGATCGCACATGCGTTCGATAAACCCCAGAAACCGGTGATCGGTGCCCCGATCTTGCCGGACGAGGTCGCCGAGCGCAGCAAAGACCCACGCGCGTTTATGGCGTGGCTCCGCGAACATACGCTGTCTCTTAAGGAAACTTAACGGGTCGGAACGGGCGTTTCGCCACGGTAATCGTAGAAGCCACGCTTGGTCTTGCGACCCAGCCATCCAGCCTCAACGTATTTTGTCAGCAGTGGACAAGGGCGGTATTTCGTATCTGCCAGACCGTCGTGCAACACGTTCATAATCGCAAGGCAGGTATCCAACCCGATAAAGTCAGCCAGCTCAAGCGGGCCCATCGGATGGTTCGCACCGAGTTTTAGCGATGTATCAATGGATTCCACGTTCCCCACACCTTCATACAACGCATAGACCGCTTCGTTGATCATCGGCATCAAGATGCGATTGACGATGAACGCAGGGAAATCCTCGGCGGTTGCTGACGTCTTGCCCAAACGGTCCACGACACCTTTGCATGCGTCAAATGTCGGGGCATCTGTGGCAATACCGCGGATCAGTTCGACCAATTGCATGATCGGAACGGGGTTCATGAAGTGGAACCCCATGAATTTCTCGGGGCGATCTGTGCGCGATGCAAGGCGCGTAATCGAGATGGATGACGTGTTGGACGTCAGGATCGTGTCAGGGGTCAAATGTGGCAGCAGGTCTTCGAAAATGGCTTGCTTGACGGTCTCTCGTTCAGTCGCAGCCTCGATCACCAAGTCTGTCGGGCCAAGGTCTGTGAGGGTCAGCGTGGTGCCGATCCGGCGCAACCCTTCGGACTTTTCGTCCTCTGTTATCAAGCCCTTGGAAACCTGACGGTCCATGTTTTTGCCAACCCCCGCCAATGCCGCCTTTAGGGCGTCATCGCTAATGTCTGTCATCAGAACATCGTAACCGGCCAAGGCGCAAACATGCGCGATACCGCTGCCCATTTGCCCTGCTCCAACAACGCCGATCCGTTCAATGCTCATGATTTCGATCCTTCTGGTTGGGGTCACCATAGGGGGCTGGGCGGGCACGCTCAATCCCTCGTGGTGTCGGCAAGTTTAGGCAAATTCTGTGTTTAAGGCTTTGGCAATGGAATCGGCAGAATGTTGTCCGTGGTGAGTGAAAATTTAGAAGGGTGGGACCCATGAAATCCGATATAAAACCAAGGGGCGCATTGCGCCTAGCGCCGTGTCATTACGGCCTGTCAAAACTACCATTTCGCGGTCCAATGCGATCAACAGAAGGGCGCTTCGTTGCCTTCTTGGGCGGGTCGGAAACCTTTGCGAAGTATATCCGTAATCCCTATCCAGATAGGGTCGAGACCGAGATAGGCGAAGTCTGTATTAACCTCGGCTTTCAATCCGCGGGGCCAGATGTCTTTCTGCGTGATACAGCCGTGCAATCCTTGTGCCATGACGCCGTCGCGACAATCATTCAGGTTCTGAACGTCGCGAATGTCAGCAACTCGTTTTACAAGGTGCATCCGCGTCGCAATGATCGATTTGTTGGGCCGACCGACAAGTTGAAACAGCTCTTCCCCGAGGTCGATTTTACTGAGATCGCTTTTACCGGCCACTTGGTTGCACGCCTTCGTGCGGAAGATGAACAGCGTTTCGAACTGGTGAAAGAACACCTCCAACGTACGTGGTTGCGCCGGATGAAGACACTGGTTGGTCGCTCGGGTGGGCCAGTTGTGGTGCTTTGGCTTCGCCAAAGTAATGAGGCAGATGCGCTGGTTACGGCTCGGATGGTTGAAGGATTACGCGATTACGTTGCGCAGATCGTCGAAGTCGCCATCGAAAAGGATGGCCTTGATGAAAAATGCTATGCACCGCTCGACACTCTTGGCGCCGCAGACGCCATGGGGGCGAAAACCCACGCAGCGGTTGCGAAGGCTCTGCGTGGGCCATTGATGGCCTGCTTGCGTTAAACGAAAAAGGCCCGCCACAAACGGGCGGGCCTTTCTACAATATTATGGCGTTTGAGCCCGCGGGGATTAGCCCAGCTTTTCAGTCAGCTCAGGAACAGCCTCGAACAGGTCGGCAACAAGACCGAAATCGGCAACCTGAAAGATCGGAGCTTCCTCGTCTTTGTTGATTGCAACGATGACCTTGGAGTCTTTCATACCAGCAAGGTGCTGGATCGCGCCGGAAATACCGACAGCAACATAAAGATCAGGTGCAACAACTTTGCCTGTTTGGCCAACCTGCCAATCGTTCGGTGCATAACCAGAATCAACCGCAGCACGAGACGCGCCAACAGCCGCGCCCAGTTTGTCGGCCAGACCTTCGATCAGTTTGAAGTCGTCTTCAGACCCAACGCCACGACCACCGGACACAACGACGCCAGCGGACGTAAGCTCGGGGCGGTCAGACTCGGCAACCTTGTCTTCAACCCACTCGGACAGGCCAGTGCCACCCGGAACGGCAACCGCTTCAACAGCAGCAGAACCAGACGCCTCGGCGGCGTCAAATGTAGATGTCCGGAAGGTGATAACCTTTTTCGCGTCAGAAGATTTGACCGTCTGGATCGCGTTACCTGCATAGATCGGGCGCTCGAATGTGTCGCCGTCAACAACGCCGGACGCATCCGAAATCACCATCACGTCCAACAACGCGGCCACACGTGGCATGACGTTTTTGGCGTCTGTCGTTGCAGGGGCAACGATGTGATCATAATCGCCAGCCAATGAGACGATAAGGTCAGCCGTGGCTTCCGCAAGGCGGTGTGCCAATGCATCGTCCTCAGCCAGCAGAACCTTTGCAGCGCCCAAAGTGGCTGCCTCGTCCGCAGCGGCTTTGGCTGTTGCGCCTGCGCACAGGATCGTCACGTCGCCTAACATCTTTGCAGCGGTCATTGCCTTTGCAGTCGCGTCCATATTCAACGCGCCGTCGGTTACTTCAGCAAACAGAAGAACAGCCATTATACAGCCCCCGCTTCTTTGAGTTTCTCGATCAATTCATCGACAGAGCCGACGATAATGCCAGCGGCACGGGATTCCGGTTCAACTGTCTTAACGACTTCCAAACGTGGTGTCGTGTCCACGCCGTAATCCGCAGGTGTCTTTTCATCCAGTGGCTTTTTCTTCGCCTTCATGATGTTTGGTAAAGACGCGTAACGCGGCTCGTTCAAGCGAAGATCAACAGTCACGATGGCTGGCATCTTGATCTTGATCGTCTGCAGGCCGCCGTCGACTTCACGAGTGACTGTCGCAGTATCGCCATCCACATCCAGCTCGGATGCAAATGTACCCTGCGCCCAACCTGTCAAAGCAGCAAGCATTTGGCCGGTGGCATTCATGTCGTTGTCGATCGCCTGCTTGCCAGCAAGCACAAGACCCGGCTGTTCTTCGTCGATGATCCCCTTAAGGATCTTCGCAACGGCAAGGGGTTCGATATCGTTGTGAACGTCTTCGGACGCTACAACCAAAATCGCGCGGTCAGCACCCATCGCCAGCGCGGTGCGCAGGGTTTCTTGGGACTGCTTCACGCCGATGGACACGGCGATGACTTCTTCGGCTTTGCCAGCTTCTTTCAGACGGATTGCTTCTTCGACAGCAATCTCATCGAAAGGGTTCATGGACATTTTGACATTGGCGAGATCAACACCGCTACCATCCGCTTTAACACGAACTTTCACGTTATAGTCGATCACGCGTTTGACGGGTACGAGGACCTTCATCGGCGACTTCTCCAAAAGTGAGCGTTTTCACGCTTCGGTTCAAATTCTTGTACCCAATACCGCAGTGGGCAAGATGGGAATAGGTCAGAATCGACGCAGGTCGTATTCCTGACGTCGCGTTTGTGAAAAAACGCCCAAAAATTTCACGATGTCAAGGCTTCTGAGGTCCTAATTGAACGTTATCGATTTGCTCCCGGAACCCAAAGCACATCATCCTTGCCGCCATTATTGGCGATACGGGACGCGGCAAAGAACCAGTCAGAGAGACGGTTCAGGTATTTAACCGCCGCAGGATTGACCGCTTCTACACCTGACAGCTCAACCGTGAGCCGCTCTGCGCGTCGCGAAACTGTTCGGCATTGATGAAGATGTGCCGCCAAAGCAGACCCACCCGGAAGAATGAAGCTCCGTAGGGGTTCCAAGACAGCCGTCATGGCGTCGATTTCTGTTTCCAGTCGTGTGACTTGGGCGTCCGCCATCCGTAGGGGCGGGTATTCGGCAGTTGCATCGTTTTCCATGTCAGGACGGCACAGGTCAGCCCCAAGATCGAAAAGATCGTTCTGAATCATCGCCAGTTGCGCATCCATATCGCCGTCCGCATGAAGGCGCGCCAACCCAACGATTGAATTGGTTTCATCAACGGTTCCGTAGGCGTTCACCCGCTCCGAGTTTTTGGCAACACGGCTGCCATTCCCCAAGGCGGTCTCACCGGAATCGCCAGTCTTCGTGTAAATCTTGTTCAGAACGACCATCGATCAGCTCCCTTTACTTTTGAAGTAGGCAAAGGCCACGATAAGAACCACGGCGACGAACTGTGCTGCAATGCGAAGCTGCATGATTTTGTTGGATCGTTTGCCGTCGCCGCCTGCCTGAAACGTCGACAGCCCCCACGCAAGGATCACAGCCACCAGAAGGCAGGCCGCAATAATAACGTAAAAGAATGGATCGTTGACCATGGTCTTACTCCTCTTGGGTACGCCAGACAGCTAACATCTGCGCGGCGAAAGGGAAGGGTCAGCCTTTGCGAAGAACCCAGTCAAGCGCGCGCGTCGGCAGGATTCGCCTGAAAAACCCCATCAAATAGGTCGGGGTTGTGACGTAATATCGCGGTTTCGGGTTCGGATGTGTGACGGCGGTAAGCAGTTTGGCCGTCACGGCAGACGCCGGAAGCTCGAATTTATCAGGCCCGCTATCCTGATAAAGGCGTTTGCGGAGGGTGGATTCGTACTGCGCCCGTCGGGGTGAGTTTTCCCAGTCGATCCACTTTTCAAAATGCGGAATGGACTTTTTGCGAATGTCAGACGTAACGGGACCCGTGTTCATCGTCACGATCTTGATCTCCGTGTCCGCCATCTCAAGGCGCAATGTGTCGGTCAGGCCTTCAAGGGCAAACTTCGTCGCGTTGTAGGCGGACCGCCAACGCATCGCCACAAGGCCGAGCACGGAGGAGTGATTGACGATCCGTCCATGCCCTTGCGCGCGCATCACCGGAATGACCCGAGTGGTCAGATCGTGGACACCGAACACATTCGTCTCAAAGTTCGCCCGCAGCGCGTCGCGTGGCAAATCCTCGGCTGCACCAGGGGTTCCAAACCCACCGTTGTTGAACAGCGCATCCAACGTTCCGCCAGTAGCCGCTAATACTTCAGCAAGGCCGGATTCCAAAGTTGCGGTGTCGTTGTAATCTAACAGGGGGCTTTCAAAGCCTTCCGCGATCAGGCGGTCACAGTCGGCCTGTCGACGGCACGACGCAAAAACACGCCAACCCGCGTCGCGCATCCCGTGCGCCGCATCATACCCGATGCCGGATGAACAGCCGGTGATAAGAATGGATTTTTTCATGCTGACGTCATGCCTTGTGCCGACGTCATCAGCAATTAGATTTTTGGCTCGGTCAGGAGGCGTGCTGCCATCCAACCTTCGATACCACGATCAACCGTGGCGACATTTGCCCAACCATCCGCGTTCACATTTAGAACTTCTAGTTCGGTGCCGGGGTTCAATGTTGTGATGACTTCAAAGTCCGTTCCAGGCCCCATACGCATGTTCACGCGTGACCCCATGACTTCTCGGATGTCGAGTTTTGGCGCAACAACGGGCGCTGCGGCAAGAACCACGACGGCCTCGTCACTCTCGGTGACGTCCACGTTGGCAGCAACGGCTTCGTTAACGTCATCTGATGACACGATGTTAGATGTGGACAGAGCCAACAAAGTCGGGCTGCTGGCGCGTGTAACGATTTCTGGCGCTTGATCTTCTTGGATCACAACGGCTGCGGTTACGGTTTCAACCGGTACAAAGTCCGATCCACCGGACATTTCGTAATAAGCCCAGCCCATAAAACCAAACGTCAGCAACACATAACTTTTCATAATAGAACCCCCCAGAGATTCATCAGTACCATTCACTGAAGACAGGTTAACAAATTCGTGACGGATTCGTCAGGGGCTTATTTAGGGATTCTGCGGGGAAAAATTCCGCAACCGCGTCTTAATTCATCGTTGTCGCGCATATGCGGCTTAGATACACACGATCCATGAGCGATGACACGATAGACCCAAAGATGAACCCGACCGAAACCCTGCGCCGTGCGCTGGGTGAGAGGTATCTAACCTACGCGCTGTCCACGATTATGCACCGCGCGCTGCCGGATGCACGTGATGGGCTAAAGCCCGTTCACCGTCGAATCCTATATGCGATGTCGCGGCTAAAGCTGTCTCCGAAGGGCGGTTTCCTGAAGTCTGCCAAGATCAGTGGCGACACGATGGGGGACTTCCACCCGCACGGTGATGCGGCGATTTACGACGCGATGGCACGTTTGGCGCAGGACTTTAACGTGCGCTATCCACTGGTTGATGGCCAAGGTAACTTTGGCAACATCGACGGCGATAACCCTGCGGCCGCGCGATATACAGAAGCACGGATGACAGCTGCCGCCGAAGCGATGCTTGAGGGCCTTGGCGAAAACGTTGTCGATTTTCGCCCTAACTATGATGGTCGCCTTGAAGAGCCTTCCGTTCTGCCCGCGACCTTCCCGAACCTCTTGGCGAATGGGTCAAGCGGGATCGCTGTGGGGATGGCGACGAACATCCCGCCCCATAACCTCGAAGAACTCATTGGCGCGTGTTTGCATCTTATCAAAGCGCCGAATGCGCGGGATGAAACGCTGCTCGAATACATTCCGGGCCCTGATTTCCCAACAGGCGGCGTCATTGTCGAACCCAAAGAAAACATCGCCGAAGCCTACCGTACTGGCAAAGGCGGCTTCCGCCTGCGGTGTAAGTACGAGGTAGAGGACGTGGGCCGTGGGCAGTGGCAGGTCATCGTCACCGAGATTCCCTATCAGGTGCAAAAATCCAAGCTGATCGAAAAACTGGCTGAAGTTATTCAGACCAAGAAGATTCCGATCCTAGCAGACGTGCGCGATGAATCTGCCGATGACATTCGCATCGTTCTGGAACCGAAATCCAAGAACGTCGACGTCGAAGTCCTTATGGGCATGCTTTACCGCAATTCCGATCTGGAAACGCGGTTTAGCCTAAACATGAACGTGCTGATTGACGGCCTGACGCCTAAGGTCTGTAGTCTCAAAGAAGTGCTGCGTGCGTTCCTTGATCACCGTCGCGATGTGTTGATCCGCCGCTCTCGCTACCGTGTCGCCAAGATCGACAACCGGCTCGAGGTTCTGTCCGGCCTGATCACCGCATTCCTGAACCTTGACCGCGTGATCGACATCATCCGCTATGACGACGACCCCAAGGCGGCCTTGATGTATGAAGATTGGAGCACCGCACACCAATCAACGATCCCGCGCGCCATGACAGAAGCCGACTATAAATCACCGCTTGCGGGTGTTGATGTGTCCAGCCTGTCTTTGCTTGTCGACGAAGATGCGATCGCCCCGACATGGGCCGAAGACAGCGAACGTAAAGTTCCGTCGTCATATGCGGGTCGTGAAAATGGTCTGTCTGACGTTCAAGCCGAAGCCATCCTTAACATGCGTCTGCGCAGCTTGCGCCGCCTTGAGGAAGAAGCGCTCGTTAAAGAACGGGACGAGTTGATGCTTGAGCGCGCTGGGCTAGAGGACTTGCTAGACAGCGAAGACCTGCAGTGGAAATCCATTGCCGAACAACTGCGTGAAACCCGCAAATTGTTCGGGTCCGGTGTAGAAGGTGGGGCACGCCGCACGACCTTCGCTGAAGCTGGCGAAGTCGAGGACGTTCCACTTGAGGCGATGATCGACAAAGAACCGATCACGGTCGTCTGTTCCAAGATGGGTTGGATTCGCGCAATGACAGGACACATCGATCTGTCCCGCGAGCTGAAATTCAAAGACGGCGACGAGGGCCGCTTTATCTTCCACGCCCAAACCACCGACCGTTTGCTGGTGTTCGGCAGCAACGGGCGGTTCTATACGCTTGGCGCATCCACGCTTCCGGGTGGGCGCGGCATGGGCGAACCGTTGCGTTTGATGGTGGATCTGCCGAATGAGGCTGAAATCACGGCGCTGTTCATTCATCAGCCGGGTAATAAGCTTTTGGTGGCGTCTTCCGCAGGTGATGGTTTCGTCGTGCCTGAAAATGACGTGATCGCACAGACGCGTGCAGGCAAACAGGTCTTGAACGTCAAGGGCGACGTGCGGGCCAAAGTCTGTTCAACGGTAAATGGTGATCACGTTGCTTGCGTCGGTGAAAACCGCAAAGTTCTGTTGTTCCCGCTGGAAGAGCTGCCTGAAATGGGCCGCGGCAAAGGTGTCCGTCTTCAGAAATACAAAGACGGCGGATTGTCAGACGCGACCACGTTCACTCTCGAGCAAGGTCTCAGCTGGCTCGACCCAGCAGGGCGCACCCGCACCGAAACCGAATTGGCCGAGTGGACCGCAAAACGCGCAGGCACGGGCCGTATGGCACCGCGTGGTTTCCCAAGGGACAACACGTTTACATAAGCGGATCACCGGCAGGGCTGTCTTGAACGCCTTTTGCATTTGATTGCGAGGGCGCGGGCCTTAGGTTAGGCATAGGCGAGCAACTAAAGGGAATGGCATGCGGATTTTTGTGGCTTTGATAGGGCTGATTGTTTTGACAGCCTGCGGTGGTATTCGTGACGACCTGACTGAAACGCCCGATCCAATCGGGACCTTTCGCCTTGGCCACAACATTGCCGTCGTAAATGAACCTGTGCTTGGCCCGTTTTCGCGCACGATCACGGACGATGAATGGCAGGCGGCCATGGTTGCTGCCGTTGATGATCGTTTCGGTGAGGCGCGCTATTTTGGTGATAAATACTTCCACATCGGCGTCGCCGTAGAAGCCTATGTCTTGGCCTATCCAGGTGTGCCGCTGGTCTATTCGCCCAAATCCGTCCTGATTTTTTCTGTGAATTTCTTTGAGGATTCCACCCAGACAAAACTCAATGACGAAGCCATCCAGATCACGGTGTTTGAACCGTGCTGCACGATTCCTCTGCTTGGGTCCGGCTTTACGCGGGACGCAGAGGAGCAGATGGAAGGTCTGTCATTCAACGCAGCCCGCGCAATCGAACGCACCATGCGCGAAAATGCGGATTGGTTCGGTGGCGTGCCTGAGGTTCTGGAAGAGGACGCAACGATCATCCAAGGCAACGTGCTTGAGGACAACCCAGAGCTCATCGCACCAGAACAAGAACCACCCGCCGATTTGGTCGTGAATTAGGCCGCTTTGTAACTCACTCTTGATTTCCCCGTCATTCCGAATTACATCGCCCGCGATGTTGAACAGGGCACGCAAATGTGCCCCCGAATGACAAGGCGCCTAGATCATGGCTAAGGAAAAGTTTGAACGTAATAAACCGCACGTTAACATCGGCACAATCGGCCACGTTGACCACGGCAAGACGACACTGACAGCGGCGATCACCAAGTATTTCGGTGACTTCCAGGCGTACGACCAGATTGACGGCGCGCCAGAAGAAAAAGCACGTGGTATCACGATTTCCACTGCGCACGTTGAGTACGAAACAGAAGCACGTCACTACGCGCACGTTGACTGCCCAGGCCACGCTGACTACGTCAAAAACATGATCACTGGTGCTGCTCAGATGGACGGCGCGATCTTGGTTGTGAACGCAGCAGACGGCCCAATGCCACAGACACGCGAGCACATCCTGCTTGG
>NZ_JAHKQJ010000009.1 GCF_018861045.1 Octadecabacter sp. B2R22
GCGTTGGAAGACTGGATGCGCGACAATGCGGCCAGCGACGAAATCGTCGGTGGTGAAGGTGATGATGTGATGGCCGGCGGGTTTGGTTCGGACCTGTTCGTGTTCCGCCAGGCGGATGCTGGCAGCGACGTTGTGCTTGATCTGGAAGCTTGGGATGGCATCGACATCACCGACTTCGAGTTCGGCGACCTTGCAACTGCACAAGCGGCCTTCACGCAAGACGGCACCGATGTGGTCTTTGCATCAGGCGACGTGGAAGTCGTCTTTGAAGGCACCGATCTGGCTGACTTCGATGACGGCATGCTGTTTGTTTAACGCGCTTATTTGGCAGGACACCTGCGTTTAAACGTCCGCCTAAGGGAATTGCGCCCTCGGTTCTTGACATAGGACTGAGGGTCGCGCCTCAACCTTATTTGACATAATCATCATTATAGGACTTTTTGCCGATAATAGGCCCGATTCGCCCCCTATTTCGGCACATAGCCGCCACACCGCCGCTTTTCTGAGCAGGTTGCCTAGAAATTAATTCGTAGTTAACAGGGATTTATGCCAGTCTCTGATCATGCGGTTACAAAACTGGCGCAAGGCAAGCGTGAGCTTTATACCAGAAGTTGTAATGTTATTATCCGCATGTGATGCACGGCAAGTTTGAGTGTTCTTTTGGACCAGTTTTATGAGTTTTAAATTGCCGTACTGAAAGGACTAAGTGGTATGCGACGTCGGACAATCAAGCACAAGCTTCTGAAACTGAACAAGAGATTGTCCCGCACCTTTGAGACAATGCCAAGAAGAATGAAGCTTGGCATCCTGCTGCTCGTGGATATCCTTCTTGTGCCGATTGCCTGTGCGGTGCTGATCTTTGTCGCCGAGGACAGTTTCCGTGAACAGCTGGCTTTGGTTGCTGTTTTGACAGTCGCAGGTGGCGCGGCCTCTCTCATCATGGGATTGCCGCGCATCAAATTGAAGACTTACGAACAAAACGGCATTCAGCGAACCGCTGGATATGGGGCCATTGTCGGCGTGACCGGAGTTATTGGGTCAATATTGCTATACGGCACTGTTGCTGATCCAATTTTCATTTTGAATGTGACGATGGCGATTGTGATCCTGTCGGTGGCTGCGCGGTTTATCATGCGCAATATCCTGATCGCTATCTACATGCGTGGTCATGACAGACAACGGATCCTAATCTATGGGGCCGGCCAAACTGGCGTTCAACTTGCCGCCGCGCTCGACAAAGATGACGCCATCGAACCAGTTGCGTTCATTGACGACAACCCGACCCTTCAGAAAATCCTTGTTGCTGGCCTGCCCGTTCACTCCCCCGTTCGCATTGAGCAGATCATCACGAACTTGAGGGTCGACCGCGTTATTCTGGCAATGCCAGCGCAGAGCCGTCCACGACAAGCGCGCCTGATCAAGTACCTCCAGTCGCTGAATTGCGAGGTCTCTGCCCTGCCTTCATTTGCTTCCCTCTTTGGCGCGACCCCACTTACGGACAAATTGATTCCCACAAACCCAACTGATTTCCTGAATCGCGCAGATCTGGACGAAGACTTGGCGGGCAGTTCAGAAATCTATGCCGACAGCTGCGTTATGATCACCGGTGCAGGTGGGTCGATCGGTTCGGAACTTGCACGTCAGGTCATAACCTGTCGCCCCAAATGCCTCGTTCTATTCGACGTGAGCGAGCATGCGCTCTACCAGCTTGATCGGGAACTGAACGACAACTCTGATGATGAACATTGCCCGATTATCCCGGTTTTGGGATCGGTGACAGACGCGCTCCATGTGCGTCGAACCATTGCTGAGCACGGTGTGAACACGGTCCTACATGCCGCAGCGTATAAACATGTCCCGATGGTTGAAAAGAACCGCCTCGTCGGGCTTTATAACAACGTCATTGGCACCCAGACTGTAGCAAAAGCCGCGGGTGATGCTGGTGTCGACTCCTTTATTCTTGTCTCAACAGACAAAGCCGTTCAGCCCACGAACATCATGGGCGCATCCAAACGGCTGGCAGAACTGCTGGTTCAAGATATTTCGACACGCACGCCCCAAACCCGCTTTTCAATCGTTCGATTTGGGAATGTTCTTGGCTCGTCGGGTTCCGTCATTCCGCTGTTTGACGAACAGATTGGACGCGGCGGCCCTGTGACGTTGACCCACGCCAAAGTCACGCGGTATTTCATGACCATCTCTGAGGCCGCAAGGCTGGTTCTGATGGTCGGTAGCCAGGCCCAGAAAACTGACCAACACGGCGAAATTTTTGTGTTGGACATGGGTGAGCCTGTCTCCATCCGCGCCCTCGCCTGCCAGATGATCGAAGCGGCTGGGTATACGGTGTGCGACGCTGAAAATCCCGATGGTGACATTGAAATTCAGGAATGCGGCCTACGCCCCGGCGAGAAACTGCATGAAGTCTTGACGGTTGAAGGCAAGCCAATCACGGACACCGACCACCCAAAAATCAAACGTGTCCAAGAAGACCGCCTCGCGGAAATTGAAATCGCCTCTGCACTTCGCGCCTTGAACGAAGCCTTCGTTGAAGGGGACGAAGACATCGCGGTAGACATGCTGCGCCGCTGGGTGAAGCGCCCTGCCCTCGAACATGAAAGCTCGTCGTCTGCCCTCGCGTCGTTCTAGGCCCTTACCCTTTTACGTTTCAGCAAGGCGCTAATGGTCGTCGGACGATTCACGGAACTCTATAAGCTCCAAGGCCCGTCCTAGTTCAACTGGTTGTTTATCCCAAGGACAGAGCCAAACAATCCAAAGATCGACTGCACTGCCGTGACGGGGCTTTCTGCGACATAAACCAAGTCACCTGGCTGGATGATGAACTGGTCGGCCGAGAACAAGCCGTCAGCCGTCGTCAGATCGATTGTAAAGACGGTCCGTGGGTGATCGGGTCCAGACCTGTCAGCTGTTACAGCACGCGCAGGATAACGGCGCAAAATCAAGATTCCCTTGGCATCCGCACGCGACTCCGCGACCCCACCGATGATCGTAAGGGCTTCTAGTGCCGTAACAGTGTCTTTCGTGAACGAATGCACCGCCTCAGTCCCTGACGCACCAAGCGAAAGGAAAATACGCTCATCTTCTTCGACAAAGACACGGTCGCGCGCATTCAGGGTCGTATTGAGCCGCGGTGTCCCCAACAAACGATCCGCGGAAACGCCATAAAGGGTGCCGTTGCGCTGCAATCGAACCTGCGGGTTGTTGAACGACGTCACAATCCCGCCGCCATCCGCGAGCAATTCCAAGATTGTGTAATTCGTATGGGGTAAAGTGACCTGCCCTGGGGCGCTCACACCGCTTACCAGCGTGACTTGCCGGTTTGGACCCTCAGTAAGCTCCAATTGGACCTGTGGCGACTGTAGTGCGCCCTCATATTCAGTCTCTATTCGCGCCCGAGCGCGATCAGGGCTCATACCGCTGACTTTGATGTCACCAACAAATGGCAGAAAAATCGTACCCGCCGCAGACACCGTGGTTTGTGGAAACGTTACAGACCGTTGGCCGGGGTTGGTCAAAAGGCCGTTTTCCTCTGTGCCCCAAATCGTAATGTCCAATCGATCGCCCGGCGTGACAATGCGGGTATTGGGCTGATCAGCGGCTTCGATCCAACGCAAGTGTTCGTTGTCGATATCCGGCCAATGCAAGAACGTCGCAAGATTGTCGCGTGTGATTGGTTCAACTGCAAACTCAGGAACCACCTCTTCACCATTTTCTGAATTTGGAACGGCAAGAACCTCTGACTGCAGCCCTGCCCCTCTGGGGATCAGATCGCATCCAGACAGTAAAACAGCTCCACACAGCAGTAGACGGACGTTTAACATTTGTTTCCCCCGGTTGGGCATAAATAGCGCCCTTCGTCTTTAAGACGCAACCCTAACGAGCCTGCGCGTTGTTTGGCGATGGACAGCCACCTGCTAGTCCATAGAAATGAGTCGTATCCCCTTAATCGATCGATCTTGGGCAATTGCGGCCGACAAAAGCCGCGTGTGTAGATGTGTCTCGATATAACTGGCCGAAAAACTGCTGGGCGCCGCAAGCACCAAGTGGTCCCCATCGCGATCCACATAAGCAAGCGCGCTCAACCATGCGGCATAGACCGCTGGGTCCTGTGCCTTCATCTCTGACGCGATTGCAGGCCAAATTGTGCCATCCTGTGCTGGAACAGTGTCTGTTCCAGTATGCAGCGGCACAACGTTGCTTTGAATTTCGTCTGATGGTTCGGGCGCACCCGCCATTCGGGCTGCGAAGTCAGGACCGACCGCATCCCAATGGCCAATCGTATCCCTTAATATATCCGCAAACTGAATTCTGTGTTGCGTAACGCGCCCTCGGGTCGCGGCCTTCTGGACTGAAATCCAGTTAATGCTCCGCATCAGTCCGATTTCGCGTTTTGCAGTTCGCTCGGTCACGCCCCACATCCGCGCCAGTTCTTTGACCCCGACGCTGAAGAACCCCGACTTCCAATTGAACCGCGCCGTAATGACCAGTGAAAGTCGCAGCGCCAGTCGGCCCTGCGTTCCGTTGTTCTGTGCCGCAAGTGCAAGAAGGGCCGTTAGAACATCATACTTGAGAGATGCTGATCCCGGCCCTGCAAATTTGTAATCTGCAGCTAAACCGCCCTGCCCTAACCTTGATTGTCGGTCGTTAGTGATTTCCATGCCCGCCTCGTTTGCTCAATGGTTACTGCTAACCATGCGGAGGCTGCCTTTTGTTTTCACTGAGAGACTCAGTTTAGGCGTTATTCCCGACCGCCCCCTGATTTGCGTTGGAAAAGGGCATCATGTCAAGGATTCGCTCCTTTCTCCCCCAGCCTCTTTCAAACTAACTAAAGAAAAAATGGTATCAAAGGTATAGGGGGACATGTAGGATGACACCCTATTGCCCGTAGATGTCCCCCCAAAGTATTCCAAAGCCAGTCTCGTGTCCCCCTATATCTAGTCGATACTGTCTGGGGTTCTGCCGCATCCGATTCGGTGGGCGGCTGAGGCGCTTGGCTTACCTGTGCTGACCTTATCCGCGGATAAGGTTGATTAGATTACATGAATAACATTCTCGACAAAAAGTGCAAATTGGGCGTAAATGCAGAAAAACCACGAAACAACGTCCGAGGCAAAAATGCTGAATCACCGCGATCTACAAGAAATGCAGTCGAGATCCCTGAAGATGCAGGGTTGGATTCGCCAGCAGACCTTCTCTCCGGAGAACGTTAAAACCCTCCGGCGGTTCTCCTCATGGGAGGTTTCGGAGCTCATCTTGGGGATTAATCAGTCGACCTTTCGCGGCAAGCTTGCGGCGGACCCTTCACTGCCAGCGGGTCTTGTTGAACCCGACGGGCGCCAGCGTTGGTTTACCCTTGATGAGGTGAACATCTTACGTCGTAAGATCCGCCAACGTGGGAAGCCTTTGACCCCTCCCCGTCCTGCTGGTCGCGCAATCAGAACCGCAATCGCAAATTTCAAAGGCGGCGCCGGAAAGTCGACTGTTGCGCAGCACTTTGCACACGCGGCCGCGCTTGATGGGTATCGCGTCTTGTGTGTTGATTTCGACCCTCAAGCCACGCTTAGTCACTCAATGGGTCTGACGGATGTGAGTGAGGAGAACACGGTTTGGGGGATTATGGCCCGTGACCTGATCCGCCAGACCGAAGAGCAAAATGCCATGCCGCAAGGTGCTGCAAGCGGGGCCGCCCTGCCCCAGCGTTCAATCCCTTCGTCAATCACATCTTTGGGCCTGCAAGATTTGCGCGTGTCTGATTTCATTCAGCCGACGAACTGGCCGACGATCGATCTGATCCCGTCCTGTGCGAACGCGGCCTTTGTGGAATTCGCCTCTGCGCAATATCGACACTTGAATCCTGAATGGTCCTTCTTTGCGGCGGTGTCGCGGTTCCTTGATCAGTTGCCGGACGATCAATGGGACCTGATTTTCTTCGATTGCCCGCCGGCGATTGGGTATCAATCCATGAACGCCGTCTTTGCGGCTGACGTTCTTTATATTCCATCAGGCCCTGGGTACTGGGAGTACGACAGCACGACATCATTTATCGGTCAGCTGGCCGAGGCGCTGGAAGATTTGTCGCAAGGGTTTGGGGATACCTTATCCGCGGATAAGGTTAGGTTGCCGAAAGAATTCTACGATGTCCGCTTTTTGCTTACGCGGTTTGAATCCGGCAATGATTTGCACCGTGCGATGCGGGAAGCATTTGGTAAGGTTTTCGGTGAAAAACTTGCAGAGCACCCCGTAGAAATGACGCGCGCTGTTGAGCAATCCGGTCGGTTCCTGAGTTCCATTTACGAAATGGATTATCGGGACATGACTCGGGAAACTTGGCGGCGCGCCCGCGCTAGTTTTGATCGCGCCTATGGGGAGTTCAGAGAAGTGATCCTTCCGCATTGGGAGGCAATGTCCGAAGAAACCTTATCCGCGGATAAGGTCGAACGTGAGGGAGAGAACACATGAGCCGGAAACGTCGTGTATTTGATATCGACCTGCCAGATGATGCAGACGTCGATCCGCAGAGCCCAAAAGAAAACCCGACGCGACGCGGGCCAATGGCCAGCGCAATCTCCGAGAATGCGGATGCGTTGCGTGCGCGCAAACAGGCGGCTGATGCGATCCGCGACGAGAATGATGCCTTGGCCCATGAGTTCGTCGCCAAACGGGAGGCGGGAGGCGTTGTCCTTGATGTGCCTTTGGAAGACGTCCATACCTTCATGCTCGTACGTGACCGGATGCCAGGCGATGATCTGGAACTTGAAAGCCTTGTTACCTCGATCAGGGAGTTGGGTCTTTCCAATCCGATCCGGCTCCTGAAGCGCCCTGACGGGACAGGATATGAGTTGGTGCAGGGGTACCGACGTCTCAGCGCATATAAAGCGCTGCTCGAAGAAACGGGCGATAATCAGTGGGGCGCTGTTCCTGCTCTTGTTCTGTCGGGGGGCGATGACATCGGTGGTCTGTATCGCCGGATGGTCGATGAGAACGTCATCCGTAAGGATCTGTCGTTTGCAGAAATGGCCCGGGCGGCCCAGACCTATGCGGCTGATCCCGCGACGGAAGCGGGGGATCTGGGGGCGGCCGTGGCTGCACTGTTCCAATCTGCGCCTTATTCCAAGCGCAGCTACATTCGCTCCTTTGCGTTTCTTCTGGACCAAATCGGAGAGGCTCTTGCGTACCCGACGGAAATCCCGCGGGCTTTGGGGGTTACGGTGGCACGTGCATTAAAGGACCGCCCCGAGATCAAGGCGCGCATCAGAGATGACCTGAAAGACTGGGATATGCGCGGCGTTCTGGATGAGCTGGACGTCCTGCGCCGCCATTCGGGGCAAGAGGCGATCGACGTTGGCGGTGACCCCGATGAGGTCGCTGCGGTGGCCAAATCCAAACGGGGGGCAGCTGATCCATCCAAGACAAAGACGACGTTCGATATCCGCACCAGCGCGGGTCGGGTGAAGTGTACGGCGGGTGTTGGGCGGCTGGAAATCAAGGTGGATCGAGACTTTTCGACGATTGACCGTGCGCAACTTGAGCGAGCGATTGCCGGTCTTGTGGATGGGTTAGGGTAGGGACCTTATCCGCGGATAAGGTTGGCGAGTGGGTGTTAGGTTGATTTTCTGAGAGGGCGAAAATTTTTATGTTTTATATCAAAGGCTTATACTTATTTTGCATTGCTAGGTGTCCTGAGAGTGGCTTATTTTCTTGGGGCGTGGACTAGCGGAAAACACCTGTCTCTTGTTGGTTCGATGTATTATCAGAAACCGCAGCAAGAGGGCCGCTAGGGTAAGATTGAAGGGAAGTGGATGTTTGTACGTCGGATTTATAGCGTCTTTGAGCGATACGCCGACATCCACGTGGCGATTGATGTGCCTATCGATCGGGAGCGCCCGAGCGGATCGGCGGCTAACGTCACGATCAATTCAGTCTCTATCGCGGCGAATAGACTCTGTTTTTCGGCTGTTGGACCATTTGAAAGCGCTGAGCTTAGCTTGAATAAGGCGGCGGTTCCTGTGCTGGGGGTGCGCCAGACTGACGGCAGTTACATCTACGAAGGAAGTCTGCCGTTTGAATTGGGCGAAGCGAGGTTGCGCTTTGGCGCGGGGAATGAAGAGACGGTTGTTTCGCTTCCTTCCGTTCGTCCCGCCCAACTTGCCCGCGCGAGGGTTTGGCAGGGGTTCAGGTTCTGTGGGCAAATCGTGCGTTCTTTGCCACAAATCTATCGATGGAAAATCAAAGGCGACCTGCGCGAACGTGAGCTCGTGAAAGAGCGTTTCGGTCTCATAATTCGCCCGCCCGCTATGACGCTGGAGCCAGGCCTTTTTGATAAGGTTGAAGCTGCGGTAGGGACCCCACGACAGGCGACTTTGATGATGCCTGTGTTCAATGCTTTCGATTTGCTTCCCAATGCTCTTGATCGCATTGAGCGACATTCTGGTCAGGGCTGGCGTTTGGTTCTCGTGGAGGATTGTTCAACGGACCCGCGCATCATGCCGTTTCTTGAGGAATGGTGTGGGGACGCGAGGCGGGCTGACCGGGTGACATTGGTTAAGCATTCAGAGAACAAAGGGTTCGTTGGCGCGGCGAATACGGGGTTGAAACAGGCACAAACCTGGCCTGATGATCCGGTCGTTTTGGTGAATTCGGATGCGTTTGTGCCGGACGGTTGGCTTGAGCGGTTGTTGGCGCATCTGGATAGTCCCGATGTGGCATCGGTTACGCCCATGTCGAATGACGCCGAGATTTTCACGGTTCCCGTGCTGTGCGCCCGATCCACTCTAACGAGTGGTGCGGTTGATGCATTGGACGCAGTCGCTGCGACATTCGACCCTATTAAGGCCCAAATTGACGTGCCAACCGGTGTTGGGTTCTGCATGGCCATGTCGCCCAAGTACCTTCGGGATGTGCCGTTTTTCGATACGGCCTTTGGGCGTGGCTACGGAGAAGAGAACGACTGGTGTAAGAAAACAGAAGCCTTGGGCGGGCACCATGTGGCTGCCGGAAACGTGTTTGTTGAACACTATGGGGGCATGTCATTTGGATCCGCGGCCAAGCAACGGCTGTTGGAAAAAAACATCGCAAAGCTGGCGGCCAGATATCCCAAATACCAGAAAGAAGTTCACACCTTCATAGGCAACGACCCACTGGCAACGGTGCGGTTGGCGTTGGCGTTAAAGTGGGCGTCATTGCATCAGGAAGACCCTGTTCCGGTCTTTTTGGGGCACGCAGCCGGTGGCGGTGCGGATATCTATCTTGATGGTCGGATCGCGGACTGTATCGCGGCTGGTGGTGCTGCTGTGGTGGTTCGGGTCGGGCTACGCATGAGTTGGCAGATTGAGCTTCATAGCTGTCAGGGGCTGACCATAGGCACGTGCGACGACGTTGAAACGCTGTTGTCGATGGTTGGATTGTTGGCGAAACGGCGTGTGATCTATTCCTGTGGTGTCGGGGACCCCGATCCCATCAGGTTACCAGGCGTTCTATTGCAGATGGCAGCCGGCGGTCAGCATCCGATTGAGGTTTTGATGCATGACTTTTTCTCGATCAGCCCGTCGTTCACCTTAATCGGGTCTGATGGCACGTATCGGGGCGTGCCGAGGGCAGGGGGGCCACTGGAACATGACCCTGCGCATCAGTTCAATGGCAACGGTTTGGCGGATTGGCAGTCTGAATGGGGGCGGCTTTTGCGGGCGGCACAAGACGTGCAAGTCTTTTCAAGTGTGAGCAAAAACTTGTTGATCGACGCCTATCCCGAGATGGCGGATAAGATATCGGTTGTTCCGCACGGGCTGCATTCTCAACCCGGTGCGATTGAACCTGCGAAGGGCGGGCAGGGCGAACTTGTGATTGGCGTGCTCGGCAATATCGGTGAGCATAAGGGCGCGGAAGTCGTCGTTGAGTTATCCAAGGAACTGGATCAAACGGGCGCCGGCCGGATCGTGGTGATCGGGAACATTGCGCCAGGGTATCATTTGGCATCTGGGTCGACAGTACACGGCACGTATGCCGTTGGCGATTTGCCTGCATTGGTGTCGCGTTATGGAATCTCAAATTGGTTCATACCATCCATTTGGCCGGAGACGTTTTCGTTTACGACCCATGAGGCGCTGTCGACGGGCATGCCGGTATTTGCATTCGATCTTGGTGCGCAGGGTGCTGCCGTTGAGGCGGCGGTTAAGGGTGGTGCACGTGGCGGGGTTTTGTCGTTACCTCAGACGGCCAGTTTGGACCAAACGTCGGCTGCAGAGCTTTTGTCTGCACTGGCGGCTTTAGGGACTGGAGAGCCACATGAATGAGCAAGCACAAATGGTTTTACATGTTGGGGCCCCTAAATGCGGCAGCTCTGCTTTGCAGGCTGCTCTAAGCATGACGCCGGACCTGACAGGTAAAGACGGGCGGCAGTATCGTTATACGACTTGGAAAAAGGCCGCGGGCGTGGGCCGTGTTCAATACGGTAGGGGAGTCACGGTGGCAGCCAAATGGTCAGCCTTTGGATACACCAGCTGGCCGAATATTAAGAACACGGAAGTAGATGCCCCAATGTTTGCGGCGTTGAACCGCGCGCGATTGAGCGGCCTTCGCAAAGGGCATGTGCCGATTGCATCCTGTGAGGGCTGGATTGATCGTGTTGATATGTTCGCGCATCACCTGAAAAGCTGGGGAAACCCGCCAGTTGATGTCGTCGCGTATCTTCGCCCTGTGGTGGATTGGTACAACTCGGCGTTTTGGCAATGGGGCGTCTGGAACGTCAAAAGCATGGATGCTTGGATCAATCGCACGAAAACGCACTACACGTTTGGGACGAACCTTGAGGCATGGTCGGCAATCCCGAATGTCAGTGTAAGATATGCTTGGGCGCAACCGGATGTCGTTGCGCGGTTTTCTGACCATCTTGGGGTGGATTTGCCTGCTGCAGAACAAAGCAATGTGTCGTCGTCCCCAGCGTTGATCGGCGTGTTGAGACGTCATCGCCGCTTGCGGCGTTCAGGGCACGATGCGCATACCGAATTCGTTGTGCAGCGGTGGTGTCCGCAGGTCGGGGGGCGACGGCTTTGGGCAATTACGCCGCGCCATGCCGATATTTTGCGACCGATCGCGCAGACCAATCTGGAAGCGCTAAAGCGCGTGGCGTCTGATGCGGCCATGAACCAAGTGTGTGATGACGTACGCTGGCTGGACGACACACGATGGCAGGACGAAATAGATCGGGGGGTTTCTCCGATGAACGATCCGGAACAAATGGCCGCGCTGTTTCAGTCGTTGACGATCGGTCTTGAGCGCATTGCTGAGACTGGGGTGAAGGTGTCGGCTGACATGCCGGATTCTCCAAATATTTCGGCGTCCATTAAGGAGTGGGACAGCGCCATTCTGATGTTGCTTGATGCGTTGCTGAGGGCCGATAAGGACGCGCGTTTTCAAGCCGTTGGTGGATCAGCCGGCAAACTCCTTCGGAGGGTTAATGGCTTGGTTAAGAAACCCTGATCAAAGGTTCAACAGATCTCGGTGGTATCGGCGTAGCAATAGCAGTCCGAAGACCGTTAGGGTCAATGAAACGCCGATGACATATGGGATGCTAATCCAGTCGGGATCGTAGGTGCTATAGAACCCAGACCGCATTAAGCCGGTCACATGGATCAGGGGGTTATACCACAACAGCGGCTGGTATTCGGTCGGCACTATCTCGTAGGTGAAAAAGACACCAGACAGGATGAACAAGGGTGCGTTCAGTACGGCCCAGAACCTTTGGTAGACAGGGAACTGTGTGAACATAAAACAATTCACCGAACCCACGGCAAATGCGAGAGCTGCTGCGAGGGCATAGGCCTGAATGATGATTGCAAAATTCAGGTGCGTGCGCGTTTCAAACAGAAGCGGGATACCTGTGAGAACGATGTACCCGACCAATAATTTGGTCATCGTTTCCAAGGTAAAACGAGCTACGAGTGAATCGAAATAAGTAACAGTGGGGTAGGCCATAAACGGCCGTGAATAGGTTAGCGCTCCTGCGACCTTACCCTGCACTGCGTTATAAAGCAGAAAAGGCAGCATTCCGGTTGCGTAAAACATCGGGAAGCTAATCCCGAGGGCCGGGCTTCGAACGAGCGCAGAGAAGACGATGGACATGACAGTAATGGCTGCAACAGGTTCTAGGACCGCCCAAATGTAGCCACCCGGTGAGCGTCCATAAGACGTCGCCATTTCACGCATAATGAGGGCGAGGACAGCGCGAATGCTTCCGAAGCGGCGCCGTGTTTGGGTTGGCGGCAGGGGAGCACGGGAAGGGGCTGTTGGCATTCTCGGTGTCCAATGTGCTATGGTGAAACGCTTCATATGGGTATAGCGTTCCTGTCAAAAGTTAAAGTTCTTCTTGAAAGGCCCTGCGATGTCCTCAGCCTCTAATTCTGATGCAGCCGCACCTAAACCGTCTGAGACTGTTCAAGGTTCTGCTGCAAAGGCTGCCAATAGCACCGATCAAGAGGGCCCCAGCAAAGCGGACCAGCGTAAAGCCGCGCGTCAAAAGGCGGCGCGGGAAGAACGAGCGGCACAAGCAGCGAAGGCCCCACCAAAAGCGCAAGCGCAACCAAAGGCTCAGCCTAAGCCGCAGCCCAAACCGAAGGCCCAGCAGCAAGCCAAACCAAAGCCAAAACCCCAACCGAAAGCACAGCCGCCAAAGGCAGCAGTGCGACCGCCTGTACGACGGAGCTTTTTCCGGTTGCGTCATTTCATAGTGACGTTGTCATTTCTATTGTTTGTCGTGGCACCGAGTGTCGTGAGCGGGGTCTACTTGTGGACTGTCGCGTTTGATCAATATGCGTCGAGTGTTGGGTTTTCTGTACGTCGGGAAGATTCATCGTCGCCCACGGACGTGTTGGTCGGGCTTACCAATTTCTCTGGTTCGAGTTCTACGGATACGGACATTTTGTTCGAATATCTCAGAAGCCAGAAACTGGTCAGTGAATTGGAAGACGAGATCGATCTGACTGAAATCTGGTCGTTGCCAACTGACGAGGAAACGCTTTGGCGCATTCCGTCGCAGGATCCTGTGTTCGCGCTGACGCCTAACGCCTCGATTGAAGACATTATGGTGTACTGGGGGCGGATGGTTAACGTCTCATATGCTGCTGGAACAGGGCTGATTGAGGTCGAGGTGCGTGCCTTTGAAGCTGATGACGCGACGCTGATCGCGGAGCGGTTGTTTGAGAAAAGTTCTGGCATGATCAACCAGCTGAGTGCGGTCGCGCGAGAGGACAGTATTCGCTACACCGCCCGCGAGCTGGGGGAAGCAGAGGACCGGTTGCGCACCGCGCGTTCGACGTTGACGTTGTTCCGCAACGAGAACCAGATCATTGACCCGGAATTGGATCTACAAAGCCAAACGTCATTGCTGGCGAGTTTGCAGCAACAAAAAGCCGAGTCATTGATTGCATTGGATATGTTGAGCCGGATGGCGTCTGAAGCAGACCCGAGGCTTGTGCAAGAGCGCAGCCGTTTGGAAGTGATTGAAGAACGCATCATTCAAGAACGTCGCAAACTAGGGGGCGCGGGGTCGGCAGATCCGGACGATGACCTAGGAGGGTTTGCCAACCTGATTGGCGAGTACGAGACGCTTGTCGTGGACCGAGAGTTTGCGCAGGAGGCCTATATTTCAGCCAGAGCGGCCCATGACAGTGCTTTGTCCGAAGCCAGCCGCCAAAGCCGGTATTTGGCCGCCTATCTAGAACCAACGCGCGCGCAAAGTGCTGTCTATCCCGAGCGTTTGATTTTGCAGGTCGTGTTCACCTTGTTCCTGTTCCTGCTCTGGAGCCTTGTCGCGCTCGTTTATTATTCCGTCAAAGACCGACGTTAGCGGTGTCTTAGATCAATGATCCGATTTGAGAATGTCACCAAGGAATTCGCCCTGGATGGTCGGCGAAAGGTCATCATGGAAAATGCCAATCTGGTGTTTCCTGAAGGCCAGTCTGTTGCATTGTTGGGCCGCAACGGCGCGGGGAAGTCTACGATCCTGAAGATGATCGCAGGCACCATGCAACCGACGTCTGGAAGGGTGGTGACCACGGGTGCAATTTCTTGGCCGGTGGGTTTTTCGGGGTCATTTCATGGTGAATTGAGTGGCGCACAAAACTGCCGTTTTGTCGGGCGCATTTACGGCGTGGATACAGATGAGCTGATCGATTTTGTCGCTGATTTTGCGGGTCTTGGTGCTCATTTTCATTTGCCACTGCGGACGTATTCATCAGGTATGAAGTCTAGACTGGCTTTCGGTGTTTCGATGGGGGTGGCGTTTGACACCTACCTTGTGGACGAGATCACGGCCGTCGGGGACGCGGCATTCAGAAAAAGAAGTGATGAGCTGTTCAAGGCACGCATGAAAAACGCTGGCGCGGTCGTGGTGAGTCACTCAATGCAACAAATCCGGAACCTTTGTGATTCAGCGGTGGTTCTGGAAAATGGCGAGCTACGGTTCTTCGACGACGTTGAAGACGGCATTGAGTATCACGACGCAAACATGGAACGGGACAGCACCTAGCTGCGTCTTCGTCACACGCGGCCTAACGCAACAGCGAGGTACAGAAGCGCTGTCGTGATGCGGTTTTGGCGACGGATACGTGCCGCGTAGAACGCTTTTAGTCGTGCCGGACCTTTGGGAGCTGTTTCAAGGCGTCTGACGATGTCCCGATTGGCAGGGGTGAGCAGGGGGCTGACTTTGGACAGGGCCCTTAGATTTGTGGCGACCCATGCGCCATAAGTTTTCCCGAAGACTTGGGTTAGGCGTATGAGGCCCGCACGCAGACCATCGTGCGCCCCCATCGCATTCGAGGCGTGTTGCCGATAGTAAATGAGCCGCGCTGTGTCGATGTGGATCGTACCCCCGACACCACTGATCAGCTGATAGAGCCACCAATCATGATAGGGAATGCCTTCAGGGAGCCCAGCCTGACGAACAATCGAGAGCGCCTCTGTGTTCAAGACGAGACTGTGACCGCTTGCGATATTTTGGACCAGCGCGTTTTCAAAGAATGGACCGCGGGTTGGCGGGGTCGAGTGCCCGATCACATTCAGGTCGGTGTCTGTGTGATAGCTTTGATTGCTGAACAAGGCGGGTCCGGCAGTGAAGCTGAGTGTCGTAAGGGACGTTGACAGTTTGTTGGGCAGCCAAACATCATCCTGATCCGACAGTGCGGCTGGTTGATCTTGGGGGAGGTCAGGATGAACCAAAACGGACATGAAATTGGCTGCTGGGCCTTCGCCGGGACCTGCCAAAATCTTGATGGTGCGGTTGTGCCCGTTTTCCTTGGCGAAGGTCTTGAGAATCGTCATTGTGTCGTCGGATGACCCATCATCAGAGATCCACAAATCCCAATCTACGTCTGTTTGAGCCACGTATGAATCGAGTTGCTGTTGAACGTATTTAGCGCCGTTGTAGGTCGCTAAGATAATCGTCACGCGCGGTAAGTCTGCTGTGTTCGTGGGAGTGGTCATACGGGTTCCAAATCGATTGATTTAGCGGCTAACACCGGTGGTCCTCTCAATAAAGCTATTAATTTTTGTGAAATTAAATCCGAAAGGCGCAGTCCTGCCGCGTTCGCGCCGCGCGTTTGGTCACGTCGCCTCGCACACAAGAAGCCTAGGAGTGGTTTAGGTGGAGCAAGGGCGTGGCCGAGTTCGAACATGTTTCGACGCAGACGAACGGAGAGGTTTCGCACACCATCGGGCTGGCTGACGTAACGAGCTTTACGCTTGGCGAAGAGACCTATGTCTATACGGCGAGCGCGATGGGGGGCGGTGTTACAGCCCGAACAACGGGCAGCGACATGACGATTCTGGACCACGAAGACTATGACACTATCCAAGGGCTCGATGCGGGGCGTTCGCTATCTGTCACCGGATTTGATGGTGAGGCGACTTTGATCGCGGTGGGGCGTTATGGCACTGAAATCGAAACATGGGAGATCAATTCAGACGGAACGCTTGGCGGGTTAGAGACGCTCTCATTTGTTGGACACGAAGACGAGGCCATAACGGCATTCGTCGATTATTATAGCGGGGGCAGTCACTACTTTGTCTCGGCGAGCCGCCATAGTGACGGGCTGACGGTCTGGGAACGTGACGCGGGGACCTTGGTCGAAATTGGCAGCACTGACGTTTCATCGTTCCTATCCGCCGGTTCTGTTCACGCCGTCCAAATGGCAGAACCGGATGGGGTATCACATGTGTTGGCGCTGGATCACACCACGGATGATTTACTGGCATTTCGTGTTCTGGATGACGGCACTTTGGGTGTTCCGACGCGGTTGGATGATCGGGATGGCCTGTTCATATCCACCCCCACAGAATTGGACGTGGTCGAGCTGGATGGCCAAACATTTGCCATTGTGGGTGCCGCTGGCAGCAGTTCGATATCGGTGGTGGCGTTAGATGCGACAGGGCAGATGACGGTCATAAGTCAGGTGAACGACACGCGCGATACGTTTTTCGATGGTTTGGTCCATTTGGAAACCCTAGAAGTGAACGGCCGAGTTCTTATTCTGGCGGGCGGCAGCGACAACGGGCTAAGTCTGTTGTCACTGCAAGCCGACGGGCAGTTGTCCCACGTCGCGAGCCTTGACGACGAGATGCGTGAGATGGCGTTGATGGATACGGGCGGCCTAAACATGGTTTGGCGTGACGGCGGGCTGGACATTTTTGTGACGGGGGAAACGCTTGACGACACCGAAGCAGGGCGCGGGATTACGCAGCTGCGGGTTGATGACCTCGACGTTGAATTACCAACACCCCAACTGGGCGATGATGAGGGCATATTCTTTGGCACGGCCAATGCGGATCAGTTTGTCATCGAAGATTCTGGTGTTCGACAGGTTGTGAACGATTTCAACATTGACACCGACCACCTGGATTTCAGTGATTTCGATCAGTTTTTCGACCTTGATCAGCTGACATTCAAATCCAAGAAGAACGGGTTGGAGGTCAAGCTGAACGGCACCACCATTCGGCTAAACAGTGATGACGGTGACCCGATTTTGGAAGAAGATTTTCTTGCCAGTCATGAAGCCGGAATATGGCAGATCGATACGACGGCCCTGCCCACCGAAGCCCTGAATGAGACAGGAACAGAGGAGCAAGATCTTTTAGATGGCCGCGAGGGCGATGATTTCTTATTGGCGGGGGTGGTCGACAGTGCATTTGATGCGGTTTCATCGCAAATATTCCGCCTGTATCAGGCCACGTTGGACCGGACACCGGATGTCACTGGATTGAACAACTGGGCGGATCGTTTGGACAGTGGGGGGTACACACTGGTCGAGGTGACGCATGGTTTCGTGAATTCGCCTGAGTTTCAAAAGACATATGGAGATTTGGACAACGAAGGGTTTGTGAGCCTGCTTTATGAAAACGTGCTGGGTCGCGCCCCAGATGCCACAGGGTTGGCAAACTGGACTGCGCGGTTGGACGATGGCGCAAGTCGCAGTTCAGTCGTCGTGGGATTTTCTGAAAGTGCCGAGTTCAAGGGCACCACAGAAATCGAGTCTTTGAGTTTCAGCAGGGCGGGACTTCAAAGCGGGTTTTTGGACGATGTTTTCCGGCTGTATGGGGCAACGCTTGATCGTGTTCCTGATGAGGGTGGGTTTGGAAATTGGTCGTTACGTTTGGCCGAAGGGACGTCCTATCTGACCGTTGTTGACGGGTTCACCAATTCTGCAGAATTTCAAAACACCTACGGGGCGACGGACAATGGTGGCTTTGTGGAACTGCTTTACAACAACGTTCTCGACCGCGCGCCGGATGAAACTGGCCTTGAAAATTGGACGACACGACTGACCACCGGAGAGATGTCGCGGGCGCAAGTGGTGCAGGGATTTGCCCAAAGTACAGAATTCAAAGAGGCGACCCATGATGCGATGACAGATTGGGTGAAGAGTTTTGGCACCGAAGACATTCTGTCCGGAGGAGGGGGCAGCAATGTCCTGATCGGCGGCATTATGTCTGACACATTTGCGTTCGAGCAATCCACAAATGGCCACAATGTGATCATAAATTTCGAGCCTTGGGATGTTCTAAGTTTCGCCGGATCCGAATGGGATTCAGTTTCTGACATTGCGCAGTTGCTGGTTTCAGATGGGACCAACGTAATTTTTGAAGATGCAGGCTTGGTTATAGAATTCTGCAACACGACACTCGAACAGATCCTCGATTCCGAGTTTTTGTTCTGAACACCGCCAATGCGAAACATGCTTTTTGTCTGATGAGCAGGAGTTGAGATATGGAAAACGCGCCGACTGAGTTTGAACAGCTGATGTTGGAATACATCAATCGCGCCCGCATGAATCCAGACGGGGAATATGACGTCGCGATGGATGCGATTTCATCTAACCCTGATGTTGCGTCCGCGATCAGCTATTTTGGCGTCGATATGGACGTCTATGCGGCGCAGATGGCGGCGTATGATCCTGTTGCGCCTCTCGCTTGGAACGATGCTCTCGCGGCGGCGGCAGATGCCCATTCGCAGCTGTTGATTGATGTAGATGAACAGTCCCATCAGGTCGATGGTGAAGCATCATTGTCCAATCGGATCGAAGATGCCGGTTATGACAATCTGTGGACGGTAAGAGAGAACGTTTACGCGTACACCAAGGACACACTGTATGGTCATGTCGGGTTCATGGTTGATTGGGGGTACGATGCCGTCGATTTTGATGAAAACGGCACCCTCTATAGCAACTGGCAGAGCCTTGGCGACGGCATTCAGGACAGCGCGGGTCATCAAGCGTCAATCATGTCAGGGACGGTTGAAGACATTGGTATTTCCGCGTTGGAGGAAACTGATGCCAGCACCGGTGTCGGCCCGTGGGTGGTTACGCAGGATTTCGCGGCATCCTTCGGCAGTAGCGTCGTATATCTGTTAGGCGTCTTTATTGACGATGCGGATGATGACCAGTTCTACGACATGGGTGAGGGGATAGGGGATGTAACTGTTACCGTAACCGATGACGACACTGGCGATGTCTTTACAACAACGACTTGGGCGGCTGGTGGATACCAAGTGGCCGTCGACGCCGGAAGCTACACCGTTGAATTCTCGGGCGATGATTTAACTGGTGTTGCGACGTATTCGGTCGACGTCGCCGATGAAAATACGAAGCTAGACGGGTTTTTCGAAGATCTTGTGGAGACGGCTTATACGTTTGCCGATGGATTTGAGGCACAGTATTTCTCGTCCGTCTCTGAACAAGTTTTCCGCCTTTATCAGGCTGTCCTTGGGCGTGAGCCAGATAATTCGGGGCATCTGGCATGGACCGAACGTCTTGCTGTCGAAGGCCAAGAACTGTTGGACGTCATTGGTGGGTTCATGGGCTCTAGCGAGTATCAAACACAGTACGGCGGGCTTGAGAACGAAGCCTTTGTTGAGCTTCTTTATTCTAACGTACTTGGCAGGGATGCGGATGACGCCGGGCTAACGCGTTGGGTTGGAGAGCTGGAAGCCGGAACCGAGAGAGCATCGGTCATCCAAGGTTTTTCAGAGAGCACCGAGTTCAAGAGTAGCACCGCTGAAGCGGCCAGTGCGTTCACGAAAGGCAATTCGCCGTCCGAGTGGAGTGATGATGTGTTCCGGTTGTACCAAGCAACATTAGATCGAGCACCTGACGCGACTGGATTTGCGAATTGGTCCGATCGACTTGGGTCGGGGACAGATTATTTAGACGCCGCGAGCGGCTTTGTGAACTCAACGGAGTTCGCGAATACCTATCAGGATTTGTCGGATTCTGAATTCGTAACGCTTTTGTATGCCAACGTTCTTGATCGCGCGCCCGACGAAACCGGTTTGGAAAACTGGTCGCAGCGGATGGCTGACGGGATGACCGAGGTCGAGGTTGTCCAAGGGTTCGCACAGAGTGCCGAGTTTATTCGGTCGACAACCGATAGCCTGAAAGACTGGATTATCGCGCAAGGTGTCGATGATGAACTGGAAGCCGGCAAGGATGGGACGTTGCTTGCGGGTGGTTCTCTTTCGGACAGTTTCATTTTCTCCGAGACTGTAGCGGAAACGACGGTTCTTGATCTTGAGGCATGGGATTTCATCGACCTCACTGATTTTGACTTGGCGAATGTGTCAGACGCCCAAGCCTTGTTCAGTCAGCAAGGTGACGATGTTGTTTTTGATGACGACGCCAATGCGACGGTTACATTCGTGGACACAGATATCTCACTGATCACGGATGATATGATCCTGATCTAGGCAACGCGCGGTGGGTTTCTGATGTCTTAAAGGATGGTTTCTAGGTTTGGTGCAATCACGCCATCAACTCGGGGAACCCATAATATGTCGGATGTTTCGGCCAATCTAGAACTTCCATATTTGGCGCCGTCGCAGGCCCAAAAACACGTCACGCATAATGAAGCTTTGCAGATCATTGACGCAGTGGCGCAGCTGTCCGTCGAAAGCAGAACTTTGATTGAACCGACGGGCACGGTCGAGTCCGGCGCGTGTTATCTTGTGCCCGAACTGGCCAGCGGAGTGTGGCTGGGACAGGATAACAAGATCGCATTGTGGAACGGTACGGGCTGGATTTTTCTGACGGCAAAAGAAGGTTGGCGCGCGTGGGTCATCGCGGAAGCCCTTGAGGTGGTCATGACCTCCGGTGTTTGGATCACAGTCGAAGGCCAAGGCGCCATAGAGACATTGGGGGTCAACACCACAGCTGATGTTGTAAACCGTCTGTCTGTTGCTGCTGACGCAACTTTGTTGTCTCATGATGGGGGCGGGCATCAGTTGAAGGTGAACAAAGCAAGCAGTGGCGATACGGCCAGCTTACTTTATCAAAGCAATTGGTCCGGGCGGGCGGAAATGGGCCTTGCCGGTAACGATGAGTTTTCAATCAAGGTGTCTGATGATGGTTCCACATGGACCGAGGCATTGCGATTTGATGGGGCGGACGGTCTGGCCAGTGGTGCGGCGGTTACACAGGGCCCAACGGACATCACGGACGGGCGGCTAATCCGGAACGGGGACGGTTATGTCAAAAGCACTGTTATTGGCACGGTTTCGCAAACCGGCGGCGTGCCAACAGGTGCGATCGTCGAAACAGGGTCGAATGTGAATGGTGATTATGTGCGCTTTGCCGATGGCAGCCAAATTTGCACGACCACTTTGACACTCGACTACTCGGGGACGGCACGGCTTTCGGGGACATGGACGTATCCCATTTCGTTTGCAGCCGAAGCCAATACCACAGGAATTGTCGATCTGTCTGATCTCAACGTTAATGCGACGCCGGGGCCGGACGAAGTGGGGTCGGTTATGCTGGGTAACAACAGCGCAACCTCGGCTGTGTTTTGGCTGTATCGTCTGAGTGGCATGACCAGCTTTGCCAGTGCGGACACCTGCGAAGTTAGGGTCATGGCACAGGGGCGCTGGTTCTAAATACAACGATTTAGACGTCTTTAGATGGCGGGCCTCCAAGACAGGAGGCCCGCTACCGTTTTTAGCCTTTGGCGCCTTGGCCGCGCGAATAGATGTCTTCGTAGCGGATGATGTCGTCTTCACCCAAATACGCACCTGTTTGCACTTCGATCAGGACCATTGGGACCTTACCGGGATTTTCCATACGGTGAACGGCACCAAGTGGAATGTAGACAGATTGGTTTTCAGTCAGCAGGGTAACCGTATCATCAACTGTGACCTTTGCCGTCCCTGCCACTACGATCCAGTGTTCGGAACGGTGGTGGTGGCTTTGAAGGCTGAGTGACGCGCCAGGGTGAACGTGAATGCGTTTAACCTGAAAGCGGTCGGCGAGTACCAGTGTCTCGAACCAACCCCATGGGCGGTGATCTACAGGGAAGTGCTGAGCCTGCTTCGCACCGCGGTCTTTCAGAACTTTTACAGCTTTTTTGACGTGCTGGCTGTCGGACAGATTTGCGACCATCACCGCATCGCGCATGGCAACGGCGACAGTGTCTTTCATGCCGATTGCGACCAGTTCAATTTCGTCGGTTTCCGATCGCAGCAACGTGTTTTCGCAATCAAATGCCGTTGTGTTTTCGGAGAATGCGTTTCCGTTTTCATCCTTTGGCGATTCCTGCCAAACGGATTCCCAGCTTCCCAGATCGGACCACTGCCCATCGAAACGGACGACGCTCATGTTATTGGCTTTTTCCATGACCGCGTAATCGACGGAGTCTTCGGGGACACTTGCCCATAGATCAGGGTCGATGCGAATGAAGCTTAGGTCGTTTGTACCGGCGTTGATTGCAGCCTCGACGGACGCCAAGATTTCGGGGGCATGTTCGCGGAACGCCGCGATCAGTGTGTTTGCTTTCGCAAGGAATACACCGGCATTCCAAAGGTTGACCTTGTTTTCGAACAGGGCCTGAGCACGCTCTTCATCAGGTTTTTCAATGAACCGCGTCAGCTGGTGGACCTTTGGGTGCGTTTCATCACCCGCTTCGAGCCAGCCATAACCGGTTTCAGCGCGTGTTGGCGCGATACCGAAAGTGACGATCTGGCCCTCTGCCGCTGCGACGCTGCCTTTCTCGACGGCCGTACGGAAAGCCTGCGGGTCTGCGACAGCGTGATCGGATGGCACGAGAAGCAACATCGCATTTGGATCTGTCTTGGCGACTTGCAACGCTGCTGCGATCGCGGCCGGGGCTGTGTTGCGTCCCTCAGGTTCGATCATGATGTCAGTCGCGTTCATTCCGACTTCGTCGAGCTGTTCAGTTACAATAAACCGAAAGTCGTTTCCTGTAATGATGATTGGGTCCGTGAACTCCGGCCCAGCAAAACGTTTGGCCGAAGCTTGGAACAGGCTTTCATGACCAATCATATCAGCGAATTGTTTTGGAAAGCTCTTGCGGGAAAGTGGCCAGAGCCGAGTTCCGGAACCGCCGCACAGTAAAATCGGTGTAATCATTGAGTTAGGCCTTTCAAATTTGACTGCGGTGCAATGAGCGCGTCACATGTATCGTAAAGGATGTTGTCCCAAACGGTATAGCGTTCAAAAATTTCTCGTTGTTTCGGGCTCAGCGAAGAGATCGCGGACTCGTATTTGTCCGAGTTCGGCGACGTATTAGCGCGATCGATATTCGGGGACGCGAGGAACCCTTCTTTGACGAGCGTCGCCAAGAGAAGTTCGATCTTCTCTACGACGCCCAAAATCATATTGGGGGCCGTGATGTTATGCAGCGCCATACGCAAAAGGCTGGCTTCGGTGCCAAAGCTGGTCGCATTGAACTGACCAGACAAACGGCGCATCTGACCGTTGTCTATTTCCAGACGGTGGTTAGGCGTTCGGGTGCTGTAATCAAGGTAGTCACCAAAGCTCATGTCCTGTTCGTTGAGTATCTCAAATGAAGGATGTGTGCGGGTACGTTTGATGAATTGGTAAAAGCTAAAGATCCGCGGCCCGGGGCGACGCAGCGCACATAGATAACGATAGGGCAGGCCATATGCCTCACCCGCGCCCATGCTAAGGTGCCCACGAATATATCGGAGGTTCCGTCTTACAGGGCGGGGTAGGGCCTTTAGTTCATCCAACGTGCCATCGTGCACAATCCGGTTCGGCTGCAGGGATGGTTCCGCAGACAGCGCTTTGGCCAGAGAGGTTCCTGCCGTTTTAGGAAGGTGAAGGTGGATAAGCGCCGGTTTGATCTGCGCGTCTTGTTCTGCAAGCATCGCTGCATACCGACGTCGAAATTCGTCAGATCCCATGAACGCACGTCGCACCGAAGAAAGCGTTTCGTGGTTTTTGGCTTGGTTGGCGATCTCTTTTTCGGACCCGCGACGGTCCAAAATCAGTTGGTAGGCCAGAGCGACTTGGTTTGGATTTAAGGGCATTTAGAACCTACAACTGATGTTTCATGCTGCGAGGTCGTCCAGCTGGATATGTGGCGACGGATCATCATTTGAGAAGCTCTCGTGCATGGGCATATAAGATACGATCATATGCAACGAGCTCTTCCATGTCGTCACGCGATTGAGCGGTTGGTTTTTGTTTGGTGATTTTCCGCATATCGGGGCTGCTGTCCATAAGGTCATCGAGAACCTGATGTTTCTTGACTTTTGAAGGCGGTTCGCAGCCCAACGTCGCGGCAAGGCGTTTCATGTCCGCTGCGTATTGGTCCATGAAGCCAACAAACGCGAATTTTTCCAGATTGCGCAGGGCTTGTTCCAACATCTCGTCGAGCGAGATTTCTTTGGCGGCGCCGGTTTCATGGTACCGCCCGATCTGTGGAACGTCAGAGAAATAGCGCACCATTGTGTTGTTGATTGCCGGACTGTTGCGAATGACCGGGTGTTCAAAATAGCTGTCGACGTCGTGCTCGTTCGCCCAACGGGGCAGAACGAGGTTGTGACGCTCGATAATGCTTGGCGAGTGCGCTCGGTGAAAGTTGTACAGTGATACAAGTCGATCCAGCGGGTCGCGCAGGAACGTGATCATCTTCTTAGGACCAGGAATGAGCGTCGTGGCGTAGTGATCGTAATGACCAGAGAAGACCTTTGCAGACGCGAGGCTAGCGCCAGTGTGACCGTACAAACCATTCAACCGTTCGGAGTGAACATTCGATTGTCCAAACCAGTAAGACAGCATGTTGTGTAAAGTTGTACCGCCGCATTTGGGAATGTGCAGGAATACAACGCGATCCTCTTTTGCCGGCTGAAACTTGGTGATGTTCTTGAATGGCGTCGCAGGCGTAGACTGCTGGACGTTCGCGGTAGGTTGAGCGCCGGCGATATTCTTGTACTGCGCCGAAAATTCGGACGACTTTAGGAAAACCTGACGAAGGCTTGTGATGTCAGGGTGCGTGTTCTTCACTCTCTCCATCTCTTGAGGTGAGGGCGCGCGACCTAGGAAAACATTATAGCTTGTCTGGATGTCACGATCGGAAAGACCAACTTGTTTTGGGTCTTTCTTGGACGCGTCAAGGGATGCGCGCAGTCGGTCAATCGTGGGCAGGCCTTGTAAGAGGATGATCTGTGCATTCGTCGCATCACGACCCATGATGTTTTGGTATGTCTGCTGCACGACGTGGCGAGGAAGTTTGAGGGTACGAAGCCCCGTAATTACATCTTCATTGTTATGGCGGAACGTGTCCGGAACGAGACGGTCCAAAAGAGGTAGCAAAGGAGCGCAAAAGCGTTCTGCGTCAGTTGAAAGCAGAGGGGTGGTTTCGTGCTTTTCTGGCGCAAGAGCGTTGATTACAGGATTCAGCGTTTTGGCCGGTGTCAGCCGCATTGCATTCAGGTTCAGCTTTGGTGTGGATTTGACGTCTGAACCGCCAATCCAACGTTTCCGGAAGTCGAGGAAACTAGAGAAGTATTCACTGACAAAGCGGGCAAAGTTATCAACGGTGTCTTCAAGGCCGTCACGCACAGCCTTTTCGAAAGCGAGAATGGCACCAGGCAAAAATGCCAAATGGACCACAACTTTTTGGCCTTCAATGGGGTCTTCACCGCTCAGCTGTGCTGCTGTTGCGACTTTGATTTTAGTCTCTGTCGCATTCGCCAATTCCGCCAAAAACACCTTGGCCTCATCAGGAATAGACCCTGATTTGATGTCTGTAAGTGGCCAAAAAACGGCGGTCACATGTGTCATAAGAAAACATCTTTCAGGTCGGGGCGTTCCAGATCGTACTAACGAGACTTATAGATCTTCTAGGATTTCTTTCAAACGGCCACCGTACCGTTTGCCGATCGCCTTGCTTGAGAAGTTTTTACTAATGTAATCGTACGCTGCTTCGGCTTTTCCAATACGTTTCTTTGGATCATCGTAGGCTGCACGGAGCTGCGACGCGGCGTGCTCGATGAAAGGTTCGGCCCATTCGGATTTGGGGCGCACAAAAATGTAATCGCCATGGCGCAGTTGCGATATTTCGTAATCGACCAACCAAACCGTTTCGTCCGAGCAGAAATCCATATTTCCGGAATACGCAGTGCAAACGACCGGAACCTTCAGGTTCATGGCTTCGATCATGCCGAAACCCCAGCCTTCGGATTTGTGCAGCGAAATGTAGCAATCCGACCCGCATTTGAGACGCAGCAAGTCATGGTAGCTAAGTGTCTGGTTCAGGACCACAATACGTGGGTCTGATGACATGATTGCATCAACCTGATCCCAAAGCTGAACCTGAACTGGGTCGAAAACGGAATCACGGTTTTGGGTCTTCACGATAAGGCGGGCATTCTTTACGCCCTCAAACGCCTTTTGGAATGACTTCAGAACGCTGACTGGGTTCTTGCGCTGAACAAACGAGAAGCTGTCAAACGCAACCAAGCAAACGTAGTGTTCTTCATCAAACTGGAACAAACGATTCACGAAGTCGCGGCTGTCTTCGCGCGTGATGTCTGTGTTGTCTTCGAAACACATCCCGACGTTGACGACCGGTTTCCCTTTTGCGTCGTCCTTATAGATGTCGACGCCGTACTCGGTTGAGACCCAGATTTCGTCCAACAACTCCATGCCGAGATAGTGGCAATACGCTGGTTTATCGAGTTCCCAAAAGAAGTAGCCGATATTGTAAGAGTTCGAGAAAACATCTGGCTGATAGGCATACGCGAGAGGCGTGCTTTCAGCGTTCAGGTGAATGATATTCACCTTGGCTGGGCCATATTCCTCGATGAGTGTGTCGGAGCTGAATCCAACGGGGGCCGGATTGTCGAGGTCGAAATCGACGCCTCTGATTGAGACACCTGTTTCACGCAAAACAGCGGCAGACAAACGTGTCGCCTGACCAAGGCCAGACGCCTTTGCGAGCGGGCCGATCAGCTGAACATCAACGGTTTCGCGGTCGCCGTTCGGCACTGTAAGGGCGGCCGCTTCGAAGCGGTTGCCGTCCTGATCTCGGGTCATGAACATAAAGCTGTCGAGGTCAAAACCGCGTTTGCGCAGGATTGCAGCATAGCGATTGCGAGACATCGAAGTGAATTCACCGTCGTCGTTCTGCAGGCCACCTAGGAAGCGTTCGAACTCTGACTGACCGTCTTCGCCTTCAACAAGCAGTGAATTGATCGAGGACTTCGGGATATAGCGGAGCAGATCCGGCCGTTCGACGGCTGCCAGCATCATCGCCAGAACAAGGGATTTTCGTCCACTTGCGGTGCCCGGCCGTAAGAAATGCAGGCTCGGTGTGTTTTGGAAATACCGTTCTGAGAAGTAGCTCAGAGGGTAGGAATCAAGCCGGCGGGATGGGTGCACGCCACGTAGGAAATCAGCGTAGCGGTCCGGTATTAAGCAATCCTCGAAGTGCATATGCGGGCAGTCTTGATGGGCCCACCAGAACAACGTGTTTAGAAAGCTGTCACGATCATTGAGGTTCAAGGTGCCCATCAGGTCGGGACGACCTGTGATGCGCCACCAGATGACACGGCTAACGGAGAACGTTTGACCGGCCATAACGATCGGCTCGTTCAAGTAGTCGATGAGGTCCGCACTAAGTGGCACGCGGCGCTTTTCGCCACCGCGATATGCGGTCAGATACCAGAACAAAAACCGATCTTGGCTCTCAAGCCCAGGTTCGACCTTATAGGTTTCATCCATCCGGTATCTGTACCGGACATAATCCAAGTAGGCCGGATGACCACTTGTCGGGATTTCAGGGATGATCGGATCGGTTTTGAACATCAAACCGTGGTTCTTGAACGGCGGTTTGACGATCTTGGGGAGAGGCCCGTCTAGTTCGGGCGTTTCCTCAGCCAGCTTTAGAAACTGCGAAATCTGGCTGTTCAAGGCACGACTGCACCGCTCGGCGTCGGAGAGATCAACGGCCGGATTTGAAGCGTCTACGGCAATGGTCAAAGACCCAATTTCGTAGGATTTATCCCCGTGCGTGCGAACCGAAAGCCTGCCCTTTGTTGTCTTCAAAAGGTCATATGTTGCATCTGTGAGCTTGAAGCCGAAACCGCATTCAACTTCACCGCCCGTTACGCCGCGAACGTCTTCGCGTAAACCATTTGCAAAGCCGACCTCGACGAGGGTGTCGCCCGCATAAAGCGCCACCTGCACGCGTCCTTGCCCGGTGCGTCGGTTGAACACCCAACCGCGCACCATTCCATCGGCGCTTACTCCGTCAACGTAACCCTTGTACGGGCCCATTTTTGCAAGACGGGACGCCGCATTCGCTGCGCGCTTTGATGAATAAAGGGCATTACCAATCAACCCTCGGAAAGACGAAGCAAAAGACATGTGAAACCGCCAATTCTAAGTTTGGTATTCTATGCGAGCGCGTCGTAGTCAGACTTTGCCATCATTTCTGCGAGTTCGTTCACAGTCACCTTAGGCTGCCAGCCCAGCTTTGTTAGGGCTTTCGTCGGGTCACCGATAAGAAGTTCGACTTCGGCAGGGCGGTAGAACTTAGGATTAACCTTCATGACCTGCTTGCCGGACTTCTTATCAGTCGCGGTTTCGTTTTCGCCTTCACCGGACCATTCAATGTCCATACCAAGCGCTGAACCGGCGGCAGTAAAGAAGTCGCGGATCGTGGTCGTGACACCTGTTGCCAAAACATAGTCGTCAGGAACGTCTTGTTGCAGCATGTGCCACATGCCTTCGACGTAGTCGCCCGCAAAACCCCAGTCGCGCTTTGCGTCCATGTTGCCCAACTCGATCGCAGCATCGCCGCCCCGCGCCAAAGCCGCGAGACCCAGCGTGATTTTGCGAGTTACGAATTCTTTGCCGCGCAGCGGGCTTTCGTGGTTGAACAAAATGCCAGAGGAGGCATGCATGTCGAAACTTTCACGGTAATTCATAGTGATGTAGTGGCCGTACACCTTTGCAACGCCGTATGGCGAACGCGGATATAGGCGTGTGGTTTCAGACTGCGGAACCTCTTGCACGAGGCCAAACATTTCAGATGTCGAGGCTTGGTAGAAGCGTGTCTGAGGGCTGAGGGAGCGGAGCGTGTCGAGAATTTTGACAACAGCCATCGCATCGACGTCAGCAGTATAGATCGGGAGTTCCCAAGATGCGCCAACAAAGCTTTGCGCGGCCAAGTTGTAGAACTCATCAATTTCGAGATCGCGGATCACACGGAAAATGTTGTTCTGCTCGGCCAAATCGAACTCATGCAGCTCAACCTGGTTCGTGACACCCAGAAGATCCAAGCGCGTCGTCTCCGGCTGTGAAATGCGACGAACGCCCCCGTGAACCTTGTACCCTTTTTCCAAAAGGAATTTGGCCAAATACGCACCGTCTTGCCCTGTGATGCCGGTAATAAAGGCAGTTTTCATCTTGATCTCGCTCAATTTCACATAAATTCAGGGGACACATATTACGGTCGAGTTGGTAACACAATGGTCATCCCAACAACGCTAAATAGGCGCTGGATCCAAGATATTTCTTAGGTTTTGGGGTCTACTCGGAGCGCATGTTAAAAATCCCAGAGGTTGAACGCCCTGGACGGCTAACTAGGCCACATGTTCCCGGTGGTAACCTGATCCTGAACTTGCTCTGAGTTCTGGCTCAAACGGGTCTCGGGATCGGAGGTTAGCCGCCCCATACCGCGATATCGCAGCATGGGGCGAGAAGTCTCATTAAGACAGCGCGTCGAAATCTGCTTTTGCCATCATTTCAGCAAGCGTTTTAACATCTACGGTGTGCTTCCACCCGAACGCAGCTTTTGCCTTGGATGGGTCGCCAACCAACGCATCGATTTCAACTGGACGGAAGAATTCCTCGCTGACTTTTACGATTACGTTGCCTGATTTACGGTCGACCGCTTCTTCGGTTACGCCGGCCCCGTTCCATTCAAGGTCCAAGCCCAAGGCAGACCCTGCGTAGGACACAAATTCGCGGATTGTTGTGCTGACACCCGTCGCGAGAACATAATCGTCGGCGGTTTCTTGCTGCAGCATTTGCCACATGCCTTCGACGTAATCCCCCGCAAAACCGAAATCGCGTTCTGCATTAAGGTTCCCAAGCAAAAGCGGCGCGCTGTCACCTTTGGCAATCCGCGCAAGTTCACTGGTGATCTTACGGGTCACGAATTCTTTGCCGCGCAGTGGGCTTTCGTGATTGAACAAGATGCCGCTGGACGCATGCATGTCAAAGCTCTCACGATAGTTAACTGTAATGTAGTGCGCGTAAACTTTGGCAACGCCATAAGGCGAACGAGGATAGAAGGCTGTTTCTTCGTTCTGAGGCACGCTTTGGACGCGACCATACATTTCTGATGTGGACGCTTGGTAAAAACGAGCTTCTGGTAAAACCGTACGGAGGGCATCAAGGATGCGCAGAACACCGATACCGTTTACGTCAGCGGAATAGGTAGGTTGATCCCAAGATGCGCCAACAAAGCTTTGAGCGGCGAGGTTGTAAACCTCATCAAAATTGTTGTCGCCAAATGTCTTGAACAGATTTGAACTGTCACCCAGATCGAATTGGTGCATGTGAACATCATCCAACACACCAAGCTTTTCGAGGCAGGCGGTCTCAGGGCTGGCAGGGCGGCGCACACCACCGTGCACCTCGTACCCTTTTTCAAGTAGGAATTTCGACAGATACGCGCCGTCTTGGCCGGTAATCCCCGTGATGAATGCTCTTTTCATGATCTCATATTCCAAATTTGTATTTAGTTTTTGCCAGATCAGGCTCGCTGATATTTCCTAAGGGAGATTTCACAAACCCGACGGCAATTCAATGGCGGGCTTTGGCGTGGTTTTCTTGATACCAATCATATGTCGCCTTCAAGCCATCCCGAAGAGACCAGCTATGTGTAAAGCCGATGTCGCGCAGGCGCGAGACGTCGTAGCTTCGATCCAGCTGACCCTCGGGTTTGTCGTGCTCCCAGTTGATCCCAGTAACACCTGAGACCTCGGACAAGATTTCAACGACCCGCGCGATCGGCAGGGTATTGCCTGTCGCAACGTTGATCCGGCCTTCACCATTATCAACCATGTGAACGAGAGCCGCAGCTGCATCTTCTACATAAAGGAAATCACGGCGCGCCCGGCCGCGGCCCCAAACAGGAACTGCGCTGCCTTCGTTTTTGGCCGCGAGAAATTTGCAGACCAGCGATGGAATAACGTGGCCGTTCTCAACATCAAAACGATCACCTGGGCCATAGAGGTTGGTCAAAATAGCGTAGGCATAGCTCATGCCATATTGGCTTTGGTATGCTTCGAGTTGGCCAAGCATCGCGCGTTTGGACGCTGCATATGCGGCTTCGCCTGCGTGGGGCGGGCCATTGAGATATTGCTCTTCGCGGATATTTTCGACGAGGTGGCCCGGGTATGCCGCAACAGTTGACGCCGCAACAAACCGTTTGGCACCGACGGCGTGGGCAGCTTTGATCACGCTCAGGTTAATGGAAACATTGTCGTCAAAGACTTCGGCGGGGAAGCGCTTGTTGCCCATCAAACCATGGACGCGGGCAGCCGTATGAATGACGGCCTCTGGCTTATGCTTTTCAAAGAAGGCAAGGGTTTGTGCGTAGTCGGTCAAGTCAACTTCTGAGTGCGCAGCCGATACGTAAGGCCGGTTGGCGGCATCCAGTTGCCGGACAATTGATGCGCCCAAAAGTCCAGTGGTGCCAGTGACTAAAATCATCTTCTTACTCCGTAATCTGTTCCTTTCCACTAAGGCGTCTTTTCTAACGTGTGGAGGAGACAGGGTCTTTAATGTCTAACTATTCTACTGTGCCGCCATGGCATTGAACCGGTATCTTTATGGGCTCAAAACTTGTGACTGCCGTCTTTTCGCACCTTGATCTTTTGTTATGCCCTTTTCGCTATGAGGCACGTGGGAGTCAATCCAATTGGCCCCACTAAGTCGCGGATTTGCCTGACCTTTACGTCACCTGAAAGACATCCTTCAGAGCCTCGTATAGGGGGTTTGATCTAGACTTAGAAGGTAGGGTTTCCTATAGTTAATTTTGTCTAGAAAGATGGCTTATGGTGCCATTTGATTTCTTTCGACTACACAGGAGCTACCGTATCATGCCAAACGACAAAACCGTCGAATTTGACAGCCTCGTCCTCAGCAAACTTGCCCGAACACTTTATGGCCGCCAGTCTCAAGGCGCCTTCGACAAGGACGCTTGGGAAGCAGCGCGCCCCGAATTCCGCAAGCAAGCCCGTGCTTTGTTGCGCAGCTTGGACAAGCAGGGCTTGAAATTGGTCAGCGCAGAATAAGACACCTATTAGGTTAGAATTTTTACACCCCTGAATGTTGTCACAGACACGTTCAGGGGTGTTCTTATATTTGGTAATAGATAATGAAAAAGATCGTCCTGCACATCGGGCTGCCAAAGACGGCAACGACATTGATACAGAATACGCTTTGCGCTCATCCTGATAAGTTGGCGGATCTAGACATCGCCTATCTTCAGGCGGGATCGAGAGATTTCGGAGACCGCGGCCACCATTTGCAGGTTCAAGGGTTGCTGGGTGAGCGCGGCAAACGAATTCGCGTCAGCACCACTCAAGATGAGATCGAAGCCATCTGGCCTAAGACCTTTGACGAATTAGAAGCGAGCCCGGCCAATCAAATCATGATCAGCTCAGAGCTGTTTTCATTTGCGGTAATTACTCCTGCGGATATCCAGAAGCTAAAAGAACTTCTGGGAAACTATGAGGTCCGGGTCGTACTGGTGCTTCGAGACGTTGCTGACTTTGTCGACAGCGTCTATTCGCAACGTATCAAGGGTGGGTTTGCTGGATCGCCCGGCGACTTTATCGCGGCCAATTGGGGCAATTTGCATTGGCTTCAAATGTTCAATCGCTGGGCGAAAGTGTTCGGCGAGGACAACATTCGTGCCCTCGATTTTGGCGAACTCAAGAAGGGTAACTTGGTCGATAACTTTGTTCGTGATGCCTTTGATGTCAGTTTCGATGGGACATTGTTTGAAACTGAAACCGCGAATGAGGCCCTCCCTTATTATGCGGCGCAATTGCTGAAAGAAATTAACGCGAGCGATATACCACGGCCAATTGCGACGCGTTTCCGCATTCAAATTCGCGACTTCTTCATAGAACACGGTAGTTCTGGTGATTTTCGCAAGGCGAAATTCCTCGATGAGGACACCAAGACGATGTTGCGCCATTATTGCAAATGGCCGCGCATTTTCAGTCGATCCAACAATGTCTAGTAGCCCAAAATGAAGCAAATCCTACTGCACATTGGCCTGCCAAAGACAGCGACAACCCTCATCCAAGATGAGTTGGCGACTGAGCCTGAAGCACTGCAAAACGCAGGTGTGCACTATGTGCAATCTGGGACGGACGTGTTTGGTGACAAGGGTCATCATATTCTTGTGCAGGCTCTCTTGGGCGAGCGTGGGCGCCACATTCGTCATGACACCACGCAGGATGAACTGGATCAAGCATGGCCAAATGCGATGCGCGAAATGCGCCGCCATGATGCACCAATTCAGGTTCTAAGCTCGGAGTTGTTTTCGTGGGCTTTGACTGACGTCCGCGATCTCCGACGGTTGCAGCGCCGTTTAGACGGGTTCGACGTGCGGGTTGTTTTGGTCTTGCGCGACATCGGGTCTTTTACGGACAGTGCATATGCTCAGCGGGTAAAAGATGGCGCAGGCAGTTCAATCGGTTCGTTTGTCGCCCAGCATTGGGATTTGCTGAATTGGCGGGAGCTCACAAGAAATTGGGCCCGCGTCTTTGGGCGGGGAAATGTCCGTGCGCTTGATTTCAAGACACTTCAGAAGGACGGGCATGTCGTCGATAATTTTCTACGCAAATCTGTGGACCTACAGATCGACACGCCGATATTTGAACCCACATCAACTAATGTCGCACTGCCATTAAACGCGGTGCAAATCATCCGCGAAGTAAACGCCAGCGACATTGGGGAACCCGAGCAGATTGCGTTCCGCCATATGGTTCGGGCATTTTTCGACACACACGCTGGCGCTGTTGATCCGGCCGCGTTTCAAAAGGCCAAGTTCTTGAGCGGCGACGCCCGAAAAGTTCTGGAACGTCATTGCGATTGGCCGCAGATAGACGGTTAACCCCTTTCCGAGCGGTAAGGGGTTAACCTGCGTCTTTGGTTATGAGGACTCGTCGTCTGTCGATGCTGTCCGAATTGCAAAACTGGAAATATTTGCACCCAATCGGCGACTGTCGAGAATATCCGTTTGATCCGCACCAAACACCATTTCAGGCATCTCTTTCAAACTGATCTCAACGGTGAAGTCCTGCGATTCATCTGAGAACACAGATGCTGGTAGACGCGTCACCAACTCCTCGATGCTCGTTTTTAGCTCGTGCGTTTCCAGTTTTTCACCGTTGACGGTAACGATCACCTGATGCGCATCCCCCGAAGAAAGATCCCGTCCAGACATGGCCAAGACGAGTTCGAGGTCTTCGTCGTCCGCCTTGAACTGAATGTCGATCACAGCCCGATCACCGTCGATCCAAGTGAACCTGTCTTCGGCCGATGAGAACCCGTCTGACAAGAACTGCAAGCCATCCTCGTTGGTGACGGTCTTATAAACTGTATCGACTTCAACAAACGTAGCTTGGGACAAACGCATCTTTTCTAGTCCGGCACTGACGACACGGTTCTTACCACGTGCGCGCTTTGCGTGACTTGGGTGAAGTTCCAAATGGCACACGCCAGCAGACCCAGCCATTTCTGGGTCGAGCAGGATATCGTACCGTTCGACCTTATCGGTCAAAACAAACTCGGACGTGGTCGTGTCATTAATTGAGCAGGTCATTGTGATGTCGTCGCCCTGTTCCTCTGAGTCGACAGCGCTCATGTAGAGGGACAGTTTGGTCGAGCTTTTCAAGTCAGGGACAGAGAAGCTGAACTTGGCAGGACCATCCGTCAACCAAACCAAATCAGGCTCGACGTAGCCGCCGGACACCAACAATGGCAGACCAGATCCACCCCGACGCATGTCGTAATCCATGTCCTCGGACAGCTTAGGGATTTCAATATCTTGCGCACGGATGATCCCAATTGAGCTGACAAGAACACTCAGTTCGCGTGGGTCCAGAACCGCACCCTGTTCATCCAAAACCCGTTCGGCGTGATCAGCGGTCAGGCGCAAACGAATGGTGTCGGAATCAAGCGCGCCCAAAGGCAACGTAACCAGAATTTGGGTAGGGCTTGAGTTCAGGGCGTAATACCCGAGAGTCACGCCATTGACCGAAATCGTACAATGCTGCGGACGCTGTGAATTCGTTGCTGGACGACCTGCAAGGCCGATCGAAAGCTTCAGGTTATCTTTGTCCTTTTCGGTGACATCACCGAGCCGGAACCGCAATGTCGCAGAGAGACCATCCACCCAAATTGCGGTATCTTCCGGATAAGAAAAACCGGACCCCAAGTACTTCAGAGCGTCACTCCCTTTACGCAGATCGACGATATCGTCGATGAACATACGAGGGTAATACAGCGATGCTTCGCCGCCAGACTTCGTGGCCTGTGCGCCGATTGGTTCCAGACAGTCGCGAAGCGTGTTCATCTCGGGGTCGAACTTCATCATGTCGCGCAGGAATTGGCGTTGCCGAACAAAGCTGGCCTTCGACGGTCTGTGCGTTTCTAAGTCTGCCGTCACGGCGACATAGCTGGCGATGCCATTTTGCTGCAAACCACCATTCTTCAACGCGCCAATCAGCAAGGCGACAACTTCCAAACCATCGAGCAACGCGAGAAACTCGGGGCGCAACGTGTCCAGCACTGAACGCTTGAACACAAAACGACCCGTGTCCGAAAAATTATCGTCCGTCAAAAGCTGTTCAGTTTTGGTCGAGAACCCAAGACCGGCAACTTTCCGAGTTACGAAACGGTCGCGAACTGTGCCTTCAAAAGATTCTTCAAGCTTGCCGGATGCAGCAACCAGCGCAGTCGGGTTGTCCGACAAACGTCTGGCCAAGCCCGAAAAGTGTTCGCTAAAGAACCGCTCACCAGTGCGTACCAACGCAAACTGGTCGGTCTTGATGTGGGGCAGGGCGGCTGCAAATGCTTGGCCCGTTGTTGCTTCGATTGAGCTCGTTCCAAACACATCCGTCACAACTGTCGCGGAGGCAAATTGTTTGCCAAGCCCTGCCACGAGTTGTTTGCCGGCCCCATCCGCAAAGGCCTGATCACAGACAAACACTAGATGAAGTTTGACTTTAACCTGTTCTGCCAAATCTTTGATCACGTTGGCGGCTTCCACCAAGCGGTGACCGCGATACGGGAAAACAACCGTGATTTCGGATTTTGTTGTTGCCAGATTGTCCTTGGCGAAGGTTTTCGCGCGGCCCTCGTGTTGGTTGATCAATGCTTGAAGCGACTTTTCGAGGCTGAAGAACTCACGCATCCGTTCCTGGCCAACCCGCGCGCGTTCGTTTGCTGCGGCTGGATCCCGACGAATATCTTCGATGATCCCTTTGACCTGAAAGAAAATCTCTTCGTCGCTGAGGGTGTCGTCAATTTCATAAACAACGTCCGAGAAATACTTGTCCACAATCGAGTGCGGGTTCGCGATCATGGCCGCCCCTGCAGCCAATCCTTCAAACAAGCGGTTGGACATCACGCCACTTTCTTGGTGTGGGTGCGATGACATCGCAAGACAGATACCGGACCCAGCCAACGCGCGCACAACGGACGTCCCATCAAACGGGATTTCACCGCGATAAGTGTCGAAACCTTCCCAAGGACGTTTTCCAAGGAACACGCGTGGACCGTAAATATCGATCAGGTCTTCTTCGTCCAATAGGCGCAACAGTTCATGGTGGCGCCCCTTGGTGCTCCCCAAACGTTCCCAGTTGATCCCGATGTAAAACAATCGGGAATCTGCTGTGATGTTTGGCTCGAAGTAAGGCTCAGCAGGGCTATGGAACAAGTACGGGAATGGTTTTGGTGGCTGTGGACGCGCAGACCCCATCAGGGTGCGAACATGTGCATCGGCCATATCGGATGAACAGGACAACGCATCGTTGTGGGTCATCAGTTTTTCAACTGACGCTTCGTATCCGAAATCAAAATAGAAGCTCACAGGTTGCCAGATTGCATAGTAAGAATAAACGTCCGTGAGACGCGGGCTTTCGAAATGCAACGACAGGACAAAATCCACGTCGTCCCGCCCAAGCGGCCTGCTGTCATCAACGGGGCTGTCGTCACTGGCCCAAACTGGATAACCGTTATTGTCGGTCACAATGATCTTTGAACCGATGTTCTCTGCCGCAATACAGAAGCGTTTGATCACTTCGTATTCCGCGTTTTTAATATCGGGCCATGTTAATGGCACTGCGATCGTCGCCTTTGTTGGGTCGCCTGAGATGTTCGTCTTGAAATACGTCTCGAGCTTACTCAGATCGGGACTACCCAGTGTGGCTTTGATCATTTATTTTTCCAGTTTCTAATCAAGTTTAAGAAGACGTGCGCAAGTGAATTAAACGGGCTCGGGCCATTCACAAAACGCGAGGAGCTTTGTCTTAAGTTCCTCTGTTACAAAGTTTGGTCGGGGTAATCCACTTGGTTCCGCTGTAATCTGGGCATGAACCGAATTTCTTAGCTCAGCCTTGAGTTCACCACTGAGGTTAGAGCCGTTGATCTCTTTAAAAAACTCGATGGCGCAGTGAGGGACGCTTTCGTTCGAGGATTCATTTGGAAGACGCGGCTCTTCGTAGTCCCAGCCGAACATCCTGCGGATAAAGTCATCCGCAAGCTGATCGCGCTGAAGATGTTCAAATCGAAAGGTGATGACGTTTTTGGGCCCAAATACAGAACGCCAATGGTTCACAAGGGTCTTCCAGTTTAACAGCGGCCAGATTTGGTCGGAGTAGTCCTCAATCGATCCGTCATATCCATCGCGTACACGTTGGGCGTACACAGAATTCAGGAAATCAACGGGGTCGCGCAGAACCATTACGATCCGGATTTCATAACCAGTAAACGAGTCCCGCAACCGTTCGAGGTCCAAGGTCTCGTGAAGGTCCATCGAAAACAATTCGGAGCTGATGATAATGTAGTCCTCGGGACATTCAGCGATTTCAATGAATGAATCATCCCACGCCTTCTTGACCCGTTCTTCGGTTAGCCCGGGGTAAATGTGGCGACCACGATCACCAAGAAGCCCCATCACCAAGACATGGTGCCCAGAATCGTGAAATTCGTCAGTCCCAGTTTGAAGATAACGGATGTTCATATCCGCCAAAGCGGCAGGCGCCCTCCGCAAGCTATTTTGGAAGGTTGAAGACGCCGTTTTAGGCAGACCTACGTGCAAATACACAATCTTAGACATAATTTTAGGTATGGTATTAGCCGCCCCTTGTAAAGCAACCGACCCAGACAGCGCCTATTCCCTAGCGTTAGGGCGACCGCACCTAAGTCCTTCGTTCATAAGGTGAAATCCGGCCAATATCAGCGCACGCCTTATGCAATTTGCGCGCAATTCGGCTTAAGCCAAACGATCCCCCCATAGAAAATGAACCGTTTGACCATATTTAGGTCATCTTTTTGCCTACCCTAAAATGCCATTACGTCAGGGCAAGCGAGCGCAAACCTAATCAGCAACCAGTTTTCAAGGACCACTTTGAATGGACGACTTTTTCTTTCCGGAACATCAAGCACCCGACAGTTCAGAAGATATTCGAAACGACACCATTCAGACGGCACAACTGATCGCCGAAGGAACATATGATGTTTCCGGTCTGGGTCATGACTGGTACGAAATTCGTGCCCAAGCAGGTTTCCTGAACATCACAATGACGCCGGGTGATGAACCTCTCAACCTTGAGATGGCGTTGCACAACAGCGATGGCGACCGCATCCAACGCGCGCCATCGCCAAGCGGTGAAGAAACCCTCGAACGTCGGATCTCGACAGAGGACACCTATTTCCTACGCGTGTTCGCAGCCCCGCTCGGAGATAACCCCGCCGCCGACACCGAACTGGATTACACCTTATCAATCGATCTACCTGAATATATCGAGGACGATGGAAACGACACGCAGGCGACCGCAACGACGCTCGACGAAGGGCAATCTGGCCCAATCTTGGGAACCGGTATCGATTGGTGGAAGGTTACCAGCCCGTCTGGGTCGATAAATGTCACCATGACGACTGCGGAAAACCTAGATGATCCAGACGATTTCCGCGACGACCTGCGGAACTTGAATATGGAACTGTACGACAGTGACGGTAACCTGTTGCGGTCGAACTTCTCGACCAGCATGGTCGAGGATCTTACCTATCTAGCGCCGACCGCAGGTGATTACTTTATCAAAGTATACACATCGCAATTTGGCGGAAGCACGCCCGCGCCTGACAACATTCTGCTGAGCTACTCTCTCGACATTGACTTGCCAGAAGAAGACAACCGCGTTGATACAAACGGGTCTATCGCGACTGCTGAACTGCTGAGCGCAGGGGAAACCGTTGTCACCGACGGGATTGGGTCTGACTGGTATCAGTTTGAATCCGGGCCGGGGCTCATGGAGTTTTCCATGACAAACACCGATGTGTTTACGCCAGATGGCACCGCGATGAACCTGAACATGCGTCTTTATGATGCTGACGGAACTCCGATCCGGAACGGGTTCCAAGAGTTCGCTGACGAAAGCTTTGAACAGTATTCCAACGAAACCGCGACCTACTTTCTAAACGTTTACTGGGCCCCCTATGTGGACCAAGACCTGCCCAATGGGGTCGTTTTGGATTACACTCTGAATGTTGATCTTCCGATAAACACTTGGTCAAAAGAACTGGAATTTGGCCCTATCCGCAATGCCTCGGCTTCTGTCTATGACATCGACAACGATGGCAAAGATGAAATTTTCGTGGGCGCGGTGAAGTCCCTCGATGATGACGGCAATGAGATTTTGCCCGGTGGCCTGATTGTTCTTGAGGACAACGGTGACGTAAAATGGAGCCAAACATTCCCAGCGATTTCAGGTGCTGACCCAGTTACAGGCCTCTTTTACAACAGTACCTCCGTGACCACTGCACCAGTTTTCTCGGATGTGAACGGCGATGGTAGCATAGATATCATTGTTGGTGTTGGCGCTGACAATCGGAACGAATTTGCGCCTGCAGGCCAGCCCGGTGACATGGGCGGCGTCTATGCGCTGGACAGCGACGGCAACATTCTATGGTCGCACATAAATGAAGATTCATTTGGCCTTCTGAGCGATCCAAATGACCCGGAATCTGCAAGTGGGCCAGACGGTCGCCCTGATGGGACCTATGGCACACCGCGTGTTTTTGACATCGATGCTGACGGCCAACGCGAAGTGATCGTGGCGTCTTGGGATCACTATTTATATGTCCTGAACGGGTCCGACGGATCAGTAGAATACCGCGTTGATCTGCACGACACCGCAGGCGCATCACCAGCGGTTGCAGACCTTGATCTGGACGGTTTGTTCGAGATTATTGCACCCGCAGATATTACAGCGAACGCGAGTGCTGGCATCCCCGAGCAGGGCGGCATTTTGCACGTTTTGAATAACTACGGGCATCAAACCGTGAGCGGCTGGGACACCCAAGTCGGAACATCGACAAATGCTGAGTTCCGAGGCCAATTTGACGAACAATCGTTGTGGTCAAGCCCCACGACAGCCGATCTGGATAACGACGGCAGCCTAGAAATCATTCAGGGCACGGGCAACTATTTCCAAGATGACCGCGGTCAACATGTGAACGTATGGGACGCTGAAGGTAATTTGGTTTACGAACTCGCCACCCAAGGTCGCGTTCTGGCCGGCACTCTCGTTGCTGATCTGGATGGCATCGGCGGATCAGAAATCATTGCAGCAACCCTAGAGGGATACGTCCATGCATGGTCGGCATCTGGCCAAGAATTGTTTTCAACTCAGGTGATGCCTTACAATTTATCAACGGGAGAAGGCGTCGTTGATATTCCAATCGCACGTCAGCCCGTCGCCGTTGATCTGACGGGTGATGGTAACTTGGAAATCCTCGTCAGCATTGGGTCTCAGGTTGTTGTTCTGGATTCACAGGGCAATCAGATCACCAACACGGATTCAGCAGAACGGGCATTTAACAATTATGCAGGATCCCCCGTCGCACATGACATTGATGACGATGGCTATCTGGACTTGATCACGGGCGGCACGAACGCGGCCCAAGATCATGCCGTCGTCTATCGGTGGGAAAACATCGTAGATACGCAGTTCTCAACTGAAACCCGCATTGGCGAATATCAGAACAGCCAGTCCCTGAACGAGATCGAAGACTTTGTTCAACAGCTCTACGTCAACATTCTTGGCCGAGAAGCAGATGCGCGCGGTCAGAACAACTGGACGGATCGGTTGTATACAGGTGTTCTCAGCGGATCTGACGTCGCGCGCGGGCTTATCTTCAGCCAAGAATTCGTAAACCAAAACACGACGAACGATGAATTTGTTTCTGTTCTATACAAGGCAATCTTCGGCCAAGATGTTCCCGATGAACGTGGCTTTGCGCGATGGACTGGGGATTTGGACGACGGATTGAGCAGATTGCAAGTTTTGCAAGGGTTCACCGGTTCTCCGCAATTTTCTAACTTGGCGAGCTCTTATGGTATTCGGGCTGCCGCCAAATTTGGCGCTGTCACAGCAGGTGAAACCCTGATCGGTGACGACACAGACAGTTCGGTTTTGCGGGCCGGCGACGGCGATAACATCCTCGTTGTAGGGGCCGGGGCCGTCGATGACGTTTCCACAAGCCGCGTAGAATTGGCAGGCCAAGTTTACCGCCTGTATGAAGGCACTCTTGGTCGCCAACCAGATTCCACTGGTTTTCAAGGATGGTTTAACGGGCTGTCCAAACTGGTCGAAGGCCTTGGCGGCGGTGTAACATTGCAGCAAGCCGCGAACACCTTTGTAAATTCCCGTGAATTTCAGAATAACTACGGCGACTTGTCTGACGCAGAATTCGTAACACAGCTCTATCAAAACGTTCTGGATAGAGCGCCCGATGATCGTGGCTTGGCCCGATGGACAGGGGATCTTGCTGACGGTCTATCGCGCGCCGAAGTTGTGCTAGGCTTTACCCAAGCGGCAGAATTTCGTGCCAACACGGACCCAGAACTAGATGACTGGATGCAAGACGCAAAGGTCGAATGGAACGATGTCTTGGAAGGCGGCGCTGGTGATGACCAGATGAACGCCGGCACGGGCAGCGATGTCTTCGTATTCCGCAACGGCGAGGGCGGATCCGACATTATCTATGATTTCGAACCATGGGACCGATTGCAGTTGTCCGGCTTTGGGTTTGACACAAAAGAAGATGCTATTTCAAACATGACCCAGAGCGGGGGGTCAGTTGTGTTCGAAAAGTCTGGTCAGAAGATCACCTTCTTGAACACAAGCCTTAGCATGATGGACCGTGTCGGCTATAACTTGTCGTAACCACAAACGACAAAATTAGCGCGCAGCCCGATAATCAAAGATCGGGCTGCGCCAATTTCTAAAGCGTTGTGCGCAGTTTTTCCAAATGCACTCCAAGCAACTCTTGCGCTCGCTGTGCCGTGTCAGCTTCGACGTAACACCGGAATTCAGGGGCGTTACCTGACGGTCTCAGGTGGACAACATCGCCACTCTCAAAGCTCACTCTCAACCCGTCTGTTGTGTCAGAATCGGTTTCCGCGCCGACCTCCGCAAAGAAAGCTGCCCGCGCGGATGGGCTCTCAATCAGCCCTGTCAGAAACGCTTTGGACGCATCCGGAGCGATACCCGTCAACCGATCTGCGGCGGTGAAACGCGCGGGCAAATCAGCGACCAGCGCATCAAGCGTGGTTCCAGACGCCTGCGCGAGCGACAACGGTGCCAAAATCGGCAGAAGGCAATCGCGGGTCATCAACGGCGCCAAGCGGCCTGACGGCGTGACGGCTTCGAAGCCAAGCAAAAACCCGCCATTCGCCTCGTAGCCAACGACCTTTGCCGATGAATCCGCCGCGAGGCAGTCTTCCATCGCTGCAATCACAAATGGTGACCCAATACGCGTGAGATGGATCGTCTCGAAGTCGTCCATTTGCTTGATCATCGTGTTGGATGACACAGGCGTGCACAGGATGTCGGCGCCCAACATTTTCGATGTAATCGCGCCCAAGACATCCCCTGGAACGATATTGCTGTTGCGATCCACGACCATCGGACGATCAGCGTCACCATCGGTTGAGATCAAAACATCAAGGCTATGATCACCGCACCAGCCAGCAAACAAACTGCTGGTTTCTGGATCTACGGCTTCTGTATCGACGGGGATAAATTCATCCGACCGCGCGATCGGCACTGCGGTGCCGCCCAATGCGGTCACAACATCGACCATAACGTCCCGCGCCACAGAGCTGTGCTGGTAAACACCAACCCGCAAACCTGTCAGAGCGGCCGTACCGAAAGCCGACGTATAGCGCGCCACATACGCCGCAATCGCGTCTTGCCCGCCATCGATTTTGGCCGTCGCCTCAACTGCTGGACCTTCAAGCGCGGTCAGATGTAAAAGGATAGACGTTTCGTCTTCTTTCGAAATTTCGCCCTTCGTCGTGTAGAACTTCAGCCCGTTGCGATCCGCAGGAATGTGGCTGCCGGTAATCATGATCGCCGCTTGTCCTGCGGAAAGAGACGCGAGCGCCAGAGCAGGCGTCGGAAGAGGGCCGTCAACGATCGCGGTCTGACCAGCCTGCGAAATTGCCGTGATGACAGCGTCCGCGATGTCCGGCGAAGATGGGCGCAAATCCCAGCCCACTCGGACGGTGCCGTTTGTCTCACACGCCAAAAGGAACGCATTCGTGTAATCACTGACCAGATCCGATGTCAGTTCAGTGACAAGGCCTCGAAGCCCGCTCGTGCCAAATTTAGGAGCCATTATCGCGTGCCTTCCAAAAATAAAGTGATGTGGGTCCGAAGATTTCAGCGGCCCCAAGTTGATCTAGATTTGTCTGTTACAAGAAATCCTAGAAAACTGGAACGGCCCTATCGGCAGAAACTTGTTTTCATCTCGGCACGCTTAATAGGACGCGCTGACCCCCAAGTTGAAAGCGAAAGTGCTGTCCGGCGCGATCTGTACGCCAAAGGCAATTTGACCGTTATGCGAACTGTCCCACCCATAATATGCATCCGTAAAGACAAACCCGGTGGCATGAGTGCTCGTGTCGTGCACGTCCAAAAGCGCCGACGTAATCGCAACGCGCGTACGGGAAACCTCCACTCCGCCGCCGCTGCGCAAACCCCACACGCTCGATCCGCGAAGCGGGCGTTCAAACTGGGTATACAGGCGAGGCGTGAGTGTGACGAAATCAAATCGGACAGAGATTGGTTCGGGCAAAGGATCCGCACCATCTGGCAACTTATAATGCGCCTGACCGACCGACATCACTGCGTCCCACATTATATCCATATCGGAATGAGACCATATCAACTGCGACGCCCGCAAAGACAGCGCATAAGATGCGCCACTGCTTTGACGGGCGCCATCGGTATCTCCAAATATGTCATCAGCGGTTAGGTTAATTCGGAACCCCCCGGAGCTTTTTCCGAAAAAGCTGTTGGCGGTGCTTTCCAATGCATCCGGCAGTGTCAAACTAGGGCCGGACCCTGCCTGCAACCGAACCTCTATCGGGTTTTGTGCTGAGCCAATCGAAGGGCCAATTATAGCTATCAAGAATATTCCTAAGAAAAACGAACGAAAAGGATATTTGCTCATTTGTTTAGGACTTTCAGCCTTGCTCGAATTTCAACCATGGATAATATAAGTATTGGTAGAAATTGATAATAATTGTTTTCAAAGGGTGGATTTATGTTGGACGGTGTTTTTTCGGTACTATTTCTCATAGAAGGTGACGGCGACGGCGCATTTGATGACTTGTACGACGCGGATCTGATCAATGGCTTTAGTTTCGAACATGCTGACGCGCTTTCCGTTTTTGGCGATACGATCGCAGACGCAATCAACGCGGCACCGACAACGCTCTCCAGCACAAGCGTCGTCTGGGGTGACTCACAGAACGCCCTTTCGATTTCTGGGCTCAATCTCAGCGGTATCAGCTCTCTAGAAGAGCTCGCTAACGATCTGGAAGCGGGTATCGCAGAAGGTAACTTTTCCTCGATTGAATTCATCAGTGGTGGGACAACCATCCTAGAAATCGAAGCGACCGGAACCGCGTTTTCTCTGATTTCTGGCGCTCAAAGGATCGACCTGGTCGGCCAAATTCCCAATAGCTTCCAAGGCATGGCTGATCTGCTAGGTGCGGTCGCAGAACTATCACTGACCGATCCTGCTGACTTTAGCCAAGCTGATTTCAATTCTCTTATCAGTGTCTTGGACACCTTCGATTTGTCGTCCGCGACCGTAAGCAACGACGGCGCGCAAGTCGCGCAATTGACGCTTGGATCTTCCAGTGTTGCCTTCAATCTCGCTGGGTTAGAATTTGCGGCCGAAGGCACATTTGATTTTGATAGCCTCGGCAACTTCATCGAGATAATTTCGGATGCCACGAATAGGGGCCAAGATCCTCTCGACCTCGGGGATATCGCAGAATTTGGGCTGACAGAAGTATCCGTCACAGGCGCTGACGGCTCCGAACTGATCACAATTACCGGCAACCCAGAGACAGAAGACGACCTCGTCTTTGAAACACTCGAAGTGGTCGGAACTGATTATGAGGATCACGACGTTTCTTTAGACGCCATTCTCTCTTTTGACGCCGAGCAAATCACGGTCGACCTCGGGGCTGGTAAAGACGAGCTCTCCGTGCGCCCAGACTATGCTTATTATGGCAACGAAACTGACTATCTCAACCCTCCCGATGTCTTCGTCGACGGCGGGGCTTCATTGAATGGTAACTTTGAGAGTAACGAGTTAGATATCATCTCTGAACTTTATGGTATTTACACACTCAATTTCGAAGATGGGACATTTGACGCAACCGTCGACCCTGATGCCATCTACGGGAATTATGTCTACCAGGACGGCCAGTGGGTCTTTGTCAGCCCCGAAGATGATTTCTCAGAAGATAACGCTGTAACCGTCCTAGAATTTGACTTCGTGAACTTCTCGGATGTGGATCTCAATCTTTATGGCGGTGGCCAATTGATGGTGACCGGTGACGCCGAAGAAAACCGCTTCGATCTGAAATCGCTGCCGGACTACTTCGAAATTGACGGAAAAGACGGCGATGATCGGCTTAAGTTCGACAACGGGTATTACGAAGTAACGGTCTCAGAACTCGTCAACGGTGTCGAAGTATCAAGCGTTGAATACTTAAACAACATCACAGCTGAGGATTTCCTCGCCGTGTTTGATATCGAGGTAACCGAAGGGGCCTGGTATGAAGTGTTCGTTGAATCCACGGGCGAAGTCGTCGGGAAATTCCGCAATATCGAGTCATTCCAGTTCTTGGACGACATCGGGGAAGACGTTTTCCTAGGATTGGAAGACTTGGTTAATGACAATGCGTTCGTAGGCGACGACCTCGGCAATTTCTTGGTCGGAGATGATGCGCAGAACGTTCTTGTTGGCGCAGGTGGTAACGACGTACTGCGCGGTAAGTCGGAGTCAGATATCCTGTTTGGCGACGACGGTGATGATTACATTTTCGGTGACGATCTTCCGGTAACGTATTTTGCGGACACGGCGGCGTCTGTGTACCGTTTGTACCAAGCCACGCTTGGGCGCGAACCAGATGCGAATGGGCATCAGAACTGGACAACGCGCGTTGCCACGGATGAACTATCGCTGCTTCAGGCCGCGAATGGGTTTGTGAATTCAACGGAATTCCAGAACACATATGGTGCCTTGGAAAATGCCGACTTCGTCAATCTGCTCTATCAAAACGTGCTGAACCGCGATGCGGATGACACCGGCTTGGCC
>NZ_JAHKQJ010000010.1 GCF_018861045.1 Octadecabacter sp. B2R22
ACCGGACACGTGTCTGATACTTCTCTGCCAACTTTGGGTGAATGCGGATGGGATCGTCGGCAGGTGCGTGCGAAAGCTGTGCCTCCAGCGCCTCTCGCCGCTCTGTGAGCGCTTGCATCTTATCCTTTACTTGTTCAGCCGGAATCCCAGCGATGATAGCGTCGACAAGTTTGCCGTGGTCGCGGGTGGCTGTCGCGAGCTCTTTCTCGAGTGCGCCGCGTCCTTGTTCTGCCTGTGCGCTCAGTCGGTTACGCTCCTTGGCGTATTCCTTACAGAAGACTTCAAGCAGGTCTTGGTCCATTAGATTGCCGTGCAGGGCACCTAAGACTCGTTCCTCCAGATCCGTTTGAGAAATCGTCAGGCGGTTTGTGCAGAGCGCTTTGCCTTTGTTGCGCGCTGTGGAGCAGCCAAACTGGGTTTGAGACACCTTGGAGAACCCACCACCACAACAGCTGCATTTTAAGAGACCTGAAAACAATGTACGCGGGCGACGTCTGTCCCAGATGTTATCGCCAGTGTTCTTGGTCTTTAGCGCTCCTTGGCGGGCTTTGGCTGCGTCCCAGAGAGTTTGCTCGATGATGCGCAATTCTGGGACATCTGATTTGACCCACTCATCTTCTGGATTGAGGCGCGATACGCGTTTGCCCGTATCGGGATCTTTGGCGTAGTTCAGTCGGTTCCAGATCTGGCGGCCGATATAGAGTTCGTTGTTGAGAATGCCGGTGCCGCGTTCCCTGTTCCCATGCAGCGTGGATGCGCCCCATCCTCGGCCGGAAGGACCTGGGATGCCTTCGTTGTTTAATGCTTCTGCGATCTTCTTAGGTGAAATGCCGTTGGCATAGTCTGTGAAAATACGCCGGACAGTCTTGGCTTCTTGCGCGTCGATCGTGCGGTCTCCGCGGATGGCCTCGCCATTGGGGCTGAGCTTGATTACATTCTTGTACCCATATGCTTTGCCGCCTGCGGACTTTCCTGCAAGTGCGCGACCCTTTAGGCCTCGATGCGTCTTGGCGGCAAGGTCTTTGATGAACAGAGAGTTCATCGTACCCTTGAGGCCGATGTGCATCTCTGAGACAGAGCCCTCGCTGACCGTCTCAATCATCACGGATTGGAATTCTAGCTTTTGATAAATGGACGCGATGTCCGCTTGATTGCGGGACAGACGGTCAAGCGCTTCCGAAATAACAACGTCGAATTGTCCGGTTGCGGCTGACCTCAGCAGATTTTGAATACCGCTGCGCATCAGGCTCGCGCCAGATGTGGCTTTGTCCGAGTAGACCTCAACCACATCCATCCCTTGCTTCGCTGCATAATCACGACATGTGCGGATTTGATCATCAATGGATGCATCACGCTGCATGTCTGTTGAAAAGCGGGCGTAGATGACGGCGCGAAGAGGCGAGTTCATGATGATGGCTCCTGTGGTTCTTCGGAATGGTCTGTCCGTGCGGCTTCGCGTGCGAGCGCCTTGATCGCGCTATGTAGCTCAGTGATATCGCGCGATTCTGATGGGCGTTTGGCCAGTGTTAAGCGTGGGTGCGAAACGTAAAGTGGGCGATGCTCGCTCAAAGGCAACGAGCCGTCTTCTGGGGTGCTATGTTTGGTCTTTGGCATAGAAAAAGTATCCTTATCTTCATTTAGCGCGACCAAAATCGGCCGCTATTAATGGCTAGGTAGGAGTAAAATTTGAAAAACCATATAGGTTGAGAAAGTTGGGCAGGGGATTCCTGTGGAAAACCCAAATTACCCCTAGTGCAGCACAGGGTTTTGCCCCACCGCAGCGGCTTCGTCGATGAGTTGTTGAATACTTCGCAAAGACGGCGGATGTCCCTGCGACACGTCAGTTGACACGCGTGCGATCAAACAATCAGTGACCTCTTCAAAGAGCCGACCAGCAGACTGTTCTCGGATGAGCTGGGCGAGATCCGTTTGCTCAGGATACCCAATATTGAACACACGGCAGCGATCAAGCAAAGGGGCTGGAATGCCCGCGATATCATTTGCTGTCATGATCCAGCTGATCTGGCTCATGTTGTAGCTGCGGCGTGTGTAAGGGCATTCCCACGCCTTTGATGACGAAGGCTCGAGCAAGCCAAGAAGAGCGCCTGTCAAAGATACCTGTTGCCCATTGCTGGCTGTCATCGTGCCTGCCTTCTCAATCTCATCAACGATCATGACAGGGTTTGCGATACCGGTCTTAGCGACCTCTTGCAGCGGCACACCCGCTTGCGATTTACCCCAAGTTGCGTCCGAACCCACAACCGTAAAACTGGCGTTTGATGCGGCAGCGTCAAGTGTTCTGACGGGAACACCAGCAAGCTGTGCCAATTTGCGTGCGTATGTCGACTTTCCGCACCCCGGCGGCCCGATCAAGATGAAAGGGGGCAGGTTCAGCCACGTTTGTCCGGCGCTATATTGCGCACGTAATGCTTTGTACGCCCAATCAGAAACTCCGGACATCCAGGGTGCAGACGCATGAAGTTCCGCAATCATCACGTCCAGACAATGCATCGTTTTGGGCCCGACCAATTCCGGACAAGATGTCGCGATCTCTTCCACGAACTTTTGAACCTCCTCGCGAGACGCGCCGCTTTTGCGGACAGATTGATGCCGACGTTCTGCATCTTTAAAGTCCTGTTCCGCGAGATCGTACACGAAGCTAACTTGCACCGCGTCTTTGACTGCAGCGATGAAGTCATCGTCTGGATCTTCGTGCGTAAATCCAAGTAGATCGATGAGGTCTTGAGCGATCAGGCCGCGCTGCGTGATGATCTCAGCAACGCGATCTGTCATGAAGTTGCCGATCTCGTCGTCAACACGCCGTTCAACCGCTCTGTCAGAGATCGCGTGTTCACGCAAAAACTCGGACAAGCCAGCGGCTTCAGCTCGTTTGAGAAGCTCGGATTTTTGCTCCCCGAGAGTGGTTTGTTTTGGGAGAAGTTCAGTAAAATCTTCGAGATAATGTGTCATTAGTCCACGCCTTTAGCATCCATTTGTAATGGCTAAATGGTACAGCGGATCTGATGATGGTCTTGTATGCACACGTCGATCGGCCAAGCCGATCGCTTGGTTTACAGCTCTATCGCTGTGATAATCAGTGGTGTGTGTATCAAAGTCATGGCGCAAATATCGGTGCAGGTCATGCTTAAATCAAGTGAAATAAATTCCGGAATGGAATATATTCTGAGCTGTGGCCCGGCCGCATCGGCGGTTGCGTGAGCGCAATTCTGGCGAAAACACTGCGACATCCATCGAGGTTAAGGCCATCAATTGGTTTTGTGTGCTGAGCGAAATGGCGTGCCATTCCTGCCACTCGAGCTCGGACAAAACGGCAAAGCGAAGTGTTATCGGCAACCATTGATCGCATCAATTTTAGATACGGAGAAAGAGTATCAAGCTCGGACAGCAGCAAGAACATCTGGGGGTCTTCGATATAGGGTGAGGGGGTTGCACCATGACATTCGGAACAAACGTAACCGTTGAAGATTTGAGGTTCGGCATAGAATTGCTGGACTCAAAATCTGTCAAAAAGATAATGAATACCTTAAGGTTTGGGTCTCGAAAGGGCGCGCAGCGAGCCCTTCGTTTGGAGTTTTGAAAGAGGGCAACGCGCCTCTTCACCGGACAGCCATAATCGCACCGTAGGGAAGATTATGGCTAGTAGGTTATGACACAGGCTGCTTATGACACAGGCTGCCCGAAGCCTTTCGAAACGATCGTCTTGTCTGGAGCGTTGCGCCGCTCCACCACGCTTCGTGGGGACACCCCACACCCCGGACCTATGAAAAAAGGAAAGAGAAAAGGGGGAATGTTTGTGAAATTTAGTGACCTAAGAGAATGAGGATGGTTTGAGGGAAACCGGACATTTGAACCGTTTGGCCGGCAATATCGGCGTTATCCACATCTGATCTGATCCGATGCCCATTCTTGGGTTTGGGCTTTCACGGGGTCACCCAATGCTGGTCATATGAAAGATTTATTTGACACCCCGACCGAACCAAAGACCGCAAACCCTTGGGCCGCATCTGTGCGGATCAAAAGCCGCACCTTGTCGCAAGCCTATGGGCAACGACGGCATGACTTCCGAGTTGGGATGCAGCCACAATACGTTGATCTGAGCAGGGCGAATTTGAACCGTGTGCTGTTAGAGCCGCGCCCACTTCCACAAATCCGCGATGAGATCGTGGAGCTTCGTGAGCGGCGTGGCGCACAAAGGGCGATGAAATCAAACTGTGCAATCGTAACGGCTGGGATTATCACTTTTGGCCGTGAAGCGGCAAAACAGTTCAACGGGCTCTCAATTGAACAGCAGGATGCGGCGTATCTGGAACTTGCCCAAGCACTGGCAAGTCACCTAAATACGCGCCTTGAGGCGTTGGTCCATCACGGCGACGAAACGGCCTCACATGCTCATTTTGAGCTGCGGGCTTTTGCGGGCAACGGGCATCCGATCAGCAAAGAAATGACACGCCAAGGGATGTCCGAATTGCAAGATATGACCGCCGAAATCCTGCAGCGTTATTGTCCGGACATTGAACGCGGTCACCGTAAAAAAGATCGGCTTGATGCAGGGGCGGATTATCCCGACACGCTCAATCGGTCTGTGCGCCAGTTGCACGAAGACCTCCCTTCGGAAATTGCGGTGAAAGAGCAAGAGATCCAAGGTCTGAATGCTGACATCGCCGAGAGACAGGCGTCGATTGCCAAAGATCAAGAGCGGGTCGCAAAATTGGAGTACAAAGAAGTGCTGCAAGCGAACGAAGAAAAACGCCTTGGCAAATACCGCGTTCGGATTGCGAAAAAAGTGGTAGCGTTGAAGGCGGTTCAATCGCAACAAGTCGAGCAACGTGAAAGATTGAAACAGCGTCAGGCAACACTTGAGCGAGCCGAACGAAAGAACGCGGCCAAGACGGAAGATCTCGTAAAAAAAACCGTTGCGGCTGACACCGCGATTGCCCAAGCAGAGTATGCCAAAGCGGATTACGAAGCAGGTGCGGCGGCGGTTGAGGCTATTGTTGAGGAAATGGCAAATGGCACCATTCAAGAAACTGCCGAGGAAATTACATTGCAGAATCCAGAACCAATTAAAGTGGCCTCGAAAAGAGTTCAAAAGCGTCTGACTACGTTGGTGCATCGATATCTTGACCTGCAGCTTGCATGGGAGAAGCGGACTGTTTGGTTGAATGAGATGCTCGGGAAAATGCAGAATTGGCTTGGGCGTGATGATTTGTCGGAAGGCGCGAGGAGTGAAGGTGACAGGATTGAGCGCGAATATGAAAGTTGGCCGGAGTTGTGATTTGGTGAAAGGCTTATAAAACTACGTGTGGCCTCATAGGTGGATTGCGGTCTGTCTCTGTAACCAACTGTTTTGTCCCAAGGCATGGGCGAAGTCCTGGGCAATCCTCTCGTCGCCACTGTGTAAATGGATCGACTGCTCATAACGCTGATGACGTCGAGCTCGCTCCGGTTGATTGCGAACTTGAGCGGCTGATGGGGCGTAAAGTCAAATTGCAACTTTAAGGATTAGTAGTTTACATACGGGAATACCATTGGTGATTAGGCGTTTTGGCCTTATCCAATCTCTTTGTTGGCACTGAAGTGGTTGAAATGTTTTAAGGCTATTTTGGCGTGATTTTAGAAGTAACGGCATGGATGCCGGTTTAAGGGCGAATTATGACTAACGAAGAAGAACAACAATTCCTGTCAAGCCTTGAGAAAAAGCTATGGAACGCCGCTGACAAACTACGCTCCACCCTGGACGCATCGCAATACAAGCATACAGTACTGGGCCTCGTTTTTCTCAAGTACGTCTCAGATTCCTTCCAGATTCGCCAAGATGAACTGATTGAGCAACTTAAAGACGCCGACCATGACTATTACCTAAATCCGGGCGATTATGGTGATGCAGAATCCGGAGAATACGCTGCGGAAATTTCCGCAGAGCTCGAGCAGCGCGATTACTATGCAGAAGTGAACGTCTTTTGGGTGCCGGCTGCTGCCCGTTGGAAATTCCTGCAAGACAACAACAAAACCGTCATTGGTGGTGCGGAACTTACACTCCCCGACGGCAATACGAAAAAGTTTAGCTCCGTTGGTCATCTGATCGATAACGCCCTTGAACAGATCGAAGCGGACAACCCAAAGCTTAAAGGCGTTCTTAATAAGCTCTACACCCGCCTGCAAATCGACCAAGCTAAGCTGGGCGAACTGATCGACCTTGTCGCTACAATCCCTTTCACGCACGCTAGCCTGAATTCCCAAGACATCCTTGGCCATGTCTACGAATACATGCTGGGGCAATTCGCGTTGGCTGAGGGCAAGAAGGGTGGCCAGTTCTATACGCCTAAGTCCATCGTTACCCTGATCGTGCAAATGCTAGAGCCCTTCAAAGGCCGTGTTTATGATCCCGCCATGGGGTCAGGTGGTTTCTTCGTTCAATCAGAGCACTTCATTAATGCCCACAAAGGCCGCATTGGTGATGTCTCAATCTACGGACAGGAATACAACCACACCACATGGCAACTTGCTGCCATGAATATGGCCATTCGAGGGATTGATTTTAACTTTGGGAAAGAGCCCGCCAGCACATATACCAACAATCAACACCCCGATCTGCGCGCTGATTACGTTATGGCCAACCCGCCCTTCAACATGAAGGAATGGGACGCAGGCGTCAGCGATAATGACCCGCGTTGGAAATACGGCACGCCGCCTTCGGGCAATGCCAACTTCGCATGGTTGCAACATATGCTCTATCACCTCGCGCCCAATGGCGCGTTGGGATTGTTGCTTTCTAATGGCTCGATGAGTTCCAACACCAATAACGAAGGCGCTATTCGCCAAAAGCTGATCGAAGAAGATCTGGTTGAATGCATGGTTGCCTTGCCAGGGCAGCTTTTCACCAACACGCAAATCCCCGCATGCATCTGGTTCTTGACTAAGAACAAGGGCGCGCGCACCTCTGCCAGTGGCCGCCTGTTACGCGACCGCAAAGGTGAGGTTTTGTTCATCGACGCGCGAAACTTGGGCTATATGAAAGACCGTGTTCTGCGTGATTTCACCGACGATGACCTAAGCCAAGTCACAGGTGCCTTCCACAATTGGCAAATGGGCGAAGGTTACGCCGATGTCGCAGGTTTCGTGAAATCCGCCAAACTTGAAGAGATCCAGAAACACGACCACGTCCTCACCCCCGGTCGCTATGTTGGCGCGGCAGATCAGGAAGAAGACAGTGAACCTTTCGCCGAGAAAATGGCGCGGCTGACTACCCAGTTGAAGGGGCAGTTTGAGGAATCTGATCTTCTGGAAGTTGAGATCAAGAAAAACTTGGCGGGGTTGGGTTATGGGTTTTGAGGTTGGAATACCGATTGATCAAATTACGGATGGAACACCGATAACCTATGGTGTCGTTAAACCGGGACCTGAAGACGGTTCTGGCGTTAAGTTCATACGCGGAGGTGATGTCGTTGGCGGCAAGATCAGGGTCAAAGAACTTCGAACGATTACTCATGATGTAAGCGCCCAATATAGGCGAACTCTACTGAAAGGTGGCGAACTCCTCGTGTCGTTAGTTGGAAACCCTGGCGAGGTCGCCGTTGTCCCAGCTGAATTATCCGGTTGCAATATTGCACGGCAGGTTGGGCTTATTAGGATAGACACCAGCAAGTTTAACCCCTGGTTCGTGCAATATTACCTCATGTCTCCACTGGGTAAGGCGCAACTTTTCGCATATTCAATGGGATCAGTGCAAAAAGTAATCAACCTTAAGGAACTAAAAAGGGTGGAAATCCCTGATGTTCCTCTGGGCGTCCAAAATAAGATCGTAAAACACCTAAGAGATTTAGACGACAAAATCGAACTGAACCGCCAAACCAACCAAACATTAGAAGCGATAGCGCAGGCGATGTTTAAGAGCTGGTTTGTGGATTTTAAACCCACTCGCGCGAAGATCAAAGCAGTTGAGGACGGCCAAGACCCCACCCGCGCCGCCATGGCCGCCATCGCCGGAAAAACCATCGATCAACTCGACACGCTCTCCGCCGAACAAATCAAATCCCTCACCACCTCTGCAGCTCTTTTCCCAGATGCCTTCGAACCGTCTGCTCTCGGCGAAATTCCGGAGGGATGGGAGGCTGGCGAATTGAACGATATAGCCAAATTTCCAACAGGCCGAGTTGATCTTTCTAACCTGTCGCAAGAAACATATATTTCAACAGAAAATATGCTTGAAAACAAGAGAGGCATAACAAGTGCTTCATCTCTGCCTGCAGTGAAAACAGTTCCAAATTTTGATGCAGGACATATTTTGATTTCTAACATCCGCCCATATTTCATGAAGATTTGGCTTGCTTGTTTTCAAGGCGGGCGGTCAAATGATGTCCTTGGTTTTGAAGCGAAGGAAGAGGGCGGGACCGAGTACCTTTATAACCTTCTGTACCAAGATAAATTTTTCGAATTTATGATGACGACCTCTAAGGGGGCGAAGATGCCGCGTGGGGATAAAGACGCCATAATGGGGTGGAGTTGTGTGCATCCAAAATTAGATATCAAGAAAGCTTATTCCAGCCTCGTAAGGGTTTTTTACCAGGATATCGAGGCAAGAAATGTTGAGAATAGATCATTGGAACAACTGCGAGATACGCTCCTGCCTCAACTCCTTTCTGGCGAAATTGAGTTGAGTGAGGCGTCTTGATGTCGGTACAGGAAGAATACTCAAAAAGAGATGCCGCTTATCATAAGAACCTCCCCGCGTGGCCAGATTTTGATGTTTATGATAAACACGTTGATGGGCTTATCCCTGCCGCGCGTTTGGACACATGGGAACAATTTCATGAACTGGTGAAAACCTATCGGTCTGGGCACAGCGAAGTTGAGTACGTTTTTCGTGGGCAGCATCGGTACGATTGGCCGTTGCAGCCAACACTGGATCGGCTCTCATCTGGCGCTATCGAAGAAGAAATCGCTAAAAAACAGTTGCGCAATTTCCGGCTTTCGGTTCGCGGCCGTGTTCCTGATAGCGCACTGCATATTTTGGATGATGACGATGTTTGGGCGATGGGACAGCATCACGGCTTGGCAACGCCTTTACTTGATTGGACCTCTGCACCGTATGTTGCATTGTTTTTCGCCTTCTTGAATGAAGACCGGTCAACATGGACGGATGACAAAGGTGATCCAGAAAACTGCAGCCGTGTCATCTATGTTCTAAACAAGTCTTTTATCGAAGACCTTGTTGGGGACCCGAATGATGATCCGCTTGAACGCGATTACCCAAAAATTGTTGAGCCTTCAAAGGATGATCATGGACGACTGGTCAATCAGGCAGGACTTTTCACGATGGCCCCGTTTCGCGAAACGATTGAATCCTCATTGTTGAAGGCACTGACAGATTCAGACGTCAACATTGATGATCCAACAGAGCTTAGCAAATATATCTGTAAGATTCACATTCCCAATGCGCCGGAAATCCGCCGGATGTGCCTGCAGCACCTAAGAAAGATGAACATTCATTATGGAAGTTTGTTTCCTGATGTCATTGGCGCATCTGGATATTGTAATGAGCTCATTAGCGAAGCCATCGAGAACCGGAGCAGAGCAAAGCCTGCTCTTACGGAAAATAGGGAAGAGATAATATCGCCCGTGACGGTGAAGGACTTTGTTATAGCCGAAACTGATGCCGTGATACGCGAGTTGATTTCAGCTCTTATCGTCGACGACAGCGTGAAGGGTAGTGTTTCTGAGGCAAAACTGAAGGTTATCGTGAAAACGGTGTTCGATTTTGTTCAAAATAAAGCTGGGGTGGACTGGTATGCGCGCGACTCTCAGCTCTCCCGCTTGAAAAACATCATTCGGCGTCAATTAAAAGGCATCCAATTTCCAGATGATTTTGTCTCAATGGCCGCAAATTCTGTAGCCCAAAAAGCTGCGGACATGAGCAAAGAGGAAGAAGAGAATATGGGGGCAGCAGAATGATTACTGAAGATCAACTCGAGCAGCTGTGCCTCAATTGGTTCCAATCCATTGGATACGACTATATCTGCGGGTACGACATTGCCCCTGATGGGCCATCGCCGGAACGCACCGATTATCGACAGATTGTCTTGCATGATCGACTGCTTGATCGCCTCGCAGTGATCAATCCTCAGATTCCATCGGTGACGTTAGAGCAAGTCGCGTTACAGTTGGCAAAGCCAGAAACGCCGATTTTGATCAAGAATAACAAAGCGTTTCATCAGGTCCTGTTGGAAGGTGTGAAGGTCACGTTTCAGGATGCCTCCGGTGAGGAGAAGACCGACTATGTCCGTCTGATTGATTTTGATGCCGTGGGGAACAATCAGTTTCTTGTTGTTAATCAGTATACGATCACTGGCACCAAGGGGAACCGCCGCCCAGATGTGATTGTGTTTATCAATGGCCTGCCGATTTCGGTGCTGGAGTTGAAAAACCCTGCTGACAAGAACGCGGATATTTGGTCTGCGTATCAACAGCTAGAGACCTATAAGGAAGAAATTTCCGACCTCTTTGCCTTCAATGAGGCCTTGGTGATTAGTGATGGCCTCAGCGCACGTATCGGTTCGCTGACGGCAAACAAAGAACGATTTATGGCTTGGCGTACTGTCGCGCATGAAAAAGACAGACCGCCATTTGAGTATGCGCTGGAGACACTTGTTAAGGGGTTTTTCCAACCTGATTTGCTTTTGGATTACATCCGACATTTTGTGCTTTTCGAGCAAGACAATGACGTCACGATCAAGAAGATCGCTGGTTATCATCAGTTCCACGCAGTCCGCGCGGCGGTTGACGCGTCCATTACTGCGACTAAGGCCCAAGGCGACAAGGCGGGTAAAGCGGGTGTTGTTTGGCATACTCAAGGATCTGGTAAATCGATCTCTATGGTGTGTTATGCAGGAAAGCTGTTAGCGCAGCCTGAAATGAATAACCCGACGATAGTCGTTGTGACTGATCGCAACGATCTGGATGGACAGCTTTTCGATACTTTTGGGATGGCAGTAGAAACGCTGAAGCAAACGCCCGTTCAGGCTGGCGATAGAGACGAGTTGCGCGAAATCCTTGCGTCCCGTCAGTCTGGTGGAATCATTTTCACGACGGTTCAGAAGTTCGCCCTGGAGAAAAGCGAAACCGCCCATCCAATCCTAAGCGAGCGTAAGAATATCGTTGTTGTGAGTGATGAAGCTCATCGCAGTCAATATGGGGATAAGGCCAAGCTTAACCCTAAAACTGGCAAGTACACTTTCGGTTTCTCAAAGCATATGCGTGACGCCTTGCCCGAGGCTTCTTTTATTGGATTTACCGGCACGCCTATTGATACAGGTGACAAAGACACGCGTGCGGTATTTGGCGACTATGTTTCGGTATATGACATCCAAGACGCCGTTGATGATGGCGCAACCGTTCCGATCTATTATGAATCTCGCTTGGCCAAGTTAAATATTAATGAGGCGGAAATTGAGGCATTGAACGACGACGTAGACGAAGTCATCGAAGATGAAGAAGACGTCTCGGCGCGAGAAAAGACTAAGTCTCAATGGTCAGCTTTGGAAAAACTTGTCGGCAGTGGTTCAAGGGTTACTGAAGTTGGCAAAGACCTAGTCCAACATTTTGAAGAACGCATAGGGAGCATGCCCGGAAAAGGTATGATTGTTTGTATGAGCCGCGAAATTTGCGCGGATATGTACAATGCCATCGTAGTCCTTAGGCCAGATTGGCATGATGAAGACCCAACTAAGGGGGGCATCAAAATCGTAATGACAGGCTCCGCATCTGATAAAGAAAAACTGCGGCCTCATATTTACAGCAAAGAAACGAAAAAGCTGTTTGAGAAGCGCTTTAAAGATGTGAACGACCCCCTGCAGTTAGTGATCGTAAGGGACATGTGGCTAACGGGTTTCGATGCCCCTAATTGCCATACAATGTATATCGATAAGCCTATGAAAGGGCATAATTTGATGCAGGCAATTGCTCGTGTCAATAGAGTGTTTAAGGATAAGCCTGGCGGCCTCGTCGTCGACTACATTGGCATTGCTAATGAACTGAAGCAGGCTTTGAAGACATACACTGGGTCCAACGGTAAGGGTAAACCCACTCATGACACGCATGAGGCCTATTCTGTTCTTTTAGAGAAGATGGATGTGGTTCGCGGAATTTTGCATGGTTTCGATTATAGCGGCTTCGAACAGAATGCTGTGCAATTGCTTCCAGGGGCGATGAACCACATTTTGGGCGCGCAGGGAGACAGCGACAACCTTGATGGCAAACGGCGTTTTTTGGATGTCATGGCGGCTATCGGCAAGGCGTACACCCTGTGTAGCACTATGGATGAAGTCGACCCACTCAAGAAAGAAATAGCTTTTCTGAGCGCAGTTAAAAACGCGATTACAAAATTTACAACTGTCGACAAGCGCCGGACAGATGAAGAAAAAAACTCTGCTTTGAAGCAGATAATTGACAACGCGATTGTTGCCGATGGTGTCGATGATATTTTCCATTTGGTCGGGTTAGATAAGCCAAACATCGGATTGCTGTCTCCGGAATTCATGGAAGATGTCGCTAAGCTTGAAGAAAAGAACCTGGCTGTCGACTTGCTGGAGCGCTTGCTACGCGATGAGGTGAAAGCCCGTATGAAAACCGATGTTGTGTCGGAGAAAAAGTACTCAGACAGAATATTGGAAACCCTTCGCAAATATCACAACCGCGCGATTGAGACAGCTCAAGTGATTGAAGAGCTGATACAGATGGCCAAAGACATGGCCGAGGATGCCGAACTAGCGGAAAAATCTGGTCTAAACCCCGATGAGGTAGCCTTCTACAGGGCGTTGATTCAAAATGAATCCGCTGTAAAGGAACTTGGAGATAATAACCTTCGGGAGTTGGCAAAGCATGTCACTGCGCAGTTAAAGAAGAGTACTACCGTTGACTGGCAGGTTCGAGACAGCGTCAGAGCGAAATTACGCAACCTTGTTCGCAGAGCTTTGAGAAAATGGAAATACCCGCCCGACAGGGCAGATGAAGCGGTGGAGCTGTGTTTAAAACAGGCTGAAGCATTAAGCGAAAGCTGGAGTAGCTAAGCTTCAAAAATCTCTCGTGAGTTGCCTAAATTAGAAGTGAGTGACGCAATTGTTCCAAGTAAATCGTTCCGAGAACCGTCTGACCAAACTTGAAGCAAAACGCTTCTCTGAGCTCAACCTACGTGAGAGGGAGCACCTGCAAGAATGGCTTGCCAATCAACCTGATGCGTTGGGTGAGGAGCTGTTGATCATTCAGAAGGAATTCGATGGTTTTGCGGACACGAGGGAACGCCTCGACCTGCTGGCGCTAGATAAAGATGGGCGACTTGTTGTGATAGAGAACAAGCTCGATGACACAGGCCGCGACGTGACATGGCAGGCGCTAAAATACACAGCCTATGTCTCTGGCCTTACGAAGGCGCAGATCGTAGATATTTACCAACAGTACCTCGATCGCTATTGCGGAGGGGGCAATGCCGTAGCCAGCATTTGCGAGTTTCTGGATGAAGAGGAGCTGGACGAAGTCGTCCTAAACCCTGGTAACGATCAACGCCTTATTTTCATCGCAGCACATTTTCGCAAAGAGGTGACGGCAACAGTACTGTGGCTCCGCGAAAACCGCATTGATGCTCGCTGTTTTAAAGTACTGCCCTATGTGTTTGAAGACGAACTGTTTGTCGATATCCAGCCTGTAATTCCCACGCCCGAAGCCGCTGACTTTATGATTGGTATGGCTGAGAAAGAAACAGAAGTCCGCGGCGCAAAAGGTGAGCAAAAGAACCGCCACAAACTGCGCCGCGAGTACTGGGGCATGACCCTTGATGCGTTGCGGGAAGAAGGTGTGACGCTTTATCAGAACATCAGCCCTAGTAAGGACCATTGGTTGAGCGCAGGGGCAGGCCTCAGTTCGTGCAACTATGCACTTATTTTTGCCAAGGCTGAGCTCAGAGTTGAGTTCACATTTGGCCGGGCCGTTGCCGAAGAAAATAAGTGGTTGTTTGACCGGCTGGTCGAAAATAAATCCCAAATTGAGACTGCCTTTGGCCATGAAATTGAATGGCTTCGGCTGGACGAGAAAAAGGCCAGCCGTCTACAATTTGGTGTGCCATGCGAAGGGTACAATCGTGAAAACTGGCATGAATACGTAAGTTGGCATGTGGAGCATATCCGCAAATGGGAGTTGGCGTTGAAGGACCACATAGTCGGGTTAAACCGAGCGTTGAAAACAAGAGGTGATGCGTCATGAAGGTATGGGTGAGCGAAGTAGATCCTTCGACGGTCATCAATATCTGGTTCTCTAATTGGGTGTTTGGGTCAAGCTCGTTTCTTTCTTAGTTTTTGGGCCTTGGTCTTTCATCCGGGTCACGCTTCTCTTCGCAGTCTGATTGATGCTCTGTAGTTGCATCGCGACATGTATGTGTAGGATCGGCAGTGGATTGTGCGAACACTGAATGAATCCGCAACAGCATAAGTATTTAGGAATTTTTCATTTTGATTAAGAACAATAAAGAAGCGCCTTCGCTGTCAGTACAAGCGGCAAAGGTGACAGGTCGTTCAGCACTATTTTTAACAAAATCTGCTGGGAAAGTCGGTTGGGCAATTGCCAAGCCCGTGGGGCGGCAAACCGGAAAATTGGCTCTAAAAGGCGGCAAAGCCGTCAAAGATCATGCGTCTGTAAAGTATGCCGAGTATGAACTGAGACATGCTGAATATACTTCAGAGAACTTTTACGAAAAAGGCGCGATGGCTTTAGAAGACCTCGTCGATGCATTGCTGATCGAGAAACAGGGGACTTCGGCAAGGATCGTCAGAGCCCTTTCTGTAAAGCTTGCAGCTGCAGGTACGACAGCTGGCCTATTCTCTATCGCATCTATTCTTGGAACAGCCAGTACTGGAACTGTAATTTCTTCGCTTTCGGGTGCTGCGTTCAATAGTGCTGCATTAGCTTGGATTGGTGGAAGCGTTGCAACTGGCGGATGGATCGTCTTGGGAGCTGCGACTGCTGGTGGCGCGGTGGCATACTTCGGATCTCGCAAGATTATCAACAAATGGACTGGTAAACGACGCAAGAAAAAGTCGTTAGATGAGCAAGAAATGCGATTTGTTGAAACCTGTTTGATGTTGGCGACTGCTTTTCGTGAGCGCGCCGGCCAAAACTCTGTATTGGACCCGATCACCGCTCATACCTTGCAGCAACACTTGACGGACGACCTCCTTAATCAGCTGGATATCTGCATCGCAAAAGTCACTGACTGGCCCGATCTACCACGCAGGAAACTTGAGGATCGCAAGGTGGATTTGATCAAATTATTTGGCGCTATTTCATCGTTTGAAAGAGAAAAAACGTCAACCACATCTGCGGCAACCCCACTCTTCACCGGTGTGGTTTCAGCGACAGTGTTGAAATTGATGTCATCAAACCTCCCATCTTTTACAGACGATGAAGAATTGGTGCTTCAGGCATTGCGGCGCTCCAATAATAGCCTCGCTAATGCAAGTAATATCGATCTTTCAAACTATGTGCAGGATCTGTCCATGGACCAAATTGCAGGCCTGAAGAACAATGTAAAAGGCATCTATCATGAACTTGCCTTCCAGCAGCGAGAGAACCTTGATGGAGACGAGTACATCGTAGAGCTCTTCGAGGACACTAACCACGCGGGCGCAGATGTCCGAATTATAAATACGGTGACTGGCAATTGTTCTGAGGTTCAACTCAAGGCAACAAACTATGAGTCTTATGTACGTGAACATAATCAAAAATACGAAAACATCGAAGTTTTGACGACCAGTGAGATTGCGGATGCATCACCTGATTGGGGGGACTCAGGGTTCAGCAATGCTGAGATCACGGATGACACCGGCTTGGCCCTACAAAAGCTCAGCCAAGGTACCGAGGCCGCCGTTATCGACAGTATGGCTGTTGCGGCGATGGTGACACTTGCTACCAACGCAAAGTCTATGTTGAAGGGAGACGCCCTTTCGACAGCTGAGAAGCAAAAAATAATCCAAGACGGAGTTGTAGCTGCAAGCGTAGCTGGCTTGGTGCAGCTGATAATTTAGTCGCCGATTGGTTAAACAAGAGAAACCGATGACAAGTGAGGCACCAGGAACACATTGTGCGGATGTGTTATCCAAGCTCAAAAGAATCTTCGTCAGGATCCTCATCCGGATGAGGATAATCATCAGGAAATAGTATAAAGCGCATCCAGGTTAAAGAAGGAACTAATTCCTGCTCTGGAATTGGCAAATCATTATTTTTATCGCACAGTGTTGTCGAACAATTCAAAAAATTCAAAAATTCAAGAAAATAGGCCCAGTCGTTATCGTCGACTGTTTCTTCGCCATATTTATTGTGGAAATGTTCAATATATACTTTCTTAGATTTTTCCAAATGTTCACAGATGTTTTGTGTCCATTTGTCGTGAAAATTTTTAATTGGCATGCTTCGCCCTCTAAGTTAGATAATTTATATCATGATAAGCACCTAATCTAAGGTAGAGTTCTACAAAAGAATATTCGTCCCTTACCGAGAAATTCGTGTTTGGTGCAAGTCATGAAAACAGTGTCCAAATCGAGCTCCCGCAACCAACATACACAAATCAACACCCAAAAAACTGGCCCCTGCCGCGCTAAGACACACCACAAATGTAGATCTGAGCGGCGCAATTGGATCGACATTAAGTGATCCGATGGCGCGTGAAATGGTCTTTTCCTTCTGGAGCGAGGTGCACACCCGTGGCCCAAGGCTACAGAACCTCCTTAGATGTCACTGTTACGGCCTCTTTTAGTGCACGCGCTGTCGGTGTGTCTTCATGTACGGGCCGAGACAGCAGTCCGATGGGGCGTATGACAGTGGGATGGGTCACAGCGCACCACGCTAGACCACCCAAAACAACGCCGGCCAGAGCCATGTGATCAATCCTGAGGTTTCTCACTAAACAGTCGGGCCGCGAACGGTGCACCGACAATCACCGTTACGATCCGCAACACATGGTGCGCGATTACAAAGGCCATGTCTGCCCCTGCGATCAACGCCAGAACCGTCATCTCCGCCTGACCACCGGGCGCGAACGCCAAGAGAGTTTCCATCGGCGGGGCCAGATCAAGAAGGTGAATCACCTCCACAAAGAACGCCGCAAGGATGAGCAGGATCACGCAAAAGCCCAAGGCCGCAACAACCACGCGGCGCAGCTCCTCTCCTGTGATGCCTGCGTATTTTGACCCAACGACCATGCCAATGTAAAATTGCGCAAGCCAGATGGCTTCGGCGGGCGGGCGATGTTCCAAAATGCCAAGTAAGGCGAGAACAGCGGCCAGTATCATCGGCCCAAGGATGGATGCGCCAATCATTCCGACGGCCTTGGCGATTTGCCAGCCCGCCAATCCGGCCACGGCCAGCAACACCAGCTGAAACACCGGCAAGCTTGACGCAGGTGCGCCCGGTGGGTTGCTGAGATCTACGCCCCAGTATCCTTTCAGGATAAAGGGCAAGGCGGCCACGATGACCATGACCCGCGTGGCATGGACCAGTGACAGGGCTCGCACATCGCCACCGGCTTCTTCGCCAAACAGCAACATGTCCTGCAAGCCACCCGGCATGGCCGAATAGTAACTGGTTGGGAAATCAAATCCCCAAAGCTTTTGGAAGTAGGGAACGCCGACCAGCCCGATGACACACACCATCACCGGAACGAGGACCAGCGTCGTCCACATGGAGGCCATGCTGATAACAAGAGCCACGGTGAATGTTGATCCAACCGCGACGCCAAGGATCGATCGCATCGCATTGTTCAGAAGGGGAATCCCCTTCATCTGCACCCCCAGAAGGGCTGCGATCAAACAGGCTGTGATAGGCCCCAAAAGCCAAGGCAACGGTAGCCTGAGAAGAACAAATACAATGCCTCCGATTGCTGCGATAGCGTGCGTAACAAGTACTCGTTTCATCCCCACATCACCTTCAGCCTATACCGCAGAGAGGTCTGCAAATGCGCCTCAGCCGCCGCGCCCGCACCGATCATGTCACCCGCACCGATGGCGTCCATGATTTGTTGATGTTGGTGCACGACGATCGAAACACGCTCTGGGTCGGCCAGTGTTGTCGGCCCAAGCAAAAGTAAGGCGTTGTTCATGGCCCGTGCGGCATCCAACAGAAACCGATTACGGGCAGAAAGATAGATCGCTTGGTGAAACCGTTGGTTGATCGCGGCTGCGCGGGCCGCGTTGTTTTGCGCATTCGAAATCTCGTCGTTTAAGGCGGCCATCGCATCCACCTCGGCTTCGGCTGCGTGTTTGGCGGCCATTTCTGCGGCCGTGCGTTCCAGAACCAATCGCATTTCATATAGCTCGACAACTTCGGCCTGTCCCAGCTTTCGGATCACCGCGCCATATCGCGGGCGATGTTCGATGATGTTCTCGGCCTCTAGCCGTCGCAGTGCTTCGCGGACGGGAGTGCGGGACAATGTTAATCTTTCGGAAACTTCGATTTCGCGAAGCCGATCACCCGGTTGATAGATGCCTGCTTCGATGGCTTGCATAAGCTTTGCAAATGCCACGCCCCCTTGGGACAGGTTTTCTTCATCTTCGGTTTTCATTGACTATCCTTGCATTGTATCCGCTTGGATGCATAATTCATAGGATGGCCGGACCGCCTTGTCAAAGACGGCCTGATGCTCTTTGGCCTCGGTGTTGTCTGCTGCACTCATGGCCCCTGATAGGCAACAGAATTTGACTCTCGTTTCAAATTGCTAATGATTGAGGTGGGAGAATTACATCTTGGCACCGCTACCTACATCACATGTTGATGCTGTTATTGCGTCCGTGGAGTCGAAATCGGCTGCGGCGCGGTCTCGGCTTGCGGCGTCTTGGCGGCGGTCCATGTTGTCCCATGGGCTTGATCCTTCTCATGCTGCGTCACCGTCCTATTTGACGGGGCGTGATGTTGCGTACCGGCAGGATGCGCTGGGGCGCGTCATGGAAATCGCGGCCCCTCAACTGGATCGGCTTTATGAGTTGGTCGGAAGTTCGGGCTGCGGCGTTGTACTAACTGACTGTGATGGTGTCGTTGTCGATCATCGTTTCTCTGACGCAGACCAAACCGTTTTTGAAGGCTGGGGCTTAGGCCTTGGTGCGATCTGGAGCGAGGCCGCCGAAGGCACCAATGGCATCGGCACATGCATTACCGAAGAACGGTCCGTCACCATCCACCGCAATGACCATTTTATGGCCCGAAACACCGCGATGAGTTGCATCGACGCCCCGATCTTTGGGGCTGAGGGTCAATTAATCGCCGCACTTGATGTGTCCTCGGCGCGGGCTGATCAAACCCAGACCATCAATGGGCTGATTGCAGAGATGGTTTCGCGGATCGCCCGTACAGTTGAGGCTGATAATTTCCGTGCCAATTTTGCGCAGACCCGCATCGTTGTTGCGGATCATGACGACTCCACAAGCTCAATGTTGCTTGCGGTCGACCAAGACGATGTGGTCGTCGGGGCGACCCGTGGCGCGCGCAAGGCTTATGGGCTCGAAGCGCAAGGCAAATTGACACCTTTGCCCGCCAGCGACTTGTTTGGGCGGGGTGATGGCCCTGTCGGTTTCGATAAAGCTGAACGCGCTGTTCTGGTGCGCGCTTTGGTACGGGCAAACAACAACGTCAGCGTTGCGGCCCGCGACTTGGCGGTGTCTCGCGCGACGCTATATCGGCGCATGAAACGGCTTGGCCTAAACGAATAACGCGCCGCCTGTCTCACATGTGCGACACATTCGGGACGCCTTGGCATCCCGACCACTTCCCAGACCTCTCTAAAATTGCTGCTCTGTCCACCTTGAGGAGACATTGATGGACTGGGAGGCCCGCAATGAAATTAACCGACCAACGCCAGATCGCTGCTGAACGAAGCGCGGTTTGGAATGCGATCTTGAATCCTGAGGTTCTGAAAGCCTGCATTCCAGGCTGTGAAGAGCTTACGGGGTCACCCGAAGACGGGTTCGAAGCAGTCGTCGTGCAGAAAGTTGGCCCCGTAAAGGCCAAATTCAAAGGCGAAGTCACAATATCAGACATTGTTGAAGGCGAAAGCCTGACGTTGTCTGGTCAAGGTAAAGGCGGGCCTGCTGGGTTTGCCTCTGGGTCTGCCGACGTGCGGTTGAGTGACGTCGATGGCGGCACACTGCTTGAATATGACGTGGACGCGAAGGTGGGGGGCAAGCTCGCCCAGCTTGGCAGCCGGATTATTGACGGGTTCGCCAAAAAACTTGCGGGCCAATTCTTTGAACGGTTCCAAGACGGGCTAGAGCCCGAAACTGCGGGCGCGGCCGAAGACACCAAAGAACAGGAGACTAAAAAAGGATGGATCGGGCGCGTGTTTTCATCATGACGCACACCGGTCTTTGATCATTTCTAGGGAGGAAAAGATGCCAAAGATAACCATGAACATCAACGGGCGCGAGACGTCGGCAGAGGTGGAAAACCGCACTCTGTTGTCTACTGCGCTGCGTGAAAAGTTGCACCTGACAGGTACGCATATCGGCTGTGATACCAGTCAATGCGGTGCCTGTGTCGTCCATGTGAACGGCAAGGCTGTGAAGTCCTGCACAATTTTCGCATCCGAACTTGATGGGGCGAACATTGATACCATCGAAGGCCAAGCCAGCCCAGACGGGACGCTGAATGTCATTCAACAGGCGTTTCAGGATCACCACGGATTGCAGTGCGGATTTTGCACGCCCGGCATGGTGATGAGTGCCGCGGCACTGCTGAAAGAGAACCCGAAGCCAACCGAGGCCGAGGTGCGCGACTACCTCGAAGGGAACATCTGCCGATGCACTGGATACCAAGGCATCGTGAACGCAATCATGGCTGCGAGCGGACAAGACGTCCCCTCCATCGCCGCTGAATAAGGGAGGATACCAAATGCCAGACGGAGGAATTGGTGCACCAACCAAACGCAGAGAAGACACGCGGTTTCTAACGGGCCGCGGAAAATACACAGACGATTTCACGCCGCAAAACACATCTTATTGCGCCTTTGCGCGCAGTCAGGTGGCGAACGGCGTGATCAAGAGTGTCGACACGAGTGCTGCGGCTGAAATGCCCGGTGTCTTAGCGACATTCACCGGCGAAGATTTCGTTGAGGTCGGCGGCAACCCCGCTGGCTGGGCTATCGTGAGCCGTGACGGCGAACCGATGAAAGAACCTAAACGTCCCGTTCTTGCGCACGGTAAAGTCCGCCATGTTGGCGATGCTTATGCAGCCGTAGTCGCTGAGACGCTGGAACAGGCGCTTGATGCGGTTGAAGCGATCGAAGCGGACATCGACGAACAGGATGCTGTCACGGATATGGCGTCGGCAGTCGCAGGGGCCGGTTCTATGGTCCATGACGAGATCGAAACCAACGTCTGCTTCGATTGGGGTTGGATCGAAGACAACCGTGCCGCCACGGATGAGGCGATCAAAAACGCGCCACATGTGACGACACTGGAACTGATCAACAACCGCCTTGTTCCAAATGCTCTGGAACCTCGTGCGTCAATCGGGGAATATGATCCGGGCACGGGTGATTACAAACTGACAACCACCTCACAAAACCCGCACCTGTCGCGGCTTTTGATTGCGGCTTTTGTTCTTGGAATTCCAGAGAACAAACTGACGGTTCTTGCCCCTGACGTTGGCGGCGGGTTTGGCTCGAAAATCTATCACTACAGCGAAGAAGCTTTGGTGTTGGCGGCGGCCAAGAAACTCGGGCGGCCAGTGAAATGGACTGCAACACGCACGGAATCTTTCCTTGCGGATGCGCACGGTCGAGATCACGTCACCAAGATCGAACTCGCCTGCGAAAAGGACGGCACGTTCATCGCGTTCCGCACCGAGACGATGGCGAATGTCGGGGCCTATCTGTCGAACTTTTCGACCGTTACGCCGACGTTCTTGCACGGAACACTGATGGCAGGGAACTACACCGTTCCCAATGTCTATGTGAACGTAAAGGCAGTGTTCACCAACACAGCACCCGTCGATGCCTATCGCGGCGCCGGTCGCCCCGAGGCGACCTATTCACTGGAACGGGTGATCGATAAATGTGCCCGCGAACTGGGCATTGATCCTGTTGAAATTCGGCGCAAGAACTTCATCAAGAAGGACCAATATCCTTACGCGTCTGCCGCCGGCCTAGAATATGACAGCGGCGACTACGACACCTTGATGGATGGTTTGGAAAAGGTAGCTGATTTTGCGGGGTTCGAAGCGCGTCGCGCGGAGAGTGCCAAGAATGGCAAGCTGCGTGGGCTTGGCATCAACGCCTACGTTGAGGCCTGCGGTATCGCGCCGTCCAACCTTGTCGGTATCCTTGGTGCGCGTGTCGGGCTTTATGATGCCGCGACCGTGCGGGTGAACCCGACAGGCAATATCTCGGTGATGGTGGGGGCGCACAGTCACGGCCAAGGCCATGAAACGGCCTTCCCGCAGATCGTCGCAGATATGCTGGGCGTTGATCCGCAGTCGGTCGACATCGTCCACGGTGACACGTCCAAAATCCCGTTCGGGATGGGCACCTACGGGTCACGTAGCCTTGCGGTGTGCGGATCTGCAGTGTTCCGCGCCACTGAAAAGATCATCTTCAAAGCGACGGCGATTGCAGCTCATATGCTGGAGGACAAGCCGGAAAATATCGAATTCAACGATGGAGTCTTTTCAATCAAAGGGACGAACAAGAACGTTGGCTTTGGTGATGTCGCGCTAAAGGCCTATATCCCGCACGACTATCCAATCGAGGATCTTGAACCTGGTTTGGAAGAAACCGCCTTCTATGATCCTGCGAACTTCACATACCCCTCTGGCGCTTATGCCAGTGAGGTCGAGGTCGATCCGGAGACTGGCAAAGTCACGATCTGTTCCATGGTAGCGCTCGATGATTTCGGCGTGGTCGTGAACCCGATGATCGTTACGGGTCAGGTTGAGGGCGGTTTGGCGCAAGGCATCGGTCAGGCATTGTTGGAAAACGGCGTCTATGACGACACCGGCCAACTGCTGTCTGGGTCCTTGATGGATTACGCGATGCCAAGGGCGGATGACTTGCCGAACCTCGTCGTTGATCACAGCCATGCAACGCGTTGTACCCATAACCCGATCGGGTCAAAGGGCTGCGGTGAAGCGGGGGCGATTGGTTCCCCTCCGACCATCGTGAACGCTGTTGTAGATGCGCTTTCTCGTGGGGGGCACGATGTCGATCATATCGATATGCCTGTGTCTCCGTCGCGCGTTTGGGCGGCTATGAACAAATGACTTTCTACTGGCGAAGGGCAGGGGTGCGCCCCTCCCTTTGGCCACAGAACAAGGACATGAAATATGTATGATTTTGATTTGGTAATCCCCACGACGGTGGCCGAGGCATCAACGGCAATGAAGGCGGATGGCGCGCAAGCGCTGGGCGGCGGGCAAACGCTTTTGCCGACCATGAAGCAACGACTTGCTGCACCGGAAACCTTGGTGAAATTGAGCGGGTTAAGCGAGCTGGTCAGTGTTAGCACCGACGCCGGAGCGCTCTGCGTTGGCGGCGCAACAACCCACGGGCAAGTCGCACAGGACGGCACGGACTACCCCGCCTTGGCCGCTTTGGCTGGCAACATCGGTGATCCGGCAGTTCGCAACCGTGGCACGATTGGCGGATCTATCGCCAACAACGACCCATCAGCGTGCTATCCGGCTGGCGCGCTCGGGTCGGGCGCGACCATCGTCACCAACACCCGCGAGATTGCAGCGGACGATTTCTTCGTCGACCTGTTTGAAACAGCTCTCGAAGAAGGTGAGATCGTCACCGGCGTAAACTTCCCGATCCCTGACGCGGCGAACTACCAAAAGTTCGACCAACCCGCCTCACGATTTGCGTTGGTCGGTGTTTTTGTCGCCAAGTTCGGCGACACCGTCCGCGTGGCTGTAACGGGTGCGTCCAATGGCGGGGTGTTCCGCTGGTCCGAAGCAGAAGCAGCCCTGAGCGCGAATTTCGCAGCAGATGCGATTGAGGGCTTGGCTGTTGATGCAGGTGACCTCATCTCGGACCTTCACGGCACGGCTGAGTATCGCGCGCATTTGATCAGCGTCCTGACGCGTCGCGCTGTACAAAGCTGCTGATCACGAAATAAACGGATGCGGCGCCGCTCTCTGGGCATCGCATCCGTTTACCGCTGCCAGAAAGCGCACCGTTCATGCAAATGACACCGATTACATCGCCACATTCTGACACCCGTGACCCCTTGCTCGCGCTCGCGACGGGGCACGTGTCGGGTGTTTTGGCTTTGGTCATCCGAACCGAGGGGCCATCTTATCGCTCTGTCGGGGCGTCGATGGTCTTTGAAGATAGCGGTGTGCGGATCGGAAGCCTGTCATCAGGCTGTATCGAAGCGGACCTCGCACTGCATGCGGCGCGAGTGTTGTCAGACGGCACTCCTTTGCGCGTTCTGTACGGCAGGGGATCGCCCTACAAAGACATTCAGCTTCCTTGCGGTGGCGGGCTCGAGATTTTGCTTCTGCCGCAACCGCGACCGGATGAACTGTCCTTGATCGCAACGGTGGTAACGGACCGCCGGCCAGTTGCGATTTCGATCGACTTTGAAACGGGGCGTATCTCGCGTTCCGCCCCCACGGTGACCGGTATTCATGGCGACCGTTTCGACTTGGCATTAATCCCGCCGCTTCGGTTTGCCGTCTTCGGCAAAGGCCCCGAGGCGACGACGTTTACACGGCTGGTTCAATCGCTTGGCTATGAGGGTGACTTGGTTTCACCTGACTTGGAAACGCTCAGCATTCCGCCTGTAAGCGGATGGGTGACGCACGAAATTCGCAGCCCAATTTGCCCTGAAAATGTAGCTCTCGACGACAGAACCGCTGTCCTCCTGTTTTTTCATGACCATGAGTGGGAAGCCCCAATCCTGAAGGGGATCTTTGATCATGACACCTGCTACATTGGCTGTCAGGGCAGTTGGCAAACCAGTCAAACCAGATTGGCTGAATTGAAAGACTTGGGCGTTTGCGATGAAGATGCGCAAAAGGTGCGCGGTCCGATTGGGTTAATACCCTCCGTGCGGGACAGCAGCACCCTTGCTGTGTCCGTCCTTGCGGAAATTTTGGCGTCGCAGTGAACCTCCGCGCGATCATTCGATAGGACGCGCCGAATATCGCTGACGTTACAACAACGCACATATTGAAACTTTGCCTTCGCGGCCCACTGGCTTAGGGTCCGATCAAAAGGATTTTGAGTATGAGTATTGATCGCCGTCATTTTATCAGTGGAATTGGCGCGCTGGGCCTTGCCGCCTGTGGCGTAAGTGTTCCAACAGTGCAGCCTGCGGGCGCACAATCTTTGCCTGATGATCTGCGCCCAGTTCGAACGGATGCTTTTAGCGCGTGGGTTCGTGCGTTCCGGCCTCGGGCCTTGGGGAACGGCATTTCGGGGGCCACCTTTGATGCGGCTTTCGCGGATGCTGGTTACATTCCGGGCGTCGTGGCACGGGATGGCAATCAGATTCAGACCCGCCGCACCCTCGAAGAGTACCTCTCCATTGCGACTTCTGATGAACGCCTCGAAAAGGGCCGCGCAGCGATTGCCAGACATGGCAACACCCTTAACGCAATCGAACGCCGCTACGGGGTTCCCGCGATGATCGTGGCTGCAATTTGGGGGATGGAATCCACGTTCGGTGAAAAACGCGGGCTCATTCCTGTGGTCTCTTCGACTGCAACGCTTGCCTTTGATGGACGGCGCGGCGCGTTTTACGAAAGCCAACTGATCGCGGCGCTGAAGATTTTGGAACGCGGTGACACGACGCCAGCCCAATTGACCGGATCATGGGCGGGGGCCATGGGCCATACACAATTCATCCCGACGTCTTATCAATCGTTTGCCGTTGATTTTAACGACGACGGTCGGCGCGATATTTGGTCGGATGATCCTGCCGATGCACTGGCATCTACGGCAAGCTATTTGTCCCGTAACGGATGGCGCAGTGGCGTGCCTTGGGGCGCTGAGGCGGGGACGTCAAACCTGTCTGGCAGCACCATCCAGCCACAGGCGGGGGGCGTGCGGTTCACGGTGACCCGTAACTTCAACGTGCTGAAGACCTACAACAATTCCGACCTTTATGCCTTGGGCGTGGGCCACTTGTCTGATCGCCTTGGTGGCGCGGGTCCGTTGCAAGGATCATTCCCACCCGATGCGAATGGATTGACAGCTGCGGACCGTATCGCGCTTCAAACGCGGCTCTCTGAACGTGGCTATGACATCGGAACAATCGATGGCGTCATTGGGGCGCGTACCGAAGCGGCGATTTCGGATTTCCAGCGTCGGCAGGGGCTGACCGTAACAGGGCAAGCCACTCGCGACGTTCTAAACGCTCTGCGATAGTTGCGGCGCTTTCCCTTTTGCAAGCGCCCGACTAGGGTGCCCGCAAAAGGAGGCCGCCGATGACTAATATTGTAGAAGTTCGCGGGCTCACCAAGCGATATGATGGTGGGTTTGAAGCACTGAAGTCCGTTGATCTGGATATCAAGAAAGGCGAGATTATCGCGCTTCTTGGCCCCAATGGCGCTGGAAAAACCACACTCATTTCGACAATCTGCGGCATCACACGGGCCACAGATGGAACGGTTTCCATTGGCGGCCATGACAATGTGACTGACTTTCGCGCCGCCCGTAATTTGGTCGGGCTTGTGCCGCAGGAAATCAATCTTGAGCCCTTTGAAAAAGTGATGAACACCGTGCGGTTTTCGCGCGGTTTGTTCGGTAAAGCGCCTGATGATGCCCATTTGGAAAAAGTCCTGAAATCCCTTTCTTTGTGGGACAAGAAGGACGCCAAAGTTATGATGTTGTCGGGCGGCATGAAGCGCCGTGTTTTGATCGCCAAGGCCCTTTCACACGAACCGCGCGTGTTGTTTCTGGATGAACCGACCGCAGGTGTGGACGTCGAATTGCGCAAAGACATGTGGGACGTTGTTGCCAAACTAAAGGCCGACGGCGTGACAATCATTCTCACCACCCACTACATCGAAGAAGCAGAGGCTATCGCCGACCGGATCGGGGTCATCGCCAAGGGTGAAATCTTGCTGGTGGAAAACAAGGACGATCTGATGACCCGCATGGGGCAGAAAACGCTGAAGATCGACCTCGCCGAACCTGTGAACGACGTGCCTGCGTCGCTGTCGGAATACGATCTTACAGTTGAGGGCGAAGGCCTGCTCTATTCCTATGACACAAAGACAGAGCGCACGGGCATCACCAGCCTGCTGGCCGATCTGCAGAAAGCCGGCCTGAAAATGACCGACCTGCAAACACGCCAAAGCTCCCTTGAAGAGATTTTCGTGTCCCTCGTGGCTGAAAAGGAAGGCGCGCCATGAACCTGCAAGCAATCAGATCTATCTACATCTTCGAGATGGCGCGATTTTTCCGCACGCTAATGCAAAGCTTTATCAGTCCTGTGATTTCTACGTCGCTTTACTTTGTCGTGTTCGGCACAGCCATCGGGTCGCGCATCCAAGAAGTCGAAGGCGTCGATTATGGGGCCTTCATCGTTCCGGGGCTGATCATGTTGTCCGTAATGACACAAGCGACCAGCAACGCCAGCTTCGGCATTTATTTCCCCAAATTTATCGGCACGATCTACGAGCTGTTGTCTGCCCCTGTGAATTTCCTAGAAATCACGATCGGCTACGTTGGGGCCGCCGCGACCAAGGCGTTGTTCATTGGGCTTGTGATACTAGCGACGTCGTTTTTGTTCGTTGATCTGCACATCGCGCATCCGATTGCGATGCTGGCGTTCCTTGTGCTTACCTGTCTATCGTTCAGCCTGCTTGGGTTTATTATCGGCATTTGGGCGGGGAATTTCGAACAGTTGCAGCTGATCCCCCTGCTGATCATCACGCCTTTGGTCTTTCTTGGTGGGTCGTTTTATTCGGTCTCAATGCTTCCGCCGATTTGGCAGAGTATCACCATGTTTAACCCCGTGGTCTACCTGATCTCGGGCTTTCGCTGGGCGTTCTTTGACACGGCGGACGTGCCGATCGGCCTCAGCTTGTTTGCTATCGGTTTGTTCACGGCGATCTGTGTTGGCGTCATCGCGTGGATATTCCGCACGGGTTGGCGCATCCGGCAATAGGGCTGGGCTTGTTTCCAGTCGCGCTGGGCACTAAATGGTGACTTATGAAACGCTGGATCCCTTTCCTCAAAACGCCGCCCCATGTCGCCGTCATTCGCCTGCAAGGTGCGATTGGAACGAGTGGGCGCGGATTGTCTGATCGCGGCCTTGCTGATGTCATCGACAAAGCATTCCGCAGCAAACCTGCGGCCGTCGCGCTTGAGATCAGCTCGCCCGGGGGTAGCCCCGTGCAATCATCGCTTATTGCAGCGCGTATTCGTCGGTTGGCGGATGAAAAAGACATACCCGTTGTGGCCTTCGTTGAAGATGTCGCTGCATCTGGCGGGTATTGGCTGGCCACGGCAGCGGACGAGATTTTCGTCGACCGCGGATCTATCGTTGGGTCTATTGGCGTGATTTCGGCGGGCTTCGGGCTCACTGGGACACTTGATAAACTCGGCGCAGAACGCCGTGTTTACACCGCCGGAAAATCCAAAAGCATGCTCGACCCGTTCCAAGCCGAAAAGCCTGCGGACGTGAAGCGGCTCAAAGGGCTGCTCGACGACATGCACGACTACTTCAAAGATCAGGTTACCAGCCGTCGCGGTCGTAAACTGGCCGACCAAGACCTGTTTACGGGTGAGATTTGGGTGGGTGCAAAATCCATCGACGTGGGACTCGCCGATAAGATCGGCCACCTTGTGCCCGTGATGAAGGACCGCTTCGGCGATAAGGTGACGTTCCGCCGTTTCGGAAAGAAAAAGCCGTTCCTTGGGCGTTTGGGCGTGCAAATTGTTGATGATGCCGTCGCAGGGATCGAAGAACGTGCAGCCTATGCGCGGTTTGGGCTTTGAATGATATTTAAGATAGTTTCTTTGTTTTTGGTCGGCATGGGTGTGCTTGCGATGTTTGGTAAACTTACGGTGCCGGGTGCAAAACGGTTGGCGGATGCGCGTTGCAAATCCTGTGGCAAATTCACTTTCGGAAAATCCTGCGATTGTAAGGGGCGTAAGTAATGCCAGACTGGCTGATGTTGCCCCAAGGCCCAATGATGGATTGGGTCGCTGTTGTAATCGGGTTGGTTCTGCTTCTTTTGGCGGGCGACAGTCTTGTAAAAGGGGCGGTGAACATGTCGCTGCGCCTTGGCGTTCCCGCGCTGATCGTGTCTTTGACGATTGTCGCCTTCGGGACCTCCGCTCCCGAGCTTTTGATTTCTGTGCAGGCGATCTGGGACGGGGTTCCTGGATTGGCGATGGGGAACGTTGTCGGGTCGAACACCGCGAACGTTCTGCTGGTGCTCGGCATTCCGGCCATGCTGGCTGTGATGCATACCAGCGAATGCGATACGCGGATCAGCTACCTGCAAATGCTAGGCGGCACACTGTTGTTTATCGTTCTGGCGTTTCGCGGTAAATTTGACTGGATTTCAGGTTTGATCCTGCTTGCCGCATTGGCTGCGATGCTGATCCACGCCGCACGCGCGGCGAACGCGCACCGTAAGGCGGGCGCGGATGAAGACGACGTTGATGACCTTGAGGGCGCGGACCCTGATTTGCCATGGGGCAAGATCATTCTCTTTCTGGTGCTCGGCCTGATAGGTTTGCCACTGGGAGCGAGCCTTCTCGTGGATGGAGCATCCAATATCGCTCGCGACTACGGGATCAGTGAAACGGTTATTGGTCTGACATTGGTGGCAATCGGTACGTCCCTGCCTGAGCTTGCGACAACCGTAATGGCGGCGTTGCGCAAACAAGCTGACGTCGTCCTTGGCAGTGTTATCGGGTCCAATATGTTCAACCTGCTAGGGATCATGGGGGTCGCGTCTTTGGTTGGCGACATTCCCGTCGAACAACAGTTCTTGGGCTTCGATCTGTGGGTTATGCTGGGCGCTTCCCTGCTGCTCATACCATTTGTGTTTCTCAAACAGGATCTGACCCGCGTTTGGGGGGTCTTGTTGACGGTTCTCTATGCGACCTATGTTTTTGTCGTGTTGTAGGGACCGCATTGGCCTGTGCTATTAGATCGGGCTTGGCTTGGTTCCAGTGGTTTGAGACCTTCAACACCTTAAGGTTGCGGCAACTTGTGCACTTGCATACCAGTTCGTCATAAATCGTTTACTTTTCCTTAATGTTTTCAACTGCTTGCTAAATGGGCGTATTTCTTTCATTAAATTTCAATAACTTAGATGAGCGCCTATTTTTTAGGCAGTTCGATGAACTCCCCATTTTTCAACGAAAAATTGCACCTGCTCAGGATTTGTCCACGAAGTTACCCACAGAAACAGTGGGTATGTTAGCGCTTGCAGGACTGTCTTAGCCATTGCAGCGGCACGATAGAATCATAGGTTAGGGCCATGAATTCAGATTCCACCGGCCATGAGGTCATTCAAGGGTACCTCCGCACCTTAGACGGATCACCTGGCGTGTACCGGATGCTCGATTCCGAAAGCCGTGTGCTTTACGTCGGTAAGGCGCGAAACTTGAAGAACCGTGTCAGTAATTACGCGCGGCCGGCGGGGCATTCGGCGCGGATTGCGACGATGATTTCGCACACGGCGTTGATGATGTTTCTGACTACCCAGACAGAAACCGAAGCGCTGCTGCTTGAGCAAAACCTGATCAAGCAGCTCAAGCCGAAATACAATGTGCTGCTGCGTGATGATAAGTCGTTCCCGAATATCCTTATCTCGGGCGACCATGACTTTCCACGTATCGAAAAGCATCGCGGTGCGAAGAAGAAAAAGGGCAACTATTACGGCCCTTTCGCCAGTGCAGGCGCCGTGAACCGCACTCTGAACACGCTTCAACGGGCGTTCTTGTTGCGCAATTGCAGTGACAGTGAATACGAAAGCCGCACGCGGCCTTGCCTGCAATACCAGATCAAACGCTGCGCGGCGCCCTGTGTCGGTAAGGTCAGCCATGACGACTACAAACAATTGGTGAAGGATGCGGAGAGGTTCTTGTCAGGCAAGTCGACCGAGATGCAGGCGAGTTTGGCAGCTCGGATGAACAAGGCTTCCGAGGAGATGGAGTTTGAACGGGCCGCCGCATTGCGGGACCGGATCAAGGCATTGACGCAGGTGCAGACATCACAGGGGATCAATCCGCAGAACACGAACGAAGCCGATGTCATCGCCTTGCACCGGGATGGCGGGCAAGCCTGCGTTCAGGTGTTTTTCATTCGCGCCAACCAGAACTGGGGCAATAAGGATTATTACCCGCGGGTCAGTGGCGATGAAGATGCGAGCGAGGTCATGCAGGCCTTTGTCGGCCAGTTCTATGGGGATCGCGAACCACCACGTCTGTTGTTGTTGTCTCACGGACTAGATGACGAAGATTTGGTGACCGAAGCCCTAAGCGAGAAAGCGGGACGCAAGGTTGAAGTCATCGTGCCGCAACGTGGTGAGAAGGCGGAACTTGTCCAAGGGGCCGCCCGAAACGCCCGCGAAAGTCTGGGCCGCAAGATGTCAGAGACCGCCACGCAGGGCCGTTTGTTGCGCGGGCTGAAGGAGGCCTTTGATCTGGACGCCGCGCCGCAACGTGTCGAAGTCTACGATAACTCACACATCCAAGGGGCGTTCGCCGTTGGAGCAATGATTGTTGCGGGGCCGGAAGGGTTCGATAAGAACCAGTACCGTAAATTCAATATCAAAGGCGATGAGCTGACCCCCGGCGATGACTTTGGCATGATGAAAGAGGTCCTGACGCGGCGGTTCAAGCGGCTGTTGAAAGAAGACCCTGATCGCCAGCTTGGCACATGGCCCGGGTTGTTGCTGATTGATGGCGGCGCAGGGCAGGTGAGCGCTGTGCGCGAGATTATGACGGATCTTGGGGTCGGCGATGTGCCGATGGTTGGGGTCGCAAAGGGCGTGGATCGTGACCACGGTAAGGAGGAGTTCTACCGCACCGGCAAACCAGTGATGGCTTTGCCTCGCAATGACCCTGTCTTGTACTTCATCCAACGGCTGCGCGACGAGGCGCACCGCTTTGCGATAGGCACACACCGTGCCAAACGCGCTAAGGCCATTGGAGCAACGCCGCTGGACGACGTGCCCGGCGTCGGGGCGACCCGCAAGCGCGCTTTGTTGCAGCACTTTGGGTCGGCCAAAGCGGTCGGGCGGGCGGCCTTGGCCGACCTGAAGGCCGTTGACGGGATTTCAGATGCGATGGCCGATACGATTTACGGCTATTTCAATGAGAAGGGTTGAGCTTATCCACGGATAAGGTTTTCATTTATTAACAATGGGTTAATTCGAATTTGCTTTGCAAATCCGATCCGGTGGGGCTCTGCCCCGCCCTTCGGGCCCCCCGAGGTATTTAAGAAACAAAGGCAAGGTGTGGTGCGCCCTATTGAAACGGACTAGATAGGGGTATGACTTGGAATATCCCTAATATCCTGACGCTGTTGCGTCTTCTTGCAGCCCCCGGGGTTGCGATCATGTTTTTGTATTTCGCGCGGCCTTGGGCCGATTGGTATGCATTGATCCTGTTTGTTGTGGCGGCGACGACCGACTGGGTTGATGGCTATCTGGCGCGCGCGTGGAACCAGCAAACCAAATTTGGCGCGATGTTGGATCCGATTGCCGATAAGGCGATGGTTGTGATTGCTTTGCTGGTGATCTGCGGGTTTTCTGGCATGGATCCTTGGATTTTGTTGCCCGCGACTTTGATCATGTTTCGAGAGACGTTTGTGTCTGGTTTGCGAGAGTTCTTGGGCGATACAGCCGGCACTTTGAAAGTGACGCAGTTGGCCAAGTGGAAGACCGCTGCACAGATGACGGCAATCGCTGTTTTGTTTTCAACGGGCGCGTTTGAGACTTATTTCAATATGGCGATCGAGGGCATGGATCAGGCCACGTTTGACGGCATTCGGTCGGGCGAAATTCCCGATGAGGGTGGCGTGATCTGGAAGTTGAATGGCATGACCTATTCATGGTGGGCCGGTATTATTCTGCTTTGGGCTGCGATGGTTTTGACCTTAATCACGGGTGCAGACTATCTTCGCAAAGCGGCGCCACATCTAAAGGAAGATTGATGCAGGTTTTGTATTTTGCATGGGTGCGGGAACGCATTGGAGTGCCGCGTGAAGACGTAGAGACGTCGGCTGTGACGGTGAATGATCTGGTCGCCGAACTGCGTGCACGAGAAGAGCGGTATGAGGCGGCGTTTGCTGACACCAGTGCATTACGCGTGGCGTTGGATCAGGAGTTGGCCGAGTTTGATGCGCCTCTTGCAGGGGTGCGTGAAGTGGCGTTTTTCCCGCCGATGACAGGCGGATGATCCGCGTTCAGGACATACCGTTTGATGCGGGGGCTGAACTGAACAGCTTTTCCGACCGCGTTGCGGGGGCGGGCGCTGTAGTGAGTTTCACCGGACTGGTGCGTGACGTGTCTGGCGGGTTGTCGGTGATGGAGATCGAACACTACCCCGTCATGACTGAAAAGGCGCTGGGCAAGATCCGCGACGATGCGATGGCGCGTTGGAACTTGGCGGATGCCTTGGTCATTCATCGATATGGGCGTCTTGAAGCAGGCGAAGTTATCATGATGGTGGCGACGGCATCGCGCCATCGCAAGCACGCCTTTGAGGCGGCCGAGTTCCTGATGGATTATCTGAAATCCCGTGCTCCGTTCTGGAAGAAAGAAGTCACCGAGGATGGGGCCGAATGGGTTGCGTCCAAGGATGATGATGAGGATGCGCTAAAGCGGTGGTGACGCGAGTGCCTTACACGGGCCGTGTTGCGGGCAGGTGGTTAGGTGGTCGTTGACGAGGCCGCAGGCTTCCATCCATGCATAAACGATCGTCGGGCCGCAGAATTTAAACCCACGTTTCTTGAGGTCCTTGGAAAAGGCGAGGGACAGGTCGGTGGAAGGCGGGACGTCTGCTTGTGTTTTGAAATTGGTTTGCAGCGGTGTGCCGCCGACCCAGCCCCAGCAATAGGCCGAAAAGTCATCGATCTTGAGGTAGGCCTGCGCGTTGGTGATGGTGGCTTGGATTTTGCCGCGGTGGCGAATGATGCCCTCATTTTGTAGCAAGCGCAGCACGTCGTCTTCGCCCCATGTGGCGATTGTGGCGGGGTCGAACCCCTCAAAGGCGGCGCGGAAGTTTTCGCGTTTCTTTAGGATAGTGATCCAGCTGAGCCCTGCTTGGAACCCGTCGAGGATAAGCTTTTCCCAGAGCGCGCGGCTGTCCCATTCCGGCACACCCCATTCCGTGTCGTGATAATCCACATAGATGGGTTCGAGACCGGTCCAGCCGCAGCGTTCAGACATTTGGGTTTTCCTTTTTAAGTGTCTCCAATTGAATTCAAACTTGGGACCTTTACCAGCCCTTAAAGCTTGGCGTGCAATTTGGCGGCAAAGGGGATGCGTCATGGGTATGAGAGCGGCCAATAAGGCATGGGACGACCAAACACCGCGCGATCCGTTGGAGTATGCGGTCAGCGTGCGGGATAAAGACGTCTTGTCCATGGTTCGGGAAGCCTTGGCGACGGACAATTGCCGGCTGGCCTTGCAACCTGTTTGTACCGCCCATGACAATTACCGCATTGCGTTCCATGAGTGTTTGATCCGTGTGATGGATGAAACTGGCCGGATCATTCCTGCGGGCCAATTCATGGGCCAGATCGAAGAAACCGTCCTCGGGCGTGATATTGATACGGCGAGTTTGCGGTTGGCATTTGGCTTGCTCAAGTATCACCCTGACATTCGGCTTTCGGTTAATGTGTCGGCTCGGTCGTTGGGGGACGCGGCGTGGCGGCGGGTTTTGGATCAAGAACTCGGAAGTTTGGCGGGCCATGCAGACCGCCTGATTTTTGAGATCAGTGAAGATAGTGCAATGCAATTGCCCGAGGTTGTGATCCGGTTCATGGAAGAAATGCAGCCCCACGGGCTTGCATTTGCATTGGACAATTTCGGAGCGGGTTTGACGGCATTTCGACACCTCAAGGATTTCTTTTTTGACTTGGTCAAAATTGATAGCCACTTCACACGCAATATTCACAAGGATCCCGACAATCAGGTCCTCGCAGAGGCGTTGATTACGGTAGCTCATCAATTCGAAATGTTCGCTGTTGCTGAGGGTGTCGAATCCCAAGAAGAAGCGGATTTCCTGATTGGAATCGGTGTCGACTGTGTTCAGGGCTATCACTTCGGCGTGCCAAAGTTCACGATCTGAGTGTGCGTTGTACAACCGTTACCGCTAAAGCGGGCAATTGACGCGGGGTAAGTCCGTTGCGATTGCACGGCCAATTGCGTATTACAAAGATAACGGCGGCGGGGGGCGGCGTAATCTACATGGTCCTCTGGTCTTGCCGAATATCGGACCCTAGAGAGGAAATTCCCATATGACCAATGTAGTTATCGCATCCGCTGCGCGCACCGCCGTGGGCAGTTTTGGTGGCTCTTTTGCCAACACACCTGCCCATGACCTTGGCGCTGCCGTCTTGAAAGAAGTCGTCGCGCGTGCGGGCATTGATGCTTCTGAAGTTTCGGAAACGATCCTTGGTCAGGTGCTGACCGCTGCGCAGGGCCAGAACCCTGCGCGTCAGGCGCACATCAACGCAGGCCTGTCACAGGATGCGGCTGCTTGGGGGATCAATCAGGTTTGTGGGTCTGGCCTGCGTGCAGTTGCGCTTGGTGCTCAGCATATCATGCTGGGCGATGCGTCTATTGTCGCGGCTGGGGGGCAAGAAAACATGTCCTTGTCCGCACACGCACAAAACGTCCGTGCGGGTCAGAAGATGGGCGACATGAAGCTTATCGATACGATGATCAAAGACGGCCTTTGGGATGCGTTCAACAACTACCACATGGGTCAAACAGCCGAGAACGTCGCCGAGAAATGGCAGATTTCCCGCGAGATGCAGGATGAGTTCGCGGTAGCATCCCAGAACAAAGCGGAAGCTGCACAGAAGGCAGGTAAGTTCGCCGATGAAATCGCGGCCTTCACCATCAAAACCCGCAAGGGCGAAACAGTGGTTGATGCGGATGAATACATCCGCCACGGCGCCAACATCGAAGCCATGCAGAAAATGCGCCCTGCGTTCACCAAGGATGGTACCGTGACTGCGGCGAACGCGTCCGGCCTGAACGACGGTGCGGCTGCCACGTTGCTGATGTCCTCTGATGAAGCAGAAAAGCGCGGGATCGAGCCACTGGCCCGTATCGTATCTTATGCGACAGCTGGTCTTGACCCGACTGTTATGGGCGTTGGCCCAATCTATGCGTCCCGCAAGGCGTTGGATAAGGCGGGTTGGTCTGTTGATGATCTAGACCTTGTTGAGGCGAACGAAGCCTTTGCTGCGCAGGCCTGTGCTGTGAACAAAGACATGGGTTGGGATCCGTCCATCGTAAACGTGAACGGCGGCGCGATCGCCATTGGTCACCCGATTGGTGCGTCCGGCTGTCGTGTGCTGAACACGCTGTTGTTCGAAATGAAGCGTCGTGATGCGAAGAAGGGTCTTGCGACTTTGTGCATCGGTGGCGGCATGGGCGTCGCTCTTTGTGTTGAGCGTCCATAAATAAATCTATTTGGCGGCGTAATATTATTGCGCCGCCACTTTCGTTGGGGTAATTAGATTACCGAACAATCATCTCTTGGAGGAGAACATTATGGGACGTGTTGCACTCGTCACTGGCGGATCGCGCGGTATCGGCGAGGCCATTTCTAAGAAACTACAGGCTGAAGGTTACACTGTTGCTGCGACTTACGCAGGCAACGATGAAGCCGCTGCCAAGTTTACCGAAGCGACTGGCATTAAGACATACAAATGGAATGTGGCGGATTACGATTCTTCCAAAGCAGGCATTGAGCAAGTCGAAGCCGATCTGGGCCCGATTGACGTTGTTGTCGCTAACGCGGGCATTACACGTGATGCGCCGTTCCATAAGATGACACCACAGCAGTGGAACGAAGTTGTCGACACCAACCTGACGGGCGTGTTCAACACCGTGCACCCTGTTTGGCCTGGCATGCGTGAACGCAAATTCGGCCGCGTGATCGTTATTTCTTCGATCAATGGTCAAAAAGGCCAGTTCGCTCAGGTGAACTATGCTGCGACGAAATCTGGCGATCTGGGGATTGTAAAATCTTTGGCGCAAGAAGGCGCGCGCGCTGGCATTACGGCAAACGCTGTGTGCCCGGGCTACATCGGGACGGAAATGGTTATGGCTGTTCCTGAAAAGGTCCGCGAAAGCATCATCGGCCAGATCCCTGCGGGTCGTTTGGGCGAGCCTGAAGAAATCGCGCGTTGTGTTGCGTTCCTTGCATCTGATGACGCGGGCTTCATCAACGGGTCTACTATTTCTGCCAACGGCGGACAGTTCTTCGTCTAAGACTTAGGCTAGAAACGACAAAAGGGCGGGGATTATCCCCGCCCTTTTTGCATTGTGGTCTTCGGTGCAATTAGCGGCCGAAGATACCAGAAATCATACGGCCAAAAGCACCAGCACGTTCAACACGAGCGCGTGTTACGATTTCGTCAATCTCTTTTTGGCTTAGTTCTTTGTACATATTTTCAATCCTTTGGTGCGTTGTTCGCTCCCTTGATTGAAAGGTAGTGCCTTTGGTGTGCGGTAAAAACCGACGATCTCGCATTCCCGCATTGCGCTGAGCGCAGGGCAGGCCGGGTGGGCCATTCCAGAAGGAATGGCCCGTTCGTTCGGCTGGACGGGTCGTTGACCTAAGCCTGCCGGAGCGTTCTATTTGCGACGAAACAAAAGGCGCAAGATGGCGCCGCGTTCGGCGTGTGCGGTGCGGATGGCGTCGCGGGTGCGGGCATTTGTCGTGGCTTCAAACATGGCGGGTTCCTTTGGGTGGTGTTTCTTTTTCTGTACCTAAGGTGACCTTTTGTGAGTGTCCTGACAAACGAGACTTCACAGGGGTTCAGTTAAGTTATACTTATGTGAAATGTCTGATCGCCTCCCTCCGTTGACCGCCTTGCGCGCGTTTGAAGCCGCCGCGCGGCACTTGTCGTTCGCGCAGGCCGCGGCGGAATTGAATGTCACGCCAGCTGCGTTGTCGTTTCAAATCAAATCGCTTGAACAACATCTCGGGGAGCCGGTGTTCCACCGTTTGAACCGTGCGGTTGAGTTGACCGAGGCCGGCAGAGCACTTGCGCCGGGGGTCAGTGATGGCTTTGCAGCGATTTCTGCTGCGTGGCGAAACGCTCAAAGATCTATAAATAACAACGTATTGACGGTGACTGCGGGGCCTGCGTTTACGTCAAAGTGGTTGGCGCCACGCCTGTTTGAGTTTGCAGAGCGCCATCCGGAGATTGAGCTGCGGTTTTCGGCATCACTGCGGTTGATGGATTTTGAGCGCGATGAAGTGGATGTCGCGATCCGGTTTGGATTGGGCAAGGATGAAGGTGTTTATTCAGAGCCGTTGGTTCGGGAATGGATGACGCCGATGATGACCCCGGAATTGGCCGATACCTACGACACGCCAGAAAAACTCAGCCATGCGCCCCTGATCCACGATGATTCCCTAGCGTTCCTGAAGGACACATCGAACTGGTCGGGGTGGTTCAAAGCAGCCGGTGTGACAGACGCGACGGGGGCAGGGGTTCGATTCAGTCAAGCAGACCATGCGTTGGATGCCGCGTTGTCGGGGGTCGGCGTTGTTCTTGGGCGGGTTTCGCTCGCGACACGGGCGCTAGAACGGGGCCAGTTGGTCGCGCCGTTTCGCCTTGGTCTTGTTCCGCCGGCGCATTTTCGGTTCGTGTGCCCTCTGGGAACAGAAAAACGCCCCCATGTGGCGGCGTTTCGATCGTGGATCAAAGATGAAATTCAAAGTTCTAAAGCGTTTGAAGGCGCGCGCGATCTGGTCCCTGTTCAGATATAACCGGTCGGTGCAGGCGCTGGCGGACACCGCCAGCACCAAGAAGCGATTATGCGGGAGTAAGTCGCGTGATCTCTTCTTTGAGATGGAGTTTTTCTTTCTTAAGGCGGGATACCTCTAGGTCATCGGAACCGGGGCTCCGCTGTGCCTTTTCCACGGCATCTGAAAGGGTTTCGTGCTTTTTCTTGAGTTCCTCGAGGTGGGACGACAAGCTCATTATATAGATCCTCCTAACATCAATTTGTGGTCTTTCAAGATGACCACAGTTTCACACATCTGTCACGCCGCAGAGCAGCAATCTGCCAGTGAATTGAGAAGATCGTGAAAAGATTGCGAAATTATTAATCGGCGAAGGGGAACGCCGCGCCGGTTCGCAGAATCGCGGCGATTTCGGGGCGGTAATCTTCGCCGTCTGTCAGGTGCGCGGGGCCGACATGCAAAGACACAGGCGCATGGAGTTTGAACGGGGTTCGCCCCCCTTTGCGCGCGTGCACGATGATGCGGTCGGCGGGGCGGCCCTCGCGACCCGTAATCGGGATCACGCTGAGGGATCCAAGCCTGTCATCCATCGCGCGCATGAGTTCAGGCAGGCGATCTGCTTTGTGGATCAGTGTTAGCCAGCCTTTGGGTTTCAGGCGGCGGGTGGCCGTTTCGATCCAGATCTTTGTGTCCGTATCGCCGCCAAAGGCAATGTCTCTGTCTATGAGTTCACTATGCTTGCCTGATTTGCGATCAAGATAGGGCGGATTGGCGATGACATGATCAAATGTCAGCGCTGTCAGGTCGTGGGGAAGAGCGCCCACATCTGCCGTCCAGATTTGCGCATCAAAGCCATTGGCGGCAGCATTGGCGCGGCAAAGGTCGGCATAGCGGGCCTGAACCTCAACCGCGTGAAGATGCAGCCCTGCGACCCGTGTCGCCAAACACAAGATGGCGGCCCCAGCCCCACAACCGAGTTCCAGAACCGACTGCCCTGCCTGCGCCTGTACTGCCGAGGCCATAAGCACCGGATCAACGCCAGCGCGATACCCCTTGGCCGGTTGTTCCAACATCAAAAGCCCCCCTAGGAAGGCGTCATGTGTGGTGTCGGCGTCGCTGTTCATTGTCCCAAATCAATGTTGTTGGCCTTCATCACTGAGGTTGCGATGAAGTGGTCTTCGCGTCGGACCATGAGGCGGCGTGGCAAAATGCCCAACGACCCGTCAAGGATGCTCATGTTTACGTCCAACTCGAACACCTCTATATCCTCGCCCTGAAGAAGGGCTTTGGCAAAAGCGATGACAGTCATGTCATTGGTGCGTAGAAGTTCTTTCATACCCCTGACTTAAGGCGCATTGTCGCCCTTTGTCGAGTAATTGACGGAGCTGTGATGAGCTTGGACCACGCTGCAACAAAACCCCATGAACGTTTGGCTGAGGCGCTGAGCGATGAAATGGCTGCCGTGAACGATTTGATCCGTGCGCGGATGGCATCCGAACATGCGCCCCGTATCCCTGAGGTGACTGCGCATTTGGTTGAAGCAGGCGGGAAACGTCTGCGCCCGATGCTGACTTTGGCCGCTGCAAAGATGTGTGGATACGACGGCCCTTATCACGTGCATTTGGCGGCGACGGTTGAGTTTATTCACACGGCGACTTTGCTGCATGACGACGTTGTGGATGAAAGCGCGCAGCGACGTGGGCGGCCGACTGCGAACCTGTTGTGGGACAATACATCGTCGGTTTTGGTTGGCGATTACCTGTTTGCGCGGTCTTTTCAGTTGATGACGGAAACGGGTTCGTTGGACGTGCTGCGTATTTTGTCCAACGCTGCGGCAACGATTGCAGAGGGCGAAGTGTTGCAACTGACGGCCGCGAGCGATTTGGCGACGAGCGAAGACATTTACTTGCAGGTCGTGCGCGGAAAAACGGCAGCGTTGTTTTCTGCCGCAATGGAAGTCGGCGGTGTTATCGCGGGCAAAGACGCGGCCACGGTTAAGGCGCTTTATGATTACGGTGATGCGCTGGGCGTTGGATTTCAGATTGTTGATGATCTGTTGGATTACGCGGGCACAGATGCCACGGGTAAGAATATCGGCGATGATTTCCGCGAACGCAAACTGACGTTGCCCGTGATTAAGGCCGTCGCCTTGGCGGACGCTGAGGAACGCGCATTTTGGGTGCGGACAATCGAAAAGGGCCGCCAAGAAGACGGCGACCTTGAAACCGCGTTGGAGCTTTTGGCGAAACATGGGACGCTTGAAACAACCCGCGTTGAGGCGTTGGCTTGGATGGATACGGCAAAAGCGGCGTTGGCCGATCTGCCGGATCACGAAATCAAAGGTATGCTGCTGGAATTGGCTGATTACGTGGTTGCGCGGGTCAGGTAGACGCTTGCGTCGTGGCCTGAACCCACCAATCGCGTTGGACAGCTGATAACGCCTTTGCGGCGGCTAGGCAGCTAGCCGCGTCTTTGAAGATCGCAAAACATGTAGCGCCCGACCCAGACATACGGGCGAGTCGGCAGCCGTCTTGCGACGCCAAGATTTTTAGAACATCGGCGATGACGGGGGCGGTTTGAATAGCGGGCGCTTGCAAATCATTGCGTTGATCCGTCAGCCAGTCCAGCCATCCCGCATCAAATGAGTTTGGCATGTCATTGGGCATTGGCGCGTTGGATTTATGAGGTAGCGCCTTGAACACGGAAGGTGTGGGGACCTCGACCCGCGGGTTCACCAACAAAATATAAAGCGGCGGCGTTGGCCCGATGAGCGTGACTGTGTCGCCGATGCCGGACATGCGCGTCAGTTCGGTAGACATGCACACCCCGACATCGGCCCCAAGCGACATGATGGTGTCCCAATCAGGCAGCGGCGTTTCCCAAAGGTGCGACAGCGCGAACAATGTTGCAGCAGCATCCGCTGATCCGCCGCCAATACCCGACGCAAGCGGGAGGTTCTTGGTCAGCGTGATGGCTGCTCCGCGATCCAGTCCAAAGGCCCGTGCCGCCCGAAGAACGAGGTTGTCATCATTCGCAGAGAGGTCGGCACCGAACGGCCCGTCAATCGAGAGGGTAAGTCGGTTAGATTGGGTGACCGTCACCACATCCCCTAGCGCGGTGAACATCACCAATGAATCGAGCAGGTGATAGCCATCATCCCGCTGTCCAGTGACATGCAGGGTCAGGTTGATTTTGGCAGGGGCCGCTTGGCGGACAGTCTTAGTTGTCATTGGCCATTTCTACGGCGGGGGCAGGTGTTTCGCCATCTTCGGCATAGACGGCGTCTAACCCGATCAAAAGCTTGCGGCGAATGCGGTCTGCCTCGGCTTCTTCGGGTTCAAATGATAGAGCGCGCCGCCATTGAAAGCGGGCTTCGATCTCACGACCCACCATCCAGTAGACATCGCCCAAATGGTCACTGAGGATCGGATCGTTGGGAACCAGTTCAGCGGCACGTTCCATCGGCCCGACGGCCTCTTGATAGCGGCCCAGTTTGTAATAAACCCACGCAAGACTGTCGATGATCGCGCCGCTGTCGGGGCGTGCTGCGGCGGCCTTTTCGATCATCTGCAACGCTTCATCATAGCTTTCCGTAATTCCGCGATCGACCAATGAATAGCCAAGGTAGTTCAAGACCGCAGGATTGTCGGGATTGCGGGACAGGGCCTCGCGAAAGTCGGTTTCGGCTTCGGGCCACAGGTCCAGCCTTTCGTTGGTCATGCCGCGCGAATAATGCAGCCACCATTGAATAGGAGCGTCGCTGTCGTAGCCTTCGATGGCATCCGTATAGGCCGCTTTGGCTTGGGCATACTGTTCCTGCTGTCGATAGATATCGCCCAAAGACGCGTGAGGCAGGGGGAGGTCGGGATGACTGCGCGTAAGCTGGGTCAGGACTTCGATGGCTTGATCAAACTTGCCCGCAAGACGCAAAGATTCGGCGCGGCCGACTTCGGCGCTGTGAAATGCAGGGTCGTTGGTTGAAACCTGCGCAAAGGTCAGCGCGGCGGCATCGTATTGGCCCAAAGTATTCAATAGGCGTGCCGCAGCGAGCTGCGCTTCCGCGTTTTGGGGCGAGATATAGCGTGCGGCCTGTGCGAACAGCAGCAGGTAGCTTTCGTTTGCTTCGCCCTGAAGGACTTCGGACAATCCGCCAAAGGCAAATGCGATGCCATCGCCAGCTGTCGTTACCGGGGACGCAAGAGTTGAGGGCGATTGAGTGTCAATGGCCGTACGCAGTGAGGTGACTTCGTCGTCTGGGGCGCCGTTAAAGGCCCGTGTCAGGATGTCGTCGGCGCGTTCAAATTCGCCCATGGCACACAGGACCCGCAGGTGTGCAATGACCGAAGTGCGCGATGGTGGCAGGCCCTCGTTGGGTGGCAGGGAATAGATCGCATCGGCGGCGGCAAGATCGCCAACCAGTTCAAGGGCGATGGCTTTGTGCTGGTAGCCGAACGCGCGAAGGCCGGTGGTGATGATGACGTCATCAAAGGCCGTCATAGCGCGAGTTTGATCGCCTTGCCCTAAGAACGCCCATGCTTGCGATAGCCCGTCCATTAGGGGACCGACTTCGTGACCGGCTTCGAGAAGGTCGAACAGCGCGTCCCAATTTTCAGTGCGAGCCGCTTGCGCCATGATTGCGATGTTGGCGACTTGGCTTTCGCCACCTGCCGCGATGAAGGGGCGCGCAATCGCAGCGGCGGATTCGCCTTTGCCTGTGCCAAGGTAGGCCGTGATGGATTGCTCCATGAGTGTTAGGTTGTTCGGGTCCGCGAGCAGGGCGCTGTGAAAGTAGTCAGAGGCTTTGACGTAATCGGCGTCAATTCCAGCCTGACGGGCGGCAAGGTAGGCGCCCGAGTCGATTTCTGCCGTCGCAGGTAAGGCAAAGGTTAGCGTCGCAAGGGCTGCGGACAATCGAAAGGCGTTTGTTAGGCTATTACTCAAGGCGGACTCCAGTCTTTCGTATGCATACAACCTACGGGGGCTGATTCCTTGGGGCAAATGACAATTCGGCTATTGGGCGAGTTATTGCGCCTGCAAACGCAAACAGGGCCCCAGTTGGGACCCTGTTGCATAGGAAGTTATGGCTGTGGCGCTTACATGTTCGGGTAATTTGGCCCGTCGCCACCCTGAGGAACCGTCCAAGTGATGTTCTGGCTCGGGTCCTTGATGTCACAGGTTTTGCAATGCACGCAGTTCTGGAAATTGATCTGGAACTTGCGGTCCGCGCCGTCACCGACAAATTCGTAAACCCCAGCAGGGCAGTAGCGCGCTGATGGGCCGGCAAAGTCGGGGAAGTTCACGCCTGTCGGTATGGTGTCGTCCGTCAACTTCAGGTGCGCGGGCTGGCTTTCTTCGTGGTTTGTAAAGCTGAACGCCACGTTGGTCAGGCGGTCAAAGCTGAGTTTGCCATCTGGTTTCGGGTAGTCGATTGGCTGGTGCTTTACGGCTTTCTCAGTCGACTCCGCATCAGATTTTCCGTGCTTGAGCGTGCCAAACAGTGAGAAACCGAACGTATTGGTCCACATGTCCAAACCGCCGCCAAGCAGCGAAGCAACCATGCCCCAGCGAGACCACATCGGTTTCACGTTGCGCACTTTCTTGAGGTCTTTGGCAATCGCTCCTTCGCGGACTTCTGTTTCGTATTCCGTCAGCTCATCGGATGCGCGACCCGCACCAATCGCGGCATGCGCCGCTTCGGCAGCGGCCATGCCTGACAGCATGGCGTTATGGTTGCCCTTGATGCGTGGCACGTTGACCATACCGACAGAACAGCCCAGCAGCGCAACGCCCGGAGCGGTCATTTTGGGCATGGACTGATAGCCGCCTTCGGTGATGGCGCGGGCGCCGTAAGCGACGCGTTTTCCGCCTTCTAACAGGTCCGCAACCATCGGGTGATGCTTGAACCGCTGGAATTCCATGTAAGGGAACAGGTGCGGGTTCTTGTAGTTCAGGTGAACCACAAAGCCGACGTAAACCTGATTGTTTTCGAGGTGGTAGATGAATGACCCGCCGCCTGCATTGCTGCCCAAGGGCCAGCCGCTTGTGTGCGTAACGGTGCCTTCCTTGTGCTTGGCTGGGTCGATCTCCCAAATCTCTTTCATGCCGAGACCGTATTTCTGCGGTTCACTGTCGGCTGCGAGGTCGTATTTCGTGATAACCTCTTTGGACAACGATCCGCGAACGCCCTCAGAAAGGAACACGTATTTGCCGTGAAGTTCCATGCCCGGCTCTGTGTCAGGCCCGATTGTGCCGTCTGCCTCTAGGCCGAAGACGCCTGCAACGACGCCTTTGACTTCGCCATTGTCGCCGTAAACCAGTTCGGAACAGGCCATGCCGGGGAAGATTTCAACGCCGAGGGCTTCGGCTTGTTCGGCCATCCAGCGGCAAACGTTACCCATGGAAACGATGTAGTTGCCGTGATTGTTCATCAGCGGCGGCATCGGGAAATTCGGGATCCGAACTTTTCCGGCTTCGCCAAGCAGGTAGAAATTGTCGTGTGTGACAGGCGTGTTCAAAGGCGCGCCTTTGGCTTTCCAATCAGGGATCAACTTATCCAAGCCGCATGGGTCCAAGACCGCACCAGACAGAATATGCGCGCCCACTTCGGAGCCCTTTTCGAGGACGACGACGTTCAAATCCGAATCGAGTTGCTTCAGACGGATCGCGGCGGACAGGCCAGCGGGCCCCGCGCCAACGATAACAACGTCGTATTCCATGGATTCACGTTCGATCTCGGCCATATCGGGCCTCCCTGCTATAAGCGCGTAATTGTTCTAGAACTGCATACCTTATGGATGCAGGTGCAGCAATCTCGCCGCGACATAAAGTTGCGTGACAGCGACGGAAACGTAACGTCTGCAAATAAAGGCCGAGTGGGTGTTGATGCCCCTTGAGGCCGTGGGGTGGGGCGGGTTATGCATGCACACTTGAGAAATTGACCAACGGACACGCCGAAATGGAAAAGATACCGCTGACACGGGCTGGATTTGACAAGCTGGATGCTGAATTGAAGCACCTGAAGTCTGTTGAACGCCCTGCTATTATTCGCGCCATTTCCGAGGCTCGCGAACATGGTGATTTGTCCGAGAACGCTGAGTATCACTCTGCGAAGGAAAAACAGTCGTTTATCGAAGGGCGCGTAAAAGAGCTTGAGGGTGCGATTTCCTTGGCGGATGTCATTGATCCCTCAAAGCTGAGCGGTGCGGTGAAATTTGGTGCCCATGTCACTTTGGTGGACGAAGATACCGACGAAGAAAAGACCTACCAGATTGTTGGTGAGTATGAAGCTGACATCGAAAATGGTAAGCTGAATATGAAATCACCCATTGCGCGGGCACTGATTGGCAAAGAAGATGGCGACAGTGTTGAAGTGCGTACGCCAGGTGGTGTGAAGTCCTACGAGATTTTGGAAATCGTCTTTAAATAAGGCTCCTTAACGATGCCGGAAAGCCAAAACACAGCAGACGTTCCGTTGCGCGCGGGTGTGCGCAATGATGGGGTGCGCGTGACTGCTATCGAAGTAATTGCGATTGTTGTAAGCCTTATCTGGCTTGTCGGGGTCGCGATTTTCTTCCTCGTTTTGCCCAGCAGCGATGAGACCGCCAGTGCGGAAACTGTTGATTCCTTGCGGTTCGTGATGACGCTGATGGCGATCTTTCTTCCGATAGCGATGGTCTGGATTGCGGCGATGGCCGCGCGGTCGGCACGGATTGTGCGCGATGAAAGCCAGCGATTGCAGGCGGCGATTGACGGGATGCGACAAACCTATGTGGCGGATCGACAAGCGCGGGGCGCTGGGATCGAACCGACCGTTGAAAAGAAACTCAATGAGATCGCGCGCGCGACCCAGAAGACCGAAACGACTTTGGCGACTTTCGCGACGTCTCGCCCCTCTGCTGTCGCAACACCGCCACGGGCTGGTGCCGCAGTCGCCACGCGTGACGACCAGCCAAGCCTTGCGCTGGGCACGACCGCCGAAGACATCGCGCCACCCATTACACGGCCTGACTTAGTGCGTGCGTTGAACTTTCCTGACACCGAGGGCGATGAGGTCGGGTTTGCAGCGTTGCGTCGCGCCCTGAAAGATCGGACCGCCAAGCAGTTGATCCAAGCCAGCCAAGATGTGCTGACGCTGCTGAGCCAAGACGGAATTTACATGGATGATTTGCGCCCTGATCGGGCACGTCCTGAAATCTGGCGTCGGTTCGCCCACGGTGAACGCGGCAAGACAGTTGCGGCTTTGGGTGGCATTCGCGACAGATCATCCTTGGCTTTGACGGCGGGCCGGATGCGGGAAGACGCAATTTTCCGCGACGCGGCGCACCATTTTTTGCGTAAATTCGATCAGATGCTTTTGGCATTTGAGGCAGAGGCCAGTGACGAAGACATTGCGGCACTTGCCGAAACACGCACAAGCCGCGCGTTCATGTTGTTTGGTCGCGTGACAGGCGCATTCGACTAGGCGCTGAGCTGGCGAACCATCGTTGTCGCCGATGAAAACCCGAAAATATGACGCAAGGGCCCAAGGTGGTGAACATCGCCAGCAATAAACCCTTTGCGTTCATATAGCGCCCGCGCTCGCGGGTTTTTATCAACGACGTCTAGTCGCAGTTCTTTATAGCCACGTCGGACGGCCTCATTGCTGATTGCATCGAGCAGCGCTGTGCCGACACCTTTGCCCTGTGCGTGACTGGCGACAAAGACGCCGTCCATAAGGAAACGTTGGTTCTCGGTGTCTCGTTCTAACAGGACCAAAAGGGCCGTGCGCCATGTGCTGCCGATCCAACCATAATGACGGGTCATATCTGCCCACGTGCCATCAACCAAAGCACCTTTGGCGGTCTTAAACCCCACGACACCCAGCAATGCGCCGCCTTGGTCGCGGGCGCAAATTGCGTGGCTGGGGTCGAGCAGGTCTTCGATAAAGGCGAGCGCCCGTTTCTTCGGTCCCATAACGTGGCCGAGCTTTTGGCCGAAGGCCGCCCAGTACATTGCGCTGATCTCAGGGCGTTCATCGTCGCTAAACCCCGCTGAGATTTGCACGTTCAGACCCATGATTGGGCCTGTGTCAGATCGTCGGGCGTATTGATGTTGAAGAAGGCAGGCGGCGTGGTGTCAGGGAACGGTGCAAGCGCCGCGTTTTGGCCCTGCGTGAAGGTGCGGACCTTGCGGCCACCCGACGCCAGAAAAGCTGAGAGAGGGTCAATAAGGGACACGGGCCACAGTCCAAAGGTGCCGTGTTCGCCATCGGGTGTCATAGCAATGGTCAGGCCGTCAGAATGGTCATCGGCAGCCATCAAAAGGTGAGGCACCAGATCACATGGAAAGAATGGGGTGTCGACGGCCACGCTAACGATATGGCTGGCGTTTTGCTTGGTTGCCCATTCCAACCCCGCGAGGATACCCGCAAGTGGGCCAAGGTGGCCGGACATTGTGTCTGGCAGGATCGTCCAGTTGCCGAGGATGGGCTCGTTCGTATTCACTGCAATATCGCGCACCTGTGGCAATAGCCTGTCGACACACCGATCTATCAGTCGTTCGCCACCGAGGGTCAGATCAGCCTTTGATGCGCCGTCCATCCGGGTTGAGCGTCCTCCTGCTAGGATCAGAGCTAAGGGTTCAATCATGGGCGATCTTCGCGTGCATTTGCGGCCTCTTGTTGTAACTCATCTTGGCCAAGGCTATGGCGGTGATACACGAACTGTAAGGCAGGCACATGGCCGAGGCGACCCAGAAATCATACTATTGGACGGGCTTTCGCGCGGGTGTGCCGTTTGTCTTGGTGGTGATGCCGTTCGGGCTTTTGTTTGGCGTTGTCGCAACCGAAGCTGGGTTCACCAGTCTGCAAACGATGGCGTTCTCGTCAGTCGTATTTGCTGGGGCTGCGCAGTTTGCCGCGCTTCAGTTGATGGTGGACAACGCGCCAATGGCGATCGTGATCGCAACGGCACTTGCCGTGAATTTACGGATGGCAATGTATTCGGCGTCACTGTCGTTATGGCTTGGTGACGCTCCTTTGTGGAAGCGCGCTTTGATTGCCTATGTGAATGTTGATCAAAGCTACGCTATTTCGATCAACAAATACGAAGACGAACCACAGATGATACTGCCGGATCGCATTGCGTTCTTCTTTGGAGCGGTGACCCCAGTTTGCCCGCTTTGGATTGTGGCAACGGGTTTGGGCATTTGGCTTGGCGATGGCATTCCGGACTGGATGGCTTTGGATTTCGCGGTGCCGATCTGTTTTCTCGCGATTATTGCACCGATGATGCGCACGCTGGCGCACATGGTGGCGGCGGTCACATCGATTGTTGTGGCGCTGGTTCTGGCTGGGTTGCCGTTCAACCTTGGGCTATTGGTTGCGGCGGTTCTTGCAATGGTGATCGGTGCGCAAGTTGAGCTTTGGACAGAACGGCGGGCCAAAGCATGAGCGCGGGATACATCTGGGCCATTATTTTAATACTCGGCGTCGGAACCTATCTGATCCGGTTCTCGTTTCTCGGCCTGATTGGCGGAAGAGATTTGCCAGAATGGGTATTGCGGCATCTGCGGTACACCGCCGTAGCGGTCTTACCTGGTTTGGTGGCCCCACTGGTACTGTGGCCCTCGGCGACAAACGGAGAGATTGATCCGGCCCGTTTGAGCGCGGCATTGGTGACGTTCGGCGTTGGGTTGCTGACGCGCAACGTTATTGCTGCCATCCTTGCGGGGGGCGGCACATTGTTTGCGATGATAGCGATTATGGGGGCTTACTGATCCGCGCTGAGTGCGGCATCGATCTGAGCTGCTGCAACTGATTTGTCGTCGGAGTCGTTTTCACGATGCTCGCGCGAACGCACGCCTGGGAGTTCCGCAAACTGATCGGACAGATTGTTCGGGAAATACGATTGACGGATGTGACCAAAGCCCGGCAACTGCCTTAGCATCCGTGTTGTGTGCGTGGTGCAGGCGGCTTTGGGTGTTGGGCCGTTCGCAATCGCGAGGTTCATCGCCATTTCAGCGACCTCGGGTGTGACGTCAATTTCTTGAATAAGGGTGTAGTAGGTCTCTCTCGAGTGGAAAGAGATGTAGAACTCTGCGATCCGTGGCGTGATGCCGAAATGAACGTCATTGCGTTCGGGAATCGAACTATGACCGAACGTACCCGCGGGATCCCAAAGGATACGCTGGCTGGCATTGATCATCAGTCCCGAATGCGCGCCGTTATTAGAGCCTACGTTCTTCATTGTCAGCAGCGTCAAACGTTTGGGGCCCGGGTGAACGTAGGCCACACGATCGATAGCAGATTGAGGTGCAAGGATTTCTTCACGGGTCACACCGCGGCCACATCCAGCAAGCACTAAAGGCGCTGACAACACAAAACTACGGCGCCGCATCATCTGGTCAGCCGTTAACCAGCGCGATGAAAATCAGGAGAAGGATGATCAAGATCGATCCTTTGGTGACCATGCTCATGAAGCCGTCGAATGTTTTCTCTTGAACTTCGATGTCCATTTCGCCGTGCTTGTGATCTGACATATTAAATTCCTTTGTTCGCTTTGGTCCGACTTAACCGATTCATTTGGACTTGTCAGCCCCGTCAGGACGTCGCATCGCCTGCATCAAGGTCTGCGGCCAGACGGAACCCAATACGGTTGGGTTCGGCCTGTTCGACCTGCTTTGGCAAAGCGCGCAGCATTACGGACAATTGGGTGACGTGTTGCACCAATTGCGTCTTGGTTCCCGCGGGATCAGAGCCGTAAAAAGTGATGATGTCTGGATCGTAATATCCCATGCCTTCAATCCGCACGACGCCAGAGCTGTCGCCTGCAAATCCCATGGCGACCTCGTGTTCGTTGTCCAATGTCTTTTCGAAGTTTTGGATGTAGACGATCAGGCGCTCATAGGCCCAACGCGCGGGGCTTTTGGGCTCGGAGGACGCTGGAATTTCTACCGGGTCAGGCGCGCATTTGTCGGGGTCCGTGTGGACTTCGTGGACATCGGGAATTGCCGTGGCCTCCAGCGCTTCGGCGGATGTGATGATTTTGTCGTCCATGTGCGGGTCTTCCTGTCAAAGCGGCAACGCCGTGGTGTCCTTGATATCTTCCATAACGAAACTGGCAGAGATATCCGATACAGAAATTCGTGAGGTCAGCCGTTTATAGAAGTGATCATAGGCCGCAACATCAGCTAGGCGAACGGTTAGGACGTAATCAAGATCACCGGTCATGCGCTGGGCGGTTGTGATTTCGGGCAGTGCGGCGACGGCGACTGCGAAATCACGGCGCCACGCATCCGAGTGGTGGTCGGTGCGGATCAGGACTAATGCGGTCAATGGGCAACCGATTTTGCTGGCGTCCAGCAGTGCCACCCGCGCACGGATAACGCCATTGGCTTCCATCGCTTTGATCCGGCGCCAACACGCATTGCGCGATAGGGCAACCTGTTCGGAAATGGTATCGACCGAACACATCGTATCTTTTTGCAGGATCGATAGAATCTTGTGATCAATTGTGTCTAGTTTGGATGTCATTTTGGGATGGTATCCCAATAACTTTCGATGTGCCCGTGTTTTTTGGGACAAAGTGACGTCGTTCGGGCGGTAGGGTCTGGGAAAGTAATCTGGAGTCCCCAAATGTCCGATCTTAGCCCACCCAAGCGCCTGCCTTTCCTTGATCGCTGGTTTCTGGCCCATCCCGCGACGGTGGACGAAACCTATCTTCAGCACATGCGCTTCGCGCTTGGGTTTTCGTTTTGGTTAATCGTAGCAGGACTTGCGGCCCTGACGCATGCCCTTCTCCCTGCGGTTTGTGAAACGACCGCCAGCCGAATTTTGGCCAAATTAACGGCGCGCATGGCGGCGCGACACTAGGATGTGTCGCCTAACTGCCTATTGCGGCCCGCCAATTCCCCTGGAAAACATAATCGTGAATCCCAAGCACTCGTTGTTGGAGCAAAGCCAACATGCAACCGAGGCCAAGTTGGCCGTCAACGGGGATGGTTTCGGGATTGCATGGTATGATGACAGAAAAGAACCTGGTCTTTATCGGGATGTGCTGCCCGCATGGTCGGACGGAAATCTGACAAGTCTGTGCCGTATGGTGCGATCACGCTTATTCTTGGCGCATGTTCGGGCGAGTACTGTGGGCGAAACGAGTCGCCAGAATTGCCACCCATTCAAGTTCGGACGCTGGTCGTTCTGCCACAACGGGCAAGTGCCACATTTCCCTGCCATCCGACGTCGACTGGAGGCTGCACTCCCCGACGATCTTTATGCTGCGCGGCAGGGATCGACCGACAGCGAGATGATCTTTCTGACGATGCTGGCGCATGGTTTGGATGAAGATCCCGAGCGGGCGATCGCCCTTATGTTAGAAGAGATCGGGAATGGACCCCAACCTGTAAAAATAACCTGTGTCTTCAGTGATGGAGAGGATGTCTTTGGGTTTCGCCATGCTTCATCGGGACAGGCGCCGACTTTGTATATGTCGCAGGGACTTGATTTTGGGGGGCATGCTTTTGCATCCGAACCGTTGTGCGACACCGATGGGCGTTGGCACGCTGTTCCACAGGATTGCGTCACTTCTCTGGCAAAGACAAATGTTTTCGGGTGCGCTCAGGTTGCCTGAAACCAATGGGTCCCGTCCCGCAAGGTGCGGGTGGCCTGACCCGTTTGGTGCAGGTGATTGAGATGCGCGAGGGCCTCGACCAGAGCCAGCCCGTATTCGCTTTCACCGATTGCGCGCTTGAACAACGGTTTGAAACAATCGCCAGCGCGTTGCGGGGTCGAGATGTGGTCAACCAAACGATCTAGCGCGCTGTGGTGGTTATCGATCAGTTGCTGCATGCGTTTTGGCAGGCCCGTGAAGGGCAGTTTATGACCGCCAAGGACTAGGTGATCCGCGCGTGCAAATGGCGCAAGGCGTTCGCAGGCTTCCAACCACTCGGCCAATGGGTCCGCGTCTGGTTCTGTTGGATAGACGCCGATGTTGGGGCTGATAGACGGTAAAAGCTGGTCGCCACCGATCACAAGATTGTCGTCGCGGCTCCAGAATGTGGCGTGTTCAGGGGCGTGGCCGTTGCCCATACGGATGTCCCATGTTCGCCCGCCGATCATGATTGTGCCGCCTTCTTGCAGGCGGGTGAACCCGAGGGGCATCGGATGGACGCAATCGGCAAAGTTGAACGGGCGGTCGTTGCGCCGTTTGGCAAGGATGTCTTCGTCCATGCCGGCTCGTTGATAGAACTCAATTGAGCGCGTTGGATAGGCAGGTTGTTCGTCCAGCGTCAGCATCCGTGCCATCAGCCATGCGGTGCGTGGCATCGTAAGCTCTGCGCCCGCCTCTTGGAACCAACCTGCAAGACCGATGTGATCGGGGTGATGGTGTGTGCCTATGACCCGCGTGACGGGCTTACCTGCCAATGGCCCCGCCAAAAGCGTTTCCCAAATGGCGCGGGTTTTGCTGCTGTCAAAACCGGTATCGACAACTGTCCAGCCGTGGCCATCGTCCAACGCGTAGACGTTCACGTGATCCAAGGCCATGGGCAGCGGCAGGCGCATCCACAAAACGCCGTTGGCGACTTCGATTGCTTCGCCTGTGGCGGGTGGTTCGGGCCATGGGTAATGGATTTTGTCTGTGCTCATGGTCTAGGTGCTTAGCGACTTGCGCCCTAGGACGCCAGATCATCCGCTGTGATCGCCAGCAGATCATCCGCCCCTTCGCGCACGTGGGCCAAAAGTGCAGAGTGTTCCGGCAACAAGCGTTTGATGTAAAACGTCGCGAGGCGCTGGCGGGTTTCATCGCCGTTCAAAGCTGCGGTCAAATGATAATGAGCGCCGAGCACTCTGGCAAAAGCACGCAGGTAAGGGACCGCCCCTGCAAAGCGATGATCCATGTCTTGAGTGACAAGCCATTCAGTGGTTTCGCGAAGGCTTTCGCTGGCCTGCCAAACAGGGTCAACAAGATCGGGCAGAGTAGAGCGGGCTGCTTCTGCGGCCTCTTCGATTTCATCCATCAAGGCAAAGGCTGCCTCGCCGTTGTCCATCATCTTACGCGCAACAAGGTCCATGGCTTGAATGCCGTTGGTGCCTTCATAAATTGTCGTGACCCGCACATCGCGGGCGTATTGGGCCGCGCCGGTTTCTTCAATGAACCCCATGCCGCCGTGAACTTGGATACCGCTTGCAGCAGTTTCGACGCCAATGTCGGTGCCGAATGCCTTTGAGATCGGGGTTAGCAGGGCCGCCCGCGCGTCCCATGCGGGCTCGCCTGTCGCCGTTGCCATATCAATGGCGACGGCATTCGCGAGCGTGATGGAGCGGGCGGCAAAAACCTCGGCCTTCATCGTGGCGAGCATCCGGCGCACATCGGCGTGTTCGATGATGGTGCCTGAACCACCTGCGCGGCCTTGCTTACGGTCCATCGCATAGGCCAGTGCATGTTGATACGCGGCTTCGGCGACGCCGATACCTTGAGTTGCCACGCCAACGCGGGCGTTGTTCATCATTGTGAACATCGCCGCCATGCCGCCGTGTTTTTCACCGACCAGCCAGCCCGTTGCGCCATCATATTCCATCACGGCCGTTGGGGACCCATGCAGGCCCATCTTATGTTCAAGGCTGACAACGCGCAGCGAGTTGCGCTCACCCAATGTGCCATCTTCGTTCGGGATAATCTTGGGCACCATGAACAGGCTGATGCCTTTGGTGCCTTTGACGCCATCGGGCAAACGCGCGAGCACAAGGTGGCAGACGTTCTCGGTGAAATCGTTGTCGCCCCAAGAGATGTAAATCTTCTGGCCCGAGATCGCATAAGACCCGTCGTCATTTGGCACCGCCTTAGAGGCAAGCGCGCCCACGTCCGAGCCGGCTTGCGGTTCGGTGAGGTTCATTGTTCCGTTCCATTCACCCGAGATCAGTTTCGGGAGATAGAGGTCTTTGATGGCATCGCTGGCGTGATGTTCGAGGGCTTCGATTTGGCCTTGAGTCATCAGGGGGTTCAGTTGCAGCGACAGGCATGCGCCTGCCAACATTTCGTTGACGGCCGTTGCCAATGTCAGCGGAAGCCCCATGCCGCCATTTTCAGGACTTGCCGAGATGCCGATCCAGCCGCCTTCGGCGATGGCTTTGTATCCTGCATCAAACCCAGGGGAGGTGCGTACAATCCCGTTTTCCAACACGGCTGGCTGTTCGTCGCCTGCTGTTTGCAGTGGCGCGAGCACTTCGTCGCACAATTTCGCGGCTTCCGTCATGATCGCATCGCGCATGTCGGGGGTGGCTTCGGCAAAGCGGTCCGTCTGGGCGATTTGCGTGAAATTCACTACGTGATCCATCAGAAACTGGAAGTCGGTGACGGGGGATGTGTACGGCATAGGATCAATCCAGCGCTTGGGTTTATTAGGACGTTCTTGGAATCGGCCCGCTTGAGGCGTATGTGGGCAGTTCAATGAAAGGCTAAAGACATGGGCCAAACCCGCAACATAAACGCAGCGTCATGAATGAAATCGATACGAAATTTCTGCAGCCGGATGCTGTTGGGCTGGCGGTCGCCGCTGAGCTGCTAAGCGATGGCGGGCTTGTCGCGTTTCCGACCGAAACGGTTTACGGGCTGGGTGTGGATGCCCGCAATAGCGATGCTGTGGCGCGTTTGTATGAGGCCAAGGGGCGTCCGAGCTTCAATCCGTTGATTGTGCATGTGGAATCTCTGGCCGTCGCTGAAACCTTGGTTGAATTTGACGATGACGCTTTGCGATTGGCGTCGGCGTTCTGGCCAGGTGCATTGACCTTGGTCTTGCCACTGAAAGACGGGGCAGGGATTTCGCCGCTGGTCACTGCCGGATTGAACACGCTGGCGGTGCGGGTGCCTGATCATGCCTTGGCGCAGTCGTTGTTGGCCGCTTTCGGCGGACCGATTGCAGCACCATCTGCCAACCCGTCAGGGCAAGTGAGCCCAACAAATTTTACCCATGTTCGTGACCAAATGTCGGGTCGGATCGACGGGATTGTTGAGGGCGGAACCAGTGGTGTCGGTCTGGAATCGACGATTGTGGCGACGCGACCTGTTCCAACTTTGTTGCGCGCTGGTGGTCTGCCGAGTGAGGCGGTTGAGGCCGCGTTGGGGCAAGGCCTCGCACAAGCAGGGGATGCCGCTGCCCCGAATTCGCCGGGGCAACTCGCGTCGCATTATGCGCCCAAGGGCGTCGTGCGTTTGAATGCTGAGGACGTCAGGGTTGGCGAAACCCTATTGGGGTTCGGTGCTGTTGAGGCGGCCATCAACCTGTCCTCGTCCAGTGATCTTGTCGAGGCAGCGGCGAACTTGTTTGATGCTTTGCATCAGTTGAATGCGCTGGGCGCGGAAAAGATTGCGGTGTCGCCAATCCCTGAACATGGTTTGGGCCGTGCGATCAACGACCGCCTTCGCCGCGCCGCTGCACCGCGGTAGCCCCCTTAAGCGGACCCACCCGAGGCCGACAGCATCAACGGGTCTATGCCGAGCGTTTTAAGCGCCGCCGTCCATTTGTGTTCTGCCGCGCGGCCAAACAAGATGTCCTCATTGGCATCTGTGACAAGCCAGCCGTTGTTGATCAATTCATCCTCAAGCTGGTGTGGGCCCCAGCCAGCGTACCCCAGCCCCAGCATTGATCGTTTGGGGCCATTTCCCACGGCGATGTCTTCTAGAATGTCCAAGGTCGCCGTCATTGCGATGCCGTTGGACACATCCATCGTGCCTGCGCCAGATGCATAGTCCGATGTGTGCAACACAAAGCCGCGTCCCATCTCGACAGGGCCGCCGTAGTGAATGCGCACATCCACGGCGAGTTCTCCCTCGTCGATGGAGAGTTGTTCGAGCAAGTCACCAAACCGGACTTCGGGGGTCGGTTTGTTGATGATCAGCCCCATAGCGCCCTCAGCGGAATGCGCGCAGATATAGATGACAGAATGGTCGAACCGCGGGTCCCCCATGTCGGGCATCGCAATCAGGAGTTTTCCAAGAAGGCTGGTTCTATCAGTCATAAGTTCAAGATGGGACGCGGCTAGGGGAGGCGCAAGGGGAAGTGGCTGTCGTCTGACATATCTTTAACCCAAACGTGACTTTCCTTTGAGGGCAAGATGTTCGAAGAAGACGCATGATCAAACGAATTTCTGTTTCCCTGATTGCGCTTTGTGTGGCTGCCCCTGTGTGGGCTGGGCCTGCGGATGGCGTAGTTGAGCTCGAAATCTTGCCGGGGTGGCGGACCGACAGCGGTACCCATATGGCGGGGCTTCAACTGCGGCTCGCTGACGGTTGGAAGACCTATTGGCGTGCGCCGGGCGATGGTGGGATTCCTCCGCGCTTTGGCTGGCAAGGATCGCAGAATCTGTCGGGCGCGGCGTTCCATTGGCCAGTGCCCGAAGTGTTTGACCAAAACGGAATGCGGTCCATTGGGTATTCGCAATCCGTCGTGATTCCCGTCGAGCTATCGGTCACGGATGACACAGCGCCGGCGCTGATGCGCGGGCAGGTGCAGATCGGTGTCTGCGATGAGATTTGCGTGCCGGTCCTTCTTGAATTTGATACGGCACTACCTGCGACTGGCGCACGAGACCCTGCAATTATCGCGGCATTGCTGGATCGGCCCCAGACCTCGGTTGAGGCGGGTGTGGGTGATGTGACCTGTGCAATTGATCCGGCTGAAAACGGGCTACGTGTGACTGCACGCGTGGACATGCCGCCGATGGCTGGTGACGAAGCCGTGGTGATTGAGGCTGGCGATCAGCAAGTTTGGGTCTCTCAACCGCAGACGTGGCGCGAGGGTGATGCGCTGTTCGCGCGATCTGACATGATCCATGTGAACGGAGGCGGATTTGCGCTGAACCGTTCCGAGGTGCGGATCACTGTGATTGCAGGCAATCAATCGGTCGATATTTTGGGCTGCGACGCGAACTAGGCTGTTGCGATCCTGTCTGCCTTACGGCTTGACCGCATCATGAATAGAGCCGTCACAAGATAGACAATCAGCAAAAAGACCAATGTAAGTGCCGCGAAGACTGCGATGGATATCGCAATACTGGCGCTGAATATTGGCAGCAATGGCGTTCCTGTCAGCATCACGGGCGCAACGATCGCCCCAAAAAGCGCCAGCGCGCCAAGGGCCGCAATGCGTGTTGGCCAAACGGCTGCACCTGCGCGGTTCGTCAGGGCCCGTTTGGCAGATCGAACCTGAACGGAAACGTCGCTTTGCATGGCCATCAGGGACGGCACGATAAACAGCACCAAAACCATACCGAAGCCCAAGCCGTATACCAACGTAATCACTGTAGGTTTCAAGAACTCCGCTTGGCTTGATCCTTCGTAAAGAAGCGGCGCGAGGCCAAGAACTGTGGTCAGCGTTGTTAGGAGAACAGGGCGCAAGCGGTCGCTTACGCCGTCGATAATGGCGGGTTTCATGCCACGAGTTTCGGCATATTCATCAATGGTTTTCACGAGAACGATGGAGTCGTTGATGATGATGCCAGTCATGCCCAGCAGGCCGACCACCGTAAACATAGACAGCGGAACCTCCCAGATAATGTGGCCGTAGATGGTCCCGATCAGGCCAAACGGGATAATCGCCATCACAACAAGAGGCCGCGTCCAGCTTTGGAAAATCCAAGCCAAGACTAAGAAAATACCAGTTAAGCAAAAGATGAGGCCCGTGCGGGCATCGTTGAGGAAGTCGTTCTCTTGTTCACTGAGGCCAGAGAGCGTGGTTGAGACGCTGTAGGCCGCTTGAATGCGCGGTAGGACATCGTCTTGGATCAGGGTCTGGATTTCCGTGGCGCGATCGGCGTCGTCTTCGGCAAGATCGGCGGTCACAGAAATAAGCTGTACACCGTTTTCGCGCGTAACAGTCGAGAACCCGTTGCGGGATGTGACCGTTACAATATCGGCCAATGCCACATAGGCTCCGCTGCTGGCGCGCATCTGGCTGCGATCAAGGAAGTCTGCGGTGAGTTCGCCTGCCGGAAGTTCAACGCGGATGGTCGCAGAGCGCGGGCCGTCAGGATAGGTCGCGGCTTCGATCCCGCCGAGACGGTCGCGCAACACGCTGCCCAACCCATCAATGGTGAACCCCAGCGCTTGGCCTTGTGGGGTCAATTCGAGGACGAGTTCTTCTTTGTCATAAGCGAGCGAGTCTTCGATTGCGGACACCTCACCGAACTGAGCGAGTTCGACCTTGAGCGCTTCGGCGGCGGCTTTCAGGATTTCTGAATTGGCGCCGAACAGTTGCACATCGATTGCATCGCCCCCCGGACCGCTGCCAAACCGACGGAAGGAGACGGTTTCCAACATCGGGTGACGGATCACGCGGTCTTGCAACGCGGTGACAAATTCCGCACTGGAATAAGGGCGGACGTCCGCGTCGATCAATTCAATGGCGATGGATCCCAATTGGTCGGCGTCTTTGGTGTCGGACCCCGCAATGCCACGCCCCGAGTTGCCGCCGATTTCAGCAATCACATAATCGAGCGGGTTTGTGCCGTGCTCGGCTTCGTATTCTGCGCCCAAGGTTTCCGTGACCTCTTGCAGGGATTGCATCATTTCCATCGTGTCGGTTCGCGTCGCACCGGGGAGCATGGCGAAATTCCCCGTGACACTGCCCTGTTCGGGCGAGCTGAAGAAGCGCCACTGAACGTCGCCTCGGATGAACGATGCGGCCTGCACCGAAAGAAGCACAACGGCAAACGCCATGACGGGGTAACGTGCCCAAATTACGCCGGCCATGAATGGGCGGAACAGCGTTTCTTTGAACCAATCGAACCCTCGGTTCACCACGCGGGACGGCGCATCGTACCATTTATTGCCGCCCGTGTGGGACAGAGCTTTGTACATGTGGTGGGGCAGGATGAAGAAACACTCAAGCAAGGAGGCGATCAGAACGACGATCACCGTGAATGGGATGTCAGAAATCAGATCGCCAAAACGCCCCCCCACAAGCACCAGTGCAAAGAACGCGATGATTGTCGTGAGCGTCGCGGAGAACACAGGGCTGAACATTTTCTTCGCGGCGTTTTCGGCAGCTTGGGCGGGGTCCTCACCGAGTTTGCGGTGTCGATAGTCAGCGTGTTCGCCGACGACGATGGCATCATCCACCACGATCCCGAGCGTGATGATCAGCGCAAACAGCGAGATCATATTGATCGTCAGCCCCGCAAGCCACATCAACGCAATCGCACCACACATGGCGGCGGGAATACCTGCTGCGACCCAAAACGCCGTTCGGGCATTGAGGAACAAAAACAGTAGCGTCACCACAAGAGCGAGCCCAAGAAGCGCGTTCTCATAAAGGATATTCAGGCGTCCTGTGATCTGTTCAGCCCGTGCCCGGATAAGGTCGATGCTGGACCCGTTGGGGAGGGTTTCAGCGTAGCTTTGGGCGACCTGTTCGACCGTTTCTTGTAGCTTGATCGCATCGCCCGTCGCTGCACGGTCCACGCGGATCGAGATGGCGGGGTTACCTCCAACGTAGTAGGTGCGTTCGCGGTCAACGCCTTCCACGAAGACTTGGGCGACATCACCTACGGTCAGGGTCGCACCGTTCAAGTCGGTGCGCAGAACAATTGCTTCGATTTCATCGGCGGTGCGGCGTTCCACGCCTGTGCGCACACGCGCAGCGCCACTAACGTCACCCACGGGATCTGCGGTGACTTCCTGTCCGATGGCATTGGAAATCTCGGACATCGAGATGTCGTATTGCACCAGCGCGATGGACGGCACTTCGATGATCGTAGAGGGGGCGGCGACGCCGCGGATGGTTGTGCGGGTTACGCCCTGCGCGAACAAGCGAACGACAAATTCATCGGCAAAACGGGCCAGTTGGGCCGGAGCAACGGGCCCCGTGATGACAACATCCGTAACGCGATCAGACCATTGGCCGCGACGCACAGTCGGGTCTTCGGCGTCATCGGGGAGGTTGGATGTGGCGTCCACGGCCAATTGAACATCTTCCGTCGCTTTCGCCATGTCCCAACCGGGTTCGAATTCGAGGAAAATACGTGCGGAGCCCTCAGACGATGTGGATGTTGTTGTAAGAACACCTTCGACACCCAGCAAGGCGGGCTGCAAGACCTGGACGACGGCATCATCGACATCTTCTGCACCCGCACCTGTCCATTGAACAGAAACCGAAACGCTATCGACAATCACGTCGGGGAAAAACTGTGCCCGCATCTTGGGAAAGGCCGCAATGCCTGCCCCAAGCATAATGATCAGCAAAAGATTTGCCGCCGTCGCATGGCGGGTCAGGTAGGACAGGATACCGCCAGCGGACATCTTCATGAGCCCATCCGTTCCTGAATACGGGCAATCACATCACTGGGCACTTCGTCTTGCGCCAATTGTTCGAGAACACGGGTTTTGACGGGGGGCGGCATACGTGATGCCTCGACAAAGGCGATCATCTCGGCGCGTTGTTCGTCATCTATGGCAACCATTTCGGGGGCTTCCGGTACCACCGGTTCGGCGGTTGGATCGATGGGCTGAACCGCAATCCCCGCACCCAGAAGGGGGGAACGTTCGGCGACGATCTGTTTGCCGTACAGGTCGCGTGCGCGGATGATGACGTCATCGCCTTGGCGACGCAGCACTTCTACGTCCACTTCGGACAAGCGGTTTTCATCACCCAAAAGCAGAGCGGTTTCATTGGCGTCAATTGCTGTGGCTGGGACCAAAGCGACGCCGCGCAGGTCTGGTTCTGTAATCGCAACGGTCACAAAGTCGCCGGGCCGCAAGCCTGTGCTCGTATCAAGACGTGCAAACAAAAGACGCCCTGTTTGGCCCTCGCCAACGGCGGCGCTTTCGCGGGTGATCTGCCCTGTCGCGCTGAGGGTGAAGCCTTGGGTCTCAAGTGAAACCGTAATTGGTGCATTGCCCAATGCACCGTCCTCGCCGATCAGACGCGCGTATTGCGCGGTGGACAGGCGGAATGACACTTCGAGCTGGTCGTTGTCGATGACTTCGCCAAGGCGTTCATTGGCTGTGACGCGAACCCCTTGGGTGATCGTGACATCGGCCAATACCCCTGAGTATGGCGCGTGGATTTCAGTATCGGTCACGACGCGATCCGCGTCTGCGAGGTTTAATTGAGCGCGATCAAGGCGGGTCGCGGCCTGATCCAATCGCGCTTGCGCTTGTGCTTCGGCTTGTCGGCGGGTCAGGACCGCTTGGTTTGCGCCTGATACTGCAAGTTCGGCGGTCTCGACTGCGGCCGCGGTCCCGACGCCGCGTGTGACCAGATCGTTTTGACGCTGAAGGGCTTGTTGGCGCAGGGTTGCTTGTTCGGTGGCGGCCGCAACTTCGTCGGTTTCAATGATCAAGGCACGTTCGGCATCTCGAACTTCGGCTTCCGCGTCTCTTAGGTCTGCTGCGATACGGTCACGGGCGGACTGGGCATCACGAGGGTCAATTTTGACAAGGAGTTCGCCACGTTCGACGCGCCCACCTTCGATGAAGTTCTCAGACACGTTTAGAACGGTGCCCCCCGTCAGGGCGCGAAGATCAAAGGTATTTGTGCTGCTGAGTTCGCCAAACACCACAAGGGACGGCGCAATGGTTTCAGGTGTCACCTGTACCACGTTGACAGCAAGAACCCGTTCGCGTTGCTGAAACCCGCGAGGCTCCGTGTTCATGCGTTCCTGTACCGCAAGCCTTACGGTATTGCCGGCCCAGGCAAACAGCGCCAGCGTCAGGGACAAAAGAAAAATACCGATCAGGCTGCGTCTAAGAAATTGCATGTTATGTGGGCCTTTTATGGCGAGTATGGATGCACGAATTATGTCTTAATATTACGTTCGCACAAAAGGGTTTGGATCTAATACGCACGAGATCGTTACTTCCGTCGCTGATGTTCGTCCAAACGGGGTAAAATTTCTACGAAATTGCACGGCATGTGGCGATAATCGAGCTGTTTGACCAAGATTTCGTCCCAAGCATCTTTGCAGGCGCCCGTGCTTCCGGGCAGGGCGAACATGTAGGTGCCATTGGCGACGCCACCCGTCGCGCGGGATTGAATGGCACTAGTGCCGATTTTTTGCATCGAAACGATTGTGAAAACGGTGCCAAAGGCGTCGATTTCTTTCTCGTAGACATCGCGATGGGCCTCGACCGTCACGTCGCGCCCCGTAAGGCCCGTACCGCCGGTGGTCAGGATAACATCGATCTCAGGATTTGCACACCAGTTGCGTAATTGCTCGGCGATCTCGACCCGCTCGTCGCGCAGGATTTTGCGGTCCGCCAAGTGATGGCCAGCGTCCTGTAAGCGATCCACCAGCGTCTGGCCCGATTTGTCTTCGGCGATTGTGCGTGTGTCCGAGACCGTCAAGACGGCGATCCGAACAGGGATAAATTCACGAGGGTCTGTCATTCAAGTTCTTTCAGCCGCGCCTTGAGCGCCAAGAGGTCGGCCCAAGCGTCGCGTTTTGCGGGCGCGTGTGACAGCAGATAAGACGGTGCAAACATCGGTAAGGCGGGCCGGGATGCAGTTTCCACCCAGCGGCCACGCAGGCGGGTCATCCCGCTTTTCTTAAGCAACGCCTGACACGGGCCATTGCCCATGAGAACGACGATCTTCGGTGCTGCAAGCGCGATATGGCGTTCCAAGAATGGCAGCATCATAGCGATTTCGGCCGCGTTGGGCTCACGGTTTTGAGGGGGATTCCATGGCAGTACGGGCGTGCAGTAAACGGGGTTATCGCCGCTGCGCCCCATTCCAATCGCGGCAAGCATCTTATCAAACAGAATGCCGCTTTGCCCCGCGAACATAGCACCTGCGCGGTCTTCGTTGCGGTCTGGTGCATCCGTGATGAACATGACCGGCGCGCCAGCGACCCCGTCGGAAAAGACCATATTGCGGGCTGCGGCCTTGAGTGTGCAGTGTTCAAATGCGCCCAGAGCGCCGCGCAATCCGTCGAGGTCTTGTGCGGCATTCGCTGCCGACGTCGCCAAGGCTACTGTGTCGACTTCGACTTCTGCTGGTGGGGGCGCTGCGGGTTTCGCGGCGACCTTTGGGGCGGGCTTTTTGGTTTCCAACGTATAGCGATCTATCGGGGTGTCCCCGATAGCCTCATCTGCGCCCATCTCGACCTGCCAGTCGAGGAGTGCTTTCGATGTCCAATATTCCACAGCCGATTCCATGGGGTATTCTACCGTGTCAAATGAAGGAGTTCACGTGCTGATCTTGCCGCGCCTGCATTGGCCCCATATAAGCGCGTGAACCGTAGGGAAGGGCGCCCATGACATACCGTGCTGATCACTTGCTGGGGATTGAACATCTCCACCCAACGGAAATTACGACATTACTGGATTTGGCGGACAGTTACGCCGAAGATAACCGCAATGGTCGCGCCCACCGCGATGTGCTTGAGGGGTTAACCCAGATCAACATGTTCTTCGAAAACTCCACCCGAACACAGGCGAGTTTCGAAATTGCTGGCAAGCGCCTTGGGGCGGATGTGATGAACATGTCGATGCAAGCGAGCAGCATCAAAAAGGGTGAGACCCTGATTGATACGGCCCTGACCTTGAATGCGATGCATCCTGATTTGTTGGTGGTGCGGCATCCCAATTCTGGTGCGGTTGATTTGCTGGCGCAAAAAGTGAATTGCGCCGTGTTGAATGCGGGCGATGGGCGGCACGAACATCCAACGCAAGCGTTGCTGGATGCCTTGACGATCCGCCGCGCAAAGGGGCGGTTGCACCGTCTGTCGATTGCGATTTGCGGTGACGTTGCCCACAGCCGTGTGGCGCGCTCCAATATTATGCTGCTCGGCAAGATGGAAAACCGCGTTCGTCTGGTTGGCCCGCCGACTTTGCTGCCGTCTGGTGTGGAAGACCTCGGCGTTGAAGTGTTCCATGACATGCGGGAAGGGCTGGAAGACGTAGACGTTGTGATGATGCTGCGCCTGCAAAAAGAACGCATGGACGGTGGTTTCATCCCGTCCGAGCGTGAATATTTCCACCGCTACGGGTTGGATGCGGAGAAGCTGTCGTATGCAAAGGACGACGCGATCGTCATGCATCCCGGTCCAATGAACCGCGGCGTTGAAATTGATGGCCAGATTGCCGACGACATCAACCGATCTGTTATTCAGGAACAGGTTGAAATGGGCGTCGCTGTGCGTATGGCGGCCATGGACCTTTTGGCGCGCAATCTACGGGCCAAACGCGGTGCGAAGGCCGTCGGAGTCATGGTATGAGCAACCTGCCGCCGCTCGAAGACGGTGAGGTCGTGATGTTTGATCACGTGCCAAGCTTTCGGGCGTTCAAGCGGACGGCGTTGCTGATGATCGCGTTGACGGTTCCTGCTGTCGTTGTGTTTCTGATTGTGTTTCCAGACACTCTTTGGCCCGCTGTGCCGATGTTCGTGACCTGCGTGATCTTGATGCAAGAACGTGTCCGGCTCGGGCGATACCGTGCGTGGATCACGAATAAGCGGGTGATCTTTCAAGGGGAACGCTTCATCGCGCTGGACGACATTAAGGCTGTCGGCAAGCGTGGAAACGGTGTGCGCTTGGCTTGGGAGAACGGCGGCAAAGGGTCGAAATTGTTGTACCCAGAAGACGCGGACGCTTTGATCGCCGCGATAGAAACCGCAAAGGATGCGGCATGATTGATCCAGTGAAGGTCAGCCAATACGAAAAGGGGCTTTACCGGCTCTATTCTGTTGATCTGGCGGAGGATTATATCGCGGCTTTCGCTGACCCCAACCACAGCGGCGAAGCGGATGCTGCTTGGCCGCTGAAAGACGCGCTGGGCGCGACCCATCTGGACGAAGATTATATCGAAGTTTTCGATGTTGCCGACCTCGCCGATATGGGATTGGCCCAGTACATGATCACCGGAAACGGCGTGGCGGAATCGGATATTGAACCCTACCGTGAGTTGCTGGACGGGGTCTCAGGATATGTGGTGATGGTGGCAACGTCCGCGTTTGGCGGCGTCGAACAAGCGTTGGCTCCCGTCGCACCGCTGCGCTACATCGCAGCCTTCAAAGAAGACGGGATGGACGTGACGTTTGAACAATTGCCTAACCCTGACCCGCAAGCCGTGTTGGAAGATGCCCCTGCGCGCAAAAAGCCCTCGGATGCGGCCATGTCAGGGCGGATTGCGACAGTGGCACTTTTGGTGATGGCCGCTCTGGTTTGGGTCATGATTAAGGTGGCCGGATGATGACACCGTCTTTCACGCCCACAGTCCCTTTGAATGAGGGTGAGACCGTTCAGGTGTCATTTAGCTCGGACCGGATGACCTATTGGCGCGAAATGGCGTGGGTTTCGGTTGTCGCGATGGTTGTGGGGATGGCGGTTCTTTGGTTTATGGGGAACCCACATGTCTGGACAGGTGCCGTGGGTGGCCTCGCGGCGATTGCCGTGCGTGCGTTTTACCTTGCTTCGGATGAACTGAAGGTTCGTTGGGACCTCACCAATCAACGCCTGCTAGGGCCGAATATGCGGATCACATCATTGAACGAGATCACCGCCGTTCGCCCATTTCTAAGTGCCGTTCAGGTCGTGACCTCAACTGGTGACAAACACCTCATTAAATATCAAGCTGACCGCGAAAGCGTGGTCCGCGCAATTGAACGGGCGATCGCGGCATGAGCCTTGACCCATGCCGCTTACCCCCGTTGAAGGAGACACATGCGCATACTGTTTGAAAACGCCCGATTGATTGATCCTGAGGCTGGCACCGATACGCTTGGGGCGCTGATGGTGGTGGATGGCGTGATCGTCGAAAATGACGGGGCGCCTGATGAAGTGATCGACTGCGGCGGCAAATGCCTTGCGCCGGGGATCGTTGATATCGGGGTGAAGGTGTCTGAACCCGGAGAACGGCACAAAGAAAGTTTCGCATCAGCCGGGCGTGCGGCGGTTGCGGGCGGTGTCACAACAATGGTGACGCGGCCCGATACGAACCCCGCAATCGACACGCCTGAAACGCTGGAGTTTGTCGAACGGCGTGCCGCGATTGATGCGGCGGTCCATGTGTTGCCGATGGCGGCGCTGACCAAAGGGCGTGACGGGCGCGAGATGACCGAGATCGGGTTCTTGATGGATGCCGGCGCTGTTGCCTTTACCGATTGTGACCGTGTCGTCACGGATACCAAAGTGTTTAGCCGTGCGTTGGTTTACGCGAAATCCTGCGGGGCCTTGGTGATTGGCCATGTCCAAGAACCGGGCCTGTCCAAAGGCGGCGCTGTGACATCGGGCAAGTTTGCGACTTTGCGCGGGTTGTCGGGTGTTTCTCCGATGGCTGAACGCATGGGGCTGGATCGCGATGTGGCGCTGTTGGAGATGACGGGTGCGTCTTATCACGTGGATCAAATCACCACCGCGCGGGCCTTGCCTGCGCTGGAGCGCGCAAAACGTAACGGGCTGGATATCACGGCCGGGATCGGCATCCACCATCTGACCCTGAACGAGATGGACGTCGCTGATTATCGCACGTTCTTTAAGCTAAAGCCGCCTTTGCGCTCTGAGGAAGACCGTTTGGCCGTGGTCGAGGCTGTCGCGTCTGGCTTGATCGATATTATCAGCTCGATGCATACGCCGCAGGACGAAGAATCCAAACGCTTACCCTTTGAAGAGGCCGCAAGCGGGGCCGTTGCGCTTGAAACGCTTCTGCCCGCAGCTTTGCGATTGGTTCATGCGGGCCATTTGGACCTGCCCACGCTGTTCCGCGCTTTGGCGCTTAATCCAGCCAACCGATTGGGGCTGGAGTGTGGGCGCTTGTCGGCTGGCGCACCTGCGGATCTGGTGCTGTTTGATCCAGACGCGAGTGTGAAGCTCGACCGATTTGAGCTGCATTCGAAATCAAAGAATACGCCGTTTGATGGGACTATTTTGCAAGGCAAAGTCATTGCCACATACGTTGCGGGCGTGAACAAAACGAAAGAGCTGGCCGATGCTTGAATTCGCAAGCCCCACGAACACCCTGCTGCTTTGGGCGGCGATTGGGTATCTTGTGGGGTCGATCCCTTTTGGCATGGTCCTTGCACGGGTCATGGGCTTGGGAAATCTGCGGGATATCGGGTCGGGTAATATCGGGGCCACCAATGTTTTGCGGACAGGGTCCAAGAAGGCGGCGATCCTGACGCTTTTGCTGGATGGTGGTAAGGGCGCAGTTGTTGTGATCCTTGCGCGCAAGTTTGCGGCGATGGATGCGGTTCAGCTGGCGGCATTGACCGTCATGATCGGGCATTGTTTTCCGGTCTGGTTGGGCTTTCGTGGTGGCAAGGGCGTCGCGACGTTTTTGGGCCTGCTCTATGCTTTGGCGTGGCCCGTGGGCATTGCGGCTTGCCTGACGTGGTTGGCGACGGCGGCTGTGTTTCGCTACTCGTCTTTGGCAGCTTTGGTTGCCGCAGCTTCGACTTTGGTGTGGTCAATTGTCTTGGGCGTGCCGCACATATTCTTTTTGTGTTCCTTCTTGATGGCTCTAATTTTTTGGCGGCACGCGGGAAACATCCGCCGCCTTGCGGCAGGCGAAGAAAGCAAGATCGGTCAGAAGTAAGCGGGCGTTACGGCGCCGCGTTTAGTAGCTGTACGCGCCGTAGATTTTGCTGAGGTTGCCGTTCCAATCACCGTTGTAGTCATCCAGCAATTCGTCAGCGGGTGTTTTACCTGTTTCAATGCTGTCTTTGAGCGCATTCAAGAAATGCGTTTCATCGGGCACCAGCCCACCAGCGCCGGGCATGGCGCGGTTCTTTAGGCCAAGTTCAGCGATTTTCACACATTCACCAGCGATGTCGTGCATGGACTGACCGCCGACTTTGGCCTGAAGCCCGTCAACGGATGCCGCAACGCGCCATTCTTCGCGTGTTTCGGCGTCCCAGTTTTTGCAAAGATCCCAAGCAGCGTCCAAGGCCTCTTGATCGTAGGTCATACCAACCCAGAATGCAGGCAACGCACACAGACGGCGCCATGGCCCACCATCCGCACCGCGCATTTCGATGAACTTCTTGAGACGCGCTTCCGGGAAGGCCGTTGTTAGATGGTCGGCCCAATCAGACAGGGTCGGCGTTTCACCGGGCAGTGCGGGGAGCTTGCCCTTTAGGAAATCGCGGAACGACTGGCCCAAGGCGTCGATGTAATTTCCGTCGCGATAGACGAAATACATCGGCACATCGAGCATGTATTCGACATAGCGTTCAAACCCGAAATCATTGTCGAACACGAACGGCAACATGCCTGTGCGTGCGTCATCTAGATGCCGCCAAATCCGTGCGCGCCAGCTTTTGTGGTTGTTCACTTTGCCTTCAAAGAAGGGCGAATTGGCAAACAGGGCGGTCGCTACGGGTTGCAAAGCGATTGCAACGCGCATCTTCTGGATCATGTCGGCTTCAGACCCAAAGTCGAGGTTCACCTGAACTGTGCAGGTGCGTCGCATCATCATTTTGCCTGATGTGCCGACCTTATCCATATAGGCATCCATCAGCTTGTAACGGCCTTTGGGCATCAGGGGCATTTCATCGTGTGACCATTCAGGAGCCGCGCCAAGACCAATGAAGCCGACGCCGATCTCATCTGCGATAGATTTCACCTCTGCGAGGTGGCTGTTCACTTCATCACAGGTCTGGTGGATTGTTTCGACAGGGGCACCGGACAGTTCCAGTGCGCCGCCAGGTTCAAGAGAGACGTTTGCGCCGTCTTTCTCCAGGCCAATCAGAAAGCCGCCTTCGGTGACGGGGGCCCAGCCATAACGGTCGCGCAGGCCTGTAAGGACAGCCTCGATAGAGCGTTCGCCATGGAACGGAAGCGGTTTGTGGGTGTCTTTGCAGTACCCGAATTTTTCATGTTCGGTGCCGATGCGCCAATCCGCTTTCGGTTTGCAGCCGTCTGCGAGGTATTGTGCAAGCTGATCGTGGTGTTCGATCGGGCCGCCGCCGGACTGGGGAATAGACATGACGAAGCGCTCCGTTAATTGGCGTGGACTCTAGACGTGGCTGAGCGTGCAGCCAGTGTCAATGCAACTGTTTGTAGGGTTTGTGATCCGGTGCCATCCACACTGTCATTTGTGCAATTTGAGGGCGCTCAAGTAGGGACAACATGTATTCGGTTTTCATGTTCGGGAGGGCCGTGAAAAAATCAAACAATGCCTCGACCCCGCGTGCGTTGGTCGGAATGTCGGTATAGCTTCCGTCGCGATTGATCAGTCGCCACGCAGGCGCTGGCGTAAGATCCAGCTGCACCATCAGATCAAGTTCTGCCACGCCGCCATCGACGGGCCCCAGATAGGTGACACGTCTTTCGTCCAGCGTCACGACACCCGGGCCATCGCTGTCTGGGCGAAAACGCACCCTTTGGGCAGCCCCGAAAGCGAGGGCAATGCCAAAGACGGCCAGCGCCCAGCCTAGCCATTGAACGATGCCAAAGGACGCAAAGCCCCACCAAAGCCCTAAGCCGGACAGGCCAAGTGCGCCGATTACCTCGCGCCACCGCCAAAGTCCGTCGCGAATTTCGGGTCTGATCATGGAATCACCTGTTCAATGTCTTAGTGTGCTGTCTGCAAAATTATCATCCCCAATCGCCCAGGGCGTGTTGCCATAACGTCATGGCAGACACTGCCGCCGTGTCGGCGCGCAGAATTCGCGGGCCAAGACTGATCGAATAGGCGCAGTCCATCGTGCGAAGGCGGTCGCGTTCCTTCTCAGAGAACCCGCCTTCTGGACCGATGAAGATGGCCCACGGGCCGCCATCGTTCGGTAAGTCCAAGGCTTGGCCAACCAGTGTTTCGTCACAAAACAGGATGCGGCGGGCTGGGTCCCAGTTGTCCAAGACTTTGGCGAATTTTTGCACGTCATCGACGTGGGGGACAAAGGTTCCGCCACATTGCTCGGCGGCTTCTAAGGCGTGGGCTTGCAGTTTGTCTTGGCGCACACGGTTCGCGGCTTGGGTGAATTCGGTCTGCATCGGGCAAATACGAGCGGCCCCAAGTTCGGCGGCTTTCTCGACGATAAACGATGTCCGGTCTTTTTTGATCGGAGCAAAGACGAGCCATAGGTCAGGCGGCATCAATAAAGGTTTGGTCTGCAAAGCGCATTCCAGCACGCCGCCCTTTTTGGTGGCAGCAATAACTTGGGCCTGCCATTCGCCGTCTTTGCTATTAAACAGCAAAACATCGGCGCCTACGTCCAATCGCATTACCCCAAAAAGGTAGTGCGCTTGTTCCCGCGTCAGAGTGACCCTTTCGCGCGCTGCCAATGGGTGATCTACATGAAGTCTAATACGTGCCATTGGGTGAACATATGACCGAGACCAACCGGATGCCAGAGGCTGAGATCGCAGATGCTGTAAAAGGCAATTGGGTGGATACATATGCGCCTGCCCGCGCCCGTCCGTATTTACGTCTATCTCGTGCGGATCGCCCGATTGGAACGTGGCTGTTGTTGTTGCCGTGTTGGTGGGGATTATTGCTGGCGATGCTGCACACGGGGCAGGCCAGTTGGTTTGATCTTTGGATCGCGATTGGCTGTGCTCTTGGTTCATTCTTGATGCGTGGGGCGGGCTGCACGTGGAACGACATAACCGACCGCGATATTGATGGATCGGTGGAGCGCACCGCAAATCGCCCGATCCCGTCCGGGCAGGTAAGCGTTCGGCAGGCGTTGGTTTGGATGGCTCTACAGTCGTTCCTGTCGCTTTTGATCTTGCTGACCTTCAATGGAACCGCAATTTTGCTAGGGTTCCTCGCGATCCTGCCCGTCGCAATCTACCCCTTTGCCAAGCGATTTACGTGGTGGCCGCAGGCGTTCTTAGGGCTTGCGTTTAATTGGGGTGCGTTGCTGGCGTGGACGGCGCATACGGGATCGCTGGGTTGGCCGGCTGTTGTGCTTTATGTCGCAGGCATCGCGTGGACGCTGTTTTATGACACGATCTATGCCCATCAGGACGCCGAAGACGACGCGCTGATCGGGGTGAAGTCGACGGCGCGTCTGTTTGGGGACGCTACGCCCAGTTGGCTGCGGTATTTCTGGGCTGCAACGGTTGTTCTTTTGGGCTTGTCCGTGATCCTCGCGGCCATTGGTGGTTCGGTTCTTTCGCTGGTGGTTGCTTTGGGTGGCCCTTGGGCGATGGGCTGGCATTTGGCGTGGCAGCAGCGCACATTCGACGCCGATGACAACGACACACTCTTGCGTCTGTTTCGATCCAATCGCGATGCGGGGCTCATTCCTTTGCCATTTTTCGCCATAGCGCTGCTGCTGTGATTGAACACTGGGCCACAACCGCCTAAGCAGGACGGCAATTACTTATCAAGGACGCCGCAATGCGCCTCTCTACCCTTCTTGTCCGTCTCGGTGTGTTCCTCGTGGCCGCAATTCTCTGTGGCTTTGGTGCGCGCATTATTGTTTCGACCGTCGAGGCACGATCCGTCGAAGCGGTTGAAATGTCGTTCGAAGAGCACGGGCATGAATTTGCGACCGTGATTGGGGATGGCCTACAGGTTATCTTGGAAGGCGAAGCCCCATCAGAGGCCATGCGGTTCCGCGCGATTTCGACGGCTGGCGGGATGGTCGATGCCAGCCGCGTCATCGACAACATGACTGTCACTGTGACCGACGCATTGCAGGCGCCGGAATTTTCTATGGAGATTTTACGCAATGATAGTGGCATTTCCATTATTGGCCTGATCCCTACATCATCGGACCGTGACGAACTTACGGAAACGCTGGCGGACTTGTCTGGGGAAGATGGCAGCTTTGCGGATTTCCTCGAGACCGCTGACCATGAGATACCTTCGGGATGGGACGCTTCGGTCGATTTTGCGCTTCGGGCCCTGCGCCAACTGCCCCGGTCGAAGATTTCCGTGCGCGCCGGAAGCGTTGCCGTCGAAGCCATTTCAGACTCGCCCGAACAAAAAGCTCAACTGGAAACCAGTTTGCGGCGGACGTCTCCTGAGGGCTTGTTGATCACGCTCGATATCTCAGCACCACGTCCTGTGGTTTCTCCCTTCGTGACGCGTTTCATTATCGACGGTGATGGCGCGCGTTTTGATAGTTGCGTCGCGGATACCGTTGAATCGGAACGCCGCATTGTTTCGGCAGCTCAAGCGGCTGGTGCCGAAGGGCGTTTGGGGTGCACAGTTGCGCTTGGATCACCGACAGTGCGCTGGGCGGATGCGGTTACAATGTCGATTGCGGCTTTAAAAGAACTGGGCGGCGGTACGGTTACGTTCTCAGATGCGGATGTGACATTCGTTGCAAACCCCGGCGCGGTTGAAGGCAACTTTGACCGTATTGCAGGCGAATTGGAAAATTCTTTGCCTGAAGTCTTTGCGCTTGAGGCGATCTTGCCCGCAGCTCCGAGCGAGAATAGTGATGGGCCGCCACAGTTCATCGCAACCCTGAGCCCTGAAGGTTTGGTGCAACTGCGGGGGCGTGTTTCTGATGATTTGCTGAACTCCACTGCGGAAAACTTTGCCCGCGCCAAGTTCGGATCGTCCGAGATTTCAATGGCAACCCGTGTCGTGGACGGGCTTCCGAACGGTTGGGCCATTCGCGTGTTGGCGGGTGTTGAGGCATTGTCAAAGCTGTCAAATGGGTCGGTAACGGTAGAACCTGAATCAGTCGTCGTGCGTGGTAATTCTGGATCGGAAGACGCTGGCGCTGAGATCACACGTCTGTTGATCGATAAGCTTGGCAGCTCGGAAGAATTTGAAGTCGATGTGACCTATGTTGAGGCCCTCGACCCGATTGCATCCTTGCCGACCGAAGAAGAGTGCCTTGCGGGGATTGAGGCCGTAACTCAAGCTCGTAAAATCACGTTTGAACCAAGCTCCGCGACGATCGCTGGTGCTGGTGCGGCGATCTTGGATGACATTGCCGAAGTGCTGCAACGCTGCGCGGATCTGCGGGTGGAAATTGCGGGCTACACCGATAGTCAGGGATCTGAGGATGGCAATCAACGCCTGAGCCAACAACGTGCCGATGCCGTTCTGGACGGGTTGCGCGTGCGCCGTGTTCCTGTGTCGCGTTTCCGTGCAGTCGGCTATGGTGAGGCTGATCCGATTGCCGACAACGAAACTGCCGAAGGCCGCGAAGCGAACCGTAGAATTGAGTTTTCGTTGATTATACCCGAAAGCACCGAAGAGCCGACGGCACTTGAACAGATCGAAGCAGAGGCCGAGGAGGCCTCCGAAGAGGACGCTACAGAATGAACAGAACTGAATTCATTGTCGCAACTGCGATTATCCTATTTGTAGCGTTTTCGTTGGGTTGGTTTGCCAGCTGGCTGATCAATCGGTTCACACGGGTGTCAAAAGCCGAAGTGGGGGAACTGGACCGTATGGCGCAAGCCCTGCACGAAGCCGAAGAAACCCGCGATCAGGCGATTACATATCTGCAACAGCGCGAAGCCGAGATTACGAACCAGCTTAGCCAGACAGAAGCCGAATTGCGGGCAGCCATGGACGGATTACGCGATGCACGTCAAGAAGCCGAGGAAATGCGCGCCCACATCGAACGCCAAAGCGCCGGTTGATTCGAAGCTATTGGAACGACGACGACAGTGGCGACATAAAATCGTAAATGTGCTGAACAATTTCTGACATTGATGCGGCGCCTGCATCTGGGTCGTTGACGTAATGAACGTCGGTCTCCCAACGGGCGCTCACGAAAATTCGATCATCCATTGCTAAAACGGGCAACCGGCAGGATTGATCATGGCAATACACGATTAACGGGGCATCGGTGTCATAGGGGGACACCAACTGGCAGGCGACATGCGGTGTCAGGGCTGTTGCGACGCAGACGAATGTGTCACCGCGGGTCACTGTCGCGTCCGGTTCTTCAAGTCGACGACGATATGAAGTGGCCGACTGGGTAGCGGCTGCAGTCGTGCCTTCGACTGTTCGAACCTTTAGTTCAGTGATGCCCGCGCCGATGGCAGCAGGGTCATAGGCGATGGTCGACACAACTGGCATAGGATTGCCACGTCCGTCCGTCAGTGTCGGCCAAACGGACAAACACTCTGTTTGGTCCTCTAACAGAAGGCGATCTTCAGCAAAATTTTCAGCGCGCAGCAGTGGTCCACCCCGATACAGAACGCCGTCGTTGCCCTGTAGGCCGAAATCAACGAAGCGATAAAAGTCGGGGCAATCTTCTGCGGCAACGGCGCTCGCTGCGAAGGTAAAGACTGTGGCCAACACCATGTGGGTCAGGGGGGCGAAGCGGGTTTTCATGATGGTTCGACCAGAGTCTGCAGTATCGCTTTGGCGTTATCGCTCGCCCAATCCGCATCACCAATCAGACGCGCAATTTCATGACCTTCGGGGTTCAGGATTAAGGTCACTGGTAGGCCAACCACACCAAAGTCACGCGCCAAGGCGCTGTTTGCATCGGTATGAAGCGGCAGATTTTCGACACCGATTTCAGCAAAGAACCGTTCCATAGCCGGGCGTTGGTTCAGTCCCGTGGCGACGGTGACGACTTCTAGTTCGTCGCCAAATTCATCCTGAAGCTCAGACAAGTGCGGCATTTCCTTGCGACACGGCGCGCACCAAGTCGCCCAGAAATTCAACAAGACGTATTGGCCTTCAAAGGCGGCCAAGGTCAAATCCGTTCCGTCTTCGTGCGTGAAAACCACTTCAGACCCGCGATCTACGCCAAATTGGAGCTTGAGCATGTCGCCTGAGCGCATCGCCTCAACCTGTGAGAAATCTTGCGCGGGCAGGGAGGGGGTTTCACCCGTGCGCAAGCCGAAGTATAGCCCAATAGAAATGCCTATTACGGCAGAGACGGCGAGAATGGCGGCTTTGTTCATTGGCTTAAGACCCAGTTGGAGACATACCTGATGTCGGATAAATCATCTTCGAATGCAATGTGGGGCGGTCGCTTTGCCGCAGGTCCGGATGCGATCATGGAAGCGATCAACGCGTCTATTGGATTTGATCGTCGAATGGCGAAACAAGACATTGATGGCTCCCGTGCCCATGCGGCCATGTTGGCTGCCCAAGGTATCATTACGGATAGCGATGCGGATGCGATCCGTGAAGGGCTCCTCACGGTGTTGTCAGAGATTGAAAGCGATACGTTTCCATGGCGCGTTGAGCTTGAAGACATTCATATGAACGTAGAAGCCCGCCTCAAAGAGATTGTGGGGGAGCCTGCCGGGCGTTTGCACACAGGTCGGTCGCGCAATGACCAAGTGGCTGTCGATTTCCGTCTTTGGGTGCGTGATCAGTGCGATGCCGCAGATGGGGCGCTGAAGGCGTTGATGGAATCGCTGATTGGTCAGGCCGAAGAAGGCGCTGATTGGGTCATGCCAGGGTTTACACATCTTCAAGTCGCGCAGCCCGTCACTTGGGGCCATCATATGATGGCCTACGTTGAAATGTTTGCGCGTGATCGTGCGCGGTTTGCCGATGCACGTGCGCGGATGAACGAAAGCCCGCTGGGGGCTGCGGCCCTTGCCGGAACGTCCTTTCCGCTGGACCGCCAGATGACGGCAGAGGCGCTTGGATTTGATCGTCCGATGGCGAACTCTTTGGATGCGGTTGCGGCTCGTGACTTTGCGTTGGAATTCCTGAGTGCGGCGTCGATCTGTGCGATGCACCTGTCCCGCCTCGCCGAAGAACTGGTGATCTGGTCCTCGGCGCAGTTCCGGTTTGTGGCAATGTCGGATCGCTGGTCCACTGGGTCGTCCATCATGCCGCAAAAGCGTAATCCTGATGCGGCAGAATTGTTGCGTGCCAAGATTGGCCGGATTTTTGGGGCGAACGTCGCTTTGATGACGATCATGAAGGGTCTTCCGCTGACCTATTCCAAAGACATGCAGGAAGACAAAGAGCAGACTTTTGATGCGGCTGACAGCCTGATGCTGGGCCTAGCGGCGATGACAGGTATGGTGGCTGATATGAAGGCGCGCCCTGATGATTTGCGTGTTGCGGCTGCAATGGGCTTTTCTACGGCGACGGACCTTGCCGACTGGTTGGTGCGTGAACTTGGCCTACCGTTTCGCGATGCACACCATGTCACGGGCACATTGGTCGCCAAAGCTGAAGAAAAGGGCTGCGATCTGCCAGAATTGACGCTTGCTGAGATGCAGGCTGTTCATGGCGGCATTTCAGAGGCTATCTTTGATGTGCTGGGCGTGGACAATTCCGTGCGCAGCCGTACGTCTTATGGAGGCACGGCCCCTAATAACGTGCGTGCACAGATTGCCCGCTGGAAGGAAGCACTTTCATGATGCGTCCCGTTTTTGTCATTCTAACTGCGGTCACGTTGGCCGCTTGCGGAGCCGACGGTGAGCCTGTGCGTCCTACGGCGAATGCTGGCGTGTCGATTGGCCCCAATGGCATTACTCCAAACGCAAGCATTGGTGCGACAAACGGCACATTTAATGTTGGGCTTAGCCTTTAGACCCGATCAGGGTTGGGCGCGCCGCGTAATCTGCTAGGTCAGACATAACACGATTCTGGAGGGCCTTATGGACCACTTTTTGTATCAAGACGGGCAGTTGATGGCCGAAGACGTTTCCATTGCCGAGATTGCGGCACAGGTTGGTACGCCATTTTACGTCTACTCTGCGGCGACGTTGTTGCGGCACTTCAAACTTTTTGATGATGCATTGGCTCACTCTGAGCATCTTGTATGCTTTGCCGTGAAATCCCTGTCCAATGTGGCTGTCCTGAAACTGCTGGGCGACGCGGGTGCTGGGATGGATGTTGTGTCCATCGGTGAATATCTGCGTGCCAAGGCGGCAGGCGTATCGGGCGATAAGATCGTGTTTTCTGGCATCGGTAAAACGCGCGAAGAAATGCGCATCGCGTTGGAAGGCGGCATTCGCCAGTTCAACGTCGAAAGCGAGCCTGAAATGCAGGTGCTTTCTGATGTTGCGGTGTCTTTGGGTGTCCAAGCGCCGATCACGGTTCGGGTGAACCCAGACGTCGATGCAAAAACCCATGCGAAAATCTCGACGGGCAAGAAAGAGGATAAATTCGGCATCCCAATCAGTCGAGCACGCGAAGTTTACGCCATGGCCGCTGATTTACCGGGCCTCAAGGTCGTTGGTATCGACGTGCATATCGGCAGCCAATTGACCGAGCTTGAGCCCTTCCGCCAAGCCTACCGCAAGGTTGCGGAGCTGACAGAACAACTGCGCAGCGATGGTCACGAAATTTCGCGGCTTGATCTAGGTGGCGGCCTTGGCATCCCCTATGCGCGTGACAACAATGCCCCGCCTTTGCCCATAGAATACGGCGCGATGATCCAAGAAGAGGTTGGCCATCTTGGGTGTGAGATCGAGATCGAGCCGGGCCGTTTGATCTCTGGTAACTCGGGGATTTTGGTCACTGAGGTAATCTACGTGAAATCTGGCGAAGAACGCGAATTCCTGATCGTAGATGCCGCGATGAATGATCTGGTGCGCCCTGCGATGTATGATGCGCACCATGATATCGTGCCTGTTATCGAAGCCACACCAGGGCAAGAGCAGACGCCATATGATGTTGTTGGCCCGATTTGCGAAAGCGGTGATACCTTTGCCAAGGGCCGGATGATGCCGAAAACAGAGGCAGGTGAGCTTGTCGCGTTCCGATCTGCGGGGGCTTATGCCGCTGTAATGGCCAGCGAATACAACTCCCGCCCCATGATTCCTGAGGTTTTGGTCCAAGGGGATCAATTTGCGGTTATCCGCCGACGTCCGACCTTTGAAGACATGATAAACCGCGATAGCATACCTGAGTGGTTGTAACTGATTTGGTGCAGCCTGAGTAACAGGAGAGGTCAGCTGACCACGCACACGCCAATGGGCGGTCCCGCCCCACGGCACCTGAAGGTGCCAGTTGCGCTTACGCGTCTCGGTTTGATTGCCGAACGGGTCACGCAAGCGTTTTGGCCATTCTGGACAGTTCTGTTTATCGCATTGGCGCCCCTTATCATGGGGTGGCAAGATTTCATGCCGCTCGAAGTGGTCTGGGGTTACGGTGTTGTGGCGCTCGTGGCATTGCTGTGGACCTTTTATCGCGGTGTTCGCCGACTGAACTGGCCGTCTGAGGCCGAGGCTGTTGCGCGCATTGATGCACGCCTTCCGGGCCGCCCCATCGCAGCGCTGAATGACATTCAGGTTGTTGGTGCAGGTGATGCCGCATCAGAGGCCGTTTGGGCCGCGCATTTGCGGCGGATGGAACAGCGCACCCATGACGCCAAAGCGGTCGAGCCTGACCTGCGCGTGTCAGACAAAGACCCCTATAGCATCCGTTATATCGCCCTGTTGTTTCTGGTGGTCGCGCTGTTGTTCGGATCGATCTGGCGTGTTGGCTCTGTCGCCGAGGCAGGCGTTGGCGGTGAAGTACTTGCCACTGGCCCTGTCTGGGAAGGTTGGATCGAACCCCCAGCTTACACAGGCAAACCGACGCTCTATCTGGCGGATCTTGTCGCCAACCGCGTGCAGGTGCCGCAGGGCTCGTTTATTACCATTCGTCTTTATGGCGATGTCGGCGACCTAACCGTTTCTGAAACCGTGTCTGGGCGAACCGAAGACCTCGGCGCGGCGACGGACCAACAGCAGGGGTTTGAGGTTGTCCAAGCCGGGGAGTTGTCAATCGACGGAGAGGGCGGCACATCTTGGCAGATCCTGTTGCTAGAAGACGAAGCACCTACCGTTGAACTGACTGGCCCGATTGAAGCAGACGCCCAAGGTGAAATGTCTCAGCCCTTCTCGGCGTTTGATGATTATGGGGTGCAGTACGGCACTGCGACGATTGCATTGGATTTGACCGCGCTTGAACGCCGCCACGGTCTGGTCATCGACCCAGATGCACGTGATGCTGTCGTGATCGATTTGCCGATGCCGTTTTCTGGGGATCGCGCCGATTTCGAAGAGTTCCTGATTGACGATTTTAGTGAACACCCTTGGGCAAACCTTCCTGTGACTATGACGTTGCAGGTCGAAGACGCGCTTGGTCAGACAGGCAGTACGGATCCAGAACCGATGATCCTTCCGGGGCGGCGGTTCTTCCAACCCATGGCGCGTGCCGTGATCGAACAGCGCCGCGATTTGTTGTGGTCCAAAGGAAACGCGCCGCGTGTTGCGCAAATCTTGCGGGCCGTGTCGAACAGACCGGATGAAATTTTCCCTGATGAAACCACATATCTGCGTCTGCGCCATATCATTCGCCAACTGGAAAACATGGAAGACGTTGGACTGACGGATGAGGTGCAGGACGAGGTGTCGCTCGCCTTGTGGGAGCTGGCTGTGCAGCTTGAAGAAGGGTCTTTGGCGGATGCACGGGCACGTCTGGAACGGGCACAAGAACGCCTTGAAGAAGCTATGCGCAACGGCGCTTCGGACGAAGAAATCGCTGAGCTTATGCAAGAGCTGCGTGAGGCGACGAACGACTACATGCAGATGTTGGCCGATCAGATGGAACCGTCTGACAACAATGGCACCGATCAGCCCGATCAACAGCAAAGCGGAGAGACAATCACGCAAGACGAGATTCAGGCGCTGATGGATCGTATCCAAGAGCTGATGGAAGAAGGCCGTATGGCTGAAGCCCAAGAGCTTATGGAACAGCTCAATCAGTTGATGGAAAACCTGCAGATGGCTGAAGGTGGAGAGGGCGGCGAAGGCGGCCCGCAAACTCCGGGTCAGCAAAGCATGGAAGACCTCGCCGAGACATTGCGCGACCAGCAGGACCTAACGGATGAAGCGTTCCGCGATTTGCAGGAACAATTCAATCAGGACCAACAGCAGGGCCAACAAGGCCAGCAAGGACAACAACAAGGCGACCAGCAAGGTCAGGAACCCGGCCAGCAGGGTCAAGACGGTCAAAATGGCCAAGACGGCGAACGGTCCGGCCAGCAACAGGGCCAGGGCCAAGGGCAGGGCGATAACACTCAAGGCGGGCTGACGGACGAGAATGGGGCTGCGGGGAATTCTGACGGAAGCCCCCAAAGCCTTGCAGATCGCCAGCAGGCGCTGCGGGACGGATTAGGCCAACTGCGTGATCGACTTCCGGGACTCAGTGGCGATGCGGCAGAAAACGCAGAACGTTCACTTGATCGTGCCGAAGGGGCGATGGACGGCGCGGAAGATGCATTGCGTGACGGCGACTTGGCCGAGGCGATTGACCGTCAGGCCGAGGCCATGGACGCACTGCGGGATGGCATGCGCAATTTAGGCGAGGCTCTCGCTGAAAATCAGGTAGACGATCTCGAAGAGGGCCAAGGGACGCAGGCGGGCAATGCCGAAGGCCGCCCCGAGCCAGAACGTCGCGATCCTTTAGGTCGTGAGATGGGCGAAACTGGCCAGTTCGGCACTGAAGAAAGCATGCTGCAAGATGACATCAACCGTCGCGCCGAAGAACTGCTGCGTGAACTACGTGAACGCTCCGCAGATCAGGAACGCCCACAGCTAGAACTAGATTACCTGCGCAGGCTGCTGGATCGGTTCTAGTTAGCCATCGGTTGTCGCGACAGGCTCAACCGCTTCGGCAGGGGCGTCAGCCGCTCCCTCGACCAGACCTTGAACTTTGCCGTCAAGCCACAGACGCAGCCCGTCGACCCATTCGACATAGGACGTTAATGCCGGTTCCGCCTGCGGAAGCGCCGCGATGATCTGTGGCGCGAAAATGTAAACTGCCAGCGCCAACAGGGCGAGCACGATCACAAAGATGAAGCCCCGTCTAAATCCGCTTCTTTGCTGAAGCTCTTCTTCGGTGACGTCTGCGGTTGCAACCTGACCTACGCCGTCGTGGCGGAGGGTGGAGTTGATTTCTTCAATGTCTGGCAGCAATTCGCGGCGCGGCGCATCGGCATCTTGGGCCATCGTCGCGCCAATAGCTGCGGCAGTTGAGGCCATGTCGGTTTCCCCGCGTAGGCGTGCTAAACGGTCACGGGCTTCGCGACTGCGGCGATCTTCGTCAGGGTCTTGAGACAGGTCAAGGTCGGGCTGTGTTTCGATTGGATCGGCCTCGGCCTGTCGTGCGGCCTGTTCGTAGTCGGCTTCTTCCCGAAGAATATCCGCAACACCTGGATCGATCTCGCGCTGGCGCAATTCGGGTTCCGGAGCCTGTTCGGGTTCCGGCTCAGGCTCAGTTTCAGGTTCTTGTTCCGATTCTGGCTCAGGTTCTTGTATCGGCTCAGGTTCTTGTACAGGTTCGGGCTCTGGCTCAGGTTCGGGCTCGGGTGCAGGTTCTGTAATAACGTCCGGCTCTGGCTCTTGAACAACTTCTTGCGCGGCTTCTGGTTCAAGGTCCTGAGCGGGTTCTGGCGGCGTAGGTTCGGCCGCAAGTTCAGCCTTCTCAGACGCACCCGGTGTTTCAAACCAAGCGTGTCCACAGTTGGAGCATTGCACGTCGCGCCCAGCTTCTGGGATGACGTCGTCACCAACCTCATATTGCGCACCGCAATTTGGGCAAATCAGCCGCATCTTCATGTTCCCCTGCCTCAAACGGGCATTCTGCCCGCCAATTTAATGAATCTTACCGTTCTGTGCGTAGAAGCGCAAAGGTTTTACGGGGAAGCGCCCGTGCGGCTGATTGCATGTGGCGCTGGTTTCAGCCAAAAACAGGGCAACAAACGGGGGCAGCCGTGATTGAGCTGGACAATGTAGCCTATTCTTATGGCGGTGCGGAACTTTTCGCGGGCCTTGATCTGACCTTGGCACCAGGGTCGTTTCACTTTTTGACGGGGCCGTCAGGGGCGGGCAAGACCACCCTGATGAAGCTGTGTTACGGCGAATTGATCGCAACTGGCGGACAAGTGCGCCTGTTTGGTCAGGATGCGCGCGGGTTAGATCGCGATGCAGTTGCACAAATTCGCCGCCGGATTGGCGTTGTGCATCAAGACTGTCAGTTCTTGGATCACCTGCCAGTTGCTGAAAACATTGCATTGCCGCTGACTGTCGCGGGACATGGATCGACCTCGGATGATCTTCGGGACCTTTTGGGCTGGGTCGGGTTGGCGAAACAAGCAGCGCAGTTGCCGCCAGAACTGTCAGGCGGCGAACGCCAACGCGCGGCCCTTGCGCGGGCGGTTATCATGTCGCCCGAGGTAATTTTGGCCGATGAACCAACAGGCAATGTCGATTGGGAAATGTCGCAGCGGCTTTTAGGGTTGCTGGTTGAGCTGAACAAGATGGGCAAGACTGTGTTGATCGCGACCCATGATCTTAGCCTTATTCGGGCCGCCAAGGCACAGGTGTCTGCGCGGGTCTTACGGCTGGCAGACCGGCGTTTGCAATTGGCGGGGGCAAGCCTGTGATGGATATGCTGCGCCGTCTTCTGGAACTCCTTGCGGGTGATCCACAAGCAGACCGCGCCGTGCCACCAACTGGGTTCACCGCGCGGTTGACGCTGCTGACGTCGGGCGCCATGGCGTTCTTGGCGGTTTTTGCTTTGGCATTGTCGCTTGCGACCGGGCGTTTGGCGGATCGCTGGTCGGATGAGCTTGCCAAGACATCGACTCTGCGAATTTCCGCACCTGCCGATCAGATGCAGGCCCAAACAGATGCGGCAATTGTCGTGCTGCAATCGACACCCGGCGTTGCGCAAGCGCGTGCCTTATCGGCGGATGAACAGCGCGAATTGTTGGCCCCATGGTTCGGGCCGGACTTGCCCGTGGAATCTTTGCCCGTTCCGCAGTTGATCGAAGTGATTGAGGAGGGCGACGGGTTTGATGCCACAGGATTGCGTGCCCGCCTTCAGGCCGAGGTTCCTGGTGCTATTCTGGATGACCACACAAGATGGCGCGAGCCTTTGGTCGAAGCGGCCAACCGGTTGCGGTTGCTCGGGATCGTTTCGATGCTGTTGATCGCCGGCGCAACGGGCGCGATGATCACTCTTGCGGCAAATGCCGCGCTTGCGGCGAATGCTCAGGTGATCCGCGTGATGCGCCTTGTCGGTGCGCGCGACATTTACATCGCCCGTGCCTTCGTGAGGCGGTTCACGCTACGCGCGTTGATTGGCGCTGCGGCTGGAACGCTGGCGGGGACTTTGGCTGTTTTGCTGCTTCCTCGGGCGGATGCGGCGGGTGGTTTTCTCACGGGGCTTGGCTTTCAAGGCGCGCACTGGCTGTGGCCGCTGGTCATTCCTGCCCTCGCGGCGTTAGTGGCTTTTGTGGCCACGCGCCAAGCCGCACTTCGTACCCTTAAGGAGCAATCATGAGCTACGCGATCCAATGGGTTCGGTCCCTTATTTTCAACACCTATATGTATTTTATGTTGCTGCCGTGGGGCATCGTGTTTGCCATTCCGGCCGTGTTCTCGCGTCGCGCTGCGATCTTTTGTTGCCGTTCCTATGCCCGGCATATCCAATGGGCGGCGGGCTGGATGATCGGGTTGAAATGCGAAGTGCGTGGCACGCCTCCGCAGGACGAAGTTCTGATTGCGGCCAAGCACCAGTCCTTTCTTGATGTATTGATGATCTACGGTGACATCTCAGCCGGTCGGTTCATCATGAAAGACATCCTGAAATATGCGCCTGTCGTCGGGCAATTCGGCCTACGAGTTGGCTGTATTCCTGTGAAACGTGGCAAACGAGGGGCGGCCGTCAAAAAGATGGTGGCGGATGTGGCGGCAGGGCGTTTGTTTCCCGGTCAGTTGATTATCTATCCGCAAGGGACACGTATCGCGCCGGGAGTTAAAGCGCCCTACAAAGTTGGCACCGGGGTTCTTTACAAAGAACTGCAGCAGGACTGTGTTCCGGTAGCTTGCAACGTCGGGGTGTTCTGGCCGAAGCGGGGGGTTCTTCGCAAGCCCGGTACGGCAGTGGTAGAATTCTTGCCCCGTATTCCCGCTGGAACCGAAATACCTGAATTCATGAAACAGCTGGAAGAGGTCGTGGAAACGCGGTCCAACGAATTGATGGCAGAAGCAGGTTTTACGGGTGGTGACGCATGAAAACGATAGATGACATTGAAGCGCTTGAGGCGCTCTACGACGCGGCTGTTCCAGCATCGCTGACCAAAGTGGTGAAACGCATCACGCCGCACTATGAGACATGGATCAACGCGTCGCGGTTCTGTGTGCTGACGACGGTTGGACCCGAAGGCTCCGATGGTAGCCCACGAGGTGACGTCGGGCCGGTTGTTCGTATCGTTGATGATAAGACGCTTTATCTGCCGGACTGGCGCGGCAACAACCGCATCGACAGCTTGCGTAACATCGTGCGCGACGGGCGCGTTAGCTTAATGTTTATGAATAACGGCTCCGCCAATGTGATCCGTGTGAATGGCAAAGCGGTTTTGTCCGATGATCCCGAAGTCACCGGCAGCTTTGAGCAGAACGGGAAACACCCCAAATCCGTCATCGTGATCACTGTCCAAGAGGCGTATTTTCAGTGCGCCAAAGCGATCATGCGTTCAGAATTGTGGACGGGTAATGCTGCGGAAGACCTTCCAACCGCTGGGCAACTCATCAAGGAACAGCAGGCGGAATTTGACGCGCAGGGTTATGACGATGGCTATGCGGAATACGCCAAGACAAGGATGTGGTAATGAAGCTGGCAGGGTTTCTGACAGGGGCAGGCGTCGCGGGCCTTGGGGTCTATGCGTTCAACGTGCTGACCACCGTCACGGGTGACGATTTGCTTAGCATGTACCTGTCCGACCATTGCTTGCCCTATGTTCAAACAGGTGAGACCCCTTTCACAGACATTGGCCGTACCCCTGGTGTGTATGACGAGGTTGAGGTCTCCGACAATCTGAACAACGCAGGCGCGGCCATTCTCGAAAACAACCGCTTTGTCGCCGAATGGGGCGAAGCCGCAGACCCTAACAACCCTGCAAGCCAACTGCGGATCTGTACTGTCGAAGTCAGCTACACCGAAAATTCGGTTGAAGGGTTCACTGTGGACCCGGAAGGTTTCGTGGATCGCTACACCGCCGTGATTGCAACCGCCGAACCCTTGGTTCCCGAGGTCGATGTTCTCACGGATGGTCCAAGAACGCTCGGCTGGTATGGCGTTGATCGCGACCTATTTGAGGGTCTGCGCGTAGTTATGATTGCAAGCCCTGGGCGCGTGTCATCGTTCATGGTTGTCGGCGACGTAAATTAACTTAGCGGGCAGTCGGCGACGTCGACGTTTATAACAATAAACGTTTGCGGCTCATAATTGATGCCCGCCATATCCACGTACAATTTGGAGCCCTCAACAAAAATGGCGTCGTCTGCCAGTACGACCGTCGAGTTTTCCAAATCTTGCCCTGCGCCGTTGAACAACACGCAGTCGGTCAGAAAGTCGAGGACATAGCCATTGAATTCCGCTTCGGGGAACGTTCCGTCGACTGTGTCGGGGTAGGTCACGATGATCTGTTGGTCGCGGATGTCGATGATCGCGGGCACGATGTCCCATCCGTTTTGGAGCCCTTCGGGGCCAAGCCCGTATTCGATCGCGTCGGTAACGATGGCTGGGTGGCGTTCGCCAACATAAATCGGCGCTTCTACGTTGTCATAGGCCAGCGCGCCGAATGAAACCGTGCGGTCCATCAGCCCACCTGCAGCCGCTGTCTGGGCGGCAAACATGAGGGCGATGGCCGCGCGGATCACGCAGCGAGGCCCTTGCTGCCCAGATCAAGGTATTTCTGACGGCGCGACTGGCGCAATTCATCAGCGGATTTGTTTTCAAGTTCATCGAGCATGGCTTGGATCGCAGTGCCGACGCCATCAATGGCGATCTTCTTGTGGCGATGTGCCCCGCCTGTTGGCTCACTGACGATACGATCACAGACGCCGAGTTCTTTGAGGTTTTGTGCCGTCAAACGCAGCGCCTCAGCGGCTTCGCGCATCTTTTCGGCATCTTTCCAAAGGATCGACGCACAGCCTTCTGGTGAAATCACCGAGTAGACGGAGTGCTGCAGCATCGCGACACGGTTGGCCGTTGCAAAGGCAACCGCCCCGCCGGATCCGCCTTCGCCGATAATGACGCTGACCAATGGAACTCCAAGTTGCAGGCATTTTTGTGTGGAACGGGCAATCGCTTCGGACTGACCGCGTTCTTCTGCGCCTTTGCCGGGGTAGGCGCCGGGCGTATCAACCAAAGTTACGACAGGTATGCCAAACCGGTCTGCCATATCCATCAGGCGGATCGCTTTGCGGTAGCCTTCTGGGCGGGCCATCCCGAAATTGCGTTCAATGCGGGATTTGGTATCGTTGCCTTTTTCGTGGCCGATCACCATCACTGCGCGACCATCTAGCCGAGCAAGGCCGCCCATCACCGCGTGGTCATCTGCAAAATTGCGATCCCCTGCGAGCGGTGTGTATTCCGTGAACAAGGCGTCGATATAGTCTTTGCAATGGGGGCGATCTGCATGACGCGCGACTTGGCATTTGCGCCAAGGCGTTAGGTCCGCGTAAAGCGTTTCCATCAGGTCTGCGGCTTTTTTATCAAGGCCGGCGGCTTCTGCCTCGACGTCCATTTCCTCATTTTGGCGGGCCATGGCGCGCAGTTCAGCGGCTTTGCCTTCAATTTCGGCAAGCGGCTTTTCAAAGTCGAGGTAGTTGGTCATGCATCATGCTCCTGATATCTTGTGCATGATATAAGGTCGGACGTAGGGGCAATGCAACTCAGCAAGATTTGTGCAGTGGGTTCTTGCTAGGGATTGAACATGACCAAGACGCACCCTCACACAGATCGCATCCTTCGGGTTGTTGACTATATCCATGCCCATGCGGGCGAAGACCTGTCATTGGATCAGCTGGCCGATGTTGCGGCATTGTCTCGTTTCCATTGGCATCGGGTCTTTACCGCAATCATGGGCGTGTCGCCCGCAGCAATGATTAGATCGGTGAGAATGCACAAGGCAACGATGCTTTTGGTGCGTTCGTCGCAGCCGGTATCGGGGATCGCCAAACAAGTCGGCTATCCTAATGAGCGGAGCTTTGTGCGGGCGTTCAAAGAGGTCTACGACGTCACCCCCGCTGCGTTTCGCAAACGTGGGGTGACAGCACCCATGAAAACCAATCCCAACGGAGAAACCCTAATGTTTGATGTTTCAAATCGCACAATTGATCCAATGACGCTCGCCGCGCTCAGCCACCGTGGCCCGTATTCCGAAGGCAGTGTTGCCTATCAAAAGGTGGCGACGATTATGACGACAGGTGGCCACTGGCCAAACACGCGTGGAATGGCGGGGGTTTATTATGATGATCCTAATGAAGTCGCGGCTGAAGAGTTGCGCTGTCATGCAGGCGTTATCTGGAATGGCGGCGACGTGCCGGCAGGCCTTGAACAAGTTGACCTTGCCGGAGGCGACTATGCGGTGTTGACCTTTAAGGGGCCCTATGCGGGCTTGGGTCAAGCATATGACTACTTGTTCGGCGACTGGCTTACGGAAAGTCAGGCCAAGCTACGCGATGATCCATCTTTTGAGGTTTATCTCAATGACCCGACAACGACCGCGCCGGATGACCTTCTGACGGAAATCTTCATGCCGCTTGCGGGTTAAGCCCCTAAGGCAAACCGCAGTGTAAGTTCTGGCGCGGTAAGGACTGTGGGGTGGTCAATTCGCCCCGCGGCATCCGTCATTGAGACTTGTGCGAGAACGACCGCGCTGTGGTCTGACAGATGCGCGTTGACGCGATCGGCAATGAACTGTGCAAAGCCATCCATGTCACCGCTTTCAAACAACGGCCACGCGCTCGGCATAACAAGTGTATCGATCTGCGTGCCCGTCCCAGCGGCCTGAATGCTCGCGCCTAGAGCGTCTTGGCAGGCGGCAACGGTGCTTTCGAGGACAACAGCAAGTAAGACCCGCCCGCCGAGTTTCGCCGCTTTGTCCATCATCGGGCGATCAATACGGATTGCGCCTGCGGCTTCGGCGGCGGGACCAAGCGTTGTGCAGGTGCAAATCGTCGGGTCTGGATCGTCTAGCGCAAGTTCTGAAATCAACTCAGCGCGAATAGGATCTGTTACACCTTCAACACGCGCGCGATCCAACAGATCGGGGCGCACAACGTGCGTTAGGGTCACGTCTGGCGCAATGGCATCGCGCAGCGCGTCGAAACGCGCCACGTGAACCTGAGCCGTGTGCACCAGACGGATGGCCTTAGCCATTGATCATTTCGGACTGCTTCACGATGACTTCAGCCTGTTTGATGCTGGCGATATCGACAAGGCGACCTTTGTAGACAGTCGCGCCTTCGCCACGTGCTGTTGCTTCTTCCATCGCGGCGAGAATTTCGCGTGCTTCGGCGACGGCTTCTTCGGATGGGGTGAATACCTCGTTGGCGAGCGCGATTTGCTTTGGGTGGATCGCCCATTTGCCGACCATACCCAGCGTCGCGCTGCGGCGTGCTTGGGCGCGGTAACCTTCGTCGTCGCTGAAATCCCCGAACGGACCATCGACAGGCAAGACACCATGGGTGCGGCAAGCAGCGACGATGGCTGTCTGCGCCCAGTGCCACGGGTCAGAGTAGTGGCGGGTTTCGCCGTGCAGCATGTAATAGTTTTCCTGCGTGCCACCGATGCCTGTTGTTTGCATCCCCATTGATGCGGCAAAGTCAGCGGCGCCCAAAGACATAGCCTGCATGCGCGGTGACGCTGCTGCGATTTCTTCGACGTGGGCGATGCCTGCAGCGGATTCGATGATCACTTCAAAGCTGATCGGCTTGGTGCGGCCTTTGGCGCGTTCGATGGCGGTCACCAGTGCATCGACAGCATAGATATCGCCGGCGCAACCGACTTTCGGGATCATGATTTGATCCAGACGGTCGCCCGCTTGTTCCAGAACATCCACCACGTCACGATACCAATACGGTGTGTCGAGCCCGTTGATCCGCACGCTTAGTGTCTTGCTGCCCCAGTCGAGTGTATTGATCGCGTCGATTACATTGACGCGGGCGCTGTCTTTGTCAGATGGGCTGACAGAATCTTCGAGGTCGAGGTTGATGACGTCAGCCGCAGAGGCCGCCATTTTGGCATGCAGTTTAACGTTGGATCCTGGTCCAAACAGCTGGCAGCGGTTCGGGCGGGCGACGGGGGCGGGTTGCAAACGGAATGACATGGCGGACCTCTATCGATAAAGTAATGATGTTTCGTTTTGTGTTGCTGTAGAGGTAGAATATTGCGCGACATGCTGCAAGTGCGAATTGGCAACTGCAGAAAGCCAGAGTGCGCAAGATTTTTCTGCGATTACGCCCTGATGTGCATTTTTTTCCCACTTTAGGTGCATTTGTGCTGAATTTCAGCAGCCCTTCCCGCCGTTAGTCGCCCACATTGTGCAAAACCCCAATGGAGGCTGCTATGATTCCCACCCCTTATCTTCTGTTCCTCGGCGATGCGCCGGACCAACTTGCGGCAAAAGTCGCGCAGGGCATTAAGGATTGGCGCCCTGAAAATGCCGTTGGCCAACTGCGTCTTCCGGGGTGTGGCGCTGATGTGGGTCTCGCGGATACGACATTGCAGCAAGCATGGGATGCGGGCGCGCGCACACTTGTTATTGGTGTGGCCAACCGTGGTGGGATCATTTCGCAGGCATGGAAAGACGTGTTAATCGAAGCGCTGGGCATGGGGTTTGATTTGGCCTCTGGTCTTCACAATCTGTTGCGGGATGAAAACGATCTGGTTGCTGCGGCGCATGTGGCCGGACAAACCCTACATGATGTACGGATTCCGTCCGTGGCCTATCCGATTGCGAACGGTATCAAGCGCAGCGGCAAACGGTGCCTTGCGATTGGGACGGATTGCTCCGTTGGCAAAATGTACACAGGCCTCGCGATTGATGCTGAGATGCGCAAGCGCGAGATGAAATCCTCGTTCCGCCCAACAGGGCAGACAGGTATCTTGATTACCGGTGGCGGCGTTCCGTTGGATGCGGTTGTTGCAGATTTCATGGCAGGTGCCGTCGAATATCTGACGCCGGACAATGACGAAGATCACTGGGATCACATTGAAGGGCAGGGCAGCCTGTTCCACGTTTCATATTCCGGTGTGACTATGGCGCTGATCCACGGTGGGCAGCCGGATGCGTTGGTCTTGTGTCACGAGCCGACCCGCACCCATATGCGCGGCTTGCCGACATATGATTTGCCCTCGCTTGAGGATCTGCGCGATACGGCCCTGCCGATCGCCCGTGTCGCTAACCCGAACTGCGAAGTGGTGGGTATATCCGTGAACACCCAGCATCTGAGCGAAGAAGAAGCGGCTAAGTATCTCGCTGAAGTTGAGGCACGTATGGGGCTGCCTGCCGTCGACCCATTCCGCCATGGCGCTGGGCGGTTGGTTGATGCACTCTGTGCACTATGAAGCTGACTGTTACCCAAGATGTCTTTCGATTGGCCGAAGTGTTCACGATCTCTCGGGGGTCGCGCACTGAGGCCAAGGTGCTAACCGTTAAGGTCGAACAGGGTGGTTATGTCGGCTGGGGCGAATGTGTGCCCTATGCCCGATACGACGAAACGCTTGAGTCCGTGACAAAGGAAATCGAAGGCCTGCCGTCTGATGTGTCACGCACTGGGTTGTATGATCTTCTCGGGGCTGGTGCGGCACGCAATGCGGTCGACTGTGCCCTTTGGGATCTGGAGGCGAAAGCCGCAGGAAAACGTGTTTGGGACCTTATCGGGGTGCCTGTGCCAAAGCCCTGCATCACCGCGTTCACCTTATCGCTCGATACGCCTGAAAACATGCGTGCATCGGCGGCCAAACATGCACATCGCCCGCTGCTGAAGATCAAGCTCGGCACGCCAGATGACATGGCCCGACTAGAAGCCGTTCGCGCTGGCGCGCCGAATGCAGAGATTATCGTGGATGCCAACGAGGGCTGGAGCGCTGAGGTCTATACCGACCTTGCGCCACACTTGCTGCGCCTTGGGGTGAGCATGGTCGAACAGCCAATGCCAGCCGGAGAAGATGACATGTTGGCTGAGATTGCGCGGCCTTTGCCGGTCTGTGCGGACGAGTCCTGCCATGACACCGCGACTTTGGCGGCGCTCAAGGGCAAATACGACATGGTGAACATCAAGCTGGATAAGACAGGCGGCCTGACCGAGGCCCTGCGCCTTAATCAAGCAGCCCGCGAAGAAGGCTATGATGTGATGGTCGGTTGTATGGTTGGATCATCGCTTGCGATGGCGCCTGCGACGATTGTCGCCCAAGGCGCGGCCGTTGTTGACCTTGACGGGCCGCTTCTATTGGCCGAAGACCGCGTTGAGCCTTTGATTTTTGATGACGCTGGGGTGCACCCACCCAAAGCCGCACTATGGGGATAACGAGATGAGCCGCACTGTATACCTGAACGGAGAATACCTGCCCGAAGAAGACGCAAAGATTTCGATCTTTGATCGTTCGTTCTTGATGGCAGATGGCGTTTACGAAGTGACGTCGGTTCTGGGCGGCAAGTTGATTGATTTTGCAGGTCACGCGAAACGGCTGGAACGGTCGTTGAACGAGCTCGACATGCAAAAGCCGGAGGGTTTTGACGACCTGCTGGAAATTCACCGTGAACTCGTGCGCTTGAATGACATCGACGAGGGCATGATCTATTTGCAGGTCAGCCGCGGCAGTGCAGGGGATCGCGACTTTGCGTACCCGTCTGACGATGTGAAACCGACGCTTGTGTTGTTCACCCAGAACAAACCCGGTTTGGCGGATAGTCCGAAAGCCAAAGAAGGTTTCAAGATCATCTCAATCGAAGACCTTCGTTGGGGGCGTCGCGACATTAAGACGACGCAACTACTTTACCCGTCCATGGGTAAGATGGCTGCAAAGGCCGCAGGCTGTGATGACGCTTGGATGGTTGAGGACGGCGCGGTGACTGAAGGTACATCCAACAATGCCTATATTGTCAAAGGTGACACGATCATTACGCGCCAACTGAGCAATGATATTCTTCATGGGATCACCCGCGCCGCCGTGTTGCGGTTTGCCCGCGAAGCCCAGATGAAAGTCGAAGAGCGGACCTTTACGATTGAGGAAGCGCAGGGCGCAGATGAGGCCTTTGTGACCTCTGCGTCTACCTTCGTCATGCCTGTCGTTGAAATCGACGGTGCCGCAATTGGCACAGGCACGCCGGGCCCGATTGCGGCGCGTTTGCGCGAAATCTACCTCGAAGAAAGCCGTAAAGCCGCTCAGTAAGGGTCGGCCTGCTTGCCACTCGCCCATATGCGGCGTCATAGTGGCAAAAGGCAAACCATGCCGGAGGGCAATGTGCGCAAATTTTTAGGGTTTCTGGTCTTGACCGCAGGTGCTGCGGGCTTGGGATATGTCGCAACGACCCAGAACGCGCCCCGCATTCAAGCCGCTATTGACGTGAATGCGCAAGCTGTGGCGGATGGCACCCTTCACGGGCTTTCGGCAGTTGTATCTGGCAGGGATGTTCGTGTGTCTGGCCTCGTAACAGATCCGACAGAATTGGCGGTGCTCCAAGCGACCTTTGAAGGGATCGACGGCGTGCGCGTTGTCGACATGGCGGATGTTGAAACGCTTCCGCTGATTGATCCGTTTGCGTTGATGGCTCTGAAAGAGGGTGAAAGTGCGGTGGTGCTCAGCGGTGCTATCCCCTCTGAGGTGGATCGTGCCCAGCTTGGCGTTCTGGCGGCTGGCCTTAAGCTGGCAGCGGGTGCGCCTGACGCGGATTGGATAAATGCGGCGGGACTTGGCATTGCTGCGCTTGAAGAGCTGAAGTCTGGCGAGATGACTTTGGAAGGCCGCGAAATCAGCCTTTCAGGTTTGGCACGGACCCCTAACGTCGTTGTTGGCTTGCGCTCGAATTTGGACACCTTGCCGGACGGTTATTCAGCGCGCCTCGATATTGACGTTGAAGACGACGGCACGCCCCTTCGCCTAATGCTGTCCCTGCGGGACGGTGTTGTGTCGGGGGGCGGGAAATTGCCGTCTCAAATGTCAGAGGGTGACGTTTCGGAGCGTTTCGAAATCGGTGATCCGCTTGCGCTAACCGAAGCGGCAATACCATCGATCTATCCCGATTGGCCTGATGCCACAGGTGTTGGCATGGATGCACTGGCTGCATTGATAGAGGCAGAGTTGGCGATCGAAGGGCAGGCTATTTCATTAATCGGGACCGGTACGCCAAGTGGCGTTGCGCAGGCGCAAGAATTGCTTGCGACGCTGCCAACCTCATATGACGTCACTTCAGACCTTGGGCTTTGGGATGACGGCGTTGCGCTGTCGTTGATCATGGAGTGGGACGGATCAGACGCAACAGCTTCGGGCAAGTTTCCTGACGGCTTTGCTGCGCGGGGCCCCACTGGTGTTGCCGTGACCAGCGACGCCGCAATTAGTTTTCTACCCGACGAAGCAGGCACCTTCACGTCCAACGCCGATGCGGGTGTTGCGGCTTTGGGGTTGCTTCAGTCCGGGCAGCTTATCGCGTCAGAGACCTCGATCAAATTGTCGGGCGTTGCGACCACACCGCAGATCAATGTCGTCATGGATGACGTGCTGGCCGCGCTGGGGGATGATGTGGCGGTTGAGCGCAATATCACCTATCTGGATGACGGTTCGCCTGCCGCATGGTCGTTGACATACGATGCCGCAAACGGAGCGCGTGTCGAGGGTCGTTTGCCTGATGGCATGCAGGTGCAAGACTTGCAGGATGCCCTTGGGACGGGGGTGACTGGATCGCCGACAGCGGCGCTCGCAGATACTGACGTTGGCAGCAGCCTCGATGCTTTGACGAGGGTTGCTGGGTATTTGCCTGAATTGGAGTCGCTGACCTTTGCACGAGATGGTGGCGGGACGGCCCTTGATCTGATCGTCGCCCCAGGCGTTGATTTTGACCTTGTCGCCAGTGATCTGGCTGAAAACCTTCCGCCTGACGTGGCATTCTCGCTCGCGCCGCTCGAAGATTTCCCTGCTGAGGGAACGATGCGTGTGAATGCCGCGACCGGTTTGAATGAAGTCTTCAGTCGTGGGTTCTGGCTACCGAACCTCGAGTTCACCGCTGACCTTGACGGCTGTAACGCGCAGGTTGATGCGTTGTTGAACCGTGCAAAGATTACGTTTTTGTCGGGCTCTGCCCGTCTTGATGCAACGTCCATTCGCGCGATCAATGGCTTGGCGGCACTCGCCGCGTCCTGTTTTGACGCGGATCTATTGCTCGACATTGGGGGGCATACGGATGCTTCAGGCGATGAGGATGGCAACATCGCGCTGAGCGCCGAGCGTGCCGAGGCTGTGCGCGCTGCACTGATTGATCGCGGGCTTCGGGCTGCGGATATGTTCGCAACGGGTTTTGGTCCGTCCCAACCTGTGGCCGATAATGAAACAGCCGAAGGCCGCGCCGCCAACCGTCGCACCACATTGACTTGGGTTGATTCAGAAACCCCGTAAACGCCGTAACAAGGACGCGAGACACATGTTCAAAGACTGGAGCTTCCTCCTCGGAGAGATTTGGGTTTTGTTGGCGATTGCTATCGTGATCGGTCTGATCGCTGGCTGGCTGATATGGGGTGGTCGTGCGGACACTGGCGCTGATGCCGACGAGGTGCGCCGCCTACGCGCGGAAGTGGACCGCCTCAAGGCGAAAGAACGCGAAAGTCTGGACGGTCAGTTGGATGATGTTCCAGCCATGGAGGGCGGCGGCTATTCCCGACCGGTTGCTGTGGCAACACCTCCGTCTGAGCCGATCCCTTTGCCCACGAAAGCCCCAGAGGCGGCGACACCAAAACGCGCGTTTGCGCCCGTTGCTGAGCCTGCGAAGCCGTATGAAACTGCTGGATCAAAACCAGCATCCCTAAGCGAGGCGCGCGACGGGCTTCCGGATGACTTGAAAAAGATCAAAGGCGTCGGAACAAAGATGGAAGCGCTCTGCAATCAGTTAGGGTTCTGGCATTATGATCAAATTGCCAATTGGACGGCAGATGAAGTCGCTTGGGTCGATGACAACCTTGAAGGATTCAAGGGTCGGGTCACGCGGGACGGATGGGTCGAACAGGCCAAGGCGCTTGCCAAGAACCAAACACCTTCATTCGTGCGCCGAACCGACGAGGGCTAACCTTTCTTGGTAACGTTCTCTTCGAATGCGACTTTGAACTCTGTCTGTTTCGCGGGGGTCGCGTCGGTCTGATAGTTCGCTTTCCAGTCGTCCATCGTCATGCCGTAGAACGCTTCGCGGCCTTCATCTTTGGTCATCTCGATCCCGCGCTCTGCGGCGGCTTCCTGATACCAGCGGCTCAGGCAATTTCGGCAGAACCCTGTAAGGTTCATCATGTCGATGTTTTGAACGTCTGTGCGGTCTTCCATCAGGTGCTTTTGCAGACGACGAAAGGCGGCTGCTTCGAGTTCGATTTGGGTCTGGGCGTCGGGCTTGGACATGCTAGGCCTCCATTCGGGTAAGAGATTGCGTCAGAATGGGCGCAAGGCGTTTGCCCCAGGCCACTTGTTGGTCCTTAGTTTCGATGAGGTCGCTGCGAATTTCAATGAGCGCATTTGCGCGGCCCGTTTGCAACGCATGGCGATCCACCGAATCCCCGGGCAGGTGTCCTGCGTAGGGTTCGTTGTCGCCAACGCAGAGATCGCCTTGCTCATTGAGAATGGCCAGCAATGGATCAGACAGGCGGTCGTCGCCTTCATGCAGAATGCCGATGTGCCATGGTCGTGGGCGTCTACCGTTCAGCTTTGGGGTGAAGCTGTGAATTGCGATGATGATGGTGTCATCTTGCCGCGCCGCCAATTCCCCATAGGCCGCATGATAGGGGGAATAGAAGGCATCAACGCGGCGGGCTTTCTCGACCATATCCGCGTCACGGTTGGTGGGGATCACCGTGCCGTCGTAAAGTTTCATGAGCAGCGTCGGGTCATTAAGGCCACGGTTCGGATCAATGACCATCCGTGAGAAATTTGACAGAACAGCAGGTGCATCCAAAGCGTCCGCCAAGGCCCGTGTGACACCCGCCGCACCCACGTCATAAGCAATGTGGCGCTGCATATCCGCGTCCGGCAGGCCCAACGATCCGCCGCCAACAGTAGGCGGAACGACGTTGGACGCATGGTCGCATGTTATCAACCAACGGGACGTTCGATCTGCACCATGAACATGAAAAGGGTCAAATTGTTCGGTCGTCATGTTAATGTTATCCAAGTGTGAGCAGTTGTAGACTGACGTAGATGCGATATAAGGCCGCATAACTGTTAGCGGTAACCGCGAACGAGAAGCCCTGCCGAACCCGAGGAATACCACCATGAAACGCGACCGCAACGTCAAGATTGTAGCCACACTTGGCCCAGCCTCCGATGACTATGAAATGATCCGTGCTTTGCACGAAGCTGGAGCGGATACGTTCCGTCTCAACATGAGCCATGGTGATCACGCTGAGATCAAAGTGCGTCACGCCATCATTCGTCAGGTTGAGAAAGACCTCAACAGCCCGATCTGTATCTTGGCTGACCTTCAAGGGCCAAAGCTGCGCGTTGGTGTGTTTGCTAACAAGGATGGTGAAGAACTTGAGGTGGGTGCATCTTTCCGCCTTGATCTGGACGACGCAGAAGGCACCAAAGATCGGGTGCAACTTCCGCACAAGGAAATCTTTGACGCCCTTGAACCCGGCGCGCACCTTTTGGTGAATGACGGTAAGATCAAGCTGCAAGTCAAAGACTGTGGCCGTGATTTTGCAGACTGCGAAGTTCTGGTCGGCGGGACAATCTCGAACCGGAAGGGCGTAAACGTTCCTGATGTGGTTCTGCCGCTTGCTGCATTGTCCGACAAAGACCGCAAAGACCTCGAATTCGTCTGTGACTTGGGTGTTGATTGGCTGGCGCTGTCCTTCGTTCAGCGTCCTGCTGACGTCGAAGAAGCCCGCAAGCTGGCCAAAGGCCGCGCTGCGCTGTTGTCCAAGATTGAAAAGCCCGCTGCCGTGACGGCGTTCGATAGCATTCTGGAAGTCTCTGACGGCATTATGGTTGCCCGTGGCGACCTCGGTGTTGAGCTGCCGGTGCAAAACGTGCCGCCAATCCAGAAGCGCCTGATCCGTAAGTGCCGTGAGGCCGCTAAGCCGGTGATCGTTGCGACGCAGATGCTTGAATCGATGATTGAATCGCCAATGCCGACACGTGCGGAAGTCTCCGACGTTGCGACTGCGATCTATGAAGGCACTGACGCGATCATGTTGTCTGCTGAATCTGCCGCTGGTGACTTTCCGATCGAAGCTGTGACCACAATGAACAACGTGGCCGTCGAAGTGGAAGCGGACCCAACCTATACCGACATCATCGAAGCCAGCCGCAAAACGTCAGGCCGCACCGTTGCGGACGGTATCGTGGCTGCGGCCCGTGAAATTGCCGAGACAGCCGACATCAAAGCGATTTGCTGTTACTCACAGTCGGGTACGACTGCGTTGCTAACCGCGCGCGAACGTCCTCGTGTGCCGATCATCGTGCTGAGCAGCGACATCAAGACCGTGCGCCGCCTCGTTCTCAGCTGGGGCACGAACTGTGTTGAGGTCACAACCAAGGTCGATCGTTTCAAGACTGCCGTGATCGAAGCCGTCCGTGCTGCGATTTCTTCCGGCATCGCCAGCGAGTCCGATATGGTTGTTGTAACCGCAGGTGTTCCATTCAACACGCCGGGCAGCACAAATATTCTTCGTGTGGCGCCGTGTGACGAGAGATTGATTTATAGCGGCGATGCGGGCTAAACTACCTTAACGTAAAGGTGGAGTGTTGGTATGGATCCGGATCTGATGTTGGTGATTGGGCTTGTGGTTGGCGGGTTTTCGATTCCGTCGATCATGGGGGCTTTGGCTGATGGACGGGTGCCTCGGGCGGCGGCGATTGCGGTCATGATCGCAGGCGGTTTGATTGTGTTGGCAATTCGGGACAATCCTGGTGGCTATCAGCTGGCCGATATTCCGGACATTTTTGTCAGCGTTGTTGGGCGATACATCAACTAAACGCCGCGAATCCCCTTGCTATATTACTGAACGCGGGCTAAACGCCCATTTCCTACCGCGCGACCGGCCAATCTGGCATGCCGAGTCGTGTGAAAACCGACCCAAAGAGGAGACGGAAATGCCTAAGATGAAGACAAAGTCGAGCTGCAAAAAGCGGTTCAAAATGACGGCCTCCGGCAAAGTCAAAGCCGCTCAAGCTGGTAAACAGCACGGCATGATTAAACGCTCTAACAAGTTCCTGCGTAACGCACGCGGCACAACAACACTTTCAGCCCCTGATGCGAAGATCATCAAGGGCATGATGCCATACGCGCGATAAGGAGATTTAGATATGCGAGTTAAAGGTGGTACAGTCACTCATCGTCGTCACAAGAAGGTAACGGATCAAGCGAAAGGCTACTATGGCCGTCGTTCCACGACCTTCAAAGTTGCGCGTCAGGCCGTCGATAAGGCGAACCAATACGCAACACGCGACCGTCACAACCGTAAGCGTAACTTCCGCGCTTTGTGGATTCAGCGTATCAACGCTGCGGTGCGTTCTATCGACGAAACATTGACATATTCCCGTTTCATCAACGGCCTGAACTTGGCTGGTATCGAAGTGGACCGTAAGGTTCTCGCCGATCTGGCAGTGAACGAGCCTGATGCATTCGGTGCGATCGTTGAGAAAGCGAAAGCAGCAATGGCGTAAGCCAAAGCACATGAATTTTGAAAGGCCGTCCCAATCTGGGGCGGCCTTTTTCGTTTGTGGATAGGGCTTCTACTCAGGACACAGTTGCAACTGCGGATCGAGACGCACGGCTTCTTCGGCGGTCACGCGTTGGATATCGGCTGACCTCGACCAATCTTCGTTGAACCGCTGCAAAATGCCTGCCCGGTAATGGGCGCCCAAAGCCTCATTGCCAGCACCATTCAGCGTGCTCGCATGAAATCCAAACCGCCGACCGCGCAGCAGGCAAGCATTGGGGAGGGTCATCAGTATGGTGCAGGCGGAATTGCATTCCCCCAATTTAACAACATCGCATGTCTCAGCAAGCTCCGCGCGAAACACCCGATACTGTAATAAGTTGCCGCCAATATCATTGAAAACCCGACAGGTTCGCCCGTCATTACCGGTCCGTTCCACCATTGGCGGTGTTGTCGGCGGTCCACATCCCGTTAGCAGGGCAAGGACGAGTAGAACTCGTTTCATCGGCAGTTTGATCCTTGGTTAGAGAGCCGACACAGCGGACTTCGGGCCCTAGAAAAGGAAATCATCCACAGTCAGCTCGGTCATATCAACATCGCGCAATACAATTCGATTGCTTTGCAAATCGACGATCACGGTGTTGTCGCCTGTTTGTCTTATATGGCTCGCCATTAGGTCTGTATAATCACTAATGGAGGTCACGTTCGCCAATGATATTTTCTCCGCCGCATCGGCAACGTCGAAATCAAGGACAACGTCAGTTCCGAACCCGTCTTCGAACACAAAAACATCGCTTCCGGCGCCGCCGGTCATGCGGTCGTCGCCTTCCATGCCTTGCAATGTATCGTCGCCATTCATGCCAAACAGAACGTCATCGCCGCCATTTCCGACCATTTGGTCGTCACCATTTACGCCCCACAGAATGTTGTCCGCATCGTCACCGCGAAGCACGTCATCGAAATTCGATCCCCGAAGACGCTCAATGGAGTCATACGTATCACCGGCTGCATCTCCCGTGTTTTGGCTTGCGTCGCCAAGGTCTGCGGTGACCCCTGCGCCAGCGGAACCGTATAGCACCCGATCTTCACCAGCGCCGCCTTCAAATGTGTCGCCGCCAACGCCGCCAATCATCTGATCGTTGCCGTTGCCACCAGACAGAAAATCATCGCCATGTTGTCCGATGAGAACATCATTCCCATCACCGCCAAACAACAGATCGCCTTCGCGGCCGCCTGTTAATCTATCATTACCCTCAAGGCCTGACATCAAATCAACCCCGGTTGTGCCGATCAACTGATCTGCGGAGGACGTACCGGTTGTTGTCTCTTCGAAATCGTCAGCCTTCAGATCAAGTTCAACCTGACCCAAGGTGTACGCAAAGTTCTGCGTAACGATGATGGATTGGCCCGTGTAGTCTACAAATTCGCCGTCTTCGTTTTCGACTTGGTAGGTGTAATCAGCGACCGATATTCCAATGCCGATATAGTCGTAGTCAGGGTTCAGGATGTTGTCGCGATGGAGGGGGCTATTCATCAAGGCAATGTGCAAGTCCTCAACGTCGTCCATAAACCCTTCTTCGCCACGGGTTGTTTGAATGGCAATGTTTTCACCGGTGCCCCACGACCAATATAGGTCAAACCCAGCGGCTTCCATGCGCTGTGTGGCCGTCGAGTCGTTTTCTCCTGTGTGTGAAAAGACGTTCGCGTCCAGCATCCAGTCTGAATGATCCTCAGCGGAGTCGTTCAGGTGCAGTTCCAGTTCCAGCGCATCTAGCCCAAGGCTTGTGCGTTCCGCGTTGACGAGCTCCAACATGTATCTTTCGAATTCATCAGCGTAGCTCATCGTGTTTTCCTATTTTTTGATACGGTGTTAACTCTATTTCGCGTCGGAATAGGACAAGAGTAAGGCGCGGTATGGGCAATGCCAATGAACCGCGCTCTGGGCCAGCGCCCAGCCGCTGATCTGTAGGCCGATCTCTGCCATCCCCATAAAACAAACATCTTGGGTGGGCGCGATATGCGCGAAACCTTGCAACCCCGCCGCCATTTCGCTACCTGAACCCCAAGCGATAAAGGGCACGCACATGGACGATCTCAAATCAAAATACCTCGACCTGATTGGCAAAGCTGGCGATGAAGCCACGCTTGAGGACCTGCGTGTTCAGGCCGTCGGCAAAAAGGGCGAGATCAGCCTGCAAATGCGTTCTTTGGGTAAGATGACACCAGAAGAACGCCAAGTGGCGGGGCCGGCGCTCAATGCTCTCAAGGATGAGATCAACGCGGCGTTGACGGCTAAGAAGGCTGGCCTTGCCGATGCGGCCCTTGATGAGCGTCTTCGCACGGAATGGCTCGATGTGACACTGCCTGCGCGGGATCGCCGTCAGGGTACGATCCACCCCGTGTCTCAGGTTTGGGAAGAATGCACCGCGATCTTTGCCGATATGGGTTTTGCGACAGCCGAAGGGCCGCAGATCGATACCGATTGGTATAACTTTGACGCGCTCAACATCCCCGGCCATCACCCTGCACGCGCTGAAATGGACACGTTCTATATGCACCGCGACGAGGGCGATGATCGCCCGCCGCACGTCTTGCGCACGCACACCAGCCCCGTGCAAATCCGCTCTATGGAAGCACAGGGCGCGCCGATCCGCATCATCTGTCCGGGTCGCGTGTATCGTGCGGACTACGACCAGACGCACACGCCGATGTTCCACCAGATCGAAGGTCTGGCGATTGATAAAGACATCTCAATGGCGAACCTGAAATGGACGCTCGAAGAATTCTTCACCGCTTATTTCGGCACTAAAGTAAAAACCCGTTTCCGCGCGTCGCACTTCCCGTTCACGGAGCCCTCAGCCGAGGTTGATATCCAGTGTGATTTCTCTGGCGGGACTGTGAAAGTGGGCGAGGGCGACGATTGGCTCGAAGTCCTAGGCTCCGGCATGGTCCACCCCAAGGTCCTGCGGGCTGGCGGCATCGACCCCGATGAATACCAAGGTTTCGCCTTTGGCATGGGCATCGACCGCATCGCCATGCTGAAATACGGCATCCCCGACCTGCGCGCGTTCTTTGAGTCCGACCTACGTTGGCTGAAGCATTACGGTTTCTCTGCACTTCAGGTGCCGACGGTTCATGGTGGGTAGACTAGTTTAATCCAGCTAGGCTGGAGAGCGCCCAAGTGTCCTGTTCGAGGATGGCGCCACAAAAAACTGAAAGGGCCCAACATGCCTGAATATGAAGATCTCCAAGAAACATACCCCGGTGCGGGGACGTTCAAGCTAGGCCATGACGCCGAAAGCTGTACGACGCAGATCAATCTTGTGCGTCGTGGTGGTAAGCGGGCGCTTTGTGCGCCGTTGGCGGATTTCGAAGACGATCCGCAGTCCATGCCTGTTGAGGGCCGCACCGACATCATTGCCCATTGGAACAACACGCCTGCGCTGGTCGTCAAAACCGTTAAGGTTCAGCAGGTGCGGTATTGCGATGTGAACACCAACATGGCCCATTCCGATCTTGGCCGCGATGATTTCATTGGGTGGCGCAAAGCCACCAAGGCAGCGATCAAGAAGGATCATAAGTTTGATCCAGAAATGATGCTGGTGTTTGAATTCTTCCAATTGATCGAAGACCTCGACGGGCGGCAGATCGAGCCGCGTTCCTAAAGGCCCCTAGCCCCTGACACGCCCATAGGGTACACCGCCCGCAACACCTATTTCGCAGGAACTACGACCATGAAATTCACGCTCTCTTGGCTTAAATCCCACCTCGACACGGATGCCTCCGTGGACGAGATCGCAGACACGCTGACCGACCTTGGTCTTGAGGTTGAGGGGATCGAAAATCCAGCCGCGAAGCTGAGCGATTTTGTGATCGGCAAAGTGACGGCTGCGGAACAGCACCCCGATGCGGATAAGCTGCGCGTTTGTACGGTGGATGCTGGCGAAGGCCCGACGCAGATTATTTGTGGTGCACCAAACGCCCGTGAAGGGATCACCGTCGTCGTTGCCAAACCGGGCACGTATATTCCCGGTCTGGATATCACCATTTCTGTCGGCAAAATCCGTGGGATTGAATCCTTCGGCATGATGGCCTCCGAGAAAGAGCTGGAGCTGTCCGACGAACACAACGGCATTATTGAATTGCCTGCCGGAGAAGTCGGCCAGTCCTTTGCCGATTATCTGGCTGAACATGACCCATCCAGAGTCGACCCTGTGATCGAGATCGCGATTACGCCAAACCGCCCCGACGCACTTGGCGTGCGCGGCGTTGCGCGTGATTTGGCCGCCCGTGGGCTTGGCACATTGAAGACACGTGATGTTGAACCTGTTCCTGCGACATTCGCCAATCCGGTAAGTGTTAGCATCGATGACGACACGCTGGACCAAGCGCCTGTGTTCTTTGGTCGTCTGATCAAAGGCGTTAAAAATGGCCCCAGCCCTGCGTGGTTGCAGCAGCAGCTAAGGGCGATTGGCCTGCGCCCGATTTCGTTCCTCGTGGATGTGACCAACTGGTTCACTTACGATCTGAACCGCCCGCTGCACGTCTTTGATGCGGATAAGATCACGGGCAATACGTTGCGCCTGCACCGCGCTGCGGGTGGTGAGACGCTCGTTGGTTTGGATGACAAAGAATACACCTTCCCAGAAGGCGCGACGCTGATTTCAGATGCTGAAGGGCCTGAATCCATTGGTGGTGTTATGGGTGGTTTGCGCACGGGCTGTTCCGAAGACACCGTAAACGTCTTTGTTGAGGCGGCCTATTTTGACCCGATCCGCACGGCCTACACAGGTCGCGCGCTCAAGATTAACTCCGATGCGCGATATCGCTTTGAACGCGGCATCGATCCTGCGTTCACGCCGGAAGGTTTGGAGCATGCTGTTCGCATGATCGTTGATATTGCTGGCGGTGAAGCGTCTGAAGTTGTGCAAGCGGGTGCGGTTCCTGACACAGCGCGGGCCTATAAGCTCGACACGGATCGGTGTTCGTCGCTGGTCGGGATGGATATCCCCGCAGAAACGCAGCGTGATACATTGACGAAGCTGGGCTTTGTTATGGATGGCGACATGGCACAGGTGCCAAGCTGGCGTCCTGACGTTCAAGGCGAGGCTGATTTGGTTGAAGAAGTGGCGCGGATTGCGTCCCTGACGAACCTTAAGCCTGTGCCAATGCCACGGGTCCGTGCGGGCGTTCCGGCCCCCATCCTGACGCCAATGCAGAAACGCATGCAGATGGCGCGGCGTACGACGGCTGCTTTGGGCTACAACGAATGTGTGACCTACAGCTTTATCGACAAAGCATCCGCAGAGCTTTTCGGTGGCGGCACGGATGCGACCATGCTGGCCAACCCGATTTCGAGCGAGATGTCCCATATGCGTCCGGCGCTGTTGCCGGGTCTGTTGCAGGCAGCGGCCCGCAACCAAGCGCGTGGTCAGACCAATATGGCATTGTTCGAGGCCGGTGATGCGTTCCATGGTGGTGAGCCAACAGAACAGCACAGCCTTGTGACGGGTATCCTTGTCGGCAAGACGGGTCCAAAGGACGTGCATGGCGCATCGCGTGATGTTGACCTTTACGATGCGAAGGCAGACGCCGAAGCGGTTCTTGCAGCGATGGGTGCCCCGTCCAAAGTGCAAATCCTGCGTGGCGCTGGCGATGCTTGGCATCCTGGCCGTCACGGGATGATCTGTCTTGGTCCAAAGAAGGTGCTCGGCGTCTTTGGTGAAATCCACCCGAAAATTCTTTCGGCGCTGGACGTCAAAGGGCCTGTTGTTGGCTTTGTTCTGTTCCCACAGGAAATACCGCTACCCAAGAAGGTTACGGTAAACCGTGGGGCCGCGTCGCTTCCGGATTTGCAGGCTGTTGAACGTGACTTCGCCTTCGTGATGGACAAGACTGTTGATGCCCTCACGGCGGTGAATGCCGCCGCGGGTGCGGATAAGGCGCTCATCGCGGATGTGCGCGTTTTCGATGAATTCATCGGCGGATCACTGGGCGAGGACCAAAAGTCCCTTGCCATGACAGTGCGCCTTCAGCCGAGCGATGCGACGTTGAAAGACGCCGACATCGAAGCGGTAAGCGCCAAGATCATCGAAAAAGTGACGAAAGCGACGGGCGGAACCCTGCGCGGATAATGCGCCGGGTTACGCTGCAGCGCACCGTCGTTGGGCGACGCGCATACGGCGTTCGAAGGTCCAGTCGTTGTCTCGGGTCAGAATTCGCGACACGCGTTTCATGCACAGCTCAAGGCTTTCGCCTTGGCTGACTGCGCCCTGACCTACAGATGACATAACCGCAATAGAAAGCCCGACTATGCCAGCCGTGAGGACAATCCAATCGACGGTTACAGCGCCGTCTGTGTCTCGGCGGAAGCGTTTGAAAAAGTTACTCATACTAATCTCCTTGCCCGAAATCCCTCGGGCGATGGAGTTAAGTTAACCTAACGTCATGGAGAAACTAGGGCGTTCGCGCGTCAGCTTTGAGGGTAATTCATGCCGGTTTTGCTAGGATTTCGGCGAGAATGTCATAGACTAACCTTATGCGCGGGCTTGTGTGGACCTCGCGATGGGTCACCAGCCAGATCGGGAAATCAATCTTGAGTTCGGAGTCCAATATCCGTTCCATCCCGTCTGTTGTATCGCCTAATGTTTCGTCCATTGGGCAAATCCCCAGCCCCGCACGGGCCATTTCCCAAACGACCAAACCGCTTTCTGATCCGGTCTTGAATGCATCCTCTGTCACAGGGATGCCGAGGGCCGTCATGTAGTCTACGTTGCGGGCAGCTTCGCCGAACGACACCCAGTCGTGGGATGCCAAGTCGGCGCGCGACGTTGGACGCCCCCGTTTGTCGAGGTAGCTTGTTGCGCCGTAGAACCGTCCGCGTGCCTCGCGCACCAGTCGCGCAACAAGGTCGGGTTGTTCGGGGCGGATATTGCGAATGGCGATATCGGCCTCGCGTCGCATGAGGTCGGATATATCGTTTGTGGCGACGACATCAATCGTCAGGGCGGGGGCGTGTTTGCGGATTTCGGTGATCACCTTGGGCAAATACATGGCGGCGAAGATATCGCTCGCTGTGATGCGGACTTGTCCGCTGATGTCGGATCGCTGTGCACTGGCAGTGAGGGCGACACGTTCTGCGGCTTGACCCATATCACGGACGTGGGCCAATAATTCGCGCCCGGCGTCCGTCAGTTGTAGCCCTCGGCCAACCCGTTCAAACAACATCAATTGAAGGTCGTCTTCGAGGGCGGCGACTTGTCGGCTGAGTGTGGGTTGCGTTAGACCCAGTTCGCGCGCGGCAGCGGACAAAGACGAGGTCTCGGCCGTTGCCAAGAAGCTGCGCAGATGTGTCCAGTCGAGTCTGTTGGCGTCCATATCCATACGAAATTGTATAGATTAGTTGTGAATTTCGTCAATTCCTTGGGTGTCTATGCGCCTGTAGTGTCGTTTCAAAGGAGAACGCTATGAATGATGCCGCTACATTCTGGGACAAGATTGCCCCCAAATACGCACAAGACCAGATCAAGGACATGGCAGCGTATGAATATACGTTGGAACGCACGAAGTCATACCTCGGACATGACGACCGCATTCTTGAATTGGGTTGCGGCACTGGGTCGACCGCGCTTTTGATTGCGCCAGATGTGCGAGAGATCGTTGGGGAAGATATCTCTCCGAAAATGATCGACATTGCTAGCACCAAAGCGAAAGCGGGCGGTGTACACAATGCCACGTTCCGCGTGGCGTCGGCCAAGGACGCGGCAAGCCAGAAAGAACCATTTGACGCAGTGCTTGGGTTTAACTTGTTTCACCTTGTTGAGAGCATGGAGGACACCTTTGCGAGTGTTCACAAGCTGTTGCCAAGAGGCGGATACTTTATCAGCAAGACTCCATGTCTTGCGGACCGATCTGTGGGTTTCAAGCGTTTCTTGTTCAAGACAATGGTCCGTCCGATGCAGTGGATCGGGAAAGCGCCATACGTGAGGTTCCTGACGCATTCCGACCTTGAAGACGCCTTATGCTTTGCCGGTTTTGAAATCGTCGAGTCCGGCAATTTCCCTGCAATCTCGCGTTATGTCGTGGCACGAAAAATTTGAGTGGGTAAACTGGCGCCTAACCAAGGAGGCGACATGCTTAAAGTTTATCTATCCGGTGAGATCCACACTGATTGGCGCGAACAAATCATTGAAGGGGCCAAGGGCTTGGACGTCGAGTTCAATAGCCCTGTCACCAACCACGAAGCATCTGACGACTGCGGTGTGAATATTCTAGGCGCCGAGCCAAATAAGTACTGGCATGATCATAAAGGCGCGATGGTGAATGCAATTCGCACACGAAAAGGCATTTCTGATGCCGATGTCGTTGTTGTTCGCTTCGGCGAAAAGTACCGCCAATGGAATGCGGCCTTTGATGCGGGATTTGCTGCGGCATTGGGTAAGTCATTGATTGTGTTGCAACAACCTGATCATGATCATGCACTTAAAGAAGTTGATGCTGCTGCGCTGGCGATGGCGCGAGAGCCATCAGAAGTGGTCGAAATCCTTCGTTATGTGCTAACGGGAGAGCTCTCGACCTAATGGTGGTGTGGCCGAAACGATGTCCCGTTTTTGGTTTAGGGGGAACGATTGGCCGAATAAACCCTTTGTGTTCATCGAAAAACAAGCAATAAGCCGCCTACGAGAGCGCTAACGGTAAATCCGGGGCGCGGGAAAAAAGTGGGACAAAATACAATGCTTAACGAATTCAAAGATTTCATCGCCAAAGGCAATGTCATGGACATGGCTGTTGGTATCATCATCGGTGCAGCGTTCACTGCGATCGTCGGTAGCCTGGTTGAAGACCTTATCAATCCGCTGATTGGTATCTTTATGGGCGGTGTTGATTTTGCTGGTCTGTCTGCCTCCGTTGGCGAAGCGACATTTACATACGGTAAGTTCATTATGGCGATCATCAACTTCTTGGTCATCGCATTCGTCGTCTTCATGCTGGTTCGCTCTGTGAACAAGATGAAGAAAGCTGAAGAAGAAGCACCTGCCGAGCCAGCTGGCCCGACACAGGAAGAGCTTCTTGCAGACATCCTGACTGCGCTGAAAAAGTAAGTTCTATTTGGTTAACGAGTTCTCGAGGCCCGCCATTAAGTTGGCGGGCCTTTTTTGTTGTGAAAAGTGGTGGCAAACTTTTCCGCTCTAACGTCTAGTGTTGCAATAGAACACGCAGATTTTGACAACATGCAGGAGATAAGTGCGCCCATGGAGCTTGATGAAACAGATCGTCGCCTTTTGACGGCTCTACAAAAAGAGGGTCGTTTGTCCAACGCCGAGCTATCCGAAAAGGTGAACCTTTCACCCTCAGCCTGTCATCGACGGGTCCAACGGTTGGAAAAGGAAGGTTTCATTTCCGACTACGTTGCTCTGGTGAATCCGCGCAAAGTGGGGCGTAAGACGACGGTGTTCGTTGAAATTACTTTGCGGGCACAGGCCGATGACGTGCTGGACGCATTTGAAAAATCCGTCGCGCGAATACCGGATGTGCTGGAATGCCATTTGATGGCAGGGCAGGCGGACTATCTGCTGAAAGTTGTCGCCGAGGACGCCGAAGATTTCGCGCGCATACACCGTCGTTATCTGGCGAGCCTACCGGGGGTGCAGGGGATGCAAAGTTCGTTTGCATTGCGCACGGTTCGACAGACGACGGCGCTGCCGGTTTAATTCTTAGAGCGCCTTGACGGATCAGAGCCCAATGAGCTCAACGCAATTGAATTCGTAGTAAGAGCATGACCAGCCTACTGAGAGAAGGGCAGTCACAAGCAAGCATCCGAAAGCTGACTTGGGCCGATTACTCCGACAAATAAATATTGCCAGACTGATGCCAAAAATCGCGACTAACCGACCATCAACGCCAGCATTGCCAAAGCTGATGGCACAGATTGAACGAACAGGATGCGTTTGCTCACGGTTAGCGCCCCGAAAATACCCGCGATGAAAACGCAGCACAAAAAGAACAGGGCGACGGATTGGGAAAAGGACGGGTTGCCCAAGAGAAGGGACCAGATCAGCCCTGCGCCCAAGAATCCGTTATAAAGCCCCTGATTGGCGGCCATTGCTGTTGTCTTGGGGAACAGATCCGCAGAGAGGCTGGAAAAAACCTTCGGACCACGGCTTTCCCATGCAAACATCTCAAACCACATAATGAAGAAATGCAAAGCCGCGATGAGGACGATGAGGATGATTGCGATCAGGTTCATATTTGGCTCCGGTATAGGGTTTTGTTTTCCTATCACTGTGCGCGGTGTCTTCATAATGAAAAACCCCCGAACCTTACGGCACAGGGGTTTTCCTAATTCTTAAACATATCGAAAGGGGTGCTTAGAGCATTCCCTCGCGCTGTGCTTTCTTCCGAGCCAGCTTGCGCTGACGGCGAATGGCCTCGGCCTTCTCGCGCGCCTTTTTCTCGGACGGTTTTTCGAAATGTTGCTTGAGCTTCATTTCACGAAAAACGCCCTCACGCTGGAGCTTTTTCTTCAGAGCGCGGAGCGCCTGATCGACGTTGTTGTCACGAACACTAACCTGCATGTGGTTTTCACCACCTCTCTAAGTTTGATTTGCAATAAGTTGCAGGAAGCCGCCATATAGCAAGTGCCCCGCTATTTGTCTAGTATTGGGCAAACGCCTGAAAACGGAGCCTGAAGTGACCACAGCCCTGACATTGCTAGAAGCGATTCTCCCTCACGTGGCCTTTGATGGCTGGTCTGATGAGGCATTTGTTGCCGCTGCCCAAGACTGCGATTTGTCAAAGGACGATGCACGCGCGATCTGTCCACGCGGTGCGGTGGACCTTGCTGTCTTGTTTCACACCGAGGGGGATGCGGCGATGGTCGCTGCCTTGGCTGAGGCTGATCTCAGCGAAATGCGGTTTCGTGATAAGGTTGCCCATGCGGCACGACTTCGCCTTGATGCGGTAGCCGACAAAGAAGCCGTGCGGCGCGGAACAGTGCTGTTTGCTTTGCCTCATATGGCACCCATCGGGTCAAAACTGATCTGGGGGACGGCGGATGCGATCTGGACCGCATTGGGCGACACGTCAGACGACGTAAACTGGTACACCAAACGCGCCACGTTGTCGGCGGTTTATGGATCGGTAGTTTTGTATTGGTTGGGCGACGATAGCCCTGATCACAGCGCGACGGATGAGTTTATTGACCGGCGGATCGAGAATGTGATGCAGTTCGAAACCTTCAAAGCGGCATTGAACAAGAACCCGCTTACCAAGCCATTCGCGACGGCCTTGGGTCAGTTTACATCACGAATCAAAGCACCCGCAGCGCCGCCGAGCGATCTGCCCGGAACATGGGATTTACCATCATGAAGGCCGTCGAGATTGCCCAAGCTGGCGGGCCAGAAGTTTTAACGCTGACCGATCGTCCCTTGCCTGAACCACGTCACGGTGAGGTGCGTATCAAAGTTGCCTATGCCGGTGTAAACCGCCCTGACGCCCTGCAAAGGGCGGGGATGTATAACCCACCCAAAGGCGCAAGCGATTTACCGGGTCTTGAGGCTGCTGGCGAAATCAGCGCGATCGGCGATGGCGTGACGGGGCTCGCTATTGGTGACGCTGTTTGCGCGCTGTTGCCCGGCGGAGGCTACGCCGAAGAGGTCTGCACTCCAGCGGCCCATTGTCTTTCGGTTCCCGACGGCCTTTCGCTCAAGCAGGCCGCCTGCTTGCCGGAGACGTTTTTCACCGTATGGTCCAACGTCTTCATGCGCGGCGGGCTAAAAGCGGGTGAGCGGTTCTTGGTCCATGGCGGATCGTCCGGCATCGGCACGACCGCGATCCAATTGGCAAACGCCTTTGGTGCACGGGTGTTCACGACCGCAGGGTCGGATGCCAAATGCGCGGCGTGTCTCGACCTTGGGGCCGAGGTTGCGATGAACTACCGCGACGTTGATTTCGTTGATGTGATGAAGGTGGAAGGTGGCGCGGACTTGATCCTCGATATGGTCGGCGGTGACTATCTGCCACGCAACGTGCGGGCGTTGGCGGATGATGGACGGCTCGTTCAGATCGCGTTTCTACAAGGCCCAAAGATTGAATTGAACTTCGCCCACCTCATGATGCGTCGCCTGACGATCACCGGCAGCACATTGCGGCCGCAGTCTGATTTGGCAAAAGCTGAAATTGCAGCGCAACTGCGCGAAAAGGTTTGGCCGTTGCTCACAGCAGGTAAGATAGCCCCTGTGATGGATCAGGAATTTTCTTTAGCGGATGCCGCCGCTGCTCATGTGCGAATGGAAAGCAGCCAGCATATAGGAAAGATTGTGTTGAAAGTCGGTTGAGCCATTGCGGCGAACGGCGGCTTTGAGCCCAAATTAGCCATAATTGCCAAGTCCAAATTTTTGTTTCCGGCCCCTGAAAGCAGAATGGCATACAGAATTTAGCTGCACATTTCGCAGTTTAACGAAACAATAGCCTGAAATGCTGAGCATTGTTGACGGAACCTCAAGATCTGGCTGAGAAAATCATAATGCGGTTGCGAAAGTCCTTAAAGTTCGACTAGAATTTGCGACAATTCAGAGAAACATTAATAAGGTCATACGCATGAAACATTTTCTACTTTCTTCAGCGCTATTAGTAGCATTAGGGACGACTGCAGGGGCTGCCACGCTATCCAACCTAGCCGACGAAAATAGTACAATAGCTGCTTGGGGTAGCACCGGCACTCATTTCTATGGGCAGACCGTTACGCTTGGCGCGGCATCTTCTCTGGATTCTGTGCAGTTCCGTATCGACGACGGCGGGGATGTTACAACGTTTGACCTGCATGTTTACGCATGGGACGGTTCGACGACGACTGGCGCGAATTTGGCGAGCAACGCAGGCGCCACAGCTGGTGTGGACGGGATGTCCGACGTGAGCGTTTTGACCGGCGGAATCTCTTTGAACGCGGGTCAATGGCTGGTCGGGTTCCAAGCTCTGGCCGGTGGTGCGAGTCAACTTTGGGGCGGCGTTGATGACAGTTCTGGCGGGTATGCTGGCGGCGAGTTTGTTTTTCAGAACAATAGCGGTGATAGCTCCGACCTTCTCGGCGGCAGTTTTGATACCTGGTCTGTCGAAGACACTGCGTTCGCATTTGAGTTTGATGAGTTGCCTAGCGTGCCTTCCGTCCCGCTACCTGCTGGCGGATTGCTTCTTCTTTCCGGCCTTGGCGGCATCGCGGCCATCAAACGCCGCAAAAAGCGCGCCGCGCAGCTGTAATTCGCTCAATCCAGCTTGGAACCATTCGTTCCAGCGCACACGATATTGCCCAAGGGGTGTCGGTTTATTCCGATGCCCCTTTTGCTAGTTGGGGGGATTTTCGATTGCGGCCTATGTCGAGCCACGTCGAACGGCAGCAAAGTCCGCATAGCAGCCGTGACTACCTCACCGGATCAAATAACGCGTCTTCCAGCGTGCAGTCGCGGATAACGTCGGAACCGCAAGTGCGCAGTTGGAGGTCCCGTGTCAGGCAAATACGTGCTTCTTGGATGCGCTGGCTCCGGCAGGTGATGGTAATCTCGTCGGCATCCAGCCCTTCGTTTTCGCGCATGAAGGCTTCTTCGATGAGCGACGCAGGCAAGGTGACTGGATCTTCCAAGCGCCGAAATACTGCGGGGCGGGTGACGTTTTCATAGGCCTGACGTGACAATGCGTAATAGTCATCGGGTGACAGGCCAGAACAACTGCCGTGTTTGTTCCACTGGTGCCATGCCAAGCCGCTGGTTCCCATGATGTCGGCCATTGCGGCGGTATCTGTGCGTGACGGATTGCGGAACGTGTGGCGGCAATCAGCAGGCCAGCCGTTTTCGTATTGCGGCCAAAGCCCGTGCAGCACCCAGCCGAAATCTTTGTCGTCATCGCATTGCGGCGAGTTGCGAGAATCGCCCTCGATCGCGCACCACGTTGGGGACCATGACAGGGACAAAACGTAGTAATCAAACTCTCCGGCGACGTCTTGTGCCTTGGCAGGAAGGGCGATCACACAGAGCAGGGCAAGCATTCGCAGCATTTGGGGTCTTTCCATAAATCAACTTCGCCCTTATATAGCAGTTAAGTTCCCCGACAATGTGAACCCGGCCCGATGCGGTCAGCCCCTTCAAGGGCGTGGGACAGGCATGTCGATTGATGTAGGAGAAGACGAGATGAGCGGCACACCGATTATGGCCAAAGCCACAGCTGTTTGGCTGTGTGACAACACAACAATGACGTTCAAGCAGATCGCGGACTTTTGCGCGCTGCACGAACTTGAAGTCCAAGGCATCGCCGATGGTGATGTGGCGACCGGCGTCAAAGGGTTCGACCCGATTGCGAACAAACAGTTGACGCAAGAAGAGATCGACAAAGGCGAAGCTGATCCAAAGCACAAGCTGCAGTTGCTGTATAACCCAGCGTCCGAGGGCGAAGAAAAGCGTCGCGGTCCGCGTTACACACCGTTGTCCAAGCGTCAGGACCGCCCTGCGTCGATTTATTGGTTGGTTAAGTTCCACCCTGAATTGTCCGATGGTCAGGTGTCCAAGTTGGTCGGCACAACCAAGCCAACCATTCAGGCGATCCGTGAGCGGACGCACTGGAACATCAACAACATTGAACCCATCGATCCTGTTGCTTTGGGCCTGTGTAAACAGTCCGAACTTGATGCTGCTGTACAAAAGGCCGCTGCCAAGAAGCTGAAAGAAGGCGGCGTGATGTCTGATGACGAACGCCGGAAGCTGGTCAGCACTGAGCAGAGCCTTGGCCTCCCAGCTGAGCCAAAAATTCCGACCGCGATTGAAGGTCTTGAGACATTCTCATTGGGTACGGATATGCCAGAGCCAGAAGAAGACACGTCAGTTCCAGATGCTGACAGCTTCTTCAACTTGCCCGATGATGCGGGTAACGACGACGAAGACTAAGGTCTGCTGGTCGTAGCAATCTTGAAAGCTTCAGCTGAAATGCTGGGGCTTTTTTGGTTCTGGGATGAGGGTGTGTGCGGGTGCCGCCTAAGGTCAAAGCGCCTTACGGGCGTTTAGCGCGGCGGTGATCGTACCATCGTCGAGGTAGTCCAGCTCCCCACCTACGGGCACACCTTGAGCAAGTGACGTCACCTGCACGCCTTGCAATTCATCTGCGATGTAGTGGGCTGTCGTTTGGCCGTCTATCGTCGCGCCGAGCGCCAAAATGACTTCGGAGATCGATTCAGTTGTGATCCGGTCCCGCAATTTCGGGATGCGCAGTTCTTCGGGGCCGATGTCATCCAGTGCGGATAGGGTGCCGCCCAGAACGTGGTAGCGTCCTTTGAAGACGCCCGCACGTTCCATCGCCCAAAGGTCAGCGACGTCTTCGACGACGCAAATCTGGCCTATGTTGCGTTTCTCGCTTTCGCAGATACCGCAGATGTCGGCGGTGCCGATGTTACCGCAGTTCAGGCATTCGCGCGCTGTCGCGCCGACTGTTGTAAGGGCCTCTGCCAAAGGGTTCAGCAACTGCCCGCGTTTTTTGATGAGATGAAGCACCGCTCGACGCGCTGATCTTGGCCCAAGACCCGGAAGGCGGGCCATAAGATCAATCAGCGCATCGATATCTTTGGGGGCTTGGCTCACCTTAGAAGGGGAGCTTCATATCCGCCGGAAGACCCAAGCCATCCGTCAGTTTTGCCATTTCTTCTTGTGCTTTGTCGGACGCCTTGCCCTGTGCGTCCTTGATGGCAGCAAGGATCAGATCCTCAACAACTTCTTTGTCGTCGCCGTTGAATATGGACGGATCGATGTCGAGCGCCTTGAGTTCGCCCTTTGCGGATGCCGTCGCCTTAACCAGACCAGCGCCGCTTTCGCCGACAACCATCATGTCGTGAAGTTCTTCTTGCAACGCGCCCATCTGCTTTTGCATCTCTTGGGCTTTTTTCATCATTCCGGCCATATCGCCGAGGCCACCTAAACCTTTGAACATCTGTCTCTCCTCAATGTGTGTTGCGCCCTAGATAAGGGGGCGGGGTGCGCCCTGCAAGATACGGGGGCTTAGCTGTCCTCAAACGGATCCCATTCCTCGTCGACCTCTGGCAGCGCTTCGAGTTCGGCTTCCGCTTGCATCGATTGGTGCGATTTGATGTCGGTTATCTTAGCGTTCGGAAACTGGCTAAAGATTGCTTGGACGATAGGATGCGCCTTGGCCTTTTCGCGCAGGGCATTGGCTTCGGCGTCGCGCACTTCGGCGATCGTGTCTTCGCCGCCTTTGTTAACGACCGTTACGGCCCAACGGTTGCCCGTCCACGCCTGAAGCCGTGACCCAAGCCGTTGAGCGAGGTCATTGGTGGCGCTGGGGGAGGGAACGAATTCAATCCGGCCCGGTTGGTAAGCGGCCAGCCTAACGCCGGTTTCGACTTCGACAAGCAGTTTCACATCGCGATGACGGCGGATCAGTTCAACCACGTGATTAAACGTCGGGTAAAGGGCAAGCGCCTCATCGTTTGCAATGGCAAGGGCGGGGCCGCCTGCTGACATTGTTGTGCCGCTGGGGCCTGAATGCGTTGGTGCAGGCGCGCTGCCTTGTGCATTTGTCGTCGGGGCCGAGGGCGCTGGGCGAGCCCCACCGCCACCACCACCGGGTCCGGCGGGAGGCGTTGCGCCGTCAAGTTTGCGCACCAGTTCTTCTGGGCTAGGAAGGTCGGCGACATGCGTAAGCCGGATAATCGCCATTTCAGCGGCCATCATCGCATTCGGCGCAATTGCGACCTCTTCTAGGGATTTCAGCAGCATTTGCCAAAGGCGCGACAGCACTCGCATGGGCAGGTCTTGTGCCATCTGCGCGCCGCGTGTGCGTTCATCGGGACCAACTGTCGGGTCTTCGGCGGCGTCTGGGGTGATCTTGATGACGCTGACCCAGTGGGCGATTTCGGCCAAGTCCCGAAGGATCGCCATCGGGTCGGCCCCGCCAGAATATTGGCTGGACAGTTCGTGCAAGGCGTCGGCTGCCTGACCTTTCAGGATCATGTCAAACAGATCCAAAACGCGGCCTCGGTCCGCAAGCCCCAGCATGGCGCGCACTTGGTCGGCGGTGGTTTCCCCTGCGCCATGGCTGATCGCTTGATCGAGCAAGGACTGCGCATCGCGCGCAGACCCTTCAGCCGCACGGGTGATCAAAGCCAAGGCATCGTCGGTGATTTCTGCGCCCTCGGATGTCGCAATCTTGCGCAATAGGCCGATCTGGTCTTCGGGTTCGATCCTGCGCAAGTCAAACCGCTGGCAACGGGACAAGACAGTGACCGGAACTTTACGGATTTCCGTGGTCGCGAAGATGAATTTGACGTGTTCAGGCGGTTCTTCGAGCGTCTTGAGCAGCGCGTTGAACGCACTGGTCGACAGCATGTGAACCTCATCGATGATGTAGATTTTATAGCGGGCAGATGCCGCACGGTAATGAACGCTTTCGATAATCTCGCGGATGTCGCCGACACCTGTGCGCGATGCAGCATCCATTTCCATCACGTCAACATGGCGGCCTTCCATGATCGCCACGCAGTTTTCGCATTTGCCGCAGGGTTCGGTCGTTGGGCCACCTGTGCCGTCATCGCCGATACAGTTCATCCCCTTTGCGATGATCCGCGCGGTCGTGGTTTTACCCGTCCCGCGAATGCCGGTCATGATAAAAGCCTGCGCAATACGGTCCGCCGCAAAGGCGTTTTTCAGGGTGCGCACCATGGCGTCCTGTCCGACAAGATCGGCAAAAGTTTCGGGGCGGTATTTCCGCGCGAGGACTTGGTACTTTGGGGTGTCGGATTCGGTCATTTGGTTAAGCTACGCGTTGCCCGATCCGGCGTCCACTAGAGAGACCACAGAATAGCGCCAGTTCCGATTGCAGCCAGCGTCATGATTGCGGCAAGGATTGTGAATGTTGTAGACGATGTCGCCTCGAAATCATTCTCTTGCAGGCGTGACAAAGTCTTACAGGCATTGCGCCGCGCTGCCCAAAAAATCAGAACGGCGACGAGTAAGAAAATGGATGCCACCGCTTTGGCCGCCCATGTGGGTTCGAACGCCCCAAATACCGCTTTCATACCGATGGCGACACCAATCGCACCCAATCCGGTGCCCATCCAACTGGAATAAGTGCGTTCGTTGGCCATGGCGGTGCGGTCCTCGGCCATGTTTGTGCGATCTTGAGACGTTTTCTTTTCTTTCATTTGGCCATCTTAACGGCTGCCTTGTTCTTCTCAAGGTTTGCTCGTAGAATTTAGAGGCCCAAGAGGGGGGCATCCAGGTTCGCGGAAAGCTGATATCGGCACCCTTATCGATCTTAGAACAGACCATTTCGGTCTTTCTCATTGTCCCGAACAGCGAACCGTTGGGACCAATCGATGAGGAAGTCCTATGACAGACCCCCTAGAACAATTCCGCCGTGCGGCCAAAACGCTCAAATCTCGTTATGAAACGGGTGATGCTGATGCGCGTGCCCGATTGAAGGCCCACCCGCCAAGGTCTGCGGGCGATCTCAAGCATGCTGATTTTTTACACGTCATCGCGCAGGAAAACTCCTTCGCCAGCTGGCCGGCGATGAAAGATGCGATCGAGACGATGGGCCTTGATCGTGCAACCAAAGTCCAGCGACTGAAGATCGCGTTGTTTCATGGCCAGACGGGAGTGGTCCAACGATTGATTTCGAACACACCCGATCTGGCGGCAGGTCATTTTGGGTTGCTGTGTGCGCTTTTGGATGTGCAATCCGTTTGGGCGATGTTGAAAAAGGACCCAACGCTTGCCGCCAAGATGGCCGGACCTGTGCAGCCTTTGGTGCATTTGTGTAAATCGCGCATGTTTAGCGTTTGGCCAGAGAGGGCCGATGATGCTGTGGCGATTGCGGATATGCTTGTCGCGAACGGGGCTGACGTAAACGCGGGCACAGTTGAGAACGGCGCGCCGTTGTCCCCGCTTTATTGGGCGCTGGGCCATGCGGGGAACATGCCGCTGGCCGAATGGTTGCTTGAGAACGGGGCAAACCCAAACGATGGCGAAAGCCTGTACCATTCGACCGAGCTGGGCCACGCAGATGGCGTTCGGTTGTTGTTGACCCACGGTGCAGACCCCAAAAAGACCAATGCGTTGCCGCGAGCGATGGATTTTGACAATGCCGAGATGGTTGAACTTCTGTTGAAGGCAGGGGCTGATCCGAATGAGGGCACGGATGCGTGGACAGTTGGTTCGGGTGTTCAGCGTGGTGTGCCCGTTCTTCATCAGGCGGCGCGACGAATGAATTCAGGCGCGGTTTTGGATTTGTTGCTGGAATATGGCGCGGACCCGACAGCAACTTGGAATGGTCACAGTGCATATGCATTTTCGCGCGTGTTCGGCAATCACGCGTTGTGCAAGCGGATCGAAGCGCACGGAAGCGTATCGGAGCTGACCGAGATTGAGACACATCTTGCCGCGGCGGCGACAGGTAAACCGGTTGAGGGATTCATAGACCCCGCAAAAATTCCTGACGCATACCGAAATATCCTGCGCGAAGTGCTGCATTTGCCAGGAAAGCTACCCCATCTAAAGGCTTTGGTTGCCATAGGGTTGGAATGGGACCGCCCCGACGGTGAAGGAATAACGCCTGTTCAGGCGGCGGGTTGGGTCGGGTTGCCTGATGTGCTGGCGTATTTCCTTAAGCTTGATCCTGACCTTAGTCATGTGAACAATTACGGCGGTACTTTGCTGTCCACGATCATTCACGGTTCTGAAAACAATCCGAACCGTGGGGCGGCGGATTATGTCGCTTGCCTGCGATTAGTGCTTGATCATGGCGTCGCCTTACCGCGAAAAACGATCGAGATGGCGGGCGATGATGACGTTCGCAGAACCTTAGAAGACTGGGCGGCGGCAAAGCCGTCACAGGTGGTGGCACATGGAATTGGCTGAATTCGCGATTTACCCTGTAGCGGTCGGGGCAGGGCAGATTGCCCTGTCTGCGATACCGGGGCGTTATGGCACCTATGAGGATAACCTATCTGCGATCTTGCATTGGGGGCCTGATCTTGTGCTGACGATGACGGGACAGGCAGAACTGGACCGTGTCGGCGCGACGGATTTTGGGGCGGATTTGTCGGCGGCGGGTGTTGCGTGGCGGCATCTTCCGATTGTCGATTTCGGTGCTCCGAACGCCGATGTTATCGCGCTCTGGCCTGAAACATCGGCGCTTGCCCATGACGTTTTGGCGCAGGGCTGCAAGATATTGAGCCATTGTTTTGGTGGTTGCGGGCGGTCCGGAATGGTGGCGCTTCGGCTGATGATTGAAACGGGTGAAGCCCCTGACGCGGCGCTTGCGCGGCTGCGCGCTGTTCGGCCCTGTGCTGTTGAGCGCGACGCCCAGTTCGAATGGGCGTCTAACGGCGTTTAAAGCGGCCCTTTTCTGCGCCGTTGTCATACATCTTCTGCATCCGTTTCATATGGGCGCGGTTTTCGCCCACAGTCGCGGTGTTGAATCGGTTTTCTTTTTCCAGCTTGCGCCACCGTTCAAGACGATCCGCATCTAGGTCACCCGCATCAATAGCCGCACGAACGGCGCAGCCCGGTTCCGTGATATGGGCGCAGTCGTTGAATTTGCACTGGGTCGCAAGCTCGGTGATGTCGGAAAAGACTTCGTCGACACCCTCGGTCGCATCCACAAGGCGCAGTTCGCGCATCCCGGGGGTGTCGATGAGCCACCCGCCCGCAAGCGTGGGGCGCAGGTTGCGGTTGGTGGTTGTGTGGCGGCCCTTAGCGTCGTCTTCGCGGATGTCTTGGGTGGTGTCGGCAATCCCAGTCAGGCGGTTCTGGATGGTGGTTTTGCCCACGCCAGACGACCCGACCAAAGCCAAGGTCTGACCGTCCGAACACCACGCATTCACACGTTTTACATCTTCGTCATCCGTCGCATTGATCGCTACAGCGCTGAGCAAAGGGGATAGTTTTTCGGCTTGGCGCACGTAGGATTGCGGATCATCGCAGTGATCCGCTTTCGTCAGGATCACCAGCGGCAAACAACCGGACGCGGCGCACATCGCCAAATACCGTTCCAGCCGCGCCACGTTAAAATCTGCGTTGCAGCTTGTGACAATGCCGAGCGTGTCCACATTGGCGGCAATCAACTGCGGTTTGGATTCTTCGCCAGCGGCGCGGCGCGTGATTTCGGTGGTGCGTTCAAGTGGCCCTGATGCGGCTGCCCCTGTGGCAATAACCCAATCCCCAACCGCGTAGACGCCGGCTGATTCCGTTGGTGACAAAGACACATCACCCTTTGCGGAAAACCCGTCCAACCGTGAGCGATGCACCGCACTCACGCGAACAGGATGCTGTTCGTCGATCAGTTCGGCTTGCCGTGAAAAATGCGCCGTCCAGCCGAGGGATTTTAGATCAGTTGTCATGGAATGCAGTTATCTTATTTCTGGAGCTCACAAAAGCTGTGCTTTCGCTTCGTCAGAAACCGCGGCAAATGCGATGCATTTGTGCGGTAGGTGAGAGGTTGGACATCGACCCAAGTGGGGCTCGTTGTGGCTGCTTCCTTCCGGACCTGACCAGGTTGGCGAGGCACTTGCCCGCGCCAACCCCTCACCGCTCATATACGAACGAAGGGGCGCTCTTGCAAGGGATTCGGGAAAAGCAGGCTCGCAAGCGATGAGAGTGTTTGCACCAGACCCTTAGCCATGCGACCTAACAGGCATGAAACATGCAGAAACAGTGACATTCGGCGGCTCAGGACTTGATCGCGCGGCACATTTGCGCGCGGACGTAACTGCGTTGGAACAAAATCCAGATGCGCGGTGTATCCTGTTATGGCGGGGAAAACTGATGGTCGAGGGCGAAGGCTTGGGTCTTGCCCGTGTGCCTTTGGACCATCCTGTGTTGGCTGATGCCGGACCCGTGCGGGTGTTTATGGGGCTTGATGACGCGGGTCCTGTTTTTGCGGCAAACCTGATCAACTGGAACCCAGAGGTGCTGGACGAAGAGGCGATGAACACGTTTCTTGATCCCACTACCCAGCATCACCCTGCGATGCCGGACGCGAACCACGCTGCCGAATTACGTGCGATCATGACGACACTGACGCCGCGCGATGCTGAATTGGCAGCCACAGCACGAGCCGTTCTGCAATGGCACGATAGTCACCGTTTTTGTTCGACCTGTGGTGTTCGAAGCGTTTCCGATGACGCAGGGTGGAAAAGGACGTGCCCAGACTGCGGCACGTTCCATTTCCCGCGCACAGACCCTGTCGTGATTATGTTGATCCTATCGGGGGACAATGTGCTTGTCGGGCGCTCACCTGGTTGGCCCGAGGGAATGTATTCTTTGTTGGCAGGCTTCGTGGAGCCTGGCGAGACGATAGAAGCCGCTGTGCGCCGCGAAGTGTTCGAAGAAGCGGGCGTTGAGGTCGGTGAAGTGGACTATCTGGCCAGCCAACCTTGGGCTTTTCCATCATCCTTGATGATCGGCTGTCTGGGGCAGGCGACATCAACAAAGATCACCGTTGATCCTGTAGAGCTGGAAGACGCACGCTGGATTTCACGCGCTGAGATGGTGCAAGCGGCGAATGGGGAACACCCAGAGATAAAGCCCGCCAGAAACGGCGCAATCGCACATTTTCTGCTAGAGAACTGGCTGGCAAATACGCTAGATTAATCAAACGAAATTAAACAGGCTGACAAGGCCGGACGAACGAGCAGGACACCATGGAATTTAGCGCACACGACGACATCTCGGCTCCGATTGATTTTGTTTACTCACAGGTTACTGATTTCAAAAGGTTTGAACGCTCCATCATGCGCCGTGGCGGCGATGTTGAACGCCTTCACGGGGGTGACACAGCGACCGTGGGCACAAAATGGCGGGTGAATTTTCGTTTGCGTGATAAAGACCGGACCGTTGATGCCGAATTGGTTGAGGTTGATGCCCCGAACACATTGAAGATCGAAGTCACATCGCCCAGCATAGATGGCACGATGGTGGTTGATCTTATCTCACTGTCCAAAACCCACACCCGCCTGAGCGTTAAGGCGAAAGCCGTTGCAAAGACAATACCGGGTAAGCTGCTGTTTCAGTCCGTCCGGTTTGCGCGCGTTAAAACCGAGAACAAGTTCAAGATGATGGTAAAAGGCTTCGCCGAAGACGTCGAAGCCAAGCATGTCCGTTAATCACCCCGCCAAGACAATATCTTTTAAGACGATGGCTTTTCGTGGCGCCGTGGCGCAGCAGGAAAGACACCCATCAATCGGATGTGGTCAGTGAAGTAGTCCAACTCTTCCATCGCCAGCGCGACATTGCGGTCATCAGGGTGGCCTTCGACCTCGGCGTAGAATTGCGTCGCCGTGAACTGGCCACCAACCATGTAGCTTTCCAGCTTTGTCATGTTGACCCCATTGGTCGCGAACCCACCCATCGCTTTGTAAAGCGCGGCTGGAATGTTGCGAACGCGGAAGACGAAGCTTGTCACCATGCCATGTTTGCCACGACGTGACAGATCGGGCTCACGACCCATGATCAAGAAACGCGTTGTATTGCGGTCATGGTCCTCAATGTGGCGGGCCAGAATGTTCAAACCATAGATGCCTGCCGCCATTTCAGAGGCCAAAGCGCCCGCCGTCATGTCGTCGCCTGCTGCGACGTCCATCGCTGCGCGGGCATTGTCGGGGCTGATCATCGGTTCAATCCCGTTTTCGCGCAGAAATTTACCACACTGCGGGAGAATCACGATGTGACCGCTGGCTGTTCTGATCTGATCGACCTGTGCGCCGGGTTTGCCAAGCAGGTTGATGTGAACCCGAACAAAGGCTTCGTCGACAATGTGCAGCCCGCTTTCGGGCAGCAGCGTATGGACATCACCGACCCGCCCGTAGGTGGAATTCTCAACTGCGATCATGCCAAGATCGGCTTCGCCCTTGCGGACGGCTTCAATCGCGGCGTTGAACGTCGGGCAGGGGAGAGGTTCATAACTGGGGCGTGCTTCGACGCAGGCTTGGTGGCCGTAGGCGCCTGGTTCGCCCTGAAATGCGATGCGTTTTGTCATCTTTCTCCCCTATTTTCCATTTTTCGCACAAAATGGGCATTTGGTCGCGGTGCTACACCTTGATAAATGGCGAGGGAAGCGGATAGATGGCGCACAAACTAGGAAGCAAGTGGATCGCGACATGTTCGACACAATGACAATGACCAAAGTTCTTGGCGGCGTATGCGGCACACTATTGGTGTTTTTGCTGGGCAAATGGGCCGCAGAAGAGATTTATCACCCCGGTGGCCACGGTGACCACGAGCAGGCTTACGTGATTCCTGTTGAGGGTGCCGAAGATGCAGCACCCGTTGAAGAAGGCCCGGACTTCGCAGAAGTTTACGCAATGGCAGACGCAGCAGCAGGCGAAGGCCAGTGGCGTGCATGTGCGGCGTGTCACAAACTTGAACCAGGTGTTAACTCAACTGGCCCGGCATTGTACGGCGTTGTAGGCCGCGCTGTTGGTGGTGTTGCTGATTTCGGAAGCTATTCTGGTGCATTGAACGATGCGGCTGATGTTTGGACACCTGAGAACCTGAACGCGTTCCTTGAAAACCCACGTGGCTTCGCGCCGGGGACTGGCATGACATACAACGGCATGCGCAAGATCGAAGATCGCGCGAACCTTATCGCGTATCTCGACAGCCTCGACGGCTAAGTTAGACGCAATCGAATTTTTGAAAGGCCGCTCAGTTTGGGCGGTCTTTTGCGTTGTGGAATCCGAAAACTGGGCGGCTGTCGGCCTAAATCACGCAGTTGTCACGTAATCTCAACTTGAATGTTAGCCCTTCGCCGTCCTAGCTTATTTATAAGGAATTTTCCGCAAGCAGGAGCGCCAAATGGCCAAAGCACAACATCACTCTCATGCCCCACGATCCAAGGCGGCAGTTCAGACCCAACAATTGGGGCTTTCAAAATGGGGGATGTTGCTGGCTGGCTCAGTATTGGTAATTGGTGCGGCAAGCATGCTGCGCGCTGACAGCCATGAAGAAGTGATCATCTCGCATGGGTATACAAACTTCGGAGAGCTGAAATACCCAGTCGACATGGCGCATTTGGATTACGTCAATCCCGACGCCCCAAAAGGCGGCGAGATGAGCCTTTGGACCCAAGGCACGTTTGATACCTTCAATAATTTCACCCGTGAAGGCGCAACAGCAGCGGGCACAACGATCCTTTACGAAAGCATCATGACCGCCACGGCAGATGACCCATATGGGTCGTATTGTTATCTTTGCACCACGATCGAGTACCCAGAAAGCAAAGACTGGGTGATCTTCAATCTGCGCGATGATGTTACGTTTTCTGATGGTTCGGCGTTTACTGCCGAAGATGTGGTGTTTTTCCACGAGCTGATCATGGATCAAGGCTTGCCTGAATATGTGGCCGTTGTTGAAGGCTATGTTGAAAAGGTCGAAGTCCTCGACACGCACCGTGTGCGTTTCACCTTCACCCCCGAGGCTCCGCGCCGAGACGTGATCGGCATCGCCGGAAGCAACCGTGCGTTTTCCAAAGCGTGGTTTGCGGAAACTGGCGCTCGGCTTGATGAAAGCACGGATGTGCCGTTCCTTGGCACGGGGGCATATGTTCTTGGCAGTTACGACACCAATCGAAACGTTGTCTATCAACGGGATCCGAATTGGTGGGGCGCAGAGCACCCGATGAATGTCGGGCAGGCCAATTTCGATTCGATCCGCTATGAGTATTTCACGGATAGCGCTGCGGCGTTTGAGGCTTTCAAAGCGGGCGAATACACCTTCCGTCAAGAAAGCTCTTCGTTGCAGTGGGCCACAGGGTACGAGTTCCCTTCCATCGAAAACGGTTGGGTGCGCAAAGAAGAACTGCCAGACGGCACGATTGGCTCTGCGCAGGCGTTTATTTTCAACCTTCGGGACGAAAGATTTCAGGACCCTAAGGTGCGCGAAGCTATTCGTCTGATGTTCAACTTTGAATGGTCAAACGAAACCTTGTTCTACGGGCTTTATGATCGCGTCGAATCGTTCTGGCAGAATACCGACCTTCAGGCGCAAGGCGTGCCATCCGAAGCTGAGCTGGCTCTGCTTCAACCGCTCGTTGATGAGGGCCTGCTTGATGCTTCTATCTTGACGGATGAGGCCGTTTTGCCGCCGACATCGAGTGCGGGCCGCCCAACAGATCGCACGAACCTGCGTCTTGCATCCGCCCTTTTGGACGAAGCGGGCTGGATTGCCGGCGATGACGGGATGCGCCGTAAGGACGGACAAGTGCTTGAGGTGGAGTTCTTGTCAGCGTCCCCCGGTTTTGATCGCATCATTAACCCTTACGTCGAAAGCCTGCAGCGTTTGGGCGTGGACGCGACCCTGAACCGAGTGGATTTCGCGCAATACGTTGAGCGTCTGGATGCACCGTCTGATTTTGACATGATTACCCACACAATGACCCAAGGGTTTGAGCCGGGTAGCGGTCTGCGCCAATGGTTCGGGTCTGAAACGGCGGCGGACAGTTCGCGCAACCTGATGGGGCTTGAAGATCCTGCAGTTGATCGTCTTTTGACAAACGTCATCAACGCGACGGGTCTGGAAGAAATGACAGTCGGAACCCAAGCGATCGATCGCGTGTTGCGCGCCAAAGGGTTCTGGGTTCCACAGTGGTACAAGTCGACCCACACGGTCGCCTACTACGATATCTATGAGTATCCTGAAAACTTGCCGCCATTTTCGCTGGGGAATACGTCGTTCTGGTGGTACAACGCCGAAAGAGCAGAAGAATTAAAAGCTGCGGGCGCTTTCTAGGCTCCGACAGTTGGCAAAAAGACCAAAAAGGCTACGCTGAATGGGCGCCTATATCCTCAAACGATTGCTTCTTGTGATCCCGACGTTGCTTGGGATCATGATTATCAACTTCGTGCTGATTCAGTTCGTGCCCGGTGGCCCGATTGATCAAGTCATCGCGCAGATGGAAGGGGGCGGAGACGTCTTTGAAGGCATCTCTGGCGGCGGGTCAGAGCTGCTTGAGAACGAAAGCGGTGATAGCGTTGCATCCCGTGGTTTGCCGCAAGAATTTCTGGACCAGCTCCAAGTCGAATTCAATTTCGCACGGATCGTTTGCGATGTCGGGTTCACAGGTGAACCTGACCTAAGTGCGGATGAGTGTAATCCAGTCCCAATCCCCGCAATCGAACGTTTTTTCCTGATGATGTGGGATTACATGCGGTTCGATTTCGGTGAGAGCTATTTCCGGTCTGTGTCGGTCGTCGGCCTTGTCATGGAAAAGATGCCTGTATCAATTACGCTGGGCCTTTGGTCCACGTTGATTGCTTATATGGTTTCGATCCCGCTGGGCATTCGAAAGGCTGTTCGCGATGGGTCTTCGTTTGATACGTGGACCTCTGCGGCGATCATTGTTGGTTATGCGATACCCGGGTTCTTGTTCGCCATTCTGCTTATCGTTTTGTTTGCCTCGAACAACTGTTTCAGGCTGCCATTCGGAATATCGGATTTCTTCCGCGAAAACGTAACGTGGCTTTATAATTCGAACCCGACCTGCATGCGATTGTTCCCACTGCGGGGGCTAACGTCATCGGATTTTGACCAGCTGAGCACGTGGGGACAGATCAAGGATTACTTCCATCACATCGCACTGCCAGTGTTGGCCTCAACCATTTCAGCGTTTGCGACTTTGACGCTGCTGACCAAGAACAGCTTTTTGGATGAGATCAAGAAGCAGTATGTCATTACGGCCAAGGCCAAAGGCCTGTCAGAAGCGCGCGTTCTTTATGGCCATGTCTTCCGCAACGCGATGTTGATCGTGATCTCGGGCTTTCCGGCGCTGTTCATTGGCGTGTTTTTTGGTGGGTCCCTAATTATCGAAACGCTGTTCTCGTTGGATGGGCTTGGCCGTCTCGGGTTTGAAGCGACATTGCAACGCGACTATCCGGTGATGTTTGGCACGTTGTTTGCGTTCTCTCTCATGGGGTTGGTTGTCGGGATTATCACCGACATTACCTACGTGCTGATCGATCCGCGCATTGATTTCGAGAGGAGAGGGTGATGACTGACTTAGCTCCTCCTCCTCCGACAAAACGCTGGTATCATTTGTCGCCGTTGAACCGACGTCGCTGGACGAACTTCAAACGCAATCGCCGCGCGTTCTGGTCGCTTTGGATATTCCTGTTCCTGTTTGTGATGTCGCTGTTCGCCGAATTCCTTGCCAATGATAAACCGATCTTGGTCAGCTATCGCGGTGAAATCCGGATGCCGATTTTCCAGTTCTACTCAGAACGTGACTTCGGCGGGGATTTCCCGACACAGGCGGAATACAAAGACATTGAGGTCAAGTGCCTGATCGAAACCGGCGGGCTTGTCGATTGTTTTGACGAACCTGAAGCGCTTATCGAAGCAGCGCAAACCGGTATCGATGATCCTGATTTTGAAAAGGGTTGGCTGATCTGGCCACCCGTGCCCTACAGCTACAATACCATCGTCGACATTCCCGGTGTGGCCCCGTCGCCACCGGATGAAAACAACTGGCTGGGGACCGACGATACAAAACGTGACGTGGTCGCACGGGTGATCCACGGGTTCCGCCTTTCGATCTTGTTCACGATTATCGTTACGTCTTGCGCGTCGGTCATCGGGATCATCGCGGGTGCTGTTCAGGGATACTTTGGCGGCTGGGTTGATCTGGTGTTTCAGCGACTTCTGGAAATCTGGGGCTCAACCCCGTCGCTGTACGTGATCATCATTCTATTTGCGATTTTGGGGCGCAGTTTCTGGCTGCTTGTCTTCTTAACAATTCTGTTTGGCTGGCCCGCTTTGGTTGGCGTGGTGCGCGCCGAGTTCCTGCGCGCTCGAAATTTGGAATACGTCCGTGCGGCCAAGGCGCTGGGTGTTCGGGATCGCACGATAATGTTCCGCCACATGCTGCCAAACGCGATGGTGGCGACGCTGACGATGTTGCCGTTCTTGATTACAGGCACAATTGCGACACTGGCGTCTCTCGACTTTCTTGGCTTCGGCCTGCCATCCTCGGCCCCGTCACTGGGTGAAATGACACTACAAGCCAAACAAAACCTGCAAGCGCCTTGGTTGGGCCTGACAGCTTTCGTCACCTTTGCGGTTATGCTGTCGCTGCTCGTGTTTATCTTTGAGGGCGTGCGTGATGCCTTTGATCCGCGAAAGACATTCTCATGAGCGCCCGTGTCCTAGACGTTCAAAACCTCACGGTTGATTTTCGCCAAGACGGGGAAACCACCCACGCTGTGCGCGGTGTAACCTTCCATGTCGATAAGGGTGAGACGGTGGCGCTGGTGGGCGAGTCCGGTTCGGGTAAATCAGTGTCCGCACTGTCGACCGTGCAGTTGCTTGGTGACAGTGCGACCGTCGGTGGGTCTATCACCTATGAAGGCACCCAGATGGTCGGCGCACCTGAAAAAGACCTTCGACGTATTCGCGGCAACGACATCAGTTTCATTTTCCAAGAGCCGATGACGTCTCTCAACCCGCTGCACACCATCGAAAAACAGCTGCGCGAGTCGATTGAGCTGCACCAAGGATTGCGCGGCGATGCGGTGCGCGTCCGCATCATCGAACTGCTGACACAAGTGGGTATCCACGAAGCAGAGCGGCGTTTGATGTCTTATCCGCACCAGTTGTCTGGCGGGCAACGACAACGTGTCATGATCGCTATGGCGCTGGCCAACGGGCCTGAGATGCTGATTGCGGATGAGCCAACGACCGCGTTGGACGTAACGATCCAAGCGCAAATTCTTGAATTGCTGGCTGATCTGAAACGCGACCTTGGAATGTCGATGTTGTTTATCACCCATGACCTGACCATCGTGCGCAAGATTGCGGACCGTGTCTGTGTCATGAAAGACGGTGAGATCGTCGAGCAAGGCCAAACGGCCGAGATTTTTGCCAACCCGCAGCATCCCTATACCCGCACCCTTCTTGAAGCCGAAAGCACTGGCTACCCCGATCCAGTCGATCCCACTGCCAAAGTGGTCGCAAAGACGAAGAACCTGAAGATATGGTTCCCTCTGACGTCTGGCTTGTTGCGGCGCACAACGGGCTACGTGAAAGCGGTCAACGATGCGACGCTCGAAGTACGTGCTGGCGAGACGTTGGGTATTGTTGGTGAATCAGGGTCCGGTAAGACGACGCTGGCCCTTGCGATGATGCGTTTGATTTCATCGGAAGGGCGCATCGCCTTTATGGGGCAGGACCTTCAGGGCTTGAAAGAAGGCCAAATGCGTCCACTGCGGTCTGAGATGCAGATCGTGTTTCAGGATCCCTATGGGTCACTGTCGCCTCGTATGACGGTTGAACAGATCATCGCAGAAGGGCTGACAATTCACGGCACGGCGCAGGGTAAAAACTCGCGTGAGATGGTTGCGGACATCATGAAAGAAGTCGGCCTCGCGCCAGAATTGATGGACCGATATCCGCATGAGTTTTCGGGCGGGCAACGCCAACGGATCGCGATTGCGCGGGCCATGATCCTGCGACCAAAACTTCTGGTGCTTGATGAACCGACCTCGGCATTGGATATGACAGTGCAGGTGCAGATCGTCGAACTGCTACGTAATCTGCAAAAGAAGTATCAGCTGGCCTATCTGTTCATCAGCCACGATCTAAAGGTCGTCCGCGCGCTGTCCCACAAAGTCATCGTGATGAAACGCGGTGACGTGGTTGAGGCAGGGGATGCCGATGCTATTTTTGACAACCCACAAACAGAATACACCCGCGAACTGATGAAAGCGGCGTTTGACTAGGCTTCGTAGCTGACGGAGACGGGGGATAGACCTTCGATTTCACAAACGCATGTTTGCCCCCGCTCAATCGGACCGACGCCAGATGGCGTGCCTGTCATGATGACATCGCCGGGCTGAAGCGTGACGAGGCCAGACAGTGTGGCGATGATTTCGGGCACGGACCAGATCATCTGTGACAGATCACCATTCTGGCGCACGTCACCATCGACCAAACAGCGAATGGCGCCTGAAGTCGGGTGGCCGACCTCGGATACGGGGTGAACAAGACCGATGTTGGCGGATTGATCAAAACCTTTACCCATATCCCACGGCTTGCCGCGTTTCTTGGCAGCCCCCTGTAAATCGCGGCGCGTGAGATCGTTACCAACGGCATAGCCATAGATATGACGCAGCGCCTCTTCCTCAGCGATACTCGTGCCACCGCGCCCGATCACCACGACCAGTTCCGCCTCATGGTGGAGGTTCTCTGTCGCAAGCGGGAAGGGGATCGTGCGGCCTGACGGCACATATGCGCTGGCCGGCTTCATAAAGAAGATCGGCGGATCGGCCTTGGGATCGCCGCCCATTTCGGTGACGTGTTCCGCATAGTTTTGGCCGACACAGAAAATCCGGTGCATTCCGACATAGTGGTCGGCTTTGCTGCTTTTCAGTTTCGGGATGCCGGGTGCTTGTACGTCTAAAACCGCCATGGTGTTTCCTCGGGCTGTTATTCAGGCCCGATCATGAAACACGTGGTGCCACGGGCTTGCAAGCGTGCACATGCACGTTCCGCACCATCACGGGTCAACCCCATGAAATTGGCGTCAAAGCCGCGGCTGGATTGATTTACACGTCGCAATGATCCGTCCAGCGTGGACATTTCATTCAAAGCGACGCGCAAAAGTACACGTTCTGCCTGATACCGAGACCCGTAGCGGCCCACGTTCACACCCCAAAGACGACTGCCAGAGGTAGAGATGCGGGTGACGATTTCAGGTTCGTTCGGGGTCGGGCTGGCCTGTTGGACAGCGGCAAGAACGACATCGGAGGGTCGCGAAGGCGGCGCTTCGCTGGCTTCGGGCGCTGCTGCCGCGGTTTGAATAACGTCTGCGACGACGTCTTGGACCGCGTCAGCATTCACAGCGACAAGAGCTTCAGCAACTTCTGGAACATCAGGCACAGCACGTGCCTGTGGGCGTAGGGACCGCGCAACCAGACCGTTTACGCGAACTGTGCGGGCTGTCGTGCCTGGGGCAGGGGTGTCAGCGCCTGCGCTTTGCGGACCAACAGGGCGTGGACGGTCAATGCGGGCCGTACTTGGTGCGCGGGCAAAACCCATATCAAGCAATTCAGCAACGCGTGCGTTACGGGCAGCAGTGGAAGACCCGCCAAACATTGTTGCGATGATGCGTTCTTGTCCACGTTCAGCGGATGCAACAAGGTTGAACCCTGCGGCGCGTGTGTAACCAGTTTTGATGCCATCTGCGCCGCGATAGGCGTTCAGGAAACGGCGGTTTGTGTTGGCAACTTCGCGCACACCAGCGTCGGTCGTGATGCGGCCAAAGATGTTATAATACTGGGGATAATCGTAGATGATGTGACGACCAAGCACGGTCATATCGCGTGCGGTGGACAAATGGCCTGCTTCGGTCAGCCCGTGGGCATTGCGGAATGTTGTACGGCTCATGCCCATGGCTTGGGCTGTTGCTGTCATACGGCGGGCAAAGGCGGCTTCGTTGCCTTCCAAGGCAATCCCGATCGCGGTCGCGGCGTCATTGGCGGACTTAACGCCAGCAGCTCGGATCAAATAACGGAACTGGATACGTTGGCCTGTTACCAAACCCAATTTGCTGGGCGGTTCGTTCGCGGCCAACGGAGTGATTGTCACCATGTCATCTAGACTGATTTCACCGCGCTCAATTGCCTGAAACGCAATATAGAGCGTCATCATCTTGGTCAGGGACGCCGGATGCAACTGGGTGTCAGCATTGCGCGAATGCAAGACCTCACCTGTTCGGGCATCCATTACCATAGCGGCATAGGGCGCGGCTCGACCTGTGGCGGGCGCAAGTGCGGCCAACAGGAGTGTCATCAATAGAAGAATACCCGCCAACGCGGGGTGTTGAATACGACGTTTCACGCCACTGCCTCTTTACTGCCTCGTGAGCCCCAGTTTTGTCGGGGTCTCCTTATTATGGAATAAGGCTAACATAGGGCGACGGTTCAGAAAATACCTTATTTTCAAAGGCTTTTGGTGTGGCATCCCTGCACAGGTAGGGCTTGGGGAACCATATCTAGCGGTCGTCTTCAAAATTACCCCCTAGATGCTGAAATATGGCAACAATGCGGCAGGTGATAATATTGTTGTGACCGCGGGGCGTGGGACGTTGCCCCGCACGACGCGATGCAAAAAAAAACCGTTTACCGATCACGTCATTGCACGCCCCCTTTTCATAAGCCCCATGAAGGCTATATTAAGCGGCTGACATCACACTGAGCCGGCGAGTCGGCAAGGGAATCGATATGCTGCAAGACATCATCATGATGGCCGACAAGAATGAAGACGACGATGGTGACATCGGCGTTAAACTTGAAACGCGCCCAAAAACAAAACGCCCACCTTTATATAAGGTGATGATTTTGAACGATGATTATACTCCGATGGAGTTCGTTGTGCATGTCTTGGAACGCTATTTCGGCATGACCCATGACCAATCCGTAGAGCTGATGCTTACCGTTCACCAAAAAGGGTTGGCGGTTGTTGGTGTGTTTTCCCATGAAATTGCTGAGACTAAGGTGGCCCTTGTGATGGACCTTGCAGCACGTCACGAACACCCCCTGCAGTGCACAATGGAGAGAGAGTAGGCCGCGCGCCCTCTTAGCTCATGAAACATTCAAGATTATTCACCGCGCTGAGCGAAGGCCTGACATTGGACGGGCCGTTACATGTCTTACGTCCACCTATGGGGTATGACCTTGCTGGGCTCCAAAACGTCACCGTTGAGGCGACGTTCTTTGCAGATCATCAGTATTGGTCCTCTATGGGCATGATTGGTGATGGCGCTGGGTGCATTGGCACGCTCGTTGTTCTTCCCCGCTCAAAGACGCTCGCGCGGCAAATGGTTATGCAGGCCATCACTGCGGGCGGTACAGTAATCGTGGATGGCCAAAAGACTGACGGTGTTGAATCGATCTACAAAGACATTCGCAAAACCAGCGCGATCAATGGCGTCGTGACCAAGGGCCATGGACGGTTGTTTTGGTTTGAGGCTGGTAACGCCCCGAAATGGGACACTTCTGTCAAATCACCTGCGGGATACGAAACTGTGGCTGGCGTGTTTTCCGAGACCAAGATCGATGCGGGGTCCGCGCTGTTGGCACCCCAGTTGGACACTCTCAAGGGGGACGTGGCCGATTTGGGCGCTGGTTGGGGCTACTTGTCTCGCGAGATTCTGGCCCATGACGGTGTGACGCGGCTTGATATGGTTGAGGGGGAGCAAACCGCACTAAACTGTGCGATTGCCAATACCAATGATGCGCGCGCCCACGGGATCTGGGCTGACGCGCTGACCCATAAAGGGTCTTACGATGTTGTTGTGTCTAACCCGCCGTTTCATGCCGGCCGTGTTGGCGATCCGGATTTGGGCCGTGGTTTTATCGCCACGGCGGCGCGTATCCTGAAACCGCGCGGCGTGTTTTATATGGTCGCCAACCGCCACCTCCCTTATGAGGCCGATCTCGACGCAAAATTTGCGCGTGTCGAAGAACTGAACGGAACGGGCGCTTTCAAAACTTTCCGTGCGACTCGCCCTCGCCGATAATTCCCGCTAGCGTCGCATCATCTGCGCGGGCGAATAGGAGCCATCATGTCTTTTTCAATCGACGGTAAGACCGCTATCGTAACGGGGGCTGCCAATGGTGTTGGCCTCGCGATTGGGCGGCATTTTTTGTCTAAGGGTGCGAATGTTATCTTTGCGGATATGGACGAAGAACGACTAGAGGCGGAGCTTGGGGACGGTAAGGCCGAAACCGAAAGCTATCGAACGTTTGCATGTGATCTGCGAAAGAAGCTTTCCATCAACAACCTGCTGTCCATGACGATCGATAACTTTGAAAAGGTCGACATCCTTGTGAATGCGTCGCGTCAGATCGTGTCATCCGATCCGCTTGACCCAAAAGAAGACAACGTCGAAACGATGCTGAACCAGAACCTGATGACGTCCCTGCGCCTGACGCAAGCGATCTCGAAACGGATGATCAAGCAAGCAAGCGGAGACGAAGAAGAGACCGGAAATGTCGGGTCTATCATCAACCTCAGTTCAATCGCGGCACGACGGGCCAATCCTGATCTTCTGGGGTATTCGATCGCGACGGCGGCTCTTGATCAGATGACACGCTCGATGGCCGTGGCTTTGGCTCCGCACCGCATTCGGGTGAATGCAGTGGCGTTCGGGTCGGTTATGTCGTCCAGCCTCAAGCACCAGCTGCGCGACAATGAAGAGTATCGCAGCGACATTATCGACAACACACCGCTCGGCCGTATCGCGGGCCCGGGTGAGGTTTCAGACGCCGTGCAATACCTTGCGTCTGATGCGTCCAGCTTTGTAACCGGTCAGGTCATTACAGTGGATGGTGGCCGAACCTTGATTGATCCGGCCACAGCACCAGCACATTAGATCGCTTATTCTGGATGAACCGCGATACATTGCTGCGTGGTTGCCTGTGCCTGTTGCACGGCCGTTTCGCGGCGTTCGATAAACTGCGCAAGTTTGCGGCGCTCGTTGGCGATATCGATAGTGACAGGTTCACGACGGGTGAAGGTTTCGGTTTCGTCGCAGCGGTAACGGAATTTTGTGCCGTCTTCACGTACGCCTTCGCAGGTTCTACGCAAAACACGGACATCTTCGACCTCAACCAAGGCATAGCCGCGTTCGATATTGCCGCGCGTGGTCGCGATGAGTTGGTCCAGCGAGGCAACGGGGCGGTTCGCACCCGCGATGCAGCGTTCGCGCGGTGTGCCGCAAGCGGCCAGCGCGATGAGAGGGATTAAAACAAGGGTCTTGTGTAACATGGGTCTTCCTTTGGCAGCCAAATGGTCGCGTATGTTTGACAGGGTGTTGGCCTGCACGTTTAGTCAATGCTAGTGGTCATTGATAAGCAATAACAAGGGTGCGGATCATGGGTCTGGGTGACATGGAAACCGAAAAAAATGAAGCGTCTGCGTGGTTTCGAACCTTGCGTGATGAGATCGTAAAGACCTTTGAAAATTTAGAAGACAGCCAAGTCACCGGACCAATGTCTGACCAGCCCGCGGGTCGCTTTGAAATAAGCGAGACCAAACGCAGTGGTGACAGCGGCGAAGATGCTGGCGGCGGTTTGATGTCAGTGATGCGCGGTGGGCGTGTGTTCGAAAAGGTTGGCGTTAATATCTCGACTGTTTATGGAACTCTGGGCGAACGCGCGCAGGCTGCCATGATGGCCCGCAAGGGTTTGGCAGGCATGGCCGATGATCCACGGTTTTGGGCGTCGGGAATCAGTCTTGTAGCACATATGCAAAACCCGCACGCCCCTGCGGTTCATATGAATACGCGGATGTTCTGGACGCCGCATGCATGGTGGTTCGGCGGCGGGTCTGATTTGAACCCATGCCTTGAGTATGACGAAGACACAGCGCATTTTCACGCGACACAAAAAGCGTGGCTCGACCCACACGGAGAGGCGCATTACCCTAAGCTAAAGGCATGGGCAGATGAATATTTCTACATCCCCCACCGTCATCGCGCGCGCGGCGTTGGCGGCGTTTTCATGGATGATCATTGCACGGGTGACTGGGTGGCCGATTTCAAGCTGACACAGGATTTGGGCAATGCGTTTTTACCAGCTTATGTTCCGCTTGTTGAAAAACGCAAAGGCACGCAGTGGAACGATGCCGATAAGGACGCGCAGCTGGTGCATCGTGGGCTCTATGCGGAATACAATCTGGTTTATGATCGTGGCACAAAGTTTGGCCTCGAAACTGGCCATGATGCGAATGCAGTGTTGATGAGCCTGCCACCTTTGGCAAAATGGGTCTGACGGAACGACGCTCTTGAAGCCCTTCGGCCTCAAGACGCCCCGCCCGCCATCCCGTTAATTGCCGCGTACGGTATCGATCATCAATTGGACATTCTCAGGGTCTGCATCAGGCGTGATGCCGTGGCCGAGGTTGAAGATATGCGGGCCGTTGCTAAGCGCGTCGACAATGCGGCGCGTTTCGCTGACCAGATCATCTCCGCCCGTGACCATATGCGATGATTTCAGGTTACCTTGAACGCAGCCATTGATCTGAACTTTCTCTGCGGCCCAATGGGCAGTCACACCATCGTCCAGCGCGATGCAATCGGCGCCAATGGCTTCGTGTAGACCGACGTATTTTTCCCCTGCACCACGCGGGAAGGCGATGATCGGCGTGGTCGGGTGTTTCGCCTTAAGCGCGGCGACGATCCGAGCCATGGGTTTGATCGAATAATTCAGGAAGTCGGACCCCTGCAGGGATCCAGCCCAACTGTCGAAGAGTTTGACAACTTCGGCACCTGCTTTGATTTGTTCGGACAGATAATCAATTGTCCCTTCGGTGATGCGATCCAGAAGGGCTTCGAAGACGTCTTTATTCGCATCTTTTAACGCGTGGGCTGGCCCTTGGTCCGGTGTGCCTTTACCGGCGATCATATAGGTCGCGACTGTCCATGGTGCGCCTGCAAACCCGATGAGTGTGGTTTCTTCGGGCAACTCGCGGGACAGGATTTTGACGGTTTCATAGATCGGGGACAGCGTGTCGTGGATCGCGCTGACCGGTTTCAAGGCGTTGAGTTCAGCGGCGGAGGTGATTGTCGACAGCCGTGGCCCTTCGCCGGTTACAAACCATAGATCCGCGCCCAAAGCCTGAGGCAGCAACAAGATGTCCGCGAAAAGGATTGCGGCATCGAACCCATAACGGCGGATTGGTTGCAGGGTCACTTCGGCGGCGAGTTCTGGATTGTAGCACAGGGACAGGAAGTCACCTGCTTGTGCACGGGTTGCTTTGTATTCTGGAAGATAACGACCAGCCTGTCGCATCATCCAAATCGGTGGCGTTGGCAGTGTTTCTCCTGCGAGGGCTCGAAGTATGGTTTTTTGCGTGCTCATCTGGGCCTCCTAAAGTTGAAATGAGGTCTGTGGTTTGCAGCAGCGCAAGTCAAGGGATTGTAAGGCCGCAAGGGCGCGGCTAATTGTGCTTTATGGAATATGATATGCCCTCTGCCGCCGCGCCGCTGAAAATCGGCACCCGTGGATCACCGCTTGCGCTTGCTCAAGCTCATGAGACCAAAAACCGTTTGATGGCGGCGTTTGAACTGCCCGAGGACGCGTTTGAAATCTGCGTGATCAAGACCACGGGCGATGACCGGACGTTGATTGACGCGGACATCGCGCTCAAGACGATTGGCAATAAGGGATTGTTCACAAAAGAAATCGAAGAGGCCATGTTGGCGGGGCGCATCGATATTGCGGTGCATTCGACCAAGGACATGCCGGTTGAACAGCCCGACGGGTTGGTGTTGGATGTGTTCCTGCCGCGCGAAGATTCGCGAGATGCTTTTGTTTCGATCAAACACGCAGGGATCGCTGATTTGCCGCAGGGTGCTATTGTCGGCACGTCTAGTTTGCGCCGCCGAGCGCAATTGCTGGCCAAGCGGCCCGATCTGCAAGTGGTCGAATTTCGCGGCAATGTTCAGACCCGTCTGAAAAAACTAGGCGATGGTGTGGCTGACGCGACATTTTTGGCGATGGCGGGCCTGAACCGCATGGACATGGGCGTTCATGCGACGGGCGCCATAGATGTTGATGAGATGTTGCCCGCGATTGCCCAAGGCACGATCAGCATTGAGCGGCGCGCTGATGATCTGCGGGCGCGCGATATGTTGGCTGCGATCCACGATGTCGCCGCAGGTCAGCAGATGGCCGCCGAACGCGCGTTCTTGGGGGCGCTGGACGGGTCTTGTGAAACACCGATTGCAGGGCTGGCTTTGATTGAAGGTGATGAAATCTGGCTGCGCGGCGAGATTTTGAAACCGGATGGCAGTCAGGTGTTCACAGGTGAGCGGCGCGGTGCGATTGCGGATGGTGCGGCCATGGGCAAAGCACTGGCGCAGGAATTGTTAGCCCAAGCCGGGCCGGATTTTTTTGAGGCTGTTACTGAGGGTTGAGTGAAGTCCGCTCTGCGGACTTAGCTGCCGTCGCCGATAGCTTCCACGTTACCGATATTGTTTAAGTTTCCTGAAAACTCAACCTAAAGTGTGCAGCGTTCTAATATTGCATTTGCATTACTGATGGCTTGGTCTTTGAAAATCTGAGCAACGAAGTTGGCGGAAACGCAGGCAAAGGTATCGCTAACCGAAAAACTCTCATTGAAGAAAACTATAGTGATTTCGCCACCGTCACCATGAAGGGCATCCCCGAAAACAAATTTTAAGAAAGCAGGGTTAGGAGACCCAGCTTCTGCATAAATTTTCTGTGCGAAGCGCGGAAGATTGCCTAACTCCGTCGACCCTCCGTCAGCAATAAAAAACACCCATAGATTGGCCGCTGAATGAGAGTACCACTCCTTTGAAAGAGCTAGATTGGGATATGCCTCAAGAGCTTCTTCAAGCTCGTCGTTAAAGCCAAATGGCGGGTTGTGTGAAACCAACCGAATGACTTCCTCACCAACCATTGGCTGAGCACCAAGAGTTGTCGCGGCGATTAGTGCCATGGTGGTTACGCGTTTCATGTTGGTGTTCTTTTTTGCTGATCAATTTTCAGATAACTTAGTTTCCAAAACGTGACAAACTCAAACAACGTCATTTGTGGGCTGCGATACTTGGCCGAATACTTCTTCGAGCTGGTTGCATTCGGAAAGAAGATGAAAAGGTCGTTCTAATTCAGTGCCAAATTTCTAACATGAGCATGCCAAATACTGTGTTCGTTTGCAGTGCAGAAAAATGTCACTTTGGGCTCCAAGCAGACATGTGCATCACTTCTCTTTAATCCGGAATCATCTTCCCCGGATTGAGAATACCATTGGGGTCGAGGACCCCTTTGATTTTGCGCATCATATCCAACGCAACGGGGTCTTTGCGGCGGCGCATTGTGTTCAGCTTGGACAGGCCGACGCCGTGTTCGGCTGAAAAACTCCCGCCCAACTCTTCGACCACGTCTTCGATGGCTTCAACGATTTTATCCTTGAGGGCGGCGTCATCGCGGGATGGGTAGACGCTGTAGTGCACATTGCCGTCGCCGAGGTGGGCGACGAAGTTTGGCTCAAAACCCGCATCGAGCGCCGCCATGCGAACGGCTACCTTTTCAAAAAACGCAGGAACCAGATCAAGCGGCAGCGCGACGTCGGTGTCCACAATGGGCTGGCGCCAAAACGCGAGCTCGGCAGCGGCTTCGCGGCGGTCCCACATTTCGCGGCGCTGACCCTCATTCTGGGCGACGACCGCGTCTAGCACAGTCCCGTCTTCCATCATGTCAGCCATGATGCCGAGCAGGGTCTCGTTCACATCAAAATCGGTCGTGGTGGCGACTTCGACCATAATGTTGATGTCATGGGGCGCGTCAAAGGGTTCACGCGCGCCGTCTATGCGCTCCATGTGGACGTCAATGTAGTTGCGCGGCATGTACTCGAACGCCTCAACAGAGCGCCCTGTGGCGTCTTGTGTGCGGTTCAGGAGTGTGAGTGCGTCCTCAAGCGTCGGGCAGGCGACCATGGCTGTGGCGTAGCTGTGCGGCTTTGGGGCCAGCTTTAGAACGGCTTTCGTAATCACACCCAATGTGCCCTCAGATCCTATCAGCAGTTGCCGCAGGTTCAGGCCGGAATTGTCTTTGTGAAGGGACGACATCAGGTTCACGACACGCCCGTCGGCCAAGACTGCCTCAAGCCCCAAAACAAGGTCGCGGGTATTCCCGTAGCGCAGCACGTTAGAGCCGCCTGCGTTGGTCGACATCACACCGCCAATCATCGCGGATCCGCGTGCGCCGAAGGTGAGCGGGAAAATCAAATCCTGCATCTCTGCTGCATCATGAAGGGATGACAGAATCACACCGGCATCGACGGTTGCGGTGCGGGCTGTGGTGTTAACCTCATGGATCGTATTCATGCGGTCCAGCGACAGGAGCACCCCACCGGGCGCATAGGTCCCGCCTACCAGCCCCGTGTGGCCACTGACAGGCGTGATGGATTGTCGTTCTTGATTGGCGAGGGCCATAATCCGCGAGACTTCGATGGTAGACGCAGGGCGCAATACAACGCCCGGTTCGGCGCAGTATTTACCTGTCCAGTCTTTGGACCAGCGGGCGGTGTCCGCGCCAGTCAGCGCATACTCGTCCCCCACGATAGCAGCAAAATCTTGCAGCAATGGCATATCAATCTCCCCCAAGCCTGAACCTAGGTAACTACGTCAGTGAGTCAAAGAAAAATACTATGAAAAGGGGGTGTGTGGTGGCGTTACCTGGATTTGAACCAGGGACCTAACGATTATGAGTCGTTCGCTCTAACCAACTGAGCTATAACGCCATGCACAGCGGGCGGGATAGTCGCGCTTGAGCGTCCTGTCAAACCGATTCTGCTGCTTTTGTGGGGTTGTTCTTTCTTCGTGCCCTTGATCAAGTCTACGGACGAGGCGAAGGGGCGCAAAATGACAGATAAACAGTGGGAATTTTGGGTCGATCGTGGCGGCACGTTTACCGACATCGTGGCGCGCACCCCAGACGGTGATGTGCGCACACATAAACTGTTGTCAGAAAACCCCGAACAATACGCCGATGCAGCCGTTCAAGGGGTTCATGACCTGATCGGAACATCCGATCCAGCGCTCGGATCGATTGCAGCTGTCAAAATGGGCACGACGGTTGCGACCAATGCGTTGCTTGAACGCAAAGGTGAAAAAGTTCTGTTGTTGATCACGGACGGGTATCGCGATCTTTTGAAGATCGGCTATCAGACCCGCCCCGATTTGTTTGCGTTGGACATCGTGCGCCCAGAATTGCTGTATTCTGATGTGGCCGAAGTTGCCGAACGGCTGGACGCTGAGGGCCATGTTCTTGTGCCGCTAGATGAAGACGCTGTTCGCGCATCGTTGCAGCAGGCGTTTGATTCTGGCCTGAGGGCAGTCGCGGTCGCGTTTCTGCACGCCTATCTAAATCCTGAACACGAAATTCGCGTGGCCCAAATCGCGTCCGAAATCGGGTTTACCCAGATCAGCGCCAGTCATGAGGTCTCGCGGCTCGCCAAACTGGTCGGGCGCGGGGACACAACGGTGGTGGATGCCTATCTGTCGCCGATTCTGCGGCGCTATGTTGATCAGGTTGCAGGTGCTTTGGATGTGGGGCGCGTCTGTGAAAGGCTGTTTTTCATGCAATCGAGCGGCGGGCTAACGGATGCTGCGCGGTTCCAAGGGCGTGATGCCATTTTGTCCGGTCCTGCGGGCGGGATTGTCGGCATGGTCAAAACTGCCGAGGCCGCCGGTCACCCTAAGTTGATCGGCTTTGATATGGGCGGCACGTCGACCGACGTCAGCCACTATGCGGGCGAATATGAACGCTCGTTCGAAACCGAAGTCGCAGGCGTGCGGATGCGTGCGCCGATGATGGATATTCACACCGTTGCAGCGGGCGGCGGGTCGATCTGTCGTTTTGCGGACGGGCGGTTCCAAGTTGGCCCTGAAAGTGCAGGCGCGAACCCTGGCCCAGCATGTTATCGGCGCGGCGGTCCGCTGACCGTGACGGATTGCAATGTTCTGCTCGGAAAGCTGAACCCTGAACATTTCCCTCAGGTGTTTGGACCAAATGGGGACCAACCACTGGACGTGGCCACGGTGCGGGCGAAGTTTGAATCGCTGGCCGCAAGCGTGGCACGCGAAACAGTTGACACACCACTTGCTGTAGAAGACATCGCTGAAGGGTTCCTCGCGATTGCTGTTGATAACATGGCCAACGCGATCAAAAAGATCAGTGTTCAACGCGGCCATGATGTGACGGATTACACCTTGCAGTGTTTTGGCGGCGCGGGCGGGCAGCATGCTTGTTTGGTGGCCGAAGCCTTGGGCATGTCGCGTGTGCTGATCCATCCATTCGCAGGTGTCTTGTCGGCATTCGGAATGGGTCTGGCTGAGCTGCGGGAACTGCGCGAAGTGCAGTTTGACGCGCCTTTGTCGGACGTAGGCCGCGCCGAGGGTGAACTGGCCGAGATGGCCGATGACGCGCGTGACATTGTCTTGGGGCAGGGCGCTTCTGATGTGCGTACGATGGCATGGGCGCATTTGCGGTATGACGGAACCCAGCAGGACTTGCGGGTGGTTTTCGATAGGGCTGATGCCATGAGGGCCGCCTTTGAGGCTGCACATCTCGCGCGGTTTGGCTTCACCAGCCCCAACGCCGATATCTTGTTTGAAATGCTGAGCGTCGAAGCGATTGGTGAAGGCGCAGACCTGCCAGACCTCGGTGTGAAATCCGCGCAAAACCCCGAGCCGGTCGCGACCCATGATAGACCCTTTTATAACCGTGAGACGATGGGCGTCGGTGACAAAATCAACGGCCCCGCGATTATTCTGGAACCCACCGGAACCAACGTCATCGAAGCCGGTTGGCAAGCCGAGGTCGACCCCTTGGGCAATCTGATCCTAACGACGGACAGCACGTCCCGGTCCCTCAGCGCGAGCAGCGATGCGGACCCTGTGGTGCTTGAGGTCATGTCCAATCTGTTCATGTCCGTGGCAGATCAAATGGGCGCGACGCTCGCCAACACCAGCCAGTCCGTGAACATCAAGGAACGGTTCGATTTTTCCTGCGCGATCTTTGACAGTGCGGGTGATTTGGTGGCCAACGCACCGCACGTGCCTGTGCATCTCGGGTCGATGTCAGACAGCATCAAAACGGTGATGAAAGGATGGCCGGACGTGCAAGACGGCGATGCATTCATGCTCAATTCGCCCTACAACGGCGGTACTCACTTACCTGACGTGACGGTGGTGACGCCTGTGTTCATCGACGGCCGACCACGGTTCTGGCTGGGCTCTCGCGGGCACCATGCCGACATCGGTGGGCGCACGCCGGGGTCGGCACCGCCAGACAGCCAGCACATCGATGAAGAAGGCGTTTTGATCGACAACATGAAGCTGGTCTCAAAAGGGCGTTTCCTTGAGGATGACGCGCGGACGACGTTGGCGTCGGGTAAATATCCCTGCCGTAATCCAGATCAAAATATCGCCGATCTAAAGGCGCAAGTGGCGGCCAATGCGACGGGCCAAGCTGAACTCAACCGTATCTGTACCAGTTACGGCGTTGACGTGGTCAGCGCTTATATGGGCCATGTGCAAGACAACGCCGAAGCCAGCGTGCGCCGCGTGATCGACAGCCTTTCGGATGGGGTCTTTAGCTACCCGATGGACGAAGGCCAAAGCATCGAGGTTTCGATCACTGTCGACAAACCAAACCGCACGGCGACGGTGGATTTCACAGGCACAAGTGCGCAGCATACTGGCAACTACAACGCGCCCTATGCGGTGTGTCGCGCGGTGGTCCTGTATGTGTTTCGCACGCTTGTAGGGTCTGCGATCCCGCTGAATGAGGGATGTTTGAAACCGCTCAACATCATCGCGCCCGAGGGCACGATGCTGAACCCAACCTATCCGGCTGCGGTCATTGCAGGGAATACAGAGGTGTCTCAGGCGACGTGCAATGCGCTTTTCGGGGCGCTTGGGGTGATTGCCGGATCACAGGCCACAATGAATAACTTTGTTTGGGGCAATGAGACGTTTCAGAACTACGAAACCATCGCAGGCGGCACAGGCGCAGGCCCCGATTTCAATGGCTGTGATGCCGTCCAAAGCCATATGACAAACACCCGCATGACAGACCCTGAAGTGCTGGAAAAACGCTTTCCTGTCCGCCTTGATCGCTTTGAGGTGCGGGATGGATCAGGAGGCGCAGGTGCTCATGTGGGCGGAAACGGTGCGCGCCGTGTGATGACGTTCCTAGAACCCGTCACCGTGACGACGCTGTGTTCGCACCGTATTGTGCCGCCCTTTGGCGGGGCAGGTGGTGGTACGGGTGCGGTCGGGCGCAACTGGGCTGTTATGCCTGACGGCACGCGGCATGACCTAAAGGGAAACGATGAAATTGATCTTCCAGCAGGCGGACAATTCGTGATGGAAACACCCGGAGGCGGTGGCTGGGGCGAACCTTAGGTTACAGGATCACCTGATGTTCTGCCTGTCCCACCGCATCAACGGGGGTCGCGAATGTTTTACCGTCATCTGGCTCTGACTGTCCTATTCCGGCTGAGGTGCAGAACAGCGTCTTGAACCCGACGCCACCAAAGGCAGGGCAACTGGTCTGTTTTGCTGGAAACGAGATTGTTTGGGTGAGCGTGCCGTCGGGTGCATAACAAGCCACCCGATTAGCGCCCCACTGCGCATTCCAAAAGTTTCCATCCATATCAACCACCGCCCCGTCTGGCCCCCACGGGGTATCGCCAAAGTCGAGCCAGACCTCGGGGTCCCCAACGGGCCAGCCATCTTTTTCTGCCAGCTTTTGGCGCATGATCTTGCGGGTCTTCGTGTCGGTGAAATAAGCATGGGTGGCATTGGGCACGAAACAAATCGCGTTGGAGGTAGAGATGCCTGCGAACAGTTTGCGTACCTCACCACGGTAGTAGCGATAGATCGCGCCAGCCTTGGCTTCTCCGTCAACACCCATTGTTCCGATCCAGAACCCGCCCCACGGATCGGCACGACCATCGTTTGAACGGGTAATCGGGTTGTCGACCTCGATTTCGGCGATCTGATCACCGGTGCTGGTTGCCAGATCAAAGACATGCAGTCCAATGCTGTCCGCAATCAGCAGGCGGTTGTCATCCACCCAACCAGCGGCCGAAACGTAACGGGTAAATTGCCAGTGATGGTCCTTGGTGTGCAGACGTTTTGACAGGATATCAAACCAATACAACTCCCCGCGCGACGGGTGCCAAAGGGGGCCTTCACCCAGAGTACATTTGGTTTCGTCAAAGATCATGAGAGCGGTTCCCCTTCGCGCCACATTATGGGCGCCGGATTGTCCAAGGCAAGCTCCGGCCTGCCTTGGACAGCTCGATTATGAGAAGCATGCCGCATGAGTCGGGTAATCGTCGCCGAACGCAACTGCCGCAGCAGCATGGTCCTGACCGGACGCCATATAGGCGCGGTATGCTTTGAATATGCCTGATTGTTCGGGGTCTACGCCGCGGGAGGAATAGCCTGCGGCTACGTCAGAAACAGAGGGGCGAACGTTGCGCAACCAGTCGTCGCGCTCTGGAACGCTATTGGAACATGCCGCGGCGGCGACTTGATCTGCCATCGACATCGCGGCAGGTACCGCTGCATCTACGGTGTCTGGCGTGTTGGGCACTGGTTGGCACGCACTTAGGAAAAAGGCAGCGGCGGCTAAAGAAGTGGAGAGTTTAAACATAAAAAACGTGGTCCTTAGTAAGCTAATTGGCAATATCGCCTAGGCTAGCCTAGATCACGCGAGTTTAGTGTCAAAAAATCGCCTTTAGCGTTTCCCGTAATACAACCCGACGACATGTTCGGCTTGCGCAAAGAACAACCAACGAGCGGTGAAAACACCGACGAGGTGGCTAGTCGCGGCCAGAGCGACGAAGATGAACGACTGCCCAAGAAGGACCAAGACAAGCGGAACAACAATCATCAAGACCAACGCAATGATACGCAGTTTCAAAGCATGTTTGCGCCCGATCACATAAACGAATTCGTTCAGCAGGTAGTTGGTGCCTGTGTGTGGCGGCTCAAAGGCACGGACCTCACCGCGCGCACCTAGGCCCGTTGCGGTGGCCAATGTTGTACCACTGTCCGCTAGGGCGCGATCCCCAAACAGCCAATGCCCGATCTGAGCGGCCGCCGCGAGGATCAGCAATGGCACTGCAAACTTGACCTCCCCCGCAAGCAAAGCGCCACCGGCGATGCAAAGCGACAGGAACATCGCAGGGGTCGTCGTGTTGTTCCAACGGGGCACGGTTTTGATTTGGGCGTAAATCATTGAGGTCGTGAACACGGTCCCAAACGACAAGATAGCGCCGATAATGCCCAATAACCCAATGCGCATGTCAAAGAACACAAGCCCCGCGCCGTAGATCGCCATGACAATCAGTGCAGCGACGGCGCAAATACCTTCGCGAGACAACCAGCTGGAGCGCCACTGCTTGAACGCTTTCATCGCGCGTTCAGGATGGCCAAGGTGGAAAGTCGACGCGATCAACCCGCCGACGGCCAGCAGGTATGCGAGGGTGAAATATCCGAATGCGGCCCAGCCCGTAACAGCGGGGAGCCCGAAGCCGAGGAATGCCAGCAGGCCAAAGCCCGCACCGGACAACGTGGAAAACAGAATGACAGAAGGTGCTGGATGCATCAGTTTGATCCTCCTTTAGGGCCGCCTGGCATGGCATCGAGTGCTTTATCCAGCCAGCCAAGGAACCCCTTTGGGGCCTCTGTGATGGGTTCAAGGAACGGCGCGAGGATATCGACCTCTTCCTTGAGAGATTGGTCTTTGGGACGCGGTGGCAGATATTTGTTCACGGGTTTTGTACCCATCTCTGGCATCAGGTCCATACCGCCGCGCTGCGCGGTCAACTGCGAGACATTGCTGTTTGGGTCCGCGAAATCACCAAAGTGACGTGCGCCTGCTGGGCAGGTCCGAACGCATGCTGGCTCACGGTCTTCTTCGGGCAGGTTTTCGTTATAGATGCGGTCCACGCACAATGTGCATTTCTTCATGACCTTTTCTTCGGCATCCATTTCGCGGGCGCCATATGGGCAAGCCCACGCGCACAATCCGCAGCCAATACAGTCGCTTTCGTTGACCAGAACGATCCCGTCCTCGACCCGCTTGTAGCTGGCCCCTGTCGGGCAGACGGTGACACAAGGCGCGTCTTCGCAGTGCAGGCAGGATTTTGGGAAGTGAATCAGCTGGGCAGGCGCAGCCTCGGGTTGAATTTCATAAGAATGCACGCGGTTCAGAAACGTGCCAGTCGGGTTCGCGCCATATGGGTCTTGGTCCGACAAGGGCGCGCCATAGTTTTCCGTGTTCCACCCTTTGCAGGAAATCACACAGGCATGGCAGCCGACACAGGTATCAAGGTCGATTACAAGACCGAGCTTACGGTCCGTTGATGTGGGAAGCGTTGTCATGTGGTGGCCCCTATTTGAATGGGTCGGATCAAGCTGACGGGTTCTTCCTTGCTGGCGTCCCATGTGGCGACGAACCAGATGAACGATCCGATCATCAGGGCGAGAAAGGCGAAGATGAGGAGGAGGGTTTTGGTCATTTCCCGACCTTCCATGCGAGCGTTTCCGGACCTTTAGGCACGGGGGTCTTTTGCGGCGGTGTGGCAGGCTGGGATTGGTTGCCTTTCGGGGCCGTGGTTTTTTCGATCTTCACGCGCAGGTCGAACCATGCGGCTTGGCCGGTGATCGGATCAGAGTTGGACCAGCGCATGCCGTCGCCTTTTTCGGGCAACAGTTCGTGGATTAGATGGTTGAGCAAGAACCCTTCTTTGGTTTCCGGCGCATCGTTGTCCAACGCCCAAGCACCCTTGCGTTTGCCGATCGCGTTCCATGTCCAGACGGTGTTTTCATTCAACGCCGCCATGTGGGCAACAGGGACGGTGATCTCACCTGAAGGGCTGGTTACTTTGGCCCAATCGCCGTCCTCAAAACTATTTTCCTGCCAAATCTTGGTCGGCACATACAACGGATTGTGTCCGTGTATTTGACGTAACCAAGCGTTTTGTGTCCCCCAAGAATGGTACATTGCCATCGGGCGCTGGGTCAGCGCGTGGACGTTGTATACATCGCAGTCGATCATGTCATCCGAAAGCGGCGCATACCACATCGGTAGCGGGTCCATTGTGTCCTTTACCTGCTGGCGTAGGTGATCGGGCGGCTGCACACGTCCGTGCCCTTCGGCGGCCAATTGCATACGGCGAAGCGGTTCGACGTAGGGTGTAAAGATGTAGGGCTGAACGGAATCGTAAAAGCCCATTTCAACCGCCCAGTTTTGGTAGGCCATGTTGAAGGGCTTATAATAAGACGCCTCTTCAGGGACGTGAGAGACCCAGAAGCCGCCGTTCTTGATGTAGCTGTCCAACTGACCCTCGTTGGGGTCACCGCGACCGTCTTGCAGCCCATCTTCGCCCATGCGCCACCCCGCCAAAGGCCCAATTCCAGGGCGGCGGATGTGGTTGGTGATGTAATCGGCGTAGTCTTCGTATTTCTGACTGCCGTCTTCGTTCACAAACCCAGTGAGGCCAAGTCGCGCACCGAGTTCGCAAAGCACCGATTGAAATCCGCGCACATCGCGGTCGGGTTCGACCACAGGCCAACGGATTGCGTCAGCTACGCCGTCGGCTTCGCTGATGGGGCGATCCAACAGGCTGATGCAATCGTGGCGTTCAAGGTAGGTCGTATCGGGCAGGATCAGATCGGCGTAGGCCACCATTTCGGATGAATAGGCGTCTGAATAGATGATGTGCGGGATAACGTAATCGCCGTTCTCATCCTTATCCGTCAGCATTTCCATGACACCAGTCGTGTTCATCGAAGAATTCCACGACATATTCGCCATATACATAAACAGCGTGTCGATCTTGTAGGGATCACCCGCATGGGCATTGGAAATGACCATATGCATCATGCCATGGGCACTCAGCGGGTTTTCCCATGTGTAGGCTTTGTCGATGCGAATGGCGGACCCATCTTCGTTCAGCATCAAATCATCTGGACCATGGGGGTAACCAAGGTGCGGCCCATTGAGAGCGGCCCCAGGAGTGACTTTGCCGTGGGGTTTTGGATGGGCCGTTGCGGGTTTCGGGTAGGGTGGTTTGAACCGCATCCCACCAGGGGTTTCGACCGCCCCAAGGATAATCTGCAAGGTATGGAGCGCACGGCACGTCTGGAACCCGTTCGAGTGCGCTGAAATCCCGCGCATGGCGTGCATCGACACAGGCCGACCCACCATCTTGTCGTGTTTCTTGCCGCGAAAATCTGTCCACGGACGATCCAGTACGATTTCTTCGTCAAAGGCGACGCGGGCCATGTCCGCGGCAAGCCGTTTGATCCGAGACGCTGAAATACCGGTCTTTTCGGCGGCTTCTTCGGGGGCGTATTTCGGATCAAGGAACCGATCTGCCATAAGGTGGAACACGGGACGATGTGTAACACCAGCCGCGCGGTGTGTGCCTGACAGGTCAGGTTCAACCCCTTGGCCATTCCACGGCGCAAGATGACCTGTGTTGCGATCCATCACCAACGGTTCGCCGTCATCATCGCGCATCAACAGGCCGAATTGGTCTGACTTAGTGTCCTCATTCACAAGGCAGGACGCGTTGGTGAACCGCGCAAGGTAATCAAGGTCAAGCTTGCCCGCCTTAAACAGTTCATGAATCAGCGCCATGATCAGCAATCCGTCCGTACCCGGAGTGATACCAAACCAGTCGTCCGCCACGGCATTGTAGCCGCTACGGATCGGGTTGACGCCAATCATACGTGCGCCGCGGTCTTTGATCTTGCCGATGCCCATTTTGATCGGGTTGCTGTCGTGGTCTTCGGCGACTCCGAACAGCACGAACATCTTAGTGTGGTCCCAATCGGGTTGGCCAAATTCCCAGAATGCGCCGCCCATCGTATAGATGCCCGCTGCCGCCATGTTCACAGAACAGAACCCGCCATGTGCGGCGTAGTTCGGTGTGCCGAACCCCTGCGCCCACAAGGACGTAAACGATTGCGACTGATCGCGGCCCGTGAAGAACGCCAGCTTTTCGGGGGCTTCTTTGCGGATGGGTTCTAGCCACTCAGTGGCCAGTGTTAGGGCTTCTTCCCAGCTGATTTCCTCAAACTCGCCAGACCCGCGTTCACCGACCCGTTTCAGCGGAGCCTTAAGACGGGATGGCGCGTTGACCTGCATGATTCCTGCGGACCCTTTGGCGCATAGAACACCTTGGTTGACGGGGTGGTCTTTGTTGCCTTCGATATAGGCAACTTTACCGTCCTTCATGTGGACATTGATGCCGCACCGGCAGGCGCACATGTAGCAGGTCGTCTTACGCACCTCATCAGAGACAGGGGGCGACGTGTCGAGGTTTGGCTGGTCTTTGGGCATTGAAAGAAACCTCTAGCTTACGAGTGTTCGGATAAGCCCGGCTGACGCGAGACTGATCAATAGGATAAGGCAAAATGGACGATAATAGGCAGATAGCCGTTCGGTAAAGAGCTGTTGTCCCAAAAGAACGCCAAACATGGTCGGACCTGCAAAGACCAAACCACGTGCCGCGCCCGAAAAATCCATCACGCCGAATAGCAGCAAAACAATCATCGACGACGCAGACCCAAGAAACAAATACAAGACCAAAGAGGCCCGCATCACACGGGCGGATTGATCCGCCGCAAGCACGTAAAACGCCACGACCATGCCGCCCACATGGGCAATTCCAGATATGATGCCAGCGACAATTCCGGTGCAGTAAAGGCCCGGTTTGGTTGCCAAGAAAGACAATCGCACCTTGGCCAACTGGCTGATCGCAAGCACAACAATAACGCTGAGTGCCAGTGCTTTTGATGTCTCAACTGGAAGCGACAACGTAAGCCACAATCCAATCGGCCAACCAACCAACGCACTGATAACGAGGCCATAGGCCATAGGGCGGTCCGCTTCGGCCCAGCCGCTTTTCATCATCAACAGGGATGCAGACATTTCCAACCACCACAGCATCGGTATCAATTCAATCGGAGGAAGGATAACGACGGCAGTGGCCATAACCATTGCAGATAAGGCAAAGCCTGAAAAACCGCGCACGACGCCAGCCAAAAGCGTCAGCCCGAAAAGAATGAAGAAATGATCTCGGCTGAGGTTTGTTGTCTCTAGAACCCAATCCATCAAGCGGTGACCTGCATCGCATCTTGCGCGATTTGACGCTCTTCGCGGGCCTCTACGATATGAACGGTTACATCGCCCAAGAAGCTCAGGTGCGCCATGATGCGCTCGCGAATAGCTGCGCTGTTTTCACCAATGCCGCCCGTAAAGGCCACCGCATCAACGCCGCCCATGGCGACAATCGCACTGCCCGCATGGCGCGCAGCCCAGTAGCAAAAATGATCAACCGCAAACTGTGCATCGTCGCTGTCAGACGCCAGCAAGTCGCGCATGTCATTGGTCCCCGCGAGCCCCTTGAGACCCGATTGTTTGTTGAGAAGGGTTCCCGCCGCTTCGATCCCAATTTCATCAGCGATCCGCAGCACAGCCATGCCATCAATACAGCCCGTGCGCGTCCCCATCGTAAGCCCTTCGAGGGGGGAGTACCCCATCGATGTAGCTACAGATTTACCGTCGCGGATTGCGCATAGCGACGCACCATTGCCAAGATGAAGCGCCAGAAGGCGCTTGGGAATACCAGCGCCGAAATGATCCACCATCGACGCATAAGACAACCCGTGGAACCCGTAGCGCCGAATGCCCGCGTCGCGCTGGGCTTTGGGCAAGGCATAGACGGTTGCCAGATCAGGTTGCGTGGCGTGAAACGCGGTATCAAAGCTGGCAAACTGCGGCAGGTCGGGACGGGCGGAGGCCATTGCATAGATGCCCGCCAAAGCAGGGGGATTGTGAAGTGGCGCAAGCGGCACGTTCGCCTCAATCGTCGCAATTGCCGCGTCGGTGAGGCGTGTGGGTGCGGTTAACGCCGTGCCGCCATGCACAACGCGGTGCGCAACGGCGGTGATCTCGTGCCCAGAAAGCGCATCAAGAATGACAGCGATTCCCGCACTGTGATCATGGGCCGCGACAGTCTGTTTTTTCCCCGCAACAGAGAGCACTGCATCATCATCGCCATCCCCCAATCCGGTGAGGGTCGCGCCTGCAATTTCAGTGAGAGAGCCGTCAAAGATTGCGGCCTTAATAGAAGACGATCCGGTGTTGAGGACCAGAATCATCCAGCTGCCCCCGCCAAGACAACGCCAAGTGCTGCCGACGCCAAACGCGCGGGCGCTTTTTGGCTGCGCGACGTGAGCAGGATCGGGACTTTGGCGCCCATTACGATACCACCTGCACAGCAGCCCATGCCCAGTACCATCAATTTGAAAACCGCGTTTCCTGTTGTGATGTTGGGCGTCATGATGATGTCTGCGTCTCCGGCGACAGGGTTTTCATACCCTTTTACAGCGGCCGCTTCTTTTGAGAGGATCAAGTCCATGGCAATGGGGCCAGCAACATCCGCATCAGGCAAATGATCCTTTGCCCATGCCGTAATCGCGGCACTTTCCATTGTGTTGTTGATCGACGGGATTGGGTCTTCTGTTGGGGCCAAAAGTGCCGCCTTAGGCCGCTGTGTCCCAAGTATTTTGGACAGCTTCACGGCGTGGGTCAAACACGCCTGTCGTGTTTCGATGCTAGGATCGACGTTGAGCGCCGCATCCGTCAACAGCAACGGGCGGTCGTGTCCCGGTGCCGTGATGTGAAAAACATGGCCACAGCGAGTGCCCTTTTCGCGCAGGCCCGCCTTGGACGGCAGTAGCCCCTTAAGGAACGTTGAGGTGTGGACCTGACCCTTCATGATCGCATCTGCCGCGCCTTCGCGGGCGAGTTCGGCGGCTTTGACGGCGGCATCTGCATGGGGTGCGTGGATCACGGTCAGGTCGGAAATATCGTAATTGATCTCTTCGGCGGCGGCGTAGATCTTCGCCTCATCGCCAATCAAGATTGGGTCGGCGAGGCCCGCTTCGGCTGCTTCTTTAATGCCAGTAAGCGGGGTGACAGCCCCCGCATTCACGAGTGCGACGCGTGGAACCGGAAGGCTACGCGCCTGATCCAGAAGGCGCTGGGGGGCAACAGGTGATTGGGCGGATAGAAACGGATACTCGGACATGAAAACGCGGGCCTTTCAATGGGGGCGGTTCGGGGTGGATTTCTCTACCCCGAACCTATCTTTCAAGGCCAGTTACGCAAGCGGTTGCTTACGCATGTCGTCTTTGCTGATGCCTGCAACTTTTACAGGCTTCTTCATGGCGTCACGACGGAATGGCTCACCGAGTTCTTGGTTGATCATGGCTTCGATCAGAGTGGTGATGCCGTTTTCCATCTGGTCTTTGATCGCTTGATCCAAAGCCGCTGTCAGCTCGTCTTGAGTGCGCGCGACGACGCCCTTCAGGCCACAAGCTTTGGCGATGCCAGCGTAGGACACATCTTCGTCGAGCTCTGTGCCAACAAAGTTGTCGTCAAACCACAGGGTCGAGTTACGCTTTTCCGCGCCCCACTGATAGTTGCGGAACACGATTTGCGTGATCGCAGGCCAGTCACCACGGCCAATCGCCGTCAGTTCGTTGACGGAAATACCGAACGCCCCGTCACCCGCGAAACCAACGACCGGAACATCAGGGCGGCCGATCTTCGCACCAACGATGGACGGCAAGCCGTAGCCACACGGGCCAAACAGACCCGGCGCCAGATACTTGCGGCTGTCATTGAAGGACGGGTAGGCGTTCCCGATCGCACAGTTGTTGCCGATGTCAGAACTGATGATCGCCTCAACAGGCAAAGCTGCCTGAATAGCACGCCATGCCATGCGCGGTGCCATCCAGTCTGGTTTGGCATTACGAGCGCGTTCGTTCCATGTGGTGCCCGGATCGTCCTGCTCGTCCGTCATAGACGTCAGTTCTTGCGCCCATGCGGATTTGGTTTGTGCGATGGTGTCTTTGCGGGCGCTGCGGTTTGCGTCACCTGCGCTGTCGGACAGGTTTGCCGCGATGCCGGATGCCACCTTAGCTGCATCACCAACAATTCCGACTGTGACTTTCTTGGTCAAACCGATGCGGTCAGGGTTGATATCAACCTGAATGATCTTGGCCTCGGACGGCCAGTATTCCATGCCGTAACCTGGTAGGGTGGAGAATGGGTTCAGGCGCGTGCCAAGGCACAAGACAACATCGGCCTGTTTGATCAGCTCCATGCCAGCCTTGGATCCGTTATAGCCCAATGGACCAGCAAACAGTGGGTGATTGCCGGGAAATGCGTCGTTGTGCTGGTACCCAACACAAACAGGCGCATCCAAGGTCTCAGCCAGAACGCGGGAGGCTTCGATGCCGCCCTTGGACAGGATTGTGCCTGCGCCGTTCAGGATCACTGGGAATTTCGCGTTGGACAAAAGGTCAGCCGCTTCTTGCACGGCAGCTTCGCCACCTTGTGGCAATTCAAAGTCCACGATGACAGGCAGTTCAATGTCGATGACCTGTGTCCAGAAATCACGTGGAACGTTGATCTGTGCAGGTGCGGATGCGCGTTTTGCCTGCATGATCACACGGTTCAGCGTTTCGGCAATACGGGTGGGGTCGCGCACTTCTTCTTGGTAGGCGACGCAATCGGCGAACAGGTTCATCTGTTCCATTTCTTGGAAACCACCCTGACCGATTGTTTTGTTCGCGGCTTGTGGTGTCACAAGAAGAACAGGCGTGTGGTTCCAATACGCTGTTTTAACAGCTGTCACGAAGTTGGTGATACCTGGACCGTTTTGCGCGATCATCATGGACATCTTGCCAGTTGCGCGCGTGAAACCGTCAGCCATCATGCCGCCGGAAGTCTCATGGGCGCAGTCCCAGAACTTGATCCCTGCATCAGGAAAAATGTCTGAAATAGGCATCATTGCGGAACCGATAATCCCGAAGGCGTTATCGATGCCATGCATCTGAAGTGTTTTTACGAAGGCTTCTTCGGTCGTCATTTTCATATGGGAATCCCCTGTGTCCAAGCTTGCTGCGAAGGTAAGGTTTTTGGCGGGTTTGGGTTAGGTCCAGTTGGGCGGCTCGCTTATGGCCACTTGACTGGTCTTACCCCATCTCTTGCAGGGTTCGCGCCAGAATGTCGATGCCCTGCGCGATACGCGACGACGGGATCGAACTATAGGCAAGGCGGTAGTAGTTCTGCGGGGCATCTTCGCCCGCAAAAAACTTCTGTCCCGGTTCGATCAGAACACCCTTGGGGCGCAGTCGTTCTGCGAGGTCAGCGGTGTTTATGTGGTCGGGCGCGCGCATCCACTGCGCCGAGCCGCCAAAGCTCCCCGCGCCAGCCACTCTGAGGTCGTGGTCATGAACCGCCTGATCCATGACTTTGCGTCGATCATGAAAGGCACGGCTCATCCGGCGCACAAGGGCGTCATAGTGCCCGCGTGACAGAAAATAGGTGACCGTGCGTTGAATGTGGCCCGGTGGGTGGCGCAAGACCGAGGCACGAAGGGCGCGGGCCTCACGGATAAAGGGTGCAGGTCCCACGAGGTAGCCCAACCGTAACCCCGGAAAGATCGATTTCGAGAAACTGCCGACATAGATAACCCGCCCATTCTGGTCGAGCGATTTGAGCGCGGGCGATGGCGGCTTGAGAAAGGACATCTCGAATTCATAGTCGTCTTCAACGATGATAAAATCATCGGCTTCCGCTTTGTCGAGTAAGGCCCGTCGCCGCGCCATCGTCATGGTCGCCGCTGTCGGGCATTGGTGGCTTGGGGTTGTGAAAACGACGTCCGTTCCATCGGGCAGCGCATCAGGTGGCAGCCCATCGCTGTCCACGGGAATCGAGTGCAAATGGCAGCGCGATTGCTCAAGAATGCCGCGTAGGTTCGGATAACACGGGTCTTCGATGGCGGCCGTACGGCGTTGCGTTAACAAGACTTGCGCCGTCAGCCACAGCGCGTTCTGCGCCCCAAGCGTCAGAAGGATTTCATCCGGCTTGGCAAGGATACCGCGGCGGGGCAGGGTCTGGCGTGCAATGAAATCCAGAAGTTTTGGATCGTCGGTGTCGAAATAGTCGGCCGTCAGTGCGCCAAAGTCCTTACGCCCCAATGCTTCGAGCGCGCAAAGCCGCCAGTTGGCGGTATCAAATAAGGTCGGGTCGGCTTGTCCGTAGATGAACGGGTAACGGTAACTGGCCCAGTCAGAGGGCTTTGTCAGTCTATCGTCGGTCGTGAATTTCTGACCAATTGCTCGGGTCCAATCGACTGTGCTGTTCTCGCTTGCGGTGGCGGGAAAGGCGGGCGGTTCAGGGGCGTTGTCGGACACAAAATATCCAGACCGACCCTTGGCCACGATATAATCATCCGCAAGCAGTTCGGTGAACGCCAAGGTGACGGTAATGCGGCTCACGCCGAGGTGGTGCGCCAATTTGCGCGACGAGGGGAGCTTTTCTCCTGCACGGAATCGACCTGTCAGGATGCCCTCAGCGACCAACTGTCGGATTTGGGTTTGCAGGGTCCCCTCTGCATTGGATTCTAAGAAAAAGGTTTCAACAGGAAGCGCCATGGGGCCAGCTTATCTGGCCCCATGTGTCGCGTAAACTGGTCTTATTGCCTTATTGGCGAGCAGCAACTTCGGCGGCAAACGCACGGCTATCAACCGCCAAGTTGGCTTGACCAAACGGTGATTTCTCGTCCTCGGTGTCAAAGAACTGGCTGTCGAGCGCTACAACGTTCCATTCCCCATTCAGGTTCAACAAGAACGGCGATCCGCTGTCGCCTTTCGCTGTATCGCACTCATGCAGAACTGAGCTGTCGTTGAAGGCTTGGACGATGCGGCACCCGCTGTTGCCTGACAGGTTGTCGCCCGTGTCCCAAGAATATCCCGCCTGATTGACGATCAATCCGGAACGGCCGATCTGCGTCAGTTCAGTCGCGGTCAATTCATGGACGTTCAAATAGCCGACTTGGTCGCCAAGCGGCGAGGCGAGTTCAAGCAAAGCCCAATCGTCACCGTTGCCGCCGCCCGCTGGGGCTGAATCCGGTGTGTAACCTGGGAAGGCATAGGCGCTGCGCACTTTGGCTTCGCCCATATTGTTGCCAAGCGACTGCCCCGCATAAAAGAAGTCTGGTGTGATAAGGTGGTTGTCTTCATCAAAGATGCAGTGTGCAGCGGTCAGAACCAAAGACGGACCAACAAGCGTACCGGTGCAATACCCGTCGATTGACCCGATCGCCCGCCAAGGCATTTGGGTGGCATCGACAAGAAAGCGATCATCACGACCAAAGAAGTGATTTTCCAATCCAGCAGGGCGCGATCGGCCAAGACAATCGGCCGTGTCCGTGAACGCCTCGCAGGTGTTGTCGCCGCCGCTGGCCTCGTTGCAGATACCATCAAAAGCGGTACTGCAGGTGTCCGTGCGGTTGCGAAGGTAAGCAACATCGGCGCAATCCGTGACGTCTGTTCCGGAAGTGCAGTTGTTCGTCCCGATGCCGGGTTCGTCGCATTCGTTGTCATTGGCCCAGCGACAAGAATCCTCACCGCCCAGCGCCATCGCACGGCAATCGGACGCATCCGTACCCGGTGTGCAATAAACAGTCCCGCCAAAGTTCACATCATCGCATTCCGCGTCGTTTGCATATTCGCAGCTGTCATCGCCCAATTGCGCGCGCAACGTATCTGGGACCAACTCCAACAGCCGCGCCAAGGCCTCTGGCGAGTTGCCGAAGTTATTGCAGTCCGTGGAATCCGACCCGTCAACACAGGCGCCGCCACCGCCGTAACGCAATTCGTCACACTCGTTGTCGTTGGCCCATTGGCAGCTGTCATCATCAAGACCAGCGGCCAGTTGGCGGCAATCGGTGGTGTCTGTGCCTTCGGCGCAATAATCGCCTCCGCCGTAGCGGAGCTCGTCGCATTCGTTGTCATTTGCGTATTCGCATGTATCACCGGGGCCGCCTGTGGGGGTCTCGGAAATGTTGGCCCCGCCAGCGCTACAATCATTCGCGTCCGTGCCGTCGGCGCAATACCCGCCGCCGCCGAACCGCGCTTCGTCGCATTCATTGTCGTTGGCATAAAGACAGGAGTTGTCACCATCAGCCGCGCCTGCGGTTCCGTTTACCAAGGCGATACAATCGCTCGCGTCTGTTCCGGGCGTGCAAGCCCCCGTTCCGCCAAGGTTTCCATCATCGCATTCGTCGTCATTGTTCCAGCGGCAGGTGTTGTTGCCAAGGCTGCGGATTACGTCGTTTTCAAGCTCGAGCGCCAATGCGCGTTCCATAAAGTTACGTTCCCGATCACCCTGCCATTGCAGGCAATCTGTCGTGTCAGACCCGTCCAGACAGGCCCCGCCGCGGCCATATCGGAATTCATCACACTCACCATCATTGGCCCATTGGCAGCTATCATCTGCAATGCCTTGGCTAACCAACCGGCAATCGGTGGTGTCTGTTCCGTCGTCACAATAGCCCTGTCCGCCGTATCGAGCTTCATCACATTCATTGTCATTGGCAAATTCGCAGCTGTCTTGGGCATTAGCAGGTAGCGCGATCACAAATGTCACGAGGATGATGAAATATCGAAGCATAAGAAAACCTATTGTCTAACTTGAATTGCTTTATCATGGGCAAAACAAAGGGCTGGGTCCACTAAGAACCCAGCCCTCAATTGAAAATCCGGAGCGTTGTGCGCTTCGGGCCTTAGTTTACGGGTTTGAGCGCAACGCAGTCCATCGCGTCTGTACCTGCATCACAAGCGCCAGTGCCGCCAAAGTTCGGGTCATCACATTCGTCGTCATAGGACCAGCGGCATGTGTTGTCGCCAAGCAGTGTCACGATTGGGGCAGCCACACCAAGGCCTGCTGCGCGTTCAAGGAACGTTGCCTCGCGGTCGACTTGCCAAGCGGCACAGTCTGTCGCGTCAGATCCATCCTGACATGCGCCGGTGCCGTTGTAGCGGTATTCGTCACATTCGCCATCATTGGCAAAGGAACAGCTATCGTCGTTGACCCCAGCGCTGAGCAATGTGCAGTCGGTGGTGTCTGTTCCATCGTCGCAGTAGCCCATACCACCGTAACGCACTTCGTCGCATTCATTGTCGTTGGCGAATTCGCAGCTGTCATTTGCAAGCGCTGGCAAGGCGATAACGCAGGTAAGCAATATGAGGAGAGACCGAAACATGAGGGGAACCTTTCAAGGTATTAAAAACTGTGCGCCCATCATGCGGAAAACAAAAGGGCGGGTCCAGTCGTGAACCCGCCCCTTGCCAAACTTAGTTTTGCTTCTAGCCGAAAACGCGACCCAAGGCGTTGCCAACGGCGTCGGTAATCTGGTCAATGTCGTCCGCGGTGGCAATCAATGCAGGCGAAAAGCATAGCGTGTTGTTCTTCCCTGGGACCGAACGGTTTGTGGCCCCGATGATCACGCCATTCTTGGCGCAATCGGCGACAACAGCGCCCACGCGCTTTTCATCCATGGGTTCTTTGGTTGTGCGGTCCACAACCAATTCAGCACCAACAAACAGCCCTTTGCCGCGTACATCCCCGATGACGTCGTATTTTTCAGCAAGCGCTTTCAGGTTCGCAACCATGCGGTCGCCCATGGCGACGGTGTTTTCCAACAGGTTCTCGTCTTCGATGATCCGCATGTTTTCAAGCGCCGCAGCTGGACCAGCAGTACAACCGCCGAACGTCGAGATATCGCGGAAGTAGTTCAGCGGATCGGATGGGTCATCCTTGAACAGTTCAAACACTTTTTCAGACGTCACACAGCACGAAATCGCCGCATAGCCAGAGGCCACGCCCTTAGCCATCGTCACGAAATCAGGTTGGATATCGTAGTGTTGATAGCCAAACCATTTCCCAGTGCGGCCAACGCCGCAGACAACTTCGTCGATGTGCAGCAAGATGTCGTACTTCTTGCAGATCTCGGCAACGCGCGGCCAGTAGCCTTCGGGTGCTTCGATAACGCCGCCACCTGCAGTGACAGGTTCAAGGCACAGCGCGCCCACGGTGTCGGCACCTTCGCGCAAGATGACCTCTTCGATCTGGTTGGCAGCCCATTCACCATAGTTCTCGTCCGGTGCGCCGTCTTGTTCGTGCTTGCGGTATTCCATGCAGTGGGGCACGCGAATGAACCCCGGTGCAAAGGGGCCGTATTGTGCGTTGCGTTCGTCTTGGCCGCCCGCAGACATCGCAGCAATTGTAGACCCGTGATAGTCGCGGTCCCGATAGAGGATTTTGTGCTTCTTGCCGCCATAACGTTTGTGCGCGATCTGGCGCACCATCTTAAAGGCTTTCTCGTTCGCCTCGGATCCGGAGTTCGCGTAATAGACCCGCGTCATTCCCGGCATTTTGGACATCAGCTTTTCTGCGAACAAAGCCCCCGGAATAGATCCGGCCGTGCCGCCAAAGAAATTCATCTTCAGGATTTGGTCGCGGACGGCATTTGCGATGCTTTCACGGCCATAGCCAACATTGACGGTCCAAACACCGCCAGACACAGCGTCGATGGATTCTTTGCCGTGCTGGTCCCAAACGCGCATGCCTTTGCCTTCGACAATGATCCGCGGCTCGCCGTCTTCAAAGGGCTTGTGCTGAACAAGGTGGTGCCAAACGTGAGCGCGATCGGCGTCAACAACGTGGCTCAGGTCGTTTGCAGTCATTCCGTCCATGGGGACCTCCGTTTGGAATCAGGGGCATTGAAGGGGTATTCCCTTAAACTATTGCGGTTTTGCAGTGCCGCAGATAGGGCCAGTCGCTTTGTGCTCATAGGTCCAATGCTGTGTGCACTCCGTCGCTCCTTGACCTTCCCGTTACTGGAACCTCTATATGTCACGCTGAAACAAGGAACTCCCATGACCACTCTCCGATTCGATATTGATGGAATGACCTGTGGCGGCTGCGCTGCGCGAGCCCAAAAGGCGCTGGCTGGGGTCGAGGGCGTCATCTCGGCGAATGTGAACTTGGCGGATCATACGGCAACAGTAGATGCGCCAGCGAAACTTGCGGCCCAGATTGCGGCAGCGTCCAAACGGGCAGGGTATGCTGCCACGCCTCTGGCAGTTGGAGATTTGCCGCAAGACCACGACGATGAAGCGCCGGCCTTATTGCGGAATACCTTAATCGCGGCGGCCCTGACGCTCCCGATATTTGTGGTCGAGATGGGCGGGCACATGTTCCCTGCCGTTCATCATTTCATTGCTCGGGTTGTCGGAAGTCAGACCAGTTGGATGATCCAATTCGTGCTGGCGACGCTTGTTCTGATCGGCCCCGGTCTGTCGTTCTACCGCAAAGGTGTGCCTGCCTTGTTACGCCGCGCGCCAGACATGAATTCGCTTGTTGTGCTCGGGGCCACGGCCGCTTGGGCCTACTCAACCGTCGCAGTCTTTCGCCCCCAGTGGCTGCCCGACGGGTCTGTCGCCGTCTATTTCGAAGCTGCCGCCGTCATCGTCACCCTGATCCTGCTGGGTCGCTATCTCGAAGCCCGCGCCAAGGGGCGCACGGGGGCGGCGATCAAACGGCTTATCGGGTTGCGCCCTGACACGGCCCGCGTCGAAAGGGGTGGCGCGGTCGAAGACGTCCCACTCGATGCTGTGCAAATTGGCGATGTGATTCACATCGCGGCGGGGGGGCGTATTCCGGTTGATGGAGTTCTGCGCAAGGGCGCGGGTTTTGTCGACGAAAGCATGATCTCGGGCGAACCAATGCCCGTTGATAAGGTAATCGATGATGCGCTGGTCGCGGGTACGGTTAATGGCACATCTGCCCTCGTGATGGAGGCCCGCGCAGTTGGGGCCGATACAATGCTTGCGCGGATCATCGCCATGGTCACGCAAGCGCAGGGCGCACAACTGCCGGTGCAAGACCTCGTTAACAAGATCACGCTGTGGTTCGTGCCTGCGGTCATGGCCATCGCCACCGCGACAATCTTTGCGTGGCTCCTGTTTGGCACCTTGCCGCAAGCTCTCGTGGCGGGGGTCTCTGTGCTGATCATCGCGTGTCCTTGTGCCATGGGTTTGGCCACTCCGACGTCGATCATGGTTGGCACAGGCCGTGCGGCGGATCTTGGTGTGTTGTTCCGAAAAGGCGATGCATTGCAGGCGTTACACGGCGTTGATGTTGTGGCGTTTGATAAGACTGGGACCTTAACGGTGGGCAAACCTGCTGTGGTCTCTTCCACGCTGTCTGACGTTGACCTCGCTGCTGTTGCCGCTGTTGAACGTGCATCAAATCACCCCTTGGCAGGCGCCATTGTTGCCTTTGCCAATACCGCGTTGCCCACCGCTGAGAACGTGGAAACCATCCCCGGTCACGGGCTGATAGGCACTGTTGATGGGCGCCGCATTGTGATCGGTAACGCTGCAATGATGGAACGTTTCGGGGCTCACGACAAAACAACGGCAACCGCTGGCCTGACACCTGTATATGTTTCGATAGACGGACAGGGTGCAGGGATTCTGGCGTTGCAGGACGCGGCAAAACAGACCGCGCCTGCGACGGTACAAGCGTTGCAGGAACGCGGGGTTGAGGTTGTGATGATCTCTGGCGACACGCAGGCCGCTGCGGACGCGCTTGGCGCACGATTGGGGATCGATCACGTCATCGCGGGTGTGCTTCCCGAAGGAAAAGTCGACGCGGTTCGTACGCTCCAGAAAGGTGGTCGAGCGGTCGCCTTTGTCGGGGATGGCATCAACGACGCGCCTGCATTGGCAACGGCGGATGTCGGCATCGCCATGGGTGACGGCACCGACGTGGCTGTCGAGAGCGCGGATGTGGTGCTGGTCTCGGGCAATCCGCTGGGCGTGGTGCGTGCCGTTGAAATCAGCCGCCGCACCATTCGCAACATCTGGCAAAACCTCGGTTGGGCCTTTGGTTACAACATCGTGTTGGTGCCCGTGGCCGCGCTGGGCCTGTTGTCGCCGCAACTGGCCGCCCTCGCGATGGCGGCGTCCAGTGTCTTGGTGGTCAGCAATGCCTTGCGGCTGCGTTGGGTCAAAGGAGGGGTCTGATGAACATCAAAGACGCAGCAGAAAAATCCGGACTGCCCCCAAAGACGATCCGCTACTACGAAGACATCGGGTTGGTCACGCCGGACCGCGCTGCCAATGGGTATCGTGATTTCGACGTGGCGCATTTGCACAAACTCACCTTCTTGGCGCAGGCCCGCGGCCTTGGGTTTTCGATTGAGGATTGCCGCAACCTGCTGGCGCTTTGGGAAGACCAAGATCGCGCCAGTGGCGATGTGCGTGCCATTGCCAAACAGCATCTGGCCGAGATCGAAAACAAGATCGCTGGCCTGCAAGCAATGCGCGAAACCCTTGCGGATCTTGTGCACTGCTGCGCTGGGGATGATCGCCCCGATTGCCCGATTATTGACCGCCTACAAGGCAAAGCACAGTAACGGCTGCGCAAAAACAACCAGAACGTGCCTAATTTTTGCCTAAGATGTCTGCGATTTTGTAGTCGAATTTTCGCAAGGAGCAGCATTGATGGCACTCGGCATTGCAAACAATTTGACGACTGAGCGGGCACCCATGGTGCTGGGCATGATAGCGCTTGCTGTTCTGGCAGCGGGCGCTTTCCTGCAGACATACGGTTTGGGCGCAGGTCTCCTTGAGACGTTTTCGCTTGGTGCGACTACGATCTTTGGCTTGATGGCCAAAATCGCTGGCGGTGTCGGTTTCGCGGCGCTGGGGATGTTCGTGTTGCATTCACGTCCGGTTGACGGACCGGTCGAACCCCAAGACGCAATCCCCGTCGCGCCAGAGCCGATCCAAACCTACGAGGCTGTCGAACCAGACGACACCCCCACCACGCCCCGCAAAGCTTTAGGGCTGCGCAAAATTCTGATTGTCATTGTTGGTGCGCTGTTCTTGTTGGGGCTAGCGTCCGCATTGCCTGATTTCATGGGCACAGGGGCCACAGGGCTCAACCCAGCTTAGAAATCGACGGTCACACCCGGCAAATTCAGCGATTTGATCAAGTCGCGAAGTTCTTGGCGAGCCGCGACGTTTGAGATGTTCAAACCCTTTACGCCCAAATCGCGCAGGTCCAGCAATGTCAGGCCACGTGGGAACAATTCACGAAAGATAACCCGCTCGTTAAACCCGGGTGCCGTGCGAAAGCCGATCCGCTTTGACAGTTTTTCGATCGCGGCTTCCATCTTTTGTTTGTTTACCATGTTCTGCGCGCCCATCCGATTTCGGACGACAACCCAGTCAATTGGTTCGAAACCGGCTTGAGCCCGTAACTGACGCGCATTCCAGACCATTTGGCTATAGACCGCCGGACCGGTGATCGTTTCACCGTCGCTGTCAATATGCGCCAACAAGTCGAAATCAATAAAACTGTCATTGAGCGGGGTAATCAACGTGTCCGCCAGCGAATGCGCGACTTGGGACAGGCGCGTGTGGCTACCTGGGCAATCGATCAGGATGAAATCATTGTCAGGTTCCAGCCCCGCGACGGCAACAGACAGGCGATGGTCGAAGATGTTTTCACCATCGCGTAAGGTCGCAGGATCTACCTCGGGGAGGTTGTGGTAAGTGGGCGTTGGCAAGTCCAAGCCTTGCTCGGCCATGTATTTCTGGCGATTGGTCACATAGCGGCCCAGCGTTTTCTGGCGCAGGTCCAGATCAAGCGTGCCGACCTTATGGCCCATGCGCGAAAGGGCCGTTGCTACGTGCATCGATACGGTTGATTTACCCGCACCGCCCTTTTCGTTCCCCACGACGATAATATGTGCCACTGCCATTTGCCCCTTTGTTGATCCGGATCGTTGTCCGAAGTGCGTGGCGTAACTATAGGCGCGACGGGACGCAAGGCAAAGAGGGATTGACTTGTGGGCATATAGGCCCCATTTGCCCCTCAGGTCTGATACCGGCTGCCGCGTGAGCAGGCGCCCCCAAACTACAAACGGGGCGCACAGGAGTATCAGCCAAAGGTTCCCACCATCACGCAGGGGCGCCGCGCCAGTCGGCGGGCCTCGATTTTGTTAGGCATGGGCATTCGGCCCACCGCGAGCCTTTGGCGCATCCCTTTTGCGATGCCGCGGCCATTCGGGCCTGTGGCGACACTTTTACGCGGGCGCTGATGTGTCCGCCCCGATCCAAGGATATATAATGGATTTCGATATGCTGGGCCTCGCGCCCCGACTGATTAAAGAACTGGAACGCCAAGGGATCACTGATCCGACGCCGATCCAAGCCCAAGCCATCCCGCATGCTATGAACGGCCGCGACGTGATGGGCCTTGCTCAAACGGGCAGTGGTAAAACGGCGGCCTTTGGCTTGCCGATGATTGATATGCTCTTGAAAGAACAGGGTAAACCAGACCCAAAAACAGCCCGTGCGCTGATTTTGGCCCCAACCCGTGAGTTGGCAAAACAGATTCAAGAAAACCTTGCAGCTTACACAACAGGCACGCACCTCAAGACCATGTTGGTCGTTGGTGGTGCTGGCATCGTAGGCCAAATCCGAAAGCTGGAACGCGGTGTTGACCTGTTGGTCGCAACGCCAGGCCGTCTGATTGACCTGCTGGACCGCAAAGCCGTGCGCTTGAACGACACTAAATTCCTCGTGCTCGACGAAGCTGACCAAATGCTCGACATGGGGTTCATCCACGCGCTGCGCCAGATCGCGCCGCTGTTGGCGACACCGCGTCAGACAATGTTATTCTCTGCGACCATGCCAAAACTGATGGCTGAACTTGCAGGGGCCTTCCTTGATAACCCGATGCGGGTGCAAGTGAATGCACCGGGCAAGGCCGTGGACCGGATCGAACAATCGGTTCACTTCGTTGCCAAGGCCGCAAAGACCGATCTACTTTTGGAGCTCATAGACAAGCACCGCGATGAGCGCGCGATTGTTTTTGGTCGCACAAAGCACGGGTCTGAAAAGCTCCATAAATTGCTGGAAAAGAAGGGCTTTAAGTCCGCATCCATTCACGGCAACAAGAGCCAAGGCCAGCGTGACCGCGCGATCACCGACTTCAAAGCCGGCAAGGTGAAAATCCTTGTGGCGACGGATGTTGCGGCCCGTGGCCTCGATATTCCTGAGGTAAAGCACGTCTATAACTACGACTTGCCGAACGTACCTGAAAACTATGTCCACCGGATCGGCCGGACTGCACGTGCCGGTGCCGAAGGTATGGCGATTGCATTCTGTGCGCCTGATGAAATGGGCGAACTGCGCGATATTCAAAAGGCGATGAAGGCGGATATCCCTGTCGCTGGTGGCCGCCCTTGGGCGCGTGACGAAGAAGAAGCCAAGCCTAAACGTGGCGGGGGCGGCGGTGGTCGTCGTTTCGGCGGCGGCGGTGGCGGTGGCGGCAAAGGACGCGGCAAACCTGGTGGCGGACGGCCTCAGGGTGGCGGTGGCAACCCTGGTGGCGGAAAGCCCGGCGGTGGTAACCGACGCCGCAAACCGCGCAAGCCGAGCGCCTAAGTTGCAATTCGGCGGGCATCTACCTATATTGTTAGCAAATAATAAAACAAAAACTGGCAGTTAGTAGTAGATGTCCAAAGTAGATACGTTTCTTCGTGACTATGTCGCGCCCATGTTCCGTCGCCCCAAAAGGCTTCAGGTGGCCGCTTTGTGCCACCGTGAAACAAAGCGCGGCAAAGAAGTCTTGTTGGTTACCAGCCGTGGCACTGGCCGTTGGATCATCCCCAAAGGATGGCCCATCGACGGTCTCGCCTCGGCTGAAGCCGCAGCACAAGAAGCATGGGAAGAAGCAGGTGTTGAAAGCGGTCCGGCGAATAGCACCTCCATCGGCAGCTACAGCTACGACAAGGTCATGAATTCTGGCCTGCCTGTTCCTGTTGAAACGCTTGTTTACTCGGTTGAAGTCGACAACCTTGCCAATGATTTCCCCGAGGCGGGCCAGCGCGAACGTAAATGGGCTACCCCAGAAGAAGCAGCAAAACTGGTCGATGAACCCGAACTAAAGTCAATTCTAAGCGTTATTGGCGATTAACGCTGCGGGCGTCACGCTGTTGCGGGATTGAAATTTAGGCGACTCGCTGTCACAGGTAATCCCACTTAATGCGGGGGGGAACCAATGAGTGACAATAACAAGGGCGACGTACGCCACCTTGAAACGCTAGACCGAGATTTGGCGCGCTATTCAACATTAGAAGTCGCGACACAGTATGTGGCCCGCCCGATGGTTGGCCCGGGGATATCTTTGTTGTTCATCGTGCTCGCGGGTTTGGCGGCTGCGCTGTTCTTCGGGCAATCTACAAATTCTATGGTCGTGATCGTTGCGACCTGTTTGGGCGCTTACATGGCTCTCAACATTGGCGCCAATGATGTGGCCAACAACATGGGTCCAGCCGTGGGTGCCAACGCGCTTACTATGGGCGGCGCGATTGGTATCGCCGTCGTGTTTGAAAGCGCAGGGGCCTTGATTGCGGGTGGGGACGTTGTTTCGACCATCGCCAAAGGTATCATCGCACCTGAAAGCATGGGCACTGCGACGACGTTCATTTGGGCGATGATGGCCGCGCTTTTGTCAGCGGCCCTTTGGGTCAACCTCGCGACGTTCGTAGGTGCGCCAGTTTCCACGACACACTCGGTCGTTGGGGGCGTGATGGGCGCTGGTATTGCGGCTGCAGGTTTTGGTGCTGTCAGCTGGGGCACCATGGGCGCGATTGCCGCGTCTTGGGTGATTTCACCTGTTCTAGGGGGTGCGGTTGCCGCGTTCTTCTTGTTCGTCATCAAGTCGCGCATCATCTACCAAGACGACAAAATCGCAGCGGCGCGCCGTTGGGTGCCGATCTTGGTCGGTATCATGGCAGGCGCGTTTGGCGCTTATTTGGCGCTCAAGGGCCTTAAGAAGATCATCAAAATCGATATGCCAACAGCCTTGTTGATTGGTTTGGCGATCGCCGTGTTGGTTTGGATGGTGATGATCCCAGTGATCAAAAAGCAATCCGAAGGGCTGGAAAACCGCAACAAATCTCTCAAGGTTCTGTTTGGTATTCCGCTGGTCGTGTCTGCGGCATTGCTAAGCTTTGCCCATGGTGCCAACGATGTTGCGAACGCGGTTGGCCCACTTGCGGCTATTGTGCAGGTCTCGCAGTCCGGTGATTTTACGCATTCGTTCGGCATCCCGTTCTGGGTGATGGTCATCGGTGCGTTTGGTATCTCATTCGGCTTGTTCTTGTTCGGGCCGAAATTGATCCGCATGGTCGGCAGCCAGATCACCAAACTGAACCCGATGCGCGCCTATTGTGTGGCGCTGTCCGCGGCGATCACAGTGATCGTCGCGTCTTGGTTGGGCCTGCCAGTAAGCTCCACACACATCGCTGTTGGTGGTGTGTTCGGGGTCGGGTTCTTCCGTGAATGGGACGCCGAGCGTCGCCTGCGCAACGCCCGTGCAGCAATGCCGGACAAGCCCGTCTATTCCGTAGAAGAACGCCGCCGCCGCAAACTGGTGCGCCGCTCGCACTTCCTGACGATCATCGCAGCTTGGGTCATCACAGTGCCCGCCGCCGCGCTGTTGTCCGCCGCGATCTTCTTCGTGCTGAACGCGGTGCTGGGGGCGTAAGGGCCAACGGTGGTCGATGCCCTCTCAACAATATATCTCAAGGGCCGCATCTATCTGATGTGGCCCTTTGTTGTTTTTGGATTTTGACTTGGTGCAGGTGTCGTTTGGGATAACATGGCGATATGAAAACTCTTTTTACGCTTTTGGGTTTGGCTTGTGCGTTAGGCGATGCCTCGCAAGTTAGCGCATGTTCGTCTCCGGGGCCGGTATCGTTATCCTACGCGGTTGAACGTGCAGAAATCATTGTCGCGGGTACGATAACGGGGCAATCGGCTTACGAACGAACACGCGCCAGTAATTTGCAAGTTGCGGACGTTTCGACGGTGGTCTTTGATGTGGAACGCGTCCTTCGGGGCGATGTCGTGCAGGCCCTTGAATTCATCGCAATCAACGAAGGGGACAGGATCGCCCGCAACCTTGGAAATCGATTTATCGTCGCGCTTGCTTATACGGACCGGCAAGTTTTCACACCAGACGACAGGTTCGGGGATACTGCTGACCTGCCGATGCTGATGACGGCTTGCGGCACCTACATGTTTCCAATCGGGGAAATCACCGACTTGAGCGGGCGTTTTTTGTTAGAAATCTTCGACGGGGACGGCGACCCTGCCGAAGAGGCGGCAGTCTTCGATCGGTACCTGCGCGGTTCTGGACTTTACTGACCCCTAAACGAAAAACGCCGCCCCCAAGGGAGCGGCGTTTCTAATTCGAACTGTCGTAAGCTTAGAAGCCCAGACCTTCGTATTTTTTCTTGAACTTGGAAACGCGGCCACCAGTGTCCATCAAGCGGGAGTTACCGCCTGTCCATGCGGGATGCACGGTTGGGTCAATGTCCAGCTGCATAGAGTCGCCTTCGGCGCCCCAAGTTGTTTTCATCTGGTACGGAGTACCGTCTGTCAGTTTGACTTCGACGATGTGGTAATCTGGGTGAATGTCTTTTTTCATCTCGATAATCCTTACGCGTCTGCGCCGCTGGAGAGCGGACGGTAGTTTGTCTTTTCAGCGATACGCGCGGACTTACCACGGCGCTCACGAAGGTAGTACAGCTTGGCGCGACGAACGCGGCCACGGCGGACGACTGTAATGCTGTCGATGTTGGTGGAGTGCAGCGGGAACACACGTTCTACGCCTTCACCAAAGGAAATTTTGCGAACAGTGAAAGAACCAGCGATGCCGGAACCGTTCTTACGGGCGATGCAGACGCCTTCGTAGTTCTGAACACGTGTACGAGTGCCCTCAGTAACACGGAAGCCAACACGGATTGTGTCACCGGCTTTAAAGTCTGGGATGTCTTTGCCCAGTTCGGCGATTTGTTCCGCCTCGAGTTGTGCGATCAGGTTCATTGACCGTCTCCTATTTTCGTCGCGGTTGATCCGCGGTGTGATCGGCGCCAGAGCTTCGGTCTTCATCGGGTCGATCAAAGTCGCCCACCGGAGATTTAACGGCCTCATAATGCTAATTGGCGGGTTCGCGGTGAAGAGGTCACGGCCATACCAAAAAGGTCCAACGACTCATTTGGGCCGTAGACTTGGGCCGTATAGGGGCATGCGCTGTTTATAGCAAGTGTTTGCGCTGTGGTTTGACGGGTATTGACGTGTGGCGTCTTTGGCCGAACACTTCCGTATAGGAGGCATCTCAAATGCGATCAGTTTTGACAGCACTTTTGTTGGTCCTGCTTAGTGCGGCACCCGCCATAAGCGAACAGTTCTTGGGCCGCACCGTGACAATATCGGATGGGCGTTCTGACAGGTCGGTTGCTGCGCCCGTGATCATTGCAATGCACGGTTTTCTGGGCACCTCTCGTAATATGCAGCGTAAGACGTCGTTCGACCAGTTGGCGAGGCAGAACGGGTTTGTTGTGGTTTACCCGAATGGCGAAGGGCGTAGATGGAATGATGGGCGTTCGCCAGACAATCCTGTGGATGACGTGGCCTACTTGTCCGCATTGATTGGATCACTGGTGTCTGATGGCCGCGCCGATCCGCAGCGGGTTTATCTAACGGGGCATTCAAATGGCGGCGGGATGGCTATGCGCATGGCCTGCGACCGGCCTGACCTGATCACCGCGATTTCCGTCGTCGCGACGAAGCTGCCGACGGCCTACACTTGTGCAAACGGTGCAGCGGTGCCCGCGATTTTCTTTCATGGCACAGAAGATCCGATCGCACCTCATGCGGGCAGACCGGAGGGGAGCCGCTTAGGGGCCACCCTTTCAGCGCAAGATACGCGAGCAGTTTGGGTACGTCGGAATGGATGTTCCGGTGCTGTTGCGACACAAGAGTTTGATCGCGCCAATGATGGAACCGAGGCGCAGATTTTTCAGTATGCGCCGTGTGCCGCGCCGCTGACTTATGTCCTGATCCATGGTCACGGCCATGACTGGCCCGGACTTGGCCAGCGCAGCACTCGCTTGCAAGGGCCCGCGACCAGAGAAGTCGATGCCGCTCAGCTTAGCTGGTGGTTTTTCAACGCGCTCTAGCCGCGTGTAACCGGATCAAAGAAAAGTGCTGCCCAGCAATACAATGCTGGTGACGATCCCCAATACTGGTACGACCATTGGAACCGAGAAATGATCCCCCGTCGAACTATCGCGTCGTTTGATCATGATCAGCGCGACATTCACAAAGACGAAGACGCCCAAAACGATCTGTGACGTCCATCCCGCAAGGCTTTCGATGGGGAGGAACAACGCCAAGCCCATGATCGCCAAAGCAACAAGTAGCGTGGCCACCCATGGGGTCTGTGTGCGGGGTGACAGGCGGGCAAGAGCGATCGGCAGCTGGCCGCGGTCCGCCATGCCGTACAATACGCGCGAGGCCATGATCATCTGGATCAGCACTCCGTTGACCGTTGCGACGACAGCAACCGCCGCAAACCCGACCTGAATACTGGAGGGCGCATTGGCAAACACCAGCGTCAACGGCTCGGTTGAAGCCGCAAGGTCATCGGTCGGAACAGCCATCAACACGGCGATAGAAACCGCGACATACAGGATCGTTGCGGCGATCAGCGTTAGGATAATCGCGCTTGGTATTGTGCGGCGCGGGTCAGCGACTTCTTCAGCGACGTTGACCATGTCCTCAAATCCGATGAAGGCGAAGAACGCCAGCAGCGAGGCAGCTGCGATGCCGCTCCAATGGGGACCTGTTAAGGGCGGGATAAGTTCGGCAGGCGTCACACCGCCATTCTCGGACATTCCGAAACCCCAAGAGATCACAAAGATCAGCCCGCAGATTTCAATGACGGTGATTAAGGCCGCGACGGTGACGGATTGCGTAATACCCCACCACGCCAAGACCCCCATAGACACGACAACTGCGATGATTAAGGCGGGTTGCGACACGGCAATGAGGCCCCCAAGATACCCCGCCGCGCCGACCGAAACAGCCGAAGCGGACACCATGCCCGAGGCCACGACCAACAGGCCCACCAGCCGCGCGAGGTTGGGGCTGGCAAACCCTGCTTCGACATAAGCAGCCTCACCGGCGCTGACAGGAAACCGCGTCGCGAGTTCTGCATATGAGAAGGCAGTAAAGGCCACAACGATAGCCGCCAGCAGGAAGGATACCCAAGCAAAAGCGCCCGCTTGGGCCACGGTTGTTCCGATCAACACATAAATGCCCGCGCCAACAGTCACGCCCAGCCCATAAAGGGTCAAAAGTGGGAGCGTTAATGTCCGACGAAGTGCCGGCGGGTCAGATGCACCCTGACCGCTGTGTTTGATATTCAATTTGGGACCTAACTTGCGTTGGTTTGCGGCACATGGCGTCTGTTCTTAGGCTAAAGTCTCACATGCATACTAACCATCCATGCGCTCGGCTACGCATTGATCAGGATCAAGAGCTATAGCGGATCTTCCGCTTCCGGCATTTGACGACGACGGATGATCTGCGTGATGTCTTTTATGTTTTGTCTTGCTTCGCCCATAAATCGGGCCGCCGTTCCTGCGTGATCTTCTCGGACATATCGCGCCGCCATTTCGCGACCTTTTTATGATCCCCCGACGTCAGAACCGGCGGAATTGTGCGGCCTTCCCATTCGGCGGGGCGGGTGTATTGCGGGTGTTCGAGCAGCCCGTTGGAATGGCTTTCTTCAACGGCGCTTTCTGCATTGCCCAAGACACCGGGCAGCAAGCGCACGCAGGCGTCGATCAGTGTCATCGCGGGCAGTTCGCCACCTGTCAAAACGTAGTCGCCCATGGAAACTTCCATGATCTCGTAGTGTTCTAGAACCCGTTCATCAACGCCTTCAAACCGGCCACACAACAGGGTCACGCCGTCCTGTTCGCTCAGGTCTTGGGCTATTTTTTGTGTGAACGGCACGCCGCGCGGGCTGAGATATAGCAACGGCATCCGGCCACGCGCCTTGCGGCGGGTGTCGCCGATCGCGTTGGCCACAACATCGGCCCGTAACACCATGCCCGCGCCACCACCCGATGGCGTGTCATCGACGTTGCGATGCTTGCCGACGCCATAACGCCGCAGATCAGTCGCCTGTAGCTGCCAAATCCCGTCTTTTAGCGCCTTTCCCGTCAGGCTTTCGCCCAACAACCCCGGAAAGGCGTCGGGGAACAATGTGATGACCTGCGCCGTCCACGCATTGGCAAGCTGGGGCTTGTCGGTCATCAACTCTTGTGGCTTGGCGCTGACCTGCACCGACTTGCGACCGATAGATTTGGTGGGTTTATCCGTCATCTTCTTGTGCCTTTCCAAGCAAATCCATCTTCGCCGCCTTCAGCGCCTCATCCGACAATGCGCTGCGGTTCAACGCAAGCAAATCATCTACTAGCTCATCATCGGGGCCCGCATTTTGAGCCGGATGGGGCGTTAATCGACGGCCTAGATGATCTGGTAACCCGATAAGGTCAATGAGAGGTTGGGCAGGCCCCAATTCCCCTGTGAGGTCTTTTAGATCGGCGACGTGAACCGCGCCCGTGATCGCCTGTTCAACATTCCGCGCCACTTTGCCTAAATCCGCCGCACCACCGTAAGTTGCCTTGTAATCGGCCTCATCCATCACCAATCGGGATGTACGCAAGTTGTGTTTGTACGAAGACCGAAGCCATGCGTCTGGCGCGCGGGTGGTGAACTGAAACACCACATCGGAGTCGGCGCCGAAAACATCGCGGATCACCTGTTCGGCGCGGGCCATGAGGGCAGGGGTTGAGCCGTAATCTGGCTGACCGTCTCGGCCGGGCATGCGACCCGAAAGATTTTCATCTGAAATAAGAACGGCGCGGTTCTTGACCTCGAGCGCGCTTAACACGTTGCGCAGGTCCTCTCCGAATTGATCCAGCAAAGCGTCCGTTCCAAACCGTGCGTAGCGCACGGCCATGCGGGCGGCACCTTTGCGCAATCGCCCCGGCAGCACGAGGGCGCACCGCGGATAAATGTGCTTGCCATTGGCGCGAAGGAAATCTTGCGCCGTCGTTGTGCCGGTTTTGTGAAAGCCAGCGTGGACGATCACGCGCGGCCCCTGCATCTAAGTGAACTCTGGCATTACTCGGCCGTGTCGTCTTCTGCGAACAACCCACGCGGCGGGTCGAGCACAATGCGCCCTGATGCCAGATCAACCGTCGGCACGACGGCCTTTGAAAACGGCACCAATACGGTGTCTTTGTCGCTTGGGCTGATAATTTCGAGCAGATCGTCTGCGCCGTTGCTCTGAACGGCCTTCACGCGGCCCAGTTCAGCGCCGCCAGTGTCATAGGTCATCAGGCCGACAAGGTCGGCGTGGTAAAATTCGTCGTCGGGTAGGGACGGCAGTTGTTCGCGCGTCGCAAACAGCTCCATGCCGCGCAGACCGTCGGCTTGTTCTTTGGTGGTGATGCCATCTACGCGGGCGATCAACGCGCCCTTGGTCTGGCCCTTTAGGACGATTGTCGTGATCAACTCGCCGTCGGCGCGCGTCAGCGGTGTGTAATCGGCCAGTGCCTCTGGGTCGGCACAGAATGATTTTAGGCGCACATCCCCATGGACCCCAAAAGATCCTGCGAGTGTTCCGACAGTGATGCGTTCGTCAGACATGGGCAAATCCTAGTGCGTCAATGTGGTGGGGCGATCCGTGTCGCCCCACCAAATAGCGTTAAAGCGGCGCTTATTCAGCTGCGGCTTCTTCTGCTGGCGCTTCCTCAGCAGGAGCTTCTTCTGCAGGTGCAGCAGCAGCTTCGGCAGCGGCTTCAGCCGCAGCAGTAACTTTAGCAGCTTTTTCTTCAGCGCGATCAACAGCTTTCTTGCCTGGCTCGCCTTTTTTCAGGTTTGCGCGTTCTTTCTTCTCAACAACACCAGCTGCTTCGAGGAAACGGGAAATACGGTCTGTTGGCTGTGCGCCTTCGCCCAACCAGTAGTTGACGCGTTCCATGTTCATCTGAACGCGGTTTTCGTCGTCTTTGGCCAGCAACGGGTTATATGTGCCGAGCTTTTCTACGTAACGACCGTCACGTGGCATGCGGGAGTCCGCAGCAACAATACGGTAAAACGGGCGCTTCTTGGAGCCACCGCGTGCGAGGCGAATTTTCATAGCCATGATGTTAGTTCCTTTAGGGTTTATCTTGATGATTTTTGTGGTGCTGAATGACTTCAGCGATGATGAAGTTGAGAAACTTCTTGGCGAATTCGGGGTCGAGTGACGCCCTGTCTGCCAAATCTTCTAGTCGTGCGATCTGCGCTTCTTCGCGGGCGGGATCGGACGGGGGAAGGTCGTGGCTGGCTTTGAGTTTCCCCACAGCCTGCGTGTGTTTGAACCGCTCGCCCAAGGTATAGACGAGGATCGCATCAAGGCGATCAATGCTGTCGCGGTGTTCTTTTAGAAGGTCCGCCGCGCGGATAACAGCGTCGGTCATGTCAGGCTCCCTTTGTGGTGGCGCCAAATGTTGACGAGTGGGCTGCCTTCGTCGTCGAAATCCCCACCTGGTGCATTGGCGATGCGGGTTTCTTCGGCATCAAACGTCGCGCCCAGTGCTTTTGCCACGGCGACAGAGGCATCGTTGCCTTCATCAATGTGGCTTTGCGCTGTGTCTGTACCAATCACGCCCCAAGCCCAAGGAATGACCGTGCGCATGGCTTCAGTGGCGTAACCGTTGCTCTCATAAGCCGCGTCATAAAGCGCCCAGCCGAATTCAGGTTCTTCGATATTCACAGGGTGAAAAATGCCAAACCCACCCAAAGGCGTTTCAGGATCAGACTTAAGCGCACCGATGAAATAGCCATAGCCACGCAGCATCCATTGACCAAGAAACCCTGCAAAGCTGCGTGCGGCATAGCCTTCGGCAACAGGTCCGCCAACGAATTTTGCGCGTTCCGACATCAAAAACGCCATGAACGCTTTCGCATCGGACAATTGCGGCGGACGCAGCACCAGACGCTCTGTTTCGAGTGTTGGAATAGTAACAGTAAGGGTCATGACGCGGCCCCCAACCTGAGTGTCATCAATTCGGGCGCATAGTGTGGACCTGCAACCATCTCGTCGTGTTTGTAGCCAAGACGATCTGCCACACGTAGGGAACGCGCATTTTCTGGCATAACATGAACTGTCAATTTCGGGCCTGCCCATGCGCTGAGCACGGCGCGGGCCGCTTCGGTCGCATAGCCCATGCCTTCGTGTGCGGCGTCCCATAGGCTCCACGTGAGTTCAATTGGGTCAGTTTCATCAATATGCATAACACCGACGTGGCCGATGGCTGTTCCATCTACGTCGATGGCATAGCGGCCGTAGCCCCGCAAAACCCATTGGCCGACCATAGCCATAAACCGTTCCACCACCACATAACGCGGCTTTGGTCCGCCGACACCACCGGTGCGGTCGCCTGTGTAATAGGCGACGTAGCCTTCGAGATCGGCGACCTCGAACTGGCGGAGCGTTAGGCGCTCTGTGGTTATGGTGGTGGGCAGGGTCATTTCTTTTTACCGAACCCAGATAGGCCGGGGGGCAGGGCAGAGCCGCCCAAACCAGGCAGTCCGCCTGCTGGCATATTCGCGCCCAATTGTTTTGCGGCTGCTTCCATTGCGGCTGGGTCGTTCATGTCCGGCATGCCGCCGCCTTTGCCCATCATGCCCTTCATGGCTTGCTTAAGCATGCCACCTTTACCCATCTTGCCCATCTTCTTCATCATGTCCGACATCTGACGGTGCATTTTGATCAGTTGGTTGAGTTCGCGCACCTCAAGGCCGGACCCGGCGGCGATGCGTTTCTTGCGGGATGCCTGCAAAAGCTGCGGGTTGGCGCGTTCTTTCTTGGTCATCGAATTGATCAGCGCGATCTGGCGTTTCAAAACGCTGTCGTCCATGCCGGATTCTTCGATCTGTTTGGCCGCCTTTTTCATGCCGGGCATCATACCCATCATGCCTTCCATGCCGCCCATTTTCATCATCTGGTCGAGCTGCATTTTCATGTCGTTCATGTTGAACCGGCCCTTTTGGAACCGTTTCATCATACGCTCGGCTTGCTCGGCCTCGATGGTTTCTTGGGCTTTCTCGACCAGCGACACGATATCGCCCATGCCAAGGATACGGCCCGCGACACGATCCGCGTGGAATTCTTCGATCGCGTCCATCTTTTCGCCAAGACCGACGTAGCGGATCGGTTTGCCAGTTACGGCACGCATGGACAGGGCTGCACCACCGCGACCGTCGCCGTCCATCCGTGTCAGGACAACGCCGGAAATGCCAATGCGTTCGTCAAAGTTTTCAGCGGTGTGAACGGCGTCCTGACCCGTCAGGCCATCAACCACCAGCAACGTCTCACGCGGGTTGGCGACATCGCGCACCGCTTCGACCTGTTGCATCAGTTCTTCGTCAATCGACAGGCGGCCCGCAGTATCGAGCATGTAGACGTCATAGCCACCAAGGCCAGCTTGGGTCTTGGCGCGCTTGGCGATCTGAACAGGGTTTTCACCCTTTACGATTGGCAGGGTGTCGACACCAATCTGCGCACCCAAAATCGCCAGCTGTTCCATCGCGGCAGGGCGGTTCACGTCAAGCGATGCCATCAACACGCGCTTGCCTTCACGCTCAAACATCCGCTTGGCAAGTTTCGCCGTCGTCGTTGTTTTACCAGAGCCCTGCAAGCCGACCATCAGGATCGGAGCAGGCGGGTTGTCGATCTTCAGTTTGCCGTCGCCACCGTCACCAGCCAGAACATGCACCAACTCGTCGTGTACGATCTTGACGACCTGCTGACCGGGTGTGACCGATTTCGTGACGGACTGGCCAGACGCCTTATCTTGGACGGCTTTGATGAAATCCCGCGCGACGGGTAGGGAAACGTCAGCCTCAAGCAAGGCAACGCGGACTTCGCGCAACGCTGTTTTGACGTCGTCTTCGCTCAGCGCACCTTGTTTGGTGAGGCGATCAAAGACGCCACCTAGGCGATCTGACAGTGACTCGAACATGGGCGCATCCTTTGCGGCGGTTTCGTCGGTGCCCCTGATATAGGGACGATTCAAAGCAGTTTTACCCCAGTGGGCGCAACGCGCTGACTGAGGGCGATCCTTACGAAAGCAAGGACCGGAGGTTTAAGACTCCGGATTTCCTGCTGCGTTTAGGGTGCAGAGGCCTCAGAGTCAACACGCGAACGCCATTCCTTCATCCAGTCGCTGACTCTGTTGGAGACATGCAAAGCGTCGCCTGCGCGAACAGGCAGGCGGGTCAGTTTATGACGGCCCTCATCCATGCCTTCTTTGACAAAAAGCGTAATGACACGGGTTGGGTCCTCGATGGCTGGGCCATGTCGCCGATCGCGGGTCACGCGGGTCGATTGCACCTCGCCGAGCGGCCAGTGGTGTCGGTGAAAACCCGAAATCGTGCGGTGACGCAGTTCGGCTTCGCCGGTTGCCGCATTAAGCACCAACATGGATTTTTCAGCGGAAAGAAGGGCGGCTCGCAATGTCCACACAACCGACAGGCACACCACCAAAAGGAAAATGAACCAGCCGCCATCAGGGACCCGCAATCCGAGCAAGGCAAGCCAAGAGAAAAAGAGCGTCGCAATGGAGAGGCACAGCGGGCGTTTCCAACGTGTAAACCGCACCACCAACAGGTCCGGCGTGTCGGTCGTCACTTTCATGCAGCGGCCTTTAGCCAAGCGTTCATTGTGTCGCGCAACTCAATCGCTCTTTCTCGCGGCAAGGGTGCAACGGCGATAAGATAGTTGCCGGCGTCCATGCCGCCCGTGATTACAAGATCCAACAAGTAGTCAGGGGCCGTTTCTGGCGTTCGGGCAGTTGTGAAGCGGGGGAGTGCAAAATCGACTCGCGCTACGTGGCCCAGATCAAAGGCGTGTCGCTGATAGCCCGCAATCGTCTTGTGACGGATTTCCACGCGGCGAGTCTTGCGATCAAACACGATCTGTTCCCGGCGTAACCCGAGAAACGCTATGAGCAATAAAATAGCCGCAAAGAACGTCAACAGGAGATACACCCAGATCGGATGCCGCTGCGGGATGGCGTAGATAATCAACCACACGAATCCTAGGCCAAGCGGCGCAAACAACAACGTCGCGCCCACTGTCCGTGCCCCTGCGACTAGGGCATCAGCGGTATTTGTTTTGATCTTCATGGATCGCAGTCAAACGCGACCCATGAAGCGGTGTCAATTAGGCGGCAAGCGGTGGAACAATATCTTTGGCCGCCACGAATTCGACGTCCGTAATGCCGATGAACCCAAGGAACACGCGCAGGTGTGACGATAGAAAGTCCATCTCACTCCCGACGGGGACACCACCACTCGCCACGGCGATGATGGCTTTCTTGCCCGTCAAAAGGCCTTCGGGGCCGTTTTCTGTGTAGCGAAACGTCACACGGGGCCGTGCGATCAGATCCATCCATGCCTTTAGCGATGCAGGGGCTGCGAAGTTGTAGATCGGTGCGCCAATAACAATGACATCTGCCGCAACAGCCTCGGCGACGATTTCGTCGGACAGGGTAAGGTGCGCGGCGTCTTCAGCGCTGCGGGCGTCGGGATCAGTCAATCGTGCGTCCGCCCAAGCACCGTCAATCTGTGGGAGGGGCGTTTCGGCAAGGTCACGGTAGGTAACTGTGCCACCAAGGTCTGCGACCAGTTTCGCCGATGCAGCGCGGCTGATGCTGGTGGTCGTATTCGCGGATGCGTCGATATGAAGGATATGTGTCATTTGGGACCTCATGAATGTGTGATGTCAGTCATATGGCCTTTGCGTTGGCGAACGCTATAATCCATTTTCAACAGTACGTGTTCATATTTGCACAGGAGCCATCATGGACAATTGGGACGAAATTCGCACCGCCTATCAGGTGGCTCAAATTGGCACCGTGAGTGGCGCTGCTGATGCGCTGGGCGTCCACCATGCAACGGTCATCCGCCACATCGATGCTTTGGAAGAACGGCTCGGCGTGAAACTGTTTCAGCGCCACGCGCGGGGCTATACGGCCACGGAAGCCGGCCAAGACTTGATGCAAGTCGCGACGGCCACCGACGATCAGTTTGCACAGTTAGAAGGCCGTATTCGCGGGCACGGCGAAGGGGTCTCGGGGGATTTGGTTGTCACATCGTTGGTGATGCTGTCGCCCGTGCTTACACCGGTTCTCGCTAGATTTAGGCAGGAAAACCCCGATTTGACCGTGCGGTTCCTGACGGGTGATCGCCTGTTCCGCCTTGAATACGGCGAGGCGCATGTTGCAATCCGTGCGGGCAAAGCGCCTGATCAGCCCGACAATGTGGTGCAACCGTTTCTGGCGCAAACCGTGCACCTCGTGGCGGCACCTTCTTATATTGAACGCAACGGGCTGCCATCCGATGAGGCCGACCTGCGCAATCACTGGTTTGTCGGCAACGACAGCATAGAGAGCCGCGCGCCGTTCTATAAATGGCTGGCCGCGAAGGTTCCACAGAACAACGTCGTCTTCCGGACGACCGACATTCGCACGACCATTGATGCAGTTTTGGCGGGTGCGGGCATCGGCTTTGTGACGTCGCTCGAACTCAAGGCCCATCCTGAGCTTGTAGAAGTCATTCCGTCCAAGCCGGATTGGTCAGGGCAGTTGTGGCTCGTGACCCATGTCGACCTGCACCGCACAACGAAGGTTCAGGCGTTTTTGTCCTTCCTAAAAGAAGAAGCAAAAAGCTGGGAGATTTAGCCATCCGACTGGACCGCGAGTGATTGCGCGATGACGCCGTAGAGGGCCGCGGGAACCGTGGCGTCAAAGGAATGTGTGGGCAGGGGGCCTGTATCGTTGACATCAAAGACGGCTTCGACGTGATGTGTCGGTTGGGCGCGATAACTGATCAGGGGAGTTTGGCCCGTGACACGAGGGTTCAGAAGACCGCCGCCCCGTGTTTGGATAACACCGACAACATGAACGGCTTGGGACATCGCGCCGTTGTGCACCGCAATCCGCCAAAGCGCCCAAATGTCAGCGGGCATAAGGTCCGGGTTCTTGGATCGGGTCAATCGATCAACATCAAAAACCACGGTTGGTCGTTTTTGATCGGGGATGCCTTCCTCGCATAACGTCATTTCTGGGATAAGGCTGATCAGAGCGCGCCCATAGGTCAGCGTTGTCGTTCCAGCAGGGCAAGTCGCGCCGTTGATCGGCAGGCGATACCGCTGCAAAATTTGGTTCGAGCCGCTGCTTAGGATCGCAACCTCGGCGGCGATCCCCTCATAAAGCATCAAAGAACAGGTTTCCGAACATCCGGACGCAGCATCGCGACCCATATCCAGTGATCGCCCGTCTTGCATCACTTTCAGTCCAATGACCCCATCAAGGGGCGGCGGTACGGGGGTGAGCGTGCTGTCATGGATGTGAATGGCCGACAGGTCGGGTGGATTAGGGCCGTGCTTTAGCCAATAATCGAGAGCACCAAAACTCAGCGCGCTGACAATCAATGCCGCGCCGCCAGCAATCACAGACGTCATCCGTCTGTTCAGGGCGCCATAGGCGATCCGCAATGGCAGCAGGAACGCCGCCAGCGGGACAGATGAAAACAAGATGGCCTGAACTGGCGCGCCAAGGGGCGTGCTGGACGTTCGAACCAATAAAGCGCCCCCAGTCGGCAAAAGGGTAAACGCGGCTAACAGGGCAACCGCGATCAAACCCCAGTCCCAAACGGGAAGGGCAAGAGGGCGAACGTCGCCTCGGGTGTTTGTGCCTTGGACGGTCATCCGCTGTCTTTGCCATCAAAGGTCGGCAAAAGTTCGGCGAAATCAGGCTTTGTCCGAGGCGCTATCTCCATCCGGCAGTTCTAACGCGAGGAACCTTTCAAAATCGTCAAGATTGACGGCCTCAAATTGCCCAAACCCCTGCATCCAAACAGAGGCTTCTTTCAGGGCGTCTGGTTCCAGCTTGCACCACTTCACACGCCCGCGTTTTTCTTGGCTGATGAGGCCGGCCGTGGTCAAAACTTGTAAGTGTTTGGAGATCGCAGCCAACGACATCTCGAACGGTTCGGCCACATCGGTCACAGCCATATCGTCCTCCAGCAGCATCGCAAGGATCGCGCGGCGGGTCGGGTCGCCAAGGGCGGCGAAGACGGTATCAAGTTTAAGAGTCGAGGGCGTGGCCATAGGTGTATTGAGCCTATGACAAGCTAAACGTCAACCAAATGGTTGAATGTCGCAAAACGCTGCGCGAAGGGAGCCTGCGTCAAAATGACCATCGATGCGTGAGAGTAAATACATAATTTTCAGCACCTTAAAGGCTAAATTCCTTCTGTTGACTCTAAGCCTAAGCAACCTTAGACCACCCGCAACCAAGGCAGGGGCCTCTAATGTCCGATCCGGCTGACCATGACGATCCATCGACACGCTTAAAGGCGCTGGAAGATCGGATCGCAGCAGCAAAGGGCGACGACAGGAAACCCCAGTCAGAAGAGCACTACAGCCAAGCCAATATGGCATGGCGCATGGTGATCGAATTGGTCGCCGGTCTAGGGATCGGGTTTGGCATCGGGTACGGGCTGGACGTAGTGTTCGGTACAATGCCCATCTTTATGGTGCTATTTATATTTTTCGGCCTCGCAGCCGGTGTGAAAACCATGATGCGAAGCGCCGCCGAGATGCAGAATGAAGCGTTGGCCAAACAGGCCGACAAACACGAGGACGAAGACTGATGGCAGACGAAGCACACGGCGAAGAAGCAGGCCTCGCGTTCCACCCTCTGGACCAGTTCGAAGTGCACCGCCTGTTCGGCGAAGGCCCGATCCACTGGTACACGATCACCAACGTAACAATGTGGATGGCGATTGCTGTTGTTTGCATCGTTCTCTTGTTGGTTATCGGCACACGCAAACGCGCTGTGGTTCCAAACCGCACACAGTCCATTGCTGAAACGCTCTACGGCTTTGTTTACACAATGGTCGAAGACGTGACGGGTAAAGACGGGATCAAGTACTTCCCGTATATCTTCACGCTGTTCATCTTCATCCTGATTTCGAACTTCCTTGGCTTGCTGCCAATGTCGTTCACAACAACTTCCCACATTGCAGTTACAGCGATCCTTGCTTTTGCTGTCTTCTTTACAGTCACAATCATTGGCTTTGTTAAGAACGGTGCAGGCTTCTTGGGTCTCTTCTGGGTGTCTTCTGCGCCATTGGCACTGCGCCCGATCCTCGCGATCATCGAAGTTATCTCTTACTTTGTTCGTCCGGTTAGCCACTCCATTCGTTTGGCTGGTAACCTGATGGCAGGCCACGCGGTTCTCAAGGTTTTCGCGGGCTTTGCACAAGTAGGCTTTATCATCGCACCAGTCGCCATCCTCGGCGTTGTCGCGATCTACGCTCTCGAAGTTCTGGTGTCCGCGATCCAGGCCTACGTATTCACAATCCTGACGTGCGTTTACCTAAAAGACGCGCTTCACCCGTCACACTAATTACTAAGAATGCTACCTCGGGGAAAAGCCTCGGGGTGCTAAACTTCCAATCGTAAGGAGATACATTATGGAAGGCGAACTCGCACACATCGGCGCTGGCTTGGCTGCAATTGGTTCCGGCGCTGCCGCAATCGGTGTTGGTCACGTAGCTGGCAACTTCCTCGCAGGCGCACTGCGTAACCCGTCAGCTGCTGCTGGCCAGACTGCTACGCTGTTTATCGGCATCGCATTCGCAGAAGCTTTGGGGATCTTCTCGTTCCTCGTAGCACTTCTGCTGATGTTCGCGGTCTAAGACACGACATTACGATCCTTACGCTTAGGGGGAAATCTAACGGTTTCCCCCTGAAGTAAGACCCCCGATATCGTCGCGTTCAGCGGCGGAATCAATTTAGATCATCGAGAGGGATGTGAAACATGGCTGATACAGCAGTCGAACATGGGGCCGAAGCTGGCGGGGCAGGAATGCCGCAGCTAGATTTCTCGACCTTCCCGAACCAGATTTTCTGGCTCGTGGTCACGTTGATCGTGATCTATTTCATCTTGTCCCGTGTGGCTCTGCCACGCATTGGCGCGGTCTTGGCCGAACGTCAGGGCACGATCACAAATGACATTGCCGCCGCCGAAGAGCTGAAGCAACGCGCACAGGAGGCCGAGGCCGCCTATGATAAAGCGCTTGTAGATGCCCGTGCGGAAGCTGGCAAAATCGTCGACACCGCCAAAGCGGACATCCAAGGCGAACTTGATGTTCAACTGGCAAAAGCCGACGCTGAAATTGCCGCTCAAACGGCTGAAAGCGAAAAAGCAATCGCCGAAATTCAGGCTGGTGCTGCGGACGCGGTGAAAGCCGTCGCCAAAGACACTGCCAAAGAAATCGTCGCTGCAATGGGTGGCAAGGCCGATGCGAAAGCAATCACCGCCGCTGTCACTGCACGGATGAAAGGGTAAGCCATGAAATATTCAGTAGCCGCCCTTTTGACACTTGCTGCATCGCCTGCTTTGGCGGCCAGCAAGAACCCGTTCTCTGCAGACTTCTGGTCGCTCAGCAACACGGACATGATCGTTCTGATCGCCTTCCTTCTTTTCGTAGGCGTTCTGATCAAGTTCAAAGTTCCAGGCATGATTTCCGGTCTTCTGGACAAACGTGCTGAAGGCATCAAATCCGATCTGGACGAAGCCAAAGCGCTTCGCGAAGAAGCGCAAACTCTGCTGGCCTCTTACGAGCGGAAGCAACGTGAAGTGCAGGAACAGGCCGACCGTATCGTTGCCAACGCCAAAGACGAAGCAAGCCGCGCTGCCGTCACTGCGAAAGAAGAAATCGCAGCGTCCGTGACGCGCCGTCTGGCCGCCGCAGAAGAGCAGATCGAAAGCGCGAAGTCGTCTGCAATCCGCGACGTTCGCAACCAAGCCGCGACTGTCGCAGTTGCTGCCGCTCAGGATGTGATCGCCAAGCAGACAACTGCTGCGGACGCGAACAAACTGATCGACGATGCGATTTCTGAGGTTGGTGCGAAGCTGCACTAAGCGAACATAATTTTTCTGAATGGGCCCGATGCTGAAACGCGTCGGGCCTTTTTCGTTCGGAACGGTTACTTCAAAGTGCGAAAGCTATGATTTCGTTGGATTTCCGCAAATGTCTGCTTTGATCCTTACTTGGCACCTTTCTGCAGAGCCGCTAACGTCAGCCATTAGGAGTTCCAATTTTGAAGAGTGTTTGGATCGGAGGACTTCTGATCGTTGTGTATGCGGTCTGGAAAGTCGGTTCTCCATACATGTTTTCGGACAAGTTTGAAGTCGTTGTGATTGAGCAGGCCGCATCCCGATCCTGCAACGAGGGCTGGGTACGAAGAATTGGCCGGACGCGATCAGAACGTCCTCAAAGCAATCTTTTTGGGTACTGCGGAGCAGTCATGACAGATCATGGCGCTTTTGACCTAGTGGAGAGCGGTTCCTTTCTCTTCGGTGCTGATAAGAGGGAGGGCATCTTTGACGCATTGCAACCAAATTGCACAGTGACGATTTTGGCCTCGGGTTTCGGTGCGAAGCCCCGCTTAGGGGATAGAGCCTCAACGGGGTCGCGTTGGACTATCCTTGCTACCGATAGCTCACCTCGTTGCTCTTGATGGTGCTGTCGACACAATGCGAAGCAAGAACAGCTTCGTCCGCATAGCAAACCTTCGAAAAATTCTTACCGCATCTAGCAAACGGCTTAGCGCTGCACTTCGTGATCGAGCCGTTTCCGTGCAATCGCCTCATTGCGGTCGGCTTTGTCCTGCCCCCAAAGGGCATCCTCGACAAACCCCAAGTGCGCCTCAACGGCGGCCCGTGCGCCGGCAGCATCCCGTGCCTGCAAGGCGTCGTTGATCGCGCGGTGTTGGTCCAGCAAAGCGTCCCGCGTGGTGCGTTGTTTGAACATGATCTGGCGGTTGTAAAACACCCCTTCACGCAGCAGTTGATACATAGAGCGCATCATATGAAGCATGATCACGTTATGGCTCGCCTCGATGATGCTGAGGTGGAAATCAGCGTCCAAACCAGCCTCTTCGGTTGGGTTGCGTTTGCTGTGGGCGGCTTCCATTTTCTTGAAGATCGTATCGACGACCTTCAGGTCCGTGTCGCTGCCCAGCGTCGCCGCGCGTTCTGCGGCCAACCCTTCCATGTCACGTCGAAACGCGATGTAGTCAAACACCGCTTCGTCGTGGTTCGCAAACAGGCGCACCAAGGTTTCCGAGAACGCCGACCCTAGTACATTGCCAACAAAGACGCCGGACCCTGCGTGGCTGACCAAAAGGCCGCTCACCTGTAACTCGGCCAAGGCTTCGCGCAGGGATGGGCGCGATACCCCAAGGCGTTCAGACAATTCCCGTTCCGAGGGCAGGCGCTCTCCGGGTTTCAGGATGCCGCGCAGGATCAATTGCTCGATCTGGCGCACCACCGATTGCGAAATCTTCTCGGGTTGAATGGGTTCGAATGGCATTATTGGCCCCTCACATAATTGGTCAAATGATATGACCAAACCTAGCCCCGCCGCAAACGAAAAGGGCCGCCTGCGATGTGCAGACGGCCCAAGAAAGTATGGTATCAAAGTTAGCCGTTTGGCGTGATGGTGATTTCCACACGGCGGTTCAATGCGCGGCCTTCTGGCGTCAGGTTGGATGCGATTGGGGCATCTTCACCACGACCGATGGACCGGATACGGCCCGGATTAACGCCGCTGCTGATCAGCGCGGATGACACAGCCTGTGCACGACGTGCCGACAGGTCTTGGTTGTAAGCGGCACCACCTGTGTTGTCGGCGTGACCGATCACGTTGATTGTTGTGTCAGGGTAGTTGTTGATGGATGCTGACAGTGCGGTGATGTCACTACGCAGGCCACCTGTCAGGGCTGCGCTGTCTGTCGCGAACAAGATGTCTTGTGGCAGGCTAACGATCAGCTGTTCACCCGTGTTGGTGATGGTCGCGTTGGACCCGAGCTGCTGGCGAAGTTCGGCTTCTTGTTGGTCCAGCAACACGCCAGCACCTGCACCCAGACCCGCGCCAAGAACAGCGCCAACGATTGCACTACGGTTGCGGGCGCCAGAATCGCCATCAGAACGTGCGGCGCCAATGATCGCACCAACACCTGCGCCAACAAGAGCGCCAGTCTGTGTGTTGCTGTTGGGGTTGTTCGGGTCAACTACTGAGTCACAGGCTGTCAGCACCATGACGCCAGACAAAGCGACGGCGAGGGACATTTTGGACAGGGTCATATTCTAAAATCCTATTTGGGCACCGGACGTGGTGCGTTTGATAGGCGTTATATCGATCAATCCCGCTTGTTATCCAATAACGCCCTGATGAGCGGCGGTGTTCCGCCGATGGTCATCGGTTTCAATGCCTTAACCCGCGTCCTCACGGGCACTTTCCCACGCCAACATCGCCCGTTTCACAGGAAGCCCCCAATGGTAACCGCCAAGGCCGCCGGATTTGCGCAGCGCACGATGACAGGGGATCAACCAACTCACCGGATTGCGGCCGACTGCGGTGCCCACGGCCCGCACCGCACGGGGCGTGCCGATCGCCTCGGCGATTTCAGAATACGTGGTGACGTGGCCTGACGGAATACTCAGAAGCGCCTCCCAAACCTTTAATTGAAACGGCGCGCCGATCATGTGCAGCTTGGTTTCGCCTTCCATGCTTAACGCGGCCTCCACCCAAGGGCGGATCGCCTCTGGGTCTTCGGTAAACGTCGCGTTTGGCCAACGTTTGGCAAGGTCCGCGTAGGTTTCGCCATCGCCTTCTTCGGCGGTGAAACCCATGCCGCAAATGCCACGATCTGTGGCCATGGCGATGACAGGCCCAAAGGCGCTGTCAAAGCGACCCCATCGTATCGTTAACCCCGCAGCCCCACGTGCGTAACGCCCCGGACTCATTGCCTCCCAACTCAGGAAGAGATCGTGTAGGCGGCCGGACCCTGACAGCCCCACTGCGTCTGCCGTCGCCAATGTGGTAAAGTTATTGGACAGCAGCGTCTTGGCGTGATCCAGCGCGAGGTATTGCTGATACCGTTTCGGCGATACCCCGACCCAACGCGAAAAGACCCGTTGAAAATGGGCGGGTGACATCTCCATGCGCGCGGCAAGCTCGTCGAGTGACAGCGTGCCCTCGGCGGCGTCGATCTCATCCAAGGCGCGGCGGATGACGTGATAATGATATCGATCTGAATGTTCCATGCCGGAAACGTAACGACCTAACGTGCCCCACGCGACCCGAATGTTGCGCCTTTGACTTGTTTGTAACGCGCAAGCTGGGCAAAAGGGATGCTATGGCCAAATTAACAAAACAGCTCGACTACAACACGATCCGTGAAATTTTCACGCGGTTTCGCGATGGTGACGCCGAACCTAAAGGCGAACTTGATCACGTTAACGCTTATACGTTGGTGGTCGCCGTGGCGCTGTCCGCGCAGGCCACGGACAAGGGCGTGAACAAGGCGACGGCTGAGCTATTCAAGGTCGCCGATACACCTCAAAAGATGCTCGATCTGGGGATTGATGCGGTAACCGATCATATCAAGACGATTGGCCTATTTCGCCAAAAGGCCAAGAACGTGATGAAGACCGCACAAATCCTTGTGGATGAATATGGTGGCGAAGTCCCGAATTCCCGCGCGGCGCTGCAATCTCTTCCGGGCGTGGGGCGCAAGACGGCGAATGTGGTTTTGAACATGTGGTGGGGGCAGCCCGCGCAGGCTGTGGATACGCATATTTTCCGGCTTGGTAATCGCAGTGGCATCGCGCCGGGCAAAGATGTAGGCGCCGTCGAGCGCGCGATCGAAGACAACATCCCAGCTGATTTTCAACTGCACGCACACCACTGGATGATCCTGCACGGGCGGTATATCTGCGTCGCGCGCAAACCAAAATGTCAGGCCTGTCACATCCGTGATCTGTGCCTTTACGAGGATAAAACGGAATGAACTACGACGTCATCGGTATCGGCAATGCAATTGTTGATGTGATCTCCCCCTCCAGCGACACGTTTCTTGACCAAATGGGGATCGAGAAGGGGATCATGCAATTGATCGAACGCGATCGTGCAGAACTTCTGTATGCATCAATGGACAGCCGCGTCGAAGCGCCCGGGGGGTCTGTAGGAAACACACTTGCCGGGATCGGTGAACTGGGCCTGCAAACGGCGTTTATCGGTAAGGTTAAGAGTGACGCATTGGGTAAGTTTTATGCGGATGCGCTGGCTGAGGCGGGCACCGCATTTCCACTGGCTCCCCAAGACGTTGACCTGCCGACATCCCGCTCGATGATCTTCGTGTCACCGGATGGCGAACGCTCGATGAACACCTACCTCGGGGCGGGCGCGGACATTTCCAGCGCTGATGTGCCAGATGTGTTTGGCACGGGGCTATTATTCCTCGAAGGCTATTTGTTTGACAAAGACGAAGGCAAAACGGCCTTTTCGGAAGCGGCTGGCAAAATGAAGGCCGCGGGCGGTCGTTCTGCAATCACCATTTCCGACCCGTTCTGCGCTGAACGCCACCGCGACGACTTCAAACGTCTGATTGCCGAAGACATGGATGTCGCCATCGGGAATGCGCAAGAATGGCTGACGCTGTATGAAACGGCCGACCTTGATGACGCGATCCGCCAAGCTGCCGAGGTCTGCGACATTGTGGCCTGCACGCGCTCTGGCGAAGCGGTCTGGGTCCAGCAAGGCGAGGTCCGCTACACCGCAGAGGTCACGCCGGTGACACCCGTGGACGCAACTGGGGCCGGCGATCAGTTTGCGGCTGGCTTCCTCTATGGTGTCGCGACGGGCCGCCCCTTGGACGTTGCCGCACAAATGGGCGTGCTCTGCGCGGCAGAGGTCATCGGCCACATGGGGCCACGTCCGGAAGCAAACATGGCAGAGATGTTTGCAAAACACGGATTGCTCTAAGAGGGCGCATGCCACCGATCACGTCGAGTGTGTCGCGAAGCAAGTGATGCCTCCGGCGGGGATATTTCTGAACCAAAGAAAACAAGGGCGCAGCTCAACCAAAGGTGCGCGGCCCTCCCGCAGTCACCAAGTGCATTGGTAAGGGCCGCGTCTTCTTCGGTTACGGCCGAGGGCATCCCTGCCTGTGCCGCACTGCTAAACTGGCGCATTAAGGTTAATTCTGGGTTACTCTGTCTTCTTTGGTTCTTAAGTATCCATAGCGCGACGCGGGATTTTGCGCCCGGTCGTCAAGAGGGCGAGGATCTTTGCGGATTTCGCAGAAATCCGCCCCCCGCTCGCCGCAGGCGCGACTGGGTGCGACTATGCGCCCAGTTTTGCGTGCACCTCGTCCAAATCGATCTCACCGATGGGCATCTTGTTGCCCGGGTTTTCAAAGTCGTATTTGAACAGGTTGAAGTCCTTCTTGTAGATTTCATAGACCAAGTGTTTTGACAGGTCGTCAAAGTAGTCTTCTACAGGATGGGCGCGTTTTGGCCCGTGGCCTTCGGATTCGTTGAAACGCGGTATTCCGGCCAGATCGACTTTGTTCTTGGTTTCGATTCCGTCCAGCACCTGTTGCATGCCGTCGTTGAACTGTTCGGTCCAGAAAATCTTATCGTAGCGCCCGCCGTTCACGATGAACGTGCTGATATGGCCCGACATTGCCGACCAGTGGATATCAGGGTCCATCGGGCGGCGGTATTTGATGGTGTCGCGGGCAAACAGCAAAAAGCGGCGGAAAGATTTGATCTGGTCAAACTCGAACCCGTCTTCCGGGCTGCCGACTTCGATGCCGTATTTCTGGATCAACAGCGGAACAAGGTTGCCACGATAGCGTCGTCCATTGCGCTGGATGCCGCAAATCTTGTCAAAGAAGGACGACAAGATGCGGGTGTAAGGGTTGCGAACACAGGTGAACGAATAGCTGCTGTGATTCTTGACGTTGTCTGTGATCAGTTGCTGACTGTCTTCCATGGCCCATTTATGCATGCCGCCTTCGGCATCGTGGATGTCACCGTCAAAGAATTCGCCGTGATCAGAATAATACATGATCTGGCCGATGGTCGAACAGGCGCATTTCGGGACCACGCGGTACACTACGCTCTCGGATTCAGTCATCCATGTTCCGGGGAAACCCATATGCTCGTCCTTGTTGGTTGTACTTGCCGCGCGCGTCAGCTTTGTTTTTTGCTAAAAAAGCAAATAATTCGTGTTTATTCAATCGGTCATCGCGTTTACACAAGAAAAACTAAACGAATACAATCTAACCCATAGGGGAAAATTGTTTCTAAAATGGCAAGAATTGCGTTCATCCTGCTGTGTCACAAAGACCCTGAAGCCATCGTGCAACAGGCCGAACAGCTGACGGCTGTTGGGGATTACATGTCGATCCATTTCGATGCCAGTGCCCCAAAAGAGGCATTTGCCTATATTGAAGACCATTTGGGCGGCAATCCTAACGTGACCTTCGCCAAGAAAAGGATCAAATGCGGTTGGGGCGAATGGTCCTTGGTGCAAGCGACGCTTCATGCTGTTGAAGCCGCCGTGGATGCGTTTCCTCGCGCCACGCATTTTTACATGGTGTCAGGCGATTGCATGGCGATCAAATCCGCGAGCCATGCCAAGGCGCTGCTGGACAGTGACGATTGCGATTACATCGAGAGTTTTGATTTCTTCGAGTCCGATTGGATCAAGACTGGCATGAAAGAAGAACGGTTGATCTACCGCCACTGGTTCAATGAACGCACCCACAAAACGCTGTTCTATAATTCGTGGTGGGCGCAGCGCAAATTGGGGCTGGAGCGGGAAATTCCGGCAGATTTGCAGATCATGATCGGATCCCAGTGGTGGTGTCTGCGCCGCCGTACGATTGAATGGATCATCGACATGACCCGCAATCGCCCAGACGTGATGAAATTCTTCCGCACGACGTGGATTCCAGATGAGACGTTCTTTCAGACACTGGTCCGCCATCTGGTGCCAGAACCCGAAATCCGCACCCGCACGCTGACGTTCTTGATGTTTACCGACTACGGAATGCCGGTGACGTTCTACAACGATCACTATGACCTTCTGTTGTCGCAAGATTTCCTGTTTGCGCGAAAAATCTCACCCGAGGCGACGTCGCTCAAGGAACGCCTTGGCCGCCTTTATGCCTCTGATCGCGATGATTTCAGTATTTCCGGTGAGGGTCAAAAGCTGTTTAGCTTCCTCACTGGGCGCGGCCGGATCGGGCGCAGATTTGCGCCGCGGTTCTGGGAAACCGAGACGTCACTTGGGCGCGAACGCGAACTTCTGATCGTTGCCTGTAAGAAATGGCATGTTGCAAAGCGCCTCGTCGGGTCGATTAAACACCACACGACCATCCCGTGCATTGATTATCTGTTTAACGAAGAAGATACGGATCTGCCGGATCTTGGCGGTATTCAATCCACGCTGAGTAAACGCACCCGCCACAGGCGTGCGCTGATGCGAATGTTGTTTGACTACTATGATACCGATCGGTTGATCATCTGTCTGGACACGGCGAACCTCGATCTGATGCAGGATTTCTTTAACGATCGTTCGACCACGCGGCTGTTGGAATTGGAGTGTGATTTCTCTGATGAATACCTGACAGGTCACGCCAAACGGGTCGGGCTTGCCGGAGAAGAGACTGCGGAAGAAACCATGCAGCAGTTGTTGCCGACGATCCGTTATGACGTTGTGTATGAGAGTGATCGTATTCGTGATGCGGGGTTTGAGAACCACCTTCGTGTACGCGAATCTGCCAGCCCTGACGAGAACACTCCGCCTATTGCTGAGTTCCTGAGCCTGTCCGATGACGTGGCGCGTGGAATTGCCCAAACCCCATATTTGTTCGCCGACTAAGGAGCACCGTGATGCAGTTTGACTACGACGATCAGAATATCTTTGCCAAGATTTTGCGCGGCGAGATCCCAAACAACACCGTTTTTGAAAGCGACCACGCGCTTGCGTTTCGCGATATTAACCCGCAGGCACCGGTGCATGTTTTGGTGATCCCAAAGGGGCCATACATGACGCTTGATCACTTTGCGCGGGATGCGAGCGCTGACGAACAGGTCGGGTTTATGGCCGCTGTCGCTGAGGTCTGCCGCCTTGAGGGGGTCGAACCTGGTTTCCGTGCTGTTGCGAATGCTCGTGAAGATGGGGTGCAAGACGTGCCGCATTATCATCTGCATATTCTGGCGGGACGTAATCTGGGGCCAATGCTGGCGCGTTAGAACGGTTTCGAATTTGCGTTGCAAATCCGACGAGCGCGCCTTCGGCGCGAAAGAGGGGGCCAGCCCCCATCGCCTGCGGCGAATCCCCCGAGGTATTTCAGAAACAAAGGCAAATGGGGCGGGTTAATCCCGTGTCAGGTTCAAGAACACATCTTCAAGGTGGGGGTCTTCGGTGCGAATGTCTTTGATCAAGACGCCAGCGCCGCGCAAGAGATCAAGGACTGCGTCGGCCCGTGTGTGTGAAGTCTTGTAGGTGAACGCCAATGTGCCATCCTCGCGGCGGGTGAGGTCGATGCCTGTCGGAAGGGCGGGGAGGGTCGCATCGCCGTCCGGTGTGATCACCAAGGTTTTGCTGTCCAATTGACCGAGCAGGTTTGAGGTCGTGTCGTTGGCGATGACCGATCCGTGATTGATGATGGCGATCTGATCGCACATGGCCTCGGCTTCTTCGAGGTAGTGGGTTGTGAGGATGACGGTCATGCCTTCATCATTCAGGCGGCGCACATGGGCCCAGAGTTGATTGCGCAGATCAATGTCGACGCCTGCTGTGGGTTCGTCCAGCACAAGAATTTGCGGTGAGTGGACCAGCGCTTTGCCCAGCAATAAACGGCGCCGCATGCCACCTGAGAGTGATCGTGCATAGGCCTCGGCCTTGTCCGTGAGGCCCGTGAGTTCAAGCAGTTCTTCGGTGCGGCGTTGGGATTTGGGCACGCCATATAGCCCCGCTTGTACATCCAATGACCCACGGGGCGTAAAGAAAGGGTCGAGGTTTGGTTCTTGCGGCATGATACCGATGGCAGCGCGGCTTTGGCGTGGATTTTCGTCTTGATCGAAGCCCCAGATTTTCACGGAACCTGCGGACTTTGTCACCAGACCAGCCAGAATATTGATGATCGTGGACTTGCCAGCTCCGTTCGGCCCGAGCAGCCCAAAGATCGATCCACGCGGCACGCACAGGTCAACGCCTGTCAGGGCTTCTTTGGCGGGGCTGCGTTTGGTGGATGCATAGGTCTTGTGCAGCCCCGTGATCTCTAACGCGTTCTCTGACATCTGGTGTTTCCCATCTTGATTGGTGCCCTGTTTGACGGCTATACAGCCTGCATGCAACGGCACGTTTTGTGCCCCCGACACAAAGGCCTGCCCATGACCCTTACCGCGCCAGAGACCAAGATCGTCAACCAACGACGCGTGGCCTGCGATGGTGGGACCGGTGGTTTGGGCCATCCACGTGTCTGGCTGCAGATTCCGCTGAAAGAGGGTTACGTCGAGTGCCCTTATTGCGATTGCAAATATGTCTATGGTGAAGACGCTGACGCGACCTGATTTCGGCAACGCATGATCTGGCTGAGGCGACTCCTTCGGGCCATCACTTGGGCGCTTGTTCCATTTCTTTTGTACTTTGGTTTGGCACTACTGGGTGCGTTTGCCCCACAAAACCCACGCGCAGATGTTGGTGATGCACCCGCGGACCGAGAGATCATCCTTGTCGCGGGACTGATCCACTACGATATCTTACTGCCTGTGGACGACGCGACGTTGACCAGTTTTGAGTTTTTGGAAGGCGCAGGCGTACCGCTGCGCCACCCTTTGGTGCGTTGGCTTGCGGTTGGATGGGGTAGCGAGGCCTTTTATACCACGACAGGCAACTATTCGAGCCTGTCTGCCAGCACCGTCATGAAGGCCGCGACGGGTGATGACGGCGTGATGAGGTTTGAAGTCACAGGGGCCTTGCCGGTTCACCCCAGATTGCTGCGAATCCGCGTGAGCGAGGCACAGCTCGCGGCTTTGCGGGCCAGCATCCTGTCCGATCTGGACGCTACACCGAGGGCTTTGCCTTTGTCCGGTTTTACGCCCACGGATGTCTTCTTTCCTGCTGCGGGGCGGTTCAATGCCCTGCGCACCTGCAATGTCTGGATCAGTGACAAGCTTTCGGATGCAGGCCTGACGTCTGGCGCATGGACCCCGACACCTTATGCGGTGACAGTATCACTGTGGTGGAACGGGCATTTGACGCGCTAGCGGCTTCCATGTCGGGGCCAACCGTGGCACATCGGACGGGTCCATATTTCGGGGGTTCGCAATGGCATTTGGCAAAGGTCACCATCTACATCTGATCGACGGGTCGGCATTTATCTTTCGTGCCTATCACGCGTTGCCACCGCTGACGCGCAAATCTGACGGGTTGCCGATTGGTGCTGTGTCCGGCTTCTGCAATATGTTGCAGCGCTATGTCGAGGGAAACCAAGGCGGCGACGTCACCCATGTTGCAGTGATCTTTGACAAAGGCAGCCACACGTTCCGCAATGATCTTTACGATCAATACAAAGCCAACCGTGATGCCATGCCCGAGGATCTGCGCCCGCAAATGCCGCTGACCCGCGATGCGACCCGCGCCTTCAACATTGCCTGCGAAGAAATCGAAGGTTTTGAGGCCGATGACATTATGGCGACCCTCGCCCGCCAAGCCCGCGAGGCAGGGGGGCGTTGCACGATCATTTCCAGCGACAAGGACCTGATGCAACTGGTCGGCGGCGGCGTCGTGATGATGGATGCCATGAAAGGCAACCGCGTGATCGACGTAGAAGGCGTAGAAGAAAAATTTGGCGTTGGGCCAGACCGTGTGATCGATGTGCAAGCCCTCGCTGGCGACAGCGTGGATAACGTTCCAGGTGCACCCGGTATCGGGATTAAGACAGCGGCGCTGTTGATCAATGAATATGGCGATCTGGAAACGCTTTTGGATCGCGCCGAAGAAATCAAACAACCCAAACGCCGCCAGACCTTGATCGACAATCGTGCACAAATCGAGCTGTCTAAGCAGCTCGTCACGTTGGACACTGAAATGGACCTGCCGTTCACTCTGGATGACCTCGAAGTGCGCGACCCTGAACCCGATGTCCTGTTGGAATTCCTTGCTCAGATGGAATTTCGCACCATCGTTAAACGCATCGCAGAAAAGCTGAACGTCGAGGCGCCAGTGATCGAAGACGCCGTGCAACAACCCACCGCTGAGGACGCGCCAGAGCTGCCGCCGTTTGACGCAGATAAATACGAATGGGTAAAGGACGCGACAGCGCTTCAAGCGTGGATCGACCGCATCTATGCCCGTGGCTATGTGGCCGTGGATACCGAAACGACGGGCCTAAACGAAATGGTCGTCGACCTTGTTGGCGTCTCTCTTTGTGTTGAAGCAGGTGAGGCCTGCTACATCCCGTTGACCCACAAGGGTGGCGCTGCAGATGATCTGTTTGGTGACGATGAATTGGCCAAAGATCAGATGGATTTTGAGGAATGCCTCGCAATCCTGAAACCGATGCTCGAAGATGATAGCATCCTCAAGATTTTCCAAAACGCCAAGTATGACTGCAAGATTTTCAAGCGCTTGCTGATCGACGTGGCCCCCATCGACGATACAATGTTGATGTCTTATGCGATGAATGCTGGCACGCACCGTCACAGCATGGACGTGCTGTCGGAAACGTACTTGGGCCATACGCCGATCCCGATCAAACCGCTGCTGGGCACTGGTAAATCGGCAATCACCTTTGATCGTGTGGATGTAGCTGAGGCCGTGAAATATGCTGCCGAAGACGCCGACATTACCTTACGACTTTGGCAGAGCCTTAAACCCCAACTGCACCGCGCTCGCGTTACTTCGGTTTACGAAACCATGGAACGCCCATTGGTTCCTGTGCTGGCTAAGATGGAAATGTCTGGGGTCAAAGTCGATCGGGATACGCTGTCGCGCATGTCTAATTCGTTCGCCCAGAAAATGGCAGGGCTCGAGGATGAGCTTTACGAACTGGCTGGTGAAAAATTTAACGTTGGTTCCCCCGCGCAGGTCGGTGAAATCCTGTTTGAAAAGATGGGGCTTGAGGGCGGAAAAAAAGGTAAAACGGGGAAATATTCCACCGGTGCCGATATCCTCGAAGACCTTGCTACGGAACATGAATTTCCGGCCCGTGTGCTGGACTGGCGGTCTTTGTCGAAGCTGAAATCGACCTACACGGACGCGTTGCAAACCCACATAAACGCCGAAACAGGGCGGGTGCACACGTCCTATTCTATTACGGGCGCCAACACTGGGCGGTTGTCGTCGACGGAACCAAACCTGCAAAACATCCCGATCCGCACAGAAGAAGGCCGCAAAATTCGCGAAGCTTTTGTCGCTGAAGAGGGCAAGACACTTGTAGCGCTCGACTATTCCCAGATCGAACTGCGCATTCTTGCCCATGTCGCCAATATCGAAACTTTGAAACAAGCCTTCCGTGACGGCCACGACATCCACGCGATGACCGCGAGCGAGATGTTCAATGTTCCGCTGGATGAAATGACGTCAGATGTGCGCCGTCAGGCCAAGGCGATCAACTTTGGTGTGATCTACGGCATCAGTGGCTTTGGCCTTGCGCGCAATCTTCGCATCCCACGTGCCGAAGCGCAGGGCTTTATTGACCGCTACTTTGAACGCTTCCCCGGCATCCGTACCTTCATGGATGACACGGTGGCCTTCGCCAAAGAACACAACCGCGTTGAAACCCTGTTCGGCCGTAAAATCCACACACCGGAAATCAATGCCAAAGGCCCCGGCGCAGGGTTCGCCAAACGTGCGGCGATCAACGCCCCGATCCAAGGCACCGCCGCCGACGTCATCCGCCGCGCCATGATCCGCATGGACGACGCGATTGCGCACTTACCCGCCAAAATGCTGTTGCAGGTTCACGACGAACTGGTGTTTGAAGTCGACAAAGACGCAGCCGATGATCTGATCGTGGTCGCCAAAAGTGTCATGGAAAATGCGGCCAACCCCGTGGTGAAATTCGACGTACCGCTGGTTGTCGATGCGGGGACGGGGGCGACGTGGGCGGAAGCGCACTAAGGATGAATGTCCGCTATGCGGGACTTTTCCGCCATTCAATTTTCTAAATTGAACGGCTGCTTTGGCGTTCTATCAGTTGTTATAATGATCCAGCTATTCTAACATTTAACGATGCGCGCATCTGACCAACCCAACTCTTTCGTGTCCTTGAGATCGTATTTATTGGTCGCGTTTGCCGCAATCTTGATTTCCTCATGCTCCCCACCTGAGGATTCGGCCTCGATAGTGTCGCCCTTGATGCTAAGCTCTTGCTCTGGAACCAAGGCCTATTCAAAAATCGTGTTTGATTTTGAAGAGCCCTGGATGGATGAATACACATTTTGGGTCGAGAAAATTGTGGCTCCTGATGCATCAGTGGAGATCGGTGGACTACGATTTGGAAGCGGTAATGATCAATCTGCATCGGTCAGAATGCTTGATCGAAGTGGCTCCTGCATTTTTCAGATCGAAGCATTTTCTCTTCGAGCAACGTCGGTGCAGCTGTTCGTCGAGACCTTTGAAGGAACAGGGGGGCCTGACCCGTCTATTTCAATGGCTTTTGATCTCGTCAATACGGCTGACTTTGAGTTTGATTTATCAGAGTTAGTGCTCGTCGGTGTCACCGTTCGTGAGAATGGTAAGGGGGCAACTCACTACACATTCGTTGTTGCTGGTGGTGAAATTCTCTCCGAGGAATGAACAAGGTCTGTGGTGCTGTCCCTGACGAAAGCGGACATTCGCCCAACGCGCAGCATCCGTCACTCTGGGCTCATTGCGGACATTCGCACTCTTGCGCTAAAGCACTACGGAAACTCAGGCACTTGAATAAGACTTGCTCGCGCTTAGCGCTGTGGCTCTACTGAAAACACCGCTTCAATCGCTTCAGCACGATCCATGCCTGCTTCTTCGAGTTCGCGGTCAGACATCTCAGCGACACGTGTCGCGGCCTGCGCCATGGATACTGCTTCGGCAAGGGTGCTCAGCGCATTGCCAATTGCAACGAATGGTCGCGCAAGAAATGGGCGGCCGTTCGGTGTATTAATAGTCGTGTTGGCATATGCCATTGGAGAACTCCGTTTTTCGTTCGGGTTTCTCCTCCCTGATCGTAGAATAGGCCGCCGCCTTACGAATGAGCACCCCCAAATCAGGGTGGCCAATATGTCTAAAATGCATGGCGGAAAAAATATAACGGGCGTGCTGAGGGAGGTCAGCACGCCCGTGTCGTCTTGGGAGGAGACGTTAGGTTCGTCGAATTGTTAAGAATGTGTCGCCAATCGCTGCCTCTCACCTTCGGTTTGAACGCGATTGGCGACCCGATTTCTTAATTAGTCGCAATTCAACGTGATTAGTTGACCTTGTCGCCTTCGATCACGTCTTGTTCGACCTTGGGGGCCGTCGCGATCTCGATGCGGCGCGGTTTCAGCGCTTCTGGCACTTCGCGGGTCAGGTCGATATGGAGCATGCCGTTTTCATGGGCTGCACCTGTGACCTTTACGTGGTCGGCCAGATGGAACCGTCGGCTAAACGCGCGGGTGGCGATGCCACGGTGCAAATAGGTCCGCTCAACCGTGTCTTCTTCGGCCTTCTTGGCAGAGACATGAAGGGCGTTCTGTTTCACTTCGACGTGCAGATCGGCCTCAGAAAAACCAGCAACGGCGATGGAAATGCGCCAGCTGTCATCTGCGGTTTTCTCGATGTTGTAGGGCGGGTAGCTTTGGCTGCCTTGGTCATTGCTCAGAATGCGGTCCATCATGTCTGTGATCTGGTCGAAACCGACAGTGGCACGGTGCAGTGGGGCTAAATCAAACGTACGCATAGTGTATCCTTTTCAAAGCGATAACGATGTAGTGTGCCGTCCCGAATGGGCACGACAGCGGTGGTTACGGGACCCATCATTGGCATCCCGATGTGTATTATTTGGGGGGCAGTTGTGCAGGTTTCAAGACCTGCGGACGCGCAACTAGGGGCGTACGAACAAAGCGCCTGTGTTGGCGCGTTCACCGGGGCGGATAACCCGCGCGCTGGCAGGGGGCGTCGAAAACAACCCGCGCCCTTCTTCCAAGGCCAGACGCAACACGGCAATCGGTTCCGCAAGGTCCATGCCCAACGCAACTTTGTCCCCGTCCATTTCCGCCATGGCTGAAACGACCGAAACCAGGCGCGGAACGCCGTCTTCGGATCGGAAGATCGGCGCGCCGGAACTGCCAAAATCCACATCGCAATCCATGATCAAAACACCGTCTTGTTGTCCCAATACATTGCAGACTTCTTGCAGGGACGGGGCATCGGAACGGTCTTGCGCATAAGACACAACGCCGACTTCAGTTCCGCGGCGCAAAGAGCTTGATATTTCGAACGGTTCCACGCGGCTTGTGCGGATCGGCTGCGACAACTGCAACAGCGCTACGTCATAGCGGACATGTTCGGGCCTTGCGTCGCCTGTGTGCTCATAAGACGGGTGCACAACTGCGCTACGTACTTGGCGCGTGGCCTCTGGGCGGCCACCACGAAGCCCCGCAAGGAATTCCACACGGGACGGATCAACAGGTGACCCTGTGCCTTTATCAAACATGCAGTGGGCCGCCGTCAGCACCAGATCAGGGGCAATCAGTGCCCCAGTGCAAAACCCTTTGCCATCAATGTCCAAACGTCCCACGGCTTCCCAACCACGAGCATCCACACCCGAAGAAAGCTCCTGAAGAGCGGTGGTCTGAGCCATGGCTGTAACGCTGGAAAAGGCCAGCATAGCCAAGGAAAGCAGGGTTTTTCGCATTGGGTGCCTCGGTTGATTTGCCCCGAAATACCCAGAGACTGCGGCACAAATGTGGCAACGTTTACCGTTTCTTAATGTCGCAAGGGCGCTTAGCGCAGGATTGGAACCGCTGACATTGTGTCACGGCCGGCACTCAGGGCAGGCGGTTTCGGCCCGCCCGTTGCCCAATCCAAAAGCTCAACCGTGTGCACGATAGGGACTTCGGTTCCTCCGCCGATCTGCATCATGCAGCCAATGTTACCTGCCGCGATAATGTCGGGATTCACGGCCTCCAACGTTTGCACCTTGCGGGTTTTGAGCTGCTTGGAAATCTCGGGTTGCATCAAGTTGTATGTTCCGGCCGATCCACAGCACAAATGGCTGTCTGCGGGTTCGGCCACCTTGAACCCCACGCGGCGCAACAGGTCCTTCGGGAAGGTCTTGATCTGCTGTCCATGCTGCAACGAACAGGCCGCATGATAGGCGACAGTCATATCAGGTGCGCCGCCTTCGGGCAGGCCCAGTTTCATCAAGATTTCGGACACATCCATCGCAATATCCGCGACCGCCTGTGCCTCGCTCGCAAGGTCGGATTCACGGAACATATGGCCGTAATCCTTGACGGTCGTGCCGCAGCCGGACGTGTTGATCACAATCGCGTCCAACCCACCGTCCTGCATTTCACGGGTCCACGCCTTAATGTTCTTTGCCGCCGCCGCGTGGCTCTCGTCTGCCTTGCCCATGTGGTGGGTCAACGCCCCACAACAGCCAGCACCCTTCGCCACGACAACCTCAGCGCCCATGCGCGTGAGCAACCGGATGGTGGCGTCGTTGATATCCGTGTTCAGCGCCTTTTGTGCGCACCCCGTCATCAACGCCACGCGCATCTTCTTTTGCGTGCTCGGGAAGGTTTGCGGATCATCGTTTCGCGACACAGGGGGGATGGTCTTGGGCGCCATCTCCAGCATCGCGCGCAACCGCGCATCGGGCATGAACCGCGCAAAAGGTCGCCCAATCTTAGCCCCAAGCAGCGCCACGCGGAACCGCGTTGGGTATGGCAAAATGCGCGCTAAAACCCAACGAAGTGCGCGATCACTCAGGGGGCGTTTGTAGTTGTTTTCAATGTATTCGCGGGCATGATCGACCAGATGCATGTAGTGCACGCCACTGGGGCACGTGCTCATGCAGGCAAGGCAGGACAGACACCGATCAATGTGTTTTACGGTCTTTTCATCGGGCACACGCTCGTTTTCCAGCATGTCCTTGATCAGATAGATCCGACCACGCGGGCTGTCCAATTCGTCGCCCAAAACCTGATAGGTCGGACAGGTCGCCGTGCAAAATCCGCAATGAACGCAAGCCCGCAAAATCTCGTTTGCCCGCGCGGTGCCTGCGTCTTTTAGCTGTTCATCGGTGAATGTGGTTTGCATGGATCAAGTTACTCCGAGCGAAATGAGATGGCCGTAGGTCACAGTAAACGTCGCGACCAATGCAGCCGACATTCGTGACCATGTGGACGTGGACGGACGCCACAGCAAAAGCGCGACCAACGCCAAAGCGCAGATCGCGACGCCCGACATGACCGAACTGCCATAGATGCGCAGCACTTCTGGCAAATGTGGTGCCAAGAACAGAAAGGCCAAGGCGCCACAGGCGGCTGCTGCTGCCAACCGCCAATCAAACAAGACAACCGCAACCGCAGAGGCGGAGATGCAGGGGATAAGGACAAAGGCCGTTGTCAGACCGCTCATCCCATCAATCCCGGGTTCAAGATGCCACGGGGATCGAATTTAGCGCGGATACCGTCTGACAGCGCAGTGATGGTCGGGTTTTCTGGTTGAAACACCGGCACGGCGGCACGGGTTTCGATTGGTGCTTTGATCAGCGTCGCATGTGCATTGATTTGCGCACAGCTGTCTTGGATCGCTTGATGGGCTACGGCTGCGGCATCATCCTGCATCATCCCGAACCACATCAATCCGCCACCCCAATCCAGCATAACATCCACGTTATGCTGCCCTGCAATTTTTACGCCCAGTGCAGGGGCCGCACTCGGTTTGACAGACACACGGGTGACCGCCGCATGGTCCGCAAAACCAGATACATCGGCAATACCACGCCACAACGAACCGCTCGCCTTATGTTCTATCTGGTCCACATCGCTATGTTTGCTCAGAAGTGCTGTAAGCTGCTCGGCCCGATACCGCACCGAGGCCTCAAACCCTTCGATGCGAATGCAAGTCTGCCCTTTGACTTTGCCAGCGCCTGTCACCTCAAAGGGGGAACCAAGTGCGGCAGACATTGCAGCAACGCTATTTTCAAGGGACAGGTCGTTCAGCACCAGCGTGGCCTCGGTCTCGGGCTTGGGCAGTACTTTCAACGAAACCTCGCTCAGAACGCCCAAAGTGCCATAGGATCCCGCTAACAGCTTCACCAAGTCATAGCCGGTGACGTTCTTCATCACGCGGCCACCGTTCTTGATCACGGTTCCAGCACCATCGACAAAACGAACGCCCAGCAGGTGATCACGGCACGCCCCTACCGCAATGCGGCGCGGTCCGCTGACATTCGCCGCGACCATGCCGCCAACCGTCGGCGTACCCTGCGTGCCTAGCAACGTGCGGTGGTCCATCGGTTCAAACGCAAGCCGCTGGTTTTCTGCATCCAGCGCCGCTTCAATCTCCGACACCGGCGTGCCCGCTTGCGCCACTATGGTCAAAGCGCCCGGTTCATATAGCGTAATGCCAGACAGCGCGGCGGTGCTCAGCGCGTCGCCTACAACCGGATTGCCCACATCGCGCGTGCCGCCACCGGTGATCCGCAGCGGCCCTTTGGCGCTCGCAATGGCCTCAGCCAAGTCGCGTTCAGTTGTCGGTTTCATCTTTGCATTTGCCTTTGTTTCATAAGTACCTCGGGGGAGCGAAGCGGGGGCAGAGCCCCCTTACTCCGCCGCAATCCGGCGTGTCTGTGACGACTCGAGCGGGAACACTTTTGCGGGGTTCAACAGCCACATGGGGTCAAACACATCCTTCACTGCCATCTGGATTTCTAAATCCTGCGGTTCAAACTGATGTGTCATCAGATCGCGTTTTTCGATGCCCACGCCGTGTTCGCCGGTCAAACACCCACCTGCATCCACGCAAAGCTTCAAGATCTCCGCGCCCATCGCTTCACACAGCTCAAGATCGCCTTCTTTGTTGGCATTATACAGGATCAGCGGGTGCATATTACCGTCGCCAGCGTGAAACACATTGCCCACCTGAAGCCCGTATTCCTCGCTTAGCTCACCAATACGGCGCAGAACCATTGGTAGGGATGACACAGGGATCGTGCCGTCCAGACACATGTAATCTGCGATCTGCCCAACTGCACCAAACGCCGACTTACGGCCAAGCCAGATGCGGGCGGCTTCTTCTGCAGACTTCGCCTCGCGCAGCTCAACAGGGTCATGTTTGCGGGCAATATCAAGGATCAGCGCCAACTGTTCGTCGATCTCCTCAGGGGCGCCTTCGACCTCAACGATCAACAGCGCCTCGCAATCGGGATAACCGGCCTTGGCGTAATTGTCGGTGGTCTCAATGCACAAACGATCCATGAACTCGATCGCAACAGGCAAGACACCTGCCTTGATGATATCGGCGACACAAGCGCCGGCAACTTCGTTGTCGTTAAACGCCATCAACACGGGCCGCGCGCCTTCGGGCTTGCGCAGGATTCGCAATGTGGCTTCCGTTACAACGCCAAGCTGCCCTTCGCTTCCGCAAATTAAACCCAACAGATCAAGGCCAGCGGCATCCAGATGCGTGCCACCAATCTCAGTCACTGTGCCATCCATCAGCACCATTTTGACGCCCATTAGGTTGTTCGTCGTTACCCCGTATTTCAGGCAGTGCGCCCCGCCGGAGTTCATCGCGATATTACCGGCAATTGCACAAGCTAACTGGCTGGACGGGTCAGGTGCATAAAAGAAATCCATCTCTTCCACGGCACCCGTGACGCTCAGGTTGGTGCGGCCAGACCCGACACGGATATAACGATCCTCATAATTGGTCTCGAGCACCGCATTCAGCCGTGCGGTGCCAAGGATCACGCAATCCGCCGTCGGCAAAGCACCCCCAGCCAAGGACGTGCCAGACCCACGCGGCACGACAGGCACACCCATCTCGTGACAGGCCTTCAAGACCGCTGAAACCTCATCCGTCGAGGCGGGCAACACTGCGCAAAGCGGCGGACATTTATAGGCGGTCAAGGCATCGCACTCATACGCGCGCACTTGGGCATCCGTATGAATCACCGCATCTTTGGGGAGAACCTTTTGTAATCTTTCGACAATCTGCGCCTTGCGGGACAGAATTGTTGGGTTTGGCTGTGGCATTTCCATGGGCGGCTCCTCCGATTGGTAAATAAATATAACCAATTTAGGCGCGTGTCTATCCCCCCGGTTCCGACTAGGGTGCGACATATGGATTTTGTAACTGACTTTGCCAGCCTTACATGGCTGGACGGCGGGTTTGTCGCGCTGATGATTGTGGTCTGGCTTGGGCTTGGCTGGTGGATCGAACATCCCTCAGTCAGCCGCCCTTCTGTCACGGTCCTCATGTCGGAATACCGCCGTGAATGGATGCGGGTGATGATTGATCGCCAGCCGCGTATCTTTGACGCGCAGATCATGGACAGCCTGCGCCAAGGCACGTCGTTCTTTGCGTCCACTTGTTTGCTGGCTGTCGGTGGTGTCTTGGCGTTGATCGGCAACGTTGATCCGCTGCGCGGTGTCGCAGAAGGCATCACAATGGCCCAAAGCCCCGCCGTGATCTGGCAGATCAAACTGGGCTTGGTACTTTTGTTCCTCAGCAATGGTTTTCTTAAATTCGTGTGGTCCAATCGTGTCTTCGGGTATTGCAGCGTCATGATGTCCGCAGTCCCCAACGATGTTGATGACCCGCGCACACGCCCCATGGCCGCCAAAGCCGCAGAACTGAACATTCGCGCCGCGATGAATTTCAACCGTGGCCTACGGTCTATGTATTTCGCGCTTGGATCAGTTGCTTGGATGGCTGGGCCTTGGCCGCTGTTGGTGGCGATTGTCCTTGTGGCATGGCTGGTCTGGAGCCGTGAATTCACGTCTATCCCGCGGGCAATTTTGCTGGACGAACGCGGCTACCCGAAAACGTGATTTTGCAACGGATGGGTTGGGCGTTATGCAAACCATATGAAACATGCTCTCGCTCTTATTCTTTTCGCTGCCCCTGCTTTTGCAGATGCGCCCGTTGTTGAAAACGTCACCTATTCAAATGGTCGGTTTGACGTCACGCTGTCCCACCCAGATACGGGCTGGGACCATTACGCTGACGGTTGGCGTGTAGAATTGGCGGACGGGACAGTGCTGGGAACCCGCGCATTGGCGCACCCGCATGTGGATGAGCAACCCTTTACGCGGTCCAGTTCAATTGCTGTTCCTGATGGTGTGAGCGAAGTGTTCATCCGCGCGTCTGACACATTGGACGGTTGGGCAGAAGAGCGGCACCAAATGATGCTACCTTAGCGGCGACCCTCGCGCAGCCACGCCCCGATCACCAACACCCCAGCCAGAAGCAACGCGAGCCAAGCTGGCAGCAATGGCGTCACGCTGACGTCTGCTGTGCGGTAGGCATCCCGTGGCGTGAGGCCAATCCAACCCCGCCCAAAGGCAGGGCGGCCCGCGCGTACGTCACGCAGCGATGGCTGCCCGTCACTCAGGGTCATAATCCCGCCATTTGTGCCCGCCACCACATCAGCCAGAACATCGCCCGTCGCGATCGTTTGTTCAAACTCGCGCGGGGCAGACGGGCCAAGCGCGATGACGGTTTCGGTTTCGCTGTCGCGCAGGCGGTACAGACCGATTTCGGGGGCTTCCCACAGCAGCTCATAGCGGCCTGGTGAAACTTCATCCAAGGTTACGATGGTTTCGGTGCCGTCGGGATGGATGATCGTCACCTCACCAGCGGCGTCATTCAACGTGCGTCGCACGATGCGCATGGTCAGCCCGTTAGGTTCGGCCCATAGGGTTTCTTCCTCAAGCTCCGGTTCTTTCATCATCCAGTGAGCGAGGCGGCGCAGCAATTCCAGCTGCGGGCCGCCGCCCTCAAACCCACGATCCCAAAGCCATGAATGATCCGACGCGATCAACGCAACACGGCCTTCTTCGATCCGTTCCAGCATCAACAATGGTTGCCCATCAATGCCAGACATTACCACATCCGCGTCAGGGCTTGGTATGACTTCGATTTGGCGGAACCAACGGCCCCAAGCGGGTGTGCCGTCCTCGTTCATGCCTGTGGCAAACGTCTCAAGCCCTTCGGTCACAGGGTGACGCTGGCCAAGGTCCGTGATCGCGGGGGTAAAGCCTTCTTCATAGACCCGCGCTGTCGGGCCGCCGGGCAAAACATCCCCCAACGGAGAGCGATAGATACTATCCGCAGAGGCATAATCCGGCCCCGCTGACACCAAAACCGCACCGCCATTTGTCACGTAGTCACGGATGCTTTCGATGTAGGCGGACGGCAAAATGCCACGCCGTTTGTAGCGGTCAAAAATGATCAAATCGAACTCGTCGATCTTTTCCAAGAACAATTCCCGCGTCGGAAACGCAATCAGGCTGAGTTCGTTAACAGGGACGCCGTCTTGCTTTTCTGGTGGGCGCAAAATCGTGAAATGTACCAAATCCACGGAACTGTCGGACTTGAGCAGGTTGCGCCACGTGCGTTCACCCGCATGGGGTTCGCCGCTCACCAAAAGAACGCGCAGACGGTCGCGCACGCCGTTGATCTGGATGACCGCTTCGTTGTTGCGATCCGTCAGTTCACCCTCGGCGACGGGGGTGGAAAACTGCATGACGTTCATGCCGCCATGGGGCAGATCGATGGGCAGTTCGATGTCCTCATTCACGGGCACTTGGAACGTCAACGGGGCACCGCCATCAATCGCGATGCTCAGCTGAATAAGTTGCGTATCTGGCGCGGCGCCTTGATCTTCGACCCGCAGTGTCAGCGATACAGGTTCACCCAGAATCGCAAATGCTGGGGCGTTGCGGACCACAAGGCGGCGGTCCCAATCATCGGGCTGACCTGTCAGCAATACATGCAGCGGCGCGGGCAGCGCAGCAGGGGCAGCAGGCATATCATGGGCGCGGCCATCCGTGATCATCACCATGCCCGCGATCCGCGCACGCGGTTCTTCTGCAAGGGCCTCGGAGAGGGCAGACATCAATTCAGTGCCCGCGTCCCCGTCACCATCACTTAATGGAACGACACGCAGTTCGGTATTCGCGCGTTGTGACACGTCGGCCTGTAATTGCGCCAAGGCTTCGGCGGTTTGTTGTTCACGTTCTCCGATACGCTGGCTTGCGCTTTCGTCGATCACGGCGATCACGATGTCAGATAATTCTGCACGGTCTTCTTGTTGTAGCGACGGATTGGCGATTGCGCCAAGGATCACAATTGCCGCTAACGCACGCAGGCCCCACCCTACAAGGCGGCGCCATATGGCGAACGCCAGACCCATGGCGGCCAAAGCGGCCAGCGCGTAAAGGACTGTCAGCGGAACAAGCGGATCGAGGATGATATTACCGATCATTGGCCCAACCGATCCAGCAATGCAGGCACATGCACCTGATCCGATTTATAATTGCCCGTCAGCACATGCATGATCAGGTTCACACCAAAACGCAGGGCGATTTCGCGTTGGCGTTCGCCCGCCAACCCACGCCCGATTGGAACCAGCGGCGTGCCTTGCCGATCCGTTGCCCAAGCCGAGGCCCAGTCATTGCCGCCGGCCACCACCGGCGTCACACCATCGTTGAGGTCGCGGAATGGCATGCCTTCGGCGGCTTGCGCGTTTGCGGCGGCGGCTTCGACCCAGATATCGCGGCTTGCATGGCGACCGGGGAAATCTTGCAGCAGATAAAACGTGCGGGTCAGAACATGGTCCTGGGGAATGGGTTCAAGCGCAGGAATATCAAGACCACGGGCAATCGCCTGCAATTTGCGTCCCTCTGGACTGGCCGATCCAAACCGCGCAAGGTCTGCATCACGTGTGTCAAACAAGATCATGCCACCGCTGCGCAGATAGCGGTTCAAGCGGGCGTAGGCCTCACGCGTTGGCAGTTGCTGGTCTGCGGTCACGGGCCAGTAAATAAACGGGAAAAACGCCAGCTCATCGGTCTCAAGGTCAATACCGACCGGAAAGGAAGGTTCAATAGATGTGCGCTGGAACAGGATGTTGGACAAGCCATAAAGCCCAGCGTCAGACATCTCATCGACCTGCGTGTCGCCTGTAATCACATAGGCCAGCACTACATCCGCCGTAGACGCGATCGCAAATTCATCATCCTGCGCATCGGCCCAATTGGGGGCGATCATCATCGCCATCAAAACCACTGCCGCAGATGTCGCCCGCGGCCCGCGCAAGCGGCCTGACAGCGCAAGTGACGCGATGATATCAATGCTCAGCAGCACCAATGCCGCCGCCAAGAGCCAGCCTTTCAACAAGGTTTCGCGCACGACGTTCAATCCTTCTACTGCGATACGAGCGGGCCATGTGGCAGCGGCCAAGACGTCCTCGGGGCCGGTTACGTTCAATGCAATACGGCGATCTTCGCCAGCATAAAGGCCGGGCAATAGATCGGCAGAGGCAACGGCCTCGGCCAAGTCTTCGCCAGCAACGCCGGGTAATGTATCGGCGCGCGACAGTTCCCCAAAGGCGTCCAACACATCCTCGGGTTGCCACGTAGTGCCGGCGAGGTCTTTAACACTGGGGGTTGCAGGGCGGGTCGAGATAGCCAAGCGTTCAAGCATCTGCACGAATAGCCCTGACAACGGCAAGGTGGACCATTCCGCATTCGCGGTAACGTGGAACAAAACAATGGATCCGTTGCCGCTGGATTTACGGGTGACCAAAGGCGTGCCATCGGCCAATTGCGCGATCACGCGATCAGCAAGTGTCGGGTCCGGCTGGGCCATGACCTGTGCGGTCACCGCCACATCGTCGGGGATCGGCAGGCCAAAAAACGGGCTATTGTCGGCAAAGGGGGCCAGTTCTTTGGGTTCGCCCCAAGACATCGCGCCGCCAATGGAGCGCCCGCCAACCCGCAAGCGCACGGGCATCAGCGGGTCTTCGTCGGTGCGGCTGATGTCGGATGCCGCAAGGCGCGGACCTGCAAAGCGCACAAGCAACCCGCCCGCATCGACCCAGTCCAACATGGCGTCGGCTTCGATCGCTGTCAGCGTAGCCACATCGGCAAGGATGATAACGTCAGGATTGGCCAGCAACACGTCTTCGAGGCTGCCTTCAATCAAATCAGCTGTCGGGATCAAGGCCTGTTCAAGGTAGTGCAAAGGCGACAACAGATCGAGCGCTTCGCGCTCGCTTGCCCCCGCCAAAAGCGCAACTTCGCGGCGTTTCAAGGCGTCATCCGCGAGGGTGATAACTCCGGCAGATCGAATGCCTTGTATTTCAAAACGGGTCACGCGGTTGCGCAGTTCTGGGGGCAGATCAAAGGTGGCCGTCGCCTCGAGGTCTGTCGCAGCAAAGGCCGCGGTGGCCGTTGAAAGGCGACGTTCAACACCCGCAGGGTCAAGGCCGACCGCAGTAACGGTGGTTTCGGTGTCATTGCCAGTTGCAGCCCGCAGGACCGTAACGCTCACGGCGTCGTCCACGAACTGAGCAGGGCGCAGCGCGAACACGGGGCGCGAAGATTCAAAGGCGGTGACGGTGCCATGGGTTTCAAGTGACGCCAGAAGATCGTCGCGGCTGTCCCGCGCAATACCGTCAGACAACCAGAAGGTATCAAATGCGCCAGTCAGACTATCTGCCCAAACGATGAGGGCTTCGGCGTCGGGTGCAAAAGGGCGTGGCATAACATTGGGGAGCCGTTGTTGCACGGCCTGCGCATCTTGGAACACGGGCGGTTCCGGCGGCAGGTCGGTGAGTGTGACGAGGGCAGCAGTGCGTCCATCGCGTGCGGCTTCGGCCAAGGCGGCGTCGACGCGGTCGATGCGGCGGGTCCAGTCACGGGCATCTGCCCATGTGCCATCCATAATAACCAAAAGCGGGCCGTTGCCAGCTGTTTCCTGTTTCGGGTTCAGCACAGGGCCCGCGAAAGCAGTGATGATCGCGGCGATGGCCAAAAGCCGCAGCAACAAAAGCCACCATGGGGTGCGATCCGATTGACTGTCATCATCCGACAAGCCCAACAAAAGCGCGACACCGGGAAAGCGGCGGCGGATCGGCGCAGGTGGCACCGCGCGCAGTAATAGCCATAAGATCGGCAGGATCAGCAGCCCGAGCAACAGCCACGGCGTGGCAAAGGCGATTGGGCCGAGTGTTAGCATGTTGTGTACTCAGTTTTGGCGAAACGCAGTAGGATGGTCATGGGCGGCGTTCCAGTGCCGAATAGGTCCAAAGCAGCGCTGACGAAGCGGCGGCGTCGGTGTGATGGGTGTGGAACTGCCAGCCAGAGGTGCGTGCCAAAATTGCGAGGCGGTCTTTGCGCTCTGCGAGGCGGTCGAGGTAGCGGTCACGCAAATCACGGGCTTTCAGGGTTTCATGAACCACAGCACCGGTCATGGATTCGAAAATTGTGCGCCCGTCAAAGGGGAAGGCTTCTTCTATGGGGTCGAGGATTTGCACCAATGCGCCGCGCACGTCGCGGTCGGCGGCTTTGGCCATGGCGGTTTCGATCCCTGTCAGATCGCCCAAGAAATCTGAGACGAAGAGAGCGCGGGAATGGGGGGCCATGCCGTCCGCAATGGGTGTCCCGAAATCGTCTGCGTGATCCTCAGACAAGAGGGCGGCCATTTGTGAGATTTGCATTTCACCCCGTCGAGGGGGCAGCAGGTTGCCAGTCAGCCCAACCCGTTCACCGCCGCGCAGTAAAAGGATCGCTGTGGCAAGTGCAAGCGTGCGCGCGCGCTGGGCTTTGGTGGTGCCATCTTTCAAGGATGTGAACGACATTGAGGCGGATTGATCGACCCAGAGTAGGATGCTTTGGGCGATTTGCCATTCTTTGTCTTGTACGAACTGGTTGTCAGATCGTGCTGAGCGACGCCAATCAATCGCGCGCATTTCATCGTGGTTTTGCGCTGGGCGGTATTGCCAGAATGTATCACCCGCACCCGCTCGGCGTCGACCATGATCGCCTACCATTACCGTTGCGGCAAGGTGTTCAGCCTCGGCCAATAAGGCCGGAAAGGGCGCGGCTAGATCTTCTGATCGTGACCGAAGTGAGAGGGGCGCGTCACTCATGCGGCAGCGGCGGTCGCTGTGATTTGGGTTGCGACTTGGTCGATCACATCAGCGAGGACCTCTCCGCGCGCACGGGCGGCAAAGGAAAGCGCCATACGGTGGGACAGCACAGGCGCGGCCATGGCGCGCACGTCGTCAATGGACGGCACGAGGCGTCCATCAAGCAAGGCGTTGGCGCGAACGGTCATCATCAAAGCCTGCGCCGCACGTGGGCCAGGGCCCCAGCTGACGCTGTTTTTCACGACGTCGGGTGCGGTTTCATCATCAGGGCGACAGGCGCGCACGAGGTCGAGGATCATCTCGACGATACCGTCGCCGACGGGCATGCGGCGCAGCAGTGTTTGCGCGGCCACAAGTTCATCGGCAGTAAAGACGGCAGATGCAGCACCTTCGTCGATCCCTGTCGTTGCGATCAGAATGTCGCGTTCGGTTTCGCGGGTCGGGTAGGGCACATCGATTTGCACAAGGAAACGGTCTAGCTGGGCTTCGGGCAGCGGGTAGGTGCCTTCTTGTTCCAGCGGGTTTTGCGTGGCGAGCACGTGGAACGGCACGCCAAGGGCGCGGTGTTCGCCTGCGATGGTCACTTCTTTTTCCTGCATCGCCTGCAGCAGCGCCGATTGGGTCCGTGGCGAGGCACGGTTGATTTCATCCGCCATCAGCAACTGACAAAACACAGGCCCCTCGATAAAGCGAAAATCGCGGCTGCCGTCAGCGGCGGTCTCGAGCACTTCGGAGCCAAGAATATCGGCAGGCATCAGGTCCGGTGTGAACTGAATGCGGTTGCCGTTCAGGCCCATCACGGTGGACAGCGTATCCACCAACATCGTCTTGCCCAAACCAGGGAGACCGATCAGCAGCGCGTGCCCTCCACACAAAAGGGACGTGAGTGTGAGATCAACAACCTTGTCCTGCCCGATAAACCGTTTGGCGATAGACGACCGCGCCTCTGCCAGTTTGCCACCAAGGGCTTCGATATCATTAACAAGTTGATCGTTACTCTGGTCGGGGCTGGGCATGGCAATCCGGTCCTTTAGGGGCATATAGTTGAATTAACAGAAGAACAGATAACGCGGATAAGCCCAATGGCAAAAACAAACCAAAGTGATGAGAAGGTTCAGGTTTCGGCGGAAAGTCTCGCATCATCTGCGCGTGCCGCGAACAAAGGGGGCGGTTTGCCCCCCGTAGACAAGTGGAATCCCCCGTTTTGTGGGGATTTGGACATGCGGATCGCGCGGGACGGGACGTGGTTTTATTTGGGCACACCTATTGGGCGGCCAGAACTTGTGCGGTTGTTTTCGAGCGTTATACGCCGTGACGGGGACGATTATTTTCTAGTGACGCCAGTTGAAAAGGTCGGAATCACTGTTGATGATGCGCCTTTTGTGGCTGTGGATTTTGAAACCGTCGACGGGGACCTGCGGTTTGAAACCAATGTCGGGGATTTTGCGACAGCAGGGCCAGAACACCCAATCCGCGTGGTACGGAACCCCGAAACAGGCGAGCCATCGCCCTACGTTTTGATCCGCCGCAACCTCGAGGCGCTGATTGATCGCAAGTCGTTCTACAGGCTTGTCGATATCGGAGAGACGGCACCGCACGACGGGGCCGATTGGTTTGGGGTGCGCTCTGGCGGTGTGTTTTTCCCGATCATCCCAGCAGCGGAGCTCGATGTCTGATGCCAAAGTTTTGCGCCAACTTATCGATGCTGTTCACTGAATACCCATTGCTGGAGCGTCCAATGGCAGCGGCCATGGCAGGATTCAAAGCGGTGGAAGTTCTGTTTCCCTATGACGAAAACGCAGCAGAATTTGGAACGGCGCTGGCTCGGGCGAAAATGCCTATGGCGTTGATCAATTGCCCGCCCCCCAATTACACGGACCCCAATGGCCCTCGTGGATTTGCCGCCATGCCAGAAGAACAAGCGCGGTTTCAGGGCGCGTTTCGCCGCACGGTTCGATACGCTGGCGCGCTGGGCGCTGAGTTTGTTCATATCATGGCGGGGGCGGCTGAAGGGCCGGACGCACGGGCCTGTTTTGTCGAGAATTTGAAATGGGCGGCCGCATTTGCGCCGAAACAAAAACTGACGATTGAGCCGATCAACCGTCACGACTTGCCCGGTTATTTCTTGGACGATTTCGATTTGGCGATGGAGGTTTTGGACGAGGTGAACGCGCCGAACCTGTATTTGCAGTTCGATGCCTATCACGCGGCGCGGATTACGGGCGATGTTTTGGGCACATGGGACAAGGTAAAAGCCCGAGTCGCCCATGTTCAGGTGGGCAGCGTGCCGGATCGCCATGAACCGTCACAGGGTGAGTTCGATTATGCCGCGTTCTTTAAAATGCTTGATAAACAAAAGTTTAAGGGCTGGGTGAGCGGTGAATATAACCCCGCCGGACGGACCGAGGAAAATCTTTCTTGGATCAGCTGACATGCTGCTGACATAATGCTGTCAGCAGGGGTATGTCAGAGAGGGCTCATCAACAAATCAGGAGATGAGAAATGACATACCAACCAATGACAGCATGGGTCGAAATTCCAGTGACGGACCTCGAGAAATCAATGGCGTACTATGACGAAGTGTTCGGCTGGACGTCACAGATGGTGACGGACATGGGGCCAAACCCGATCGCGGTTCTGAACGGGGGCGATACCGGCGGTGGCGGGCATCTTTATCCGGGTAAGCCACCTGCAACAGGCACAGGCGCGACGCTTCATTTGAGTGTCACTGGTAAGCTCGAAGATACCGCCGCGCGGGTCACCAAAGCGGGAGGCGAGGTGCTGGGCCCAATCGTCGATATTCCGGCGGGTCGTTTTCAGTACACGCTTGATCTTGATGGCAATTCCATCGGGCTTTTTGAACTCGGAAAGAAATAAACCATGAGACGCGCCGACCGCCTTTTCCAGATCGTACAATATCTGCGGGGTGGTCGGCTGCTTACGGCGCAAATGCTGGCTGAACGGCTCGAGGTCACAAAGCGGACTGTGTATCGTGATGTGGCGGATCTGATTGGCTCTGGCGTGCCGATTGAGGGCGAAGCGGGCGTCGGCTATGTGATGCGGGCAGGCTATGACCTGCCACCGCTGATGTTTAATTCAGAAGAAATTGTGGCCCTTGTGGCAGGTGCGCGGATGATCCGTGCTTGGGGTGGTGCATCAATGGCGGCTGCCGCCGAGGAAGCACTGGTCAAAATCGAGGCCGTGTTGCCCGATGATGCACGGGCCAAGGCCGCCAGCGTTCCGGTTCATGCGTTTACGATGCACAACATGACCGACGACATTCGTGCACGTATTGACCGGATTGAAACAGCGGCGGACGGGCGCATTAGGTTGGATCTGGATTATGCCGACCAACATGGCGCGTCTTCGCGGCGTGTCATTCGGCCTTTGGGCCTGTGGTTCTGGGGTAAGGTTTGGACGGTCGTTGGATGGTGCGAACTGCGCGATGATTTTCGCATGTTTCGTCTTGATCGCATCAAGGACATGGAAGAGGCGGGGCCGTTCAAGATCGAAAAGGGCCAGAGCCTGCGTGATTTTTATGCCTCGCCCGATCGTGGTGGCCCCCGTGGAGATCCGCGATAGAGCTGTGTGCCGAAGGCCCTTGTAGGAGCCTCCGGCGGGGATATTTAAGAACCAAAGAAGCGGTTAGTTGGACAGGGATTGCGCGAGGCGCATCAACTGGACCGCCTCGGTTCGGTAACCGAATTGGTCGGTGCCCCGGTTGGCGTTTGCCAGCGCAATGGCGTCATCCCAGCCCCAATCCCCAAGGTAGGTGTCATCGCGCAACAGCTGGCCAAAGCCTGCGATAGAAGCGGCGAACAGGGCTTCGGTGTCGGGCGCGCCAACCGTGGAGAACGGCGTTTCGATTAACTGGCTTACGTCTTCGCCCGGGGCTTTGTAACGCAGACGCAAGAAGCCGAGTTCGTCAGACGTCGCCGTGGTTTCGGCCGCTTGATAGCGCAACGGATCGCTCAGCTGTGCGGGCGAGCCGACGGGTGTGACTTCATAGATCGCCGTGACCGTATGGCCTGCGCCAAGTTCACCCGCATCTACTGCGTCGTTGTTGAAATCCTCGCGGGCAAGGGCGCGGGTTTCATAGCCGATTAGGCGGTATTCGGCGATGGTTGCAGGATTGAATTCGACCTGAATTTTCACGTCATTGGCGATGGGGAACAACGCGCCAGTAAGGTTATCGACCAGCACCTTTTGGGCCTCTGACAAGGTGTCGATATAGGCCGCAGTGCCGTTGCCGTTTTGCGCAAGGCTTTGCATGGTTGCGTCTTGCAGATTGCCACGACCGAAACCGAGGACGGACAGGTAAGTGCCGCTGTCGCGTTTATCTTCGATGTAGGCTTCCAGCCCCCGCGGGTCGGAGAGGCCGACGTTGAAATCACCATCCGTTGCAAGGATCACGCGAGACACATCGCCATCGTCTGTCATCTGTTCTGCCATTGCATAGGCGGCCTCAAGCCCGCCTTGACCGTTGGTTGATCCGCCAGCGCGCAGATCATTCAGAGCCTTGAGGATTTCTGTGCGTTCGGATGCTGCGGTTGGTTCCAGTGCGATGGATGTTGATCCCGCGTAGGTGACGATGGAAATCGCGTCTTCTGGGCGCAGGTTATCCAGCATCAGGCGGAACGACTGGCGCAGTAGCGGCAGTTTGTCCGTACTTTCCATGCTGCCGGACGTGTCTATCAGGAACACGAGGTTCAGTGGCGGGCGGTCCTCGACGGCTGGCATTTCGCCTTGGATGCCGATGTGGACCAGTTGGGTGTCCGCATTCCATGGGGTTTCAAAAACATTGACCGTGGGTTGGAACGGGTGCGGGCCTTCGGGGGTTGGATAGGCGTAGGGGAAGTAGTTGATCAGTTCTTCGATGCGGACGGCCTGTTCGGGCGGCAATTGGCCTGCGGTCAGTGAGGAGCGCACGACGGAATAGGCGGCGGTGTCCACGTCGATAGAGAATGTGGAAACAGGGTCATCGGAGGTGATCTTGAGTGGGTTGGGTGTGTCGTTGGCATAGGTTTCGGTGTTGGCGTCGGGCGGCGGAGCGATGGTGCCGACGTAACCCGCTGGGGCCATATCGCGGGCAATTGCGTCGCCCACAGCCATTTCACGGCTAAGTGCCAGTGGCGCGGCGGGTGAAATGCTGATGCTTTCTGCGCTTTGTTCAAGGAGGACAGCGCCCTCGGCTTCGGCGACGATCGCAGGCGCTGGTTCAACGCGGGCTCTGAGGTCGGCTTCTTCGTCAATGTCGTCGGCCTGTGCCGTGGCAACTGAAACAGACCCGATTGGGGTGGCTTCCGGCTGAACCAGCGTTTCTGGCGTTGCCACTTTTGTGGTTGGGTCGAGGTTCAAGATATCGCGCCCTTGAGGCGTGGTGATCATGACGCCGCAGGCAACGATGGCGGTGGTGACAGTCAGCCCGCCGCGGGATGTAAGTTTGTTCAGCATGTCTTTTACTCCAGTCCATTTTGTTGGTCTGGTGGTATGACGGGCCGCATCGCGCGATCCTTGGAGATCGGCGAAATTTTTTGCCGCCAGCGCGATATTTCGCGCCTTGGCCTCTGTATCAGGTGCAGGGGTTGCGGCATTCATTGCGGACTTGAGGTCGTCTAGATCAAAATCATCACTCATTTATACGCCCTCCTTTTCCTTAAGGGATTTAAGATGTTTACGGGCCTCTGACAGGCGCCAGCTGATGGTGCCCTCGGAGACGCCCAAGATTTCGCCAGCCTCGGCGTGGGTCATGTCATCAAGGATTAGGGCCAGCGTGTCGCGCAGATCGGGGGCGAGTTGGCCCATGGCCTCGGTGAGCCAATCGGCGCGGGTGGTGTTTTCTTCTATAACGGCTTGGCGGTTGAGTTCCCAATCGCCCCATCCATCAGCGGCACGTCCATGGGTGGCCTGTTTGCGGCGGCGATCATGGGCGGCGTTTACGGCCACGCGGTACAGCCATGTGGTGACTTTGGATTGGCGTTTGTAACTGGCGAGCTTCGCAGGCAGCGCGGCGCAGATGTCCTGCGTGAGGTCTTCGGCCTCGTGCTGGCTGCCGGTCAGGCGAAAACACAAACGATACAGGCGGTCGTACTGACGGGCGATCAGGCTGGCAAAGGCCTGTTCGTCCCCATTTGCGGCCGCCAAGGCCATGTCTTCGTCGCTTACTGTCATACGCATCACTAGGGTATGACGGGCGCTAAAGGTCAATCCTTGGAAAGAAATTCAAAAAAGTTTCAAAAGGGTTTTGTGACGACGACCCAGAGGATGGCGATGACGCCGAAGACGCTGATTTCGTTGAAGATACGCAGGTACATGTCGCTTTCAAGGAATTCGCCTTTTTTGGCACGTATGACCATGCCGCCCGTCATCATGTAGTGGATGAACAGCAGCGCGACGAGGCCGAGTTTCACCCAGACCCAAGGCGCAAAGGACCAGACGGCGGCGCCAAGCCAGATGCCAGTGATCAGTGCGATGACCATTAGGCCCGCCGAAAAGCGATAGAGGCGGTAGGTGAGATCCCCCAAGGGACCGAATTCACCCGTCTTAGCGAAATCACGTTTCCAATAAATCAGCGCCCGTGGGACCGCGAAGATTGAGGTCATCCACCCCATGACGCAGAGAATATGTATGATTTTCAGCCAATCCATGGGCGTTTAATGGCGGATGGAAGGGGCACGTGCAAGTGGCCCACGTCTTATTCCGCGCCATCGGCCCGAGGCAACCACTGCGGTTGACGGGCGGAGTGCTGCTGGTGTGTTTGCTGCAATTTACGGTGTGGGCGGTGCCGAGGGGGTGTTTTAGGCCCCCAAGGTCAATGCGCTGCGACCTGCTGGCCCCGTTTCGGGACCAGCCGGCTGCCACAAATGCCATGGCGCACGGGGTGATAATCCGCACGGGTTAACCATGGGTAAAGGTAAAACATGTGGATTACGGGAGCGTGAATGGGGCGTTCGGTGGTGTTGCGGAGGACCAGCGTGTTGGAAGCAAAGTCCGCTGTGCGGACAGTAAACCTATATTTCGTAACTGCGGCGAAGGTTCGGTATCCGCCCAAAGGAGACATCTATTGTGTCCCGAGGTGCAGCTTGCAGCGCCTCCAAAGCAGTCATTGTTTGAACGGCAGATCAGGGACGGGGTCCCGTTATGTCCGAGCGGCGTTCGTAAACAATGAGCGTTGCTTTCTCGTCATGTAAGTCCAAGCAATAAAACGACTGGTTTTCTGCCCCTGTGCCATTTCGACGACCCTAAAATCGGTGGCATTGGCTTTTCCTATGATCCGCTTGAGGGGCTGGAGGTTATCTTTTTTCGAGACCAACGAGGTAAACCAAAGGCATTGATCGGCGAATTCTACGCTCTGGTTAACCATATTTGCGATGAACTTTATCTCCCCACCAGGGCACCAAAGCTCGGCATTTTGGCCGCCAAAGTTCAGCATATTTGACCGTCCTTTGCCCAGGTTCGACCACTTACGTTGAGTGCCTTTGTTCGCCTGTTCCTTAGATGCATGAAAAGGCGGGTTACACATGGTGACGTGAAAAGCATCATCGGACCGGAACACACCGCGAAAGATATTCTCAGGCCGATCTTGTCGTCTGAGGGAGATGTTCATGTTGTTGAACTCACAAATTTTGCCCGCAGATTTGAGTGCGGCTGCGTCGATATCAGTTCCAGTAAAGTGCCAACCATATTCGCTCTGGCCGACAATGGGATAGACCAAGCTCGCGCCTGTACCGATATCTAGCACCTTGATGTCGCGCCCACGTGGGATTTCTTGATTGTTGCTGCCAGCCAGCAAGTCCGCCAGATAATGGATGTAGTCGACACGGCCAGGAATTGGGGGGCACAAGTAACCTTCGGGAATATCCCAAGAACGGATGCCGTAGTGCGTCCTCAACAACGCTCGGTTAAGCATTCGGACGGCCAGAGAATTCTGAAAATCAATTGTTGCCTGACCGACTGGATTGCTAATCGTAAAAGCGTCAAGTTCCGGTGTATCAGCCACCAAGCGCACAAAATCATAGCCTGCCGAGTGCTGATTGCGGGGGTGCAGCTTTGTTTTGGTGGCCATGAAGGCGCCTTCCATACAGTTGGGTGGACGTCGCTCGCCAGACGGTTGGGCGTTTCTAAGCTCTTATAGATAAATAGTGAAATAGGTAGCGTGGCACATCTTCAGCTGACGTCTAACAGGGTGCGTCCGTCAAACACGGCCCCTTCCGGACTTTGACCTGCCATCGCATGTCGCGCTGCTGCTTCCCGAAAGCAGACATTAACTGGTTTTAAGTTTTTCCATCCGCAAGCGGCTCTCTATGCGCAGTTGCACGACCCGCACACTGCATGTTAGCCGCTCTATAGCCATTCCTGTGTATGCTGCTCAGGTGTCGGTTAGGGCTGGCTCGGTGATTGCACACCTTGCCAGCCCGAACAGTGACGGCCCATAACGGACACTGGTAGGTGGCGTTTATACCGCGGTGCGGCTTCCCTTAGCGGACATCGACAAAAGTCCACAGCAATTGCCGGGTGGAAAAGCCTGTTGTTCTGACTACGTGTGGATTTGATGCATCTGCGCGCCTGAGAACAGCTTGCCACAGAGTTCTGAGCGGCATAACCGCTCAGAATCTGCGCCGGCGGGCTCTTAGTGTTCGGGCAAGCACAGCCAGACGTTACGTGAAGCGGGCGAAGCTCTCAAAAACCGGCCGCTGTTGTAGCAAGAGTTTGATTTCGTGCGTCAACGCGCTGTTGGACCGCTGCGCAGGCCACGATGTTTCCCTCCAAACAAGCGGCATCGAGCTGCTGGCTGGCTGATATTTCTGCGGGTGAATCACATGCGCTTAGGCCAAGCACTGCAAGAATTATGTATCTTTTCATTGATGTTCTTTCTCTTCTTCTGGTTCCGTGCTGGTTAAACAGCACTGGATATGGACAAGACCCTTGGCGCCGCAGGACTGCCGCGAAGCCAAATGTTTTGGTTTCAGTTGTGTGTTCGTAAGTGGTGGTTCAGTTTGTTCTTTCCTGATCTGTATCAATAGATCTGGTGTCGCCCAGCGGTTCGCTTATGTCGTCCAATCCGACACGCTGAGACATTTTTTTTCTGTAACTCGATGGCGTCTGGCCAGTCACTCGCTTGAAAGCATTGTAAAAAGAAGACCGGGCGTTAAAGCCGACATCATAAGTAATGTTCAAAACAGATTCATTGGTGGTCGAAAGCAAATTTTTTGCTTCGGCGATCCGGTAGCCATTCACGAAGTCGAAAAAACTCTCACCGATCATCTCGTTCAACGTTTGAGAGATGTAATTCGACGACGCGCCCGTGTGTTTAGCCAAAGCCCAAAGGGATAGATTTGGGTCCCGATGCAAATGCTCCACTTCCATCGCAGCGCGAAGTTTGCGACTCAGGCGTTCGGAGGCTTCCGGGTTGAGCGCAGACTTTTCGTACTTACCAGTTATTTGCGCTTCGCTCGGTGGTGGGTCGTCACCATCATCCGGCTCCAACGGGGGGCTCTGTCGCAAGCCCCAGAGTGTCAGTGCCACAACAAGAGCAAAGCCGGCCAGGCTTGCGATAACCATTGCGGCACGCACATCTCCTGTGTTCGCGGCAATAAACAAGAGAAGAGCTTGTGCCAGCCAAAACAATATTCCCAGACCTCCAATCACGTAAATCCAGCGCTGTTCATATTGTTCAGTGCTTGCATAAAAGTCCCGCAACTGTAGCCGAAATCTCAACAACCGGCGCAGGATCAGATAAAGGTAAAGGGCGATCTGAGGGAAAACGGCAAGTTGGCAGAGGACCAAAAGACCCATGAGCGTCATTGGCCATGCTCCTCTTATATCGTCCCCTCCTGCATACAATGTTTCACGTACTTCGACTGGCAATGCCAAAACCAAAAGTGCGATGACAGCTGTTGTGGCTGGCAAAACGAAATGGCGTTTTAGCTTGGGTGGGAGTTGCTGGTTCTGCGAGGTCAAAACGGACACATAAATCCAGAACAGCGGCGTCAGCAAAAACGAGCTCGGCCAAGTGACAAAACTAAAGATCGAAGCAGACCCCCGCGGCAAGATTTCGATCAGCTGTGAAAATGCTTCTGGTAGATTGTTCACAGCGATAGCCGCGAGGAGAGTTGCAAAGCTTCTACGGAGTTGGGGAAACCGTGTTTGCATAAGGCAGAAAATGGCCCCGAACACCGCGATTGCAAATGTTCCGATGCTTGTCATTTCAATTATGATGCTGTCCATGGCGAAAGATCATCCTAATTTCTTTATGCGGCAAACTGGCCTAGCCATACCAAGACATGGGCCATTACGGCCCTGCCATGTTATTGTGAAAGAAGCCGATGTGCATAGCTGTCTATTGCGCCGTTTCTATTGGTAATGGCTGCCCGAACCTGTCCTGTGGAAAGCTCTGCTGCCACAATTGAGTCGTACCCATAGTTGCGTCCTTCGTGCCAAATCATCCGCCCTGGTGAGACGAAAACACCTAAGCCTGCCTGCTGTTTAACGGGCGTGATCATACGTTCGGCCAGTCCCGCTGGCAAAATGGCATGACGTGTGCGGTTTAGGGAACTGAGGATTGCTTGAAATATTCTCGCCAAGTCAGAAGCCGTCGCCCAAAGCCCAGCGGCCGCGCTCTCCGGATGACGCATGAAACCTCCTTCGACGGGTTGTCCATTCTCGAAAGATCCAAGCGCGAAGGCATTGGTTGGCGTGATCGCAAACGTCGCTTTGGATGCGCCAACGGGGCCCAGCACGTTCTTGGACACATACTCCGCAAAAGTCTCACCGGCTTTGTCTTCTATCAAGGCCTGCAAAACCATTGTGCCCCCCCCACTATATCTAAACTGGCAAAATAGCCTGTGGCGCGCCCGAATTGCCCCAGAATTTGCGCGCCCACTCCCATTCAGGACGTCAAGTATGTCAGGAAGGTCATCGTTGGGGCCGTAACCCTCAAACCCATGAACTGTTGTTCCAGCGGTATGAGACAAAAGCTCTGAAATTGTTACCGTCGCCCCGCGCGGGCCGGGCAACTGCCAACGGGTCAGATATCGGTTTACTGGGGTATCGAGGTCAATGTGGCCGTCACGGACCAACGTCAAAACAGCGAGCGCCGTAACAGTTTTGGAGCACGAAGCCACCTGAAAGAGCGTGTCATCATCGACCGCAACATCTTGGCGTGCCATGCCATCATGGTTGGCCGTCAGTAGACCATTGTTGATACTTGCAAATTGATAGCCGGTGACGTTTCGGGCAGCATGTTGTGCCAAAGTCAGGTGTGGTAGCTGCGAAAAAATCGCAGCCAAGCTCATTGCATTGAATGTTCGTCGGTTCATAGATTTGGCCTTTCAACCTCTGTTCGCGGCAAGGAATCTTAGCCCGCCGGCAGAGCATTGAACCTGAACCTCCACAACGTCGCCTTTGCCTATAGGTTTGGACAAAAAGGAAAGGTCGATATCGAAACAAAGCTGACCTTAATGGCTGGCCTTGCTGGGATGGTAGGCCTTCCTGGGCTAGAATGACCCCATCCAACGATCTGCAGATTAATGCGTGCAGGTTCAGCGAAAGTCCGGTTTCCGCCCTTAGTGCACGGTTCTTGAAGCAAAACCAGTACTCTCAAAACGGGGGCTATTCAGGCGTGAGTTGCTGATGGCTATTGACCTCGCTTCTTAGCCAGTCTGGTACGACAACGGCAACCGCCGCCGCACCACGTTGCGAGCTGACTACCCCGACTATTTCCCATGCACCGTCTGCTGTTTGATTAAGCAGAGGAGATCCAGAATTTCCGTTGATCACTCGGCAACCGACTTGATACAACCCAATGCCAAAATCAGTAACCGGACAATCAAAATCTCCACTTAGAAGATGCGGCGTTTGGCGATGGTAACCAAGTAGTGCGAGGTTTGTTCCGGCGAACGTTTTATCGCTATATTCACCCAGCGGGATTGGGCTTACGTCAAGGATAGGGTCTTGCAGTATGATGAGTGCTATGTCGTTTCGGGGAGAATGCATGCCATTCAGCGCGTATGCAGGATGGCGGATCTCGTACTTGGTTTCACGCGATGCAATGTATTCGCCTCGAGACCACCCAGCAACGAAGACACGTTGAGACGTGCCGTTGGAGGAGGCGCAATGGGCGGCTGTGACGACCAAATCAGGGGCAACTAGAGTAGCAGTGCAACCTTGCCGTACACGAAACCCAGCCTGACCTAATCGACCAATGGCTGTGAATTCCGCTGCAACATCATCCGCCAATGGCGGAAGAGCCATTTCTTGTGCATCAACCGGCAATGTCACGATACACAAGCCGAAAATCGCATGCCGGACAATCTGATTGAAGCCTTTAACTTTCACCTTCGCGCCTCCCCGTTTCTGTCTAACTTTAGCCTAGGTGCATTCGCTGTTCGACAAAATACAAGCTTTTATGGCGCCGCGAAAACTTTCGCCGCGCGTGCAAAATTAAGCCGTTTGCGAACTGGTAGTGTGCGGGACTCTCCATGCATTGGCGCTTTCAGAACCAATGACTGCTATGCTGTTTGTTTCCGAGAGGCGCATATGAAAGTAGCACAATAAACGACGGTTCTGTTTGGACATAAATGCCTTTTATCTCTATCGAAGGTCAATTCCCAAAACCAGACGCTGAGCATCGACGTCGCGCATATAAGCGTAAGCAAAAAATCGAACACTCATGTCCTCCACAATCCGGCCATTTGCTGCACTTGTCAGATTGCTGTGCCCAACGATAACTAAGATTCTATCGCTCAACAAAGTTTGTGGTGAAATTCAAAACTTTCACCCGAACGGCGTGAAACAGCCAGTTCTTCATCTAAGTTTCGAGACTTGCATCGAGCAATCCTTCCCTGAGGGCGTATGCAATAAGTTCGGCTGTGGAATGCACCTGAATTTTTCGCATAAGATTGGTTCGGTGGTTATCGATTGTTTTGGTACTAAGGCCAAGGCGTTCGGCGATGTCTCGGTTGTTGAATCCGCGAGAGACCAGGCTTAGAATCTGAAGTTCGCGGGCCGTTAGGGCGCTTGTGTTGTGTGCGGCATCAAGCATCTCGGACACGCCGGGGCCCATAATTCGATCGCCTCCAACGATCTTGGGAATGGCATCAGAGAAAGCACTCAAATCACCACGTTTGAGAAAAATTGCGTCCGCGCCTGATTGTGCGAGATTGCTGATAAGGCTCACCGATGTGAGACCCGAAAACACGATGATTTTGGTATCGGGTGACCATCTCCGAACTTCACTAAAAACCTCGATCCCACGAGAGTATGGCATTGCCAAATCCAAAGTCAGCACCTGTGGTTGATGGCTGCGCACCATCGCGATGGCTTCTAATCCGTCGCAAGCTTGCGCCACCACATCAAGGTCACACGACATCAGAATTTGTTGGATTCCATTGCGGATAAGCGTGTGATCGTCGGCGATGACGGCAGTTGGTTTCACCATCAGACAGCTTCACTTGCGATTGTGTTGGTTGTGTTTCGAACACAAACGCGGGCGATTGTCCCACAACCGAGGCGTGATGAAATGTCAAAATTGAATCCGTTTTCGCGCGCCAGATTCGAAATTATTGAAAGGCCCAGCCCGTGACCACGCGAAGACGTTCCTTTTTCGTCACGTTGCAAAAGACGCTTCAATTCCACTTCAGACATCCCTTGTCCGTCATCATGCACTTCAAAACGCAAGCCATCTACACGCCGCCTGCAACCAATGACAACACGGGATGGGTTCCCGTGTTGCAGTGCGTTTGACACCAGGTTTCCAAGGACCCGCATCAGCGACAGTGGGTCGGCAACAATATGCGATGCGCAATCAGAAACAGTAAGCGAAATGCCTTTCCCTTTGGCTTCGGGTGAGAACATTACTTCAATGTTTTTCAAAATGATATTTGCACTGAACCGTTCGCGCGCATTCAGCGAAGGGGGGTCAGCGTTGCCTGTTCCCAGTGGAACGAAGTTACTCTCAAGACCTGCGCGCACGATTTCCTCTAGATATTGCAGGCTACCTGCAACGTGGTCGTGCGCGTCTGGGTCCCCTGACAGTGCCATCTGCAATGACGCTAAGGGTTGCTGGATATCATGGGCAGTGTCGGCAAGCGCTTGTTGGCTGCGCATCGCAGCATCCGCCGATCGTTGTCGGTCCACTTCTGCTCGGCGTAGGGCTTCGGACAAGTTCAGGCGTTCTTCGGACATACGAAGTTGTGCGCCAAGGGCTGTGTCACGTTCGCGCCGCGTTGCACGCACGCGTTGGGCAATCGCGGCAGAAAAAGCCAGCCCTTCGAGGAGGAAACCTACTCGGATCGCAAAACCTGCGACTTCTTGTTCAAACAGTCCTTCTGTCAGATAGCCCAACACACCAAAAGATATGGCGGCCGCCAGAGCGCCAAAGCCTAAGACCAAAAATATGGCACCTGATTGACCTCGCCGGACCGAAGCGATTGCCAAAACGACTTGCATCGTTGTCGAACCTATAGCGACAGCGAAGAAGATAAGCTTGAACCAAATAGTGCTCAATAAAAATGGCGTAAGCGCTGCCAAAAAGGCCATCATCGCGATCAGTACATATGCAGTGACGTGTAACCGAGGGTGATGCACCGCAGCCTTGGTGAACATATCAACGAAAAATGTGCCAAGCGCGATAGACAGGCTCGCAATAATGGGCAGTGCAAATTGGTTGATACCCGGCGCATTGGGCCAAATATATTGGAATGTGTAGCTTTCAAGGTGAACCAAAAGGGCGGCACTGGCGACAACGTAGGTGCCGTACACCAGTGCAGACCGACCCTGGAGTCCATAAAGATATATCGTACTGATCAGGCCCATCCCAAGCACAAGTGCTGTGAGCGCGACAATTTGAATTGTCTCTGTTTGGCTGCGCTGGAAGAAATGCGCTGGTGTTTCGGCGACAAACGGCATCTCGGTCGCTTGACCAGAGGTATAGTTGATCATCAATGTGGTCGTCTGAAGTGGTTCCAGTATTATCTCTGACACCAGATGACGGTGCGCAATTGGTCGAGCCGAAAACGGGTCTTGGTTTGTCAGAGTCAGCAGATCGCGTGTATCGGTATCGTCGATGCGGGTTACGCGCAGCTGGTCTGCCATGGGGATGTCGTGTGTTACCCACCAAGTTCCAACTTCCGCAGATGTATTTTGCATTTCGACACGCACCCAATAGCGCGCAGACCCAAACCCGAAGTCGACTAACCCGCCCAAAACTGGATCAAATTGGACGTCGTCCCTACCGGCCAGAATTTCTTGCAGCGTAAGCGTCCGACTGTCGTCAGAGAAGGCGCAGGCGAATTGCCCCAGATCGATGTGAAAATCAACTGCATTTGAAAGAGGGGCAACGCGACACCCTTGTGCCGGTTGGGCGGCAACGGGTGGTGCAAGAAGCGTAACACACAGGAAAACCCAGCTCACAAGTGACCTGAACCAGCGCAGATGTAATCCGTTACAATTGTTCAAAGCAAAGCTCACTTCCCTAACGTCAAGTTAGACGCAAGCTGGCCCGTACTCCAAACCTTTTCGCCGTTAGCGCAGCATATGAGGTGTTTCCCTCATATCCCGCACTGCAACGCGCCCCTAATGTTAACCTAACGTAAGGATTCGGATTTTGGGGAGAACTGACGATGGGCACGGCACGTTACTTTAACAACTACACCGTTGCTGATGGCTATAGTAACGGCGACAAAACCATCCCAGAGGGTGTCTCGACGATCTCGTTCAATCCCTCGGGTGATACAAACGGAGCGACCGTCGAAGAGGTTCGCTACAGGTTTTTCGTTGATCATAACGGGGGACAAAGTTTCGATCAGGGTGACATCGACATTTGGATCGTGTCACCAGAAGGCGACACCAATCTGATCTATCGGAATTTTGATGGCTATGGCAAAGACACAGATGACGGCAACGATAGCGACAGTTCAAATGATAATGACATTTCATTCTGGGGCACTGATTCAAAATCAACGACGCCATTTGATTTTGATGGTCAGACAGCGAATGGCACTTGGAGGCTGAAGTTCGACAATGATGTCGGCCATTCTTTGGACATATCCTATCTTGAGGTCTGGGTTGATTACAAAACTGCCGCCGATCTGAAGGTGTCTGACATCAAACTGCTGGGTGTCGGCGGCAATGAGGTCGGTGTGCCGATGATCATTCAGGCCAAGATCGAAAACATCGGGGAAACGACGTATCGCAACACGGTCAAACTAGAATACCTTGTGAACGGTGTCGTCATTGGAACCAGTTCCATTTTACCCGGCATCGGTATTCCGGGGGGCTGGACGAACTACGAAACCGAAGCCTATACATTTTCCGATTTTGGCGAAAATGACGTCGAAGTTCGTATCACCAATGTCAGCGACTCCAATTCATCCAACAATTCCCGCACCGAGACATTTGATTTCCCGACCCCCGATATGGTCGTGTCCGATGTGCGCGTTGTCGGTGATTGGCAAGCCGGTGAAACCATTGAAATCGGTGCGTTTATTGAAAACATCGGCAACGAAGCATGGAACGTTGCGAACGGGTTCAGCTATGTGGAATTCCGCGTTGATGGCGAAGTCATCGAAACCACCACAATGCTATTCGGCCTGACGCCACTGTTTGGGGATTGGGAAAAGGTCGACTACACATTGACGTCCGATGGTCCCGTCACGATCAGCGCATTTGTCTATGGCGCTGATCCCGAACTCAACCAAGCAAACAATGCTTGGGAAGAAGAATTCGGCCATGACCACGACACAGGTCCCCAAAAGACCCTTGGTAATTCGGCATTCGATGTCACGATCGCATCCTTCATGGTGCACACCGTTTACGGCGTCGACGCGATCCCAGAAGAGTGGCGCGGTGATGATGATAATGGCCTCGAAGACGACTACGCTGGATATTTAGCAGACAACGGTTGGACGGTTCTGACGGATGATGATCTGGGTCAGGATTTTCGCACAAATATCGGCAAAGGGTACTTTGAGGGCGGTGGCCTGTTCATGGGTGATGCAACTGATCTAAACGTATTCACCAGCTTTGCGTCACAGGGGCTTCTTGCGATTGGGGAAACGCCGGATGGTGAAAAAACCCTATCCCTGACATTTCGCGGAACCGACCCCGATGATGCGCTGGATGCGACCCTTGGGCAGGCCTACACCGGCAACGGAATCTACCACTATTACGAAGCCATGCGTCCGCTGATTGATGCCGCAATCGCCTATGCCAACAATTCCAGCAACGGGATCGAGAAGATGATCGTGTCTGGTCACAGCCTTGGCGGCGCGACGGCTGATCTATTTGCTTTGGTTGATGCACACCGCTTGGAAGAAGATGTCGATCTGACCGTGGTCGCGATTGCCTCTGCGGGATTGTCAGCCGAAGCGTTGACAGACACCTATTCGCAAAACGGCATGGCAGGTCAGTTTGATGAACGTTTGGTCAACATTGATGGCAACGGCGATGTGACGTTCAACGCGCCCAGCTATTACATCGGGCTGTCATTCAGCAATGACACGGTTACCTTTGATCGCGAAAATCCGCTTATTACCCCATACACGCCGAATATTACGCTGTATGGAAACGAAAATTTTGACGACGGGTTGACGTCAATCGATCTGGTGAACGTCGCCGCCGATGATCCTGACGGGTCAGAATTGACTAACCTTTTGCGCGGATTTGGCGCAGAACATGATCACGGATTGTACTGGGGCATTTTGGGCCAAATGGGACAAGATGCACTGGCGACCCACTACGACGGGCACGCTGTTATTGTTGGTGAAACAGACTACGACGACGTTACCACCCTTTCGGGCGCAGCACTCGGTGTGTTCGACAAATTCGCCGCTGAAAAGTCGAGCGGCTATGAGGATGACGCGGGCAGCACCAAATTGGACGGCAGTTCAAACAGCGATTACATCCTGGGCCTAAGTGGTAATGATCACTTAATCGGTAACGGCGGCGACGATTTGCTGTCGGGGGGGCAAGGCGACGACACGCTTTATGGCGGCTCTGGACAGGACACGCTGCACGCTGGTGACGGACAAGATAAGATTTACGGTGGCAGCGGGACAGATACACTGTTGTTGGAGTATGCCGACACGGCTGATTTCGACGTCGCACGCGGCACGGTTGGGCTGACTGTTCAGCATGGGGGTGACACCGACTTCATCTCCGATACTGTTGAATTCATCAAATTTAACAATGGTGTCATCAAAACCTACGACGAATTTGCGAATTATGACCCGATTTATGGACCGACAGGTGATGTCACGATTGTTGGGGCATCTATCGAAGGCGCGCTTTTGACCGCGGTGTCGACGATTTCTGATCTGGATGGTGTTGGCCCGCTTGATTTTGAATGGTTCGCAGATGATGTCAAAATTTCATCTGCAACCGGCGCCACGTACCACGTAACCGGGGCCGACATCGGCACCCAGATCGTTGCAATCGCATCTTATGTCGATGGGACCGGCACTACCGAAAGTGTCGCATCAAGTGCGACAGGCGAGATCGTAGCCGCCACATTTGACAGCGGCACATCGGGCACGGACATCTTTGTCGGAACCGACGCGAATGACCGCTATGACGGGCTGGCGGGCGTGGACATAATTAACGGTGGCGGCGGCGCAGACACCTTGCGCGGTGGCGACAACGCCGATTTCATCTTTGCCGATGGTTTCCAGTTGGGCTACGCGCTGAATCAAGCAAATCAGGTGTTCCGCCTGTATAAGACAACCTTTGACCGTACCCCCGACGATACAGGGCACAAAAGCTGGGCGTCAAAACTATTCACCGAAGCGTCAACCCTGGCGGACGTTCGCGACGGATTTGTCGGGTCACAAGAGTTCCGCAATACCTATGACAGCCTGGACGATGAGGCATTCGTAAAGCAGATGTATATCAACGTTCTGGACCGCGATTTCGACAACGGAGACGTCACCCAAGCCGAAGTGGACAATTGGGCCAACCGGATCACCGACGATTTCACACGCGCTGACGTGGTGAACGGTTTCTCGCAAAGCCAACAGTTGATCAACAATACACAACAGGCCGCCAATAAACTGGCCGTTGAAGGTGATCCCGCGTCGTGGTCCGATGATGTTTACCGTATTTATCAGGCCACGTTGGATCGTGATCCAGATGCGACAGGATTTGCGAACTGGTCGGAACGTCTGGCCGATGGCAGTGCCCTAACGGACGTCATCGAAGGTTTCACCAACTCGCAAGAATTCGCCAACACTTACGGTGCCCTGAATGACCCAGAGGATTTCGTAAAGTTGCTGTATAGCAACGTGCTAGGTCGTGAATTCGATCTTGGAGAAGTGACACAAAGCGAGGTCGACGGCTGGACATCGAAACTGAACGATGCGTTTTCGCGGGCCAATATCGTGCAAGGTTTCTCGCAAAGCCAAGAATTCAAGAACAATACTGCGGATGACGTAAAAGCCTGGATTCGAACCAGTGGGGTAGATGATCAAGTTGATGGGGGCGCAGGAACAAATGTACTGGCTGGTGGATCATTAGCGGATCATTTTGTATTTAATCAGGCGGATGGTGCCACGAACAAGGTGGTCGATTTGGAGGCGTGGGATTATTTGTCTTTTGACGGCTTTGGCTACAGCAGCGCGGCTGACGCTCGGGGGCACATGGTCCAATCGGCCGGCAGCGTTGTATTTGCTGATCAAGGCACAGAAGTCACGTTTGAACGGTTCATGCTCTCTAGCGTAACGGACGATATGATCTTGGTTTAGTGACGCCGTCCAAATGGGTGCATGCCAGGTCGCGTTTGTCTTTGTGGCGGGAATTGACTGCTCTATCCGAAGTAATTCTTATCATAAGAAAACATACTTCAGTGTTCGGCAATACAGGGGCGTATTTTTGTCGAACCCAGCGTTATGCTAGATCGTTGAGTTTGAGCTACATGGTCGGAAAGCGGCCTTTCGAACGTCGCGCAGCATCGGTTGTTTTGGGCTCGAAGCTGCCGTTCTCCGCATTGTAGCAAGTCCAGCTTCACCGAGCCATTAAACCGTCACTCACGGCCCTTAGCTGACCTTCGCGCTTGGTTTAAAAGCCGCGGTGGGGCATCTCGAAAGCTGCCATTCGCCATTTTTGCAGCAATCTAGCAGCCCAGAGGTCTGCTATGCGGGGCAAAGAAGACATTGTTTCAGTGAATTTCAAAGTCCGCTATGGCAGGGATTTCATAAAACGGTGGCTTCTGCGAAAAGTGGAGCAATGCTGAAAAGGTCCACTCTGACCTTAGCTCGCTCACTTTGAGTAGGTTTGAGTACAAAATTAGCGCACCGTGACACCGTTATCATTTCGAAAACTTGAAAGCCCATCTGCGGACACTGTCGAGACAATAATACCTGTCCCATAAGCCGTAAGTCCTGCAACACTGAAAGTATCAGGAACTACGCTAGCAACGTCTACATCGTAAACAGCCCCGCTCGGGGCGTTACAATTCACCGGGGAGTTAGAAAATTGAGCCTGATATTCAATCTTTCCGGGCATGGCAGAGGTCTGAAGTGTTCCGTTAGGCGTTTCTACCGAGCATACTGTTCCCTGAGGGAAATCTTGAAAAAGAACGCTGATTTTGGACGCGTTTGAGAGCCCAACCGCTGAGGTGGTGGGCGCGCTAGGTCCCATACATGCTGTGAGGGCTCCAATTGCTAACAATCCAAAAAAAACTCTGTCCATATTATCGCTCCAGCTTCCCAAAAATAGCGCTGCATTAGCGCAGGTATACTTCATCAAAGGCTATGATCTTCCTAAATTCTTTAAATATTGAGGTTTCTAAATTGTCAAATAGCGCCCGCTGGCGGGCCTATTTGCAGGAATTGTTTGGTGCGCTTTTCGTCGACGGTTTTTATGATTAAAATCTCCGGTCAGACATCAGGCAATTGTTGAGTGCTTGTGGCATGGGGCCTGATTGCGGTCTTTAGCTGTATCGCAGAAATTTGGTAATGTGGGCTCAGAGCAGACTTTCGCCGCGCGTTCTAAATCGCGCGGCGATGCTGATCATACAACGGTGCAGATGTATTTCATATTTTTGGATGACGTTCGAAACGGAGGGTGGCGAAATCGAAATATCGTTAACTTACTGATAGTTAATGTATAATTTTCGTTCAGCATGGCGTCTCTCCACTTTGAAGACTCTTGTTTTGTCCCAATAGTGAGGGTAAATTGTCCCAATAAGGGGTCTGATCTATGTCGCAGTTTACGCCACGAAGCGGCAAAGCCAACTACATAAAGCCGCGTGGTAAGCACTTTTATTACCGTCGAAGCATACCGAAAGAATTTCGTCCGTTCCTCGACGACAAAACGGAATGGAACATCAAGTTGGAAGGTGCTACTGATGCTGCCCGTCGGGCTGAAGCAGGTGCTTTGGCGCATAAGCACAATCGAATGATGCTCGGTAGTTTCGAAGACGCCGCGATTGTGCAGCACAGCCAAGTCGATGACACACTCAGCATGAAGCTGGACTTCAGCCCCGAAAACCTTCCGATCAATTCGCGGCGAATCCCGCCATTCGAGTTCTATCGAGATGGTAAATTGGTGAAAACTTACAAGGTCGCAGGAAGTAATGACCCAGAGTTTCTGAAGCAGGCGGAAGCCGATGGATACCTTGTCATGACGGGCAGCGAGTGGATGCAGCAAGCGAAGTTCATGAAGCTAAGACGGTTGGCGAACAATGCTGACGGTGCCGATGAAAAGGAACTTGCAAAGCTCCGAATTGGGCAAGCACGGCGGAGACTCGACAAATTCGCAACTCCCAATGGTGAAACCCTCCGCACCATTCTTCCCAAGATGCATGAAGAGAACAAGCCACGTCAACCAACCATCGATGGCCACTATCGGGCTATCGAAGAGTTCATCGCGTTGCATGGCGATCTGCCCTTAGTGAGCATCACCAAGCAGCATTTATCAGACTATGTGGCACATCTTGGCAGAGTTAGGATCAAGGATCAGCCGTTGGCACCGTCGACCGTGAGGCAACGGCTCGACAGGTTGAGCGCGATTTTGGAGTTCGCAACAATTGCGGAAGCGGTTCCACACAACGTTGGCAAGACGGTCAAAGCCCCAAGGGATACGCGCTCCCAAGGTGATCAGGTTTACAAGCCATTTACGAAACCTGAGGTGCGTAAGTTGATCGATGTGGCGACGGATGTCTGGACCCGCCGACGTTACCAAACGCATCGGACCCAGATGTCTCGCAAGACAGATTTGATCACTGCATTGCATATGCTGGTGTGGACAGGGGCGCGACCAGAAGAGATATGCCAGCTTCGATTAGATGATGTCGATCTGGACCGTATGGGGATTATGGTCACCAATGAGACTGATGACCTTGAGGCACCTGATCGTAAACTCAAGAACGAAGAGTCTGTACGTGGTGTTCCGATCCATCGGCTGCTGCTTCCAAGGTTGTCCGATCACATCGATCATGTGCGTCAGGTCAGCAATTCAGGTCTGTTGTTCCCATCGTTTGAACCGATGACGGATAAGGGGAGGTATGCCACGCCAATTGGGGCTGACTGGAGTGAGCATCTGCGAGAACACATAACGTCAGATCGACAGAAGGTTTTGTATAGCCTGCGTCATAGCTGGGCAGGTGAGTCCATGAATGTTGGTATGTCCGAAACAATGCGTAACGCCATCATGGGACATAAGTCCGACTCAAAGTCGTCTTCGGCCAAGCGGTATCGTTTTCACTTTGAAGACTTGGAGAACCAGTTGGAATGGGTCAACAAGATGGACTGTGTTGGTGGATAGTTTCGATCATTTCCAGCATACTTACGTCGTAATTTCGTCCCACGAAGCGCATCAATGTTCACCACGACAGTGTTGATGGTCGGCCAATGATGCCAGAACATAACATTCATCTGAATTTCCCTCCCCATCACATCCGTCGGCGATGCGAACCAGTTCGGTTTCCAGTGCCTTGAGCCTTAGCAGTTTCTCACGCACATCGGTCAGTTGATGCTGGGCGATCTGTGTGGCCTCTTGGCAGGAGCGGTCAGGATGCTGCTGAAGGTCGATCAACGCAGTGATCGCTTCGATGGAGAATCCAAGGTCACGGGCATGTCTGATGAAGCCCAGCCGTTCCAGACCGTCTGTGTCATATCGTCGTTGATTGCCTTCAGTGCGCCCTGCGGACACCAGCAATCCAACCTGCTCATAGTATCGAATGGTCGGAACTTTCACACCTGTTTGCTTTGACAACTGCCCAATAGAAAACATGCAACTTACCTCTTGAAGCTCTAGTGACTAGAGGTTGTAGATAGGGTGGGACACAAAGAAAAGGTGATTCGTATGTCCTCTGATCCAATGACCCAAGAGACCCCGCTGCTCGACTATTCTTCAGGTCCAATCCAGTCACTCATTGCGGATCGTAGATGGCCAACATTGGAACCCACTGAACGTGCAGCAGCCGCCTATGAGTTTGTCAGGAATGAAATCGCTTTTGGTTATAACAGTGAAGATACGCTGACAGCATCCGAGGTGCTGCGGGATGGCCATGGTCAGTGCAATACGAAGACCACGCTTCTGATGGCATTGCTGCGGGCAATGGATTTGCCGTGCCGCTTCCATGGCTTCACGATCCACAAGTCCCTGCAACGTGGTATCGTTCCCGAAATCGTCTACCCCCTCGCACCTACCAACATCCTGCACTCATGGGTGGAAGTTTCACTAGACGGGAGATGGATCACCCTTGAGGGTTTCATCCTTGATGATGCCGTGCTGACTGCCCTGCAAACAGCTTTCCCCGATCAGGATAGCATCTGTGCCTACGGTGCTGGCACGGACAACCTCCAAGCACCTGATATCGGATGGTCTGGACAAGACACATACATCCAGAGAACGGGTATCAACTTTGACTTTGGCACATTCGCATCACCAGACGCCTTTTATGCGAAACATCGCCAACTGCGTGGGATCAAGGGGCTGCTCTATCGTTTCGTGATCCGCCACTGGATGAACGCACGTGTGGTACGTCTGCGTCGTGGCGTTGTGCCGACCATCCCTAACGGTCCTGCAACTGCATTGCCCCCTCAACAGCCTAATGCGAAGGAGGCTGTGTGATGTCGGGTTGCTGTGGACACGAAGCCAAGTTCGAAGGTGTATCTGCTGACTACAAACGCCGCTTGTGGATCGTCATCGCCCTGAACGCCACGATGTTTGTGGTAGAGATGTCGGCGGGCCACTATGCCAAATCTCAGGCCCTTCAGGCCGATGCGTTGGATTTCCTAGGCGATGCCCTGACCTACGGTATCTCTTTGGCAGTCATTGGTGCGTCAATTCAGGTGCGCACGAATGCTGCATTGGCAAAGGGAGTGAGCCTCCTCTTGATGGGACTCTGGGTCTTTGGCTCGACCCTTTACCGCGTATTCTACGTTGGAGTGCCTGAAGCGGGCATCATGGGCGTTGTTGGTGTTATGGCACTGGCCACAAACCTAGCCAGTGTTTTCTTACTTGTTCGATACAAGGACGGGGATGCCAACGTCAGATCGGTGTGGCTGTGTTCGCGCAACGACGCCATCGGCAATGTAGCAGTCGTCTTGGCCGCCTTCGGAGTCTGGGGGACAGCGACAGGTTGGCCAGACCTGATCGTTGCGGGGATCATGGCGACATTGTTCTTGTCGTCGGCATTCCATATCGTGCGACAGGCGTTGCAGGAACGACGAGACGCTATGCAGCACATTCACGGGGCAACATGATGGTGGTTCTGCTTACATCCATAGGGATCGTTATTGCGTTCGGGACCTTGACTGCGATTGTCTGGTCCATCGTTTATCCCGAACGCCGACTGTGGCCTCCAAAAAAATATACAACGCTGACACCGATCTTGGTTTGGGTGCCAACGTTCACCCTGTTTGGCACCATGTTTTTTGTTGGTGTCATGGAGTGGGGTTCTTGGACCATTCCCGCTGCTATCAGATACGGCTTGGGAGGGACGTTGATCGTCCTTGGCAATTTGGGTGTATGGTCGGAAGTGCTGAAGTTTGGCGTTGATCAAACTGGCGGTGCGCCTGGCAGCCTGAGAACGTCGGGTCTGTATCGGTATTCTCGTAACCCACAATATGTATCCGATATCATGATCGTTGTGGGATGGGTCATGATGTCGGCATCGCCCTCGGTATCCGTAATCGGATTGGCGTCAGTTTTGGTCCTGATCGTAGCCCCATTTGCAGAAGAGCCTTGGTTAAGACGGACCTACGGTGAGCAATATGCCGATTACGCTGCTAAGGTCAGGAGGTTCCTATGACGTGCAAAGGGACTAGTTGACCATTGTACGCTCAGCCAAGACCTTGAGGTTTTGGCTGAGATCAACGGTTAACCAAGATAATCGATTATCGGGCAGTCGGGCATGTGGTCGCCACGGCATGATGTCACCAGATGCGCCAACTCATCATGCAGGGACTGAAGCTCCCGCTGCTTCTCTTCGATCTCTTCCAACCGCATAGATGCGATCCGTTTCACTTCCGAACTGGAGCGGTCTTGATCTTGATAGAGGTTAAGCAGTTCGCGGCACCCTTCGATACTGAACCCGAACGCCCGTGATCGTCGAACGAACACCAGCTTGCGAACAGCCACATCGTCATAGGTGCGGTACCCCGCTTCTGATCGCGACGGTGCTTCGACCAAACCGATATCGGCGTAATAGCGCACAGTTTTGACGGGGAGACCCGCAGCCTTTGATGCAGCAGAGATATTCATAAAACTCACCCTTGACCTTCTAGTTACTGGAGAGATTAAGTTGGTGACGAATGAGTTTCAAGGGTGCCATTTTTGATGGATGCCTGCACCTGCATAAGGATTTGATACATGCCCAAGGATACCGCCGCCAAAACTGCCACCCTCTATCGGATGGTGATGACCGATCACATGTGTCCATACGGGTTGAAATCGAAAGACCTATTAGAACGTCAGGGCTTTCAAGTGGATGATCGCCACCTCACTAGCCGTGGCGAGGTTGATGCGTTCAAAGCTGAGCATGATGTGAAGACGACGCCACAGACGTTCATTGGTGAAGAACGCATCGGTGGTTTCGATGACCTGAGCGCACATCTAGGAAAAGCCACCAAGTCCAAGGATGCCACGACATATAAGCCTGTCATCGCATTGTTCGCGGTCGCTTTGTTGATGGCCATAGCTGTGACTTGGTTGGCGTTAGGTACCGCATTCACGGGACGGACAGTTGAATGGTTCATCTCGATTTCCATGGTGCTGTTGGGTCTGCAAAAACTGCAAGACGTAGAACGGTTCGCCACGATGTTCCTGAACTACGACCTGCTGGCCCAACGGTGGGTTCGCTACGGATATGTCTATCCGTTCGTTGAGACTGGGGCAGGTCTGCTTATGATGGCGGGTGTTCTAACATGGTTGTCTGCACCAGCAGCGTTTTTTGTCGCCAGCATCGGCGCGATCAGTGTGTTCAAGGCGGTCTACATCGACAAACGCGAACTCAAATGTGCCTGCGTCGGCGGTGACAGCAAGGTTCCATTGGGATTCGTGTCACTGACAGAGAACCTAATGATGGTCGGTATGGCGATCTGGATGCTCTCGAAGCTGTGATAACAAATCGTTTGACCCTCCACCAACAGGAAGCCTTAGCAACACTCAAAAGACCAAAGGGGCGGAGCCTACAATGAGATCAATAATCGCAGTTGCAGCCTTACTAGTTGCAGGTGGCGTGGGCTACGCGCTTTGGCCGAACGCATCGCAAACACCACAATCGGACCCCGTATCCAGTTTGGAAGGCGGTGCTTTAGCTGATGTGCGGGTGCCTGAAACGCTGTCACACAACGCCCAGATCGGGCAGCTTGGATATGAGGCCAAGTGTGCTGCTTGCCACGGTGCGAATGCAGCGGGTCAAGATGGCGTGGCACCGCCATTGGTCCACATCATTTATGAACCCAGCCACCATGGCGATGAAGCGTTCCAAAGGGCCGCTGAGTTGGGCGTTCGTGGGCATCACTGGCCGTTTGGGGACATGCCCCCCGTAGAAGGTGTCACACGGGCAGACGTTACGATGATCATCGCTTACATTCGCGAATTACAACGTGCCAACGGGATCAACTGACCCGCAACAACAGTACTGGAAACAACAATGAAGACTTTTCTACTCGCAGGCATGATCGGAATTTGGGCAACAGGTGCGATGGCACACTCGCCCCTCGATGCGACTACACCTGCCAATGAGGCCACTATTACGGAGATGCCGACTGAAGTCTTGATGGACTTCAAAGGTGACATCCGTCTAACGCGGGTCGCGATCACTCATGCTGACACACACAGCATGGACATGGACCTTGGGGATCAAACGGCGTTCACGCAGGAGTTTGCGTTGCCGATGCACGACATGGGTGCGGGTGTGTACGTCGTTGAATGGCGCGGACTAGGCTCTGATGGTCACGCGCTGAACGGCACCTTCAGTTTCACTGTTGAATAATGCCTGATGCGTTCGGGCTTGCGGCCATCATCACAAAGTTTGCGCTCTATCTTGGTGTGATGGCTGCGGCTGGCACGGTCATCGCCACGTTGATGTTTCGGCTGGATCGCACTCGTGGTTTGGCCGTGGCATTCGCCGTTTTGGGGTTGATGGCAACGATCCTCGCCTTTTCACTGCGCGGTGCCAATCTGACGGGCGATGTCAGCGGCATGACCGATCCTGAGATGCTTGGCCTGCTTTGGACCACACCTGTAGGTACTGCTTTGCTGTTACGTTTGGTGGGTCTTGGTTTGTTAATCGCTGGTCTGTTCATAGGCCGCGTTGGAATTTGGGTCTCGGTGTTAGGTGGGATCATTGCGATTTGGTCCTTTGATCACGTCGGACATGTCTCTGGCCGTGACACAACACTGCTCGACATCGCATTGACGTTGCATCTGCTGGCTGTTGCCCTCTGGATCGGGGTCCTCACGCCGTTGAAACGACTGGCATCATCTTCAGCCACCTATGCGTCGGCTGCGGATGTTGGGCATCGGTTTGGCGTTGTCGCCATGGTTACCGTTCCTGCGTTGATTATCGCGGGTGGCTACATGGGCTACAAGTTGGTCGGGTCACTCGAAGCGCTTGTAGGAACTGGCTACGGGCAGGCATTGATTATCAAGGTGATGTTGGTCGGGCTGCTTCTTGGGCTGGCCGCTGCCAACAAGCTTCGATTCATCCCTGCGCTTCGCTCAGGTGATCCAGCAGCGGCAAACCATCTTTCCAAATCCATATCAGTCGAATGGCTGGTCATCCTTGCAGTACTGGGAACGACAGCTGTTTTAACAACAAACCTGACTTTGCCAACATGAGGCACCACATGAACAGACGACACTTCTTGGCTACTGTCTCAGCCACTACGATTTTGCCGATGCCCACATTCGCAGCCGAAGATGCGTTGCGGTTGAAGGCCGAAACGGTGATGCAGCAAATCCTCCCGTTGGGAGATGGTGCAACATCCATGTTGGGCTTCAACGGGTCGATGCCAGGGCCAGAACTGCGTGTGCGGCGCGGTGAGCGGGTGAACATCGAGGTCGAAAACGGTCTTGATGAAGGTACGGCGGTGCATTGGCACGGCATCAGGTTGGAAAACCAGATGGATGGGGTGCCGATGTTGACGCAAGAGTTGATCGAGCCTTCCGACACCAAAACCTACAGCTTTATCCCGCCAGACGAAGGCACCTATTGGTATCATTCGCATTACATTTCTCATGAACAGGTCGCTCGTGGCATGATGGGTCCGTTGATTGTTGAGGATGAAACGCCCCCAGATGTTGATCACGACATCACCGTGTTGATGGCGGATTGGCAGATGCAGGAAGATGGCAGCCTGTCCGATGAGTTTACCGACATGCACAGTGTCGCCCATGGCGGTTACATGGGGAATTTCGCCCGTGCCTTCCTGTCCCAAGATCAGGTGAAGACTGGGGATCGGGTTAGGTTTCGACTGATAAACGCCGCAACCAACCGTATCTTCCCCGTAGCGGTAAGCGGCGTCGCTGGGTCAGTCGTTGCCTTGGATGGCATGGCATTACCTGTGCCTCGCCAGATGGCAGACCTTGTGCTGGCCCCAGCACAACGTGCTGATCTTATCGTGGATATCACTGGCCCAGTCGGGTTCGACATGGTCACCCGTGACGGTTCATATCGTTTGGCAGACCTTGAGGTGATTGGAACCAACACGGATAGACAAGCTGGTCCGATAATGGCGTTGTCACCGCCCAATTTGCCAACGCCTGCTGAACCAACACAGCATCTGACCCTGACGATGATGGGCGGTGCAATGGGTGGACGACACGACGGTGACAATATCTGGGCCTTCAACAACGTCTCGGACCTACAAGGCGATCCATTCGGATCATTCCAAAATGGCGAAACTGTGCGGATCACATTCGCAAATGACACATCGTTCCCGCACGGCATCCACCTGCACGGCCACCACTTCTATGAAGTTGAACAGAACGGGGTCTTGGGCGATCTGCGTGATACAACGCTGGTGAACGCAGGCGAAAGCCGCGATGTCATCTGTGTATTCGACAACCCTGGTCGCTGGCTGCTGCACTGCCACATGCTAAGCCATGCTGTCGGTGGGATGCGCACATGGATGAACGTGGCATGAAGTGGCTTATCTTAGTCCTGCTGTCATTTGCCTCCACAGCCGCTGCTGATCACAACTGGGACCACCGCGACATCGTTACGGGTCAAAGTCTGTATTCAGGCAACTGCGCATCATGCCACGGGGCAAACCTTGAGGGGCAACCGAACTGGCAATCCTCTGACGCCGATGGTGTGCTTCCAGCACCGCCACATGACGGGACAGGTCACACGTGGCATCACGATGATGAACTGCTGTTTGAGTATACCAAGCTAGGTGGCCAGGCCGCGTTGGAGGTGCGTGGTGTGACAGGGTTCAACAGCGGAATGCCCGCCTTTAACGAAATACTCACCGATGATGAGATATGGGATATCCTTGCCTACATCAGGTCAACTTGGTCTGAACGGGAACGCGATGTCCAGGCCAGCAGGAATCCACCGCACTAGTGGCACACGCTCTTCCAGAGCATGTGGATGCTATGACAGTACATATTTACCACGATCAACGCGGACCATAAGCCCTTCATCACACAGCCCCCGCAGTGCGCGATAACAGGCTTCATGGGTTAGGTTGATGCGGGTCGCCAACTCGATCACCGTTGTATCGAAGTAACCTGCTTGAACCGCCGCCAATATGCGTTCCTTGGCTGATGGAATTGCCAACAACTCGATATGTGCGCGGTACTGTTGGACTTGAACAGCAAGCAACTTTGTGAAGCCTTCAGAGAACGCAGGATTGGAGTGCATCGTTGCAACGACATTGGCCTTTGCGATTTTTGTGACGCTTCCAGCTTCGGTGCATACCGCATCGCAATGGTAGGTCGCTGAGAAGACTGATGCCTCCGCGAAAAACCCGCCCGACATCGCCCTGTGCAGGGTCAAGGTATCGCCCCCCAGTCCAGTTCGTTGCAATGTCACGCATCCAGATACAACACGGTAAAGCCCCGATGTTGTCTGGCTCTGGCGAAACAGCACGTCCCCCTTCTGCATGTCAATTGTGCGACAAGCAGTAGCGGATAGATGGGAAAACGGATCAGGAAGCATATGATCCAAATCATAAGTGATCAGAGTGAATTTTGGTAGGGTGATCAAGAAAAAGGAGTGTTCAATGAAACTAGGTCTTTTATCAGCAGCGATGATGTTTGTCGCATCCAATGCCATGGCACAACATGCGCATACGTCGGGGTCACCAAGTGAAACGGGTCAGTCACAGTTCGCAGCGATTGCTGAGATCGTTACACTGCTGCGTGACGATCCCGAAACGAACTGGGCGCAGGTCGATATCAAAGCACTTCGTGATCACCTCGTGGATATGGACAACGTGACAACTAAGGCGTCGATTGAGCGGGCGGTGAACGGACTGAGCGTGTCTTTCTTGATCACAGGTGATGATGATGTCGCAGCATCCATCAGGCGTATGGTGCTGGCACACAGCCCAATGTTGCAGGGATCATCTGACTGGACCGTCACCGCTGGAGAAATAGATAATGGCGCATCAATGCTGGTTCAGGTCGGGTCAGATGAAGATTTGAACCAAGTGCTGGGACTGGGATTCTTTGGGCTGATGACAATTGGTGCGCATCACCAACAGCACCACCTCATGATCGCAATGGGGCGGTCGCCGCACTAACCGCTTCGTTTCTCACAAACGGTCGTTTCTGAGTTCTCGTTTGCTTCGATTCGCGCACCACTCCTGGCCCATATAACACTGACTTGGACTCTTTCATTTACCCCTATCGAAAGCTGCACCCCATCCCGTTATGATGCCGATGAGTTTCGAGAGGGAGGATCGATGAACGTAGGCTACGCACGGATCAGCACAGACACCCAGACGCATGACGCCCAGATCGTGGCGTTGAAGGCAGCGGGATGTGAGAAGGTTTTCATGGAGACCGCTTCAGGGGCAAAGAAGGATAGACCAGTGCTGGCAGAAGCATTGGCATATTTACGCCAGAACTCAAACGACAAGCTCGTGGTCTACAAGCTCGACCGTGTTGCCCGCAGCCTTCCCCATCTCATCGAGATCATGGAGCGGCTGAACGCCGATGGTATCGAGTTCCAAAGTTTGACCGAAGCCATCGATACGAAGACTCCAGGTGGGCGGCTACTTTTCCACGTCATGGGGGCGATATCAGCCTTTGAGAGAGACCTAGTGATCGAGAGAACCCAAGCTGGACTGAAGGCAGCAAAGGCTAAAGGACGAATCGGTGGGCGTCCAAGACGTATGACTGAGGACAAGATCACCGCCGTGCGTGAGTTGCTGGCCTCTGGGACGCCTGTGAAGGACGCAGCGGCTGCGGTGGGGGTATCAGTGCCAACACTGTATCGATGGCTTCCTGGGGCATCTCGTTAGGGAAAGCTAAGACCATTTGATGCAGATCATGCTGATCGGAAATCGCACCAAGTCAAAGTTCAAAACCTCCTACTGAGTTTCAAAGTTAGATGATAGGTATGATGCAATGACAGCATGAACACTGTGAGGGCCACAATGTGCAACCAGATGCTGCGCAATGATGAAGGGTGGGATAACGATGACAACAAGATACCAACTAAAAATGCAGCACTGTTATGGTATTCCCGCACTGGAGCATGAGTTCACATTCGAGAACAACAACATGCCAGTGGCAATTTATGCTCCAAATGGGTTGATGAAAACGTCTTTGGCGCGTTCTTTCAAGGACTTCACCAAGGGTCAAACTCCTAGCGATCTGGTCTATCCCGAACGTGAGTCATCGTTTCATGTATTGGATGAGAACGGAGAAGCAGTGCAAAATGACGCTATCTTCGTGGTTGACTCAATCAATGAAAAATACTCGTCGGCGAAGATGTCAACGCTTCTAGCCAGTGAAGAACTTAAAGCTGAATATGATGAGGTGTTTAACTCGGTCGGGCTGAAGCGCGAAGCTCTTCTCAAAGTGCTGAAGAAGAAAGCAGGGATGACCAAGGGCATCGAAGAGGCTTTCTGTTCGGCTGTTGGGTTACCGCAGAATGAGTTCTTAACCGCCCTAGGCACGGTTGAACGTGAGGTGAAGAAAGACGCTTATGCGCAATACTCGGATGTTACCTATAAAGTGCTGTTCGATCCGAAAGTCGTAGAACTCTTGGATGACGATGAGATTCAAAAGCTTATCTCGCAATACTCAGAGGTATATGACCAACTCCTCGAAGAATCGCAGTTCTTCAAGCGTGGTGTATTTAATCATACCAATGCTGGGTTGGTTGCGAAGAACCTGAAGGACAATGGCTGGTTCAGAGGGGGTCATACTGTAAGCCTAAAGACTGGTGATGGTGTCATCGAGATTTCTAACGAAGCAGAGTTGGGGGCGCAGATCGAGGACGAGAAGCAACGCATCTTGACGGATCAAACGCTGGGCGAAATGTTCGCTAAGGTTGATGGGAAGCTAAGCACAAAACCGCTTCAGTTGTTCAGGGAACACCTGCTTGAACATCCATATCTTGTTCCTGAACTACACGACATCAACGCACTGAAACGCCGTGTATGGATCGGATACTTGACGACAATGAAATCTGAGTTCGTCGCTTTGCTGGATGAATATGATGCAAGTGTGGAGAAGCTGAAAGGCATCGTTGTTAAGGCCGAGGCAGAACTAACCCATTGGGAAAAGGTCATCGCCAAATTCAATAAGAGGTTCACGGTCCCGTTCAAGGTTGGCGTTAAGAACAAGGCCGATGCGGTCTTAGGAATCGAAGGGCCACAAATCGAGTTCATTTTTAAGGATGCGGATGGTAACGCCGATAGGCGGATGGCACCTGACAAACTTTCACAGGTTTTGAGCAATGGTGAACGCCGAGCTTTGTATATCTTGAACATCATATTTGAAGTTGAAGCGTTGACGAACGCCCAGCATGAAACGCTTCTTGTGGTCGATGACATCGCAGATTCGTTCGACTACAAGAACAAGTATGCCATTATCGAATATCTAAGAGATATCAGCCGTGTTGATTACTTCCACCTCATGGTGCTGACACACAACTTCGATTTTTACAGAACCGTTAAGGGGCGACTGAATGTCCACAATCCGAATAAACTGATCGCTGGTCGTTTCGAAAATGAGATACGTTTTCAAGGTGACTCAATGGGCGATAATCCTATTGGAGCGTGGACTGGTGCGTTGGATGACCCGAAGTGCATGGTCGGATGCATCCCATTCGTGAGGAATCTTGCTGAATACAGTGGCGATGATGCGACCTTCCTCAGTCTTACGAACCTGCTTCATGTAAAGGCCGCATCCGATGCGGTCACTTTTGATGATCTCCAAGCTATTTTCCAAGGGACACTTTCCGCAAGCATGACCAACGGTTGCTATAGCGGAGAGGAATCAGTGTTGGCGACGGTTGCTGCTATGTGTGAGGAAATCATTGCTGCACCATTGGATGAAGTCGAACTGTTGGACAAGGTGATCCTTTCCATGGGCATTCGCCTTGCCACCGAACGTTTTATTATCGGTAAGCTTGCCGACCCCAACTTCGTCGATGGGATAACAAAGCATCAAACAAGCAAGCTGATCAAGCGGTACAATCGTGAGAATGAAGATGAAGTCGCGATGGCATTATTCGAGCAGGTCTTACTCATGACACCAGAGAATATTCACATGAACTCATTTATGTTCGAACCGATTTTGGATATGGCACCTCTCCACCTGCATGACCTCTATCGTGATGTCATAGCCCTGAATGATTGACTTGATAGTAAGTGTGCGAAGCGAAGCAGCGGCGAAGTATATGTATAGACATCAGTCGAACCTGAGAAACCAGATGCAATCCCCAATGAAACATGATCTACGACTTCACCGTCCATCGATCAAAGTCATGGTAATGGGTATCAGGATTGATCCCAGAACAGTCAGTCATCGATTCCCACTCAGCATCATATCTCAGGGGTCGTGAACGCAGGTCTCGTGTGCGGCCCTTCAGATGTGGCATTATCTCAAATGGGGGAAGCAGGCCGTGATCTCGATGAAGTTCATACTTGTGCTCACCATCCTGCATCCCATCATCACCACGTTGATCCTGATCTGCTGCGATGTCGGCATCCGTCATTCGGATATAGTTCATCTCTGATTCAGAATACCACTTCTGTGCGTGGGAACTCTCAACAGAAAAATACATCAGCTTAGGTCCCACACGATCCACGAACTTGGCCCATTGGACGATGGCTGCATCCAAGTCGATGACAGACTGATCAAGGTAGGTGTTCATGTTGGCCCCATAGAACGCTGCGGACATACGCCGCATGAGTTCGTCAGCCTTGTCCCGTTCGCCTCCTTTGGTCTTTCGTGAGGGTGGTCTAAACAAAGCCTTCGGCACCTTGTTCATGTAGGAAAAGAGTTTGGATAATTGGTCGAGAAGTTTCTTGTTGCGCATCACCTGGTTGAACTGAACGCGGTGCCAATGTTTGTCAGATGACGGGTAGGTTTGACGAAGCCAATCTTCTAGCACCTTCCTATGTGGAACGCGGGTGAAGAAATGTCCTGTGAGCGTCCATCCACCTGCATCAGTCGCAGCAACACCAAGCTGCCTTAACAGGCTGATCGACTTGGGTTCGTTGGTCAGGTCCTCAAAAGTCTTCAGGTCGAACTCCAGGGTGCCTGTCATCATCACTCCGTGACGTTTACGCCCCATGTGCGCCACAGCAGCTTGCATCCCCTTGTGTGCCGCTATCATAGCGTCTTCAAGCTGGTCGAGGTTTTCTGCAAAGTCGAACACAATGGTGACCAGATACAATTGCTCGGTGACCCTTGGGAAAGCATATCGACTTTGTGACGCGAACAGTTGTCGGGTCTCATGCTCATGACGCCATATCGGGCAAAGCGGGAAGTCCTTCTTCCTCATTGTCGGCTTGTCCCACATTGTATCGAGGATACGCTGGCAGTCGGGATCATCTGGGTATTTCTTTAGGGCCGTGATGACCTTTCGTGTAGCGTCGAGTTCGGTCTCAAGGTTGATCCGTTCCAGAATTTGTCCGTATTCAGTTTTCGGATGGAAGGCAGCTTTGAACTCGTCACTGAACGTGTCGTCAGTTCCCAGTTTCTTTTGGATGCGGCTAAGCTGCTGGGCATTGATGCGTTTGTTGGCAATGGCACGACCCTGCGGTGAGAATGCCATTTTGCCATCACTTCGGATTGTGTTGGTGTCTGTATCATAGCGTTTTTTGTTCATGCCCGCATTCCAACTGATGTGTCGGCGTAATATGCGATGTCGTTCATCAACCGTGCTACACCTGTTCAACCTATATAGGGTCGATATGCTTTGGGGTGGAACACTTGTTGGTTTCCCGTTTCTCAATCGTTTAACATCGCATTCCCATAAATACGGGTGGAGGTATCATTATGAACGATAGAAAAAACACCTTGGCAGTTCGGTCAGTCTCAGGCTTCACCTGTGAGCGATTGGATCAACTCAGATCGTATACGCGACTTACATGTGGCAGCCTCATCGACGATGCAGTCGATGCGTTGTGGCGGGAATATGTGGCCGAGGGGCATGACCTACCGTGACAGTGATCGATGTGTCTCCAGGACTTGAAACGCCACGATTCTCACGTAACTTGATTTCAAAGGACGGGGCTAGTCACCCCGTCTGAGGCTCTGACTCCCTCGCCTACACGCAGTTGGACACCTGCTGGGTTCCGTGTGCCCTATGATGGTCAGGTCGAGTCAGAGCCTCACATACCGCCGTTGATCGGAATCTCACAACCAACAGCAGGTGCCAAACGGTCAATGATCTTGAGCATATCGGGGTTCCTGGTCCTCGGATCATCGACGCCATAGTCGTTGTAGACTTGTTGAATAGCCTGCTTGTGCAGCTTCACAGCCAGCAACAGCCGTGCAGTAAACCCCGTCGGCCAATCGACCGCATCAAACAATTCCACCAGCGCTGGCTCTAACAGGCGATTGTATCGGGCTTCTTCCATCAGCTTCACCTTTCGTCGGTATACGGTTGCCACGTCCATCAGGCGGCTACCAAGTTGACGCCTGATGGAGTTCTTGTGGCAAAGACGGGTGAACAACCCTGCTTTGTCCTCACCCGATACCAGCACCATACGGCGATTTGTCAGGGCGACATCCGACCAAGCAATCGCAATTACTCGATACTGTAAGTGGTTGGGGTTCCGTTCGATCCAACGATCACCAACTGATCTCCTGCGAGTGCAGCATCCTGACAAACCTCTGCCCCTGCGAACCGAGCGGGCTGTGTGAGAGTGCGGCACCACTTGCCGTTGCCGATGCGCCACGTGCCAGAAAGGGTGTCTCCACTGGCTAGGGTGCCGACCAGGGCACCGTTCGCACCCGCAGTGAGCCGTGTGTCACCCGAAACGAGTGTGCGTCCTGAGACTGCCTGTTCGATGGGGTCTGGTGTGGTGGTGGTCTCTGAACAGGCCGATACTGCGATCAAGGCGGAGAGTGTGAGGATGGTTGATTTCATGTGGTGTCCTTCAAGGTTGGTTTCAAAATGATCGACCTGCAGATGCTGATCAGCGGTTGTGATTCTTGTGGGTGTTGATGAGGTGGTATTCAGGGCGTCATCGCACCCTTCACCAGCGACACGTCGTCGATTGGAGTTCGTGGGACCCTTGGATACGATACTTGACGAAGCGGGTTGCTGTGTTGTCACCGTAGGTCTGGTAAACTTCGACCTCGACGACATCGGAGAGGTAGACATCGTGGCCCCGTGCAATCCCGTATCGTTGGCTTTGCTCGGCCAGACAGTCTCGGACGTTTTGACGCTCCACACCTTCAGCGATCCAGAAACCGATCCCGACGATGGCGGCACCAACGACTGCAAGTTTTATCAGACCGCTCATATTGCTTATCGCCTCCTTGTGTGACGGATTACCCAAACACCCACCACCTTGTGGCTATTTTCGAATCATATACGCCACATTATGACGGTAATCTGGTCAACACGCCATTCCGCGTGGCTCTACATGGGGAGGAAAGTCAGCGACTATGACGAACAAACAACAGCAGGTAGTCGGCCATGACCCGCAAAGTGCCAAACAACATCGCAAAACTCCGCAAAGACCTCGACTGGTCACAAGACACATTGGCGGGACGGGTGAACATGTCAGTCACGCAGCTATCGCGGCTGGAGCGCGGTGTGTCATCCCTGACGCAAAACAGGATTACCGCCTTTTCACAGGTCTTCGAGGTAGAACCCTACGAACTTTTCCGCGACGCCATGTCGAAGGAGAAGATTGAATTGAACCTGATGCGTGACGTGATCGTACAGCTTGAGGAGATGCTGTTGCGATTAGATATGTCTTTAACCCCGCAACAACGAGGGGACCTGGTGATCGAGTTGTATCGGTTAGAAACGGGTGGTCTGGATGAAGCCGACCTCAGTGAACATGTTGTGAACCTCAAGAGATTCGAAGGCATGGTGAAGGCACTTACGTAAGCCCCTTCACGATTTCCCTGCTGGTCGAATCTTAGCGTAGTTCGAAGAACGGACACACTAAAGACCTGCCTCAAAACATTTCGCTTTCGGACTTCATTGAGTGCAAAGATGTCCCAATAGTGGGACTATATTGTCCCAATAAGTGCTTCCAGAAAATCCTAAAAGTCCTTATTTATATGGGCAAACTACACTGACATGCAGATGTATTTCATTTCCAAGTAATCCTCGATCCCGTGGTGGCTGCCTTCACGGCCCAAGCCGGATTGTTTGACCCCGCCAAAGGGCGCGACTTCGGTTGAGATGATGCCTGTGTTTACGCCCACGATGCCGTATTCCAGTGCTTCGGCCACTTTGGTGACGCGGGATAGGTCTTTGGCGTAGAAATAGGATGCGAGGCCGAAGATCGTGTCGTTGGCCAACTCAATAACATCGTCTTCGTCTTCAAACTTGAACAGCGGCGCGAAGGGGCCGAAGGTTTCGTCCGTACTCACCAGCATGTCTTTGGTCGCGCCTGTCACGACGGTCGGTTCAAAGAACAGCGGACCGAGGTTGGAGGCATTGCCGCCTGTCAGAACGTCGCCGCCTTTGGACAGCGCATCAGCAAGGTGTTCGCGCACTTTTTCCACGGCGGCAGGTGCGATCAGCGGGCCGAGGGTTGTGCCGTCCGTCAGGCCATCCCCGATTTTCAGCGCTTCGACTGCGGTTTTTAGTTTCTGGGCAAATTCATCGTAGACGCCCGCTTGCACGTAGATGCGGTTGGCGCAGACGCATGTCTGGCCGTTGTTGCGGAATTTGCAGGCGATGGCGCCGATCACGGCTTCGTCCAGATCAGCGTCGTCAAAGACGATGAAGGGCGCGTTTCCGCCCAGTTCCATGGAACATTTCATCACTTGGTCTGCCGCTTGTTTCAGCAGGATGCGCCCCACGGCGGTTGACCCTGTGAAGGTTAACTTACGCACGATGGGGTTTTCGCAGAATTCTTTACCGGTGCCGGACGCATCCGTGGATGTCAGCACAGAGAATAGGCCATCGGGGATGCCTGCCTCTTGCGCGAGTTTACCCATGGCGAGGGCCGACAGCGGTGTCAGTTCGGACGGGCGAACCACAAAGCCACAGCCCGCCGCCAAGGCGGGGGCGACTTTGCGCGCGATCATCGCGTTGGGGAAGTTCCACGGTGTGATGCCTGCTGCGACGCCGATGGGTTGTTTGATCACTGTGATGCGTGCGTTCGGCATGTGGCTAGGGATGGTTTCGCCATATACGCGCTTTGCTTCTTCGGCGAACCATTCCACGAAGGACGCGCCATAGGCGACTTCGCCGCGCGCTTCGGCCAGTGGTTTGCCTTGTTCAGCGGTCATGATGATGGCGAGGTCTTCTTGATTTTCCATCAACAAGTCGAACCATTTGCGCAGCACGTTTGCGCGGTCTTTTCCGGTACGTGCGGCCCAAACGTGGCGGGCGGTGTCGGCGGCATCAATTGCGTCCGCGATTTCTGCGCGGCTTAGGTCGGCGACCTTTGCGATTACGTCGCCACGGGCCGGGTTGGTCACATCGAAGGTTTTGCCGGATTTGGCTTGCACCCATTTGCCTGCGACGAAGGCGTCGGTGCAGACAAGGTCAGGGCGGGACAGCATGGACTTTAGGTCTGTTGTGGAATCAAGCATTGTGGTCTCCGATATGACTTTGGGAAATACCTACGCGGCTTCGCGGGATGATCCAAGAGGAGCCGTTATGACGAACCGAGATGCAGCTGATCAAGCCTATGCGAATTCCGCCTATATTCCAGATGGTGAGAGCTATTATGAACGTTGGGACGCGGCAGCCGAGGCATTTCGCGCCGCTCATGCGGATAAGGAGCTGGGCGTGGCTTACGGAGAGGGTGGGGGTCAGACCTATGACATGTTCCACCCTGCGCAGGCCTCCCGTGGGACCGTAATTTTCCTGCATGGAGGGTATTGGATGGCGGGGTCGCCTCGGATGTTTTCCCATTTGGCAGCTGGCGCCGTGGCGGCGGGATATGCCTGCGCGATGCCTGCCTACACCTTGGCCCCACAAGCGCGGCTTGCGCAAATGGCTGACGAGGTCGAGGCGGCAATCGCGGAGATCGCAAAACGCACGGACGGGCCGCTTTATCTGGTGGGACATTCTGCGGGCGGGCAGTTGGTGGCGCGGATGGGCTGCGCGGATAAGAAGGCCCCGTGGTCGACGCGGGTTCAGCGGGTCATGGCGATTTCGCTACTGAGCGACCTCGAACCGCTGCGCGAAACGACGATGAATGACACGCTTGGGATTGATGAGGGTGAGGCTTTGGACGAAAGCCCGATTCGGCACCGCCCCCAGAACATACCAATGACAGCTTGGGTCGGTGGCAATGAGCGCCCCGCCTTTTTGGATCAAGCGATGGGGCTGGCGGACGCGTGGGATTGTGATCTGACCATTGAGGCAGGCAAACACCATTTCGACGTGATTGAAGGGTTAGAAAACCCTATCAGCCCGATGATGCGGGCCCTGTTTCGGGCGTGAGGTTAAGCCACGTTCAGAACGATATTACGGGCCTGACGATCATCAGCCAAAGCAATGCAACGATTGCGATGAAGGCGGGAAAACCGCAGGCGAACCAAATGCGATAAAGCCGCATGTAGCGTGGCGAAAGGGGTGTGCCCGCTTGCGCTGATGCGCGTGCCTCATCGCGCATCTTTGCTTGGATCCACACAACGGGGAGCCAAAACAGTCCGATAAATATATAAAGCCCGAGGGAGACCGCAAGCCAGCCTTCCAATAGCGGCCAGCCTAGGTCGAACGCCAGAATGACGCCCGTGATGGGCTGCGCGAGTGCCGCCGTGGCGGTGAACAGCATGTCTGCGATGACAACAATCGCGGCGGTGTGGGCAATGATGGCAGGGTCTTTGGTGCGATGGGCCATAAGCATAAAGAACGCGATACCAGCACCCGTTCCGATCAGCACGCAGGCGCCAAGAACGTGCAGCAGGCGGATGACGTCAATCCATTCGATCATCGTGTTTCCAGCGCTATGCGAGCAACCAAAGCCAAAGCGATGCTTGGCAAAACTTTGATCATGGGGCCAAGCGGATCAAGCCACAGGTGCGGCACGAAAAGCGTTGAGGCCGCCAAATAGAACAGGCTGACCGCGATTGCGGCCCAGCACGCCATTTTCGCCGAGGGGCGATATAAGAACGCGGCGGCGATTGCGATGTCGACGACACCCCAGAACAGAACGCTGCTGATGGCCAAGGCGCGGGGCCATCCAACGTCCGTTAGAACACGGGCTGCGTCTTGAACTTTGATGAAACCAATGACGCCAGACAGGAACCAGAACACCACGAGTGTTGCGAGGAGTATTGGGGTCAGCAATGCCATGCGCGCAAACAACCTATCTTCTGCTCGGGCAGGCATGCCGGCAAAGGTTTGCGTTAGTGATTTAACAGGCGGCGCGCCGAATTGCGAAAGGTCTGACGGGGTTCCCGTCACCCCATCCTCGAGCACTTTGACCGCAGTGGTTCTGAGCGGGGAACGCCACATTAGTCGGCCCAATCCATCCGCGATTTTCGATGTCGCCCGCATTAACGGGTTTGGCATTGTGATTTCATGTTTTGCAGGGGCAAATCCCAACCAATGGCGGGTGGTGGTCACAACGTCGCGCAACGAATGCGTTTCGTCTTCAACCAGGTCCCCAACAAAGCCGTTGGGAATTTTGCCTGCAAATGCGGCGCTTACGGTGGCGGCAACATCATCTAGCGCGACGGTTTGAATTTTGGCGTCTGGCGTCGCGATGGGTTGGATCAGGGGGATTGCGGCCAACATGCGCAACATTGTCGTGCCGCCGTAGCTGTGCCGTGCCAAGACAAGGCCGGGGCGGAAAATGTGATGTTTGACGCCGGTGCTTTGAATGGCGGCGTCGCCGCGTGCCTTTGACGCCAGAAAAGGCGTTGATGCATCCACATCAGCACCCGCCGCTGAAATCTGCACAAGGTGCACGTCGGCTGACGTGCAGCCCTGCGCTAGGGCTGACACGGCGAGATGTTGAAGCGTCTCAAGGTCGTCTTCCGGCCCATCCTGAAGCGCGCCTGAACAGTTTACCACCGCATCGATCCCGTCCAAAAAGGGCTGCCATGCGTCTGCGTCGGTCAAGGATCGAAGATCAGAAATGCGCCAGTCGATATCTGGAAGGACACGTTTCCCCGTGGCGGTATCGCGCCCTAACCCGATGATCGTGTGGCCGTCTTGGAGCAAGCGCTGGGCCACCCCGCATCCGATGAGGCCATATGCTCCGATGATCAGGACGGTCAATTTTGGCGGGGTGATTGATGTGCTCATGTGACGTCAAATGCGCCCGCATATCGTAGTTTTGGTGTGTCATTCAGGGTGTAGGGCAGGCCGCAAAACGCTGCTTCGGATAGCAGAATGACCGTGTTGTTTGATCCGATTTGCTGAAACAGCCCGTCGGGATGCAGCGTTATCATCGGGACTGCAGCACCGATGCGAGGGCCGCCGAAAACAATCTCAACCTCGGAGGTGTCGATCGTCGCGTCCGGCAGGTCCCGTGTGAGGGGTTCGGGTTCGTTGCGGCTAGGGGCATCGATGCAATAGCGCGTTGCATCAAGTTCGGACTCAAACGTGCCGTGGAACACGTGAACGCGGTTGCTGTGCGCGCGATTGGGGTGCTGTGTCTGGTTCATCGCCCGCGTGTCACGATGCGGGTTGCCGATCACTGTATGGGGAATGATTTTCCGCCAAGGGATCAGGCTGGCGATGGGCGCGAAGACTATTCCAAACAAACCCTTCATCAGATTGCCTGCGACTGGGCGTGTTTTGCTTCGTTCGGGGCCATTGCGGATGTCCTTCTTTGCGTAAGTAGAACCAGTATCCTGCCGGGGTTGTGTGATTGCAAGCGATGCGAATGCACGCCAAAGCGCGGAAACTTTTTGAGTTTTATAATTTGGGGTGGTTTTGCTGTGCTTTGCAGGGGTAGTGTTTGGAAAACACAATCACTCGAGGGCAAAAATGCAGTTTTCCACAGTTCGTACCGTCCGTTTTGCCCTGTTGGGATTGGCCATAGGGATTGTTTCAGCCTGTTCCAATAAAGTCGAGCTGATCGGGGGAATTCCAGCCGACCAGATCGTTGAAGGATACGGGTTCCTTGAGGACAATGGATATAATCTGCCACCGATCCCAGCTGAGTACTTGAGCGAATTGAACCGCCGTACTGTTGTTGATTACAACGGACCGGATGCTGCGGGCACAATTGTTGTCGATCCTCATGCGAAGCTTTTGTATTTTGTCGGTGATGACGGCACGGCGCGGCGTTATCCTATTGCTGTCGGGCGCCAGGGCATGAGCATGAGCCGCCCTTCGACTGTGCAATTGAAACGCGAATGGCCCGGTTGGACGCCAACGCAAAACATGTTGCGCACCCAGCCCGAAGTTTACGGTCCCTTCGCGCGCGGCGTTGAGGGTGGTCTGGCAAGCCCGTTGGGCGCGCGGGCGCTGTATCTGTTTCAGAACGGGCGCGACACGCATTTCCGTATTCACGGCACGAATGATTTGCCGTCTATCGGAAACTCGGGGTCTGCCGGATGTATCCGCATGTTCAACCACGACATCATTGATCTGTTTGACGATGTACCGAACGGCACTCGGGTTGTGGTGCGGACCTATGCTGCCTCCGTTGAGCTGGAAGGCGAGGCGGTTGCCAATCGCGGTGTGATCCTTGAGCCGAACATCGTTGACCCGGATTTGATTTATGGCACGGGTGAAGATGATGCGGTTGAGTTGGATGAGATCGCAGAAGACGCCCCCGATTCCGATCCCTTAAGCAGCGCTACGATTTCTGGCGGCTAATAAGTAATTGTGAACTTCATTGCGCCGTTTACCAGTAGGTGGGCAGCGTAAACGGACCAGAAGCTGAGACAAAACAGCCCAAAACGCATCCAGAGTCGGTGATAAGTGTGGCGGACGATCATCGCGGATAGCGGGTAGAGAGCCAAAGTGGCACCCAGCATAACGCCAACACCGAATAGCGAGTCTAGGTTGCCTTGGCCAACGACCATGAAAGCCAGTGCGCCCAGGATCCAAGGAACCCCCGAAAAAACGACGACTGGCGTGACGGTCATCAAGCCGAATGCTCCCAAGATCCGCCCACGGGTCGGGCGAAAGGTCTCTTTGAGTTGGCCTTTGGTTTGGCGGATCAGCCACCACAGCATCGCCAGTCCATACCCCAAGACCAGCGAACAAGGGATAGCAACAAAGATCGGTAATGCTTTGCCGCTGGTTGCGTAATCCAAAAGCGCTGGGCGCCGCCCTAAATGGTAAAACACAAAGATCAGCGCACCTAGACAAAGAGCGAGGAAACGAGGTGGAGCATATGATTGAACATTGTTCATACTTTATGTATAGCGGTAGGTGATGAAAATAGCAAAGGTCTGGAAAACCCGACCCGACGTCGCAAAAAACGACGATAATTCACTACTCGCGCCATGAAAATGTCGTTAACAATACCTACATAACACCCAACGAATTCTTACAGTGAGGACCATATGGCCGATTTTGACGCGCAAATCCGTAAATCCCAATCCGAGGTTGCCGAAGCGCAATCCAAGATTTCAGAGCTAACGAGCCGGATTGAAACCGCACGTCAGAAGATGGCCGAGGGGACGGATATCGCTGTCGACATCGAGAATGCCTCGCTTGAGGACGTGCATGCCCACACCGAATTGATGAACGCGAACATCGCGGAACTGATCATGGGTCTGGACGATGTGACTGCCGGTTTCCAACAGGACTTCGACGAAATGCGCAACAAGACCGGCTGGGAAAGCTTTGTCGGGTTCTTTAGCGGTGCGAAGTCGGATTCCATGCGCGAAGAACGGATGCGGTCTGCGTCAGTTGATGACAAGCTGCAGGACCTGATTTCGAAGTCCGACGTGATCACCAAGCTGCTCGAAAACCAGTTGCTGATCCTTGAAGACCAGAAAACCAAAGTTGAAAGCAATCTTGGCGGCACGTTGGAAGAACGCGAAGCCGTTGTTGGTGAACTTGAAGCGGTCCGCGCTGAAATCCTCGCGTCTGATCCAAAGATCATCGCGCTGGAAAACAAGATCGCCGTTGAACAAGATGCCGCTGCACGCACCAAGCTGGAAACAGAATTGGCTGCTCTGAACACCGCCTATAACGAGGCCGTACAGCAAGAGCAGGTGAAGCTTGCGAAGTCGCAAACGCTGGAACGCTACATCGAAAAGGGCAAGACCTGGATCGATTCATTGCAGAACCAAGCGGCGACGCAGATGGTGCTGATCAACAAGCTGCAAACAGACACCAAACAGCGTGTTGTTCTGTATGATGCGCTGACGAAGTCCCTCAAGACCGCGCAGCAACAAGACGTCGCCCACCGCATCAACGAGATCGGCGTGAAGACAGACCAAGAAGCGCAGACAGCCATGGCCGCAATCGGTTCCGCCACCAACGCCCGCATGGCCGAGATGATGGAAGCCCATGAGGATCACATGGTGTTCGCCCGTGAAGTGTTGGAGCAGAAGGCCAAAGCGGACGATCGTTTCATGCGCCGTTTTGCGAAGATCGTCGAGAAGCACGACAGCAACCAGTATGGGGCTTGAGCGGATACTCTTGAAACCAACCTATATGACATTAAAAACACGCAACCTTTTGGCGTCATTTGGGTTGGTCTTTTTTGTTCTTGTATCAATACTAGTGCCTGAACTGAAATCAATCACGGCCCATTTATTTGCCGTTCTTCTATTATCTATTTTAGTGTTGCTAGGCTTTGTTTCACCCTTGTTGCGCTTCCTATGTATCATAAGCGCGCGTTTGGAGGGCAAAGCTACGCCCAGCTTCAAATTTCCACACGAAGGGAGTGCTCGCTGGAAGGCAGTAACAATGTGGCTGGTCGGTGTAGATCGTAATGGGAAAATCTTACCGTGACTGATACCGCTTACGACCATTTCCAGCTTGAAGACACCCGCGTCACGCGGCGCTACTTTGGCAAGTTTGAGAAAATCATCGGCCATTTAGGCCGTGTTGCGGCGACACTTGAGGCGGAGCGGCGGTTGTCCAAGCGCGACGTTGAAGTGATGACGCGCTATATTGTGGCGCTGAATTACACGTTCAAAGCGCTGGCGCATAAGTACCATTTCAGCGGGCGCTTTGCCCATGCGGGCAAGCTGACGTTTGATCGCGTGGACTCTGGGTTCCCTGTTTATTCCGAACTGCTGACCATGGCCAATGATGCGGCCCAAGCGAGTAAACATCTGGCGGGCATGCGATCCGTTGAGGCATTGAAGCAGGATATGGTCCGCGTGATCCTGTCCGAACAAGCGATCCCGACCAAACTGCAATATGCGCTGTCCCAGCGGCTCTATTACGAAGAACTGGCCAAGGGCGATCTGTTCTGGGCGCGCAATGATCCAACGGCGATCTGGCTGGGCAACCAGCAAAAGATGCGTCGCGATTTTATGATCCATTGGGCGGTCTATGACAGCGTCAACAACCTGCCGACGATCTACATGATGGAGCTTGAGGATTCAGGCCGTGTTGGCCTGCCAAAGGATGATCGCCGTTGGCCCGAAGTGCAGGCCCATTTGATGGCGCAGTCCTTGGGTGGGTTGAAATTGCTCACCATCGCCAAAGGGTTTGATGAGGATTTCGATGACCTGCACCCCAAACGTTTGCGCCGTTTCCACGTCGGGCCGATGTATTCCAATGCGTTTACCCGTCAGGCAGGGCCACTGCGCGAAGTGTTGGAACTAGCGCGATCCCCCGTAGGGGAAGACTGGGCGCTGGTCTGGACGGAAGAAGAGCTGGTATCCGAGGAAACACGCCGCGAGAAATCCGGTTGGTTTGGCACGGTGGAACGCGAAACATTTGCGCTGGACCCCTTTGCGGGACACGGCGCGGAAACCGGCGCTACCAAGGTCGAACGCAGCATCATCCTGCCCGAACGCCCCTATCAGGCACTAGAAGAACGCCGCCCTGCGGGGTTCAACGATGTTCGCAAGTTCGTGGTGTCGCCCAAGGGGCGGGTTCTGAGTTATAAATAGATTTAATTTGAGTATTTTTGATAAAATGGAACGAGGGTCGTAATGAGCCAGACAAGTGACACAATGGAGCTGCGCGAAGAGGACATTCGCAAGCATTACGACGCGGCCACAGCCATGGTGCAGGGGTTTGATCACACACCGCGCATTGCGGAAACCAAAGAGGCTGCTCCGATCGAGAAATCCAGCGGCATTGGCACGCGGCGACGGTTTCGCACGACGACGCCGGGTTTGGTGACCCGCAGCACGGCCCGCACCGAGGGTGTGCAACTGTCGGAACGGATTGAAAGCGCGGATGACGGGGACGGTTTGACGTCGCCCACACAGGCCAGTGTGTTGCACGGGCTGCGCCGCTCGCTGGCGATTGCCTTGGCGGTGGGGGAACAGTTTGGCGAACGCACAGGTCTGGCGGATCTCAAACGCGCCAATCTGGAAGGATCTTTGCCAGCGGGTAAAAAGACCGAATTCAGCGAACTTCTGACGGCTGAGGCACTGGCGGTTTCATATGTTTTCGCCAATTCCACGTCGTTTCTGCTGTCGTCCCATGCGGGCGAAGAAAGCGTCGAAGTTGGCGAGGTCGAAGAGGTTCTAACGGACAACGCGACACTGGCGCTGCACGGTGCTTTGTGGGAGCTGGATCAGGACATCGGGTTGTTTGCGGGCGAAGAAGGGCGGCTTGTTCCGACGGTCCTCGCCTATGCAGAACAACTGATGGCCAAGATCGCGGCTCGGGCTAGCACGGCTGGCCGTTTGGCAAGCTTTGTTGACGCAAGCTGGAAAGTCGAAGCCGATGATCTGACCATCCGTGGCTTTAGCCCTGCACGTGCGGCCAAAGGGTCGACGCTCACGATGTCGTTCAAAAAACCCAATGAGGTCGTCGGCAACCATATCGCCAAATATCAGGCGATGAAGCTGGCCAAGATGGTCATGGCCTATGATTTCGAACGCAAGTTGAACCCGTTTGCCGAACTCGGTGGGTTTATCTTCACGTTCATGGGGGACGGCGCACCGGGCACGGGTAAAACGACCCTGATCCAGATGATGGCGGGGTTGATTTCGGAGTACTGCAAGGTTGCCGACTATCCGTTCCGTTATCAGAACCTGAGCACCGACAACATCGACAGCTATCAGGGTAAATCGGGCCAGAACGCTAAGGCGTTTATCAACAACGTGATTGATCCCAATGTCATCGGCTTTGGCACGATTGACGATATTGATCAGTTGGCGGGGAAACGCGGGGATCGTCAGTCCTCGGCGGGTCAGTTGGAAATTACCGCCGTGCTGATGGAAAGCTTTGCAGGTGCCAATACGGTTGTGCGCGGCAACTGCACCTTTGGGATGTTTTCGAACTACCCCGAAAACGTCGATGATGCGCTACGCCAACGGGCAGGGGCGCGGTTCTTGGTGGATGGTCCGCAGACGCGGGATGACTACGTCGATATCCTGTATCTGTTGATGGGAAAGAACCACGATATCCCAGTCGGCGATCATGAGGTGTTCAGCGCTCAAGAGATTAAAAAAGCCGTCGCGGCATCGTTCGAAGGACACTCCAAACCCCATGAACCCGGTTTGCTAAACGTGTTTGATCGGGTGTCTTCTGAAATTGGCGAATTGGATACGATTAACAAACTCGGGACGTACCTTAAGGGTATTCAAGAGGCGGATAACCGTTTCACGGGCCGTGCGATTAAGAACATCACGGACGCCGTTAAGGTGCGCGCGATGGACTTTGAATTGCCGGATGAATGGATGGAAAACCCAGAACTGTTCTTGGCCAAGGATTACGACGCCAAGCTGGCGATGATCAACGACATGCGCCAACCGATCACCGTTGAAATGGTGATACAGGAAATCAACCGCTACGCCGATTCAGAGTTCCGCTATGCTGATAAATCCGACGAGGTCGCGATTGATAACATGGTGCGCGATTTCGAGCGTTCCGAGGAAGCCAAGCGGCGGTATCTGGAGAGTAAATCTTGATCGCAGTGACGATCATATGCTCTTTCTTTTTGCCGGCTTTGATTTGCTGGGGAACTGGCTATGTGTATGGCTGGAAAACTGATTGGCCCAGACTTCTGCCGAGCGTTTTCGAGACACTGGATATATTCTCGCTCGCCTTTGTGCTTTGTGTGGTTTTTTCATTGTTCGCCGCATCGGGGATCGCATGGGCTTCAGCAATAGACACCAACGTAGCGATGATCCGACACACGATCTTTTTCGTTCATGACAACGGGTTGCAGATCGCGGCGGCTTTGGGGGCCGGAATTGTCGTATGTGGGTTAGGGCGCACGCGCGGTATGGCGCGCCGCGCGCAGGCTGTCCAATGAGTGACGCCTTTTCATCAGGTTTGCTGTTGCCCGCGATCTGCTTGGCCGCTTTGGGCTGGACAGTGCCGCGGTTGCTGGCGTTGTGGTGGCCCGAAGGGGTGAAGTGGCTGATGGGGTTGGCGCTGGTGTCCACGCTGGTGATGGCGCTTTGCGGTGCTGCGTTTTTTGTGGTGATCTATGCGGCGCAGGGCGTCAGCATGGCTGATCTATGGGCGACGGGCGGGTTGTCCGTCACGATCCACTTTGTGAAACTGAGTTTGATTTCCGCATTACTGTGGGGACCGTTGATGGTCTTGTCATTGGCAGGTGTGCCGAAGAACTGGGTTAAGGAAGTTTGGTGAAATGAAACGTCTCATCTCTCGCGGTCTTATGTTCGGGAATCTGATCCCCGTGGTCAGCCCTATCCTGGTGGAGCGGTACAATCGTGCGCTCAAACGTCTGACCGGAAAGCAAACCGAACTCACGGATTTTCATATCGATATTTCGGGGTATTCCCCCGAGATCGGCGATGAATTTGGCGATGATTTGTACCTGAACCATCACGGGGTGAACCGTCAGTTTATTTTACTGACGACGGACCAGAAGACGGCGCCGCTGTTGAATGCGAAGTTTTCCACTTCACGCGGGATTTTGCGCCAGTTCATCGAGGCCAACGAGGCGCAGTTGTTTGCCTTGACCGCACGGGACGCTGTTGCAGGGGAGTTGGTGAATTCGGTCTTTGCGCTGGATACCCCTGCGCGGTTGTTTGACATTGGCCATGTAGAGATCGAGGCGGATACGACGGATGGGGCGGTGGCTTCGGCCCAGAAGCTCGGCGGGATGATTGACCGCTTTATGGGTGAGGAAGATGCGTGGTGCGATGATGTGCTGATCGGCGAAATGATCGGCCTCGCCAAGGACACGGGCGACATCACACGCAACCCGCTGACGCTCAAGACGATGACGTTTGATCAGGACAATTTCTGGACCGCTCATTTGGGCGGGTTCTATTTGTTTCGCGATGTGGAAGAGCCTGCGGCGATTACCATGGGCGACAAAGAGAGCTTGGGTAAATTACCGATTGAACATCTGTTGCAACGAAACGAACGCTCGGCAATAGCGCAGTTTCTGAAGGTGAATGATCTGGCCGAACCGATCATCGAGGCGCGCGGCATCGATAGTGCTGCGATCCTACGTCAAAAGATGGACTTTATTGTTGCCGATGTTGCGGCGGGTCTTGGCGAAGATCTGAGCCGCGCAACACGCCGCGATCTGCGACGGTTGGGGCGGCAGTATCATGACAAGCTGCCTGCCGCATGGCGCGGGCTGGCGGACCTTGTGCGCTGGGCAGAAGATGGCGGGCCGTGGCCCAAGATCGACAGCGAACACCCCGCCTATTTCTACACGCTGCGCGCTAAAGACCATAAAGACGCGGATTTGGTGAACATGTTGTTGGCCGAACTGACCGAGATGGATGTGCGCCAACTGTTCATCTGCCACAAAGAAGCATTCTACCGCGCCTATATGGGCTGGCCGGACGAAAAGAAGGCTTATGTGGCGGAATTCCTTTCAAACGAGTATCAGGTGGATAAAGCGGGCACACGTGATGCCCTGTTCGGCCATGAGGCGGCGATGGAAGAAGCACCAGCCGCCCCAAAACGGCAAACCACAATTGATCGGGTCGGGCCTTGGGGCGCGGTTAAGAGGAGATGACATGCAATTTGTAAGATTGGTCGTATTCGGGTTCTTGCTGCTTGGCGTGATCTATTTCGGAATTTCGCTTTACTCGCGCTCAATTCGCAAAGAAAAGCTGGAGGAAGAGTGGGACAAAAACCTGCCTGAAGATGCAACCGCTGAGACACGCGATGCCTTTATTGCAAAGGGCATGGCGAAATATGAAAGCGGGCTGCGCAAAAAGCTGATCCTGCTGGTCTTTGTAATTCCGCCGCTTATCGTCGGCACCATTATTTACTTCATCAACTGAGGGCTGTTTTCATGCGCAATATCAGACGTTTCCTTCGTATCGCCCTGTTCCTGATTGTCGGGTTGTGGTTGCATTATGTGATGCCGCAGCAGGATATCGTTCGGGTCGTCAAAACCGAAGATTTCAGAGTGGATTTTTCTGTTTGGAACCGAATGTTTTATGCACAAGCGGACTCGGGCACTGTTGAATTGCCGACACGGCAGGTTCGCATCATCAATACGGTCCGAAAGCGGACTTTCTTTTTTGGCTTGATCCGTGGCGACGACCAAACAATGAACTATCGTAACGAAGATACGGGGTGGATTTATCCACCGTATTTCAAGTTCGACAGCTCTAATCTGGACACGGAAGCGCAGGATTTGGTTTCGACGGCGCAAGAGCCGGAATGGGCGATCATTACGCACTACGGGTGGCGCATTAAGCTGATTTCGGTCTTTCCCAACGCGGTGTCGATCCGACCAATCGTGGTGCCCGAAGGGCAATCGCCAGAAGACTATCGGCCGTTTCCTTGGGTGAATTTGATTATTTTTGCCGCCATGATTATCGGTTTTTTGTTTGTGCGGGCCGCTTGGAGGCAGTTTCGGGAGCGCACGGTTGATCCATTGGCCGACAAGGTTGGGGATCAGTATGACCATGTGAGTGCCGATTTGTCCGACCGAAAGGGCCGCATTTCCCGTTGGCTTGGAACGTGGCGCAAGAAGTAACGATCTTACGATCGGGTCCTGCGGACGGCGGGGGCGCCCCTTTCGGGGCGCTTTTCGTTTCCAGTGCAGGTGCAGGGTCGACGTGCGCTGAATGTCAGCTGCTGTGCATCCGGATCAACGCCCAGAGTTGGTAAAGAGTTATCACCGCCCCGAGCACGGCAAGACTGCCCCATGACAGGCCCGATTGTTGCAGCATGACAGTGCCACTGACAGGGTCAAAACAACGGCCCAACTCGTTAAAACAGTCCCGCCATTTAAAGTAGCGATCATAATAGGCGAAGCTGCACAGGCCCGTTGCGCAAAGCGATAAGGTGAAGAGGGCGAGCCTTTTCATAGCATCTCTGTTGCTCGCTTCACTCGCCGTAGGGAATCCAGATCGTTTTGATCTCGGTGGATTGCGCGCGCCAAGTGGAACTTGGCCAGCTGCGTGCAGTTCCGTTGTTAACCCATGTGCGTTTGAGGTTTTGGGCTGACTTTGCCTCGATGATTTCAGACGTGTCAGAGGTCGAGAAGGACCAAACCGCGTCGATGTTGGCATGTGCTGCCATGTGCGGCGCCAATTCCGAATGATCCCCGGTCAGGATGTTGACGACACCTGCAGGCACGTCAGAGGTATCCAGAACCTGATAGAAATCCGTGGCCGCAAGCGGGAACGCTTGTGATGCGACAGCCGTGATGCGGTTGCCCATGGCGAGTGCGGGTGCCAGTGGTTCGATCAGCCCCATGAGGGGGCGGGTGTCGTCTGTAAGAACAGCGATGTTGCCGACGGGTTCGTTCATCGCCAATGCGACGCCACGGATGGGCACGCCCTTTGCAGCGCCATCATGTTTGTCGGCCCAAGCGGCCCACGTGAATAGGTGATCAATCGCGTCAGAGACTTCTTTTGCGCCGATTTTGGTTCCGGTGAGATGGTTGATCCGGTCGGCAAATTCATCCGCACGGGCGGAGAGGTTTTCACCGATGTAATACAGGATTTGTGCCCGCAAGTGACCGGTGGTTTTTGACCAGCCCTTTGCGGCGGCCATGGCCTCAACAGCGTTGCGCAGGTCTTTGCGGTTGGCGATGCTGGCGTGACCCAGAAGCTTGCCAGACTTGTTGAAGACAGGTTGCGAATAGCCACCATCAGGGCGGGCTTGTTTGCCACCAACATATAGTTTGGCCGTGCGATCCAGCGGGTCGGCGGGAGTGCCGTCATCCGATGTGAACGCAACGGGCGCTTTAACGTCAGAGGATTTTCCGCGTGGTTTGGTGTAACCGAGCAGGCCTTCCCAACCGCCTTCGCGACCGAAACCGCTTTCGCGTACACCGCCAAAGCCAGCAGCGGCATCCATTAGGTTGGTGGCGTTGACCCAGACGATGCCTGACACCAGTTTGGGTGCGATGTCCAAGGCGAGGTTCACGTTTTCCGTCCAGACAGACGCGGCGAGCCCGTAGCGCGTGTTGTTGGCAATTTCTACGGCTTCCGCAGGGGTGCGGAAGGTGCAGGCGACCAGCACTGGGCCGAAGATTTCTTCCTGCATCAGCGTGTCAGCTGGCGCGAGGCCCGTGATCAGGGTTGGCGGGTAAAAGCAGCCGTCGGGTGCGGCGCATTGGTGCATTTCGCCAGACGTGTTTGCATCGACCATGGCTTTGATCTGGTCGAGCTGCACGATGTCGGCGATGGCGCCCATGTCGATGCATTTATCCAGACCGTCACCGATGCGCAGGCCATCCATACGGGCGCGCAGTTTGGTGTAAAAACGATCCGCGATGCCTTCTTGTACCAAAAGGCGAGAGCCCGCGCAGCAGACTTGGCCTTGGTTGAACCAGATCGCATCCACGAGGCCTTCGACCGCTGAATCAATATCGGCGTCATCAAAGACTATGTAGGGGGATTTGCCGCCCAGTTCCAAAGACAGGGCTTTGCCTGATCCGGCGGTTTGTTCGCGGATGATACGGCCCACGGCGGTGGAGCCTGTGAACGCGATTTTGTCGACATCGGACGCGACCAAAGCAGCGCCTGTGTCGCCGTCACCCGTGACGATATTGATCACACCGGGGGGCACGCCAGCCGCCGTGCAGATTTCGCAGAACACCATGGCGGACAGCGATGTGTATTCGGCTGGTTTGAGGACAACCGTGTTGCCCATCGCAAGGGCAGGCGCGATTTTCCAAGCGAGCATCAACAGCGGAAAATTCCACGGGATGATCTGGCCGCAAACACCAAGTGGTTCGGCGTTGGGCATTTCTTCGTCCATCAGTTGGGCGAAGCCCGCGTGGTGATAGAAGTGGCGGATCGCCAGTGGCACATCGATGTCTCGGCTTTCGCGGATCGGTTTGCCGTTGTCCAGCGTTTCCATCACGGCCAGCAACCGCGCGTTCTTCTGCATCAGACGAGCGATGGCGTAGAGGACTTTGGCCCGTGTCTTGCCGTCTTTGGCCCATTTGGGTTGCGCTTTGCGCGCGGCTGCGACGGCTGATGCGACCTCGTCGGCGGTGCCATTGGTGACACCCGCAAGGCGTTCGCCTGTCGCTGGGTTGGTGGACGCGAAGTCATCACGCAAAGGGCCCCATTGCCCGTTGATAAAGTGACCCGCGATGCCACCACGATCTGCCAGCCAAGCCAGTGCTTCGGAGGCGTCTTCGGGGGCAGGGCCGTAGTCCATGGATTCAAAAATGTCTTTGACGGTCATTGTTCTTATCCAATCGCGTGACGCCAACCGGCGGAATAGCCGCCTGTGACGTGGTGTTCGAGTTGCCGTTCGATGTCGCCTAAAAGCGAGGATGCGCCAAAGCGGAAGAGGTCCGGTTGCAGCCAGCGGTCGCCGAGTTCGTCTTTGATCAACGCCAGATAGACCAGCGCATCTTTGGCTTTGCTGATCCCGCCTGCCGGTTTGTAGCCGACGCGCAGACCTGTACGGTCGTAGTAATCGCGGATCGCGCGGATCATCGTCAGGGTCACGGGCAGGGTTGCATTGACGCTTTCTTTGCCTGTGCTGGTTTTGATGAAATCGGCTCCGGCCATCATGCACACCACTGAGGCGCGCGCGACGTTGCGCAAGCTGCCCAGTTCGCCCGTGGCGAGGATGGCTTTGACGTGGGCATTGCCACAGGCGGCGCGCATTTCAGCCATTTCATCATAAAGCGCCTGCCAGTTGCCTTGCAGGACATGGCGGCGGGTAATGACGATGTCGATTTCTTCTGCTCCGGCTTTCACGCTTTCGCCGATTTCGGCAATGCGCAGCGGGAAGGGCGAGAGGCCCGCAGGGAAACCAGTTGATACGGCTGCAACGGGAATGCCTGAACCGCGCAAGGCGTCCACGGCCGTTTCGACCATATCGTGGTAAACGCAAATGGCGCCTGTTGTCAGGCCTTCCATGCCCAATGTTGTTAGCAGCTCGGGGCGTACGGGCTGGCGGGCCTTGGCGCACAGTCGGCGCACGCGGCCTTCGGTGTCATCGCCCGCGAGTGTGGTCAGATCGATCAGGCTGATGGCCTTACACAGCCATGCAGCTTGGTAGTCCTTCTTGACTGAGCGACGCCCAGGAAGGGTCGCGGCGCGACGTTCAATCGCGGAGGTATTCGCCTGAACGGCCTTCACCCATGAGATATCCAGCGGAATCCCGTCGTTGCGGGGTTCCTGAACTTGCGGAAGGTGGGTGGTTGTTTTGTCTGAGGTCAGCATCGTGCGCACCGTGTTGTGAGTGCGGAGAGTGTCATGCAGCCCAAATGAAGGCAAGCGGCGACGCGACGTTGCTTTTATGCCTTAGGGGCGCGGCTGGATCAGCTCGCGTTGGCGGGTGCGACGATAGCGTTGCGGGGTTTCATTGTGGGTTGCCAAAAAGAGTTTGTGAAAATGCGACAGGTTCGGAAGCCCGCAGTCGGTTGCGATTTCGGCCAGACTGTCGGACGTTCCTGTCAGTTGCCGTGCTGCGTGATCCATCCGAATGCCGTTGATGTAGTCGATGGGCGTCTGTCCCATGAAGCGGCGCATGGTGCGCGACACATGCGGATGCGCGCGGCCAGTTGTTGCGACGAAACCTGCGGCCCCTTCGCGAAACACGGCTGGGGCATATGCTGCGGCGCAGGCGGTCAGCAGCCAAGCGGGCGCGTCGGGGGCGATGCCTTCTGGTGCGCGATCTAATCCCACGAGCAGGGGTAATAGGAACGCTTCGAGGTAGAGTTTGCGGCGCGGCGCGCGTTCTAGCTGGAGGGCGTCATGGTTCAACGCTGCCAATTGGCGCATATCGCGATGAGAAAGGACGGGTTCGGTTCCGCCGCCCCAGAAACCAACACCAGAAAGGTCTTCGTGGCGATTTCCTAGGGCGTTGATTATCCCTGGGCGAATAGCAAGTGAGACAACGATCGGCGCTTCGCCGCGCCCCTGAATGCCGTGGGGCTGATCTGGCGCAATGAAAACCAAGTCTCCCTCTTTGAGGTCCTTCTTGCCCTGACCCGAATGCAAACGCACAGTGCCATTCTGAACCCAAAGAAGTTCATGAAAGTCTTGTGTGTGCAGGTTGGAGGGGCGTTTTGTGTCGAGCTCTGAACGGCTCAGCACAAAGGCGTCGTCGGGGGCGAATGTATCGCTGGCGGATATGGTGATTTGGTCCATGGCGTCAAAATAGCATATTGAGCGCCAGCGTCTATGTGGCAACTTGGCAAGCGGCGTAGCACAGGCTAGGACGGGGCAAATCGCATCAGGAGTCTGCCCCATGTCCTTTGACCGTTCCATCAAGATCGCCCCGTCCATTTTGTCCGCTGATTTCGCCAACCTTGGCGCTGAAATTCAAGCGGTCGAAGCGCAAGGCGCGGATTGGATTCACGTTGATCCCATGGACGGCCATTTCGTGCCGAACCTGACAATCGGGCCAAATGTCGTCGCCGCGATCCGCCCGCATGTGAAAACGTTCATGGATGTGCATTTGATGATTTCCCCAGCCGACCCCTACATCGGGGCCTTTGCAAAAGCGGGCAGCGATATGATTACGGTTCACGCCGAAGCAGGGCCGCATTTGCACCGCTCTTTGCAGTCTGTTCGCGCTGAAGGCGCGATGGCAGGTGTAGCGTTGAACATGACGACGCCGCTGTCTCACGTTGAAGATATTCTTGATGATATCGACATGATCTTGGTGATGACGATCAATCCGGGGTTTGGTGGCCAAAAATTCACCCATGCGATGGTCGATAAGGTTGCGCGATGCCGTGCGATGATTGGTGATCGTCCGATCCACATCCAAGTGGATGGCGGAATTGACCCGACAACCGCGCCATTGGTTGCCAAGGCTGGTGCGGATGCATTGGTGGCAGGGTCTGCCGTGTTCCGTGGCGGGTCGGTTGAGAAGCCCGAAGTTTATGGTGCCAACATCAAAGCTATCCGCGACGCTGCAAACGCCGCACTTTAGGTCTGCACAAAACCTGCACAAACCGGCGAACCTGTCTGCACAAACCTTTCGCATAAGGGGTAAAACCCGAATGCGAAGGACCTAGCAATGACAACGTTGACCAAGGCAGTGCCCTCTAAATTGCAGCTGGACGGATGGTGGTTGGACCACGACACGCGGCCATTTCCCAAACAGGCCGTTGCCGCTAAGCTGCCCCCCAAAGGGGCGCGCATATGAGTGGCACGGTACTGATTGTTGATGATGATGCGGACATCCGTGATGTTGTGCGCATTGCGCTCAGCCAAGCTGGGTTTCAAACACAAGAAGCGGGCGACGGGCGGGCTGCCTTGGCGGCCATTGCGGCGGTAAAGCCGGACTTGGTGGTGCTGGATATTGGCCTGCCTGAAATGGACGGGCTTGAGGTGTGCCGCACCGTTCGCGTGACGTCAGATGTGCCGATTCTGTTTTTGACGGCGCAGGGTGATGAAATTGACCGTATCGTGGGGCTCGAGATGGGGGCAGATGATTACCTGTCCAAGCCGTTTTCCCCTCGTGAATTGGTCGCACGGGTCAAGGCGATCTTGCGCCGTGGTGGAACCGTGGTCGAGGATCAACCGTTGCGCCACGGGATCATCGAGGTCGATCCAAACCGCCATTTGACACGCGTGCGCGGCGAGGCTGTCGCATTGACCGCGCGGGAGATGGATTTGCTTGTGAAACTAATCGCGCGGCCAGATCAAGTGTTTGCGCGGCCCGCCTTGGTGGATGCGATTTACGGCACTAATGTTCATGTAAGTGACCGTACAATGGACAGTCATCTGCGCAATCTTCGGGCAAAACTGAGTGCTGCGGGGTGCGCGGATGCCGTCGAGACCATGCATGGCATCGGTATTCGCATGGGGCCATGTAAGGGCGCGGCCCCGTGATGCGGATCAGACGCAAATGGCGGCCTCCGTTATGGATGGTCGTCGGGATTACGTTGGCCGTCGTTCTGTGTTTGCCGATCATCGGTATTTTCTTCGTCCGTTATATGTGGCCCGTCCTTGGGTATCGTGAGGCCGTTTACGTGGCCGGTATTGGCGTTCTGGCCGCGACGTTTGTTGTGGGCTGGGGGTTGTGGCGCATTCTGTTGCGGCCCGTTCAGGCGATGCGCACCCGTGTGACGGCTTTGCGGGCAAGTGATGACGCTGCGCTGGGGCCACTTGATCACTATGGCACTGCCGACATGCAGGCGCTGGGGCAGTCATTTCTGGATATGGGGCGTGCTTTGCGCAGCCGCGAAACGGTGTTGCGCAGTTACGCCGACCACGTGACCCATGAGCTTAAGTCACCGCTGACAGTGGTGCGCGGTGCGGCAGAGCTTTTGGCGATGCCGGATTTGCCCGATGCCGAGCGCGCGCGATTGCTGGGTAGGATCGAAGCCTCGGCCGATCGGATGACCGCTTTGTTGGATGCGCAAAGATCCCTTGCACAGGCGCAGGAACCGGCTGCACGCGGCGCGGTACTTTTATCGGACGTCGCGAACGGCATTGAGGTTTTGGAGGATGGTAAGGTGCCGTTAAGCAAAGACGCATTGCAATTGGTGCTGGACCATCTGGTTGGCAACGCAAAGGCGCATGGGGCCACTAAGATTACAGCCTCTTTTGATGGGAATCTGACGGTTCAGGACAATGGTTCTGGCGTGTCGCTCGGGAACCAAGATCGCATATTCGAGCCGTTTTTTACCACACGGCGGGAAACTGGCGGTACTGGGATGGGGCTTTCGATTGTGCGCCGCATCCTTGAGGCGCATGAGGCCGAAATCACCCTGGCGCCAAGCGATCAGGGTGCGCGGTTTGTCATAACCTTTTAGGGGTTCATGCCTTTTTTCGTTAGGAATGACGGAAGTTTTTTGCCGTTTGTGGGGGCTGCTTCTGGTGCTGGTGCGGGGGCGTCGGTTGCCATCGCCTTGATACCTGCCACACCGCTTTCGCCCAAAGGCACGGTCGCAAAAGGGCCACCAATCAGCAATTGTGCGGGGTCTTTCGGGTCAACATCAACCCCAGCGGCCAGCAGGCTGTCGGCCCAGTTTTCGGCGTTATCCTTGGGATGGTAGCCCAAGTAGGTCGATTTGGAATTGTTCACCGGTGCGCGGTCATTGTTGGAAATACCGTATACAACTGTGAACCCAGTGGCTTGCGTGGTGATCGAACGTTCGACCAAATGGCGCAGGTCATCAAATGAAAGCCATGTGCGCAGCGCCCGCGCGTTTTGCGGGACCTTGGTGCAAGAGAAAATGCGCAGGTGAACGGATTCCATGCCGCGTTTTGCCCAATAAAGCTTGCCGAGGTCTTCGGTAAAACATTTCGCCAACCCATAAAACGTATCGGGTGCGTGATCTGCGTCCACGTCGATCCCGGCGGAGTTTTCGAGCATGCCAACCGCGTGGACAGAGGACGCATAGATCACGCGGCGCACGCCGTGTCGGTGACCTGCTTCCCAGACGTTATAAGACGACAGGTAGTTCGGCCCGAGGAGTTCTTCAAAGGGGCGTTCATCGGGGATGGACGCAAAGTGCACGGCGATATCTGCGCCTTCCATCAGAGGCAGAACCTCATCGAACTTGGAGCAATCAGCCTGCACGAAGGTTTCGTTCTCAAGCAAACCAGCAGGGGCGTCCGCGATGTCCACCGAAAGCAGTTCATCCGCGAGAGACGCCAATGTGCTACGCAGTTCCATGCCGAGCGTGCCGCAGGCGCCGGTAAGGACAATTTTCTTGAGAAGTTTTGCCATATCAGCGCCTTTCATGTTGCGCTTCTACGGTCTGCCGTTGGCGGCATAACGTCAAGGGGTGGTTATCCTAGAATGTTGAAGGCCGCGCGGATTTCCGCGTCTTGTTCAGGGGTTAAGTAGGCGGGGTTATGCTTGGTCAGGATTTGGGCGGTCCGCAGTTTGGCGCGGTCCCATGCCGTTTGTGCACCATCGTCCGCCCATGTCTTGGGTTGTTCGCGATCCGCCAGTTTCGGGTAGTGATAGTCCCGTTCCATCGCGCGGTAAGTGTGGTCTGCACCAAGGAAGTGGCCATCCCCAAGAATAGCCGCGCAAATCGCGTCATAGCCGAGGTTGTCTTCGCTCACTTCGACGCCGCGCAGGGTGCGATAGGTCATGGCGTGCATTTCATCATCCAGCACGAAACCCTCAAAGGACGCGCCTAGCAAGGACGCCGTCATGCCGGAGCTTTCGTAGATCAGGTTGCCGCCCGCGAGGGCCGCGGCAAGCGATGTCATACCCTTTTCGACGCCGTATTGTGCGTCGATTGCTTTGGCATCGGTCATAGACGCTGCGACCCCCGAAGGAAGGCCAAGCCAATTGGACATTTGGGCCGACGCTGCGTTGAGCAATGTGGTTTCGCCGCTGCCACCCGCGAAGGCCCCGCTGCGCAGGTCAATGACAAGTGGCCAGTTGGAAAAGACCATTGGGAAACCAGGGGAGATGACATTGACCATCACAAGGCTGGCGAGGGTTTCTGCCAGCGACATTGCTAGAAAACCCGCCATCGTGGCAGGGGCGGTTGCGCCGGCTTGGGCGGCGGTGATGCACGACATCGGGATGTTGTGTTCGATGCATTTGTAGACGACATCGACTGCATCTTCGCCAAAACGCATAGGGCTGATGACGGGGCTGATGTGGATTTTGACAAAGGGGCGTTTGGAAAATTCGCCTTCCCCACCTGCTGCAATGTCGAAAAGGTGCACAATCGGGTCAACGTGGTCTGCAATGGTGAATGCCGTGGCGACTGGTTTGGTGGTCCCGCGCATGAGGGCGTAGGCGGTGTTTACATCGAGGTCGAACATGTCCGGCACGTCCGTCGCGATGCAGCAGCGGGTGAACCACGCCACGTTATCAAGCGCGTCTTGCAGGCGGGTGAAGTCGTGTAAGTCTTGCAAGGTTGAGGGGCGGTACAGCCCCGTGTCGCGATCCAGCGTGTTGACGGCTGCGCCGCCGGTGCCAAAGAACACCTTATCGCCGCCGACCTCGATCGTGCGGTTCGGGTCGCGCCCGTGCAGTGGGAAGGTTTTCGCGGCTTTGTCGATTATGTCTTCGACCAATGCGCGGGGCAGGCCGATGCGCCCCTCGCCGAGGTCGGTGCAGCCTGCTTGCGTAAGATCATCCCACAAGCGTTTGGGCACTTCGCCCATGCCAAGGTCCGACAACAGCCGGAGGGCCGTATCATAGATCGCTGTGCAATCTTGTTCGCTGAGCGGGCGATATTGCCCGCCGATTTGTCCCGGGGCCGCCGGATTGACGGCAACGGGGATGGCGCGTTTAGCGTGGCGGGCGGCGCGGCCACCTGATCTGGTTGGGCGTTTTGTCATGTGTGGACCGTCACGTTTCAACCGCTCTGGTGCAAGCGCCATGGACAAGCTGAGGCAAAACCGAAAAGATGATTTGGTTATGGACAATCAAGAACCCCCTTTCACGTTTCGCGCCGCTCAGGTGTTTGTTGCTGCTGTTGAGGCGGGATCCGTCACGCGGGCCGCGCATCGGTTGGGGATTAGCCCGTCCACGGTGTCCCAACAGTTGGCGAGCCTTGAGGCGGCGCTGGGCGCACGTCTTTTGGAACGCACGGCGCGACAGTTCCGGCTGACCAAATCGGGTGAGTTGTTCTTGGATCCTGCACGCCAGTTGCTGGACGACGTGACAGCAGCAAAAGCGCGGCTGGTCATGGAGGACCAAAGCCCCCCAATGGCGATCCGCATTGCGTCGCTCGAAGAATTGGATGCCACAGTAATGGCACCGTGGATGCTAAAGCTGAGAGAGCGGTTTCCAAATATCACGTTCACGCTGAGTGGCGGGGCGAGCCATGAAAACCACGAAGCGCTAAGCACGCGGTCGGTGGATTTGATGTTGGCGGTTGATACAGTCGGGAAGGTCGACTGGATCGACCAGTTTCCGATTTTGCGGGACCCGTTTATTCTGGTCACAGCGCCAAATGTCGCGGCCGATGAGATCGCGTCGCGCCCGTTTGTACGCTACGCGAGCGATTTGCAGATCGGGCGTCAGATCGAGGCACAGTTGCGCCGCAGTGGGGTGGTGCCCGCACGCGGGTTCGAGTTTTCGACCAATCAGGCGTTGTTTGCGATGACGGCTGAGTTGGGCGGCTGGGCGATTACGACGGCGCTGGCCTATTTTGGCACGCCGCTGGCTGGCGATTTGGTAACGGCGCACGCGCTTCCTGTGCCGTCATTTTCGCGGCGCTTGGCGTTGCAGGCGCGCAGTGGTGCTTTGGGCGACCTGCCTGCGCGGATGGCGGAAGATATCCGATCCAGCCTGCAAGACAGGATTGTAGACGGCGCGGCATCGCGACTGCCTTTTCTGCGTGACGGATTTCAGATGCTTCGGTAAATCCGAATCAATGATTTACGATAAAATAAATGGATTGATCGAAACCTGTGTTTCTGGTCCCATCGCTCAGTCAGATAGGAGACTCACCCCATGAAAACCACGACCAGAGCTGTTGTAATCGGTGGCGGCATTGCAGGCTGTTCCACGTTGTACCACCTGACCCAAGAGGGTTGGACGGATGTTGTTTTGGTGGAGCGCGATGAGCTGACGTCGGGCACGACGTGGCACTCGGCCGCGCAGGTGACGAACTTTGGTGGCAACCAGACGATGGTGGGTCTGAAGACGCATTCGATCAACCTGTATAAAGAACTGCGCGATGACGCGGATTATCCTGTCCAGTATAACCACGGCGATGGCGGTATTCGCCTTGCCAACACCGAAGAACAGATGGACGGCTATCGCCACTTTGCGTCTATGGCGCGTGGCATGGGTGTGGATTTCGAAGTCCTAGATGCAGAAGAATGCGCGCGCCGTCACCCGTTGATTTCCACGGACAACCTGTTGGGTGGCCTTTGGGACCCAAGCGATGGCGACATCGACCCTGCGTCTTTGTGTCAGGCGTTGGCGCGTCGCGCCCGTAAGGCAGGCGCAGAAGTGTATCGTCAGACCAACGTCACTGGCCTGACACAACACAAAGACGACACATGGACGGTGCACACCAACAAAGGCGACATAGACTGTGAAGTCGTGATTAACGCCTGCGGCTACCGTGTAAACGAAGTCGGCGAGATGATGGGCGTACATCACCCTGTTGCGTCGATGGAGCACCAGTATTTTGTGACGGATGAAATTCCCGGGATCGTTGAGGCGGGTCACCGGATGCCGCTGCTGCGCTGCCCGATTTCCGACTACTATTGCCGTCAGGAAAAGAACGGCCTTTTGCTCGGGTTTTATGAGCAGGATTGTAAGACGTGGGGCATGGATGGCATTTCGCCTGACTTCTCCAATGATCTTTGCCCCGATGATCTGGACCGCGTGACCGACGTTCTTGAGGGCGCGTTCGAGCGGATGCCAGCGCTGATGGAAGTGGGCATCAAGAACATCGTCAACGGTCCGATTACCTACACGATTGATGGCGCGCCGCTGGTTGGCCCGATCCCGAACAAACGCAATGCGTTCTGTATCATCGGGTTGCGGGCTGGTCTGGGCGAGGGCGGTGGCCACGGCTGGATGCTGGCGCAGCAGATCGTTCATGGCGAGGCCTGCTATGACACATGGTGCATCGATCCGCGTCGTTTCACGGGGCATTGCAATGTGGAACTGACCGCGCTGAAATCCATTGAGGATTACCAAAACGAATTCCGCTTCCACTTCCCCAACGAGCACCGCCCTGCGGGACGTGATGCCAAAACAACGCCGATCACGCCTGTGCTTGAGGCTGAAGGCGCCGAGTTTACCATTGTGAATGGTTGGGAACGCGTCGAGTTCATGAAGCCGACTCCTGATTTCCACGTGACCCACACGTTCAAGTTCGACGAGAGCTTTGATGTGGTGGGCGAAGAAGTTGCCGCCGTGCAAACGTCGGTTGGCATCTGTGAGGTCAACGGGTTCAACCGCTTTGAAATCACCGGCGAAGATCGTCACAAGTTCATCGACCGCATTTTCTGTGGCAACATCACCAAGAAAGACGGACGCGTTGGTCTTGGTTACATGTTGAACGACCATGGCATGGTCAAAGGCGAGGCGACGATTGCGAACTTGCCAGCGACGGATCGCGGCCCTCAGCGGGCTTGGTTCGGGTCTGCGGCGGCGGCTGAATTCCACGATATGGATTGGCTGCAAATGCACATGTCTGATGATGAGGACGTGCAGATCAAGTCGCTGACCAATGATCAGACAATCTTGGTTATCGCAGGGCCCAAGGCCCGTGATGTGCTGTCAGCTGTGTCGCGTTTGGATTGGTCCAAGGCGGCGTTCCCATGGCTTAGCGCACGTGAATGTTTCATCGGTTATGCGCCTGCGACGGTGCTGGGTGTGAGCTTCTCTGGTGAGTTGGCCTATGAAATCCACATTCCAAACGCGCATCTCTACAACGCCTATAAAACCCTGCGCAAAGCGGGTGAGGCGTTTGGCATGAAGATGTTCGGCGCAAAGGCGGTAGATTCCATGCGGATGGAAAAAGGGTTCTTGCACTGGAAGGCCGACATTCTGACGGAATTCGACCCGTTTGAGACGGGGCTGGATCGCTTCATCAAGATGGATAAGGGCGATTTCGTCGGCAAAGCCGCGTTGGAAAAGCGCGTGGCCGAAGGCAAGCGGTTCGAGTTCGTGACGATGGAATTGGACACCAAAGAAGCCGCGGCCCATGGCGGATCGTCCGTGATGGTTGGCGACGCGGTTGTCGGCACGGTTACGTCGGGTGATTGGGGTTACCGGACGGGCAAAAACCTAGCTTATGCTTTCGTGAAGCCTGAACATTCCGCAGAGGGCACCACGTTTGAGGTGGATGTTCTGGGCAAACGCGTGCCAGCCACAATTATACCAATGGGTCCATACAATCCGGACTACTCGCTGATGCGAAGTTAAGTTAGCGTGGGGCAAACCGACTAAGGATTGCCCCATGACACTGCCCCGCAAAGACCTGTTTCATCTGCCCGAGGGCATGATCTACCTCGATGGTAACTCATTAGGACCATTGCCGAAATCGGTGGATGGCGCGTTGAGTACCATGGTTACGGACCAGTGGGGGCAGCACCTTATCAAAGGCTGGAATGTTGACGACTGGATGGGCCAACCCATGCGGGTGGGCAATCTGGTCGGCAGGCTTATCGGCGCGCCTGAGGGTAGCGTCACGATGGGCGATACCCTGTCGGTCAAGGTTTATCAGGCGCTTTCGGCGGCGGTGCAGATGCGACCTGACCGTAAGGTGATCCTGTCTGATCGCGGCAACTTTCCGTCCGATTTGTACATGGCACAGGGATTAATTGCGCAGCTTGGGCAGGGGCATGAACTGCGCATCGTTGCGCCCGAAGAGGTAACGGATGCCATCACCGATGAGGTCGCGGCAGTGATGATCACCCATGTGGATTATCGCACGGGCCGGATGCATGACATGGACGCGATCACGGCCAAGGCGCAGGCTGCGGGTGCTGTGATGATCTGGGATTTGGCACACTCAGCGGGGGCCGTTCCTGTCGATTTGGCCGCTAGCGGCTGCGAGTTTGCCGTCGGCTGCACGTATAAATACCTCAACGGTGGTCCGGGTGCGCCAGCGTTTATTTATGTCCATCCTGATGCGATTGGTGACATTCAGCCCGCGTTGTCTGGCTGGCTTGGCCATGATGCGCCATTTGCGTTTGATTTGGACTATCGCCCCGCCATGGGGATCGAGAGGATGCGGGTCGGCACGCCGCCTGTCTTGCAACTTACCGCGCTTGAGGCCGCGATGGCGGCTTGGGACGGTGTTGATGTGGCTGACCTTCGTGCGGCGTCGATCAGGCTGACGGACCTGTTTATCGAGTTGGTTGAGGCGCGTTGCCCAGAGCTGACATTGCATTCGCCCCGTGATGGCACCCAGCGGGGCAGCCAAGTGTCGTTTGAACACGAGAATGGATACCCCGTTATGCAGGCGTTGATTGCGCGAGATGTCATAGGTGATTTCCGTGCGCCAAACCTGATCCGGTTCGGGTTCACGCCGCTTTATATCGACGAAACCGATGTGCGCGGGGCGGTCGATATTTTGGCTGATGTGTTGGACAATCGGCATTGGGATGACCCTGTTTATCATGCCAAAGGCCGCGTGACCTGACGCCCAAATTGGACCAGAGATGGCGGACCCAGATGAATTGGCAGGATGATCAAAAAGGTTTGCGAGACAGGCTCTTTCAGCTCCTTGGAGTGGACGCGGGGGGCGCGTCCTTTGCTGGCGTGCAAAGCCGTGGGGTGCAGGATTGCCATGGGTGGTGTCTTGAAGACCTTCTGTTCCAAGGCGCAAACGGGGAAGACATCCCCGCTTTTTTTCTGCGCCCGCCGAGGGGGCATGCAAAGGTACCCGCGCTGATCTACGCGCATGCCCATGGAAACAATTACGCGGTTGGGCGGGATGAACTTATCGCTGGCCGCCCAGCGCTTCAGGGACCCTATGCTGCCGATTTGGTCGCGCGTGGGGTCGCTGTGCTTTGCATTGAAATGCCGTGTTTTGGTGCACGCCAACAGCCGAACGAAAGTTCACGGTCCAAAGCGTTGGCGTGGCATGGCAAAACGCTGTTCGGGCAGATGTTGGACGAACAACGGGCAGGTATCGAATTCCTGTCCCAACATTCGGCGGTGGATGCGGATAGAATCGGAACCTTGGGGTTTTCCATGGGCAGCACGCTGGCGTGGTGGTTGGCGGCGCTTGATCCGCGCATCCGTGCGACATCGGCGCTGTGTTCGTTTGCCGATCTTGAGACTTTGGTTGGAACGGGCGCGCATGATGGTCACGGTCCTTACATGACCGTTCCGGGCTTGCTGCCTGTAGCGCGCAGTGGTCAGATTGCGGGCCTTGCGGCGCCTCGGGCTTTGCATATTGGGGGCGGGCTTTTGGATTGGTCAACGCCTGCGGTTGCCTTTGAAATAGGCCGTTCGGACCTTGAGGCTGGCTATGCTGCCGCAGGGGCGCAGGAGAAGTTATCGTTTTTTGTCGACCCTCAGTCTGGTCATGTGGAGACACCAGAAATGCGGGCTGCGGCCCTGGATTTTTTGCGGCGCGAGCTGTTGGATTGATCAGCCTGAAGGCGGCTAAACCCATGCTCTGAAAAAATATCGATATTTGTTTGATAGGGCGCAGCAGGTGTGCCAACTTGCCGCAGCAGGGAGGAGATCTGCGAATGAGTGACTCGAAAAAAGTCAGCGCCGCGATCATTGGCGCGGGGATGGTTGCGCGGACCCATGTTGCGGCAATCGCAGCGGGGGATTGCGTGCGGCTGGCGTCGATTTGTTCGCGCAGTGGTGAGCGCGCAACGGCGCTGGCCGTCGAAGCGTCTGATCTGACAGGGGCATCTGTGGATGCCACCAGAGATCTGTCCGCTATCGCTGCGGATGCTTCCGTAGATTTCGCAATCATTCTTACGCCGCCCAATGCGCGGGCTGACATCATTCGCCCCTTAGCGCAGGCGGGCAAACATATCCTGCTAGAAAAACCGATGGGGCGAACGTCGGATGAGGCCCGCGAAGTCGTGCAGATTTGCCAAGATGCGGGCGTGACGCTGGGCGTGGTGTTCCAGCACCGGATGCGTGCTGCGTCTATTGCAGCGGCTGAGATCATCGGCTCTGGTGATTTGGGCGCGCTTGGCGTGGTCGAGATTTCGGTGCCGTGGTGGCGCGATCAGGGATATTACGATGAACCCGGTCGTGGAACGCTTGCGCGGGACGGGGGCGGGGTTCTGATCAGTCAGGCGATCCACACGATTGATCTTGCATTGTCACTGGCGGGGCCGGTGAATTCGGTGCGGGCCATGGCAGCTACGACGCGGTTCCATGACATGGAATCTGAGGATTTCGTATCGGCTGGTTTTGAATTTGAAAATGGTGCTGTCGGGTCCATGGTGGCCAGCACGGCCAGTTTCCCCGGTGGCGCAGAGAGCATTACGATGCATTTCGATAAAGCGAGCCTGCATCTTGCCTCGGGGCAGTTGCACATAAACTGGCGTGATGGACGATCAGAAGTCCAAGGGGAGGCGGGCGGCACAGGCGGCGGCGCGGACCCGATGGCGTTCACCCATGAATGGCACCAAGGCATCATCGAAGATTTTGCTGAAGCGATCACGCAAGGCCGCGATCCTGTGGTGACGGGAAAGGCGGCGCTTGCCGCGCACGATTTGATTGATGCAACTATGCGATCCGCCCGAAGTGGCCAGATCGAGGAGATTTCCAAGTGAGCACCCCTTTGCGTTTTGCCGCCATCGGCATCGACCATCGTCATGTCTACGGGATGGCCGCCAACCTGATTGATGCAGGTGCGGAATTTGTGGGCTGGGCGACCGAAGGCCACCCCAACACCGAAGACGGGTTTGTTGCGCGGTTCCCTGACGTGCCACGCGCTGAGAACGGTGAGGCGTTGCTTGCTGATCCGTCGATTGATTTCATCGTCTTGTCAGGCATTCCACGGGATCGCGCCGCGTGGGCCGTTCGCGCCATGGAAGCTGGCAAAGACGTGCTAAGCGATAAGCCCGGCTGCACCACCTTTGAACAACTCGCCGCGTTGCAGGCCGCGGTAGAGGTCACGGGCCGCATTTGGTCCATCGACTTTTCCGAACGCTTTGAGGTGCCTGCCGTGACGCGGGCCGCTGAACTGGTGGCCGAAGGCGCGATTGGCCGTGTGATCCAGACCATCGGCATTGGCCCGCATCGGCTTAATAAGCCTACTCGCCCCGATTGGTTCTTTGAACGTGACGCCTACGGCGGCATTTTGACGGATATTGCCAGCCACCAGATTGATCAGTTCCTGTTCTTTACGGGATCGGATGATGCAGAGATCACGACGGCCTGTGTCGCCAATTATGCCAACCCCGATGACGCGGGTTTGCAGGATTTCGGTGAAATAGGTCTGCGCAGTGCCAATGGCCACGGCTACATCCGTGTGGACTGGTACACGCCCGACGCCTTGCCGACATGGGGGGATGGTCGTCTGACGATCCTTGGCACGGAAGGATATATCGAGCTTCGTAAATACGTCGACGTTGGCCGCGAAGGCACGGACCATGTGATTGTCGTAAATGGCACGCGCTGTGAAACGATAGACGCATCCGATGCGGGCCTGCCGTTCTTTGCGACCTTGATCGACGATTTCCGCACGCGGGGCCAAAAGGCAATGACGCAGGCGCATGTGTTTAAGGTCTGCGAATTGACCCTACGGGCGCAAGCCATTGCCGAAGGCAAAGCTGTATGATCCGCGTCGCGATCATTGGGGCGGGCATTGGGGCCGAACATCTGGAGGGTTACCGTGCCCTGCCGGACCGGTTCGAAGTGGTGACCCTTTGTGATCTTGATACGGACCGTGCGACTGTTGCGCTGGACGGGGATACGTCCATTGAGGTGAGTGCGGATCTTGATGCGGTGATGGCGGATAAGCGGGTTGATTTGATCGACGTGTGCCTGCCGCCGCACCTGCATTTTCCGGTGTCGATGCGGGCGCTGGAGGCGGGTAAACACGTGATCTGCGAAAAGCCGATTGTGCGTTCTTTGCACGAGGCCGACCAACTGGAAGCCGCGGCAAAGGCGCAGGGCCGTCACGTGTTTCCCGTTTTCCAATACCGGTACGGCAAAGCCATGGATCAACTGATGGCGCTGCGCAAAGCAGGGCTTGCGGGTAAGCCATATGTTGCCAGTGTCGAAACCCACTGGAACCGCAACGCTGAATACTATTCAATCCCGTGGCGCGGCACATGGGCGGGTGAATCCGGTGGGTCCTTGTTGGGCCATGCCATTCACGCCCATGACCTGATTTGCCACGTAATGGGCCCAGTGGCGGACGTATTTGCCTTTGCCGATACCCGCGTGAACGACATCGAAACCGAAGACTGTGCATCTTTGTCGTTTCGTTTGGACAACGGGGCTTTGGCCACGTCGTCCGTTACGTTGGGGGCAGGGAATGACACAACGCGGCTGCGGTTCTGTTTTGATGGGCTGACCGCTGAAAGCGGGACGGCCCCTTACGCACCTGCGCAAGACGTGTGGACATTCACCGCGCGTGCGCCTGTCACACAAGACCAGATCGACGATGTCCTGGCGGGCGTGGCTGTTGATGGGTTGGCCGGTTTCGCCGGTTACCTTGAGGCAACAGCAAATATGCTGGACTCTGGAGGTGACGATGGAGTTACCTTGGCAGATGGTCGCCGTTCGATTGAACTTGTGACGGCAATTTATACTTCGGCGCGAAATAGGGAGATGATTTCGTTACCGCTTAAACCGGACTCGGAGTTTTATACGGGGTGGATGCCTTAGCCATTCCAATATTTTCTAATCATTAAGGTAACTTGGAGGAGACCAAACAATGAAAAAGACACACCTGCTCACCACAGCGCTTGCTGCGGGTCTTGGTGTTGCTGCTGGCGCGGCAATGTCCCAAGAAATTCGGTTCATGTGCTATTCCGATGGCAATGAATGCGAAGTTTACGACGACCTGCTGACACGATTTGAAGCCGAGAACGATGGCGTTGATGTGATCGTCGATGTGGTTCCATATCAGGCTATTCTCGAAAACCTGCCAGTGCAGCTTGCGGCGGGCACGGGGCCTGACCTTGCTAAAGTAACTGACCTTGGCGGTTTGAACGAGTTTTACCTGGACCTCACACCATACGTAGACACGGGCTACTGGGATGCGTCCTTTGGTGAGACTTTGAACTGGTATCGCAATGGCGACCGTCAGGGTTATTACGGCATGCATTCCCAGCTGACGATCACAGGTCCGTTCGTGAACGCGACACTGTTCGAACAGGCTGGCGTAGACATGCCGGGTGCTGGTGCATCTTGGGATGACTGGGCCACTGCAACACGCGCAGTGACCGAAGCCACAGACGCTGATTTCCCAATGGCGATGGACCGTTCTGGTCACCGCGTTGCTGGTCCGGCTGTTTCCTATGGCGCAAAGTACTTTGACGCAGACGGTAATGGGTCCTTTGAAGGCTTTGACGCCTTTGCAGAAGCCTTCGTAGGCTGGAACGAAGACGGCACAATGGCGCGCGACGTTTGGGCAAGCCAAGGTGGGTCCACGTACGCGGATGCCGCACAAGAATTCATCAACGGTGAAGTGGTCTTCTACTACTCCGGTTCCTGGCAGGTTGGCCGTATGGACGAACAAGTCGGTGATTTCTTTGACTGGCAGGTTGTTGGGTCCCCTTGTGGTCCAGCTGGTGCATGTTCCGGCATGCCGGGCGGTGCTGGTGTTGTCGGCTTTGAGCAGACAGAGCACCCAGAAGTTGTTGCTGCGATCATCGATTTCCTTGCTCAGGAAGAGAACTACGCTGAAGCTGCTGCACGCACAAAGAACCTGCCTGCGCACCTTGGCGTTGCCTCTGCTGGCGTTGAATTCCAAGATGCAAGCCCAGCTGCACAAGCCGCGTTGAACGGTTTTGCAGGCGCTTTGCCAGACGTATCCCCAATCGCATTCGCGTATCAGGGCTATTCCGGCAACCGTGCAATGTTTGGCATCACAGTTGAACGTCTGAGCCAAGCGATTGTTGGTGAGTTGTCCGTTGGAGACGCGATGATGCGCGCTGCCTCAGACCTCGAAGCAGCAATGGCAGAAGCCAACTAATCAAACCACGGCCCGCGGCGTCTTATGCGCCGCGGGTATTCTTTTTGGGGGGGCGGCGTCATGTTGAAAATCCTGACACCAATGATGCGGATTATCGAAGTTCCGATGCTTGCGTTGCAGCGCAAGATTGGGATCAACCGGCTGGCGTGGGCTTTCCTTCTGCCGAACCTCGTTCTTTTTGGGCTGTTCGCCTTTTTGCCCGTTATTCTAAACGTGTTTTACGCCATGACAGGCGGAGACAATGTTTTGCTGGCGGATCGTCCCGATGTCGGGATGCGCAACTTTGCGCAGTTACTAGATTGTTCCAACCATTTTGACCCTAACAGTTGCCGCGAAGATAAATTCTGGCGCGCCGTTTGGAACACGATCTGGTTTGTTGTTTTACAGGTCGGGTTTATGGTGGGCTTTGCCTTGCTGACTGCTTTGATCTTGAACCGCGACATCCGCGCGCGCGGGTTTTTCCGCTCGGTGTTTTTCTTTCCTGTTTTGTTGTCCCCTGTCGTTGTTGCGCTGGTCTGGAAATGGATTTTGCAGCGCGAGGGCGTGTTGAACGCCTTTCTTGATTGGACAGGTGCGGGCGGCATCAACTGGCTGGTCGATGCGCAGTGGGCGTTCGGGTGGTCTGTGTTTATTTCCGTTTGGGCGCATATGGGGTTTTATACGTTGATCCTATTGGCTGGCCTGCAGGCGATCCCGCGTGATGTCTATGACGCCGCTTTGATGGATCGCGCCTCGGCGTGGCGCACGTTCCGGCGGATTACGTTGCCTCTGTTGTCCCCAACGATGCTGGTCGTGCTGATCCTTGCATTGATCAAAGGCGTGCAAACCTTTGATGAAATCTACGCCTTTACGGGCGGTGGGCCGGGTACGGCGACGACGTTTATCATTCAATATATCTACGAACGCGGCTTTGCGGGTGCACCGCGTCTGTTCGGGCTTGCGGCGGCGGCATCGTTGTTGGTGGCTGGTGTGCTGGTCGTCCTGACGCTCGTGCAATTGCGGATCAGCAAGGAGAACGCCGATGGCTAAAGTTCTATCATTCCTGACCGCGACGCGGGGCAAGGGCCGCCTGCATTGGACCGATTGGGTGTCCTACGGGTATTTGATTTTCGGCGTCTTCTTGATGTTCGGCCCCGTTGTCTGGTTGCTGTTGTCCAGCTTCAAGACGCCCAACGAATTGGATCGGTTCCCGCCACGTTTCTTGCCCTATGCACAAGAAACGCTTGTGGTTGACGGTTATGACGAACCGCTTTTGGCGTTTGTTGTCACCGAGGGCGAACTGGAAGGGCAAACCGTAGGGCAGACCCGCCGTGCGGCTGGCCGCTCAGAGGTCGTTTCACCGTCCAACCCGACGGAACGGGTGCGTCTGACGACGGATCAGCTCGAACCCATCGAAGGCATCGCCTTTGCCACGGAGAACTACACCCAACTGTTTGAACGGTTCAATTTCCTCAAATTCTTCTGGAACTCGACCTTCATCACGGTGACCGCAACGGTTTTGATGCTTCTGTTCAATTCAATGGCCGCCTTTGCACTGTCAAAATACGAATTCCGTGGGCGGACGACCGTGCTGCTTTTGGTGATCGGAACCTTGATGATCCCGCAGACGGTTGTGCTTGTGCCGCTGTTCCTGATCGTCACGGAACTGGGGATGTTCAACTCGCTATGGGGTGTCATCATTCCGGGGGCAGCAACGCCAACGGGCGTGTTCTTATTGCGGCAATATATGATCACAATCCCTGACGAGATTTTGGACGCCGCCCGCATGGACAAAGCGAGCGAGTGGAAGATTTTCTGGCGGATCATTTTGCCACTGTCCGCGCCCGCGATTGCGGTTCTTGCGATCCTTGCGATCATGTGGCGTTGGAACGATTTCCTGTGGCCACTCATCGTGCTGACACGGACCGAGAATTTCACCCTGCAATTGGCGCTGAACTCGTTCCAAGGTGAGCTGCAAACCGACTGGCCAAGCCTGCTGGCGATGACAGTTTTGACGCTGCTGCCCATCGCGGCTGTCTTCATGTTCTTACAAAAATATATCGCGACCGGCATTGCCTCTACGGGTGGCAAGTAATGGTGCGTACAATACCAAAGGAGGTCCGGCATGGCGCGGATTGAGCTTAGAAACGTCCAGAAATCTTATGGGGCTGCCGAGGTCATCAAGGGCATTGATCTGGATATCCAGCACGGTGATTTCTGTGTTTTCGTCGGCCCATCCGGCTGCGGGAAATCCACACTGTTGCGGATGATTTCGGGCCTTGAGCCGATTTCGGGTGGTGACATCGTGATCGGCGAAGAGGTCGTGAATGACATTCCCGCCGCTGATCGTGGGCTGGCGATGGTGTTCCAATCCTACGCGCTTTACCCGCATATGACCGTGCGCCAAAACCTGTCGTTCGGGTTGGAAAATCTGAACACAGCGCGTGCGGAAATCGACAGTAAGGTCGGTGAAGTGGCGAAGATGTTGCAGATCGAACAATTGCTGGATCGTCGCCCCAAGGATCTGTCCGGCGGGCAACGCCAACGCGTGGCTATTGGTCGTGCGGTCGTGCGCGAACCACGGGTGTTCTTGTTTGATGAACCACTTTCCAACCTAGATGCGGAACTGCGCGTGGATATGCGCGGGGAGATTACACAGCTCCACCGTCGCCTGCAGAACACCATGATCTATGTGACCCACGATCAGGTCGAAGCGATGACAATGGCCGATAAGATTGCCGTGCTGCGGCTTGGAGAGTTGGAACAGTTTGGGCGTCCGCTTGATTTGTATAACCGCCCCAAGAACATCTTTGTGGCGGGTTTTATTGGCAGCCCGAAAATGAACTTCCTGAAGGGGGTCGTGTCTGCGGATGACGTGAATGTGGTCGATCTGGAAACAGGAGATGCGCTGCGGCTTCCTGAAGGTCGGTTCACTCAGACCGTTGGACAAGAGGTGTCTGTTGGCGTGCGTCCGAACCATCTTTCGATGGTGGCGGATGGGCCGATCAAAGTCACAGTCAAAAGCGTCGAGCAACTGGGCGGTGAGGCCTACGTTTACGCCGCGCTGAGCAACGATCAGTCCTTTACGCTGCACATGGCGGGCCAGATCGGTGCACAGATCGGTGAGACCCTGACGCTATCGGCTGACGGGGACCATATGCACCTGTTTGACACCGCGAGCGGTGACTCACTTCGGGCTGACTAGGCCGCCGGGGCGACAGGCTTTGAGGTTAAGGCATTGTGCCTTGATCCGCTTGCGAGAACGAGAGCTGCGCCATCTCAAGGAAGGCGTTGCGCAATGAGTTCGACCACGCGTCTGACAAGGCCAGATAGCTTGGGTCGTGATCATCGATCCGGCGCGTTTGCGAGAAACGCAACTCGTCTCGTGCAATCACGGACAGATCAAGCGGCATTCCGACCGACAAGTTTGAACGCAGTGTTGAATCCATCGACAGCAAAGCCGCCGTCACGCAGACGTCGACGGGCGTGTCGACTGTAATCACGCGATCCAGGATCGGCTTGCCATACTTGTGTTCGCCAATCTGGAAATAGGGCGTGTCTTCACCGGCTTCGATGAAGTTGCCTGCAGAATAGACGTGGAACAGACGCATTTCGCCGCCAGCGCGCTGCCCGCCAACGATGATGGATGAGAGCGTGCTTTCGCCGGTTTGGGCGACGTGTCGCCCATAACGGTTCTGGATGACACGCATCGCATCGCCAACGATCTCGGCGATGCGGAACATGGTGTCTGCATTGAGCAGCGTATCGATACCTTCTTGCGGCTTGTCGATGTTCTCCTGAAGCAAGCTGATGACGGCCTGCGTGACCGCCAAGTTGCCAGCGGTCATCATTGTGATGACACGGTCACCGGGGACTTCCCACGTAAACATCTTCTTATATTTCGAGATGTTATCGACCCCTGCATTGGTGCGGGTGTCGGACAGGAATACCATTCCGGCATTCGTTTTCAAGGCAACGCAATAAGTCATCAGGTTAGGAGGATCCCCGTTAGTGCCAGCCGGGATTCGGCCAACGTTCGATGTGCTTCTATCACCGCATTTCTACAGTTCCGAGCGGCTATTGCACAGTTTCCTTAACGGAGGGTGAGATATCGACGCCAAACCCGAAAGCGACTGACGTTGCTTGGGCCCGTAAGTTGGTCGCGGCTATGAAATCCGTCAGCCAATCATGCAGGCCGCGTTCAAAAATCGCATCAATGTGAGTGTTGCGCAGGGCTGTTTCGGCTGTGCGTGCGTCGCTGGCGAGCTTTTGTTGCACAGGAAGGCCAGACGCGAGCTTATCCGACAAAGCCGCAATCTCGGACATTGCTGTCAAAAGGGATCGCGGGCTTTTTTCGTTCAAAACGAGCAGGTCAACGACGCCTTGGGGATCAACAACCCGACTGTATAAGTGGCGAAAGGCGACTGCTGAGTTGGCGGCCCGCAAGATTTGCACCCACTGGAGATAGTCGATTCCGCCGCCCACATCCGTCGCTTCCGGCAAGAGAACGTGGTATTTTACGTCTAGAAGGCGTGCTGTGGCATCGGCGCGTTCAAACCATTTGCCAAGTTCAATGAAGCGAGAGCCATCATCGCGCAGCATCGTGTTATCAACTTTACCAAGCGCGAGCCCGCCTTGGTTTCGGACCCAATCCAAGAAATCCGAAAGGTTCTCGCGGTCCTTCTCTACTCTCAGATGTTCGTGGAGTTGCAAGCGCGTGTCATTGATGGCTTCCCAGACTTCAGCCGTGATCGCATTTCGAACGGCTTTTGCGTTCATGCGCGCCGCTTCGATACAGGACGTGATGGACGATGGATTGGAAATATCACGGATGAGGTGGTCCGAGACGCTGGCGACATCGGCATCTTCCAGCGGGCTTGGATAAGTGCCCGTCGCGCCTGACGCGACAACGATCGAACTCCATTCGTTGTAATCTTGCGTCGGGTCCTTTGGCAGGCTTTCAAGGCGCTGACCGGCATCAAGAAGACGCGCGACGTTTTCCATGCGTTCAATGTAGCGGCCCATCCAGAACAGGCCCTCTGCTGTGCGGCTCAACATTAGACAGCCTCCGCGTTCAGGACCCAAGTGTCTTTGACACCCCCGCCTTGGCTTGAGTTCACAACCAAAGACCCTTCGCGAAGGGCGACACGGCTAAGTCCACTTGGGACCATGCGGGTCGTCGCACCAGAAACCACGAAGGGGCGCAGGTCGACATGGCGTGGAATAAGTCCGTCTTCGGCGAGGACAGGCGCAGACGAGAGCGACAACGTCGGTTGCGCGATGTAATTATTGGGGTTGGCTTTCACTTTGACTGCGAACTCCTTGATCTCGTCCTTCGTTGAGGTTGGACCGATAAGCATCCCGTAACCGCCAGACCCCTGAACCTCCTTCACAACCAAGTCGGACAAGTTATGTAGCACATAGGCCAGATCATCGGCTTGGTCGCAGCGGTAGGTTTCTACATTGGGGATGATGGGCTCTTCGCCTAGATAGAACCGGATCATGTCGGGCACGTAGGTGTAGACGGCCTTGTCATCGACGACCCCCGTGCCGGGCATATTGATGACAGTGACATTGCCGGCTTTCATCGCGTCCATAAGACCGGCGACACCGATCATGCTGTCCTTCTGGAACACCGCCGGGTCAAGGAATGCGTCGTCGATCCGGCGGTAAATGACGTGAAGCTGTTCGAACCCACGGGTCGTACGCATGTAGACCTTCTGATTTTCGACAACGATATCGGGGCCTTCGACCAGTTCGATCCCCATCATATCCGCGAGGAATGAATGTTCGAAATATGCTGAATTGAACTGCCCCGGTGTGAGGATCGCCATGGTCGGCTTGCCGTTGCAGTTGGGTGGCGCGACCGCTTGCATCGCTTCGGCAAGGAAATCTGTGTAGCCGTCAACTGGGCGAATGCGGCCATCGCGAAAGAGTTCGGGGAACATTCGAGACATGACTTCTCGGTTCTGCAGAACATAGGAGACGCCCGAGGGGGTTCGGCAGTTGTCTTCAAGAACAAAGAATTCGTCAGGGCCTGTTCGAACAAGGTCAACGCCAATGATATGCGCCCAGACGTCCAGTGGCGGGCGGTAGCCATTCATCAATTCAAGGTAAGCGGGGTTCTTGGTGATCATGGCCTCGGGAACAATGTCTGCTTTGACGATCTCGCGGGCGCCGTATGCATCGGCAATAAAGGCGTTCAGGGCTTTGGCGCGCTGGATCGAACCGCTTTCGATCTTTTGCCATTCGGTGGCATTGAAGATGCGCGGGATCATGTCGAACGGGATTAGCCTGTCAGGGTCGCCACCTTCGCCGTAGACCGCAAATGTAATGCCAATCCGGCGAAACAGGGCTTCGGCCTCAGCGCGGCGCGATTGTAATGCGTCTATTCCGTTTCGTTCTATCCAATCGACAACAACTTGATATTCAGGACGGAGCTTTGCCCCATTTTTCATCTCATTGAAGAAGTCGCCGTTCATTGTCGCCCCTTTAATCACATTAGGGTTGACCGTAACGGGTTCGGCCCGTCACACAAGGAGGGACCTTAAAATAGGATTAATTGAAGTCCGCAATCCTTGGAGTTTTTCAAGTTTTGCCAAAATAAAAGGCAACTGAGTGTCCATAAGCGTAGCGCTAAGCCATCGAACAACATATGAATATGACCGCCCCGTAAACTTGGCGCCCCATGTGGTGCGGCTACGACCGGCGCCACACAGTCGGACACCGATCAAAAGTTACAGCCTTCGAATTGAACCCGAAGACCACTTTATTAATTGGCAGCAAGACGCCTACGCAAACTGGAGTGCGCGACTGGTATTTAATAAACCGACGCAAAAGTTTTCGGTCACTGTCGATCTTGTTGCGGATATGGTTGCGATCAACCCGTTTGATTTCTTTATTGAGGAATCCTGTGAACAAGTTCCGTTTGCCTATACCAATGAACAGCTCAAAGACCTCAGGCCCTACCTGAGAAAAGTTGGGCGTGGGGATACGTTCAGGAGTTTCGTCGAGGAAGCCCCGGCCCAGTCTGGCACGACAAACGACTGGCTTGTCGCGGTGAACAGCTTTTTGGCCAACCGCATTGATTACACCATCCGCATGGAACCCGGCGTGCAACGGCCGTCGGTAACGATCCGCAAGGCGCTTGGGTCGTGTCGCGACAGTGCATGGTTAATGGTCGCACTGCTGCGCGAGCTAGGTTACGCGGCGCGGTTCGTATCGGGCTACCTCATTCAATTGACGGCAGATCAGAAACCGATCGAGGGCCCCGCTGGCCCTGAGGATGATTTTACAGATCTTCATGCGTGGTGCGAAATATACCTGCCCGGTGCGGGCTGGATCGGAATGGACCCAACGTCTGGATTGTTTGCGGGTGAGGGGCATATTCCACTTGCCGCCACGCCCGAGCCGACCTCGGCGGCTGCGATCACGGGTGCACATGAGTTTGCCGAAGTCTCGTTCAGTTTTGATATGTCCGTAAAGCGGATTGATGAGCCGCCGCGCGTGACGCGACCACTTAGTCCTGAACAATGGGCCGAGATTGACCGCGCGGGACAGGCGATTGACCAGAAGCTAGAAGCGCAAGATATGCGGCTGACGATGGGGGGCGAGCCGACGTTCGTTTCCGCCATCGACCGTGATGGCGAAGAATGGTTCACTGCCGCTGTTGGTCCAACCAAACGAACCTATGCGGACAGTCTTGTGCGTCGTCTGCGCGAACGGTTTGCGCCTCATGGGGTACTGCATCACGGCCAAGGCAAGTGGTACCCTGGTGAACCGCTGCCTCGTTGGGCTTATTCGTTGATTTGGCGCGGTGATGGGTTGCCTCTTTGGTCTAACGCCGACCTTTTGGCGAAAGAGAACACAGGCAGCGCAACTTATGAAACCGCCGAAGAGTTTTCGGAAAAGCTGTTGGAAGCCCTCGATCTGGGGGATGAGGCCGTAGCGCATCCTCTTTATGAAGACCCGCTGCATTTCATGGGCAAAGAAGCGATGTTGCCCGACAACGTGTCCGTCAAAGACAGCCAGTTGGAAGACCCGCAAGAGCGCGCGCGCATGGTGCGTATGCTTAACAACGGCCTTTCTAATCCGGTCAGCTATGTCATCCCGATCCAGTTGGCTCAAGCTAAGGCGAGTTCCCGTAGACGGTTCCGTTGGACGTCAGATGTTTGGGGAACGCGTCGCGATAAGCTGTTCTTGATGCCCGGTGACAGCCCTGCGGGCTATCGTTTGCCTCTGAACTCGCTCGATAAATCCGAAGAATTTAAACAGTATTTCCGAGATACCATGTTGCGGCGCAAACGTGCTCTGCCAGCGCGACGTGCGGTGCGTCGCAATGATGAACCCGAAAACGGTGCGGATGAAAACCAAGTCCTAGACACCCCCGTCTTTGGAACCGGCTACGGTCAGCCGACGGCGGCAAATCCTACGCGTCAGGTGCGCCAACAACGCGGTAACGCGGCCCCTGGACCTGCACAGGATTATGATGAAGACGTCTGGCTGCGCGACGTCGAAAGCTCGGATGATTGGCTCATGGGAGAGCATAGTTTCTGGGTCGAGGGCATGCCCGTACGCACAGCGCTGGCTGTTGAACCACGCGACGGTATTTTGCATGTCTTCATGCCGCCAACAGGGTCGTCGGATGAATATCTCGATCTTGTCGAAGCCGTAGAAGAGACTGCAGCGTCGATGGACCTGCCTGTACGTATTGAGGGCTACGAGCCGCCGAACGATGGCAATATCAATATCATTCGTGTGACCCCTGATCCGGGTGTCATCGAAGTGAACATCCACCCCGCAAAAAGCTGGCAGTCGTTGAAGGAAATCAACGAAGCCCTCTATGAGGAAGCGCGCCAATGTGGGCTGGATAGTTTCACGTTCATGGTGGATGGGCGGCTTACGGGGTCGGGCGGCGGTAACCATATCGTTGTTGGTGGTGCGACACCTGCAGACAGCCCGTTCTTGCGGCGGCCTGATCTTATTGGATCGCTGATCCGGTACTGGCAGCGCCATCCGTCCCTGTCTTACCTGTTTTCGGGCACCTTCATCGGCCCGACCAGCCAAGCCCCGCGTTTCGACGAAGGTTTGCCTGACAAGGTTTATGAGATGGAAATCGCGCTGAATGAACTGACGCGCATTCAAGAGAGCGGCCAATCCTTTCCTTGGCTGTCGGATCGCATTTTGCGACATTTGTTGACGGATCTGACAGGAAATACCCATCGCGCAGAAATCTGTATCGACAAGATGTATTCACCAGACAGCCCGACGGGGCGTCTTGGCCTTGTGGAGTTCCGTGGCTTCGAAATGCCGCCGCATTGGCAGATGAGCATGGCGCAGTCGCTCGTGATGCGCGGGTTGCTCGCGTGGTTCTGGGATACGCCGTATGAAGAACCGCTGGAACATTGGGGCCAGACGCTGCACGATAAATTCCTGCTGCCGCACCACTGCCGCGCCGATTTCAATTCGGTGCTGGACGACCTGAGCAGCGCCCATGGATTTGCATTCAGACCAGACTGGTATGACGCGCAATATGAAATGCGGTTCGGCGAAGTCGGGCACACCCATGTCGAGGGGCTGAAGCTGACGCTGCGCAACGGCATCGAACCTTGGTTGGTCCTTGGCGAGGAAGCCACAGGCGGGGGCACGTCACGCTATGTGGACAGCTCCCTTGAACGCGTGGAGCTGAAGATCGAAGGCGATCTTGGCGAGCGATTTGTCATCACCTGCAACCAAGTTGAGGTCCCGCTCGAGAAAGTTGGCCCTGACACATATGTGGCTGGCATCCGGTTCCGCAGTTGGCAGCCTTGGTCGTCGCTTCATCCGACAATTCCCGCACATGCGCCGCTTGTTTTCGACGTTTATGACCGCATTTCAGGGCGCTCTGTCGGTGGACTAAAGTATCTGGTGGCCCATGAAGGTGGTCGCGCCCATGAGACGCGCCCTGTAAACGAGCTGGAGGCCGAAGGTCGCAGACGTGTGCGGTTCCAAGAGGGGCAGCATACGCCGTTCCGGTTTGATCCGATCAAACCACGGGCCAACGCGTGGAACTCTGCGACGCTAGATATGCGGTTCATCTAGAACCTAGCCCTTCGTTCGCGCTTGTGGGTGAGATTGGGGCAGCCAAAGGGCTGTTCCAAATAGCTTGCTCTCTTTCTGCAGTTGGGTTTGATCCAAGACAATATGAGACGGTCGAAAACCATGTTAGACGGCAGACTGTAGGTTTCAAAGACTGCGAGAAAAGGGTTCGGTACCAAACTATGTCGAAGGATCAAGACACCCCCGCCGACCTTCCTTTGGAAGACACCGGATTGACTAAGGCAGAACCGGCAAACGCCCCCAGAGCGGCGGGCCGGTCGCGGTTGCTGTTCATTCCGCTTCTTTTGGGCACCCTGTTCACGGGGGCTGTTATCGGTATGTATTTTCAACCACCGGGCCTGCGGGCGTTTTTCAATACGACAGGCCTAGAACCAGGCGCAGGGACGGATACGCCTATCGCAGTCGCTATTCAGCAGGTTGTTGATCAAGAACAGATTGCTGTCATCAGCGAGGGCGATGTCGTTGCCTTGGGCCGTATCATCCCGCGGGGCGATGTTATCAGTGTTGCGACGCCCTCGGGTGGGGCGGACGCGCGTATTGCGCAATTGCAGGTCGCTGTTGGTGATGACGTCGAAGCTGGCGATATCCTTGCGGTGCTGGATAATTTGACCCAACTGGAAAGCGCTGTTGCCTCAGCGCAAGCCGAAGTGCGCGTGCGAGAGGCGAGTCTGGCCCAGACCCGCGCATCCAATACAGCAAGTCAGGCAGAGGCGCAGGCCTCGCTTGAACGCGCAGAGGCGGCGGCAACGGTGGCGCAGTCAGAGTTGGATCGCGTCACGACCCTATTTGAACGCGGTGTCATCACCCGCGCAGATTTTGATCAGACGGTTGCCACGGCCACTCAAGCCGCGGGAGACGTTGAGCGCACCAAAGCGACGTTGTCACGCTATGAGACGGGTTCGGAAGCCGTGCAGGCTGACATTGCCGTCGCCGAAGCCAACCTTGACGCGGCGCGGGCCACCCTTGTCGCGTCCCAGACCGACTTGGACAGCGCCTATGTGCGCGCACCCGAGCGTGGTCGGATTCTTGATGTCAACGTGCGGGCAGGGGAGCGCCCTGGAACGGAGGGGATTATCGACCTTGGCGACACCTCGCAAATGACGGTCGAGGCAGAAGTTTATCAAACTATGATTGGCCGCGTCACAATCGGCGACCCTGCCATAATTAGCGCAGATGCTTTGGCGCAAGACCTGACGGGGTCTGTCTCGGCCATCGGCCTTGAGATCGGGCGGCAGTCGATCACCTCGGATGATCCGGCGGCCAATACGGACGCGCGTGTAGTCTCTGTGATCATTACCCTTGATGCCGAGTCCTCGCCGATCGCGGCACCGTTTACCAACCTCGAAGCGATTGTCCGGATTGATGCCGGCCGCACACCTTGAGCCGCCTTCTGACCCTCTTGTTTGGCCGCTTGCCTATTGGCTGGCTGCAATTGACCCACAGCCGTGGTCGGTTTTTTGCGGCCGTGGCAGGCGTGGCTTTTGCGAACCTGCTGGTGTTTATGCAGCTTGGGATCATGGGGGCGTTGAACGGTTCGACGGTGGCGCCCTATGCGATGCTCAACGCAGACATAATCTTGTCGTCCGAAGACGGAAATACGCTGACGGATGATGGGCACATTGCCCGTGCCCGCATGTATCAAGCACTTGGCGTTGCGGGGGTTATCGACGCCACGCCGTTGTTTGTTGGCAACCTGCCTTTTACGCTTGAGGACGGATCAGCGGTGTCGCTGCTCAGTTTTGGTGTGGATGTGACAAAGCCCCAATTCAGCACCCCTGCCATTGCCCCGAAATTGGGTCAATTGACCCTTGAGAGCACCGCTTTGCTGGACGAAGGCACTCGTGGCATGCCTGCTGAGGTCATCGACGACCTTATGGACGGGGTTCGGTTTGAATTTGAAACGGGCGGCAACACCCTTACGGCGATTGGCACTATGGAAGTCGGTGGCGGGTTCTTGGCGGATGGCATGATGATCATGTCCGATCAGACATTTTTACGGGTGTTTCCGAGCAGAACCAGCGGTGCGCCAAATCATATCTTGGTCCGGACAGCTGATGGTGTTGCCGTTGAGACAGTGGTTGCCCGCCTGAAGGACGCCCTTCCAAGCGGCAACTTGCGCATTCAAAGTATGGAGGCGTCCGCCGCCAACGATCTGGCTTATATGGCGACGGAACGTCCGACAGGTATCATCTTTGGGTTTGGCGTTTTTATGGGCATCCTTGTGGGGTTGGTCATTGTCTATCAGGTGCTTTCTACAGACGTTGCCGACCACCTGCGCGAGTATGCGACGTTTAAGGCGATGGGATATGGCCAGCCGTTCTTTCTGGGCATTGTCTTTGAGGAAGCCATTGTTCTTGCCGTGTTCGGTTTCATACCCGGCTTCTTTGTTTCAATGGGGCTTTATGCGGGGCTTGTGTCGGTCACTGGCTTGCCTGTCGAAATGGACGCCAGCCGTGCGATCCTTGTATTTTTGGGCACCCTTGCGGCGTGTAGCCTGTCCGGTGCGATAGCCACGCGGCGGCTTGCCAATGCTGATCCGGCGGAGTTGTTCTGATGAGCGATGCCCCCATCACAACCCGCAACCTTGACCACTTCTTCGGCACGGGCGACGCGCGAAAACAGGCGATCTTTGATATCAATCTGGACATCGCACGAGGCAGCCTAACGATCCTTATGGGGCCTTCGGGATCTGGGAAAACAACACTCCTGACGTTGATTGGCTGCTTGCGTGATGTGAAAGACGGGCAAGTGCGGGTCCTCGGTCATGAGCTGAACGGGGCAAGCGAGGCGGTGCTTGTCGGGTTGCGCCGCCGCCTTGGGTTTATCTTTCAGGCCCACAATCTGCACGAAAGCCTAACGGCCACGCAAAACGTGACGATGGGGCTTCAGGTGCATGGGCGTGGCGATGCTGTGAAGCAACGCAAGGCTGCGCATCACGTCCTTGATTTACTCGGCCTTGCGGATCGGCGCGACTATTTGCCTGGCAATCTGTCTGGCGGTCAAAAGCAACGGGTCGCGGTGGCGCGTGCGCTGGTGTCCAATCCAGAGATAATACTGGCAGATGAACCGACAGCTGCCTTGGACAAGGAATCCGGACACACGGTCGTCCAAATGCTAAAATCCCTTGGCAAGGCGCGTGGCATCACCACAGTTATGGTCACTCATGACCCACGTATCCTTGAGATGGCTGACCGGATTATCACTCTCGAAGATGGGCGGATCATTTCCGACGAACTGAAATAGCATTCCTGTCGAGTTCGAGGACGTGCGCTGGGTAAGGCACGTCGCTGTTACTTGGTGCTAAATTCTTCGGCGAAATCATGTGAACAGTGCAATTACTGGGTGGCTCATTCGTCAGGAACGACGAAGGCTGTGTAAAACTCCCCCTGTACCTTTAGGTGTAGTTGTCTAAACCAATGGTGAGATTTTTGAGAAAGAGGAGCTCTCGGTGCGAAAATTGTTAGGTGGGGCTGTCATTGTTGCTGGCGTTGTGGGGACCGGATGGTACGGATCCGCAAACAATGCCAAGACGATGCAGGGCGAAATCACAGACGCCGCGGCAGGTGCTGCGCAGGGGACGATCCATCCGATCGAAACCCAAGTGTCTGGTCGCGATATTATGGTTTCCGGGATCGCGAACAGCGATGCGGAACGTGAAGAAATTCTTGCAAGCATGAATGAGTTGGATGGGCGCCGCGTTGTTCGCGATGATTTGCGCGTCTTAGAGACAGCTAGCCCATTTTTGTTCAATGCAGCCAAAGACGCCGATGGGACAACCCATTCGGGCATGACCCCAACCGAGGCCGATCGCGCTATATTTGCGGAACGTATTGGTGCGGATGCTGACACGCTCGATCTTATGGCAGGTGCGCCTGTTGGTGATTGGACTGGCGTTGTTGATCAAGGGCTGAACAGCCTTGATGCGTTGCAGGGCGGTACATTGACCGTGTCTGACAATGTCATCACCGTGACTGGCGATGCTTTGACACCTGAGAATGACATGGCTGCGCGATCTGCCTTGGCTGATCTGCCCGACGGGTTTGAAGCGAATTTCGATATCAATGTACTTGATGACGGAACACCACTTCGCCTGACTTTGGATCTTGGCGAAGATGGTTCTGTTTCTTCGACAGGCAAGATCCCGTCCACACTTGAGGTTGCTGATCTTTCTGCATCCTTGGGGTCAGATGTCGGTGACGGCATTGCGCAAAGCGCACTGGCACCTGCTTTGGCGGATTGGGCTGAGGCATCTAAAACGGGCGCAGCCGCTCTTGGCGAGCTGGAATCCGGTCAGATGCAAATGATAGAAGACACACTGGCTATCACAGGTGTTGCGACGCCGGATGGTAAAGCTGCAGCCGAAGCGATGCTTGCGGCTATGCCGGAAGGTTTCACAGCGACCAGTGACATCGCTCTTTATGACGATGGTGAGCCGTTCACTCTGGAAATGACAAGTGACGACGCTGGAATGACAGCGCGTGGCAAGTTCCCGGCAGACCTTGCTGCTTCTGATATTATTGGTGATGTGCCTGCTGGCGATATTCGCAACGCCTTCATTGGTGACGACACTGGTTTTGCAAACGTCGCTGCATCTGGTGTTGAAGCATTGGGCCTTCTGGAAGAAGGCACGTTGAGCATCGTAGGAACTGACGTTTCGTTGAAGGGCGTCGCACGAACGCCAACAGAGGCAGACGCGGCCACCGCACTGTTTGGAGATCTTCCAGACGGCTACACGAAAGCCTTTGATATCACGTCAATCGACGATGGCACGCCGCCGAACTTTAATGTTGTTTACATGGCTGCCGAAGGTGCGACCGTCTCTGGCAAACTTCCTGCAGACACGGAGATTGCTGACCTAACAGCGGCTCTTGATGTTGACGCGGTTTCAGGCGACGCCGTGCAAGGCTTAGTCGGTGAAGGCGCACAAGCGACCGAAAGGCTCGCTGCGGTGTCAAACTGGCTACCTGAACTGGAAACGCTGACATTCAACAGCAACGATGCAGCGATCTCCGTAGATGCGGTTGCCTCCCCTGGTGTTGACGTGGACCTGATCCAAGCGGGTCTCGCCGAAGCTGCGGGTTCTGACGCCGCTGTGACGGTTTCCGCGGCGACTGACCTCCCTGACGATGGGACGACGCGGACGAACCAAGCGACTGGACGCGTTGAGACGCTGACAAACGGCTTCTGGCTACCGGTCTTTGACTTTGTGTCAGATGCCGATAGCTGCAACGCGCAATCCGCTGACGCCCTGCAAGCCAATCGTATCAACTTCGTTACGGGCTCTGCCCAGCTGGACGCCCAATCCGTACGGGCCATCAACTCGGTTGCGTCCATTGTGCGCAAATGCCTGTCTGACACGGATTTGAACGTCGAAATCGGCGGACATACTGACAGTCAGGGCGGCGAAGACTTGAACCTTCAGTTGTCGCAAGAACGCGCCAATTCTGTTCGGACGGCTTTGATCGCACGTGGTGCGGCGGACGCTGAAATCGTCGCATTGGGTTACGGTGAAGCCGAGCCAATTGCAGACAATGAAACGGCCGAAGGTCGCGCTGAAAATCGAAGAACGACAATTCGCTGGTTTACACCAGTGGTCGAGGAAATCGAAGAACCAGCGACGGAAACACCACAAGATGACGGCGCAACTGACGATGCCGCTAATACAGACACCAATACGGAAGTAGGAGAATAAGATGTTTCGTGAATGGGGATTTCTACTAACAGAGATTTGGGTCCTTCTTGCTATTGCAGCATTGCTAGGCCTTTTGGCAGGATGGATCATTTGGGGCCGTCGGTCTGAAGTGAACATCGACACCGGCGAAGCCGACAAAATGCGTGCTGATCTTGACGCATGCCGTGCCAAGCACGCTGAGAAAGATGCGCAGATCGGTGATCTTAATGCACGTCTGGCAGCGGTTCCTGCGCCTGTGGCTGCAGTAGCGCCAGTTGCGGCGGCAGCACCAGAAGGACAAGACTTCGACGGCGACGGCGTGATTGAAGGCAAAGACGAGGGCGTGAAGCCAACGACATTGTCTGAACCTCGTGCTGGTGGCGCTGATGATCTTAAGAAGATCAAAGGCGTTGGGCCAAAGATGGAGAAACTTTGTAACTCGCTTGGTTTCTGGCACTTCGATCAAGTTGCCAGCTGGACTGAGGCCGAAGTGGCATGGGTCGATGCAAACCTTGAAGGGTTCAGTGGCCGCGTGAGCCGGGACAATTGGGTCGAACAGGCGGCATTGCTTGCTGCTGGTGGCGAGACTGAGTTTTCCAAGAAGGTCGACAAGGGTAACGTTTACTAATCGAATGCCAAACGGCCCAAGATATCTAGAAACAGCCCCGCAAATTGCGGGGCTGTTTTCGGTTTATCTATGACCAAGTCACCAAGGTTCAGATCCTCGACCAGCTTCACTACCCCCTAAGAGAGCCATTGAAGCCAGAACGCCGGGGCTGGTATTTCAGCGCCCCAACACTCAATCACAGCAATTACCCGATCTTGAAGGGAACGCTGCCACGTGTGCTGTGGTCAATCGTGATTTCTTTTCCGATTGGCGGCACGGACCTGTGAAAGCAATTCGTGCGCTCGCAAATCCGGCAGCTTGCACCGATGGGATCGAAGTTCTTCTCGTTTTCGATGTCCAGATCATCCGCGTAGACGACGTGCCCCGCATGTTTGATCTCACAGCCCAGCCCGATCACGTATTTGCGCACGGGAGATTTGAAGCCGGCGACACGTTTGGTTTGATCAAATGCAAGGGACAGGTATTTCACCCCGTCCGGCGTTATGGCGAGTTGGCGCAATATCTCACCGGGAGACTGGAAGGCGTGGTGGACGTTCCACAGCGGACAGCTTCCGCCGAAACGCGTGAACTGGAGTGATGTGGCGCTATGGCGCTTTGTGATGTTGCCCGCCTGATCTATCCGAAGGAAGTAGAACGGTATGCCCCTGTTTCCGCCCCGTTGCAGGGTGCTCAGTCTGTGGCAGACCTGCTCGGTGCTGGCATCAAACTGGAATGCAAGCTTTTCGAGGTCATGACGGTGTTCTTTCGCGGCGCTGGCGAACTCCGCATAGGGGAGAACCACTGCACCTGCGAAGTAATTGGCGAAGGTCATGCGGCAGACTTCGCGAGCGGCTTCTGTATGGAATTCCGCGCCGTCTAGCAGGGTCTCGACAAGTTTTCCCTGCTCCAAAAGGCCCACTTGATACGCGAGCTGAAACAGATTGGTGGCCTTCGAGGATGCCGCATTAAGAAAGAGCGTTTTGGTTGCGGTTTCAAAGGATCGGATGGTGCCCGAACTTGGCTTGTCTTTTCGCAGGACCACATGCACGCCATGCGTCTGGCTAAGGTAGTCGACCAGGTCAGCCTGCCGGTCCGCTCCGCTGCGGTCAACCGACAGTGAAAACGCTTCAGCGGCGCGGTCCAGCTGGTCGATATAGTTGTCGTTGTAGTGAAAATGGTCGCGCACTTCTTCGAAGGGCAGGGGTGTCAGGGACGCTTCGCTTTCCTTGAGCGCGCTGTCGACTTTGCCCAGTTGTTCCCGCGATTTTTGGAACATCCCATAGAGATCCAAGAATGCTTTTGTCACGTTAGGGGCGTTTGTTGCGGCGACTTTAATTTCCTGCGTCAGCACTTCGTTGTCGGCAAAAATCGGGTCCGTCAAAATTTCTTGCAGGTCCACAGACACCTTGCCCGCCCCGTCAAGGGCAAGTTCTGTGAGGTCAAAATCGAAAGCGTCAACCAATGACAGAATGACAGACCCAGACAGAGCGCGTTGGTTGTTTTCTATTTGATTTAAGTAGCTTGTGGATATTGCAATCTGCTGCGCGAATACGGCCTGCGTCAGGTTTAGGCTCTGCCTCAGGAGGCGGATGCGTGCTCCGGCAAAGATCTTTCGTGAGCTATTGGTCATTTTTACTTTTTCGCACTTTGCATTTACATCTGTGTAATTATTTGCATGTTAACACGTTCAGCCCTTTGGGAAACAGCTATTTGCAGTAGTTGCCTTACCTAACGGAACGACGATTCTAAAAAGCGTGCGGACCGGGAGGGGGACAACGTTATTTTTTGTTTTGTGCTTTCTCGGACTGCGACAGACCCGCGACTGGAGATCGCTCAGGTTTGTTGTTTTGCAACGCTTCGGATGTTTTGTCGTTCTCAATCTGGGAGCGCGAACTAATGGCTGGATACACAGACGTATATGCGAACTGGCAGGCTGACCCGTCAGGTTTCTGGGCGGACGCCGCCACGGGAATCGACTGGATCAAATCACCCGAGATCGTGCTGGACGAGGCCAATCCTCCCCTGACGACCTGGTTTCCTGATGCCCTTTGCAACACCTGCTACAATGCTGTGGACAGGCATGTTGAGGCGGGGCGCGGTGCGCAAGCGGCGATCATCCATGACAGCCCCGTCACGAACAGCACGACCACGATCACCTATGACACGTTACTGGACAGGGTCTCGCGGGTTGCCGGTGTTCTTGCCTCTCATGGTGTTACTAAGGGGGATCGCGTTGTCATCTACATGCCTATGATCCCCGAAGCGTTAATTGCGATGCTCGCATGTGCACGGATTGGTGCGGTCCATTCCGTTGTCTTTGGCGGTTTCGCGGCTCATGAGCTCGCTGTTCGGATTGATGACGCAAAGCCAAAGGCGATTTTGGCCGCGTCCTGTGGGATCGAAGGGCATCGGGTCGTCGCATATAAACCTCTTCTCGATAGCGCGATTGCTCGGGCCACACACAAACCAGATTTTACCATGGTGATGCAGCGGCCGCAGGCCGAGGCGGACATGACTGATGGCTATGACTTTGACTGGGCACACGAAGAAGCGCAGGCGGATCCTGTTGGTTGCACCCCCGTTGGTGGCGCTGATCCGCTATATATTCTTTACACGTCTGGAACGACGGGCCAGCCCAAAGGCGTTGTCCGTCACAACGGCGGCCATATGGTTGCGCTGAACTGGACGATGAAAAACATCTACAACGTTGCGGCAGGCGATGTGTTTTGGGCGGCGTCTGATGTCGGTTGGGTCGTGGGCCACAGCTATATCTGTTACGGCCCGCTGTTGGCAGGATGCACAACAGTTGTTTTCGAAGGTAAGCCGATCGGCAACCCCGATGCGGGCACGTTCTGGCGGGTGATCCAAGATCATAACGTCAAAGTTCTGTTCACCGCGCCGACTGCGCTGCGGGCCATCAAACGCGAAGACCCTGACGCACAACACGTCCCCAAACATGATCTGTGTGGTTTGCAATCCCTGTTCCTTGCGGGTGAACGGGCGGACCCTGACACGATCAAATGGGCGCAAAAGCATCTGCAGATACCAGTGATCGACCACTGGTGGCAGACGGAAACTGGCTGGGCTATTGCGGCCAACCCCCTTGGGATCGAAGAACTTCCCGTCAAACTCGGCTCACCTGCGCTTCCGATGCCCGGTTACGAAATCGACATCCTCGACGAAGGTGGCAATCCAGTTGCCGCTGGCGAGTTGGGGGCAATCGCTATCAAACTGCCCCTGCCACCCGGAGCATTGCCGACCCTGTGGAATGCCGAGGAACGCTTTAAGTCTGCGTATCTCCAGACGTTCCCTGGCTACTACGAGACCGGTGACGCGGGCATCAAGGACGAGGACGGGTATCTTTATATCATGGCGCGCACCGATGACGTGATCAACGTCGCTGGCCATCGCTTGTCCACTGGAGCCATGGAAGAAGTCTTGTCCAACCACCCCGACGTCGCCGAATGTGCAGTCATCGGGATCGGTGATGCGTTGAAAGGTCAGCAGCCCCTTGGGCTTGTGTGTCTCAACAATGGAATTGACCGCTCCGAAGAAGAAATCGCCAAGGAATGTGTCGGTCTTATTCGCAGCGAGATTGGCCCCGTTGCGGCGTTTAAGCGCTGCATCGTGATTGATGCATTGCCAAAAACACGATCAGGTAAAGTCCTGCGCGGCACTATGGTTGCCATCGCGGACAGCAAGCCTTGGAACCTTCCTGCAACAATTGATGACCCCGCTACGCTGGACGCCATTGCCGCACGAATTGCGGGCATCGGCGAAACCTTGTCCGAAAACCCTGACCTTCAAATGGAAGCATAACATGGTAAATGACGTCGTAATTCTTGATGGTGTTCGCACCGCAATTGGCACATTTGGCGGGTCTCTCGCTGGAACTGCGCCATCCGCCCTTGCCACTGCTGTCGCCAAAGAGGCGATTTCACGCAGCGAAGTTGACCCCGCCCAAATCCAGCACTCCGTCTTCGGGCATGTGATCAACACGGAACCTCGCGATATGTATATCGGCCGCGCCGCGGCTGTTGATGCGGGCGTATCAGAAGATGCACCCGGTTTGACCGTTAACCGGCTGTGTGGGTCCGGCGCACAGGCGATTATTTCCGCCGCGCAGCACATCATGCTGGGTGACGTGGATTATGCTTTGGCCGGTGGCGCCGAAAGCATGTCGCGTTCACCACATTCGTCACAAAGCATTCGCTGGGGTCAAAAGATGGGCGACATGTCCATGACCGACATGATGATCGGCGCGCTTAGTGATCCATTCGGTGTCGGCCATATGGGTGTCACAGCGGAAAACGTCGCTGATGAGCACGGCATCACACGCGCCGATCAAGACGGGTTCGCAGTTGAAAGCCAACGCCGCGCACTGGCCGCGATTGAGGCTGGGCATTTCAAAAGTCAGATCCTGCCGATTGACGTAAAAGTGCGCCGTGACATGGTCGCGTTCGACACAGATGAACACCCCAAGGCAGGCACGACGCTGGAATCTCTTGGTAAGCTGCGCCCAGCATTTCGCAAAGACGGGTCCGTCACTGCGGGCAATGCATCCGGTCTGAACGATGGCGCCGCGGCGATGGTGCTGGCTTCGGCCGAGGCTGCTGAAAAGGCCGGGCTGAAGCCACGTGCGCGCATTCTCGGATATGGCCACGCCGGCGTTCGCCACGAAGTCATGGGCATCGGCCCTGTGCCAGCGGTCACGCAGTTGTTGACCAAAATCGGCATGACGGCTGATCAGTTCGATGTGATCGAGAGCAACGAAGCCTTTGCTGCGCAAGCCTGCGCTGTGAATGCCGGACTTGGGTTTGACGTTGCGAAAGTGAACCCAAATGGCGGCGCGATTGCACTCGGTCACCCGATTGGTGCGACCGGCGCGATTATTACAATCAAGGCCTTGCACGAGTTGGAGCGGATTGGTGGGCGCTACGGCTTGATCACCATGTGTATCGGTGGCGGGCAGGGGATCGCCTTGGCCATCGAAAACTTGAGATGAGTTTCCTGACCTGGCCTCCCTTTTCCCTGAGGGGGTGTCAGGACCTTATCGCCGTCTGGTGCCCCATGGATCGGACGTAACAGACGGCGGTTTTTTTATTTTGGGCCGATTGATCGGTCTTACAGTGGGCGGCCCTGAACCAGTTGCCCGGAACACGACACTAAATTTGGAGAGACCTATGACACGAACAGCACTCGTAACAGGCGGATCACGCGGCATTGGCGCTGCTATCTCAAAGAAGCTTCAGGACGACGGTTTCAAGGTCGCTGTGACCTACGCGGGCAACGATGAAGCTGCCGCCGCATTTAGTCGCGAAACTGGCATCGAAGCCTACAAATGGAATGTCGCGGACTACGACGAAAGCGCGGCAGGCATTGCTCAGGTCGAAGCGGACATCGGCCCTATTGATGTTGTTGTTGCAAATGCAGGCATCACGCGGGATGCACCGTTCCACAAAATGACACCCGAACAGTGGCACCAAGTCATCGACACAAACCTCACGGGTGTTTTCAACACCGTGCATCCGGTTTGGCCCGGTATGCGGGAGCGCAAGTTCGGCCGCGTCATCGTCATCAGCTCTGTGAATGGTCAAAAAGGCCAGTTCGCGCAGGTCAACTATGCAGCCACGAAGGCTGGCGATCTAGGGATCGTTAAATCATTGGCGCAAGAAGGCGCGCGGGCAGGGATCACGACGAACGCGGTCTGCCCCGGTTATATCGCGACGGAAATGGTCATGGCTGTGCCTGAAAAAGTACGCGAGTCCATTATTTCACAAATCCCTGCAGGCCGTCTGGGTGAACCAGAAGAGATTGCACGTTGCGTGGCGTTTCTGGCCTCCGACGATGCGCAGTTCATCAATGGCTCAACCATTTCCGCCAATGGCGCGCAATTCTTTGCATAGGACTGCGCGACCAGCTGTCTAAGTGGGCACCAAACGCAAAACGCGGGTGCCTCAAACCTAAAAAATGAATGAATAGAATATCAGGAGATCGACCATGGCTAAGAAAGAAACAACAAACCCGTTTCAGGATTTCATGCAGATGTTTGACCCCGCGAATATGGGTAAGGCCTTTGATCCCGCAGATTTCATGAAGAAAATCAGCACGAGCCCCACGAGTTTGGACCCGCAGGACATTATCGAAAAATCCAAAGCCCAATTCGATGCAATGGCGAAGGCAAACGAAGCAGCGGCCCAGTCTTATCGCGATCTGATGGCGAAGCAGATGAAGGTCTTTCAAGACCTGACGTCTGAAGCCGCAGAGCAGGCAAAAGGTGGCCCCCCTCAGGATGTATCGGCGGCCTATCAACAGGCGGTGAACCGTGCTCTTGAAATTATGACAGAGCTGTCTGACAGCGCGAGAGAAGCCAATAAGCAAGCCTACGATGCCATCAAGGGCCATGTCGACGAGGCTATGAAAGACCTTAAGTCGTAACGTCTCGGCGCGTGACCGCATTGGCCAATATTGGTCGGAAAGCCTGTAGGAAATCGAGACATGAATGACGAGATGAACTCTGCCCAGACGACGGACATTGCCGAACAGACCGAGCGTCTAGCACGGCTGACCAATCGCGCCATGTTGGCGACCGCCCAAATGCAAGGCCATGTCGCGAAGCAAGCGTCGGGGGCCGAGTATTCATTGATGGATTCAGAGACCCTCGCCAAGGCGTATGGCTCTTTCTGGACCGACATAATGACGGACCCTGCCAAGCTAATGGATATCCAACAAACCGTCGGCACGGAAATGATGGCGGCGTGGCAGTCGATGTTTGGTCAAACGTCGGATGCACGGGTAAAGGACAAACGGTTCAAAGACCAAAGCTGGTCGGATGATCCTATCGCGCGCAGTTATCGCGATGTCTTTTTGGCGTTTGATCGCGCCACCAACTCGTTACTGGATCGTTTGCCGGATGGATCCAAGGCCCATATGCGCGTCAGCTTTTACACGCGCCAGATGGTCAGTGCCTTGTCGCCCAGCAATTTTCTGATGACGAACCCCGCCGCGCGCAAAGAGCTCATGGACACTCAGGGCGAAAGCCTGCTTGCGGGTCTTGAAAACCTGCTGACCGATCTTGAACGCGGTGATGGGCGCCTCGACATTGCCACCAATGACGACACTGCATTTGAGGTCGGCGTGGACTTGGCGACCACCAAGGGTGAGGTCATTTTTCAGAACGATCTGATGCAACTGATCCAGTACTACCCGACCACAAAGCAGCAGCACGCGACGCCGATCCTGTTCGTGCCATCTTGGATCAACAAGTTCTACATCCTTGATATGAAACCGGAAAACAGCTTGATCCGGTTCGCGCTTGATCAAGGTCATTCGGTCTTCGTGATTTCATGGGTCAACCCGACCCGTGATCACGCAGAAAAGGACTTCGCAGATTACATGACGGAGGGTCCGCTGGCCGCGCTTGATGTTATCCGTGACGTAACAGGTGAAGAAAAGGCCAACATTCTCGGGTTTTGTATCGGTGGTATCTTGGTGACGGCGATGCTCGGTTATCTTCAGGGCATTGGCGATGATCGGATTGCGTCTGCCACCACATTGGCCACCATGGTTGATTTTGAAAACGTCGGTGAAATCGGCGTGTTCGTTGACAACGACCGATTGGACAGCATGCGCCATCACACAGCCGAAAAGGGCTATCTCGACGCGCATCACCTACAAGATATGTTTTCGATGTTGCGCGAAAAGGATCTGATCTGGTCGTTCGTGGAGGCGAATTACCTGCGTGGGCAAAAACCGCGCGCATTTGATCTGTTGTCGTGGAATTCTGATTCCACGCGTTTACCCGCAGCGATGCTGCTTTGGTATCTTGAGAAGGTCTATCTTGAGAACGGGTTGCGCAAACCCAATGCGCTTGAGCTGAAGGGTGTCAAAATTGACATCACCAAGATCAAGACGCCCTGTTTTGTTCTGGCGACGCAGCTTGATCACATAGCGCCATGGCAGTCGGTATACCCAGCAACAGATTTTCTGGGCGGGGAAGTCGAGTTTGTCCTAGGCGGGTCCGGCCACATTGCCGGTGTGATCAACCCGCCTGCCGAGCGCGCAAAATATGGCTACCTCACGAGCGCCAGCTATCCCGCATCCCCCGATGATTTCGAAGCCCAAGCCGAGAAGCATGAGGGCTCTTGGTGGCCCCATTGGGCTGCATGGCTGGATGCCCGTGATAGCAAAATGGTTCCAGCCCGAACGCCCGCAAAAAAGGGGAAGAACAAGGCCATCGAGGCCGCCCCCGGTTCCTACGTCAAAGCCGATTAAACTATCTCTTGGAGGAGAAAACCGATGACAGAAGATGTGAAATCAAAGACATATGCGCCCAGCGCCGACATGGTCGCAAACGCCCACATCAATGAGGCGAAATACGACGAGATGTATGCTGCGTCTATCGCGGACCCAGACGCGTTCTGGGGTGAGCACGGCAAGCGGATCGACTGGATCAAGCCCTACACAAACGTCAAAAACGTCGACTTCACCTTGGGCAACGTCAACATCAATTGGTACGCTGATGCGACGCTGAACGTCTCTGCCAACTGTATCGACCGTCACCTTGCCAAACGCGGGGATCAAACGGCGATCATTTTTGAACCCGACGATCCCGAAGAGGACGCCCAGCACATCACCTATACTGCCCTGCACGACGCAGTTAGCCGGATGGCGAATGTGCTTAAGGATCAGGGCGTCACCAAGGGTGACCGCGTTGTGATCTACCTGCCAATGATCCCTGAGGCCGCCTATGCGATGTTGGCCTGTGCGCGGATCGGCGCGATCCACTCCATCGTTTTCGCAGGCTTCTCGCCAGACGCATTGGCCGCGCGGGTTAATGGGTCAGACGCCAAGGTCATCATCACAGCCGACTACGCCCCACGCGGCGGGCGTAAAACACCTCTGAAATCCAACGCCGACGAGGCGCTGTTGCACTGCAAAGACACGGTCAAATGTCTGGTTGTGAAACGCACAGGTGGCCAGACCACTTGGGTTGACGGGCGCGATCTGGACTACAATGCCTTGTCGGCTGCTGCTTCTTCCGATTGCCCCCCAGTTGAGGTCAACGCAGAAGACCCGCTGTTCATTCTCTATACGTCAGGGTCAACCGGTCAGCCTAAAGGCGTCGTTCACTCTTCGGGTGGTTATCTGGTTTATGCCGCGATGACGCAGGAGCTCGTGTTCGATTACCATGAAGGTGACGTTTACTGGTGTACGGCGGATGTCGGCTGGGTCACTGGCCACAGCTATATCGTCTATGGTCCTCTGGCCAATGGCGCGACGACACTGATGTTTGAAGGCGTGCCAACGTACCCTGATGCCAGCCGTTTCTGGCAGGTCTGCGAAAAGCACAAGGTCGCGCAATTCTACACCGCACCGACTGCCATTCGTGCGTTGATGGCCAAAGGGCCGGAATTCGTCGAAGGCTGTGACCTCAGCAGCCTTAAGGTGCTAGGCACGGTGGGCGAGCCAATCAATCCAGAAGCATGGAACTGGTACAACGATGTCGTTGGCAAAGGGAAACTGCCCATCGTCGACACATGGTGGCAGACCGAAACAGGCGGCCACCTGCTGACACCTCTGCCTGGTGCCCATGCGCTGAAACCTGGTTCTGCGATGAAGCCGTTCTTTGGTGTCGAGCCGGTGGTGCTAGAACCAACATCTGGCGAAGAAATCCACGACACGGCCTGCGAAGGAGTGTTGTGTCTCAAGGGCAGCTGGCCCGGTCAGATGCGCACCGTTTGGGGTGATCATGATCGGTTCGAAAAGACCTATTTCTCGGACTACAAGGGTTACTACTTCACCGGAGACGGCTGTCGCCGTGATGAAGATGGCGATTATTGGATCACGGGGCGCGTCGATGACGTGATCAACGTGTCCGGTCACCGGATGGGCACCGCCGAAGTCGAAAGCGCACTGGTTGCACACCGCAAAGTCGCCGAAGCTGCCGTCGTTGGCTACCCACACAACATCAAGGGCCAAGGCATCTATTGCTACGTCACGTTGATGAACGACGAAGAACCCAGTGAAGAGTTGCGCAAAGAGTTGCGCACATGGGTACGGACCGAAATCGGCCCCATCGCGGCACCGGACTTGATCCAGTGGGCACCGGGCCTTCCAAAAACACGGTCTGGTAAAATTATGCGCCGCATCTTGCGTAAGATTGCAGAGAACGACTTTGGCGCGCTGGGCGATACGTCAACACTCGCCGATCCATCCGTGGTCGACGACCTCATCGAAAACAGAATGAACAAGGAGTAAGGCATGCGTGATTACAGTAACGTACCCGTCTTTATTTTGCTTGGTCCCCCAGGGGCGGGCAAAGGGACACAAGCAAAGGTTCTTGAAGACCAGTTCGGTCTGATCCAGCTGTCCACAGGGGATTTGTTGCGCCAAGCCGTTGCGGCGGGCACCCCTGCAGGCAATGCAGCGAAATCCGTTATGGAAGCTGGCGGTTTGGTAAGTGACGAGATCGTCATCAACATCCTGCGTGACCGTCTTGCCGATCCTGATTGTGCGGCGGGCGTGATCCTTGACGGGTTCCCGCGTACGATTCCGCAGGCCGAAGCCCTGTCAGACCTTTTGACGTCCTATGGCACGCAAGTGCACGCCGCGATCAGTCTTGAGGTCGAGGACGATGCAATGGTTGAACGGATTTCCGGCCGTCATACCTGCGACGGTTGTGGCGAAGGCTACCACGAGACGTTCAAGCGTCCGGCTGTAGAAGGCATTTGCGATAAGTGTGGCAGCACGAAATTCCGCCGTCGCGCAGATGATAATGCGGACACAGTGCGCCGACGTCTTGTCGCCTATCACGACGAAACCGCACCGCTGATCTCATTTTATAAGAAGACGGGTGCGTTGCAGGCATTGGATGCAATGGGCGACATCGGTTCTATTACAAATGAATTGCGGCAAATCGTACGCCCCATCACGATTAATGTGCGCGGCGTCCAAGTCTCGGATAAGATAACAAAGACTACTCAAATGGAGGAAACACAATGAGTGAACAACCGGACCCAAAGGCATATTGGGCAGCCAATATGCGTGTCATTAAGATAAGCTTAGTCATTTGGGCTATCGTCCCATTCGGCTTCGGAATTCTGCTTCGACCAATGCTTTCCGGCATTCAGATCGGCGGAACGGACCTTGGTTTCTGGGTGGCCCAGCAGGGCTCCATCCTCGTATTTCTCGCGATCATCTTTTTCTACGCATGGCGTATGAACAAGCTGGACCGTGAACACGGCGTAGAGGAATAATCAGCATGGAACAGTTTACCATTAACCTGCTGTTTGTTGGCGCATCTTTCGCGCTCTACATCGGCATCGCGATCTGGGCCCGTGCGGGTTCCACATCTGAGTTTTACGCCGCGGGTCGCGGTGTTCACCCTGTAACCAACGGTATGGCGACGGCTGCTGACTGGATGTCTGCTGCGTCGTTTATCTCGATGGCGGGTCTGATTGCCTTCACCGGATACGACAACTCGTCCTTCCTGATGGGCTGGACTGGCGGCTATGTTCTGCTGGCTCTGCTTTTGGCACCGTATTTGCGCAAGTTCGGTAAATACACTGTGTCCGAGTTCATCGGTGACCGTTTCTATTCACCAACGGCGCGTCTGGTTGCTGTGATCTGTCTGATCATTGCGTCTACAACATACGTGATCGGTCAGATGACAGGTGTTGGCGTTGCGTTCGGGCGCTTCCTTGAGATTTCCAACACGGCTGGTCTTTTGATCGGTGCATGTGTGGTTTTCGCATACGCGGTTTTCGGTGGCATGAAAGGTGTGACGTACACGCAGGTTGCGCAATACGTTGTTCTGATCCTCGCCTACACGATCCCTGCTGTGTTCATCTCTTTGCAGCTGACAGGTAACCCAATTCCGGGTCTTGGTCTGTTTAGTGAAACAGCCAACGCGGGCGGCGAAGGCAGCGTTTACTTGCTGCAAAAGCTTGACCAAGTCGTGACCGATTTGGGCTTTGCCAGCTACACAGAAGCTCACAAAGACAACCTGAACATGGTTTTGTTCACGCTGTCCTTGATGATTGGTACAGCTGGTCTGCCTCACGTCATCATGCGCTTCTTCACGGTTCCAAAAGTGTCTGACGCTCGTTGGTCCGCTGGTTGGGCGCTTGTCTTTATCGCTCTGCTTTACCTCACAGCTCCGGCTGTTGGTGCGATGGCGCGTTTGAACATCACCAACCTGATGTGGCCTGATGGCACAAATGGCGAAGCGGTATCTGTTCAGATGATCGAAGAAGATGCGGCCTATGACTGGATGGAAACATGGCAGAAAACCGGTCTTCTCGATTGGGAAGACAAGAACGGTGACGGTCGCATTCAGTACTACAACGATCAGTCTGATGCGATGGCAGAGCGTGCCGCGGCAAACGGTTGGGAAGGCAATGAGCTGACCAACTTCAACCGTGACATCCTCGTGCTTGCTAACCCTGAAATCGCAAGCTTGCCAAGCTGGGTCATCGGCCTTGTTGCGGCAGGTGGTCTTGCGGCTGCGTTGTCCACTGCGGCTGGTTTGTTGTTGGCGATCTCAAGTGCGGTGTCCCACGACTTGCTGAAGGGTCAACTGACTCCGAACATGTCAGAGAAGAACGAGCTGTTGTCGGCACGTATCGCAATGGCGATTGCCATTGTGGTTGCGACGATCCTTGGTTTGAACCCTCCGGGCTTTGCGGCGCAAACTGTGGCCTTGGCCTTTGGTCTTGCTGCGGCGTCTATCTTCCCGGCATTGATGATGGGTATCTTCTCCAAGCGGGTTAACAACGTTGGCGCAGTTGCGGGCATGTTGTCCGGTCTGACGTTCACGCTGGTTTACATCTTCCTGCACAAGGGTTGGTTGTTCATTGCTGGAACAAACTCGTTCCCTGATACGGTTGACGGATCCCTCTTTGGTATCCAGTCCACTGCGATCGGTGCGGTTGGTGCTGCGATCAACTTTGCGGTTGCTTACGCTGTGTCCATGTCCACCAAAGACACACCGCAAGAGATCAAAGACTTGGTCGAAAGCGTGCGTGTACCTGCTGGTGCCGGCGAAGCCGTAGACCACTAAAACGAACGGTTCTGGCGCAGTCCTTGCGCCAGAACCACCTCTTACCGAAGGGCCGCCATTGTGACGATTGATCAACCATCCATCTTGTCCCATCTGCATCCCTATGACGTGCTGTCAGACGACACGCGCACCGAAATTCTAGAGCAAAGCGAATGGATTGACGTTGGCAAAGGCCAACAGGTCTACAGCTACGGCGACCGCCTTAAAGGTCTCTTTGTCATCGAGAGCGGACAGATCTCTGTCACCGATGAAAACGGCGTTGCTTTGTCTTTGCTCACCCGCGAAAACTCCTTTGGCGAACGCGGCTTGCTACGCGACGGATTGGCCGTCACGACAGCCACCGCCCAAGAAGACTGCCGCCTGCTTCGTATTCCCGCCACGATGTTTCATGATCTCTTGTCGAAACACGAGGCCTTTCAGCGGTTCTTTGACCGCCGCCGCCCGACCACTGCAGCGCGCTCCAGCGATCTGACAAGCGTGCGCGTTGAGGCCCTGATGGCTTCCGCACCGGCAGCCTGCGCGCCTGATACGACCCTTAAGGCGGCAGGGCGTATTATGCGCGACAAACATATTTCTTGCCTGTGCGTTGTGGCCGAAGACCGTCTTGTCGGCATCATAACCCTGCGCGATATCGTCAACAAAGCTGTTGCCGAGGACCTGCCCAAAGACGCCCCCGTCAGCACCATCATGACCGAAAACCCGCGCGTTCTTTCGCCTGATGCCATCGGATCGGACGTGCTGCACATGATGATGGAATACCGGTTGGGTCATCTCCCTGTCGTCGCTGCGGGTCGCCTTGTTGGTATCGTGACGCAGACTGATCTGACACGCTTTCAGGCCTCCCATGCCGCCAGTTTTGTGGCCCAAGCCGCGCAAGCTGTGTCTCAGAAGGATTTGGCCCAAATCACCGCCGGCATTCCTGATCTTCTTGTCCAACTTGTTGCTGCTGGAAACCGGCACGATACGGTCACGCGAATGATCACGGATATTGCCGACGTGGTCACCCGCCGCCTGTTGCGCATGGCCGAGGAAAAGTTCGGTCCGGCCCCCGCGCGCTACCTTTGGTTGGCCTGCGGATCACAAGGCCGACAAGAACAAACCGGCGTGTCCGATCAGGATAATTGCTTGATCATCGAGGACGGGGTCAGCGAAACAGACATTCAATATTTCCAGAAGTTCGCGCAGTTCGTCAGCGACGGCTTGGACGCCTGTGGCTACATATATTGCCCTGGCGACATGATGGCGACGAACCCGCGCTGGCTGCAACCTTTGGCCGTCTGGAAAGAGTATTTTACAAGCTGGATCGCAACGCCCGACAAAGAGGCCCAGCTTCTGGCGTCGGTGATGTTTGATCTGCGCCCCATTGGCGGGGACGAAACTTTGTTTGAGGATCTGCACCGCCAAACGCTGGAAATGGCGGCGGCCAATTCGATCTTCACGGCGCATATGGCCACGAACGCCTTGACCCAAGCCACGCCACTTGGCCTGTTGCGCGGCATTACAACGATCCGCGCAGGCGAGCACCGCAATACGATCGATACCAAGTTGAACGGCGTGGTCCCGGTGGTCGATCTGGGTCGGATGTATGCGCTTCAGGGGCAGTTATCGGCGTTGAATACCCGCGCCCGCCTAGAGGCTGCCTTGGCTGCTGGCATGATCAGCAAAAGCGGCGGCAGCGATCTTCTTGATGCCTATGATTTTGTCGCGCAAACACGGCTGGAACATCAGGCCAAGCTGATCAAGCAAGGCAAAGCGCCGGACAACTTCCTGGCCCCCGCGACCCTTTCAGGATTTGAAAGGAGCCACCTGCGCGACGCCTTTGTCGTAATCAAAACAATGCAGTCCGCCCTGATGCAGGGGCGCGGCAACCTCGCCTAGACGAAGAAGGAACGATCCATGTTTTTCGAACTCATTGGGACCATCGTGGCAGGTGTCGCCGCCGCGCTTTTGGTCTGGGCTATAAACCGCTCTCTCAAAGGGCGGTTGCCGTCTTGGTTGGTTCCTGTGGCTGCGGGCGCGGCGATGTTGACCGCAACAATCTCAAGTGAATACAGCTGGTTTTCCCGCGCACAGTCGCACATGCCAGAGGGGTTCGTTGTGGCCGAAACCGTGGAAGAAACTCAGTTTTACCGCCCGTGGACATACGCCAAACCTTTTGTAAGCCGCTTTATTGCAGTCGATCAGGCCACAGCGCGCACCAACCCGTCTTATCCGGATCAAAGGATCGTTGATCTGGTGATCTATGGCCGCTGGGCACGTACGGCGAAAATTCCGGCCTTGTTTGATTGCGCCGAAAATGCCCGTGCCGATTTGGTAGATGGCGTCGAATTCGGAACCGACGGTGAGGTAATGAACGCCGAATGGCACACTATGGATGCAGATGCGCCGCTGCTGCGGGCAGCCTGCACGGATATCTGATATGAAACATCTGAGCCTACGCACCCGAATTTTGTTGTTCTTCTGCCTGCTGGCGATTGGCGGCGTGGCTATAATCCTGTCCGCTTTGTGGATCGGGTATCGACAGCTTGCCAACCCCGAAGCCATGTCCGCATTCATCACAGCCGGCTTGATATCCGGTTTCGGGATAACAGGGCTCGTGGCGCTGATTTGGTTGTTGTTTGACGACAACGTCAGCAAACCGATTGAGGCCATCGCCGCCAGCTTGCGGGTCCGTGCCCACGTTGATGTCAACACGCCGCTAGACGTGACGACGGCCAAGTATCTCGGGGATCTGGCACCCGCCGCATCGGCCATGGGCTCGGTCCTTGAAAACATAAAGCGCTCGCAAGCGGAAATGGCGGAGAAAGAGCTCGCGGAGGTGAGGGCACAGCGTGACCGGCTGGTGGAAATCTTGTCCGACGTTCCCATCGCTACATTCCTGGCGACGGGCAATCATCAGATTATCCTTTATGATGGGCAGGCCGCGTCTGTGATGGAACAGGTTGGCGCCGCGCGTTTGAAGACATCGTTGTTCGACTATTTTGAGGAGGCCGAGATTCTCACCGCCTTGTCTCAATTGCACGACACAGGCATTGATCGCATGCAAATCACCACAGTGTCGCGAAACGATACTGTCTATTCCGGTCACATCAGAACCTTTGGGCCCAAAGCGGGCTATACCTTGATGCTTGAACCGCTAGAGCCAACGGCGGCGCGCCCGTTGACGTATGATTTCGATCTGCTGAACGCGGCGCCGTCTGATAGCCTCTCTAACACTCAGCTCCGTGACTTGGTCTATGTCGTGTTCGATAGCGAAACTACGGGGCTGGATCCCGTGACGGATGAAGTTGTCCAATTGGGTGCGGTTCGGGTCGTGAACGGAAAAGTCGTTGCGGGCGAGGCCTTTGAAACTTTGGTCAATCCGGGAATACCGATCCCGAAACGATCTACGGACGTGCATGGCGTTAGCAACGCAATGATTGCTGATGCCCCCCCGTTTGATGAGGTCTGCGTCAAGTTTCACGGGTTTGCCACTGGGGCGGTTTTTGTCGCGCACAACGCTGCATTTGATATGGCGTTTTTGCACAAGCAATCGCCGAAGATAGATCGCGTTTTTGACCAACCTGTCCTCGACACGGTCCTTATGTCAGCAGCGGTATTTGGTGGTTCTGCTGTTCATACACTAGATGCACTGTGCGACCGGCTCGGGATCGTCATTCCTCAAGAGCTTCGCCACACAGCCATGGGAGACGCCGTCGCAACGGCGGATGCTCTTGTGGCCATGATCGTGATCCTAGAAGCGCGCGGCATTCAAACTTTTGGCGCGCTCGAAAAAGAGATGATCAAGCATCGTAGAATTCTCAAAACCTGAACGGGCATAGTGTCATCCATCGACCTGTCCCTGTTCTTTGCGACACGAACTGCTTGCCGGCACTCTGGTTGATGTCGATAATGGCCGGGTTTCGGAGGTCATTCTATCAACGCCCTGATAGCGGGCATGCGTTATGATGCCAAAAATAGAAAATCGACGCTCGGTCCTGCCAGTTTCAACGCCTCGGACCAAAGCAGCAACGCTTCGGCTTTCGAGTCGAAGGCCGATCATCGGAACAACCAGAGACCAGCTCTCCAGGCAAGTCGGACGGTTAGCACGATGCCGGTCTTTCGCTTTCTGGATTAAGCCATAAGCGAGGACGGATATTACGAACATGAGAAAACTGCTTTCTCATTCTCATGTTAGATAGGTGGATCACTGCAGTATTTTACGGGGGTTGCGCATTGCATGAACGTCAGCTTTGCGGAGCAACCCGCTGTTTCTCGAGCAAGTATGCATGCTATAGCTTGCCGACGAACAACAAATCTCAATTGTTGTAGAAAGGCGCATTTTGACCAAGTATCCGTTTGATCTTGAGGCGCTGTCAGATGCCGCTCAAGCCCTACTGGCGGCGAATTGCTTCAAACATAGTTATGAGTTAGCCAATCAGCTACGCGATGACGTGAAGGCTGGGCCGAACCCGAATAGCCTCACTGCGCTGGCTTGGGTGCTCACCGAAATCGTAGAGAGTGGTGTGTATGTGGATGACCTTTGGAACGATATCCAAGAAGCTCGTGACGCACTCGCCGCCGCCTTAGGCCTTGACCCAGAACTGATGCGGTATGACCCTTTTGTTGAGCAACAAGAGCGGACAGGCATTGTTTGTGATCGCGTCTTAAAATTCGAACAAGTGGAGCAGGCAAGGCTATCAAAGGCCAAAGACAAGAACGGCAGCGGCCTCACGGCACAACAGGCGGCAGACATTGCCTATGAATCGAAAGATCCCGAGGAAATAGCTCACTATTTTTTGCTTGCAGCAGAAATGATTGAAGCAACGGACCCCGGCAAAGCCACCTGGTATCTGAACAGCAGGACCAGCGCGCTCTTGGACTTATGTAGATGGGATGAAGCCGAGCCGCAGCTTCGTCGAATGACACAAGGCAATGCATCTGTCGATTTTTGGGTCGAACAGGGTTTCGTCGGACTACTTAGAATTGCGGCTGCCAAATCGGATGCTGGTGACTTTAAGAAAATCTGGAGCCAAGCTCGCTCTGCCAGTTCAGCCATTCCGGGAACAACTCCTTATTACTACAAAGTTCTTGGCTTCGGTGTTGAGCAGGATTTCTTTGATTTCGTTGGTCTGGCATTCAAAAAGCTCACCGAGAACAAAGCATACAAGAAGTCGAATGAAGATCAGGCACTTCTTGAGCTTGCGTCCGATTACATTGGGCAAAAGTCGCTTCAAACGCCCTGGGGTAAACTCCGTTCGCTATTTCGATTTGATGTTTAAGTCGATGCCCTTTGCATCGGCAAGACACCGGTAGCGTTTGGAGATAGCATGCGTAATTGGGCTGACACAGCACTTTGGCTTGCAATCAAAAGGCTTTGACGTCGTTTGTATTCAAGCACGACAGGTTAGCGCCGCGTTGAGCCATCTTGTTACTCTGCTGCGGCGGCTTTCGTAATTCCCGCACGCAGGATCGAAACCATGTCATCGATTTGAGGTTTCGTTATCGTGAGCGGCGGTGACATGACGCAGGAATTGTAGATTGGGCGCACGAGCAATCCAAGCTCTTGACATGCTTCGTCCACCTTCGTCGCAAAGGCGCAGTCGCGGTCTTCATCGGGGTTATCCGCGTCAAGCTCGCACTCGACACCCGCCATAAGACCAATCACACGCACGTCGGTTACAACGTGTAGATCGCTTAGGGAGTTCATGGCCTTGGCGAAATACGGCGCAATGTCGCGTACATGTTCGAGTAATTTGTCGTTCTCAAAGATGTCGAGGTTGGCCATCGCGCAGGCAGCCGACGCGGGGTGGCCGGAATAGGTGAAGCCGGACGTGAACGCGCGATATTCATTGGTGGATGCATTGATCTCGTTCATCAACCGGTCTGAAATAAGCAGCGCACCCATCGGCAAGTATCCCGATGTCAGGCCCTTGGCCGTCGTGATCATGTCGGGCTCGACATCAAACACGTCCTTGGATGCAAAGTGGTACCCCAACCGCCCGAAGGATGTGACAACCTCATCCGCGATGAACAGAATGTCGTACTTCTTACAGATCTCGTGGCAGCGCTTGAAATACCCCTCTGGCGGAACAATCACACCACCCGAACCCATGACCGGTTCTGCAATAAAGGCACCGATCTTGTCCGCGCCGACCTCAAGAATTTTGGCTTCCAGTTCTGCGATCAACATATCGCCGAAGTCTTCAACGGACATTCCCTTTGGGCGGTCCTTGGGTTTGGGGCTGGAGATGAAGTTGGCTAGACCCTGCGCCATATCCATATGGGCTTTTTCGCTTTTCTTGCCCGATACACTGCTGCTTAGGTAAGTGCTGCCATGATAGCCATTCACACGCGAAATGATCTGCTTCTTCTCGGGGCGACCGAGGCAGTTGTTGTAGAAAAAGACAAAGCGCAGCGCTGAATCAACAGCCGTAGACCCGCCCGTAGTAAAGAAGACATTGTTCAAATCACCGGGCGCAATGCTGGCCAAACGTTCGGCCAGTTTCGTTGTGATGGGCGCGGACATCGTCCAAGGCGAAAAGTAGGACAGCTCTTCCATCTGTTTCACAACAGCGTCGATGATTTCGTGGCGACCGTGGCCGACGTTGACGCACCACATACCACCTGGGCCATCGATCAGGTCATTGCCTTCGGTGTCCTTGACATAAATTCCTGAGCTATCCTCAAGAACGGTCGCTTCATCCTGTCCAAGTACGGTGACATCCTGCCAAGGACGCACGATATGGCTGTCTTCGCGGCGGACGTCGGTTTGGCGGTTTGATGTATCTGTCATGCTGTGTCCTTTGGAGAAGTGCCCGCTGTCGCGACGCATTGTTGCACCCGTTTTATGCAGTGTTGCTATTTTTGTAGTCAGTTATAATTTTATATTCAACTACAATATTTGTTGATTTCTGCCGAGAACCGCGCTTACATGATGGCCATGGGGTTACGTGAACAACAGAAACTTGAACGAGAGCAGCACATCCTTGACGCTGCAGCCGAGCTATTCGGGCGTGACGGGTTTGACGCTGTGAAGGCTGAACATATCGCGGAACTGGCAAAGGTCTCGGTCGGCACGCTCTATAACTACTTTCCGGGAAAGAACGAGATATTGATGACCCTGATCGCTATAGAAAATGAGCGACTTGAGGATATGGGGCAGGCATTCGTGCCGGACTTTGATGCCCCTGCGGCGGACATCTTTAGCGCCTTCCTGCTTCAATACTTCGCAGTGGAAACGATGCTTCTGAACAAGGAACTTTGGCGTAAAGGATTTGCGATCTCATTTGCGGACGTAACATCAAAGGAAGCACGTCGCCTGCGTCGATCTGACCGTGTGCTGAGTGATCATGTCGTTGCCTTGGCTGAGGACCTGCAATCACGCGGCCTGTTGCGCGGCGATCTTGATAGCACAGTTTTTGGCAGCACCCTTTTTAACAACGCGAACATGATGTTTTTCGATTTCACTCGTTCGGAAAACCGAACCTATCAGGATGTAACGGAAGGAATTGAAGCGATGACGCGTGCCCTTGTTACAATTGCATTGCCTACAGAGCAGGCGATCAAATGATGAAACGCTTGCAGCTGGATTCCGATGCGCGGCGCGGGTTGTCGCAGATTAGCCTCCCGTTTGCGTTCTCGGTCCTGTTGTTGGCCGCACCACTGACCATATTACTCGCGATGAGCTTCTGGACGCAGGACTTCCTGACGCTGGATCGCACGTTCACGCTCGCCAATTTTAAGGAAGCGTGGACCAGCCCAGTCTATCGGACTTTGATGCTGCGTTCGCTTAAGATCTCGATCATCGTCACTGTGCTAACAGTCGGGCTTGCGTATCCGGCGGCCTATTACATGTCGTTTGTGGCCCCCAACAATCGCAAGGCGCTGCTGGTGTTTTTGATCACCATTCCGTTTTGGACGTCCTACTTGATGCGGATTTTTCTGTGGAAGGTGATCCTTGGATTCAACGGGGTGGTCAATGGATCGCTCATGGGGTTGGGGATCATTGACGCGCCACTAGATTGGATCAGTTACAATCAGTTTGCCGTTGTTCTTACGCTTAGCCACGCATGGCTGCCGTTTGCGGTATTGCCGATCTTTGTGGTGATGGAAAAGGTGAACCGGTCCTATCTCGAGGCCGCTCAAGATCTTGGTGACACACCGTTTCAGCGGTTTTTGCGGATCACGCTTCCGTTGTCCATGCCAGGCGTTGTGGCGGCCACGCTCATTGTTTTCATCCCGACGATTGGTGATTACGTGACGCCCAGACTGGTCGGTGGACCAGACGGGTTGATGATCGCTAACATGATCGAAATTCAGTTTAAGAATGCCAATAATGCCCCATTGGGCGCAGCACTTGCGTTATCGGCGCTGGTCTTGGTGAGCAGCGTTGCCGGTATTTTTGTTTGGCTCAATCGTCGCTATCTGAAAGCGGAGGGCGCAGCATGAGCAAGCGCATTCTCACAATGTTCATGATCATCTTTGTGATCTTTCTGTATGCCCCGACTCTCCTTTTGCCGATCTTTGCGTTCAATGACAGCAGCATCATCGCGTTCCCGTTGTCTGGGTTTACGTTTGACTGGTTCAAATCGTTGGGCGCTGCGGATGAATTGCGCAAAGCTGCCGGAACCAGCCTGATCATCGCGACGTCCAGTTCCATCATCGCTACGATGCTCGCCTTGTTGGCGACATCTGCGACGGTTAGATACAAGTTCCCCGGCAAAGGGGCGATGATAGGCACGATCATGCTGCCAATGTTCTTGCCCGAAATCATCATCGGGGTGTCCCTTTTGACGGTCGTTCTTTTGGCGGGGCTTAAACTGTCGATTTACACAATCATCATGGGGCACGTCCTGATCTGCACGCCATTTTGCATCGCCATATTGCGCTCGTCGTTCCAACAGCTTGATCCCAGTTTGGAAGAAGCTTCGCTTGATCTTGGTGAATCCCGCGCGACGACGTTTCGCAGGGTGACGTTACCGTTGATCATGCCCAGCGTGATCTCCAGCCTTCTCATTGGTTTCACCATTTCGCTGGATGAATTTGTTATCGCCTTTTTCCTCTCGGGAACCGAACCCACGCTGCCCGTCTACATATGGTCGCAGCTTCGTTTCCCACAGCGAATCCCAAGTGTCATGGCCCTCGGCACACTGCTGCTGATCCTGTCGGTCGTCCTTCTGACACTTTCCGAACTCCTAAGACGGCGCAGTGCGCGTCGGCTTGGCCAAACATCGACAAGCGGGGCTCTGTAGGGCGATGATCAAACTTTCCAAAATTGAAAAATACTACGGCACGTACCACGCGTTGCGTGACGTGAATTGCCACATCAAAGAAGGTGAGTTCTTTTCGCTTCTGGGGCCATCAGGCAGCGGTAAGACGACGCTGTTGCGCACCATTGCGGGGTTTGAGGGTATCGATTCCGGCACAGTCATGATTGGCGGACAGTCAATGGACGGGGTGCCACCCAACATGCGGCCCACGAACATGGTGTTTCAAAGCTACGCAATTTTTCCGCATATGAGTGTCGCGCAAAACGTGGCTTACGGACTTCGCTCCCAGCGTTTGGACAACGCCAAAACGGCGGAGATGGTTGCGGAGTCGTTGGCGAAGGTGGGCCTGGCGGGCTACGGAGACCGCGCCGCCCATGCGCTGTCGGGCGGACAACGTCAGCGGGTTGCTTTGGCGCGCGCGTTGATCCTCAAGCCGAAGGTCTTGCTGTTGGACGAACCGCTTTCCGCGCTCGACCGTCAACTCCGCGAAGAAATGCAATCCGAGCTTCGCCGTTTGCAACGCAGCCTTGGGATCACCTTCGTTTTGGTGACCCACGACCAAGAAGAAGCGTTGACGATGTCGGATCGCGTCGCCGTTATGTTCGAGGGCCAGATCGCACAACTGGACACGCCGCAAGCGCTTTACAAACATCCCGCATCCAAACGAGTGGCCGAATTTTTCGGGGCGATGAACGTTCTCAAGGCTGAAATCATCGAGGTGGACGGTGACACCGCGACGACGCGGATTGAAGGGCTGGGCGTCGCTGAGCTGGCAATTCCAACTGGCGCTAGCGCCGAGAGCTCCTTTTGCGCCGGCGTGCGCCCTGAATCGATGACGATATTGGACGACGGTGAACAGGCTTACGCCAAAGAGACGTCAGCCACCGTCGCCGAAGTCGAGTACCGTGGCGAGATGACCTATTACGACGTTAAATTTGAAGGCTCTGACACACCGGTCGTCGTGTCCATGCGAAACACCAGCAACCGCGAACTGAGAAAAGTCGGGCAACAAGTCCGCATCGGCTGGGAGAGCGCTTCGGCGGTTCTCCTGCTGGATCAAAACTAAACCAACACTGGAGATTAAGAATGCTAAGAACTTTGAAACACACGACGACGGCAATCGCTATCGCTGCCATGCCAACCCTCGCTGCAGCGCAGGAACTGATTGTTCTAGATTGGTCCGGCTACGAAGACCCCGGCTTTATCGGTGCCTACATCGAACAGCACGGCGGGACACCGAACTATTCATTCTTCGGTGAAGAAGAAGAAGCGTTCCAGAAATTGCGCGCAGGCTTTGAAGTCGACGTGGCACACCCGTGTTCGCAGTCCGTGTCAAAATGGCAGCTGGCCGGTTTGATCGAACCGCTCGATACGTCGCGCATTACACGCTGGGATGACGTGAACGAGGTCAAGGAATCCTTCGCGATCGACGGCGAATACTACATGTTGCCGACCGACTGGGGCACGACGTCCCTTGCTTACCGCACTGATCTGGTCGATGCGTCCAAGATGGACAGCTTGCAAGTGTTCTTGGACCCTGAATTCGCAGGCCGTATTGCGTTGCCCAACAACGTCGATGACATCTATGCACTGGCGTTCTTGGCCACAGGCGTCTCCGACTGGACCGAAGCGACACAGGAGCAATTCGAAGCCGCCTCCGCGTGGCTGCGTCAAGCGCACCCGAATGTCGTGACATACTGGGCGGACGGCGCAGAGCTCGCGCAGTTGATGACCACAGGCGAGGCGTCAGTGGCTTGGGCGTGGAACGAGACACCCACGACGCTGATCGGCGAGGGCGTCCCTGTCGCAATCAATCGCGAGGCCACCGAGGGATCATCGTCATGGTTCTGTGGCTATGTGAACGTCGTGGACGGCCCGAACTCCGAAGATCTGATGTATGACTTCCTGAACGCATGGATGGAGCCTGAATCCGCCGAATACATCGTGAACGAATGGGGCTATGGCCACGGCAACCAAACAGCCGTTGCGGCCTTGGGTGCTGAAACGCTGGATGGCGTCGGCCTCGGACCTGTTTCCGCGCCAGTATTGGCGCAGGCTCCGCTGGACAATCAGATGCGTGAGCAAATGATCGTCGAATTCGAAAACATCAAAGCCGGTTTCTAAAAGAAGCCCAACTCGATCAGGGGCTGTGCCTAAGGCGTAGCCCCTGATTTGAACGCAAACCGTGCGACCAGTAGCGGGCTTTGGCATCCCAAATTGTTACTGACCCCATCGACGTCTCTAAGCTGCCGTTTGTATGAGGCAACATATTCGGTCAGACGAATAAGCTTGGGCGTGCGCGGATCCGATCTCAGAGAGAAGGCAGCCCCGGTTCTTTCATTCCTGATCCTGGTAGTCAGCATGTGTTGAAAATGCAGCTGTGCGCATGGCGCAGAAGCTATGTTCGGTCCCTAAGCGGAAATTGACGCGTCAATTGCACTTGCAACGACCTGTCTTCTCTACCTCGGACCAATCAGGGCAGTAAGTAAGCCGCCTTAGTTTTGCACGGTATTTTTTGTCAGTGATGGGCGGCTCACGGCCAGCTTTACCGCAATGTCTCGATTGAACAAAGCCACCAAGGCATTTGAAATGGCGGGTGATCGCTTGGTTTGCTTTGCCAAAATAGACCTGTCCCAACGAATGTATTCTATTCCCTTTGGAGCAATAACATCGGCGCTTGCAGGACCGTCAATCAAGTAGGAAATCTCGCCGACAAAGTGCCCGGGGCCAATCAGGGCGTTCGCGCCATCTTTCAATAGAATCATATTTCCTGACGCTACGAGAAAAAGGCTATCCAGATGCGTTCCTGCTTTAGATATCTGCGTATCTTCGCCCGCTGTAATCCAATCAGCGGTTTTGATAAGTTTGCGGAACTGTCCGGGATAGAGGGTTGGAAATGAACGATAAAGTTCAACCATTTTTGGCGACATGCCCAAAGTTGTTCTTTCAAGCAAGATCACACCAATCATCCAAATATTTGCGAAACCAATTATGGCGCTCGCCCAAATGGCGTCCCAAAGCGGTGTGTCCGAAATGAAGTAATAATAGAGGATGTAAAACATGCTTCCGGTAAGGATCAGGCTTCTTAAAAGGAGCTCTCGGCGGGTCAAGAGCCCTAGAACGTAGCACAGTAATGCCAGCTGGACGAAGATGCCTGCGGAAAAGAGGTTAGTTAAGTCCATTGGTGTTAGGCCTTGCCCAAGTGTTCATTCGATCGAACAAAGACATAAATGTGCGCATGAGGCTACGACTTTCTACATTACACACGCATTGGGTGTGCTTGGCCGCCTTAAAGCTGGTATGGATTCCAACCATTTGCGGGATGTTGGCGAATTTGCTAGTCTTTGATTATCGCCCCGAACAATTATTTGGGGGCATTTGATATTTTTAAGGATGGTGAGACATGGAATATTTTTCCAAATTACAGCGCGGTTGCGTCATGGCCGCAGGGCTTTTTTTCTTTGCAACAGCGCAATTAGCGCAGGCCGATCCAATCGCGACGGTTTTGGCAATCGACGGGGTGGCGCAGGGACCGCAAGGTGCGATTGAAGTTGGCGACCGTCTTGATGATGGTTTGGTCATCCAAACCAATGGCAATACGAAAATGGAATTGCGGTTCGACGATGGGACTTTGATGGCTGTTGGGCCGAATTCCGAACTGGAAATTTCAACGATCCTAATGAGCTCAAGCGGTCAGGCGAACCGCTTTGCCATCAATGCTGCGACGGGTAGCTTTCGGTTCCTGTCCGGTGACAGCAACCGCGATGCCTATGAAATCACGACGCCCGCAAGCACGATCGGGATCAGGGGGACCGAGTTCGATATTTTTGTCGCCGGCGACATCACGGCTGTCCTGCTTTATATGGGCGCGCTTGAACTCTGTTTGACCAGTAGCGATCAGTGTTGGGAGTTTCGAGGCAGTTGTTATCTGGCCGAAGCGGATTCAGGCCGCGACCGCGTACGTGGTTTACGCCGGGCAGAAGCCCTCGGGTACTTGAGCAATTTCATTTATTCACAATCGCAGTTTCGTCTAACAGAGGCGCTGCAGGTCAATATCAACGCCTGCAACAAGTACCTGTCAGACGACGATGGCCAACCTGCCGATGAAGTCGATGAAGTCGAAGAAGAGGTTGAAGAAGAGGTTGAAGAAGAAGAGGAATTCGAGGAGCAGGAGGAATTCGAGGAGTTCGAGGAGCTAGATGCAATCTAGGAGTTCGAGAAGCTTGAATAATATCATCGCGTCCGCCATTTACCTCGCCGGATGAAGTGGTCCCTCGTTCTTGTCGGCACTTTCCTAATCCTGCTGTTCAGCGGCGTTAGGTTAGCTGATCCCGATCCACTTAAAGCGATCAGGTTCAGCTATTTCGACACACTGCAACAAACCCACCCGCGCCAATGGCAAGACCTGCCGGTGCGGGTTGTGGATTTGGATGAGGCATCGCTGGCCCAATATGGGCAATGGCCGTGGCCGCGCTCAACACTCGCGCAACTGACCAACCAACTTCATGGGTACGGCGCCACTGTCGTTGCGTTCGATGTGCTGTTTGCCGAAGCGGACCGATACTCCCCCAACAGATTGCTCGAGGTTCCGGGCCTGAGTGATCTTGTGGCCTTACCACAAGACGCCGAGGTACTTGCCGCTTTGGACAACGACACTCTTTTCGCACAAGCACTGGCGCAAATGCCGACGGTTCTTGGTCTTGCGGCCGGTGAAGTGTCCGGCGGCGAGGGTGCGATTTTTGACAAAGCGGGTTTTGTCAGCATAGGGAATGCACCCCTCGCCAGTGCCACAAGCATTCGCCAAACGACACCTATTGTCGCGTCTCTGGCTCACGCTGCGAGCGGCATTGGGAACATCAATCTGAGCCCCCTTGATGCGTCCTCTACGGCGCGACGTGTGCCCTTGGTCTGGCAGAGCGCGGACGGGCCTGTGCCAACGCTGTCGCTCGAAGCGCTCCGTCTTGCGTTGGGTGAGACAACCTACATTGCGCGAGGGATCGCGGATGTCGACGGTGCCATGCAAAGCCTGCAACTCGGCGGCTACATTATCCCCACGACTAGCAGCGGTGAATTTTGGGTGCATTTTAGGCGTGATGATCCTCGCCTTTATGTATCCGCAGCAGATGTCCTTTCTTCGGGCTTTGAGCCTGCTATCGCCGCTCAACTTCAGGGTAACCTTGTGCTGATTGGCACATCCGCCGCGGGTTTGCAGGATATTCGCACGACCGCACTGGGTGAGCGTGTCCCCGGTGTCAGCGTGCACGCCCAGATCCTCGAACAGATCCTGACAGAGCGTTATTTGAACCGATCAGACATAACAGCAGCGTTGGAAATACTGGCCTACATTGTCTTCGGTGTATCGCTTGTGGTTGTTATGTCATTTTTCGGCCCGCTTGCAGCGGTTGCAACTGTAAGTGTTGGTGCGGCAACGATCCTCGCAACCAGCCATGCCTATTTCGCAAGTCAGGGCCATTTGGTTGATGCTTCTTTCCCGCTTTTGGCCGGGATTTTGACATATGGCATCCTGACGGCCTACCAGTTCTTTGTGGCCGATCAGGAAAAGCGCAAGCTGCGACATTCCTTTTCGCAGTACCTGTCGCCGACCGTTTTGGCCCAAGTCGAACGTCGCGGTTACAAAGAAGAACTTGGCGGAGAAATGCGCCCTGTTACCATCATGTTTTCCGACATCCGCAATTTCACTGAACTTGGTGAACAGCTGACCCCGCCCGAGCTTGTGTCCCTGCTCAACGAGCTCTTCACCACTTTGACAGAGCAGATTTTGAACAATGACGGAACAATCGACAAATACATTGGCGACAATGTCATGGCGTTCTGGAATGCGCCGCTGACCATTGAGAGGCACGCGTTGGCTGCGGCACGCGCCGCATTGGATATGCGACAAGCGCTCAAGGAATTCTCTGCGGATCGTGAAGATCTAGGCAAAACCATTGAATTGGCGACCGGCCTCGCGATGGGCGACGTTCTGGTCGGCAACATCGGGTCAAAACAACGGTTCAATTATTCGGTTATCGGCGACACCGTAAATGTTGCGGCCCGCACGGAAGCTGCATGTCGGCCGATCGGCTTTGATATCGTCGCAACTGCCGCTGTTCGCGACGTCGCAGGCGATCTTGCATGGATCGATGCGGGTTCCTTGGAGATTAAAGGAAAGTCCGCACCTGTGCCGTTCTACATTCTCGTCGGGGACGAACGCACAGCAGTATCGCAAGAATTTGCGCAGCTGAGCTTGACCCACGAAACGCTTATCCGTTCGATAAAAACAGGAGAAGACCTAGAGAGCCCGTTGGCCGAATGTCGAAAACGCGCTGAACGTGTTGATCCCAGATTGTTAGAATTTTACGATAAAATGCCCAAACGATGGGGTGACTACGGTGGATGAGCTGCGTCTGGAACACCCAAACTGTTACCGATTGAGCAACATCAATGGCGCGCCACGTTCTTCATGGGAGGCAATACTTTCATGCCGTTGCTCTTACCCTGCTGAGTTTCCATCGACCAATCCAAGCTAACCCGTGTTGAATTCAAGACCTATTTCTGGTGGCCTACCTAAACGAGTACGAAAGACAATGACGATGAATGCCTCTAATAACGACGAACAACTGCGCAGCTTTCTTCGCACTATCCCCGTATTTCAAGACCTCAGCGTCCAAGCGCTAGATGCAGCAGTCAAGCATTGCAGCCGTAAATCTGTTCAGCGAGGCGAATACTTGATTAAGAAGACCGACACCTCGGACACGATGTATTTCGTGCTGCATGGGCGGTTTTCTATCATTACGAACCAAGGCGTGATTGCACAGGTGTCGGCGGGCGAGCCCATAGGCGAGCTGTCGTTTTTGGCTGGTGGCGGACGTTCCGCAGATGTTCAAGCTGCGCGCAATAGCGACGTACTTGCGTTAAGCCGCAGCGCCTACGACGCTCTGTCGATCGAGCACCCGGAAATTCCAAATGTCCTGCTCAAGTCGATTTCGAAACGCTTGGCAATTGCCACACAATCGAGCGGCGAACTTAGGCCGCAGGCCGGGCAGATAAACGCCATTGTGCCAGCAACGGGGCAGGTTTTGCCCGAGGCGTTGCTACAAGGAGTAAAGAACGCTTTTGATCCATTCCCCGGTTGGTCAGTCTTGACCGCCGCCGACGTGCCACAGGCGGAACTGGACAAAGCCGGGTCGCTTGGATCGTGGCTCCAAAACCGAACTATGGCCGGAGAGAGATTGGTTTTGTTGTGCGCGGATGCAATCCGCGATGCAAACTGGCACCAAATGATTACCCAGCATTGTGATGTTGTGGTTTTGGCTGGCGAAATGTTTGATGGTCCTGGCGAAAATGCAGTGCCAGACGAGACAGAACGCGACGTGCTTGCCGCTACATTGGCAACCAATGCCCATTTCCTGTGCTATCGTGAAAATCGGTCCACCAAAATCGAACACACAAACCGCTGGCTTGCTGATCGCCCTGTCGGGCTCATTCATCAAGTGGGTCTTGATTGCCCTGCTGATTTTGACCGCATCGTGCGTTTTTTGCGTGGGGTTGCGTCTGGCCTTGTGCTGAGCGGTGGCGGCGCGTTTGGGACGGCCCACCTCGGTGCGATTAAGGCGCTCCAAGAACGCGGGATTACGTTTGATATGTATGGCGGCACCAGCAGCGGCGCGGCTGTAGCGGCGGTGCTCGCGATGGGAATGGAGCCGTCAGACGCAATTGATATTTGTCAGGATATTTTCGTGACAAAAAAGGTGATGAGCAAGTTCACATTTCCGGTTTACAGCATGATTAATCATAGCGATCTGGATACCCAATTGCGTGTGCATTATGGCGCATACCAGATTGAGGATATGCCGTTGAACTTCTTCGCGGTCGCCACAAGCCTGACCTTCAATGATATAAAGCTTATGCGCAGCGGACCACTTTGGAAGGCTGTACGTGCATCGACGTCGTTGCCGGGGCTGCTTCCGCCAATGGTGTTGCCCGACGGCGAAGTGTTGGTCGATGGTGGCTTGCTCGACAATGTCCCTGTGTCGGTGATGCACAAATCAAAAAGCGGCGCCAACATTGTGTTTAATTTTAGCGTTGGAAAAGATTGGCGATCGAACGCCGCCTACAACAAATTGCCTGGCCGATTGGGCGCTTTGGCTATTTTGTTGCGCCTGAAAAAACCAATGTATCCGCGTTTTCCAACGATCTTTTCAATCCTGTCCCGGACGATGGTGGTCGGCGCGCGGAAGCTGATGCAGCAAACAAATCTAAAAGGAGACATTCTGATAGAGTTGCAGCCTATCAAGGGGATGGGGTTTTTGGATTGGCGCAAGGCCCGCCTGCAATTTGATGCGGCTTATGTTGAGATGATTGACGTGCTGGACAATCTGGACATTAAAACAGCGGCTACAAACGATGCCGAGCGGACGCACTATCTTGCAAAATTGGCTCAGCATTTTTCTACGCCGCCGAGTTAGGAGTTTTGAATTAGGTTTGGCAGGATGGAACTAGATCTTTAGTCGTATTCAAATCTGCCGACGTTGAAGTTGTCTTTGACCGAGCCGATCTGAGTGAGCTTGGTGGCGGGGTCTTGCTGGCTTGAGATGCACACAGATAGCATACTGCGGTCCTCTTTTAGCTTCGAAAGGGGCTATTCAGAATAGACGTCTTAAGACGCGAGTGGTTCGTATTTTTCGACTGTCCGATTTGGCTCCCTGTCCGCAAACCTTCGTAACCTGAAAGCAGCCCTTGGTGCAGTCGCATCCAATTCGTGGCCTGTCCCGCAAAACAGTCCCTAAGCCTATCGCTTCCCTCCTAGTACCTATTTTGTTCGACTGCTCTGCCGACTGGGGCACTTTTAGGGGCATTCTGGCGTCCTTTACGGACCGCTATCGTCGCTCTCATCTGTAAGGAAAGGCTGGCTGGGGTGGTAGGATTCGAACCTACGGTGCACGCTACCAAAAAGCGTTGCCTTACCACTTGGCTACACCCCATCAGCGAGGTGCGTGATACGCAAATCCTGACAGGGGATCAACCCTGAAAAGAGGCTATTTTGTTATTCCTTCGCGGCGTCGTCTCGAAGGAGGTCTTCGCCTTCTCCGATCTCGCGTTCGGCGTCGATCATCCGGTCTAGTGCCCCTTCCGCGTCGGCGGCGACAACAGCGACTTCGGCGCTGTCTTTAGGGGGCTCTGGCGCGTCTTGCTCGGTGGATGAAGTCGCCGCGTTATCCATTTGGATCGTGTAGGTGGTGTTGGGCAATGTGATGTCGGCAGCCTCAAAGGCCCGTTTTACAAGGCGAAGTGCCTCACCACGGGCGAGCGCAAGGGATGTTTCTGATTGATCGATCCAGCCGACCACAACGATTTCAATGCCTGCGTCGGTGATATCGCCGAGCCATGCATTCGCGGCAGGTTCAGCGAGGACAAACGGCAGATCCTGCGTCGTCTCAAGCGCCATTTCACGCGCTGCGCCGAGGTCCGTGGCGCTGTCCACGCCAACGGTGAACATAAAGCGGCGTTCCCTATTCTGGCTAAAATTAATGATACGAGATTTGAACACTGTCGCATTGGGGATTCGGATGTGATTGCCATCAAAGCTCAGAAGGATCGTGGCGCGGCTGGTCAGACGGATGACTTTGCCTTGGTCTCCGTTGATTTCGACGACATCGTTCGGGCGGAAGGGTTGGCGGATCGACAACATGACGGAGGCAATGAAGTTTTCGACCGTGTCACGGACCGCAAAACCAATGGCCAAACCGATCAGACCGGCTGCGCCGAGGATCGTAGAGAGAAGCGCCGTTGCATTCATGATGTCGAGCGCAATGACAATGCCCCCAATGATGAAGGCGATGCGAATGATTGTGCGGAACAGATCGGCGATAAAGGCGTTCGGTGCCAGGCGATCCCATGGCTGTTTCAAACGAGCAACGGCCGACCCTATCCACATGATGATCAAGAAGACGGCCAAAGCGATCAGGGCCAAGGGAAGCTGGATCATCAGCTGTTCCATGCGGCCCATAAAGCGTTCGATTGCGGGATCAAGACGGCGACGGATGTCGGTCGTTTCAGTCGCTTCGTTCTTGATGGCAACGACGCCTTCTACACGGGTCACTAGGGCATCAAGGTCTTGCGCTTCCATGAGGGAATTGGTTGTGCCGCGCAGGGTGACAACGCCGTCAGAGACGATGACAGTGATGTCCTCATAATTTCCGAGCTCGCCCAAAATTTCACGAATGCGCACTGCAATGTCTGCATCAAGCTGGCCGGTTTGATCCGTGGTGATAGTGCCTGTTGGTTCTTCTTGTGCCATGCTGGGCAAGGCGGGAAGAAGACATAGCAATAAAGCGAGGGTGCGCAAAAAGGTCATAATTGATCGCCGTTTGAAATGAGTTGGGGCGATCTTATGCAGATTAAATGTGACTGACCAGTGGGGCAGGTAGCGTTAGAGGCGGATTGGGTCGGCTTTGGCGACAGCATCTAGCGCCATCAACGTTTTCAGCGTTGCGTCCATGTCCGACAGCACGATCATATTTGGGCCGTCAGACGGGGCGGTGTCCGGATCTTCGTGGGTTTCGAGGAAGACTGCGCCGATCCCTTGTGCCACAGCAGCGCGGGCCAAGACGGGCGCGAATTCACGCTGACCGCCAGACGATCCACCCAGTCCACCGGGTTGAGCAACGGCGTGGGTTGCATCCATGATGACGGGGTAACCTGTCTTCATCATTTCGGGGAGGGAGCGCATATCGGCCACCAGCGCGTTATACCCAAAGGACACCCCGCGTTCTGTGAGCATGATACGTTTGTTACCAGTGCTTTCGACTTTGGCGACAACGTTTGCCATGTCCCAAGGGGCCAAAAACTGGCCTTTCTTGATGTTCACGGCCGCGCCGGATTCACCGGCTGCAAGCAGCAGGTCTGTTTGACGACACAGGAACGCAGGAATTTGGATCACATCGCAGACTTCGGCGACTGGCGCACATTGTTCGGGCGTGTGGATGTCGGTCAGGACAGGGCAACCGAATTCGGCTTTGATTGCGGCGTGAATAGCCAGTCCTTCATCCATACCAAGCCCACGTTTGCCCGAAAGCGACGTGCGGTTGGCTTTGTCATAGCTGCCCTTGAACACAAATTGCGCACCATAGGCATCGCAGACGCGGGCCATTTCCGTGGCGATCATCCGGGCATGATCCAAGGATTCCAGCTGACAAGGGCCTGCGATAACCGTCAAAGGGCGGTCGTTAGAGGCCGTGACAGACCCGATTTTAACGTCATGCATTAGGAGCTTACCTGTTCGCGAAGGATGGATGCTGTGAGCGAGATCATCAGGTAGATGCCTGAAAAGATCAGGAAGGCCAACAACGTGTTCTCGAATGATTTGGGGTAGGTCGCTTCGTCTGGTGCGATAGGCGCAACAGAGATCGACATGTAGCGCACTTGGCGGTTTGCTTCGATGCGGGCGGTATCAAGTGAGGCAAGCGAGGATTGAACCTTTTGCACCGCGATGAGGTAGTTTTCCTCAGCTTGGCGCAGCAAAGCGTTGTTGGACACGATTGAGCCACCGTCACCGCTGGACAATTGGCCACGCAGCAAATCGATTTGCCCTTCGAGCAAAGAAATTTGTGTTTCCACAGCGTTGACCTGCGCCTCGTTGGGGCGGCGGTTGTTGAGAAGGCTTGCGAGGTTGAGACGTTCTTGGTCGAGCTCAATCTGCAAGGTCGTAATACGTTGCTGCAAGGCTGCTGTTGCACCTGTGGCATCGGGCTGCTGGATGCGTTCCTGAACCTCGACCAGTGCGGCGAGCGCTGATTGGCGGTCAATCTCCGCACGCGCGGCTTCGGCTTGTGCGCCTTCCATCTGGTCAGAGCGCACGCGTTGCGTCAACTGATCGACCTGTTCTTCAGCGTAACCGATCAGGGCTTCGGAGAATTCCTGACTTTTGTCAGGGGAGGCGGCGATGACTTCCATCTTAAGGATGCCTTCGGTGGGATCATACCCAACTTGTACGTGATCTTGGAACACTCCGTAGGCGCTTTCGCGAGACGCATCTTCGTCTAGGCGCTGGATTGCGTCGATGTCGGGATTTGAGAAATGCTCGATGAAGCCATGATCGTCGTCGAGGCGGATGAACGCCTCACGAGACGTGATGTAGGACTGAACCGTCGTGCTATCGGTTTGTGTCGCAAGGCCGGTGCCCTGAAACAGACCGCCCAGACCAGATGCACCAGAACTTTCGGCTTGTTGGATTACAAATTCGGACTTTGTGCCGTACATCGGCGTTGCCATAACAAAGAAATACCAGCCCGCCGCGATCGTCGGCAGGATCACAAACATCCCCAGACGCCCCATAAGCGACGCAAGGTTCCGGCGGCGGCGTTTGGCGATGTCGCGTTGAATGCGGCGGATTTCTCCGGCGCGGCGCTCCGCTGGATTGTCACCGGGTCCGACCTGTGTGGACGGTAGATTTTTCTGGCGTTGGATGGTTTGCGGAAGCTGAACCTTTGCCTGATCAGCGGGCACTTTGGCGGTTGCAGCTTGCATTTGGCCGGCTGCTGCTTGGGTTTGCGCATCGTTTGGGGTGACTAGTTCGAGGACATTTGCGCGTTGGAATGGATCGATCCCTTGCTGTCGCAATTGACGAACCGCGTCGAAGTCAGACGTTACCGCAAGTCCGTTCTTTTGCGCCACGCGCCGCGCCATGCGCAACTGGCGCCCTGTCAGGCCTTCTTGGCGGATCGCGTCGATGTCGGTCTCTGATGCCACAGATTGCGCAGTATCTACAGTCCCGGTCATAGCGGACGAGTCTGGCATGGCTTGAGCCGCACCTTGAGAATAGGCCTGCCCGTGAGGAGAGCTCGGGGCGGCCTGCTGAGGCGGTGGGTCCGACGTCGCTGCGGCCGCACTAGCCGTGCTGGAATTGCGTCGTATCCGGAATTTCTGTGCCTTGGGTTTCGTAGTCATAGAGCTGTTTCGCTTCTTCCAAGGTGTCAAACATAACCAGTTGACCATCCACAAGGACGGCTGCTGATCGGGCGAATTTTTCGAGTGTCGCAGGTTGGTGAGACACAATGACAACCGTCGTGGTCGCCAAACGTTCCTTGAGAACTTCCCCAGCTTTGCGGTTGAATTCCGCGTCCGTGGTTTGGGGCATGCCCTCGTCGATAAGGTAGATGTCAAAGTCCAAAGACAACATCAACGCAAAAGTAAAGCGCGCTTTCATGCCTTGAGAATAGGTCCCAACAGGCATGTCGAAATATTCTTCGATGCCAGCCATCCAGCGGCAGAATGCTTCGACGTAATCGGGATCAAGCCCGTACAGGCGGGCAATGTAGCGGCTGTTTTCGCGGGCGCTATGACGGTTCACGACACCGCCCATGAAGCCCAGCGGGAATGAGATGCGACTTGTGCGAATGATTTCGCCTTCGTCGGGTTTTTCGAGGCCCGCCATCATATTGATGATGGTCGTCTTACCCGTGCCGTTTGGCGCAAGAATGCCAAGAGAATTGCCAAGTTCCACGCGAAAAGACGCGCGATCAAGGATCACCTTGCGCTGCTTTCCTGTCCAAAAGGACTTGCTGACGTTTACGAACTCTAACATTTTGTGCCTTGGACACCTTTTTTGCTCTGCCTTAGGTGACAGATTTTACTGCTATTGTCCCCAATAAGTGAACAATCTGGCTATATTATGTCGGGTGCGACGTGAATTTTTCAATGGATTACACCAGAAGGTGACGGGTTAGGCGGTGATTTGTTCATGGTCCCCTAGTGTTTAGCGGTTTTTGACCTAGATTTGGCGTATGGGACTTAGGGATGACATCAGGGCGTGCCGCATATGCGAGCGGCGATTTGCGGCAACACAGACGCAACATCAACCGCGTCCCGTGGCGTGGTTTTCCGCAAGCGCGCGGATATTGATCGCGGGCCAAGCACCGGGAATGAAGGTCTATAATAGCGGTAAGCCGTTCACCGATCCATCGGGTGATCGTTTGCGGGACTGGTTGGGGCTGGATGACGCTGCGTTTTATGACCTGACCCGCATCGCTATTGTTCCGATGGCGTTCTGTTTTCCAGGGTATGACGCCAATGGATCGGATTTGCCGCCGCCAAAGATATGCGGGGAGACGTGGCATGATCGTGTGATGGAGAGTTTGCCTGACGTTCGGTTAAGCGTCTTGGTCGGGGCTGCGGCGCATCGCTATCATTTGGGACTAAAGACAAGTGTTACGGATACTGTGAAGGCTTGGCGCGATCATTCGCCCGACACCTTTGCCTTGCCACATCCGTCTTGGCGCAATACCGCATGGTTGAAGAAAAACGCGTGGTTTGGGGAAGAGGTTTTGCCCGCCCTACGCACCCGCGTAAAAGAGGTTTTGAATGACTAACGAGACAGAGATCGACGTGACTGACATTGATCAAGCACATGCTGCGATGACGGCAAATGAAGAAGACGACATCGCGCGGTTGCGGTTTTATGAACGCCTGTCAGAGACAGAGTTGTTCATGCTGCTAGAGGATGAGGCCGAGGGCGATCAGGTGACGCCCGCCTTGTTTGAGGTTGAGGACCAATCGTTCGTTCTGATTTTTGATCGCGAAGCCCGCATGTCAGAGTTTTACGGCAAAGACATCGCGCCTTACGCGGCCTTGTCGGGGCGCGGTATGGCGCAGATGTTGCAGGGCCAACGCATTGGCATGGCGTTGAATATGGGCGTTGCTCCGTCAGCGATGCTGATCCCAGCAGAGGCCGTGGATTGGTTGGCGCAAACCTTGGGCAGCGATGCCGAAGAGGTTGAAGGGCAAATCACAGAACTAACAGCGCCTAAAGGTCTACCAGAGACTTTGCTTGAAGCGTTGGACCGGAAATTGGCCACAGCCGCAGGGCTGGCGGTCGAAGCATATCTTTGTGGCGTTACCTATGATGGCGGCGGGCGCGGGCATATGTTGGCATTTGTCGGGACGGTCGAAGGTGCTGAGGCCGCGTTGACGGCTGCGGTGAACGAAGCGCTGGTGTTTTCAGGGATTGATGCAGGTATGTTGGATGTCGCGCACCTTGAAGGTGGCGATCCGGTGTCCGAACGTGTTGCAAAGGTCGGGTTGCGGTTTGATTTGCCGACGCCTCAGATGCCAAGCCAACCGGGGGCGAACCCTGGCATGGACCCAAGCAAGCCGCCTAAGTTGAACTAGTCAATAGCCGCGGCTGCGATCAACGAGGTGCAAAAACGCCTTTCCGTCCTCGCCGCGGCGCATGTTTTCGGCGATGCAATTGGCCGCCGTCTTCGGGCGGGTTGTGGATGCAATATGGGGCGTGACTGTGACAAGCGGATGTGCCCAGAACACGTGATTTTCCGGCAGGGGTTCAGTGCGGAAAACGTCCAATGTGGCGTGGGCGATGTTTGCCCCAAGTGCCGCAATCAAGGCGTCATCATCAATCAGAGGCCCTCGGCCCGGATTGATAATAAAGGCCCCCTTCGCCAGCAGGGCGAGCGTTTCAGCGTTGATAATGTTCGTTGTCGCGTCGGTGAGCGGCAGCAACAGGATCAAGATTTCGGCGTCGGTAAGCGCACGGTGAAGGCCGTCGTCGCCAGAATGGCAGGTGACGCCGTCGACTGCTTTCTGAGACCGGCTCCAGCCTGAAACAGGAAAACCCAAGTCACGCAGCGCTTTGGCACAGGCCACGCCCAATTCACCAAGGCCAAGGATCGTCACAGGGCGATCAGAGGCCAAGGGGGGATAGTCGGTACGCCAGATGCCGTCTTGTCCGTTGATATGCTGATCAATTCCCATGTGGTGGCGCATGGTGTGGGCAACAACCCATTCGACCATACCGTCTGTCAGGCCTTTATCGACCATCCTCGCCAGCGGTTGGGTCAATGTTGGGTTGGGCGCGATGTCTTCGACGCCGGCCCAAAGGTTTAACACGGCTTTGCAGCGGGTAAACGGTGCGAAGTCTTGAACAGGGCCATTGGGGGCGGCGATGATGTAATCAACTGTTTCGGGCGGATGATCGCGTGAGAGATCCACATTAAGGCCGAGTTTTTCGAACGCCGGTGGCAAAGCCTCAGAGTAGTCAGGCCAAGCGGCATCGCTTGCGGAGAAGAGCGCGTTGATCATCGTGGTTTATGCACGTGCGCGGATTGCACGAGGCCAAAGGCCACCATCAACACCAACATCGCCGAGCCGCCATAGCTGACGAGTGGCAGGGGCACACCCACAACAGGCGCCAGCCCCATGACCATCGCCATGTTGACGGCGAAGAACAGAAAGAAGGTGACGGCGACGCCCATGGTGACCAAAGAAGCAAAGCGATCCTTGTTGGTGACCGCAGATTGCACGCAGAAGATGATGATCAAGGTATAGAGGATCAACAGGCCGAACGCCCCGACAAAGCCGAATTCTTCAGCTAACGTAGTGAAGATAAAGTCGGTGTGCTTTTCGGGAAGAAAATTCAGGCGGCTTTGGGTGCCTTGCATAAACCCTCGCCCCGTCCAGCCGCCCGAACCAAGCGCGATCTTTGCTTGAGTAATGTGGTAGCCCGCGCCCAAGGGGTCTTGGGTTGGGTCCAAAAACGTATCGATGCGTCGGTACTGGTAGTCCTTCAACACCTGCCAACCGGTTCCCCGTGATTGGAAAACAGCAACGACCAAGCCAAACATCCCAGCGATCACTGTGGCAAAATACGCCCAATGCACACCTGCAAGGAACATGATTGCACCGCCGCCCGCGACCATTAGCATCGTGGTGCCAAGGTCTGGTTGGCTCAACACGAGGTAGGCAGGGGCGGCGATGAATAACAACGGAACAATGATCCAGACGGGTTTGCTCACCTTGTTCAGGGGCAGCCAGTCATAGTAGGCGGCCAGCAACATAATCAGCGTGATTTTCATCATTTCCGAAGGCTGGAAATCCATGAACTTAAGATCAAGCCATCGCTGGGAGCCGTTGCGTTCGACCCCGATGAAATCAACCAAAACGAGCAAGATCAGTGCGACGGTATAGCCGACCACGGCCATATTTCGCCAAAACCAGATCGGGACCATTGCCATAGAGATCATCACTGCAAGGCCGAGCCCGAACCGCTGCACTTGTGGCGTAACCCAAGGGGTCATTGATCCACCAGCAACGGAGTAAAGCATCAAGAAGCCAAAGCCCGACACGGCTGTGATCAAAAAGACGACAGGCCAGTTCAGATGCAGCAGCTTTCTGAATCCGGAGGGGACGTATTTTACCTGATACTCAAGATAGCTCATCAGGTGTCTTCCGTATCGCGGCCAGGTTGGATATCGCGGATCATGCTTTCCAAGCGGCGTTGCTGATCCGCAATCTGGCCACGAACGGCAGACGGATACGCAGACAATGGCGGGGTGCCGTCGTACAAAGCCTGAAGCAAGACGTCCCGTGCAATTGGCGCTGCGGCGGTGGAACCGCCTCCGCCATGCTCGACAACCACTGCGACCGCGTACTTCGGGTTTTCAGCGGGTGCGAAGGCCACATAGAGGGCGTGGTCACGGGCTTCCCACGGAAGGTCGGCATTTCGCGTGATGACGTTACCGTTTTCGTCCCGCGCAATGGCGCGCACTTGGCTGGTTCCGGTCTTACCGGCCATCTTGAATTCTTCGACGGCAATTCGGGCGCGATAGGCGGTGCCACGTGAATTGTTCGAGACGTCATACATCGCGCGGCGAACGCGGCGCAGGTTGTTTTCATTGATGCCTAGGCTTTCGCCTGCGCCAGAGGGTTGTTCCACTCCGTCAATGGAGCGGACAAGCCGAGGCGCGACGGCGCGCCCCGTAGCGATACGTGCGGACATCACTGCCAATTGCAGGGGCGAAGTTGCTACGTAGCCCTGACCGATTGAAGCGTTCACCGTATCGCCAACGCGCCAGTCTTCGCCACGGGTTTCGCGTTTCCATGCTTTGTCCGGCATGATGCCAGACCTAATCGCGGACATCGGCAGTTCGTGACGTTCCCCTAGGCCGAGTTTTCGTCCCATGGCTGCAATCTTATCGATGCCGACGCGCTGGGCGATATCGTAGTAATACACGTCGCAGGACTGTTTCAGACTTTCGTTCAGGTTCATGTTGCCATGGCCCGAGCGTTTCCAGCAGTGGAAACGCACATCAAATACATCCGCATGACCGACGCAGCGCACGGTGTCTTCGGCTTCGATAACGCCATCTTCCAAAGCCGCCAGCGCCGTTACCATCTTGAACGTGGATCCCGGAGGATAGGTGCCCTGCACAGTTTTCGCCGCAAGAGGGCGGCGGTGCAGTTTGGGATCGACCTCACGTTCGTTAAGTTCATTCCAGAGCGTCGTAGAAATCCCCTGTACAAAGACATTGGGGTCATAGGTCGGCGCCGACGCGATCCCTTTGATGTCGCCGTTCGTGACATCCATGACGATCGCGGCGGCTGAATCGCCGTGAAGCCGCGCCTGCATGTAGTTTTGCAGTTTTGCGTCGACAGTCAGCTGAATATCGGCCCCGGGAATGCCTTCGACGCGATCAAGTTCGCGCATGACACGGCCAGCGGCGTTGACTTCGACCCGTTTCGTGCCCGCCGACCCACGTAATTCCTGTTCAAGCCGGTTTTCGACCATCGTTTTACCGATCTGGAAACGCGGAATTTGCAAAAGGGGGTCTTGGTCTTCGATGCGGCTCAGATCGTAGTCACTGACGGGGCCGACATATCCAACGACATGGGCCAGATCAGCACCCTGCGGATAGATGCGACTGCGGCCCAATTCGGCCACGACACCGGGCAACGCGGGCGCATTGACGGTCACGCGTGCGACGTCTTCCCATGTCATCCGTTCAGCCACCGTGACGGGCACAAACGGGGATCGCGCCTTGAGCTCCTCGCGTGCCTTTTCGAGCCGCTCAGGGTCCAACGCGATCAGTCGCCCAAGACGGGCAAGAATTTCATCGACGTCACCCGCACCTTCACGGGTCATCGTGACGGTGTAGTGCTGTTCATTATCCGCAATCACCACCCCGTTGGCGTCATAGATCAGGCCGCGGGCAGGGGGGATGAGACCAATGTTGATGCGGTTTTCTTCCGCAAGCATACGAAACGTGTCGGCTTGTTCGACCTGCATCGACCCCATTCGCGCGCCTAAGATACCAATGATCCCAAGTTGCGCCGTCCCAAGCAGCATCGCGCGCCGCGAAAGGCGACGGTTGCTGTCTTCGGTTTCCTTGGGCCCGCGTTTCATATCCTGTGTCCTAATTCGTCCACTTGTCCCGGAGCTGGTCGGCTAACGCCAAAAAGGATGTATGAGAGAAAAACAACCAGCGGGTATGCCAGTATATTAAGACTCAATTGCAGCAATCCCAACCCTATCGACGCATCTGAAACCAGAACCATCGATAACGTGAACCAATAGATGCCCGAAATTACGGCGATTCCAGTGCTGACAGTCGCCCATTCCAACCAGAATGGCATCGTGCGCATGTGCCGTGCTCGGCTGCGCAGGATTTCAGTCAGGATGACCACCAAGGCCGTCCAAAGCCCCGGGGGGCGTTGAAACAACATGTCTGCCAGAAAGAAAATTGCAGCGATAACGAAAACGGGGGCAAAAGACGGACGGCGTGAAACCCACGTGACCGTAAGCAACAGCAAAAAACTTGGCATGATCCAACGTTTTGGATCTGCAAAGGTTTCAAATTCTATCGGCGAAGAGGGGGTGGCGCCACGTTGTTCGATTGGCCAAAGCGACGTGCCCCCTAAACCGGGTGGCACTGTTTCCAGCGGAATGAGTTGGCAAAAGATGAGGAATAAACCGAGGAAGGCGAACGTTATTCGGCCAATCCATTTGCGACGGGTGAGCGTGTTGTCAGCCATCCGAACCATCGCCCGAGCCGTCGTCGGCCTCTGTTTCCTCGGTTGAAACAGGCGCGAAAAGGGGCGCAAGAAGTGATCCGGCTTCTTCGATGCGCGCAGCAGGCTGGCTGCGCAAGACACGAAGGAACTCTAAACGTTCAAGGTCCGCCGACAACCGTGTGCGCATACGACCATCAGTGCCACGCGCAAGTTGTCCAACGGGCAAGTCGGCAGGGAAAACACCGCCATCGCCTGATGTTACAACGCGATCACCGGGCTTCACGAGATCAGAATCTTCGATGAATTGCAGTAAGGGGTTGATCGTGTTGTCCCCTGACAGAATGGCCCTTTGCCCAGACGGCTGAATCGTAACTGGGATTTGGCTTGAGGTGTCGGTGACAAGGATCACGCGCGAGGTTTGTTCGCCAACGCCGGAAATCCGTCCGACAAGACCGATACCATCCATGGCTGGCCAGCCATCAAGAATACCGTCTCGCGATCCGACGTTCAGCAGGACCGATTGACGGTAGGGGGATCCGGAATCCGCCATCACTACGCCTGTGATCCGCGTTAACTGGGGATCAAGCTGGACATTGATGAGCTCCCGCAGGCGCGCGTTTTCTTGGTCTAGCTGAATTGCAGCCTCGCGCCAGCTTTTCATGTCCTGAAGTTCGCGGCGCAGGTCGACGTTTTGTTGGGCAAGGCGTTGATAAGATTGGAAGTCGGACAGCAAGTTCGCGATGCCCGTCACAGGGGCCATTGCCCAATCAAAACTGGGAACCACGGCGTCGATCACCATCATACGAAACCGTTCAACGCGTGGGTTGTCGATGCGCCAAATCAGGAACGTGCCAAGCAGGAACAGCACCAAAACACCGACCAGCAAGCGCCGGACGGGATTTACATAGTCTTCCTTCTGCTGTCGGTCCCGTGCCAATAACGCGGCCCCCTAGATCAGCTGTCGTAGTCGATTACATGCCGCAGCTGGGTCTCGTATTCCAGTGCTTTACCGGTTCCGAGCGCAACGCAGTTCAGGCTTTCGTCAGCGACCGAAATCGCAAGGCCGGTTTGTTCGCGTAGGGCCAAGTCAAGTTCGCCAAGCAAAGCGCCGCCACCTGTCAACATCACGCCGCGGTCAACAATGTCGGCCGCCAAATCCGGTGGGGTTGCTTCAAGCGCTGTCATAACCGCTTCGCAGATTTGCTGAACGGGTTCGGCAAGGGCTTCGGCGACTTGGGCTTGTGAAATTTCGGTTTCCTTTGGCACGCCATTCAAAAGGTCGCGGCCACGGATGTGCATGGACTGGCCACGGCCATCATCGGGCATACGGGCTGTACCAATGGATGTCTTGATGCGTTCGGCGGTTGCTTCACCGATCAACAGGTTATGCTGACGACGCAGGTAGGAAATAATCGCTTCATCCATGCGGTCACCACCGACACGTACAGAACGCGCGTAGACGATGTCGCCAAGCGACAGAACCGCCACTTCGGTTGTACCGCCGCCAATATCGACAACCATATTGCCTGTTGGGTCCGTGATCGGCATGCCCGCACCAATCGCGGCAGCAATCGGTTCTGCGATCAAACCGGCTCGGCGGGCACCAGCTGAGAGAACGGACTGGCGAATGGCACGTTTTTCGACGGGTGTGGCACCGTGGGGCACACAAACGATAATCTTGGGCTTAGAGAAGGTAGAGCGACGGTGCACCTTACGGATAAAGTGTTTGATCATCTCTTCGGCAGTGTCAAAGTCGGCAATTACGCCTTCGCGCATGGGGCGAATTGCATTGATGGAACCGGGGGTGCGACCCAGCATTAGTTTGGCGTCTTCGCCCACGGCGAGCACTTTCTTAACGCCATCTTTCATATGGTATGCGACCACCGAAGGCTCTGACAAAACAATGCCTTTGCCCTTCACGTAAACGAGCGTGTTCGCAGTTCCGAGGTCGATCGCCATATCAGACGAAAAGAGGTTGCCTAAGCCAAACATAGAGATGCCGTTCCCATAGTAATATCGCCCGCGACTCCCCTAAGGATACGGACCCTCGCGGTTATAGGGCGAGGCGGTGTTGGGGGGAAGGGGGGTTGCGCTTAGGCTGCGCGTTATTCCGCCGCGATTTGATCGAAGGACAGCCCGCCGATACGGTTGCCATTTTCGTTGAGCCCGTACTCGGCGATCATCAGGCCCAAATCAGGTGCGTACACTTTTTGGCCGAAGCGGGTTTGACCATCTTCGTCCGAGATGCTCTCGTCAATGCGCCAGATCGTGTACTCGCAGCCACTCAGGGTCGCAGACCCCAGAGCGGTGAGGTCAAGTGTCTGAGTGATGCGCCCTATTTCTTCAGCGCCTTCAAAAACAGTGACCTCTGACGACCAAGTTCTTAGCGTTGCAAGGTTATCCAGCTCGTCGAGTGAAGTTTCATATTCTGTTCGCGCACCCGAACCGGAATGAGGCAGCGCCAGCGGATGTTCAAAAAACAATTCAATGCGAATGTTTTGGCCCGAGAACTGTCTAACACTTGTAATGGCGAGGCCGCGCGGTGTTATGCGGTTCTCCATAAAGACCGGTTCGATAGTGCTCGAAAGCGTGATCGTTTTGCCCGCGTCAAGGTCGGCGGCTGTGGGGCAGTCTTGCGCGACTGCCCCTGTGGAACTTGCGATCAGTGCAAGAGCAAGCCTCATTCGCCGGCATCCGTATACCGAATTTCCGGTGTGTCAGACCCAGCTGCGACCTTTTCGCGCCGCACCAGCAAACGGTTGAGCGCATTGATATAGGCTTTGGCGCTGGCCACGACCGTGTCGGTGTCAGCGGATTGGCCCGTGGCAATGCGGCCGTCTTCTTCCATGCGCACAGATACGGTCGCTTGCGCGTCAGTGCCTTCGGTCACGGCGTGCACTTGGTAAAGCTGCAGTCGAGCGCCGTGCGGGAACAATGCCTTAACCGCATTGAATGTCGCATCAACGGGGCCATCGCCCGTTGCTGATGTACTGTGATCTTCGCCGTCGATTTCCAGAACCATGTCCGCCTTTTGCGGGCCGTTCATGCCGCATACGACTGTTAGGTCCTTCAGTTTCAAGCGGTCGTCTTCGGTGTTGTTCTGACGGATCAGCGCGATCAGGTCGTCATCAAAAACTTCCTTTTTACGGTCCGCTAGATCCTTGAAGCGTACGAATACGTCTTTCAGCTCGTTGTCGCCCATCTCGTAGCCGAGCTTTTCCAGTTTATCACGCAGTGCGGCGCGGCCAGAGTGTTTGCCCAGTGGAAGGGATGTGCCGCTCAGGCCGACGTCTTCGGGTTTCATCACCTCGAACGTCTCGCGGTTTTTCAACATGCCGTCTTGGTGGATGCCGGATTCATGGGCAAAGGCGTTCTTGCCGACGATGGCTTTGTTGAACTGCACAGGGAAGCCGGACACCGTCGCGACTCGCCGCGATATGTTCATTATCTTGGTTGTGTCGATCTTGGTATTGTACGGCATGATGTCCTTGCGGACTTTCATCGCCATAACGACTTCTTCGAGTGCGGTGTTACCAGCACGTTCGCCCAAGCCATTGATTGTGCATTCAATTTGGCGCGCGCCACCCGCAACAGCGGCCAGCGAGTTCGCGGTCGCCATGCCAAGGTCATTGTGACAATGGGTTGAGAAGATCACGGTGTCTGCGTTGTCGACTTCGGCAATCAGGCGTTTGATCAGATCAGCGGATTCGACAGGTTCGGTATAGCCCACGGTGTCTGGGATGTTGATCGTCGTCGCACCTGCTTTGATCGCGATATCAACTGTGCGTTTCAGGAAACCCCATTCGGTGCGGGTCGCGTCCATGGAGGACCATTGAACGTTGTCACACAGGTTGCGGGCATGGGTGACGCACTCATGGATGCGGTCTGCCATTTCATCCATAGTCAGGTTCGGGATCGCGCGGTGCAGTGGGGACGTGCCGATAAACGTATGAATGCGCGGGGATTTGGCGTGTTTCACGGCTTCCCAGCAGCGGTCGATGTCTTTGAAGTTGGCACGAGACAGCCCGCAGATCGTTGATCTATCGGCGCGTCGCGCGATCTCGGACACCGCATTAAAGTCGCCCTCAGACGCAATCGGAAAACCCGCTTCGATGATGTCGACGCCCATGTCGTCCAGCATTTCAGCAATTTCCAGTTTCTCGTCGTGAGTCATTGTCGCGCCTGGGGATTGCTCGCCGTCGCGCAGAGTCGTGTCAAAGATCAGAACTTGATCGGTCATTTTGGTATTTCCTTGTTTTCCTTAGTGTTTCTTGGCGCGATCAATCCCCTGAGCGGTCGCGCCGAAGGGCACGCTCAGAGGCGACTAAGGAGGAGGCCGAGGAGCGGCCGGATATATGCGATCTGCATCATGGGTGCGACTATACTCACAGGATTTCGTTTTGGAAGGGGGTGGTGCAAATTATATGGACGCAGGCTGTGGCTGCCGTAAGCTGGGTGAATGAATAAAGCATTGGTCATTGGCACATCGGGCGGAATTGGGTCCGCTTTGGCGCAAGAGTTGCAGTCACGCGGCTTTGCTGTAACTGGCGTATCGCGATCTGGCGACGGGTTGGATGTAACTGACAAGGATTCGGTTGAACGTGTCTTGCGCGGGCTTGAGGGGCCGTTTGATGCAATCTTCGTGGCGATTGGGACGTTGGCCGCAGGCGGTGCGCCCGAAAAGGCGCTCAGCGCGATTGATCCAGCACGGATGGTGGATATCTATGCTGTAAATGCCGTTGGGCCTGCGTTGGTCTTGGCGCAGCTGGAACGGCTGTTGCCGACGGACCGCGCTAGTTTCGTCGGGGTCTTGTCTGCGCGGGTTGGATCGATTGGCGATAATAAAATCGGCGGGTGGCATTCTTATCGGGCGTCCAAGGCGGCTTTGAACCAGATTGTTCGCGGCGCGGCGATCGAATTTGGGCGCAAGCGGCGCAATGCCGTGGTCGTTGCCTTGCATCCAGGCACGGTCGCAACCGAATTTACCCGCGATTATCCTGCCCACAAAAAGGTGTCAGCCAAAGACGCGGCGGCGAACCTTTGTGACGTGATGAAGCGGTTAGAACCCTCCCAGTCGGGTCGATTTTTTGCCTATGATGGCGTTGAGATAGATTGGTGAGAGATGTGCGACGCCTGCACGCGGATGATCCTGCATTGGCGCAGGCTTTGGATGTCATGCGGGGCGCGTTTGCAGGGATGAACGGGCGGATCAATCCGCCATCGTCATTGGAAAGCATGACTGTTGATGATCTTCGCGATCCAGCGTCCGAAGTTTGGGTCTTTGGTCATCCTGTGGCCGGCACTGTGGTTCTGACGCCGAAACCTCGCGTGCTTTACGTTGGCAAGCTGGCGGTGGCGGGCAAGCGGCGCGGGGTTGGCCGGATGTTGATGGCAGTGGCCGAAGATCGAGCGCGCGCATTGAGGCTGGAGTGGCTCGAGCTGCAAAGCCGAGTAGAACTGGTAGAGGTTCACGCGGTGTTTAAGGCGCTAGGGTTTTCAGAAGTGATGCGAACGACCCATGAAGGGTTCAAGCGGCCGACCAGTATTACGTTTCGGAAAGCGGTTAGGTGAAAATGAACATCAACCAAATTCTTGCTGTCGATTGTTGTTGTTAACGGAGTGAATCTTCCGGATCTTGAACTTTTAACGTTGGCTCAATAGCGAATAGTTCCCAGTATCATTGTTATTTGCGCAAAATTTTGGTACATTTTTATTGGTCCTCGATTTTGAAGGGCTCTTTTTGAACGATACTAATTTTTGGAGCTATTATTATGAAAAAGTTTATTGGCGCGTTAGCGCTTTCTATTGCTGCTTTCGGCTCAAGTTTTGCACAGGCTGCAACTTTGATTGTCGATGACGTGACGTTTGGTACGTCTTCCGTGTTGCGCGACACCACAAACAATCAAGATTTTCTTCGGCTCGATTTGACCATGGGGTATGGCTATAGCGGTATTTCTAGTGAATTCGGTGTTGGTGGTGATTTTGAAGGGTGGTCTGTTGCTTCTACAATGATCATGGATGCGTTGGGTGTTTCTGCCGGTGTCATTAACGGGTCTACAGATGTCGGGCAGATCGGTATCGCCGAGAGCCTTAGGGATTTCTTTTGCCCGGCAAGCACATGTGTCAACCTTTCGTCGACACATGAATATGCCCGAGGGTTGGTTAGTGATTCAACGGCTGTCGCTGGAACGGTGGACGCATTTTCGATTGGGCGCCGCTTCAATGTGGATCCCAACGAGGTTGATTTTCGGATCAGCGGTTACGGGGGTCTGAACGCCATCAATGAAGAGGTTTGGTTGACACGAACGGCGCTGACACCTGTGCCACTTCCGGCTGCTGGCTGGCTGTTGATTGCCGGTTTGGCGGGCATGGGCGTTGTCGGCCGACGCAAGAAGGTTTGACTGGCAGTCTTCGGAGCAAAGTAAAGCGCCCCCATACGGGGGCGTTTTCATTCCAACGGAGGCGTTTCGTCTCACGTTTCGAAGTGGATCAGGTTGGTTGAATGCATGTCTATAAACCTGACGCTGTTTTTAGGGCGCAATTTGAACCGTTATTCCAATCGATCGCCAATCCGCTGGATCGTCTGACAAACCCAAAACGCTCATGGATTCTGACCCAGCTAGTCCACGACCTTCGAAAACTACTGAAATATTAGTCACTGTCAGACCGTCCCTAGAGACTAGGCAGGAAATTGCACCTTCGACATCTCCGAACGCGCTTTGAAATTTGACTGCCGTATACGTCGCCAGAAAACCAATACTCGATTGAGCAATTTGATTGGCATCTAAGGAAATGCCGTTTAGCCCTCTGAACCCCGGAGCGATTGCGTCTTCGAATGAAGCGGTGCAGGCGGCATCTACGCCTTCGAAGACGGGCTGGGTTTAATTGTATGCCCGTGAAACGGACAAGCTCTGGGCTGATACTGGCGTCGCGATGCCCAAAATAAAAGCGGTCGCTATCTTTAAATACACTCGGGATATTTCGTTTTTCACTCGGTCGCCGCATCCTCAACCACAACACCGTCCGTTGCTGGGTTCGCTGTGCCTTGGGTCACCAATGCGCCGTCTTGCCATTCGCCCTCAGCCACTTGGCCTGAGGCGGCGTAAGTCATTGTGCCTTCGCCTTGGCGGCGGCCCGAGCGGAACATGCCGCTGTAGATGTCGCCATTGGTGTATGTTGCAACGCCAAGGCCAGAGATTTCGCCTGTGTCCCATTGGCCTTCATATGTGAAACCGTCGGCCATGGTGATTTTACCTGCCCCGTTGCGTTGGCCGCCTGCAAATTCGCCCTCATAGATTGTGCCATCGGCGTACGTCGCCGTGCCAAAGCCTTCGCGTTGGCCGTTCGCCCATGTGCCGACATAGGTATAGCCATCCGCATACGTCATCGTGCCTTGGCCATGGTTCTTCGCATTAAGGAATTCACCTTCATAGACCAGCCCGTTTTCGTATGTCGCAACGCCAGTGCCGTTGATAACGCCAGACTCCCAGCCGCCTGCATAGGTCGAACCGTCGGGATAGGTGATCGTCCCTGTTCCATGGGCAAGGTCGTTTTCAAAAGTACCCGCATAGGTGGAGCCGTCGGGATAGGTGACTTCACCAGTGCCCTCAATCTGACCTTCGGACCATTGCCCCGCATAGCGGTAGCCGTCAGCGCCCGTAAATGTACCGTCGCCGTCGCGCAGGTCGTTCACAAAGCCGCCTTGGTATACGTCGCCGTTGGCATAAGTAACGGTGCCCGTGCCCGCACGCTTGCCGTCAACAAGGTCACCTTCATAGATGTCGCCGTTGGGCTGGGTGAGGCGGCCTGTGCCGCTCATCTGGCCGGCGTTCCACGTGCCTGCATAAATTAGGCCGTCTGCCATGGTCAGAGTGCCGACGCCTTGGCGTTCGCCATCCGAAAGGGTGCCTTGATAGATCGCACCGTCAGGGTAGGTGATCGTACCTTCGCCTTCTTTGACGCCATTGACCCATGGGCCTTCGTAAATGTAGCCGCCGGGGCTGCGCATGGTGCCTTGGCCGTGGTGCATGGCATTTCGGAAGTCGCCTTCATAGACGACGCCATTGGCATAGCGCGCAATGCCACGTCCCGTGATCTTTCCGTCCAGCCAATCGCCTTCATAAGTGCCGCCATCGGCAAAGTTGATCACGCCAAAGCCCTCGGGTTTGCCTGCTGCGAACTGGCCTTCGTAGATAGACCCATTGGGGAAACGCGCTGTGCCTTGGCCGCGAATCTCTCCTTCGAACCATTCGCCGGTGTATTCATAGCCGTTGGGCAGGGTGTATGTGCCTTGGCCGTGTTGCAGCCCCGCGAGGAATTGGCCCTCGTAGATGCCGCCATCGTCGTATTGTTTCGTCTGCACAGATTGGGACAGTGCAGGGTTTGCCAGCAATAGAGCGGCGATCAATGGAGTGGCGAGGCGCAACATAGGGGCAGGTCTTTCATGCGAAATTTGGCAAAGAATAGGCGGAGTACGCATGTAAGACAACGGGGCTTTCGCGGGTTCGGCTTCCCCTTGCCGTTCATCGGCATTAAGTGGGGGTAAGACGCACGAAAGGTCGCACCATGAGCAAGAGTTTTCGCCTAACGATGGCGCAGTTGAATCCGACAGTCGGGGATATCGCAGGTAATGCAGCCAAGGCGAAGGCCGCATGGGATGAAGCCCGTGCTGCGGACGCGGATATGGTCATGCTACCAGAGATGTTTTTGGTCGGGTATCAGACGCAAGATTTGATCGTAAAACCTGCTTTTCAAGAAGCCGCCCGTGATGCGTTGGAAGCTTTGGCGAAAGAATGCGCAGATGGTCCGATGCTGGGCATTGGCGGGCCGTTGGCCGAGGTGTCGGATGAAGGTGCCAAGCTCCACAATGCCTATTTCATTCTGAAGGGCGGCAAGGTGCACGCCACAACACGCAAGTATTTCTTGCCTAACTTCAATGTCTTCGATGAGGTCCGCCTGTTTTCACGCTCGGATATGCAAGGCCCTTGGGATGCGGGTGATTTACGCATTGGCACACCGATCTGCGAGGATTCTTGGTATCCTGACGTTTGCGAGGCCATGGTCGAAAGCGGCGCTGACGTTTTGATGGTGCCCAATGGCAGCCCATATTTCCGCGACAAACATGAATACCGCATGAACCAGATGGTTGCGCGGGTGACGGAATGTGATGTGCCGTTGGTTTATCTAAATATGGTCGGCGGGCAGGATGACCAAGTGTTTGATGGCGGGTCTTTTGTGCTGAACAAACACGGCGCCTTGGCGGTGCAACTGCCTTGGTTCGACGAGGCCATCGTCCATGTTGATTTCACCCAAACCGATGATGGCTGGGTGGCTGAGAGCGGCGAAAAAATCTTGGAACCAGACAGTCTGGAAACCGATTATGCCGCCATCGTGATGGGCCTGCGCGATTACATGGCAAAGACGGGTTTCAAAAAGGTCCTGTTGGGACTGTCAGGTGGCGTGGATTCGGCGATTGTGGCGGCGATTGCGGCTGATGCTTTGGGGCCAGAAAACGTGCGCTGTGTGATGTTGCCGTCCGAGTATACCTCAGAGGGGTCTTTAACGGATGCCAAAGCTGCGGCCGCGGCGCTGGGCGTGACCTATGATATCGTGCCAATCGGCCCGACCCGCGATGCGGTGACAGAAACCTTGGCCCCGCTGTTTGCTGGGTTGGATGAAGGTCTAACCGAAGAAAACATTCAAAGCCGTATTCGCGGCCTGCTGCTTATGGCGCAGTCCAACAAGTTTGGGGAAATGCTGCTGACGACAGGCAATAAATCCGAAGTCGCAGTGGGTTATGCTACGATTTATGGGGATATGGCTGGTGGATATAATCCGATCAAAGACCTCTATAAAACGCGGGTATTTGATATTTGCCGCTGGCGGAATGCTAATCATCGCCCGTGGATGAAAGCCCTAGAAGGCGAAATGATCCCTGTTGCGATCATCGACAAACCGCCAAGTGCTGAGCTGCGCGATGATCAAAAAGACAGTGACAGCCTGCCCGAATACGACGTGCTGGATGGCATTCTTGAAATGCTGGTGGATGAAGAGGCGAGCGTCGCTGATTGCGTTGCGGCAGGTTATGATCGCGCGATCGTCAAGAAAATCGAACACCTGCTTTATATTAGTGAATACAAACGTTTCCAATCTGCTCCGGGTCCAAGGTTGTCGATGAAGGCCTTTTGGCTGGACCGAAGGTATCCAATCGTAAATCGCTGGCGCGACAACAGCGGCCAGACCTAAAGCGTTTCGATCTGAGTTTGGAGCAGCACGTTTTCGAAGTCGGACAACAAACAAAGTTGCGTGCCTTCGGTCATGCACGCCGCTGAAGCAGCCGCGGCGCCATAACGAAATGCGTCTTCCATGGGCAAATCGCGCGCGAGCGCCATAGTCAGCCCGCCAAGAAAACTGTCGCCGGCACCGACACGTGACCGAACTTCGACGTTTGCTGCATTGACGCGGAGCTGTTGTTGCCCGTCGGCCAGCACAGAACCGTCACGCCCGCGCGCCACAATGACGGTTCGGGCAGCCCCTTGGTCGACCAGATATTTGGCGAAATCCGCGCTGTCCTTGCGTGTTACCAGTGGTCGCCGCGCGAGGGTTTCGGCCTCGCGCTGGTCCATCCGAAGCATAAAGGGCGGTCTATCTTGACCCGCAGCCAGATGCGCAAGGGCAGGGCCAGACGTGTCGATCAGGATTTCCGCATCGGTTTGCGAAAGGTCCTGACAGATTTCGGCGTATAGGTCCGGCGCGGCACCGTTTGGTCCGCTTCCAGATAGGACGACGAACCCGTTGGGCTGAGTGACAGATACCAACGACATCCGCATCGCCTGCAATTGCGCCGCGTTCCAATCTGGACCCGCGAGCATGAATCGGAACTGTTCGCTTGTGCTAAGGTCGGTAACGGCAAGGCTTTGACGGGTGTCCCCTGGGGCGTCATAGGCAATGATATCCAGTCCAGCTTTTTCCAGAAGCTGCTGAACCGTGTCGCCCGTATTCCCCCCAAGCGCCACGAACGGCCGCGCGGTGCCGCCGAGCTGATGGATTGCACGCGCGACATTCAGCCCGCCACCGCCCGGGTCCGGATCTGGTTGGGTGCAGCGCAGCTTTTCGTTTGGCCGCACTTGGGGCGCGGATGTCGCCAGATCAAGTGCCGGGTTTAGAGTAACGGTTAGGATGTCACGCACAACGTCGCCTTTCATAGCCTCAAAACGGACCTGCTATTGAAGCATTAAGTGACAGGTTTCTGAGTGCAAGCAAGTTAGGCGACACATGCACTACGCCGTGTTATTCTGTCTGCGATAGCATGGAGGTTTCTATGGCGGGCTCCAAGAATAAGACCCAAGCGACGAGTACGGATGTTGACGCCTTTATACAGGGTGTTGAACACCCCACGCGTCGTGCTGACGCTCTGGCGTTGGATGAGCTATTCCAAAAGATCACGGGATGGTCGCCGCGCATGTGGGGCCCAACGATCATAGGCTACGGGCAATATCACTATATTTATGATTCAGGCCGTGAGGGTGACATGTGTGCGACGGGGTTTAGCCCGCGTAAGTCAAACCTCAGCCTTTATATCATGCCCGGCTATCAGGATTTTGGCGATCTTTTGGCGCGGCTGGGCAAACACAAAACCGGCGCCGCGTGTCTTTATATCAACAAGCTGGCGGATGTGGATTTGGCAGTGCTGGAAGAGATTATCCGTGCTGGACTGTCTGATCTTGATAAGAAATGGCCCGTGAGACCGAGTTAGAGGCGGGCAAGCTTTGTGATGAGCGTGTAGATAAACACAAAGGCGAAGCCGACGATCGTCAATCCTCCGAGCGTAGCGGAAAGATTCCATGCCGCTTCGCTTACAGCAGTGTCGACGCCGTGGGATGAGACGTAGAAATCGTTACCGTCACGGTATCCGTTGATGGCATCGCCGCCGATGATCATGCTGTGAACGAAGAAGGTCCCAAACAACGCGAAAAAGGCGAGGAACACGCGTTTTTCGTATTTTTTGAGATTTGGATCTATCTTCGGCATACTGCTTATATGGACATTGCAGTGTGGCTATGAAAGGTCACGCAGCAACAAATCATACCGGATTCCTTGTCATGACAACCACTCGCTTCGCCCCATCGCCAACTGGCTATTTGCACATCGGTAACCTACGTGCTGCGCTGTTTAACGCCGCGATTGCACGACAGGCGGGTGGTACGTTCATCTTGCGCATTGATGACACGGATCCTGAGCGATCCAAGCAGGAATACATCGATGGCATTATGGAAGACCTGACTTGGTTGGGGCTGACGTGGGATCGTGTTGAATATCAGTCCAAACGGTTGGACCGCTATGATCTGGCAAAACAAAAGCTCATTGAAATGGGCCGTTTGTATGAGTGTTTTGAAACGCCGGTTGAGCTGGACTTGAAACGCAAAAAACAGATGAACATGGGTAAACCACCGGTCTATGACCGTGCGGCTTTGGCCTTGTCTGAGGATGAGAAAGACACCCTTCGTGCGGAGCGTGGCAGTCATTGGCGGTTCAAGCTTGATCACAAGCGGATTGAATGGGCCGACGGGATTATTGGCGACATTTCGATTGATGCAGCATCTGTCAGTGACCCAGTGCTGTTCAAGAATGACGGGCAGATTTTGTATACCCTGGCATCGGTTGTCGATGACACAGAGATGGGCGTGACTAATGTTGTGCGCGGGTCAGACCACGTGACCAACACGGCCACACAAATCCAGATGATCGAAGCGCTGGGTGGCACCGTGCCAAACTTTGCGCACCATTCGTTGCTGACAGGCCCTCAGGGTGAGGCGCTATCAAAACGTTTGGGCACGCTTGCACTGCGCGATTTGCGGGCCAAGGGCGTGGCCCCGATGGCCGTTCTGTCCCTGATGGCGCGTTTGGGGTCGTCTGATCCGGTCGAGTTGCGTGAAACCGTGGATGAAGTCATTGCAGGGTTCGACCTGAAGAAATTCGGATCGGCGCCGACTAAGTTTAACGCTGATGATTTGGGGCCGCTGACGGCCCGTTGGTTGGCAGCGCGCCCGTACGAAACCGTTGCAGACACGGTGGGCGATCTTGGTGTGCCTGCTGAACTTGGTGAGCGGTTCTGGAATGTGGTCCGTGAAAACATCACCCACCTTGGTGAAATGGCCGAATGGTGGGCTGTGTTCCGAGACGGGGCAGAGCCGCAGATTGCTGATGAAGACGCGGAGTTTATTCCACAGGCCTTGGCTCTTTTGGGTGATCCGCCCTATGCGGATGATACTTGGGGCACTTGGACTGGCGCTGTGAAAGAGGCCACAGGTCGCAAGGGTAAGGGGCTGTTTATGCCGCTGCGCCATGCGGTGACAGGGCGCACGCGCGGGCCAGAAATGGCGGACGTAATGCCACTGTTGCAGGTCAAACCGAAGGGCTAACTGCATACCCATCTGGGTTTGTTGCGGGCGTTGACGTCTAATTCACTGCACAACGCCTGTTCGGTTTTGTTGCCTTGCTTCACTTCGGCCTGAGGCAGATAGTCCACCGCATGAATGAACAGGCAAAATTTCTCAGCGGATCGTTGATGCGTCACATCACCGTCATGGCGCTTACGTCGTCGGTTGGTTTGATGGCGGTGTTTCTGGTCGACTTTATCGACATGATTTTCATCTCGATGCTGGGTAAGGCAGAACTGGCTGCGGCCATCGGTTATGCGGGTGCGATCCTGTTTTTCACATCGTCATTCGGGATCGGCATGGCAATTGCAGGTGGCGCTTTGGTGGCGCGTGCCTTGGGCGAAGGTGATGAAGGTCTGGCTCAACGGCAGGCGACAAATGTGCTGATCTTTGGGGCTTTGTTTGGCGCCGTGTTTGCGGCAGTTGTCTGGCTCAACCTTGGCGCTATTGTCGGTTTGGTTGGCGCGACTGGGCAGACCGCAGATCTGGCGATTAGTTATCTGAGCATCATCATTCCGTCGTTGCCAATGCTGCTAATCGGCATGGTTGGTGGCGCGATCCTTCGCGCGCACGGTGATGCGCGCCGTTCAATGTTGGCGACGATTGTTGGCGCTGTGGTGAATGGGGTTCTTGATCCAATTTTGATATTTGGATTCGGGATGGAATTGCAGGGGGCTGCTTGGGCCTCGGTTGTGGCACGTGTCGCGATTGGGGTGACGGCCTTGGTGCCGATCATTCGCTTTTATGGCGGATTTGGGCGGCCCAATTTGGCAAGCATGTTGCCGGATTTGCGCCCTGTGATGATCATCGCATTTCCAGCGATCCTTACACAGTTGGCGACGCCTGTTGGGCAGGCTTATGTCACCCGCGCGATGTCGGAATTCGGCGAGGATGCCGTCGCGGGCATGGCGATTGTCGGTCGCCTGACGCCTGTAGCATTCGCGATTATTTTTGCGCTGTCGGGCGCCATTGGTCCGGTTATCGGGCAGAACTTTGGCGCGAGACAGATGGACCGTGTGAACGGCGCGTTCCGCGAGGGGCTGATCTTTACAGCTGGCGTTGTGGTGATTGTGTCGGGGCTTTTGTTTGCAGCACGACCACTGTTGGTAATGTTGTTTGAGCTTGATGGCCAAGCACAGGGGTTGGTCTTCTTGTTCGCGGGGCCACTAAGCCTGATGTGGTTCTTCAACGGGATGATCTTTGTCAGCAACGCGGCCTGCAACAATATGGGCCATCCGTTCTATTCGACTATTGTGAATTGGGGGCGGCATACGCTTGGTACGATCCCGTTTGTCATTGTGTTTTCAGCATGGTTCGGCGCGGGTGGCGTGTTGATCGGGCAGGCTGTGGGCGGCGTTTTATTTGGCCTGATCGCCTTTGTAATCGCGCTGCGGGTCATGCGCGGGGGCGGTGGGTCTGCTGGGGCGGATGGTGTCCACAAGCAGGCGCGCATCTTTGGCTGGATGTACAAGAACCGATAACTCCGCGAGTGCGTTGTCTACTGTATCTCGGGTGTTCGCGGCCAGTGGTTGCGAGCGTGGGTAAAGCGGGTCGCTACGATCATCAAGGATTGGCCCCCAGCCGTGTGTCGTCGCAAAGAAATGGGCCGCGCCGTCGTCGCCCATGAGAGACGTATAGCCAGAGACGACAACATCCAGATAGCTGAGCAAGATTGGATGCCCCATGCTGGGCGGCGCGATATGGTCTGGGTTGGCCTCGTAAACCGCGGTATCGGTTTTGAATTGGTCGGTCACATCGCGGCGCAGGTAGGCGTGTTCGCGGGCATCAAGTGCGTTCCAGTCGGCATTTGGGACACCTGCGGTGATGCCGTGAAGGGTCGTGCTGGGGCAGGGTTCGACGGACAAAAACGCGACAGGGCGCGCGCGGGCGTGACGCCAGACGCGGCGCCATCCTGTTAGGGTTGCAGGGGTCGGATCAGCGTAGTCATGGGTCGCCAAATTAACGAGGCTGCCATAGCCGAAGAACTGCGGATGTGGGTCAGCCTTGGTCATTCCCGCGACCTTAGAACACGTGCTGGTTTGGCGGCAAGTGGGCGTAGGGCAAAGGCAAGGCCCGCAAGTAGCGTCGCCCCCATTCCGCCTAAGATAATGACGCTCGCCGAAGACCAGATTGGGCTGAAATCGGTTTCCATGATGAAGGTCGAGACAGCCCAGCCGCCAAGCATGCCAGCCCCCAATGCGACAAGCCCCGCAGCAAGCCCAAGTAAGGCAGAACGCAAGGCAAAGCTGCGCAGGATAGTTGAGCGTGATGCGCCAAGGGTCTTGAGAACGGCAGACTCATAAGTACGTGCAGGAAGCCCCGCAGCGGCAGCCCCGATCAACACAAGGAACCCCGTTAGGAGAGTGGCCAGCGCGCCATAACGCGTCGCCGCTGAGATGCCACCAAGAAGGGTCACGACTTGATCAATTGCGTCACGAACGCGGATGGCAGTGATGTTTGGATAGGCCGAGGCAAGGTCACGCAGGATCGCGGCTTCGGCTTCGGGGGTACTGTAAACGGTGCTGATCCACGAATGGGGCGCACCTTGTAGGGCCGCAGGGTTCATCGACATGATGAACCCCATTTGCGCGTTTTCAAAACTGACTTCGCGAAAGCTGGCGATGGTCGCGGTGATGTCGCGGCCCAAGATGTTGGTCGTGATCGTGTCGCCGATTTTCAGGCCCATTTCTGCGGCTTCTTCGGCCGCAAAGCTAATGAGCGGCGGGCCCGCGTAATCGGTGGGCCACCATGCGCCCTCGGTGATAACCGTGCCATCGCCGGGCTCGGCAGAGTAGGTGAGGCCACGATCCCCGCGCAGCACCCAATGGTCGGCCACATCGCGGGCAGGCTGGCCGTTGATCTGGGTGATGATGCCTCGCAGCATGGGCGCGGCTTCGTATTCGCTAACCGCTGGATCACCGTCAAGGCGTGCGCGGAACCCGTCGATCTGATCGGGCTGGATGTCGACAAAGAAATAGGACGGCGCAACGTCAGGCAACTCGGTCGCGATGGAATTGCGAAGGTTTCCATCGATCTGCCCAACTGCGGCAAGGACAGACAGACCAAGCCCAAGCGAGAGCACGACAGAAGTTGTTTCGCCACCGGAACCGATTGCGCCGAGCGCTGCCCGCCATGCAAGCCGTCCACGGGCTAAACGGCGAAACCTGCGGGCTGTGAAGCGGGCGAAGGCGGCGGCGAGGACAAGCAGAATGAGCGCACCAGCGATGCCGCCTGCTGTCCAAAGGGTCAGGAAGGCAGTGCCGGAAAACAAGATCGCCGCACCGACGAGCAGGGCGAGGAGCAAAGCCGTCGCAATAAGATACCGCGTCGCCGGAAGGGTACGCCCCGCGCTGAAGGCATCGCGAAACAGCGTGGCGGCTTTGATGTTATCCGTGCGTGCCAAGGGCCAAAGTGTGAAGATAGCAGCGGCAAGCACACCGTAGATCGCAGCCTCGGCCAGTGGCGCGAGGTGCAGGGTGAATTCAGCAGGGATCGGCAAACGGGCTTCGATCACAGGCGCAAAGGCGAGAGGAATGGCTGCACCAAGGATCAGGCCGATGGCGACACCCAAAAGCGTCAAGATGCCGATCTGTAGGCCGTAACTAAGAAAGATGGTGTTGCGCGTTGCACCAAGGGTCTTCAGCGTCGCAATGGTGTTTGATTTTCCCGAAAGATAGGCGCGCACCGCAGCGGAGACGCCGACACCCCCAACGGCCAGCCCAGACAGGCCAATCAAGATCAGGAACGCACCAATGCGATCAACAAATCGCGCAACACCCGGAGCACCAGCGCGGGCATCACGCCAGCGCAGACCGCTGTCCGCAAACTGGGTTTCGGCCTCGGTTTCTAGCGTCGCAAGGTCTGCGCCCTCCGGCAGGTCGAGGCGGTAGTTGGTTTCCATCAGGGTGCCGGTGGCAAGCAAGCCAGAGTCCGCGAGGTCATCGAGCAGCACCAAGGTCCGTGGGCCAAGGCCAAAGCCGCCGCCAGAGTTGTCAGGGTAGCTGACAAGGATCGCCGAAAGCGTGAAGGTTTGATCGCCTAAGTTGAAAAATTCGCCTACAGCAAGGCCAAGCCGGTCCGCCAACACGCGTTCGACCACGGCCCCGGGGTGGGTTCCGTCGCCATTAAAGGCGGTAGACAATGGCATTGGTGGATCAAGAACCGTCTCACCGATCAGCGGGTAGAGATCATCCACCGCCTGCACTTGGGTCAGCCCACGTTCAACGGTGTCGCGGTTAACCACCAACATCGAGCGGAAATCCGTGGTTTCAGAAACGCGGGTGGCGATGTCTGACATCCACGCGCGTTCATCGTCACTGGCAAAGCGATAGGTGAACCGCACGACGGCATCCCCGCCGAGCAAGGATGCGCCTTCGGCTTCCAAGCCTGCTTGGATAGAAGCGCGCACGGTGCCGACGGCGGCAATGGCCGCGACCCCAAGGGCAAGGCACGCAAGGAAAATGCGAAACCCGCGCAAACCACCACGCAATTCGCGTTTGGCAAAGGTCCATGCCAATTTAAGGGTGGTCAGGCTCATTGGGCGGCCAGTGCTGTGGTATCGATGCGCCCGTCACGCAGACGCACAACACGGTCACATCGGGACGCCAATTCATTGGAGTGGGTGACCATTATCAATGTCGCGCCATGTTGATCGCGCAGGGCAAAGAGCATGTCGATGATGGCCGCGCCATTGGTTTCATCAAGGTTTCCGGTCGGTTCATCGGCCAATAGGATCTTAGGGCGCGTGACAGAGGCCCGCGCCAGCGCGACACGTTGCTGTTCGCCCCCCGACATCTGAGCAGGGTAATGATCGGCGCGATGGCCAAGCCCGACAGCGGTCAATTCATCGGCGGCGCGCGCAAATGCATCGCGAACGCCAGCAAGCTCCAGCGGTGTTGCGACATTTTCCAGTGCAGTCATTGTCGGGATCAGGTGGAAAGATTGGAACACCACCCCCATATTGTCCCTACGAAACCGTGCGAGCGCGTCTTCACCCAGTCTGGTAAGGTCTGTGCCAAGTGCGGTGATGGTTCCGCCGCTGGCTGTTTCTAGTCCGCCCATCAACATGAGGAGTGATGATTTGCCCGATCCACTAGGCCCCACCAATCCGAGCGTTTCGCCCTGCGGCACGGTCAGTGAAATGTCATGTAAAATATCGACGGTCCCTGCATTGCCGGACAGTGAGAGGGACACATTCATGAGGGACAGCGCATCGGTCATTGGTCGGGCCTTTTCGGGTTTGGGCTCTTTGACATATGGGGTGATCCGCGCGAGTGGCAACCTGTGTTTGGCGATGATTTTAACGGTCAGCATGGCACAGGCGGAAACCGCGACGATTGCGGCGCTAGGGGACTCGCTGACCCAAGGCTACGGGCTGCCGATTGAGGACGGTTTTGTGCCGCAACTTGAGGCGTGGTTACGGGCCGAGGGGGCGGACGTTGAGGTGATCAATGCGGGGGTGTCCGGCGATACAACTGCGGGGGGGCTAAGCCGCGTGGCATGGACGTTGACCCCGGATGTGGATGCTTTGATCCTGAACTTGGGTGGCAATGATCTTCTACGTGGTATTGACCCGGCCGTAAGCCGTGCCAATCTTGATGGCATTTTGCAGGTGGCGACAGAGGCTGGTGTCGATGTGTTGTTGGTCGGGCTTGATGCGCCAGGCAACTATGGCACGGACTATGAGGTGGCTTTCGAGGGTATGTTTCCTGAACTCGCCGAAACCTATGGCGCGGATTTATACGAAAGCTTCTTTGCTCCGCTTGAGGCTGACACCAACGTTACCGCGGCCCGCGCGGCCTATATGCAGGCCGATGGAATACATCCAAACGCCGCTGGCGTTGCGCGGATTGTAAGCGGGATTGGGCCATCGGTTCTCGATCTGATTGCGCCGTAAGCAGCGGGAAGGTAGCGTGGGCGCTTAACTTAGTAGGAGTAAAGATATGTCCAATACCGTAGCAAAAGTCACAGAAATCATCTGTTCGTCTTCCAAGTCGTTTGACGACGCCGTCGAGAACGGCATCAAACGCGCATCCGAGACCCTTAAGGGCATCACGGGTGCATGGGTTGCAGACCAGAAAGTCACTGTCACTGACGGTAAGATTGATGAGTACCGTGTTGTGCTCAAGGTGACATTCGTTCTGAAAGACTAAAATAGTCGCCAAACGTAAAACTAACACGGGCGCTACAGCTTGAGGCGCCCGTATTATAGCGAGATGTCTGGTCGCCGATCTATGTGTCAGCGACCGCCAAATTGATCGTACTAACGTTGCACATATAATGTGCGACGAACCGATGGTTCGTACATGCTTTTGGGCTTACCCGTTCATTACGAACGTTATGGGAATGGGGCGGTTGCTTTCCCCTCGCGCCGCATCATGACCCGAACTACATTTAGGCAACTGTAACATTTGGGGACTGTCATGTTTAAATTTCTGTTTGGAAAAACCCGCGGTAAAGCCGCAATTGAAACCCAGCGCGATACCGTTGCTCGCGCTGTCGATGAGCTCAATAGCGTCTTGGCGTTGATGGCGGATAAACCTGTGGTGAGTATAGACCTAAATAGCGGCCTGATCACTGTTGATCTGCCAGAACAGATGCCGGATGAGGCTTTGGCTTTGCCCGCACCAAATGAGGCAGCGGAAGCGGTCGAGGAAACCGTTAAGGACGCCGTCGAAGGCGAGGTTTCTGAAAAAGCAGCGTAACTCGGACTTAACGAATTGATACAAAATAGGGCGGCCCCGAAAGGAGCCGCCCTTTGCTTTGGTCAAAAGACCGAAAGCTTATGCGAGTGCGAGGTTAACCGCAGATTCGCGGCCGTCGCGGCCAGCTTCGACGTCGAAAGTAACTTTCTGATCGTCTGCCAGACCTGTGAGGCCGGAACGCTCAACTGCGGAGATGTGAACGAATACGTCCTTGCCGCCAGTTTCAGGAGCGATAAAGCCGAAGCCTTTTGTTGTGTTGAACCATTTGACTGTACCGTTGGCCATGTCATGTCTTCCTTTTAAAATGTTGCCCGCATTGTGCGGCAACCGTGGCGTAGTCAGTGCTAGGTCGAAGAACTGTGTGCCGTAAAAGGTAGACAGGGGTCGAGATAGAATAACGTTTGCACCGCTGATATGGGGCAGGTCGCTTTATATTGCAAGGGATATCGCTGGTCGGCCTCATTTCGGCAATTTCACGCTTGGGTTGTTTTGGGTTGCCAAACCGGCAAGAGCAGTGTCTTGCAGGGCGTAACAAAACAAGGGGTTAGCGCAATGCGTTGGGATGAATTGATGGACCGCGCCGGTGGCGTTTGTGAATTTTGCGGCACAGCGGGCGAATTGACTTCTGTAGACGTACCGCCGAGCGATCAGGTGCTTTTGTGTGCGCCGTGTCGTGGTGAGGGCGATGTTCCAGCGGCGCATTGGCGCTGTCTTGAGGGGGCTATGTGGTCTACCGAGCCCGCCGTTCAGATCGCTGTGTACCGCCGCTTGGGCGAGATCGAAGAGATGTGGGCATCAGATGCGAAGGACAGCATGATGATGGACCCCGACGTTCTAGCCCGCGCGCAAGACGTGGCCGAGGTCGTGGATCATTTCGACAGCAACGGTATGCGGCTGGAACATGGGGATACGGTCGTGCTGGTCAAAGACTTGCCGGTTAAGGGGGCTGGGTTCACGGCGAAACGCGGGACTGCGGTGCGCAACATTTCCCTAGTCCCAGACAACGCCGCGCATATTGAAGGGCGCGTTGAGGGACAGCGGATTGTGATCCTGACGGAGTTTGTGAAGCGGAAGTGAGAAGGGCGGTCCGAAGACCGCCCAACGTCTAGAGCACGAAGCTCAGGATCGTTAGTACAAGTGCAATGGTGCCAATAAAGTCACCGTAGCTTACTCGTCCCTTCAACTTGGTTAAGAACCGCATGGCGTTAGCCTTTTAGCGATGCCCGACCGGTCGAGCGGTTTCACTCGCTCAGTGGATTATACTGCCCTTTATAGCAGTTCAGACGGCCCTTATGATCACTAGGGGCTATCCTGTCGAAGAGCTCCCGTCAGCATCGCGCTGAGATAGCACCCCTTAGCTACGCCCGGCTACAGGCTCACACAGCGCCGCTAGGCACTTCAGAGTTAGATGGCAAAACGCGCATTGTTCCTAAGGAATTGCTCGAATTACTAAGCGATTGACGGCTTCTGCTTGGTCAATCTCCATCTGCCATTTTTATATGGGTATCGCCACCGCAGCGTTCAATAACCGTGAATTGATTTTAAACGATGCTACCGCGCGAACTTCTTGTGTTTCATCCGTTTCGGTTCCATCGCATCCGCACCAAGGCGCTTTTTCTTGTCTTCTTCGTAGTCCTCAAAGTTGCCTTGGAACCACTCGACGTGGGCTTCGCCTTCGAAGGCGAGGATGTGTGTGCAAATCCGGTCGAGGAAGAAACGGTCGTGGGAGATGACCACGGCGCAGCCTGCGAAATCGACCAGCGCGTCTTCCAAGGCGCGCAGGGTTTCGACGTCCAGATCGTTGGTAGGTTCATCGAGGAGAAGGACATTGCCGCCTGATTTCAACAGCTTAGCCATGTGCACGCGGTTGCGTTCACCGCCCGACAGCACGCCAAGTTTTTTCTGCTGGTCGCCGCCTTTGAAGTTGAATGCAGAGCAGTAGGCGCGGGAGTTCATTTCGGCATCGCCGAGTTTGATCACTTCGCCGCCGCCGGATATTTCTTCCCAAACGGTCGCGTTTGCATCGAGATCATCGCGGGATTGATCGACATAGGAAAGCTGTACGGTGTCGCCAAAGGTCACAGTCCCGGCGTCCGGTTCGATTTGGCCCGTGAGCATGCCGAACAGCGTGGATTTACCCGCGCCGTTTGGACCGATCACACCAACGATGCCGCCCGGTGGCAGTTCAAAAGACAGGTCTTCCACCAAGAGCTTGTCGCCCATGGCTTTGGTCAGGTTTTCAACTTCGATCACCTGAGAGCCAAGACGAGGGCCGTTCGGGATGATGATCTGGGCACGGCCCATTTTCTCGCGCTCGGACTGATTTGCGAGGTCGTTATAGGCGCTGATACGGGCCTTGGATTTGGCCTGACGGGCTTTTGCGCCTTGGCGCATCCATTCCAGTTCGCGTTCCAGTGTTTTCTGCTTGGACTTGTCATCCTTGGCTTCGCGTTCCAGACGCTTTGCCTTGGCTTCGAGCCAGCTGGAATAGTTGCCTTCGTGCGGGATGCCTGAGCCACGGTCGAGCTCCAAGATCCAGCCGGTGATCGCATCTAGGAAATAACGGTCGTGGGTGACGATCAGGATTGTGCCTTTGTAATCAACGAGGTGCTGTTGCAGCCACGCGATTGTTTCGGCGTCGAGGTGGTTTGTCGGTTCGTCAAGGAGCAGCATATCTGGTGCGTCCAGCAGCAGTTGGCACAGGGCAACGCGGCGCTTTTCACCACCCGACAGGGTGCTCACATCGGCATCATCGGGTGGACAGCGCAAGGCCTCCATGGAGACGTCGATTTGAGCATCGAGATCCCAAAGGTTCTGGGCATCGATTTCATCCTGAAGTTTCGCCATTTCATCGGCGGTTTCATCAGAGTAGTTCATCGCGAGTTCGTTGTAGCGATCCAGGATATCCTTTTTCGCTTTCACACCGAGCATGACGTTTTCACGGACTGTGAGGTTTGGGTCCAGCTCCGGTTCCTGCGGAAGATAGCCGACAGTTGCGCCCTCGGCGGCCCATGCTTCGCCCTGAAATTCTTTGTCTTGGCCGGCCATGATCCGCATGAGGGTGGATTTACCGGTGCCGTTCACGCCCACGACGCCAATTTTGACGCCAGGTAGGAAGTTTAAACGAATATTTTCAAAGACTTTTTTCCCACCGGGGTAGGTTTTGGATACGCCATCCATGAAGTAAACATATTGATAGGCTGCCATGTCTCTGGTCCCTCGGATTGGAATTGCTTTTGCCAGTGAATACGCTTGCAAGGCGGGCTGTGCAATGGGCAGTGCTGGCGGCTAAGCGTGCTGAGCTGGGGCGTTCTCGACGGTGTCCCGGAGCCAGTTATGCAGAGCCTCGATCGATAAGGGACGCGAGAGCCAATACCCTTGGATTATGCGGCAACCCATGTTTTGCAAAGCACGTGCGGTTTCTACGTCTTCGACACCTTCGGCGATGACGGTCAGCCCCAGATCATTGGCAAGCTCTACGATTTTGCGCACGATTTTGCGACTTGCAGAGTCCTCCAGTAAGACTCCAATCAAACTTCGATCGATTTTCACGCCCGACACATCGAGCGAGGCCAAATGAGACAGCCCTGCAAACCCGACGCCAAAGTCATCGAGGTGCACTTGGAATCCAGCCTTCCTCAAGTCTGAAATGATTGCGGCGTGGGACGTGGTTTCGGCGACATCCCCGAAGTTGGTGTTTTCCAACACCTCAATTGTTATTTGCGCTCTGTTGATATTGGCGGCCTCAACGCCCCAAACCAGCCGATTAACAAAGTCGGGATGAGTGAGAAGTTCAGGGGATGCGTTAAATGCAACTTTCAAGTGGTCTAGTCCGATTTCATTTAATCGCGCTTTTTCCGAAAGGGCGGCTTCCATCGCGAGCAGATCAAGCGCACCCATGTGACCCAAATCTTTCACGATGGGTAAGAAGTCGTCTGGAAGGATGATCCCGTCTTCTGGGTGCTGCCAACGAACAAGTGTTTCCATCCCGACGATTTGTTGCGTTGCGATATCCATTGTCGGTTGGAAATAGAAATCCAGGGTGCCGGCATCGATGGCTTCAGCCAAATCCAACGCGTGGCGAAGTTGGACGGAATGCCGTGCATGAAGGTCTTCATCATAGAGGACCACTTGGTTGCGGCCCGAACGTTTCGCCTCATAAAGAGCGAAATCCGAGTGTACGAGTAGATCACCGGCCGTTGACGGTTGAGAATGCGACAACGCGGCACCGATGCTGGCGTGAACCTGAAGAATTCGCCCCATCCATTCAAAAGGTTCTGAGATTGCTTTGATGATGGTTTGACTGAAACGTTTGAGGTAAACGAGGTCCGTCGTTTGTGGGCACACCACGACAAATTCATCACCCCCGACTCGCGCGACCAGGTCGCACTTGCGAATGTTATCTTGGATAACGTTGGCTGCATGGATGAGCACGGCATCGCCTGCGGAATGGCCATGGGTGTCATTTATGTCTTTGAAATTGTCGAGGTCGATGTGCAAGAGCCCGACGGGCGCGCGCCCCTCAACCACGAGCGCATTTTCGATGAAGTCTAGAAACGCGCCGCGATTTGGAACGCCGGTCATGGCGTCGTGCGTAGCTTGTTGTTCGAGGCGTTGGCTAATGTCATGCAGTTGGGATTGTTGATCAACCTGTTTGGTAACATCGCGGCAAACAAGAATCGCGTTCTCCTGGCCATCGGCTGTTTTGACAAAGGAGACGCTTATCTGGTTCCAAAAGAGAGTACCGTCTGCACGTTGGTTTTCGACCAGTTCGTAGCTATCCCATTTCGGATCTTTTGGGTCAAACCGGAATTCGGCAACTTCCTTGGCCGAGAGCTTATTGCCGTCTGGTAGGGCATGTTCCAGAGGGTTTAACCCGATCACCTCTTCTCGTGAGAGCCCATGAATGTGGCAATATGAATCATTCGCCCAAAGAATGCGCGCCTGCATATCTTGAATTACAATTCCGTCAGGTGCGTTTTCGCACGCGAGTTTATAGTGTTCACTGTCATTTAAGGTTTGGACCATGTCACGTTGAGCACGGCGCAGGTCATCCCGTAGGCGGCTGTTGTGTTGACGTGTCCGGTACAACATCGGGATCAGAACCAGCGCAAGAGCAACCAGAAAGAGAAGCGAGACGACGAATATGGACACCTATGACCCTTTGTTTGATTGCTATGGCTTACTTTGAGGCAAATGTGTTTGGTTAATGTTAACAGTCTAGGCGACGTTCAGGGGACCTATAAGTTCGTTGAAATCCACCTTTGAGGATAAGGTTCTAAGTCACTGCGGAATTGCCATTGGGGCGAGTGCTGCGTAAGGACCGTTTAATGCAGCGTGATGGAATGCCATATGCCCGCGCCGGTCAGGTTGTGGGATTGTTGGGAGGATCGTTTGATCCGGCCCATGACGGGCATGTTCATATCTCGAAAGCGGCGATGGTTCGTTTGGGACTGGATCAGGTGTGGTGGCTGGTGAGCCCGGGCAACCCCTTGAAAGAAAAGGGTCCTGCGCCGATAGCTGATCGCGTCCGTCGGGCTAGGGCTGTGATGAAACACCCGCGTGTTACGGTCACGGACATCGAACAGCTCCTTGGCACTCGTTTTACCGCAGAAACGATTGCGAAATTGCAGACAGCTTATCCGGATGTGAGATTTGTTTGGCTTATGGGGGCAGATAACCTGACACAGTTCCATCGTTGGCAAAATTGGCAAGAGATCATGCATCGAGTTCCTGTCGCGGTTTTTGCGCGCCCGGGGGATCGGATTTCGGCACGGATGTCACGAGCCGCGCGGATGTATCGAGAGAATCGCTTGGTTGGGCGTGCGGCGTCTTTGTTGGGCAAATCCGAAGCACCGGTGTGGACCTTTATAAACCTGCCGATGTCGCAATCGTCATCGACTGCGATCAGAAATGCAGGGGATTGGACACCTAGTACGGTTGTTGGCGATGATGATGAGAATTAGAGTAGTTTAATGTCTGTGAACCTTACGCGTCGGGCCCTATTGGGCGGATTGTTAACCAGTACTGCGGGAGCCGCATTGGCCGAGGGACCGTTGCAGTCGCTGCGTCCGGCCCTACGGACTGCTGTACCCGTCGCGTCTGCGGCGCCCGAAAGCAGCCCCATTCCGCGTATTGCCCCACGTTTGCGGGCGACGATTGAAGAACTCATCGCGTCGGCTGATCTGGACGGAACGGTTGGTTGCGTCCTTGCGGATGCCCGCTCGGGCGAGATTTTGGAACGGGTTGATGGCGATGTTGCGCTTCCGCCAGCAAGTGTGACCAAGGCTGTGACGGCACTTTACGCGTTGGATGCTTTGGGTGGCGCACATCGGTTCGTGACGCGTGTTTTTGCAATTGGGGGTGTTTCGGAAGGCACTTTAAGTGGTGATTTGATTTTGGCTGGCGGCGGCGACCCAACGCTTTCGGCGGATCATTTGGCTGAACTGGCTGCTGCTACCAAAGCTGCGGGCATTTCCGAAGTCACAGGTCGTTTGTTGTGTTGGCGCGGGGCACTGCCTTACGCCGAAGAGATTGAACCATCACAATTAGACCATCTTGGGTACAATCCGGCGGTCAGCGGTTTGAATTTGAACTTTAACCGCGTCCATTTCGAATGGCGCCGCGTCAGTGGCAATTGGCAGACGACGATGGATGCCCGCACGGAAAACCGTGTTCCACGGGTCCGCATGGCAAAAGTTCGTATCGTGGACCGTGGCGCGCCGGTGTTTGCGACGGATGCGCCGGATTCATGGTCGGTCGCTCGGTCGGCGTTGGGGAATGGTGGGTCACGTTGGATGCCGGTTCGCCAGCCGGCACTTTATGCGGGGGACGTATTCAGGACGTTAGCGACTGAGGTTGGGCTGCGGTTGCCGGAACCCGAGGTTATCGACGATCTGCCTACCGGTGAAGAAATCACGCAGCACCGTAGCGCGACCCTTCGCACGATATTGAACGAAATGCTGTTGTATTCAACAAACCTGACTGCGGAAATCTGTGGGTTGGCGGCCACGCAAGCGCGGTTTGGATCTGCCGTCGGTATCGAGGCATCTGCCGCACATATGACCACATGGATCGGAGAGACTTTTGGCCTAGAGGCCCAGTTTGTCGATCATTCGGGGCTGAGCGACGAGAACCGGATCAGCGCCGATGATATGGTGAAACTGTTACTCCAAGAGGGGCCGGATGGGCCGTTGAAACCCATTCTGAAACGTATTGCTATGCGGGACTCCGACAATAATCGCCTTGAGGGGTATCCTATTGAAGTTAGGGCGAAAACGGGCACATTGAACTTCGTCAGTGCGCTGTCGGGATATATTGAAACGGTTGACGGCAAGGACCTCGCATTTACGATTTTCACCGCAGATATCGAACGCCGCGAACGTGGGAAGGCAGCGGGCGACGAAGTTCCTGCGGGTTCGATTGAATGGAACAGACGCTCCAAGCGGTTGCAGCAACAACTATTGCAACGCTGGGGATTGGTCTACCGAGATGAAGTCTTGGACCTAGAGCGCGGCTAAAGCGTCATGTGCCGCGCACGTGCGCCGCGTTCAATAGCTGCCGCATGGAGGCGGTCGATGTTCAGCTCATAGCGAATTTCTTCGAGCATACGCAGCTCGGACTGCGCGATGTCGCCGTCTGCAGCCGCGACGTCACAGGCTAATGCATAGGCCGTTTCGTTCAGGTGTTCCGGAAGCGTCTGGCGAATAAGGCCGAACAGCGCATCAAGTCCGTCTTCTTGATCGAAAAGATCAAAGACAGTTTGTGACACCCGTGGGACGTGGTCTGCGTCGTAGTCGGCGAAAACGGGCAGGTTATTGATGCTGTTTGTGATTTTGACCAGCTCGGCCGTGCGGATGTCTTCGTCGCTGGCGGAAACGGCGATCATGACCGCGCATAAAGCGTCTTGGGCTGTAAGGGACGGGGTCCCTGAAATCGTGTCTGGCATCTCGTGATACTCCTGCTTGTTGGTTCACATTTATTGACGACGAGGCAGCACTGCAATAGGACGCGCGACATGCCGCACCATAGGGGTGGCGGCCCATATTCATAGAGAAGACCCATGAGCAATTTGCGTGACGCTGGAATGACCTCCAAGGCTTGGCCCTTTGAAGAAGCACGAAAGCTGCTCAAACGGGTTGAAGCGTCCGGCAAGGATCATGTGTTGTTCGAGACCGGTTATGGCCCTTCTGGTTTGCCGCATATCGGAACCTTTGGTGAGGTGAGCCGCACAACGATGATCCGCCGTGCGTTTGAGGTGATCTCGGATATTCCTACGCGGCTGATCTGTTTTTCCGACGATTTGGATGGCATGCGTAAAGTGCCGAGCAATGTGCCCAACCCAGAGCGGTTGGAGCAGTACATGCAGTTGCCGCTGACATCTGTTCCAGACCCGTTCGACGAGTATGAGAGCTTTGGCCATCATAACAACGCTATGTTGCGCCGCTTCTTGGATACGTTCGGGTTTGAATACGAGTTCATCTCTGGCAAGGAATACTATGAATCCGGCGCCTTTGATGAGGTGCTATTGAGAGCTGCGGAAAAATACGACGATGTGATGAAGGTGATGTTGAAGTCTTTGCGCGAAGAACGCCGGGAGACCTATTCCATCTTCTTGCCGATGCACCCAGAGTCGGGTCGCGTGATGTATGTGCCGATGAAACATGTCGATGCAAAGAACGGCACGGTTACGTTTGAAGACGAGACAGGCAAAGAATTCACCGTCCCTGTGACGGGTGGCAATGTGAAGTTGCAGTGGAAGCCGGACTTTGGCGCGCGCTGGGCGAGCCTTGATGTTGATTTTGAAATGTATGGCAAGGATCACAGCACCAACACGCCGATTTACGACCGCATTTGCGAGATTTTGGGTGGCAAAAAGCCGGAACACTTCTCTTATGAGCTATTCTTGGATGATCAGGGCCACAAGATTTCAAAGACATCGGGCAACGGGGTGAGCATTGATGAATGGCTGACCTATGCCAGCACGGAAAGCCTGTCTTACTTCATGTACTTGAAGCCCAAGACTGCAAAGCGGATGCATTTCGATGTGATCCCGAAGGCGGTTGACGAATACCATCAACAGCTGCGGGCCTACCCAAAGCAGGATGATGCGGGCAAGTTGAACAATCCAGTGTTCCACATTCACGGCGACAACGTGCCAGAAAGCACGATGGTCGTTCCGTTCTCGATGTTGTTGAACCTTGCCAGCGTGTCTCAGGCCACTGACAAAGATAAACTCTGGAGCTTTATTCAGCGCTATGCGCCAGACGCGTCCCCTGAAGGCAACCCTGATCTGGATGCGGCGGCTGGATTTGCCGTGCGATATTACAAAGACTTTGTGGAGCCGCAGAAGGTTTTCCGCCTGCCGACAGAACAAGAACGTGGCGCGTTGCAAGCGTTGATCGCGTGTTTGAAGTCCGAAGAGGTTGCGTTGGCTACGATTGCCCAGAAGAACGAGCAAGAAGGCAAGGACATGCCACTGCCAGATGTTGATTGGCACAACGATGAGTTCTTGCAGTCAATCGTGTTTGCGGTGGGCAAAGTGCACGGGTTTGATCCGCTGCGGGCTTGGTTCTCGTGTCTGTATGAGGTGCTTCTGGGCGCGAAACAAGGTCCACGTTTTGGTGGGTTTATTGCGCTCTACGGTGTTGAGGAATCTATCTCTCTAATCGAGGCCGGTTTGGCTGGTGATTTGGTGAAATGAAACCAAATCCCGTTTGGCTCCGTATCTTAGGTATGGAGACAAACGGGAGCGCGACATGAGATCGATAAAAGGTGCTTTTCTAACGTTGGCTTTGTTCGCAACAGCGGCCAGCGCACAAGACCAGTCAATCGAAGACGTTATCAACAATCAGCTGCAAGCGTTTCGGGATCGCGACGTTCAAGAGGCTTGGCAGTACGCCAGCCCGATGATCCAAGGCATATTCAGAACGCCCGAGACGTTTGGCCGGATGGTCGAGAACGGGTATCCGATGGTGTGGGACAATTCGGACATACGGTTTCTGGACAGGCAAGAAACCGGTTCTCAAACCCGCCAAGAGGTTCAGATACAAGGGCCGGATGGACTGTTTTACATCCTTGATTATGAAATGATTGAGACCCCTCAGGGCTGGTTGATCAATGCTGTGCAAGTGATCCCCGCACCCGAGATGTTTTCCTAAGCATAGCCCTTGTCGTTGCGCTGAGCGTCGGCGCACCGTGACGGTGCTGTCAGAGGCCGTTTACCCCTAACGACTACCCATATGAGCTGTTGATCTGCGCGCCCGACGGGCCGTTGGGTCTTGTTTTGGCGGGGTTGTTTAAATGACCCCTATTAAAAGGGGTTTCCTATGAACAAGGTGATTACTGACGGGCTGGTGTTTATGCCGCCACCATTTTCAGACGGCTTGGATGTGTGGTCGAGCGGGGATGGAACACCGGGGTCGGATACCTATGATCAGTCCGGCGGCGGGGCATATGTTCCTGCGGATCAAGATTTTGCAGGGTGCATTGAGATTGTAAAAACCAGCTCGGTGACAAAGCTGCGGTACATGGGAGAAACGTCCGTGTTGCCGGGGTGTTATTTGCGTGTGACGGCCAAAGTCAAATGCGTTTCAGGTGCCTTACCGGATGTTCGGATTGCGGGCTGGGCTGGGCAATCCGGCGGGGCTGAACTGACTGGCGTTGTGACCAATGGACCATCGGTTTCGATCACCAGCTATGGTGAGGTGTTTGAAGTCACAGCAATCATCGGCACAGGTGCGCGCACTGGTGTTGATATGACATGGGCAAACGCCAGCTACGGGCATTTTGGGATTGATTTGACGGGCGCGAACGGGGGTGTTGTGCGTGTTGATGATATTACCATTGAGGACGTGTCATCCGTGTTCCTGCGAGATCAGGTGGGCATCGTGGATGTGCGCGATTACGGCGCGCTGGGCGATGGTGTCACGGACGATTCAGCGGCCTTTGAAGCCGCGGATCAGGATGCGGATGGCCGCGAGGTTTTGGTGTCTGAGGGGACTTATTTCCTTGGTGGGTCGGTGACGTTCAACAACCAGGTTCGGTTTCAGGGCACGGTCACAATGGGCGACGAACACCGGCTGATTTTCCAGAAGAATTTCGACTACCCGACCTATGTTGATGCCTTTGTCGACGAAGAGCTGGCATTCAAAAAAGCGTTTCAAGCGTTGTTGAATTTTGCGGACCACGAAAGCCTTGATTTATGTGGCCGCCGTATTTCGCTTTCTGAACCTGTCGATATGCAGGCAGCGGTCAACAATAAGGACAAGTTCGAAGTCCGCCGCGTCATCCGAAACGGGCAATTCCAGCCCATCGATGGCTCTGCGTGGGACAGTGATGTTGTCGTGGCGCAGGCGACGTACAGTGCGTCGGAGTCGATAAAACTGACCAACGTGGCTAATATCAGCGCAATTCAACCGGGATCTTTGGTGACGGGGAATGGCGTGAGCCGCGAGATTTATGTGACGTCGGTGGATGTCGCGAACTCCGAAGTGACGTTGAATGCGCAAATGTATGACGCGATCGGCACGCAGGAATTTACCTTTACGCGGTTCAAATATCTGTTGGATTTCAGCGGGTTCACGAAGATGTCCGACATGATCCTAGATGACATTGAATTCAGCTGTGGCGGCGAAGCCAGCGGCGTGTTGCTGCCGCCCAACGGTTTAGTCTTTCAGGTTCGTGATTGTAGTATCAAGCGTCCCAAGAACCGCGGTCTGACGTCTCACGGGACGGGGTGCCAGGGTGTGATCATTGATCGCAATATGTTTGTGTCGGACGAGCAGGATATTGAATCCCGCAACCGTCAATCCATTGCGTTCAATGTGAATGCGAACGATCCGAAAATCCGCAACAACCGTGGTGTGCGGTTCCGTCACTTCTGTGTCTTGCAGGGCAACGGCAATATCATCGCGAATAATCACTGGTTCCAAGGGGATAATCAGGATGACGGGCCGCGTTTGGCGGGCGTTGTTTTGACGTCACCCAACTGTCTGACAACCTTCGTTGGCAACTACATCGATAACAACTTTATCGAGTGGACGAACGAGCACGACGCGACGCCCGACGCCACGGGATATTCGTTTGGAGGGCTGACGATCACGGGCAATATCTTTTTGGTCAGCGAGGTCACGACTGCCTTTTCGTGGATCGTGATCAAACCCCACGGAGAAGATCACGCGATCAATGGGTTGTCTGTGCAGGGCAACGTGTTTCGCACCAACTCGGCGACTGTCGGGCGGGTTGAGCAGATCGACACGACCTATGCCGACCTGCGCTATGATTTGATGCGCAACATCATTTTCCAAGGCAATGCGTTCAACGGGATCAGCCAGCCGACGCGAAATCCGCATATCGATACGCACAGCGAAAACTCGGTCGATGCGACGTGGACGATTGATACCGAAGGTTATCTGCCATTCGGGGGCTGGGCGCGCACGATTGATGCCTTGGTGCCCGTCGGTGCGATCCGCAACGGGTCAAACACTGCGGTGTTTTCGATGCCCTATGCAGAGCCTGTGAACGGGTCCAACTCGGATGCGTTTGATATCATCTGGCCCGAACCGGTGAAGGGTGAGATCAGGTATTCGGCACGGATGGACAATCCGGCTTGAGATGAGAGGGCGCCGCAAGGCGCCCTTTTGCCTTAGGAAAGAAAATGAATGAGGGTCAGATGAACTACCTCACCCACCCCGTTTCTTCCTCGGCTTGATCCCACCGCGTTGGCCGGGCCTGCCGGCTTGTGATCGGCCTTCCGCTTTCTTGGCGTCATTCACCGCCTTATCAACCTGATATTGCCGCGCGAGGGGGTCGTCGGAGACCACCAGATCCACGGCTTCCAGACGTTTGACTTCGTCGCGCAGGCGGGCGGCTTCTTCGAATTCGAGGTTCTCGGCGGCTTTGCGCATGTCGCCTCGCAGCCCGTCCAGAACGGCCTCCAGATTGGCACCGTGTAGGGGGTTGTCGACCGTGGCCGTGACGCGGTTCATGTCGACGTCGCCTTTGTAGAGGCCCGCCAAGATATCCTCGACGTTCTTTTTGACCGTCGCAGGGGTGATGCCGTGTTCTTCGTTATAAGCGATCTGTTTGGCACGGCGGCGGTCGGTTTCGCCCATGGCGCGTTCCATGGACCCCGTTATGCGATCCGCGTACATGATGACGCGGCCTTCGGCGTTACGGGCCGCGCGGCCAATTGTTTGGATCAAAGAGGTTTCGGAGCGCAGGAACCCCTCTTTGTCCGCGTCCAGAATGGCGACCAGTCCGCATTCAGGGATGTCCAAACCTTCGCGCAGCAGGTTGATCCCGATCAGCACATCGAACGCCCCAAGGCGCAGATCGCGCAGAATTTCGATGCGCTCGATCGTGTCGATATCGCTGTGCATATACCGCACTTTGATGCCGTTCTCGTGCAGGTATTCGGTGAGGTCTTCTGCCATTCGCTTGGTCAATGTGGTGACCAAGGTGCGGAACCCATCCGCAGTGACTTTGCGAATTTCGTCCATGACATCATCGACTTGCGTGTCCACTGGTCGAATTTCGATCATGGGGTCGAGCAGCCCCGTGGGGCGAATGATTTGTTCGGTGAACACGCCGCCGGTCTGTTCCATTTCCCACGAAGCGGGAGTGGCGGAGACGAAGACAGATTGCGGGCGCATAGCGTCCCATTCCTCAAACTTCAGCGGGCGGTTGTCCATGCAAGACGGCAGGCGGAAACCGTGTTCGGCCAGCGTCATCTTGCGGCGGAAATCGCCTTTATACATGCCGCCGATTTGGGGCACGGAAACGTGGGATTCATCGGCGAACACGATTGCATTGTCGGGGATAAATTCGAACAGGGTAGGGGGCGGTTCACCCGGCGCGCGGCCCGTCAGGTAGCGGGAATAGTTTTCGATGCCGTTACACACGCCCGTCGCCTCGAGCATCTCGAGGTCAAAGTTGCAGCGTTGTTCAAGGCGCTGCGCCTCGAGTAACTTGCCTTCGTTTACCAGTTGATCGAGCCTGATCTTCAGCTCTTTCTTGATGCCAACAATCGCTTGCTTCATCGTCGGCTTGGGCGTCACGTAGTGCGAGTTTGCGTAGATACGGACCTTTTCGAACGTGTCAGTCTTCTCTCCCGTAAGGGGATCGAATTCAGTGATGGTTTCCAGTTCTTCACCAAAGAACGACAACTTCCACGCGCGGTCATCAAGGTGGGCGGGCCAGACCTCTAATGAGTCGCCCCGTACGCGGAACGTGCCGCGTTGAAACGCTTGGTCGTTGCGTTTGTAGGCCTGCGCGATGAGATCCGCCATGATGCCGCGTTGGTCGTATTCACCGCCGACGTGCAAATCCTGGGTCATCGCGCCGTAGGTTTCAACAGACCCGATGCCGTAGATGCAAGACACGGACGCGACGATTATCACATCATCGCGTTCCAAAAGCGCTCGCGTAGCCGAGTGGCGCATGCGGTCGATTTGTTCGTTGATTTGGGATTCTTTCTCAATGAAAGTATCTGATCGCGCGACGTAGGCTTCGGGTTGGTAGTAGTCGTAGAAGGACACGAAATATTCCACCGCTGCGTCAGGAAAGAAGCCTTTGAACTCCCCATACAGCTGCGCCGCGAGGGTCTTGTTAGGGGCCAGAATGATCGCAGGACGTTGAGTTTCCTCAATCATTTTCGCCATGGTGAACGTTTTGCCAGTACCAGTCGCGCCCAGCAAAACCTGATCGCGTTCGCCGTCTCGGATACCTTGGGACAGTTCTTTGATCGCTGTGGGTTGATCACCAGCCGGGTCAAATTCAGTCACCAGTTTGAACGCGCGTCCCCCTTCGAGTTTCTCGCGTGTTTTCACGTCCGGCGCCGGATTAGCGAGGAATTGTTCGGCTTCGGATTTGTCGGTCTGGGCGTATGGCATGAAGGCTCCTGTCAGCCCTTAATGTGACATCTGAGCGTGTGGGTTCAAGGGGGGCTGCTGACAGCTCCATGTCAGCAGCGTGTCCTTCAATTCAGTTTCTAAAGTGTCATGATCGTTTCTTCACCGCTGAGGACCAAAAACATGTCAGCAGTCGCACCCTGCGAGATGCGATCTGCACGCGCCAAAGCCAAGCCGATTTCGTTGGTGACGGGATGCTCCCCGATGCATTCAATCGCGGGGCGCGGGACGAAAAGGGTGGGGTCAAAGGCGACGCCAAGTGTAAAGCCATCGAGCCCTGTTGCCATGGGAACGCTTAAGTCGTGAAACACCAGCGCGGTTTCCTTTACGCGTAGGCGGGTGAGCCGAGGGAATTCCCCGATGGGTTCATCATTGACTGAAATAATCTCGAAGAGTGCGTCCGCCAGCGGGTCGTTCGCGTTTATGGACATGTGAGAATTCTGTTGCGCAGAAACGATGCTCGCGAGGGAAAGTAGCGCAAGGGTGCTTAGGTTGGCGGCAAGACGGATTTTCATGGTGAAGTTCCTGATATTAAGTGCTGGAAAATAGGACGTGAGCGACAGGGCATTCCTTGGAAAACTGTCTATATTTTCTCACCATGCTGCCGCGCAAAGGGATTGCGTCACAGGCGCATTTGTCCGATATAAGCCCTGTCAAACAGGAGCCAATCATGCGCGCACGTATTTATCAGCCAGCACGAACCGCTATGTCGTCAGGTACTGCCAAGACCAAGCATTGGGTGTTGGAATATGCGCAGACGTCTGCGCGCGACGTTGACCCGTTGATGGGCTGGACGTCATCGAGCGATACGCAGACGCAAGTTAAGATGTCTTTTGAGACCAAAGAAGCGGCGTTGGACTACGTAGAAGCCCACGGGATCGAAGCCACGGTTCAAGACCCAAAATCACGTCGCGCCAATATCCGCGCTGGCGGTTACGGCGAAAATTTTGCGACAAACCGTCGTGGCGCTTGGACGCACTAAGAATATGTAAGACCGACCCTTTGGGCGATACCCGAGTTCCATCGGACCGCATTAACGTGTTTTGGTTGATCGCATAGTCGTCATACATGAGCAGCGTCGCGGCACCCTAAGAGGGCAAAGAAGACGCTTGAATTTAGTACGGTACCACCGCCAACGAATGTAACGACGAACAAATAGACGACGTCGGTCTTGTCCAGATGCTGCCCTTACAATAGCTCCGCCACGCAAGCCGAGGTTCCGTCATTTGCGACGACCACACGCGCTCCTGTTTAGGCTCAATAATGTATGTCTCTGGCTGATTACTCCCGCCGATGAGATAGGCATCGCTAAATGAAACCCTTGAAGGATGTCGCATCCGAGTGCCGCGAGCGCCGTTGCCTGCTCTTCATTCTCAACGCCTTCTGCGACGACCTCAATCTTTAGAGCCTGCGCGATATCCACAATCGATTTCACGAGGCTGACCATTGCGTCGTCGGTGCTCACATTGCGGATCAAAGAACGGTCAATTTTCAGCCGCTTCGGGCGCACATTTACGAGCCCTAAAATTGACGCGTACCCACTTCCAAAATCGTCAATCTCAAATTCCACCCCAAGGGTTCTGAGCTGATCGAGTGCCTGCGAAACTTCGTCATTTATGACGTCCAGGAACACCGTCTCGAGAAGTTCAAAGGACAAGTATCTTACGTCGTCACCGAGCGCTTCGACACATTGGATCATTTTAGGATCAACCAATCGCTGGCTGGAAATATTCACCGAAAGCCGGGGCACCCTAAACCCTTCGCGCCGCCAACTGCGAAGGCAATTCACCGCACCTCGCAAGATTTGCCGATCGAGTTCCGCGACACAGTTCGATTCTTCTGCAAAGCCGAGAAAATCCGCGGGAAGAAGCAAGCCGCGGTCAGGGTGTTGCCAACGTGCGAGCACTTCAAACCCAACGAACTGTAAGGTTTGAGCGTCAAACTGGGCTTGGAAATAAGGCACGATCTGCCCGTCATCCGCCAAAGCCTGGTTCAGTTGGTCTTTCATGATGCGGTTGTATTCGACTTTTTCGCGCAACTTGGGGTGAAATTTGCGGCTGGTACACCGTCCCGATCGCTTGGCTTCGTAAAGCGCAAGATCCGCGTCCCTCAGTCTTTGCCAGATGTCGATCTTCCTTCTGGAACAGACCGTAACACCGATACTGGCGGACACTGCAATGCTATGCCCCTCAATCGTTTTCGGCTTGGACAATAGATTGTTAAGCTCAACGCAGAATGCCGTAGCCCTTGCTCCTCCGGGGACGTCATCAAGGATGGCGACGAATTCATCGCCACCGATACGGGCCACAAATTCTGCCGGATGTCGAAGCGCGTTAAGCTGTCTGGCAACATGGACGAGTGTCGCATCCCCAATCGCATGCCCGAACTGGTCATTCACGTCCTTGAAATTGTCCAAGTCGATTTGAAGGATAGATACAAATCGTCGATCCAAACTTTGGTCCGAACGGAACTGTTTGCAAACCCGTTCCAGATTCCTTCGATTGGGGAGATCGGTCAGAACGTCATGGAGCGCATTGTTCTCCACATTTCGATTTGCCAAAACGAGCTCTTGGTTGCGCTGCTTCAGTTCGGTTTGCGTCTTGATGAGGTCAGTGACATCCGAGTTCGTTCCAACCACGCGAACGGTGCGATCGTTTGCATCACGCAGGACCTGTCCTCGTGATCGCCACCAACGCCACGTTCCGTCACTGTGTTTTATGCGATAGGTCTCATCAAAAGGGGAATTGAGTTTGATGTGGTCATCAAACGCCTTGAGTACGCCAGTGGCATCGCCAGGGTGAACGCGATCTTCCCACCAAGAGAATTTATCGGGTACAATTACGTGAACTTCACCCAAAAGAGTGAAATTCTGCGTCGAGAAAAAGACGTGGTCGTTGGCCAAATCAAAGTCCCAGATTCCGTCAACCGCCGCATCCATTGCAAGGTCATACCGTTCGTTTACTTCCTTCAGCTGCGAAAGGTTGGTCGCACGCTCCTCGCGATCCATGGAGAACCCAATCAACTCAGAAACTGAGGCTGCATAGGCCACTTCGTCGGGAGACCAGTTGCGAGACGTGTTGACGGTCTCGATACAAACGACACCTCTGGGACCAGCGGCGGACCTGATCTGCGCATCCAGCATAGAGAAGATATGATTTGGCTTTAGGTAAACCTCGGTAAAATCGCATGTCCGTGGGTCGGTTCTCGCGTCATTTGCTGCAATGACTCGTTCCGTAAGAAACGCATTGAAATATTGCGGAAAGTCTTTTTCTTGGAGCAACAACCCCGACTGATGTTCATCTGTTTCAGCAAGGTACAAATCCATACATTCGATCGTGGTGTGATCTTCGGACAGCGCCCACGCGCTCACCCGGGCCACGCCCAACTGGTCGGCTGCTTCCTTTGTGACGATGCGCGAAAATTCAGCCTTACCTACAGAATCTCTTGTATAAAGCCTCATCAGTCGATCCAAAGATGCATTGAATTCGCGAATGCGTCCGAGAATATGCTCTTCGCCGAAAGCAGTGGGTTTGGATTGGATCAGATTTGGCCTCGCCACGTTCACAACTCATTCTAAGAAATTTATTAAACAATCTATCTTTTCATTCTACTTCTTGGAGCGGTTAACAATTTGTTAACGCCTTCCGCTTTTTCGCAAGGCAACAGGCCGTCGAAACGCTCTTCGTTTCGCTGGATAATCCCACATAGCAAAAAATTTGTTAAGCCAAACCAAACGGCTGAGACGCCTCAAAGGTCACCCCACCCATAAGGATCGGCGGGGAGGCTGCTAAAACGTCTCAATGCTAAGCCAGAAGTCCGCTTTGGAACCGCTACGTTGTAGCGCAAGTTTGAGCATCGGCGCCGTTCCCGTACGCGTTTTCAATCATCGCGACGTCGTAAACGATACTTGAGGAATGGGTCGTATGATCAATGCACGAGGGCCTCTGTGCCGCGGCCCTCGTGTTCGTATGATGGTTCTGCTTTGGCAGGATTGGTTAAAAAGGCGCCCCGCTTTTGCTGTGGGGCGCCTTCTTCAGTTAGTGACAGGCAGGGCGCGTGCCCGGCAAAAGCACTTTGTCGATGACGTGGATGACGCCATTGTCAGCCATAATATCGGCAATGATGACATTTGCCATTTCGCCAGTTCCGTCAGCGATCGTCACGCCGCCACTGCCAGCCGTAATGCAAAGTCGTTCGCTGTCTAGGATCGGGCGGAAGTAGTTTGAGCCAGCGGGGATCATATTTGCAGACAGCTTTCGGTCATCGACATGATAAAGCAGCACATTGGTTAGCTGATCCTTGTTCTCGGGAAGTAGAAGGGTCTCAACTGTTCCCTCAGGCAGCGCTGCAAATGCGTCATTCACGGGCGCGTAAACCGTGAAAGGGCCCGGGCCCGACAATGTGTCGACAAGGCCAGCGGCAGAAACCGCGGCGACAAGGGTTGAAAAGCGCTCATCGCCAGCTGCGATTTCTACGATGGTTTCGGCACTCGCGGCGGCGGCTGCAAGGCTGAGTGTGAGGGCTGCAGCGGTGGCTTTCAGGTTCGTTTTCATCTTTGTTCTCCGTGTTGCCGGACGATCATGTCCGTTCTGATTTGCGTTTCGTACAAAGGTTACGGAGGGCGATGAAGCTTGGTTCACAGGGTCACAAAAACGTGAAGATGAACTGATTAAGCTGTTGTAATAACGAAAAAAACCACCGGATATCCGATGGTTTTTGGTCAGTCGAGTGTGATGTCTTGACTGCTAAATCCGAAACAACGGCTGAAGCAAACGCGGGATGAGTGAATTGAACCGCAATGGCGCGTCCGTGGCCGCAAGACAAATGCAAGGTGCGCCAGCGTCGGCAACCGGCGTGTGTTCCACTGTTTGATCTGCAACCTCAAGATCACCAACGCCGAACCGTCCGGTTTCATCGCTGAAGCTGCCTTGCAGGACCAAAGTCAGTTCCAAACCGTTATGGCTATGGTCCGGTACGGCGCGTCCTTGTGGGATATAGAGCAGACGAACGGACCCATCGCGCCCATCCGACAAAATGCTCTGGCGGACCCCCATTCCGAGAGATTTCCAGCGCGGCGGCTTGCCTTTCAGCGCTTCCATCACAGGACCCGGGAAAGCCCCCGAACGCTGATAAACGGGTTTCTCGGCAATTGGTGCGTCCAATAGATCAAGCACATTAGATTTCAGACCGTCTGATACGGCTTCGGTGCTGGCCGTTTCCAAGACCGCGCCTCCGGTCGCTAGGTGGGCCTCGTAAGCCGCGCGACAGTCCAAGCATAGCGATATATGGGCGGCCACGGCCAAGGCAAAGGGCTGAGGCAGGCTTCCTCCAGCGTAAGCCGCCAGCAGGGCGTCGGGGGCATGGTGGGTAATAGTCGTCATCTTATCGCAGTTCCTTCAACTCGTGACGTAGCTTTTCAAGACCCAGACGGATTCGGGACTTGATGGTGCCAAGCGGCAGGCCGGTTTGGGTGCTGATTTCCTGATGGGTCAGTTCGCCCAGATAGGCCTTTTCAACCATTTCGCGCTGATCCGGCTTTAGTCTACCTAGTGCATCTCTCAACTGCCCAGCTTCTTGCTCAACGGCCAGGATTTGGCTTGCGTCGGGCTCTGCGCTCGGATCTTCGCCCAGCTCTTCCGGGAGCGGTTTATTTTCCTTACGGATCACATCGATCTGGCGGTTTCGCGTGATTTGATAGACCCATGCTGACACTTGCGCGCGCTCAGGATCAAACTGCTCTGCCTTGCGCCAAACGGTCAGCATGACGTCTTGCACGATCTCTTCTGCCTGTCCTGACCCCGTGCCAGTGCGCATGATGAACCCCTTCAGCCGAGGCGCAAAGTGATCAAACAACAGGGCAAAGGCATCGCGGTCCCGATCATTGCGAACGGCAATCATTGCGGCCGTCAGATCGGATATCTGTGGGGACGATTGCTTCACTAAAGATCGGTCCTTTCGCGATGCCACTAAAGGGCGCCGCTCAGCTTGTTCGATATCTATGCATTCTGTCAACATAGCCCAATTACGGAAGGGATCATTTCTTGGATCATTTTTTGATCCGAATTGCTTGAGCGCACGTAAACTATCTAACAACCAACCGGAGTTACGATGTCTTTAGATGCACTTCCGACCCGCCCGCAACGGATTGCCATTATCGGCGGCGGTATATCTGGGCTTTCCGCGGCCCACCTTCTGTCCCCACATCACGCGGTGACATTGTTTGAGGCCGCTCCAAGGCTGGGTGGCCACGCTCGCACCGTTTTGGCGGGCCTCAACGGCAATCAGCCAGTCGACACGGGTTTCATTGTCTTCAATTACGCGAACTACCCGCACCTGACACGGATGTTTCAGGAGCTAGACGTGCCCGTTGTCAAAAGTGACATGAGCTTTGGCGCTACGATAAATGGCGGGGAAATCGAATACGGGTTACGCGATTTGGGCGCGCTTACGGCTCAAAAACGCAATCTGCTGCGGCCTGGATTTGTCCGCATGGTCCGAGATATCCTGCGATTTAACGACAAAGCCGAAGCGCTCGCGACGGACGATGCCGCCACAATCGGCGATCTCATGAATGATCTAAGTTTGGGGGACTGGTTCCAGCGCTACTACTTGATGCCCTTGTGCGGCGCGATCTGGTCGACGCCGCCGGATGAAATTCGCGGTTTTCCTGCTCGCGCTTTGGTGCAATTCTTTCGAAACCATGCACTGTTAAGCTCATCGGGCCAGCATCAGTGGTGGACCGTGGACGGCGGTAGCATCGAATACGTGCGCCGTTTGGAACACAGCCTGCGCGGGCGTGGTGTTGCGATCCGAACCGGAACCGCCGTGCAAAGTGTCAGTCGTGATGGTCAAAAAAGCACCGTTCACAGCAGCGCGGGCCCGCTTGAACCGTTCGACCAAGTGATTTTCGCCTGCCATTCCGATCAGGCTTTACGCCTTTTGGAACAGCCGACGCCACAGGAACGAGCTGCCTTGTCCGCGATCCGGTTTCAGGACAATCAGATGATCCTGCACAGAGACGAAAATCAGATGCCCAAGCGCCGCTCTGTCTGGTCAAGCTGGGTCTACAAAGCAGATACAACCCGTCCGGAACCCGCCATAGGGGTGACGTATTGGATGAACCGTTTGCAGAACATCCCGTCAGATGACCCGCTCTTTGTGTCTTTGAACCCGTTCGAGCCCGTGCCCGATGAATTGATCTACGATCAAAAGACATTTCGACATCCGGTGTTTGATGCACCGGCGTTGGTTGCCCAGCGGCAGCTGACCGAAATGCAAGGTCATAACAACACGTGGTATGCTGGGGCCTACACACGGCACGGATTTCATGAAGACGGGTTTGCAAGCGCGGCCCGTATAGCTCGAATGATGGATCGGCAACTCGCATGACGCAACAGCCAGAACTTGTAGTTGGTGTGACGACCCATGCGCGTCGTGGGGCGATCAAGCATGGCTTTCGCTATGGTGTCGACTTTGTTCTGATAGATCCCGAAACAGGTGCCAGTGGTCCACGCTTGTTTTCGCGCAATCGTTTCAATCTCGCCGCGGTCCATGATCGCGATCACGGCGGGCCACTTAAGGACGGACGAGGCGCCCAATGGGCCCGTGACGTGTTAACGGCAAACGGACTTACCGCGGCGGACCATCAGCTACAGCTGCTCACTCAACCACGCCTGTTCGGAAATTGCTTTAATCCAGTCAGCTTCTGGTTGGCAAAACGCGGCGAAGATCTGGTTGCCGTCATCGCCGAGGTTTCAACGCCGTTTGGCGACCGTCACTCGTATCTGTGTCACTTACCAAATTTTTCCCCCATCACGTCTGACAGTCGCATCACCACGCCAAAATCGCTGCACGTGTCGCCGTTCCAAGAGGTGAAGGGCAATTATGAATTCAGCTTTGACATTCAGCCCGATCGCATCGCCATCCGCATCTTTTACCGCCACGGCGATGAAGGCGTGATTGCCACTCTTGCTGGGTCCCGCGCGCCCCTGACAAATGCGAATTTGATCAAAGCCGTTCTGCGCCGTCCTTTGGGCGCCTTTCGGACAATAGCGTTAATCCACTGGCAGGCCGTTCGATTGAAATTGAAGGGTGCCCGATACCGCACCCGCCCGACACCCCCCAAGACCGAGGTCACATAATGCTCTTCCTGACAAAACGCGTGAAACACGATTTCTTGGAAACCTGCGCGCAGATTCATTCCGGAAGTCTGCAACTAAGAACGCCAGAGGGCGAAGTGTTCAACTTTGGTCAAGGCAGCCCAGCTGCCGATATGCAGATCCACGACTGGTCCGTGGTGACCGCGATCGCTTCGCGCGGCGACATCGGACTGGGGGAGGCCTATGTCGCTGGCTTGTGGGACACATCTTCAATCGAAGACCTGACAGCCGTTGCTTTGAAAAACCTCGAACAGTTTCGTGGCTATGCCTATGCAGGGTTCTGGAGCAGCCTGAAATTTCGCGTCGTAAACCGGCTCATGCGTACCAATTCGTTAAAGGGGGCCGCGCGCAACATCAGGGCGCATTATGATGTTGGCAACGAGTTCTACCAACTCTGGCTGGATGAAAGCATGACATACTCTTCCGCGATGTTTGCTGCGGGGGACGATGACCTCGAACGCGCGCAAAATCGCAAATATGATCGTGTTTTGAACCAAATCGGGTCTGCAGAACGTGTTCTTGAGATCGGTTGCGGTTGGGGTGGATTTGCTGAACGTGCGGCGGACAATGGGCGTCACGTAACCGGACTGACAATTTCCCCCAGCCAAAAGGGGTATGCCGATGCACGGCTAGACGGGCGCGCGGAAGTTCGTCTGCAGGACTATCGTCAATGCACGGGCCAGTATGACAGCATTGTTTCCATCGAAATGATCGAAGCGGTCGGGCAAACCTATTGGCCAACCTATTTCGCCACCCTCAAAGCCCGACTTTCAGAAGGCGGGCGGGCCGTTATCCAAGCGATTACGGTGCCCGATGACTATTTCGAAACGTATCGGCGCAGTGCCGACTACATCCGGCAATATACCTTCCCCGGTGGCATGTTGCTGTCAGACGCCGTGATCGCCGATCACGCCAAACGTGCGGGTCTTGTGGTTCAGGGAAATCATGCATTCGGCCAAGATTACGCCCGCACCTGTGCCCACTGGAGTGATCGATTAACTCAGCAATCGGTCAAGGTGAACAAATTGGGGTATGGCCCCGAATTCTTGCGCAATTGGCAGTTTTACCTTGGGATTTGTGCGGGATCTTTCGCGGTCGGACAGACTGACGTTGTTCAAGTGGAGCTGGCCCATGCCTAAGTCTGAGACAATTTGGATTATCGGCGCCAGCGAGGGCATCGGTGCCGCATTGGCGCGTGAATGGGCGCAACGAGGTGCGCGCGTGATTTTGTCTGCACGCTCACAAGATCGGTTGGATGTTTTGGCGGCGGAACTGGGGGCAGGGCACATACCCCTTGCTCTGGATGTCTCAGATCGTGGCAGCATCGATGAAGCCGCCACCAAGATCAGCCAGATCGGCGCACTGGATCGCATTGTGCATCTGGCCGCGATCTATGATCCGGGCAAGATCGCCGATCTTGATCCCGATAAGGCTGCGAAAATCGTCTCAACCAATCTGACGGGGAGTTTTTACATTGCGCAGGTCGGCCCAACACTGCTGAAGGAAGGCGGGCAACTGGCGCTGTGCGGATCGGTGGCAGGATATATCGGCTTACCCCAAGGCCAGATCTATTCAGCAACCAAGGCTGGTGTGATCAATCTAGCAGAATCCCTGCGAGCAGAGCTTTCGGAGCGCATCGACGTCCGCCTGATCAACCCCGGCTTTGTCGACACTCGCCTAACACAGCGCAACGACTTCCGTATGCCTGCGATGGTGACACCCCAACGCGCCGCCGCCGCGATCATCGACGGGCTTTGCTCAAGACGTTTTGAGGTCCATTTCCCACGCCGCCTGACTTGGAGCCTGAAATTTCTAAGCGCGCTTCCCTATTGGGCGGCGATGCCCTTAACCAAGAGGCTAACACAATGATGAAATACCTCCCGCACGTAGTGTTAATTGCAACGGTAACGTTCGTTTTGTCGCCGCTGGCATCGAGTGGATTCAACGGCTTCACCGCAGATCAGTTTCCTGTCGCACAGATTGATCCACCTGTGCAGCCCGCAGGCTACGCGTTCTCGATTTGGGGAGTCATTTACCTGTGGCTGGTCATCGGGGCGGCATATGGCCTCTGGCGTAAAGCGGATGATCCCGACTGGCAGGCCATGCGCTTGCCGCTCGCGATTAGCTTGATCATCGGGACGTTCTGGATCGCAGCAGCGAACGTCGCACCAATTTTGGCCACGGTCATGATTATTGCGATGGCGGCTTCGGCAATACTCGCCTTGTTTCGCGCCGGTCATCAACAGCCTTGGCTACAGGCCCGCCCTGTCGCGCTTTATGCCGGTTGGTTAACTGCAGCCAGCGGTGTGGGCATTGGCGTCCTCCTCGGGGGCTACGCAATACTGTCGGCCCAAATCGCGGCGATCGTTTGTCTGTCAGGCGTTTTGGTCGTCGCGCTATTCGTGCAATCAGTAAGACCCCGAGAATGGGGCTACCCCGTTGCCGTCATTTGGGCGCTGGTCGGTGTGATTGTCCAAAACGCGTCCAGCGCGAACTGGTCGGCAATTGCATTGGCCGCCATTGGCATTGCCGCGTTGACGTTTCGCGCCGTTTTCTCATTCATGAAAGGTCCAAGCTCATGAACATTCTGATACTCTATCTCTCAACTGCTGTGATCTTTTTAGCAGCCGACGTTGTGGGCTTGCGCCTGCTTATTAAGCCAGTGTTTGAACGCCATGTCGGGCACCTGTTCGTTGATCCGTTTCGTGTGGGACCAGCCGCCGTTTTCTATCTGGGTTATATCGCTGGGGTGCTGTGGTTCGTTTCGGCCTCGGCTCTCCGAGATAACGATCCAACGGCAGCTTTCTTCGGCGGCATAGCGTTGGGGCTTTTGGCCTATGGGACCTATGAGTTCACGAACTATGCGACACTTCGAGACTGGTCGTTCCAGCAGGTTGCCCTCGACACGATCTGGGGCGGCATTCTGACCGGGTTCGCCGCATGGGCAGGGGTGATGGTTACCCGCTCCATAGGGTAAGTCGGTTCATACCACGCCTGAAAACTGGCCGGTTTTCATTCACTGTGACTGAAGTTTGCTCCTAATCTTCAAAAGCTTTGAATGTCCGCTTTGTCCGCATCCTGTGAGTTCAGGCACCCCAGTCCAACATTCGTCCATAAGTGAAATTTTTATAATATCCAAATAACGGGCTTGACCCTGACACTAGTGTTAGGCCGCTAAGGCTGTCTGCTCACCATAGGTGATTACGTATTTACAGACAGGAAGAACACGACATGACACAAAATAACATTTGGCAAAACAAGGTCGCAATTGTGACCGGCGGCAGTTCCGGTATTGGTAAGGCGACGGCGCTTGAGCTTGTTGCACAGGGCGCGAAGGTTCTGATCACCGGACGCAACGCTGATAAACTTACCGAGGTGGCAACGATGAGCGATGCGATTGAAGCACTGCAAGCAGACAGCGCGGACCCAAAGAGCGGAATGCAGATCGTCGAGGCAGCAACTAGCAAGTGGGGACGCCTCGACCTGATCGTCAATAATTCTGGGGCGGGTCAACCGCACCCGATGGCCGGTTACGATGCCGATGTCATCGCCAATATGTCTGCAGTTAATATCGTTGCGCCTTCCCTTTTGGTAAAGGCAGCGCGCACCGCCCTAAGCGAAAGCAAGGGGGCCATTGTGAATATCGGTACAGCTGCTGCCCAAAACGCGGTGCCGATGATTGCCCACTACGCCGCAACCAAAGTCGCTCTGGAAAGTTTGACCAAGTCTTGGGCCATCGAATTGTCCGGTGACGGCATTCGTGTAAACGCGATTGCGCCCGGTCCCGTCAAAAGTGGCGCGCTTACGGGAATGATGGGATTACCAGACGAAATGGCGCAACAGATCGAAGAACAAGAGGCTGCTCAGGTTCCTCTTGGGCGTCGCGGTTTGACAAGCGATATCGTGCCATGGATCCTCCAATTGGGCAGTTCTGACAACCAATGGCTGACGGGTCAAATCTTGACCGTAGACGGCGGTTGGTCTTTGCGAACCTGAGGTGCAAATGGGCTGGAGGAAATCATTTCCTCCAGTTCCGCCCTTGACGAACAATGAACACCTTCACATGTGTGTATGGGGTGGATGAAAAGGGATAAAGATGCAGGCTAAAGAAGCGTCCGAACGGCTTGGCATAACGCAACGCATGTTGCGCCACTATGAAAAACAAGATCTGATGTCCGTTGGACGCACGCTCAATGGTTATCGTCGATATAGCGAATGCGATCTGCGTCGCGCTGGTCGCATTCGTGACTTTATTGCGACCGGATTTTCCACTCGCGAAATCCGTGCCATGAGCGCCTGCCTATCCGATGACGGCTCTGGCCCTTGTGAGGGTGGAATTGAAAAAATGTTGGAAAAGCTAGAGCATATTGAACGGCTCAGGGCTGATCTGGACGATCGCCGCGCGGCGGTTCTTGAGCGCCTTGCCGTCTTTAAGAACGGTATTTCAAGTTCGGAAGATTCAGTTGAGACAATGGAAACCACGACCGACTCCTTTGTGCGTCGTGAGACACCTGCCGACTTAGGCGCGGCTGGCCCCAGATAGAACCAAGCGACAATTGCTTCGAGCGGAGCGTTTTACCCATCATCAAATCTCGAAAGCGGACGTCGACCTAATGTTCAGCAAAGTCCGTTTTGTCCGCACTTTGGACGTTATGGCAAAGCACGCTTGAAACTTCCGCCCGTCCGCCGCTAGAAGGGCCTTAGCGGTCCGGTAGCTCAACTGGATAGAGCACCTGACTTCTAATCAGGATGTTGAGGGTTCGAGTCCTTCCCGGATCGCCAATTTGAAATGAGCCAGTGACGTCCGACATCCAAAGACCGTCTTTCCGACAAAAAACGGCTTTTTGGAGGGTTTTTTGTCTTGATTTGGATTTAATGGCTATATTTCAGTAGTTTGCTTGAGTTTCTCAGGCGATTTCGCCTTGGAAACATTCGGGCCAGTTTCACGGTTTCAGCGCGTTGACATCCGTTCCGGATGCGGTTCACCTTATGTTCTCACAGGTTCCGGAACCTTTCATATCCCATTGCCTCAACAGTCATTGATCGTCGGGCGGCAGCGCTGGGTATTTCCTGCGTTATGAAAGGCAACCGACATGACCCAATCTCAATCCAAGATTCCGTTTCATAATCTGACCTTCTACGACGACCTGCCCAAAATGCGCGATGTGGAGGCTCGGTTAAAGACGTTCCTCGAGACAACACGCAGAAGGGCGCAGCGGATTGAGATTGAGGCGGGCCGCATGGCGGAAGAAGACCGGGTGTATCCATATGACTTGGTCGGTGATGCGGACATGGGGCGCATCGGGCGTCGTGCAGTGTGGTTCCTAGAACGCAAGCAACTTTCAACCGGCATGCATCACCTCAGCGATGAGAACCGTGTCAGGCTCACATCCCTCAGAGGCGGGTTGCCTGTGGCCCGCATCGCCACCGAGCACGAGGCTGACGAGATCGCGGCGGCGTTGCACGCCGAGATGCCGTGGATGTCACCCGCAACTGAAGCTGTCTGGCACGGGCTTCGTGCATCGGCGCGCGAGGGGCTGGCGGGGCTGCGGTTTACTCCGCTCGCTTTGGTCGGGTCTCCCGGGATCGGCAAAAGCCATTGGGCGCGCCGTCTTGCGCATCACCTTGCCGTGCCAACGACCATGATCGACGCGACGGGCGAACCCGCTACGTTTGCCATCGTCGGGTCCCAGCGCGGCTGGTCCAACGCGACACCGGGCAAGCTGCTGCAGACTATTCTACGGGAGCGTCATGGTGGGCCTCTCGTCATCGTTGATGAGGTCGAGAAGTCAGGTGATATCCATTCCAGCAAAGGCACACGTCATGCGTTGACCGATGCCTTGCTGCCGCTGCTTGAACGTATGACAGCCGCAACATGGGAGTGCCCGTTTTTCCAGATCAAATGTGATATGTCTTGGGTGAATTGGGTGATGACAGCCAACAGCCGCCAAGGCTTGCCTTAGCCGCTGCAAAGCCGTTGCGTCGTCTTGGACCTTCCAGATCTTACGACTGATCAGCTGCGGGATTTTGCGCAGACCGAAGGCATGCGCCGTGACTTGCCAGCCCCTGCGATGGCCGCCTTGATGGATATCATTGATTGTGGCGCAATCATCAACGCTGGGCTGAGCCTCCGCACAGTGAGCCGGATGCTTGATCGCGCACAAACGCTGGCCTACAAGCCGCTGCTGAATTGAGTTTGCGCCATGGATTATCAAACTATTCCGTATCACAGCGGTGAAATTGCAGTCTTAAGCAGATATCTGGCCTAATGGTTGCATCAAATGTCCAGAATCACACTAAGGGCGGGAAGCGGCCGTTCGCTGCATGTGTGAAACTTGGCTTTATCGTATTGAGAAGCAGACGTTTGGCGGCAATTGACCCGCTTAACCGCAGCGATGGACAGTTTTGCGACAATTTTACCAGATGCGCCGGCGCGCAATAAAGTCGGGATATGATAGTGCGCCAAAAGCGATGTTATTTCTGGTGAAGGTTCTGCTTGTACACAGGGTATTGGCTTGCCAATTTCCGTTCTTTGAGTGGTGGCTTCTGCTTCAGAAGCAGCGTTTGATCGGCTAACGTTGTAACTCAGCCTCTAAGAGACTACGTAGAGGGTACAAACGTTGTGGTCTTCTGAGGCGCAGGCGCATCGCCAGCCCGAGCGAACCACGATTTTTTATCATGAAAATTCAGCTGTCACGTCCTCGTGCAAGGATCTGACGTTTGGGGAGTTTGCCTGTCGTATCGCGCACGAGCACAACACTTGTGATGCGTGTTCACCCGTTGCTTCGGGTTGGGCATTGAGATGAACTTCGGGCAAGCGGTTATGAGCTTTCAGCCGAATACAATGGCTTGTTACATCTTCGTTTCATGGTCTTCGATCAAATGCAATACGACTGGAACGTCCGAAAACCAAAAGGTCTGGGCGTTTCTGGCAACCAATCTCCGGACAATGCGGCGGCGGTTTTGAAACGCTCAAACGAGCGTTGCTTTGCCGTTAACGAGCCCACCAAAAAGGAAATAATGTGAAACCCGAACTTCAAACAATAGATACCATCCGTCGCCCTGTTAGAGGCGCGCAAGCGCCGCCGTTGCCCTCCGCAACAAACGCACAATCGGCTCCAATCTCTCAAATTACGTTGCCGCCATCAGCGATTGTCTATTGCGAGGGTAACTTTGCCAAGATTGATGGCAAAACTGCAAATGGCCTTGTCCGTCATTCAGAAGCCTACCGAATTCTCTCGGTCATCGACAGTGACCACCAAGGCCGCAACAGTGGGCTGGTTCTTGATGATACGATGAACCACATACCTATCTTCGAAGACTTAAATACTGCTATCGCCCATGAAGCCGTTATCCCTGATACCTTGATCTATGGCATGGCCCCCTCATCGGGGCGGCTGTCGTTCTCTGATCGGGCCGTTGTGCTGAATGCGATCACGCGAGGAATGAATATCGTCAGCGGCCTGCATGAATATCTTAGCGATGACGCTGAAATTGCAGGCGCGGCGTCCGCCCAAAACGTCACGATCCGTGACATTCGCAAGCCCAAGCCTAGCAAAGACATGCGGTTGTTCGACGGCCGTGTCGCAGATGTTGACGCGTTGCGCATTGCGGTTCTCGGGACTGATTGCGCAATTGGTAAGCGGACAACTGCGACAGTTTTGGCGCGAGCTTTGAACGCAAAAGGCATCAAGACCGTGCTCGTCGGCACCGGCCAAACTGGTTTGATGCAAGGTGCGAAATATGGTGTAGCTATGGATGCAGTTCCACCGCAGTTCTGCTGTGGCGAACTTGAAGGCGCGATTGTTGCAGCCTCGGAGGCTGAGAAACCTGATGTCATTTTGATCGAAGGCCAAGGCGCGTTGAGCCATCCGGCCTTCTGCACGTCGGCCTTTATTTTGCGGGGCAGCCAGCCGGATGCCGTCATTCTACAGCACGCACCAAAACGCGCCCATCGCTGCGATTTTCCCAATATGCCGATGCCCACCCCTGCAAGCGAAATTAAGTTGATCGAGGCATTTGCCGATACAAAAGTCATCGGTGTTACGATCAATCATGAAGGGATGTCAGAGGCAGAGATTACAGACACTATCGCCGGACAATCGCATAAGCTTGGATTGCCCGTTACAGACGCACTTAGCCGACCAGCGGCGCATTTACTGTCGATGGTTGTGGCTGCCTATCCTGGTTTGCAGCAAGGAAAACCCGTGGCTGTGATATGAGTAGTCCGCGCATAGAGGTGGATCTCAGTAAGATACGCCACAACACGAGAACTATTGTTGAGCGGTTGAAAGCGCGTGGCATCCATGTGACCGGAGTGACCAAAGCAGTGTGCGGGCATCCAGCCATCGCACAGGCTATGCTCGACGGTGGTGCTGCGGGCCTTGCGGAGGCGCGGTTGAGCAATGTGCGCAGGTTACGCAAAGCTGAGATAACATGTCCAATTACACTGATCCGCACCCCCATGCTGAGCCAAGCCGAAGATGTCGTCCAAGTTTGTGAGGCGAGCTACAACACAGAGTTAACCGTGATCTCGGCCTTGGCAGTTGCTGCGATCCGGCAAAAAAAGGTTCACGAGGTTATCCTGATGATCGAGATGGGCGACCTGCGCGAAGGCATTTTACCACAAGATCTCGGGGGCATAGCCCAACAGGTGGTGGACATGCCCGGTGTGGCGCTGAAAGGGATTGGCGCCAATTTTGCCTGCCTAAGCGGCGTCGCCCCGACAGCCACAAAAATGCAGGATCTGTCTGACCTTGTGAAAAACATTGAAGGACGGTGCGGTTCTGTTCTTCAGGCGGTATCTGGTGGCAACTCTGCAAACCTGCCTTGGGCACTCGGGGAGCTTCCTATTGGACGGATTAATGATCTCAGGATTGGTGAGGCAATCCTTTTGGGCGTCGATCCGGTTTCTGGAAATCAGATTGGCGGGATGTATCGGGACGCCTTTACGCTTTTTGCCGAAGTTATTGAGACTAATGCAAAGCCTTTGTCTCCCCCCATCAGCTTTGCCAATCCTGTGTTGGCAAAGCTGCATCTGGTGCCAGAAATTGAGACGGGCGAACGTGCGATCCTCGCCATCGGTCTCCAGGATACAGATATCTCGGGGCTTTCATTGCCGCTTGGAAATACATTCATCGGCGCAACGAGCGATCACCTCATCCTTGGCACCAAACTTGAAACGCGGCGCCTTGGTTCGGAAATGAGGTTCAAGATGAATTACAGCGCGTTGATGCGTGCCATGGCCGCCCCCGACGTTCAAACCAATCTGTTGCACGATCGGCCCGCACCAGACGTGCGGGATTCCCACGGCCCCAATAAACATCTCGCATTGGTCTAAACGATCTCGTCCGGACCGGCTTGGATTAAATCAAATAGGAGAATGCCCCTTGGCAAAGCTAACAAAGAAAAGCGCGTTCAAAGCGCAAGGTCCCAATGCGGAAACGCCAATGGACAGGACGTCACGCATTGTCAGGAAAATGGTGGATGAGGAAGCTGAAGAACGGAAAGTTAAGATGGAACGCCTTCGCAATGCCCGCCTTGAGCGGGAAGCAAGCACGCCGAGGACGCCAAAGCGGTAGCGCATAAGAGTGGTTCACCCACAGCCCCTACAATGCGATGATCATAGTGTTGCCCGCTCATTTCTAGGCGTCAGTAGCGCCCCCATAGTCTCCAAGGATTTTCCCATGTCAAACTCAGACGAGAGCGAAGCAAAAGTTCACTATATCTGTCAAACATATGTGGAACAGAAGCCCGGGAGAGACGGGCAAGCAAGCCTGAAAATTGGCAAGCAATTCCAATATTCAACTGCTTCAGAGGCCCAGAATAGAGCCGAAAGGGAAGCTCAGTTGGAGGACTGCGCAGGTGCTGATGCCTATATGATCAGTGAGGACCCGAACAGCGGCGAAGTCGGCTCACCCAGCTTTCTTGTCCGGCTTGGAAATGTTCCTGAATTTGATGATTTCTAAAGTTTCGGGTCTGCCCTCGGCTTTCCTCCAAAACCAATAACACTTCACACGCGACACGGCGTCCGACAAAATGCGGGACGATACTAAGGAAGCGAGCGTTGGCGAATATCGACATGGTCCCGCGTATTGTTAATTCGCCTCTCAGCTGACTTTGCCATCACGGCGAATGTCCGGAATGACGGGCCGCACCGCAGCATCCAAGATGGTTGCTGGAGGTCCGGAAGGTGAACGACGTGGACTTCCTGAACCAAGCCTTTCCGCATTAGACGACGTATTTGAACATGGAATGTTGGCAGACCGGACCCTTAGCTTGCGCACAGTATCCAGGATGCTGGATCGGGCTGAGGCGCTGATTTCGAGGCCTATCCTTCAGTGAGGGCGGAAACCAGACCTTCGCCGCAGTTGCGAAGAATAGGCTCGCCGTATGAAAAAGCAGACGTTCGGCAGCAAGTGGAACTCTCAACTGCAGCGAACGGCGGCAACGAGCCCATCGGAGACCAACAGATTTCTCGCTGCATGCGCTCGCAGCACGGTTTATGCTGCAACGGCTAAGAACTCGGCGTCGCGACGCGGCGTGAAGACCGGCCATTCATACAAAGGGCAGCGAGAACGAAACGCTCAAGGATCGAGTCGCGGACAAAGCGCCATTTCGCTGCATTGTGCGTAAATGACCGCTTTGGATATCAGCGGATGCAGCTATCGCACAATCACTTGGACGTTGTTTTCGTTGCCATACTGCAAATCATACTGACATGTGCATCAAGCCACTCGGGAGTGAGTGGCAATCCGGCTACGAGCTTTCGGAAATAAGGAATGGCAATCGCCATTTCGACCAGTTGTTCGACTGGGGCTCCTTCACTGAGTTCACCACGTGCATGTGCCGCAGTGAAAACGGATTCCACGTCACCCTTCCGGTCTGCGATCCATCTATTCATCAAGTCTCGTGATTGCTTGTCGGTGGCTGCGGCGGCAATGACTTGTGGCGCAATTTTACCCCAAGGGGTTTCGTTCAACGCCATCACGAGCCTTCCAATCATCCAAGTCAGGTCGATCTTTAACGGGCCATCCGTGCGGGGCTCGTCTTTTGGACCAGTTGCCGCACGGCCAAAAGCAGCGTTTCGCAGCGCGTCGAGCTTTGGCCAATGCCTATACAACGTGCTCCGTGAGATTCCAGTTCGGGCGCTTATGGCCGCGTGGGTCACCGCCAAGGCACCCTCTTCTTGAAGAAGGGTCAGGGCCGCATCCAAAGCCTGCGTGCGTGTCGCATCTAATCGGGGGTCGGGCAATCGTTCCATGGATTGTGTGTAACCCAAACCTCCACCAAAGGGAACGCTTTGTATCGCTTTAATACAATTTGTTGCGTTACGATACAATATGTACCACACACAAGAGCAGCGTTTGGATTCGGATGAGCCTCGCGAAGGGCTGTGTCCATAATCTGAAGCTTGAAATAGACAACTGGAGGAGACCGAAATGAAACTCACGAATCTAAAAGCTCTTGCAACCGCATCAGCGCTCGCGCTAACAGCAGCCGCGCCTTTGCAGGCTGAAACCTCACTTGAATACACAAACGAAATAGCACCCGGCGTTTATAGCTATAGCAGCGGCGGCGGGTATCACTCCATGTTTATGGTCACCGACGGCGGTGTAGCCGTTTTTGAAACGGTCAACTCCGCCCATGGCGAAAAAATGATCGAAGCTATTCGCGGTATCACCGATCAACCCATCGAATATGCGATGCACAGCCATAACCATTGGGACCATGCCAGCGGCGGCGGCGTGTTCCAGGCAGTCGGAGCTGAGACAGTCGCTCATGATTTGGCTGCTCAGTATTTAGCCGCTGTCCCTGGGCAAGATACTTCTACTGTCGATATCGTTTGGGACGGCAACCGCCACGACATCGAAATTGGTGGGGTCACCGTTCAACTTCACTATTTGGGCCTCAATCACGGCCTTGGCATGACGGTCTTTGTCGTCCCAGAGAAACGGGTGGCTTACATCGGCGATCTGGTCACGCCGAACCGCGTTGGGTTCAACATCATGCCAGATTTCAACATCGGTGAATGGGAACGTTCGCTGGGCCAAATCCTAGAGCTCGATTTCGATGTCGCTGTGTGTTCACATACTGGGCTGTCTGCAGAGGAAGCGCCAAATGGTTGTACCAAGGCGCATGTGGAAGAGGAGAGACAGTTTATCGGTGACCTCAGAGGTGCTATTTTTGCTGAATTCCAAAAGGGTACACCAGGCGAACAAGTTCCGGCTGCCGTAGAACTGCCGCAATACGCTGAGTGGGTCGGATACGACGACTGGCTTGAGATGAACGCGTGGCGGATCATGCTTGATATGGGTATGGGCCCATATCCTTGGGTTCCCGGAGCCAGCCAATAGGCATCTGATATAAAAGTCTCTTCCAACAACAGTTTGGAAGAGACCACAATTTTCACCAACGCGACCGATTGTATAGGATCTGAAAAATGCGCCTTTCACAAGTGAAGCAGTTTTGCGTGCCCCTTTTACTGACGGCAATGACGCCAGCCTTGGCAGATGCGGAAAGCCTGCCACTACGCCCAACTCCAATTCCTCAGACGACCAATGGCGTGCCTCACATGCAAATTGGCATTGATGTGGTTCCTGATCTCGCAGAAAAGTTGCTGCAGCGGGTTGCTCAGTTTCCTGGGGTCAGTCTTGGAGAAACGCGAATATCGATGCCGGGTGTGGTCGGGTTTCAGTTCGACGAAGGTGTGTCGCTTGCCCGTCCAGACGTAATTGTCGGTGGCCTTGAATTTGCCCACCTGCATGCAGACGGAAGTTTGCACGCCTCGCTGGACCCTCAACTTGCGCGCACCGCTATTGATGCAGGCTGGGCTGTCGCGCATCCTTGGGCAATGCAACGAGACGGTTGGGAAGGCTTCGTCATGATTTTCACGCCTACGACCGAAAGCGAGCTTGAGGTCGTCGTCCAGCTTGTCGAAAACTCTTACACTTTCATCACGGGTCGCAGCTTGGCCAACTAAAAGGTCCGCACACCCGACGCCATTCACCGAAGGACAATAATATGACCAAATCCGTACCAATCATTGCCGCAAAACACCCTGCCAAGGTCGATCTTGAAAAGGGGAAGGATTATTATTGGTGTCAGTGTGGCATGTCCAAAAGCCAGCCGTTTTGTGATGGGTCTCATGCCGGAACCGACACAACGCCTCTCAAGTTCACCGCTGAAGAAACGGGTAGTGCGGCGCTATGTCAGTGCAAGGCGACAGCGAACGGTCCATTCTGCGATGGAACACATGCCAGCCTTGGCGATTTGGCAGCCGGTGATCCATCCCCAAAGCCGAAATCGGACGTCCCAACGGCTAACCCAACCCCAGAGGAACCGACAGTCGCCCGTATTCATGCGCTGGCGCGTGACGGGCTTTCCAAATTGGGCCACCACGGTGAGATGGGTTCGATGGGCGTGCCTCGTAAAGACCTGCCGCATTGGGATGACATTCAGGTATTGCCCGCACAAATGGCCCGCAAACCATTGCTGGACCACGTTCCGGTAACGACTTCCGTGACCATCGGCCCGCGTGCCGCGAAACCCTTGCAACTCGACATCCCACTGTTTGTCTCCGACATGAGCTATGGGGCTTTGTCGGAAGAGGCGAAGACCGCACTTTCGCGTGGCGCACAGATGGCAGGCACGGGTATTTGTTCCGGCGAAGGCGGCATGTTGCCTGAAGAACAGGCCGAGAATAGTCGCTATTTTTATGAACTCGCGTCCGCGAAGTTTGGCTGGGACCTAGACCTAGTCGCCCGTGTTCAAGCGTTCCACTTCAAAGGCGGCCAAGGTGCCAAAACAGGCACTGGTGGGCATCTTCCGGGTGAAAAAGTGCAAGGTAAGATTGCGGAAGTCCGTGGATTAGAACCCGGCCAGGCCGCAATTTCCCCCTCGACCTTCGCTGATCTGGAAACGCCCGCAGACTTCAAACGCATTGCGGATCAAGTGCGCGAACGCTCCGGCGGCATTCCCATAGGTTTTAAACTGTCCGCCAACCACATCGAAGACGACATCGACTTTGCCTTGGAAGCAAGTGCGGACTACATCATTTTAGACGGGCGCGGCGGTGGAACCGGGGCGGCCCCGTTGATTTTCCGCGACCATATCTCGGTCCCGACAATACCTGCCCTTGCGCGTGCCCGTGCGCATCTCGATGCCAAAACAGGTCGCGAAGTCTCCCTTGTCATAACGGGTGGTCTGCGCGTCGCCGAAGACTTTGTGAAAGCGATGGCAATGGGTGCAGATGCCGTCGCGGTCAGCAATTCCGCCATGCAAGCTGTCGGTTGCATCGCCGCCCGAATGTGTAATTCCAACAATTGTCCCGTCGGTGTTGCGACGCAAAAACCAGAGCTTCGCAAACGGCTTGATGTGCAGGTAGGTGCTGAACGTTTGTCGCGGTATTTCGGAGCCAGCGTGGAAATGATGCAAGTCCTCGCACGGGCCTGTGGACATGCGTCGTTGAGCGATCTGAATGAACGTGACATCACGACATGGAAACGAGAAATGGCGGATCTTTCCGGGGTCCGGTTTGCTGGCGTTAAACGGTAAGCCTGTTGAGGCGATAGCCGTTTAAGCGGTCATTCATGTGTTCTGCAGCATCGGGGGCTCTGGGCTCGACGCCGCCTTTTGCTTACGCAGAAACACTTGGTGGCGCATCCACGGCGAAGCCGACATTAGTTTTCAGGTTATAATACTCTGTCAGCGCTATGTTGATGTTTGGGCTGGAGGGTTGGATGGAGGGCAAATCATGCCAAGCGTCCAACTTCCCGCCGTCGCCCCGAAACGCAGAGCTTGGAACAAGGGGCGCCTTGTCGGACAAAAGCGTCCACTACTTCCCAAGCAAGTCTGGGCCATCCGCGCGCGCTTAGAACTCGCGGGCAATCTTCGCGATCTAGCTTTGTTTAACGTCGCAATCGACAGCAAATTGCGCGGTTGCGACTTGGTCGCGCTCAAGGTCGGTGATCTTATCAGGGATGACCGGGTGCGAGAACGCGTGTCGGTCGTTCAAAGCAAAACGAACAAGCCTGTGCAGTTTGAACTGGCTGAAAACACGCGAGAAACAGTGTCCAGCTGGATCAGATCGCCGGAAATGATCGGATGCCAATTCATATTCCCTAGTCGTTTCCACGATCGCCCACACATATCAACACGCCAATATGGGCGTTTGGTTCGGGACTGGGTTGTTTCCATCGGGTTAGAACCTAGTGGTTATGGCACCCATTCCATGCGCCGAACAAAGGTGGCGGAAATCTACCGCAAGACAGGCAACCTGCGTGCCGTCCAGCTTTTGCTTGGACATACAAAGGTAGATAGCAACGTCAGATATCTGGGGGTCGAGCTCGAAGACGCGCTGAGCATTTCCGAGCGGATCGACATCTAAGAACCTTGACGAACGGCTCCTGCCGTTCGTCATTTCGAAGCGGTCACGGCCGCTTGATAACTCTTACGGCAGTGCTGAGCCCTATCTGTGAATTCAGTTTCCAAGCTGCGCGCGCCTCATCAAAAGTATCCAATCACAATTGGTCAAGTAAGTGGTCTCTCAGGCGCGCGAACGATGGCTTGTCGAGAAGCTCTTCGCGGTAAACAAGGTAGTATCCAAAGCCATCCCGAGTGATTGGCGTGCCGACGCGAACGATAGCGCCTGATGCGACCAGATCATCCTCTAACCCCATCGTTCCAATGCCTATACCTTCGCCCGCACTTACCAAGTCAAGCATCGTCGGGTAACTGCCGATCTTGGAAATTTGACCGCGATCCGGCAAGGACTGTCCTGTTAATTCACACCAAACGGACCAAGTGACCCAGCCTACATCATGCGGGTCGCCATGATCAAAAATGAGACGCGGATCAAGTGTCGCCAGTGGCGCATCGGGATCAAATTCCGGATGCTGATCCAAAAACTTGGGTGCTACGATAATCTGGCAGTGTTCGCGGAACAGCAGATCTGCGCAATTCACACCAAAAGATCCACGACCAAAGCGGATCGAAAAATCGACAGACGGGTCATCGAAGGCGCGGTAATCATCGGCGGTCAGGAAGTTTACCGTGGCCTCCGACGCCATGCGCAGCGCGCTGATCTTTGGCATCAACCACAGATGTGCAATGCCAAAGGACGCACCGACAACCAATTCATCTTTGCCGACGCGTGTTGCATCCCGAATGCCAAGTTCAAGTCGGTCCAGAAGGGTTGTCGCGAGATCCGACAAAACGGCACCTTCACGGGTCAACTGGACAACACTGCCGTTGCGGCGAAACAACGGTGAGCCGATCCAGTCTTCCAGCCGTGCCACATGCCGGGTGACGGCGGGTTGGGCGACAGACAGTTCCTGCGCCGCACGGGTGAAATTGCTATGGCGTGCAGCGGCTTCAAAGGCCAGAAGCGCGTTGAGAGGAGGGAGTTTGCGCCGCATGAACGTATCGCCTTGTGATAACAAAAAGGTATCACAACATTCCACTTTTGTGGATCGCGGTAAAGCCGATTGATCTGCATAGTTTTGCAAAGCCAGTGGGAGACGAACAATGGAAAAAGTCGCGTTCACGCAGATGAAAGACGGCACGAAAGAGGAATACGATTTCCTCACCGAACATGAGACGGACTATGCCAAGGACACGGCGAAGCGGCTTATGAAAGCGATGGTAGAACTGGACGAAGGCCTATCAGGCTACCTCGTCACGCGGCTGGGCCATTCGTTGCAATCCGCGACGCGTGCGTGGCGGGACGGTGCGGATATCGACTGGGTCGTCTCCACGCTGCTCCATGATATTGGCGACATATACGCCCCCTATAACCATGATGAATACGCGGCGACCATTCTGCGCCCGTTTGTGCGCGAACAATGTGCATGGTGCGTTCAGACCCATGGGGATTTCCAGATGATCTATTACGGGCATCACGTTGGCGGCGACCCCAACAAGCGCGATCGGTTCAAAGATAGCCCCTTTTTCGACGATTGCGCGGTGTTTTGCGAACGCTGGGATCAGGCGAGTTTTGATCCTGAGTATGACAACCTGCCACTCTCGTTCTTTGCGCCGATGGTCGAAGAGGTGTTTGCGCGCACGCCCTATGATCCAGATGTGATAAAGGCCGGCGTTCGCGCGCCGTTGGCAGATGCGGGTGTGGCCGCAAGCCGCGCTGCCGCCTAGCCCCTCGGAAATGTACCTATGACCGACCGTCCCGAAACACCGCCCCGCACCCCGCGCCGTATCTGGAACTTTACGCCTGCGCTGCCGTTGCAGCTTGCCCCCTATTGGGATTGGCCGCTGCGTCCGCTCGCGTCACTGGTTTACCTTCTCAAAAGCTGGAATCCAGTCGGGATGCGGCTCATGTTCCTTGCGCTTGCCGTGATCGTTTGGGCGTTCTTCACCCCCGAAATATCGCGTGCCCAAACGGTGCAATTCGATTGGGTGTTCGAAGTTTGGCTGCGCAATGTTATCTTGTTGACCGCTGTTGCCGGCGGGCTCCATTTGCTGCTCTGGCGGTTTGCAACGCAGGGCGACGACTACCGCTATGACATGCGACCCATGATGAAAGGGGCCAAGGTTTTTTGGTTCAAAAATCAGGTCTGGGACAACATGTTCTGGTCCTATGTTGCCCTGCACTTCTGGACGTTCTTTGAATGCCTGATGTGGTATTCTTACGCGAATGGTTGGGCGCGCATGATCACGTTTGACAATAATCCGGTCTGGTTCGTCCTGCTGATCGTGTTGATCCCAATCTATGCGGGCCTGTATTTCTATGCGCATCACCGCGTGCTGCACATGGGGTTTATGTATCGCCACGTGCATTCATGGCACCACCGCAACATCAATACCGGCCCATGGTCCGGCCTTGCAATGCATCCGGTCGAAAGCTTTATCCTGATGACCGATGTGCTGATCTTTCTGCTGATCCCTGCGCATCCCATCCATATCCTGTTCATGATGTTCCATCACGGGATCGGTGCGCCCACTTCCCACGCGGGATTCGAAAAGGTAAAGCTGGGACGCGGTATGGACATCGAAGTCGGTGACTTCTTTCACCAGCTTCACCACCGATTTTTCGACTGCAACTATGGAACGGGGGAAACGCCTTGGGACAAATGGTTCGGGACCTTCCATGACGGCTCGCCCGAGGGGAACGCTTTGGTCAAAGAACGGCGTCGTAAAATCTGGTCCAGCCAGTAGGGAGTTTATCAATGAAGAACATCTACACCTTCGGGCGCAAGCCCGCGCAGCGCAACTATACCGTCGCAGACCTGATCGCGCTCAAGGGGTCGGGCAAGCGGCTGACCATGTGCAATCCAGCAACAGAGGCCGAGTTCAAGGCCTGCGTCGAGGCTGATATTGACCTGCTGACGGTCTGGGATGTGCATCTGGAAATGACCCGTCAGATTGCGCCAACCCATTTTGCAGGCACCGCAATGAACTGGGGCCAATTTGCGACCAACGACGAAATTCTGCGCCACGCCATCGGGTGTATGGAAGCAGGCGCGGACATGTATTTCACAAACCGCAGCTTTGATGTGGTCGAGATGTTGGCGCGCGAAAGCATCCCAGTTCAGGTGCATATGGGCCTCGTGCCATCGCTGTCACACTGGGCGGGCGGCCTGCGCGCATTCGGGCGTACGGCGGATGAGGCGATGCAAATCCTGCGCACGTTCAAACGCTACGAGGATGTAGGAGCCTTCGCCTGCGAGATTGAATGCGTTGCCGAAGATACCTTACGTCTGCTCAATGACCGCACGTCGATCGTCACAATTTCACTTGGGTCGGGCAATGCAGGTGATGTGATCTTCCTGTTCATGGCCGATATTTGCGGCGAGGCCGAGAACCCGCCACGTCATGCCCACGCCTTCCGCGATCTCGCACCCTTGCACCAGCAATTGCACACCGAACGGGTCGCAGCCCTCAAGGAGTTCCAGTCAGAAGTGCGCGGGATGGCCTTTCCTTACCCAGCTCAGTCGATCAGCATGCGGACAGGCGAATTGGACAAATTGCACGAAGCGCTTGAGAAAGTGTGACTGAAAGCTGTTGCGACAGCAGTTTTTGATGATGTCAACGGCATCTTGACGCCAGCATAATGTGGACCCCATACCCATCACTATGGACAGCTCGATTGCCCTTGCTAAGTCTGGTTTTCGTCAGTTGGGAGCGATCGTAGCGAGTGATCGGTTTGGATTCGACCGTTTCTGGCTCGATTGAATGGCTGGTTCAGGGAAACCTGCTGCATTGCGTAGCTTCTTGTGCTGCACCTGCGAGAGAATGCTGCGTCAGCGAAGGCGGAAAGTCCAAGGTCGGCTTCGGTCCGCGAAGCAGACTTTCAACCATCAGAATGCACTCAGAACGGTTTGCTCGTGCAGCGAAGGTCTGCTTAGAGCCCAGATTACAGATTTTCTGCAGCGCCGCGAATGTCTGCTACTGAAACGGTTGCTCGTTCCGGTTCCAAAAGACATGACTTACGTACTCCTTTTTGGAATCATAGATCTCCCCGAAGATTTGAACCCGCTCTTGGGCGTTGGCTGGGATTTCGGTCAGCCCAGTTAAACCGCACGCAACAAGATGGGCGAAAAGCGTTTGATTCATCGATAGATAGCCGCCCCAGTCCTCAAGAAGGGGGAATGTTTCTGACAGGTACTCAAGTGCTCCATGTGTCCAATAAAGTGCGGGGAGAAACTTGCCTGTTGGACCGTCGGACTCTGTATAATCAGGCGCATCCCAATTGCGCTTTTGTGTCGTAAATATCTTTCGCTTAGGTAAGCACACCCAATAAGTCTCGTTCAAGGGTTTCCCCGTTCTCGCATTTGAAAGCCGCGCGGGGTAAAAAAGGGCGAGATCAGAGTCGAACGCCTCGATAGCTACTTTTGCTTTAGCGCTGAATATGGGCGTCTTGACCATGAATATATCTGGCAACGAAGCCGATGATTTCGGTGTAACGGTGACGTCGACAAAAGCGTCGCACAAATCGTCGTCATCCATAAGGTGCCTTACAACTCGGAGTTTGCTTCCTAACCATTCTGGAACGTTCTCAACAACAAACGTCTTGTTTTCGTTGTCCGGTGTGATCTGTGGCATCTTTAGGATTTGCGGAAACGCTGTGCCTTTCATTGCGTTGGGAAACCGCGCTAACGCTTCTTGACCCACAAATAGAACATAATAAGCCGCATCAACCGCTACCCGTCTATGTTCGGCTTTATTGCTCATAAACACTCCTTTGATTATTAGGTCACGGCGGAAAGCTGGCTCACCGAATTGCTAGGGGTTCGATAGCATAGCGGACATTCGTTACGACCTCTAGCATGGCAGCTTTGGTCCGCAGAGCGGTCATCTGTAACGCTTCCAGACGTGCTCAAGTAGATGCACATGCGGCGAATGGCGGCAATGAGCCCAAATCAACCAATGCTGCGTTTTGCTCGAATGACCGCATTTCCTTTTTTGGCATTTTCATGCAGAAAGCTAAGAAGTGTAAGCATTCTCTGTCCAAGAGCAGTAGCGCGCCAAGGTGAACTGGTGGAGAATGCCCGATTAGACTGTGTCAATTCCGGATCATTTAGCTAAAGTTGCCAACAGGATATCAATATTCTCTTCTTGCTGACCCAGAAGGGCAAGCGCCTCGGTTTCAGAATGCTGGACCAGAGGTACAACAGCATCAACATCAGCCCAAGACCGAACAAACATAGAACTCAAGTCTCGACTAGTGGCAGTCGGTGCGATGTATACGACAAGCGATTGCAAACCTGAGTGAGCAAGCCGTTCTGCTTTTCGGGCCTGCATTTCCATAAATTGTACATGATCTTTTTCGAAACCCGTGACTCTGGTCATATCAACCAGTTGTTTTTGCCCCGAAGCATAGTCGGGGTGCGAAACATAGGCTTCTGACGCCGTTAGCGTATCATTGACTGAAGCGTAGCCAGAGTATCGAACTACAACAAGGCCTCGTTCTGGGAAAATGTTAAACTCAACAGGCATAAATATTTCTAATTATTGATAAATCTTATGTGATCGAGGAGCGATATAGCGATGCCGCCAGGTAATTTGGTGTCAAAAAATTGACCATTATGGAACGACCCCGAACGCCTCCCATGCCAAATAAGGCAGTTCAACCAACGATCGATTATTGGACCTCTTCCCAAATAGCCGACATCGGTGAATTTCCAGCGAACTCACACTTTGTCCGCTCAGCTGCCATCGGCTACATTTATGACGAAGGTCTGCTTTTCACCACTCGTATCGGCTGTCACTCACGGTCATTCGCTGCATGTGCGCCTTATGTTTCTGTCTTGCATGTTAACAGACATTCAGGCTGGGTATTCGGCGACGGCGGCTAACTCAACGTCCTTTGAGTTCGAAGCAGCTGCAATAAGCTGCAACCACGCATCTTGGAACGTCTCCATTGCCCTATTTGCCCGATACGTTGCTGGCGGTTTGTCCGCGGTGCAGGACGTTCGAAGCAAATCTTCAATGGCTGAGGCAAGGGAACCTCGTGTAAAAGACCCAAAGTATTGGGTGCCGTGCTCTTCGTGATCCATAAGGCCATCTACCTTCGCACAGAGCAGCGGCCGCCCTGATGCCAGAGTTTCGATTGCCACCAGCCCGAATGCCTCCCAACGAGATGGCATCACAACAGCATCGATAACCCGGAATGCGTCGTTGGGGTCGGCACAAAAGCCGACGAATTCGATCCGTTCGTCCGCTCCGGCTAGTTTGCGCAACATCTCTTCCTGCGGGCCTGTTCCTATGACCTTTAGCCGCAAGGATGGGTTGGGCAGCGTTTTAAAGGCATCGATTAGAAGATCAAACCCTTTTTGACGGTCCAGCCGCCCGATCGCTCCGAGCGTTGTGATGTGGCCCTCTATACGTGGGATCGATTGCAACGGTTTAAGGTCGACGCAAGATTGGATTGTTGTCAGCTTTTGCTCCTCGATTATGTTGCGCGAGGTCATCCAGTCGGCCTGTGCGTGGCTTACGGCTACGACGCGATCAAACAGCGAAAATGCGACCTTCAAAAGGCTCGCGAAGCGACCCCTTCGAGTGACGTTCAGACTGACGAAAGCAGAGGTGTAGCTGTGTTCGACGTGAATGATCGGCGTATTAGGGCGTGACGCACGCAAAGCGATTAAAGCGGGCAAAGTGCGCCAGCTTATTGTGGTATGGGACACGATCACATCTACCGCTTTTGGCAATGTGCCGAACCGTCCACGCTGAGCTTTGTGGATCATATGATTACCCGTTCGGTTCAAGGCGTCGGACGTGCAGATGAAGTCAACGACACGGGTCACGCCACCGGCGGTGGTGTCATCGATCAGGTGCAGAATTTGTGGTTTAAGTGTCATCAATCAGGTCGCTTTCCGTTGCATCAAGACGCTGATGGCAGTCGGGCCGCCGTAACGCAGCACCATTGTCGCCCCAAGGGTACTTAGGGTTTTGGCGGGCTCCTCGACAAACGGGCGCATGGATTGCCCAAAGGAAGCTTTGGTCATTTCGACAGCGCGATTGGAATCTAGATCGCTGATCGCGCGGCGTGCAAGGTAACGCAGTTGGTATGCGCGGGCGGGCTGGACGTGGCGGGCGAAAAAGGCTGGATGAAGCGAGGATAATTTCGTGACCATCCGCTCCCATGCAGCAAGCTGCTGATCCGTGTTCGCGGAAAGCCCTTTGGAGTTAATACGATAGCGGGTCAGCAGCCCTTCAACACCTTCAAATTCCCAATCTGTTGTCAACGCGATGCGCAACCAACACTCAATGTCTTCGGACTGGCGAAATGTCTCATCGAAATACCAGTTCCGGACGCGTTCGCTTTTGGGGCGATACGCGATTTCGCGAAAGACCTCCCGGCGAATTACGGCGGTAGACCCATTGCCAATTGGGTTTCGCTTCAGGATGTGCGCAGCAGAAATATCTTGAAGCTGTGGGCTTTGAGCAAGGCCCATATCTGCCCCGTCATCGTTGATGAGCGAAGACCCTGAATAGCTGATCCCGACATCTGGTCGATTTCGAAAATGCTCGATGTGAGCGGCCAATTTGGTTGGCTCCCAGATGTCATCTGCATCACAAAATCCAATGACAAGACCATCGGCAGCGTCGATGCCTGTATTTCGCGCACCAGCTAGGCCACGATTGCGTTGGTAGATAATCCGAATACGGAGATCATCGGCATAGCGAGACAATACCTTGGACGTCGCATCTGTTGATCCGTCATCAACAACGATGATTTCGAAATCTGTGAATGTCTGCGCCAAGAGCGCGTCAAGCGTTTGCGAGACGGTCGCTGAGACGTTGAAAGCAGGTACGATAATTGAAGCAACGGGCATGAGAGCCTCCTGTTGGTTACTGGGCAAAAAGGGCACGGGACAATGCTGGAGGGAAAAATGTTGCACAGAGTGCAGCCCCCAAAGTCAGCACGCCGCGTTTAGGTGAATTGAAGAAGCCAGCGGGGCTTGTCAGAATGCCAAGCAATGCGAGATTGAGAGCGTGGACCCTGCTTTCCCCGAGGCGGAGCGCCCGCCGTGCAAGGTAGCGGTAATAAACGGCATTGGCCGCGTCATCTGGGGTATGGCCAAAGGACAGCGCGGTGCGGATTGCCGCGTGGCGACCCAATTGCATGGCGATCAGATCGCTGGACAACCCGTTAAGGCTTGTACGGTAATACGTTTGCAGAGCGTCGACCCCGACAACTCTCGCACCTCCCCCAACGAGCCGGATCATCCAATCCAAGTCTTCGTTGTGGACCATCTTTTCATCAAATCCGCCTGTGTCGCGGAACGCGCCTGCACGCACAGCCAAATTTGACATTGTGCAAACGGGATTTTCGGCGAGCAGCATTGGGATTGTAAGGTCGATGTCAGGGACGGTTGAGCGGGTGCGGCTGTCCGTTGGCGTATCTTGGAAGAAAGCGATTTGGCCGTAGATGGCGTCCACGGTCGTGTCACTGAACTCCGCTTTCAACTGGGCGAGTTTTTCAGGGGTCCAGATGTCGTCCGCGTCGCAGAACGCGAGCACATCGCCAACAGCCCAACTCAGTCCAATGGAGTTTCGCGCACAGCTTGGTCCATGACCGGTTGTGGAGCCAATCGTGATGCGAGAATCCATCGCCGCATAGCGTTCGATAACAGCGCGTGTTGCATCCGTAGACCCATCGTCAACACATATGGCTTCCCAACAGGTGTAAGTTTGTGCCCGGATCGCATCGAGAGTTTGAGGCAGAGACTCTTGCGCGTTGAAGCACGGGATAATTACGGAAAATAGGGTCATATTGTTACCGATCTGTTTGGTAATTTGAACGTGGGATGCAAAATGAGAATGGCCGCGAGGAGCATCACAGTCGTCGATGTGATGACGTAGCCAAGTGTCAGTGTCGGCAGGCCGAACGGACCAAGGACGAGAGCGTTTGCGATCACGACGGTGGCCAAGATTGCTGTCACCATAAGCTCGACATGGGCGCGATTGGTCGTGCGCAGCCAGCTTGCGGTGGTCGCCCAAAGGGTCGTCGGGATCGCAAGAAGGCACAGGAGTTGAACAAGGGTTTCGATGCCGTCCCAACCGTCCCCCAACAGGATTGGAACGTAGATCGGGGCAAGCACGGTTTGTAAAACGACCAGCGGTGCTATCATTCCCACGCCAATGAGGAGGCTTTGGCGCAGGGTTACGAGGCGGTCGGTTGACTGGGAAAAGAGTGGGAACAGGACTGTGGAAAGGGCGGTTGTGAATGCGTTGGAAAGGCTAAGGCCCGCGTTGAAGGCCATAAAGTAAAGCCCAAGCGTTTCCGCCCCGAGCGTCGCACCAACCACAAGCTTGTCGGCTTGTAGGCGCATAACTTTGACCACTTCGACGCCGAGCACGGCCCAACCGTAGTTAAGGAACGGGCGCAACGTTGCGCGTTGCTGGCTTTGGTTCGTCCACGGGTGCAGGCGACGCACAGCAATCAGCCAAATCGGCGCCGACAAAATGCGCGGCAAGACAAGCGCAATAGCTGTCGGCCAAATCAACACCAGAACAATCGAGATCAGGTTCGCACCAACAACCTGCGCGCCCGCAATAGCGGCGGTCTGCTTGAGCTGACCAGCGCGCATCGCCAGTGCGACCTGCACCAAACCCGCTGGCATAAACAGGTATTCAATTCCCATAAGAAGAACGAGGCCCGCAAGAAGCGATCCAGTCCCGTAGACATAAAGCGCTGCAGCGATGCCAGCTTGTGCGAGGAACAGGCCAACACACCAAACCCAAAAAATGCGATGTGCCGTTGCGCAGGTTTCATCCAGATCTTCATCACGCGCCGCGATGATGCGCTGCCCCACGCCGTTTTCCGTCAGCGATTTCAGGATGTCACCCGCAGCCAGTGCGGCCGCCGCAACCCCGATCTGTGTTAGATCAAGCGTGCGCGCAACGGCTACGACAACCAAAAGGCGCGACGCCTTAGACGCCACTTCGGACGCACCATAGGCGATCAAGTTCGTCGCAAAGGATTTGGAGTGGTTGGGCCGTATCATGGAACATCTTTCAATTTCGATGCCCCAACACTGGCGCACGAAACACCCCGTTGTCAGCCGCGCGGACGGCCAGTTTCAGCCCCCAAAAGCATCGTGATCTATCCGTCGGGATAGGCGAATTAGCCGTTGGCGCACTCGCCCCATGGGGGTGCGCACAGCTATTGTATCTTGAAGTAAATCGTAAGTTTCTCGGAGGCCGACATGGCTAAATCGTTCACAACACTTAGCGTCATTGGCGCATTACTAATGTCATCGGCCTGTGCCAGTTTTGATCCACCAGATAATATTGAACCCGTCGCCCAAGGGGGCGGATATCAAGCGCAATATCGCGAACCTCATGTGACGCGTAATAACGCTGATTTCCTGCGCTCCGCCGAATTGAACGCGCAGAAATGTCTGCCCTATGGCGCGGGTGAAGGCGGTGAAGGGGCAGGAAAAGGTAGCACACTCGCAGCGATTTCCCTTCGCGGTGAGCGTCTATCACGCAACGATTTGCTCGACGTGCGCGTTGCTGATGACGATACGTTCAATGGCGACTACGTCATCTCACGCGATGGGATGTTGAAGTTGCCGTTTTTGCAACCGATTCCGGCGCAGGGTCGGTCAACCGATCAGGTCGAAGCGGATATTGCAAATGCATTACTTGCTGAAGATTTCTACGGCACCGCACCGCGTATTTCTGTCCGCGCGTCTGACTTCGCATCTGTTACGGTCGGTGTGTCAGGCGCTGTGTTTGAGGCACACGCTGTCGAAATTGGCGGTGTTCGCGGCGATAGCGTAGATGGCCGTCGCCAAGACGCGATGGGAGCTTCGACCGAGGGGCGCAACCTGTCTGCAGCCTTGCGCGCGGCGGGAGGCGTGCGACCCGATGCTGATATTTCATCTGTTGAAGTGCGCCGTGGCTCAGACGTCTACCGCCTTGATATGCGAGGCGTATTTGAAGGCGAGAACAACGTCGATATCATGTTGCTGACCGGAGACGAGGTTTTCGTACCAAGCCGCCAGTGTTTCCAAGAAGACCTGATGCGCCCAAGCCCCATCAGCCCTCCCGGTGTCAGCTTGTTCCTCTCGAACCTCACCCAACCGGCACAAAACAACGCTGCGTCCGCCATAGGTCAAACCGTCCGCGAGGTGCCTTACGGGACGCGCTACATGCAGGCTGTAATTGACGCGAACTGTGTCGGCGGACCACGCAGCACCAGTGCTGACCGCTCATCCGTCCTGTTTTCACGCAACCCAACCAATGGCCTCTCGGTCGTGATTGAACGTGACATCGAGGATCTACTGCGCCGCGCGGATCGTGACGATTACGATCCTTATCTTCTGCCTGGTGACGCTTTAGCGTGTTACGACAGCACCATTACGAACATCGCCGAGATTGGCCGTGTGTTCGGGATCGTAGGAGCGGTTACGCTGGGTTTATGAGTACAGCCTGTGTCAGGGCATCGCGAGTGTCCTGACACACGCCCAAAACGAAGGGCCGCATTGCATCAACGCTGTCTTTGTCGCCCGCCTTCGCGCTGTCTTCCAAAGACAAGAAGGCCTTTTTGACTGCCGTGGCACCAAAGAGAGACGCGGAGCCTGCAGTCTTATGGGCAAATGCTGCAATCTCATCCAAGTCTGCACCAGGGGAAAGCCACTGCGAAACCGCCGTTAATTCAGTGTCGAACTTTGCCAGCAAAGGGGTGAAATTATCGGCACCAACCGTCTCACGGGTTTCGGTAAGATGCGGGATGTCCAAGAGTTGTGTTTGGTCGGCATTCTGAACGACGGCCTCGCCTGACATAACAGCCCGCAGTGCGGACTTTGTAAGTGGCTTTGTTAAAACCGCATCCATTCCATTTGCCAAGAAGTCGGCTTGTTCATTGGCAAGCGCATTCGCGGTGAGGGCGACAATACGCGTTTTCGCTGACGCTCCATTGCCAGATCGAATTTTCGCTGTCGCTGCACGCCCATCCATGACGGGCATCGAAATATCCATCAAGATCAGGTCAAATTTTTCACCGTGAGCTCTATCGACCCCCTGTTGGCCGTCAAAAGCCTCGGTGACATCGTGTCCATCAGCGATCAGCATGTTGCGCACTACGAAACGATTGATCTCGTTGTCTTCAACAATCAGCACTCGCTTTGGCGCACCAACGAGTGAGATAGCGTCTACTGTGGTTTCTTGTGCAGCGGGTTCAGCGACTGTCGCTGGAACTTCAACGAGGAAAGTGCTCCCGTCCTCTTGCGTGCTTTCAACAGTGATATTCCCGTCCAAGGCTTCTACAAATCGGCGAACAATCCCCAACCCTAGTCCTGTTCCACTGACATCGCGGTCATAAGATGTGTCGCCGGTGGTGAAATCGTCAAAGATACGTTCCAATAGGTCCGGCGCAATTCCGATGCCCGTGTCTTCAACGACAAAGTGCAATTGGTTATCCTGCCATGAGGCCGTGATTGAGACGCGCCCGTTCTTAGTGAACTTCACCGCATTGCCGATCAGGTTCATCAAGATGTGTTGAAGCCGTTCAGAATCCCCGTTGATCCAATGCTGGGCGGGGCCGTCCCAGCCCCAGTCTAACGTCGTATCTTGCGCTGCTGCCATGCCGCTTTGATTGTCGACGATATCTTGCAGCAAGGCTGAGATATTCAACGGTTCAAAGCGCACGCTGACTTTGCCGCTGTCATACCGCGCAATGTCTAACACATCGGAGACATGGCTCATCAAAAGCCGACCGGAAGTCTCCATATTGCGCAGGAACGTGTCCTGTTTGGCGCTCAGCGGCGTGTCCCGCAGGAGGCTCATGTTGCCTAGAAGGCCGTTAAGTGGCGTTCTGATTTCGTGGCTCATCGTTGCCAGAAAATCCGAGCGGCTTTTCTCTCCGGCGATGGCTTTGTCACGTGCCTCAATCAGCTCCAGCTCATCTGCGACGCGCTGCGAAACGTCCCGCAGGAACGCGATGAAGATTTCGCCTTCGTCGGTTGTTGCGGATTGGATGGCAAGCTCCACAGGGAACGTAGATCCGTCCGCATGCTTTGCCTCAAGCTGCACGCGGCCTTTGCCAACCACGCGTTTTTCACCCCCTTGACGCATCCGTTCCATTCCAGCGTTATGGGCGTCGACCATGTGATCGGGAATGATGACCTTTCCGATTTCCCTTCCCATCACGTTTTGCCCGATGTGCCCAAATATTTGTTCTGCAGCGGAATTAAAGCCGGTAATTCTACCCTTAGCGTCGCTTACGATAACGCCGTCTAAAGACGTGTTCATGATCGTGTTAATGCGAGTTGCTGCTTGAACTTGTTCACGTTCCCGCTGACTGATCTGCCCGTTAAGCCGAACGAGATAGGCAACCCCCAATCCAAGCGCGGTGATAAGGGCGACAAGTGCCAAAGCAAGCTGGGTCATCGTACGGGTCACTGTTTGACGTTGCGCGTCTGCTTGTTGTGCAAATAGGTTTAGCCCTGCGTTTGATAGACCACGAACATCTGGCCGAGCATCCTGGGCTATCCCTGAAAGCAGGGGTAGGTTTCGTGTTAGTTCGATATCGTCAACGTCGACAAGTTGTACCGCGTCACTCAGGAAGGTTTCGATTTGCGACAAGCTGGCTTCGAAAGCTTCGTCCGCACGCAGGACCTCAAAGACTTTTGCCTGACGGATCGTTGTGATGCGGCTGTAAAAAACGTCAAATCGTTGTCGAACTGCCGCTGGGTTCACACCAACACGCAACCGGCTGTTGAATTCCTGAAATTCAACTTCAGTCTGTGACAAAGCCCATTGCACGTTATCGGATTGCGCAGTGCTTTGCGCCTCAATCTCTTGGGTCACGTTCCATGTCAGGATAGCGATAGATGCTAATGCCAGAAGGCCGGCCAGCACTACAAGAGTGCGGCCAGCCCTTTGACGCCGGTAAGTTTTATTTGGCACGATTAGGTTCCCATGTCGTTTCCGGCTTTCTTTAAGGGTTACTCAACAACTTCAATCCTGTCGAGTTGCCAGATACTACGCGAGTAAATGACCTCGGTGCGGTAACTTGATGATGCATCGTAGGGATAGATGATCCAAAGGGGACCCTTGTCACGGACCGTCATTCTTTCGCCGTTCATCACAAAAGCAATGATTGGTCCGTTTTCCACTGCGTCACTGACTGGTATTTCGACGGTGTAATCGTTGATGGCCGTGGCAAATAAAGTACCGTCTTCAATGCCCAATGAGTCGATGAATGACTTGAGCGAGACGCCCTCGAACGTCTGCACCCCATCGGTCCAGATTGTTGAGGTATCGATACGATCAAGCCCAAGCGCGCTGAGAGATTCATAATCAAATTCTCGGTTAAGTGCTTCATCAGAAGACTGTACGGTCCCAGTCACCGTGAGGATAACGTCCCCATTGGGGGGGGGGACGTCATCTGCACGGGCCGCACCCGCCATGACCAAAGCCACTACTGCTGCGGATGCGAAAGCGAAAACTCGAGTAAACATGTCAAATCCTTTGGATGGTTAAAGGATGTTTGACACAGCTTGCGTCGTTTCGCTTGTGGGTATCGGGATAGGCACCTATCCGAACGGATAGGTTTCGCCTCCTATGCCGTCATTTGTTCAGGAAGTTTGCGTGTTTCCATAAAGGCTGCGAAGTCTTTTCCCAGATCTACACGGTCCAGTGCGAAAGCCGCTGTCGCTTGGACGAAGCCCTGAATTGAACCGCAATCAAAGCGCTCGCCGGCAAACTCGTAGCCTGTCACGCTTGCGTTCGACAGATCGGCGTTGATCGCGTCAGTTAATTGAAGTTCACCACCGACGCCGGGGCCAAGGTCGGCGAGACGCGCGAAAATGGATGGCTGCAAGATATACCGCCCGACCACGGCTTGCGTCGAAGGCGCGATGTCAGGGCGAGGTTTTTCAACCATGCCGCGGGCATGAAAGACGCGGCCTTGCCTACGTTTTACGTTAAGAACACCATAAGATGACGTCGCTGCGCGCGGAACGTCCATGGTTGCAACCATATGCCCGCCGACGTTTCGGTGTGCCTCAACCATTTGCGACAGCGCCCCTATTGGCCCTTTGATGACGTCATCTGGCAAAAGCACGGCAAAGGGATCATCCCCGATCAGGTATTTGGCCTGTCTGACGGCATGACCAAGCCCCAACGCGCGGCCTTGGCGCAAGATCGTTAGGGCACCCTCACGCATGTGGGAAGGTTCAAGCGCGGCAAGCGCGTCGGTCTTACCTTTGGCCTTCAGTGTCATTTCCAGGGCGGCGGCGGTGTCAAAATAGTCCTCAAGCGCGCCTTTGCCTGCTGCGGACACGAAGATGAACTCTTCAATTCCTGCCGCGCGGGCCTCGTCCACTGCATATTGGATCAGGGGGCGGTCAATAAGCGGCAACATTTCCTTTGGAACGGATTTGGTAGCTGGCAGGAAACGTGTGCCCATTCCAGCGACAGGGAAGACGGCTTTGCGAATACGTGACATGAACTTAAACCTTTCAATTTGTACTAGTGTGCGCCGCGGCCGGAAATCACGGCGCGGAATGTCATTGCTATTAGAATGAGATCGAGGAGGACTGTTCGGGACGTCGCATACGCCAGATCCATGTCGACCATTTTGTCGAAACCCACGTTGGCGCGACCCGATACCTGCCACACGCCTGTGATCCCAGGTTTGACTGCCAAACGGCCGTAAGCGCGTTTTGGGTAAGCTGCCACTTCGACAGGGAGCGCGGGGCGTGGACCAACAACCGACATCTCGCCGCGCAATACGTTCAGAAACTGCGGAAGTTCATCAATCGAGAAGCGCCGAATGAAGCGGCCAACCCGTGTGATGCGCGGATCGGATTTAGATTTGAAGCAGATACCAGCGCGATCAGACGTCGCAAGCAGGTCTGCACGTCGGTTTTCCGCATCAACACACATCGAGCGGAACTTCAGCATCGGAAACTCCCGGCCATCCTTGCCGACACGGTATTGTTTGAAGAACACAGGCCCACGGCTTTCGGCCTTGATCGCAATGGCGGTCGCGGCAAGCAGAGGCGCGAGGAGGATCGCCGCTGTGCCAGCAACCGCCACATCCAACCCGCGCCGAATGATCGAGGTCATCGTCATTTGGCGGGCAGCATTGCGCCCTGCGCGGGTAAGAAAAGTAGCGTTCCCAATAAGGTAACGTTTCGCTAAGCGCCGTGGCTCAAGTCCTAAACGCCACAACCACTCACCACCTATCCGACGCAGCGCACGTGGTGCTCGGCTGACATTACCGGCAAGAAAATCAAAACATGCGCCGACCCCCATTGTCAGATCTGCATGGATGCGATGCGCATTGCGATGCAGCCAAAGATCTTGCATTGGCACACCCAAAGCGACCAGAACGATATCGGCCTCACAGGCATTCATATAGGCGACAACAGCGTCTTCATCTTTCGCTTGGTCGTAACCATCTAGCGTGCCGACGATCCGCAGACCCGGGTTTTTAATCGTCAGGGCGCGGGCCGCAGCATCAGCCGTTCCTGGTTTGCCGCCAAATAAGAACACCGATTTCCCGTGTCTTGCAGCTTGTTCCATGAGAGCAGGAACCAAGTCGGTTCCGTTGAGGTTTGCAGTCAGTTTCTGGCCGGACATTTTCGCGGCCATGGAAACGCCTGATCCATCTGGCAGCAGCAAATCCGCAGATTGAATGGCCGCGGCATACGTGTGATCGGACGCCATTACGTTAAAGCAATGCGCGTTCATATACGCGACGCGGCGTCGCCCTGCGGACAACAAGGCGGCAACAGTTTCTGTTATTGCTGCATCCACTAATGAGACACGAAGACTCGGGATGTAGGTTTGCGGCAGGGCCTGAACTGGTGTCAGTGTGCCGGTGAATGTGATGTGTTTGGTCATTTGAGCAGCTTTCGTTGAACAATTCATTGCCTAATGCATCAACGATTTCAGTCCCTTGTCGCAACGGAACGGTCGGACAGGTGCGTGCCTCTTTCGGACTCAGTTTGAACCTGACGGAGGTGTTTCCACCCATTTGAGGCTGCGGAACCTATCCGTTTGGGTTAACCGACTAGCTCTTTTCCCCCCGCAGTTTGCCTTTGTTTGGCCGTAAAACCGCGTATGAAGGGAGTGACCATTCCCAAGGAACCAGACCATGAGAATACTGATTGCTGACGACCACGACCTGTTGCGCGACACGCTTGTCATGTTCCTTGAGGGGCAGGGCGCGATGGAAACCGCGAGTGTCGGTACCTTGCAGGACGCGATGGATCGTATCAAAGCAGATGACGCCTATGATCTGGTGCTGCTCGATTACAATATGCCAGGCATGAACGGTCTGGATGGGTTGCGCACCGTTTTGGAGATGGAGCAAACCGACCGCGTCGCTCTGATTTCCGGTGAAGCGACCAAGCAGATTGCGGAAGATGCGCTTGAGGCAGGAGCAGCAGGTTTCGTACCCAAGTCGCTTCCGGCAAAATCATTGGTGAATGCGGTGAAGTTCATGGCAATGGGTGAGCAATATGCGCCACTTGATTTCATGACCGCCGTTGAAGAGGTGCCACAGAACGCACTCGCCGATAAATTGACATCACGGGAACTGCAGGTCCTCGAAGGCCTGACACAGGGCAAATCCAACAAAGAAATCGCGCGGGATTTGGACATAACCGAACCAACCGTGAAACTCCACGTAAAGACGCTCTATCGCAAAGTTGGGGCTGCGAACCGGACACAAGCCGCGCTTATCGCGCGCGAAGCGGGCCTGTTCTGAACTATCCATTCGGATAGAGGTTGGGGCAAACGCTCCGCGAACCCAACCTTACGCCCAAATGCGTGAGCTGTGGTCTTAAGGTAATTCATCGGCCAAGGAGACCGCCGATGAATACGACATTCAAAAACAGTATTGCCGAACTTTCCCGCCTCTCAAGGCGCGGAATGGGGCGTCGCATCATGATGGGTGGGCGCTTGGGGGATCTCAAACGTATGCCACGTTATGCGGCGACCGCTATACTGGGTGCCACGCTTATCTGGGCGCCTTTACTCGGCTACCTCAAAACCGCCCCCCTCACTTACAGATCAACGACCTCGCTGATTTTACCGGGGTCTGGGGCATCTGCGTCCATGAACCTTAACGGGATTGGTCAAGCGTCCTCTTTCGCCAACTCTGCCTTTGCCAGTAACGCGGTTAGCCCGACGGAGACATATAAACGTTTGTTGGGCGCTGATCGCATTGTGGATGCTGCGGCGCAGTCATTAGGGCTTACTCGTGAAGAAATTGGCGCGCCGCGCATTCAGTTGGTCGATCAAACAAGTCTGATCCATGTTGAGATGATGGGCAGTTCACCCATGGATTCACAAGCGCGCGGTGACGCGTTGCTACAAGCATTTTTCGTTGAGCTGGATGCCTTGCGAGATGACGAGGCAAGCACGCGCCAAGATAGCGGTCTTCAGGCGATCGACGAGTTCCGCACATCCGTCGCGCAAACACGCAGCCAGATCACACTGTTGCAAGAGCAAAGCGGTTTGATGTCGGTGGATCAATATGACCGTCTGGTCGACCGCCACCTTGAACTTGAGGCCGTAATCTTAGATCGCATTGCAGGTCTAAGTGAACGGAGCGCAAGTGTAGCGGCCCTTGAGACACAGCTTGGCTTGGACGCAGAAGCGGCGGCAGCCACGTTGAAGCTGTTTGCGGACGGAGGGTATCTGGCACTTCTCGAAGAAGCGGCCAGCCACGAGGTCGCGCTCGCTGACGCCAATGCGCGTTTCGGGTCGCGTCACCCTCGCGTAGAGGAGGCGCGTAGTGCTCGCGACGAAGCGGCATCGATCGCATTAGAACTGGCAATTGCTGTGACGGGCCTGGACGTGCAAACCTTATCCGCACTTGATTTGGCCCCACAAGGCGCACGCGCCGAATTGCTCTCCGATCTTGTTCAAAAACAGGTTGAGCTGAGCGCGGCAGAGCAGGAATTGGCCACGCTACGGATGCAGTTTACTGAAGGTCAGGCAGAGATTGGTCGCCTTTCGCGAGCTGCGTCAGATTTGCAGGACCTTGAACGGGACTTCTCAGTTGCAGAGGCGGTTTTTGCCTCCGCAATTGCACGCGCTGAAACGGGAAAGTCGGACGTCTACGCATCCTATCCACTTGTTCAGGTCCTTGAAAATCCATCCTTGCCCAATCGCCCCTCGTCGCCCAACCGAAAACTGGCGTTTCTTGCGGGTGTCGCAGCAACATTGATGTTGTTGTTCGGGCTATCGCTTGGCTGGATCAGACTGGCACTCATTTCGCGGCTGACGAGCAAACCAGAGACAGATGCATGACGGATCTCAACCCCGTCGAGCGGTTTATCTATCGCATGCTTGTGTGGACATGGCCGCTATATGGTCTTGGCGCGCTTTATGTGGTTGGGCCGGTTATCGCTTGGCTGCTTGGAGGGCTGGCGGTTCTGGTTCTGTATCTTGGACCGGCAGTGCGTCCTGACATGCGCGCGACGGGTGCAATTCCGCCCGTTGTCTGGGCATGGTTTGCGGGGATGTTTGTGCTGTTGGTGGCGCTTTGGATCGGCCATCTGGACTGGTCGCTTGGCCTAAAGCAGACAATCAAATCATCAATTGGCTGGGCAAAGGGTTGGGCGCTTTTGGCACTCTTTCCGTTAATCGGTGCAGTTCTGCCGATCCGAAGATCTGTGTTGGTGCGTGGACAATGCGTCATTGGGTTATGGACGCTGATCCTCGCGCCGATCATGTTCGTTGCGCCCTACATTGGTTTACCCGAACGGATATTCACATCCCCCCTTCAGGCGATTGGTGGTCCAGGACCTGAATACTTCTCGGTGTACTTTTTCACGTGGGACCCAGGGAGCTGGGCCCCGCGATGGCAGTTCTATGCGCCGTGGTCGCCATTTGCCGCCTTGCTTGGCGTTGTGATGGTGCTGTTTGCTCTTGAAGAGAAATGTATCAAATGGCGCAGCATCGGGATCGCCGCTGGAACATTGATGATTTTGGCATCCAAGTCCCGCATGGGCCTTGTCGGGATCGTCGCCTGTACTATCGGGCCACGCATGATGCCACTTTTGTTGCGCAGCTGGGCGTGGCACATCGTGGCCGGATTGACAGCATCTTTGGCAATGTTCGGCGCAACTTTTGCGTCGACTGCATCTGACGCAATTGCTGCATTCAAAGGCGCGCGTGCAGACAGCACGCGTGTTCGCGAGGCTCTGCAACGCATCGCATCTGAAAGGTGGCAAAACGAGGCTTTTTGGTTCGGCCATGGCACACTTCAACCGGGGAGCCACGCCGTCGAGTACATGCTCATCGGCAGCCACCACACTTGGTTCGGTTTGCTATTCGTTAAGGGTCTTGTGGGATTGTTGGCCTTGTTGGTTCCCTTCGTGTGGCAAACCTTGCTGGCCCTAATTGATGCGGCGCGAGGCCCAAGGGGATACTTACCGCTTGGGATTATGATGACGCTGACGCTGCTGTCTTTTGGCGAGAATATTGAGATCGAAGCCTACCTTTTGTGGCCAGGCCTTATAGTGCTGGGCATTCACGCAAGGGAATGCGCGTCTTAGTTCTGGCGCCAACAGCTCGCATAGGCCTTGGCGCCGATATCGATCGCGCAGTCTCTCACACGCGTTCTCTTGAGGGGGGTTCCAAAATACTTGCAACGAAACCGCCGGCGAACAGCTTGAGAGTTCACTGCTCTTTGGAGTGAATAATTAGAGTCCGAGACGCCTGAGCCCAGTTCAGGTTTCTGCAAGCTCCAGAATAAGCGAGCTGACGCCTCGTGTCCCCGGCACGATAGGTTTTTATATCGAGAACTTTTCGTCTCGAAAATTCCAAGAATGCATTAATCCGGAGCGGACATTCGACGAGAAGTGTCTCACGGCGGCTTTGTCCGCAGCGCTGACCTCCGGGATGAATACTTCGAAGGTCTGGCTTGGTGTGCGAGGCTTGGTACTTTGGGCGGCAACGAATGGCGGCTGTGAGCCACAACATCGTTCATTCTTCTTTGCAGTGCGTGACGACTTTGGTAGCCTTGTCCACACAATGTTTCGGACAAATGTAGATGCGGAACAGAAACCTTTGAACTTCAGAAAGTTGTAGGTGGGCGTGGCAGATATCGACTTGAAATCGTGTAACGTTCAGGACGCAGTTCAGCGGATAGCGGATTTCTATCAGGTTGATTACGTGACCCTCCACCTCTTTCGTTCAGGCGAGGATGCGCAGAACAAGCCTTATGTTCGCACCAACTACCCCGATGCTTGGGTGAGCCACTATTTACTGAATGACTACGTGCGGATTGATCCTGTCTTACAAATGGCGGAGCGGACCGCTGGGCCTTTCTGCTGGTCCACTATTTCTCCCCAAGGCGTTCAACTGGATATGATGGAGCAAACCGCCAAATATGGCCTGGGCCAGACGGGTTTTAGCGTCCGTCATGTCGATGCGATTGGCCGCCGCAGTGTGCTGTCTTTCAACGCACATGATGCGAAAGGCGGGGACACTTGGGAGCCATATCTGGCAGAGATGCGAGAGGGGCTCATTCATTTGGCACACGAAATTCATCTCATGGCCTTAGCCGAGATATATGTGGACGGTGAGACGCTTCCCCAGCTTTCGCCGCGCGAGATCGAATGCCTAAAATGGACGGCTCAGGGCAAAGCGCATACTGACATCGCGATTATCCTCGATCTTTCGGATCACACCGTACGCGGTTATCTGAAAGATGCGCGGATGAAATTGGACTGCGTCACGCTTGCGCAAGCCGTTTCCAAAGCCTCGACGCTTGGGTTGATTTAACAAACCTTCCCCTTTTTCGCTTTTAGCAGCCCCCCTCAATTGCGGGGATTTCTCGAAAAGTGCCTGCAGCCTAGCTTTGACCCATTCCGCAAAGGCGGAACGTTATTAAGCAAGGAAGTAACAATGGCTCAATTGGACGCTCTAAACACCGCAATCGAAACATATTTCGAGGCAATCCATGACTGCAACGTCGAGAAGTTGGATGAAGTCTTTCATCCGCAATCCAGTCTCTTTGATGCAGATAACGGCGAGGTCTTCGTAGAACCGATTGACAGTTTTCGCGCGGATGTCACAGGGCGAAAATCGCCGCAAAGCGCTGGCCAAGTTTTGGACGCAGAAGTCTTGCTGATCGACTTTCTGTCTCCGCTGAGCGCGACCGTAAAAATCCGCATCCGCGCACATCAGAATGTTTTCGTTGATCACTTGGGCTTCGTGAAGGGAAGCGCAGGTTGGAAAATAGTCTCAAAAATCTGGCATCTTGAACAGGTCCTATCGTGACCCATCGGGTTGTGGAAACCAACGTGTGAAAGGGATGAGAATGTCCACATTCATTAAGTTTGCAAAAGTGTCATCGGTCATCTGTGTGGCGGCCGTGGTAGGTTGGGGGAGCTACGAGATTTTGCGCCCTGCTTACGACGGGTCCGTGGGTATCGCAAAAGGCGAAGCCTATGCTCCGGTTCGGGATACGAATGTGTCCTTTGATATCTGGTACCCAGCTCATCCTGGTGGGAAGGCTGTCACTGTTGGCGGAAACGGGGTTTTCTTTGGCACCCAAGCGGGGCGCGAGGCACCTTGGCAAGAAGGCACGTTCCCGCTGGTGCTCATCTCACATGGGGCAGGGGGCAATGCTGGCCAGTTCGGTTGGATCGCGTCAGAGCTGGCGAACAATGGGTATGTCGTTGTGCTCCCAAATCATCCAGGTACGACCAGCGGCAATGCCAGTGCGCAAGCGGCTGTTCGGGTCTGGGAACGCCCGCAGGATATCACAGCTATTCTGGATCACATGACCAGTCATGAGGATGAGTTCTCTTATGTTGATTTTGACAACATCGGCGTTGTCGGCTTTTCGGCCGGAGGTTACACCGCTTTGGCTTTGTCAGGTGCGCGGGTTGATCCTGACCGGCTACAGCGGTTCTGTGACGAGAGCGATCACGGGATGTCGGACTGCGCGTTCTTAAGTTACTTTGGGGTCGATCTTCATCAGTTGGATCTGTCGCCCGCAGCGCAGGATCTCAGGGACGCGCGCATTACAACGGGAGTCATAGTAGACCCTGGGATCATCAGCACTGTCACAGATGAAAGCCTGTCGACCATCGATATCCCTCTCTTTGTCATCAACCTCGGCACCAACGAAAGCGTTCCTGAAGGTGTTCATGCATTGGACGCAGCGCACCGTATTCCCGGCGCGGAGCATGTGTTTATACCCGATGCTACGCACTTTAGTTTTCTTGCAGAGTGCAAAGAACGCGGACCTGAAATCCTTGAGAAAGAGGGCGAGCTGGATCCGCTATGCATGGATGCCGATGGCCGAAGCCGAAGCGAGCTTCACACTGAATTGGCCCGACGGATTAATTCCTACCTCGACGTACACACTGGAGAACCCGCCTTGCATGCTGCCCCCGCAGTTTCTGAATGACTTTCCGTATTCAATTTATCTGGCTGGGTGACGGTCTCGGCTGTCCACGCTCATCTGGCGTCCGAGTGTATAGGCGCCATCGCCTCCCTGACAGCGGGCGCTACGACCTCAGTCCCCGTCTAGATCGTTCCAGATGTGTTGCACCCAGGATTTGATTTGCAGGGCTTCGTCCCAGCGGTTCGACATCTCGCGCCCATCAGGCCCGGTCATCGCGTAATCTGGTGGACCCAGCTCGCATAGAAACACACAGTTGCCTTCAGGATTGCGCGCGCGCCAGCCCGCAAATCCTTCTTGCCACCAGCCTTTGAACATCTCGATCCACTTCTGGTTTTGCGGAAAGTCCAGTTGCAGCTGGATCTGGCTTCGGCTTGCCACGCGACCTTGAAAACTGTCTGACCGTGCAAGAATACGGCTCATGTGTTCGGCGTCACGCGGGCGTAGGGGGCATGCCATTTCGCGCCCTGTGACGTAGTGGGACAAGTCGGCGCACATCCGCATCTCGGGCACCGCGTCTAGCAGACAGAGCGTTGCGAACAGATCATTGGTGATGCAATCTCGGTGGGTTTCAAACAAGATTGGCATGCCTTCTTGCTCTGACATTTCGATCCATGCGCGGATGACTGGGATCATGCCCTCCACACTCACAGGCATCACCTGCCCTATCACAACCACGAAAGGCGCGCCGAAGTCTTTCGCCATTTTCAACGTTGGCCGAAGCCCTTCGATGGTTTTCGGAAAATCAACCAAAAACGGTCGAAGCCCCGCGCGGGCCATCATCGGTTCAATGCGTTTCACGTCCTCAACCGAGGTCGCGCCAAAATCCAGTGCCATGCCTTGGTAACCAGCATCGGCGACCATTTCGACCACCTCTTCGAACTGCAATTTGACGCCACTTGGGTCATGGGGCTGCATCGCCCAAAGGGAGGTGTAGATATCGAGGGATTGGGTCATTCGGCTTCCACCCGCATGCTGCGTCCGTTCACCGGAACCACCCAGACTTCGTTCATCGGGTACTTGCTTTCGTCCTGTTGGCTCAGCTTCTTGATGACTTCGATTTGGAACTCTATCCACCCCATGCGCCAGACCTCACCGCCAATTTGCGTTTCGATTTTGTTGTTCAGGTCACGCAGCTTCCAAAATGGTACGGACGGGAATGTATGGTGCGCCGTGTGGTATGGCATTTGCCAGCACAGCCAACGGATCACGGCATTCGTGCGCGTGCTGCGAGTATTTTCCAAGATATTATCTTCGTGGCTCAATCCCAAATGCTCGATCGTATTTTGAAGCTGGTGAACGGGTTTGGTTAGGATCATCGGCAAAATCCAAAACGTCAGCCACGCCCAGCTTCCTGCAATCAATGATCCGACGAGGATCGCGACATAAAGAGCGAGGTGGATGCGGCTTTCGCGGATAACTTTGGCTTCTTCGTCAGTTCGAATAAAGGGTTCAACGATAATCCCACGCGCCCGACGCACGACGCCAAATATACGGTTGCGCCAATAGGTAACGCCGCTGAGCCATAAAAGGTAGGTTGTCAGGGTGTAAGGTTCACGCACCAGTTCGCCATCGCGTTCCCAATCTTGGGTCCATCTGTGGTGGGCAAAATGCATGACCTGATCAAAATCGCGTGGAAATATCATAACGAACCCGATCACACGCCCCCAGATTTCATTAACTTTCTTGGTGGCAAAAACCGTGCCATGGGACAGTTCGTGTTGGCCTGCATATAAGAAGTTTAGCAACACCCCTAGCCCAAAACCGGTCGCCAGAACCCAAACGCTGCCCATCGCTTTGGCGTGAAGAACCGCAAACACGACAATGGCACCAACATGGCTTAGGATTTGCATCCACCCGCGCAAGTCAGACCGCGCGTTGAGGTCGCGCAGCTCTTGGGGTTCCAACAACTTACGGCGGGAAAAGCTAGCTTCCATGGCGTGGTCCTTATGAAGTTTGCTAGTCAATGAGTATTCATGTAATTATCACATGTCTAATGATTAAATTTCCCAAAAATCATGAAATAGCCACATGAGTTTACCCCCAATTTCTGCCTTGATTGTATTGGATGCGCTGGCCCGGACAGGGACAGTTCGGGATGCAGCGGTCGCAGTTCGTCTGAGCCAAAGTGCGGTAAGTCACAAACTGAAGGCGCTTGAAGCACAGCTTGGGTTTCAGCTGACCACCGCGAAAGGTCGCGGCGTTGTCCTGACATCAGATGCTCGACGTTACGTGGCCGCAATTCGGCCTGCGTTGTCGATTTTGCACGAAGCGCATAGTGGTTTGGATCAAGCCAAGGGCCCCCTTGAAATCGCTGTTGTGTCCGGGTTTGCGGCGACATGGCTGGCGCCACGGTTGACGGAATTTCGACAACGTCACCCCGCTATCTCTCTTAAACTGAGCAGCGTTGCGGCTGGCGAAGACATCCCCGATTGTGACCTTGCAATCGTGTTTACGGACCGTCCGCCAGAAGGGGCTATCCACCTGTTTGAAGTCACCTTCTTTCCAGTCTGTAGCCCCGATTTCCTCCACGCGCGTGCGCCGCTTATGTTGGAGAACCTCACACCGGACCTGCTGTTGCATCTGAATTCGCAAGACGATTGGCGCCAGTGGTTGGCTCTAAAGGGGCAATCGTTAGAGGTCGGCGAACCGAGCATGATTTTCACAGGCCTGTTGGCAATGTACGCCTCAGCCGAGGCCGGTATGGGGCTGTGTCTTGGTGATGCTGTGACATCGGATCACGCGCTTCGGTCTGGTCGTTTGGTTCGCCCGTTCACATATGAAATCCAAGCGCCCGCGTCTTATTGGGTCACGCCGCCACCGAACGGCTTTACCGCGCCTGCGGCTACTTTTGCGCAATGGCTACGCGCGAAGTTTCAATCATCAAGTCCAAAGCCTGTTGCAGATATGACGTTATAGCATGACGTGCTTGACGAGCGCGGCTTACAAATTGAACCGCAACGCATATTGAGTTTCAAACGCGCCACTCCGCGCTTACGCCATCGGCATTAATCCCTCACGCCTGCATAAGTCCTCAAAGAGCCCGACAAGATAGGGATCATCAGCGGACAGGTGCAGCTTGTCGGCAAATTCATTTAGGGTCATGCCCTGATACGTCATTTCCTCGAAGCGAATATCGGACGCGACAGCCGCTGGCACAGGCGGAATAAAAGGTAAGACCAAGACCGCCGCACACACCGAGGCACACATCGTCAGCCCGGTTTTCACGGTGTCGCGGGAGACCGCCCATCCAAGAGGACCGTCATCGCCCTTTGGAGGCATTATTCGGGATCGGACACGATGCGCATACGATTTTATTCCGTCGAGCCTGCACGCTGATAAGTTTCTCTGAAACAAAATGCTGACCATCCTCTGATGTAATGTCGAGAAGGGTTTACCCTCCCAAAACGGCGCAAAAATGGCGAAACAAAGCAATTTTTCCTATATAATGGTGGTTTTAATGCCGGTTCATTGGGCAACAAACGGGGGGCGGGCCTGACGTCTTCGCTTCTGGAAATTGCGGCAGATGCCATCTACGGGTATTCGCCCCGCCAATCTACCTGCGCTTGTGACCGGACGCGACACACCTTGGTGATACGGGGTCGGTATTTCGGTTTTTGGAGCCGTTTGAAGAACGCAGCTGGTAAGCACGGCATCCGTTTAGGTACGAAAGGAGCGCGTGATTTGGCAGGCTTTTGCTTTGCCTGTTATTGTGTAGTCTTACGCTGTAAAGTCAGAGCGGGGCTTTCGTAGGTCTATGTTTTTTAGTGCGTTAATACGGTTTTGTGATGTGCTGTTAATAGACTTGTGTACGTAAATGCCCCACTCGCCGCACTGCGATTTCGGAGAATTCCCTCGTGAGCAATATTCAAGACCCAAATGAATTCTTACGCGACCTGTTTTCGGCCGCCGTTAAACAAGCTGACCCCATGCGGTGTGTGCCCGCGGCATTGCCACCCAAGCCCGACGGACGGGTCGTCGTGCTGGGCGCTGGTAAGGCGTCGGCTCGGATGGCTGAGGCGGTCGAGGCTGAATGGGGCCCGTGTGAGGGCTTTGTGATTACGCGATATGGCTACGCGCGGGATTGTCAGGGGATTGAGATTGTTGAAGCGGCACATCCCGTTCCCGATCAGGCGGGCGTGGATGCGACGCAACGTTTGCTGGAAATCGCCGAGGGGCTTGGGGCTGAGGACACGGTCATCATGCTGATTTCGGGCGGTGGCTCGGCGCTTCTTTGTGCGCCTGCGGATGGGCTGACATTGGACGACAAGCAGACATTGGCCGCGGATATGCTGGCCAGTGGGATGCCAATTGGGGATATCAACGGAATCCGCAAGGAATTATCGGCCGTCAAAGGTGGGCGTCTGGCGGCCGCTGTGTATCCTGCAAAGATTGTGACGTTGATGATATCGGATGTTCCCGGGGATGATCCAAGCGACATCGCGAGTGGTCCGACCGTTGGCCACGCAGGAAATGCCGATCTGGCAATTGCGACCTTGGCCAAATGGGACGTGACCGCGCCGCCTGCGATTGCCGCTTATCTGGAAAAGGGCGGTGATCCATTGTCACCCGATGATCCACGTTTGGATGGGGTGGAAAACATCATCTGTGCCGCGCCTTCGCAATCTTTGGAAGCAGCAGCGAAGATCGCGCGGGATGCAGGTGTTGATGTGCGTATTCTCGGCGATGCGCTGGAGGGTGAGGCCCGCGATCTTGCGGTTGCCCAATCCGAGATGGCGGTTCAGATCGCCGGGGAAAAGCTGTCTATACCGGTGCTGTTGTTGTCGGGCGGTGAATGCACCGTGACCCGTCGTGGGGATGGTATCGGTGGGCCCAACGCTGAATTTGTTTTAGCGGCAGCACTGGCATTGCGGGGGCATCCAAAAATCCACGTGATCGCTTGCGACACAGACGGAGTAGATGGCGCCGCGGAGGTAGCGGGTGCCGTGGCGGACCCAACGACATTGGCTTTGGCCGAAGCGATGGAAATTTCCGCTGAGGGTGCATTGTCCAATAACAACGCGCACGGGTTCTTTGAAGCCATCGGCGCGCAGGTTGTCCCTGGTCCGACATTGACGAACGTCAATGATTTTAGAGCGATTTTGGTCATGCCATGAGAAGATGGTTCAAACGACTGGCTGTTTTCTTTGCGATGTTTTTCGCGGTGCTGGGGGGCATGGTTGCGTGCAATTCTTTGCCACAACCCGTTCAGCCGCCCACTCCAGAAAACCTTCGGATCGCGACCTATAACGTCCATTACATTTGGATGGGGCGTGAGACGGGGGATTGGTCCGTGGGCGATTGGGAACGGCGCAAGAACGCGCTGCAATTGTCCGTTCGCGCGTTGGACGCGGATGTGATCGGGTTCCAAGAGATGGAAAGCTTTGGGCGCAACATGGCCCCCGCCAATTTGACTTTGGATTATCTGCGCACAAACAACCCCGACTACGCGGCCGCCGCCGTGGGCGACCCTGCCGCGTTTCCATCAACCCAGCCAATTTTCTACCGCACAGATAGATTGCAGTTGCGCGATCAAGGGTGGTTCTTTTTCAGCGACACGCCTGACGTGATTTATTCGCGTACCTTTAACGGATCATGGCCTGCGTTTGCGTCGTGGGCCGAATTTGAAGATACGTCGGGAACGGTGTTTCGGGTCTATAATCTGCATACAGAGTATCGCAGTGCATCCAATCGCCAGCTTTCAGCGCAGCTGGTGGCTGACCGCATCGCAGGCCCCGCCGCCCAAATGCCTGTGTTTGTGATCGGTGATTTCAATGCGGTCAATGGATCAACGACGCTTGGAATTCTGGAAGACGCAGGCGTTACGTTTTGGCCCGCACAGGGATCTACCTACCACTTTAATCGCGGGCTGAACCTGTTTCCTGCCATTGATCATATAGGCGGGACCGAGGGTATCGCCCCAATGGGAAAGACGTTTTCGGTGCGTGGTAAATTTGATGGCGAATGGCCGACAGATCACTATCCGATCGTTGGTGATTTCATTCTGCGTTAGGGCTACATCCAGACCAGATAGGTCACGTGGTAAAAGATCGGTGCGGCGAAGATAACAGAGTCGAGCTGATCAACGAACCCGCCTTGGCCGGGGATCAGGTGTGACCAATCCTTGATGCCTCGGTCGTTCTTAATCGCTGAGATGACCAAGTTTCCAAACATCCCGACAGTGGACGCAAGGGCGGCCATCGCCATGGCCCCAAACATGCTGAACGGCGTGAGCCATGCCAGCAGCCCGCCAATGATCGAGGCGGAAACAACGCCACAGATCATGCCTTCCCATGTCTTGGCAGAAATTCCGGGAATGATCTGGGTTTTGCCGATCCGACGCCCAAAGAAGAAATCAAGTAAATCGCCGAATTGAACGACCATGATCAGGAACGCAATAAGAAGGACACCGCGGTCCGCAGGGTAGCCGTCAAACTCGAGGGTCAGAAGCGCGGGCACATGACTGACGCAGAAGACCGCGATCATCAAGGCCCACTGGGTTTCTGCCACGCGGATCAAAAAGCGGTCCGAATTACCGCGAAGGGCGCTGACGATCGGCAAAAGAAGGAAGACGTAAACCGGAATGAACACGGCAAACAAAGCCTGCCAGCCGAAGCCGATAAAGAGGTATTGCAAAGGGAGAACGACAAAAAAGCCGAGCGCCAGTGACAGGTGATCTGCGCGGCGTTTGTTGGTCAGCGTCATAAATTCCCGCAGGGCCGCAAACGAGGCAAAGGCCGTCAAAATCAAAAGCCCGACCTTTCCCGCGATCAGGGCCAACGTGAACAAGATCACTATCACCCACCAGCTTCGCACACGTGTCTTGAAGGTTTCAACGACTGGGTTGTTGTCGCCCGCCCGCATGCTGAGAACCTCTCCGACGAGGGTAAGGACAATCAAAAGGCCGCAAACCCCGATGAATAACCCGAGAATTTCGGAATCTGTCGACGTCATAAGCGATCATCCTTTGGCGCGAGCGAGACGAGAGCGTTTTCGGCGCGCCGCAGGAAGGCGTCTTTATCTTCACCGTCGTCTACGTGAATTGGTTCGCCAAATGTCACAGTGCAGATCAAGGGCAGGGGAATTACTTCGCCTTTGGGCATAATCTCGGTCACGTTCGACACCCACGTCGGCACAAGGTCGACGTCTGGGCGGGCCTTACCCATGTTATACAAGCCCGCCTTGAAGGGCAGCAGCGGGTCATCTGTCATGTTGCGATTGCCTTCTGGGAAGATGATCAACGAAGACCCGTCATCCAAGGCATCAAGGATGTTTTGCATCGGATCGTGATGTGCGTCGCGGGCTTCGGGGCGACGATCAACGAGGACACAGTTGAAGACCTCCGGCCCGACGAACGCACGTAGTTTGTTTTTCAGCCAGTAGTCTGCCGCTGCAACAGGGCGCACATCGCGGCGTAAGTTGGGCGGCAGGCAGGACCAGATCATTGGCATGTCGGCGTTGCTGACGTGATTGGCGAAATACACCCGTTGCTTGTTGACCGGTTCAATGCCGCGCCAATCCGCACGAACAGCCGTCAGGAATCGCACCAACAGTGAGATTGCTAGTCCGACGATTTTGGCAGCGCCGCGCCGAGGGAGGGACAGAAGTGATTTCATTGCAAGGACATTGGCTGAGGTTCGCACATTTGGAAAGGGGTGCGCCCCGCCCACCCTAGGGACTGGGTTGGGGCAGGGCGCTTGCCGTGAGAGGCAAGAGGGTTGTCGGGGATCAGTCTTTGACGTCGTCGCCGCCAACATATTCGGACAAAATGCGCTCGTTGCGGGCTTCTTCAAGGCGTGTCACACGGTCCTCTGAGAGGCGTTCGTCAAAGCGCAGTTTCACAAAGTTCACCAAGGACAGGGTGAGAAGAAGAATACCAATGCCCCAGTAGCCTTTAGTCGAAAGAGGCACGTCAGGGGACATATAAAGCGAGAGGCCCAGCATCCCGTAGGCGACCACGACACCAGCGCCGTTAAATAGGGTAATCATTGCGTTATCGTTTTTGTTAAAGTTGCTCATCGAATTATTCCTTTTATAAATTTCAGTAAGTTAAGCGGATTTCTTGGACTGTTTCAGGCGGGCCAGTACATCGTCTGCGGTGGTGCGTGTCGCTGCACCAAATCCGTGATCCGCCATACGGTCCGTCAATGTTTCGTGGCCCAAATCCCGATCGATATCGCGCAGGATCTCGGATTGCTCGAACGGGTCGTCGCGGCCCATGACACGGGTGATCAACTCTTCAGCCTCCTCGACGTTGGATGTGTGCCCGATGGTCGAGCTCAGCTTGGACTGGATCGCTTGTTCACGGCGTACAGCGCGGGCTTGGATCGCACCTTGTTTTAGATCGATGATCCGGCGGTGGCCTGCCTCGATAGAATTGCGCAAACGGATGACTTTTTGATCCAGACGGTCGCAGGTTTCATTGCGGATCGTCAGTTCGTTTTCCATCTGGGCGACGGCCTGTGCAGCCTCTGCTGCAAGGTCTTCGCGGCCTTTGTTCAGGGCTTCTTGGGCGCGGCCCATCATGTCGGTAACGCGGTTTTTCAGGCTCGCGCGCTGCCGCTCTTCGCTGCGCTGACGCTGGATAAGAGAGGCGAGCGTGGCCTTGGCGGCCTTAAGAGAGGTTTCAGCCTCGCGAATTTTTTGGTCAATCAATTCAATCGCAAAAGCATCGCGAACGCGGTCTTCGGAGCGGGCGTTAACCCCTGCAATCAGGGTTGAGAGTGTCTTGAACATATCGCTTCCTTTCATGTGTCGCGGTTCACATTGTGTGTGAACGTTGTTCATGAATTGAAGTTAGCGAGGGTGGCGTGATGTATCAAGTATTTTTGTGAACGATGTTCATAAAAATCAGGATTGAGAGGCTAAGTGCCTGAGAATCAATGAAATCATTTCATCAAGTTGGGCGGCGGGAACCCCCGCAGAGGCCTCATCCAGCCCCAAAAGCACAATTCCATGCACCGATGAGAACAAGGCTTTGGTCAAAAGCTGGCGATTCTCGGCGGTGTGATCGGGGAAGATGACGGACAAGGGCGCGTCGATGTAGGCGAACAGCTGGCCCATCTCCTGTAAATACCAATCAGGCGCGGCTTCGCCAGCGGGGCGTTCAATATCAAACAGCGCGCGCCAAAGGTTAAAGTTCTTGGCCGCGAAGTGGTGATAGGCGTGCGACATCACAATCAACTGTTCGGTCGCATCTTGTGGGGCGTCAGCCAAGGCTTCGGCGACAGCAGCGCCCAGACGTTTGAAGGTGCCTGCATTCACAGCCAGCACCAGATCATTCAGATCACCGAACACATTATAGATCGCGCCAAGGGCACAGCCTGCATCCTTCGCGAGGTCCCGCGCACGCAGGTTTTTCAGCCCGTCGGTCTCAATCCGGCGCCGCGCCTGTGCGATCAGGGTTTCGCGCAAAGCGGCGCGGCGCAACTCGACTTTTCCAGCCATGACGGTCTCCAGTGAACTTTGTTCAAAGATAACAGCGCCAGAGGCGTGCGCAAGCTTGTTCTAGGGCTCGTCTTTGACCGGCGCGCCGCCCGCAAACAGATTAGGTGCGTGGTAGCCGATCGGATCTTCCTGCATCTGTAGATGCAGCCCGTCGTCCGTAAGTGGGTGCGCCCGTGCGAGATCTTCGTCTACTTCAATGCCAAGACCAGGTGCCGTGGGAACATTCACATAGCCATTCTCAATCGTGATCGAGGATTTGATCAGCGCGTCGTGGAACGGTGTCTCGATGGTCTCGCACATCAGAATGTTGGGTAGGGTCGCCGCGAGCTGGACGTTTGCAGCCCATTCAATCGATCCCGCGTAAAGGTGCGGCGCGACTTGGGCGTTGTAGACCTCGGCCAGTGTCGCGATCTTTTTGGTTTCCCAAATGCCACCAGAACGCCCAAGGGCAGGTTGCAGGATATTGGCAGCCCCGCCGCGCAAGATCGGTGCAAATTCGGCTTTCGTGGTCAGACGTTCGCCTGTGGCGACAGGGATTTTGACCGCTGACGCGACCTTTGCCATTTCGGCAACTGAATCCGGTGGAATAGGTTCTTCGTACCAAAGTGGTGAAAACTTCTCGATGGCTTGGCCCATGCGGATCGCGCCACCTGTCGAAAACTGGCCGTGAGTGCCGAACAACAGATCGGCGCGCGTCCCAACGGCATCGCGAATTTTCTGGCAGAACGCGACGCTTGTTTCAATGTCATGCATCGAGGGCATATGGCCGCTGCGAATGGTGTAGGGGCCTGCAGGGTCGAATTTGACCGCCGTGTAGCCCTTCTCGACCATGCTCACCGCGACTTCGGCAGCCATGTCGGCACTGCCCCAAAATTCAGGCAGCGGGTGGTGGGGGGCGGGATAAAGGTACGTATAGGCACGGATCTTATCGTTAAGTCGCCCACCGATCAGCGCGTGAACAGGGCGATCACGATCTTTGCCCAAAATGTCCCAACACGCGATTTCAAGGCCGGACCACGCGCCGATGACTGTTAGGTCGGGGCGTTGGGTGAAGCCCGATGAATAAACGCGCCGAAACATCAGCTCGATATTTTCGGGGTTCTCACCCTGCATGTGCCGTTCGAACACATCCTTAATGACATGGGTCATCGCATCGGGGCCTACGGATGATGCGTAGCATTCGCCCCAGCCTGTGATGCCTGTATCGGTCGTGACCTTGACCAAGATCCAATAGCGTCCACCCCAACCAGGGGCAGGCGGGGCCGTTATGATGACGTCTAGATCTTGGAGTTTCATGTCAAAGTCCCATTGCGTTGGCGAAGGCCATTAGTGCTGAATCGATATATTGGATGACCTCGACAGGCCCGAAGAAATACAGGTCTGGCGCTTGGATGTCATCCATATAGATTTGAAGCTGCAAGCCGCTTTGGGCGTTGAGAACGATGTCACGCGTTTCATCTACAGCCATAGCCCCGACAGCAGAATCGACAACCGCCAATGCGCCTTGGTCGATGGTGCCAGGGGCAAGTCCTTCAAGAAACGGCCGCACGTTTTCACTGTCGAAATTCATCGACGTTTCAGCGGCGTGGCCAGCAACCGGCTGTGCCTCTTGCGTAGGTTTATTGAACAGGCTTGATAGGAAACGGATCATGTATCGGCCTTCGTTTTGAAAATGGCCGCTGGCTAAAACACAATCACGTTGCGTTTGGCGGCCCCTGTCTTGGTATCCTCAATCGCTTCGTTGATCTGGTCAAGCGACCATGTCCCCGAGATAAGTTCGTCCAGCTTCAAACGGCCTTGTTTGTAAAGGTCAACCATCCACGGGATATCGCGTTTGATCACCACGTCGCCCATCTTTGAGCCGATCATGCTTTGGCCGGCAGCGGCGAAATTGGCCGCCTCGTATTCCGAAAAGGCACCGGATGGCGGCATTCCAACCATGACGACGTTACCGCCTTTGGCTAGGTAACGTGGCGCTTGGTCATAGACCGGTGCAACACCGACGGTGACGAGGACAGCATCTGCGCCGCGGCCCATGGTTTTCTTGGCTTCTTTCCACGGCTCTCCCGTTGCAAGAACCGCATCGGTCGCGCCAAATTCTTTGGCCACATCGAGTTTGGACGGCTCCATATCTACGGCCACGATGCGGCGCGCACCTGCGATGGCCGCCCCTTGGATCGCGTTTAGACCAACGCCACCTGCACCGATAATAACAACATCCTGACCGGGGCGGACTTTGGCGGCATTCACGACCGCACCAATGCCAGTGATGACGCCGCAGGCCAAAAGACTGGCGGCTTCCATGCTGATCCCATCCGGGAGCGTCACAACCTGAGAGCTGTCCACGACAACCTTTTCGGCAAAGCCACCACAGGCCATCGCTTGGTGGAGCTTGCCGCCATCGGTGGTTTTGATCGGACCATCGTCACCGTCATATGGTTCTTCGCAGTTGGTCGGACGGGCCGCAGAACAGGACGGGCAGGAACCGCAAGCGCGGATCAGTGTGACGACGACCTTATCGCCCACGTTTATACCGCGTGCGTTCGGGCCTGTGGCGGTAACAGTTCCAGCTGCCTCGTGGCCATAAACGGCGGGCAAGGAGCCACCCCAATGACCTTCGGCGTACGTAATGTCGGAATGGCAAATCGCACAGGCGGCAAGGGTGACTTCGATCTCTTCACCGATGGGCGCACGGATTGCGATGTCTTCGATTGAGAACGGCTCACCAAATGTATGGCAGACTGCGGCTTTGATTGTGGACATTGGGCGCTCCGGTCAACTCTTTTGATGGAGCGTGGCGATGTCGTGAGAAGGACGCAAGCACGAATGCGACAAGCGGTGTCCTTACTGGACGACAGTCCGTTTGCGCCCCAAGAAGACGATCAAGCAGGCGATCATGATTGCAGCCGACAACGCAAAGGCCGCGCCCGGAAAGTAAGCGCCAGTTTCGTTGGTAAACGCCCAGAACAATTGCGTCATAACAAGCGGCGAGAAAATCATGGCCATGGATCGCGCAGAAGAGATAACGCCCTGCAATTCACCTTGTTGGTCATCGCCTGCGCGTTTTGACATCAGGCCTTGCACTGCAGGATTAACAACAGCCCCCAATGACGTAAGCGGGATGAATACCAACGCAACCCAACCGTTGGTGATCAATGTCAAAGCAATGAAGGCTAAGAAGTTAAATGCAATCCCGTAGATTATGGTGATGCGTTCACCCCAATGTTTCAGGGCAACACGGATCAAGACGGCTTGAACAAAGGCCATGCCGACCCCGAACAATGCCAGCGAAACGCCGACCATGCCGGGCGACCAGCCGAAGGCCTCTTTCGTGAAATAGGCCCATGTAGCGGGATACGCGATGAACGCGAACTCATATAGAAACACCAGCAGGATCAGGCGGCGCAAACCATCCAACTGCGAAAGCGCCTTGAACGCGCCAAACGGGTTTGCGCGGCGCATCGAAAACGGGCGGCGAATGCGGTCAGTTACAGTTTCCGGCAGCACGAAATATCCAAAACACAGGTTGATCGCGCCAAGTGCGGCGGCGGCGTAGAACGGCGCACGGGTGCCAAGCTCGCCCAACAAACCGCCGATCACTGGCCCCAAGACGAAGCCGAGCCCAAAAGCCGCCCCAAGCAGCCCGAAGTTCGCAGATTTTTCTTCGGGCTCTGAGATATCCGCAATAAAGGCGTGTGCGGCGGATTGAGTTGCGGCTGTTATGCCTCCGATAACCCGCGTCACGAAAAGCAGCCAAATGGTCCCAGCCACAGCCATGATCAAGTAGTCCAGCGTCATTACAAACAACGAGATAAGTAGAATAGGGCGGCGACCAAAACGGTCGGACAATGATCCAAGAACCGGTCCGAAGATAAACTGCATTACCGCAAACGTGGTGGCCAGAATACCGCCCCAGATGGCGGCTGTGCCGATCGTGCCACCGTTTACCTCAGCGATGAGGTCCGGCATCACCGGCAGAATGAGCCCGATGCCCATGGCATCAAGGGTCAGTGTCATCAGGATAAACAGGAAGGCGCGTTTGCGCTGGATGGGTGTCATGTTGGGCATTTAAGGGCGTGACGCCAAAATGAGAAGAGGGCAGGCCGTAACGTTAAACGTGACCAATCCCGGATAAGAACTCGGTCAGCTTGGTCGCGATGTCATCCGCATGGGTTACGGCGGTAATATGGCCCGCGCCTCGGATCAGGTGAAACTGCGACCCTGGCACAAGATCGGTGGTTTCACGTACGAGGTCAGGCGGCATTGCTTTATCGCCGTTGCCACACATGCCCAAGGTCGGAAGGCGCAGGCCAGAGGTGGGCGTGTAAAAATCGGTCCCAGCAAGGGCTTCGCATGTCGCAGCGTAGCCTTCTGGATTGGCCTGCAACAACCACTCTTGCAACTTTTGGCGGTCTTCGCCGGCATTCCAGCGCTCCATCGTGGTGTCCGCGATGGCCTGCATCCCGCTTTCACGCACGGCCTTGGCGCGCTCATGCCATGGTTCAGGTTGTCCGACTTTGGCGGCGGACGCGATCATCACCATCCCGCGCACAAGATCGAGCCGTTTAACGGCCAGTCCTTGCGCCACCATACCTCCGACGGACAGTCCGACAAAAACCACATCGCGCAGATCGAGATTGTCACAGACCGCTTCGGCATCCGAAATCAGCGTTCCCATGCCGTAGGGGCCGTCAGGCGCATCCGATTGGCCGTGCCCGCGCAGGTCATAGCGCACCGACCGATAGTTCGGCAGACGTTCCACCACGCCATCCCAGACGCGATGATCGAGTCCAAGGCAATGGGAGTATACCAACGTAGGTCCGCTGCCGCTTTCGGTCGCAAAGAGCGTCGCGCCCTTGGCGTTTATCTTATGCGTTGTCGTCATCGCCCATCACCATATGTGCAATGATCTGGCCATGATCCGAGGCGAGCTTATTATAAGGCGCTTCGGGATGGGACCCATCGGTGATGTGGTCATTCAGGACAGAGAAATACTCCATCTCGCCCAGTTTGGCCGCGTAATCGGGGTGAAAATGGCGCGACATGTAAATCTGGTCGATCGATTCATAAGTGCCGCCAAACGCCGAAGTATAGACCATGTCGCGGGCAGATTTTCGCACGAACATTTTTTCAGCGGAATGCAGGCGGACGCGATTGATGTCTTCTGTGATCTGCTCGTTTTCCGCTTTGGTATAGCGATCCTGCGGCGTCTTGGCATCGTGACGCAGCATCCAAGAATAGTTCTTGAACGGCGTTTCACCGGAAATGATTTCGGAACTGACCGCATGTTCGCCGTCGTTGAAATCACCCAAGACCATGACGGGGTTACCGGCTTCAAGTTCTTTGATGATCTCTGCGCGCAGAACCCATGCTTCGGCCATGCGACGCAAGGCGGCCCGCAACGCGCCAAGTGCGCGGGTGGTGGGGTCGTAGTTGGTTAGGTCGGCGGCGGGCGGAAAGTCTGCACCAGCAGGTTTATGATGTTCGCCGAGCTTGGATTTCAGGTGACAGTTGAACACCGTGATAACGGCATCACCAACAGGGATACGCGCCTTTAGGATCGGGCGTGAAAGGCGGCGCAGCCGGAAATAACCTGCATCATCATCGCCATCCGCGCCGCGCAAAGCGGAAAACGGGATATCGACGGGTTCGGGCAGATCTTGGATGACCTCTGGCGTGCCGACAAAGCCAAACCGTGACAGGATCGCAACGCCTGGTCTGCGCTGGCCCGGTTCTCCGTCTGCAACATTGGGCGCGACGGCGAGCGCGCCTTTTCCCTCAAAGTAGGGCGTATAGGCCAAGCGGCGAAAAATTGCGCGGCGGTGATATCGTTTGGACTGATCTGGCACTGAGGCGTCATTGGATGCCTGACCGCGCACGTCGGTTTCTGTGATGACATCGCGCAAAATATCTTCTTCGAAAATCTCTTGAAAACCGACGATATCCGCGTCCATGCTCAAAAGTTGATCGGCCATCCAGTCCTGTTTCCACGCGTATTCTTCGGGCGTGTATTTCATGAACTTGTAGTATTCCTGATCGGCCCCGATAAGGTTTTTGACATTGAAACTGGCGATGGTGAAACGGGTCATGGAACAGCTTTCATTAGGATAAAACGGGCGGAACCCTGATTTAAGAGCCCGAGGGAAAACAGGATTAGGACAAGGTGTCCAGTGCGCGCATGAACTGCGTCGGGTCAACATTGCCGCCTGATATGGTGACGATGACCGCATCCCCGTCGATATCGTTAGACCGATAAAGCGCGGCTGCAAGAGCCGCAGCACCGCCGGGTTCCGCGACAAGCTTGAGACGTAAGAAGGCCTGTGCCATCGCTTGCAAGGCTTCGTCCTCAGAGATCGCAAGCCCGGGCCCGCACAACCGTTTCATGATCGGAAACGTTAGATCACCCGCTTGGGGGGTGATAATGGCGTCGCAAATGTTGCCAGACGTCGCGGTGTTGCGTTCAAGGTTGCCAGAGCGCAGCGAGCGCGCGACATCATCAAATCCTTCAGGCTCAACAGGGCGGATGCGCAGGGTCGGGGCGTCTGCTTCACAGGCCAAAGCGATGCCTGACGTCAGGCCACCACCGCCACAACAGACCAACACATCGGCATTCTTGATCCCAAGCGCGTTGGCGTCTTCTGCTATCTCAAGTCCACACGTGCCTTGCCCAGCTATCACCAAGGGTTCGTCGAACGGTTTGATCAGGGTCAGCCCACGTTCATCGGCTAGGCGGGCGCCGATCTCGTCGCGATCTTCGTTGTCGCGGTCATAAAGAACGACTTCGGCACCAAGGGCGCGCGTGTTGTCGATTTTAAGCTGCGGCGCATCCGCGGGCATGATGATCACAGATGTGGTTTCGTGACGGGCAGCGGCCAAAGCGACACCTTGAGCGTGGTTTCCTGATGAAAACGCAATGACGCCACGGGCGCGAATGGTTGGATCAAGTGCGGATACGGCGGACCAGCCGCCGCGAAATTTGAAGGACCCCGTATGTTGCAAGCATTCGGGTTTTATAAACACTTTGCGGCCCGCAACCTCGTCGAGGAAGGGCGAAGACAGCAAGGGCGTGCGGCGGGCATGCCCGTTGAGGCGAACAGCTGCGTCGCGGATCATGTCGATGGTGCAGGCTTCGCTCATAGGTCCTGTATCCAGTTTTGTAGAACGGAAATGGATTCCGGTTCGTCAAGAAATGGCACGTGGCCACGGCCCAGCACAGTCGCGGCATGGGCATCGGGTCTTCGGTTTCGCATTTCATCAAAGGCTGCTGCGGATAGCAAATCGGACGCGTCACCGCGTAAGAATGCCAATGGCAATCCTGCCAGTGCGTCAAACACGGGCCACAAATCGGGTGCGAGATTGGTGCTGGCGGCCAGTACGGTGTCGGCCAGTTTAGGGTCATACTTGATCACGAGACCCGCGTCCGTTTGCGTGTAGTGATTGCGGACTTCCGTCTGCCAGCGTTCCATTGGAACACCCTTGAAGTGCGACCACGCCTTGGCGCGAAATTGCGCTGCTTCGTCATGTGTTTTTTGGGCGGGGTTGCGACCGATGTAGTCTTTGATGACGCTCAGTCCAGCGGCCTCAATTTCTGGGCCGATGTCGTTGAGGGCCACGCCAAGCAGGCGATCCTTGGCCGTTGCCGCAAGCACCATAGCGATAAGCCCGCCACGCGATGTGCCCAGCACGGCGGCTTTGTCGATGCCGAGGTGGTCAAGAAGCGCGAGAGCATCCATGCCTTCTTGCGGGATTGTATAGCTTGCGGGGGCAGCCCAATCAGACTGTCCGCGCCCGCGGTAATCCATTCGTATCAGACGGACGCCACTCTCTAGAAGATATGGGGCCACATGATCGAAATCATGGGTGTTGCGGGTTAACCCAGCGAGGGCCAGAACAGGCAGGCCTGCACCCTCGTCCGTGAAATAAAGCTGTGTTCCGTCGGCGGTCGTGAACTTTGGCATCAGACCAGATCAGGGATGGTTTTCAGGTCTTTGAGAGTGCGGTGCGGTGCGGCCCACAGGCGGTCTTGGGGCTTGTCATCGCGATTGACCCAAACCGTCGCAAAGCCATATCCGGCCGCGCCAGCTGCATCCCACCCATTGGAGGATGCGAACAACACTTCGGATTGGCTGACATCAAAGCGATCCCAGACAAGATCGTAAACGAGGTTATGTGGTTTGTAGATCTGCACTTCTTCGACGCTGAGAACATCATCAAGGTATTCGCCGATCCCAGCCGAGCGCACAGCATTTACCAGCATATCAGGCGACCCGTTGGACAAGATTGCGACGTTCATTCCCTTTTCCTTTAAGGATTTCAGCATGGCGGGTACTTCGGGAAAGGCGGGAAGTTCCTTGTAGACCGAAAGCAACTTGGCCCGCAGTGCGTTGTCCGCAAGGCCGTTGTTTTCCATGGCCCAATCCAGCGAATCTTGGGTGACTTGCCAGAATGGGATATAGCGGCCCGAGATAGCACGCAGCCACGAGTACTCCAGCTGCTTGGCGCGCCAATCCGCCGATAAACTGCCCCAAACCGCTGCCAATTGCGCCTGACCCGGTTCTTTGGCGACGTTGCGGGCGGCTGCGCCCACGTCAAACAAGGTGCCGTAGGCGTCGAAAATGCAGGTGGTTATGGTCATAGGAGCCCTTTCAGTTGTGGGTAGCTTTGCATGGGCAGATAGCGTTTGGAACCCTCAATAGGGCGGAAGTTTTAGGCGTTATAACCGATAGGTGAGTGCCGCGCGGATCAATGGTGTGATCTCAGCCAGCGGAATAGGCATATCTGGCGATAAGTGGACGGCGCGATTACCGTCGAATTTCATCTCAGGCGGAGCGAGGGCGCGGAAATCCGACATGACTGTGGTTTGGCAATGAGTGAAAACCGCCAGATCACCAGATTTGGTTGCGCCCAACCGGATGGGAGTGCCCGCTTTTGTGTCCGGCGTCGCATAGGATGGCTGACCCCATTTTAGGGATTCTGTGATGCGACCGACGGGTAGGGCCCCGGCTTGTTCAAAAATCAAACCACGAATTGCCAGCAAACCCGAGCGTTGAACGTCATGCATGGCGTCAAAAGCGGCGCTGACGGCGTTGGTTTGAAACGGGTGTTGCATAAGACAAGCGTCGCGCAACGGGTGCTGATTTGCAATCCCATGGGCCGATTGGTAGGCAGCCGCCAAATTAATCACGCTAAAGGATAGCACAATGAGCCAAGTTAAATCAGGCGATACCGTTTCCATTCACTACACAGGCACATTGTCCGACGGCAGCACGTTTGATTCCAGCGAAGGGCGCGATCCTTTGGAATTCGTCGTTGGGTCCGGTCAGATTATTCCAGGTTTGGACAAAGCCATCCCCGGCATGGCCGTAGGCGATAAGAAAACCGTCGAAATCCCATGCGGCGAAGCTTACGGCGAAAGCAATCCTGCCAACCGCCAGTCCATCCCGCGTGAACAAATTCCTGCGGAAATTCCGTTGGAAATGGGTCTGACGCTGCAGATGCAATCACCGGATGGTCAGCACGTCATGCCCGTCACTGTTGTTGAGATGAGCGACACAGAAGTAACGCTGGATGCCAACCACGCGCTTGCGGGCAAAGACCTGACATTCGCGATTGAAATGGTATCGATCAAGGCAAGCTAAACAGCCGACATTCAAAAAGTCGGGCCGCGCTAATCAGTGCGGCCCGTTTGCGTTTGTGGGGATTAGATGAAGCGTAGGATGGTCGATTGCCCACCAACGAAGAGGGCCGCAGCCGTAAACAGCCATGCCCCAAGGCACAACAAGGCGCGCTTTTTGGACATCCGACGATAGGGCGCACGGCCATCGCCACCGCCTGTCTGCATCATGTGCTGAACCGTCATGAGGACAATGAAAATCAGAAAAATACGTTGCGATAAGAGCGCGACCAATCCGATCAATGCGGCGGAAGTCGCGAAGATATAGAACGGCGCGCGGTCGTGGAACACTGAGGTGATGCTGGCCGTCAAGCGGCCCCCGTCCAATGGCCAAATCGGCAGTAGGTTAAAGAAATTCAACGCTCCGCAAATGCTGGCAAACGTCATCAACGGCCCATAAGCGGCGGGCATCACATTGATCGACATCCCCGCCAGCCCGTAGGCCAGAACCATGGGAGCGATGCAGATTGCAGGACCCATTAGCGTGATGAAAACGCTTTCTTCCTGCGTGTCGGGTTCGCGATTGGAAATCGCGTAGCCGCCCAACAACGGCACAAGTCGAAACCGTGCATCATCATGGCCCGCGACACGAAACGCGGCGACATGGCCGAATTCATGGATTACGACAACAAGGATGAGGGACAGCCCGAAGACGGGCCCAAATAGGAACACAGCCAAAATCACGGCCAAAATGGAAACGCCAATACCTTGCGGGTCCATGCCCAACACGGTCATCTTCGTTCGCGACACCAGACCGCCACGTAAGGCATAGGCGGTGGCAAGGCATGCAATAATGCCTGCCAAAAGTGTGACTGAACCGCTCATTACGAACCGCCTGTTAGGCTAGATTTTCGAGGGCGGGCATCATCATAACGTGCAGGCCACCATCGACGTGAACGATTTCACCAGTTGTTGATGCCCCGACGTCAGACGCCAAGTAAACGGCTGTGCCACCAACTGCGTCAAGGGACGCGTTCTGGCGCATAGGCGCATTGGCCTCGGCGTACTTAAACGTGCGACGCGCACCTGCGATTGCGGCACCAGCAAGGGTTTTCATTGGTCCTGGGCTGATCGCGTTAACACGAATACCTTGTGGTCCAAGATCGGCAGCCAAATAGCGGGTCGCAGATTCAAGGGCGGCTTTGGCAACGCCCATGACGTTGTAATTTGGCGTGATGCGTTGGCTGCCGTCATAGGTCAGTGTCAGCAACGTGCCGCCGTCTGGCATGATCTGGGACGCACGTTTGGCCACGTCAATAAAGCTGTAACAGCTGATCGCCATGGAGTTTGTGAAGTTGGCGCGTGTGGTGTCTGACACACGACCGGTCAGTTCGTTCTTGTCGGAATAGGCAATCGCGTGGACCAGAAAATCGATCTTGCCCCATTTGTCTTTCAACGTTTGAAAGCAAGCGTCGAGTGATGCGTCATCCATAACGTCCGCTTCGACCAAAGTGTTCGAGCCAACAGATTCGGCTAGTGGCCCAACCCGTTTCAACAATTGTTCGCCCTGATAGGAGAACGCCAGTTCCGCGCCAGCCGCATGCATCTGCTTTGCGATGCCCCAAGCAATAGAGCGGTCATTGGCGACCCCCATGATAAGTCCGCGCTTGCCGTTCATGTCGATGGTCATAGCCTGCTCTCCATTTATTAGGTTGGGTTTGCGACGGATTAGGGGGGCGGGTCAAGGTTCCGGTGAGTCAATCGAGGCAGTAACGGTATGATCCGAGGGCCGCTATGGCTTCACCTCCCCCGTCTTTCGGGTCCTGTAGCCCCCAATGGTCGCCCTCAATCTAAGCATGCTAGCCCTAACTGCGGGACCTTTTGCGAATCGGTGCGTCTCTTGGCAAAAAACTTCCGTATCGCTGGAAACGTTAGGCGCAGATCAGGCGCATTGTTTCGGGTTTTCAAACGGATGGAGCTTGGATGTCTTGGAATTCCGTTCTCATAGCGCCACCTTTATGGGCGATATGGCTCGAACACTCTCCCCTTGCGTGTGCTGGCTTGAAGAAATGCAGCATATTCGTACTTTTTGGTGCTTCGGCGGTTCTAAGTTGTCGACGTTAACAGTTTGTTAAGGTATAAACGTCGGCAAGGCTCCGTTTTGGGGCAATGTAAACTTGTTATCGATGAGGTACTTTATGTTTAAGACAATCGCCGTTGTAGCCGCTCTTGTAAGTGCATCTGCTGCGTCTGCCGCAACCGTCACGTTTTCGGCTACGGATACGTTCACGCTTAATAACACAACATTCAACGGCTTTTCTGCAGTTGTTGACACCGATGTCGATGGCGGGAACGTCTCGTTGGCTGGAACGCTTTCGACGATTTTCGATAATTCGGTTGTGATAAACAATACGCAAGCGCAATCCATCGATGTTACTGCGACCTACATGGGTCAAACCCTGACGCAATCGGTCGATTTCGCGTTGCGGACACGTAACTTGACGACTGGTGCAACTCCGGGAGCCGCTGGTCAACTTACTCTCTCTGCGCCTGTCGACTTCGATTTCGCAGATGGTACATTCACTTTTGACTTCTTCAATAGTTTTGTAAGATGCTTCGAGTCCCAAAACTGCGGTGTTGGCACTGTAACGGATAGCAGCCGAGACACATTGACGGCCTCCTTCGAAGAAGCGCTGGCTCCAGTTCCGCTTCCAGCGGGCTTCGGCTTCTTGCTTGCCGGTATGGGCGCACTTGGTGTTGCACGTCGTCGCAAGAACGCAACTGCTGCTTAATCGTTTACAGCAGATCTAATTAGAAAAGCCCGCCAATCTTGGCGGGCTTTTTTTGTCTTATTGAGATGTGAGGCTGTTGATTGCAGCCTCATACTCTCTAGCCGCGATACTTACTCAGCAACATCGACCCGTTTGTACCGCCAAACCCGAAGGAGTTGGTCATCACGGTATCCAGGCCTGCATTCTCCTTGAACTCGGTCGCGATTTCAGCAGGGTCCAAGGCTGGGTCGAGCGTTTCAACGTTGATGCTTGGGATAATGTAGTCGCCTTGAAGCGCCAGCAGGCAATAGACCGCCTCTTGTGCGCCTGTTGCGCCTTGGCTGTGGCCCGTCATGGATTTGGTTGAACTGATCGGAGGCGTGGAGCCTTGGCCGAAGACACGGCGCACGGCTTCTACTTCGCCGACATCACCAACCGGCGTGGATGTGCCGTGGGCGTTGATGTAGCTGACTTCGCGGCCTTCGGGCAGGGTTGCCAATGCGCCGCGCATGGCGCGTTCGCCGCCTTCACCAGATGGGGCAACCATATCGGCACCATCTGACGTCGCAGAAAACCCTGTGACTTCCGCGTAGATTTTCGCACCACGTGCCAAAGCACCGTCCAGCGATTCCAGAACGACCATCGCACCACCACCCGCAATCACGAACCCGTCGCGGTTTGCGTCAAAGGCGCGAGATGCCTTTTCAGGCGTGTCATTATACTTTGACGACATCGCGCCCATGGCATCGAACAGGCAGGACAGCGTCCAATCCAACTCTTCGCCGCCGCCACCAAACATTATGTCTTGCGTGCCAAGCGCGATTTGTTGCGCGGCCATGCCGATGCAGTGCAGTGATGTAGAGCAGGCCGACGTGATCGACATGTTCATGCCTTTGATCTTGTAGGCGGTCGCCAAGTTGGCGGAGATCGTGGACGACATGGTTTTAGGGACGGCGAAAGGCCCGATCCGCTTCGTCGATCCGGTTTTCAGGACAACCTGATGAGCCGCAAACATCGCCGATGTAGAAGGGCCGCCAGAACCCGCAATCACGCCGGTCATCGGGTTGACGATTTCATCTTCCGAAAGGCCCGCGTCTTCGATGGCTTGCCCCATTGCAATATGGGCATAGGCCGCACCGGGGCCCATGAAGCGCAGGGTGCGTTTGTCGACATGTTCAGACACATCAATCTTGAGCGTGCCTGCGATCTGGCTTCGAAACCCGTGCTCGGCCATCTCCTCAGAGGCGACAATACCCGACTTACCAGCCCGCAAAGCCGCATCGACTTCTGCTACGTTGTTCCCGATGGGGGAAACAATTCCCATTCCTGTAATGACGACACGCCGCATAGCTGCTCCCTAAGTAGTGTTTTCTTAGGTGTAGGCGAGAGGGGGGGGAGGAGCAAGTGGGGGACTAGTGGGACTCAACATCGTCTTCCTCGGATTCGTAATAGTCCGTTTGTCTGGCGACTAAGCCGCCAATCTCTGCAATAACCCCTAGAGCGATAGCAACCAAAAGATACCTAGTGCCTTCGTTGATAGCCTCGCCGCTATTCGCTGTCCCTAAATATCGAGCGGAATCTGCGAAGTTTTGAGCCATGTCATCGGAGCCAAATGCTACCAAAAAACCCATGCCGATCCGTAGAAGGCTCAGCCAAAAAATTAGATGCGCAATGAATTTTGCCGTGCGAATAAAAAACATGCTCGTTTCTCAGCTCTCGCTCAACGCCACTTTCATATCCTTCACTTCATAGGCCAGTTCACCGTCGACCTTAACGATGCCGTCGGCGACGCCCATTGTCAGGCGGCGGGTTTGGACTGCTTTGGTGAAGTCGATTTCATACGTGATCATTTTCGCCGTTGGGCGCACCATTGCTTTGAGTTTGATTTCACCAACGCCGAGCGCATAACCGCGGCCTTTCCAGCCGCGCCAGCCGAGGTTGAAGCCCGTCAGTTGCCACAGACCATCGAGACCCAAGCAGCCGGGCATGATTGGGTTGCCGGGGAAGTGGCATTCAAAGAACCACAGGTCAGGCGTAATATCGAATTCGGCCATAACGTGACCTTTGCCGTGTGCGCCGCCGTCACCTGAGATGTCGGTGATGCGGTCCATCATCAGCATGGGTGGTTCGGGCAATTGTGCATTGCCTTCGCCAAAAAGCTCCCCGCGAGCACATTTTAGAAGGTCATCGCGGTCAAAACTTGTTGGGAATTCGCTCATGATAGGTGTGTCCTTGTGGAGTGGTGCAATTCTGGCTGTTGTTACCTGCTATCATCTTGGGATTACCAAGGGCAAGAGAGCCGCAAAACACGCGTTCTGGCTGCGACCTATTCGCATTTTAGATTGAACAGAGCCGGAGATGTCACCATATTAGAGGGGATCAGATCAAAAGGTGCCGAAATGGCGGATGTAACCTCAAACGAACCCTCAGAACGCGGCACACAGTGGCTCGCGGGGGCAGGGCTGCGACCGACACGGCAACGTGTAGCACTTGCCGGATTGTTGGTTGGGGATGGGCGTGATCGTCACGTCACCGCCGAAAGCCTGTTCGAAGCGGCAACACAAACCCGCGAAAAGGTGTCTTTGGCCACTGTCTACAATACGTTGCGCGCGTTTTGTGACGCCGGTTTGCTTCGTGAGATCACGGTGGATGGCAGCAAAAGCTATTTCGACACGAATATGTCGGATCACCCGCATTTCTACTGGGAAGACGACAATCGTTTGTCTGATGCGCCAGCAGAGCAGCTTGAAATCGCACGGATCCCAAATGCGCCAGAGGGTGCAGAAATTGCGTCTGTGGATGTCGTCATCCGGTTGCGCCGCAGCTAACCTCATTACGCTTCATTAGATTTTAACCTCGTTTGCCCAATGATGGGGCATGAGTTTACACACCCCATTCCCCCGCCCTCCGGTTCCTGCTTCTCCCGATGATGCGTTTGTCTCGGTTACAATGCGGCTGGCTGAACCGCGATCTGATTTGCTGGTGCGCCATGTGCGTATTCTACGTGACTGCGTTGCTTTGGCCCAAAAAAGGTGGGCCTTTGAGGTTGAAGCAGCCGTCGTCCTACCGTCCGAGATGCAGCTTCTGTGCGTCTTTCCGTGCGGTGAGTTTGGTGTTGGTGGCGCGCTTCAGCTGATCTCGTCAGCGTTTGCGAAACATGTGCCTGTGCCACCAATGACGGGTAACCTGTGGTCCGACTGTAGTGAGGTGATCGAGATTCAGCCTGCTGTCGCAGAACTACGCCGCGGTTTTATCGAACAAGCGCCAGTTCGTGCCGGATTGGTTTTGGTCGCGAGTGATTGGCCGTTCAGCTCTGTTCATAAAAAGGCACAGCAGGCAGGCGATACGGGTGTTGCTGTTGCTTAGACGGGTGTGCGATTTTGCGTCGCTCGCCCCTGTCTAGAACCACTGCCCCGGTTCCATCAGGCCTAAATCTAGCAACTGTTGGCTGTGCCATTCAAACGGGATCGAGTTGTGCCATTTGAATGTTTCGATATCAAACGTGGACCCCGGGTTGCGTTTGAGCGCCTTGGCCGTGCGGAATGAACAAATCGTGGCTGTTAGGTTGTGGTGCCACGGGCAAGCGTAGGTGTTGTATTCGGGATCGTTAAACAGGTGATCGGGCAAGAACACCAATCCCGGTTTGTTGCGGAATAGGGCAACTCGGTCGATGCGCCGACGCGGCACGGGAATGTGCTCTTCGAACCGCCACCGCAGCCCGCCAAAGAAATCCAACTGGCGATCCAGATCATTGTTCCAGCGATCCTTACGGGCCAGTGCATAATAACCTGTCTTGTCTAGATGGGCGTCCTCTATGCACACCGCGTTCGTGTTCTGCCACAGATCGCCTGTATAAAGGTCGACCACATAAGTCAGGACCGTGTCGCGCCGCTCTTCCACGTTGAACGCAATCATTTCGCCAACGGTACGGTGTTCGCAGAAGGGGTGAAATAAGAACTCGGCGTTGTAGCAGTAGTAAATCCAGATATCGCCAGTGGCTTTCATCACGCCGTTTACGGCTGTTTCTAACGCGGTTGGCGTCCGGACATTGTAATCAACACGGATGATCTGTTCGGCCACATCTTCGGCTATGGAAAACTCGGGCATGGCGAGAACGACAGTATGGCGAAATCCCGCGTCTATGTGGTGGCGGATAGTTGCATCCAGCTCGACTTCATCCTCGGCTAATATCAGCGCAACAGGACCCTTCAGCAGTTTGGGCGCGCCGTCTTTTAGAAAGCTGGTGAGGTCTGAATACTTGATCATTTGGTTGCTCTGCCTGATTGCGGCTAATGTCTGGCAAATCACGCTTCATTGCAAGCAGGCAGGCCTTGCGCTAAATGCAGCCGAAACCCACCATGAAAGCTGTCCCGATGTCCGCGCCAAATAAACCTGCCGCCAAGAAGTTGTTCATTAAGACCTACGGGTGCCAGATGAACGTGTATGATAGTGAACGTATGGCCGAAAGCCTTGGTGGGCAGGGCTATGAAACCACGCAGAGCCCCGAAGACGCGGATATGATCCTGCTGAACACCTGTCACATTCGTGAAAAGGCGGCGGAAAAGATTTATTCGGAACTCGGGCGTCTTAAAGGACTGAAGGCAGACAAGCCGGACCTAAAGATCGGCGTTGCAGGCTGTGTTGCACAGGCCGAAGGTGCCGAAATCATGAAACGCCAGCCGATAGTTGATCTGGTGGTAGGCCCGCAAAGTTATCACCGCTTGCCGGCTATGGAAGAAGCCGTAACCAAGGGTGAAAAAGCTTTGGATACGGATTTCCCTGAGGACGATAAATTTGAAACGTTAAAGTCGCGCCCCAAAGCGAAGCGTGGGCCAACCGCGTTCTTGACCGTGCAAGAGGGCTGCGACAAGTTCTGCGCCTTCTGTGTGGTGCCTTATACGCGTGGCGCCGAAGTCAGCCGCCCGAGCGATCGTATTATTCGCGAAGCTCAGGAATTGGTCGAAGCGGGTGTTCGCGAACTTACGCTGCTCGGGCAGAACGTGAATGCCTACCACGGTCATGATGGCGGCTTGGCAGGGCTGATCTGGGATCTCGATAAAGTCGATGGCTTGGAACGAATCCGTTTCACCACCAGCCACCCCAACGACATGGATGATGCTTTGATCGAAGCGCATGGGACGTGCGATAAGCTTATGCCGTATCTGCATCTGCCTGTTCAGTCCGGTTCTGACAAAGTGCTCAAGGCGATGAATCGCAAACATACACGTGACGAATACTTCAAACTGATCGAACGCATTCGCGGCGCGCGTCCTGATCTGTTGTTGTCTGGCGATTTCATTGTCGGTTTCCCCGGTGAGACCGAAGCCGATTTTGAGGACACAATGGATTTGGTGCGCACTGTTGGTTACGGGCAAGCGTATTCGTTCAAATATTCCACCCGCCCTGGCACGCCTGCCGCTGAGCGCGCGCAGGTCGATGAGGACGTAAAGTTGGATCGCCTTCACCGCCTGCAGGCCCTTTTGGGGGAACAGCAGCGCGACATTCAGGACTCGATGATTGGGCGCAAGGTTAAGGTCTTGTTTGAAAAGAATGGACGCGAAGCGGGGCAGATGATCGGCAAGTCCGAATACCTGCATGCCGTTTTTGCAGAGACATCAGATGTGTCCATCGGTGACATCAGAGACGTCATGATCGTTAAGTCCGAAAGAAACTCTTTAGGTGGCGAAATCTGCTAGCGTGAACCGCGAGCGCAACCTTAGCGATTGATTGCTTGACCCGCGGGTCAATTGAAGGTTGTCCACAGGGACAATACTCCATTTTTACCCGTGATTGTTGTCGGTTTAGCTACAATATGTTGTGTTTTTGCCTTCCAATGTGGCTAAAAATTGTTAATCTCTTGCGAATAATGTGACTTGGCGTCCATTAAGTGGTGTGCCGCATCAGGGGCGCTTTTGGTGGATGTAGTGTGTAAGAACAGGGCAAAAAAATGAAACGACAAGTGGGCAACGCGTTGTCAGTGGGGATTCACCACACGCGCGCAGTTATGATTACGGGGAATTCGGAATGCCAAATCTAATGAAATATCTAAAAATCGGCTTGGCGGCCGTCGCGCTTGTTGGGGCCCTTGCGGCGTCGGCGTCTGCGCAAACGTTTGAGCGCGGAGAGCAGTCAGGCCGCATTCAGTGGGGTATCTGGATTGATCCGGATGGCTGTATGCACTGGATGGCTGATGGTGGCTTTGAGCAGTATCAGGTCAACCGTCTTGACCCAGAAACAGGCCGTCCGGTTTGCATGCAGGTCGAAACCTGCTTCGTTGGCGAAACGGACGCTATGTTCCACACGGACAGCTACCGCCTGACAGACAGCGCAACTGCGCGTTTGCAAGACGTCTTCAGCCAAGGTGGCGTTTCGGGTTTTGCGGTTTATGGCCACACCGATAGCCGTGCATCGAATGCCTACAACCAGACCCTTTCTGAGCACCGTGCACGTGCGGTTGCGAACGTTGGCCGTAGCGTTGGCGCTATGATCGAACGCGAGATTGGCTTCGGTGAGACCCGTCCAATCGCATCCAATGGAACCAGCGCCGGGATGGCTCAGAACCGTCGCGTCGAAGTAATCTGCTACAGGTGGTAATCATGAATACATTGAAACTTGCACTCGTAATCGGCGCTGTCGGCAGCTTGTCGGCTTGTGTTGAAGGGACCCGCCAATATCAGGGGCCAAACGACTACATCGCCGTTGCCGCTGACCTTGGCCGCGACAAGGACGACCACTTGTCAGACAATGCCGGTATCGCGGTGACACCTGATGGGTGTCAGGCATGGCTTATCGATGATGGAATTGATGGCCGCGCAAGCAACCGCCTTGACCCAGTAACGGGCCTGCCAGTGTGTGCTGGTGAACCTGGCGTGGTTTACGGCAATTACCAGAGTAATTCAGCGGGTATCCGGGACGATGTTCCTGGTGATCCTGTAGCGGTCCGTGTCGAGAACGTTGAAGTACGGGCTTACGACGGTCAGTATCAGACAGTTCATTCTGCAGACGCGCATACGCACTGATGCACTTAATGACTAAAAGAAAGGCCGCGGTGAGAACCGCGGCCTTTTTTCGTTTCAAATGTGTGACAATTTGCAGGGATGGCTTGCGTGTTCGCCCGCGACCCGCCACCATTGAAGAAACCAAACGCCGGAGAGTTGATTGACTACGACAACGCTACCCCCGACACCGTACGAAAAAGACGCAGCACCAGTCGTGCTGGAGTTTCCTGATAACTTCCTTTTGATCGACCTGTGCGGCGAACATGACCGCCACCTCGCTGACATTGAGCTTAAACTCGGCGTGCAGGTTCTGCGCCGTGGAAATCAATTGTCTATTCACGGTGAACCCGCAGCACAGAAAGAAGCCGCCGAAGTGCTGCAATCTCTTTATGAACGCCTTGAGGCGGGGCGTGCCGTGGAGATGGCCGATATCGACCGTGAAGTGCGCATGGGATCGTCCGAAAAGGGAACCGGATCCCCTGTTGGAGACCAGATGGATTTGGGAGTCGGTGATCGGGTTGAGATCAAGACCCGCAAAAAGCTGGTCGAACCCCGCACCGATGCCCAGAAGGCTTACGTCAAATCCTTGTTCAAGAACGAGCTGGGGTTTGGCATTGGTCCCGCTGGGACAGGCAAAACCTATCTGGCGGTCGCTGTCGGGGTGAACCTGTTTATTGGCGGTCATGTCGATAAGATCATCCTCAGCCGTCCTGCGGTCGAAGCGGGTGAAAAACTTGGTTATTTGCCCGGTGACATGAAGGACAAAGTCGATCCGTATATGCAGCCGCTTTACGATGCCTTGAATGACTTTTTGCCCGCCAAGCAGGTGGAAAAGCTGATTGAGGAAAAGAAGATCGAAATCGCGCCGCTTGCCTTTATGCGCGGGCGGACCCTCAGCCGCGCTTTCGTGGTGCTGGACGAAGCCCAGAACGCAACAACCATGCAGATGAAGATGTTCCTGACCCGTTTGGGTGAAGGGTCTCGGATGGTGATTACGGGCGACCGGACCCAAATCGATTTGCCGCGCGGCGTTAGTTCGGGCTTGCGGGACGCAGAGCGGCTTTTGGCCCATATTCCCAAGATTGACTTCAACTACTTCACGTCCAAGGACGTCGTGCGTCATCCGCTTGTTGCGGCGATTATCGAAGCCTACGACAAAGACGACCCGAAATAGGCCCCGCCCGTGACAGTCGCTGACATTATCGTTGAGGATGACCGCTGGATGGAAAACCTAGCCCCGCTGGCTGAGCAAGCGGTAGTGGCTGCTTTGGGGGGCGTTGGGTTAGACGCTGGGGCATTTGAGGTCAGTATTCTGGCCTGTGATGATGCCCGCATCGCCGCGCTCAACGAAGATTTCCGTCAAAAGGGCAGTGCGACCAATGTACTGTCATGGCCATCTGATGAGAGGGCCGCCGAAGATGACGGCGAAATGCCTGATCCGCCAAACCTTCCGATGGACGCCGAATTGGGTGATATTGCCATTTCCTACGATACTTGTGCGCGCGAAGCCGCCGAGGCGGGCAAGCCATTTGAGCACCATGTGATCCACCTTTTGGTGCATGGAACCCTTCATTTGTTGGGCTTTGATCACATACGTGACGGGGACGCCACGCTTATGGAGGGTTTAGAGACAGAAATCCTTGGTAAACTGGACATCCCTGACCCATATTCGTAAGGACAGTATCTTGGTCGCAGTATGCGGCCGCATTTGGAAACGGAGACAATGGGCGACACCACTGACGGACCTTCTAGCGCAGCGCAAAGCGCGCTAAGTGATACCCAAATTAGCAAGAGTAAGCGCGGCTTTTTCAGCCGTATTGTCGAGGCGCTTAGCCCCTCGGACACCCCCGAAGATATTACCCCCGTAACAGGATACTCGCCGCCGCTCGAAGCGCGTGGGATGATGAACCTGCGCAGCATGCGGGTCGAAGACGTGATGATCCCCAAAGCCGATATTGTGGCTGTTCCGGTGACGATCAATCGTGATGACTTGGTGCAGGTGTTTCGCGATAGCGGGCTGACACGTTTGCCCGTGTTTGACGGGACGTTGGACACGCCCATCGGGTTTGTGAACCTCAAGGATTTCGCGCTGACGCACGGATTTAACGGGCGATCCAAAGCATTCAATCTACGTGATCTTGCGCGAACTTTGTTGTTTGTACCGCCATCTATGCCGCTAGGAGTCCTGCTTCAAAAGATGCAGGCGGAACGTATTCACATGGCATTGGTCATTGATGAATACGGTGGGTCTGACGGACTGGTAACCATCGAAGATCTGATCGAACAGGTCGTCGGTGAAATCGAAGACGAACATGACGCTGATGAAGACACTCTTTGGGTCTTAGAGAAGCCAGGTGTCTTTATGGTCGAAGCCAAGGCGCCGTTGGATGAATTTGAGTCCGAAATTGGTATGCCTTTGACGGAACACGAAGAGATCGACGAAGAAGAGATCGACACATTGGGCGGCCTTGTTTTCATGTTGGCCGGTCATGTGCCTGCACGCGGCGAAGTGATCGTTCACCCTGAAGGTCCTGAGTTTGAAGTGGTCGAAGCCGACCCTCGCCGCATTAAACGACTGCGCGTCCGACTAACAGGGACAAGCAGTGGCTAAGCTGCACCCTAGCAATCTGGCGCAACGGTTTGCTGCTTGGCCACGCGTGGCGCGCATTGCCGGACCTGTCGTGTTGGGGGCTCTGGCTGCTCTCGGCCATGAAAGTTGGGCGACCGGTTTTTGGTGGGTCACGATCCCGTTCATTTTGGCGTTGCTGAGCTTGCCAGCGGCCTCGAAAAAGGCCGCATCGTTTGGCTGGCTCCTTGGGGTTGGTTACTTTGCCGTGACATTAAGATGGATTGTCGAACCGTTTCTTGTTGATCCGGTCCGTCATGGTTGGATGGCGCCCTTTGCGATCCTATTTCTGTCGGGTGGATTAGCCTTGTTTTGGGGGGCTGCGTTCTGGTTGGCGCGGTGGTTTTCAGTTGGGCGGGCGAATGCCATGCTTTGGTTGCCGATCACATTGACCCTTGCCGAACTTATGCGCGGTCACGTTTTCACGGGGTTCCCGTGGGGGTTGCCGTCTTACACCTTGATTGGCGGCGTCGGGGATGTGTGGTTCGCTTGGGTCGGGCCTTATGGCACGACTTTGTTATTGTTGGGTCTTATCGGAGTGGTTGCCTATAGTTTGCATCGCGGATGGACGTTGATTTGGCCGGCTTTGGTTGGGTGTCTGTTTGCCACGCTTGGTTTGCAGGCGCTCACGCCGCAAGCGCCAGAACCGAATAGGGATGTCACACTTCGTCTGGTTCAACCGAACGCGCCGCAGCATCAAAAGTGGGATCGCGACTGGATGCCAGTTTTCTTTGAACGCGCGATTGCCCAAACGAGCGCAGGTGATCCACCCGACGTGGTTATTTGGCCGGAAACATCAATTCCGTCGTTGTTGAACTATGCCCAACCCTTGATCGAACGGATGTCGATTGCCGCGCGTGGCGCCCCCGTTGTGGCGGGCATTCAACGCGAAGACGCCAACGCCTACTTCAACTCCGCCATTGTAATCGAGGGGCCGACGACCGTTGGCGACATTATGGATAAGGCCCATTTGGTGCCGTTTGGTGAATATATTCCGCTGGCCCATGTTCTGGTCCCGCTTGGGCTTGGCACTTTGGTTGAGCAAGTCGCAGGATTCACAGCAGGGCAGGGCGATGGGTTGATGGAGATCGACGGGTTTGGCCTTGCACGAGTCCTGATCTGTTACGAAGGGATTTTCCCTGAAGAAATCCAACGTGGTGACGTGCGGCCCGATGTTTTGTTGATCCTGACGAATGATGCATGGTTTGGGACGAATGCTGGCCCTCGCCAACATCTGGTGCAAGCGCAGGCGCGCGCGATTGAACAGGGCTTGCCTGTCATCCGTGCTGCGAATACTGGAATTTCCGCCGTTATCGATGCGCGTGGTGAAATCGTTGATAGCTTGCCGCTGAACGAGGCCGGTTATCTTGACGCTCATGTCCCCAACGCTTTGCCGCCGACGGCCTATGCGCAGATCGGGGATTGGCCGTTGTTGGTGTTGCTGGGCCTCTTCTTTTTGCTGGGGCTTGTGCGACGTCGCGTTATAGCCGTTGACCCATTGGTTGAGCAGGGATAGGCGGAACCAACCTTAATCCATCCACAACGGCTTCCTGACGTGGATTGGCATATGAACTGGAGCACTTCTCATGGCACGTCAAAACTATACCTTTACGTCGGAATCCGTTTCCGAGGGGCATCCCGATAAAGTCTGTGACCGTATCTCGGACGCGGTCCTAGATGCGATGATCGCGATCGAACCCGAAGCACGCGTGGCCGCGGAGACCTTCGCGACGACAAACCAAGTTGTTATCGGTGGAGAGATTGGCTTGTCAGACCCGACCCGCCTGACGGCGATGATGGGTGATATAGACCAGATTGCCCGCGATTGCATCAGAGACATCGGGTATGAGCAGGACAAGTTTCATTGGAAATATTGCAATGTGCTGAACCTGTTGCATGAACAGTCCGCGCATATTGCTCAAGGCGTCGATGCCGCTGGTAGCAAAGACGAAGGCGCTGGCGATCAGGGCATCATGTTCGGCTACGCTGTGAATGAAACGCCAGAATTGATGCCGGCCCCAATTCACTACGCCCATGCCGTGCTGCGTCGTTTGGCTGAGGTCCGCAAGAACGGAACTGAACCGACGCTTGGCCCTGACGCTAAATCCCAGCTGTCAGTTCGGTATGAAAACGGTGTGCCTGTTGGGGTGTCGTCGTTGGTATTGTCGACCCAGCACCTAGACGAAAACATGACCAGCGCAGATGTGCGCGCCGTGGTGGAACCTTATATCCGTGAAGTTCTGCCGGAAGGTTGGCTTGATGATCAAACTGCGTGGCACGTGAACCCGACGGGTAAGTTTGTCATTGGTGGACCTGATGGTGACGCGGGCCTGACGGGGCGCAAGATTATCGTTGATACGTATGGCGGTGCCGCACCCCACGGCGGCGGCGCGTTTTCTGGCAAAGACCCGACCAAGGTGGACCGCTCTGCTGCATATGCGGCGCGCTATCTGGCCAAGAACGTTGTGGCGTCTGGGATGGCGGAACGCTGCACTGTGCAGTTGTCCTATGCCATTGGCGTTGCTGCTCCGCTGTCTATTTACGTGGATACGCACCAGACAGGGACTGTTGAGGCTGCGGCGATTGAGGCTGCGATCCCGAAGGTTATGGATTTGACCCCGCGCGGCATTCGCACACATCTGCAATTGAATAAACCGATCTATCAGCGCACGGCTGCTTACGGGCACTTTGGCCGTAAACCGGATGCGGATGGCGGGTTTTCATGGGAAGCCACTGATCTAGTTGAAGTTTTGAAAAAAGAAGTTTGAGGAAGTTACCATGACCAAGTCATTTGGGTTCTACTGTACGCGTTTTGTTATCTATTCTGTTGCCGTCATTTTGATGTCTGTGGCGATTATTTGGGGCGCATATGCTTTCGCGCCTGACCTTGCGGCGACCTTCTTTCAGGGCGGCAGTGGAACAGGTATGGGTATCGTGACGGTCTTGTTGCCAGCGATGCTTGTTGCGCAGCAGTTTTACAAACATGAACAGCGCCGTATGACTTCTGGCGAAGGGTGGTCGATGGCATTTGTGTTCACGGTTCTGACATTTGCGGTGAGCGCTGCAATGATTTGGGTTGGTACACTGATCGTTCCGTTGACGGACGTCGAGCGCGGTACAATGGCGGACATGTGGAACAATGACAGCCAATTGTTGATGATGATTGCAGGGGGCTTTGCAGTTTTCCTGATCCTTGTGATCAAGCTGATGCTTTGGTCTGGTGTGCGCGGTGAAATCAAGAAAGCGGAACGTCTGGCCGCGAAAGCAGCGCGCAAAGCTTGAGAATGTCGGACGGCAAAGCTAAAGGGCAGGGATGAAACATCCTGACCGTCCGCATCGCAATTTCTATGGCCGCCTAAAAGGCAAACATCTGAAGGATAGCCAAAAGGGCTATCTGGAAGATGATCTTGCGGCTTTGTCCCCTGGTCTTGTGGATTGGGACGTGAACCCAACCCGCGAAAACCTTGATTTGCAGGGTTTGTTCGGGGGCAGTGATACGTGGCTTGAGGTTGGCTTTGGCGGTGGTGAACACGTGATCCATCAAGCGGCTGATAATCCGAACGTCGGGATCATCGGTTGCGAACCTTATATCAACGGCGTCGCGATGTTGTTGGGCAAAATCCGCAATGCGAGCGTTGATAATCTGCGCATCTACCCGGGTGATGTGCGGGACATGTTTGATGTCTTACCGGACGCATCTATTTCCAAAGCGTTCCTGTTGTATCCTGACCCTTGGCCCAAGGCGCGTCATCACCGTCGCCGCTTTGTAACGCCAGAACATCTTGAACCACTTGTGCGGGTTTTGAAACCAGGCGCGGAGTTTCGTGTTGCGACAGATATTCCGGATTATGTGCGTCAAACGCTAGAAGAAGTTCCGAAGGCTGGGTTTGAGTGGCTGGCCGAAGGGCCAACCGATTGGCGCACACCTTGGAGCGATTGGATTTCCACAAGGTACGAACAAAAAGCTCTGCGTGAGGGTCGCACACCCCATTATCTGACGTTCCGAAAGCGGTAATCGCCGTGATCGAATGGGCTGCGCCCATCCGATCCGCTGGGGGCTGTTTGCCCCCAGACCCCCAAAGGTATTTCTGAAACAAAGGCAAGGGGCGTGGACCTTGCGGCGTGTGCAGTTTATCAGGCGCTAACAGTTTTGAAGGACACACTATGTCGAGCCATGGCGACCCTATTCCAATGACATCCCGCAAGGGCGGCCCTTTGAAGGGCGAAGCCCATGTTCCCGGTGATAAGTCGATTTCGCATCGGTCGTTGATTTTAGGTGCGATGGCCGTCGGTGAGACAAAGATTTCCGGTCTTCTGGAAGGGCAGGACGTGTTGGACACGGGCCGCGCTATGGAAGCGTTTGGCGCTGAAGTGATTAACCACGGCGGTGGAGAATGGTCCGTGCATGGTGTTGGTGTCGGCGGGTTTTCAGAACCTGACACTGTGATCGATTGTGGAAACTCGGGCACGGGTGTTCGATTGATCATGGGGACAATGGCAACCAGCGATATTACGGTGACGTTTACGGGGGATGCGTCTTTGAACGGGCGTCCCATGGGGCGCGTGACGGATCCTTTGGCCTTGTTTGGCACACAGGCCGTTGGCCGTGAAGGCGGCCGTCTGCCGATGACGATTGTTGGTGCGAAGGCGCCCGTGCCGGTGCGCTACACCGTACCGATGCCGTCCGCGCAGGTGAAATCAGCTGTTTTGTTGGCAGGGTTGAACGCCCCCGGTGAAACTGTGGTCATCGAAAAAGAAGCAACGCGCGACCATACCGAGCGGATGTTGGTGGGTTTTGGTGCAAAGCTAAGCGTTGAAGAAACCGACGAGGGGCGCGTTATTACGCTGGTGGGTCAGCCTGAGTTAAAGCCACAGACGATTGTAGTGCCGCGCGACCCAAGCTCGGCAGCGTTTCCTGTGTGTGCCGCGTTGTTGGCCGAAGGGTCTGACGTATTGGTCCCCAATATCGGGCTGAACCCGACGCGCGCTGGGCTGTTCTACACCCTCCAAGAGATGGGTGCAGATCTGACATTCGAAAATATGCGTGAAGAAGGTGGTGAGCCTGTTGCCGATCTGCGCGCGCGGTATTCACCTGATATGAAGGGCATCGAAGTGCCTCCTGCGCGGGCTGCGTCGATGATCGACGAATACCCAGTTTTGTCAGTGGTCGCGGCCTTTGCGAAAGGCGACACTGTGATGCGCGGCGTCAAAGAATTGCGCGTCAAAGAAAGCGACCGGATTGATGCTATGGCCAAAGGGCTGCGGGCGGCTGGTGTGGCTGTTGATGAGGGCGATGATTGGTGGATCGTTACAGGTGCGGGCTTTGGCAATGTTGAGGGCGGCATAACCGCAGCCAGCCAGTTGGATCACCGTATCGCGATGTCGTTCCTTGTGATGGGACTGGCCACGAACAAGCCGATGTCGGTGGATGATGGCGGCCCGATTGCCACATCGTTCCCGATTTTTGAAGGCCTGATGAAAAATCTGGGCGCGGGGATCGTGCGGCAGAACGCATGATTTTGGCCCTGCGCAGGGTTTCGGGGTGGACCGCGATTTATGCCTATCTGATGATGGGGGCGGTTTTGTATTTCCGCGTCTTGCCGGGGACAGATTGGCATTGGCCGCCGGATTTTCACCTGACAGGGTATAGCGCCCAAAGCATCGCACCCTTTCTTGAAGCCCTTAGTGGGCGGATACTGGATGGTTATGCGCGAGTACTTGGCCTCTACGACCGGATATTCATTGTGGCTCTTGCGTGCTGGATGGCTCTCGTCGGGTGGCGCGGATCGGGGATCCGGTATTTTGTTGTCGGGTTGGCGTTGGTTTACGCCGCCATTGATCTGTCCGAAAATGCGGCGTTGTTGCGGGTGATCAGGGCGGATCAGCCATCTTTGGCGATGGTCGATATCGCGCATCATTTAACATTGGCGAAATTTGCGGCACTCTATCTTTGTGCGCTGGTTTTGATTGTGCACCTAAGGAGATCGGTATGAAGTTCACGGTTGCTATCGACGGGCCTGCGGCTGCAGGCAAAGGAACCATTTCCAAAGCGGTTGCCGCGCATTTTGGGTTTGCCCATCTGGACACAGGCTTGTTGTACCGCGCCGTTGGGGCAAAGGTGCTGAACGGGGCGGACCCGTTGCAAGCGGCACAAACCCTTGAGGCGATTGATCTGGACGCCACGCATCTGCGCACGCCTGAAGTCGCGCAAGCGGCCAGCCGTGTTGCAGTGGACAGCGATGTCCGCGCGGCCTTGACCGCGTTTCAAATACAGTTTGCCGGGCGCGATGGTGGCGCGGTACTGGACGGGCGCGATATTGGAACCGTCATTTGCCCGAACGCAGATGTTAAACTGTTTGTCACAGCCAGTGCCGCAACTCGTGCGCAACGACGGCTGGATGAGCTGACTGCCAATGGGATGGGTTTGGATTTCGAACAGGTTCTCGCCGATGTGCAGGCGCGTGACAAACGAGACAGGGAGCGCGAGACGGCGCCATTAAAGCCTGCGGAAGATGCGATACAGTTGGACACGTCTGACATGAGTGCCGAGGATGCCATTGCGCAAGCGATTGCGCACATCAAATCCAAGCACGGCTAAAGTCTAGATGTGGGTCCGATGATCCGAGAGGCTTGGCGCGTCTAGGTGCGGTATTCCGTTGAAGGTCATCAGAAACGTGCCCTCCGGACGGATGCGGAAACGATGCAGCGAAGAATTGTAGATCGGCAAAAGCACATGGGCCATTTGGTGTGTGCTGAGGCCGAGTGCGCCGCGCATCACCATGCCAATAACGCCACCAGATGTGACGCAAAGCACCCGTTTCCCAGGTTTGGTGGCTTCTTGCAGCGCCGTGAGGATGCGGGTTTCGAATGTTGCAAAGGGTTCGGCACCATTGATCGTCGCCTTTTCCCACGCGGCCAAGGTTTGCGGCATGTGCACTGCAAATTCATCGGCGCTGTTTGGGGGCTCTACGCCGTGATGCAGCTGCATATCCCGAACAAGGGCGAAATATTCCATTTCGTTCAGGCGTTCATCAAAGCGTTCTGGAGCATAGCCCATTCCTGCGGCGGTTTCGCGGTGACGTCGCATCGTGCCTGCTAAAATTTGGTCAAAGGGGGCCTCGTGGTCGCGCATCCAATCGCCCAATAGCTTGGCTTGAACGTGACCTAGGTCTGACAGGCGGTCATAGTCTTCTTCCGTCTCGGCGCCTGTGTTGGCTTGCCCGTGTCGAACCAAATAAAGCTCACCCATTAGTTTTCCCGTTCCATTTCTTTTGCCAAGTCAGCCCAAAGACTGGCCGAACGTGCGCTGGTGCATTCGAGCGCATTGAGATCGATGGCCCAGCCGCCGATGTCGCGCGACTGCATTTCACACTCCGCAATGTTGCGCAATTGAAGTTCCCGGATTAGCGGGTCGTCTGGGGCAGCCTGTTCGACTTGGTCCTTCCAGAACGCATCGTTGATGAGCGCCAGTTCACCGCATTCGATCCAGTTGATCCCGCAGTAAATATCCAGCCGTAAGGGCACGACGCCCTCGTCAATCATGATGTCGGAGGCAACGGTGACGCAATGGTTTGGCGGGAAGGGTTCGTCTTCAGGCAGGGTTGCAATGGCTGTCGCATCGCATCCCACGTTAATTGCGATAGAGGCTGCCAAGGCGGGCAGGCCTTCGTCCTCAAAAGGGGCTACACATGTTTCGGCATCTGTAAAACCGCACTCGAATGCGGCCCATGCGACGGCGCGTTTCAAGGCATAAGCCGCGCTGAGGTCTTTTTCGCAATTGCGCGCGAGATCGGGGCGATCTGGGTCCGCGACACAGGTGTCCAAAGTTGCTTCATACGTAAAAAGCAATGGGCGCGGCGTCCAATCGGCGGCGACGAGCGAAGGTAAAAAGGCCATCAAGGCAAGCAATCGAAACATTGTGCGACAATGACCTACCACCGCTGGAGGCACAATCGGTGACGTGCTAGGAGTTGGGCAATTCCCAGCCGAAAGCACCATGATGTCTGACCTCACGATCACATGCCCGACTTGCAACAGCGAGATCGAACTGACCGAACAACTTGCCGGACCATTGTTGGCGGACAATCAGAAACGATTTGCGGAAACGCTGGCGCGACAAGAAGCCGACGCTGCCCGCGCCGTCGCCGACGCCAAAGCACAAGCCTTGGCGGCCGGTAAAGCGGAGGCGAACGCCGAGCAGGTCGCCATGACAGAACGCTTGAAAGAACAAGACGCCAAATTGCGCGAGGCCCAAGCTGCAGCGACCAAGGCGATGAAACGAGAACAGGAACTGCAGGACAAAGAAGCAGAACTTGAGCTGACTGTCCAAAAAATGATCGCGGCGGAGCGCGAAGCGATGGGCGAAAAGCTGGCCAAGGACGCCGAAGAAAAGGCCGCACTGAAAGTTGCCGAACAGGCGCAGATGATCGAGGGCATGAAAAAGCAAATCGAAGCGCTGAAACAAAAATCTGAACAAGGATCGATGCAGACCCAAGGCGAAGCGGCGGAAATTGTTCTGGAAGACACGCTTGCGCAAGCATTTCCGATGGACGGCTTCTCTCCCGTGGCTAAGGGGCAAAGTGGTGCAGATGTGCAGCAGGATGTCATGGGGCAGGGCGGCATTGCGGGGCGTATCCTTTGGGAAAGCAAACGCACGAAGAACTGGACTGCGGGTTGGCTGGCCAAGCTGCGGGACGATCAACGGAGCAGCGGGTGCGAGATCGCCGTGATTACGTCGGTGGCCCTACCGGACGGCATCGACAGTTTTGGCATCGTCGACGGTGTCTGGGTGTGCGCGCCGCGCTATGCCATTCCGCTGGCAACGTCGTTGCGCCAAGGCCTCATTGAGGTTGCGGGCGCCAAAGGGCGCGCGATGGGGCAGGAAACCAAGATGGAAATGGTTTACGATTATCTGACGGGAACCCAGTTTAAGCAACGGATTGATGCCATCGTTGAACGGTTCGAAGACATGCAAGACAATCTACGCAAAGAACGCGTGTTCATCGAAAAGCAATGGGCGTTGCGCGCGAAACAGATTGATTTGGTGATTGCGTCGACCGTCGGAATGCATGGGGACCTTCAGGGAATTGCGGGCCGATCCATGCCCGAAATCGAAAGCGTGGATGGCTTGATGATTGGTCAGGACCGCGACCTCGACTAGTCACGCAAATACGCACATTAAATGTGTGTGTCGGGGCATTGCGTACACGGGGAAACACCCTACTTGTCGCTAGGAAGCACTCAATGCGGGTGCAGCGATTAAAAGGATTCTCCGATGTTAGATGCACTTCCCTCTACGCTTTCAGACGCTTTGCAGTGGCGTTATGCCGTGAAAAAGTTCGACCCCTCAAAGCCAGTCTCAGACGACAAGATTGACGCTATTCTGGATGCGATCCAATTAGCGCCGACATCCAGCGGCTCGCAACCGTTCAAAGTTTTTGTCATTCGCAATGATGATGTGCGCGCCAAATTGCGCGCGGTGTCGTTTGACCAACCACAGGTGACGGACAGCACGGCATTGCTCGTTTTTGCGGCTTGGGAAAACTACAGCGAACAGCGGATCGACGATGTCGTTGATGTTCACGCGGAACAACGCCCCGGCACGCGCGAGATGCTCGAAGGGTATTACGGCAACCTGAAGGCCATGTATTTGCCTCGCGATCCCTATGTGAACTTTGAACACGCGGCACGCCAATCCTACATTGCGCTTGGATTTGCGATGTATACGGCTGCACAGATGCAGATCGACACAACACCAATGGAAGGTTTTGACGCCGCCGCTGTTGATGAAATTCTTGGGCTGTCGGATCAAGGGCTGAAAGCTGTGAGCTTCCTCGCGGTCGGCACGCGCGCGGATGAAGGTGATTGGCTGGCGCCGATGGCAAAAGTCCGCAAAAGCAAAGATGTCCTGTTCGAACGGATTGATTGATTCCTTCGAGCACGAATACACCGCCGATCAGCACATGTTGGTCGGCGGTTTTACATTTTAGAGCCGCGCAAGGCTTTGCGCGATTTCATTAACAGTACTGGCGCTGTCATGTCCTGGCCGTTCTGCCGAAATACGCATCCCCAATAGGTCAGATTGATACCGGCGTGCGAGACGCGCGGGATCATGCGTGTCGCCGATCTCCTGATTATCCTGTGCGGCTGAAAACAAGGCGGCAAAACGGTTTTCCATCGTGTTGAGGTGTGCGTTTGCGTGATCGGCAAGCGGGTGATCATGCGGTGACAGTTCGAGCATGGTTTTGACCAGCATACAGGCCCGTGCGGCGGCGGCATCGTTTTCGATGATATGGCGGGGGTAGGCCTGCAATGCGCCCAGAGGGCCACGGTCCTGCGCCAATGCCTCGAGGGCGGCAGCCCCGTCTTTTGCGTATTGATCCAAAGTCAGTTGATACAGCGCATCCTTGGACCCAAAAGCGGCATAAAAGCTGCCCGGTTTGAGGTTCAGCGTCTTTTCCAGATCCTTAAGGGACGTTCCAGCCCAGCCCTGCTTCCAGAACACGTCGCGGGCGCGGCGGATGAGATCGTCTCGGTCATATGATGGTTTACGTGGCATGTTTCGTGCTGATCACAATATTGTTGAGCGGTTACTCAATTATATACTTGAGTGATCGCTCAAGAAAGGGCAAATGTCAGTCATCAACTCAAACGGAGATTCCCATGACCGACTTCCCATCCTACGACCTCGATACAGCGCCCGAAGCATCCAAGCCTTTGCTGGAAAAATCCCAAGCGGCGTTTGGCCGTCTTCCTGGCTTGCACAAGGTCATGTCCGGTAGCCCGCAGGCGCTTGAAGGGTACCAAGTGCTGCACAAGCTCGCGACTGAGACTGATTTTGACGCGGACGAAATCACTGTCGTTTGGCAGACCATCAACGTCGAAAACGAATGCCACTACTGTGTGCCAGCCCACACAGGCATCGCGAAGATGATGAAAGTCGATGACGCGTTGTCCAACGCATTGCGCGACGAAGCGCCACTGCCAACAGCCAAGCTGGAAGCTCTGCGCAAGTTCACACTTCAGGTTGTCCGCCAGCGCGGTTACATCGAAGACGCACAATTCGAAGCGTTTTTCGCAGCGGGTTTCACACACCGTTCCGCATTGGATGTGGTTCTGGTCGTAGCGCAGAAAACTATGTCCAACTACATCAACCACTTTGCCAAAACACCAGTGGACGAAGTGTTCCACCCGCTGCTTTGGACACGTGGCGATACACCTGTTGAATCCTAATAATTCGATCTGTTCTGTTGCAGGAACACAAGAAAGGGACGCCCTCGGGCGCCCCTTATATTTTGAGTAACGAAATGGGGGTTTCGGTGCCTAAAACTCGGTTCCGGCCTTACGCGAATTTGCGGACGGACTGCGTTTGGACGCCAAGGCCGTCAATCCCAAGGCGCATGGTTTCACCACCTTTGAGGTAGGTTTGCGGGGTCAGTCCCATGCCAACACCCGGAGGTGTTCCCGTTGAGATCACATCACCGGCTTGCAGGCTCATGAATTGTGAACAATAGGCGATCAGATGTGGCACCTTGTAAACCATCGTGGATGTGGTCCCGTTCTGATGACGTGCGCCGTCCACCTCGAGCCACATGTGCAGGTTGTCATAATCGCCAACTTCGTCCGGTGTAACCAGCCATGGCCCCAATGGGCCGAACGTATCGCAGCCTTTGCCTTTGTCCCACGTGCCGGCCCGTTCGATCTGATACTCACGTTCTGAGACATCATTTACGACACAGAACCCCGCAACATGATCCATCGCGTCGGCCTCGTCGATATAAGCGCCGCCCTTACCGATGACGACGCCAAGTTCAACTTCCCAATCGGTTTTTTGGGACCCACGCGGAATAATGACATCATCGTTAGGGCCAACGATGGACGAAGTCCATTTGCTGAAAATGACAGGTTCAGGCGGCACTTCTAGGCCGCTTTCAGCCGCGTGATCGGCGTAGTTCAAACCGATACAAATGAATTTTCCGGTTTGACCGACGCAAGGCCCAAGGCGCAAATCGTCCTGTGGGGTGCCGTCCACGATGGGCAGGGCCGCGATGTCCAAGGCTTTAAGTCGCGCGATCGTTTCGGGCAAAAGCGCCGCGGCTGCGATATCACCGACATGATTAGACAGATCACGAACGCGGCCTTCCGCATCAAGACAACCAGGTTTTTCTTGGCCCGCAGGCCCGTAGCGCAATAATTTCATGTGGTCCTCGGACGTTAAGAGAATAGGTGTCGCAGCCCGAAAAAAGGGAAACGGGCTGCGACGATATTTAGATCAATCGTAAAGAACAGCCGCGATGTCCGCGTCGTCCATGTTGTCGGCGTCATAATAGTAGAAGCCCGTATCGATGATTTTCGGAACCGTTACGCCATTGATTGTATCAACCGCGGCTTTCACTGTTTCATAACCGATACCCACTGGGTTCTGCGTAATCGCACCCGCCATGAGCCCAGAACGCACTGCGGCTTTTTGGGCCGCACCACTATCATACCCGATGATAACTACGTCCGAACTGCTTTCGGTGACGCCGTTCACGATGCCAATCGCAGACCCTTCGTTCGCGCCGAACAGGCCCTTGATGTCAGGGTTGGCTGTTAGGATCGACTTTGTGATCTCGGTTGAGATCAGGTGGTCACCACCGCCGTACTGGATCGAAACGATTTCGATGTCAGGGTACTTGGCTTCAACTTGATTGACGAAGCCGTCGACGCGTTCAATGCCGGTGACGCTGGTTTGGTCATGGGAAATAATCGCGACCTTGCCAGCACCGCCGATGGCCTCTGCCATCTTGTCAGCAGCCAGCGCAGCAGATGCGAGGTTGTCCGTGGTACAGGTCGTGACAGGAATGTCGCTGGCAACGCCACTATCAAAGGCGATAATTGGAACGCCAGCTGCATCGATTTCACGCAACATCGGGATCGATGCTTGACTGTCCACAGCGGCAAAACCAACGGCTGCCGGATTTTTAGCAAGAGCAGCGGCGAGCATATCAATCTGACGATCTACCTGACCTTCGTTGTCGGGGCCTTCAAACGTGACCTCAACGCCGAACTCCTCAGCGGCCTGTTCAGAGCCCAGCTTTACGGCCTGCCAGAACTGGTGTGAGAAGCCCTTTGAGATAAGTGGGATGTAGTGCCGAGTCTGGCCAATTGCGACCGTTACGCTGGCCATGACCGTCGTAGCACCCATGCCCGCGAGCATTGTTCTTCTGTTCAACATTTTTTTCTCCTCCAAGATATATGTGTTGATCGTTTGGTTATCGTCAGGGGCTTAGGGCCCTCTTGTTTTAGCTTTGTTTGCGGCGTCTTACGGTGTCGGCGTAGACGGCGAGAATGATGATTGCTCCGGTCACAACGGTTTGCCATTCTTGAGCCACGGACAGGATCCGCAAGCCGTTCAGCAGCACCGCCATGATAAGTGCCCCGATCAGTGTGCCCAAAATTGTCCCGCGTCCGCCCGAAAGCGACGTGCCGCCGATAACGACCGCTGCGATGGCCTCGAGTTCATAACCAAGACCAAGAGCGGGTTGCGCGGAATTCAAACGCGACGCGATGATCAAGCCAGCGATACCGACGATGGCTCCGGACAGGGTGTAGATCGCGATTTTCCAGTTATTTGTGTTGACGCCAGACAGGCGCACAGCTTCTTCGTTGCTGCCCAAGGCAAAGCAATAGCGCCCAAGGACGGTGCGGCTCAGGATGTAGGATGTTGCGCCAGCCACAAGGAACAGGATCAACACGCCATTGGGGATCGGAAGCGCCGGGAACACTTCTCCGATCAAGGACCCTCTGGAAATCAGATCAAAACCCGGCGTGTCGTTGAAATAGATCGGGCGGGTGCCGGAAATCACAAGGCTAAGTCCCTTGAGGATCAGCATCATCCCGAGTGTTGCGATGAAAGGGGGGATTTTCATGCGCGCAACGAAGGTCCCCGACAAGAACCCGCAGAACGCGCCGGTGGCAATCCCCGCAAGAACGCCGATCGGCAGGGGCATTCCGATGTTGGTCAAAACCACACCAGTCATTACGGCCGTAAACGTCATCAAAGTACCAACGGACAGATCAATGCCGCCCGTAATGATCACCAAAGTCGCCGCAATCGCCAGCACGCCGTTTACGGATGTCGCTTGCAGGATGGCGATCATGTTAGATGTTTGCATGAAGTTCGGGGACGCGATGCTGAACCCGATCAACAGAATGACAAGGCTGGCAAACGCGAGGATCTTTTGAAATGCCCCACCTGCCGCGAGTTTGGCCAAAGTGCCTTGCGTGTTGGTATTGATGGTCGCAGTCATTGTGTCGTTTCCTCGGTTTGTTCGGCCAGACCGTCGGTCTGTGTGGCGAGTTTCATGATGTTCTCTTGGGTGGCCTCTTCGCGCGGCACGATCCCTGTCAGTCGGCCTTCACACATCACGGCGATGCGGTGGGACAGGCGCAGAATTTCGGGCAGTTCAGACGAAATTACGATGATCGCGCGGCCTTGTGCGGCCAAGTCTTCGAGAAGCGCATAGATTTCGGATTTCGCGCCAATGTCGATGCCGCGCGTGGGTTCGTCGAAAATCAGAATGTCGCAGTCACGCAGTAACCATTTGGCGATGACGACCTTTTGTTGATTGCCCCCCGATAGAAAACGCACTTCTTGCATGTCCGACGGAGTGCGGATTCCAAGACGGTCGATATATTCGAGAGCAACGCGTTCCATCGCGGTTTCGTTCAAGACACCTGAGCGCCCCGCAAACCGCCCTAGATCGGCCATCGCAATATTGGCCCGCACGGTCATGTCCACCGCGAGGCCAAAGTGTTTGCGATCCTCTGAGAGATAGCCGATGCCCGCCTGAACCGCTGTATGCGGTGTTCTGATGTTGACTGGCTGCTCATGCACGAGGATTTCGCCACTGTCGCGCGGGTCCGCGCCAAAGATGATCCGTGCAACCTCGGTTCGGCCTGCGCCCATCAGGCCCGCAAACCCCAGTATCTCGCCCTTGCGGACATTAAAGCTTACGTCGCGTACCTCAGATCCGCGTGACAAATTGCGAACTTCGAGTGCGACAGGGCTTTGGGACGTATCAGGGATGTCTGGCGTGTCTTGGGTCACTTCGCGGCCAACCATCAGTTGGATAATTGTGGAGAGGGGCGTGTCGGCGGCTTGAACGGTGTCGATATAGGCGCCGTCGCGCAGGATCGTAACGCGATCTGCAATGCGTTTGATCTCATCCATGCGGTGGCTAATGTAAACAATGCCAACGCCGTCGTTCTTCAACTTGTCGATGACCTTGAACAACTCGTTGATTTCTGTGTCGTTCAGCGCGGCGGTGGGTTCGTCCATGATCAGAACGCGCGGGCTGTAGGACAACGCCTTGGCAATTTCGATAAGCTGCTGGCGTGCGATTGTCTGGGTGCTGACCTGCGTGCGCGGATCCATTTTGAGATTCAGAGACGCGAAAATCTCAGCCGTTTGCGCGTTCAGCGCGGCTTCGTCCAAGCGTCCGAAACGGCGGCGTGGTTCGCGCCCGATCAACACATTTTGCGCCGCTGTCAGGTCGTTCATCAGGCTGAGTTCTTGGTGGATAATCCCGATCCCAAGGTCCTGCGCCGCGCGCGGCCCGTCTGGGGCCGCGGGCTTGCCATCCACGAGCATTTCGCCCCCGTCACGGGCGTAGATGCCGGACATGATTTTCATCAGGGTCGATTTACCAGCGCCATTCTCGCCCATTAGGGCGTGAACTTCGCCGGGGCGTAGATCAAACTGCACATCCTTCAGGGCATGAACCCCGGGAAATCGCTTTTCGATCCCTTTCATTTCGACCAAGTTCGTCATGTTTTTCCGGCCCTCCCAAGCCACGTCACGCTAGATCGTGCAGCCGCCATCGACCAAAACAGATTGACCGGTCATGAACTGGCCATCGTTGGACAACAGCAAGACAATCATCGGCGTTAGATCATCAACAACGGACAAGCGCCCCATGGGTTGGCGTGCGATGAAATCTTTTTCGGCCTGAACGGGGTCTGGTGCCTCGGCAATACGACCCTGCAAGGCAGGTGTGTTGACCGTCCCCGGGCAAAGAGCGTTACAGCGCAGGTTTTGGGCGACAAAATCCGCCGCAATCGCCTTGGTCAGCCCGATGACCGCGGCTTTGGTTGCGCCATAAGCCGTGCGATTGATGAACCCCTTTTCGGAGGACGCCATGGACGACATGTTCAGGATGGCTGCCGTGCCTTCGCTGCCTGCACGGCGCAACAATCCGGGCGTGAACGCACGACACATACGCACCATCGAGGTGACATTGAGGTTGAGCGAAAAGTCCCATGCGGCATCGTCAAGTTCCAGAATAGAGCCGTGATGGACGACGCCTGCGCAATTGAACAGACCGTCCAGATCAGGCAGGTCCGCGGCCAATGCATTGATCGCATCCACATCCGTGACGTCCAGAACGCGGGTTTCGATGCCGTCAACACTGTCCAGCTGCGCCAGAAGGTCCGCGTTAATATCCGTGGCGATCACGCGCGCGCCTTCAGCCGCACAGGCCCGCGCGCTCGCCGCGCCAATTCCTTGGGCCGCAGCGGTGATCAATATTGTCTTATTTTTCAGCTTCATGTCGTTCCCCATTTTCACATCACCGCACCGATCTGCCACGGCACGAATTCTACTCCACCAAATCCAAGGTCTTCACTTTTCGTTTGTTCGCCGGACGCGATGTTTATGAACATCTCAAAAATCTCGCGGCCCTTGTCCTGTAGGCTGACACCGTCGCTGACGATATCGCCACAGTTGATGTCCATATCCTCGGACATGCGGGCATACATTTCAGAATTTGTTGCAATTTTTATGCAAGGCGTGGGCATGTAGCCCGATACAGACCCGCGCCCTGTCGTAAAGACGATCAGGTTCGCACCGGATGCAATTTGCCCCGTCACGGAACACGGATCAAAGCCGGGGCTGTCCATAAAGACAAAACCCTTCTTTTCGATCTTTTCGCCAAATAGATACACGTCTGTTAAAGGCGCGCTGCCGCTTTTTGCGACCGCACCGAGAGATTTTTCAAGGATCGTGGTCAACCCGCCGCGTTTGTTGCCGGGGCTTGGGTTGTTGTCCATCTCGCCTTTGTTGCGTGCGGTGTAGTCCTCCCACCAGCGCACGCGATCAATCAGTTTCTCACCGACCTCAACAGACACCGCACGACGGGTCAGAAGATGTTCAGCGCCGTAGATTTCCGATGTCTCGGACAGGATCGTTGTCGCCCCATGCCGCACCAGCATATCAGACGCGACGCCGAGCGCTGGGTTGGCTGTGATGCCGGAATACCCGTCGGACCCGCCGCACTGCATTCCCAACATCAGCTCGGAAATGGGGGCGGGCTTACGCGTGGCAGTGTTCGCCAAAGCGGCCATGCTACGTAGTTCTTCAAGACCCTTATCGATGGTTTTGCGCGTGCCGCCCGTTTGCTGAATGGTCATATAGCGCAGCGCGCCATCGGCCCGAATTTCACGCCCCCCGACAAGGTCAGAGATCTGCATGACCTCGCAACCAAGGCCGATAAGGAGAATGCCACCAAAGTTCGGGTGCTGGGCATAACCGGAAAGTGTGCGAAATAGGGTATCATATCCTTCGTTGTTCCCTGACATGCCGCAGCCCGTCCCGTGAGTGATGGGAACGATACCGTCAATGTTTGGAAAGTCGTCCAGCAGGCCGGATTTCTCGGCGGCTTCAGCAATAAACTTTGCAACCGAACCGGAACAATTCACCGATGTTAGAATGCCTAGGTAATTGCGGGTGCCCACGCGACCGTCAGCGCGGTGGTAACCGTTGAAGGTACGGGCGCTTGATGCTGTGGGCAATGTGTGGGCTTCGCTGGCGTGGGCGTAATCTTGTTCGTGCTCACCCATGCCGAGGTTTTGGACGTGAACGTGTTCGCCAGCTGCGATATCGCGTGTCGCTTGCCCGATAATCTGTCCATACCGCAGCACGTTTTCACCCTGCACGATTGGGCGAAGTGCAACCTTATGCCCTTGTTGCAAGGATTGAAGTGCCGCGTGTCCGGTGTCTCCGATGGCGTCACCCGCAGCGATGTCAGCCAAGGCGATGGCGACATTGTCCTGTTGGTTCAGCGTAAGGAGGCGGGACGGCTGGCTCATATGCTTCATTCCTGTGGCTGGCAGTTCTCAATTTCGATATTGTGTTAACTAGCTTGAAGTTGACGCATCTGTCAACTAACATGTCAGTTGGAGAAACACAGTACGCTATGTCTGAACTTACGCTTGAAATTAACGATTTGGACGGTCCGCTGGGTCAACGCGTCTACACGACCCTGCGCCGCAGTATTCTAGAAATGTCGCTCACGCCGGGGGCGATTCTGCGCAAAGGTGCGCTTTGTGAACAGCTCGGTGTGTCCCGATCCCCCGTCGCCGAGGCATTGGGGCGACTGTCTTCTGACGGGCTTGTCGACATCATTCCGCAATCCGCAACGCGCGTCTCACGATTTTCTATGGCTCAATTGCTTGAGGAGAACTTTCTGCGCGAGGCCGTAGAAGTCGCCGCTGTAGAGCGGGTCGCCCAGAACCGCACCGAGGAACAGCTCAAGCGTCTTTCGCGAAATCTGCGCCTTCAGGGTTTGCTTGTTGACGACAAGGACTTTCAGGGCTTCTTTGAAGCCGATCTGGAATTCCACGAGATGATCTTAGGCTTTACAGGATTCCCCAAAGTGACACTCGTCGCGGAGGAAATGACGCTCCAGCTTCGTCGCGCCCGAATGTTGATGCTTCCTGAGCCTGGACGGCCGGCCCAAGCGGTGGCTGAGCACCAAGCGATCTTTGACGCGATCAAAGCGCAAGATGTCGATGCCGCGCGCGGCGCGATGTCTTTCCACCTTCGGCAAATGGTCAAGCGCATCGAGCCGCTTGAACGGCAGTATCCAGAATTTTTCCACACGACCTAGAAAGGGTCCAAATGAAACTTGCGACAAGAAATGCCCTAAATGACAGGACAAAGGCTCCTGTTTTGTTGTCGCAACTGGGCTTTGGCGGCGCGCCACTGGGGAACCTTTATCGAAAGATTGAGGACGAGGAGGCGCAGGCAACACTTGATGCCGCATGGGACGCGGGGTTGCGGTATTTTGACACCGCGCCGCAATACGGGCTTGGGCGCTCTGAGATGCGCATCGCGGATGCGCTGGAGCGGTTTGACGCCAACGAGCTGATGTTATCAACCAAGGTCGGGCGTATCTTGGAAGACTGCGCCTTAGAAGAAGTCACGCCTGAAGCTTTTGTGGATGTGCCGCAAAAGCGGATCATCTTTGATTTTACATATGACGGGATCATGCGCAGTTACAGCGATAGTGTCGCCCGTCTTCGGAGCGACAAGATCGACATGTTGTTCCTGCATGACATTGACGCGGGCACACACGGGCAAGCGTTTGAAGACAACAACCTGAGCCAGTTATTCAGCGGCGGCGGGTATCGTGCATTGGCCGAACTGCGCGACGCAGGGCGCATTTCGGCCATTGGTGCGGGCGTCAACAGCTGGCAGATTTGCGAACGCCTACTGGGCGAAGCGGATTTCGACGGCTTCTTGCTTGCGGGTCGTTATACGTTGCTTGAACAAGACCCGCTTGAGACGTTCTTACCGCTGTGTCTGAAGCGCGATGTCGGGATCATTTTGGGTGGGCCGTATAATTCGGGTATTCTGGCCACGGGGCCGATCGAAGGTGCGCGCTATGATTACGCGCCAGCCCCTGATGCGATACTTGATCGGGTTCGTGCAATAAAAGAGGTTTGCGATGCCCACGCGACCCCCTTGATAGCGGCGGCGCTTCAATTTCCCTTGGGCCACCCCGCCGTGAAATCGGTGATCCCCGGTGCCTCAAACCCGAGCGAAGTGCGTCAGAACGTCAAAATCTTTGAAACACCTATCCCCGACGCCTTGTGGTCTGACCTGAAATCGCAGGGGCTTATCCGGCAAGATGCTTTGGTGCCAAAGGAGTCCACAAATGCTGCGTAATATCCCCCCCATCTTGTCCCCCGAAATTTTGTGGGCGTTGCGGGCAATGGGCCACGGCGACGACGTTGTCATCGCCGATGCGAACTTTCCGGCAACGGCTCTTGGCGCGCGCGTCCACCGTCTGGACGGTCTGACAGCGACAGATGTTTTGCAGGCTGTTTTGACGGTTCTTCCCATGGACCGCTTTGTCGACAGCCCTGCATTGGTCATGGAAGTGGTCGATGATCCAGATGTGGTGCCGCCCATCGTGGACGAATTTCAGACCATCGCAACCACCACCGCTGACATCCCCGTTACATTGGATCGGCTAGAACGTTTCGCGTTCTACGATCGTGCCAAGACCGCATTTGCCGTTATCCAAACCGGCGAGACACGGCTCTATGGGAATATCATCCTCAAGAAAGGGGTGATCGGAGCATGATTGTCGATGCCCATCAGCATTTTTGGCAGCTTGATCGGGGCGATTACGGATGGTTAACGCCAGATCTGGCCCCGCTTTACCGTGACTTCATGCCCGACGATTTGACACCGATCCTGTCGCAACACGACATCGATGGAACCATCCTCGTGCAAGCGGCCCCGACCATTGCCGAAACAGAGTTTCTTTTGCAAATCGCAGACCAGACGCCCTTTGTGTTGGGCGTGGTGGGATGGACGGACTTTGAGGCCCCTTCAGCCGCCAGCGATATTGATCGGTTGGCGCGGAATCCCAAGCTGGTCGGTCTGCGCCCGATGATCCAGGATATAGCCGAGGACGACTGGATGCTTCGGCCCGAGTTAACCCCTGCATTCGAAGCGATGATAGAGGCTGACCTGACCTTTGATGCGTTGGTCCTGCCGCGACATCTGCCATACCTGCGCCAACTCCTATCGCGACATCCGAACCTACGTACCGTGATAGACCATGGCGCCAAGCCCGATATTTCGAAGGGCGAAATTGACGACTGGGCAAACGACATCGCAGCCCTCGCGAAAGATAATGGTGCCTATTGCAAGCTGTCCGGCCTTTTGACCGAAGCGGGGAAGGATTGGACGCCCGCCAGCGTGGCCCCTTACGTTGCGCATTTGTTTGATCAGTTCGGACCCCGCAGGTTGGTTTGGGGTAGCGATTGGCCGGTTCTGACACTTGCGGCGGGGTATGAGACTTGGATCGATATAGCGACATCTCTGATGCCTGACGAAACGGACCAAGACGCCTTTTGGGGCGGAAATGCCGCCGCCCTTTACAAGATTTAAGCATGGCACGCGGGGCGACTTCTGTTTTGCATGGGCTCGGTTTCGGGCTTTCCCGACGTCGCCAACAACGCTTGCAAACAGGGGCAAACCGGCCTATACGCGCGGCTGTTGATGGGTCGTTAGAACACACAGCTGAGCAGGGTCGGAGTTTCCGGCCCTCTTTTGTTGTTCTGGGACGTATCAGCGAAACCTTAACTTGCACCCACCTTTGGTGGGATAACCTAAAGTCCGGCGGAACCGATCCCGCGCAGGCAAACACATACCGGAAACAGACGCCACATGGCTCAGAACGTATCAATGGACGAGTTTGAAGCACTCTTGAACGAAAGCTTCGAAATCGACACACCTCAAGAAGGTAGTGTCGTAAAAGGCAAAGTCATCGCAATCGAGAATGGCCAAGCTATCATCGACGTCGGCTACAAAATGGAAGGCCGCGTTGACGTAAAAGAATTCGCAAATCCTGGCGAAGCTCCTGAAATCAATGTTGGCGACAGCGTCGAAGTATTCCTTCGTTCGTCTGAGAACGCCCGCGGCGAAGCAGTTATCTCCCGCGAGATGGCACGCCGTGAAGAAGCTTGGGATCGCCTCGAGAAAGCATATGCAGACGAAGAGCGCGTTGAAGGCGCAATCTTTGGTCGCGTTAAAGGTGGCTTCACTGTTGATCTGGGCGGCGCAGTTGCGTTCTTGCCAGGTTCCCAAGTTGACGTACGCCCAGTACGTGACGCTGGCCCATTGATGGGTCTCAAGCAGCCGTTCCAGGTTCTCAAGATGGACCGTCGTCGTGGCAACATCGTTGTGTCCCGTCGCGCAATCCTCGAAGAGTCCCGTGCAGAACAGCGCGCTGAAGTTATCGGCAACCTGACAGAAGGTCAGGAAGTTGACGGCGTGGTTAAGAACATCACTGAATACGGTGCGTTCGTTGACCTTGGCGGCGTAGACGGCCTGTTGCACGTCACAGACATGGCATGGCGCCGTGTGAACCACCCATCCGAGATCCTCACAATCGGTGAGACAATCAAGGTTCAGGTGATCAAGATCAACAAAGACACGCACCGCATCAGCCTCGGCATGAAGCAGTTGCAAGAAGACCCATGGGATGCTGTGGCCGCGAAATACGCGCTGGACACAACACACACTGGTCGCGTGACAAACATCACTGACTACGGCGCATTCGTTGAGCTGGAAGCCGGTGTTGAAGGTCTTGTACACGTTTCCGAAATGTCTTGGACAAAGAAAAACGTACACCCAGGCAAAATCGTGTCTACTTCTCAGGAAGTCGAAGTCATGGTTCTGGAAATCGACGAAACAAAACGTCGCGTTTCCCTTGGCCTCAAGCAGACTCAGCGCAACCCATGGGAAGTGTTTGCAGAAACACACCCTGAAGGCACTGAAGTCGAAGGCGAAGTCAAAAACATCACCGAATTCGGTCTGTTTGTTGGCCTCGAAGGCGACATCGACGGCATGGTTCACCTGTCCGACCTGACATGGGAAGGCCGCGGCGAGGACGTCATCGGCGACTACCGCAAGGGCGACATGGTAAATGCTAAGGTGACTGAAGTAGACGTTGAGAAAGAGCGCATCAGCCTCTCCATCAAAGCTATGGACGGTGACCCGTTTGCAGACGCAACTGGCGACGTGAAACGCGGTACGATCATCACTGTTGAAGTGACTAAGATCGAAGACGGCGGCATCGAAGTCGACTATGAAGGCGCGAAATCCTTCATCCGTCGTTCTGACCTGTCCCGTGACCGTGCAGAACAGCGCCCAGAGCGTTTCGGCGTAGGCGACAAGGTCGACGTTCGCGTCACCAACATCGACGCCAAGACACGTCGTTTGGGCCTGTCCATCAAAGCACGCGAGATCGCGGAAGAAAAAGAAGCAGTTGAGCAGTTCGGTTCTTCCGACTCCGGCGCATCTTTGGGCGACATCTTGGGCGCAGCCTTGGGCAAAGGCGACGACGAGTAATCGATCGTTTCGGCCTGTTTCAGGCCACTTGAAAATGACGAACCCCGTTGGTGAAAACCGGCGGGGTTTTGTCGTTCTGGTGAGAGATCATCGCGAATCGGGCGCGAATGCTGCTCTGCGGCAATTCTCAGGACTCTGGTTGAGGGCCGCTCGAAATGGCAATCTCAGTGGATTAAGACCCGAAAACGTCTGAAAAGGCAGGTAAATTTGTAGATCGGGTTCTTCCGTGAACGAAATTTCCACCCTATAGTTACCGTCAAAGGGCAGATGCGCCACTGCCACTGATAACACCTGGGGAGACGACTATATGATCCGGTCCAAACTGATTGAGACTATTGCTGCGGAAAACCCGCACCTTTATCAACGTGACGTCGAGAATATCGTGAACACAATTTTTGACCGTATCATTGACGCAATGGCGGATGGTGATCGTGTCGAACTTCGTGGTTTTGGTGCATTTTCTGTTAAGAAACGCGATGCGCGTTTGGGACGCAACCCACGCACAGGGGATGCGGTTCAAGTCGAAGAAAAACATGTACCATTTTTTAAGACCGGTAAGCTCTTGCGGGACCGCCTGAACGGGAAGTAAACTACCGTCATGAAATATATCAAATATACCTTTTGGCTGATCGTTGCGGTCTGCCTCATTATCGTCGGGATGGCGAACCGCGGTATCGTGACTTTGCGTGCGATGCCAGAAGGCTTGGCCAGTCAGTTGGGAATTTCACCGGACATCGAGATGCCATTGTTTATGGCGATCTTTATCGGTGTCGGCATTGGCCTGTTGATCGGGTTCATGTGGGAATGGGTTCGTGAGCACCGTATGCGCAGCCACGCGAAATCCAAGGTCCGCGAAGTTGATGCGCTGAAGCGCGAGATCGATTCGCTGAAAACTGAAAAGCACGAAGGCAAAGACGAGATCGTCGCGCTGCTTGATAAAGCCAGCTGAACACCATGACCGTTCCAGTAAAGATTTGCGGGCTGGTTGAGCCCGTAACCGTTGCAGCTGCGGCAGCCGCGGGTGCGCGTTATCTGGGATTTAACTTTTTCCCGAAAAGCCCCCGTTATGTGTCCCCCGAACAGGCGGCAGCGTTGATGCTGGATGTGCCGATAGGCGTGGCCAAGGTGTCGTTGACGGTCAATGCCGATGACGCAACGCTTGATGAGATTGTGAGCACCACAACGACGGACATGTTGCAGTTGCATGGCAGTGAAAGCCCACAGCGTGTCGCAGAAGTACGCGCGCGCTATGGTTTGCCAGTCCTTAAGGCAATCGGGATCGCCGAAGCCGCTGACTTGGAGCAGATCGACATCTTTTCAGACGTCGCAGATCAGCTTTTAGTCGATGCGAAAGCCCCCAAAGGCGCAGTCTTGCCCGGTGGCAATGGTTTGGCGTTTGATTGGGAACTTCTGCGGTCGCGCAAATACTGGACCAAGCCGTGGCTGTTGGCGGGCGGCCTGACACCAAGCAACGCAGCACTGGCACTCGCCAAGACAGGTGCGACGCAGTTGGATGTGTCCTCGGGGGTAGAATCTGCACCCGGTGTAAAGGACGCAGATATGATCCGAGCGTTTATTAATGCAGCAAATGCACCTGCGGCACCCTCGCTGAGCTAGGAAACACCACGGGCGGCTTTACGGGGTGGCAGGACCGCGCTACATCTCGCGCCAGCCCCATGCAAACGGCGGAGACTCGCGATGAACGATCTATTCAATTCCTTCATGACTGGCCCTGATGAAAAGGGCCGTTTCGGTGATTTCGGTGGGCGGTTCGTCTCTGAAACGTTGATGCCTCTGATCCTTGAGCTTGAGGAGCAGTATGAGCACGCCAAAACGGACGAGTCGTTCTGGGCGGAAATGCACGATCTGTGGACGCACTATGTGGGTCGCCCATCCCCGTTGTATCACGCCGAACGCCTGACAGAGCATTTGGGTGGCGCGAAGATTTACCTCAAGCGCGACGAGTTGAACCACACCGGCGCCCATAAGATCAACAACGTGTTGGGCCAGATCATCCTGGCACGCCGTATGGGCAAGACTCGGATCATCGCGGAAACCGGTGCTGGGCAGCACGGCGTGGCTACGGCGACGGTTTGTGCAAAGTTCGGATTGAAATGCGTGGTCTACATGGGCGCTCATGACGTTGAACGTCAGGCCCCCAACGTATTCCGTATGAAACTGCTTGGCGCAGAGGTTGTTCCTGTGACGTCGGGCCGTGGCACACTGAAAGACGCGATGAACGACGCCCTGCGCGACTGGGTAACCAATGTGCGTGATACATTCTACTGCATCGGCACCGTTGCGGGACCACATCCATACCCCGCTATGGTCCGTGATTTCCAAGCGATCATCGGCAAAGAAACCAAAGAACAGTTGCACGCTGCAGAAGGCCGGTTGCCAGATACATTGATTGCCGCAATTGGCGGTGGATCTAACGCGATGGGTCTGTTCTTCCCGTTTCTCGATGACAAGAGCGTCAACATCATCGGCGTCGAAGCGGGCGGTAAAGGCGTTAACGCCAAGATGGAACATTGTGCGTCGCTGACAGGCGGTCGTCCGGGTGTACTGCACGGCAACCGCACGTATCTGTTGCAAGACGATGACGGTCAAATTCTAGAGGGCCATTCGATATCTGCGGGCCTCGATTACCCTGGTATCGGACCAGAACACAGCTGGCTGCATGAAATCGGCCGCGCTGAGTATGTGTCGATCACGGATGTCGAGGCGTTGGAAGCGTTCCAGCTGTCGTGTGAAATGGAAGGCATCATTCCCGCGTTGGAACCATCGCATGCCTTGGCGCATGTTTGCAAAATCGCTCCGGACCTTCCGTCTGACCATTTGTTGGTCATGAATATGTGTGGCCGTGGTGACAAGGATATTTTCACCGTCGCCAAGGCCCTCGGCTGGGATATGGACAACGGCTAATAGACATGGCGCAACCGCGCTAGAAAGCCCGCCCGGTGTGGCGGGCTTTTGCTGTTTTCGCATAAACTGAGGTTTATGGACGTGTTACCCAGGTTTACAGGCGTCCAAATAAACTCATGATCAATGTCACCAGCGCATCATGGATGGTCTGGTTTGGACATGCCATGCAATCGGGTGTGGTCTTGTCTGTAAAAGGAAAACGTCATGATGAAATCGAAAATTTTTGCAACGACCGCTTTGGTAGCAGTGTCTGCAACCTTCGCGATGGCCCAATCGCCAACAGATCAGATTGTCGCTAATCTGCAATCGCAGGGTTTTACACGGATCGAAATCGAAGAAGGCCCAACCCAGATCAAAGTTGAAGCGATCCGCGCCAGTAATAGGCTCGAAGTCGTTTACAGCGTCTTGACCGGTGAGATTCTGCGTCAGGAAATGGAACCTGTTGATCGCGGAGACGACACATCGCCTGGCCTTGAAATTGATACCGCAGATGAAGATTTTGTCGGCGATGATGACCACGACGACGACGACGATGATGACCACGACGACGACGATGATGACCACGACGATGATGACGACGACGATGATGACGACGATGATGATGATGACGACGATGATGATGATGATGATGATGATGATGATGACGACGATGATGATGATGATGACGACGATGATGATGATGATGACGACTAGGTCATTGTCTCCAGACGCTTTACTTCACACCTCAGGCCGTCCGGCCTGGGGTTTCACTTGCGGGGGACATGAATGCTAAAACGGATTTTAACCGCTGCCAGTCTTGCGATCGTTGTTGCCACGAGCGCCGGAGCGCAGACGACGCAAGACGACATAATCCGGCAGCTACAGGCTGATGGGTATCGGGATATCCGGGTGTCTCGCACTTGGTTGGGAAGGGTCCGTGTGGTTGCCGAAGGAGGTGATCGGCACCGCGAGGTTGTGTTCAATCCAATCACCGGAGAGATTCTGCGCGATTTTGTCCAGCGCAATCATCGCGAATTAGAGCATGACGATGATGATCGGTCGACAACACGCCCGACAAGCAATGGTGGTGCCACGGGCGGTGATGAAGATGACGATCATCAAGACGATGAAGATGAAGATGACGACGAAGATGATGAAGATGATGAAGACGATGATGAAGATGAAGATGACGACGAAGATGAAGACGATGATGAAGACGATGATGAAGACGATGATGAAGATGAAGATGAGGGGGAAGACGATTGATCTGCTTTACACCCCGATACGCCGAATGTAGCCCTCTATGACCCATCGCTTTGTCCTGATCTCGATCTTTGCCTTACAGATTGTCTGTGCTGCGTTTTTTGTGTTGAAAACTTTCTCTGCGCTTTTGGGCATCGGGCCCTTCTCTTGGCAGCTTCTTGAATTGATCGAGATCGGCGCCGCCTTGGGCTTGTTGTTGGGGGCGGTTCTTGGGGGATTGGCGGTGCGGCGGTCACTGAGACGCTCCGCACGGATCGAGGATCAGCTGCGGGCAGCGTCCGGTGCCTTCATGGAGCTGTTGAACGATCGGTTTGACCAGTGGTCCCTCACGCCAGCAGAGAAGGACGTGGCATTGTTTTCTATTAAAGGCCTGTCGACCGCCGAAATAGCACAACTGCGCGAGACGTCTGAGGGCACCGTGAAGGCGCAAACCAACGCGATCTACCGCAAGGCCAAGGTGAGCGGCCGTTCCCAACTTTTGGCGCTATTCATTGATGATTTGGTGGATATGCCTGCCGCTGCTGAAAAAGCCACCAGCGGCTAGGAGGCCGTCGCTGCGTGGCGTTGTAACACGGTCAGGGGGACGATTTCCAAGGCGCGGTTGTGGGTCGCCGCAAGGTTAACCCGTGGTGCGCAGCCTTCATCGGCCGCTTGCAAAAACCGCGCGGCACAGAGGCACCAGCTATCCCCCGACTTCAGTCCAACAAAGCCAAATTCAGGACGAGAGGTGCTCAGGTCATTGCCGACATATTTGCTGAACGCGAGAAATTCATCCGTCATTACGGCGCACACCGTATGGCTGCCGCTGTCTTGATCGCAGGTGTCACAGGCTCCATTGCGAAAGAACCCTGTCATTGGGTCCGTTGAACAGGTCTGCAACGTCTCACCGAGCACATTGAGAGAAGGGTCTTTATCCATCAGTCGAGGCTTTCTGCTATTGCTCGGAACATTGCGACGTTGCTGTCCGCCACGCCATCCTCGCGAAACGCGCGATCTGCGGCGTTTACCGCAATAACAACGCCGCGCGTGCGGTCAATGTAGATGTATTGGCCGTAAATGCCACGGGCCATGAATTGGCCTTCGGAGGCACCAACGGGCACCCACCACTGGTATCCGTATCCAATTGCTCCATCGGCGGTTGGGGCGCTGGCGGCGGTGCTTTCTTCGATCCATGCTTCGGATACGATGCGATTTCCGAACGCGATTCCGCCGTTGGCGACCATGTTACCGAACAGCGCGTAATCATGGGTCGTGAGGTTCAGACCACCCAGCACAAAGGCGACCTCGTGTCCGTCCGCCAGATAGTAAGGTGTGACGGTAAGCCCGAGAGGTCCGATGACCTTTTCGCTGAGCAAGTCAGGGATTGAACGGCCCGTTGCGCCACGAATTACCATGCCGACGATGTGGGTGTCGATCGACACATACTGCCATTGGCTGCCAGGTGCCGCGAAGGTTTCGTTTAGCCCTTCGGCAAACCCGTCCATAGATTGACCAAGCGCAAGGACGCGGCCCATTTTGTTTATGTCGCTCCAGAAATCGAGGTAGTCCTCGTCAAACGTGACGCCGGAGGACATCTGCAACACGTCTTTGATGCTGGCATCTTCATAAGACGATCCAACAAGGGACGGCACGTACTGGGTGACTGGCGCGTCAAGGTCGGGGATGGTGCCGTCTTCGTGTAAGATGCCCATCAGGACAGACAAGAACGACTTGGCGACAGACCAGCTAATCCTAAGGGACGCGGCAGGATTGTCTTCGTCATTTGTCGTCAGTGGGTAGCTTTCATGACGGATTACACCGTTTTGCACCACGATGACGCCGGTTACAGCGCGGTCTTCGCTCCATAACTCAAACCCCGTCGGCGGCGTCATTGGCGCGCCTGTGGGGAGCTGGTTCACGATGGTGTCGTCACGCGTCAGGGGGATATGCTCGAACATCGTGTCCATGGCTTTGAAATTGGCGACGATGCGATCTTGGGAAAAGAGAGAGTTAACAGCCATCAAACGCGCGACTTTCTCGCGCTGAAGAACAGCAATCACCGAGATGAGAAGAAGGCACAGCAGAAGGCCAATCCCGATCCATTTCAAAGTGGTCTTCATAGCGGTTCCCTTGATTTCTTTTTGCAGCCTGACACGGGGCGTGGACTGCGACAAGTCAGATGGCCCAGTCGACCCAACGTCCATGAAAATCGACGCGGCCAAGCGAAAGGTGCAAATCGCCAGGCCAAAGCCGGAGCGTCAGGGCGGCGCCATTTCCAGCGCCATCATTTTCCATCTGAACAAAGGCCAACGGGCTGTCGGGCGTCGCTGTCGCGCCCGCGTCTTGGATGAGCGTGAGGCCTTGTTTTTGTTTTTCCGCGGGGAAATACTGCCATGCTACGGTGGTGTAGATCATATGGGTTTGGCCGCTAATATGGGGCAGGCGGGGCGCGAGCCAGTCAATGGCGTCGCCTTGATCTACGGGTGCTGGCGGCAAATCGAGAGCTGCATCCGTAAGCTCTAGTCTGTGTGGCTGGTCGGGCCAAAGGTACGCACGCAGGCGCAAGCTGTCTTCGATTGGATCGACTGGGTTCAAATCAACACCACGTCGCTCAACGACCCGAGGGTGCGTCATTGGGGGCAGATTGCCCGTCCAGTCAGGTCTTAGCGTCAAGGCGGCATCTGTGGGCCCATAGGTGGTGTCGCCAACTTGTAACGCGAAGCGATTCCAGCTGAGGTTCAGTCCCGCGCTTGCGCCAAGCTCAGACACCCTCATTGGGTTGGGGAAGTACTCGGTGATCTTGTGCGCGGCGGCGATCAACGCGGATGCGCGGCGGACTTCGTTGGTTTGGGGGGGATTGTCGATAAAGGCGTCGATCTGGGCAGTATAATTGCGAAAGGTTTGGTCAAGAGCGCGCCAAAGATCATCATCCGACACTACAGCGGGCGGATAGACGGTATCGAGCACTCGATCTCCCGAGAGGCGCAGCGCATGTAGTGCTCCACACAATCGCAATGGCACGCTATCACCGCCCGGGCCAATGTCGCCTTGCCAGTCAAACAGGCGATCTGTCAGAGGTGATCCGCGTCGCAGTTGCTTGGCCAAGACGCGGCACAGCTGGCCCATAAAGGGTGAACCTAGTGCGATGCAGTGGTCGGCCTGCTGAAGAAACGCTGTGCGCAGCCCTTCCATTAACGGAACTTGTCCGCGAGTTTTTGCATGGCCGAACGCGTGTCAGCTTCCGCCTTAGGTTCCTGATCTTGGTTCGGCTTGGATGCGGCCGCTTTTTGATTTGGCTTGGCATCCGGTTCTTGTTGGCTTGATTTCTGGGTTCCTGTTGACGGTCGCGGTGGGTTCACTCGCAAGGCAACTGCATTTAGGAATTTCGGGCCTTCATCATCAGCCAGATAGGCGATCCCGTCAGACATGCCGCGCAAGACATCGTCGAGCCAGTTCTGATCCGCTTTGGCAAAGTCGCTCAGTACATAGCCCGGAACGCGATCTTTGTGGCCCGGGTGGCCAACGCCCAAACGCACGCGATCGTAATGCGGCCCGATGTGTTGATGAATTGAGCGTAGACCGTTGTGGCCCGCATGACCGCCTCCAGCCTTTAGGCGCACTTTAGCTGGGGCGAGATCGATCTCATCATGGAACACGGTCACATCCGTGCTGTCGAGCTTGTAAAACCGCATTGCTTCGCCGACGGATTGACCAGACAGGTTCATGAAAGTCTCTGGCTTAAGAAGGATGACCTTCTCGCGTCCCAAACGACCTTCGCTGACCTGGCCCTGAAATTTGCCACGCCATGGGGCAAAGCCGTGATCGCGCGCGAATTCATCCAGCGCCATAAAGCCGATGTTGTGTCGGTTCTGCGCGTATTTCGAACCGGGGTTTCCGAGGCCAACAAATAATTTCATGCCGTCTTATATCGGCACTGGTTCCCGTCGCCCAGCCCCCAGATCGCAGGGATGAAGTGATAAAAATTGTAACGATCTGAAAATGACTTGGTAACGGTTTGTTCAGGCCGACTGTTGCATCTCTCATGGGTGAATGAGGAACCAAATGCCGAATCCCCCACCTACAAAAGCCATCGTACCGAACATGATTGAACCCGACGGGGATGTAATCATGAACGCGCTGACTTTTGCGCGCAGCCATCTGGATATGGAGGTTGCTTTTCTCGCGCGGATCGTTGGTGATGACCTCGTCTTTGAAACTGTCGTTGGCCCGGAAACCGAAAAGGTAATTGTGGTCGGGCAGTCCGTTCCAATGAAATCGACATTGTCTCAATACATTCTCGAAGGCCTCCTTCCTGAGCTGATTACGGACGTAAAAGACTTCCCCTTCATCCAAGACCTCGGTGTGCTGAAGACCATCAAAATTCAGTCCCATGTCGGCATCCCGATTTACGATTCTGAGGGGGCGATCTACGGGATGTTTAGCTGTGTTGATAGCCGGCCAAGGCCATCGTTAAACGCCCGAGATCTTAAGGTAATGCGGGCTTTTGCATCGCTTTCGGCAGATCAAATCATCCGGCGACTGGCTCAGGAAGAGGCTGCTGCATTGAAGCGAAAGGCAATCGAATCCGTCTTGGAAGGGCAATCGTTTGAGATTGCGTTGCAGCCTATCATGCGGTTGCAGGGGGATGGAACGGCGGGCTACGAGGCGCTTTGCCGGTTCTCTCCTGAACCGTATCGCGCTCCGAACTTATGGTTTGATGATGCCGCCGAAGCAGGGCTGCAGGTGACCTTGGAATTACTGGTCATTGAGGCGGCCCTCGCTCTCCTGCCGCATCTGCCCCCCGAAAGCTATCTCGCGGTGAACTCGTCTCCCAATACGTTGGCGACAGGCAAAATTGCCAAACTACTGGACGATGTTGATGGATCTCGGGTGTTGGTCGAAATAACCGAGCACGCCGAGATCGCGAACCTCGATCAGTTGCTTATGGCGATTGATCAATTGCGCGAACAGAACGTGCGGATTGCAGTGGATGACGCGGGTGCAGGGTATTCCGGCTTGCAACAGATCGTTCGGTTGCGGCCTGAGGTTATCAAACTGGATATGTCGCTGACACAGGACGTCGACAAAGACCTCGCGCGGCGGTCGCTGGCATCGGCGATGGTGCAGTTTGCCAAAGACACCAATGCACGGGTCGTGGCCGAGGGCATCGAAACCGAGGCCGAGATGAGAACCCTGAAACGGCTCGGGGTTGATATGGGGCAGGGGTATCATCTTGGTCGGCCAAAGCTGGCGGCGAATATGTTCGAGCTGGAACAGACGGCCTAAGTCTGCACAGGCCTGCGAAACGAAAAAGGGCGCGCCATTGGCACGCCCTTTGAAAGTCAGTTGGCCGTGTGGCCAACGTCTTATTCGTCGGAAGCTTCTGTTGTTGCTGGAACTTCGTCCGCTGCAACTTCTTCGCCTTCGTCCTCGTCGTCCTCAGCAGATGTAAGGCTCGCTGGGGCTTGAAGGTTCGCAATAACGAAATCACGATCGATTGTTGGTTTCGCGCCTTCAGGCAGCTTGATCGAAGAAATAGTGATCGTGTCACCAATTTCGAGACCGGTCAGGTCGACAGTCAGGCTTTCTGGGATGTCGCCAGCTGTCACAACCAATTCAACTTCGTTACGAACCGGGATCAGAACGCCGCCAGCTTTCAACGCAGGACATTCGTCTTCGTTGATGAATTCAACGCCGATGAACAGGTTGATTTTCGTTGTGCGCTTCAGGCGCATGAAGTCGAGGTGTGTTGGCAAATCTTTAACAACGTGGCGCTGCACGTTACGGCAGATCACACGAACGTCGTCTTGTCCTTCAACCTTCAGGTTGAACAGTGTGGACAAGAAACGGCCTGCTTTCAGCTTCTTCAACAGTACGTTGAAGGGCACGTTGATTGCGATTGGGTCTTCACCACCACCGTAAACAACACCCGGGACGAGGCCGTCGCGGCGTGCTTGGCGCGCAGCGCCTTTACCTGTGTCAGTGCGAAGTGTTGCTTCAAAATCTGGAACTTGGCCAGCCATCTTGGTCTTCCTTTCAATTCGCGCGTCGCTCAACTCTGTTAGCGACCCACTTTTCCATGTCAGGAACCGTGCTGGTCCCTAGTGAAGTCGCGCGTATAGGGCAGGTTTGGCCTTTTGAAAAGGGGGATTCTTGCGCGGATGCGCTAGGCCCATTTGCCAGAAAAATCTTCCGGGACCAGGAGTATGTTTTTATCGACGGTCTTAATGTCGCGGTGTCCGCAAAATGCCATCGTCAGATCCAACTCTTTGTGGATAACTTCAAGCGCCTTCGTTACACCTGCTTCGCCCATCGCGCCAAGCCCGTTGACGAACGCGCGACCAATATAGGTGCCCTTCGCACCAAGAGCGATCGCCTTCAACACGTCCTGACCCGAGCGGATACCACTGTCAAAGTGAACTTCGACGCGGTGCCCCACGGCGTCAACAATCTGTTCCAGCATACGAATGGACGACAGTGCGCCATCCAGTTGGCGCCCGCCGTGATTGGACACGATAATCGCATCAACCCCAAGGTCGGCGGCCTTTTTGGCATCTTCGACGTCCAGAATACCTTTCAGGATCACCGGGCCATCCCACATCTTCATCAGTTCCGCGATGCGGTCCCAATCGAGAGATTGATCGAATGCAGTTGCGGTCCAGTCGGCCAGCGAAGAGGGGTCGCTAACGTCTTTGGCATGGCCGACGATATTGCCGAAAAAGCGGCGTTTGGTTTGCAGCATTTGCAAGCCCCAAGTCCATTTTGTCGCCAGATCAAGCATTGTCGGGATGGTGAATTTCGGCGGGGCCGTTAGCCCGTTCTTGAGGTCTTTGTGCCGCTGGCCGAGGATTTGCAGATCAAGGGTGATGACGATTGCCGAACATTTGGCCGCTTTGGCGCGATCGATCAACCGCTTCATAAAGTCGTTGTCCTTAATGGTGTAGACCTGAAACCAGAACGGTTTGGTCGTGTTCTCTGCAACGTCTTCGATGGAACAGATCGACATCGTCGACAATGTGAACGGAACGCCGAACTTCTCCGCGGCTTTCGCGGCTTTGATTTCACCGTCGGCACATTGCATCCCCGTCAACCCGACGGGCGCGAGTGCGACGGGCATCGCAACGTCCTGTCCGATCATCTGGCTTGTGGTTGTGCGGTTGGCCATGTCCACGGCGACGCGTTGGCGCAGGCGGATCTGCTCAAAGTCAGATGTGTTTTCGCGAAAGGTCTGCTCGGTCCATGACCCACTTTCGGCGTAGTCATAAAACATCTTCGGCGTGCGCCGTTTGTGCAGGCGTTTCAGGTCGTCGATTGTGGTAATGACAGGCATGGCACGGGCTTTCACTGATATTGGTTAGGTTCTTTTACCAATATCAGCTTTTCGGCGCAAATGCTAAGTCCGCATCGCTGTTATGCAGCGTGCGCACCGTCCGATAGAGTTTTCACAAACGCCAAGACATCGGCCACGGGTTCACCTGCGCCGATTTTTTCAACAATTGCCGAACCGACAACTGTGCCATCCGCGACGCCAGCGATATCTTTGGCTGTCTCGGGGGTGCGCACGCCAAACCCAACAATGACGGGCAGGTCGGTTGATGCCTTGATCCGGGCAACTTCGGGCGCAACATCAGAGGCTTGGGCCGCCGCCGCGCCTGTCGTTCCCGTGACGGACACATAATAAAGGAAACCGGATGTATTCTGGAGCACCTTGGGCAGGCGTTTTGCATCTGTCGTCGGTGTCGCAAGGCGAATGAAATTCAGACCGGCGGCCTGCGCAGGAATGCAAAGCTCTTCGTCTTCTTCGGGCGGTAAGTCGACGATGATCAGGCCATCGATACCAGCTTCTTTGGCTTGTTCCAAAAATAGATCAACGCCACGCGAATAGATCGGGTTGTAATAGCCCATCATCACAATCGGTGTGGTGTCGTCGGTCTTGCGCAACTCGGCCGCGATAGACAGCGTCTGGTCCAACGTCATGCCACCATCAAGGGCGCGTTGTCCTGCCAGTTGAATGGTCGCACCGTCTGCCATCGGGTCGGTGAAGGGTAGGCCCAGCTCGATGACATCAACACCTGCAGCTGGCAGGCCTTTCACGATCTCGAGTGAGGTTTCGTAGTCAGGGTCGCCCGCCATCACATAAGCAACAAAGGCTTTCTTGCCGGCTGCACTGAGTTCGGCAAATTTGGCGTCAATTCTGCTCATGGTCGTCCCCTGATCGTGGTGTCGTTTTTCCTTTAGCGGGTTTGCGCGAAAGGACGGGGGAAATCAATGGGCGACATTCAACAGGGCCCAAACAAGGCGCGAATACAGATGGTTGCTTGCGATAGGTCGGGTCACGGCCTAGAAGCCCAAGAAACACGGGTTTAAGGAGCGATCTGATGGGTTTTAAAATGGGTATCGTCGGCATGCCAAATGTCGGAAAGTCAACGCTTTTCAATGCGTTGACACGCACAGCGGCGGCACAGGCCGCTAATTTCCCGTTTTGTACAATTGAACCCAACGTCGGCGAGGTTGCCGTTCCCGACGCGCGCCTTGATAAATTGGCTGAAATTGCGACGTCCAAATCGATCATTCCGACACGCATGACATTTGTTGATATTGCGGGCCTCGTGAAGGGCGCAAGCAAAGGCGAAGGCCTCGGCAACCAGTTCCTCGCCAACATTCGTGAAACAGATGCGATCGCTCATGTTCTGCGCTGCTTTGAGGACGGGGACGTTACACACGTTGACGGTCGCGTTGATCCGGTCGCGGATGCAGAGACCATCGAAACCGAGTTGATGCTCGCCGATCTTGAAAGCATCGAGAAGCGGTTGCAGAACCTTGTGCGCAAGGTAAAGGGCGGCGACAAAGACGCGGTTCAGCAAGTACGTCTGCTAGAGGCGGCAAAGGCGGCTTTGGAAGACGGCAAGCCAGCCCGCGTTCTGGAAATTGACGAAGACGACGTTAAGGCATGGAAAATGCTGCAGCTGTTGACGACAAAACCTGTTCTTTATGTCTGCAACGTCGGCGAGTCCGAAGCGTCAGAAGGGAATGCCCACTCTGCCGCCGTGGCTGAAATGGCCGCATCGCAAGGCAACTCGCACGTTATTATCTCCGCTCAGATCGAAGAAGAAATCAGCCAGCTGGAAGACGACGAAGCACAAATGTTCCTTGAAGAAATGGGACTGAACGAGGCCGGTCTGGATCGTTTGATCAAGGCAGGTTACGCGTTGCTGCACCTGGAAACCTATTTCACCGTCGGCCCGAAAGAAGCCCGCGCTTGGACCATCAAAGAAGGCACATCAGCCCCGAAAGCGGCCGGCGTGATTCATGGTGATTTCGAGAAGGGCTTCATCCGCGCAGAGACTATCGCCTACGATGACTTTGTCACATTGGGCGGTGAACAAGCCGCGAAAGAGGCCGGGAAGATGCGTGCCGAGGGCAAGGGATACATCGTCAAAGACGGCGACGTCCTGCACTTCCTGTTTAACACCTAAAACAAACGTGACCTAATGCGGCGGAAGCCGGCTGAAGGGTGTCTTTACCGCCAAACATTTACCCGCGACGGACGCTTGTTTGGGCAGCGTGTTTGTACCTTAAGACGATGATAAGCAGGCATTATTCGCTATTTTCGTGCCGTTCCTGTTGTGGCAAGTCTTTCGATGTCCATAATATCGAAATTTCAGACTTGCCCCCCATGGCCACTACAACTAAACGGGTCAACGGAGACGTGGCCGAGTGGTCGAAGGCGCTCCCCTGCTAAGGGAGTAGGCCCGGAAGGGTCTCGAGGGTTCGAATCCCTTCGTCTCCGCCACCACACCATTATTTCTAGTTTGATTGGGTCGCCTTGGGCGGCCCTTTTGCCGGAGCGAATTGCTCGCAACAGCAAAAGTTCCTGCTTTCACCCTTTGGCGCCGCTTGGTGCGATACGTGCGGGGCTTGCAAGTCTCAGAACGTTTTACGCTCTCCGTCTCGTGCGGCCGCATCGGCTGCGTCGGCCAGCATTTGTGCTTTTAGCCCGTCTTCGCCGGTTGGCGTCATCGGCACGTTCGACACGATGCTGGACACGAAATGTTCCATCTCAGCGCGGTAGGCGGCTGCGTAACGTTCCAGAAAGAAGGGCTGTGTTGCCGCAGTTTGGTGGCCTGCACCGGTTGCCAGTTGAACGGAGTTCTCGAGCATATTGTCCGCGCGCAGCATGCCTTTTGACCCGTGCACTTCGATCCGTTGATCGTAGCCATAGGTCGCACGGCGCGAATTGCTGATCTGGCACAGCTTACCGCTTGCGGTCTTTAGGGTCACAACCGCTGTGTCGAAGTCACCAGCATCGCCGATTGCAGGGTCAACAAGACAGGACGCTTCTGCGGTAAGTTCAACAGGTTCTTCGCCGAGTAAGAACCGCGCCATATCAAGGTCGTGAATCATCATATCGCGGAAAATTCCGCCAGATGTTTTGATGTAGCCGATGGGCGGCGGGGCAGGGTCGCGCGACAGGATCGTGACGATTTCCACATCCCCGATGACCTGATCGGCAATCTGTTTTTGCAAGTGGGCAAAGCTCGGGTCAAAGCGGCGATTGAAGGCCACCATGAACGGCACGCCAGCGACCTCAACTGCGGCCAGGCATTCGCGAATGCGGTCCACGGACAGATCGACAGGTTTTTCGCAAAAGATCGCTTTGCCTTGTGCCGCGGCTTTGTGAATGAGGTCGTAGTGCGTGGTCGTCGGCGTGCCGATCACGACCGCATCAATGCTTGGGTCTTCCAACATCTCGTCGCTGGTCATGACCTGTGCGCCCAATTGCCCTGCCAATGCGCTCGCCGCTTCTGGCAGGAAATCCGATACAGCAGCTGCCCGCGCGGTGTGCATTCCCGCAAGCGTGGCGCCGTGAACTTGGCCGATGCGGCCACATCCCAAAAGTCCGATATTGAGCATGATTTATCCTTTTAGCGGGGCAAGAACGCGGCGCGTGGCTGCGATCATAGGTGTTTCTGTGTCTTTCAAGATCGATACACGATCAAACCGTTTAGGATCTGAGGCAACAGCGTCGCGTAGGGCCGCGCCGAATGCCATACGCAGTTCGGTGCCGATGTTGAATTTGCAGATGTTGGTGTTTCGGGCCAGTCGCGCGCGTTGTTCGACGGGCACGCCTGATCCGCCATGGATCACCAAAGGCACGTCCGTGACGGCTTGGATTGCAGCGATGCGCGCTTCGTCCAGCCCGCCTTCTTTGTCTTCTTGAAGGTGTACGTTGCCAACCGAGATTGCCATTGCATCCACCCCTGTGAGACGCGCGAATTCGGCGGCCTCTGCAGGGTCGGTTCCGGCGGAGGCTTCGCCTGACGCGTAGCCCACGAACCCGATTTCACCTTCGCAGGAAATGCCTGCTGCATGGGCCATGTCAGCGATGCGTTTGGTTTCCTCGACATTTTCGGCGAATGGCTTACGCGACCCATCAAACATTAAGGACGTGAACCCAGAATCCAGTGCCTCGGCGCATTCATCATAGGTATAGCCGTGGTCCAGATGCGCCACGACAGGCACCGATGCGTTCTCGGCCAGATGGCGGAACATCTTTCCAAGAACGGGCAGGGGCGTGTGTGCTCTGCATCCGGGGCCAGCCTGTAGAATGACAGGGCAGTTTTCAGCCTCCGCGGCATGCACAAAGGCACGCATGTCTTCCCAACCGAGCGTAACGAGACCAGCAACCGCCGTTCCGTTCTTCAGCGCGGGCTGTAAGACATCCGCGAGTGTGACCAATGGCATAGTGCGCTCCTATTTGAATTTTGCGATCATGTCTTTGATGCCGGGGATCGTTTCGACCTGATAGGCATGGCTGGGCTGGAAGAACTGCACGAGGCTGCGCTGTGACAACCCGCCAAGGATCGTGAAATAATACATTTGATAGCCCGGCAGCACCGCGCAAGGGTGATAACCGCTGTCGAGGCAGATCGTTGAGCCATCCACGATGTGATAGGCGTCACCCGCCTTGCCGTCTTCGCGCTGCAACATCTGCACGCCTGACCCGTGGTTGGGTTTGAAACGGAAGTTGTAGGTTTCATCGTGGCGCGTTTCTTGCGGTAGACGGTCTGTGTCGTGCTTATGGCTTGGGAAGCCGGACCATCCACCTTCGCCGACGGTGAACAACTCGGATACCAGTAGGCGACCAACCTTGTCGTGATACTTGGTACCAAGGATATGTTTGATCTTGCGGTGGGTCTTAGTGTCGTCGGATCCGTATTGGACCATGTCCAGTTCATCCGAACGCACGGCAAAGGCATCTAACACCTTGTCGTAGCGCGCACCGGCCACAAAAACCTCGGCTTCATCCGAGGTGCAGACGATTTCTGCTTTTGCGGCGGTGGGGACGTAGACGCCCTCTGGTTCACCGTCCCAAACGTCTTCGCCACGGCCGCCGATATCACCGGCTTTGAAGCCTTCGATGTCGATGTCGATGCTGCCCGTGGCAGGCACGATACAGGTCTCATAGCCGGGCACTTCATATTCAAAGGCTTGCCCCTTTTTCAACTTCACGATGTTGAAATAGTTCAGCGGAACGGTGCTGTCGTCGATATCAACGATAGGTTTGTTGTGGTTGTCGAAGGGAGCAATATGCATGATCGTTCCTTTAGCGTTGAGTTGGGCCGGGGTGGGTGGCCAGAAAAGTTTCAAGCGTTTTGGTGTTTGCCATCGCAGGCGCACAGCCGGGCCGAGAGACGGTGACAGACGCGCAGGCAGAGCCACGCAGGAGAGATGTCTTGAGGTCGTGACCATCTGCGAGAGACGTCAAAAGGCCGGCCATAAAGCTATCACCAGCACCTGTCGGTTTGAGCGCCTCGACTGGGTAGATACCTGTGTGGATTTCTTGGCCCTCAGCAAAGGTGATCGCCCCTTCGGGCCCCATTTTGTAAACAACAATCGCGGCGGTGCTTTGCGAAAGCTCACGCGCCTTTTCCAAGCCCTTGTCGATGGACCCCGCCATAAAGCCGAATTCTTCGTCATTGCCGACGATCATGTCGCATTGATCGGCCGCGCGGCTAAGGACATCTGCGGCAACTTCGGCAGAGGGCCATGAATAGGGGCGATAATCGACATCGAAAATAATCGGCAGTCCGGCTTTCTTGGCCAGATCAAATGCACGGAAGGTCGCGCTGCGGGAAGGTTCTGCGGCCAGCACTGTCCCCGCCGTAATCAGCGCGCCGAAACGGGCGTAATCGACGGCTTCGACGTCTGCGTTGTTCATCTCGAAATCAGCGGCGCCGTTGCGGTAGATAACGGACTGGTGCCCCTCAAGACGGCTTTCGTAGACAGCGAGAGAGTTCCGAAACTCGCCGCCGACAGGGGTGACGTAGTCAGTGCCGACGCCGTAGCGCTTTAGTTGATTTACACAGTAACGTCCGATGCTGTCGTCAGATACCCGCGTTACGATGGTTGCCTTTCCGCCCAGTTTGCAAATGCCCGCCGCCGTGTTGGCAGACGATCCGCCAAGACCTGCGTGAAAGGTTTCGGCGTCTTCTGTTGCCGTGCCTGCGGGCGTGAAGAAATCCATGCCTGCACGTCCGACGATCACGAAGTTATTGGCTTTGATGCCTTTTAGCAGCGAACTCATGTTAAACGCCTTTTCGCTGTTTGGGCCGGCTGCTTTCCCAATCTTTATGGGCGGCCGTGACTTTAGCGTTTTCTGAGGTATGGGGTGTGCCGACTTCCCACCATGTGTGGCCTTCGGTCGTCCAGCCCTCATAGGGGTCTACTTTCATGACGATGACATAGGTCTGGTCAGCCGCCTTCGCGCGGGCAAATGCTTCGGCAAGGCCTGAGGGATCTGCAACCGTTTCCGCCAGTGCGCCCATGGAACGTGCGTGTGCCTCGAAATCAACGCCGACCTGATGGGTCGCCGTTGGCGTGTCCGCGATCAGGTTGTTGAAGCTTTCGTTTCCGGTGTTGTTTTGCAGTTTGTTGATGACCGCAAAGCCGCCGTTGTCCAGCACCAGGATGATCATCTTCTTCTGTGTCAGAACCGAGGAATAGACATCCGAGTTCATCAACAGGTATGACCCGTCGCCCGTGAACACGATGGTATCTTGATCTGGTTCTTTTTCGGACTGCGCAATCCGCGCGCCCCAACCGCCAGCAATCTCATAACCCATACAAGAAAAGCCGAATTCAACATCGACCGTTCCGATATCCAACGTGCGCCAGTTTGCTGTAACTTCGGCAGGTAGCCCGCCAGCCGCCGCAACGACCCGATCACGTGGATCGCAAGCCGCGTTCACCACTCCGATCGCCTGCGCATAAGACGCAGGGCCATTCCCGAGGCGGGTGTTGCCTTCGACATAGTCGTCCCACTTGGCCCGCTCGGCTTTGGCCGTTGCGACCCAGTCATCGGGGGACACATATCCAATGAGTGCGTCTTGCAATGCGTTCAACGCTAGTTTGGCATCACCCACGACCGTTGCCGACATGTGTTTTGCAGCATCATGGCGCGCCGCGTTCAATCCGATGATCTGTGCGTCTTGGGCAAATGCAGTCCACGACCCTGTCGTGAAATCTTGCAATCGCGTTCCAACGGCGAGAATAACATCAGCCTTTTCAGCAATCGCATTTGCACTGTCCGACCCCGTCACCCCAAGTGGTCCGATGTTGAGGGCGTGCGTCGCTTTTAGGTTCGCACGTCCAGCGATGGTTTCGACAACGGGGATGGAATGGGTTTCTGCGAAACGTGTCAGTTCGTCCACAGCGCCGGAGTATTGCACACCACCACCCGCGATGATCATCGGGCGTTTCGCGGCCTTCAACAGCGCGGCGGCCTCGGCGATTTCTGCGACATCCGCGGCCTGACGTCGGATGCGATGGACACGTTTATCAAAGAAGGACGCGGGGTAGTCATATGTCCAACCCTGCACGTCTTGCGGCAAACCAAGGAATGCAGGGCCACAATCGGCGGGATCAAGCATTGTATTCAATGCTGCGGGCAAGGATTGAATGATCTGCGCTGGATGCGTGATCCGATCCCAGTAGCGGCTGACGGCCTTAAAGGCGTCGTTCACACCAAAGGTCGGGTTTCCATAATGCTCGAGCTGCTGCAGCACGGGGTCGGGCAGGCGGGTCAAGAAGGCATCGCCGCATAACAACAACATCGGCAAGCGGTTCGCATGGGCCAGTGCGGCACTTGTCAAAAGATTCGCCGTGCCGGGGCCTGCACTTGCGGTGCAAAACATGAAGCGGCGACGCAGATGGGCCTTGGCGTAAGCCGCAGCGGCAAAGCCCATGCCTTGTTCGTTCTGACCGCGGTAAAGGGGCAATTCATCTTGATGGTCGTGCAGGGCTTCACCAAGGCAGGTGACATTGCCGTGGCCGAATATGCCAAACCCACCGCCACACAGGCGCGTTTCTTCACCGTCGATTTCAATGTATTGTGCTGCAAGATACCGCACGATTGCTTGCGCAGTTGTCAGCGTGATTGTTTGGTTTACGTTTGCCACAGCGGCGCCTCCACGAAATTGAGCATGACGCACAGCAAATCGCTATTGACCTGCGCCCCCAATCAAAGATAGCCGTTTTGCAACCGGTTGCAACGGGATTCTTTTGGGAGAGAGAAAAAGTGGCTGAAATTGGAATTGGACTGATTGGCGGCGGCTATATGGGGAAAGCCCATTCCGTCGCGTATGCTGCTGTCGCAGGGGTGTTCGATACCCCATTGCGCCCCGTGCTTGAGATGATCGGCGCGTCGTCGCCTGCGTCCGCCGAACGGTACCGTGCATCCTATGGGTTTAAACGTGGAACTGACGATTGGCGCACGCTGGTTGCAGACGACGCAGTAGGGGCAATCGTTATCGCTTCGCCGCAGTCCACGCATCGCGAGATCGCCGAAGCCGCCTTTGCGCTGGGCAAACCAGTGTTTTGTGAAAAGCCCCTTGGTGCATCGCTGGAAGATAGCCGTGCAATGCTGGCGGCGGCTGAGGCTTCTGGCGCCATTCACATGACGGGGTTCAACTACATCCGCACGCCAGCGTCGCAGTTTGCAAGACAGCTCGTGGCTGAAGGGCGGATCGGGGATGTGACTTGGTTTCGTGGTGAACATACCGAAGACTTCCTCGCGGATGAGACCCTACCAGCGACATGGCGCACGACAGGGGATGCCAATGGCACCATGGGCGATCTTGCGCCCCATATGATCAACGCGGCACGTGCGCTCATTGGGCCAATCACCAGGCTGAGCGCGACAGCGGAAACCGTCCACACGACCCGCCCCGGTGGGATTGTTGATAACGATGACCAAGCACAGATGATGTGCCGTTTTGAAAATGGCGCACAGGGACACCTGTTCTTTAGCCGGATCGCGACAGGTCGAAAGATGGGCTATGCCTATGAAATCCATGGCACAAAGGGCGCGATCCGCTTTGATCAAGAAGATCAGAACGCGCTGCATCTCTATACGATGGAAGGCCCCGAGGCTGAACGCGGGTTTCGCAAGATCCTAACGGGACCGGCGCATCCTGATTATCTGCCGTTCTGTCAGGGCCCCGGCCACGGGACTGGGTATCAGGATCAGATTATAATTGAGGCCCACGACTTTTTGCGGGCCATTCATGAACAACGCAACATCTGGCCAACCTTCGCCGAAGGGATGGAAGTAAACCGCGTTGTCACAGCTGCACTGGCTTCAAGTCGCACGGGCGCTTGGGTCGACATCAAAAATTTCTAACTGAAAGGGCTTGATCATGATCAAGATTGGCAACGCACCATGTTCTTGGGGAGTCGAGTTTGCGGATGATCCGCGTAACCCGAATTGGCGCAAAGTGCTGCAGGAAAATGCAGGCGCAGGTTATACTGGGATCGAACTTGGCCCGGTTGGGTTTATGCCCGAGGACCCAGCCTTACTGTCGGATGCTCTCGAAGAGTTCGGGCAAACGTTGGTGGGTGGGGTGGTTTTCCGGCCGTTCCATGACCCGGACGCGTGGGATGATGTGATGGACGGCGCTGTTCGGACTTGCAAAGCATTGCGGGCCCATGGCGCAGAGCACCTCGTTTTGATCGACAGCATTTCACCACGCCGTGCGCCCACAGCGGGCCGTGCCGGTGAGGCGGAACAAATGGATAAAGCAGAGTGGACGGCCTACCGCGACAAGTTCGCGACAATCGCAAAGATGGGAACGGAAGAATACGGCCTGACGGTTGGCATCCACGCCCACGCTGGCGGGTTCATGGACTTTGAACCTGAGTTGGACCGCTTGTTGGCAGAGGTCGACGAAAGCATTCTTAAGATCTGTTTCGACACGGGGCACCATTCCTATGCAGGCTTTGATCCGGTGGCGTTCATGCGCCGCAATATCGACCGTATCAGCTACATGCATTTTAAAGACATCGACCCGAAGGTGAAAGCGCAGGTCGTGTCGAACCGAACCGATTTCTACGACGCCTGTGGGCAAGGGATTTTCTGCAACCTCGGCGATGGGGATGTCGATTTTCCAGCGGTGCGTCAGGTGTTGTTAGACAATGGTTTTGATGGCTGGTGCACGGTTGAACAGGACTGCGACCCTGAAGGCGACACATCGCCAATCGATGATGCAAAACTGAACCGCGCCTACTTGCGGTCTATTGGATTTGAAGGAGCTTAAGGTCATGGCGAAACTGAAATGGGGTATGATCGGTGGCGGCGAAGGCAGCCAAATTGGTCCTGCACACCGTCTTGGGTCCGGTTTGGACGGGCTGTTTGAATTTTCGGCCGGTGCGTTGGATCACCGCCCCGAAGAAGGCATCGATTACGGGCAGCGTCTCGGGCTTGGTGATCGCGCCTATGGGTCTTGGCAGGACATGCTTGAGGGCGAAAAGAAACGCGACGACCGCGTTGATCTGGTGACTGTCGCCACGCCCAACTCAACTCACTTTGAGATCACCAAAGCCTACCTTGAGGCCGGTTTTCATGTACTGTGCGAAAAGCCTATGACAATGACCGTCGAGGAAGGTCAGGAAATCGTCGAGATCGCCAGCAAGACAGGTAACATCTGCGCCGTGAACTACGGGTACTCTGGGTACTCGTTGGTTCGGCACATGCGCGCGATGATTGCGCGTGGGGATATCGGCAAAGTGCGTTTGGTGAATGCAGAATTTGCCCATGGTCACCATGCAGATGCGACGGATGCGGATAACCCTCGTGTGCGGTGGCGGTATGATCCCGCACAGGCGGGTGTGTCTGCACAGTTTGCGGATTGCGGAATTCACGCGCTGCATATGGCGAGCTTTGTCACCGGCCAAGAGGTCACAAAACTCTCGGCGGATTGTGTGTCTTGCATTGATGTGCGCACGCTTGAGGATGATGCGATGGTCAACTTCCGCATGGATGGCGGCACGGTTGGCCGTCTGTGGACATCGTCTATCGCCATTGGTCGCCAGCACGGGTTGGGCATTCAGGTGTTTGGGGAAACTGGAGGGCTGCGTTGGAGCCAGGAACACCCCAACCAGCTTTATTATATGCCGCTTGGTGAACGCATGCAGGTTATTGAACGCGGCGAAGAGAACCTCTCTCCAGAAGCAGATCGCACCAGCCGCGTGACCATCGGCCATGCCGAAGGGATGCCGCTGGCGTTCGCCAATATCTACACCGATTTGGCCGAGGCCATCAGCGCACGTAAAGAAGGCCGTGTGATGGATCGGGCTGCGAACCTTTTCCCACGTGCTGAGGATGGGTTGCGTTCCATGGCGGCTGTTGTTGCTGTCGCTGAATCTGGCAAAAAAGATGGTGCGTGGCTTGATGCGCGCCCACCAATGTTTCGCTAACGAACGGGCGCCCGTTAAATCGGGCGCCTAAGCGGGCCGCAGCGTGCCGCGTTCGACAACGGATCCGTCGAATAGGCGGGCCTTCGGTTCTAGTGTGGGGTCGGCGACCAGTTCTGTAACGCGTGCGATGGATGCCGCGATGATTTCGGACACTGGGTTATGAATCGTGGTCAGATTGATGTTTTCCCAACCTGCCATTTCCATGTCGTTCAGACCGATAATGCCGACATCGTCCGGAACCTTCAGGCCTGCTGTCTGAAGCGCGGACATAGCCCCAATGGACAACACATCATCGCCGCAGAAATAGGCTTGCGCTGGCTTTGATGCCAACAGACGGGTCATCTCTTCGCGACCAGCTTCGAAAGAATAAGCAGTGGCAAAACTAGAGGTCGCGCTCATGCCGCTATGTTGTGCGACTTCTTCCATGAACCCCGCTTGGCGGTCGATTGTCGACGTCGCACTGGCTGGGCCGCCCAAAAAGCCGACATTTGTATAGCCGCGATCAATTAGGGTTCGCGCGGCCAGTCTTCCGGCAGCGATGTTGTCGATCCCCAAAACATCAACGGCCGGTGCTTCGGATTGGCGACCAAAAGAATGCACCACAGGGACACCAGCATCACGGAACGCACGCGCGAAATCGTGGGGCAGGGTGGAGGATGCGACAATCACACCGTCTACCGAATATTGGCGAAGCATCCGCACAGACGCTTCTGGGTCGGTTTCATCCGTTAGGTTCACCAGCAATGGGCGCAGGTCCCGTTCATGCAGCCCACGGGTAAACAGATCGAATACCTCGAGGAAAATCGGGTTGTGAAAGTTGTTGGAAACAAGCCCGATCATCTTGGTGCGACCGGTGGTCAGTGACGAGGCGAGGGCGTTAGGGCTGTAGCCCAGTTCGTTTGCCGCTGTCATGACTTTATTGCGGGTCTTGGCAGACACAGACGCGCCTTCAGTGAAGGTTCGTGAAACCGCGGAACGGGACACGCCCGCCAGTTCCGCAACATCTTTTAATGTGACAGCCATCCGGTCCTATTCGTCGGAAATGGCGCTGTAGTCAATCGTGGCAAACTGCCACGCGCAGATCACGCCAATTCCGATGAAGATGATCGCCCAGAGGACGGCCCCCGTGCTTAGCTCGAAGAGGCCCCACGCCGCCAGCACGATGACAATGGCGACGCGGATCCAGGCGGGCGCAAAGAAGGGGTGGTAAAGATCGATGAGCTTCCTCATGCGACCCCTTCGTATTCTGCGCCCGTTTTGGCCCCTGTGATATAGCTCACCACATCTTCCCCCGTGAAATCACCATTCTTAATGTCGAGGTTCGCACAAATGCGCCCACGACGAAAGACGATGATACGATCCACAAGATCAAACACCTGCCGCATATTGTGCGACACAAGGATCAGGCTTTCGCCTTGTTCCTTGAGGGTGCGAACGATGTTTTCGACCTGCGCTGTTTCTTGCACACCAAGGGCGGCCGTCGGCTCATCCATGATTGTCAGCTTGGACGCAAACGTTGCCGTGCGCGCGATGGCCACACATTGACGTTGGCCGCCAGACATATTGGCGATGCTGTTCTTGATGTTCGGGATTTTGACGCCCGTTTTTTCAAGCCCGGCCATCGTATCGCCGCGCATGCCCTTATAGTCCAACAGGCGAAACGGACCCAGCCAGTTGAACTTGGTCTTTTCGCGACCAAGGAACAGATTGTCCGGCACGTTGAGATCGTCCGCAAGCGCGAGGGTTTGGAACACGGTTTCGATCCCTGCTTCACGGGCGTCAAGCGGACCGGCAAAATGGACGTCGTTGCCATCGAACGTCACAGTGCCGCGGGTGCGTTGTTCAACACCTGTGATTTGGCGAACAAAGGTAGATTTGCCCGCACCGTTGTCGCCCATGATCGCGACGTGTTCGCCGCGCTCAAGTTTGAAATCCGCATCTTCAAGTGCGTGAACGCCGCCGTAGTGTTTGGTCAGGCCTTTGGTTTCCAGAATGATATCTGACATTGCTATGCCCTCCCTTATGCCCGCGCCGCGGCGCGTTTTTGTTGCCACTGATCAAGCGCGACCGCGCCCACAATGATGCAGCCAAGAACCATTTCTTGGTAGTAAGCGCCAAGGCGCAAGAACGTGAAACCCGACGTGATAACGCCGATGATCAGCGCGCCAATAACGGTGCCAATGATCGAACCGCGCCCGCCGAACAAGGACACGCCGCCGATGACGGCCATGGCGATCGCCTCAAGCTCATACGACAGGCCCATTCCGGATTGTGCGGTCAGGTTCTTGGACGTCAGGATTACTGCGGCAAGGCCCGCCAGACCGCCAGCGATCAGATAGACCAGCACAAGGTGGCGCGGCACGTTGATGCCCGACATCCGTGCGGCAGCCTCGTTGGAGCCAATCGCATAGGTGTGTTTGCCGTAAACTGTGTAGTTCATGATGAAGTGGAACAGCACCGCGAGCGACAAGAAGATGATAACCGGCATCATGCCTGCGCCAATTTTGGCGTAGCTTTCTGTCGGAAAAGACACGGGGTTACCCAGTGACCACCACTGTGCGACGCCGCGCGCAAATAGCATCATGCCGAGGGTCGCAATGAAGGGTGGAATGCGAGAGTAGGCGACCAATACCCCGTTTATGATGCCGGCGATCATACCGACGCTCAGCCCAACAATAATCGGGACGACGACAGGCAAATCCAAGGCCCAATCGCCAAAGATCGCTTTTGGGTTCGGGCCGCCGTTCACTTCGGCGACTTGTGCGAAACTCATCGCGATCATGGCCGTTGCGCCCACGACGGACCCTGACGACAAATCGATCCCTGCCGTGATGATCACCTGAGTGACGCCAATTGCGATGATACCGATGATCGCGACCTGAATAATAATGATACGAAGACGCGCTTCGTTAAAGATGCTGTCAAAACGGTCACGTGAGTCAAACAACAGACTTTGCTGCATGAAGATCGCGCCGAGAATTTCAAAGACGATCACGATTAGAATGAGGGCCGCGAATACGTTTAACTCATTAGGCCATTGGCGTTTGGATTTGTCATACGTCAGGCCGCCTGTGCCTTCACTTGTGTCCGACATCGGTCCGTTCTCCTACATGATCGGGGGTGTTGTTTGTGGTGCAGGGCCGCATATCAGCAGCCCTGCACGGTATCTGAGTCCGCCTGATTGGCTTACTGGAGGAAGTCACCGATGTTGTCTGGTGTCACTAACTTGAACGGGATGAAGACCGTCTGGTCCACGTCGTCGCCGTTGATCAGCGCGATTGCTGTGTCGATGGAACCGGCGCCCTGACCTGCAAGGTCTTGGAACACTGTGACGTCCATTTCGCCAGCCTGCATGGAGAGCAGAGCGTCGGATGTCGCGTCAACACCACCAACGACAACGTCGTCCATGGAAATGCCGGCCGCTTTCATCGCCTGAATAGCGCCCAGCGCCATTTCATCGTTGTTGCCGAAAACAGCGTCGAATGGCTCACCGGAGGAAATCCAGTTTGTCATCAGATCGTTTGCTTCATCGCGAGACCAGTTTGCAGTCTGCTCGTCGATCAGAGTGATGAAGTTACACATGTCCATGCCGATAACGTCATGGAAATCCTTGGAGCGCTGAACAGCCGCTTGGTTAGAAAGCTGACCCATCAACATGTACGCAGTCGCGCCGCCGGATTTACCTTCAGCACGCAGCTGACGACACATCTGGAACGCGGCCAAAGTACCGGATTCGATTTCGTTAGATGCTACGAACGCCTGACCTTCTGGCAGTGTGTCCATGTTAACGGGCTGACGGTTCACGTAGACCAGCGGAATGCCTGCAGCAGCTGCTGCGTTGGACATGGCTTCGGTTGCGTTTGTGTCAACTGCGTTCACGATGATCGCATCAACGCCAGACGCGATGAAGTTGTTGATCTGGTCGAGCTGCTTTGCAACGTCGTCTGTCGCATCTTCGATCTGTAAAGACACGCCATCCAGCATTTCTTCGTGTGCTGTCATGCCGTTGCGCATGACGGTCAGGCCGTTGTCGTCGAAACGCGCAACGGATACACCGATTTGCTGCGCCATAGCCGATGTTCCCATCAGCATTGTCAGGCCTGCGGCCATAAATAGCTTGTTCATTGGTTTCCTCCCAAAAATCGTGCCCGGCACACGGTTCATTTCCCGGGGCCCTCTTTGACAAGGGCTTTCACTTCACATCTCCTCAGGCCTCCCTTTCGGCGATTTGAGCAGTTATGAATTTCGTTGACTCAGCGATGTTTGCGGCTGGGTTTTCCAGTGCATGAACGTCGGCTGAAAAAGCCTCAAAAGAATATGGGCCAGTATAGCCTTGCGCCCGCAGTTCAGCGATTTGCGCAATATTTCCGAGGCGGTCTTGGTCATCGACCAGCCCGCGCATGTCGTCCGTCATGTCGTCAAACTTCACGTGAGGGTCTGTCACGCCAGAGATGTGAACGATCTTGGTTTCTGCGGCGAAAACTTCGGTTTCACCCGACAGCGCATGATGAAACGTATCGTGGATCAGCGCGAAACACGTAGGGTTCTGCATTTCGTCCAATACGGTGCGCACATCTGCTTTTAGTCGCAAGCTGGCGTTGGGGAACCCTAGCGGTTCGATCAATCCTGTGATGCCTGAGTGTTCAAACAACGGCAGCAACGCGGTCAGTGTACCGCGCAATTGGTCCTGTTGGACCTGACGCGGTACTGGGCTGTCCTGGATGCGTGGGATGAGCGCGATGGCCTCGGCGCCGCACTCTTGAGCAAGCGCGATCAGGTCCCGCACTTTGTCGCGGCTTTCTGTGTCGTTGTCGTTGAAGCCATAGACTTCGGCCAAGGCCAGAATGCGCAACGCCTTGCGGGCGGCGGCGTCGCGGATCATCGCCGGTGCCGCGCTATCAAACAAAGGCGTCGCCAAGTCATTGCGCAGCTCGATACCGACACAACCCATTTCAACAGCCGCATCCATGGCCGCGAGCGTCGCGGCGTGAGGCATAGTTTGATGGTTTAGACCGATAGGAAACATTCAGTGGCAGCCCTTTGATTCGGGGACCAGTCTAGTTCGGATGGAAATTTTTGCAACCGGTTGCAGTTTTGAGGCTGGACGGCTGAAAAAGCGTTCCGAAAACGAGGCGGAGGGGCCCCAATAGTGGCACGTGTCGTCTGCTGGCGCTGTCAATCACAGCTTCGACGGTGACAAATAGGGCTAATTGTTAAGAGAGTATTCTTTGTGCGCCGCCTCCAAGGAGGAGCGGGCAATGTGACAAACGGCGGCCGCCATGGATCGGTTTGTGGCTGGGTTTAGGCCCTAAGGATGGCGGTTGCTTCGACTTCAACCTTGAATTCTTTGCGGGTGAAGCCGCTCACGATCAGGAGCGTTGATGCTGGTCGCACAGTGACCCCGTCGAGCCATGCATCACGCACGGCCATATAGTCAGCGAAATAAGAGCGATCGGTGACGAAAGCGCTGAGACGTACAACATCTTTGGGGCCGCACCCTGCGTCTTTCAGGATCGCGGAAATGTTAGCAAAACACTGTTCGGCCTGCGTGCGCACGTCGTCGGCACAGCTGCCATCCGGCGCAAGCCCGAGCTGCCCTGACGTGACAATCAAATGGCCGACCGGCCCGCTTTTGATCCCGTGGTTGTAGTCGCCAAACGGTGGGGCAATTGTGGTTGGGTTTATGGCCTGTGTCATGATCTTGGACGCCTCTAGGTATGACTTAGAATCGGCATGTGATGCCATTTTGTGCGGATACAAGCATAGGGTGTGCCTCTAAACGCAGCACTCCCAAATAGATGGTGCTCGTTTTTTGTACAGCTCGGGGCGGGGCGCTCAAAAATTAACCTATTCTTAGTATCTCATCGCAAACGCAGTCCTTTGGTTCGTGCGATCCCGCGCGACGCCTCGTTAGTTTCATCCGTGACCTTTCACCCATGGAGACTTTCAATGACCCTTAAGCAAACAATCACTGTCGCCTCGTTGGCAGCCATGACGGCAAGCAACGCGTTCGCTCAAGACCTGACGCCCGTTACATTCGGGACCAACTGGCTTGCCCAAGCTGAACACGGTGGTTTCTATCAGGCCGTGGCTGACGGCACCTACGCTGAATGCGGCTTGGACGTGACTATCGTGTCTGGCGGGCCGCAGGTGAACAACCGCGCGTTAATGTTGGCTGGCCGCATTGACTACCACATGGGCGGCGATCTGTTGCAGGCGTTCAACGCGGCCAAGGAAGGCATTCCTGTGGTTGCTGTTATGGCCACGTTCCAGAAACACCCGCAGGTCATCATTTCACACCCTGGCCAAGCCGAGACCTTTGAAGACCTGCGCGACCTCACGCTGTTGATCGGCGACAACGGGTTCACGTCTTATTACCAATGGATGATGGCTGAGTACGGCTTCACAGTTGAACAACGCGAACCCTACACCTTCAACCCTGCGCCTTTTGTGGCGGATGAAACCAAAGCCATGCAGGGCTACCTGTCGTCCGAACCCTACGTGATCGAAAACGAAGCGGGTTTCGTCCCTGACACGTTCCTGATCGCGGATGCTGGGTATTCGACCTACGCCACAACGGTTGAAACTATGGCAGACACCATTGCTGAAAACCCTGAACAGGTTGCTTGTTTCGTCGAAGGTTCGATCACTGGATGGTACAACTACCTTTACAACGATCACTCCGCGGCGGACGCCATGATCATGGAAGCCAATCCTGACATGACCCCTGACAAGATCGAATATGCGATCGGGAAAATGTTGTCCGAAGGTATCGTGGACAGCGGTGATGCGCTCGAACTTGGTATCGGTGCGATGACCGATGAGAAGATCGAAGACTTCTACAACAAGATGGTCGAAGCCGGCGTGATCGAGGCTGGTCTGGATTATTCTGCCGCCTACACAACGCAGTTCGTGAACGCGATGCTGGGCATGGACCTTAGATAAGTCGTCGAACTTAAGATGTCGCGAGCAGGGGCGGGATTTTTCGCCCTTGCTACCCTTCGAGAAAGCAAGACATGTCAGATCATTCCTTAATACCGCCGATGGGGCAGCGCGACGAACTGCTCCGAATGACCGACGTCGACAAGGTCTTTAATGGCAACGTCGAAGCGCTCAAGAACTTGAATCTGACTGTTAATCAGGGCGATTTTATTTCGCTCCTCGGACCATCGGGCTGCGGTAAGTCCACGGCGCTGCGCCTTATTGCAGGCCTGATGCGTCAGACCTCGGGGCAGATAAAATGGAACGGTGGTTTGAATGAGGGCGACCTTGGTGTCGTGTTTCAAGAACCGACCTTGATGCCTTGGGCGACGGTGGAACAAAACGCCTGGCTGCCACACCGCTTGCGCGGCAAGTCCCTTGACGATGTGCGTGGCGATATCATGTGGGCGCTCAAGATGGTGGGGTTGGAAAAGTTCCAAAAATCCTACCCGCGTGAACTGTCTGGTGGCATGAAAATGCGAGTGTCGATTGCACGTGCGCTTGTGACACAGCCACGGTTGATCCTGATGGATGAACCCTTTGCTGCGCTTGATGAAATCACGCGCCACAAGTTGAATAACGACCTTCTGATGTTGCGTGACAAGCTTAAGTGCACCGTCATTTTCGTGACCCATTCGGTTTTTGAATCTGTGTTCCTGTCTGACCGTATCGTCGTTATGGCCGCGCGTCCGGGGCGGGTTTCGGCAGAGGTTTCCGTTGATGCTCCTTATCCACGAACAGAAGAGTTCCGCACCTCGGCGCAATACGCCGAACTATGCCGAAAGGCGTCCGATGCTCTGCATGGTGCGATGAACCAACATGGCGAAAGGGCATCCGCATGAGCGCCCCAGAGATGCACGCAACACAGGCCCCCGTGGTCGATCTAGAAGAACTCCAGCACGCCCGCGCGCAGCGCCGCGACAAAATCGCGAAGTGGTCGTTGCCTATTCTGATGCTCGGGCTTGCGATTTTCCTATGGGACAGAATTGTTGTCTGGAACGAGATCCCACACTACATCCTGCCGGGTCCGGGACTAGTAATTCAGACCTTGATTGAAGATTGGGGCATGTTGTCGGACGCGCTTTGGGTTACTCTTAAAATTACGCTGATGGCCCTTGGTGTGGCCGTTGTTGGCGGTGTCGGCTTGGCGGTTTTGTTTACCCAGTCACGCTACTTTGAAATGGCATTTTACCCTTTCGCAGTCATCTTGCAGGTCACGCCCGTGGTGTCGATTGCACCGCTGATCTTTATCTATGTGGACAGCCGCCTTGCGGGGCTATTGTTGTGCGCGTGGATCGTGGCGTTCTTTCCGATCCTGTCCAACACAACGCTTGGTCTAAATTCGACGGATCACAACTTGCGCGATCTGTATAAAATTTATGGGGCGACCCGCTGGCAGCGTTTGCGGTATCTGCAACTGCCGACCGCACTGCCGTATTTCCTTGGCGGATTGCGGATTGCGGGGGGGCTATCCCTTATCGGGGCCGTTGTCGCCGAGTATGTTGCAGGCACGGGCGGGATCGGATCAGGCCTTGCGTTTCGTATCTTGGAAGCGGGCTATCGTCTCAATATTCCGCGTATGTTCGCGGCACTCATTCTGATCGCGGCAACAGGTGTGGTGATCTTCACTTTTGCTTCCTTACTTAGTCACGCGCTTTTGCACAAATGGCATGAAAGCGCCATCAAACGGGAGAATTAATGGAATTTTGCGTTTTGCCCAGCGGCGCGAAGACCCTTCGAAATGTCACTGTCCCAGCCTGCCTGATCGGGCAAGACGGTGACCTAATAACCACAGACCTGACCATCACGGATGGTTTGATTACATCAACGGACGCTGGGCAACCGGCCGAAACTGTAATCGATATGAAAGGCGCAATGGCTTTGCCGTGCTTTGTCGATATGCATACGCATCTGGACAAGGGGCACATTTGGCCGCGTGCGTCCAACCCTGACGGGTCCTTTATGGGCGCGTTGACGACGGTCCACGCCGACCACGTAAACTGGAGCGCTGACGACGTAGAAGCGCGAATGGATTTCGCCCTTCGGTGTGCCTATGCCCACGGCACTAAGGCTATTCGCACTCATATCGATAGCGCCGATGATCTTGCGGCATCGTCTTTCGAAGTGGTCTTAAAGTTGCAGGAAAAGTGGGCGGGTAAGATCAGCCTTCAGGCCTCCTGCCTCGTGGCGATTGATCGCGTGTTTCGCGAAGACGGCATCTTTCCCGATATTGCTAAAATCGTTGCGGACACGGGAAACATCCTAGGCGCTGTGACGTATCCTGTGCCCGACCTTCAAGACCGATTGAACGACTTTTTCCATTTCGCACAAACCTATGATCTGGACGTTGATTTCCATGTCGATGAAACGAACGATCCGACCTCTGATACCCTGCGCACGATTGCTGAAACGGTTCTCGCTTTGGGGTTCAAGAACAAGGTCACCGTTGGGCACTGCTGTTCGATTTCTGTCATGCCGGATGATGTTGCGCACGAAATTATCGCGTTGGTCGCCAAGGCTGGTCTGCATGTCGTGTCTTTGCCGATGTGCAACATGTATCTGCAAGACCGCGAGGCAGGGCGCACCCCGCGCTGGCGCGGCGTTACGATGGCTCATGAGCTTAAAGCGGCGGGCGTCAACGTGTCCTTCGCATCCGACAACACACGCGACCCGTTCTATGCCTACGGTGATCTCGATATGATTGAAGTCATGCGCGAAGCCACCCGCATTTGCCATCTGGATCACGGACTGAGGGATTGGCCCGCGTCTTTTGTGGCCAACCCTGCTGCGGCCTGCGGTTTAGAGGCGCCAAGTCTGAACGTTGGCGCACCTGCTGATCTGATCCTATGTAACGCGCGATCCTGGACCGAGTTTTTCTCGCGCCCACAGTCTGACCGGATCGTGTTGCGCAACGGTGATCCGATCGACCGTACTCTGCCTTCTTATTCCGAACTCGATCCAATTGTGAGCAAGCCATGACCCCCAATATCGCCGAAGCCAAAGCCAAGTTGTCCCACCTCGATATGGAGGCAAACCCAGCCACTGTGCGCAACAAATCACGTGATTTCTTTTGGTACTCACCGGTTCTCAAGGACGCGATGGATCACCTTGAGGCGGATTTTGTCATCAACGCCAAGTCCGAAGACGAGATCATTGAAATTTTGCGGGTTTGTTATGCCCACGACGTTCCCGTCACCATGCGCGGCGGCGGAACGGGCAACTACGGCCAAGCCATGCCGCTTGCGGGGGGCTGCGTGATTCACGTCACAAAGATGAACAAGATCAAGGAAATCGGCTCGGGCTTTGTCGTGGTCGAACCGGGTGCGATCATCAAAGAACTCGACGATGAGTTGAAAGAGAAAAGCGGACAAGAATTGCGCATGTTCCCGTCCACCTATTCTCAAGCCACAATTGGCGGTTTTATCGCGGGGGGGTCAGGTGGTGTAGGGTCGGCCAACTGGGGCGCGTTGCGTGACATCGGTAATATCAAACGCCTGCGTGTCGTCACCATGGAGGCCGAGCCGCGCGTTCTGGAGTTCACTGGTGAGGAATTGCATCGCGTCTCTCACGCCTATGGCACCAACGGCATCATCACCGAATTGGAACTCCCCCTCGCGCCGGCCTACGAGTGGACAGAACTGTTCGTGCGCTTTGATACTTTCCGCGCAGCGACCGAATTTGCAGGTGCTGTTACCGCGGAGCCGGGCATCCTGATTAAACTCGCGTCAGTTTATGCCGCACCCATCGCGCACGCGTATTTCCAGCGCGTGAAGCCCCATGTCACTGAAGACGATCATCTTGTTGGGCTGATGGCAGCGCCGCACAACATGGACGGGTTGTTGACCTTGCTGGAACGTTTTGAAGGCAGCGGTGTGATCTATCGCTCCGATGATAACACATGGGAACGCAACCCCGGTCCGATGTATGAATTCGGCTGGAACCACACGACGTTGCGGGCCATGAAGTTTAACAAAGGCCTAACCTATCTGCAGGTGCGTTATGGCGGCGACATCGAGAAAGTCATGGCAGCCTATGAGGCCTTTAAGGGCAAGCTGCACATGCACCTAGAAGTCATGCGCGAAGGGGCGGGGCTGTCGTTTGCTGGGCTGCCGATTGTAGAACCAATGGACAAAGACGCGCTTGATCAATTGGTCGCCGAACATGAAGCGATGGATTGCATGATCTTCAACCCTCATCGTTACACACTTGAAGAAGGCGGGCGGCAATCCACGGACGCACGTCAGCTCGATTTCAAGCGCGAGTCTGACCCCAAGGGCCTTTTGAATCCGGGCAAAATGATCGCGTGGGACGAGCCTGACTTTGATTACGCTGATATGTATTCCTACAAAGGTATCCGCCCAAAACCCGAGGCCACCGAATGACCAGCCCCGCAAGCAAAGGGCGGGTTATGGTCCTGTTCGCTCACCCATGCCCCGAGAGTTTTAATGCGGCCGTGCATGATGTGGTGGTCCAAACCCTGACCAAATCGGGTTGGGAGGTCGACGATTGCGACCTCAACAAGGAAGGATTTCAACCCGTCCTGACGGAGGTCGAACGGCGTGGTTATCACGAAGAGCCCGAAAACATTGAGCCCGTGCGGCCCTATGTTGAACGCGTCAAAGCAGCCGATGCCATTGTTATGGTCTTTCCGGTGTGGAACTTTGGATACCCCGCGATCCTCAAGGGATTCTTGGACCGCGTTTTCCTCCCCGGGATTTCGTTCAAGCTGATTGATGGAAAGGTACGACCGGGTCTGACCAATATCAAAAAACTCTATGCATGCACGACCTACGGTGGGACCCGTTGGCGTGCGATCCAGAACGCCGATCCACCACGTAAAACGGTTACACGGGCGGTTTGGTATGCCTGTGGGATGCCTAAGAAAAAATACATCGGCCTTTACGACATGAACCGCAACAGCGCGGCGAAATTAAAGGCGCATCTAGAGCGGGTTCGTCGTGAGATGGAGGCGTTTTGAGCAATGAAAGCATTGGTTGTCTACAGTCATCCTCGCGAAGGGTCCTTTAACGCAGCGATCCGTGATCTGGTGATTTCGCGGCTGGAGGAACACGGCGTCGAGTATCGCCTTCGTGATCTTTACGCCGAAGGGTTCGATCCAACGATGTCGGCACACGATCACGAAATTTACGAAACCGTGCCCGAAAATCGTGCGCGCGTTGATCGCGATTGCACTGATCTGGAATGGTGCGATGCGCTGATCTTCGTCTATCCGACATGGTGGTATGGGATGCCCGCGATGCTTAAGGGCTGGTTGGATCGTGTAATGGTCCCCGGTGTGTCATTTATCCTGCCTGAAACGGTTGCTGGAGACATCAAACCCGGGCTGACGCATATCAACAAGTTGGGCGTTTTCACGACCTGCGGCGCATCACGTTTGTTGACATTTTTCGTCGGCTCACCGGGCAAACGTACTCTTATGCGCGGCGTCCGTCTGTTGCTGGCCAAACGCGCCAAAACAAAGTTCGCGGCTCATTTCTTGATGGATAGTTCCACCCCTGAAAGCCGCGCCGTACATCTTGATCTGGTCAAAACCCGTCTTGATAAACTTATAACTGCCTAAACCAGAGGACCCGTGACATGGATATTCCTGTATTGGATTGGAACCGCTTCACCAGTGGAGATGACGCTGAGGGCTTTGCCGCTGATCTTGGGGAAGCGTGCCGTGAGACAGGTTTCTTTGTTCTAACTGGGCACGGGATTTCCAAAGATCTGATCGCCGATGTCTTTACCGTCGCGGATCGTTTCTTTGCGCTGCCACCGGAAGAAAAAGCCGAAATCGCCATTTCCAAGAACCCGCACAATCGCGGTTGGGCGCAGCAGGGCAGTGAAGCCCTCGATGAGGCGTCGGGCCTCAAGGATCGCAAAGAAGCTTTCAACGTCGGGCTTGATTTGCCGGTCGACGACCCGCGCGTGATCGCAGGCGAGCCGTTTCGCGGTGTGAACGTCTGGCCGGACCTTGATGGGTTCCGGAGCATCATGCTCGACTATTACGAATGTGCGCTTGATCTTGGCAGGGGATTACACCGCGCGTTTGAGGCTGACCTTGGCCTGCCGCAGGACTATTTTGAACCACACTTCACAGAACCGATGGCGACGTTGCGCGTGCTGTCCTATCCCGCCGCGCCGGATGGCGAAGGGATCGGGGCAGGGGCCCATACCGATTACGGATCGGTAACGTTGCTGATGACGGACGGTGTCGCGGGGCTCCAAGTCAAGCCGCGCGGCGGGGATTGGATGGACGTGCCCCACATCAAAGGGGCTTTTGTCGTGAACATCGGCGATTGCCTTATGCGGTGGTCCAATGACCTCTATGTCTCGACCCCGCACCGCGTTTTGCCCCCGAAAACCGCCCGCCGATCTATAGCATTTTTTCTTGATCCCAACCCAGAGAGCATCATCACCGCATTGCCGGGCACAGGGGCTGCCAAATACGCCCCGATCACCGGAGCCGACTATCTGCGATCCCGACTTGATGCGACCTACACACCGGAGCCCACCCAATGAGACGACTTGATTGGTCTGAGTATCGAACAACTGAATTTGCCGATTTCGATCCCGAGAAAACCATCGTCATCCTGCCCACTGCGGCGATCGAACAGCATGGACCGCACCTTCCTGTTGGGGTGGACACTTTCATCAACGAAGGCATGTTGGCGCAGCTACGCACGACCCTTCCTGATGATATCACGGTGTTGATCCTGCCAGTTCAGGCGGTTGGGAAATCCAATGAACATATCCACGCCAAAGGCACGCTGACTTACACCGCCAAGACCGCCCTTGATGCGTGGACAGAAATTGGGCTGTCGGTGGCCCGTGCTGGTCTCAAGAAGATGGTCATCGTCAATTCACACGGTGGAAATCTTGATCTGATCTCTATTCTTGGGCGCGAATTGCGGGTGCATTCTGGGATGATGGTCGTGAAATGCCAGTGGGGCAATTTCGGCAAACCTGAGGGGATGTTTTCTGAACAAGAGAACGCGTACGGCATTCATGGCGGCGACTATGAGACCTCGCTGATGTTGCATTTTAAACCGCATCTTGTGGATATGACCCAAGCCAAAGATTTCAGATCGAGCGCAGAGACAGCGCCCATTTCTCCGATTGGTCCGGTGAACTTGGCGTGGGTGTCCAAGGACCTTAATGAAGCAGGTACCGTCGGAGAAGCGCACCTTGCGACAGCTCAAAAGGGCGCGACCGTTTGCGAGTTACAAGTCGCGGGTTTTGTTGAGATGCTGGGTCAACTGCGCGACCTGCCGACCGACGGATATGCGCCAACAATTCCGACGATAAACGGCGTGTGACCTAACCAAAACCACGCCTTTACCCCGCGTTGCGACCTGCCGCGCGGCCAGAGAATATGCAGCCGCCCAAGAATGTGCCCTCAAGCGAGTTGTATCCGTGGTATCCGCCTCCGCCAAAACCTGCGGCTTCGCCAGCAGCATAAAGACCAGCAATCGGATTGCCTGACGCGTCGATCATTTGACTGTCTAGGTTGGTTTGCAAACCACCCAAGGTTTTGCGCGTGATGAGGTTTAGGCGTACAGCGATCAGCGGACCGTTGTCCCCATCAAGGAACTTATGCGGCTTGGCGGTGCGGATGAGTTTGTCGCCACGGTAATGGCGCGCCGCTTGAATGGCGGTGATCTGTGGGTCCTTGGAAAACGGGTTGTCCACTTGGGCATCGCGGGCTTCGATCTGGGCACGTAGGTGTGCTTCGTCAATCAGGGCATCCTCGGTTAACCCATTCATTCCTTTGACGAGATCGGCCAGAGTGTCGGCGACAACGAAATCCGCGCCGTGCTCTTTGAAGGCTTCAACCGGAGCGGTGGCAGATTTGCCTGAAAGGATGCGTTCTTTAAGAACCTTGGACCATTTGGCCGATGTCAGATCAGGGTTCTGTTCTGAGCCAGACAGCGCGAATTCCTTCTTGATGACCTTTTGGGTCAGGACGAACCAACTATAGTCAAAACCCGTATCTAGGATCGCCTTGAACGTTCCATTGGTGTCAAAACCGGGCATGGCAGGCGGCGCAAAACGATTGCCGCGCGCATCAAACCACATGGACGATGGCCCCGGCAAAATTCGAATGCCATGGGCAGGCCAGATCGGATCCCAGTTCTTGACGCCTTCGGTGTAGAACCACAGACGATCGCGGTTGATAACGTGGCCGCCTGCGTCCTCTGCGATGCCGATCATGCGACCGTCTACATGGGCCGGCACGCCGGACAGCATGTTTTTAGGGGCGGGGCCAAGGCGCTCAGTCGGCCAGACTTTGCGGATGAGGTCAAAGTTGCCACCGATACCGCCAGAGGCCACAATCACCGCATCTGCATCGACGCGGAAGTCCCCCACAGTGTCTCGATTGGTTTGCGCACCCTGTTGCGCCTCATCGGGTGCCAATGTGGTGCCGCTGACACCCACGGCGGCTCCGTCTTGCATTTCCAAACGATCAACTTGATGGCGGTAAAGATAGGTCAGGCGGCCCGCAGCGGCGTGTTCATTGCAGCGCCGGATGAAGTGCTCAAGAACGCCCGGACCCGTGCCCCATGTGATGTGAAAACGCGGCACGGAATTGCCATGCCCCATTGCGTCTGATCCGCCCCGTTCGGCCCAACCTACGACAGGGAACCAGCGTAGGCCCATCTTGTGCAGCCAAGGGCGCATTTCACCGGCGGCAAAGTCCAGATAGGCAGACGCCCATTGGCGGGGGTAATCATCCTCGGGTCGGTCAAACTGCGCCGAGCCCATCCAATCGTTCAACGCCAGATCGTGGCTGTCTTTGATGCCCATTCGCCGCTGTTCGGGCGTGTCGATCATGAACAACCCGCCAAGCGACCAATGCGCCTGACCGCCCAGATTTTGCGGGCCTTCTTGGTCCACAATCACGACCTGTTTGCCACGATCCCCAAGTTCAGCTGCGGCCGCCAGACCTGACAGGCCCCCGCCGACGATAACAACATCTGTTTTCATGATTTACGGCTCCGAAGCCAAAGGACAAAAGGAATGGCGGTGACATACATGATGACACCGTAAAGTGCGGACGGCAGCCCTATGGTCGGGATGCCACCTGATACACCAACGATAAGCGGGGCGAGGGTGATACCAAGGCTGCCGTTCTGAATGCCGACTTCAATGGAAATGGTTTTGCGTTCAGCCCAAGTCAGTCCCAAGGCCCCCGCGATCAACAGCCCAGCAAGCATCGTGACTACGTTCAAAGACAACAGTGCTGGCCCCAACTTAGCTACGTTTTCCGTCAATAGAGTCCAGTTCGATGCGATGGCGGCAAGGATGATCAGGACGAACAGAACAGATGCAAGTTTGATCAAAACGGGTTCGATACGATCCGCAAGTGGCGTCGCGAAATGGCGCAGAACCATGCCCAGAATAACCGGTAGCATGGTCAGCAAAAACATCGCCAAGGCCAGTGTCGTTACGGAAATTTCGGGGGCATCTTCACCCATGAAATGCACAACCGCCCATCCGATCATCACGGGAACAGTGAAAATAGACACCAAAGATATCAGGGCTGTCAGTGACACAGACAGGGCAACATCCCCCTTCGCGAGCCGCGTCACGACATTGGACGTCACGCCGCCCGGACAGAGCGCAATGAGCATCACACCTGCTGCCAATGCACCGGTCAAACCAAACGTGAGGATAACGAGATAGGCCACGACAGGCAGTAGCACGAGCTGACACAGCGCCCCTACAGCAAAGACCCAGCCCCGTTCCGCCACGCGGTGAAAATCAGCCAGCGTGAGCCCTATCCCGAGACTGAACATGATGATCGCCAGCGACAGCGGCAGAACAACGTTTACAAGAATATCCATGATCCCCTCCCAAGGTCACAAGGCTGTAAAGCCACCACAGCGCAGGTGGTAAATCAAGGGAGCGGGTGGTGTTACGGAACGTTAAGGCTGCCGTTAAAGCAAACTTTCAAGGTGGCTATGCATTTTTGTTGAGTTTCATCCATTGATCGAGATTCTCGATTTGGTCGCTGGTCATACGCAGCCCCAGTCGGGTGCGGCGCCATACGACGTCTACAGCTTGCTGCGCGTATTCGCGATCCATGAGCCATAGGACCTCGCGCTCGGTCAAAGTAGCGCCAAACAACTCCCCCAGATCAGCGGCGGACGTGGCGTTGCCCAGCATGACGCGTGCGTCGGTGCCATAGGCCTTGATCAAACGCTGCGCCCAAGCGGCATCCAGGAACGGATATTCTGTTCGAAGAGCCGTAATTAATGTCTCAACACCGTCGACGGGGAAGTCTCCGCCGGGGAGAGGTACGCCAGCGGTCCAGTCTTTGGTTGCCTGCGGGAAGTAGGGTTCGAATTTGGACAAGACGTTTTCAGCCAGTTTGCGGAACGTGGTGATTTTGCCGCCAAAGACGTTGACCACGGGCGCGCCGCCGTCTGCGTCGTTCAAAGACAAAACGTAGTCACGGGTCGCAGCGGTGGCTGATTTCGCACCATCGTCATAAAGTGGGCGAACACCGGAATAACTCCAGACGATGTCATTTCTTGTGATTGGTTTCTTGAAATAATTGGACGCAAAGGCACAAAGGTAATCGGCTTCTTCGTCCGTGCAGTCTGGTTCATCAAATGCCGAACCGTGTTCTGCGTCGGTGGTGCCGATCAGGGTGAAATCCGTCTCGTAGGGGATTGCAAAGATGATGCGCCCGTCTTCCCCCTGAAAGAAGTAGGCCTTGTCATGATCAAACAGCCGCTTGGTGACGATATGGCTGCCGCGCACCAATCGCACGCCTTCCGAACTGGTTATGTCCAGCGATTGATCAATCACATCACCAACCCACGGTCCGCTGGCGTTAACGAGAGCTTTGGCCGTGACTTCGAAAGTGTTGCCAGTTTGGTGATCAAGCAACGAGATTTTCCAGAGGCCGTCCACCCGATCCGCTGTGATGACTTCGGTTCGGGTCATGATCTTCGCACCGCGAGCTTCGGCATCGCGCGCATTCAACACGACGAGCCGCGAGTCTTCTATCCAGCAGTCTGAATACTCGTAAGCTTTTTCGAACTTGTCTTGAAGCGGCAGGCCGGTGGCGTCGCTCCTTAGGTTTATTGAGCTTGTGCCTGGAAGGATCTGTCGCCCTCCAAGCGTGTCATAAAGGAACAGCCCGAACCGAATAAGCCATGCAGGACGGCGGCCTTTCATCCATGGCATGAAGGTATTGAGAAGCTTGGACGTCGGCGTTTCGCTTTCAAATCGCATGTCTTTATGGACAGGCAACACGAAGCGCATAGGCCAGCTAATATGTGGCATCGCCTTTAAAAGTGTCTCACGTTCTTTTAGGGCTTTGGCAACGAGGCCAAATTCAAAGAACTCAAGATAGCGCAAGCCGCCATGAAACAGTTTTGTCGATGCAGATGAGGTCGCAGAAGCGAGGTCGTTCATCTCTGCCAAGCCGACAGACAGGCCACGTCCGGCCGCGTCTCGCGCGACCCCGCATCCGTTGATGCCGCCGCCAATGACAAAGAGGTCATAAGTGGGGAGGGTGTTGTTGGTGTCAGGCATAGCATGATCCTAGAACTTGAGTCGCGGGAAGGGAACATTTTCGCGCTAAAGCGTCAAGAAAATGCTTGCGAATTTGTTCGTTTAGGCTTTTATGGCTGCTAATCCATTTAGTTTGTAATAAAAGCGAACATTTTTATCGCCGCTCGATGCAAAGTCGAACATTTGAATCCCCAGTCTTGGATCACCAATGTCCCAATCTTTCCGCCAGCAAGAAATCCAAGAGATCGCCAGACGAGATGGTAAGGTGATTGTCGAAGACCTCGCGGCGCATTTTGGGGTGACGGTGCAGACGATCCGTCGAGATTTGACCGATATGGCCGAAGAAGGGACATTGGACCGTGTCCATGGCGGGGCGCTGTACCCATCAGGCGTTTCCAACATCGAATATGAGGAACGCCGCGATCTCAATCAGGATGCAAAATCCAGAATGGCGCGGGCCTGTGCGCGTGCTATTCCGGACGGTGTTTCGGTGTTTATCAACATTGGGACCAGCACCGAAGCGGTTGCAAACGAACTCTTGTCGCACAGCAATCTTTTGGTTGTGACGAATAATCTTAATGTGGCGAATAGGCTGACGGCCAATCCCGATAGCGAAGTCGTCGTTACGGGGGGATCGTTGCGACGAACCGATGGTGGATTGGTCGGGGCGTTGGCGACGCGAACGATTGAGCAATTCAAATTTGATTATGCGGTGATAGGGTGCTCAGCCGTGGATGAGGACGGCGACCTGTTGGATTTTGACATGCAAGAAGTCAGCGTCAGCCAAGCGATCATCAAGCAATCCCGCAAGGTTTTGCTTGTTGCCGATCACAGCAAAATCCTGCGCAGCGCCCCAGCGCGTATCGGATCACTGCGCGAAATTGATGCCTGTTATACAGACCGCCCGTTTCCTGGGGTTCTGAAGCGCAAATGCGATGAATGGGGCACGCAGGTCGTCGTTGCGGGGTAGACCCCCCGTTGCGTTAGGCCGGTTGGGTAAAGCTAAATTGTGACACTTGCCGGTAGACATCGTCTGGATGCAGTTCAGCGGATGGAAATAACGGATTGTGCGGCGCGTCGGGCCATAACTGCGGTTCAATCGCTAAGCCTGAACGCGGGCCGTAGGTTGTCCCGATTAGTCCGGCAGCATTGGCACCGCCAATACCCTGCCCATCATAGATCTGTAGGCCGGGTTCGGTTGTCGCCACCAGCATCGTAACTCGTCCGTCTGCGCCTGTCAGCTCGGCTGCAGGATGGAGGTCGCGCCTTTGGTCCGATAGGCAAAAATTGTGGTCTAACCCATTCGAAGGCTCAACCGACCTGCCTGATCTGAAATCAAAGCGAGTATTAATGACGTCCGCGATGTCTCCTGTTGGGATACCATCCGGCTCAACGGTTAAATACTCGCCCGCCAATACACGAAGCCGATGGCCATCGATGGTTCGCCCGCCATCCAGATTGAAGTAACTGTGATGGGCGAAACTGCACAGGGTCGTTGCGGTTGTGGTCGCTGTGATTTCGATCTCAAGGGTTTGGGCTGGCAGAATTCGGTAGATCGCTTGCACGTCCATCGAACCGGGAAACCCCATGTGGCCATCGGCAAGGCGGGTTTCGAATTGCACATGGGTTGACGAGTGTTCCGCGACTTCCCAATTCAGTGTTGCCGTTCCATCATGCCCGCCGTGAATGTGGTGGCCTTCGGTTGTGTTGCGATCCATCAGGTGGGGCTGACCTGCGATATCTGCCACGCCCCCCTTTAGACGATTGGCAAATCGGCCAACTGTTGCACCAAAGTAATTGGGGTTCTTCAAGTAGGGTTGCAGGCTGGGGTACCCAAGCACCAACGGGCTGTTGTGCCCCGCAAGCCGTAAATCTTGCAAGGTTGCACCCTGTGATATCAGACAGGCGCGAAGCCCGTCGCGTTCAATAGAGATGCGTTGCACCTCCGACCCGTCGGCCGCGACGCCAAAGACCTCAACGTTGGTCACGGCAGATTTGGTGCGGTCTGTCGCACAACTCCAGCGGGCTCAATGGATATCCCGTCAACGGTGACGGGGTGGGCGTTATAATTGAACCAGAACCGCTCAGCGCCGCAATCGCGGATCCGCACGCCGTCAGGTAGGGTAACTGTTGTAACGCCAGCGGCTGCGCAAACATTGCCAATCACCCGCTGAAGGCCCGCGAGGTCCAACCACGCGCCGAGGTACGTGACGGCCCCGTTGGACATTGCGACAGCCGCGCCGTTTTCAGTACTTTCAACGATGGTTGCGGTTCCTTCCAAGGCTTCCATGTAGCAGTGGGAATTGCCGCCACCTTTTAATGGGATCGGCAGGTCGGGCCGCAGGCTTTCGACGTAGGAGACCGTGACGTCCAAATTAGGAATGCTGGGGGGCAGGGGGATTGGAATTGCCATATTCGCATCGCGCGCGCCGCTACGTGGTCCGATAAGGACTTGTGCGCTTGATCCCGTTAGGGCCGCTTTCAAGTCATCGCTCATGTGCATCAAGCCCGGCGCGAGGATCACTTTGTATCCAGCAAAGTCAGCGCTATCTGCGCGTAGGATATCCACCGATAGGCCAAGGCTGCGTAGGGCGCGGTAGGTGTCAAAAACCAGCCCGAAATAGCTGAGTCCCTCACCGTGTGGTTGGGTTGCCCATGCGAAATCGGCGTCATAGTCAAAGATCAGGGCGATTGGGGCTGGGGATTGGACTACGTCTGGCGCGTCTTTCAATTCCGCGGCGACCTGCATGGCCTCGCCCATTGCTGGTGCATCCGCACTATCAGGGCGCAACATCCCTGCATGCATCTGTTCCTGTGCAAATGGGGCCTGACGCCAGCGGAAATAGCAAACCGCTTCGGCACCGTGCGCAAAGGCTTCCCATGACCACAGGCGGACCATGCCTGGTAGCGGCGCGGGGTTATAAGGCGCCCAGTTCACGGGGCCGGGCTGCTGTTCCATGACCCACCAACGCCCCTTACCGACGGCGCGATACAGATCGTGGTGCAATGCCTGAAAATCTGGATCGCCTTGCCGCGCGAAAGTGCGCTGGCGTTCCGCATCTGCGCCGACGCGATCTTCTAGAAAGCCCAGTGGATAGCTGTCCCACGTCGCGATTTCGAGGTCGTCACCAACTTTGAAATGGTCGAAATCCGTGATCCGGCCCATGTAGTTATGTGAAATTGGAGCACCAGAATGAGCGCGTATGATATCGGTTTGTATCCGATTGAACGCCACAACTTGATCGGAGCTAAACCGCCGAAAGGCCAAAGCGTGTGACGGGTTGGGTTCAGTGACCGTCAGGTTGGGTAAATCGATCTGATCGAAGCGGTCGTAGTCCATCGACCAAAACACATTCCCCCACGCCAAATTAAGCGCTGCGATATCGCCATTGAACTGCGTATGAAGCCACCCCTGAAATGCAACACGGGCCGCATCGCTGTATGAAATGGTGGTGTCGTGGCAACCGTATTCGTTGTCGGTTTGCCATGCGGTGACATGTGGGTTTTTACCGTATCGTTCTGCCAGTTTAGTAACGATGGTTGCGCAGTCTTTTTTGTACCCTTCGTGGCTAAAACAGTAATGGCGGCGCGACCCGAATTTGCGCGGGCGACCTTCGACATCGACGGCGATCATGTCAGGGTGGCGGTCAATCATCCAACGCGGCGGGGTAGCTGTTGGTGTGCCAAGAACGACCTTCAGGCCAACGGCGCCAAGAACCTCGATCGCGTCATCGAGCCAGCCGAAATCATATTGGCCCGCGACAGGTTCCAGCCGTGACCACGCAAATTCGCCGATGCGAACCCACGTAAGGCCGGCCTCAACCATGCGCCGTGCATCGTCTTCCCAGATGTCGCGGGACCAATGTTCTGGGTAATAGCAAGTGCCTAGAGTTCGTTTCATGTCAGTATCACGCGATGTTCTGGCTGACCTTTCTGGCCGAGCTGTGTGAAAAAGGTTTGGCCCTGTGTATCGGAAGGGGCGTGCATGCCCTCGGCCGCGGTTGTGGCAAAGAGCGTCGTAAAATCTGTTCCGCCGAATGCAGGGCAAGAGACTTGTTCAGCAGGCATGTCGACATGCAGCATTTCACGCCCCTGCTTGTCATAGCAGGTAACGCGGGATGCGCCCCATTGAGCGTTCCACAGGTTGCCGTCGGCATCAACAACGGCCCCGTCCGGATTGCGGCCTTGGGGTGTCAAATCGACATGCAGGGACGGTTTTCCGTCGGGCCAACCATCAGCCCCAAGCGGTTGGCGCATAATTTGGCGGGTGGGGGTGTCCGTGAAATACGCAAATTCACGATCCGGCGAAAAGCAGATCGCATTCGGAATCGTTAGACCGTCAAACAGCGTGCGAAGTTCGCCATTGTACCAGCGATAGATTGCGCCAGCCTTGGGTTGGGCCTGTTTTCCCATCGTTCCAATCCAAAACCCACCCCATGGGTCAGCGCGGCCATCGTTTGAACGTGTCAGCGGGTTTTCGGGTTCGAGCGGGCAGCGTGGTTTGGACGTTCCAGTTTCAATGTCGAATTCGAAAAGCTCGATATCGCTGGCGATCAGAAGGGTATCGTGGTCAATCCAGCCGGCTGCCGACACATGGTGGTCAAATCGCCAAACCATCTCAACGTCATCAACCCGACTAAGAAGCCGCTTATTGTTGATATCAAACCAAAACAGCTGGCCGCGTTCTGGGTGCCAAAGGGGGCCTTCACCCAGCGAACAGGGGCGTGGATCATAGACCGTGGCAGTCATGCCCCAAAAACTTCGTCGTAGGTCTTAACCATGTGCATAGCTCGCTCGCGAACCTCAGCAGCCGTAAATCCCGGCTTGTAGAGCGCACTGCCAATACCAAACCCATCGGCGCCAGCGGCTTTCCAGTCGGCGAAGTTTTCAGGCCCTGCGCCGCCCACGGCAAGAACTTCGGTGCCCGTTGGCAGCACTGCGCGGATCGCTTTGACACCATCAGGTCCGATCAAGGTACCAGGGAAAAACTTCAATCCATCCGCGCCATGACGCAAAGCGGTAAAACATTCGGTCGGTGTCAAAACCCCTGGAAACGACAACATGCCTGCGGCCTTGGTTGCTTCGATCACCTGAGGATTACAATCGGGCGAAACCACGAGTTCACCGCCGGAGTTTTTCAATCGGGTGACATCATCCGTTGTCAGTACAGTGCCAGCCCCGATTAGCGCGTCATTTCCGTAAGCACGTGCCATCTGCTGAATGCTGTCAAAGGGATCGGGGGAATTGAGCGGAACCTCAATCTTGGTGATGCCGCAGTCGATAAGAGTTTCAGCGATTTCCATCGCTTCGTTCGGTTTGATTCCGCGCAGGATCGCGACGATGTTGCGGGTCATTTTTAGGAGTCCTTCCAACTGGCGTATGCGGCTTTGAGGCCAAGAAGCGTCATGTCGTCGCCGGTGTAAATTTCAGAGGGTGCGCCCTGTTGATCAAGGGCGGTTTTATAAAGTTGGGCCAACGTGGGATCGCCGATCAGTGCGATCTCTCGGCCAAGCCAATAGGGTTTCGCACCTGCGAGTTCGAGGCCAATCAATAAGCCAGACAAACTTGATTTTGCGGTGGTCGAGGTCATGTCATTGAGCAGCGTTTCCGCACGCAAACCAAACAGCCGTGCCGCAAGGTTCTGTGGCCTGCTGAGTGTGTCGTCCACAGCGGTTAAAAAGCTGTCGTTGTCCCAACCGTCGCTTTGGGCGGAATGGCGCAAGACAGATTGCTCGGACAAAAGCCCAAACATCTCACCGCTCATGTAGGTTGAGAAACTGACAACCTCGCCAGCACTGATGTGCACCCATTTTGTGTGCGTGCCTGGCAGGCAAAGAACGCCGTCAAAATCGGGGCGCTGGGATAGGAAACCTGCAATCTGTGTTTCTTCACCACGCATAACGTCGGCAGGATTGGACTGCATCATTCCAGGTAAGATAACTGGGGCGATGCGCGGATCATTTGGCGTGACGATCGTCGCCTCCGCGACAGACGGCGGAACGGCTGGGACGGAAACGTATGCGGCTTCTTGCCAACCCTGTCGCGCACCGACCATGCCGCAGCAAATCACGGGTGTTGGGTTATCGCCCAAATAGGGTGCGATCAGGTCCAAGAGGGCCGGTTCAAACTGATCTGGTGTCAGGCTTCCCATACCTTGGTCTGAGCCCAGTTGCGCGATCAAAGCGTCGCCCGCACCAAACACCCAAGCGCGCAGATTGGAAGTTCCCCAATCCACCGCAATCCATGTTGCCGTCTCTGTCATGTGATTTACCCCGTTGTCACAACGCCGCCGTCAACGACAAGCGACTGACCTGTCATCATTCGGCTAGTATTAGACGCCAAAAATAGAACGGCATCCACCATATCCTGCGGCGCAAGCGTGTCTTTAAGACACTGACGATCAAGGTGCCCTGCGAGGGCTTCGGGTGTGACCCACATTTCCTTTTGCTTGTCCGTCAAAACCCACCCCGGCGCGAGAGCGTTAACGCGAATTTTGTCAGGACCGAATTCCCGCGCGAGCGAACGGGTCATCCCGTTGATGCCCGAATTGGCCGTGGTGTAGGACGGGTAACCTGTGTTGCCCATCATGTAACTGATCGAGGTAAAGTTGATGATAGATCCACCACCCGCCGCGCGCATGCCGTCGATCACCGCCTGACAGGCAAAGAAGTATGCCTTGAGGTTGACGGCTTGCGACCAGTCCCAGAATTCTTCGTCGACCTCTGCTGTCGTGTGGCGTTTGTCATTGGCGGCATTGTTAACCAGAACGGTAACAGGGCCATGGGCCTCGGCGGCCTGTGCGATGCAGGATTTCAAACGTGAAATGTCGGTGATATCGCACTGCATATAAAGGGGGCGCACCCCGTGTTTCTGTTCCATTTCATCGGCAAAATCAGTCGCATCAGATCGCTGAACAAATGCCACTTTGGCCCCTTGCGCCATTAGCCCGTCCGTTAGAAACGCACCAATGCCGGAACCGCCACCGGTGATGAAAACACTTTGACCCGCTAGGTCATGAAAGGTTGCTGTTTGGGTCATTAGTGGCTCTCTCTTGTGACGGGGCGCGTGTCTTTTCCAACGAGAAAATCAAGGTCTGCGCCTTGGTCGGCTTGCAACACATGATCAACATACATCTTGGCATAGCCACGTGTGTAGTGGGGTTCTGGGGGCGTCCAAGCGGCGCGGCGTTTCGCCATGTCTGCGTCAGACACGAGAAGTTCGAGGACACCGCCTTTGGCTGAAATGCGGATGCGATCGCCTGTTTGCACGAACGCAAGCGGCCCACCTGCCGTGGCTTCGGGGGCAACGTGCAAAATGACTGTGCCAAATGCTGTGCCGGACATGCGGGCGTCCGACACTCGGATAATGTCGCGAACACCCTTTTTGACCAGCTTGGCTGGCACTGGCATATCGCCGACTTCAGGCATCCCAGGGTATCCCTTGGGGCCGCAGTTCTTCAGGACGAGGATGGTGTTTTCATCGACAGGCAAATCGTCTCGGTCGATATTGGCTTTCAGGTCTTCGATTGTTTCAAATACATAGGCTTCGGCCTCGTGTTCCAGCAGGTGATCTGACGCAGCAGACGGTTTGACGATTGCGCCATTTGGGGCAAGGTTGCCCCGCAAAACACGCAGGCCAGCAGCGGGTTTTAGCGGCTCGTCATAAGCAAAAATCACATCGCGATTAAAGCATTCGGCGTCCTCGTAATAGGTTGAGATGTCTTTGGACATGACCGTATTCGCAGGCCGCAACTTCGCGGATAATTCCTTTAGAACCACGGGAACGCCGCCAGCATAGCAGAAGTCCTCCATCAAGTATTTTCCCGATGGCATGCAATTGACGAGCAAGGGGATTTCCCCGCCGATTTCGAAATCTTCCAGTGTTAGATCAATGCCGACACGACCTGCCAGCGCCAAGAGGTGAATGACCGCATTGGTTGACCCGCCAAGTGCTGCGTTGGCGAGGATGGCATTCTCGAAGCTTTCTTTGGTTACAACGTCTGATAGCTTTACGTCTTCTTCGACCATCTCGACGATGCGTTTTCCGGTGAGGTGTGCCAATGCCATGCGGCGCGCATCCACAGCGGGAAGGGAGCCGTTCATCGGCAGCGCCAGTCCCATCGCTTCGGTCAAGGACGACATCGTTGAGGCCGTGCCCATGGTCATGCAAACGCCCTTGGATCGGCTCATGCCTGCTTCGGTGGCCATGAAATCCTTGAGCGTCATATCGCCCGCTTTGACGTCCATCGCGAATTTGCGTACGTCGGTTCCCGACCCAAGATCGCGGCCTTTCCATTTGCCGTTCAACATAGGACCTGAACTCACCACGATGGTCGGCAAATCGACTGACGCCGCCCCCATTAGCTGCCCCGGAGTTGTCTTGTCGCAGCCGCCAAGCAAAACCACGCCGTCCATCCCGTAAGCGCGGATGGATTCTTCGACGTCCATTGCCAACAGATTGCGAAACAGCATGGCGGTGGGTTTCATCTGTGTTTCACCAAGGCTCATCACAGGGAATTCTACGGGGAACCCGCCGGCTTCCCAAACCCCACGTTTCACGCCTTCGGCCAGTTCACGCAGGCCCGAATTACATGGTGTCAGTTCTGACCATGTGTTGCAGATGCCAATGACAGGTCGCCCATCAAAAGCATGGTCAGGAAACCCTTGGTTCTTCATCCAAGAACGACGAATGAACCCGTCCTTATCGAGCATTCCATACCAGGCGCGGTTGCGGCGGTCTTTGGTCATACCAAGGTTCCTTCGACAACCCACATGGTATCAGGAAAGGACCATGGCAGTGTTAGGCCGTGTGCCATCAGATAGCCGCCACTTAGAACCAGCGGGCCGGACTTCAAGGCTTGATCCCCGCGCGACAATGCTACGGCATCGCTACGGTTGACCAATTCGATGCGATACTTGGCGTCGGGCGTCAGGCGGGTGAGGGGCAGTGGACGCGGTGAAATTTGATCCGATGTCGCTGCTTTACCAGCAAACACTACGAACTTTTCGCCGCCTTCAGACAAATGCTGTTCTGCAACGATGGCGTCATCTGGGCTGTCGAGGCGCAATATATCAGCGCGGTAGGTCCAATCGCGGTTGGTTTTCCACCAGCTGGTGACGTCTTTCAGAACACCGGCTTCCTCGTCCGTCAGTTCCCGTGGGTCCATTTCAAACCCCATATGGCGCTGGGCGGCGACCCAAGCACGGAACCGGATATCCATGATGCGTCCGGAGGTGTGGCATTTGCGCGGACCGACGTGGCTGCCAGTCACAGCCATGGGCAAGAAAATCGCAGCGTTGTGCTGCATCTTCAACCGCTCCAAAGCATCGTTGCTATCGCTGAGCCATACGCGGTGAGTGCGGGATAGAATGCCAAAGTCGATCCGCCCGCCACCAGAGGCACAGCTTTCGATCTCAACATCAGGAAACGCAGCGCGAAGCCGGTCGATCAATTCATATGATCCCCGCGTTTGGGCTGCGTCGGGCATTGGTAGAACGCGGTTGTGGTCCCATTTAATGTATTCGATGTCGTTATCGCGCAGCACCGCACTGATCCGATCAAACAAAAAGTCCCGCACATCTGGCAGTGCCATGTTCAAAGCCATTTGTTGGCGGCCAAGGATTTGATCCTCACTGCCGAGTGCCCAATGCGGATTGGCGCGGAACACGTCTGAGTCTGGGTTGATCATTTCTGGTTCAAACCAGATGCCAAACGTCATACCGAGGCCGTGAATGTGATCAATCAGCGGCGTCAGTCCATCAGGGTATTTGCGTGGGTCAACTTCCCAATCTGACAAGGCTTGGGTGTCGTCATCGCGGTTTCCGAACCAGCCATCGTCCAGCACGAACCGTTCAGCGCCAAGGGCTGCTGCCCGGTCAGCAATGTCTTTCAGTTCGGGAAGATTGTGATTGAAATAGATCGCTTCCCAGCAGTTGTAATGCACAGGCCGGGGGCGGTCAGGATTGGGAAACGTAACGGTCTCATCGCGCAGGTGGCGTTGGAAAGCGACCCCGCACCCGTTGATCCCATCATCCGAAAACACAGCATAGAGCGGTGCAGTCTCAAATCGAGTCTTGGGTTCGGTTTCCATGCGTGCAGCGTGACCGAACTGAATTTGGCGACGTCCATCGGGTAATTCTTCGGCCACCATTCGGTGCCCGCCTGACCATCCGTAATGGAACGCGTAAGCGTGGCCTTGCGTGTTGGTCGCCCCGCGGCAAGGCACGATCAGCCCCGGAAAGTGTTCATGCCCTGTGCGTCCAGTTCGGTTTTCGCGATACCGAATGCCTGCAGACCACGGCGTGCGGTTCAATTGAAACTCACCACACCAACGGCCCGCGACATCGATCATTTCGTCAGATTGCTGCGAACCTGGGAAAACTGGCGCACTGAGCCAGTGAAGATGAACGGGCGCGGATGCCTCAAGGGTGGCTTGCGCCTCGATCATGTGCGTGCGCGGGTGGATCGAAAATCGCGCGGTATAGGTCAGCGCATTCGTCGTGTCCGTATACACCAACGACAAACCGTGTGTGGTTTCCACCGCCTCACTAAAGCAGAACTTTGGCAACAGGGGCGTGCCATCTGTGGCCCGTGCAATCAGTCCGGGTTGCCCCGGAAAACTGCGGGTCGCTTCGGGGCACAAGGACAGTTCTGGATTGCTGTCCAGCATGCCGCCCGTCACATCAATCGCGTGCGCGTTGTACACAGTTGTCAGGTCTTCGTCATCCGGCAGGCGCGGGCCCCAATAGACCACCTCAGCGAGGCGGTCTTTGTGGGATCCGAGCACCAGCGATTGACGGCTGTCATCCAGTCGCCAGCATTGGATCATTTTACGGCTCCGAGAGTTAGGCCTGCGATGAAGTGTTTCTGCATGAGAAAGAACATCGCCACAGGTGGCAGTGCAGCGACGATGCTGCCTGCTGACATCAAATGATAGGCTGCGCGAAACTGACTGTTAAAGGATGTAATACCGGCAGTAACGGGTTGGCTGTCTGGACCTTGGGTCAAAACGATCGCCCAGAAATAGTCGTTCCAGATGAAGGTGAAGATCAACACAGCAAGGGCTGCCAGCGCGGGTTTCATCAGCGGCAAGACCACGAAAAGGAAGATGCGCCATTCTCTCACGCCCTCAACTCGGGCGGCTTCGATCAGGGCGAACGGCAAGGCGCGGATGAAGTTGCGCATAAAGAGCGTGCAGAACCCTGTTTGAAAGGCCACATGAAACAAGACCAACCCTAGTTTTGTATCGTAAAGGTTCAGCGACAACGTCAGGTCGCGCACAGGTACCATCAAAATCTGGAACGGAACGAAGTTGCCTGCGATGAACATGAAGAAGATCAATAGGTTGCCGCGGAACTTATAAACACCAAGCGCAAACCCAGTCATCGATGATAAGATGATGCAGCCGATCACGGTTGGAACGGTGATCAGCACAGAGTTCCACAAGTATCGTGGCATGTCGGATTCAAAGAACACCTTGCCATAGTTGGTGAAGAACTCGAACGACGATGGCAGGCCCCAGTAGTTACCGTTGACGAAATCTGCTTCCGGTTTGATCGAAAATACAGCGACTGCGATCAATGGCAAAAGCCAGACAATAAGCGTCAGTGGCAATAAGACCTGATACGTGATCTGCCAGCGGCGTGATGACTTTTCTAAAGGTTTGGGAAACATCAGCGCACGCCCTTTTCGTCTTGGTACATCGACCACAAGAAGTAGGCGATGAAGATGAGCATAATGAAGAACAGCACAACCGCGATGGCGGCGCCGTAGCCCATGCGGAACCCGAATTCGGACAGGGATTCTTCGAACATGTAGAACGACAGCACGCGGGTGGAGCCGAAGGGGCCACCGTTGGTCATGACGGCGATAAAATCGAACGAGCGCAGCGCGCCGATGATGGTGACGACGAAGGCGATGAAAGTCGCTGGCTTCAACTGCGGAATGATTACGTACCACAGCATTTTGTGACCCTTTGCGCCGTCCAAACGGGCGGCTTCGACCTGTTCGGGGTCAACCGCGTTTAGGCCCGTGAGGTAGAGGATCATACAATATGCGGTTTGCGGCCAAAGCCCTGCAGCGATGATACCGTAGGTCGCCGTGTTAGGGTTGCCCAACACACCACCTTTGATATCGATCCCCACGAGACCGGTGATCACATCAAATAACCCGTCATTAGGCAGGTAAAACCAAGAGAACACCAAGCCGACGACCACTTGTGAGATCACGAACGGAAAGAAGAACAGCGATTTATAAAGTCGGATGCCACGAACAGTTTGGTTCAGGAATAACGAGATCGACAGGCCCATTGGGATTGCCAGCAGATACAGCACCAGCCACTTGAGATTGTTCCAGAACGAGGTCTCGAATTTGCGATCTCCGCCCAGCAGGCGTTCATAGTTTGCGGTTCCCACCCATGTCTTTTCACCCAGCCCGTCCCATTCATGGAAGGAAATCCAAACCGATTGAAAGATTGGGATAATCACATAGAACGCGAAAAAGAGAATGCCGGGCAGAAGGAAGAGCCACGGCGTCACCGCAATCTCGTTTCGTCTGTACCAGCTTCTGTTTTGAGTGGTGGCCGTTGCCATTGGGTGTCTCCTGACGGGTCAACGCATGTGAAAGACGCGACGCGCGGCTTGCAGATAGGTTGGGTTTGGATGTGATGTGGATAGGGTGGGCGGGCCACTTTGGCCCGCCCGAATAGACGCTTACTGGTAGACGCGCTGACGCGTGTCTTCGAGGCGCTCAAGGATGTCGTCCAGATTGTCTGGGAACACCATGAATTCCTGCAGGCCTTCCATGCCGACCGATGCCATCTCCGCTGGGAAATCGCGATCGAAGAACTGCATGATACCGCCAGATGCGTTGTTGGACAGCATCTCAAAGCCTTCCTGAATGAACTTGTCATCAGAAACGGCTGCTGCTGCGTTCACAGGTAGCTGACCAAGGGCGTCGCCACCGTTGATCGCGGATTGAACGTCAGGTGAAGTCACGTAAAGCAGGAACGCTTTGGCCGCTTCAACGTTCTGTGCACCGCTTGGGATGTGGAACGTATCTGTTGGCGCGTCTTCAGCTGGTGCAACATCAGGGTTGATCTGTGGGAACTGATAAAAGTCCAACTGTTCATCTGTCAGGCCGCCGTCGCGCATCGCAGCAACTGCAAAGTTACCCATCAGGTAGGATGCGGCTTCACCGTCCACCATGAATGGCAATGCTTCTTGCCAGCTGTAGGCTTGGTGGTCTTCGATAAATGCGCCCATATCGATAAGCGTGCGCCAGTTGGCGAATGTTTCGCGAACACGATCATCGGTCCACTCAACTTCGCCATTGGCGAGCTGGATGTGGAAGTCATATCCGTTGGTGCGGGAGTTGATGTAGTCGAACCAACCGCCTGCGGTCCAAAGGTATTTGGAACCGATGGTGTAGCAAGCACGGCCAGAATCGACGATCACCTGACAGTTGGCAATCTCTTCGTCCCAAGTTGCGGGTTCGGAAAGGCCAAGCTCTTCGAAGATGTCTTTGCGGTAGTAAACGCCCCATTGGTAGTATGTGTACGGAACGCCCCATTGAGCGCCGTTCAACGTCATCGCACCTTTTGTGGATGCCAGATCTGCCATTGCAGGGTCTTCCCACAAATCAGAAATGTCCATGAACAGGCCCGCGTCGACGTATGGCGTCATACGTGTTGCCGCGTACCAGTTAACAACGTCTGGCGCATTGGCTGTCAGCGCGTTGCGAATTTGTGTTTTCCAAGCTTCGCGATCAACGATCTCCAGCTCGACGTTAAGGTCTGGGTGCATTGCACCAAAGTCAGCAGCAAGGCCTTCCATCACCGCGCGTGGCGCAGGGTTGGACATGTCAGAGACGATGCGAAGATCGCCAGAAAGCGACTGAGCGGACGCGCCGCCCGCTAGAATGGTTGCAGCAGATAGCGCCGCTATTGTTCCCTTGAATATTTTGCTCATGGTGTCCTCCCCGACACGTTTCAGATAGTGAAATGCAAGTTTGCATGTTGCAACATGAACATAATTGCCCTAGTTTTGTCAACAGCAACATTGCCCGTCGGGATCTGGGCAAAGGGGAGGGGTTGGACATATGTCGACTGGGACAGCCGGAAGCGGAACAGTCAAAAAAGCACTCGAGGTTCTCGAGTTGGTGGCCTCGTTTGAGAGGCCCGTACGCTTTCCTGAAGTTCTTGAAATGTCTGAATTTCCCAAGGGGACTCTCTATCGGTTGATGAAGTCTTTGGTGGAACAATCGATGTTGTCGTTTGATGCCGAAGATCAGACGTACAGCCTTGGTGTTCGCCTCATTCGACTTGCTCATGCCGCTTGGAAAAACGCGTCATTGGCGCCCATCGCTAGACCGTTCATCGAATCGCTGGCAGCGAATGTGGGAGAGACAATCCACCTCGCTCAAGTGGATCATGGGCAGGTTTTGTTCATTGATAAGATCAAACCACCAGAGAGCCCTGAGACCCTCGCGCGGACCGGAAAAGTGGCTCCTGCGTATTGTACGGGTGTCGGTAAGGCGATGCTGGCGTTTATGGCACCCAAACGTCTGGAACTCGCGCTGCAACAGCAGGCCTACTTTAAATACACCCCCGCGACCCATGCATCAGCCGAGACGTTATTGCAGGAATTGCAACAGATCAGAGACGAAGGCATTTCGTTTGACCGCGAAGAACATGAGCAAGGCACAATTTCTATTGCGGCCCCAATTTTATCCGAGAATGGCAGGATGTTGGGGGCGGTCTCTATTGCGACGTCCACGTCCCAGCATTCTCTCGAGACGCTTTGCGAATTCCGTGAGCCTCTCCTCGATGTCACTCAAAAGATAGGCGCTGAGGCTTCGTCCTGGCAGTTCCCGTCTTAACTAGCTTCAATAAAGGAATACGATCATGTCTGGTGTAACACTTCAGAACGTAATCAAACGCTATGGCGATGTTCAGGTGATCCATGGGATCGATCTGGAAATCAAGGATGGTGAGTTCTGCGTCTTTGTAGGGCCATCGGGCTGTGGCAAGTCGACATTGCTGCGCATGGTTGCGGGCCTTGAAGCAACCACCGGAGGTTCAATGGCGATTGGTGAGCGGGACGTCACTGCGATGGATCCGGCCGAACGTGGTGTTGCGATGGTTTTCCAGACGTACGCTCTTTATCCGCATATGACGGTTAAGGATAACATGGGGTTCGGGTTGAAAATGAACGGCCATCCAAAGGCCGAAATCAAAGAGAAGGTCGCGGAGGCCACCCGCATCCTAAAGCTTGAAGAATACCTCGACCGCAAACCCGCCGCTTTGTCTGGCGGTCAGCGCCAGCGTGTATCCATCGGGCGTGCGATCGTTCGCGGCCCGGAGGTGTTCTTGTTTGATGAACCGTTGTCCAACCTCGACGCCGAATTGCGCGTAGAAATGCGGGTCGAGATCGCGCGGCTTCACAAAGAGATCGGTGCGACAATGATCTACGTGACGCACGATCAAGTCGAGGCAATGACCTTGGCAGACAAGATCGTCGTGCTTCGCAGCGGCCGGATCGAACAGGTCGGCGCACCGCTGGACCTTTATCGTGACCCTGACAACAAATTCGTTGCAGGGTTTATCGGCTCACCTGCGATGAATTTCTTGGACGGTGTGGTGAAGAACGGTCAAGTTGAGGTGCCCGGTTTGCAGGTCAGTGTCAGCGTTCCCGTCACGCTCCCAGCCGAAGGAACCGAGGTGACTTTGGGCGTCCGTCCCGAACATATCCAGATTGATCCAGCTGGTGATACGCACAATATCGACCTGACCGAAGCGTTGGGGGGAACGTCCTATGCCTACCTGATGTCGTCGACGGGTGAAAAGATCATCGTAGAAGAACACGGGGATGATCGTTCGCTTGCGGGTGGGCGCGTTGGCATCACGTTCCCTGCGGAACGCACGATGTTGTTTGATCGCAAGACTGAAGCGCGGCTGCGATAACGCCTTAGCGCGGTTAATTTAGTGTGGTCTGGCTGCGTTTCGCGACAGGGTGATGCAAATTGCCGCGTGGCATCCGTATACAACGGTATACTGTAGACCTTTGCGGTTGCGTCGGCTAATAAGCCGTCAAACGTCATGCAAGGGGATTCCTATGTCAGATATCATCTACACCAAAGTCGACGAAGCGCCAGAACTGGCCTCCGCGTCGTTCCTGCCGATCATTCAAAAATTCGCCGCTGCTGCTGGCGTGACTGTTGGCACCAAAGACATCAGCCTTGCTGGCCGCGTCTTGGCAACATTCCCAGAGAAGCTGACCAAAGAGCAGTTTCAATCCGATGACCTAGCCGAACTGGGCCGTCTGGTGAAAACACCAGAAGCAAACGTCATCAAGCTCCCGAATATCTCCGCATCTGTTCCACAGTTGAAAGCCGCGATTGCTGAACTTCAGGCCAAAGGCTTTGACGTTCCGAATTACCCAGATGCGCCAAGCACCGTAGAAGAAAAAGACATTCAGTCCCGTTACGACGGCATGAAGGGCTCCGCTGTGAACCCTGTCTTGCGTGAAGGCAACTCTGACCGTCGCGCGGCCAAGGCCGTTAAGACATTTGCACAAAACAACCCGCACCGCATGGGTGAGTGGTCCGCCGACAGCAAGACCAAAGTATCGTCCATGTCCGGCAATGACTTCTTCTCCAACGAAGTCTCAGCGACGCTCGATAAAGAAGCGACTGCAAAAATCGTTCTTGTCACAGACGCTGGCGAAACAGTCCTCAAAGAGGGCGTTTCCTACCCAGCAGGCACCGTTGTTGACGCAACATTCATGAGCGCCGCTTCGCTGAACGAATTCCTTGCCGCTCAGATCGAAGAAACAAAGGCCGACGGCACATTGTTCTCTTTGCACATGAAAGCAACGATGATGAAGGTCTCCGACCCGATCATCTTTGGTCACGCGGTAAAAACATTTCTCGCGCCTGTCTTTGAAAAGCACGGCGCAGCGATGGCTGATCTGGGTGTGAACCCGAACGCTGGTTTGGGCGATCTGTTGGCCCGTGTTGACGGCAACGCAGAGATCAAAGCAGACATCGACGCCTGCATCGCATCCCGCCCACCGATGTACATGGTTGATTCCGACAAAGGCATCACCAACTTGCACGTCTCTTCTGACGTTATCATCGACGCCTCCATGCCAGCCCTGATCCGCGCAGGCGGCAAAGGCTGGGGCCCGGATGGCAAAGAAGGCGACAGCAACTGCGTCATCCCAGACAATTCCTATGCACCTGTCTATGACGAGACCATCAAGTTCTTTAAAGAGAACGGTAAACTGAACCCTGCAACTGCAGGCACTGTTCAGAACATCGGTCTGATGGCGCAAAAAGCGGAAGAGTACGGCTCCCACCCGACAACGTTCGAGATGGCCGAGGCTGGCACCGTAAAGATGATCCTTGATGACGGCACAGTCCTGCACGAGCACAAGGTAGAAGCAAACGACATCTGGCGTTCTGCGTCTGCGCGCAAAGCGCCGATCGAAGACTGGGTAAACCTTGCGATTGATCGTCAAAAGGCCGAAGGCTGCGAAGCGATCTTCTGGCTGGATGCGAACCGCGCCCACGATGCTGAACTGATCAAATACGTCACGCCAATCCTTGAAGCAAAAGGCGTGGCAGACAAGTTCACCATCATGGCCCCACGCGAAGCGACACGCGCGTCACTGGAAACCATCACTGCGGGCAAGAACTCCATCGCGATCACAGGCAACGTTCTGCGCGACTACCTGACGGATTTGTTCCCGATCCTCGAACTGGCGACTTCCGCAAAGATGCTCTCCATCGTGAAATTGATGAACGGTGGCGGGTTGTTTGAAACCGGCGCTGGTGGTTCTGCACCTAAGCACGTTCAGCAGCTGGTCGAAGAAAACCACCTGCGTTGGGACAGCCTTGGCGAATTCTGTGCGTTGGGCGAAAGCCTGCAGTTCTTGGCGGATGCCAAGGGCAACGACAAGGCCCGCGTTTTGGGTCAGGCCGTTGATGCTGCAACACAAGGCATCCTCGACAACAGCCGTTCACCGTCCCGTAAGGTTGGTGAGCCTGACAACCGTGACAGCCACTACTGGTTTGCACGCTACTGGGCCGAAGCCCTAGCAGCGCAGAACAGCGACGCTGACATGGCTGCGCATTTCGCACCAATCGCAACAGCGCTTGCTGACGGCGAAGAGGCGATCCTCGCGGAACTGGCAGCAGCACAGGGCGGCGCGGCTGATCTAGGCGGCTACTACCGCACAGACACTGCAAAAACAGAAGCAGTTATGCGCCCGTCCACGACGTTGAACGCCATTATTGGCTAAGCCGTTAGACACTTAAATTAAGGCCGCGCGTTCACATCGAACGCGCGGCCTTTTTTGTTTGGGTCGTTCTTCAAAGTGTGATGGAAGTTGTTTGCCGCCTCACATAGGCTCCCTTCAAGATAAGGGAGAGATGAGATGGCAAGACTTTCAGGAAAAACCGCTTTGGTCACAGGTTCGGGGCAGGGGATCGGCCGCGCAAGTGCGCTCGCGATGGCAGCAGAGGGCGCACGGGTCATTGCAACGGATGTGAACCCCGAGACACTGGCCGCAATGGCCGATGAAGGGTTTGAAACCCATCGGCTGGATGTCTGTGATCCAACAAGTATTGCCGAAGCTTTGGACGCGTTGCCCGCTCCGGATGTGCTGTTTAACTGCGCGGGGTTTGTGGCATCAGGAACGATTTTGGACTGTGACGAAGACCAGTGGGAAGCATCTCTCGGGCTAAACCTGACGGCGATGTACCGGATGTGCCGCGCATTTTTGCCAAGTATGATCGCCAATGGCGGCGGATCGGTGATTAACATGTCGTCTGTCGCATCATCCATCATCGCAGCGCCCAATCGGTTCGTCTACGGCACGACCAAAGCGGGCGTTATCGGGCTGACAAAATCTATCGCAGCTGATTTCATCACCCAAGGCATTCGATGCAATGCGATCTGCCCGGGAACCGTCGAAAGCCCGTCATTGGAAAAACGGCTCGCGGATACGGGTGACTACGACAAAGCCCGAGTGGACTTTATCGCGCGCCAGCCCATCGGACGTATCGGTTCAGCCGAGGAAATCGCGGCATTGGTGACCTATTTGGCCTCAGATGAAAGCGGATACACCACGGGTGTTGCCCATGTCATCGATGGCGGTTGGGCAAACGTCTAATCAATCAGCCTTGCGCACTGATTGAGTTTGAACACCCAGACCGTCAATCCCTAGGCGCATCGTTTCGCCACCCTTCAGGTATTTCTGCGGTTTCAGGCCCATCCCCACACCGGGGGGCGTACCTGTTGAAATCAGATCACCTGGTTGCAGGCTCATGAACTGCGAACAATAAGAAATCAGGTGCGGAACTTTGTAGACCATTGTCGATGTGGACCCGTTTTGATGGCGCGTGCCGTCCACTTCGAGCCACATCGCGAGGTCGTCGTGATCGCCAGCTTCGTCCGGGGTCACAAGCCATGGGCCAATGGGGCCGAATGTGTCGCAACCTTTGCCCTTATCCCAAGTGCCTGCGCGTTCAATTTGGTAGGCGCGTTCTGACACATCATTGATAACGCAGAAGCCCGCCACGTGGTCCATCGCGTCAGCCTCATCGATGTAGGATCCACCCTTACCGATGACGATGCCCAGTTCAACTTCCCAGTCGGTCTTCTCAGATCCGCGGGGAATGACGACATCATCGTCAGGGCCAACAATGGATGACGTCCATTTGCTGAAAATCACAGGCTCTGGCGGCACTTCAAGACCGCTTTCAGCGGCGTGATCGGCGTAGTTCAAGCCGATGCAGACGAACTTGCCTGATCGGGCGACGCAGGCCCCAAGGCGCAGGCCCTCTTGCGGGGTGCCGTCCACGACGGGCAAGGTTGAAACATCCAAACCCTTAAGGCGCGCAATTGTCTCTGGCAGCAAAGCATCGCCTGCGATGTCATCGACATGCCCCGACAGGTCACGCACACGACCGTCAACATCTAGGCAACCGGGTTTTTCTTGGCCGATCGGGCCGTAGCGCAATAATTTCATGGGATCCTCAGGTGTTGGTGTTTCTTGTCCGCATCTTTCTGGAACGCAGAGAGCGGCAATGCAAGGAACATGCAGAACTATATTGCCTGCGCTTCAAGTCGTTCAACTTCGCTTCGCAATCCGCTGACGAGCGCCTTAGCAAAGCGCGCCAAACGCTGGTTTCGTTGATCGTCTGCATGGCGGATCAGATAGAATGAACGGGTGAGGCTGATGTCATCGGTCAAAATACGCCGCACGTCCTGCGTTGCGGGCAGCGAAAAGTCATGCATGACACCCACGCCACCTGCTTGTTGGATCATGTTGACCTGCACGGAAACAGAATTGGACGCCATCGGCACGCGGCTTTGTCCAAGTTCAGCAAGATAATCCAATTCGCGGTCAAAAATCATATCGGGGATATAGCCTACCATCCGATGTGATTTGAGATCCGCGACATTGGAAATCGGCGGGCGGGACTCAAGGTAGCGGGTCGATGCGGCCAAATGCAGTTTGTAGTCCGTTATTTTTTGCACAACCAAACGGCCGGCCGTTGGGGCGCTTACGCCGATGGCCATATCAGCTTCGCGGCGGGATAGATTAAAGACACGGGGCAGGGCGACAATCTGGATGTCGAGCTCTGGGTTGTCCTCAACGATGTGCGCGCAAACCTGCGGCAAGACAAAGTTCGCACAGCCATCGGGTGCGCCGATCCGGATTTGCCCACTAAGGTGGTCGCTTTGGTCCGCGACGTCTGCTGTCGCGAGGATCATCGCCTGTTCGGCGGCTTCGGCGCGGGTGAACAGTTGTTCACCTGCCGTGGTCAACGCGTAGCCTTGCGGTGATTTTACAAACAACGCGACCTGTAATGCCTTTTCCAGCCGCGCCACACGCCGGCCCAATGTGGCGGGGTCCAAACGTACGACCTTGCCAGCACCCGACAAGCCCTGTTCGCGGGCGACGGCTAGAAATAGCCTTAGATCATCCCAGTTGTGTGCCACGTCGGTTTCCAATTCTCTGTCAGTCGCGTTTTGCAAAAATGCAAAGCTGTTTTGAAATCTTGCCCCTTTCGCAGGTCTTTTTGCAAGGGTATCGTTGTGCTAAATCTCAAAGGAGCACGGCAATGCAAGAACTCACGCACTTTATGAACGGCGCCCACGTCAAAGGGACCTCTGGTCGTTTTTCCGATGTTATGAACCCGGCAACTGGTGAAGTGCAGGCGAAATGCCCGCTGGCCAGCGCCGAAGAGATGGACCAAGCGGTCAAGTACGCACAAGCCGCGCAACCAGCGTGGGCTGCCACTAACCCACAACGTCGCGCCCGCGTTCTGATGAAATTCGTCGGGTTGTTGAACGACAACATGGACAAACTTGCAGAAGCCCTGAGCCGCGAGCACGGTAAGACCCTGCCTGATGCGGCTGGCGATGTGCAGCGTGGCCTTGAAGTGGTTGAATACTGCATCGGTGCGCCAGAACTGCTTAAGGGCGATTTCACAGATAGCGCAGGCCCCGGCATTGATATGTATTCCATGCGTCAGGCGTTGGGCGTCACCGCTGGTATTACACCATTCAACTTCCCTGCGATGATCCCGATGTGGATGTTTGCGCCCGCCATCGCGTGTGGCAATGCGTTTATCCTAAAACCGTCCGAACGTGATCCGTCCGTTCCTTTGATGTTGGCTGAACTTTTGGAAGAAGCCGGACTACCAAAAGGTATTATTCAGGTCGTTAACGGCGACAAAGAAGCTGTTGACGCAATCCTGCATCACGACGTGATCCAATCAGTTGGCTTTGTTGGGTCAACACCGATCGCTGAATATATCTACTCAACAGGGTGTGCCAACGGCAAACGCGTTCAGTGTTTCGGTGGTGCGAAAAACCACATGATCATTATGCCGGATGCTGACATGGATCAGGCTGCTGATGCGCTGGTTGGTGCTGGTTACGGTGCGGCAGGCGAACGCTGTATGGCGATTTCTGTTGCGGTTCCAGTGGGCGACGAAACCGCGGATCGCTTGATCGAAAAATTGGTGCCACGTATCGAAGCGCTCAAAGTTGGCCCTTATACATCCGGCGCGGATGTGGATTACGGCCCCGTCGTTACTGCCGCAGCCAAGGCGAATATTGAACGTCTCGTGCAAACTGGCATCGATCAAGGTGCTGAGCTGGTCGTTGATGGACGCGATTTCAAATTGCAGGGCTATGAGGACGGCTATTTCATCGGGCCGCACCTTTTTGATAAAGCCACCAAAGACATGGACATCTACAAGCACGAGATTTTCGGCCCTGTGCTGACCTGTGTCCGTGCTCAGTCCTACGAAGAGGCAATCGGCCTCGCGATGGATCATGAATACGGCAACGGTACCGCGATCTATACGCGCGACGGTGATGCGGCTCGCGATTTCGCGAACCGGATCAATGTCGGCATGGTCGGGATCAACGTACCGATCCCAGTACCTTTGGCCTATCACACCTTTGGCGGCTGGAAGAAATCTGTGTTCGGCGATTTGAACCAGCACGGGCCGGATGCGTTTAGATTCTATACACGCACCAAAACAGTCACCGCTCGTTGGCCGTCAGGCATCAAAGAAGGCGGCGAATTTTCAATCCCAGTGATGGAATAATAACCGAAAAGGAGGGCGTCATGGACTTTGCATTAACTGAAGAACAGACCGCGATATTCGACATGGCCTATCAGTTTGGCCAAGAACACATCGCGCCCTTCGCTGCGGATTGGGAAAAACAAGGCACTATCCCTAAAGAGCTGTGGCCGATGGTGGCGTCTCTGGGTCTTGCTGGGTGCTACGTCTCTGAGGAGTACGGCGGATCTGGTCTGTCCCGACTGGATGCAACGATGGTGTTTGAAGCCCTTTCTATGGCTTGCCCGTCGGTCGCCTCGTTCATTTCGATTCACAATATGTGTGCAGGGATGATCGACAAATTCGGGTCCGAGAGCATGAAATCCGAATGGCTTCCTAAACTATGCAGCATGGAAAAGATCGCGTCCTATTGCCTGACAGAACCGGGGTCTGGATCGGACGCGGCAGCGTTGCGCACAAAGGCGGAAAAGAATGATGCGGGCTATGTGCTGTCAGGCACCAAGGCGTTCATTTCCGGCGGCGGCTATTCTGACGTCTATCTTACCATGGCGCGCACAGGTGAGGACGGCCCGCGTGGCATTTCCGCTGTCTTGGTCGAAGACGGCACTGATGGTCTGTCGTTTGGTGCCTTAGAGGAAAAAATGGGCTGGCGGGCGCAACCGACACGGCAAGTGCAATTTGATGCCTGCGCAGTGCCTGCCGCCAATTTGGTTGGCGAAGAAGGCCGTGGTTTCAGCTATGCAATGGCGGGTCTTGACGGCGGTCGATTGAACATCGCTGCGTCGGCATTGGGGGGCGCACAGGCCGCTTTGGATGCGGCGCTGACCTATACCGGTGAGCGTAAGGCGTTCGGTAAAACCATCGATCAGTTCCAAGCCTTACAGTTCAAGCTGGCCGAGATGGAGATCAAGCTTCAGGCGGCGCGGGTGTTCCTGCGTCAGGCCGCGTGGAAGTTGGATACAAGCGCCCATGACCGCGTAAAACACTGCGCCATGGCGAAAACGTTTGTTACGGATGTTGCGTTTGATGTGACCAATGACGCGCTGCAACTTCATGGCGGTTACGGGTATTTGTCAGACTACGGGATTGAAAAAATCCTGCGGGATTTGCGGGTTCACCAAATTCTTGAAGGCACCAATGAAATCATGCACCTCATCGTGTCGCGCCAGATGTTCGAAGACCGCGGTTAAGCGACCGCGCTAAGGGGGCCTTGAAAGTCGAGGCTCGGCGACAACAATATAAGGTCTGCGATGTTGCGTCCGATGATCGTCGCAAGGTCGGGCCTTTCGATGAATGTCGCAGGTGTCGTTATGGCCATTCGCAGCGCTGCTTGTAGGTCTAGTCCAACATCACGCACCAATCGCTGAACCCCTTCAGCTTGGGACACATGTGCGCCCGCAAGGTTGCCCTCTGCGTTGACGAGCTTGCCCTCTTTCACGGAGATCGTGTTGCCGTAGAGATTGAAATGATCAGGCCCTCCGACCGTCGCCATCGCATCCGAGACGAGAAACATCCGGTCAGGGCAGGGACGTGCGCGGATCGCCAGTCCTAGCATTTCGTTGGACACATGGTGACCGTCGCAAATGATGCCAGTGTGGCACTCCGAATTGATTAAGGCCCCGACCGCACCGGGCGCGCGGCCCGTCATCTGGGACATGGCATTGAACAAGTGGGTCCCGCAGGTAGCGCCTGCATCAATAGCAGAGATGATCGTTTGCGCCGATGCATCCGTGTGGCCCAAGGACACTATGGCCCCCGTTGCGGCCAGCGCTGAAATCTGGGCCGGCTGTGCGGCCTCAGGCGCGAGGGTGATCTTCACGGGCATTCCCAATGCGCGTAGTTTTGCAATGATATCCATCGTGCGATCATCCAGATCGCGAATGAAATCGGCGGAATGCGTTCCACGACGTGCCACTGAAATATGCGGCCCTTCGATGTGCAATCCGATGATGCCATTTTGCCCAAAGGCGGCAATTGCGGCGTTCGCGGCTTGGTCCAAAACATCTGGGCGATCGGTGATGACGGTTGGCAGTATGGCGACTGTGCCCAGACCACGATGGGCCGCTGCGATGGATCTTAGCCCGTCTTTGGTCGGGGTGCTATTGACCATAACGCCGCCACCGCCATTCACCTGCAGGTCGACGAAACCAGGTGTCAGGGTGCCGCGAAACGTCAGTGCCGACCTTGGCGCGGGCGCGATTTCAGTTACTATTTGATCTTGCACGCGCACGGCCAAACCGTCGTGCAACGCTGTGCCATCAAAAAGCTGGTCTGGGGCGATCCATGTATCAGTCATTTGCGTTTTGCCATGCGGCATAGGCCGCTCCTCTTGCGCCACTGGCGTCCCCGCCTTGGGCTAAAACGATTGGGGGAATTGCAAAATCACCGATCTGGGCGTCGCGTGTCGTTCGTGCCAGATCATCTGTGATGGATGCAATATTGCTGAGCCCGCCTGCCAAAACAATGACATCAGGATCAGTGGTCAAAATAAGGTTTCGCAAAAGATCGGCGGCCAATGTGAGCCAGACCAGCCAGACCCTCACAGCATCAGGTGTGCCTTTCGCCGCGATCTCGTGGGTTGTCATGGTAGTTCCAGTCAGGGCCAACGCCAGACGTTCCATGCCCGGACCGGATACATAAGTTTCAACACAGCCGACGGCGCCGCAACCACAAGGTACCAATGGCAACCCGTGTTGTGCCACAAGGTCTGCGGGCAGGGACGTATGGCCGAACTCTCCGCCGGTGTGGGTTGCGCCAGATCGCAGCTTGCCATCAACCGCGATCCCGCCACCGATGCCCGTGCCAAGGATCACGGCCATAACCGTCGCATGGGCTTTGCCAGCGCCGAACACAGCTTCTGACAAGGTGAGAGCGCGGCTGTCATTGATGTAGGTTACATCCCGTCCAAGGGCGCGTGCGATGTCCGTATGGATTGTCTGGCCATTGGCGCAGATATTTGCAGTCAGGGCTTTGCCTGTGTGCGGATTGATCAGGCCAGCCGCTCCGATCCCGATGGGTCGTTTCGTCCCTGCTGTGTCGTCCGCCCAAGCCACCAAATCGGTAATAGAGGTCAGCAGCGGGGCATAATCCTTTGGTGTTTCAACGCGCCGTTTGGCCTCGACCTGCCAGTCCGCATCAAAAATCTGCGCTTCAATTTTCGTGCCGCCAAGATCAAGCCCAATCGCAGTCATGGCGCAGCCTTAAGGCAGGCGAAATCCACCAGGAGAGAAGGCCCAATTCTTGTGGAACGTTGCATTTTCATTTGTGCGCCTTGTTGAGGTCAGATGACACATCGATTCAACCCCAAAGCTGAACAGGTGTCGAGCGTTACTGTCGGGGCGGCGCGAGAGTTGGCCTAGTAGTCGCGTTCAAAAAAGATGCCGACGCTGGTTTCGCCATCATTGGCCACGGACCCACGGGCCGTAAAATTGCGGTCGATATCGATGTTGAGGTTGATCTCGGACGAGCCATCCGCGCCCACTGTCACATCGGTGTAAACATTGTCCGAGATGTATTTCCCTGCGCGGACGGCGGCGTTGCCGTCCTCGTCGGTGACAATGTCGAAATCATCCAGATCAAGCCCCTCGCGCAGGTTATTGATCAGCCCACCGTTGCCGTTGCCAGCAAGCGTGGCCACAGCCGACGCTAATTGTACCGCCTGCAATGGTGAAATTGAGGACAGATCACGGCCAAACAACAGCTGCGCAAGAACTTCATCTTGTGGCAGTTCTGGTGAGCTCTCAAAGAGCACTTCGATATCATCCGCCGAACCTTCAACGATGATGCTGATGTCAGTCCCAGTCGCGGCTTCGGTCGTCGCGACAAGTCGCAGGTAAGGCGTGAAATCGCCTTGAAGTTCGGCGTAGCCTTCATCTAGTTCGAAACGTTGTCCCAGAATATTGAGCCGCCCACGGACAAGTTCGAAACGGCCGATTGGAATGATATTGCTGGTGCTTCCGGTCATGCGCAACTGCCCGCCAAGTTCTGCATCCAAACCGCGCCCCCGCACAAAAATGCGCGAAGGTGCGCGTATCAGCAGATCGATCGGATAGTCCGTGCCGCCTTGGGCCGTTTCACTTTCGGATGCTGTAACGCCAACGCTTGCGCGCGCTAGCGTTTGCTGCACGTCCATCGGAACGCCCAAATGGGTGACCGCAGGAAGGCTGCCCAATGCACTGACACCGGTCGATGGGACTTGCACTTCCACGTCCCCGAGATCGATCCGACCGGCGATGGTCGCACCACCCGCCAGTGGGCCGTTCACCGAAACCCGACCCTGTGCCGTGGTTCGGTACAAGGTTGAATCTTGCAGAACATAATCCGAGATATCGACCGCGATCGCTGCTTGGTAGGGGGCGGAAAGGTCGATGGGTCCAGTGATGCTGAGATCGCCACCTGTGGAACCTTGCCCGATGAGATCAAAGCGTGCGGTTCCGCCCGCCAACGTCAAAGTGCCGTTGATGTCCTCGAGGGTTTGTCGAAAGTTAGGTGCAATAAATCGAGCATCTTGGATGCGAATTGGCCCGCGCACCGAGCTGAGTTCTGCAGGCCCTTGAATGGTGAGGTCATACTCTGCCAATCCACTGATTTGGCGTGGCGCGATGTAAATATTTGCCAGCGCCATGAGGGCCGATCCCGCAACAGACATATCGAAAATGCCCGCGTTTGAAACCCGTCCCGTTGCGCGGGCGGATGTATTGTTGGGTCCGGTGGCGTCGCCAGAAACCTGCCAGCCTGCGCTATCTTGTTGGGCGGCGATTTCGGCCACGACGGGCCCTGAAAAGTCGGACACAAACAAAGAAATGTCGCGCAATCTGGCTGATAGGTTCGCCACGGTGTCGCTTCCTGTCGAGGTGATCGCGCCTTGCGCCGTCAAGTTCGGGAACACCACATCCAAAGCATCAATGCGCAAACGACGAGCCTGCGAAAGGCTGACGCCCGCAGTGATCCGCCCAAGCCCAGCCAAAACGGGATCGAGGGCCGTCGACGCCACTTTGATGTTCTGCGTTTGGGCAACCACATCCGCGTCCAGCACACCTGTTTGGGTGACGTATGTTCCATCCAGATCAACCGATAGCCCGCCCGCCATGCGTTGTCCGACAACCGCGCCATAGGCGCTTAGGTCGCTGGCCGACACGGTGCCATCGCCGCGAACAATGTAACCTTCGTCTTGCGGTGTTGCGGTGCCTTGAAAGACCGCGTCAACCCGCGGTGCGGAGGCCGTCGTATCAAGGGTAATAATACCGTTTTGGTCGGTTTCAACATCTAGGTTCAATATCGCGGGGCCAGACAGTGACGGGGTTATCAACGCCAGTTCCGTAAGCGCGGCTTGCAAGGTCGCGGTTGCGCTTTCTGGGGTGATTTCGCCACGTCCCGACGCCTCTACGCCTTGGGACTGCACCTGCACATTGCGCAGCCGCATGCCGCTGGTGTCGCGATCAACGCGCAACGCGACCGTCGATGCGCCCGTCAACAACGGGTCAACCTGATCAATGCCAAATGAGAGGTCCGTCGTCTGACCGCCGATGGACAGCTCAAAAATGCCGTCAAAGGGCTGCACGTCACCAGAAAGCTCAATCTTTCCCGCACCGGCAAGATCGAGGGTCGAGAGTGCGGCAAAGCGGGACAGATCAGCAGCATCCACGGTCATTTGCGCCCGCGTCCAGAAGCGATCATCAGGCCCTTTGACGATTGCGTTTCCGCTCACCAAAAGCCCCGCACCCTCAAGAGTGATCGCATTGATCACAAACGGTTCCTGTTCAAGGCGCCCCATGCTCAGCGTGCCGGAAATATCCTGTCCGAGTGCCTCGGATAATGCGGCGTCCGCAAGCGCGAACCCTCGTGCTGCGTAGTTCAGATCCGCAGTGAACCGTCCCCGCGTTTCGCTCGCTCCCGGGATGATAATGCCGCCACCCGAAAGCGCCAAAGTATCAATCGAAAGACCGTCTTGTTCCAGCGACACGATGTCGAATGCGCCGGTCCATTCGTTCCCATCTTCGACGTCATAAGTCACATCCAATGACATGCTGCGGACTTCGGTTTCGCTTCCTGCGATAGGTAAAAGCACGGGCTCTTGGGTGCCCGATCCGACTTGCCCGCGCAGATCGATTGCCTCCGGCCACCCAGATGCATCAAAGCTGGCCGTGCCGCGCAGGGCAATCTGGTCCGCCGCAATCGTGAGGTCGGACAGGTCGACGCCGCCAGCCCCAAGCTGGGTGCCTTCGAGCCGCAAAACAGTATTTGTTCCAAAGAACGGATCGTATTGGGACTCCAAAAGTGGTCGCACGTCCCCGCTCACGTTGATCGCAAAGTTCTGGTCGAGTGATCCGCTCTCGCGCGACAGGGCAACGGTGCCCGTCACCCGATCAACGTCATCGGTGGCCAACGCGAGGTTTGCAGTGAAGTCATCGAGCGGCGCATCGCCTGCGATATCCAACCGCACGGATGGGCGTTCTGGCAGGTCAAGCAGCCGTGCCGCAATCCCGTTTTCGCCTTCTTGGGCGCTTAGAAAGAGCGCCAGCTGGCGACTTTCGTCCTCATAGGCGACGTCGATGTCAAACGCGCCGACTTTTTCATCGATCCTCTCCAACTGGAGCTTTGCACTCCCTGCGCCACCCCCAAGAACCATTTCGCCCGAAAACTGGGCGCGTATTGCCTCGCCCAACAGGTCCTGCGTCAAGATAATCTCATCAGCGGTCACAGCGTCGATGTCGATGGAGACAGGCAAATCCGGAAGGGTGAACGGTTCAGCGGCAGCTGATGGCAGATCGTTTTCACTGTCTGATGCTGGGACGCGGAACAGTTCGATGCGCTCGGCGCTCAGTTCTTCGATTTCAACACGCCCAGACAAAAGCGCGGATCGGTCCCATGTTATCGTGAGCCCATCAAGGCGCAACCAAACCCCGTCAGCGTCGGCCAAGGTGATTGCGTCAGCTGTCGCTTGGGAACTCAGCGCGCCCTGAAAATTATCCAGCCGAACCGTAAGGTCCTCGCTTGAGACGGTGTCTTCAATTAGGCCGGTAATGAAATCCCGATCATCTTCGTTGGTTTGAGACGCGGCAGGGTCTGGCGCAACACCGACCCAAACAACCAAAGAAATTGCCAGCAGTCTGCGCATCAGAATGCCTGCCCGATACCGATATAGATTTCGAGCTGTTTGCCGGCATCGTCCCCACTGGTGGGCGTAGCAAGATCAAGTCTTATTGGTCCGATGCCTGTGTCGTATCTTACACCTAAACCTGCGCCGCTGTGCCAATCTCCCTCTCCGAGGTTTAGCGGGTCTGACCCGATATACCCGGCGTCATAAAAACCGACCAAGCCGATGGTGTCAGTTACGCCGACCCGTGCTTCCAATTGGGCCCCGACAAAAGCGGTGCCCCCGATTTCATCTCCGCCGCCCAGATCAACGGCCAAAGACTGGTAGGATTGCCCGCGAACCGTGCCGCCGCCGCCCGAATAGAAAAGGTAACTTGATGGTACGTTCTCGGCATCAGCGCCAAAAATCGCGCCTAGCTGCCCCCGCGCGGCGAGGGTAAATCGATCGTCTTGACCGAAACTGCGATAGATGCGGCCATCGCCGACAACACGCGCGCCGCTGTCGGTGTCATTAAAACCGACAAATGGCGTAATGGACAGATTGGCATAAAATCCTGACGTCGCATCAAAGGCGTCGTTGCGCCGATCCAGTGTTCCCTCAATAGGTAGGTAAATCAGCTCGTAGTTGCGATCACCCAAGTCGTCCGAAATCTCACCAACCTCAATCCCCAGCCCGTATTCCAAAATTACATCATCGCGGATGCGGCGAATAATGCCGGCTTCAACGCTGATATCGCGTTCAAAGTAGGTGGGTTCGTCCAGCTGTTCCGCGCTGGCGTTGATGTAGAAATCGGTATCTTGTCGGAACGTGGCTGGCCGCAGGAACGTTGCCCCAAGGCTGTAGTCAATACCGCCTGTGCCGCCTGACAGCCCAGTGATTTCCCCATCGACGCGAAGCCGTTCAGCCCCGCCCAATAGATTACGGTGCAGCCAATAGCTCGACAGTGTTAGACCTGAAACAGAGGAATACTCAGCGCCAAACCCGATACGGCGCGGCGTTTGTTCCACCACTGCAATGGTTACTGGTAGGGTGCCGTCCACAGCGGTGTCGCTTTCGATAACGGCGGCAGAAGTGAACGCCCCCGTGCGGCGCAGGTTGTCCTCGGCGCGATCAATCATTGCAGGATCGAAACCGTTCGTCGGGATGCCCGCAATCGCAAGAACACGTTCTGTGCGCACCGCCGAATTGCCCTCGACGGCGATGTTTCCAAAGGTCAGTTCCGGTCCAGGCTCGATTGCGACAGAAACGTCCAATTCACGATCAGGGTGGCGTGCGGTGATAGATTGTCCAGATGTGCGCGCCAAGGCGTGACCGTTACTGCGCCATGCGGCAACAGCATCGCCGGCCGCGTCGCCTATGGTGTCGGACCGTGCCGTGCTACCCGTGCTAAACGCTTCGGGCAATTCGGTGCCGCTGGCGAGGGGGGCAATATCGGTGCGTCCAAACGTGAACCGTGGGCCGGGATCAACCCGCAAGACGATTGTTGAAACCGTACTGCGTGTGATTAATGGATCAAGGTTTGCGGCCTCGATACCATCCACAAGGATCGAGATCGTGCCGCCGTAGTACCCTTCGGCATAGAGCCCCGTTAACAGGCGGCGATAGTCGGCACGGGCAGCGGCAACATAATCCTGCGGCGATTCAGTGCCTTCGTCTTCCAGTGTCATCGTTAATGATGCGGTGCGCAGCGTCGCCCGTAAATCGGCCGCTGTGTCCGGGAGCTCTAACGTCACATCCTGCGCCACGAGCGCCGAAGGGGCGATCAGCAGGCAGAGTGCTAGTATTCTATGTGAACTGCGCATGTTCCGCTCGCGCCTGATTTGTTTTGTTAGGCCTTACCTACCGCACTGCGCGGGGCTGTGAAATGACAAAGCAGCCGTAAGCGTTGCATTGCCGATCACAATATTGGCGATTCCGTGCGTTTTGACGTCGCCCATGCACTTTACCCGCATCGCAGTCGGGGGCAGGATGACGGCATGGGATATTTGATTGATAATCTGCAATACGCGAACTGGTCCGAGAAGATTTTCCGCCAAATGCGCGAGGGCGGTGTGGACGCGGTGCATGTCACAATCGTTTACCACGAGAGCTTTCGTGAAATGGTGTTGCAGCTAGAAGCATGGAACAAGCGGTTCGAACAATTCCCCGATCTGATCATGCGCGCCGCGACGGCGGCGGATGTGGAAACAGCACGGGCAACGGGGCGGACCGCAATTTTCTTCGGGTTCCAGAATCCTAGCCCGATTGAGGATGACATCGGCCTGATCGAAATCGTCCATCAGATGGGCGTGCGGTTCATGCAGTTGACCTATAACAATCAATCGCTTCTGGCATCTGGGTGTTATGAGGATGACGACACTGGCCTGACTAGATTTGGCCGTCAGGCCGTCGCTGAAATGAACCGCGTTGGGCTGGTTATCGATATGAGCCATTCTGGCGATAGATCGACATTGGAAGCCATCGATGCGTCGTCGCGACCGATCGCTATTACCCACGCCAACCCAAGTTGGTGGCATCCGGCTTTGCGCAATTTTGATGATGCCGTCCTAAAGGCGCTTGTCGCTCGGGGTGGTATGCTCGGGTTTTCTATCTATCCTCACCATCTTGCGGGTGGGTCTGACTGCACCCTCGAAAGTTTCTGTCAGATGATTGCCGATGCGGCTGACCGTTACGGCGCTCAAAACCTCGGGATCGGAACTGACTTGTGCCAAGATCAACCAGACAGCGTTGTTGAATGGATGCGGGTCGGGCGGTGGTCCAAAGCAATGGATTATGGCGAAGGATCTGCCGCTGCTCCAGGATTTCCGCCTATGCCGGTTTGGTTCAATGACAATCGTGATTTTGGAAATGTTGCCAAAGGATTGCTGGCTGTGGGGCTGCCCCAATCGGACGTCGATGGGATCATGGGTGACAATTGGCACCGCTTTTACGCCGAGAGTTTCGGCCCAGAGGTGGGATGACGGGCGGGGCCGCCATAGTTGATTTACGTCCACCATCGGACGTCATGCGCCTGCGCCGCATGGGAGCATCATTCCCGACGAGATTGTCTTTTCTGCGGACCTTGTTGCGGCGTTTGGCCACCGAGCGTGCTAAGGTTTCGCGTCCGATTTGGAACATCGACGCTGAGGGATTTGGCCACGCCGTCTATTGCGTCGATCTGGGTGGATTTACGTATTCTTTGATTGCAGTCTCAACGGATCTGCCGCCAGAGCAACGCACGGACCGCGTAATCGCGACCGCGTGGGATACGACCTATGTCCTATATGATGGCGTGCCTGACGCGGCAGAAATTGCACGCATCGCAATAAACGCCCCGAAACAAGAGGCCGCGCGTTTTACCGAACGCGACCTTGTTCTTAGTCGTGCCAATAAATCGGTTAGGTTGTTTGCACATGTGATTGAACGGCTGCAAGCTGGCCTGCAACCCGACGCGGATTTGGTGGGGCAAACAGGGTATCTCATGCGCACCACCGCCGTTTACGGCAACGGTAAGTTTGGCATCGCGGACCGCAGCGTCATCGCCGATAGGCCAGGGTTGGGCGGACCGTTCATGGCCGAAATGCTCACCGTTTGGTTGATCCGCGAGTTTACCCATGATCTTGTCGAACATATCGCAGGCGCAACGCTTGACCCCAACTTGAAGCGACACCTTGGGATCGGCAATTCGACGGGATTGGGCATGGCTCCGTTCCTTGTGTCCCACCCGAGATTGTTGAACGCATGGATCACAGCCCGCGAAACAGCCTTGGCACGGGTAAGAGCAATTCCCGCGCTGTCATCCGATCAGATCGAACAGATCTATACGCTTACCATTCGCGCCGCTGAACATTTGGCGCAATGGCAAGTACCTGACGCGATTGGTCAATCTCGAATTGACGTGATGCGCCGTGAGTGGCCTCAGGTTGCTGGGCTGATGACGCCTGACCTGATGTCGGGCGTCGATCCTTTGGACAGGCTTTGGCACGCAGCGGCGGGTGTTTCGATCGACACGCAAGAACTGCTCGCTGCGCTGATGATCGAACCCTTTGGGGGGCTGGTGGATGATCTATGTGACGACATGGCAACCGATCAAATTCCTGCGCTTTCCCCGACCATGACCTGCGCCGACCTTCACGCTTTGCTGGCCCGCGATTGGGCGTGGGCTGAGAGGGACTTTGATGCAAAGGACGCGTGCTCTCAGTTCTGGTATGTCTCTGAGGCCAAAGCAGAACCCCGTCTTGGGCTGCGCCACGAAGAACCGGGCGCCGAGCTTGAAAGCCCGTTGGATGTTGCACGACAAGTCTGTCGAATGGGTAAGGATTTGCCCCGCACAGGAACCGTCGCGGATTTTTTGTCGATCCACCCCCATCACCGATCTGCTGTACGGCGCGTTCAATCGCTGGCCCATGCGCCCTATAGCGAAATTCGCGACAACCTGATTGGCGAAGAATGTCTTCCAATTGATATGCTGCGCTGCAAGTTGGCATTTTTTGGTGCCGCAAAGTTCGATCCAAAGTCAGATCGTTGGACGCGGATCACCTTGTGTCAGGGCGCGCCTTTGGCGGATGAGTTGACAGCTGACAACGCCGATGACTGGTGGTTGCCCACTTTCGCAGGGGACGCATGATGGAGCTTTCTGCAAACGAGATCGCGACCCTATTTTTAAAAGCCGCGCGTGGTGGTTCTGTACCGCTGGGCTATTGCGAAGACTTGGCCGCCGCCGCGGCCTATTTGGACCTTGATGCGTTGACCCGCTGCCCGATCTTGGACAGCGCGGCGGTGAACCTACCGACGGCGCTGGATTTGGTATTGGCAGGGCGCGGCCCCCGCGAGGTCGTTACCGAAGACGCGATGATTAAAGCCTATGTCGCACTCTATGAAACACGGCTCGCCAAGACAGTGCATTGGCAGGCCAACGAGACTGGCGCGGTGTTCGAAAAATTCCATCACGCATTGCCAGTGGCCCATGCCCCCCTTGGGCGGCGCGCAATGCCATCCGAACTGATGAAGCACCTCGAGGGGCTAGCCGGCAAAACCCTTGTCCCGGAAACCGAAACCTCACGCGCGGGCGGGGCGGGGGCTGGATTGACGGATAATGATTAGGCGAACGGCGCGTCGGGGTAGGTGACGTCTGCCAGATATAAGCCTTGGGGCGGGCAAACGGGGCCGCATTTGCTGCGATCCTTGGCCTCAAGCGCGGCTGTCACGTCATCGGGCGTCCATGCGCCCGCGCCGACGCGTTCCAAGGTTCCGACAAAACTGCGCACTTGGTTGTGCAGGAAGGATCGCGCCCTGACATGGAAATTGAACTCCAACGCCCCATCACGGCGCGCGACCTGTTCAACACGCAATTCATCCAAGGTGCGCAAGGGGCTGTTGGCCTGACAAATCGAAGACCGGAACGTCGTGAAATCATGCTGCCCCAAAAGGCGATCGGCCCCTGCCTGCATTGCATCCCCGTCCAAAGTCTGGCTCACCTGCCAGACCTTACCCGCCTCAAGCACAAGCGGCGCACGGCGGCACACGAGCCGAAACAGATAGCGCCGTTCAACCGCGGAAAACCGCGCGTGCCATTCATCATCGACCTGCACACAGGCAACAATGGCCACAGGCGACGGTTTCAAATGATAGTTCAACGCTTCTGACAAACGGAACGGGTCCCACGGTTTTTCCATGTCGCAATGCGCGACCTGACCCAAAGCATGCACCCCTGCATCCGTCCGGCCTGCGGCGGCAATTGTGTGATCGCGCTTTTCCAGTTTGGCCAAAGCGTCCTCAACCGCGCCCTGAACCGAGGGCACGTCATTTTGGCGCTGCCATCCAGAGAACGGCACGCCATCATATTCAATTTTCAACGCAAAACGGGGCATACCTGCGGCTTAGGGGGAGATTTGCGCGAATTCAATCCCTACACATCACGGTAAGCCACGCTTATCTTGGGTGGAATTGGATATCAAAAGGGGTTGTCGTGGTGATTGCCGACATTACAGACCGGCTGACAGCACCGTTTGGTGATCAAGTCATTAGGTTGGGGGTCACGGGGTTAAGCCGCGCGGGCAAGACCGTGTTTATCACGTCATTGGTTGCGAACCTGCTGAACCGTGGGCGGATGACACAGTTTCAGGCGGCAACCAGCGGTGCAATCAAGGCGGCGTATTTGCAGCCCCAGCCAGATGATACGATCCCTCGGTTTGATTACGAAAACCACCTCGCTGCGTTGACCGCGAAGGAACCACATTGGCCCAAGGGCACAGAGCGGATTTCCGAATTGCGCCTGTCGATGAAGGTCCAGCCGACAGGGTTGTTGGGTTCGTTTCAAGGGCCGCGCACAGTGCATCTGGATATTGTCGACTATCCCGGCGAATGGCTGCTGGATTTGTCGTTGATGGATAAAGATTTCGCCACTTGGTCGGCTGAGGCGCTGGGCCGTGTCACGGGGCGTCCTGCTGGCGAAGGTTTTACCGAAACGCTTGCAGGTTGTGATCCGTCAGAGGGGTTCGAGGAACCGCAAGCACAAGACATCGCGGCCGCCTATACCGCGCACCTAACCGCTGCGCGCGAGGCTGGGTTTTCAGATTGCACGCCCGGTCGTTTTCTTATGCCCGGCGATCTGGAAGGATCGCCGGTGTTGACGTTCGCGCCTTTGCCTTTGGTCAATAACCCGTCGCGCAAATCACTGTGGCGAGAATTTGAACGTCGTTATGACAGCTACAAACGCAATGTCGTGCGCCCGTTCTTTCGCGACCATTTCGCGCGTTTGGATCGTCAGGTAGTGTTGGTCGATGTTTTGGGGGCGATCCATGCGGGGCCGCAAGCTGTTGAAGACATGCGCGGTGCGATGGCGGATATTTTGTCGGCCTTCCGTCCGGGGCAAAATTCGTTCCTGACGCGACTGTTTCAGGGGCGACGCATCGACAAGATCCTGTTCGCCGCGACCAAAGCCGACCATTTGCACCATCAACAACACCCGCAGCTAACAGCCATCACGCAGGCCTTGCTGCGCGACGCAAAAGACCGTGCGGAATTTTCGGGTGCGACCACACAAGCGATGTCGATTGCCGCCCTTCGCACCACCGTTGAGGACACCCGCAACCACAACGGCGCGGCATTGGGCGTGGTGCGTGGGCACTTGCTGGGCAGCGACAAACACGCGGCCTTCTACCCCGGTGCCTTGCCTGATGATCCCGCACACTTGTTGGGCCCAGCCCGTGCGGGTGCTGAAAAATGGCTGAACGCGGATTACCAAGTCATGAGCTTTGCCCCCGCGCCACTGACCTTAAATCCTGGCGATGGGCCACCACATATTCGGCTCGATAAAGCTGTGCAGTTCCTGTTGGGGGATAAGTTATGACGGAGACATCTAAATCGGGTCCGGTCCTGTTTGACCTTGATGAACCAAACACCACGTCGCCTGCGGATGCCCCTGCGGTCCCTGACGTTGATCTGCCACCGACACCTGCAGCCATGCAACGGGTCGCCAGCCTTGCCGCTGCGCGCCCGAACCGACTGGCGCGTTGGTTCTGGGGGCTGTTGGTCTCTCTCGTTGGGTTCTTCGTTGGTGTTGCGGCGTGGGATTTCGTTATGGGGCTGTTGGATCGCTCTCCGGTTTTGGGGTGGATTGCGGTTGGCCTCACGGGGTTGTTCTGCGGCGTGTTGTTGTTGATTGCTGTGCGCGAGTTTGCGGCGTTTGCGCGTTTGCGTCGCGTTGATCGCATTCAGACGGGCGCGGCCGGGGCTTTGGCGGATGGCAATTTGACCCGTGCACGCAGCGTGACGGGGCAAATCACTGCGCTTTATCGCAATCGAGATGACACCAGCTGGGGCCGCGAGGAGTTTAACAGCAAGCAGGCGGACATATTGGACGCCGATGGATTACTGGGGTTGGCTGAGAGCACGATCCTTGCGCCGCTGGATGCCCGTGCGCGACTGGAAGTCGAAGCCGCAGCCCGCCAAGTTGCCACCGTGACGGCGATTGTGCCGCTGGCATTGGCCGATGTATTTACCGCGCTGACGTCCAATATGCGCATGATACGCCGCATCGCTGAAATCTATGAAGGCCGCGCTGGGACGTTGGGCACATGGCGTTTGACCAAACAGGTGCTGACCCATTTGGTAGCTACGGGTGCCGTCGCGGTAGGGGACGATCTGATCGGGTCAGTTGCGGGTGGGGGTGTGCTGTCCAAAGTGTCGCGCCGCTTTGGTGAGGGCGTGATCAATGGCGCGCTGACGGCCCGCGTCGGCGTTGCTGCGATGGAGGTGTGCCGCCCTCTACCCTTCAACACCGAGCGGAGACCTTCCGTGACCAGCCTTGTGAAACGCAGCCTGACAGGGCTTTTCGGATTAGGGTCGAAAGACGGTTAATCCGCCATATTCAGCGGGTGAGACTCGCTCAAGGGCTCGATAAGACCGCCAAAGGTTAACAAACCTCTGAAAATTCGGGCTTATCCCCGTCAATTTCCGATTTGGACCGTCTTATCCCCAAGAAATGTCTTTACAGGTGTAGCCCGCTCGTCGCACGATATGTAGCAAGGGACGGACTATGTATTCGCCCCGATCGAGCGGGACACCAGATATAGCCCCTGCCAGGGCCGTCTGGATTGGACAGGAGGCGCAGGCCTATGGCACTCACCGAGCATTTCGACAACGTCGATGACATTCATCCGATCGACCTTTGCGAACACATCGCAGAGCATCATGAATGGGAATTTGACCGTATCCACGATGACCAGATTGCCTTTTCTATCGAAGGCCAGTGGCGCACCTATTCCATCACATTGGCATGGTCCGCCTATGACCAGACCCTGCGACTGATCTGCACCTTCGAGATGGAACCACCAGCCGAACGGATGCCCGCGCTTTATGAATGTCTGAACCGCACAAATGATATGTGCTGGGCAGGTGCGTTCACCTACTGGGCCGAACAGCAGTTGATGGTTTATCGCTATGGATTGGTGCTCGCGGGCGAACAAGTCGCCGGACCAGACCAAATCGACACAATGATCAACGCGGCAGTTTTGTCAGCCGAACGTTTTTACCCAGCGTTCCAGCTGGTGACATGGGCCGAACGCACACCACAAGAGGCGTTGCAGGTCGCAATCTCCGAGGCATACGGCCGCGCGTAAGCGGCAGTTCATACAGGAACGACAACAGCTTGAACCCTCGTCTTGTGCGCCCTAACCTGCGCTGAACAAGGCGGGGGTTTTCATGTCTTTAGAGCAAATCGAAACACGTGGCATGGTGCTGCTGGGCTGCGGCAAAATGGGGTCGGCCATGTTGGCAGGCTGGCTTTCTGGTGGATTGGCGCCAGATGCGGTTTGGGTGCTTGATCCGCACCCGTCTGACTGGCTTTTGGCGACGGGTGTGCATGTGAATGCGGGGTTACCTGATGATCCGGCGCTCGCGTTGATTGCCGTGAAGCCGCAGATGATGGGCGAGGCGCTGCCCTCGATGCAGGCGCTTGGTAATGGCAGCACAGTTTTCCTGTCCGTCGCGGCGGGCACATCTATCGCGAGTTTCGAGACCGCGCTGGGCGCTCAAAGCCCGATTATCCGCGCCATGCCAAATACGCCTGCTGCTGTAGGCCGAGGCATCACTGCGATTGTTGGCAATAACCATGCAACGGGCGCGCAGTTGGATATGGCCGAGACGCTGCTAAACGCCGTGGGGCAGGTCGTGCGTCTTGATGATGAGAACCAGATGGACGCGGTTACGGGCGTCTCCGGGTCTGGGCCGGCCTATGTGTTCCATCTTATTGAAACCCTTGCGGCGGCAGGTGTTGCCGAAGGGCTGCCTGCCGACCTAGCGATGAGGCTGGCGAAGGCGACCGTTGGTGGGGCAGGGCAGCTGGCCGAAGACGCTGATGAAACCCCCAGCCAGTTGCGCGTTAACGTGACGTCACCAAATGGGACTACGCAGGCCGCGCTTGAGGTCTTGATGGATGAAGGGAATGGTTTTCCACCGCTTCTGCGTCGCGCCGTAAAAGCCGCCACGGATCGCAGTAAGGAGCTGTCCAAATGAGCGAGATATCCTTTGACGACTTTATGAAGGTCGATATCCGTGTTGGCCGCGTGATCCGTGCAGAACCCTATCCCGAAGCCCGCAAACCCGCGATCAAAATGTGGATCGATTTCGGACCCGAGATCGGCGAACGCAAAACCTCGGCGCAAATCACGGATCACTACACACCCGAGACCCTTATCGGGCGGCAGGTCATGGGGGTGGTGAATTTCCCACCTCGCCAGATTGGCAAATTCATGTCCGAAGTGCTGGTGCTGGGGGCTTATGATGCTAGTGGTGTTGTCCTAATTGCGCCTGACAAAGACGTCCCCATCGGGGAACGCATGTGCTGACCCGAAAGGAAATAACGACATGAAAACGCTGTTGATTACCCGCCCGATTGCCGAGCCTGTGATGGAAAAGGCCCGCGCTGCGTTTGACGTGACCGTTCATGAGGGCGGCGCATTGTCCGAGGCCGAATGCGCCGCGGCATTGGCGTCGTATGATTGCATCCTGCCAACTTTGGGCGATGCCTTTACGCAAGCCAGCTTTGCAGGGGATATCCGTTGCAAGATGCTGGGAAATTTTGGCGTCGGCTACAATCACATCGACGACGCTGCCGCGGCGGCGGCAGGGGTCATCGTGTCCAACACACCTGATGTGCTGACCGATGCGACAGCGGATATTGCGTTAACGCTGTTGTTGGCCACGGCGCGCCGCGCAGGTGAGGGCGAACGCATGGTGCGTTCTGGCGCTTGGGGTGGCTTTGATGTGAAGGGGCTGCTTGGCACGCACGTTACGGGCAAAACCTTGGGCGTAATTGGCATGGGGCGGATCGGGCAAGCGATTGCAGCGCGGTGCCATTACGGGTTTGGCATGGATGTTGTGTTCCACAATCGGTCCCCAAAAGTGACAGAAGTCCCCGCGCGCCAGTTGGAGAGCCTAGAGGCTGTCATGGAAACCGCTGACTTTGTGGTTGTCGCAACCCCTGGCGGGGCAGGCACGACCAAGCTTATCGATGCGGCGGCCCTTGCGGCGATGAAGCCCACGGGCATCTTCATCAATATTTCCCGTGGTGAGGTCGTTGACGAGGCGGCTTTGATTGATGTGCTTGAGAAAGGCGCGATCACTGGTGCGGGCTTGGACGTTTATGAAAACGAACCTCACGTGCCAGAACGCCTGATGGCCCTGGACAATTGCGTGCTGCTGCCGCACCTCGGTTCCGCTACACAAGAAACCCGTCAAGCGATGGGACAAATGGCGCTGGATAACATCATCGCATGGTCTCAGGGTAAAACCCCGCCCCAGCAGGTGAATTAATTAATGGGTGCAGGCGGGTTACACCAAAGTGTCGCCGCCATCTTCTACCGCTTCGCGCCAATGGCGGCGACATAGGCTGACGTAGGATTCATTGCCGCCAATCTGCACTTGGTTGCCGCCTGTCACGACCTGACCTTGCGCGTCTTTGCGCACGACCATCGTCGCCTTCTTGCCGCAGTGGCAGATCGTGCGCACTTCCCGCATTTCATCCGCCAAAGCCAGCAAGGCCGCGGAGCCCGGAAACAGTTCCCCCAAGAAATCGACGCGCAATCCAAAGGCCATCACAGGCACTTTCAGATCATCCACAACGCGGGCCAACTGCCAGACCTGCTCTTTGCTCAGGAATTGGGCTTCATCGATAAAGATGCAGGCGCAAGGGCCACGTGCCAATCGGGTTTCGACCTTACGAAACAGATCATCATTCATATTGAACGTGTCCGCCTCTTCACCAATACCGATCCGGCTGGCGATGCGCCCTTCGCCCGCTCGGTTGTCGAACTGGGCGGTCAGCAGGTAGCACTGCATACCGCGTTCAGCATAGTTGTGAGCGGCCTGCAAAAGCACCGTCGACTTGCCGGCGTTCATCGTTGAGTAGTTGAAATATAGTTTTGCCATAGTGGCGGAAAATGAACCGCCGCCGAGGCTGTTGCAAGGCCCCGGACGGCAGTCTTTTCAGTTTCGCCCGTGAGCGGGAGGGCGGCAAACACGCCCTTACGAAACAACGAGCCAAGGGTCCGGGATACAAATGGATAACCATTCGACCTTGGATGGGGTCCAGCCCCTTGGCTCTTCGGCGTTGGGGACGCCGATCTCTTTGAAAGTTATTTATCTTTTCAACTTCCCTTTGACGTTATATCTGTCAGGAATGGATGCGGCGAGTTATGGGAAAAGTCTGAGGACATTCCCCTCCCGATCGGAACAGGGGATAAAAAATATGGCTGGAATGGGCAGCTACTTGAAGAAACATACAGAAGCGCTCGTGAAGGACGTGGGCATTGAGCCTGCATGCGAGCTAACTGGCAAGTCCAAAGCTACACTTGGACGCTACTACTCTGATTCCGAAGAACATTCTGATCGTTTCATTCCTGTAGATGCTGTTGCGCAGCTTGAAGCCGCAGCCAGCTATCCGCATGTAACATCTGCCTTGGCAGAACTGCATGGCGCGACCTTGAACAAAGACGCGTCGATCAAAAACTCTGAAGGTGGAATCAATTCTGATGTCATCGCGCTAAGCCAGCGTTTTGCGATGTTGATGACGGAATATCAGCAGTCCATCGAAGACGGCATTATCACAGTAAACGAAGCCAAGCGCCTGTTGCGGGAAACGCTAGAGCTTCAAAAGGTGCTGATCGACATGAAACTGCACCTCGAAGAAGAGAACAAGTAAGTCCCGTTAGATAAACGGGACGAACGGGACTCCGCAGGCGGTGAGTGTCGTTAGGGTTATTAGGGCAAGCATAATCTTCATCGTGGTTCCTTACGCGCGTTCTACAAGGACGGACCCGACCGAATAGCCAGCCCCGAACGAACAGATTAGCCCAACATCGCCGGATTTCAAATCCGCTGAGTGCTGCGAGAACGCAATGATCGATCCAGCAGAAGACGTGTTGGCGTAGTCTTGCAGGATATTGGGCTGTTCGTCCTCTTCAGGGACGCGCCCGAGAACTTTTTTGCCAATGTAGTCATTCATGGTTTTGTTGGCTTGGTGCAGCCACATCCGCTTCAGCTCGGTTGCCTTTACACCTTCGTCGTTCATGTGGTCGGCTATGTGTTTGCTGACCAATGGCAAGACTTCTTTGAATACCTTGCGACCGTTCTGCATGAACTGCATATCGCGGCGGTCTTCCATTTGATCGCGCGTGCGGCGCAAGAAGCCGTTGTTGTTTCGGATGTTGTTGGAAAACTGTGTCGCGAGACGCGTTGATTTCACTTTGAAATGTGGGCCTTGCAGGTCCTCGTCGCGTTCAACCAGCACGGCAGTTGCCACGTCGCCAAAAATGAAATGACAGTCGCGGTCGCGCCATTCCAGATGGGCCGAGCAAATCTCGGGGCAGACGACCAGCGCGCTTTTGATGCTGCCGGATTTGATCATATCGCAGGCGGTTTGAATGCCAAACGTCGCAGAAGAGCAGGCGACGTTCATATCAAAGGCAAAACCGTTGATTTCCAACATGTCTTGGATTTCCACGGCAATCGCGGGGTAGGCCCGTTCGTGGTTAGAGGCCGCACAAATCACAGCATCAATATCGTCCGCCCCACGGCCCGCTTGCGCCATGGCTTGCAAAGATGCGTCAACGGCCATTTCAGCCATTAAACTGGGTTCGTCATCGTTGCGCGAAGGCAGGTTCGGGCACATGCGTGCAGGGTCCAGAACGCCCGCCTTATCAAGAACATAACGCCGTTCAATGCCGGATGCTGCAAGGATGAATTCACTACTGGAATGGGGTTTCGCGGCAATCGTTCCGGCTGCAATAGCATCGGCATTTCCGGCGTTAAACAGATCTGCGTGGGCGTTAAATGCGACCACCAATTCATCGTTTGTGATGGTGTGCTCAGGGGTGAAAACACCGGTGCCGGTAATCGCTGCGCTGAACATCTCTAATCCCTTATCTTAACTTCGGATATAGGGACCTATAGAGCGTCAAAATGCAAGCAAGACGCAACGTTGGTACAGCGCGGAATCAGGCTGGGTCGCGAAGTTGTATTTGACCAGACGAAACAACCCTGAAAACCGCGGCGACGAAACGCAACTCGCGCTGTCCTGTAGAAGGGTCGCGCGAGTCTGTCGTCAGAATTAGACCTTATGGGTTAGGCTGTTTTGCGCCGTTTTACATAACCGAACGCGCCCAAACCTGCCAACAGCAGCGGCAAGCCAGCGGGGAGTGGAACTGGCGAAGGCGTGGGCGTTACAGAGGTCGTGGTGAAATCAAACCCGGTAAAGTAACTCCGTGTTAAGGCGCCACCGTTCGAGGCGGTGAACGAGTAAATACTACCTGCTGTCAAAGACAGGCCCCCTCCAACGAAACTCTCGGCGACTGGTACGCCGGTCGACAGGAAAGCGTCCGTTGAAAACGTATTTCCGCTAGAAGATACGCCATCGCCGACGACATCGAAGATTACGCCTGTATTGTACAGTTGGTTAAAACCTAGAAAGGCATTCAGCGTCACATCAGTATCGACCGACATCGTGAATGAGGTTGGGTTTCCTGCGCCGCCACCAAAGGAGAGTGCGGCATTTGCAGGGTCGATTGCTCCGCCCTGCCATACACCGATGTTGCGAAACTGACCTGTTGTCGCAAAGGTAAAGGTGACGCCGTCGGCTTCCTCTTGAAAGCCATTTATTGGGTTGTAGGCATTGTATGTGACGGACCCAGCAACAAAGGTCTCATCAGTCAGGTCAAACGTTGCAGATTGGGCTGCACTTGCAACCAAAATGCCCGCCGCGAGGGCGCTGAATATAGTTTTCATCTATTTATCCGTTCAAAAAAATATCGATCAATCCGAGTAAACGACAATTTTATTGTAGTGTTGTCAAGTACAACGCTTGAACGGTCGCGGTTTCGCTTGCCCTTTGAGCATCCGTCTTTGGTCCCAGAAACCTGTTTTGAAAGTAAAACGATTTCTGGGTGGATCGTTGGTCGGCTTCGATTCCTACCGCAAGATTAGCCTTGCAAGGCCCGCACGTTCACTTCGCCATCGACCTTTGCTTTCATCGCCAGTGCCGCTGCGTGGCTACCCGACAGTGTCGTGTAGTACGGGATGCGGTCGTTTAGGGCGACGGCGCGGATGGAGCGGCTGTCCTCTACGGCGGCTGTGCCTTCTGTTGAGTTGAAGACCAAGGCGATTTCGCCGTCTTTCAGAAGGTCAGCGACTGTGCGACCGCCCTCGTAGACTTTGTTCACCACGTCGGCTTTGATCCCTTGCTCGGCGAGCCAAGCGGCGGTGCCGCGGGTGGCGCAGATGGTCATGCCAAGGTCGGTGACGATTTGTGCGGTTTCAACCAGTTGGTCGGTCTTGTCGCTGTCTTTGATCGAAAAGAACACCGTGCCAGTTGTCGGAAGATCAACGCCTGCGCCCATCTGTGCCTTTAGGAAGGCGCGGCCAAAGTTGCGGGCCCAGCCCATGACTTCGCCGGTTGAGCGCATCTCTGGCCCGAGGATCGTGTCGACGCCCGGGAAGCGGTTGAATGGAAGTACGGCTTCTTTGACGGAGAACCATGGTGTGTTCGGGTCCGCCAGTGTGAAGGCATCGCCCAGCGGCATCACGTCCATCGGGTCCTCGGCGGCTTCGTAAGGCGCGCGCATTGGGAAGTTGGACAGGGGTTCGCCCGCCATTAGGCGCGCCGCGATAGAGGCCACGGCGGAGTCCGTTGCTTTGGCCACGAAAGGCACTGTGCGGGACGCGCGGGGGTTGACCTCGATCAGGTAAACGTCTCCGTCTTTGACCGCGAACTGGATGTTCATCAGGCCAACGACCTTTAGCGCAAGCGCGAGTTCGCGGGTCTGGCGTTTGATCTCTGTGATGATTTCGGCAGACAGAGTGTGGGGGGGCAGGCAGCAGGCGCTGTCGCCAGAGTGAACGCCGGCTTCTTCGATGTGTTGCATGATGCCCGCAACATGGGTGTCTGTGCCATCGGACAGGCAGTCAACGTCGACTTCTACAGCGCCAGAGAGGTAGCTGTCGAGCAGCACAGGGCTGTCACCGGAAACAACCACGGCCGTAGAGATGTAGCGTTCAAGCTGGCCCATATCGCGCACGATTTCCATGGCGCGACCGCCCAGAACGTAGGACGGGCGGATGACCAGTGGGAAGCCGATGCTTTCAGCGATTTCAAGGGCTTGCGCATCAGTCGATGCGATGCCGTTCTTTGGCTGAAGCAGGTTCAGATCATTGACCAATGCTTGGAACCGTTCACGGTCTTCGGCCCAGTCAATGCTGTCGGGTGATGTGCCAAGGATCGGGATGCCTTCGTTTTCGAGGGCTTGTGCGATCTTCAATGGTGTTTGGCCGCCGAACTGAACGATGACGCCGTGCAGCGTGCCGTTTTCCTGTTCAACGCGCAGGATTTCCATGACGGATTCGAACGTCAGCGGTTCAAAGTACAAGCGATCCGATGTGTCGTAGTCGGTGGACACGGTTTCAGGGTTGCAGTTGACCATGATGGTCTCGTAGCCTTGATCTGTCAGCGCATAACAGGCGTGACAGCAGCAGTAATCGAATTCGATCCCTTGGCCGATCCGGTTTGGACCGCCGCCCAAGATGACGACCTTTTTGCGATCAGACGGGCGGGCTTCGCATTCTACTTCGCCCATCATCGGGGCTTCGTAGGTGGAATACATGTACGGGGTTTGGGCCTCAAATTCGGCGGCACATGTGTCGATGCGTTTGAAGGAGGCTTTGACGCCAAGGTTGTGGCGGGCACGGCGCACGTTGTCTTCGTCACGGCCACTGAGGATGGCAAGGCGGGCATCCGAGAAGCCGAGCATTTTGAGCGCGCGCAGATCGGCTTCGTTTTTCGGAAGGCCGTTCTTCTTAACGTCGTTCTCGGCGTCGATGATTTCGCGGAACCGGTCAAGGAACCAGGGGTCAAACGCGGTCACGGCGCGGATGTCTTCGTTGCTGAGACCATGGCGCATGGCCTGTGCAATCACGCGAACGCGGTCCGGTGTTTGCTTCGCAAGGGCCTTGGTGATGGCGGCTTTGTCTGGTGCGCCTTCGATTTCAATCTCGTCAAACCCTGTCAGATCGTTTTCCATCGACGCCAGTGCTTTTTGCATGGATTCGTGGAACGTCCGGCCAATTGCCATGACTTCGCCAACGGATTTCATCGCCGTTGTGAGGTAAGGTTCGGAGCCTGGGAATTTCTCGAATGCGAAACGCGGGATTTTGGTGACGACATAGTCGATGGAAGGTTCGAACGACGCTGGCGTGACGCCGGTGATGTCGTTGTCCAGTTCATCAAGCGTGAAACCCACGGCAAGTTTCGCTGCGATCTTTGCAATCGGGAAACCTGTGGCTTTGGATGCCAATGCGGAAGACCGCGACACGCGCGGGTTCATTTCAATTACAACCATGCGGCCGTCTGCGGGATTCACGGCCCACTGAACGTTGGAGCCACCTGTTTCAACGCCGATTTCACGCAGGACGTTGATCGAATGCGTCCGCATCAATTGGTATTCTTTGTCCGTCAACGTCAGGGCGGGGGCCACGGTGATAGAATCACCTGTGTGCACGCCCATTGGGTCTACGTTTTCGATGGAACAAACGATGATGGCGTTGTCAGCGGTGTCGCGCACGACTTCCATCTCGTATTCTTTCCAACCCAACAAGGACTGATCGACAAGGATTTGCGCGACTGGGGAGGCTTCCATCCCTGTGCGGCAGAAGTGTTCGTATTCTTCGCGGTTGTACGCCACGCCGCCGCCTGTACCGCCCATTGTAAAGGCTGGGCGGATGATTGCCGGCAGGCCGATTTCTTCGAGGGCGTCTAGCGCGATGGCGATGCCCGCTGGAATGTCGAACTTGTCGGTCACGCGTGGTGCGGTTTTGTCTTTGGTCGGGGCGGTAACAATCGTCGCCTTCGGGTTTTCGATCCCAAGGCGATCCATGGCTTCGCGAAAGAGCTGGCGATCTTCAGCCATTTCAATGGCTTCGCGCTTTGCGCCGATCATTTCAACGCCAGCAACTTCGAGGATGGATTTGTCAGCAGCATCTGCCCCGAACTCTTCCAGAACCGCGTCGAGCTCTGCGCCCTCGAACAATTGGGAGATCGTCATCTCGTCAGCAGCAAGTGCTGTGTTCAAACCTGTTTGGCCACCCATAGTTGGCAGCAAGGCGTCGGGGCGTTCTTTCAGGATGATTTTTGCGACGACGGATGGTGTGATCGGCTCGATGTAGGTCGCGTCGGCCATGTTCGGGTCAGTCATGATCGTCGCTGGGTTCGAGTTAACCAGAACGACGCGGTAGCCTTCTTCGCGCAACGCTTTACAGGCTTGAGCACCAGAATAATCGAACTCGCAGGCTTGGCCGATAACAATAGGGCCCGCTCCAATAATCATGATCGATTGGATGTCGGTTCTTTTTGGCATGACGGCCCCCTATGTTCAAATCTTCGCGGGTTATAGGGCGAGTCCAGACAGGTGCAAGGGGGCAAGCGGCTGTTTTGCAGTTTAGTTAGGAAACCGCGGCGATCGGGCGGGGTTTGGAGCGAGGGAAGAGCCATGTCCGCGAATTGGCCCGTTGCTTTCTAAATTGCGCCATATTCTTCTGGGATAGTGTCGCAAAGTTCTCGAAGAAAACGAGGCGAATGCAGTACAAGAAATCGAAGGCCGGCCCATGAAGACCTATGCCATATTATCAGTTGTGTACTTTTGTGTCGCCGTTGCAGTGGTTTTACTGACGCGCGACAATGGCCTTCTGGCGCTATATTCCGCGTGGCAAAAGGCGTCCAACATCGTTGAAGCCTTCTGGGTCGCCGTTGGATTTTTGATTTGCGGCGGGATTGTCCTGCGGGTGGTGTCAAAAACGGATACCCATTGGACATTCGTAAAGACCGTTTTAGTGGCCTTTGGCGGGACGATATTCTTACAAGCGGGCTTTACGCTGATGAAAACGTCCTTGCCGTTTATCGCCCCGTTTTACGCAGATGTGGCACTGGCTGAATGGGACAAGGCGCTTCATGGCGGCGTTGACCCCTATGTCATCGTGCACGCCCTAGCCGAGCAGCTGCCAATGGATCTATTGATTCCGTTCTATCTGCACGTTTGGGTTTGGCCTGCGATTTGTCTGCCGATCCTTATCGCAGCGTTTGATCGCGACAAGGACCGCGTTGCGCGCACATTGATCCTTTACGGGGCGGCTTGGGTGTTGATTGGCAATGTGATGGCTTTGGCGGGGATGTCTGCAGGGCCGGTGTTCTATGACCGGATCTATGAAACAGACCGCTTTGCCGAACTCACGGCGGCCATCGCGCAAACACCCCAGATCCGCGACTATTTTGGCCCTATTCAGGATTTCTTGTGGTCGGCCTACACGACGCAGGACCAATCCATCGGCTTTGGCATTTCGGCTTTTCCAAGCGTGCATTTGTCCATGGCGATGGTCACGGCGGTTTACCTTTGGGATCGTTCGCGTCTGTTGGGGCTCATCGGTGTGGGCTTTGTGGCCGTGATCCTGTTTCTGTCGGTCTATTCGGGGTATCACTACGCGTTGGACGGCTATGTCTCTATTGCGGTGATCGGCGGACTTTGGGTGTTTCTGCGTCGCCGCGCCGCTGCGCCTCGCCAAATAATGGACCAAGCTGCACAACTTGCGTGACAGATACGCTAAATGGGGGCTGTTGGACTTGACTTTGATCGCGTGGCGCGGTTGATCAGCCCGAACCGTATTTAGCAGGAATTGACCCATGCACGCCTATCGCAGCCACACTTGCGCCGATCTCACCAAAGCAAATGTAGGCGATACTGTTCGCCTGTCCGGTTGGGTGCATCGCGTTCGCGATCACGGCGGCGTTTTGTTTATTGACCTGCGCGACCATTATGGCGTGACGCAGGTCATCGCCGACACAGACAGCCCAGTATTCGCTGAACTGGAAAAAGTGCGTTCTGAATGGTGTATCCGCATTGATGGTAACGTTCTGGCCCGCGACGAAAGTCTGGTGAACCCGAACTTGCCGACAGGCGAGATCGAAGTGTTCGTACGTGACATCGAAGTGCTGGGCGCGTCTGAGGAACTACCTTTGATGGTGTTTGGCGATCAGGAATACCCTGAAGAGACGCGCCTGAAGTATCGCTACCTCGATTTGCGTCGCGAAAAGATGCAAGACAACATGAAGCTGCGTTCAGACGTTGTGGCGTCCATGCGCAAACGCATGTGGGATGGTGGTTTCCGCGAATTCCAGACTCCAATCATCACGGCCTCCAGCCCTGAAGGCGCGCGTGACTTCCTTGTGCCGTCACGTTTGCACCCTGGTAAGTTCTACGCGCTTCCACAGGCGCCGCAGCAGTTCAAGCAGCTGATTATGGTGTCTGGTTACGACAAGTATTTCCAGATTGCGCCGTGCTTCCGCGACGAAGACCCGCGCGCTGACCGCTCACCAACTGACTTCTACCAGCTCGACCTTGAGATGTCCTTTGTTGAGCAGCAGGACGTGTTCGACACGATCCAGCCAGTGATCACGGGCATCTTTGAAGAATTCGGCAAAGGCCGCAAAGTTGACCAGACGTGGGAACAGATCTCTTACCGCGACGCCGCTCTTTGGTACGGTTCTGACAAGCCCGACTTGCGCAACCCGATCAAGATGCAGGTTGTGTCTGAGCACTTCAAAGGCTCCGGTTTTGCGATCTTCGCCAAACTGCTTGAAAATGAAGGCACCGAAGTGCGCGCTATTCCAGCGCCGACAGGCGGCAGCCGTAAGTTCTGTGACCGTATGAATGCCTTCGCACAAAAAGAAGGTTTGCCCGGCATGGGCTACATCTTCTGGCGCAAGGAAAGCGCCGACAGCATCGCGCAGGCGCGCGGCATCACCGTCAAAGAAGTGAACGCACTGATCAAATCCGGTGAGATCACTCTGGGCGAAGAAGCCGCAGGTCCACTGGCAAAGAACATCGGACCAGAGCGCACAGAAGCGATCCGCCAACAGCTGGGCCTGAACGTCGGCGATGCTGCGTTCTTCCTTGGCGGCAAGCCGAAAGCGTTTGAAACCGTTGCTGGCAAGGCGCGTCAGGTTATCGGCGATGAGTTGGGCCTGACTGACACGAACCGTTTTGCGTTTGCTTGGATCGTTGATTTCCCAATCTACGAACGCGACGAAGAAACCGGTAAGATCGACTTTGAACACAACCCGTTCTCTATGCCACAAGGCGGGATGGCGGCGCTTGAAGGCAATCCAGAGGACGTTCTGGGCTACCAATATGACCTGGCGTGTAACGGCTATGAGCTGGTGTCCGGCGCGATCCGGAACCACCGCCCAGAAATCATGTTCAAGGCATTCGAAATTGCGGGTTACGGCAAAGACGAAGTCGAAAAACGTTTTGGCGGTATGGTTAACGCGTTCCAATATGGTGCCCCGCCACACGGTGGTTGTGCCGCCGGTGTGGACCGTATCGTGATGTTGCTGGCAGATGCCGACAACCTGCGCGATGTGATCATGTTCCCAATGAACCAACGTGCCGAAGATTTGATGATGGACGCGCCAAGCGATCCGACAAACGAACAATTGCGCGAATTGGGTCTTCGGGTTTTACCACCAGAAGCATAAGATTTTACGAAATTATAAGAGATGGGCGGGGCAATTCCCCGCCCATTTTCTTTTGAAACGCCTGTTTTGGCTTGTTTGTCTCTCGATATGGCCCACATAAGGTCTATGAAACCGGAGCAATCACGTGTCATTTGATCCAACCCTTGCTGCAATCCGTTTCGGTGTAGGCTTGTCGCCAAACATCGCGCCGCCTTCGTCTGTTGACGCAATGATGGACCGATTGCGCGGGCCTGATCAGATTGGGTCCCGGATCGAAATCCCGACCAGTTCAGCTGTTTACCCCTCTGCAAATGACCACCGTCTTGCTTCTATTGCTCTGAACGAGGTGCGCGGGACAGACGGTGAGGCCGCCGCCGAAGAGCATCGTTTGACGATGCGCGCAGCAGGGCGCGAGGCCGTCGGGACATATTTGCGGGCTGAGCTGGCACGCGCGGCACATACCACTGACGGGTTTCGTGAACGGCTTGCTCGGTTTTGGGGCGATCATTTCACAGTTCGAGCGTCCAACGCGATCAGCCGTAATTTGATCTCGCCCTATGTCGAGACAGTGATCCGTCCCCATCTGGCGGGCAATTTTGCGAACATGCTTGTGGCTGCCGTGAGCAGCCCGATGATGATCCTGTATCTGGACCAACACCGATCAATGGGCCCGAACAGCCGTGCGGCGCAATCGAACGGACTTGGGTTGAACGAAAACCTCGCGCGGGAAATTCTGGAGCTACATACCCTCGGTGTGGGCGGGCGCTATTCACAAAACGATGTGCGAGAGTTTGCCGAGCTTTTGACTGGATTGACCGCATCCGCCCGCCGAGGTGCCTACTATCGCTCACAAATGGCAGAGCCCGGCAGCGAAACGGTTTTGGGTATCACTTACGGTGGCCGCGAAGAATCCATGGCTCATGTCGTCGAAGCCCTGCGGGATTTGGCGGTGCATCCAGACACCGCGCGTCACTTGGCCCGCAAGTTGGCGGTGCATTTCATTGCACCAGAACCAGACGTCACCATGATCGACGAGATGGCTGCCGCCTATCTGGCAGCGGACGGCGGGTTGACGGCTTTGTATGACGTGATGTTGCGTTCGGACGCGGCGTGGGGTCCACAGTTGGAAAAAGTCAAAAAACCGTTCGATTTTATCAGCTCTGCCGTTCGCGCATTGGGGGTCCCCTTGGAGGTGATTCAAGGCGCAACGTTGCAGCAAACCCGCCGATTGATCCAACGTCCTTTGTCGGTCATGGGGCAGGACTGGCAGAGCCCTGTCGGCCCTGACGGCTGGCCCGAAGAAGAAGACAACTGGATCACGCCGCAAGGGATGGCTGGGCGGATCACTTGGTCAATGCAAGCGCCCCGAGACATGTTGCAGGACTTACCTGACCCGCGCGCGTTCGTGTTTGATGCCTTGGGGCCAACGCCGCCTGACGAGGTGGTTTTCGCTGCCGGAGCTGCCGAAACCGTATCCGATGGCGTCGGCATCGTTCTCGCCTCTGCCGCGTTTCAAAGGAGATAGAGGATGGATCGCAGAAATTTCCTGATTGGTGGAACGGCGTTGGGCTGTTCGGCTGCGGCCTCTCCGTTTGTGACACCCGTTGCCATGGCGGCAGCGCCTTGGGATACCCGTTTGGTCGTGGTGATCTTGCGCGGGGCAATGGATGGTTTGGATGTCATCCAACCCTACGGTGATCCTGCGTTGGCCGGATTGCGGCCTAGCCTCCTCACCGGTGAAGCTGGAGATGCAATTGATTTAGATGGGTTTTACGCGCTTAATCCGCTTTTCTCGTCGTTGATGCCATTGTGGCGGGCTGGGCAGTTTGGCGCGGCACATGCAGTGTCTACACCATATCGCGACAAGCGCAGTCACTTTGATGGACAAGACATTTTAGAGGCCGGTATCCCTGATCTGGACAACGGTGGTCTGCGCGATGGTTGGTTAAATCGGATGCTGCAGGTGGTTCCGGGGCTCGAGGCCGAGGTCGCCTTTGCGATTGGCCGCGAACAGATGTTGGTATTGTCAGGTCAGGCGCCTGCGTCGCGTTGGTCGCCCGATGCACGTTTGCAGATTTCTCCGAATGCCCGTGCATTGTTGAATGTGGTGCATCACGATGATCCGCTGTTCCGTGAGGCCTCAGAGGACGCAATTGAGATCGCAGAGCAGATTTCACTGCAAGGCGAGCTTGCGGAAGAAACCGAAATGATGATGGCGAACAGCCCGATGATGGAGGCTGTGCAAGGGTCTGGCGAACACATAGAAATCGCTGAATTTGCGGCGTCACGCCTTCGCGGTGACACCCGTATTGCGTCGTTTTCGATCAATGGTTGGGACACCCATGCGCGGCAACGGAACACCATGCGTCGCGGTGCGGCGGCTTTGACGGATACGATTCTGACATTACAGGCGGGCTTGGGGCCGGTCTGGGACAAGACTGCGGTGCTGTGTCTGACAGAATTCGGGCGTACGGCACATGAGAACGGCAGTTCGGGCACGGACCATGGCACGGGCGGCGCAATGTTGTTTGCGGGCGGCGCGTTGCGTGGCGGACAGGTCTTGGGACAATGGCCGGGCTTGGGAGAGGGTGATTTATACGCAGGGCGCGATCTGTTGCCGACACGAGATGTGCGGGCCTACGCGGCTTGGGTCATGCATGATTTGATGGGGTTGCAGCGTGATGTGCTGGAACAAGCGGTCTTCCCGGGGCTGGAGCTCGGATCGAACCCCGGTCTGGTGCTGTAAAGCGACGTGCTGGGCGTGTTTTTAAGACTGGGGTGAGGTTAGGAGCCAACGGTCGCAATGATCGCGGCGCCAAATAGAACCAGCCCAGCCGTTAGAACCATCCAATCAAGGGTGGCGTTGCCGTCTTCTTCGGTCCAGAATTTCTTAACGAAACGTTCCATGATGTTTTTCCTCTTGCCGCGGGGCTAACCCGTGCCAATGGTATGGCCAGCAATTGGGGCAACTTTTTGCCGGACCTGTGTTCGGTTTGGGTGGATTTGGGGGAATGTTGATGAATAACGAAGCGCGGCCCGTGGGTCCTGTGGTTGATTTTGTTGAGGCGAAACAGGTTGGCGATGTCGTGTTGCATGGGCGTAGTTTGCGATTGGAACCGATAGAACCTGCGCGGCATGGCCCTGCCATTTGGGCCCATATGGTTGGCCATGACCACATTTGGGACTACCTCTATGAAGAGCCGCCCATAGACGAAGCGGGCCTTGTTTCAATCCTTGAGACCGCAAAGGCCAAACCTGATTGGCAAGGCTACGCGATTTGCCTGCCGGATTTGGGCCCTGTCGGATATGCGTTTTACCTCAACATTGTCCCGGGGGTTGGGAGCATTGAGGTCGGCAACATTAACTTCGCACCTGTTTTACAAAGGACGGTCGCTGCAACCGAGGCAATGTTCTTGATGATGCAGGCCGCCTTTGAGGCTGGCTATCGGCGTTATGAGTGGAAATGCAATGCGTTGAATATGCCGTCTCGGCGGGCTGCACAGCGGTTTGGGTTCTCATGGGAAGGCATTTTTCGCCAACATCTGATTGTGAAAGGCCGCAATCGCGACACCGCATGGCTTGCGATCACGGATAGGGATTGGCCGGACCTGCGGGCTGCGTTCGAAGCATGGCTTGCGCCGGAAAATTTTGATATCGCAGGCGCACAACGTCAGGCGTTGCGCGATCTTACGGACCCTTTATTGGTTAACCGCGACCCCGCTCAAGATCCGTCGGTGTAAATTAGATCGACGCCGTGTTGGAAATACGTTCCTGAACCATTCCAGCTATGCGGGCCACTTGGCTGTGGACGGCGTCGCCTTTGGATTGGAGCGATGCGAGCACATGTGTTTCCCGCTCAAGGTGATCGTCATCGATACTACGTGCTAGCCCGCCCAAAAACTGGGTGAGATAGCGCAGGGTGCGTTGATCGCTTGTGTCCTCAAGGGCGATGGCTGCGGCTGACAGGTCGTCACGCAGCGCAACGACGTCTGGCACAATGATTTCATCCGTCACGGGTCGGATGCCTTTGGGCTGCCGATCGCTCGGCAGGTGTTTGAGGATCGCGGCCTGAAATTCAGCCAGGCTGGCCAGAGGCTTGGCCAAGAACCCGTCTGCGCCCGCTTTGATGGCCTTCGTTTCACCGTCAGGGTCGCCCGACGTGCCTAGAACAACGTCAACGCGCGGGCGAACGCTGGTGAGGTCACGGATCAGGTCAACACCGGATCCATCCGGCAACCCGATGTCAACAATCACGGCTGACGGACGATAAACCGCAAGGTGTTTTTTGGCATGAAACAGGCTGTCAGCCCGTCTAATGCGGGCACCGGAGCGCAGGCACAACAGGCGCATAGCCTCAGACGCGAAACGGCTGTCTTCTACGACAAGCACTGTCAGGCCCAGCAAGGGCCGCGCCGAGGTTGGTGGGCGGGTTTGCATAAAGTCGTCTAGGCTATCCATCGTTGTCCCCTTCGTTAATGTGTTGCGACTCAGTAAACGGCTTCGTCGTGAATCTTTGGTTAACAAAAAAGGTTTCTTCGCCATGCCGCGACAAAGGGGGGCATTGCACCGCCTGCAGGCCTGCTTGATAAGACGCACAACGAATTGGAAGGGTAGACAATGATCGGTCGATTGAATCACGTAGCGATTGCGGTTCCGGATTTGGACGCAGCATGTGCGCAGTATCGCGGTGCTTTGGGCGCCAAGGTAGGGGAACCACAAGATGAACCGGACCACGGTGTCACGGTTGTCTTTATCGAGTTGCCAAACACCAAGATCGAGTTCCTGTATCCTTTGGGTGACAACAGCCCGATTAACGGGTTTCTCGAGAAGAACCCATCCGGCGGCATCCATCACATTTGCTATGAAGTCGATGACATCCTTGCCGCACGCGACAAACTACAAGCTGAAGGTGCACGGGTTCTTGGTACGGGAGATCCAAAAATCGGCGCACATGGCAAACCTGTCCTGTTTCTGCACCCGAAAGATTTCAACGGCTGCTTGATCGAACTGGAAGAAGTCTGATGGGCATTACATCCGCTATCGTCTTGTTTGCGGTCGTCTGGTTCATGACGTTCTTCATCGTGCTGCCGCTTCGGATGACCACGCAAGAAGAAGCGGGTGAAGTCGTTCCGGGCACTCATAAATCCGCTCCTGCGGATGCTCAGGTTGGACGCAAAGCGCGGATCACGACTTATTTCGCAATTCCGATTTGGGCGGCAATCACGGTCATAATATTGTCAGGCTGGATTTCCGTGCGTGATCTGGATTGGTTTGGCCGGATGGATCCAATCGAGGCTACCGCGTCCCAATAGCCCCGTTTCGCGCAGAAATGCGATGATACAAGTGGGTGAACGTCGCGGCACCCAGGATCGGGACAAACAAGTTCAGGAGCGGGATCGTAAGCGGGACCGCCATCAACAGTCCGGCCATCCATATTTCAGCAGTATTCTTACGATACATCGCACGCGCCCCTGCGCGACCTTCTCGGCGCATGGCCGCGATGGTAAAATATTCGCGACCCAGCAGATATCCGTTCAAAGCAAAGAAGATTGGGACTGCTAGAAACGGCACCATCGCGTAGGCGAAAAACGCCAAAAGGTTCGCCCCGACCAACACGCCAAAGAACATAATGGTGTCGCGAACGGCATCCACGAAGGGCACTTTGGGCGCGGGCATCAAAAGTGGGTAGTGTTTTGCCTCAACCGCGTCGGCCACATCCTCGAGGAAAAACGAAGTGATTGCTGATGCGACGGGGATCATTAGGAAGACTGACATCAAAAGGATCAATGCAAGTCCACCCCAGCCCGCTAGATTGCCGATCCAAGTGATTTCCCCAACAAAGGGAAGGACAAAGGGGCCATCCGCGAACGTCTCAATAAGCCAGAGCCAGCCTGCGTAGATGCCGACCAGTAACGCGACCGTCAGACCAAGGCCGAGGAACAACACGCGCTTAAATGCGCTGTCGTTTATTTGCGCGAGCGCTTTGAAAAAGTCGTTAAGGATCACGCGCTAATCCAAGTGGTTTTGGCCGTAAGATCGGGGCGGGGGCGCTCTGGTGGAGCGTTGGTTTCGGTGCCGATATGAATCAAGCCTGCGACACGTTCATGAGGAGCGAGCCCCAAGCCTTCGCGGCAAAAGGTTGCATCATGTGAGGCCCATCCCGATAGCCAGTTTGCCCCCCAGCCAGACGCCAACGCTGCGTTAAGCAAAGACAGGCAGACGGCACCGGCTGAATAGGTTTGTTCGATCTCAGGTACTTTGTCAGAGATCACGGGGCATTCGACCACACCAATCGCGAGGTCCGCATTTGCGTATTGCGCGACGGCTTTGACCAGCTTGTCATCGGGGATGTCTAGGGCGGCGGCACGGTCTGGGATCATTGCCGCGAGCCGGGCAAGCGCAGGTTTTTCCAATACGATAAACCGCCAAGGTTCCAATTTTCCGTGGTCGGGCGTGCGGGCTGCGGCGGTCAGGATGTCACCCAGTTCATCCCGGCTCGGAACCGGCGTCGTCAATGTCTTGGCGGGGCGGGACCGACGGGTCAGCAGAAAGTCTAGGGCGGCTTGATTGCGGGTAGTCATAACGGTGTCCTTTTGTTGTGAAAGACATAAGGGTTCGCGGGGGCGGGTTCCAGTAGAGACCACGCAATGGTTGTTGGGTGAAGCGATGCGTCGGGGTGGCATGGGGCAGTGTTACTTGCAAAGCGCACCACAATCCTAGGGTGTTTGATCGGTGCTGTGGCGCCTTGAACGTTGGATTGCTTTGACCCATTTTGCCGAAGAATTTGAATGTTTTTCTATTCAGGAACAATAAATTAGATGGACCAAGCGCCGATATTCTTGGGGGATGTGATAACTTCACCCAACGCCACCTCCCAACGGCCCCGATTGGCCAGAGAACCGCGTGGTACTGCGCCGCTTTCTTATCGATTGGCGAATGTCATTGTTTTGACTGCGCTGACCGCTGGGCCGATTGTTTGGCTGACACATGATCCGGCGCGGTTCGCCGGCGTCGGGTTAATGTTTGTGTTTCTCTTGTTGATCTGGATGGTTGGTGCGTTGCTATGGTCATGGCGAATTGCTGTGCCCGACGTAGGGCCAAAACCACATAAAATCACGCCGCACTTCTTGCTGAAGAATGACAAACAAGGTTTCATGGAGAGGTTGCGGCTGGACACCAAGACGGCAGTGTTTGATGGCAGCAATATCTTTCACTTTGGTCTCGATAATGACGTATCGGTTTTACCATTGCGTATGGTTGCAAGACAATTGCGATTTGAAGGCTACAGAATTGTATGCTTTTTTGACAATAACATCTTTTATAGATTAGAAGAGAACGGGCTGTTTGCGCAGGGACACGTGCATTCCTTGCATGTGATCATGGACCTGTTTGGACTGGACCGCGATGAAATCTATATTGTCCCCAGTGGCGTACAAGCAGACGGGTATGTACTGAGTTGTCTAAAGCATTTGCCGACCTCGTTTGCTGTGACCAATGATCTGTTTCGCGATTACGCAAGACGCTATCCGAGTGTCATGAAAGGTGATTTGTGGCGCAAGGGCGTTTATATTCAGGGCAACGAGGTGAAGTTGCGCCAGTTCAAGTTTGAAAAGCCAGTGCAGCTGACAGGTGTCGCGGTGCCCTAAAGCGCCGCGACTATGTCATCCAGCACCCCATCGACGAACCGATCAAAGGCAGCGTTGGGTTGGCGCAGCGGGAAGACTTCGGCGAATGGATCGGGCGCGGTGATTGAGCTGCCAGACATTTCTTGGATAACATGGTGACCGCAGAAGGGGACGTAGACCTCCGAATACCCGCCTTCGTGTGCCATCATCAGGCGGCCTTCGCATAACTCCCGTGCGAGCGCCTTCACCTGCTGCGTCATCATTCGGAACGTTTCGGCGGTGGCCAGCATGCGGCCCAAAGGGTCGTTCGCGGCGGCATCATACCCACAGGCAATGACGATCACGTCTGGCCTAAAAGCTTGGATCTGCGGGATCACGATGCGCTCCATCGTGGCAAGGTAGCCGGTGTGCCCAACGCCCGGTGGCAGCGGGATGTTGAGGTTAAACCCAGTGCCCTTACCTGTGCCACGGTCGCTAAGATCGCCTGTGTCCATTGGGTAATTTCGTTCTTGGTGGATCGAAATCGTGAGCACATCAGGGTCGTCATAGAAAATCGCTTCTGTGCCGTTGCCGTGGTGAACGTCCCAGTCCAGCACAACGACCCGTTCCGCCAGCCCTTTTGCGCGGGCGGTCTGAATCGCGATCGCAAGATTAGCTAACAGGCAAAAACCGTTGGGAAAGTCGGGCAAGCAGTGATGACCGGGTGGGCGAGACAGGGCGTATGCGTTCGTAAGGTCTCCTTTCAACACCGCCTCGAGCGCGGCGATGCTGAGGCCTGCCGACAGAGCCGCCAATTCATAGCCACCGGGTCCAAACGGGGTGCGCCGCCCCAGTTCCCCGCCGCCCGCGTCGGATGTTTCTTTGAACGCGTTTAGATAAGACTGCGGGTGCACGCGCAACAGGTCCTCGGTACTGGCCTCATCGGCGCTGCGCAGGTCCAACTCGGACGACAACCCCGTAATGTCCATCAGGTTCTTAAGGCGGCGTTTGCTTTCGGGGCTTTCTGGCAGGCCGCCGCTTGCCATAGGTTGCACTAATCCACCCACGGGCAGAGTGCCTGCATAATTGCCACCGCCATGCCAGAAGGTGCGTTCATCCCAAAAGAAACCAGTTCTCATGTCGGATCCTTTTCCGGCCGTAGCCGATAGGATCCCTCGGGCAGGTCCAAGGCCATGGACAGGTCGCGCAGCTGGGACATCGACAATTGAACCGTGACCGGCATGTCCGTGCGGGGATCTATCTGGGTGACGGTCACGCAGTCCTCAAACCCCGAGATTACCACGTCCTCGCCCAGAGGGGCGCGGCCTTCGTCGATCAGTGTCACCACCGTTGCGTCGAATTCATGTTCGATTGTAAACATTTGACCCCCTTGGTTGAGTTTATCCTGCCTGCCGCGCCTCGGGGTCGTCAAGGGAGTGCTGAATAGCGAAATAGCGCCCACAATCGCGTGAGCGGGCTGGCCCGTGGGCCGTTCCCTGATAGATTGGGCGAAAGATCACGCTGGTGATGCAAGGAATACTCGATGCAAGATTTCAAATTTCGCGTTCTGACGGGGCTGACCTTAGTTGTGTTGGGGCTTGCGGGGTGTGACGCACCGACTTTGCTGCCGAGTGACAAAGTCGCGACGCCATCGCAAGCTTCAGCCCCTGTGGCAGGCCCGACAGTGCAGTTATCAAGGGAACAAAGGGCAATGGCGCGGTCCTTCGTACAGGTCGTTAACCAGCTCGAACCTGTCGCTGAACGGGAATGCCGTCGTCAGACATTCAACTTGAACTGCGATTTCCTAATTGTAGTCGATGATCGCCCGAACCAGCCGGCTAATGCGTTTCAAACCGTCGACGACAATGGCCGCCCGATCATTGCCTTCACACTCGCATTGATCGCCGAGGCGCAAAACGAAGATGAAATTGCCTTTGTCATGGCCCATGAGGCCGCGCATCACATCGAAAACCACCTTGCACAACAGCAGCGCAATGCATCGCTGGTCGCCGTTGTTTTCGGGGAATGGGCCGGAGAAGCGGGCGGTGGTGTTGAGACCGTGCAGACAGCGCAAGAGATTGGCGCAGCCATTGGTGCGCGCAGCTATTCCAAGAACTTCGAGCTGGAGGCAGATCGCCTTGGCACGATTATCGCCGCGCAAGCGGGCTATGACCCCGTGCGCGGCGCGGAGTTCTTCTTCCGGATCCCCGATCCCGGCGATGTGTTCCTAGGGACCCATCCGCCCAATGCAGAGCGTGTTCAAATGGTGCTTCAGACCGCCGCGAGCCTTTAGGCCAACTGGCCGTCTAACCCTTTGGCGAACCGATGCCGTCTGATGATCGCTGTGATCGACATGACGATCCAGAAGGCTTGTATTAGGGCGGAGGCCAAGTTGAAGGAATAGGTGAGCCCGATGAGAACGAAGGTGGCTGCGAACATGTTGATGACAAAGTAAATTTTTGAACTTGATGTCACACGGTGAAACGTCAAAAGCGCATAGTTCATGACGTAAAGGGCGAAGCCGAGAACGCCGACAATATCGAACATTACGGGCGGGATTGAGAGATTAACTGGGGGCATTAAAGTGATCCTGAAATGAAGTGACGGCCGGTTTGATTAGGCGGAAATTGCCTATCGGGCCGTCGGTTCTGAAAATAGTCGAGTGGTATGATCGTTTGAATATGATCACCCTAAGCGACTGCGATTAAACCGTCAGGTCAGAGTTTCCATACTTAGGGGCGTGCGGGCCATTTAGGCGGATCAGGCGCTGGTGACGCCCAAGGCAATAGCCGCAAAGAAACAGATCGACGCCGCCAGCACGAACCCGTGCCACACCGCATTCTGGAATCGCCATTCTTCAAAGCTGAACAGTACGGCACCAATAGAATAAACCAGTCCGCCAACCACGATCAGCACGAGGGTTATTGTTGGAACAACGGCAATCAGCGAGGTCAGGAGGGCGATGCTCATCCAACCGAGCCCAAGGTAAAGCCCTGCGCCAAACCGTCCGGGGCGCGACCAAAAGAACAGTTTAGCAACCGCGCCCAGCGTCGCTAAGCCCCAGACGATCGCTAGCACACCGTAAGCAAAAGCTGACCCGATCATCACGACCAAAGGCGTGTAAGTGCCCGCAATCTTGAAGTAAATCGCGGCGTGATCGATACGCCGCAAGGCATGTCGCGGGGCTTCCCATGGGGTAAAGTGATAGCACGCAGATGCAATGAACGACGCGATAAGCGCCGCACCGTAGATCGACAAACTGGCGATGGTGCCGCCATTCGTTTGGCCTGCGGCCCAAATGACCAACGCAACCGTACCAGCAATCGCGAGACAAACGCCTGCAATGTGCATCACGGCATCTGCAATCCGCTCGCCTTTGGTGAAGGTGGGGTAGGGGTCCTCGTTGCTCATGAAACGAGGATAGAACAGAAACGTTTCAGAAAAATGATGCCGTTACGTCAGTATCACCAACGGGGCGGGGCCCAAGGGCGTGGATGCAATTGTCTTTACCCTCGCTCTGCGCCACGGTGCCCCCATGCAAGTGCTTGAGGGGATTTTCACCGACCGCGGGTCGAAGTATGCGGTGTCGGGTGGACCCTGTGCGTCACCCGCAGAGGCTAAGGCGTTCATCAAGGCGCTGTGTCGCCGCAAGAAATTCGCCAAGGCCACGCACAATACGTGGGCGGTGGTGTTGCCTGATGGTACCCCGTTGAAAAACGACGACGGAGAGGCGGGGGCCGGCATGGTGATCCTGCGGATGCTCGAACGCGAGGGCCGTGTGGGAGAGATCATCGTGGTCACGCGGTGGTTTGGCGGCGTGCATTTGGGCGGAGACCGGTTTCGCCGTGTGCAAGATGCGGTACGGTTTTATTTAGAGGAGAGTTGAATGGGTTTTTTCGAGCGTTTGAAATTGCGTTGCATTTGGTCATGGGCTGGCGTGCGCGACACGTGGGTGTCAGAGCGTTCTTTTCGGCAATGGGTCTGGGCGAACATGGTGTCGGGCGGTTTGGCTTTGTGGCTGGTGGAGGGCGCAGAACTCGCGTTGATCTTGGTATTGGGCGTGCTCGTGCTGGCCGCCGAACTGATGAACACCGCGATTGAAAGAACCGTGGATTTGGTGAGCTTGGAAAAGAGCGAGCTGGCACGTTTGGCCAAGGACGCGAGCAGCGGCGGCGTTGCGGTAACGGCGGGGGCCGTGGGCGTAGCTTGGGTCGTGGCATTGGCGGGATTGATCAGCGGGTGATTGGGTAGGCGGGCCTTACCTTTTGGATACGCTGACGTAGGGTCGGGCTGGCTGTGACGCGTCTTTGGGTGTTTTCCCCTGATGAGAATACCGAAAACCTGTGATGTAACCCTTGTGAAACATGTACCCCACATAGATGGCACTGCGCCAAAAACTGACGCAGACCGCGTCAGCACGGATGATGTGCCAACGCAGGTGTCCAGCGACAGCGTGACAGGCAAGCTCGCTAAATACCTCGACCTTTTGGATACCGAAATGGCCGAGCACTGGGCGCAGAACTCTGCGGTTTAAGCGGATTTGGGTTCGTCGCAATTACTTTGATTTGAAGCGGAGCATTTGGACCACGGGGGTGTAGGCCGTCTTGCAAACGTTCCAGTGGACCGATTGAGGCCGGAACGCGCGCAAGCGCAGGGGGTGCGACGCGCTCTCCCGTCAAACCAAAGGTTTGCCTTCAGCATAGTGGGGAGGGTTTGCGGCGTCTTGGAATTGATCCAGTGGATCAATTCAGGTGAAAACGGGCGAAGCCCCGAACGGGCGCTGCCCAATCAGAGATTGGGCAGGGTTATAGATTAGCAGTTAGAGCGTCTAAGACAAAGTCCGAAAGCTCTCGTCTGCTCGTAACTACTTTATCATTTATCTTTGATGGGTAGCCTTGGTTTTTCCAACCTACGGACCCACCATCTTTCTCAAACATCATTTGACTATGGAAATTGGAATCCTTGTAATCATTGCAGCCCGCGGGTTCATGTTTCGCGAGTGGAATTCTAAAACTGCTTAGTTCTTGCTTCACTCGTAAGACATTGCATCGAGGACACTTCTTTGACTTGGGTTGACAGAATTGCGTTCCTGTCGTCCCTTCTAAGCAAGTGGATTTTTCAACTGTTGTGCGAAAGAGCTCATAAGTTGAGAATAGCCATTGCTTGGAAAGACTAATCTGCAGCCAGAGCGCTCCGCCTTTGCGAATATCTCCTTGATCACTGATAAAACCGGACTGTTCGTCTTCGATACACCGAAGAATGACATCCAAATGAGCATCAAGGCGAAAACTGCTGGGCCGTTCCCGATCTCGTCGAAGTTCAGTTAACTGAGTGTCTAGTTCCATCCATCGTTCGAAAACTTGCTGTTGTTGAACACGCGCTACGGATGTAAGGCTTTCTAGCGCATCTGTGAAGTAGTAGCTCATTTAGAAATCGAACTCCGTTCAAAGTGGTGCAGCGTTACCTTCGCTGAGTTGCCCAATAGGTTAGACGCTCTATTTCGCAACCGTCCCCCACAGATCATACTCTCCAGCCTCATCAACCTCGACACGCACGATCTCGCCGACGGTCAACCCGTCCGTTCCTTCATCAATAAACAAATTTCCGTCGATTTCCGGCGCATCCGCCTTCGTGCGGCAGGTCGCAATTCCGTCCTCATCAATGTCGTCGATGATGACGTCCATCACCTGACCGACCTTCGCAGCGAGTTTGGCTTCGGAAATTGCCTGTGCCTTTTCCATGAAGCGGTCCCAGCGGTCTTGTTTGACCTCGGCTGGCACATGGTCGGGCAAAGCGTTTGAGCGCGCGCCGTCGACGTTTTCGTATTGAAAGCAGCCGACGCGGTCGAGTTGGGCTTCGTCCATCCAGTCGAGCAGGGTTTGGAACTCGTCCTCGGTCTCACCCGGGTAGCCGACGATAAAGGTTGATCGCAGGGTGATGTCAGGGCAACCCGCCCGCCATTCGTTGATGCGGTCCAGCGTGCGTTCGGCATGCGCTGGGCGGGCCATGCGGCGCAGAGTTTCGGGGTGGGCGTGTTGGAACGGGATATCCAGATAGGGCAGGATCAGACTGTCTGCCATCAGCGGGATTAGTTCGCGCACGTTGGGGTAGGGGTAGACGTAGTGCAGGCGCACCCATGCGCCAAGGCTGCCCAGATCGCGGGCCAATGTGGTGATCGGCTGTTCGGTCAACCCGCGCCGCTGGTCTGACGGCCAATCGGTGCCATAGGCAGAGGTGTCCTGTGAGATCACCAGCAGTTCTTTTACGCCGTTTTCCACCAGCTTTTCGGCTTCGCGCAGCACGGCTTTGGCGGGGCGTGACGTCAGGCGGCCGCGCATGTCGGGGATGATGCAGAACTTGCATTTGTGGTTACAGCCCTCGGAAATCTTCAGGTAGCTGTAGTGGCGCGGCGTAAGCGACACACCGCTGGCAGGCAGCAGGTCGATAAACGGATCAGGGCTGGGCGGCACATTGGCGTGCACGGCATCCAGCACCTGTTCGTATTGGTGCGGCCCCGTCACGGCGAGGATTTTCGGGTGATGTTCGCGGATATAGTCAGGCTCGGCCCCCAAACAGCCAGTGACAATAACCTTGCCGTTTTCTTGCAACGCCTCACCGATTGCATCAAGGCTTTCGGCCTTGGCTGAATCGAGGAACCCACACGTGTTCACGATCACTGCTTCCGCACCCGTGTAATCGGGGCTGATCGCATAGCCCTCGGCGCGCAGGCGGGTCAGAATGCGTTCGCTGTCCACCAAGGCCTTTGGACACCCAAGCGAGACCATGCCGATGGTCGGCTGGCCGCTGCGTTTGGGTTCTTGGATTTTGACCTTAGGGGCCAAGTCGGGGCGGAGATTAGGTGGGTTCTGAGACATGAGGGGCGTGTAACGGGATTCTGCGGCGGCGGGAAGTGGGGCCGCGCGCTGAACCACAATGAGGTTTAACGTGGAATTGGCTTTCGGGATTGGCTAGACGCAGGCTATAATCGCTTAAGCGGTGAAAATAATTAACAACACGGACGCGCTGGCGTTAAGAGGTGGGCATAAGTGATCATTGGGCATATCGGGGCACGTAAGGGCAGCAAGGGCGTGCCGAACAAGAATTTTCGCGACATGTGCGGCAAGCCGTTGATTGACTGGTCGCTGGATCAGCTTCTTGAGAGCAGCCGGATTGATGCGGTGGTCGTGAGCACTGACAGCCAAGATATTTACGATCATGCGGTCGCCAAGGGTGCGCTTGCGATTGGGCTGCGGCCTGCGCATTTGGCCACGGATGACGCGCCCAAGTGGGGTGTGTGGCAGCATGCGTTAGAGGCCGCCGAGGCTTTGGCGGGTAAGGCCACAGCTTTTGTTGATTTGGATTGCACATCGCCGCTGCGTTTGATGGAAGATATCGACGGCGCGGTTGATTTGTTTCAAGCGGAAACTCCGGACATGGTGATGTCGTGCTGTCATGCCAACAAGAATCCGTATTTCAACATGGTCGAGCTGAACGATGAGGGTTCTTTGCGGGTATCCAAGCCGCTGCCTGGTGGGGTCTGGGCACGCCAGAACGCGCCTGTCGTCTATGAACACGCGGCGTCCACTTATGTGCTGGCGCCGGAGTATCTGCGCAAAGCGTCGACCATCTATGAGGGTCATGTGATCCCGTTTGTGATGCCTGCTGATCGCTGCATGGATGTGGATGACCCGTTGGATTGGAAGATTGTAGAATTTTTGATGAAGGATCGCTTGAATGAAACAGCTTGAAGGACGGACCGTTTTTATCACTGGATCGGGCGGCGTGTTGGGCAGCACCTATGTGCGGCGCATGTTGGATCAAGGCGCTAAGGTGGTCGCGACCGATTTACCGGGACATCGTTTTGACGGGTTGAAAGACGCGCATGGTGATAATCCTGACTTTGCGATCTATCCGCTGAACGTGTCCGAGGAAGACGAGATCGTTGAGATTTTCAAGACCGTGCACGCGGATGGTTGGGAACCCGATGTGGTGCTCAACAACGCCGCCATCACAGGTGAGATGTTGATGGGCGCGGGCGGAACGTTTCCCGATTTCGCAGACACGACCCTTGAAGACTGGGAAAAGACCATGAAGACCAACCTGACGGGCGCCTTTTTGGTGGCACGTCAAATGGATCGTGACATCGTTGGGAAACGCAAGGCGACGTTGATTAATGTGGCGTCTATGTATGCTTTGAACGGGGCGCACCATCCGATTTATGATGGCATGCCGTTCAAGAATTTCAGCGCCTATGGTGTGACCAAAGCGGGTATTCACGGGCTGACAGTTTGGCTTGCGGGGTATTGGGCAAAGCGGGATGCGACGGTGAATACCATTGCACCGGGGGCTGTGTTTAACGGCCATTCTGATGAGTTTCAGAAGCGTGTGGGAGAGCTGATCATGGCGGGCCGCATGTGTGAGCCAGATGAAATTGCGGATGCGATGTTGTTCCTTGCGTCTAAGCAATCAGGTTACATGACGGGCCAGATGATCAACGTCGACGGGGGCTTTAGCGCGTGGTGATCCTTGTCATCGGGGCGGGGTCTATCGGGCGCCGCCATGTGGCGAATTTACAAGCGCTGGGCGAGGACGCAGAGCTGATCGCGTGGCGCGAGTACGACCGCGCAACCTTGGAAAAGCGCAACGACGTTAAAGGTTTGGTCATCGCGACGGCGACGCAGGTGCGGTTAGAACTGGTGCAATTGTGTGCAGCAAAGAACTGGCCGTTCTACGTTGAAAAACCGCTACATTGGACTACCGAAGGGGTCGCTGAAATTTACGACGCCGCTGGGGATTTGGCGCGACGATCTATGTTGGGGTTCATGGCACGCTATCATCCGGTGGTGCAGGCGTTGGCCGAGCAAGACCTTTCGGATGTCTACGGGTTTTCGTTTGAGATTGGTCATGATGTGCGCCAGTGGCGGCAAAACTGGTCCTTCCCCGAAAGTTACGCCGCCAAGGCGGATGGCGGAGGAGTCTTGCTGGACCTGTGTCATGAACTTGACCTTGCTAAGGCGTTGTTCCCTGATCTTGCAGTGCAATCGGTGGCAAGCGTTGGGCATGCGGATTTTGCGGGCGTCGATTTTGCCAGCCGTATCGCGTTGACGGACAGGGCTGGGCGCATGGGGACCGTGGCGATGGATTATTTGTCCCCCGTCAGTTTGCGCCGCTCTGATCTGGCGGGAACACGCGCCGCACGTAGCCTTGATATGTTGGCGGCGGTCATCACGACGGACAGTGGTGATGGGCCGAAGGCGCAGACCTTTGCATATGATCGAAACGACATGTTCCAAGCGATTACGCGCGATTGGCTGGCGCTGATCGAGGACGAAAACGCGGCATTGTCCCCGCTTGCACCGCGCCTCAGCGATATACGTGGATCGAGCGATCTGATTGCACAGGCTTGGGGTGAACGGGTGTTCACGGGCTCCGCTGAGATGACGTTTTAGACGGTTAGCAAGCCCAACAAGGTCGTGGTGATGTGAGACAGCCCTTGGGTCGCCTCTTTGCGGACCTGACTGGCACGGTCTGCTTGATCGGCCAGATCACTACGTTGCAGAGCTATGGCAAGGTCAGACGCGGACTTAATATACGTGCTGCCCTCAGCGAGGATTAGACGTTCATAGTCCGCCGCAAAGTTAGCGACTTTTGTGCCATGCAAGACCGCGCAGTCCAGCGCAACGGCCTCCCAAGGGTTGTGGCCTTGGGTGGCATCGAAAGACCCGCCGATCAACGCGGCAAAACTCGCGCGGAACCAGATGCCCAATTCACCAAAGCTATCGGCGATGAATACGTCTGTGCCAAGGTCGGGCATGTGTTGTGAGCTGCGCGAGACATGCGTCAGCCCGAGGGCGTCACATTCCGTTGCAATCGCGTCCGTATCCGCCAAGTTGCGCGGGGCGATAATCAACAAGGGAGGCTTGGCGTTTTCTTTACGCAAAGCTTTCTGTGCTGCCAAAGCCACCGTCACGTCTGCTGGGTGGGCGGATGCAGCCACCCAAGTTGGTCGATCGGGCAGGGCGGCCCGCACCGCTGGATCGTCAGCCAAAGCAGCAGCTGCCACCTTGAGGGAGCCTGTCACCTCAACAAGTGTGTCATCGCCCATGAGTGCCGTTATATGCGCGGCCGTTCCAGCGTCCTGTGCGTGGCGGGCATCGAGCAGGCGGAACAGGTCGCCGTAGGCTCCGCCAAACCGCGTCTTCGCTTTGGCGCTGGCCCTGGTGATGCGGGCGGCGACATAGGCTTGGGGAATACCGCGGCGTGCACAGGTGACAGCCATGCGGGGCCAGATTTCCTGATCCGACCATATAGCGAGATCGGGTTTCCAATGATCCAAGAAGGCGTTCACGGGGGTCGGCAGGTCGAGCGGTAAATACTGATGACATGTGTTCGCGGGCAGGTTTTTGGCAAAGACTTCGCCAGAAGACCGCGCTGACGACGTGACAAGGAAATGCAGATCAGGCCAGGCTGCGGTCAGTTTGTCGATCAACCCACGTAGGGCCATGACCTCACCAACGCCGACACCGTGCATCCAGACCAGCGGCCCGTCTGGGCGCGGCAACGTCGCCTCTCCGAGCTTTTCGCCCCAGCGTTTTGGATCTTCTTTGCCTTTTGCCAACCGCCGTTTCAACAGCGGGCGCGCCAAGGGCGCGAGGCCCCAACCCATCGCGAGAACCAGCCGAAGCATCGGCCCGATGCGCGGCTTAGTGGTCATGGAACCGTTTCTGCAAATTGCCCTGCCAGAGCGCGTCATCACTGACGATATCGGCAAAGCGCTTTGCTGCGTCGCCCTGCCCAAATGCATTATGACGTTCGTAGCGTTTGCCCCATTCTTCAGTCAGGAACGCCGAAATTGCAGCCCCATCAGAGGCCGCAACAGAGCGCAAGGACGGTGCTTGTGCGCGGTTGGTTTGGCGCGTGCCGACGTCAAGCGACGGTGTGCCAAGGAACGGAGCCTCGCGAACACCCGCGCTGGAATTGCCGATCATGCAGGCTGCGTTTTTCATCAGTTCGGAAAAGTGCGCGAACCGCATGGACGGCAGGATACGGAATTGGTCTTTGGGCAACCGGTCGAGAACCGTGAAGATGTCAGCCGAGCCGGGATCATTGTTGGGTGCGATCACGACGAACGGCTTGCCTGATGTTTCAAGTTCTGCAAACAAATCCTGTGCTTGCTGACCCATTGTGTCGGCCTCGGATGTCACTGGGTGGAACACGACGATCCCATAATCACCTTGTGGTAGATCATAATGCGCGCGGACGTCAGCAATGGTCACGCCAGATGGGCCGGAATGGAAATCCAGCTCAGGTGAGCCGATCACAAAGATTTCGTCGGCGGGCTCGCCCATGGCCATGACCCGTTTTTTGGCGTCAACGGAGCTGACAAAATGGTGGCTGGCGAGTTTGGAGTTACAGTGGCGGAAAATCTCATCGATGGTGCCGCTGACTTCGCCGCCCTCAATGTGGGCGCTGCGAATGTAGTTCGTTGCGGCCACGAGGGCACAAGCCAATGCTTCGATGCGGTCGCCATGAACCACCACAAGGTCGGGCTTCATTTCGGCGACAAATTCCGAGAACCCCATGACCGTTTTGGCCAATATGCGATCCTGTGGATCGCCTTCTTCTTGATTGACGAATTCATGCACGCCGACGCCCTCGGTTCGCGCGACCTCAACCTTGGTGAGGCCATAGCGTTCCATCATATGCATGCCGGTGACCCAGAAATGCACGTTGTGTCCTGCGTCACGGGCGGCAATTGCCAGCGGTTCCATTTTGCCGAAATCTGCACGGGTGCCGGTTACGAAAAGGAGGGTTCTGGTCATCAAAGTGCCTGCATTTTTCATGAGTCTAACTGCAACCCGTCTACGCCACAATGAATACCTTGGCGGTTTATAGCGTTGCAATTTATGCGCGTATTGCTTAGCACGCCGCAAGCAAAGCGTAACTAGGATGGTACAAAAAATGACCGGCAGTAACAGGATTGTAGTCACGTTTGGGACATTCGACGTCTTTCACATCGGGCACCTCAACATCCTGAAACGCGCGCGACTTCACGGCGATACTTTGATTGTCGGGGTTTCATCAGATCGTTTGAACATCGAGAAAAAAGACCGCGCGCCCGTTTACCCAGAGACAGAACGGATGGAAATTGTCCGACAGATCAAGGCCGTCAGTGATGTATTCCTTGAGGACTCGCTGGAACTTAAAGGCGAGTATCTGCGGCAGTTCAATGCGGATGCTTTGGTGATGGGGGATGATTGGGAAGGCAAATTCGATCATTTCAAAGAAATTTGCGATGTGATCTATCTTCCGCGGACCGAAGGCATCTCAACCACGCAAACGATTACCAAAATCAAGAAGTATGACTAGTACGCCAAACGTTGCTTTCTATGTCCGCAACCGATTTCAGGTTAGCCACCTACGGCCCCTATTTCGAGTGACATCAGGGGCGACTTGGTTGCTGAAAAAAGCCAAAGATGCTGACGCCTTCGGGGTTGATGGCAGTGAACGCATTTCATCTGCGCCCGTGTTTATGCGGCGTAAGATGGAACAGTACGACATCATCGTATCACATGCGAAACCACCCGGTAAAACGCCCCTGCGACACGCTAAGTTTGTGATGGTTCAGTACGGCTACGCGAAAGAACCTTACAACTTTGGCGACTGGCGAAAACAAGCACAGGCAATCTTGGCTTACGGCGATTATGCGGTTGATAGGTTCAAGGCCCACGCTCCTTCATTCGCGATCGGGAACCCTCGTCTAGACGACTGGAATAGCGACGGCTTTGTTGATGCGGCTCGTGTTGAGGTCGGGCCGTTGCCGACGGACAAACCCGTGTTGCTTTATGCACCTACATGGGGTGATCTCAGCAGCCTTCCGCAGTGGTCTGAACAGGTTGCGGAGCTGTCTCAGTCGTTCACGGTTCTACTTAAGGCGCACCACAATTCGGTCCGTGACGGCCAGCTTCAGCGTCTCAGTGTCTCACATGGTGTGATTGACGTAAGTCATATTGATTTGATGCGTGTCTTAGCGGTTTCGGACGTCGTGATGTCGGACTATTCTGGCGCAATATTTGACGGAATAATGTGCGATAGACCGGTGGTTTTGTTGGACGTCACCGGGATCGACGCCAAATTCGGAAACAAGCTTGATGGATCCAGCCTTGAGATGGCAAGGCGTGATGAGTTGGGAACACGCGTGTGCACTCCAGACGAGTTAAGGCCCGCAATCGCAAAGGCGCTGCGCGATGGATCAAGCATTACTCCCGAGCTAAAGGCCTCTTTGTTTTCCTCTAACTCGGGTAGTGTTGGCCAGGCATATCTGGACGCGCTTGAGAAGATCGCCGCGCTTTAGCTGGAAAAATCATCCCACGTCAGTTGCTGGTTTTTCGTGACCGCAACCTTCAACGTCTTGCCGACAACCTTATCGAAATCATAGCCTGCAATTGCACCTGACCCCGGGCGGCGGGCCCAAATGTCGGCTTCGGTGATGGTGTGGCCTGCTGGCAGGTCGGCGTCCGCAACAACGGAGGCACGCGCGAACCGGTAGACGTCTTCTTCGGCAGCGGTGCGTTGTTTGGGGTTGTGCAATGCTGTGTGAATTTCGGCAGAGCGGTCGATCAGGTGGCGCAATTCGGAGGGGTCCATGGAGCAAATGATATCCGGCCCTTTGCGGTAGCGCGTGTCGGTGTAATGACGTTCCAGAATGCACGCGCCAAGCGCCACAGAGGCCAGCGCCATTTCCGGCCCGATGCTGTGGTCTGAAAAGCCGACAACGGCGTTCGGGAAGGCGTCTTTCAGGTCGGTTACGCCTTGCAACGATACGATTTCAGGCGGCGACGGATAGAGGTTGGTGCATTCCAACAACGCATACTCCACGCCCGCGTCTTCAAGGATTTGCACTGACGCGCGAACCGTTTCGATCGTCTGCATGCCCGTGGACATGATCACCGGTTTGCCCTTGGCTGCGATGTGGCGGATCAGAGGCAGGTTGTCTGCCTCACCGGACCCGATTTTGTAGGCGGGCACGTCCAACGTTTCGAGGAAGTCACAGGCCGCACGGCTGAATGGTGTCGAGATGAAAATCATCCCCAGCTCTTCGACATAGGTCTTCAGTTGCGCTTCGTCTTCTAGGCTCAGGGCGCATTGTGCCATCACATCCCAAATTGACACATCCGCGTTTGGCGGGAAGATTTGCTTGGCCTCGTCGGTCATTTCATCTTCGACGATATGCGTCTGATGTTTAACCATTTCACAACCGGAAAGCGCGGCCAGCCGTGCCATTTCTTTGGCGACATTCAAATCCCCGCCATGGTTGATGCCAATTTCGGCAATCACAAGCGGCGGATGTTCAGGGCCGATTTCACGGTTGGCGATTTTCATAGGAAGCCTCCAGTTAGTTGCCGTCCTTTTGCCACGCACCGAATGGAAACGCTAGATGTCGGTTCTGCGGACATCGCCTAACTTCTCCGTATGTGCTCGCGTGGCGGAACGAGGATGACGTGCGCGGACTGGGCTCACAGGGATCGCGGGGCGCAGAAGCAAACACTTCGGGCTGTAGCTGATTGTCAAAACCGGACCGAAAATTCTATGGTCATGCATCTATCAGTCGCCGATCTGATTCCGCTACCTCTGCCGAGAAGGACCTATAATTGAGAAAGTACGCGTTGCCAGCGCTGTCGCAGCTGCACACCTTTGAAGCCGTGTCTCGGCGGATGAGTTTCACGGCGGCAGCCGATGAACTGTGCCTGACCCAAAGCGCGGTCAGTCGGCAGGTCAAGTCATTGGAACGTGATCTGGGGAGGCCGCTTTTCGTGCGCAAACACCGCGCAATCGAACATACCCCTGATGGGCTGCGCCTGTTCGAAGCTGTCACGCGGGGATTGGACGAGATTGCACATTGCGTGAGGGATCTGCGCGCCACGACCCAGATGCCCCAGATCACCGTGGCCGCATCGGTTGCGTTTTCATACTATTGGTTGATGCCGCGGCTCGAACACTTTGCAGAACGCCACCCTGAAATAGACTTGCGCGTTTTGGCATCGGATCAAAAAGTTGATCTAAGCAAACAGGATGCAGATGTTGCCGTGCTTTATGGACGAGGCGGCTGGGACGGCGTCGATGCCCGCCGCTTGTTTGGCGAAAAGGTCTATCCTGTGTGTAGTCCCGCGTATTTGCAGGCGCATCAAGAGCTACAACGCCCAAGTGATTTGCTTGATCAGACACTGCTACATCTTGAGGGGGGCGGCACGATTTGGGGCGCCGTCGATTGGCAGGCGTGGCTTGTGCAGCAAGGTGTCACGGGACAACCCGTCCGGCGTGGCATCCGCCTGAACAGCTATCCGATGGTGTTGCAAGGGGCCGAAGCGGGGCGCGGTGTTGCCCTCGGTTGGAGCTATATTACAGATGAAATGTTGGCCAGCGGGCAACTGGTTTGCCCTTTTGACAGCCCGATTGAAACGCAAAACAGCTATTACATCGGAGCATTGAGCGAGAAGGCACTCACCCCAAGCGTTTCCGAGTTCATCCAATGGATTATAGAAGAATGTGAGGCTTTGGGTTGATCTTCGCATGACTTGAGGGAATGCAAGGCATTCGAAAAGATCGTTTGATGTAGGGGGCGTTTGCGGAATTACTGATATGTAGAAAACGCCGCGAGGTCCTTTATGTCAGCTCCGTCCCGCACGCCAAACCGCCGTGGCCGCAACAAGCAGATCGCCACGCCAATCCTGCCGCCGATTGGCCCGGGCATGACGGGTGGCCATTACCAGCCACTAACCCCCGTGGAAATCGAACGCATTCACGAGCTGGTGCTGCAATTGCTGGCAGATCTCGGGTTGTCGCAAGTCACGCCCAGCCTGCAAGCCCGTGCGGTTGACGCGGGATGCGAGGTTGACGGCGATGGCCGCCTGCGGTTCCCACGCGCCTTGGTTGAAGACGTAATCGCGAAAACGCGGCGTAAATTCACCCTGCACGGCATCGACCCTGCTCATGACATCGAAATTGGTGGGCAGCGCGTTCACACCGGCACTGGTGGGGCGGCCCCCACTATTCTGGACTTCCACAGCGGCAAATACCGCGAGAGTACGGTCGCTGATCTTTTCGATATCGCCCGCTTGGTGGACAAAATGGACAATATCCATTGGTATCACCGCTCGGTTGTGGCGCGGGATACGAAGACGATCCTCGATCTGGATATCAACACCACCTATGCCTGCCTGTCCGGCACAACGAAATCCATCGCCGTCAGCTATACTGACAGCGCCAGCGTCAAGGCGGTTATGCCGATGCTGGATGCGGTCGCGGGCGGCGAAGGAAAGTTCCGCGAGCGCCCGTTTTGTACCGCCGTTTGCTGCCATGTCGTCCCGCCAATGCGGTTTGCCACTGAAAGCTGTGAAGCCCTAGAAGCGGCGGTGGAAGCCGGAATGCCGATCCTGCTGGTGGCCGCGGGCCAAGCTGGGGCCACTGCCCCAGCGGCGTTGGCTGGAGCTGTGGCGCAGGCCTGTGCCGAGGTGCTGGCGGGGCTTATCCTGTGTAACATCATAGACCCCAACTGCCGGGGCATCTTTGCCACCTGGCCTTTTGTCAGCGATCTGCGCACTGGGGCAATGTCGGGGGGATCAGGCGAACAGGCACTGCTTTCGGCAGCCTGCGCCCAGATGGCCGCGTTTTATGATCTGCCCAATTCCGTGCCCGCCGGCATGACAGACAGCAAACTGCCCGATATGCAGGCGGGGGGCGAAAAGGGATATACCGTGTCACTTGCGGCCCATGCGGGCGCGTCGATGATCCATGAAAGCGCGGGCATGCATGGCAGCCTGATGGGCACCAGCTTTGAAAGCTATGTGCTGGACAATGATCTGTTGGGGGCCATCCTGCGCACGGTCAAAGGGGTCGATGTAAGCGAAGACTCGGTGAATTTCGATGTGATCCGCGATGTAGTGATGGGAGAAGGCCATTATCTGGGCCACCCGCAAACATTTGCCCGCATGAAGACCGATTACCTTTATCCAAACATCGCCGACCGCCGCAGCGTCAGCGAATGGGAAGATGCAGGTGGGCGCGATGCCCGTGACGTGGCCCGTGATCAAGTGAGTCAAATCCTGACAGAGCACTACCCGAGCCATATTCCCGAAGCGGTCGACTTGCAGCTGCGCGATAATTTCAACATCATTTTGCCCAGAGCCCGGATGTTTGCCGGAAACGGCGACTGGTAAACGTAGAGAAAAGGAAACCCATTATGCAATCTCATGCAAAAGTCGTGATCGTCGGTGGCGGTATGATGGGGGTGGGCCTTGCCTATCACTTGGCCGAAGAGGGCTGGAAAGACGTCGTGTTGATCGAAAAGGGCGAGCTGACCAGTGGTTCGACGTGGCACGCGGCAGGCCAATGCCCGAGTTTCATCAGCAACTACAACATGGCCAAGATTCACCACTACTCCAACATGCTGTATCCGAAACTAGAAGAAATCACTGGCCAGCCCGCAGGATGGCACGGCTGTGGCGGAATACGGTTGGCAACGACGCAGGAAGAGGTCGATTGGTTCAACCATGTCGCTGGTTTCTCGGCCAATGTCGGCTTTCACATGGAAGTCATCGGGCCCGATCGTATCAAAGAGCTGAACCCTTGGATTGAAACGGACGGCATTCTGGCAGGCGCCTACACCAATATGGACGGCCACGTGGACCCCTCAAGCGCCTGTAATGCCATGGCCGCTGGCGCGCGCCAGTTCGGGGCCACAATCATTCGCAAAACCCGCGTGACGGATATCAATGTGCTGGCCTCTGGCGAGTTCGAAGTCGTGACCGATGCGGGTACCATCACCTGCGAACATGTGGTCAACGCTGCTGGCTGCTATGCGCGTGAGGTCGGCAAATGGGTGGGTGTCGAAACCCCCATCACCAATATGGAACACCAATATCTTGTGACCGAACCTTTGGAAGAATTCAAAGGTCTGGATGCAGAATTGCCCGTGATGCGTGATCCGGCCACGGCGGGGTATTACCGCCAAGAACAAAACGCAGGGCTTGTCGGCATTTATGAGCATTACGGCAGCCGCGAGGCGTGGGCCGGACGCGGTGGTTTCCCCGAATGGGACAGCGAGAATGAGCTGTTTGATGGAGATATTGATCGCATCGCTCCGTGGCTGGAAAAGGCACTGGAACGCATGCCGATCTTTGCGAACGCGGGCATCAAGCGCATCATCAACGGCGCGATACCTCATACGCCCGACGGCAATCCGCTGGTTGGCCCCGCGCCCGGGTTGCGCAATTTTTGGCAATGTTGCGGGGCCGCCATTGGCATCGCGCAGGGCGCGGGCACAGGTAAATACCTGGCGCAATGGATGATCCACGGGGATGCCGAAATAAACATGCACAGCGTCGATCCGCGTCGTTTCGGGGCCTATGCGGACCCAGACTATACCCGCGCCAAAAGCTTTGATGATTATGAAAACATGTTCGAAACGCCGTTGCCAGGGCGTGAAATCCACGCTGGTCGCCCCAACCGCGTGACGCCGCTCTATGAGCCGCTGAAAGCCAAAGGCGCGATCTATACCGAAGTGTATGGCTGGGAGCGGCCCAAATATTTCGCCCCCGACGAATTCGAAGAAAAGCTCCAATACCGCCGCAACAACGTGTTCGAAATCGTGGCCGAAGAGTGCCGCGCCGTGCGCGAGCGCGTTGGCATCATGGACCTGTCGAGCTTTGCCAAGTTTGACGTGTCTGGCCCAGGGGCCGAGGCGCTGCTGGACCGCCTGACCGCCAACAAGCTGCCCAAGAAGACAGGCGGCATCAACCTGACACATGTTTTGTCAGACGGTGGGCGGATCGAGGGCGAGTGGACCATCACCCGTTTGGGCGATGATCGGTTCTACGTTTTGTCCGGTGCAGGCACTGAACGGATGGCGCAGGATCAGTTGTGCATGGCGGCTGGTGATGGTGTGGCGATTGCCAATGTCACCGACGATTACGGCATGTTGGTCGTTGCAGGCCCGAAAGCCCGGGACGTACTGGCCCCGCTGACCGATGCCGATCTGACCAACGCAGGGTTTCGCTGGCTTTCGGGTCAAGAAATCACCATCGCGGGTGTCCCCGTGCGCGCTTTGCGGGTGAACTACGTGGGTGAACTTGGCTGGGAATTGCACGCGCCGATGGGCGACCTCGCGCCCCTCTACGATGCGATCTGGGCGTCTGGGCAAAACCACGGCATCGCTGATTTTGGTGTTCAGGCCGTGAACAGCTTGCGGATGGAAAAGGCCTATCGTGGCTACGCTGCCGAACTAACCAACGAAATTACCTTGATCGAAGCCGATTGCGAGCGTTTCTATGCCCCTGATAAAGGTGACTTTAACGGCCGCGCCGCAACCGAAAACGTGCGTCAGCAAGGCATCGTCACCAAGCTGGTTTACGGCGAAGTCGCCGCAACCGACTGTGACATCTACGGCGGCGAAGCTGTCATGCAAGGGGACAAGGTCGTCGGCGTCTGCACTTCAGGTGGGTACGGCCATGCGACGGGCAAAAGCCTCGCCTTTGCCTATGTGGACCCGGGCGCCAGTGACGGGCTGGAGGTGGTCATCTTGGGGGAACGCCGCGCGCTGACGTTACTGGATGCTCCGGCTTGGGATTCCGGCAACGCACGGCAAAAGGCATAGCAGAGGGGAGCACTTTGGTTGGGGGACGTGGGCGTTCATCCGGGCTGACGATTTCATCATCCAAAATCGATGTTTCTGCGACCCTTTATCGAGAGATCGAAGTACTGCCAAACCTGTCAGAAAACTGGCTGCTTCCAATCGCGCAGAGCCTAACCCCAGCGGCGATGTATCCAAAACCATTGTTCAGGGTTGGCCTTGATGCGAGCTTCAAGGCGGGCTGTAATTTCGGCCATCATTTGGGCAGGATCCGTCAGAGCAATAGGCGCTTGGACGGTAACCTCAAAGGACAGCCCGTCGGGTTGTCTGATGCCGAAATAGGGGATGACCAGCGCATTTATTTTTAGCGCAATGTCAGCGACCGATGTGGCTGTGTGGGCCGGTTGGCCCATGAATGGAATTTGCGGATGGCGCGTTGCGCGGACGTCAAACAGAAGTGTGCCCATGCCGCCCTGTTTGAGCATTTTTACAAAGCCGATCGTGCCCTTACGCCCCTGCGGGAACACCGCGCCAGACATCTCAAGCATGTTTTTTTCGTAGTGGGCGTTGAAATAGGGGTTGGCGATTGGGCGATACAGACCGCCGATCGTGTATCCGCGTTGCACCAAAGCCTGACGGGGCGCTTCGTGGTTTCCGAAATGCCCTGTGACGAACAAAACGGGGCGGCCTTCTTCTTTGGCCTGCGCCAAGGCCGCAAGCCCTTCACCGCTGACTTTGGCGGTTTCAATCTGCTTGGCAAAACCCGCGCCGGAATAGTTTTCGATCATCGTGCGGCCGAAGTTGTTGCACACGGCTTTGGCCATGGTGCGGCGTTCGGCTTCTGGCATGTCAGGCCAGATGAACGCCAGCTGGTCTTCGGCCCGTTTGCGATAGCCCGCTAGCGGTGCCACGACTTTTTCGATGACGGCACCGAACCAGCGCACGCGGGTGGCGTAGGGCAGGGCAAGGGCGGACCTGATGATGCCACGCAAGGCGCGATCAACGATCCAATCAGTTTTTGTGGCGGTTTCAAACGTGCGCATAGGGGCGGTTTAGGCGGGCAAGAGCGCCCCTGCAAGTGCTGTGCGTTTCTGCACATAAAGGGTGATGTGGCGAAGATTGCCTGCATGCCTGCATCGCCCTAGGATGAAGGCACCTATTCACAGGAGCCCGCTATGTCGATCCGACCTGTTCTAGAAACCCGCAGCGCGCAAGCCACTATGGAAGGCGCGGGCGTGCACTTGCATCGCGCATTCGGGTTCCAAGACCCGACCGAACTTGATCCGTTTTTGTTATTCGACGACTTTCGCAACGATGATCCTGCGCATTTCGAAAAGGGGTTTCCATGGCATCCGCATCGCGGCATCGAAACCATTACTTATGTGCTGAACGGGACCGTTGAACATGGCGATAGCCTTGGCAATCGTGGCACGCTTGGTGCTGGGGATGTGCAATGGATGACCGCCGGATCAGGCATCATGCACCAAGAGATGCCCGCCGGAAACGCACAAGGACAGATGCACGGGTTCCAACTGTGGGGGAATTTGCCCGCCGCTCAAAAGATGACGGACCCGCGCTATCAAGACGTCGAAGCCAAGGAGATTCCCGAAATCACGGATGACGACGGTACAGTTGTGCGCGTCATCACGGGCGAATTCTGGGGCAAACGTGGCCCGGTGGATGGGATCGCCGCCGATCCGCAGTACCTTGATGTATCGATGCCTGCTGGCGTGAAAAAGACCTTCAAGATCGACACCTATCGCCGTGCCTTTGCCTATGTGTTTGACGGTCAGGCCGCCTTTGCCGATGCCAGCGCCCCGACAGGTGTGTTGCTTGAAAAGGAGGTCATGGGCGAAGAGGTCAACATTCGCGACATGTCAGGCGATCGCACCTTGATCCGCTTTGGCACAGGTGACGAGGTCACGGTGCAGGCAGGTGAGCTGGGCGTGCGGTTCTTGCTGATCTCAGGTGCCCCGATTGAGGAACCTGTCGCGTGGCACGGCCCCATCGTGATGAACACGAAAGAAGAACTGCAAACCGCGATCCGCGATCTTCGCAATGGTACGTTTATCAAACCGGCCCACTAAGGGCGTTCGATCTCCGCCTTAATCGCAGCACAGGTGCGCGCACTTGCGCCGGAATGTGCCGCAATGAACGCATCAATGTCTGTCACGGTCGTCCACGTCGGGCCGGACAGGAGTTCGACCATCTGAGCGCCAGTTTCAACCGATTTCGCGACGCCAGCAGCCTCGGCCTCAACGAAGGGGTATTCGATTGTATAGGTGGTCGGGCCTGTGACCACGGGCTTTGCCAAGGCCAAGGGTTCAATAATGTTATGTGCGCCGTGGCTGTTAAAGCCGCCACCGACGATCACACGATCCGCGAGGGCGAGGTAGAAATACATCTCGCCCAAACTGTCCCCAAGAAGCACCTGCACGCCGTCGATCCAGTCGTGACCCGGGATCGCCATGTCGAGTGTTTCGCTAAACATCTCAGAGCGACGCGCAGGGGGCAGGTCTGCCGAGATGAGCATCTTTGCCACATCATCAAACCGTTCCGGTGCGCGAGGTACATAGATGAACAGGGTGCGCGGATCATGGGCCAGCACGTCTTTGATCGCTTGGATGTAAATATCGTCCTCGCCCTCGACCGCGCTGGCGATGGTCACAACAGGACGGCCTTTTAACAGGGGCTTCGTTGCTGCGGCAGCCGCCAGAAGGGCGGGGGCGATAGGTTGGTCAAAGCGTAGCTCACCAGTGATATGGATGTTTGGCACGCCAATACTGGCAAACCGATCCGCCTGTAATTGCGATTTCACGAAGGCGCCTGCAAACCCTGTCATGATCTTTTGGCGCAATCGCAGCCCGCCTGAATCGCGGGTCAGCGATTTGCTGGGGTATTGCGCGTTGCACATATAAAACGGCACGCCATATTTCTTGGCGGCAAACACCATGGCGGGCCAGATTTCGATCTCCATGCTTAGCCCGATCTTGGGGCGGCACGCGCGAAAGAACCGGCTGAACGTCCAGAACATATCCAAAGGCACCCAAACGCTTGCGACGCGGCCGTCTGCGATTTCAGTGCCGAAGGCGCGATGTGCTTCTTTGCGTCCTGCGGGGGTGAAATGGGTGAAGACAATCGTCTCGCCTGCGGCCAACAGATCGCGCGCCATTGGCACGGCGGATCGTGTTTCTCCAAGGCTAACGGCGTGGATCCAGATCGGGTTTTGGGGCAGGGGGGCGTAGCTGCCAAAGCGTTCGTGAAGATGCGCTTTGTAGACAGGGTCGCGGCGGCCACGGTGCCAAAGGTAAACCAGCACCAATGGCGTCAGCAGAACCCAGGCCAAACGATAAAGGGCTAGAAACGCGTTTAAGATCATGCGTTTCCAGCCCTTTTTCTAAGTCGTTAAAGCCGGATTACCGGCGGCGATCGCGGCGCGATGACATTGGCTGGAACGCCACGCCAACGTGTGCTTCGCAATATGGTTTACCTGGTTTGACTTCCAAACCACAGAACCAGAACTGGTCTGTCGCAGGGTCGCCGACAGGCCACTTGCAGGTTTTTTCAGTCAGCTCCATCAAGCTGATTTTCTTGGCGGTTTTCTCAACTTCGTTGACCTTGGCCAAAGCCTCTGGGCTGATCTCATTGGCCGATGGCTGCGGTGGCAACGGTTGGCCAGCCGGAATGATCTGGCGGCGTGCGTGCGGTACCTTTGGCTGTGGTGGAGGGGATGCAGATTCAGTGCGCGGTTCTTGCACTTCCTCTTCGACCTTTTTGGCCACGGCCTTTTTGGGCGGCGCCTTGGGCTTTGCGGGTGCCTTAGGCTTCGCGTTTGCCTTTGGTGCAGCAGCTTTGCTACCGCCACCAGAGCCCGCACGATTGCTGAGCCCCAAGCGGTGCACTTTGCCGATAACGGCGTTGCGGGTGACGCCGCCAAGCTCTTTGGCGATCTGGCTGGCGGATTGACCTTCGCCCCACATCTTCTTCAACACTTCGACGCGTTCGTCGGTCCAAGACATATTTGTTCCACTTATCTGGCTAAGGGTCAGACCCCATTTGAGGTATGGGGTTGAGAATTCATTCAATCCCCTATTCTAAGCACCCACGCGGCGGATACAACCACTGCACCGATAAAAAGGAATCACTGCGATGCACGGCAACAAGACAGATATGGGCGTTCGCCGTTTTGGCGCGGTGAATTGGCTGGGAACGTATACGCTGATCCGCCGCGAAATCCTGCGGTTTATGAATGTCTGGAGCCAGACCATCATGGGGCCGTTGGTGAACGCTGGCCTGTTTTTGTTGATCTTCACGATTGCGATTGGCCCGAACCGTGGTGATGTGATGGGGGTGCCGTTCATGCAGTTCCTTGCGCCGGGTATTCTGACGATGACCGTGATCCAGAACGCTTTTGCCAATACATCAAGTTCTTTGGCGTCTGCCAAGGTCGGTGGCAATATTGTCGATACGCTGATGCCGCCACTTTCTGCGCTTGAGTTATTGATCGGGTATATTGGCGGGGCTGTTGCGCGTGGGATGATTGTTGCGGTGGTTATTGCCATCGGGGCCGTCTGGTTGATCGGTATGCCCATTCACCATCCCGTTTGGGCGGTGACGTTCGTGTTGCTTGGGTCTGTCTTTATGGGAGGTCTGGGGATGATCGCGGGTGTGTTCGCCAATAAGTTCGACCAACTTTCGGCGATGACGAACTTTATCATCACACCGCTCGCGTTCTTGTCGGGCACGTTTTATTCGATCGAAGCCCTGCCGCCCGTCTTGCAAACCCTGTCCCACTGGAACCCGTTCTTTTACATCATCGACGGCGTGCGCTTTGGCACACTCGGCGTCAGTGACAGCAGCCCTTGGTTGGGCTTGGGTGTCGTTTCCCTCTGTGCGGCAGGTGTGCTTGGCTTGGTCTGGTACTGGCTGCGCATCGGCTATCGCCTTAAGGCGTAATGTCAGGAAAAGAGGGCGCTTCTGACGTCTATACCGAGGGACCTAAACTCTTTTCGCAGAGTATGAGCGGCGGGCAAATTGGGTCCGCGTGCCTTAACCGTTTCGCCGTTTTTAAGGTGCGCCTTTAAAGTAATCCCGCCGCCCCCTATGCCGGCCACCTTGACGTATTTGATGTCCTCAAGTGCAAATTCTTTGATTTCACCTTCAACGCCAATGGTTACCACGTCATCGCTGATCGCCATCCCGTAAATGGGGTTTCGGATCAATGGCCACAGGTGCTGCGCGATAAAACCAACCAGCACGACAAGGATCAACCAATGAAAGTTGGATTGGGTGTCGAAAACAATCCAGCCCGCTAAACGTAACGTGAAGATCAGTCCGCTCACATTGCGCTTCGATCGTCCCTTAGTTTGATATTCAAACTTCTTACTCATACCCGCCCTCCAGTACTCACCGGCACTCTTCGCAATCGGCTTCGGTTCACCGCTTCGCGCCACGCCAGCAGCGCCGCGCCCGACACGATGATAGCGGCCCCCAATACGCTAATCCAGTCGGGAACGGCGCTAAATATTGCCCAGTCATAGAGGGCGGCAAATATCAGTGTCAGATAGCTGAATGGTGTCACAAAGGATGCGTCCGCCCGTGCCATCGCGTTTACAAAACAAGTTTGTGCGGCCGCCATCATCAAACCCAAGGCCGCCAGTGCGCCCCATTGTGCCAGTGTGGGCTGGGCCCAGGCCGCGACCGTTGCTATGGAAATAAGGATACAGCCGATCAGGTTGTTGATCAGCAGGATTTGCATCGGCGGTTCCCGATTGGCGAGCTTTTTGATGAGAATAAGTTCTAATCCCAGCATCACGGCAGCGCCAAGCGCGAGCAGCGCCGTGATTTGAAATGTCTCGGGACTTGGTCTTAATAAGATCACCGCGCCGACGAACGCGAGCCCAGCGGCCAACCATCGCCACGGCCCGACCTTTTCGCCCAAAAACGGGATCGCAAAGATCATCCCAAAGACGGGGTTCAAGAAGCTGATCGCCGTTGCGTCTGCCAAGGGAATGAAAGCCACCGCAGAAAACATCAACGTCACGCCGATTGCACCACAAAATGTACGCGCACCGTGCAGTTTGAAATTCGGGTTTGATATTTTTGGTCGCATGAAGGCCGAGACAACAAGCAGCCCTAGAAAGGCAAAGATGAACCGCCCTTGCGTGACCTGAAGCGGATGTAGCTTTGGTCCCAGCGTGTCCGTGCCCAAAGCCTTGGCAGCCAAAGTCGTGCCAGCAATGAACAAAGTCGCGGTGACCATCAGAAAAACGGCGGTTAGGGGGGCTTCTCTGTGGGACATACCTCGCAATGCCACGGCTCTTGTCTTGGATCAAGGCGCGAGACTTGTGGGCGTGATAACGGAAGCCGAAGGAGTTCCAAATGCCCGCAGCAACAAACAAAGCCGAGCTCATCGATGTGACCGAAAAGGACTATGCCAAGCTGTGCGTCGTCATGGGCAAGGTTACGCCCGATCAGGCGATGCGAAAACGCGAGGATGACACCTCTATTAAGGACGTCATCGGCCATCGCGCCCATTGGATTGCGTTGTTTCTGAGGTGGTATCAGGAGGGGCAAGCGGGCGTCGACGTTCATATTCCGGCCAAAGGATATAAGTGGAACCAAATCAAAGCCTACAATGCGGCACTGCGTGACGTCCAAAGCGGCATCACTTGGACACAAGCTTGCGATCAACTTGGGGCAAACCACCTCAAACTTGTTTACTTCATAAATTCCCTTCCCAGTGGCGAACTTTATGGAGCCCCAATGAAGGGCGGAAACAATGCTTGGACAACAGGTCGCTGGGCCGAGGCCGCAGGGCCGTCACACTATCGTTCCGCAGCCAAATGGATTCGCGCATGCTTACGCGCTGATGGCTTAACCAATTAGGCCGGCATCTGCTCTTGCCAAGCCTGCACCTTTTCTCCTAGAACGCTCCCATGAAAATGAATTTGACACAGATAGAAAACCGACGCCGACGCTGATCTATTGATCCGCTTCGCGACCTCTGTTGTCTAAATTCCTTCTATATTCCTCACATCGTTGACTTTTGGCCCGCGCTCACGCACCTAAGGGCCTTCATTTTTAAAAGGGTGATCCCATGATCAATTCTGTCCTTGCGACCTATAACCGCGCCCCTCTGACCTTTGTCAGTGGTGAAGGCTCTTGGCTGGTCGAGGCAGATGGCCGACGCTTCTTGGATTTTGGCGCGGGTATCGCTGTGAATTCGCTGGGCCATGCGAACCCTGAACTGGTCGCGGCTTTGACGGAACAGGCGGGTAAGCTTTGGCATACATCCAACTTGTATCACATCGAACCCCAGCAAAAGCTGGCGGATATGCTGGTTGAACATACGTTTGCGGATACGGTTTTCTTTACCAACTCTGGGACGGAAGCCTGCGAATTGGCCGTGAAAATGGCGCGGAAATTTCACTTTGACAAAGGCGCGCCAGAACGCACCGACATCATCACCTTTGACGGCTCGTTTCATGGCCGCTCGGCGGCGGGGATTGCGGCCGCTGGGTCCGAAAAGATGACCAAAGGGTTTGGACCCCTATTGCCGGGTTTCATTCACCTGCCGTTCGGCGATCACGACGCCCTGACTGAGGCTGCAAAATCGCCCACTGTTGGTGCGATTTTGGTTGAACCGATCTTGGGCGAGGGTGGCATCATCCCGTTGCCGGATGCTTGCCTCAAGGGGTTGCGCGATCTGTGCGATGAACACGGGATCCTGATGATCTTGGACGAGGTCCAGTGTGGCGTTGGTCGCACTGGTAAACTCTTCGCCCATGAATGGGCAGGAGTGACGCCAGATATCATGATGGTTGCCAAGGGTATTGGCGGCGGCTTTCCTCTTGGTGCGGTTCTTGCGACTGAGGACGCAAGCTCAGGCATGACTGCTGGCACGCATGGGTCCACCTATGGTGGTAACCCGTTGGCCTGTGCCGTTGGATGTAAAGTGGTGGAGATCGTGTCCGACCCCGCCTTCCTTGCTGAGGTAAACCGCAAGGCCGGTTTGCTGCGCCAAAAACTTGAAGGGCTGGTTGCAGGTCATCCGACAGTGTTTGAACAGGTGCGTGGCGCGGGCCTTATGCTTGGGATTAAGTGCAATGCGACTAACATGGACGTGGTTACCGCTGCTTATGGCCAAGAATTGCTTACTGTGCCTGCCGCAGACAATGCGATCCGCCTTTTGCCCCCGCTCAACCTAACAGACGCTGAAATCGACACCGCCATCGAGCGGCTCGAAAAGGCCGCCACAGAGGTTGCATCGATACTCTGACAGCGATTTTTTAACCCTATTTTGCCCCTGCCTTTGTTTCACAAATACCTCGGGGGAGTCCGCAGGACGGGGGCAGCGCCCCCTCCGCACCTATCAAAAGCGAAACTTATGACCCACTTTCTCGATATTCACAAAACAGACGCCGACGACTTGCGCGGCATCATCGACAACGCCGCCGCGATGAAATCCGCCCGGGAAGGCCTGCCCAAAGGCACGCCAGACGCTGACCAGCCGCTCGCGGGCCATATGGTTGCGCTGATCTTTGAAAAGCCGTCCACGCGGACGCGTATTTCTTTTGACGTCGGTGTGCGCCAAATGGGTGGCGAAACCATGGTTCTGTCCGGTTCTGACATGCAGTTGGGCCACGGTGAGACCATTGCCGACACGGCACGTGTCTTGTCGCGCTACGTTGACCTCATCATGATCCGCACATTCGAAGAGCAAACCCTGCTGGAAATGGCGGAATATGCGTCTGTGCCTGTGATTAATGGTCTGACAGACCGCACGCACCCCTGCCAGATCATGGCTGACATCATGACGTTCGAAGAACACAACGGACCGATCAAAGGTAAGAAAGTCGTCTGGTCTGGTGATGGCAACAACGTCTTCGCCAGCTTTGCCCACGCGGCCAAACAGTTCGATTTTGATCTCGTGTTCACGGGCCCTGAAACGCTGCAGCCGGAAGCCGCGCTGGACGGTCTCTACACAACCGTGCGTGACCCGAACGAAGCGGTGCATGGTGCCGACCTTGTGGTCACAGACACTTGGGTTTCCATGCATGATCCGCAATCAGCCCGCGAACGCCGCCACAACCAGCTGCGCGGCTATCAGGTGAATGCAGACTTGATGAGCCATGCCAAATCGGATGCACTGTTCATGCATTGCTTGCCTGCCCACCGCGACGACGAAGCTACGTCCGAAGTGATGGATGGCCCCAACTCTGTGATCTGGGACGAGGCTGAGAACCGTCTGCACGCGCAAAAGGCAGTCATGCGTTTCTGTCTTAATAAATAGTCTTCGAGGTTATATGGCGGCCTTGACCCGTTCGTTCTAGCAAGTAGTCATCCCCGGGGAAGGATCCGTCATGTCAGACACCGCAACGCTTGGCCTTTTTGGCCTTGGGACAATGGGCAGCGCGCTGTCGCTGAACATCCTTGAGAAGGGCTTTACGCTGCACGTCTCAAATCGAGAGATCGAGATGACGCAGGACTTTGAGGCCGAGGCTGCCGCCGAAAACCTAAGCGGGACCTTGATCGCGAGTGATACCCTTGTTGAGATGGTCGCGGCGATGCCTGCACCCCGCGCCATTATCATGATGATCCCAGCGGGTGCGCCCGTGGATGATACAATCACAACCCTGACGCCGCTTTTGGCGCAGGGGGATACGATCATAGATGCCGGCAATTCCGATTACCGCGAAACCCGACGCCGTACTCTGGCGGCCGAAAAGGCGGGCCTGACCTATATCGGCATGGGCGTTTCTGGCGGCGAGAACGGTGCGCGCCATGGGCCATCCATGATGGTTGGCGGAACGCCCGCCGCATGGGGTGCTATCCGGCCAGTGATTGAGGCGATTGCCGCCAAGTTTCAAGGCGAGCCTTGCGCCGATCACCTTGGGCCAGACGGGGCGGGGCATTTCGTCAAGACAGTGCACAACGGGATCGAATACGCAGATATGCAGCTCATCGCTGAGGTCTATGGTCTGATGCGGTATGGGTGCGGTCAGTCACCCAATGAGATTGGTCAGGTCTTTGATCGTTGGAATGAGGGCCGCCTGAAAAGCTATCTGGTCGAGATTTCGGGCAAAGTGCTGCAAGCGAAGGATGCTGAAACGGGTGAGCCCGCTGTGGATGTCATTCTCGATTCCGCCGGCCAAAAAGGAACAGGCCGCTGGACGGCGATTGAAGCGATCCAATTGGGCCGGTCTGCTAATGTTATCGAAGCCGCGGTCGCAGCGCGCGCTTGGTCAACACAGGTGCAAAAACGCAGTGTGGGGGCGGGGCTTTTTGAAGCTCAGAATGACGGGTTTGGAGTTGCCGAAGAAGATTTGGAAGCTGCGCTCTTGTGTGGCCGGATCATGTCTTACGCGCAGGGGTTTTCTATTCTGGATGCGGCCAGTCAGGAGTTCGAGTGGTCTGTCGATCACGCGAGGGTTGCTGAAGTTTGGCGGGCAGGATGTATCATTCGCTCTGCCTTGCTCGACGACATCGCAGCCGCGTTCCGTAGTGATCTGCCCGAAGGTGAATTGATCTTTGCGCCCGCGTTTGTGGAGATACTGAAGGACGCCGTGCCAAGCCTGCGGCGGATCGTGGCGGCTGCGCTTATGGCGGGCCACGCAGTGCCTGCGCTAACGTCTGCACTGACGTTCTTTGACACAATGCGCACCAAGCGCGGGACAACGGATTTGGTTCAGGCGCAACGTGATTTCTTTGGGCGCCACGGGTTTGAACGCCTGGATGGGCGTGTCGGCCAACATGGGCCTTGGTGGGATTGAAGTAGGTCGGATGATCTGACGATCAGCGCTTGCAGCGGGCGGCGGGCGCCCCTGAGGGGCGCAAAGGGGCGCTGCCCCGTCCTTCGGACTCCCCGAGGTATTTTTGAAACAAAGGCAAAGACTGCGCTATTTGCGTGGTTTCGATCGCGGCTTTGCGCGCAGTGTCGGGTCTTCTTGAGTGGGGTCTTCTGGCCACGGGTGGCGCGGGTAGCGACCACGCATGTCTTTGCGAACGTCTGAGTAACTTGAGGCCCAGAAACCTGGTACGTCCATCGTAGTTTGAATAGGTTTTTGCCCCGGGGACAGGAAGGTCACGCGCAATGGGCGGCCTGCGACCACGGGATGACGTGTGGTGCCAAACATTTCTTGCAAACGCAGTGTGATTTCGGGGGCTTCACCGCTGTAATCAATCGGAGTCTGACGTCCTAAAGGGGTGGTGAATTGTGCCGGGGCTTGGGCGTCAACGGATTGTATCTGGTCCCACGTCAGGATCGCGCGCAGAGCAGGCAGGGCGTCAAAGGCTTTCCATTGCGCAGTTGTTTGTACTTTGGTCAGGTGCGGGAGAAGCCAGTCTTCGAGAGTGTCCAGTAGGGCTTTGTCGTTTAGGTTAGGCAGGTCCGGTTGCACGGCGCGTACGAGTGCGACGCGCGCGCGGAATCTCTCGGTCGCGGCGTTGAATTTCAGGCCGACTTCGCGGATGCCGGTTAGCATCGCCGTGGCTATGGCCTCATCAGGGGCCTCGGTCCAGCGCTCGTCGGACAGGATAACCGAGCCGATGCGGTCTTGGGTTCGGGCTAGAATACGGCCATCGCGTTTGGACCAATGGCAGGTGTTTACGGCTTCAATCCGGTCGGCTGCCACGCGGCGCACGTCGCTTTCCGAGATCGGAAGGGCCGCGCGAATTTTGGCCTCGCGTGGGTTTCCGTCTGTGTCTGTTACCACCAGATAGGGCTGCCCTGCCAAGGGATCAGCGGCGTCCATTACGGCCCCTTTGCCGCCGGATAGAACGAACCTTGGGGCTTCGCCCTTGCGGCGCTGGGCGATGCGGTCAGGGTAGGCAAGGGCAGCGTAAACCTCGGGTGGTTCAGAGGGCAGTTGTGGCACTGATTTGGCAAGGCGCTTTGCCTCTTGGCGAACCCGCGCGAGAGCGCCTGGATGTAGCGTGTAGGGGGTGCGTTCGCCGTTTAGCGTTTTAATCCGCCATGTTAAATCAGCGGGAGCGCCTTTCAGGATGTCCCGTTCTGACAGCAATGCGGCGAGGGGGGCGGCGGATTTGCCACCCGTCACCACCATATGGCCCAAGCGCGGATGCACGGGTAGTTTTGCCAAGGCGCGGCCGTGTTTTGTGATGCGCTCGTCTTTGAGCGCGCCTAATTCGTTCAGCAACTGTTGTGCCTCTCGAAGTGTGCCTTCGGGCGGGGGCGTCAGGAAGGGGAGGCTTTCACTGCCCCACACGGCCAGTTCAAGCGCGAGCCCCGTGAGGTCGGCCGCCTCGATTTCAGCAGGCGCAAACCCCATCAGCGCGCCATCTTCGCCTTTGGACCAAAGTTTATAGGCGACGCCTTCGGCGACACGACCTGCGCGGCCTGCGCGTTGGGTCGCTTCGGCGCGGGTGACGCGTTCTGTTACCAATCTGGACATACCCGAACCTGCATCAAACCTTGCCCGCCGTGCGCGGCCCCCGTCGACAACGACACGGATGTCTTCGATCGTTAGCGACGTCTCCGCGATCGAAGTGGACAAGACCACTTTGCGGCTAGACGACACAGGCGCAATTGCCGCGCGCTGATCTTTGAACGGCAGTGCCCCGAACAGGGGGCGTACGGTGCAATCCGCTGGCAGCCGGCCATCTAGCAAACCCTGTACACGGCGAATTTCGCCTTCTCCGGGGAGGAAGACCAACACACCGCCGCTCGTTTCGCCGACTGCCTCAGTGACCAAATCCGCCACGGCGGTTTCATACCGCACGTCTTTGCGCAGCGGTCTGTCCAACCATTTTACGTCTACGGGAAACGCCCGACCTTGAGACGTGACGACGTCGGCGTTGATCAGTTCCGCTACCGGGCCAGCATCTAGTGTGGCAGACATGACAATCAACGCCAGATCAGGGCGTAGGGCCTCGCGGATTTCAAGGGTGAGGGCCAAGCCAAGATCGGCGTTCAGTGATCTTTCGTGAAATTCGTCAAAGATCACCGCCCCGATGCCCGTCAGCTCGGGGTCGCTTTGGATCATGCGGGTTAGGATGCCTTCGGTGACAACCTCAATCTTGGTGCCTGCGACGCTATCGCCGCGCATCCGGTAACCGACGGTCTGACCTATCGGTTCGCCCAATTGTTGGGCCAGCCTCTCGGCGGCGGCACGGGCTGCCAGTCGGCGCGGTTCCAACATGACGATCTTGCCTTTGATGTCCCCCTGGATAGCCAAAGGAACGCGGCTGGTCTTACCGGCACCGGGTGGCGCTTGCAGGACGACACAGCCACGCCCCCGCAGGGCCGCGAGCAGGTCATCAATGACGTCATCAATGGGCAAAGCATCACTCATCCGCCCTTCATCTGGCCAAATAAACCCAAACACAACCGCCCTATCTGGACGAGAGCCAACAGTCTGCGCATAAAGCGGTCATGAATATTGCCGAAACAGCCCAGAAAATCCGCGCCGGAGATCGCCGTGCGCTGGCCCGTGCCATCACTTTGGTCGAGAGCACCCGTGCGCAAGATCGCGCTGCCGCCGCTGAATTGCTTGCGGAATTGGGAAGCGAAACCCAAGCCCTGCGCATCGGGCTATCCGGCACGCCGGGCGTTGGTAAATCCACATTTATCGAATCCTTTGGCAGAATGCTGACAGGGCAGGGGTTACGGGTGGCGGTTCTGGCCGTTGACCCAAGTTCAACCCGATCAGGGGGGTCGATTTTGGGGGACAAGACTCGCATGGATTTGCTGTCGCGCGACCCGAATGCGTTTATCCGACCCTCACCCAGCCAATCGCAATTGGGCGGCGTGGCGCGGCGCACCCGTGAAGCGATTGCGCTCTGCGAAGCGGCGAAATTTGATGTGGTCCTGATTGAAACCGTTGGCGTCGGGCAGTCTGAAACGGCTGTGGCGGAAATGTCTGATGTTTTCTTGCTTTTGCTTGCGCCCGCGGGTGGGGACGAACTGCAAGGTGTCAAACGCGGGATCATGGAAACATGCGATATGATCCTTGTGAATAAGGCCGACGGCGATTTGAAATCACAAGCGACGCGCACCTGTGCAGATTACGCCGGTGCCTTGCGCCTGATGCGCAAACGCCCGCAAGACCCCGATGATTTCCCCAAAGCGGTGGCGGTTTCCGCGCTCGAAGAGAACGGAATCACGGCCGCTTGGGAAGAAATGCAAACGCTCGCCAAATGGCGCAAAGACAATGGCATCTGGGACGCGCGCCGCACGCAGCAAGCGCGGTTTTGGTTCCAAGAAGAAGTCCGCGCTGGGCTGCTATCCCGCCTGACATCCGATGCCAGCGTGAAACAGCAACTTTCGTCATTGGAAGAAGATGTCTCCAATGGTAAAATTGGTCCTGCGCAGGCTGCCGACACCCTGATTGCCCAGCTATTTGCGCAAACCACCCCCAAGTCACGCTGAAAACGCCACGGCATAGGTATCATTTTGGGGGAAACGGGTTGACGGGGGCAAGGAATCCTCCTAATTCCCGCCAAATGAATTCAGGCCTTGCTGTGTGCGAGGCCCAACAGGTTTGATAGAACGGGTCGCGCACGATGTAGCTGGCCCTTGATAAACAAGGAAAACGCCATGTCTCGCCGTTGCGAACTGACCGGAAAAGGCCCAATGACGGGCAACAACGTGAGCCACGCTAAAAACCGTACACGCCGTCGGTTTTTGCCAAACCTTCAGGACGTCTCTTTGGCGTCTGAAACTTTGGGCCGTAGCTTCAAATTCCGCATCTCTAACGCTGCTTTGCGCACCGTTGATCACCGTGGTGGTCTGGATGCGTTCTTCGCAAAATCCAAAGACGCTGAGCTGTCCCCAGCCGCGTTGAAGGTCAAGAAAGACATCGCCAAGGCAACAGCCGAAGCATAAGTCGTTCTACCTGACTGATTTAGAAAAGCCCGAGCCTTTGCGCTCGGGTTTTTTGTTTTTTTATGGTTGGGCTGTGGTCTAAGCTGGCGATGTGTTTCGATTTAACGAAGGTTTGGTCTGTGAAATTTCTTTTTGCAACGTTTCTGGGGCTGATCAGCCAATCTGCTTGGGCAGGCTGCGCGGATTTCACGCGAAGTTTTTCAGGCGAACTGTCCCCTCCCGTTTATCGGATTTGTTATGACGGTGTCTGCGATGTCACGACGCAAGACTACGTGTGTTCCAACGTATCCAGCTATCAAGACGGATACGCAATTGGATGGACACGTGATTGCCAAATCCTAAGCGAAACCGAAACACAGTGTCAGATCAGATGGCAAGGACGCCCGATCGACCCCGCCAAGCATTACCGCCTGACCTTTGAAGAGGTTTCAACCGAGTAAGGCTGCGACCATTCTGCTCTTTTTGCCCCGCGCGGGTACTGGTATCCTTCCCGTGATGACAGGAATGACTCGCCTTTTGACCCTAACGCTTGCGATGCTGATTGCGATGACCTCGCTTCAGATGGCGCAGGCGCGTGGCATCATGGCGTCGGCGGTGGGGCAATACGTTTTGTGCTCCGGCCAAGACAGCGAAACCATCACGTTGGACATCAACGGCAACCCAATAGAAGTTGCACATACCTGTGTTGACTGTGCCCTCACGTTCGCTGAGACATCTACGCGTGCCACGTTTGTTGATCCGCAGCTTATCCACATGCAGACTCTCGTGCAGGCCCCTGTAACGGCTGCATTTACGCTCACTCTCCCCAAAGGACATCCTGCGCGCGCACCTCCATTAACAGCCTGAATACCAACTTTCACTTATCCAACATTCAGACTTTTATTCGGGAGAGACATCATGTCCTTCAAATCCATCCTTCTTGGTGCCGCGCTGGCACTGCCCCTCGCAACAACAGCTTTCGCTGAGGTTGAAGTCCACGATCAATACGCGCGTTCATCCAATGCCATGGCGGGTGCCGCGTTTATGATGATCCAGAACAGTGGCGATACGGACGACCGCCTGATCGCTGTCACCTCTGACGTGGCTGCACGCACCGAACTGCACACGCACATCGAGAACGCGGACGGCGTGATGCAGATGATACATGTGGAAGAGGGGTTCGAGCTTCCTGCGGGCGGTGACATCTCTATGGAGCGCGGCGGCAAGCACGTGATGTTCATGGGGCTCAACGCACCCTTTACGGACGATCAGACCGTCACCATCACCTTGACCTTCGAACACGCTGGCGACGTTGTCGTTGAAATCCCTGTCGATCAAGAGCGCATGGATCACGGCGCGATGGGGCATGGCGACATGAACCAGAACATGGACCAAAACATGGACCACGGTTCAGGTAACTAAGACACAGGTTTGGCGGGCGCATACGGCTGTGCCCGCCAAATTCACCGTGGGGTTTCTGGTGAGCCCCGCTATACTCCCCCCATGCATCGTATTCTTTTCGTCTGTCTCGGTAATATCTGCCGATCCCCCACTGCCGAGGCCGTGACCCGCGCCAAGGCCCCGCATCTTCATTTGGATAGCGCTGGAACCGCTGGTTACCACGTGGGCGATCCGCCCTATGGCCCGATGCAGCAGGCTGCGAGGGGGCGTGGATACGATCTTTCGCCGCTGCGCGCGCGCCAGTTCACGGCGGATGATTTCGACACTTTTGACGTGATTATCGCCATGGATGGTGAAAATTTCGACAACATCGAAGCCCTGCGCCCCACGCATTCATCTACGCCAGTTGTGCTTTTCACTGATCACATCGGTCAAGACTGCACAGCTGTTCCGGACCCGTATTACACGCGAGATTTCAATGGGTGCTTGGATCTGATCGAAGCTTGCGCAGACGGGCTTATCGCGGGGTTAACGCGTTAGCCGCACTGGCTGCGCGCTTTGCTCACGTAGGACTGATAGCGGCGCCAAAACGCATCATTCGCCGTGGTGTCCGAAATGCGGATCGAATGGGCGAATTCAGGATCCCCAAAGAAACGCGCAACACGACTGCGATCGCTGGAGCTTAGCTCTGCATTGGCGACACGCTGCACGCAAGAACACAAAGATGTCGTCGCGGCTGAACGGTCAGCGGCAAGGCAGGCACGGCTGATGTCACCCGTCGCCCCACGGGTCGACCCCGTATTGCGGGTCCCACCACAGGCTGTCAGAGCCAAAATACACGTCATCGCAAGAATTACCCGCATCACTACCACCTCATATCGCCCGCCGATTTTGGCTTGGGCTGTTTATCTGCTGGTGTAATTATGACGGAAAGGGAGGGGCTGGGGAAGGGGGAAGCTGATCACGTTTTAGGCTGTTTGCTGATTGGCAATGAATGACGGCTTGGAGCCCAGAGTTACCCTCTTCGGGTGCTATTTTGAATGGCTGGACAAAAACCTAGGGTAGCGCCAAGCTCTTTAAACATGAGCGTCAACCTAGACTTTCTTGAAGAGTGCGAGATAGTTCGGCCGAGCTGGTCGCCCGAATATGGAGTGGCGTCTTCTTTTTCTGAATTTTTTGTCACGCTCAATGAACCGCTTGGCTTAGTGTGGTTGGCAGTATTGGCCCTGTTTTTATGGAAAAGAAATGTGTTGTTTAGCGTTCTTCTTTCACTGCTGTCGGTGTCGCTTTTGGCTTATTGGAATTGGGAGAAATACGCATACGATGGACTATATTTCGGCCAACTAGGCGGCTGCGTAGGGTCTCTTTTCGTCACGAATATTGTGCTCTGGGCGGCTTTCCTGTTTGGCATAGCTGGGGTATTCTGGCGACGGTTCAAGCGAACATGAAATGTCGGCCTTGTCCCGCGATGCGGACAATCGCTCCGAGTTAAATAACCAGTAACAGGGCTTGAAGTGCCGCGCTGCCGAGCCGCTGTAGCGGTTGCCTTTCCATCACGTTCAAGACAGCTTGCAAAACCCTGCAAAACCTGCGCATTTCCAGAACCATGACCGACCTGAACAAAATCCGCAATTTCTCCATCGTCGCGCACATTGACCATGGCAAATCCACTCTGGCTGACCGCTTGATCCAGTCCACCAACACGGTGGCCGAACGGGACATGAAGGCGCAGATGCTGGACTCCATGGATATCGAGCGCGAGCGCGGGATTACCATCAAGGCCAACACGGTGCGCATCGATTACACCGCCAAAGACGGTGAGACCTATGTTCTCAACCTGATCGACACCCCCGGGCACGTCGATTTCGCTTATGAGGTCTCCCGCTCCATGCGTGCGGTTGAAGGGTCTTTGTTGGTCGTGGACAGTACCCAAGGGGTTGAGGCGCAAACGCTCGCCAACGTCTATCACGCCATTGAGGCGGATCACGATTTGGTCCCTGTTTTCAATAAGATCGACCTTCCGGCCTCTGACATTGACCGCGTTGCCGAACAGGTCGAGGACGTTATCGGTATCGATGCCTCTGGTGCCATCGCGGTGTCTGCCAAAACGGGGCAGGGCATTGAAGAAACGCTCGAAGCTATCGTCACCCAACTCCCCGCACCAAAAGGGGATATCAACGCGCCGCTTAAGGCGATGTTGGTGGATTCTTGGTATGACAGCTACCTTGGCGTGATCGTTCTGGTCCGCATCATCGACGGCAAGCTGAAGAAGGGTGAAAAGGTCAAATTCATCTCCAACGGCACGATCCACCACGTGGACCGGATTGGCGTCTTCCGCCCAGAAATGACCCCCGTGGATGAGCTTGGCCCTGGTGAGATCGGCTTCCTCACGGCCTCCATCAAACAGGTGCGTGACACGCGGGTGGGCGACACGATCACCCATCAACGTAGCGAAGTCACACCGCTGCCGGGCTTCAAACCCGCACAACCCGTGGTCTTCTGTGGCTTGTTCCCCGTCGACTCTGCCCTGTTTGAAGACCTGCGCGAAGCCATCGACAAACTCGCCCTCAACGACGCCTCCTTCTCCTTTGAAATGGAAAGCTCCGCCGCACTTGGCTTTGGCTTCCGCTGCGGCTTCCTTGGCTTGCTCCACCTCGAAGTGATCCGCGACCGGATCGAGCGTGAGTATGACATCGACCTCATCACCACCGCGCCGTCCGTGATCTACGACATCCACATGAAGGACGGCACCGTCGTGCAATTGCACAACCCCGCCGACATGCCTGACGTCACCACCGTCGATCACATCGCCGAGCCGCGCATCAAAGCGACGATCCTTGTGCCGGATGAATACTTGGGCGAAGTCCTCAAACTCTGTCAGGACCGCCGCGGCATCCAAGAAGACCTGACCTACGCAGGGTCCCGCGCCATGGCCGTTTACGACCTGCCGCTCAACGAAGTGGTGTTCGATTTTTACGACCGCCTGAAATCCGTCACCAAGGGCTATGCGTCGTTTGACTACCAACTGATGGGCTACCGCGAGGACAATCTGGTCAAGATGTCCGTGCTGGTGAACGAAGAACCGGTCGACGCGCTGTCCATGATGGTGCACCGCGACCGCGCCGAGGCCCGTGGCCGCGCTATGGTTGAGAAATTGAAAGAGCTGATCCCGCGACACATGTTCAAAATCCCGATCCAAGCGGCGATTGGCGGCAAGGTGATTGCCCGTGAGACATTGTCTGCCATGCGTAAGGATGTGACGGCGAAGTGTTACGGCGGCGACGCATCGCGGAAACGCAAACTGTTGGATAAGCAGAAGGCGGGTAAGAAGAAGATGCGCCAGTTTGGGAAAGTGGATATTCCTCAGGAAGCATTTATTTCCGCACTTAAAATGGACGATTAATCGTCCATTTTAAGTGCGCGTGCGTGGCAGCGAACTTGCGAAGCATTTCGCGTACGCACTCAGTTGCTACGGCGCGAAGGTTTTTGCGAACTAATTGAGAGCATCTTACGAGATTCAAACGTAAGATCTTAAGGCATTATCGCACTTTAGGTGGCCAGAACTGACGACCAGTAATTTCTGTCGCGATCTGATCGACAAACTGGTCAGTTACGTTCTCGATGAATTCCGTAAGTAACCAGTTCCCTTGACCAGAAAGGTGGCGGTCAAAACCTGCAGGGTCGTACCTCGCCAATTCACTAAGCCGATGCATGGCCGCGAACATTAAGATCAGAGTGTGTCGATGACCGACTGAGTTTTTAGGAATTGTGCGCTTGAGGTACCAGAGGTCCCGATTGCCTGAGATGCTTACAACAGCTCTGCGGGTGGTCTTATGGTAGCTTTGCAGTCGCACGACCGCTTGCTCTTTTTGCTTCGCGTTAGTTCTACCATTGTACCAACTAAAGCACTTCTTCCTTCGAACAAATTTCTTGCCTTCATAATCAATGGACTCAAAGGAACTAGGAATATTTGCGAGGCTCCTGTTGTCGGCGAAACGAGGAAGAATTTCAGCCTCAAAATATGCCTCTGAACTACCATTTTTCTTAACGTACCGCGCTGCTTCAAGAGGAATGAACAAGTCAGTGGAAGAGGTGAAGGTTAACCTAAATGCACGATGGATGAATGGGATATTCCACAGAATATCTTTCAAGCTATAATTTGCATTTTCTTCATACTCTCCAAAATGGCGGCAAAGCGCCGGAAGTACGCCGCCCGAATAGAAGTTAACCTGTTCGTTCGCTAATACGCTTTTTGCATTTTCGGGTCGAACACCTGCGACGCCGTGCGCGTCAGCTGCAGCAAGGCTTTTTGTGCTTAAAAGGGTTTTTGTCGCATTGAGAAATGAATAATATAAAGTAAGAGGCGCAGCTTCGGGGGCAAGATTATGGGATGCATCGGAGAACCTCTTTGCCTGCCTCCAGTAAGACAAAGCCTCTTCCTTGCCGCTACGTTTCAACCATAGTTCGACGTATTGCCAAGGGTTGTTTGACAAGACGTGTTCACTGTCGAAATCTGGCATTAGCACACCTTTATGCATCCAAACGCGACGGTTCTTGATTTTTAATTGTTTGTTTCTCATTAGTTGGTAAGAGCAGCTTTTTGAAATCACCTCAAGGTTGTATTTTGGGCTTGCTAGCCAAATCCCCGATTTGGCAGCGCCCGTGTCCGGCGCTTCGCGCGTTCGAACCTGAATTGATCCACTGGATCACTTCCAAGACGGGTCTCACCCTCCCCCAAGGGGAGGGCACTTCGAACCATCCCCTCGGCTCGGGCGCAACCTAGCCTGAAACGCCGCATAAAGTTCCTTGACCCAAATCAAGGCACTCCTCCCGCCCTTGTTCCATCCTCCCTAAAAACCAAGGGAGACCGCCCATGAACATCGACACACAAAAACAAACTCTGCTGGCGCGCCGCACGGAGATCACGCAGCATCTGGTTGAGGTTGAAGATCAGCTTGATGACACGCCGCCCGCCGATTGGGAGGACCGTGCGTCCGAGCGGCAGGGGGATGAGGTTCTGGAGGCTTTGGGCAATACCGAGGCCGCCGAGATCAAACAGATCGATGCGGCGCTGGCGCGGATTGAGGCGGGGACATATGGCATTTGCGCCAAGTGTGGGGACCCGATCTCGGATGAACGGCTTACGCTGCTGCCCGCTGCTCCGCTGTGTAAGAACTGTATGGCCTGAACGCGCTTTGGTTTGACCCAAATCAACGCGACGGCGTTCGACTCATGCCAGTTTGCGCGCATTAACACTTTCCGGAGGCCCCAATGGCACGACTCGCAGGCATTCTTTTCTTCGTTATCGGCACTACACTTGCCGGCACATTCATGATCGCAGCGCTGGTCATGGGCTACGACACCGCGCAGCCTATCGTTATCGCAGTGACCCTTGGGTTCCTCGTGTCCATTCCGGCGTCGTGGTTCATCGCCAAGGCCATCGTGGAACAAGGGTGAACCCCGTTGCTTTGGCGCTGTTCGGCGTCATTGCGTCTACGCTTGCTGGCACCTTCGTGGTCGTCGCCCTTGTGAGCGGCGTTTCTGGCCTTTGGCCGCTTTTGGGGGTTGCGGCGCTCGGGGCGGTGTTGGCGCTGCCCGCCGTCTGGTTCATCAGCCGCGCGATGGGGCGTTAGGCTAAATGATTTCTTGTGAGAGCGACGGAACGTCCATGCTCGCACGTATCACCCTTAGAAACCCATTCTAAGGACTGTGACATGGCCTACCTTCCACATATCTTCTTGTTCTGCGTCGGTGGCGCGAGCTTGTTGGTATTTCTCACGTCTTCAATGAACTAGACGCAGAATGCCCGAACAGCGGCCTCGAACTCGCGCGGTTTTTGGGCGTGCAGCCAGTGCCCTGCGTCGCGCAGTTTGGCGAAATGGGCGTTCGGGAACAGGTTTTTGATGGCGGGGCGGTGTTCAGGCTGGACGTAGTCGCTGTCAGCCCCGGACAGGAAGAGGGCCGGACCGTCATAGGTGCCGCTTACGTCTGGAATACTCAGGATCTTGGGCATCTCGGCCTCAAGAGTGTCCAAGTTCAACAGCCAGCGTTTTTCTTTGACATCAAGGGATTGCAACAGGAAATCCCGCACCTCTGGGTCTAGGTTTTTGCCAGCGTCAGAGCGGCGTTCAATCGCGTTCAGGTCCACGCCGCGCATCGCGTTGATGTGTTGGGTTTGGGTGTGTGTGTAGGTCACGGGCGCGATATCGGCTACGATCAGGCGTTTCACCAGTTCTGGGTGGCGCAGTGCCAAGACCATCGCCGCCTTGCCGCCCATGGAATGGCCTACGACATAGGTTGGTCCGTCCAACAGTTCAGCCAGATCATCTGCCATATCGAAATAGCTGTGGGTGTCGAACCGTGGGCTGGACCCGTGGTTGCGCATGTCCGGGCAGACCACAAAGTATTGATCCGACAGTCTTTTGGCGATCACGTTCCAGTTGCGGCCAGAGCCAAAAAGCCCATGAGCAATGAGAAGTTTCGGCGCCGCAGGGTCACCATGAGTGAGGATATTCAGCATCGTTTTTGACTAGACCACCTAAAGGAGAATTGAAAGGCAGATCGGCTCGCGCTACTACATGTAGTATGACGAGTGCCCTGATACATAGACAAAGCGATGAGATTCGAAATCTGATCGAGGAACGCCTGAAGGTTAAGGGGCGCACGCTGGAAAAGGCATTGGCTAAGGCAGGGCGGTTGTTGCCGAAATGGGCGCAGCGAGAAGGCAGCTATCTGGTCCATGCGGAACACTATCTGGGCCACCCAAAGCTGCGTCTGATGATTGATGAGGCGAAGGTTGCCAAAGCCCATAAGACATTAGTGGCGCATTTGAAATCGATCGACCCCAAGGAACGCCGCAAAACGCGGCTTCTTCAATTGATTGGCGCAGTGAGCTTTAATCTGATTGTCGTGCTCGGCGCGTTCATTTTTTATATGTGGTATCGTGGTTACCTTTGATGTCCAGCGGCGCGCGGATGACCAATGTCACCGTCACGAAGGCCACGTAGATCAGTAGATACCAGCTTCCCATTTTTGAAATCGGCGTCCAGTCGAACTCGGCCCCGCCCGCGTAGACCCATGTGCCCGTCAGGGTGCCGATGTTTTCCGCGATCCAAAGCGCGAAGCTGGCGCAAAGTGCCGCCAACGGCAGGCGCACGGACAATCTGCGCCCCACGGTAAATCGAACCTGCGTGCGCCAGAACAAGACCAGTGTGGCTGCGAAAAGCACCAATCGGATATCGTACCAGTAATGGTGCAGAAAGAAGTTCACATAGATCGCCACGGCCAGTGCAACGGTGCTCCAGTAGGGCGGGTAGGGGGTGAAGCGCAGATCAAACAGCCGGATCACCCGCGCGATATAACTGCCCACAGAGGCATACATGAACCCGCTGAACAGTGGAACATTGAAGACCATGAAAATAGCGTGCTCAGGGTAGCCCCAAGACCCCGCGTTGACCTTGAACCATTCCATGCAAGTACCGGTGAGGTGAAACAGCAAGATGACCTTAGCCTCGTCCCATGTTTCCAACTTAAACAACAGCATGGCGACCTGCGTTAACACGGCGATCGCAAACAGGGCGTCATAGCGGGCCACGGGCCACGCATCGTTCCAGATGGCATTTGTGAAAATCACGGAACCGAGGATCAGAACTGCAAACAAGGCTGCCCAAATGTGTTTGAGGATAAACAGCACCACGCCTGACAGCGGCGCGGGCAAGGCGCGGCGCACCAAGGGGGCAAAGGATGTCTCGAAACTCGGCGTGCTGGTCATAGGGCTAAATGCGCCAAATGGGGCGGCAAAGTCCACTGCAGGTTTGCGCAGCTCTCGTGCAAATGCAAAAGGGCGCACCTGATGGCGCGCCCCTCGCAATTGGTTCGATCTGTCTTACAGGTTTGGATACATCGGGAACTTGTCACAGAAGGCTTCGATTTCGCCGCGCACCTTGGCTTCGACTTCGTCGTTGCCGTCTGGGCCATTGGCCGCAAGGCCATCGACGACCTCAACGATCCAATCCGCGATCTGGCGGAAGTCATCCTCTTTGAAGCCACGTGTCGTGCCTGCTGGCGTCCCAAGGCGGATACCAGATGTCACAGTCGGCTTTTCTGGGTCAAACGGGATGCCGTTTTTGTTGGTGGTGATATGTGCGCGGCCAAGGGCTGCGTCGGTGATGTTGCCTGTTACGCCTTTGGGGCGCAGATCAACCAGCATCACGTGCGTATCAGTCCCGCCCGTTACGATGTCCAGGCCGCCTTTGATCAACTGATCGGCCAGCGCATCCGCATTGGCGCGAACCTGACGCATGTATGTTTTGAACTCGGGACGCAGAGCCTCGCCAAAGGCCACAGCCTTACCAGCGATCACATGCATCAGCGGACCACCCTGAATACCCGGGAAGATGGCCGAGTTGACCTTCTTGGCGATGGCTTCGTCGTTGGTCAGGATCATGCCGCCACGTGGGCCGCGCAACGTCTTGTGTGTTGTCGTTGTCGCAACATGGGCATGTGGGAACGGTGAAGGGTGTTCACCCGCAGCAACCAGACCCGCAAAGTGGGCCATGTCAACGTGCAGATATGCACCAACGCTGTCCGCGATTTCGCGCATTTTCGCAAAATCGATCTGGCGCGGAATGGCGGACCCGCCTGCGATGATCATTTTTGGCTTATGTTCGGTCGCCAGTGCCTGCACTTCGTCGTAATCAAGCAGGTTGTCCTGACGGCGCACGCCGTATTGAACCGCGTTGAACCACTTACCTGATTGGTTTGGCGGGGCACCGTGTGTCAGGTGACCACCGGACGCAAGGTTCATGCCCAAGATCGTATCACCGGGCTGCAACAGCGCCTGAAACACACCTTGGTTGGCCTGAGAGCCGGAATTTGGCTGCACGTTGGCAAAGCCGCAATCAAACAGCTGTTTTGCGCGATCAATGGCCAGGTTTTCTGCAACATCAACGTGTTGGCACCCGCCGTAGTAGCGGCGACCTGGGTAGCCTTCGGCGTATTTGTTTGTCATGACGCTGCCTTGCGCTTCCATGACGGCGGCGCTGACAATGTTTTCGGACGCGATCAGTTCGATCTCTTTGCGTTGGCGACCCAATTCAGCATCAATCGCGGCAGCAATTTCAGGGTCACGCGTGGACAGGCTTTCGGTGAAGAAACCTGTGTCTTTGGTTGCATCAGTCATGGGTCTTCCTTTGGTCGCAGACGTTAGGCGATACATAGGCCTTCGTTTGCTGCTCATAAAGCCCAAAAGCGTCATGTTCTTTATGTGCTGCGGCTCATCGGGGGCGTGACGCGTTCTGCTTGCCTTTTGTTGGGGCGCAGGGGACATTGGGGTGATTGAATAGAGGATGCGCTATGGCCGCCGAAACCAAGCTAGCTTTTGTGGCCAGTGATGCGCCAATTGCACAAGATGCCAAGACAGCGCTGGTGGCGCAATATGGCGGCGTAGACGTTGATGATGCCGATATTATCGTGGCCTTGGGCGGTGACGGTTTCATGTTGCAAACGTTGCATGGCACGCAGCACTTGCCCGCACCTGTCTACGGGATGAACCGTGGCACGGTCGGCTTCTTGATGAACGAGTACTCCGAGGACGGATTGCGGGATCGTTTGGCCGCCGCCGAAGAGGAAACCATCAACCCGCTGCATATGTTGGCGACCTGCGTAGATGGGACCGAACACAAAGCGCTGGCCATCAACGAGGTGTCTTTGCTGCGTGCGGGGCCACAAGCGGCCAAGCTCCGTATCCATGTTGATGGCCGTTTGCGGATGGAAGAACTCGTCTGTGATGGTGCGTTGCTGTCAACGCCTGCGGGCTCCACCGCCTATAACTATTCCGCCCATGGGCCGATCGTGCCGATTGGGTCTGAGGTTTTGGCGCTGACAGCTGTGGCCCCGTTTCGGCCCCGTCGCTGGCGCGGTGCGCTGCTGCCCAAAGCCGCGCGGGTGACGTTTGAAGTCACCAACCCCGAAAAGCGCCCCGTGCATGCGGATGCGGATGGGGTGTCGGTCAAGAACGTGGCCTCGGTTGATGTCTGGTCTGCTCCCGAAATCGAACACCGCATCCTCTTTGACCCCGGTCATGGCCTCGAAGAGCGACTGATCCGCGAACAGTTCGCCTAAGCGCGGCGCAGATCGTCCGGCCCCAGTGACGCTGCATGATTTGGGCTGCCCACCCGCAACTGAAGCCGAAACGCGCCTGTTTCATCTCGTTCTAAGAAATCGAGCACGCTGTTAAACTCCGCCACCTGATCCGCCACCGCTTGGTTGTGCGGTGCGAAGTCCTGATCGGCCACCACGGCAGGCGTTTCGGACTGATAGATCACGATCGTGGTTGTTTCCCCCGCCTCCAGTAGCGGCGCATTGGGGGAGGGATCAAGAAGCACCCCATCCAGATGGTTTCCGCCCAAGGCAGGGCGGCCAGAATGGTTGGTGTAGATCAGCGACAGTTCCGTGTGCAAGGGCCCCAGCGGCTGGCGTCCCGCATTGGAAAGATCGGCAAGGATTGTGACCTCGCCCAGCCTGTCCCGTTCGATGCGAAGGGCAGGGGCCACGCGCAGCCCGTCAATCGTTGCGGCTGGGTTGTAAAGCCCACTGCGAAACTGTTTGGGCCTGTCGCGCCCCACCGACGGGCGGCGCGGTCTGAGCTTGTCATAGGCTATAGCAACAACGACCACCGCAGCGCAGGCAAGGAGGACGTAACTCATCCCATTCTCCATCTTGGATACGGACAGGCCGATGGCAAACAGGACGCCGAACCCAACAAAGAACCGCCACCGTTTGGTACTATTTTGCATAACCCATCGGGATCAGCGCCTCTTTAATCTCGTCCAGAATGGCAGGATCATCGATTGTGGCTGGCATCTTGTACTCTGCGCTGTCGGCGATTTTCACCATGATCCCACGCAGGATTTTGCCTGACCGCGTTTTGGGCAAACGATCAACGACCGTACACAGTTTGAACGCCGCCACAGGGCCAATCTTTTCGCGAACGAGCTTAACACAGCCTTTGATGACATCCTCATGGCTGGTTGTCGTGCCGTTGTTGAGGCAGACAAACCCCATGGGCAATTGCCCCTTGAGTTGATCCGTCACGCCGATCACAGCGCATTCGGCAACGTCAGGGTGCGCGGCGAGGACTTCTTCCATGGCGCCGGTGCTCAACCGGTGGCCTGCGACGTTAATCACGTCATCGGTACGTGCCATGATGTAAAGATAACCGTCATCATCGATCATGCCCGCATCGCCGGTCTCATAATAGCCAGGGAAAGTGTTCAGATAGCTTGATCTGTACCGATCTTCGGCGTTCCACAACGTCGGCAGCGTACCCGGAGGCAGTGGCAGTTTGATCGCAATCGCGCCCAGCTCACCTGCGGGCATCTTGTGACCTTCATCGTCCAGAATATCGATCTCGAAACCAGGCAGTGGCACAGACGGGCTGCCAAGTTTGACGTCCATCAGCTCGATGCCGACAGGGTTACAGACACCGGGGTAGCCCAGTTCTGTTTGCCACCAGTGGTCGATGATCGGCTTTTTCAAATGATCCTGCGCCCAGATGATCGTGTCAGGGTCAGCGCGCTCACCGGCCAAGAATACCTGCCCAAGGCAGCTGAGGTCATATTTTTTAACGAACTCACCAGTCGGGTCTTCACGTTTTACCGCGCGGAAGGCCGTTGGGGCGGTGAAGAAGCTTTTGACGTTGTGCTCTTCGATGACGCGCCAGAATGTGCCGGCGTCGGGCGTGCCGACGGGCTTGCCTTCAAAAACAATCGTCGTGTTGCCGTGGATCAAAGGCCCGTAGCAGATATAGCTGTGGCCCACGACCCAACCAACATCGGACGCGGCCCACCACACGTCACCGGGTTCGACGTTGTAGATGTTTTTCATGGTCCAATTCAGCGCGACCAGATGGCCCGCTGTGTGGCGCACAACGCCCTTTGGCGCGCCAGTGGTGCCAGATGTGTAAAGGATATAGGCAGGGTGGTTGCCTTCGACCGGAACACATTCCGCAGGCTCAACCCCGTATTGGAAACCGTGCCAGTTAAAGTCACGCCCTTCGATCAGTTCCGCGACTTCTTGTTCGCGCTGCAAGATAACGCAGAAGTCTGGCTTATGGGTCGCCAGCTCGATAGCGCCGTCCAGCAGTGGCTTGTAGTGCACCACGCGGCCCGGCTCCAAGCCGCAAGACGCGGCGATGATTGCTTTTGGTGTGGCGTCATCAATCCGCACGGCCAATTCGTTGGCTGCAAATCCACCAAACACGACTGAGTGCACAGCACCGAGACGCGCACAGGCCAACATGGCCTCAAGCGCTTCCGGAACCATCGGCATATAGATGATAACGCGGTCACCCTTTTCGACACCCTTGGCGCGCAACGCCCCCGCAAGGTTTGCAACGCGATTGCGCAGCTCAACGTATGAGATTTCCCGTTTGGTGTGGGTGATCGGGCTGTCAAAGATAATGGCCGTCTGCTCTCCCCGACCGTTTTCAACGTGACGGTCCACGGCGTTGTAGCAGCCGTTCACTTTGGCATCGGCATACCATTCATAAAGGGGGGCATCGGCATCGAACAAAGCCTTGCTCGGGGGCTTAACCCAGTCAATTGCCTCAGCGGCATTCATCCAAAATGCTTCCGGATCATCCTGCCAGTTTTTGTAAACTTCTTCGTATGACATAGTGTGCCTCCCCTTGCTTTGCATAGGGATAGGCTGCTGGGGGGGCTTGGGGCAAGCCTGTTAGCGCCGCGAGTGAGGGCGGGTTAGCAAAATGTCGCAGCTAGGTGCCGCAAAGTTTGCAAAGTCATTTATTTGACGGGATGTTGCTAAGCTGCGCGTGACAGCTTGCAAAGTTGCGAAGTTTTTTGGCCGCCGTAGCGACTCGGTTCGCGCCTAGAGAGGCGCGAGCGTTCCCGTCGCGAGCCGTTGCGTGCCGCCACGCGTGTCATAGATTGTAAAATGGTTTCCCGTTGTCACAACGATATTGCGGCACGAGAATCGGTTCGGGTCTGAGCGGAATGGGAAACACAGCCCTTGGGTTTCGACTTTCCAGCGCAGGTGCGCGACTTCGCCGTCCTCATAAGAGAGCACCACAGTTCCATCAGGGTTCAATTCTGCGCGGGTCGGCATGCCCATCGACGCATCAATGGGGCGTATCGCCATGACCTGACCACTTAATCGAGCCTCAAGCGCGTCCCCTGTCAAAGGATCGCCCCCGCTTACAGGTTCCATACAGGCTGTGAGCGACATCGTTGTGACGGCAGCAAGTGCAAGTGCGATACGGGGCATAAATTATCCAACTGGTTGTGCGGCAACTTTAGCGGCACATCCCCAGCCTGCAAGCGCAACCACATAATGGCGGTTAAGAAAGAGGCGGCAAGGGCTTGCTGTGGCGGCATTATTTCGTCACGCTCAGGAAAGCATCAAACCCGAAAAGGCCGTTGTTATGTTTCGTTTCCCTCTGTGCGCCGCTCTTGCTTTAGGTCTTGCGGGGTGCATGGCGCCCAGCTCAAAAGAGGTTGGAACTGATCTGGTAAACACGCGCGCTGTTTTCCCGCCGATTGATCCTGATAGCGGCCCGTTGGTGTTCGAATTCTATCCTGACGGCAAAGGCTTGTTCGCACTGAACGAAGAGGCAAATCGTGGGCAGGAGCCGTTTACATGGCACATCGACGCCGGCGAACTTTGCATCGAGATCGAGGGCCTCTCGGACGACTGCACCCCGATGACGCTGCAGGGCAACAGGATCTCCCTGCAACCCGGACCGAGACCACTACGAGGAACGATAACCCCGCTCTAAACCCTAGCCATAGTGCTTTACGGGAGTGCCGGCGATGGCCGCCATGTTCAGCAATCCGCGTGCGGTGATGGACGGCGTCACAATATGCGCGCGGTTGCCCATGCCCATCAAGATCGGGCCAACCTCTAACCCGCCTCCCTTCATTTTCAGGATGTTACGCACACCGCTGGCCGCATCTGCATGGCCAAAGATCAGCACATTGGCAGGGCCCTTCATGCGCCCGTTGGGCAGCAAGCGATCCCGCAGTTCCGGATCGAGGGCGGCGTCAACGTTCATCTCGCCCTCATAGGTGAAATCCACCTTTTGGGCGTCCAGGATCTCCATCGCAGCGCGGATACGCTGCCCCGTATCGCAGTCCAGATTGCCGAATTGCGACTGCGCACAAAAAGCAACTTTTGGCTGCAATCCGAACCGTTTGACGTGGCGGGCCGCACCGATGGCCGTCTGGGCGATCTGTTCGCCTGTGGGTTCGGAATGCACGTGTGTGTCGGCGATAAACAGGGGGCCATCCTCAAGGATCATCATGCTGAGCGCGCCCTGAACCTTATGGTTCTCGCCCAAAACCTGTTTCACGTAATCAAGATGCCAACGGAATTGACCGAACGTGCCGCAAATCAGGCTATCTGCCTCTCCGCGTTGAACCATCACAGCGCCAATGGCGGTGGTATTGGTACGCATCACCGCACGGGCAATATCAGGCGTAACCCCGTTGCGCGCCCGCAGGCTGTGATAGGTTTCCCAGTAATCACGATAACGCGGGTCGTTTTCCGGGTTCACGATGTCGAGGTTGTTAATATCAATCTCAAGCCCCGCACGTTCCGCGCGGGCCGCGATCACATCAGGACGGCCAATTAAGATCGGCGTCTCTGTGGTCTCTTCCAAGATCGCTTGGCTTGCCCGCAGAACACGTTCGTCTTCGCCTTCAGAAAAGACAATCCGGCGGGTCTCTTTGGCGGCGGCTTCAAACACGGGGCGCATCAACAGTGCGGATTTGAACACCGAGGCATCCAACGTCGCTTTGTAGTCATCCAAATCAACAGGCCGCGTCGCCACGCCGGTTTCCATCGCCGCCTTGGCCACCGCAGAGGCGACAACCCCCATGAGGCGCGGATCAAACGGTTTCGGGATCAGGTACTCTGGGCCAAATGTCATCTGTTCGCCCTGATACGCTGCCGCCGCTTCAGCAGAGGTCGTGGCACGGGCCAGTGCGGCAATCCCTTCGACGCAGCCGATCTGCATGGCGTCGTTAATCTCGGTCGCGCCGACATCCAATGCGCCGCGGAAGATAAACGGGAAACACAGCACGTTGTTGACTTGGTTGGGGAAATCGCTGCGCCCTGTGGCCATGATCGCGTCGGGCGCGACGCTGCGCGCATCATCGGGCGTGATTTCGGGGTTCGGATTGGCCAGCGCAAAAACGATCGGGGCCTTGGTCATCTTGGCGACCATTTCGGGTTTCAATACGCCGGGGCCAGACAGACCAAGGAACATGTCCGCGCCCTCAATCACATCGTCCAGCGTCGCGGGGGTAGTGCCTTGGGCGTACTCCGCTTTTTGCGGTGTCATGTCCTTTTCGCGGCCCTCGTAGACCAGCCCTTCGATGTCGCACAGCCAGACGTTTTCGCGCCTTACGCCCAGTTTCAGCAGCATGTTGAGGCATGCAATTCCCGCAGCCCCACCACCTGTGCTGACGATCTTGATGTCTTCAAACTTCTTACCCGACACTTGCAACGCATTGGTCGCGGCAGCGCCGACAACAATCGCTGTTCCGTGCTGATCGTCATGAAAAACTGGGATGTTCATCCGTTCACGGCAAAGCTTTTCAACGATAAAACAGTCAGGTGCTTTGATGTCTTCAAGATTGATCGCGCCAAACGTAGGTTCTAGCGCGCAAACGATATCTGCCAGTTTTTCGGGGTCGGGTTCGTTCACCTCAATGTCAAAGCAGTCGATGTTGGCGAACTTCTTGAACAGGACCGCCTTGCCCTCCATCACGGGCTTACTTGCCAGAGCCCCAATGTTGCCAAGCCCCAGAACGGCCGTGCCATTGGTGACAACCGCCACCAGATTGCCGCGCGCGGTGTAATCGCCTGCTGTGGCGGCGTCCTCTTTGATCTCAAGGCAGGCCTCAGCCACGCCCGGCGAATAGGCCCGCGCCAAGTCCCGGCCATTGGCCATCGGTTTGGTCGCACGGATCTCCAGCTTCCCGGGTTTTGGATACTTGTGATACTGCAGTGCCGCTTGGCGCAAGGCTTCTTTATGGGCGTCTTTAGGCGGAGTTTTGGGTGTATCAGTCATCGGTTTCCCGTTCGATTGAGAGGTATTCAGAAATTAGTTTAACGTTAAACTATCTTGCTGACGTTAAGGAAGTTCTATTTCCCCTATAGTCCGAAGGCGCACTCTCTTGCAAATCGGAAAGCGGGGCCGCAAATTGACCAAATGATAAATAATCCTGACATCCGCGCTGAGGTTTGCCTGCCAACGAAAGCATTGACTGCTGACATTGGTTTTTTCACCAAGACCTTAAAGATGCGTATGGATAGCATTTATCCCGCCGATGATCCGTCTGTCGCTGTGTTTTCCGGCCATGGATTGCGCGTGCGTTTGGATGGATCACAGGAGGGAGCTTCGGGCCATCTGCGGATTCTGACGGATGATGCGACGTTCGCAGATCGCCGGACCCTGACATCGCCAGGGGGAACGACCGTTGAAATTGACGAACTCAACCCGCCGCTGCATTTGCCGCAAACAGACCACGCCTTTGTGGTGCGACGTTTGGCAGATCAGGCACCTTGGGTTATCGGCCGTGCAGGCATGCATTACCGCGATTTGATCCCGTCCCGTTTGGGTGGGTCCATCATCGCCAGCCACATCCGTATTCCAGACGGCGGCCCTGTGCCCGACATGGTGCACTATCATAAGGTCGGGTTTCAGCTGATCTTTTGTTATCGTGGCTGGGTTGATGTGGTCTACGAGGATCAGGGCGGTCCAATCCGCCTGCATGCGGGCGATTGCTTTATCCAGCCACCAGAAATTCGCCACCGCGTCCTTGAGGCATCAGACGGGATCGAGGTGATTGAAGTTGGCGTGCCTGCAGAACATGTCACTGAAATCGAACATGAAATGACCCTGCCGACCCCGCATCTGCGCCCCGATCGCGAATGGCAGGGGCAAAAATTCGTGCACAACATTGGCAAAGATGCACAGTGGCAGCCCTTTCGACTGCCCGGGTTTGTCGCGCGGGATACTACGATCAATAAGGCTACGAAATCCGTTGCGGGCGTACAGGTCGTGCGCCGCGGGGACGGGCCCCCTCAGTGGGCCACCCACGATGCGGACATCCATTTCACCTTTGTCATGGAGGGCGCGATGACCTTAGAAGGCGAAGGCAAAGACCCTTACCGTCTTGAAGCTGGCGATGCTTTCGTTATCCCGCCTCAGATGGCGACCCGATACAGTGATCCGACCGATGACCTTGAACTGCTTGAAGTTTCGCTGGCCGGAGAATTCACAACGACTTTGGCTTGAAACTGGATCGCAACAGGCTCACGCTGCATAAAAAAGGAGCTGCCAAAATGTCCCTTATAGATGATGCCCGTAAGGTGCGTGAAAACGCCTATGCGCCCTATTCGAACTTTGCCGTCGGGGCGGCGATCAAAACAGTAGATGGCACTATTTACAAAGGCATAAACGTTGAAAATGTCGCCTATCCAGAAGGCACCTGTGCCGAAGCGGGGGCCATTGCCGCCATGTGTGCAGCGGGTGAGCGCCAGATTGCAGAAGTAGCCGTGATCGCCGATGCGCCCGCGCCTGTGCCGCCTTGCGGCGGGTGCCGACAGAAAATCGCTGAATTTGCAGGGCCTGATGTGGTTGTGACTATGGCGACGATGGATGGCAAAACTTTGCAGATGACTGTGGCCGATCTATTGCCGGGACGCTTTACCGCAGATCACATGGCAAATTCCTAAGATGGATGCGCGCGCAATCATTGCCAAAGTGCGGCGGGGCATCGCCCCCAGCACCGAAGAAATTAAATGGTTCGCCAATGGTCTTGCCACGCGGGCCGTTTCTGATGCTCAGGCGGGGGCATTTGCGATGGCCGTTTGTCTAAAAGGGCTGAGCGAAGAAGGTCGCGTTGCGCTGACCTGCGGGATGCGAGACAGCGGCGACGTGATGAAATGGGATTTGCCGGGGCCAGTGCTGGATAAACATTCCACAGGCGGGGTCGGGGACCCTGTTTCGCTCATCCTCGCACCAGCTCTAGCGGCCTGTGATGTCTTTGTTCCAATGGTTTCGGGGCGCGGCCTCGGCCACACAGGTGGTACGCTGGATAAGCTCGAAAGCATTCTCGGTCTCAACACGGCACTCACGCCTGCGGAGTTTCGCCAGGTGACCCGTGATGTGGGCTGTGCCATCGTCAGTGCGACCCGCACGATCGCACCGGCCGATAAACGTTTATATGCCATTCGGGACGTTACTGCGACAGTAGAGAGTGTTGATTTGATCTGCGCGTCGATCTTGTCCAAAAAACTGGCGGCGGGGCTCGACGGGCTTGTGCTGGATGTCAAAGCGGGCAGCGGCGCCTTTATGAAGACGCCTGATGAGGCCGCGGTTCTTGCTCGGGCGTTGGTTTCAACGGCGAATGGTGCGGGCACACCGACGGCGGCGTTCATCACTGACATGTCACAGCCCCTCGCGCCCAGTCTTGGTAACGCACTTGAGGTTGCCACCTGTCTTGAGGTCCTTTCGGGCAATCGCGCCGCGGCACCGCGGCTGCATGATCTGACGGTTGCACTCTGCGCGCGCGTCTTGGCGCTGTCGGGTCATTCCGAGGGTGAGGCCGAAGAACGTGTGACGGCGGCCATTTCGTCGGGCCACGCGATGGTGTGTTTCGCTGCTATGATACGCGCTATGGGCGGCCCACCAGATATCGCCGAAGACTGGCACACACATTTGCCCAAAGCCCCTGTTGTCGGGGATGTGCCTGCGCCAAGTTCGGGGATGATCACGGCCATTGATGGTGAAGCGCTTGGTCTTGCCGTCGTGCAAATGGGTGGTGGACGGCAGGTCGAAAGTGATCGTATTGATCCGCGCGTCGGGCTTTCCGATGTGTTGCCCTTGGGCACTAAGGTGAGCCGTGGCGACCCCCTCGTAACGATCCACGCCGCCGACGAAGAGAGTGCCGAGGCCGCCGCGCGGACTGTTCAGAACGCCATTACTATCGGGCAAGCTGTTGAAGCGCCCGACCTTATCCTTGAAAGGATCGAACAATGACGCGCGCCTTTTTGATCGTAATTGACAGCGTTGGCATTGGCGGCGCGCCAGATGCTGCACAGTTCTTTAACGGCGATGTTCCCGATACGGGTGCAAACACTCTTGGCCACATCGCGCAGGCGTGTGCCGCAGGGCAGGCCGAAGACAGCCGCAGCGGACCTCTCCAAATTCCAAACCTCAACGCACTTGGCGCGGGGGCGGCAATCAAGAATGCCTCAGGGTTGGATCTTGGATGGCCCGCACCCACTGGAGCCCATGCCAACGCGGTGGAAATCAGCATGGGCAAGGACACGCCGTCAGGTCATTGGGAATTGGCGGGTGTGCCAGTGCCATGGGACTGGCACACCTTCCCGAACCAGACGCCCGCTTTTCCGCAGGCCGTATCGGATCGCATCAATGAACTGGCCGGAACCGACGGCATCCTTGCCAATTGCCACGCCTCTGGCACTCAAGTGATCGAAGACTTTGGCGATGAACACGTCCGAACAGGCAAGCCGATTTGCTATACGTCTGTGGACAGTGTTCTTCAGATCGCAGCCCACGAAGACCACTTCGGGCTAGATCGCCTTTTGCAGCTGTGCGAGGATTTGTCGCCCATGCTGCACGACATGAAAGTCGGTCGCGTGATCGCGCGTCCGTTTGTGGGTGAAAGCGGCAATTATCAACGCACTTTAAATCGGCATGACTATGCCATTGCCCCGCCATCGCCGACCTTGTGTGATTGGGTTCATGCGGCAGGAAAATCCGTGCAAGCGATTGGTAAAATTGGCGATATCTTCTCCATGCGCGGCATTGACGAGGTCCGAAAGGGCGCTGACGCGACATTGATGGATCACTTGTCTGATCTCGCCGACGACGCACCAGATGGCGGGTTTGTCTTTGCCAACCTCGTCGAATTCGACAGCCTTTATGGTCATCGCCGTGATGTGTCTGGCTATGCGCGCCACCTTGAATGGTTTGATGCCGAACTCGGGAAACTGCTCCCTAAATTGCGAGACGGAGACCTGCTTTGTGTCACAGCCGATCATGGCAATGATCCGACATGGGTTGGCACCGATCACACCCGCGAACAGGTGCCCGTTCTTATTCACGGGGCAGGGTCCCGCGACCTTGGCCAGATCGCATTCGTTGATGTCGCCGCGAGCATTGCCGCCCACCTTGGTGTGCCGCCTCAAGGCACCGGAAAGAGTTTCTTATGACTTACAAATCTATGCCGAAAGTAGAACTACATACGCACATTGAAGGCTGCGCGCCGCCTGCGTTTATTCGTGGGCTCGCCAAGGAAAAATCGCTTGATATCAGCGGGATATTCAACCCAGATGGCACCTATGCCTATCGTGATTTCAATCACTTCCTTGAGGTCTACGAGGCCGCATGCACGACTTTGCAAGGCCCACAGGACTTCTACCGTTTGACCAAGGCCATTCTTGAGGAAAGCGCATCGCACGGTGTCGTCTATCAAGAGACGTTCATCTCGCCGGACTTCTGCGGCGGTGGTGATGTGTCCGCATGGCGCGAATATCTTGGTGCCATCCAGATGGCTGCGGATGAGGCTGACCGCGATTTGGGGATCACATTGAAATGTGTGGCGACCTGTGTGCGACACTTTGGGGCCGAGAAAGCCAAAGCCGCCGCCAAATGTGCGGCCGAAACCAAGGGTGATTTTGTGACGGGGTTCGGGATGGGCGGCGCTGAAACTTTCGGGACGCCAGCTGATTTTGCCTATGCTTATGATATGGCGCGCGAAGCGGGGTTGGAATTGACATGCCATGCTGGCGAATGGGGCGGCCCAGAGATGATCGCAGCCACACTTCGCGACCTTAAGGTCACGCGCATTGGTCACGGTGTAGACGCCATCAAAGACCCTGCCTTGATGCAGCAGATCATCGACACCGATGTCGTGCTAGAGGTCTGCCCCGGATCAAACGTGTTCTTGCAGGCCACGGGCGGTTGGTCTGAACATCCGATCCAACGCCTGCGCGATGCAGGTGTTAAGGTCACTGTTTCGACAGATGATCCGCCTTTCTTCGGGACAACGATGACCCGCGAATTCGACATGCTTTCCCAGACTTTTGGTTGGGATGAGGATGATTTCAAAGCCGTCAACGAAACCGCCCTCGCGGCGGCATTCTGTGACGATGCCACCCGCTCTAAAATTGCCAAACGATTGGAAACCGCATGACTGACCTGCCGCACCTTACCCATGTCAAACACCCGCTGGTGCAGCACAAGCTGACCCTGATGCGGGACAAAGACACATCGACTGCCGTGTTCCGCCAGCTGTTGCGTGAGATTAGCCAACTGCTCGCCTATGAGGTGACACGCGAACTGCCGATGACAACCAAGCGCATCGATACCCCGATGGAGCCGATGGATGCGCCAACCCTTGAGGGTCGCAAGCTCGCGCTTATTTCGATTTTGCGAGCAGGCAATGGGTTGTTGGACGGAATGCTGGAACTTATCCCGTCAGCGCGTGTCGGCTTTGTTGGGCTTTACCGCGACGAAGAGACACTGCAGCCCGTGCAGTACTACTTCAAGGTGCCAGAGAAAATGGACGAGCGTATGGTTATTGCCGTCGACCCTATGTTGGCGACTGGAAATTCCTCTATCGCTGCGATTGATTTGCTGAAGAAATCAGGCGCAAAAAACATCCGGTTCTTGTGTTTGTTGGCCTCCCCTGAAGGGATTGCAGCAATGAAGGCCGCACATCCGGACGTGCCGATTGTGACTGCGTCGGTAGATAGTCACTTGAATGACAATGGATATATTGTGCCGGGACTAGGGGATGCGGGTGACCGCATGTTTGGCACAAAATAAAGGGGACAATCTCTTTACAAATTAGCGATTGTTGGGCATTCTTCTACAATATCTTGTGGGGGCACCAATGTCTAATACTCGCCAGCGGTTTGGTTTACTTTCGACAGTCGCGGTTACCGCGACACTTTTGATGGGAACGGCGAGCGCGCAGTCATTGCGCAGTGCGCAGCCTCCAGCAGAGTTGCCGCCATCGTCGTTTACGGCCAATCAATTCGTCGACAGCCGAGGCTGTGTTTTTGTACGCGCTGGCATTGGCGGCACGACGCAGTGGGTTCCGCGTGTGTCCCGTACGCGCGATCAACTTTGTGGGTTCCAGCCGTCGCTCTCTGGCGGAACAACAGTTGCCGCCGCGCCGGAACCAGTGCCCGCACCAACGCCAGAGCCAACGCAAGTTGCCAGCGCACCGGCACCGGCACCTGCGCCGATCCCAACATCAGAACCTGCGCCTGTTGTGCAGGCTGCTGCTCCGGCGCCCGCGCCTGTCACACGTGTTACGCCAACCGTGACGAGCACACCGCCGCGACCTGCCGTAATCGCAAGCCCGTCACCCCGCGTGATTACGGCTCCGGCTCCAACGCCGCAGCCACGTATCCTGACCAAAGCCGAGGCTTGCGCCGGCCTGACTGGCATCCAGCAAAACATGATCAGCCAGCGCACGGGTGAACCAATCGATTGCGGCGGCGCGCCTGCTGCTGCGCAGGTCGCATCTGTGGCGCCGAGTGTTCAGCAACCGGCAGCTCCAACACCTGCAACCCAAACGTCACGCCTTACGCGCCAGCAGGCCTGTGCGGACATGGCGGCCACGGGGCGCAGTTATGTCAGTGCGGTAACTGGTTTGCCAATCACCTGCGCCCAAACGAGGACACCTGGTCAAGGTTTGACGCAATTGCGTGCTGATTTGGCCTTGCCACAGCAACCCTATTCAAACCCGTTGGACGCAGCCCCGGGGTCGACGTTCGTGGGGATGACCCGTCCCGTTGCGACAGCGCGTGCAAACACACGGCCTTATTCTAACCCACTCGATTCAGCACCGGGCTCGACCTTTGTCCCCGGTGTAAACACCCAGCTTTCATCGACTTGCGGGACAGAACTTGGCGGTCTTACGCCAGGCTGTAGTTCTGCGGTGCAAACGCCAACTGGTTCATCTCGTGCCACGACAACGCGTGCGGCGACGGTTACGCGGGCGCAGTCTTCGCAAGGGTTCCTGAATGGCATTTTGGGCCGTACCCCGCCGCCATATTCCAACCCGACCACCGCTTACGCGCTTCCAAGCCCGACTGTTCCTGATGGCTATGAGCGTGTTTGGAGTGACGGTCGCTTGAACACCCAGCGTGGCATTCCAGTCAACCAGATGACGCGCAGCCCGTCCGATTACACCAACTATGCGCGCTACGCGCAGGCCCCTGTTGTGCAGCCGACGGCATCGGCCGCGACCACGACACGCGCCGTTGCACCACAACCGCAGCGCGCCGAGCAGATCAGCGGACACCGCTATGTGCAGGTCGGCACTTATGGCACACGCAACGAAGCACAGGCGATCGCACGGTCTTTGCGCTCACGCGGATTGCCAATGCGGGTTGGCGTGTTCAATCAGAATGGCCGCGAAATGCGCATCGTTCTGGCAGGTCCGTTCGCCAATGACAGCCAACTGCAAAACGCCCTAGGCACAACGCGCGGCGCGGGGTTCTCCAGCGCTTTCACTCGCCGCTAATTCCCAGTTCTCCCGAGGAGGGGCCCCGCAATCGAGCGCGGGGTCTCTTCTTGTTCGGGGTGGGTTAGCCGCAAATCCCTTGCAAGCTAATCCACTCGGCATCGCTAAGGAGCGTCTCATCGCTGCGCCCTTGCATCGGGTCTGCTTCGATAAGGCCAAGAGTGCTTTCGCCAGTTACATCGAGACTATAGGCAAAGGGCGTGCTTGGGATCTGGGCAGCTTGGAACAAGGTCAACAATTCCGCGTCGTCCGCACGCGACGGAGGGTTGGTGAACAAGGTTTCCGCATACGTCTTTAGGGTTTCGCCATCGATCTCGCCTGTGGTCAGCAAGGTGAATGTCGTGCCGATGCCGCTTTCTTTCAAAAGCGCCGCAAGCGGGTCGACCGCGCGAGCTTGTGCCGTCGCTGCAAAAATATGTCCCGCCACGACCGCAGGGTCTTCTGTGTCTTCCACCAGATCGCGGTTCATCACGATCAGTCCGCCCGGCAGGTAGATCGCTGAGTCTGGACCAGAGGGCACCACAAGGGCTTGCCCACCGGCATCTTGCCCCAAAGCACGGGTATAAAGTTTCCCCATCGCCTGCGTGCCCAATGTACTGCGGCAGGTTTGCCCCGTGACGCGTTGAATATGGCCCAACAAGGTCGCGCCAATTTGGCTGCGCTGCACGGGTGGGACAACGCTTTGTGCTTGTCGGATCAATGCATCTGGCAACCAAAATATCGCCAACGCCCCAAGTCCACAGGCGGTCATCAGCAGGCCGACGCTGCGCACCCGCCCCGGTCTGCTGCGGCGTTTCTTGACAGTGGTGCGGACCTTTTCCATGGCGTCGATCATAAAATCGTCACTGATTTCCAAGGTTTCTGTCGCGTCAATTGCTGGTGTGAACAATGCGGGTCGTTCACCTGCATTCAGCCGTTCAACTGCGGGAAGGGACCAATGGGTCAGAGCGCGACCGGCATTGTCAGAAATAATGACTGTGGCCTTGCCGAAGGACACAGTCACCTCGCGGCGTTGCGCATCGGGGTCAGGACGCCAAAGTCCGCCGCTTTCTAGCCGTTCAAAATCCGTTAATGCCGTTGTCATCTTGGGGCCTGCTCTGCCTCCGCTTTGCGCAATTCTAACGCGAAGCTGGATAAATTAATAGCCGTTTATGGACCATCAAGTGACGTTGATTGTTTCTGAGATCGGTCGAACCTGTGCTAAAGTGTCGCAGGCGCACGAGGAGGTGCGCTTGCAATGAACGGGCGAAATCGCCCGAAAGAGAGGGACAAAATGGCACCTAAGGCACCATTCACGGATCTTGAGATCCCCAAACAGGACGGGGGATTTTATCATGGATACAGTCTTCCGATCGCACTGATATCAAAAGGCCTTATGGTCGCGCTTGTGCTCTGGGCGTTGTTCTGGCCAGTGACAGCTGGCAATACGCTCGACAGTTGGAACTGGTCGCTGCTGCTCGGATTTAACACATTCTACATCATTTCAGTTGGTGCGTTTGCCTTCTTTCTAATCATTTTGGCGATATTGCCGATTGGTAAAAAGAAACTCGGGGCACCGGGCGAAGCCCCCGAGTTCTCCAACTTCTCGTGGTTTTCGATGATGTTTGGCGCTGGTTTGGGTGTCGGTTTGATGGTCTTCGCGACCGCCGAACCCTTGGGCCTGTGGGGGTCAAATCCACTGACAGTATCGGGAGAGGTTACTGCTAATTCACCGGAAGCAGTGCAAAGTGCGTATCGTTACACCTTTTTGCATTACGGTTTGCACGCATGGGCGATCTACGTGGTGACTGGACTGTCGTTGGCCTACTACGCTTATACGCGTGACATGCCGCTAACGATCCGATCTGCGCTGACGCCGCTCTTGGGCCGTGCAGCGAATGGGTTCATCGGCCATGTCGTTGATGTGCTTGGGGTTGTTGCAACGATCCTTGGTGTTTCTGTCACCATTGGGTTTGGCGTTAGCCAATTTATCGACGGGGTTTACGCGGTCACCGGAATGGAATGGCTGATGGGGCCCGCTGAAGGTGATACGCCGCCAGCGCCATCTACCGTTGGCCTTTTGGCAGGTCTTCTTGTCATCATGTTTCTGTCGATCTTGTCGGCGGTTTCAGGTGTTGGACGAGGCATCAAATACCTGTCCAACCTCAACCTTGTGTTGTCTGTCATCCTGCTTTTGACATTTGTGATCTTCGGGTCGTTCATGTTTGCGATGACGACGTATGGAACGGCGCTGGTGGACTATATCCTGAACTTCTTCAGTTTGTCGTTTGGCGCGGCGGGAGCCTTGTCGGCCGATGCATACGCAGCAGCACTTCCAGCCGAGGCCGCAGGCCAAGCCGAAGCGTTATTTGGTGGCGCAACCAATGCATGGGGATCGTTCGACGGGTTCGTTGGCGGCCTCGAAGGAGAGGCCGCAGCGCTTCCACCTGAAACCTTGGCCGCTGCCTATGACGCGGGCAATCAGGGTCGTCAGTTCGGGTGGCAGTCTGGTTGGACAACGTTCTACTGGGCGTGGTGGATTGCGTTTTCGCCATTCGTCGGCTTGTTCCTTGCGCGGATTTCACGCGGTCGCACTGTGCGTGAATTCATCCTTGGCTGTGTGATTGCACCGTCTTTGGTGTGTTTCGCTTGGATGACCATATTGGGTGGCACGGCCATCGATCTGGAACTGGCAGGTGCCGCAGAAGGTGCGATCATCGGGGCGTCCAACACGAACAAATTGTTTGTTACGCTTAGCTACATGATCTCTGGCGGGTTCCTGACGGCTATCACCATCATGTGTGTGGTTCTGATTATGACCTTCCTCGTGACCTCGGCGGACTCGGGCATCCTCGTGATGAACACGATCATGTCTGGTGGCGAACAAGAGACGGGCATCAAGCACCGTATCATCTGGGGCATCATCCTGACCTTGGTGATTGGTTCACTGTTGGTCGCGGGTGGGCTCAGTACCACAGGCAATCCGTTCGATGCGCTTCAAGATGCGATGATCATCGGGGCGCTGCCCTTTACGATTGTCATGGTCTTGATGGTGATCGCTCTGATTAAGGCGATGTACAACGATACGCGCCGTGCCAAAGCCGACTAACGGCTAAGAGACGAAGTTGGGCGCCGCATTTTCTATGCGCCGCCCAACTTGCATCCACCGCACTGCGGAGTCATGGTCCGAAGACACAGCCTAAGGACCTCCCATGCAGCTTTCAGATATCGTCGACCTTGCGCGCTACCCATTGGACGAGGCTTTTGGCGCAAGCTGTACAGCCACTCTGGACCGCGATGGTGTGTTGGTCTTGCCTGACTTTATTCAAGCCGACGCTTTGAAACTGCTGCAGGACGAAAGCCGCGCAGGACAAAAGGACGCCTATTTCTGTGCGCAAGATCACTCGGTCTACCTGACCCCACCCAATAGCGACTTTGCGCCCGATCACCCTGCGAACCTGCAGGTCGTGTCGTCAAAAGGCTGTATTTGCGACGATAGGGTTGCCGCGCAGTCCCCGCTGCGGTTGCTTTACGATCACGACAGCTTTCGCGATTTTGTGAAACGCACGACCGGCCAGCCGGAACTTCACGCCTACGCCGACCCGTTGTCCTCGATCAACATTCACTACGCCAAACGCGGCCAAGAACTCGGCTGGCATTTCGACAACTCGTCGTTCGCCATCACCCTGCTGATTGAAAAGCCCGACGCCGGAAGCCGCTTTGAATACATTAAAGATCTGCGCGATGCGGATGCAGGTGATATGAACTACGACGCTGTGGGCGATCTTCTCGCTGGCCGCACGCAGCCAGACGTGCTGGAGATGGACCCCGGTGCGCTTGTGCTGTTTCGCGGCCGCAACTCCATCCACCGTGTGTCACCAAACGAAAGCGACAAAACCCGCATGCTGGCCGTATTGGCTTACAACGACACCGCAGGTGTCGAGCTGTCAGAAAGTGCGCGCATGACGTTTTACGGGCGCTTGGCCTAACCGCGTTACTTGAACGTTTTCCGCAGCTCGAACTTCTGAATTTTGCCGGTCGATGTCTTGGGCAACTCGCCAAACACCACCTTCTTGGGGCATTTGAACCCTGCCAAACGTTCGCGGGTAAAGGCAATTAGGGTCGCCTCGTCGCTTGCGTGGCCTTCTTTGAGTTCCACAAAGGCACAAGGCACTTCGCCCCATTTGTCATCCGGCATAGCGACCACAGCGCAAAGCATCACGTCAGGATGCCCCATCAAAGCGCCCTCAACCTCAACAGAGGAGATGTTCTCGCCGCCCGAGATGATGATATCCTTAGCGCGATCCGAGATTTGCATCCAACCGTCGGGGTGCTGCACGGCAATATCCTCAGAGTGAAAATAACCACCCTTAAACGCTTTGGCCGTGGCTTTGGGGTTTTTGAGGTATCCCTTCATCACCGAATTACCACGGATCATGATCTGGCCTTGGGTCGCCCCGTCCATCGGCACTTGCTGCATGTCGTCATCCAGAACGGTGATGTCTTCCATTTGGGGCAGGGCGACGCCTTGGCGCGCTTTGATTGCCGCCTGTTCGTCCTCAGGCAAAGCATCCCAGTCTTCGTTCCAAAGGCATTCGGTGACGTGGCCGTAGGTTTCGGTAAGCCCGTACACCTGCTGCACGTTGAAGCCGAGCTTCCCAATGGCATCCAGTGTCGACGGGGCAGGTGGGGCGCCAGCGGTGAAGACCTCGACCGTGTGGTCGAACGGGCGCACGTCTTCGGGTTTGGCGTTCACCAAAAGGTTCAACACAATGGGCGCGCCGCCGAAATGAGTGATCCCTTCATCCGCAATCGCATCATAGATCGCGGCAGCCGTAACATCGCGGCAACACACAACAGTGCCGCCGATCATCGGCATCATCCACGTGTGGTTCCAGCCGTTGCAGTGAAACAACGGCACGATGGTCAAATAACGCGGATGCAAGGTCATGCGCCACGTGATCGGCGTCCCCGTTGTCATCAAGTACGCGCCACGGTGATGGCACACCACGCCCTTTGGGCGACCCGTCGTGCCGCTGGTGTAGTTCAGTGAAATGCTTTCCCACTCATCCTCTGGCATCATCCATTGGAAATTCGGGTCACCAGCATCAAGGAATGTCTCGTAATCGATCTGCTCACCGATCTCTGGCACGCCAGCGACGGGGTCGGGGACTTCGACGACCAAGGGTGCTTCGCCCTCCATCTGCTCAATCGCCTGCATGCAGACCGGAAGGAACTGGCTGTCACACAGAACCACCTTGGCTTCGCCGTGATCAAAAATGTAGGCGATGGTGTCGACGTCCAGCCGGATGTTGATGGTGTTTAGAACCGCGCCGCAGGCAGGCACACCAAAATGCGCTTCGGCTTGGGCGGGGATATTGGGGAGCAGAGTCGCTACCACATCACCGGGTTGAACGCCGGCCATCGAGAGGGCGGATGCCAGCTGGCTAACACGGGCATGATATTGGGCGTAAGTCCGGCGGATGTCGCCGTAGACCAATGCCTCATGGTCTGTGAAAACCTTAGCCGCACGTGCCAAATGGCTTAGCGGTGTTAGCGGCACATAATTGGCGGCACATTTGTCCAGCCCTGTTTCGTCTCTCATCCATCCCATTCGCTGTTCCTCCCAGACGCGATAGACCACCAGAATGTCGCAGTTTTTTGGAATGATAAACTCCCAATGCGGCGTATTGGTCGTTTTTAGACGGGCAGGGGGCAACCGTTTTCGGGACAAGGCCCCAAAGGACCCCTTTGATGCAAACCATCCAACCGAAATTGTCGATGATCTGCACGTTGTGCGGAATGTTTGTGTTGGGGGTTACGGACAACCTTGTACCATTGATCTCGCAGATCAGCAGCCTGTGGCTATTTCAACTCGCGCGGTCGGCTGCCGTCGTGCCGATGTTGATCGTTCTGACACTGCTGGGCCTTGGGACACTGCGCGCAAACCGACCGCGCTGGGTGCTGGCGCGTAATTTTTTCACGGGCAGTGCGTTGCTCATCTATTTCGGCTGTCTTGCTATACTTCCGATTGGCGTTGTTGTGGCGGGGATGTTCACGGCTCCGATCTTTGTTTTGCTTCTGTCAGTTCTATTTCGTGGCGAGAAAGTTGGCATTTGGCGTTGGGCATCGGTTGCCGTCGGCTTTGTTGGGGCTGTTATGGTCGTTTGGCCAGAGGATGGGGCACTCACGGCGCTGTCCTTCGTGCCCATCATTGCAGGGGTGTTCTACGCCATTGGCGCAGTCGGCACGCGGGACTGGTGCGAAGGCGAAAGCGTGTTGGTCATGACTCTGGCCTATTTCGCAATTCTAGGCATCTACGGAGCGATTGGAATGATCGCGCTGACCCTTTGGCCTTTGGACCTACCACAAGACGGTGTTGGCTGGTTGTATCTGGGCTGGGTGCCCATGACACCCACGGTGGTCTGGGTTACAGTGGCGCAAGCAGTGGGCAGCTTGATTGGTGTTGGCCTGCTGACCCGTGGCTATCAACTGGGCGAGGCCTCTTACGTGGCGATCAATGAATATTCTCTGATTGTTTTTTCAGCGTCGTTTGCCTGGCTCATCTGGGATCAAACGGTTGGTGTGGTTGCGCTGTTTGGGATGGCGTTGATTATTCTCTCCGGTTCGATCATCGCCGTGAGGTCGAAATGATAATCTCTCGCGGTCGCGGATATATCTTTGTGCACATTCCAAAGACAGGCGGCACGGCAATGGCACTGGCGTTGGAAGGCCGAGCCAAAGCCGACGACATTATGATCGGCGATACGCCAAAAGCCGTGAAGCGTCGCGGAAAGGTAAAGGGTGTTCAAACTGCAGGGCGGCTTTGGAAACATTCCACGCTCGCGGATGCCGAGGGCCTGATCAGTCGTGACGATATGAAAGACCTGTTTACCTTTACGCTGGTGCGCAACCCGTGGGACCGCATGGTCAGTTATTACCACTGGCTGCAAACCCAGACCTTCGACCATCCCGCCGTGACTTTGGCTAAAGCCAAAGGGTTTTCGGGCTTTCTAAATGCGCCACTGACACAGGCCACATTCCGCAAGTCGCCCTATGCGTCCTATATGACGGATGGCGCCGGGGTCGAACATGCGGATCTTTATATCCGGCTGGAAAACCTGAAACAGGACAGTGCGCCACTGATCGACCTTCTGGGGTTTGATCTTGAGATTCCAATCGCCAATGCCAGCGCACGTCCACGCGATTGGCGCGGTTTCTATACAGAATCAGATGCGGAACGTCTGGCGGACCTGTGTTCTCAGGACATCAAACTTCACGGCTATTCCTTCGATCCTGAGGGAACCTGCGGCTAATTGTTTCCGGTTTTCTGGTTAATCAATCGTTAACCAGAACATTTCCCGCAGATCTTATTCAATGCCCCAAACATGCCCTTTTCTGAGCCAAGGTCCGCCTTGGGAATCAACCCAAATGGTTTTGTTGCTACGGACCAAGTCGCTGCCGACTGGTTCGAAAAATAAGAACAAGACATGGGGATGTCACAATGTTTGCTTGGAAAACTACGACTTGGGAAAAAGCTGCTCGTTCAAATGGGGGGACATCTGCCGCACTTCCAAAATTGGACACTCACACAACTGGAATGGTGTCTGGCACCAAGGTTGCGACGAACACTGGATGGGCCAAGGTCGAAACTATTCGCGAGGGTCAGCAGGTTCTGACGTTTGATGGTGGGCTGCAAACAGTCATCGCGGTTACCCGCCACGTCTTGATGGCAGACACAGACACCATCGCAAGCTGGCCAATGGCCGTTCCTGCTGGTGCCCTTGGCAACCACGAAGAGATGACACTGCTGCCACATCAATCCGTCATGATCGAAAGCGACGCTGCTGAAAACATGACAGGCGATCCCTTTGCGGTGATCCCTGCTGCTGCGCTCGAAGGTTACCGTGGCATCACACAGACACGTCCATCTGAATGGGTTGAAGTTATCCAGCTGCATTTTGCTCAAGACGAAATCGTATTCGCCAACATCGGCGCTTTGTTCCTGTGCCACGCACAGACAGACCTGATCTCGGACGCTGCACCATCCGACTATGCCGTTCTGCCAATGGATGTTGCGGAAGACCTCGTTGATTGCCTGATGTTTGAAGACGACGCACGCGCTCCTGTCCGTGCCGTTCAGTACGCTGTCGCCTAATTGGCTGCACCCAGTTACAAACGGGGGCTGACCTCGCTTGTGACCGGTTGGTTCGGGACATCCCCCAGATTGAACGGATCAATCGGGCCCCGTCGTTGGTAACAGCGGCGGGGCGTTTAATTGGCGGGGGCAGGCACCCAGCCGAACACTGAAAATTTCATTAAACCGCAATATCACTATTACAAAACTGTGAACTTCATCTCTCAGAAATGCGCCAGTCAGGACCCGCGTCGGGTCCCAGCAGGAGCACGACAATGTCCCAGATCAATTACGATGAACTGTCTTTTGATGACGAAGATGAACTGAAATTCCCGCGCCCGACCACGCAAGGCTTTGACGATGTGGTTGAAAAGGCGATCTCGCGTCGCGGTTTCCTTGGCGGCGCACTTGCATTCGGCTCTGGCGCAGCGGTGATGGGCACCGGCCTGTTGTCGAGCACGTCAGCGCAGGCGCAACAAACGTCTCGCTTTGCCTTCAACCAGCTTGCGCCGCAAACAGACGGAACCGTGCATGTGCCAGAAGGCTACACATGGGACATCCTCGCACGCTGGGGCGACCCGCTGTTTTCAGATGCGCCTGAATTTGATTCATCCACGGGCATCCCGACCGAAGGATCTGACCGCGTGTTTGGTGAAAACACTGACGGGATGGAATTGTTCCTTGTAGGCGACACAGAGCTTCTCGTTGTGAACTCTGAATATGTGAATGGCGGCATCAACTTGCCAGCTGAACAAGAAGGCAAACCTGTTTCCAGTGATGACGTCATCCGCCTGCAGAACTTCCAAGGCGTGACCGTAATGGAAGTCGCTGAAACAGATGCAGGTTGGGATGTTGTGATCGACAGCCCCTACAACCGCCGCATCCACCACCGCACGCCAATGCAGCTCGACGGTCCGGCTGCGGGTCATGATCTTCTGAAAACCAGCGCCGACCCAACTGGAACCACCTCGCTGGGGACGTTCAACAACTGCGGTTCTGGCCGCACACCGTGGGGCACTTACCTGACATGCGAAGAAAACTTTAACGGCTACTTTGGCACAACCGAAGAGCTGACCCTTGAGGATGCAACCGCCGCTGGATTTGCCCGCTACGGGGTGAATACCGATGTTGATGCGGGCCGTTACAACTACCACGGCTTTGATGCGCGGTTCGACCTCTCAAAAGAACCGAACGAGCCACACCGCGCAGGTTACATCGTCGAAATCGACCCTGCAGACCCAACGTCTACCCCTGTGAAACGCACAGCACTTGGCCGTTTCAAGCACGAAAACGCAGCTTCGGTTGTCGCACCGGATGGCCGCGTGGTTGTCTACATGGGCGACGATGAACGCGGCGAATACATGTACAAATGGGTTAGCCGTGACGTCTACACACCGGGCGGCGATACATCGACATTGCTCACCGAAGGTCAGCTTTATGTCGCCAAGTTCAATGACGACATGACAGGCACATGGATCGCGCTGACGCCAGAAGACACAGGAATGTCCGAGGCGGAGATCGCTATCTTCACGCGGATCGCAGCCACTGAGGTCAGCGCCACCACGATGGACCGCCCTGAATGGATCGCCGTGAACCCCACCGCGATTGAGGCCTACTGCTGCCTCACCAATAACTCTCGCCGTGGCGCAACCAACGACGACGGGTCCTTGCGCACAAACGCAGCGGGCGAACCTATGACGACAAACGCGCCAAACCCGCGTGAGCTGAACAAATACGGTCAAATCCTGCGCTGGCGTCCGCACAACAGCGACCACGCTGCGGCGACGTTTGAATGGGATCTGTATGTGATGGCTGGCAACCCAAGCGTCTACGACGACGGGCTTTATGCGGGCACGGCCAACATCAATGCGGGCAACATGTTCAACTCGCCAGATGGCATGCAAATCGACAGCACTGGTCTGATCTGGATCCAGACAGACGGGGATGACGATAACGAGGGCGATTTCCTTGGCATGGGGAACAACCAGATGCTTGCGGGTGATCCCGTCACTGGTGAGATTCGCCGCTTTCTGACGGGGCCGAATGGGTCCGAGGTAACTGGGCTGACGTGGTCGGCGGATCGTCGCACAATGTTCGTCGGCATCCAGCACCCCGCAGCGCCGTTCCCTGATGGCGAAGGCACATTGCCGCGCTCGTCCATTGTGACGGTTAAACGTGCGGACAATGCATTGGTCGGTTAATCCGATCTTACAAATGCAAACGGCCGCCCCAGATCGGGGCGGCCGTTTTTCGTTTGGTGTTGGGTTGTTTAGGCTGCTTTGCTGTCAACGCCTGTGCCGAACCGTCCGTAGAACGACTGGCCCTTGTCGGCCATTTCACGCAGCAGGGTCGGACAGGTGAAACGCGGACCGAACTTTTCGGTCATCTGGTCACAGCGATCCGCCGCATAAGGCGCGCCCAGAATGTCGAGCCAGCTGAACGGACCACCGGACCACGGCGCAAAGCCCCAGCCAAGGATCGCCCCAACATCGCCTTCGCGGATGTCCATCAACACGCCTTCTTCCAGCGCACGAACCGCTTCGAGAACTTGAGAGAACAATAAACGGTGCTGCACCTCGATAAGCTCTGGCTGCTCGTCGGCCAGCGCGTAGCGTTCGCCCAACCCGGACCATAGTCCTTCGCGGCGGCCCTTTTCGTTGTAGTCATAGAAACCTGCGTTGGACTTGCGACCCAAGCGGCCCTCATCGGCCATCCAGAAGATCAGCTCATCAGCACTGTCATCGTATGCATCACCCATGGCGGCCTTCGTTGCCTTGGCGATCTTTACGCCGAGATCGATTGAGGTTTCATCGGTCAATTGCAGCGGACCCAGCGGCATACCAACCAGTTTGGCGGCATTTTCGATCAAGGCAGGGGCGACGCCCTCTTGCAGCATGCGCACGCCCTCATTGACGTAGGGCAGGATGCAGCGGTTTGCGTAGAAGAAACGTTCGTCGTTTACAACAATCGGTGTCTTGCGGATCTGGCGCACGAAATCGAGGGATTTCGCAACAGCCACATCGCCGGTTTCTTTACCGCGGATGATTTCCACCAGCAGCATTTTGTCGACAGGGGAGAAGAAGTGGATACCGATGAACTGATCTGGACGCACGGATGCTTTGGCCAGTTCAGTGATCGGCAGGGTGGATGTGTTGGTCGCAAAGATCGCATCGTCACCGATGATCGCTTCAACCTTCTTGGTCATCTCCGCCTTAACACCAACGTCTTCAAACACCGCCTCAACGATTAGATCACAGTCTTTCAACGCGTTCAGATCGGTCGTGGCATTGATCAGGCTGAGAACCTTTTCTTTCTTCTCTTCGGTCGCTTTCTTACGGGAAATCCCTTTGTCCATATAGGCTGTGGTGTAGGATTTACCCTTGTCGGCCGCGTCTTGATCGCGGTCAATTAAAACGACCTCGATGCCTGCTAAAGCAGACACAAGGCTGATGCCAGCGCCCATCATGCCCGCGCCCAGCACACCGACTTTCTTAACGGTCTGGTCAGCAACATCAGGACGGTTCGCACCCTTTTCCAATGCTTCTTTGTTGATGAACAAGCTGCGGATCATCGCCTCGGAGCTTGGGTTCATGAGGACATTGGTAAACCAACGCGCTTCGATCTTGATGGCCGTGTCAAAAGGCACCATCGCTCCCTCATAAGCCGCCGAGAGCAGCGCCTTGGCGGCAGGGTAGACGCCCTGGGTCTTGCCGTTGATCATTGCGGATGCGCCAACATAGGTCATGAAACCTGCAGGGTGATACGGTTCACCGCCGGGCATTTTGTAGCCCTTTTCATCCCATGGCTTAACGATCTTTGGCTCGGAGAGAACCCATGCTTTGGCGGCTGCCAGCAGTTCATCAGCTGGCACGACCTCATCTACCAAGCCGGCAGATTTGGCTTTGCTCGGGTCCAGTAATTTGCCTTCGAGAAGGTAAGGCGACGCCGCCATCGCGCCCATCTTGCGCACAAGGCGCGTGGTGCCGCCCATGCCAGGGAAAATGCCAACCATAATTTCTGGCAGGCCGATCTTCGCCTTTGGATTGTCGGCCACAAAAATGCGGTGACACGACAGCGGGATTTCAAACCCGATGCCAAGACCTGTGCCCTGCATGGCGCAAGCAATCGGCTTACCGCCCTTGTTGGTTTTTGGGTCCATACCCGCGCGCTCAATCTTACGAAGGATCGCGTGGCTTGCCATCAGGCCTTCCATCAGACCCTGTGCTGGATTATCGCCCGCGCTTTCTTTCATCTTCGCGATGATGTTGAGGTCCATGCCCCCAGCAAAGGACCCTTCCTTGCCGGATGTGATGATCACGCCTTTAACGGCATCATCGGCCAGTGCCTGATCGATCAGGCCGTCAAGGTCCATGAACCCCTGCTGGTTCATCACGTTCATGGACTTACCAACGGTGTCCCATGTGATCGTGGCGACGCCGTCGGCGTCTGTTTTCATAATAAAGTCGGTCATGTGTCGTCTCCCAATTGAGGACCGTGAAGTACGGCCTCATTGTGTTTTTCTGAATCGGGGATAGTGATGAGCATGGAGCTACATTTCCAATCGCCACCGATTATTTTGAGATTGGTCAGGGTGTTGTAAGGCGCTTGCACCAAGATGTTTCCGGACATCAGTCGGCTTTGATACATCGTGTGAATGGTCTCTTCGTCGTGCCAGTCACACTCAATGATATTGCGTACGATTTGCGTCACACCAAGTGAGCGATGATGGGCACGTACGCTGGCAAACCGCGCAGCGAGGTCTTCGACCGTTTCAATCATGACCTCGCCTTCAAAGGTTCCGAATAACGCCGGAAGCGTGAAAGTCTTTTTAATAGCAGCAAATTCCCCTGACATGATGGCAGCGCCAGTCTCGTCGAGGGCTCTTTGAGCGATTGTTAAGGCTTCCGCGTGCAACTGCATGTCGCTTACACCCGCTCGATGATGGTTGCTGCACCCATGCCGGATGCTATGCACAACGTCGCAAGGCCGACTTCTTTGTCAGAGCGTTCCAGTTCGTCCAGCAGTGTGCCGATGATGATTGCGCCGGTCGCCCCGAGCGGGTGGCCCATCGCAATCGATCCACCGTTTACGTTGACCTTGGAGTGGTCCACGTTGAACGCTTGCATGAAGCGCAAAACAACAGATGAGAAGGCTTCGTTGACTTCGAACAAATCGATGTCACCAATGCTCATGCCGCTGTCAGCAAGGATCTTATGAGTGACAGGAACAGGCCCTGTCAGCATGATCGTTGGATCTGTCCCGATTTTGGCTGTCTGGCGGATACGCGCGCGGGGTTTCAGGCCCATCTTCTCGCCGTATTCTTTGGACCCGATCAGAACGCCAGCCGCACCATCCACGATGCCGGAACTGTTGCCCGCTGTGTGGATGTGGTTGATCGCCTCAAGGTGCGGGTATTTCATCAATGCGACCTTATCAAAGCCCGGCATCGTTGTGCCCATGGCCTCAAACGCGGCATTCAACGCGCCCAAAGACTGCATGTCCGTTTGTGGGCGCATGTATTCGTCGGTGTCCAGAATGGTCAGGCCGTTCTGGTCTTTGACGGGTACGATGGATCTGGCAAAACGGTTGTCTTTCCACGCCGCATCCGCACGCTGTTGGGACGCAACGGCCAGTTGGTCGGCGTCGTCACGAGAGAACCCGTATTCCGTCGCGATGATGTCGGCTGAGATGCCCTGTGGGACAAAATAAGTTTCCATGGCGATAGAGGGGTCAACGGCAATCGCAGCGCCATCGCTCCCCATCGGCACGCGGCCCATCATTTCAACACCACCAGCGATGTAGGCTTCGCCCGCGCCGCCGCGAACTTGGTTGGCGGCAAGGTTTACGGCTTCCATGCCCGAGGCACAGAACCGGTTGATCGCAAGACCGGGGATCGACTGGTCAAGCTCAGACGCCAGAACGGCAGTACGGGCCAAACAACCACCGGCCTCTTTGACTTGGGTCACGTTACCCCAAATCACGTCCTCAACAGCGTGGCCGGTCAGGTTGTTGCGCTCTTTCAAAGCGTTCAACACGCCTGCGGATAGCTTCGCAGATGTCACCTCATGCAAAGAACCGTCCTTGCGGCCTTTGCCGCGTGGTGTGCGGATTGCGTCGTAGATATATGCTTCGGTCATGGTCTCTCCTTAAGCGCGATCTGCCGGCGAACCCGGCATCAGATCGTAGGGGTGTTTCCAACCCTTGGTGCCCTCAATACGGGTCATCCAAGCGTCGATGTGTGGGAAATCGTTACGGTCGAACCCGAATGGTTCGGGGTAAAACAGGTAGCCCACACAAGCGATGTCAGCGATGGTGAGGCTATCGCCCGTCAGGTAGGGTGTCTCTTCCAATTGGGTTTCCATGATCTTGAGCGCACCAAGAAGCCGCGCGGTTTGGAACGCGATCACATCAGCGTTGCGCTTTTCTTCTGGCAGGAAATTCATCAGAAACCGCAGCGGTCCGGCAATTGCGCTGACCTTGCTGTTGTCAAAGAACATCCAGCGCAGGACATCACGACGTTCGGCGGCGGAACGGCCACCCAGTTTACCCGTTTTTGAGGAGATGTAATCCTGGATCACAGCGGACTGCGTTAGCACCAGATCACCGTCTTCCATCACGGGCGCTTCGCCCATGACGTTCAGTTCGCGAAACTCTGGTGTGCGGGTCTCACCATTGAAGAAATCGATATAGACGGGTTCCCATTCGCTTTCCGTCAGTTCAAGCGTTAGCGCGGCTTTGTAAGAATGCCCGCTTTCTCCGAAGCAATGTAGCTTAATCATGGTGTTATCCTTTGAAGGTCAGGGGCGTGGCGGTGTTACAGTAAAGAGACGGACGCAAAGTCTGGGTAAACGGCGTTGAGAATGTGGATCTGGGATGCGTTTTCGATCCTCAGAAGAAACCAGTTGCCTTGGTCCTCAAAAAAGAGGGTCTTTGTCATGGTCTCAAAACGTTGGCCGTTCATAGAAATGGTCGAGGTCGTTGGCACAAGCGCATAGGCCCGCCCCGTTGGAGTGACGGCGGTTTCCATCGCGTCCACATCCATGTTGAAATGTTCAACCTCGACGGTCTCCATCATCTCTTGTGTTTGCTGGACCAACATATGTCTTAGCGTCAAAGGCCGCAAACCACCCTGTTCGGCGATGTAAGCGATAATTGGCTCTGGCATAAAACCGATAACGGCGGCCATGTCGTTCGCTTCAAAAGCGGCGTCAAACATGGCTGCCAAACCTGCGATCTGGCGTTGGTCGCTATCCTCAAGGGATTGCGCGAAAAGCGCCGCAGTTGAGTGTGCGACAAAGATGAATGCTATCCATAACGTTCTCATTTTTTGCGCGCCTCCAGCTCGGAATTAAACAGACGCAAACGGTGGCCGAATGTGTCTTCGTCGATGACGGAATCAAAGTTCTCAAACAGAAACGATAAGGCCTCTCCCTCATCCAGTCCTGCTTCTTTGGCGAAGCGTTTCAGGCGGCGATAACCGTCTTCGGTCATGGCACAGGGAAAACGGCGGGTTAGGCGAAAGCGTTTGGGCATGAGACCTCTAATATAGGAATTGAAAGGGGCGGATTTAACCCGCCCCCCTCAAAGCTTAGAAGCTCGCGGCGTCCAATGCCATCACCGTTTCGGATCCAGTGTTGATCCGTGCAAGGTGCATAGCGGTCGCAAGCAGTTGGCGTGCCATGTAGTAGCGGCCCGTTGCGATCTTGGACTCGTGGAATTCTGTGTCCGTGTCGCCAGCAGCCAGTGCATCCATGGAGGCCTTCGCCATCCGTGCCCACATCAGACCAAAACAAACGTGACCCATCATGTGCATGAAGTCATAAGACCCAGCCAACGCGTCGTTCGGGTTCTTCATACCGTTCTGCATGAAATACATGCCTGCGGCTTGCAGATCCTTGGAGGCTGCTTTCAGCGGCTCAAGGAAGTCACGATCAAAGGCCTCATTGCCTTTGTTTTCGCTGATGTAGTCTTTGATCATGGCAAAGAAGGCCATTACGTGTTTGCCACCATCTTGCGCCAATTTACGGCCCACAAGGTCAAGCGCCTGAACGCCGTTAGCGCCTTCATAGATCATCGCGATACGGGCATCGCGGGCATATTGGGACATGCCGGATTCCTCAATATAGCCGTGGCCACCCCAAACTTGCTGGGCTGCGACTGCGTATTCGAACCCTTTGTCGGTCAGGAAGCCTTTGATGACAGGTGTCATCAGGGAAATCAGACCTTCGGCGGCTTCGTCATCTAGTTTGTTAGCCCGATCGATCAGGGTGGTTCCCCAATAGGTCAGCGCACGTGCGCCTTCGACGAAGGACTTTTGATCCATCAGGTTGCGGCGGATATCTGGGTGAACGATCAGCGGATCAGCAGGGCCGTCAGGATTCTCAACACCTGTCACGGCGCGCCCTTGAAGGCGGTCGTTCGCGTAGGAAACCGCGTTTTGATAGGCGATCTCGGCCTGTGCGTAGCCCTGAAGGCCAACGCCCATCCGTGCTTCGTTCATCATTACGAACATCGCGCGCATACCTTTGTGCATCTCACCGATGAGATACCCTTCGGCGTTGTCGTAGTTCATCACACAGGTCGCATTGCCGTGAATGCCCATTTTTTCTTCGATCTTGCCGACTTCAACGCCGTTGCGATCACCCAAAGAACCGTCGTCGTTGACGATGAACTTTGGCACGATGAACAGGCTGACGCCTTTGATGCCATCAGGGCCACCCGGGATTTTCGCCAGAACAAGGTGGATGATATTGTCGGCCATGTCGTGGTCGCCGGCCGAGATGAAAATCTTCGTGCCGGAAATCTTGTAGCTGCCATCCTCTTGGGGGTCAGCTTTGGTGCGCATCAGGCCCAGATCAGTCCCGCAGTGAGGTTCGGTCAGGTTCATGGTGCCCGTCCATTCACAGGTCACCATTTTCGGCAGGAATTTTGCTTTTTGTTCGTCCGAGCCATGCACATGGATGGCGCTATAGGCCCCATGTGTCAGACCTTGATACATCTGGAACGCCATATTGGCGCTGACCAGCATTTCTTGGGCCGCTGTGTGCATGATATAGGGCAGGCCTTGGCCGCCATATTCAGGATCACAGTCCATGGCGGTCCAGCCGCCGTCTTTCATCTGTTGGAACGCTTCAAGGAAACCTTTGGGTGTGCGAACAACGCCGTTTTCAAGAACACAGCCTGCTGTGTCGCCCACTTCGTTAAGAGGCAAGAGAACCTCTTTTGCCACTTTGCCGGCTTCTTCCAGAACAGCGCTGGTGAAATCGCGATCAAGATCCTCATAGCCTGGGATGTCTTGCTCTGACACATTCAGCACGTTGTGCAGAATGAATTGCATGTCCTTGGTAGGCGCATTGTAGATAGGCATAGTGGTGGTTTCCTCCCTTGGTGTCCTCAGAAGAGGGGCGTCAGCCCGTCAACTTCTGAGGTTGGTCTAGTTTAGCAAGCCGAGCGGCTCCCCAATCCATTTGTGTTTTCAGCTCTTCAATGGCCTCGACCAGTTCAGAGCGCTGTGCTTCCATGTCGGCGAGGTGTTTTTGGGCCAACAGATAGGTTTCGCGCAGCTGTGTTTCTTGTGTGTCGTCCATGTAGTACAGATCAAGAAGTTGACGAATTTCTTCGAGGCTGAACCCAAAACGCTTGCCGCGCATGATCAGCTTCAAACGTGCACGATCGCGTTTGGAATACAGTCGCTTCTGGCCTTCACGGACAGGAAACAACAATTCCTTGGCTTCGTAGAACCGAAGCGTTCGTGGCGTTACATCGAATTCATCACACATCTGACGAATGGTCATAGTATCTTCTAACATCTCGTTTCCCTTATTGCGGCGCGTCTGCCGCGACATGGGGGTATTCACCCCACCATACAATCAATATTGACGCGAACGTAAACGTAACGCCGCGTCATGAGTTCACCTGACGAAAGGTTAAGTACTTTTGTACAACCCAAAGAGGTTTCCTAAGAGGGAAGAAGGTGGGGGAATTCCCCCTAAGCCCCGTTAATATGTGGTTATGGACAAGAAAAACCGATCTTCAACCAGATGGAAATGCATTCTTCAGATGTAAGTGATTGTGCAACCTTGAGTTTAGCGCATTGCAAATACAGGAAAAAACCTGTGCCGTGGTGTGGCTCTATTTGTATTCTTGAGGTGCGCGCACCGCGGTCGGGGGCAAGTTTGTTACCCTACGTCACTTTCGTTAGCGCAAACAGCTAGCCAAGAGTAACGCAAGACATCTTTGTCATCCGAACTGGAGGAACATTGATTCTCGCTCGAGTTATACAAAAGTTTTGCTGGTTTCTTCGCGCAATTTCATCAGCTCGTTGATCGTGTCATCTAGTTGTTCGCGTTGCTCACGTAACTCTACCAATTGGCGGTCAGCCAGCTCACACCATGTTCGCATTTGCGCTTCGTTTCCTTCATGTTCGTAGATCATCAGCCATTGACGGATGTCTTCCAAAGGAAAGCCAAACTTTCGCCCCCGCATGATCAGCGTCATCCGCGCAAGCTCCTTAGCCCCGTAAAATCGTGACCGTCCCTCGCGTTCAGGCGACAGCAGTTCGATGTATTCATAATAGCGCAACGTGCGCGGGGTCACGTCAAACTTTGCACACATTTCTTTGAACGTCAGACGGGGCTCTGTCATCGGGTGCTCCTTTAGTACGTCAATCATACGACGACCTTGCTGGCAGGGCAACGATTTGCACGCGCTCTGCCGAAGAATGCATAGTGACATTGATTTCGCCCTTGTGTCGTAAGGCAAGGCGGGGTTCAAAAGGCTCATGAGCAATGAACGCCAAACAAAAATCGCGACCCAGTTCATTGGCGCGATTCCTTATTCCCGTACGCTAGGGATGACCCTGACCGAAATCGGAGACGGGCGCGCAACGATCACAATGCCCTACGATGACCGCCTTGTCGGTGACCCAGAAACGGGTGTTATCGCTGGCGGCGCGGTGTCTGCGTTAATGGATACCTGTGCCGGTGCGGCTGTCATGGTTCATGAAAGCCAACCCATCGGGACGGCGACACTGGATTTGCGAATTGATTACATGCGCCCAGCAAAACCGGGGGACATGATCTCGGCCATTGCCGAGTGCTATCACGTGACGCGCTCGGTGGCCTTTGTGCGGGTGACCGCAACAGACGCAGACGAGAGCCGCCCCGTGGCGACAGCAACAGGCGCTTTCACAATACAGACTGCAAAGGCGGCCGAGTGATGAAACGCCCAGAACCTGTTCAAGCCGTCAAGCAACGCCGCGATGCGGCCTTACAATCTTTGCTGGAGGGTGTTCCTTACATCCAATTCATGGGCTTTCGGTTTGATCGTCGGGGCGACGAGTTGACCGGTGTAATGCCCTATCAAGACATGCTGATCGGCAACCCGATGCTGCCTGCCTTGCATGGTGGCGCAACCGCGGCCTTCTTGGAAACCACCGCGATTGTCGAACTCAGTTGGGCGATGATGTGGAACAGGATGGAAGCAGGTGAAGACGTCACCGGTTTGCGCCTGCCAAAAACGATCGACTTTACCGTTGATTACCTCCGGACAGGATTGCCACGCGATGCTTATGCCCGCGCGACAGTAAACAGATCTGGTCGCCGCTACGCCAGCGTTCATGTCGAAGCTTGGCAAGACAACCGGACACGCCTTTTTGCTCAAGCGACGGGGCACTTCTTGATGCCCTCTATAGATGACTGAGCAGCCCCAATCTCTGACCCATCGCCGTATTCTCAATATTGCGGTGCCGGTCGTGCTGGCCAATGTGACGGTTCCGATCCTCGGGTTGGTGGATACGGGCGTCGTCGGCCAAATGGGCGAAGCCGCCCCAATCGCTGCCGTGGGGATTGGCGCGCTGATCCTGACGGGGTTTTATTGGATCTTCGGGTTCTTGCGCATGGGCACGACGGGGTTTGCCGCCCAAGCGATTGGGGCAGGGGATGCGGTTGAAAACGCGACCATTCTGATCCGCGCCCTAGCAATTGCGGCTTTGGGTGGTTTGGCGATTTTCGCGTTGCAATGGCCGTTGTTTTCGTTTGGATTTTGGCTGTCCCCCGCGAGTGGTGAGGTCGAGAACCTCGCGCGTATGTACATGAGTGTCCGTGTTTGGTCGGCTCCGTTCCTGATCGCGACCTATGCGATCACAGGCTGGTTGGTCGCCGCTGAACGCACCCGCGATGTGCTGGTCATTCAGCTAGTAATGAATGGTGTGAACATCGGCTTGGACCTGCTGTTCGTGCTGGGCTGGGGCTGGGGTGTAGAGGGGGTGGCCGTTGCCACCGTTATCGCCGAGATCGCAGGCTGCGGGTTGGGCCTGTGGTATTGTCGAGCGGCGTTTCAGGGTGCCCCGTGGCAGGACCGTGCGCGTCTGCTTGATCCAGCAAAGCTGCGCCGCTTTGCGTCCGTAAATGCGGATATCTTGATCCGATCCCTATTCTTGCAAGCGATCTTCATGTCGTTTCTGTTTTTCGCAGCCCGCTACGGGGATGTGCGATTGGCCGCGACGCATATTTTGCTCCAATTCCTGACGCTGACGGCCTACGCCATGGATGGCTTTGCCTTTGCGGCTGAAACCTTGGTCGGGCAGGCGATGGGGGCCGGTCGACGGGCGGTGTTTCGGCGCGCGTCTGTGATGGTGTCCATCTGGTGTTTTGGCACCGGCGTTGCCTTGGCCGCGATGTTCGGGATGTTTGGTGGGCAGATCATCGACTGGATGACAACGGCCCCTGACGTGCGTCTTGTTGCACGCGAATTTTTGTTTTTCATGGCGCTGACGCCGCTGATTTCAGCGGCACCGTTTATGATGGATGGTATTTTCATCGGCGCGACCCGCACCCGTGACATGCGTAATATGATGGCGCTGTCGACGGTGATCTATTTCGCGGCAGCGCTCGCCTTGATGCCATTGTTTGAAAGCCACGGGTTGTGGATTGCGTTGCTGATCAGCTTTGCGGCGCGCGGGGGGACGCTGGCGTGGAAATACCCTGCCTTGGAAAGCTCGATCGGAACGGATTAAATAATCCCCAGAACGGATTCGGGCGGGCGACCAATCGCAGCCTTGTCGTCGGTAATCAAAATGGGCCGTTCGATGAGGATCGGGTTGGCGACCATGGCGGCGATCAGGGCGTCCTCATCCGCTGCACCCAGGCCCAGTTCCTTAAACAGTTTTTCACCTTTGCGCATCATCGCGTCTGCCGTCACGCCAAGGGCGTTGCGCACGGCGATGATTTCAGCCGCGCTTGGCGCTTCTTTCAGATATAGGCGCACGGCAGGTTGATGACCTGCGTCTTGCAGCAGCTTCAATGTCTCGCGGGATTTGGTGCAGCGTGGGTTGTGCCAAAGGATCATGACAACCACTCCTCTTTTGCAGTGCCCACCGCGTCTGCGACATTGGCGAATCCATCACGCGCCAAAAGGTCATCCAGCCCTTGCGCGATGTCGCCCGCCAGTGAGATGCCGCCATAAACCAGAGCGGTGTAGAACTGCACAGCTGAGGCGCCGGCACGGATTTTGGCGTATGCCTGTTCGGCAGAACCGATGCCACCAACGCCGATCAAAGGAACGTCCGTTAGGGTGCTGAGCTTTGCCAATATACGCGTTGATTTCTCAAACAAAGGTTGACCAGACAGTCCGCCGCCTTCGCTTTTATGGGCGTTGATTAAACCGTCGCGGGACAGGGTCGTGTTTGTGGTGATGACGGCGGAAATACCTGAGGTGTTGGCCACCTCTGCAACGTCCGCCAAATCCGCGTCGGTCAAGTCCGGCGCGATTTTGAGGAAGATCGGGATGCCCGTTGTGTTGGCCGCCATGACCCCCGCCAGCAACGCCGCAAGCGCGTCTTTGCCTTGCAGGTCGCGCAGCTTTTCGGTGTTGGGGGAGGAGACGTTGACGGTCGCGAAATCCACATGCGGGCCGCAATGGGTCAGCACTTTGGCGAAATCCGCCGCGCGGTCTTCGCTGGTTTTGTTCGCCCCGAGGTTGAGGCCCACGATGCGCCCGGCCGGGCGAGCCGCCAAGCGTTTTGCAATCGGCTCCATCCCCTGATTGTTAAACCCGAACCGGTTGATCGCGGCTTCGTCTTCGGTCAGGCGGAACAGGCGCGGGCGCGGGTTGCCCTCTTGCGGCAGCGGCGTCGCGGCCCCGACCTCAAGAAAGCCAAAACCGGTGCGCCCAAGGGCGGCCAAAGCGGTGGCGTTTTTGTCAAAGCCAGCGGCCAGACCGACGGGGTTGGGCAGATCGAGCCCCGCGACCGTGCAGCGCAATCGATCAGCTGTCACAGCGCCGCCGTGTGGGCCAAGCCCCGTGTTAAGCGCCTTGAGCGCAAGGCCATGGGCGGTTTCAGGGTCAAAGGCACGAAGGGCGCGCAGCCCGATTTGTTCGAGTGCTTTCATGAGAAATCCAAGCTGTGTTTGCCATTCACAAGCGGCATCGGGCGGGCCCAGATAACCTCATGGCGCTGCATGGGGCGGTTGTAGATGTGGGGAAATTCAGCGCCGCCGCGCGACACTTCCCAGACCAGATCATCACCAAAGGTTGCGGCGTCCAGCGCGGCCAGCATCAGTCCTTGGGCGCCTGCGAAATGCTTGTCCGCGGTCTCTTGGGCCTGATCGGCGGCTGAGGTGTGGATGTAGCCATCGGCCAGATCAATCGGCGCACCTTGGAAGGTTCCAGATTGGTCCAGTTCGGCCCATTGCTCGGCGGTCAGTATTTTATAGATCAACATGGCTCCGAAGTGCCGCCCATTTAGGCAAACGTCAAGTGTCATGGCCCTGTCATCAGGCGACGCTACGCCAACTTGGTCGCTTGTGCTTTGACTCTTGGACCCGACTCAACCCAAGCTGGCGCCAGAAACTAACAGGGAGCTAATAATATGCTTACAAAACTTCTTTCAACAACGGCCGCGTTCACAGTGATCGCAGGGTCCGCAGCCGCAGATTACACGCTGCACATCATTCACATCAACGATCTGCACAGCCGGATTGAACCGATCAGCAAATACGATGGCACATGCAGCACCGAAGACAATGCTGCGGGCGAGTGCTTTGGTGGTGTTGCGCGTGTCGCGACAATGATCAACCAGCTGCGCGAAGAGCTTGCGGGCGAGAACGTGATCGTTCTGGATGCTGGCGATCAGTACCAAGGGTCCTTGATGTACACGACGTACAAAGGCGACGTCGAAATCGAAATGATGAACGAGATTGGCTTTGATGTCATGGCCGTGGGCAACCACGAATTTGACGACGGCGACGAAGGTCTCGCGAAATTGGCGAGCGGCGTCGATTTCCCTGTCATCTCTGGCAACATCGACGTGAGTCAATCCAACATCCTTGCTGGCCTTGTGGACAACCATGTTGTTCTTGAAGTTGGCGGTGAGCAGATCGGCATCGTATCCGCTTTGGCTGTTGATACGGTTGAGACGTCCTCACCGTCTGATGCCGTCATCTTTACGCCCGAGATCGAGAGCTTGTCCGCTGATGTTGCAATACTGACGGACGCCGGTGTGACGAAAATCATCGCGTTGAACCACGTTGGAGTAACGCATGATCTGGCAATTGCGGAAGCGGTTGAGGGTCTAGATGCTGTTGTGGGGGGTCACTCGCACACGTTGTTCTCCAACACGGAAGAGGGTGCATATGCCTATCCGACAATGGCTGGCGATGTGCCTGTTGTGCAGGCCTACGCCTATTCCAAATACGTCGGTCACCTGACGCTAACGTTTGATGATGACGGCAATGTCACCCAAGCGACCGGCGACACCATTTTGCTGGATGCCTCTGTTGCAGAAGACGAAGCCATTGTTGCGCGGGTTGCGGAACTGGCCGGTCCTGTTGAGGAAATGAAGAACGAAGTTGTCGCTGAAAGCACAGCGGTCATCGAAGGGACGCGAGAAGTCTGCCGTGCGATGGAATGCGCGATGGGTAACCTTGTTGCGGATGCGATGCTTGATCGTGTTGCTGATCAGGGCGCTGTTGCCGCGATCCAGAACGGTGGCGGCGTGCGTGCCTCTATCGATGATGGTGAAGTGACGATGGGCGAAGTCCTGACAGTGCTTCCGTTCCAGAACACTCTAGCGACATTCGAAACAACAGGTGCCAACCTGATTGCCGCTCTTGAGAACGGTGTTGGCCAAGTCGAAGAAGGCGCAGGCCGTTTCCCGCAGGTTGCTGGGATCACGTTCACCATCGATTTGGGTGCAGAACCAGGCAGCCGCGTTAGCGAAGTCATGATCGCGGGTGCGCCCGTGGACGAAGCCGCGACTTACCTGATGGTTACAAACAACTACGTGCGTAACGGTGGCGACGGCTATTCCATGTTCGAGGATGCGCCAAACGCCTACGATTTTGGCCCAGGTCTGGAACGCGTTGTTGCAGATTATCTGAGCGCGCAAGGCCCATACACGCCTTACACAGACGGCCGTATTACTGTGAAAGCTGCCGAATAAGGCACCGACTAAGTTGCGGGTTTATCCCATGACTTTGGCCCCGTCGCGCACATGTGCGGCGGGGTTTTCTTATACTGCGTTGGATCTGGCCGGTTTGTTCCACGATACCGTAAGGCGCCTTGTCAAACGCAGCGACCTTGGTAGGTTTATACTCATGCGAATTTTCCTAATGCTTCTTTGCCTCTGGGCGGGCGGGTCGATGGCCCAAACCTTTCCGTTGTATGAACAGATCACGGTGAACGATTATGCCGACCTTCTGCCCGTAGACGAGGAGGCCGCGCTCTCGGCGCAGCTCAAAACGTTGCGCGAGGAAACGGGTGTAGAAATGACGGTGCTGACGCTCGACAGCCAACGCCCATTTGCCCAAGGCCAAAGCCTTGAGGCCTTTTCGACGGCACTGTTCAACCATTGGGGCATTGGCGACGCGCAACGCAATGACGGGGTGCTTGTCATGGTGTTGCGGGCGGATCGGGCTATGCGCGTTGAATTGGGTGCAGGTTATGGGCAGGACTGGAACCGCGAGGCCCAATATATCGTAGATAATGATTTCCTACCGGCCTTTCGCAACGACGATTACGCTGGCGGGATCGCCCGCGGGGTTGATGCGGTTATCGAAGACATCGTGATGCCGTTTAACGCCGGTACTCTGCGCCCTGCGCGCCAAGCAGACAAAAGCCGTGGGACGAAAATTCTGTTCGGGATTTTCGGGGGCGTGATTGCAGCATTTGCCGCGTTGTTCGTTTTCGCCAAGCGCCTGATCAAGCGACTGCGCAAATGTCCCAAGTGCGGGCAAGGTGGGATGAACAAAGATCGGATTGTTGATTTCAAGGCGAGCTATTCCACGACAGGATCGGGTCGGCACCATTTCCATTGTGACCATTGCGGCCATACATACGATCAAAGCTTTATCATAGCGATGCGCAGCCAAAGCACATCGTCCAGTTCATCTTCGGGGTCCAGCTTTGGGGGCGGTAGCTCTGGCGGTGGCGGTGCGTCGGGGCGGTGGTAGCATGGCGCATCCGCTAGAAGACCTCGTCGATGCACGCATTCGGGCCGCCCAGCAGGACGGGGCGTTTGATGATCTGGCAGGGCAAGGCAAACCACTAGCGCCAGAAGACGACCCCGAGAATGCATTGCTGAACCGTTTGATGCGCGAGAATGGGGCGGTGCCCGAATTTGTGAGCCTTAGCCGAGAGCTGGAACGCTTACGGGCGGAATTGATCGACACGGATGATCGCACAAAGCGTGCGGATATCTTGAAAGAAATGTCGATGATGGATGCGAAGATCGATTTGGCGCGAAGGGCCTATAGGCGGTAACGATCTAGGAGGAACGCGCGATGTGTGGACGAATGGCGATGACGCTGCCTCATGATGCGATGGCGCAGATGTTTGATGCGGCCCCTGCTAATGATCTGCCGGAGGTTCCCAACTACAATGTTTGCCCGACGGTGCACGTGGCTGCGGTGACGTCAGACGGAGGGCAGCGGCGGTATAATTCGATGCGCTGGGGGTTCATCCCGCATTGGTACCAGAAGCCCAATGGCGGACCGTTGTTGATCAATGCCCGCGCTGAAACGATTGCCGAAAAACCAGCGTTCAAGGCGGCCTGTCGCGAACGGCGTTGTATTATTCCGGCGGCAGGGTTTTACGAATGGGAACGCCCAGAGAATGGGTCAAAGCTGCCATGGTTTGTGCAGCGCAGCGACGGCGCGCCACTGGCGATGGCCGCGATCTGGCAAGATTGGGGGGAGCTGGGCAGCACTGCTGCAATAGTTACCACATCGGCTAACAATGCGATGGGCAGGATCCACCACCGCATTCCAGTCATTCTAGAAGCCGATCAATGGGCTAAGTGGTTGGGTGAAGAGGGCAAGGGGGCTGCGACGTTGATGACAGCCACGGGCGAGGACACGCTGACGTTTCACCGTGTCGATACCGCCGTAAATTCCAATCGCGCCCATGGGCCAGAATTGATCGAGCCACTTGATGTTTAGTGACTGTCGCGCGGCATGCCTTTGCGGGCGGTGTCGCGATAGTTTGGGGCGTCGCGCAGGGTCATGCCCGTGTCCAACCCGCCTGTAAGTTCGCGGAAATACTGCTGCCACGGTGTCTGGCTTTCGGGGACCTGATACCCACCCGCTTCGGTGAGGGCGCGGGCGCGTTCAGCAAGCTCTTCCAGTGGAACGAGCATATCAGCCGTGCCCTTGCCTAGGTCGAACCGCACGGTGTCGCCCGTTTTCAACAATGCCAAACCGCCACCAGCTGCCGCCTCGGGGGAGGCGTTCAGGATCGACGGAGAACCCGAGGTGCCCGACTGGCGGCCATCGCCGATACAGGGCAACGCGTCGATGCCTTGTTTGAGCAAATAGGACGGCGCACGCATGTTCACGACCTCGGCGCCACCGGGGTAGCCTTTGGGGCCAGCGCCGCGCATGAACAGCACGCAGGAATCGTCAATGTTTTCTGCGGGGTCATCGATGCGCGCGTGGTAATCTTCGGGACCATCAAAGACGATAGCGCGGCCTTCAAAGGCCATCGGGTCGTCGGGGTTGGACAGATAACGGGCATGAAAAGCATCCGAGATGACGCTGGTTTTCATGATCGCGCTGTCAAACAGGTTACCTTTGAGGTTCAGGAAACCTGCTTCTTGCACAAGTGGATTTTCGAGAGTGCGAATGACGTCGGTGTTTGTGGCGGCGCAGGTCTTGCAGTTGTCGCCCATGCTGATGCCGTTGGCTGTGATCGCATCGGGATGGGGCAGTAAACCGCCGTTCATCAGTTCGGCCACGACGGCAGGGACGCCGCCGGCGCGGTGGTAATCTTCGCCTAGATATTTGCCCGCCGGTTGCAGGTTTACCAACAGCGGGACGTGGTGGCCAAGGGCCTGCCAGTCGTCGTTGTTTAGTGGCACGCCAAGGTGCGCGGCAATTGCATTCAGGTGGATCGGCGCGTTTGTTGATCCGCCAATCGCCGAATTGATTACAATCGCATTTTCAAAGGCTTCGCGGGTCATGATGTCGGATGGGCGCAGGTCGTCCCACACCATATCAACGATGCGTTTGCCGGTTTCATAACTGATCTGCCCGCGTTCGCGGTAAGGGGCTGGGATCGCGGCCGAACCAGGAAGCTGCATGCCCAAGGCTTCGGCCAGCGAATTCATCGTCGTCGCGGTGCCCATGGTATTGCAATAGCCCACGGAAGGGGCACTGGATGCGGCGATGTCCATGAATTCTTCGCCGTCAATTTCGCCCTTCGCCATCATTTCGCGGGCTTTCCAAATCACAGTGCCAGAGCCTGCGCGTTCGCCATTCCAGTAGCCGTTCAACATGGGGCCAACCGAAAGTGCGATTGCGGGGATGTTGACGGTGGCGGCGGCCATCAAAAGTGCGGGCGTAGTCTTGTCGCACCCAATGTTCAACACAACGCCGTCGATCGGGTAGCCGTTCAGCGTTTCCACCAAAGACAGGTAGGCGAGGTTGCGATCAAGGTTTGCGGTCGGGCGTTTGCCGGTTTCTTGGATCGGGTGAACAGGGACTTCGATACAGGTGCCGCCAGCCGCAATGATACCGTCGCGCACACGTTTGGTGAGCTCGATATGGTGGCGGTTACAGGGGCTCAGGTCGCTGCCCGTTTGCGCTATGGCGATAATCGGTTTCTCGCCCTGTAGTTCTTCGCGGGTGAGCCCGTAGTTCAGGTAGCGTTCCAGATAAAGCGCCGACATTTCCGGATCACCGGCGCGGTTAAACCAATCACGGGACCGCAGGTTTTCTTTGGTCATCTTTGTCATGCTCGGGCCTGTTCTTATTGGGTCTGGAATGTGGTGTTCGTTGCGGACTTTAGGCGGGTGGATCGGGATTTGAAAGCGCACATCGTGGGTGGGTCTTGGTATGGTTGCTGGTGCGCAGGTCGGGGGTGCCTTATGAATACCTGTCGCCCTCACTCTAAGGACCCTACATGACGCTCTTTGATCTAAGCGGGAAAACCGCCCTTGTGACCGGATGCAAACGTGGCATCGGGCGTGGCATGGCCGAAGCTTTGGCAGATGCGGGGGCAGATATCGTTGGTGTCAGCGCCAGTTTGGAACCGAGCGGCAGCGCGGTTGAGGCCGCCATCACCGCCAAGGGGCGCAGTTTCAAAAGCTATCAATGCGATTTTTCCGATCGCGGGGCCGTGCGCGCGTTTGCAGATCAGTTGGAACGTGACGGGGTTGCGCCAGATATTTTGGTGAACAACGCGGGCACCATCAAGCGCAAGCCAGCGGCAGAGCATGATGATGACCTGTGGGACGAAGTGATCGACGTAAATTTGTCGTCCCAGTTTATCCTATCTCGTGAAGTCGGGCGAGGGATGATCGAACGCGGGCACGGCAAGATCATCTTTACGGCCTCACTACTGACGTTTCAGGGCGGCATCACCGTGCCTGGTTATGCGGCGTCAAAGGGTGGGATTGGTCAATTGACCAAAGCCTTGGCCAATGAATGGGCCCCTTTGGGGCTGAACGTGAATGCCATCGCACCGGGGTATATCGCGACGGACAATACGCAGGCGCTGCAAGATGACGAAGGCCGCTCGGCGGGGATCCTCGGGCGTATCCCGCAGGGACGTTGGGGCACACCCACTGATTTCGCAGGGCCTGTGGTGTTCTTGGCGTCTGCCGCGTCGGATTATGTGAACGGTGAAATTTTGGTGGTTGATGGCGGCTGGATGGGACGCTGAGACAATGACATGGGTAGATCCGCATTTGGATTAACGTTTGCGCAAACAATCAAGTTTGCGACGACGCGGGAAATAGCTATACGCAAAGCAGAGGATATGGCCATCGATGCTGGCCGCATCATGTCGCGCCCTCGTAAAACAGACGCTTTAGGGCATCGCGACACACCCCAAGCAAAGAGCCTTGGACAAAATGAATTCGCGCCATCTCAAAGTGGCGCCGTGATATAGGAGACGACCAATGAGTAAACCAACGATTGGCTTTATGGGGCTTGGGCTCATGGGGGGGGCGATGGTGTCCCGTCTGCAGGATCAGGGTTATTCCGTGACCGTGCTGGGCAACCGGGACCGCACTGAACTGGACAAAGCGATTGCCCGCGGCGCGAGTGAGGCCAAGAGCGCCCGCGAAGTTGCACAAGCAAGCGATGTCGTGATGCTGTGCATGGGTACGTCCGAACATGTCGAAGGCCGGATGCTTGGTGATGACGGTGTGTTGGCTGGATTGAAGTCCGGCGCAGTTGTGATTGATTTCGGGACGTCCTTGCCGGCATCCACAAAGAAAATGGGCGAAGCAACAGCAGCGGCTGGCGGAACCTATTTGGACGCGCCGTTGGGCCGCACGCCAACCCACGCGCTTGTGGGTGAGTTGAACATCATGTGTTCTGGCGACGAAGCAGCATTCAAGACGGTCGAACCTGTCTTGAACGACCTTGCTGAAAACGTGTTCCATTTGGGCGCGCTGGGCAACGGTCACACGATCAAGCTGCTCAACAACTTCTTTGGTCAGACTGTGGCCAACGCATTGGCAGAAGTCTTTGCGCAAGCGGACATTGCGGGCATTGATCGCAAGCAGGTTTTTGACGTTATGCACTCAGGTCCGCTTGGATCTCCGTTCATGGCATTCATGGCCGAGTACGCGCTCAACGGTGATCCGAGCAAGCTGGCGTTTTCGATCAAGAACGCGACCAAGGATGTTGGTTACTATGACCAGATGACACGTGATGCAGGTGCGCCGTCCATTATGGCGGCTGCTCCTTTGCAGATCATGAAGGACGCGATTGAAGCCGGTTACGGTGAAAACCTCGTGCCTGAGTTCACCGACTACTATGTCGAACGCTTGAAGAAATAAAACTTATTGGCCCCTTGCGCATTGGTGCAGGGGGCATCGGAGCCCCCTCAAATGACTATCACACACCTCGTCACCCATTCCGGTGGCTTTCATGCGGATGAACTGCTGTCTTCCGTGATCCTGACACGACTTTTCCCCGAGGCGCAGTTGATGCGGACGCGGGATAAGCAAACGATCACGCCAGGTGCGGACAAGATTATCTATGATGTGGGCGGCGCATATGACGCGGATGCGCAGATTTTTGATCACCACCAGAAACCGGGCCCGTTGCGCGAAGATGAGCAACCTTATAGTTCGTTTGGGTTGGTCTGGAACCATTTCGGGCGGGCGTATCTGGCGGCGATGGACGTGCCGGAGGATCACATCGAATACATCCACGGCAAGTTTGATGCGAAGTTCGTCCTGCCGATCGATCTGCTGGACAACGGCGCGATGGAACCATCTGTCGCAGGACCTTTGTCCATTCTGACTTTGCCGTCTTTGTTAGGCAGCTTAAAGCCTGTCTTTGATGACCCATCACCGACAGCGGATGACGACGCGTTTATGTCTGCCTTGCCGATCGCGCGCCGTTTTGTCGAAGCGCAGATATTGAACCTTGCCGCAAAGAAACGCGCCGAGAGCCTTGTCGAAGATGCCGTTGATCAAGCGGGAACATCGCCCATTCTAGAACTGCCGATGGGGATGCCGTACCGTTCTGTTCTGGACAAAAAAGAAGCGGATCACATCCTGTTCGTTGTGATCCCGCGCGGGGATGATTGGACGCTCGGGGGCATTAAGCTGTCTGGTGATACGTTTGAGCAACGCGCTGATTTGCCTGCTGCATGGGCAGGGCTCACGGATGCAGCCTTAGAGGCGGCGAGCGGCGTAAAAGGGGCAAAGTTCTGCCACAACGCTCGCTTTATTGCCGTCGCCACTTCGCGTGATGCGATCTTGGAAATGGCCGAACTGGCCGTACAAGAGGCGCAACAGGCAGAAGCCTGAGTGCGCCTCGATTGGGAAAGGCGTCGCTAGAGCCCGCGGATACGTGGGTCTAGCGCGTCACGCAGCCCGTCACCCATGTAGTTCACCGCCAGAACCGTCAGGCTGATCGCAAGGCCGGGCCACATCACCCGTTGAGGGTGCTGTTGCATGAAGTCGGTCGCATCAAACAGCAAACGGCCCCACGTCGGAAAGTCCGGCGGAAAGCCAAGACCAAGGAAGCTAAGCGCGCTTTCAGTAATGATGGCTGTGGCAATCCCGAGGGTGGCAGACACCATGATCGGGGACATCACGTTTGGCAGCACGTGGCGCAGGATCATCCGGCCCGGACGCGTTCCGATAGAACGCGCAGCAAGGACAAATTCCCGTTCCTTCAAGGCCAATACGTCGCCGCGCACAATGCGGGCTGTGGGCATCCATGACGTAATACCAATGGCGATCACGATCAGGATGAAGATACCGGTTTCAGGCCCGAAGGACGCGGACAAAGGCTGGCGGAACAACATCACCATAACCAGCAGCAGTGGCAGCAACGGCAGGGCGAGGAACAGGTCCGTCGTGCGCATCAACAAACCGTCGATACGTTTGAAATATCCTGCCAGCACGCCAACAAGCGTGCCAAGAAACAACGCGAGGCCCATTGCCGTCAGCCCAACCGAGATTGAGGTCTGCCCACCGGCCATCATCCGCGCCAGCATGTCACGCCCCAATTGGTCCGTTCCAAACGGGTGCGCGAAAGACGATCCTTGGTTGCGGGCACGAATGTCGATGTAGGTCGGATCGATCGACCAAATCCATGGGCCCACATAAACGGCCAATACGATAAAGATAAAGAAACACGCGCCCATAACAGCGCCTTTGTGAGTCTTGAACTGGTCCCAAACGTCCCACCACTGGTTGCGGGCGGGGGCCTCTGTGCGGGTGTCGAGGGACGGGGTTGTCGCTGCTTCAGTCATAGCGAATCCTCGGGTCTAGGATGCCGTAGAGAATATCGGCGATCAAATTGAAGAACACGATCAGCACCGCAAAGATGAAGGTCAAGGTTTGCACCATTGGCACATCGCTGCCTTGGATCGAGACGATCAGAAGTTGGCCGATGCCGTTCACTTTGAAGATTTGCTCGGTGATGATGGCCCCGCCAAAGATCGCTGGAATGCCCAGTGCGATGACGGTGATCACGGGGATCATGGAATTGCGCAGCACGTGTTTCAGGACGACGACGCTTTCGGTCATGCCTTTGGCGCGGGCAGTGCGCACGTAGTCTTGGTTCAGGTTGTCCAGCATCGAGGCCCGCATAAAGCGGCTGATCTGCGCCGTGGTTTGCAGCGCAAGCACCATGACGGGCAGCACCATCTGGCGCACTTGTTTGCCGAAGTTTTCCCATGAATCGACAACCAGCGTGGTGTCGTAGATCGACGGGAACCACCAGAAACTGTCGTTGGGCATCATCACGGTGAACAGGATAATCATCAACACACCGCTAAAGAACGGCGGGATCGAGAACCCGATCATCGACACGAATGTCCCTGCCTGATCGAACACGGAATATTGACGGTACGCAGAGATGACGCCGATCGGTAGCGCGATGAGGACGCCGACAACATAGGCCAACCCGACCACCATAAGAGTCTGTGGAATACGTTCAAAGACGGTGTCCAGAACGGGCGCGCGGGTCTGCCATGAGATCAGGCGCGCGGCGTCTGGTGTGTCAATCCAAGAGACGGATTGGGACAGGTAGAACATGGGTTCCGACCAGACCATTTGTTTTAGCCACAGCAAATAGCGGATATGAACGGGTTCCCCCATACCGAGGGACTGGCGGATCTGTTCGCGGACTTCTGGCGGGATCGTCAACGGCAGGCTCGCCGTTGGATCACCTGGGGCCATGTCCAGCAACAGAAAGATGATCAACGAGATGAAGATCAACGTTGGAATAGCCGTAAAAAGGCGCCGGATTGTATAGGTCAGCATGGGCGTGCCCTTGGAAGATTATCGGTTTTGTTCATCAGAGAGCCTCACCGGTTGGGCAATCGGCTACGATTGTGACGGGGTTGCCGAAGTACTGTGCCGTCGCCGTAATCAGGGCGGATGGGCCGTCAGTTTGTGAAATCGCGAACTTGTCTTCGTCTATCGAATAGAACGATAGACCTTCCGAGGTTTCTTCAAAGACCATGGTGTATGTTTTTCCGTCGTCGAGCAATGTCGCGTTGCTTGGCGTGGGCGGGATAGTGACCTGAAAGTTAAAATCGATCGTTTCACAAATTCCGTTATCGTCGCAAGCTTCATCGGCGTGGCATTCGTAGGTGAATTGTTGCGAATAGGCGGGCACCGCGAAAAGCGTCAGCATAGCGACACAAAGGGCGCTCGATATTCGAGTAAACGTTGGCAGTTTGGAGTTCATTTTGATGCAGCCATGGGTTTCGTCCTCAGCAACAAGGTGCGGGTAGCGGCAAGTTACAAAGGCAAAGAAAGGCTGCATGAAAATCAAATCCGTAAGGGTGGGGAAAGGGTGGGCATTGCTGCCCACCCCGTTTTTAGGTCAGGCTCATTCGCCCATGCGGTACCAGCTGGCGATGTTCCACAGTTCGGAGTCCCAATCGGAAATCGCGATGCCGCCTAATGTGTTGGCATGTGCAGATACGCCGCCACGGTGAACGAGTGGGATGATGGAGTAAGATTCCATCAGCATGTCGTTCATCTGCTTAACGATCTCAGCGCGGGCTTCGATGCCTGCAGTGGATGCGAGTTCGTCGATCAGCGCGTCATAGGCTGGATCACAGAAACGCTGCATGTTGGAACCCTGCCACTGTGACTCTGGGCTTGGCCATTCTTTACAGGCCCAGTTCGCCATGTAGGCTTCTGGGTCAACGCCTGCGAAGTTGTTGGTGTACATTTCAACGTCGGCATAGAACTTCTGGAATGTATCAGGCGATGCTGGATCGCCGCCAAAGAACACAGATGCATCGATGTTACGCAGGTCGGCTTGAATGCCCAGTTCGCTCCACCACTGTTTGATCAGCGCTTGCGCATCCTGACGAACCGCGTTTGTGGATGTCTGGTAGGACACGATGAGTGGCATGCCGTCGAGTTCACGAACACCGTCACCATCCGTGTCAACGATGCCTGCTTCATCAAGCATTGCGATGGCACCAGCCATGTCTTGCGTCAGGCAAGCGTCATTTGCAGTGGATGCATAAACCGCAGGGGCAGGCAGCACGTTACATGTTGCTTGACCACCGGCGCCGTAGCCGATTTCAACCAACAGACCGCGGTCGATCGCCATGGACATGGCTTGTGCGATTGTCTGGTTGGTCAGGAACGGGTGCTCGCCGCCTTCAGCAGTGGCACGCAAATCGCCAAGATCAGCGGATGGGTTTGTCTGGTTCAGGTGCAGACGCTCAACGGATGTACCGAAGGCTGTTACAACTGTACCGATGCCGGCAGATTCCATGTCGGCCAGAACTGTCGGGTCGATCTGAAGGTTCCAAGCGTAGTCGAATTCGCCAGTTTCCAGAACCGAACGTGCAGCCGCAGCTGCATCGCCGCCACCTTTGAACAGTACAGTTTCAAACGCTGGCTGGCCGTCGATGCGGAAGTTTTCGTTGGCGGAGAACTGGATCACGTCGTTGGCTTTGAAGTCTGTTACAACGAACGGACCGGTGCCGATCGGGCCAAAGTTTGCGTCAACACATGTTGGTGCGGCCGCACCAAGACAGTCAGCAAACTGAGCTGCTTGAATGATCGGGCTCTCGGCACCGACAAGTGCTGTGTAAGGGAATGGTTTTGGCGCATCAAAAGTGATTTTGATGGTCATATCATCCACGGCTTCGACGCTTTCAACACCGTCAAAGTAGGATGCTTGTGCGCAACCGCCGCCTTCAGCGGTACAGTACTGCCACGTGAACACAGCGTCATTTGCTGTCAGTGGCGTGCCATCTGACCACATAACACCGTCTTGCAGTGTCCATGTGATGGTTGTCAGGTCTTCGGAGATGCCGCCGTTTTCAACAGTCGGGATTTCAGAAGCAAGCCACGGAACCAATTCACCTGTGTTGGTGAAACGGCCAAGGGATTCCAGCACGAGAGATGCGGATTCAACTTCTTTTGTGCCGCCCGACAGATACGGGTTCAACGTGGATGGCGCTTGCCAATAAATGATGTTGAGCTGGCCATCGCGTCCGCGTTCGCCTTCGTGACCGTCGGCAAAAGCCATTGGTGCGAAAGCCACCGCAGCGGTGGCGCCCATTAGGGCTGATCGTAGTTTCATGACGTCTCTCCTAGTTGGTTTTTTCGTTTTTGATATTGCTCAGGCTCTGTTGGTCTGATGCCTCGGATGCTGCCGTTGAATCGGCGGCTGTTTGGACGTCGTTGTAGTGGTGGCAGGCGACATAGCGGCCTGGCAGCACTTCGCGGTAGTCCGGTTCTTGTTGTTTGCAAATGTCCATCACCGCAGGGCACCGGGTGCAAAAATTGCATCCCTTCGGCGGGTTGGCGGGGGAGGGCACATCGCCCGTCAGGATCGTGCGCTCCATTGTGTCGTGCAGATCAGGGTCTGGCTCGGGAACCGCAGAAAGAAGTGCCTTGGTGTAAGGATGCAGTGGTTCAGCATAGAGCGCTTCGCGTGGGGCGAGTTCGACAATCTTACCCAGATACATCACCGCCACACGGGTCGCGATATGGCGCACCATGGACAGGTCGTGACTGATGAACAGGTAGGTCAGGCCGAATTCCTTTTGCAGGTCTTCGAGCAAGTTCACCACCTGCGCTTGGATCGATACATCAAGGGCAGCGATGGGTTCGTCACAGACAATGAATCTCGGGTTCAGCGCCAAGGCACGGGCAATGCCGATGCGCTGACGCTGACCGCCAGAAAACGCGTGTGGGTAGCGGCCCGCGAATTTGCGGTTCAGCCCGACCTGATCCATCAATTCAAGGACCTTGTCGCGCTTTTCTGATGCCGAAAGTGACGTGTGTTCATCCAGCGGTTCTTGAATGATCGCTTGCACGGTCATGCGCGGGTTAAGGCTGGCCTGTGGGTCCTGAAACACCATCTGCATGGTTGGGCGTTTGGTGCGCAGGTCTTTTTGGGACATGTCGCCGATTTGGTCGCCATCAATCAGGATGGATCCGTCAGTGATATCATAAAGCCGCAGTGCCGCCCGCCCGCAGGTGGATTTGCCGCAGCCGGATTCGCCGACCAGCCCCAGTGTTTCGCCCTCAAAGATATCAAAGGACACACCATCCACGGCTTTCACATCGCCCGTGTGGCGGCGGAACAGGCCCGTGTGGATCGGGAAGTGCATTTTGAGGTTGTCGATTTCAACCAGTTTTGTCGGCTTAGTATCATCAAGCATTACGTGGCCCCCCTGTGCGGGCGTCATAAAAACATGCGGCGTCGTGGCCGTTGCCCACATCAAATCGGGGCGGGTTCTGTTTCGCGCACATATCAAATGCCACATCGCAGCGGTCCCTGAACGGGCAGGCGGTGGGCTGTTCACCAAGGATCGGTGGTTGGCCTTCGATGATCGCAAGACGTTCTTCGCGACCGCCGGTGACCCGTGGTACGGTTTTTAGCAGCGCGCGTGTGTAGGGATGCTGTGGATCACGGAACAATTCGCGGGTCGGAGCCTGTTCGACGATTTGGCCGCCATACATCACAAGAACGCGGTCCGCGATTCCCGCCACAACACCAAGGTCGTGGGTGATCCAGATAACGGCCATTCCAAGCCGTTCCTGAAGGTCTTTCATCAGCTCAAGAATCTGCGCCTGAATGGTCACGTCCAGTGCGGTTGTCGGTTCATCCGCGATCAAGACTTGTGGATCACAGGCCAGCGCAATGGCGATCATCACACGCTGACGCATGCCGCCGGAAAACTGGTGTGGGTAATCTTTCAGACGGCGTTCAGCATCTGGAATTCCGACCAGTTCTAGAAGTTCCTTGGCCCGAACGGTCGCTTGCTTTTTGTTCATGCCCATATGCTTGCGCAGTGGTTCCATGATCTGCATGCCGACATTGTAAACAGGATTGAGCGAGGTCATCGGGTCCTGAAACACGAAGCCGATCTTCCCGCCGCGCACCCCGCGCAGGGTTTCTGCATCGACTTTCAAAAGGTCCTGTCCTTGAAACGTTACTGTGCCGTCGCGCACATCGGCGGGGGGCGTCGGCAGCAAGCCGAGCAGGGACATCATGGTGACAGATTTGCCTGATCCGCTCTCTCCGACAACGCCAAGGAGTTCACCTGCGCGGAGATCAAAGCTCACGTCGTTGACGGCGTGCACTTCGCCGCCGCGGATTTTAAATACAGTTTTCAGCCCCTGTACGTCGAGTACAGGCTGCGCCCCATTGGGCATAGGCGACCCCCCTGTGAAAGTGGTCCGAGATTTTTGTTGGTGCAGGTTCGTCTTCGCGCCCCTTGCGTCTTCATGGACGTTATCACCAAACTTTGATCCCGCAACCCCCGATAGCATTTTACCGTATGGTAAATTTTTAAAAGCTGCGATTTAAGGCTCTTGACGGGCCTCAATGCCCGTTTCACGCTCGGTGTATGGCTGAGACGGCCTTCTGAAAGGGATTCCATGACAACGACACTTGATGCGCGGGCATTGATGGAGCGCTTGATTTCGTTCCCGACAGTAAGCCGGGATAGCAATCTGGAACTTATTGATTTTGTTGAAGGTTATCTTGCGGATCACGGCATTGCGTCAACGCGCGTGCCTGACCCGACAGGCACGAAGGCGGCACTTTATGCCCATGTGGGCCCGCAGGTCGAAGGGGCTGTCGTGCTCTCGGGCCATACGGATGTTGTACCGGTTGATGGGCAGGCATGGGATTCGAATCCCTTCGACGTGATCGAAAAGGACGGCAAGCTGTATGGCCGCGGCACCTGTGACATGAAGGGGTTTGACGCACTCGCAATTTGGGCCTTGGTCGAGGCAAAGAAGCGTGGCGTGACCCGCCCTTTGCAACTTGCGCTGAGTTATGACGAAGAAATCGGCTGCACCGGCGCGCCGGTGATGATTGATGCCATGGTCGCCAGCGGAATGCCCCGTGGCGCCGCCGCAGTTATTGGTGAACCATCCATGATGAAGGTCGTTACAGGCCATAAGGGCGGCATCGGATTTGACGTGCATATGCGCGGGTTCGAGGTCCATTCATCGCTGATCCACGAAGGGGTCAACGCAATCATGTTCGGGGCCAAGCTGATTGATTGGTGCAACGAGATGAATGCCGAAAATGCAGCCAAGACGCCGTTGCCCATGGATGCAGAATTTGTACCGCCCTATACCACGCTGCATGTCGGCATGGTGACAGGCGGCACGGCCCACAACATCACCGCCAAGGACTGCAATTTCGTGCTGACGTTTCGCACTGTGCCGGGCGAAACGGGCCAGATGTGGGTTGATGCGTTCGAGGCCAAAGTTGCCGAGATCGAAGCGCAAATGCAGGCCATCCATCCTGATACGGGGATCGATTACAGCCGTAAATTCGATGTGCCTGGTTTGAAGCCAGAGGTCGAAGGCAGCGCCGAAGAACTGGTGCGCCTGATGACCGGTGATAACGCCGTGAACGTCGTCAGCTACGGAACCGAAGCGGGCCAATTTCAGGAGCGCGGGTATTCCGCTGTGATCTGCGGACCGGGCGACATCGCTCAGGCCCACCAACCGAACGAGTTCATCACGATTGAACAATTCCAAGCGGGTGAAAAATTTATGCAACAGCTGCTCGATAGCTTGAATTAAGGGCGGTCGTGTGGGGACGGGGCCGCAAGGGCTTGTCGTCCCCCCGCGCACGACCCAATCTAGACCAAACCCATCAGGAGAATCCAAATGCCAGTAAAGAACCGTTTTGCCGAGTTGCTGCCCGAGATCACGGAATGGCGGCGCGACCTCCATGAGAACCCCGAGATTTTGTTCGAGACACACCGCACCAGTGCCATCGTTGCAGAAAAGCTGAAGGCGTTTGGCTGTGATGAGATTGTGACGGGCATTGGCCGCACGGGGGTCGTGGGTGTCATCAAGGGTAAGGCCAGTGGATCAGGCAAGGTCATTGGGCTGCGCGCGGATATGGATGCATTGCCCATCCATGAACAGACGGGGCTGGACTATGCCTCCAAAACAGACGGCGCGATGCATGCCTGTGGTCATGACGGGCACACAGCGATGTTGCTTGGCGCGACAAAATACCTGTCCGAGACCCGCAATTTTGACGGCACAGTTGTCGTGATCTTTCAGCCCGCCGAAGAAGGCGGCGGCGGCGGCAAGGAAATGTGCGACGATGGTATGATGGACAAGTTCGGCATCCAAGAAGTCTACGGCATGCACAATTGGCCCGGCAAACCTGTTGGGTCTTTCGCAATCCGCCCCGGAGCGTTCTTTGCCGCCACGGATACATTTGACATCATTGTCGAAGGCAAAGGCGGCCACGCGGCAAAACCTCAGGAAGTGATCGATAGCACAGTTGTTGCCGCCCAATTGATCACAGCGGTGCAAACCATCGCCAGCCGCAATGCGGATCCCGTGGAACAGGTTGTGGTGTCGGTGACATCCATCGAAAGTTCATCCACGGCCTACAACGTCATTCCACAACGGGTTCATCTGAAAGGCACTGTGCGCACACTGGACAAAGACATCCGTGCTTTGGCGGAAAAACGCCTTGGCGAGATTGCAGCAGGGGTCGGCGCGACGTTCGGCGCGACAATCGATCTGCAGTACCACCACGGCTATCCGGTTATGGTGAATTCTGACGAGCAGACGGATTTCGCCGCCGAGGTTGCATCGTCTGTAGCAGGTGAGTGTGCAGACGCGCCGCTGGTAATGGGCGGTGAGGATTTTGCCTACATGCTCGAAGAGCGGCCCGGTGCGTATATTCTGGTCGGCAACGGCGACACGGCGGCGGTGCACCACCCCGAATACAACTTCAACGATGAAGCGATCCCAGCTGGGTGCAGCTGGTGGGCCGAAATCGTCGAGCAGCGGATGCCGGCGGCATAAACAACGCGTACTTCTTGCGCCGCCTATTTTTTGGGCGGCGCGGCGCTATATCGTGCTTTTGCGACGGAGCACGACGCCTGCACTGATCATCTGCCCGATACCTATGGAGTCTCACTTTGGGTTGCGGGTAGCGATCCAAAGTGCAGACCGACCTGAAAATCCTTGTTGTCGAAGATGACCCCCAAAAGGCGCGCGATATAATCGACGCGTTGACGGATGGCGGTTGGACAAATCTGTCGGTCATTGGCTCGGCGGGGGCGCTTGAGCGGACGATTACGACGCAGGATCCTGATATCATTCTGATCGACCTTGCTAATCCGGATCGTGACACGCTTGAACACCTCGGTCTTGTGTCCAATGCCCGCAACCGTCCGGTCGCCATGTTTGTGGATCGCACCGATGATGCGATGACGCAGGCGGCGATCTCTGCGGGGGTGAGTGCCTATGTTGTGAACGGCCTGATGAAGGACCGTATCAAGCCCGTGCTGGAAACCGCGATTGCCCGCTTTGGCATGTTCGCGAAGATGCAATCGGAACTGGACGCGGCGAAACAGGCGCTGACAGATCGTAAGACCATTGATCGCGCCAAAGGGCTGTTGATCCGCGCGCGAAATATTTCTGAAGACGAAGCCTATAACTTGCTGCGCAAGACGGCGATGGATCAGGGACGCAAGGTCATTGATGTCGCGACGGCTTTGGTCACGGCGGCGGAGCTGCTGCAATGAAGTCTATTCAGGTGCAATGCGGATACCTCCCGTTAGTGGACAGCGCTCCTTTGATTATTGCTAAGGAGCTGAAGTTTGCCGCGCAAGAAGGGCTGGATCTGACGCTGCAAAAGCAACCATCTTGGTCGGCACTGCGGGATCGATTGGCGTTCGGCCATATCGATTTTGCACATATGTTGTCACCCATGCCGATCGCCATGTCGTTGGGGTTGGGGGGGCTGTCCAACCGCATTGATGCGCTGATGGTCATGTCGGTCAATGGAACGGTTATTGGCGTGTCATCCGAGCTGAACCAAAAGATGTCAGGCGCGGGGTGGGAAAATACGTTTGATAATCCGAAAGCCACGTCAAAGGCGCTTTTGGCTGTGTCGGACCGTCCCTTGCGGATCGGGGTTCCGTTTCCGTTTTCCATGCACCGCATGTTGCTGGAAACATGGTTGACCCAAGACCCCGTGTTCTCACCCGACCGAATTGAGATCGTGACAGTTCCGCCACCACAGATGGCGCAGGCGGTCACGGAGGGCGCGCTAGACGTGTTCTGCGTTGGTGAGCCGTGGGGCTCGGTGGCTTTGCAACACAGCGACGCGTCGTTGATCTTACCGGGGTCGAGCATTTGGGAATTCGCACCCGAAAAGGTTCTTGGCGTGCGCCACGAGTGGGCTGAGGAAAATCCGACGGCATGCCGTGCGATGATCCGCGCGCTTTATAAAGCGGCACGTTGGCTGAACTTGCCGGAAAACACGCCGCTTGCTGTTGAGATCCTGGCGCGCAGCCAACACCTCGACCTGCCTGATCACGCAATTGACCCTGCTTTGACGGGCCGTATCGCTACACGTTCGGGGCACGACGCCAAACCTACAGCAGGTTTTTTGAACTTCCACGACAAAGCCGCCAACTTTCCGTGGCGCAGTCAGGCAAGCTGGATTTCAGATGTGATTTCGCGCTGGCATGGTCTTGATCGCGATGCATCGCGCAAAATAGCCCGCGCGTGTTTTCGCAGTGATCTTTATCGTGAGGCCTTGGCCCCGTTGGGGGTAAACCTGCCAGGCGCGTCAGAGAAGGTTGAGGGCGCGATGGCGACATCGGTGGCCGTGGCCTCAACCATGGGGCAGATGATTCTTGGGCCTGACAGATTTTTTAGCGGCGCGACATTCGACTTTGAGGGAGAGGAGTAGGTTAAAAATTAAGCACTTTCTGCATCGCGGCAATTTGCGCTGCATATGCGAAGGCCGCGAGTCGTAATCAGGGCCTGAATTGGTCAATATCAAGTTAGGGCAACGATGCCCGTTCCGGCCGACACTGATGTCAGCCACCGAAATAAGAGCAAAGCCGCTCGATTGTGCATGCCTCCTCCCTTCCTCCCGCATGCGTCAATCGTGCGGTTTTTTGCGTTTCAAGAAAACAAACGGGGACGATAAAATATGAACACTTTCAAATGGCTCATCGCCACGACAGCTTTGTGTGCCAGCCCAGCGATGGCAGACATGCTGGACCTTGAGAAAGACGAGCTCACTTTTGGCTTCATTAAGTTGACAGACATGGCGCCGCTCGCTGTGGCGTATGAGAACGGTTATTTTGAGGACGAAGGTCTGTTTGTGACACTCGAAGCACAAGCAAACTGGAAAGTTCTGCTGGACGGCGTGATTGATGGCCAACTTGACGGTGCACACATGCTGGCAGGTCAGCCTTTGGCCGCAACAATCGGCTACGGCACCGAGGCACACATCATCACACCGTTCTCAATGGATTTGAACGGTAACGCGATCACAGTGTCCAACGACATCTGGGAACAAATGCGCCCTCACGTTCCATTGATGGAAGATGGTCGTCCGCAGCACCCGATCAGCGCGAGTTCCCTTGCTCCGGTTGTTGAAGAATACCAAGACCAAGGTATCCCGTTCAACATGGGCATGGTTTTTCCTGTTTCCACACACAACTACGAACTGCGTTACTGGTTGGCCGCTGGCGGTATCGAACCTGGCTATTACTCACCTGACGACGTGACGGGCCAGATCGGTGCGGACGTTTTCCTCAGCGTGACGCCTCCTCCACAGATGCCATCCACAATGGAAGCCGGCACGATCTTTGGTTACTGCGTGGGTGAACCATGGAACCAGCAAGCTGTGTTCAAAGGCATCGGTGTGCCTGTCGTCACTGACTATGAACTGTGGCGCAACAACCCTGAAAAGGTCTTTGGTATCTCTGCTGAATTTGCAGAAGAGAACCCAAACACTACGATCGCACTGACCAAAGCGTTGATCCGTGCGGCGATCTGGTTGGATGAAAACGATAACGCCAATCGTGAAGAAGCGGTCGAAATCCTGTCACGTTCTGAATACGTTGGCGCGGACTACGAAGTTATCGCGAACTCCATGACTGGTACGTTTGAGTACGAAAAAGGCGACGTTCGTGACGTTCCAGACTTCAACGTGTTCTTCCGCTACAACGCGACGTACCCGTTCTACTCTGATGCGATCTGGTATCTGAGCCAAATGCGCCGTTGGGGCCAAATCGCCGAGCCACAGACAGATGAATGGTTCATCGAAACTGCGCAGTCTGTTTACCGCCCAGACATCTACCTTGAGGCTGCACGCCTTCTTGTGGACGACGGCATGGCCAATGAAGCGGACTTCCCATGGGACAGCGACGGTTTCAAAGACCCAACACCAGCTGAAGATGTGATTGACGGCATTCCATACGATGGCCGCGCACCAAACGCATACCTCGACAGCCTGCCGATCGGCTTGAAGGGTGACCAAATCATCTCTGGGTCCGAAATCCAGAACTAAAAACAGGGCCCGTCGCGCACTCCGCGCGGCGGGCGCCCCTCTCTACAACCCCAATTCAAAATACAGGTTCCGACATGACCGCCATTGACCCAGATACACTCCAGGCAGAAGCTCGCCGCGCCCGCCGCTTTACGCGGATCAACAAAGCCGACGCATGGTTTCAGGTTTTGGGGCTGGCGTGGGTGACGCCGATCCTGAAAGCCGCAGCGGGGGACAACCCGCGAGCGCAAATGTCCGAAATCTGGCGCCTGCTTGGTGTACCGCTTTTGGCGATTTTTCTTTTTATCGGCGCGTGGGCGACCTTGGCCCCGAAAGTTCAAACATCGCTGGGTGCGATCCCTGGTCCTGTTCAGGTTTGGGAACAAGCGGTTAACCTCAATGCTGACGCAGTTCGCGAACGCGAAAAAGAAGCCGCATTCTACGAACGCCAAGATGTACGCAACGCGGAACTGATCGCAAACGGCAACGCCGATGACGTGCGCCAGCGGGTCTATACAGGTAAGCCGACATACTATCAGCAAATCTGGACTTCGATCAAAACGGTATTCTTCGGGTTCTTGATCGGTTCCCTTATCGCAATTCCTGTTGGTATTTTGGCAGGGCTTTCGGCGACTGCGAATGCTGCGATCAACCCGATCATTCAAATCTTTAAGCCCGTCAGTCCGCTGGCATGGTTGCCGATTGTCACCATGGTTGTGTCAGCTGTTTACGCCACCAACGACGGCATGTTTTCCAAGTCGTTCCTTGTGTCGGCGATTACCGTGACGCTGTGTTCGTTGTGGCCGACACTGATCAACACATCACTGGGTGTTGCGTCCATCGACAAAGATCTGGTGAGCGTTTCCAAAGTTCTGAAAATGAGCACTTATTCAAAGATCACCAAGCTGGTTTTGCCATCTGCATTGCCCTTGATCTTTACAGGTCTGCGCTTGTCCCTAGGTGTGGGCTGGATGGTTCTGATCGCGGCGGAAATGCTGGCACAGAACCCGGGCCTTGGGAAATTCGTATGGGATGAATTCCAGAACGGCTCCTCCCAGTCTCTCGCTAAAATCATGGTTGCAGTCTTCACCATCGGTATCATCGGGTTCTTGCTCGACCGTGTGATGTACGCCCTACAATCCATGTTCACCTTCACTGAGAACCGGTAAGTCATCATGAGCATTCTTTCCTTCACAAACGTGTCCAAAGGCTTCGGCCAAGGGACCAACCGGAACGAAGTCCTCAAGGACATCAATCTGGAAATCGAAGACGGTGAATTCGTTGCGATCCTCGGGTTCTCCGGCACTGGTAAATCGACGCTGATGAACTTGATTGCTGGCTTGGAGATGCCGGATACTGGCAGCGTGACCTTTAAGGGTGCGCCAATCACTGGGCCGGGCCCTGAGCGTGGCCTGATCTTCCAAAGCTATTCTTTGATGCCTTGGTTGACCGTTGGCGGGAATGTCGGGCTGGCCGTTGATGCGGTTTTCCCGAAGCTGTCCAAGGCAGAGCGTCAGGAAAAGATCGACCACTACGTGGGGATGGTCGGGCTTTCGCACGCAACAGCACGTCGCCCGTCTGAATTGTCAGGTGGCATGCGCCAGCGTGTGTCTGTTGCACGGGCCTTGGCGATGAACCCTGAGATGTTGTTGCTGGATGAACCGCTGAGTGCGCTTGACGCCCTCACACGTGCCAACCTGGCTGATGAGATCCTTGATATTTGGGAAACAGATAAGAAGACCTGTATCCTGATCACCAATGACGTCGACGAGGCGATCTTGCTGGCGGACCGCATTATCCCGCTGAACCCTGATGGCACGCTTGCCGATCCGGTTAAGGTCGATATTCCCCGCCCACGGGATCGTGGCGCGATGAATGACGATGAGACGTTCAAAGCGTTGCGGGCCAGTGTCACGAAATACCTGATGGATGTGGGCATTGCGTCAAAGGTCGAAGACACACGTCTTTTGCCGGACGTCACTCCGATCCACTCGGTTCCTGCCGCTGTCGCGAAGGCGCAAGAGGGGGGGATCGAAGAGAAGTATTTGAACTTCTCGCAGCTCCACAAAGTTTACCCAACACCAAAGGGTCCGCTTACGGTCGTTGAAGACTTCGATCTGAAGGTCAACAAAGGTGAATTCATCAGCCTGATCGGCCACTCTGGCTGCGGTAAGTCCACGGTTTTGACCATGGCTGCGGGTCTAAACCCGATTTCAAAAGGTGCGATCCGTCTTGATGGTTGGAACGTCGAAGGTGCTGACCCTGAACGCGCAGTTGTGTTCCAGTCGCCGAACCTGTTCCCATGGCTTTCCGCCAAAGAGAACGTGGCGATTGGCGTGGACAAAGTTTACCCGCGTGCGTCGCAAGCGGAACGCCAAGACGTTATCGAATACTACCTTGAACGGGTTGGTTTGGCGGACAGCATGGATAAGCAAGCGTCGTCCATGTCCAACGGTATGAAGCAACGGGTCGGGATCGCGCGTGCCTTTGCACTGTCCCCGAAATTGCTGCTGCTGGACGAACCGTTTGGCATGCTCGACAGCCTCACACGTTGGGAGCTGCAAGAGGTGCTGATGGAAGTTTGGTCGCGCACCAAGGTGACTGCCGTTTGTGTGACCCACGACGTCGACGAAGCCATCCTTTTGGCGGACCGTGTTGTGATGATGACCAACGGTCCACAGGCCACGATCGGTAAGATCACCGATGTGAAACTGCCGCGCCCACGCACGCGTAAGGCGCTGTTGGAGCACCCAGATTACTACAACTACCGCGCAGAAGTCCTCGATTTCCTTGAAGAATACGAGCACGGCGCAAAGCCGAAACCAAAACCAAACACATCAGTGGCGGCAGAATAATGACCCAGAAACTTATCATCATTGGCGCAGGCATGGCGACAGGCCGCGCGTTAGAACAACTTCTGAAGGCAGGCGGAGATTACGATGTCACGCTGTTTAACGCTGAACCTCGTGGCAACTACGACCGCATCATGCTGTCTCCGGTTCTGTCGGGTGACAAGACATACGAAGAGATCGTGATCCATACCGCAGAGTGGTATGAAGAGAACGGCGTCACCTGTCGTTTCGGTGAAAAGATCGCATCGATTGATCGGGCTGCCAAAACGGTCACGGCCGATAACGGCGACGTTCTATCCTACGACAAACTCTTGTTCGGGACGGGTTCCAATCCATTTATTATTCCACTCCCGGGGCATGATCTTGAAGGCGTGATCGCTTATCGCGATCTGGAAGACACCGAACGCATGATGGGCCTTGGACCAGACAGCAAATGCGTTGTGATTGGTGGTGGTCTGCTTGGGCTTGAGGCTGCGGCAGGCATGGCGGCGCGTGGCGTTGACGTCACGGTTATTCACATCATGGGCCACTTGATGGAACGTCAGCTGGACGAAGCGGCTGGTTACCTTTTGCGCAAAGCGCTGGTGGACAAAGGCATCACGGTCAAGTGTTCCGCGAACTCCAAGGAAATCTTGGGCGAGAACGGCAAGGTGAAGGCACTTCTGCTTGATGATGGCACTGAGCTTCCGTGCGATCTGTTGGTCATGGCTGTTGGTATCCGCCCGAACGTTCAGCTTGCACAGGATGCAGGGTTGGCCGTTGGCAAAGGTATCCATGTGGATGACCAGATGCGCACGTCAGATGACGATGTGTTGGCGGTTGGTGAATGTGTTGAACATGACGGTGCGATCTTTGGTTTGGTTGCGCCGCTGTATGATCAAGCAAAGGTCGTCGCGAAAACCCTGATGGGGGAAGACGCGCAATTCGTTCAAAAAGAACTGTCGACCAAGTTGAAAGTTACGGGCTGTGATTTGTTCAGCGCGGGTGACTTTGCCGAAGGTGAAGACCGCGAAGACATCGTGTTCCGTGACCCTGCACGCGGTGTGTATCGCCGTCTTGTTCTTCAGGGCAACCACGTCATCGGTGCGGTCATGTATGGCGACACCGCGGACAGCAATTGGTTCTTTGGCTTGATCCGCGACAAGACAGACATCGAAGACATGCGTGACACGCTTATCTTTGGGCCAGCCTACCAAGGGGGTGCCCCCTCGGACCCGCTCTCAGCCGTTGCAGCCTTACCGCGTGATGCGGAAATCTGTGGCTGCAACGGCATTTCCAAAGGTGAAATTGAAGATGCTATTGCCGCCGGTTCAGGCGACCTCGCTGCGATCAAAGCGACAACAAAAGCTTCGGCGTCCTGTGGGACGTGCGCAGGATTGGTTGAACAGGTCCTTGCCGTAACGCTGGGCGATGATTTCGTGATCCCTGCTGCCGCGTCTGTTTGTGGCTGCACTGACATGACCCACGAAGACGTGCGGCGCATGATCAAGTCACAAAAGCTGACGTCGATGCCTGCTGTCTGGCAGGAATGCGCATGGAAAACCGTCGATGGCTGCCACGTTTGCCGCCCCGCGTTGAACTTCTATCTGCTGGCGGATTGGCCGCTTGAATACAAAGATGACCCGCAATCGCGTTTCATCAACGAACGCAAACACGCCAACATCCAGAAAGACGGCACATTCAGCGTCGTGCCGCGTATGTGGGGGGGCATCACGACGCCGTCCGAACTGCGCGCAATTGCGGATGCGGCTGATAAATACATGGTCCCGACCGTTAAGGTGACAGGCGGTCAACGCATCGATCTGTTGGGCGTGAAGGGCGAAGATTTGCCCGCCATTTGGAAGGACTTGAACGATGCCGGAATGGTTTCGGGCTACGCCTATTCAAAAGGTCTGCGAACGGTCAAGACTTGCGTCGGGACGGACCATTGCCGCTTTGGCACGCAAGACAGCACCGGCCTTGGCATCAAGCTGGAAAAGACGCTTCACGGCGCTTGGACCCCGCATAAGTTGAAGTTGGGTGTTTCGGGGTGTCCGAGAAACTGCGCTGAGTCCACTTGTAAAGATATCGGCGTGATCTGTGTCGACAGTGGCTATCAGATCAGCATCGGTGGTGCGGCGGGTATGGACGTCAAAGAAACCGAACTGATGATACAGGTTCCAACCGAAGACGAGGCCATTCAGGTCATCAAAGCGGTGTCGCAGCTTTATCGTGAGAACGCCAAGTATCTCGACCGCATCTATAAATGGATGGCCAAGGTCGGGCTTGACTGGATCACGGAGCAGATCGAAGACCTTGAAACCCGTGTCGCTTTGGTGGACCGCTTTGAGCTGTCCCAAACAATCTACCGCCACGACCCTTGGGCGGAGCACGTCAAAAAGGCCGAGACATATCAGCCTTTGACAAATCTCGCATTGGAGGCCGCAGAATGAGCGACTGGATCGATATTGCCGCCCTCGATGCGGTCCCTGCACGCGGTGCGCGCTTGGTGAAAACGGCCCATGGATGCGTTGCGATTTTTCGCAATGCCAAGGACGAGGTCTTTGCGCTTGATAACGCATGCCCCCACAAAAACGGCCCGCTGGCCGAAGGGATCGTGCATGGCAACGCCGTTACATGCCCGTTGCACAACTGGGTGATTTCACTGGAAACCGGAATGGTCCAAGGGCCAGACGAAGGGCAGGTCGCGACCTATCCGGCGCGGGTTGAGGACGGTCGTATTTTGCTCGACGTGGCCTTCTTGAAGCAACGAGAAGTCGCATGACATTGACCAAAACAGTCTGCCCTTATTGCGGCGTTGGCTGTGGCGTCCTTGCGGGGGCCGACGGCACTATCAAAGGCGACCCAGAACACCCTGCGAACTTTGGACGGTTGTGTTCAAAGGGCTCCGCACTGGGCGAAACGATTGGCCTTGAGGGACGTTTGTTGCACCCGCAAATCGCGGGGGAAGATGCAGGTTGGGACGAAACACTCGATCTGATGGCCGAGAAATTTAGCGCTGCAATCCGCGAACACGGGCCTGACAGTGTCGCCATCTATGCCTCGGGTCAAATCCTGACAGAAGACTATTACGTCGCCAATAAATTCATGAAAGGCTATGTTGGTGCGGCAAATATTGACACGAATTCAAGGCTTTGCATGGCGTCCTCTGTTGCGGGGCATAAACGTGCATTCGGCACGGACACGGTTCCGGGGACGTATGAGGACCTTGAAGACGCTGATCTGATTGTTCTTGTCGGGTCCAATCTTGCGTGGTGCCATCCTGTTTTGCACCAACGGATCGCGGCGGCCAAAGAGGCACGCCCGACAATGAAGATCGTCAACGTGGATCCACGAAAGACCGCGACGACAGCGCTGGCGGATATGCATTTGCGCGTGGCCCCAGATGGGGACGTGGCGCTGTTCAACGGGCTTTTGGCCCACCTTGCGGATACAGACGCCCTTAATGCGGACTACATCGGGGCGCACGTCAATGGCCACCAAGCCGCAGTCACGCAAGCGCGTCTGGATGATCCCGAAGACAGTGGGCTGACCAAGGATGAATTGGCCGAGTTCTATGGGCTTTGGGCGGGCATTGAAAAAGTTGTTACCGTCTATTCCCAAGGCGTTAATCAATCGTCCTGCGGGACTGACAAGGTGAACGCGATCATCAATTGTCACCTTGCGACGGGCCGGATCGGCAAGGCGGGCATGGGGCCGCTTTCTGTGACAGGGCAACCCAACGCCATGGGCGGGCGCGAAGTCGGCGGCATGGCGAATATGCTTGCCAACCACCTCGACATTGAAAACGCCGATCATCGCGCTGGTGTGCAAGCGTTCTGGAACAGCCCGACAATCGCGCCACATGCGGGGCTTAAGGCAGTCGATCTTTTCGCGGCTTGTGCGACCGGTAAGATCAAGGCGCTTTGGGTCATCTCAACCAATCCAGCCGTCAGCCTGCCGGATGCGGATGGCGTGGCAGAGGCTATCAAGAACGTGCCGTTCGTGGCGGTTTCCGATATCAATGCGCGTACCGATACGGGTGATTTGGCGGACGTTCTCTTGCCTGCAACGGGCTGGGGTGAAAAAGACGGAAGCGTCACCAATACTGAACGCCGTGTTTCGCGCCAACGTGCGTTCTTGCCTACCCCCGGTGAGGCACGCCCTGACTGGCAGATCATCTGTGATGTGGCGACCCGTATGGGCTGGGGCGACGCCTTTGCATTTGGCTCTCCTGCCGAAGTATTTGCCGAATATGTTGCGTTGTCCGCTGCGACCGATAACTTCGTGCGTGATCTTGATTTGAGTATTTTCACGGATGTCGATTATGCAAACCTGATCCCGACCCAGTGGCCGCAAAATGGCCGGCGCTTCTTTGCAGACGGGCAATTCTATCATGCTGACGGCAAGGCAAAGATGCTGCCAGTCTGTGCGCCCGCCCCAAAAGAGCGCGACGCTTTTACTTTGAACACAGGGCGCAATCGTGATCAGTGGCATACAATGTCACGCAGTGGCAAAGCCCCGCGTTTAGGAGCGCATTTGGCGGAACCATACGCCGAAATTCATCCTGATGATGCCGACGCCTTGGCGATCAAAGCTGGGGATCTAATTAAGTTGAGCAACGCGTTCGGGGCGTCCGTGGTTCGTGCGCTGATCACCGACCGCACGGCGAAACGCCAGATTTTTACGCCGATGCATTGGACGCGTCAGCAAAGCAGCGCGGGTTGGGTGAACAACCTCGCAGCGCCAATCTATGATCCGTTTTCAGGGCAACCGGCTTCCAAGAACAATGCTGTTGATGCGGCCAAGTTTGACGCCAAATGGTATGGCTTCGCCGCTAGCGTGAGCGAGCTGCGTCCTGAGGGGGATTATGCCGCTGTCGCGCGATCTTTGTCGGGATGGCAGGGCGAGTATGCAGGTCTGACAGTTCCGAACGCTTGGGAAGATTTGGCCCGTGGTCTGATGGACGTTGACGGTGCAACCGTTTCAGAGGTTCGCGATGCCGATGGGCGCTATACGCGGCTTGCGTTTCATAAGGGCGAAACGCTGATCGGGATGTTTTTCGCCAGCCCAACGCCCGTAACACTGGCACGCACCCATGCGGTGTCCTTGATCGGAACTGCTACGCCACCATTGCAAGCACTTGCCGGGCGTAGTGGTGCGGATCAACCTGATCCAGGGGCAACGGTTTGTGCCTGTTTGAACGTTGGCATCAATACGCTGCGCACTGCTATCGCAGACGGCGCCAATACCGTCGAAGCCTTGGGTGAGGCGACCTGTGCGGGAACGAACTGCGGGTCCTGTAAGCCTGAGTTGGAAAACCTGTTGGCGCAGACAGCCGTACCTATGGCGGCCGAATGACCTTAGCGCCTTACGTTCGCATCGTTGCACAGGGAAAGGGCCGCGCGCGCGCCTTGACCCAAGACGAAGCCGAGCAGGCGATGACAATCATCTTGTCAGGCAATGGCGCACCTGAAGCGGTGGGTGCAATCTTGATGGTGTTGCGCTTGCGTGGTGAAACAGACGCCGAGATCGCAGGATTTACGGCTGCTTTGCGTAAGGCGACGCCGGACCTACCGACTGCTGATCTGGATTGGCCGTGTTATGCCGCGGGCCGCACACGGGGTGCGCCGCTGTTTGTACTGGCCGCAAAACTGGTGGCGCAGGCGGGTTATACGGTTTCGATGCATGGTTGGAATTCCCACCAAAGCACGGCTGCGGATCTACGCAATGCAATGAACCAAGTGGCGATTGAAGGCGACGGTCTGTCATATATGCCGCTTGAAACGCTTAGCGCTGCCGCGTTCGAGGTGTTGAAACTGCGCGATACGTTTGGGTTGCGCAGCTGTATCAACACCGTGCTGCGCATGTGGAATCCGAGCGGGGCAGGCACATCGGTGCAAGGCGTTTTTCATCCGTCTTATCGCGGGCTGCAATCGCGCGCGGCTGCACTTTTAGGGGATCGAAACCTGACGGTCATCAAAGGTGGTGGTGGAGAATTTGAACGTAACCCCGCCAAGGGCACTGCGATTTACGGGCTGCGCAATGGCGTGGAACTGGATGAAAGCGCAGGGGTGTTGCTGGCTGATACGCGTCGCCTCCATGAGCCATCCCAAAGCGTTGATTTGGCCGCCCTTTGGCAAGGCACACAAGACGACCCATTTGCGACCGCGACAGTGATCGGCACTGCCGCCTTGGCGCTGTGGTCTTTGGGCGCATCTGACTCCGTGTCCAAAGCAAACGACATGGCGCGCGACCTTTGGGTCGACCGTCACCCACAAAAGAGGATTTCGGCATGAAGACTTTCCCAATGTTTCTGCAAATGCAGGGCCGTCGTGTCATCATTGCAGGCGGTGGTGAGCAAGCCGCGCAAAAGTGTCGTTTGATCCTGAAAACAGAAGCTGCAATCACTGTGCTTGCGCCGTCGCTTGACCCAGAACTGGCGGACCTTCTTGGGCAGGGCCGGATTGAGTGGAGCGCAGCGACACTCACTGCGCCAGACTTTGCGGATGCGGCTCTCGTGTTTATTGCGACGGGCTGTCCCGCTGCGGATGCGAGCCTTCATGTATTGGCCAAGTCCGTCGGCGCGACCGTGAACGTCGTGGATCAACCGGACTTGTGTGATGCGATTACGCCGTCGATTGTGGATCGTTCTCCGGTGGTTGTGGCGATTGGAACAGAGGGCACGGCCCCAGTGTTGGCCCGTCAAATCAAAACCCGCGTTGAGGAAATGCTGGAACCGCGTCTTGGTGATCTTGCTGCCCTTGCTGGGCGTCTGCGCGATCGTGCAGCGATGCGCCTTGGTCCGCGGATGCGGCGTGATTTGTGGCGTTGGGTCTTTGCTGGCCCAGCGCGCGACGCTCATTCACGTGGTGGGGAACGCGAAGCCGCGCGGATGATTAAAGAGGCGATTGATACCGCGTCTTTTGGGGCGAGCACCGAGGGTACGGTTGCGTTAGTTGGGGCAGGACCGGGGTGCAAAGATCTTATCACACTGCGCGGAGTGCAACGCCTGCAAGAAGCAGACATCATCTATTATGATCGACTTGTCGATCCCGAAATCCTTGACCTCGCGCGGCGCGACGCAGAACGAGTCTATGTTGGCAAAGCGCCGGGGTGCCATCATTGGCCTCAGGATAGGATATCCGGTGTATTGGTGGCTGCAGCGCGTCAGGGCAAACGGGTGGTTCGCCTGAAATGCGGTGACCCGGGTGTCTTTGCGCGTGGTGCCGAAGAAGCCGATGCGCTGAACGCTGCAGGGATCGCCTACGAAATCGTTCCCGGTGTGACTGCGGCAAGTGCGGCGTCTGCGGCGCTGGGTGGGTTCATGACGCAGCGCGGAACATGCGATACGCTGGTGCTGGCTACGGGGCGTTCGGAGGTGGCGGGTAAAACCCCTGAGTGGTTGAACATCCTGCATCCGGGAACGCGAGTTGCGGTTTATATGGGGGTAGGGGCCGCATCGAGCATTGCGGATGCCTTGTTGCAATCAGGCCTAGAAGACCATGTTGAAATCAGCATTGTGTCGCGGGCCCAGCAGGTGGACCAAACCATCGCGCAGTGTCGTGCGTCTACCTTGGTGGAGACGATCCAAACGCAGGACATCTCCAACCCTGCGATTTTGTTTTTGACATGGCCGCACAGCGACGCAAGCCAGCAACTGGCCGCGCCAAAAGTGCTCGCTCAGGTCTAAGCGGCAGCCAAGTCCCGTTCGGCAGACCGTTTGAAGAAGATGTAATACAGCACGGGTGCCGCGATCAGCGTCAGCACTGATGCGAATGCCAAGCCGCCCATGATTGTCACAGCCATGGATTGGAAGAATGCATCGCTGATCAGTGGCAACATCCCAAGGATCGTTGTGGCCGCAGCAAGGAACACAGGACGCAAGCGTGACGTAGACGCGGTAACGATGGCATCTGTCAACGGCAACTCTGGTTCGGCCTCACGGGTCAGATCGATTTCTTCGATCAGAACAATCCCGTTCTTGATCAACATCCCCGAAAGCGACAGCAGGCCAAGAAGGGCCGTAAAGGTAAACGGCAGACCCGCACCAAGCAGTCCAAGGCTCACCCCGTTGACGGCCATTGGCACCAAAAGCCAAATGATGATCGGCTGGCGCAAGGCATTGAACAACAGCACCGAAATCAAAACCATAATGATGATGCTGAACGGCAATTGCCCAGCAAGGGACGCCTGAGCATCTGATGAGCTTTCTAGTTCACCACCCCATTCCATTGTGTATCCGCTGGGAATGGTCATGTCTTCGATGACATCACGCACTTCGGCCAGAACTTCGGAGGCCGTCATATCGCGTGGAATGTCGGCGCCGACGGTGATCACATCCGCACGGTCACGTCGCAGCAGCAACGTGTCTTGGGGTTCGAAAACGAACCCGTCCGTGACTTGTTCCATAGAAACGTAACCACCAGCGCTGTCGGAATAGATGACTTGATCGGCCAAGGACAAATCACTGTCACGTGGAACGCGGACGGTGATCGGTATCTGGCGGTCGCCTTCGCGGAATGTGCCTGCGGCCAAACCTTCGACTGCGAATTGTAGGGTTTGCGTGATATCAGACCGTGAAACACCAGCGTCCTGCGCGCGGTCTTCGGAATAGATCGGGCGCAGGATAAGTTCGCGTTCGCGCCAGTCGTGACGCGGGGCGACGATGTTTTCGGATGCGCCGCTCAGGCGGGCAATTGCTTCGTCTGCTAGGTTACGCAGGACGTCAGGGTCACTGCCAGAAAAGCGCACTTCGATCGGGGCGCCGCCCCCTGGTCCGAAGGCCAAACGCTTGACGCGGAATTCACCTTGCGGAACCGCAGATAGGGCAAAAGCTTCCAGCTCGTTCATTTCGTCTTCGATAACGTCAAGGGATGTGACGCGTACAATCAGATGACCATAACCGGGGTTCGGGTCTTCGCTGTCATAGGTCAACATGAACCGTGACGCGCCCATGCCGATGAAGGCAGACGTTGCGGTGACGTCTTCTCGGGTGGACAGCCAGTTTTCCAGAACGGCCATATCATCGGATGTCTGGCCGATGGATGCCCCTTGCGGCAGTTTGTAGTGCACGAAGTAAAGCGGCGTGTTGCTGTCGGGGAAGAACTGCTGCTTGATCTGGCCAAACAGTGCAAAGCAGACGACGGTTGTGCCAATCAAACCTGCGATGACGATCCAACGCAGCTTTATACAGGCCCGCAAGACGGCGGCATAGCCCTTGAACAATGCGCCGTCATATCCGCCACTTTGCAGATCATCGCCTTGTTTGAAAAAGAAATGCCCCAACAAAGGCGTGACCGTAAGGGCCAAGACCCATGACAACAGAAGCGAAATCGCAATCACAGCAAACAATGAAAACAGGAATTCACCGGTCGCATCAGGACTAAGTCCGATACCAGCAAAGGCCATGATCCCAATCACAGTCGCGCCAAGCAAAGGAATTTGCGTCTTGCTGGCGGCTTCGGTTGCTGCATCACGCGAGTTGCGACCGCGGTGCATTGAAATCTGCATGCCCTCGGCCACCACGATGGCATTGTCGACAAGCATCCCCATCGCAATGATCAGAGCGCCAAGCGAAATCCGTTCCATTTCAATCGAACCAAGTGCCATGAAAAACAGCGTGCCCAGAACAGTCAGGAACAGTGTTGATCCAACGACAACAGCCGCGCGCCAGCCCATGAAAATGGCCAGCACAATGACGACGATGGCCACGGACATCGCAAGGTTGATCAAAAATGCATTGGACGCTTCTTCGACAACAACGTGCTGTTGGTAGATCGGTTCAATCGAAATTCCGAGAGGGATTTCCGCACGGAGAATATCAAGATGCGCATCAACGCGTTTCCCAACTTCCACGATGTTTTCCGAAGCAATACCTGCAACGCCCAACGTAAAGGCTTCTACGCCGTTGTGACGCACTATCAGGTCAGGATTGGCTTCTCCACCGCGAAAGACATCAGCGAAGTTTGACAGGTTTACGACTTCGCCGCCGACACCGATCGATAGGGAGGCGATTTCTGAAACGCTGTCGGACCCGTCAGGACGCTGGATGATAGTGCGCCCTTCGGTGTTCTGGATCGTGCCGCCATCAACGACTTCGTTGGCGCCTGAAATCGCAGATACAATCGCCGCAGGAGGGATGCCCATATTGGTGAGCAACGCCATCTCGGGTTCGATGTAGATGACTTCGTTGGGGACGCCTGACAGGCTGACGTCGGACACGCCGTCCACGCTCAGCAATTCGCGGCGCAGGTAAGTCGATAGATTGTTGATCTCGGCGTCTGTGTACCCTGTCGCCGTGACGGCGTAGTACATGCCATATACGTCACCGAAGTTGTCGTTCACGAAAGGGGTGGAGGTGCCGCTGGGCAGGGAGGCATCGCCCACACGATTGCGCAGTTTTGTCCAGATTTCAGGGAGTTCCGTGCCATCGTACTGGTCGCGCATATTGACCGTGATCCACGACAACCCTGGTTGGTTCATTGTCTGGATGTCATCGACTTCACCCATCTTCTGGATTTGGGATTCGATGGGTTCGGAGACCTCTAGCGCGACTTCTTGTGCCGAGGCGCCTGGGTATTGGGTCACGACAATTGCGGTCTTGATGGTAAAGGCAGGGTCTTCTAGTCGCCCAAGCGAATTAAAACCCCAAAGGCCGCCCAGAAGGCAGATGAGCATTACGATCCAAGTATAGATCGGGCGGTTGATCGACAGACGTGCAATATCCATGATCGGTCTTAATCCCCAAAGCCGGTAAAGCGACGCACTGCGTCTCCATCAGTCAGACTAGCAGCGCCAATCGAGACGTATTCCTGACCCGTTTCGAGCCCAGATAGGACCGTCACGTTGCCACTGTTTGTCGGCGCAATTTCAACAGGTGTTCTGACAACAGTGCCGTCCACGTCGTTTGTCGGCGTGAACACCATAACGCTCGTCGAATTGTCATTTTCGATAACAATCGCAGAGGCAGGCACCTCCATATGGCTAACGCCTGTATCCAAAAGCGCGGTCACTTTGGCGGACGATCCGGGTAGAAGGCTCAGTCCGTCCTGCGGTTCCATTCCGAGTGTGATCGTATACGTCTGACCGATCTGTGCTGTTTCGGCGTTAAATTCTTTTATTTCGAGCGGGTATTGACCTTCGTGTGCGGGGAATTCGGCAAACACAGTGACCTCAGCGTCCCTACCTGCGCGTTGGAACAGCTGTTCGGGAACGTCGATTTCGATCCGAACATCAGACATATCATGGAGCCGCACCACAGGTGTTCCGACTGCAACCGTCGAAAAATTGGGCTGCAGTCGTGCGGCTACGATGGCGTCAAAGGGCGCGTGGAGAGTTGCGTTGTCTAGCTCGCGCTCGGCATTTCGAAGGGCGATGGCGCTGAGTTCTTGCTGTGTCTCTGCGTCCAAAAGGTTGCTTTCAGCGACGGCGCTCCCGACCAGCTGCTGATATCGATCAGCCGTCCGCGCTGCTTGGGTTTGTTGGGCCGATGCCTCAGCGAGGGCCAATTCAAACGGTTGCTGATCCATCATGGCGACCAAGTCACCCTCGGCAATGAACGTGCCTTCTTCGACCGGGAACTCGACGATCTGTCCGCCAACTTGAAATGCCAAGTCTACCGTTTGGCGCGCCACAACTTGGCCAAAGAAGACATGTCGTTCGTCTTCTTCTCCAGCGCTGGCCGTTTCGATCTTAACGGTGGGGCCGTCTGCTTGTGCCGCAAGCGGCGACACGGCGGCGGAGATGAGCATTGCGATCTTGATCAACGTTTGCACCGGCGTTTCCTTTGTTCAAATTTGGCGAGCTATTGGCGGGCCTGTTTACGGCATCTGATACTGCGTCCGGCGGGTTTCAAGGCTTGTTTCATTTGCTGGATCAGAAAAGAATCCGGGACATGAAAGACCCCGAAATTGAGTGGCAGGAGACTCAGCCGTGGATCGCACTAATTGTTTAGTATGAGGGGGCATCTATCGCGTCAACACTGAACGAAATGTTGTGCGAAACATCGGACCGCAATCCGGAGCACAGCGGCCACCAAAGCGGCCGCTGTGAGTGTTGGTTATCTAACGACGTAGACGGAACAGTTTGAATGTCGCACGACGCGTGCGGCATTGGGGCCAAGCAGATAGTCCTTAAAATCTGCTCGGTGGGCACCGATGACGATCAGGCCGGCCTTGGACAGTTTGGCTGCCTTCAACACCTCTTCGTAGACGCTTCCGACGGCCACCAAGTGACGAACGTCTTTGTTTGCCTCCGCTCCGATCACATCCGCGACCATTTCATTGAGCAGCTTGGCGGCACCGTCCTGAGCGGATTTGACGTCGTGGTCTTTGAAATAGGCACTGACGACGTTTGCACCAAAATCAGGAACGACCGTGATGACATCCAACTGGGCCCCATCAAGATCGGCCAGCTTTTTGGCTTCCTTGACGACTTGGGCTTCGTCTTTGGGACGGTTGATGTCGACTGCGCAAAGTATTGTCTTGATCATGCGACTTCTCCTTCACGTAGGGTTGCTGATGCCGCTCGGCCTTTTTGCAGGAATGCAATCAAGGCGAGGAGCAGTAGGGCTGGGATCCAGATGAGTTCTTTTGGCATCTGATTGGATGCGACCTGCACAGAGCTGATTGCAACCGGTTCGTCACCGTAGAAGTCAAAGGATGATAGTGCGTCGGACAGTTCTGTTCCGAAACCCGGTTCATCCATGTTCTGAGCGTCACCATCTGCCACAAGAATGATCCCCAGTGCATCAAGGCGCGCATCGGCCCCTTCGACGTCTGGAACAGTCAATGGAACGGTGATGTCCTTCATCTCAAAGGTGTCAAAGTCAGGTCCTGAGATGACTGTCCGCAAAGTGCTACCAGCTTCCGCATCGGCCAAAGCCTGAGAGAATGCGGCCGGTTCGATGTCATCGAACGGTGGCTGGATCTGGTTCATAAAGAACCCAGGGCGGAACAATGCAAAGGCAATCACCAGCATCGCAACGGTTTCCCAAATGCGGCTCTTTGTCAGGAACCAACCCATGGTTGCCGCCGTGAACACCAAGATCCCGATCGTCGCGGTTATGAAGACGGTGATCCCTTGCACGATGGTCACATCGATCAACAAGAGATCGGTGTTGAAGATGAACACGAAGGGCAGGGCGACGGTGCGCAGGCTGTAGAAGAACGCGATGAAGCCTGTGCGGATCGCGTCGCCACCTGAAACAGCAGCGGCAGCGAAACTTGCCAATCCTACGGGGGGCGTCACATCCGCCATGATCCCGAAGTAGAAGACGAACAGGTGTACAGCGATCAGCGGAACAACCAAGCCAGATTGCGCACCAAGTTCTACGACCACGGCAACCATCAAGGATGAAACAACAATGTAGTTGGCCGTTGTCGGCAGACCCATACCGAGGATCAGAGACAGAATAGCCACGAAGATCAGCATCAGGATCAAGTTACCACCCGATAGAAATTCAACAAAGTCTGCCATCACTTGGCCGATGCCCGTCAAGGACACTGTGCCAACGATGATACCCGCTGTTGCAGTCGCAAGACCGATACCGATCATGTTGCGTGCGCCGTCAATCATGCCTTCGATCAAATCCATCACACCAGCTTTGAGGCTGCTGATTGGATTTGCTTCGCCACGGAAGAATGCTTTGAGCGTCTTCTGTGTTAGCAGGATGCCGAACAACATGAACGTTGCCCAGAATGCGGACAGGCCGGGGGACTTGCGTTCGATCATTAGGAAGTAAACCAGAACGATGATCGGTAGCAGGTAGTACAGGCCGGACTTGTAGATTTTCGCGAGGTCCGGAAGTTCGACAACCTCGGCATTCGGATCATCAGGTTCCAAGTCTTCGACTTGGGACGCAAGGTAGATCAAGCCGACGTAAACCAGTGCAAGCAATGCCGTCAAAATCAAACCTGATCCTTCTGGGAACATCGATACGATGGCCGCGACCGGATACTGCGTGGCATAACACAGCAATGCGAAACCCGCGAAGAAGCCGAACATTCCCAACACAGTGTTGAACATGTTAACGACTTTGTTGCCGATGGTTGGCATGTTGTTTTTCACCGCTTCAAGGTGAACGATGTAAACCAAAGCGATGTAGCTGATGATCGCTGGCAGGAACGCGTGCGTGATGACTTCGACGTAGGAAATGCCCACATATTCCACCATCAAAAAGGCAGCAGCCCCCATGACAGGTGGCATGATCTGGCCGTTCACAGATGACGCAACCTCGACCGAGCCAGCTTTTTCAGCGCTAAATCCAACGCGCTTCATGAGCGGGATGGTGAAGGTACCTGTAGTCACAACGTTTGCGATGGAAGACCCGGAAATCAGGCCCGTTGCCGCAGACCCGACAACGGCTGCTTTAGCGGGGCCGCCACGAAGGTGACCCAAGGCGCCAAAGGCCATCTTGATGAAGTAGTTGCCAGCGCCCGCTTTATCGAGAAGGGCACCGAACAACACGAACAGGAATACAAATCGAGTGGAAACCCCAAGGGCGATCCCGAACACACCCTCAGATGTGATCCACATGTGGCTCATGGCTTTGCGCAAGGATGCACCAGCCCAACGGATTTGGTCAGGCACAACTTCGGAAGATCCAAAGAATACGTAGGCAAGGAACACAACCGCCAAGAGGACCATCACGGGGCCCAATGTGCGGTATGCGGCGATGAATAGGAAAATCAGACCTGCAAGTGCGAAGTAGGAATCCGAGTGATCTGCAAGCCCACCATTCCCTACGATCTTTTCATAGAAAAAGTAGCCGTAGAGCGCGAGGAACGCGCCGCCTAGTCCAAGGATCCAATCGTACCAAGGAATGCTGTCGCGGGGGCTGTTTTTGAACAATGGATAGGCCATTGCCGACAAGAAAATAGCGAAAGCGAGGTGGATTTGACGAGAGTTGTTGATCAAGTCCCCTGGCAAAACATAAGGACCAATCGGAGACGCAAGGAGCACTTGAAAGCTCGACCAGAGCAGCGCCGTGATTGCGATCATTTTACCAATTGCGCCAGCGGGACTTCGGGCGCCACTGTCGCTGGCGGCAACAAGCTCCTGAAGTTCTTCCTCGCTTAGCGCGCGATTTTCTGCAGTCGTCATAAGTCCCCCTGTCGCCGGTTTCCGGCTGATCGTGAATGGCGTTCCGGGGCCGAAAGGATCGGCCCCGGGTTTGTTTTGGGTAAAGTGGCGATTACTCGATCAGGCCAGCTTCTTGGTAGTAGCGTGCTGCGCCGTCGTGCAGCGGAGCAGACAGGCCGGCAGATGCCATGTCAGCTGGGTCCAAGTTTGCGAAAGCAGGGTGCAGGCCGCGGAAGTCGTCGATGTTGTCGAACACGGACTTAACCAGTGTGTAGACGACGTCTTCGGACACATCAGCGGAGCTTACGAACGTCGCACCAACACCAAATGTCATAACGTCGTCGTCGTTACCGCGGTACATTCCGCCCGGGATTGTCGCTGAACGGTAGAAGGAGTTGTCTTCAATCAGCTGAGCCACAACATCGCCAGAAACTTCTACTAGCACGGAATCACATGCTGTAGTCGCTTCAGAGATGGAACCGGATGGGTGACCAACGGTGTAAACCATCGCATCGATCTGGTTGTCGCAAAGTGCTGCGGACTGCTCGGACGCTTTCAGCTCTGTGGCCAGTGCGAAATCGTCTGTTGTCCAGCCCAAGGCTTCCATCAGAACTTCCATTGTACCGCGCTGACCGGAACCTGGGTTACCGATGTTGACGCGCTTACCTTGAAGGTCCTCAAAGGATGTGATGCCGCTGTCGGCACGTGCCACAACTGTGAACGGTTCAGGGTGAACCGAGAAAACAGCCCGAAGGTTTTCGAATGGGCCAGATTCTTCGAAGCGGGATGTGCCGTTATAGGCGTGGTACTGCCAGTCGGACTGAGCAACACCAAATTCCAATTCGCCTTCGCGGATTGTGTTGATGTTGTAGACCGAACCGCCTGTGGATTCGACGGAACAGCGGACACCGTGGTCACGGCGGCCTTGGTTAACCAGACGGCAAATCGCGCCACCAGTTGGGTAATAGACACCGGTGACACCACCGGTACCGATTGTGATGAACTCTTCGGCCATGACGGTAGGCGCTGACATTGTAGCAGCGACTGCAACAGCGGCAAAAGTTGAGATTTTCATTCGGATCATTGACGTTCTCCCAAGAACTAATTTGTTTTGGGACGGGTAATTGCGAGCATTGGCGTGGTGCCGTTGCCCGTCTTGTTGTTCCGCCCCAGTGCAGCAATGCAGGAGATTCCTGCTTGTACCTCGACTGTCTCAGTGGGGGCGAAACCTGTCTATGCGCGTAACTACCTATATCCCGACACCCCGAGTCATGAGAGGATTTCGGAAAATCTGGGTCGGAGTTTCCCGCCATGAATCACGTCTTTCCACGTCATTCGAAATCATTGCCGCCGACTGGTCTTGCAGGGGATGGCGTTTATTTGATCGACGAAAATGGCAATCGCTATTTCGATGGGTCAGGCGGTGCTGCGGTGTCTTGTTTGGGGCACAGCGACCAAGATGTGATCAATGCGATCAAGGATCAGCTTGATCGTATGGCCTTTGCCCACACAAGTTTTTTGTCGTCGCGTCCTGCCGAACAGTTGGCAGATAAGCTGATCGAACATGCCCCCGAAGGTTTGGATCGTGTTTACTTTGTATCGGGCGGTTCCGAGGCGGTTGAGGCGGCGTTGAAACTGGCGCGTCAGTACTATGTCGAGATAGGCCAGCCCAAACGGTCCAAGATCATTGCTCGCCGTCAAAGTTATCATGGTAATACCTTGGGTGCGCTGGCTGTCGGTGGCAATGAATGGCGGCGTGCGCCGTTTGCGCCGTTGCTTATGGACGTCAGTCACATCGCGCCCTGTTACGCCTACCGCGAACAACATGCGGGCGAGAGTGAGGCCGACTTTGGCCAGCGGATGGCCGACGAGTTGGAAGCAGAAATCCTGCGGCTTGGTGCAGATCAGGTTATGGCATTTGTGGCCGAGCCCGTTGTGGGGGCTACCCTTGGGGCGGTGCCTGCGGCGGATGGCTATTTCAAACGCATCCGTGAAATCTGCGATCAGTATGGTGTTTTGCTTATACTTGACGAAGTCATGTGTGGGATGGGGCGAACGGGTACGTTATTTGCTTGCGAACGTGACGACATCAGCCCTGATATTTGCACAATTGCTAAGGGTCTTGGGGCAGGGTACCAGCCTATCGGGGCTACGCTGTGTTCGTCCAAAATTTATAATGCGATCGAACAGGGCAGCGGGTTTTTCCAACATGGCCATACCTATGTCGGACACCCAACAGCCTGTGCGGCGGGGTTGGCAGTTGTGGATAAACTTACCTCTGGCTTAGTGGATGGCGTGACTGCGAAAGGTGAGGCGTTACAGGATATGCTGCGTGCAGCATTGGGCCAACATGCGAACGTGGGCGATATTCGCGGACGCGGTTTGTTTGTCGGCGTCGAGTTCGTGAAAGACCGAGACACCAAAGATTGCCTTGATCCAGAGATGAAGTTTAACGCCAAGCTCAAGAAGGCCGCATTTGCCCATGGTTTGATTTGTTATCCTATGGGTGGGACAATTGATGGGGTCCAAGGGGATCATGTGTTGCTCGCGCCTCCGTTTATTTCCACGACGGATCACCTAGACGAAGTCGTCTGCAAATTGACGGCAGCGGTTGCTACCGTCACGGCCGATCTGGGACTATGACTTGATCTGCAACCAAGAACCTAACACAGTTCACCCATGAGGTACTCACTCGGATTTGTTTTGGCGCTGAGCCTAGCAGGGCTGCAATTCATTGCGATCATTATCGTCGTGTCCACGTCTTACGTGTCCTCCGAACGCGCCATGTTGGAACATGCCCGAGGGCTGATGGATGAGGCTGGTGCGAATGCAGCTGAACACACCAAACGGTTTCTTGAACCTGCCACGGAAATCACCGAACAGGCCCGCCGTCTGCTGAACAACGGCCTTGTTTCAACAACATCGCCAGACCAGATGGAACAGTATTTCTTTCAGTTGCTGCGCACGGAAGCCCAGTTGTCGGGGATTTATTACGGGGATGAGGACGGCAATTTCATTTACGTTATGAACAGTGATGGCCCGGGTCCGTACCGGACCAAGTTCATTACCATTGAGGGTGGTCAGCGAACGATTGAATACATCTGGCGCGATGCTGAATACGGCGTCGTTGAACGCAGTTTTGACCCAAGTGACATTTACGATGCGCGGGCGCGGCCATGGTATATTGAGGCAAGCCAGCTGGGATCGCGGATATGGACCGACCCTTATATTTTCTTCTCGTCCCAGCAACCGGGCATCACGGTGGCGGCACCGATCCAAGGCGTGCAGGGGCGGCTAGACGGTGTCGTGGGCATTGATCTGGATATCGCCGACATATCGCTGTTCCTGTCCGATCTTACCATTGGAGATTCAGGCGCAGCTTTTATCCTAAGCGATGATGGCCGTGTCATCGCGCACCCTGACCCAGCCCGCATCAGCACCCGAAACGAGGACGGGACGATGGGGTTCATCGGCATCGATGATTTCAGTGACCCGATCGTGAGGGCAGCCTTTGCTGACTTCGACAGTCGGATTTCATCGTCGACCCAAGCTGTGCAATCAGAGTTCGGGTTTTCTGGCGATCAGTTCATGACCTTGTTGTTGCCTATTCCCGACATTGACCTGCCGTGGAACATCGCCGTTTTTGCGCCGGAAAACGATTTCATCCAAGGCATCAGGGACAATCTTGCGCGCAATATCTGGATTGCTGCGATCATTTCGATTGTGACGGCGGTTGCCGGGCTGATCCTTGCGGAACTGATCCTGAAACCGGTGCGGGCCTTTGCGGTGCGCACATCCTTGGTGTCCCAAGGGGAGGTGTCAACGCGCGCGCCCTTGCCGCGCACCTACAATGAACTGAGCGCGGCGAACGCGACCTTGATCCATGAGATCGCCCAGCGGCGAAAACTAGATGCAAAACTTCAGGAACTTAATCGGGAACTGTCGCACGTAACGCGGGTGAATATGATGGGGCAAATGGCGACGGGTCTTGCCCATGAGTTGAGCCAACCGCTGACGACGATTTCCCAGAACCTCGACACGGCCTTGTCCGTCGCCAAGATGGACCCTGCACCAAACGAGGAACTGATTTCTATCCTGACAGAGCTGGACGAGCAGGCGCACCAAGGCGGGGATATTATCCGTGCTTTGCGGAGTTTTGTGCGCAAAGACAAGGGCACCCCACAGCCGTTCGAGCTCAAGGAGCTTGTGGAGCAAACCCAACGGTTGGTGCGCCAAGAGCTAGAGGCAGGGGCCATAACCATTGATACGCACATCCCTGATCTGCGCTGCGCAATTGGGAATCGTGTGCAAGTCGCGCAGGTTCTTATCAACCTTCTTCGCAATGCAATTGATGCGATCCTTACAGCCGAAACCACCGAGAGAACGATCACGATTTCCGCGCAGCAATTGCCTGACATGATCGAAGTCAGAGTGGCCGATAGCGGCCCCGGAGTTGATCCCGAGTTGACGTTGTTCAAGGAGTTCCAAACCAGCAAGCCGGATGGCTTGGGCTTGGGGCTTTCGATCTCGCGCACGATCATCGAGGCGGGCGGCGGCGACCTTTGGTATGATGAGCCTTCTCAGCAGTTCCGTTTTACAGTCCCCTGTGAAACGCCTTAGGTTAGATCACACCCGAATTTAGGCAGCCCTATCATGGTCGATACTCCGTCCACTCAAACCTCAACCGTTTTCCTAATTGATGATGACGCGGATGTGCGCACCAGCTTGTCGCGGGCGTTGAATAAACGCGGCTTTTTGGTTCGCACTTTTGAGGATGCACGTCAGTTTCTCGACACGTATGATCCCGCCCAACTGGGGTGTTTGGTGCTGGATTACGGTCTGCCGCAGATGGATGGTTTGAAGCTGCAAAAGGTATTGGCAGAAAAGCACATCAGTATTCCGATCATCTTTATCTCGGGTCACGGTGGGGTTCCGGAAACCGTTCAGGCGATGAAGGCAGGGGCCGTGGACTTTTTGGAGAAACCGTTTCGCCAGAAAGTCCTTGTTGATTGTATCAATGCGGCCTTCTTGGCCGATCTCGAAAAACGCGCCGAGGAAAGTCAGCGCACCAACGCGCTGCAACGGTTTGCGACGCTGACGTTGCGCGAAAAAGAAGTTGCCAACTTTATGATCGCCAACCCGTCCAGCACCTCCAGCAAGGAGATCGGGCGGGAGTTGGACATCAGCCCGCGCACGGTGGATCATCACCGCGCGCGGATACTTGAGAAAATGGATATCGGATCGGTGGCGGAACTCATTGATCTGTCACTGCCACAGGCCGACCGCCTCGAATGAGACAGTCATGGGGCGCGGTGGTCTGACGTCCGCTTTCGGCAGGGCATATTCCTGAGTTTGTTTTCTCGTAATGGCCCGTTGTGGGGCGTAAGCGCAGCCCGTACTGTCTTAGAAAGTCAAAGGGCATGTCATGGCGCAAAAAGCGACGATCTACAAAGTTGAACTTTCGGTCTGTGATATGGATCGTCACTACTATGAGACCCATAAACTGACAGTGGCCAAACATCCGTCAGAAACGGATGAGCGCCTGATGGTGCGCATCCTCGCGTTTGCCCTGAATGCCCATGAGCATCTGGAAATGACCAAGGGGCTTTCAACCGATGATGAGCCCGACATCTGGCAGAAAAGCCTGAGTGGTGAGCTGGAACTTTGGGTGGCTTTGGGCTTGCCGAGCGAAAAGGTTGTGCGTCAGTCCTGCGGTAAGGCTGATCGGGTTATTGTGTATAGTTACGGGGGCAGGCCCGCAGACATTTGGTGGGATAAGATCAAAAACAGCACCACCCGTTTTGACACTCTTCAGGTCATGAACCTAACAGAAGACGTCACGCGTGATTTGGGCGCACTGGCAAACAGATCAATGCAGGTGCAGGTAAACATTCAGGACGGCGAAGTTATGGTCAGTGTCGGCGACAGCATCGTCTATGTGACGCCGATTGAGTGGAAACATGCGGGTTAGGTCGCCAAAGACGTGTTGAATAAATTTGGACACCTCACGACGCTGCCCGACGGCCCGTTTCGGTTTATCGCGTTGGATGTAGAAACAGCGGGCAATTCGGTCGGCAGTATTTGCCAGATCGGGCTTTGTTTCGTCGGTGACACGGGTGACATGCAAACCTATTCCGTCTTGATCGACCCAGAAGTGCCGTTCGAACCCTTCAATACACAACTGCACGGGATCAGCGCCCAAACGGTCGCAGGTGCGGGGACATTTCCGACGGTATATGGTGCATTGTTTGAAATCCTGAACGGCCATTCTCTCGTGCAGCACAGCACGTTTGATGAAAAGGCGCTGACCTCCGCCTGCGCGCGGTACGGCATTCCCATGATTACCTCTCATTGGACGAACAGCGTTTCAGTGGCCCGCCAAGCCTGGCCAGAGCTAAAAGGGGCAGGGGGGCATGGCCTCGCGAACCTCAAAAAGCATCTCGGGCTTGAATTTCATCACCATGACGCTGGAGAGGATGCACGCGCGGCGGCCACAGTTGTCTTGAAAGCTGAGGCGACCTTGGGTTCGGCCTTGTCCCATCTTAAGACCAATCGCCAGTTGGCATTTCAGTTTGAAGATCGCGCAGGGCGATAGCGACGATCGAGTTGTTCCTGCGGTGCCAACAACAGGCTGGCCTCGCGGCCTGCGCAAACGTGATGCCGCGCCCCGTTGGCAATGGCCACTTCAGGGGAAGCTGCACTGAAGAAAGTCGGTAAAATGGGCTCTTCGCGGTCATTCTTCGCCTTGCAGCATTTGGCTCTATAGATCGCACGACCACTGCCGCCCACGGCCCAAACCGAACATTGACCAAACCTCGGCCATGCTGTGAGCGCGGCCCGCATTGCCGACATTCGCCGTGAGTACGAAACCAGAGGCTGCTCGAGCTTACACGCTGCGGTACGATCCGGACTTGAGCGGGTGCAGCTACTGCTTACGCAGCATAGGGCCCTCTGTGGCGCAGCAATTTCACCAAGCCGGCCATTGGATCGGGCAAAAACAGTTGCAATTCAAACTGTGAAGTCGTCAGAGCGTCGCGAATGTCTTGATTGCGAAGCCGGTAAAGAGCCTAGGGAAGGTCAATCCAGGTTGCCTTATCACGTGATGACCGCTGGCAGGCGTCTACAAAGCGCACTCCATCCAGCCCCTCTTGGGCTCCCAGCGTTGCGCCGGATAGGTTCTGATTTGTGATAGCGTCCGCTGCCTCTCGATAGAGCGTTGCGAAGGCTTCCAGATAGCCTTCTGGATGGCCCGCTGGAATTCGCGTGACAGCGGTGGCAGCAGGGCTTGCGGCACCACTAGCCCGAGTGATCATCTGGGGCGCGGTCCCCAGTTCGGCAAACCACAGAACGTTCGGGTTTTCCTGTACCCAACGCAGCGATCCCTTTGTTCCATAGACGGCCAAGGTCAGGTTGTTTTCGTTACCAATCGCAACTTGGCTTGCCCAAACATGACCGCGCGCGCCGCCCTCAAATTGCAGCGTGATGCGTGCATCATCGTCGACCAGTCGTCCCGCGACATTTGAACTGAGCGTTGCACTCAGCGACGTGACATGCAGGCCGGTTACAAAACAGGCAAGGTTATGGGCGTGGGTGCCTATGTCGCCAATGGCCCCGCCGCCTGATTGGGCCGGGTCCATGCGCCATTTGGCTTGTTTGTTATCCTCGGCGGGGGCCTCGCTGAGCCAGTCCTGCAGGTAGTTCGCCTCGACGATGCGGATGTCACCAAGTGCTCCATCGGCCACCATTTGGCGTGCCTGCCGGATCAAAGGGTAGCCAGTGTAATTATGGGTAAGAAAGAAATGTCCCTTGGAGGATTTGGCGGCTTCCACCAGGCTTTCGGCTTGTGCCAAGGTCGCGGTCATCGGCTTGTCGCATATGACGGAGATGTCGTGAGCCAAGAACGCCTCGGCAATCGGTCCGTGCAAATGGTTTGGTGTGACGATGGACACAGCGTCAATTCCATCCGATCGCGCGGCCTCGGCCTTCGCCATCTCGTTGTAATCCGAATAAGAGCGATAATCCGCAATGCCAAGCTCAGCCGCGAAGGCGTGGGCGCGTGCTGGGTCAGACGAAAAGGCACCCGCGACCAAATCAAAGCAGCCGTCCAAACGCGCGGCCATGCGGTGCACACCACCGATGAAAGCGCCTTGGCCCCCGCCGACCATGCCGAGTTTTAGGTGAGCCATTTTAGAACCCCATCATTTTGCGCAGGGCCGCCGGATCAGACGTGCCACCTGCGAAGTCGTCAAAGGCCCGCTCGGTCTGTCGGATCAGGTGATCGGCGATGAAGGGCGCACCTTCCGCAGCACCTTGTTCTGGATGCTTTAGGCAGCATTCCCACTCTAGCACCGCCCAGCCATCAAACCCGTATTGGGTGAGCTTCGAAAAGATGCCTTTGAAATCGACTTGACCATCCCCGAGCGAGCGGAAGCGGCCTGCACGGTCGGACCAATCGGCGTAACCGGAATAAACACCCTGTTTGCCCGTCGGATTGAACTCGGCATCCTTGACGTGAAAGGCACTGATGCGGTCGTGGTAAATGTCGATGAAAGCCAGATAGTCCATTTGTTGTAGCAGGAAGTGCGAGGGATCGTAGGTGATCTTGCAGCGTGGGTGATTGTCGAGGGCTTCAAGAAACCTCTCGAACGTGGTGCCGTCGAACACGTCTTCGCCGGGGTGAATCTCAAAGCCAAGATCGACGCCTGCGTCGTCATAGACATCCAAAATCGGCTTCCAACGGCGCGCCAATTCACCAAAAGCTTCATCGATCAAACCCGCGGGCCGCTGGGGCCATGGATAGAGATATGGAAACGCGAGCGATCCGGTGAAGCCGACAGCCCCTTTCAGTCCCAGATTTTTCGATGCTTGTGCAACCTTTGTGACCTGATCCACAGCCCATGCCTGACGCTCGGCAGGTTTGCCATGCAGGTGCACTGGCGCGAAAGCATCAAAGGCTGTGTCATAGGCCGGATGCACGGCGACAAGCTGGCTTTGCAAATGGCAAGACAGCTCGGTAATGGTGACGCCGTGTTCGGCGCAGACTCCGATGATTTCATCGCAATAGACCTTGCTCGATGCGGCCTTGTCCAAGTCAAAAACCCGCACATCCCATGACGGAATCTGCACGCCCTTATAGCCCAAATCCGCGGCCCATTCGACAATGGCGGACAGTGAATTGAACGGTGCTTCGTCCCCCAAAAATTGGGCGAGAAACAACGCGGGGCCTTTGATCGAAGGGGTCATCTTATTCTCCGTAAACTATACTTACGCCAGCAAAGCGCGGGCCGCGTCTGGTCCAAGAACGTCGGGGCGTTCGCAGGTGGTCGTCATTGTCATGACCGTTCCGGTTTCGCCTGCCTCAAGGATCGCGGTCATAACTTCAACCACATGGGTTGCGAAGTCATCGTTGCAGCGATGAGGGCGGCCTTCACCTATGGCCAAGGCCATGTCCGCCAAACCAGCGCCGCGATAATTCGCTTTGGTTTCCTCGAAATTGGGCACGTTGAACGGGTGGTCCCATGACTTTTCAACCGGATCAGCGCCACGTTCAGTAATGGTCAGCTCCCCGCCAAAGAAGTTCGGGTCGGGCAGGTTCATCGTGCCTTCGGTGCCGTAGAGCTCCATGATGGGATGATTGCTGGCAACGACATCCCAACTGGCCAGAAGCGTGATAATTGCGCCATTTTCGAACGACAACACGGAATGGATCGTGGTTGGCGTTTCGACTGGGACTGTTTCCCCGTTGCGCGGGCCGTTGCCAATTGTGCGGGTGTCGCTGGCCATCCCGGTAAAACTTGTGACTTGTTTCACAGGGCCAAGCAGTTGCACAAGATTGCAGATGTAATACGGACCCAGATCAAGGATCGGCCCGCCGCCTTTTTGAAAGAAGAAATCAGGGTTCGGGTGCCAGTCTTCCATACCACTCGACATGACCACAGCCGCGCCAGAGGCAACGTTGCCGATGGTCCCTGCGTCTATCAGATTGCGAGCCAACTGGTGACTACCGCCCATAAAGGTATCCGGCGCCGACCCGATACGCACACCTTTGGCCTTTGCCAGTTCGCCGAGTTCTTGCGCTTCGGCCAAGCTTAAGACGAACGGCTTTTCGGAATAGACGTGCTTGCCCGCCTTAAGAATGGCGCTGGACACTTCGACATGGGCTGCGGGGATCGTGAGGTTGATGATCAGATCAACGTCCCTTGCTGCCAGCAGTCCCTCAACTGTTTCGGCCCGCACGTCGAACTTGGTCGCCTGCGCGTTCGCATTGTCCATGTTGATGTCAGCCACGGCGACAATCTCATAGCCTTTGAACATCGATGCCAGATCCAAGTAGGCCGTCGAAATGTTGCCGCATCCAATGATGCCAACACCGAGCGTCTTAGTCATGAGTATTCTCCCACAGGGTTTTGAATGCTGCGGCGGAACGTGTGGCATAGCCAACCGGATCGCTCGGCTTATCGTGCTCTAACGCATAAATCAGATCGCCAGACGAGCTGCGGCACGCCTGCAAGAGAGCAGCCCAATCAATTGTCCCGGTCCCTAAATCGGCCCATCCGTCCTGATCCAAATTCTCACCGGCGGCGGCGATGTCTTTGACATGGATCGCAGAAAGGCGGTTCCCGTAACGCGCGATATAGTCCAGTGGGTCACGATCGCCGCGCACGATCCAAGCCAGATCGGCTTCCCATGAAATATCGGGTGCCGCGTCCAGCAACACGTCCATCGGAATGCTGCCATCCGCGAGAGCGAAGAATTCAAAGTCGTGGTTGTGCCAACCAAATGTGATCCCAATATCGGCGAATTTTTGGCCCGCAGTGTTCAGACGTTTTCCAAGGGCGGCCCAACCAGCCGCAGTGTCGGGACGATCTTTCTCTTCAAGGTAGGGCGCAAAGACGCGTGTGATGCCGAGAGTTTCGACGATCTTCATCGCGGCGTCAAAATCAGCCTCGATATCTTCCAAACCGAAATGGCCGGACGCCATGGAAATTCCATTGGCATCCATCGCGGCGCGGTAAGCGACAGGGTCACCATAAACGCCGCCGTAGCCCTCGACAGATGTGATCCCAAGAGCGGGCAATTGCGCCAAAAGAGCGATCTGATCTTCGCAATCGCGCATCGAATAAAGTTGGAGTGCTGGTGTCATGTGTTTGGTTCCAGAATTAGAGACGGATTTCAGTTTTCTCGTCGAACAAATGCAGCCGTGCCGCGTCGAAGCCGATTGTCAGTGTGTCGCCTGATTTCAGGCCCGATTGCCCCTCGGTGCGCACGCGAACAGATTGGCCCGCGAAGTTGACCCAAACCAAGGTGTCAGACCCCATAGGTTCCACAATGTCGATCTCTGTGGTGCCTGTGTAGGACATGCCCTGCGCCGCGCCACCGGTGGCGATATGTTCGGGGCGGATTCCCAGCCATGCACCACCATCTGCGCGCGTGCCTTCGGCAAACTCGTAGCCCGCCACGTCAACTGTGAACCCATCACATGTGAACGTCGTGCCGTTCAATTGACCGGCAAACAGGTTCATCGCAGGCGAGCCTATGAAATCTGCAACGTACTTGTTGCAGGGTTTGGCATAGATGACTTCAGGTGTATCCAACTGCTCAATCAGGCCATTCTTCATGATTGAAATCCGGTCGGCCAGCGTCATCGCCTCAACTTGATCATGGGTCACATAGATCATCGTATTTTTCAGTTTTTGGTGCAGGCGTTTCAGCTCCACCCGCAAATCGGTACGCAGCTTTGCATCCAGATTAGACAGCGGCTCATCAAACAAGAAAACATCCACGTCGCGCACCAAAGCACGCCCGATGGCCACTCGCTGACGTTGCCCGCCCGACAGCGCACCGGGTTTGCGGTCCAACAGCGCTTCGATCTGCAAAACATCCGCCACCCGTTCAACGCGTTTGTTGATTTCAGCCTTGGGCACCTTGGCGTTCTTCAGGCCAAACGACAGGTTCCCGCGCACGGTCATCTGCGGATAAAGCGCGTAAGACTGGAACACCATGCCAATGCCGCGTTCAGATGGTTCGGCCCAAGTGACGTTTTCGCCTTTGATAAAGATTTGGCCGTCGGACACTTCTAACAGTCCCGCGATGCAATTCAGCAGCGTGGATTTCCCGCACCCGGATGAACCAAGCAACACTAGGAATTCGCCCTCGGCGATATCGAGGTTGAGTTGCTTGAGAACTTTGAAGGCCCCGAAGTTCAGGTCCAGATTTTTGATTTCTACAGAGTTTGCCATGATTATCAGCCTTTGACTGCGCCAGCGGCGATGCCGCGAACAAAGAGTTTGCCAGAGGCAAAATAGATGACGAGAGGAACCAGACCTGTGAGCAGGGTCGCGGCCATGTTGACGTTGTATTCTTTGACGCCCTGCACCGAGTTCACGATGTTATTGAGCTGCACTGTCATCGGGTACGTCGCGGGTTTGGTGTAGATGACGCCGAACAGGAAGTCGTTCCAGATACCCGTCACCTGCAAGATGATCGCGACCACAAAGATCGGCAGCGCCATCGGCAACATGATCTGGAAATAAATCTGCCAGAAGCCTGCTCCGTCCACGCGCGCTGCCTTAAACAGCTCTTCGGGAATAGAGGCAAAGTAATTGCGAAACAGCAGCGTCAAGATCGGCATTCCGAAGATGGTATGCACAAGCACTAGTCCACCGATGGACCCCATGAGCCCGATTTCGCGCAACATGATCACGATGGGATAAAGCATCGTCTGGTAAGGAATGAAGGCCCCGATGATAAGGATCGTAAAGAAAGTCTCAGAGCCTTTGAATTTCCAGTTGCTCAGCGCGTAGCCGTTAATTGATGCAATCGCGATGGAGAGCACGATCGACGGGATCAGGATGCGGACCGAGTTGCCAAAGCCGCGTGATAGACCGTCACAGTTGATACCTGTGCAGGCTTCGCTCCATGCTTTGACCCAAGGCTCAAATGTGATCTCCATCGGTGGACCGAACACGTTGCCCATGCGGATTTCCGGCATCCCCTTAAGCGAGGTGACGATCATCACGTAAAGCGGCAACAGGTAATACATCGAAACGACGATGAGCGTGCCGTAAAGGAAGATATTACCGCGCGAGAATGCCTTCTTTGGCTTAGGTCCACGCGGTCCAGCAGCGGTGTTTGTTGTCATATCAGCCACGTTTCTTGCCTCCAAATTCGAGGTAGGCCCATGGGATCAAGATGATCACAACAGAGCACAACATCATGGTTGAGGCCGCAAAGCCTTGGCCCAAGTTCTGGGCGCGGAACATATATTCGATGACGTATTTGGCGGGCACTTCGGATGACAGACCCGGCCCGCCCCCCGTTTGCGCAACGACCAAATCGTAGAGTTTGATGATGCCAGACGCGATTAAAACAAGCGCCGTGATGAACACTGGGCGCATCATAGGGATAATAACCATCACGTAGGTCTTCACGGTGCCGATCCCGTCAACGCGGGCGGCCTTCCAGATGTCTTCGTCAATGCCACGCAGACCCGCCAGCATGATGCACATGATCAACCCAGTGCCCTGCCACAGTCCTGCTATCAGCAGCCCGTAAATGACGGTGTTCGGGTCGTTGAGAGGGTTGAACGTAAAGCTTTCCCAGCCCCACCCACGCACCACGTTTTGCAGGCCAAAATCAGGGTTCAAAATCCACTGCCAAACAAGTCCGGTGACCACGAAGGACAGCGCAAAAGGATACAGAAAGATGGAGCGGAAGGCGGATTCAAACCGAATTTTCCGGTCAAGGCACGCCGCGAGGCTGAACCCGATCACCAGCGTCAAAATCATCGAACAGATGCCATAGATACCGAGGTTCTTGATCGAGATGATCCACCGGTCGGTGTTCCAAAGACGTTCGTACTGATCAAAGCCGACCCAGCTCGTCTTGGGCAGCATACGTGAGCTGGTGAAAGAGTAAGTTACCGTCCACGCAGTGCCGCCCACAAAGACAACAAGCGCCGTCAGGATCATCGGCAGGGACGCTAGCTTTGCCATCCAGTTTTTGAACAGTCGGCTGGGGCGCTTGCCTTTATGTGAAGGGGGTTCCGAGGCCACGGTCATCGTGTCGGCTCCAAATCAATGAATGTGAGTGGATGTGGTCCGGCAGCCCATGCTGCCGGACCGGATCGATGGATCGCTTAGTCTGCGTCTTCGATCAGCTGCGCATAAGATTCCTGCGCATCAGCGGCCGACATATCGCCCGACCAGAACTGTGCCATCAAATCTTCGATCTGAAGCGTAGTATCCTGTGAAAACGCGATGTCGCCGGATGGCAGAACGCCGCCGTCAGCCAGGATGTCGAGGCCTTTCTGCATACAGCCGTTTGCCGTGGACATGTCGATGTCTCCGCGCACAGGCAGGGAGCCCTTGGCGAGGTTGAAGGACACCTGTGTCTCTGGCGAAATCAACAACGCAGCGAGCTCTTTCTGAGCGGCAGTGATGTCAGCATCGTCGTTGACGGGGAAGTAAAACGCGTCACCGCCAGTATCCAGAACAGGGTTCAGGCCCAGGCCTGGGAGGCAAGAGTAATCTTCGCCCTCTACTTGTTCGGCGACGGCAAATTCACCCTGTGCCCAGTCACCCATGATCTGCGCACCAGCTGTCCCGGTGATGACCATGTTGGTGGCTTGGTTCCAGTCCTGAACATTAGATTCGCGGGCAAGCTCGCGTGCATTCGCAACGGCTTCCCATGCAGCAGTGTATTCAGGACCGCGCGCAACATCGGCGTCTTTGTCGATGTTTACCGCTTTCCATGCGTCCAATCCGGCGACTGCGATGGTGATCGCACCAAATGCGATATTCTGCTGCCAGCCCTGCTGACCCATCGCCAATGGCAGTGTTCCAGCGGCTTGGAGATCGCCGGAGGAGGCTACAAATTCGTTCCAGTCAGTTGGTACGTCGAGGCCTGCGTTTTCATACGCGGCATGAGACAGCCAGATCCACTGTGAGGAGTGGATGTTAATCGGAACACAATAGATGCGGCCGTCGAGTGTGCAGGCGTCCAGCAAAGAGGACGGGTTCACGATGTCGGCCCAGCCACCCGCTTCTGCGACGTCGGTCAGATCAAGAAGCAGGCCTGCTTCGATCAGTTCTTGCGCTTGGCGACCGTGGTTCAACTGTGTCGCGGCCATCGGGTCACCGCCCAAGATGCGGGAAATAATAATAGGGCGCGCCGTGCCGCCAGACCCGGCGATTGCGCCGTCGATCCATGTGTTACCAGTAGCAGTCCATGCTTCGGCAAATTTGGAAACGGCGGCGGCTTCGCCACCGGAAGTCCACCAATGGGTGATTTCTAGCTCAACGCCCTCGGCCATGACCGCTGTTGCTGTTGCCGCTGTGAGCGCGGTTCCCAGCAAAGCAGATTTAAGAATGTTAGACATGTTTTCCTCCCAGAAAATGCGGATACCCGCCAATAAATTTGAGATCGCAATGTGCTCTCCCCACTTTGCAATCGATTACATCATCTTATGGGATTGATGTTTCTGTCAACGGAATATGTAATCGATTGCAGGAATGGTACCAATTGTAGGGTGAGAACGGTCGTGAAAACCTCGACACTTCAGGATGTTGCGCGGGTTGCAAAAGTTTCGACGGCGACGGTCTCCCGGACGCTTTCGAACCCTGATGTCGTGTCCGAATCAACGCGCAGACGTGTTTCAGAGGCCGTCAAAGTGACCGGCTATCGCATTAATCGCGCCGCGCGAAACCTGCGGACCCGGCGCGCGCATTCGGTTCTGGTTCTGCTGCCCGATCTGGCGAACCCGTTCTTTTCAACGATCCTCGAAGGTATCTCTCGAATCCTGTCACAGCAGGGATATTCGATGCTGATTGCCAGCACCAAACAGGTCCACGACAGTGGGGAGCGGCTGATTGATTATTTGGATGATGCCCGTGCTGACGGGATGATTATTCTCGATGGTTGGCTGGACGATGAGGTTTTGCAGATGCTAAAAGACGCCCCGCAAGCCGAGCGTGTTCTCTTTGCCTGCGAGTGGGTCGACGGTGCCAATTTCCCGTCAGTTCGGTGCGAAAACCGTCAGGGTACGCGCATCGCGGTGAACCATTTGTATGACCTTGGACATCGCAAAATCGCCCATGTTACCGGCCCAGAAACTAACGTGATTTCGAACGCGCGCAAAGACGAATTTATCGCCGAGATAACGAGCCTCAAGCTCGCTCTGGAGCCCGAATGGATTATTCCTGGGGACTTCTCTCTTTCCGCCGGTTGTCAGGCCGCGCAGGCGTGGATTGCGCTGAACGATCGCCCCACTGCGGTGTTCTGTGCGTCGGATCAATTGGCGATGGGTTTCATCGCTGAACTGTCACGGCATGACATCAAGGTCCCCAATGATGTATCCGTCATGGGGTTTGATGATATCGATCTGGCCGAGCAATTCATTCCGCCGCTGACGACCATCAAGCAAGACCGTTTGATGATCGGCGAAACCGCAGCAAAAATGCTGATGGCGCGGATTGTTACTCCTAATGAAGAGAATTTAGAACACGCCGCTGTATTGCCGGTATCGCTCGTCATTCGAGACAGCACGTCGCCGCCGACTTGAGGGCACAGGCCCTTGGATTCGACCAACCAAGGGGATGAATTAGATAGGCATACAGTCAAAAAAATTGAGCCCCGATCTCAGTTAAGCGGGTTTAGCATCTTTTGAGCAACCGCTGACATAATTGCGGCCAAAACCCCACTACGCTCAGGCAAACCATGGCCTCCCGCCCGTTACGTTTCGTTGTTGCCGAAGAAAAGAAAGCAGCCATTGGCATCGTGGAGTTGAACGGCAACTTGGTCCGGGAACTGTGAATTCGGCTGCTGATCTTCGCTGCGGTCTGCGTAAATGGCCGTTTCTCGTGCTGCGCGGCGGTATGGGAATTTACGCCACGCGGCATTACTCCCGCCGCGAGCCCGCGCAGCGCAATAATCGAATTTACAGGTTGGGCTCCTTGCCGACATTAGGTCGACCGCAGCATTATTGATTTCAACCAGTGTATGAATGGCAGCTTTCACGCGAGCGCCGTGCAAACAATGCCAATGCAGAGAATGATCGGATTCCGCCCTAATTTGCCGTATCCAGCACCCCTCTTAAACAGTTTATTACTTGTTGTTATGCCACTCATGTTATTTGCATTCGCTTGAGCCAGCTATGAATAAAGGCCTTATCGGAGGTGCATAAATCGGGTGCAGACCTGATCTGACGGCTAACCGCCAGAACCTCGTGCACAGCAGTCGAGTTTTGTGCTCAGTTTGGGGGGCGTCAGGGCAGGGGCTCTGTGCTCAGTGCAGTTTTCGAAACCAAGGGCGGGAAGCATGCGTAAT
>NZ_JAHKQJ010000002.1 GCF_018861045.1 Octadecabacter sp. B2R22
TGAACGAACAAAGAAGGCCCCCGCAGGTATGCGGGGGCCTTTTTGCTGTTGTAGCGAATGTCAGCTCTGAGCCCTAAGTCCCCAATGCTGCGGCACGCATCAATGTCCGGTCTGGGGTCTTTCCAAAAATGACTCGGGAAATGACGGCCCAAAGCGATCATCGGACGGCGCTGCAGCGAAGGCCAGCTAATAGCCCATTTTTCCAAATTTCAACTCACACCTAATGTCTATTCCGTGGAATTTTTTAGAATGGTACCAAAGCATCCAGCTCCTAACAGACATTCAGCGAATTTCAGTCCAGCCCAACTTTTTAGGTAGGCCCAACTGAGGCGGGTTCTGGTATTGATTGAGATGAGATTTTTAAGACCTGCGCCCAATTCTACCAGGTCAATCAATCTAAAATTTTTGCAGGTACATCAGGCCACAGCCCAGCTTTTGAGCCTTCGCTCAAAGCTAACACAAGGTGATACATAAGCCGCGTCAGCGTTTCGTCCCACAGGGAGTTACCACCTATATCAAGCTGATTGCAAAAATACGGGCGGTTTGCGAACCAACGTACGAATACTAGGCAGAGTAACCTCTGGGCGCGATCACCGGCGAAAGGCTCACCTGCTTTGTGGAGGGTTGATAAAATCTTGATTGCCTCAGTTTGAGGCCACAAGAGAAACCTGTCTTCCACGGTGAGCCCGCTTGTAGATACGGCATCAAATACAGCACCTTTCAGATCACCATCTTGCGCAAAACCATGCTTATCGGCAAATGCGATGAGGCGTTCCGCGGCACTTATTAAGCTAGTGTCTTTGGCGAGATCAGCCTCTTCTAGCAAAAGCCACGCCCATTCACATTGATGGCCGACCTCTCGTCGTTGACCAGCGGCCCCCTCAAGTGGTTCCAAGTCGCTTGTAAGAAACTCGGTTATGCTGCCACTGCTTTCATCCATAAAATAGCGCAGACCAACTTTGCGCAGGTCTGCCGCGTACGTGAGCCACATGGCATCCTGCGTCATGCGGAAAGCCTGTAGGCAGGCCTCATAAAGGTGCATGTGCGGGTTCTGTGCCGGATCTGTGTTTATCCCGCTCTCGTCGTTAAGCAGCAGTCCGCTCGCAGGGTCAGTCAGGTCCGTTTTTAGAGCTTTCCAACACTCGTTGATCAGGGTGCTGACCTCGATTGACGGTGAAACCTTGTTCCATGTTACAAGCCCTAGGATGACAAAGGTTTGGTCATAACTGCGCGCGACCTCATCTCCTGAATTGCCTGTCAGGGAACCGTTCCGGTTGACTTTGCAACGATAGAGGCCTGGTGACTTTCGAAAGTTGTCCAAGAATTTCGCTTGCTTGCGGGCAATCTCAACCAACCCTTGGTCCCCAGATAGTAATGCAACATGCGAAAGAGTAAAAAGCGTGCGTGCCTGCGAGAGAAGCGTTTTGCCGGAAGTCGTGTCGGGCTTACCCTCGACATCGAGCGCATCAAAAACACCGCCTTGATCGTCTTGAACCCGCGCCAGCCAGTCCGCAAAGAAACTGCCCCAGAACCACTTTGACCAATATTGTGCATCTTTGATCATTGGTAAGGCCTTACTTAAACGTCTCAGGCATCAACATCTGGGGCAACCAAAGCGCAATGTTTGGGAAGATGATGATCAGCAATAAGATCAATAGCATCGGCAGTAGGATGATGCAGACTTCGCGCATGACCTGCACGACGTTCATGCCCCCGATCGAGGCCGAAATCAGCAGGCACAGTCCATAGGGCGGCGTTACCAATCCAAAGGCGAGCGATACAATACCGATAATCGCAAAGACAATCGGATGGATTTCCGCTGCAGTCGCGACAGGCAAGAGAACCGTCCCAAGAATGATGATTGTCGGGATCGCATCAATGAACAGACCGAAGAACAAGAACAGACCTGCTATCACAAGGGCGGTCCCAAAGGTCCCGAATTCTAGGCTGGTCATCGTGTCCACGACCAACTGCGGCACGTGGTAGAATGCAAGCAACCACCCGAACGCCGAAGCCGAACCGATCGCAAAGAGCGAGATCGAAGCGAAGCGGCCCGTGTCATAAAAGATGTGGCCTAGGTCTTTGACGGTGACTGTACGATACACAAACATCCCTAGGATCAACGAATAACCTGCCGCAATAATCGCGCTTTCTGTGGGTGTTACGATACCACCGACAATGCCGCCAATTACGAAGATTGGGGTTAGCATCGCAAGGAACGCGCCCTTAAACGCTGTCCAGATTTCACACAATGTCGGCTTCCCGATAATCGGATAGTCGTAGACTTTTGCATACCCGTAGACCGTCGCCATTAGTGCAATACCAATCATGATCCCGGGAACCGCACCCGCAAGGAACAGGGCCCCGACGGAAGTTTGCATGACGCCGCCCCAGACGATCATTAAAATCGATGGTGGGATAATCACACCCATCACGGACGAACAAGCTGTGATCGCGATTGCAAAGCGGCGGTCGTAACCTTCATTAATCATCGCTGGGATTAGGATTTTGCCGCAGCCAGCAGCGTCAGCTGTGGACGACCCGGAAATACCCGCGAACAGCATCGACACCGCGACATTCACATGGCCCAAGCCACCGGGCATCCAACCGGTAAGCACTCGTGAAAGATCAATAAGTTTGTCAGTAACTTTGCCGGAGTTCATAAGATTTGCAGCTAGCAGGAAGAACGGCACCGCCAGCAAAATGAATGAATTGTAGGACTGGAACATCCGGTCCAACACGATGAACGGTGTCAGGCGCAATTCAAGCACCACAATCGGCACGGTCGAAATCGCCAGTGAAAAGGCCACAGGGATGCGCATCGCCACCAAGAAGATGAAGCCGCCCACAAGAATGGCACAGGCGAGGCCAGTTGAGATAATCATGCTACGTCTACCGCTCGGTTCTTGTAAGTGAGAATGGCCTCATAGAGGCGGTAGCCTGCAAACAGGATCCAAACTACGCCTGCAATCGGAACCGAGACATAGGTGATCATCATGTTTGCCCGCATCATGACAGAATTTTGGATATATCCGAATTTTGCATACTCGAGCCCGTACCAAGCAAAGATAAGCGCAAATGCGAGGATCATGACCAAAACAAATCCGTCTTGTAGCAACACAAGTAGCGGGCGTTTGGCATCGGGAATGACACGTACATCGAAATGGGACCCGTCCCAAACCGCAATCATCGCACCAATCATGACGGCCCACACGAAGATGAACGTGGCCAATTCTTCGGTCCAAAGATAGACGGGAATAACACCAGTATATCGTGCTAAGACCTGCATTCCGACGGGAATAGCGAGGAGGGCAATCAGTGTGCCCAGCAAAACTCTCAGCCCATTACAAAGCTGCTCAAGCATCCGTCCAAACATGTTGTGCCCCATTTCCCCCTAAGAGTTGTCGGCGCTAACGATGAGCGCCGACAACTTTGTTGTTCGACAAGGCTCTTATTGAGCGCGGATCGCGTTAAGCAGATCAGTCGCGCCGAGCTCGGCTGCGTATGCATCCTGAACCGGGATCACCATTTCTAGCAGCGCTTCGCGGTTTTCGAACTCGGTGACAAAGATCTGACCGGCATCGATCATCTCTTGCATCTTTTCACCGTCTTGACGGCTTTCCAGCTCACGACCGAATGCACCGGCTTCTGCGCCTGCCTCCAGTACAACCGCCTGAAGGTCAGCTGGCAAAGCGGAGAATGTGCTTTCGGACATCACCAATGGACGCACCGTGATGGCGTGACGTGTCAGTGTGATGTTTGGGGCAACCTCATAGAACTTCAGGTTCTGGATGGACGCCGCTTCGTTTTCAAAGCCACCGATCACGCCAGTCTGAATAGCGTTGTACACTTCGTTATACGCAATCGCAGATGGTGCCGCCTGAATAGCAGCAAAGATTTGCGCCTGAATAGGGGCGCCCATAACCCGCATCTGGTGGCCGGTAAGGTCATCGATGTTGGTGATTGGGTCAGCAGAGGCAAGGTTACGTACACCGCCACCTGCATAACCGATTACGCGGATGTTGGCTTTCTCCAGAAGCTCGGCTTCGAGGGGGGCCATGACGCCGCTGGACAGCGCTGTATCCCAGTGCTCGAGATCACGGAACAAGAAGGGCATATCCATGAGCGGAATGGACGGTGCAAATGTCGCCATATTGGACGGAGCCATGATTGCGTAATCGATCGCAACACCTTGCTGCAAGAACGTCACAAAATCGCTTTCGTCACCGAGTTCGCCGTTCAAGCTGATGTCGAAAGAGATATCGCCATCATAGCTCTCTGTTACCAGGCGTTCAAATTCGCGCAGAGTTTTGGTGTAGGCGTGCTCTTCGTCGAACAGGCTTGCCCCGCGCAAAGCAGTTTGTGCGGAAACTGAGGTTGCCATGATCGCTGTTGCAGCGATGGCTGCGACGGCAAAGGCCTTCGTTGATTTGAATTGAATCATTTTGTCCTCCCAGACGGTAGCTAACTGCACACAGCATGCAGACTAGTATACCTGTTCAGGTTTCCACATTAGTTGGGATTTGTAAACAGCGCTGTGAAATGTGTGTATTAAGAGGAACGGGTGGGTCTGGTCAAAATGCGGCCAACCAGTGCGATGTGAGCAGCATCGACCCCTATGCCCTATCCTCCATGTTGTGCGCAGAGCGGCTAACGTCTTCTTCTCTAGGTTCATTGTGGCTATGAGATGTGCGAGATAGTGGAGAACGTCCACATAGCAGCCACTAGGTGAAAAACCTCGAAGGACAGCTTTGTCCGCATTGCGGTCATTAAAGGAAATCTCCGAACTCCCCCTTGCCACAATCCCCGACTCCCCCTATACGGCCCCAATCCAAGTCGGGTGCGCGCTGCGTGCCCCTTTTTTCTTGGACTATAAGACGCGACGAGGGGTGCCGATGAGCGGCATTCGTCCAATCCGTTAACATCCCAAAGACAAGGGATATGCATCATGGCAGCTAGCCAGAATATTCGCATCCGTCTGAAGGCTTTTGATTACCGTGTGCTGGACGCATCCACACAGGAAATCGTAAACACAGCCAAGCGCACAGGCGCATCGGTTCGCGGTCCAATTCCGCTTCCGAACAAGATCGAAAAGTTCACAGTTCTTCGTGGACCGCACATCGACAAAAAATCTCGTGATCAATTCGAAATCCGCACGCACAAGCGTCTGCTGGATATCGTCGACCCAACACCACAGACTGTGGACGCGCTGATGAAGCTCGACCTCGCTGCTGGCGTTGACGTCGAGATCAAAGTTTAAGGAGCGCTGCATATGTTACGTTCCGGTGTAATCGCGAAAAAGGTTGGCATGACCCGCCTTTTCCAAGAAGACGGTCGTCAGATTCCTGTAACCGTTCTTCAACTCGAAAACCTGCAGGTTGTGGCACAGCGCACCACTGAAAAGGACGGCTACTCTGCTGTTCAGCTCGGTGCGGGTACTGCCAAAGCCAAACGCACATCCGCACCTATGCGCGGTCACTTCGCCAAAGCTGGCGTTGAACCAAAGCGCAAAGTTGCTGAATTCCGCGTTGCAGAAGAAAACCTCATCCCTGTCGGGGAAGAGATCATCGCTTCTCACTACTTCGAAGGCCAATTCGTTGACGTATCCGGTACGTCCATCGGTAAAGGTTTCGCTGGTGCGATGAAGCGTTGGAACTTTGGCGGTCTGCGTGCGACACACGGTGTGTCCATCTCTCACCGTTCCCACGGTTCCACAGGTCAGTGTCAGGATCCTGGTAAGGTTTTCAAAGGCAAGAAAATGGCTGGTCACATGGGTGCCGCCAAGATCACAACTCAGAACCTTGTTGTCGTTAAGACAGACACGGATCGTGGTTTGATCATGGTTAAAGGCGCCGTTCCTGGCTCCAAAGGCAACTGGGTCACAATTAAGGATGCGGTTAAGAAGCCACAGTCCGACAACGTGATCTTCCCAGCAGCATTGGCATCCGCCGCGAAAGAAGCCGAGAAATTGGCAGAAGCCGCAGCCGCAGAAGCCGCAGCCGCAGAAGAAGCAGCAGCAGCTGCAGCCGCAGAAGCCGAACAGGCAGCCGCGGACGCAGTAGAAGCAGATGGGGGTTCCTCCGATGAAAGCTGAAGCAATCAAACTTGATGGCAAAGCCGCAGGTTCCGTCGACTTGAACGACGAAATCTTTGGTCTTGAGCCACGTGTGGACATCCTTCACCGTGTGGTCCGCTGGCAGCGCAACAACGCGCAGGCTGGCACACACAAGGTGAAAACACGGTCCGAAGTTAAGTACTCCACAAAGAAGATCTATCGTCAGAAAGGTACTGGCGGCGCACGTCACGGTGCACGTTCTGCTCCGATCTTCCGCGGTGGTGGTATCTACAAAGGTCCTACGCCACGCAGCCACGGCCACGAGCTGACCAAGAAGTTCCGCAAATTGGGTCTTCGCCACGCGTTGTCTGCGAAAGCAGCAGCAGGTGAATTGGTTATCGTGGACACAGTTGACATGAAGGACGCGAAAACTTCTGCATTGGCCAAACAGGTCGGCGCATTGGGTTGGAAGCGTACACTCGTGATCGACGCAGCCGTGAACGAAAACTTCGCCGTTGCCGCGCGCAACATCACTTCCATTGACGTGCTCCCATCCATGGGCGCAAACGTCTACGACATCCTGAAGTCCGATACACTCGTGTTGACGAAAGCAGGCGTCGAAGCTCTGGAGGCTCGTTTGTCATGAACGCTAAGGCAGAACACTACGATGTGATCCGCAAGCCGATCATCACTGAGAAAGCAACAATGGCGTCTGAAAACAACGCCGTCGTTTTCGAAGTGCATATCGATGCAAACAAACCAATGATCAAAGAAGCTGTTGAAAGCCTCTTTGGTGTAAAGGTTAAAGCGGTCAACACGACGATCACTAAAGGTAAAGTAAAGCGTTTCCGCGGCCAGCTTGGTACGCGCAAAGACGTTAAGAAAGCCTATGTGACGCTCGAAGAAGGCAACACAATCGACGTGAGCACAGGCCTGTAAGGCACCGCTCCATCGATTGAAGATAGATAGGGCCCCTGCAGATATGCGGGGGCCCTTTTTCATGTCGTGGCCCGTCTTCGAGCAGCCAGACGAGCAAAAGCCCGGCCTGTTTTTACAGACCGGGCTTTGGCGTCCCCAACGTTCTTTGGTCGTGTGCTCGCTTTAAACGTTGCACTGCCATACCCCAAACATGGCGCGCTGTTTAGGCGACGTCTGCAAGGTCAGAAAAGATATTGAAGAGCCGATCAAGCGTGCCATCGCGCCCACGTCGCGAGCAGAATGCCAGAGCGGTCCGGTTGGAACGATGCGCGCGACGTTTCTTCCGCAATTCGTTCAATGCGGTTATGCGGCCGTTGCGTGCAGTGTTGATCATTTTCGTGTCCATTTTCGTTCTCCCAAGGTTTTTTGCCCCTAACCCTGAAATGAAATTAACCGTGATTATCGACGAGGTCTCGCGGCCAACGGCATAGGAACACGGCAACTTGGGCTGTTTCAGCTGCCCAAACGGATAGGTCACATGACCCACGGAGGTAAGAAACTGGCTCTGCCGCCAGCTCGGCACACGCAAAGACGTGAAGAAAGCCTATGTGACGCTCGAAGAAGGCAACACAATCGACGTAAGCACGGGCCTGTAAAGCGCCTCACTTACGGACGAAATGAGAGGGCCCTCGCGAAAGCGGGGGCCTATTTTTGCGATTCGCGTCAAGCAATCACTCGGCATTCGTGATCAGTTCCTAAAATGGCATGGCATTGTTTCGATGCTGGCGTCTGAAAACCCACGTTTGCCCCGCAAAGTTAGACTTTTAGACAAAAACGCGGATTTTTTCCCAGTATCGGCTACAAAACGAGTAAGTTAATAACTTGTTAAGGACGCCAGCTGTTGGGGAGCGGCGGTAATATTAATAGTTTGCGTAGTTTCCGCGCGACGAATGAAGGACGGTAAATTGACTTATACACTTACCTCAAAATCACTGAAGGCTGTGGCTGCCGCTGCCTTGCTGACACTTGCGACGGCCCCCGCGTCGTCGGCCGCAAGCTTGAAATTTGAAAGCTGGGCGAGCGGTTACGAAACCGTTGACGTCACAGCGCCATCCTACAATGGCGCTGCAGGTGGCTTCGTGATGAACGATGTCGACACCTCGGACAGCTTTGTCGTGTTTTGCCTCGATATCCTCGGTGTGATCTACAGCAATGTCACCTATGACTACACGACCACGGCCGCGCCGTTTTCAAATTCTCAGTCCCCGCTGAATATGACGGGCCTGCAGAACCTGTTTGACACCGGTTACTCCAACGCACTGGCGAGCTCTACGACGTCTGCCGCGTTTCAGGTTGCTCTGTGGAATACGGTTTACGACACCGATTGGGATGTGAATGGCGGTACGTTCTCACAAGACGATGACGGCGCTGTAAAAGACATGGCAAACGAATTTCTTGCAGCGGCCAACGGGTACACCGGGCCAAGCACGTGGACGTTGTCTTTCTTGGAAGGCGAAAATACTGATCCGAACATCAGACGCAGTCAGAACCTCGTGACGGCCGCGCCTTCACCGGTGCCACTGCCTGCAACAGGCCTGATGCTGGTCGCTGCAATCGGTGGTCTGGCCATGACACGCCGCCGTAAGACAGCATAATCGCCGCACTTAGGCGTTGAGGCGAATTTTAGGGCCGTCCCATTTGTGGGGCGGCTTCTTTCGTTGGGTCGTTAACCCGGCACGCGTAAAGACGTATAGAAAGCCTATGTAACGCTCGAAGAAGGCAACACAATCGACGTATCCACTGGCCTGTAAGGGTTAGGATTTACGATTGAGAATTAGGAAGGCCCCGCAGTGTGAACTGCGGGGTCTTTTTGACTTTAGGTGGGGCAGACGTAGGCATCACCCAGTGCGATAGAGCCGTCTAACGACGACTGAGTGTTTGAAAGTACAAACGCATTTCCACCACGCGCCGCAGTTTCATTTCGCAGCTTATTCAACGCGCTGCTAACGTCATCGGTAACAGTCATGCCCATGAGTTCGGTTCCCGATACTGGACCTAAGAACTGACATCGTTCTGTCATTTGAGGTGTGATCTGTCTGACGAGTTGCGCCTCTGGCGTAAGTTCAGCGCTACAAGCAGCTAAACCTGAACAAGCTAGCAATAAAATAAGTCGATTCATGTCATTCCTTTTCTCTACGGGTTAAAGTGAACACATCGCGATTATGCTAACAATCCCAAAAGGTTCTATGTTCACCATGCTTGCATTTGCAAAATATGATTCAGATAGATGCTGCCTTTGCGGTAAAAAGGGTCCTTTAACTGGCGAGCATAAATTCAAAGCGACACAAATAAAGTCCAGTTTTCCAGACGGAGAGTTGCTTTCGATGAACAACCCCGATTGGAAACGCCCCAAATTTGTTTAAGGATCAAAATCAAGCAATTTAAAATTCAAGAAAAGTGTTTGTGCTCTTTGCAATAGTAGCCGTACCCAATCGGCGGATAGAGCCTTTGACGAATTTCATTATGCGAATAGTGCTGACCTTGAGCGAGTGTTGAAAGACCGCGAACAACTTGGAGAGTTAGTTCGGCCTGTTGCGTCTGACAGAGAAAGAGATGTCTTTAGGTACTTCGCAAAATTGCTGTGTTGTTTTCTTGCAGAAATAGACGGACCACGACCAAAGGCGGTTGGTGCTTTTGCTGCATCTTTGGCAGAGCAAAACCCTATCTTGTTGAGTGTGTCTGAGGACCCTGCACTTGCCGAAATTAAGCAAAGGGCCATTGGGACGGGATGGGTGGCGCATGGCGGTCTTTGGCTCACATTTGACAAGTCAAAGCGTTTCGCAGAGAAAATTGGGTCTCGGCTTACGGTTGGACATGTTCGCTACGAGTATTGGGTGCAATTGAACAAGGTCCCCCAACTGGAGCTACTTTTATTCCAACGAGCATTCTTAGAGCGCGCTAAGTTGGGTATCATTGAATAGGTGGGGTGAGCCCTTGACCCATCCCCCTATCCCCCCTATCAGACCCCATCGGCACAGCCCCAGATTCGTCTGGGGCTTTGTTGTTGTCTGCAAAGACATATCATCGGGCACCTACGGGGGCCTATAAACATCAGGGCCGCATCTGCGGTCCGCCAAGCAAACGGAAGTAGCAAACATGGCACTTAAGTCGTATAAGCCGACGACGCCTGGCCAACGTGGGTTGGTGCTGATTGACCGTTCGGAGCTTTGGAAAGGTCGTCCAGTTAAGTCCCTCACAGAGGGTCTGACGAAATCGGGCGGTCGGAACAACACCGGACGGATCACATCACGTCGTCGTGGTGGTGGGGCAAAACGCCTTTACCGCATCGTAGATTTCAAACGTAACAAGTTCGACATGGAAGCTGTTGTCGCTCGGATCGAATATGACCCGAACCGGACTGCGTTCATCGCACTCGTTCAATACACTGATGGCGAGCAAGCCTACATCATCGCACCACAGCGTTTGGCTGTTGGCGATAAGGTCATTGCTTCTGCTAAGGCAGACATCAAGCCGGGCAACGCAATGCCGTTCTCTGGCATGCCAATCGGTACAATCATTCACAACATCGAAATGAAGCCAGGCAAAGGCGGCCAGATCGCCCGTGCAGCTGGTACTTACGCACAGTTCGTAGGTCGTGACGGTGGTTACGCTCAGATCCGTCTGAGCTCTGGTGAATTGCGCCTCGTGCGTCAGGAATGCATGGCCACCGTTGGTGCCGTGTCCAACCCTGACAACTCCAACCAGAACATGGGTAAAGCCGGCCGTATGCGCCACTATGGCAAACGTCCATCCGTTCGTGGTGTCGTAATGAACCCGGTCGATCACCCACACGGTGGTGGTGAAGGTCGTACGTCTGGTGGTCGTCACCCGGTTACTCCTTGGGGTAAGCCGACGAAGGGCGCCAAGACACGTAACAAGAAAAAAGCGTCCAACCGTCTTATCGTTCGGTCCCGGCACGCCAAGAAAAAGGGGCGTTAATATATGTCTCGTTCTGTATGGAAAGGTCCATTCGTTGACAGCTACGTGCTTAAGAAAGCCGCAGCCGCCAAAGATTCCGGCCGCAATGACGTTATCAAAATCTGGTCCCGTCGTTCTACAATCTTGCCTCAGTTCGTTGGTTTGACATTTGGTGTCTACAACGGCCGGAAGCACATCCCTGTATCTATCACCGAAGACATGATTGGTCAGAAGTTTGGTGAGTATTCACCAACTCGCACCTATTACGGTCACGCGGCTGATAAAAAAGCGAAGCGGAAATAAGTCATGAGCAAGGATAAGAATCCCCGCCGCGTGGCAGACGACGAAGCAATGGCAAAACTGCGCATGCTGAAGACGTCCCCGCAAAAACTGAACCTTCTGGCCGGCATGATCCGCGGCAAATCGGTAGACAAGGCCCTCACGGACCTGACGTTCTCCAAAAAGCGGATCGCTCTGGATGTGAAGAAATGCCTTCAGTCCGCGATTGCCAATGCTGAGAACAACCACAACCTCGACGTTGATGAACTCATCGTTGCTGAGGCTTATGTGGGCAAGAACTTGACGATGAAACGCGGTCGCCCTCGTGCCCGTGGTCGCTTCGGCAAGATCATGAAGCCGTTCGCAGAGCTGACAATCAAAGTGCGCCAAGTTCAAGCTGAGGAGCAAGCATAATGGGTAACAAAGTAAATCCTATCGGCATGCGTCTTCAGGTGAACCGTACTTGGGACAGCCGCTGGTACGCTGACACCAAAGACTACGGTGACCTTCTTCTTGAAGACTTGAAGATCAAAGCCTTCATCAAAGAAGACTGCAAGCAAGCCGGTGTTAGCCGCGTTATCATCGAACGTCCGCACAAGAAGTGCCGCGTAACTGTTCACACTGCACGCCCGGGCGTCATCATCGGCAAGAAAGGTGCAGACATCGAAACTCTGCGTCAGAAACTTGCGTCCATGACTGACTCCGAGCTGCACCTCAACATCGTTGAAGTGCGCAAGCCTGAGCTTGATGCTCAGCTTGTTGGTGAGAGCATTGCACAGCAGCTTGAGCGTCGTGTTTCTTTCCGTCGCGCTATGAAGCGTGCGGTTCAGAACGCAATGCGTATGGGTGCCCTTGGTATTCGTGTGAACCTTGCTGGCCGTCTTGGCGGTGCAGAGATCGCGCGTACTGAATGGTATCGTGAGGGCCGCGTGCCACTCCACACCCTTCGTGCTGACATCGATTACGCACACGTGGAAGCAATGACTGCCTATGGTATCATCGGGATCAAGACTTGGATCTTCAAAGGTGAGATCATGGAGCACGATCCAGCTGCGCGTGACCGTAAACTTCAAGAGCTTCAGGATGGCCCCGCACCGCGCGGCGCACGTCCTGGTGGCCGTGATCGCTGAAAGGATTAAACAATGCTTCAGCCAAAACGCACTAAATTCCGCAAGATGCACAAAGGCCGCATCAAGGGCGAAGCCAAAGGTGGCTCCGACCTGAACTTCGGCACATTTGGCCTCAAGGCGACCACACCGGAACGTGTGACAGCACGTCAGATCGAGGCAGCACGCCGCGCGATGACACGTCACATGAAACGTCAAGGTCGTGTTTGGATCCGCATCTTCCCAGACGTACCTGTCACCTCCAAGCCTGTCGAAGTTCGTATGGGTAAAGGTAAAGGTTCCGTTGATTATTGGGCATGTAAGGTCAAACCTGGCCGTGTCATGTTCGAAATCGATGGCGTGGACGAAAGCGTCGCTCGTGAGGCCCTGCGCCTTGCTGCGATGAAACTGCCTGTGAAAACACGCACAGTGGTTCGCGAAGACTGGTAAACCCAATCTTCCCCACCGGGATTTGAAACTAACGAAAAGCCCTCGTCGAGTATTCGGCGGGGGCTTTTTCTTTCGTGTGAACTTCGCCCCTGCGCCCATCTTGCCGGAGTGTCACTATGCGAAGAATGTCCGCTATATCAATTAGCCTCGTCTCAGAGAAACAGCTGCTTTTGCCTGCCCCAGATTATCGTTGCTGAAACGTTTATGTAGGTTGTCATTTCACAGCTCAGCTCTTTGTTGGCGACTTGCGCGCAATCCCTAGTTGATTTCGATCAAATCTATCAGAATTTAATAATGCTATATTTGAATATGTCTTGGTGAACGGCGAATCTATACCAGCCCACATCGCAACAAGTCATTGACCCTGCGAGTCGGAAAAGCGCCACTCAAGACGCAAATTGATCAGGGAGGAACCATGAGAAATATTCTTTTAACGACGGCAATTGTCGGAATGTCGACGGCCATACCGGCCTCGTCCGCAACGCTCGACAGCTGGAACCTAGATAATGTAACTGTTGGCGCAACCGATGGAACGCCAAGCGCAAGTGTAATTGACAACGGAAGTGGGGCCAGCAGTGGACAGATCGCCTATGCACCACCAGAGGCAATTGCTCCCGGAATTCAGGTTGTGCAGGAAACCTATACTCAGGGTGGCCCAACCGGCCTAACACTGGACGGATGCGTTATGACGTCTAATCCAGACAACACCTGCACTGGTGCATTCCAAAGCGGGAAGCGGATTAAGACGCAAATGACAGGCACAGAACCGATTGATCTGGTATTTGACGTAACCGAAGGCGCGGAATCGAACTATCAAGTATTTTATCGCCTTATTAACCAGACCACTCAATCACTGGCGGGTTTCGCTCTTGAATTGGGGTTTGGTGTCGGAAACGATTTTATAGAAGCAACTGCCGCGGACGGCATTTCTTTTTCGACGGCGTTCCGGGCACAACCAGCTGATGCTGCCGCATCGTCCACAACCCAATTCCCGTTCGGGTTGTTTGGAGATGCCAGTACCAACGATAACTTTGAGTTAGACGGCTTTTTTGCGGCTGAACGAACAAGCCTAGCTCTTGATCAAGGGCTAACAGAAATCGCAAGTACTGATTTTGTTGGTCCGTACACAGACCTCTTCCCGTCATGGCTGTCCCAGGAAAACGTTCCAATCGGAGCATTCTGGGACAACGACAATGACCCCCTTACTGATGCGTTGCTCATGGCGTGGCTGAATGCCGATGGACAATGGGAAATCCGTCGCGATGTTGAGGATTTCGCCGGTGGCATAGCTGGCAGCTTAACCAGTCCCTTGTTTTTTAACACGTTTGACGAAGTTGTTGCACAGCTGGGGCTAGGATCAAGTCTGTTCGAAGATGACATTGAAGACCTTGCAAACTTGAATGTGAATTTTGCCATCAATTTGGCGGGATTTGTGCCAACAGGGTCGTTCACACTGCGTACAACTGCAATGCCAGCGGCAAACATTTCGCCTGTGCCACTGCCAGCAGGTGCAGTCCTATTGCTGAGCGGTCTTGCTGCATTCGGTTTCGCCGGGCGTCGCAAAACTGCTTGATCGAAAACGAAGTTCAGCGATCAGGGGCCGTCCGTTCAGGGCGGCCTCTTTCGTCGTTATTTAGCCATCCAATTTTAGACTATTCAACATCCCTTAACCCGCCCCAAATCCGTGCCATCCCCCCCATTCTTGGTCTGCGCGACGCGTATAGAGACATGCAGATATTAACGGAATATAGAGAAACATTGCTTTTTAGGTAATTTTAGGTCATTTTAAATGAATAAAGTCGACCCGTTTTTCTGCCACTTAAATTTCCTAACTATGTTTCTAATCTAAAAGGATATTCTGCATGACCTTAAAATATTTAGCTGGCGCTGCCGCAGCGATGATTCTGTCAACGTCTGCCGCCCAAGCCGTTCCAATGCTGTCGTTCGTGATCGACGGCAACACCTACTCTGACCCATTTGCGATCACAAATACCTCAGACGCAGGTGAATCCATTGTTGCGTTTGGCATTAACCTGTCGGGTGCCACGGCTGGCGATTATTGTTTTGATACTGTTAACTACTCGCCTTGTAACGACTCTTTGGCGGTGCCTTTTACGCCAATTAGCGGCGCGACCGTTTCAAGCTCATCCACGTATGACGGATCAAAAATGCTGGACATCATTTTCAGCTCGTTTTCGTCCGGATCAACCTTTCTTTTCGACATCGATGTGGACAACGATGCTGGATCGGCCACAGTGTACGGCAACGAGTTGATCGGTGCGACAGCCTATGCTGACTTCTCAGATGGGCAGCGCCTGCTAGGTGTTTTCGCGGCCGTTAGCGGCAATGCCGACGCCTCTGCGTTTACCTCTACGGGCCTGATTCCGACGCCAGCTGTACCTCTTCCCGCCGGCTTCCCACTTATTCTTGCGGGGCTCGGCGCGTTGGGCTTTATGAAGCGCCGGAAAAATCTGAACGCCTGATTTACGATCAGTCGACATTGACGACCATGAAATGCCCTCGATTACTCGGGGGCATTTTTTATTCCACCATAACAGGTGGTCGAAACTTCCCGCCGCCAATCCTAACCGCTAAGCGTTTCAACCGCTCGCCCCCCAGATCCGGGCCATCCCGCCTTCGAAAGCGGCCCATGTCATCGTCGCGGAATTCCCCGCATGGCCTTCGTAATACGACCGCCCGTTGGGCAGCGGCAGCCCCGCCCAGATACGCGCGAGGTTATGCATGAACTGACGACGACCCATCTCGCCGTGCTGAAACTGCGACAGACCTGCATCTTCTAGTAAGACCACTGCGAGCGCGTCTTGGACACCCGCCGTGAACTGCGTCTCCGGCCCAAACCCCCGTTCGGCCGCCACACGGCGCAGTGTCGATGGAATGAATTGGTAGCGCCCAATCGCGTGGGGCTGGCCAGGCGTCGCTCTGATCCATTGATAAATCTCACCCAAGGTCATCTGCGTAGGCGGTTTCACAGGCCGAATACGTGCCCCGTGTTGCACGGCGTTGTATCCGGCTGACCCAGCCTCGGCGTTGGCGATAAGGCTTAGCAACCGATCGACGGGGGTCGTGCCCGTGCCGATGATTGCGGCCGTAGGTGGTGCAATGCGTTCGGGCAGGGGCGCGAAGAACCCGACCTGCGGGTCAGGGGAAAACAAGCTGGCGCGAGTGACTTGGGTGTCTTGTGAAGGGGCGCTGGGGAACAACGATTGCAATTCTGCACGCGCGCCCCCTGCACAGCACAGCATCACCAAAGCCAACAAAACACGAACCATCGCAAGCACCCCTTCTGAGATCAGGGCGCTTATGCAGGGTTAATCGTTTACGACAGGTTTCACCCCGTCCGACGAATTATTCCCATTTGTAATTAAAGCTTACGGAAATCCGGTCGTCCTCGGACATGTTCATCGGGACCTCGTGGCGCAGCCAGCTTTCCCACAGCAAGACGTCGCCTACGACGGGACGCACGTAAACGAACTGCTTTAGCTCGTCGCGGCAGCCCTTCTTGCGCGAAGGGGCGGCCATCATCATCTGCGCGCGTGGGTCTTCCAACTTGAGCGCGGAGGCACCTTCGGGCATCTTCACGTATGTCGTGCCGGAAATGACGGAGTGTGGATGGATGTGAGAGGTGTGAATGCCGCCCTCAGGCAGAATGTTGATCCAGAGGTCTTCCAGCACCAGCTTGCGATCGTCCAATTCAAATTCAAGGTCCGCAGCAAAGGTTGCGACGTGCTGATCCAGTGCCGCCACGATGTCCGCAAAAATCGGAAACCGCCACGGCAGGTCCGTCAGGGACGCATAGGAGGTGTAGCCAGGGAAATCATTGGCCTCACACCAATCCTGCCCAGCTTCATCATCTTCAGCGATGGAATAGCAGGAGTTTTCAAGTTCATCCGCATCAATTGGGCCAAGCTTGGCTTGATACAGGCGGGTGGCGAAGAGGGAGCGGATGGTGCCCATGGTCTGTCTCCTGACAAAGTTTGATTTGGCTAGCGTTCCTAGCTAACTTCATAAAAGATTGAACAGATTAAGCGACTCCCAAATATAAACATTGGAACAGAGAATTGAAAAAAACTGCTGAAGTTTCACATGACATGCATGGAGAAAAACTTTATCAACAGCGAGCTAGAAGCGCCCTCCCATTACTGGTTAGACAAGCGGAGTTTGGATGCAAAATATTGTATTCTAATCTTGCGCAAGAGCTTGGAATGCCCAACCCTAGGAATTTGAATTATGTTCTTGGGAGCATTGGGCAGTCACTTATGTCTTTGGCTGAGCAGTCAGGCATGAATATACCACCGATTCAATGCCTCGTCGTCAACAAGAGCGATGGTTTACCCGGAGAGGGGATTGGTTGGTTCTTGGATCAAACCAATTTGTCAGGGATTGGGCGAAAACAGTATGCTACCCTTCCGTCCAAAGAGAAACGACTCGTAGTCGAAAAAGAGCTGGCTGCGGTTTTTAATTATAGCCTTTGGGGAGAAGTGCTCAGGCATTTGGGTTTGGATCGCGCTGGAGGCGTCGAGATTGAAGGGTTGCCTCTTTTTTTCGGCGGCGGCGAAAGCGACGACCATCGTGCATTAAAAGAATTCGTTAAGAAAAACCCTGCATTGGTTGGTGTTCGCAGCACCGCTATCAAAAGTAGCTTGGAGTTTCCGTTGTTATCTGGCGACTTTCTTGACGTCTCGTTTCTCACACCAGAAGAGTGGGTCGCAGTGGAAGTAAAATCCAAAAAATCTGACGTGTCTGACGTGCGCCGCGGAATCTACCAATGCGTCAAATATGGTGCGGTCCAAAAGGCGATGGGTGCTGCCAAAGCTGATGAACGAAACGTTCGCGCTGTTCTGGTCTTAGAGGGTAAGCTACCCTCGTCGCTCATGGGGTTAAGAAACCTGCTTGGCGTCGAGGTCGTGGAAGATGCGTATCATAAGTAGCCGTTGCCTACCCCCTTGCCACACCCCCATCCCTCCCCTATACGGCCAGCTTCTAACCCACTCCATCGGAGAATCGGGTCACGTGGCGTGTGCGCTCCTTAAGGAAAACACACAAAATCACGGCCCGCCGATGATGTTGACAAAAGGAGTCGTCCGATGGACGCGAATGAACTGCGGGGGAAAACCCCTGACCAGCTCCGTGAAGAGCTGGCAAACCTGAAAAAAGAAGCCTTCAACCTGCGTTTTCAGCAGGCGACAGGGTCCATGGAAAACACAGCACGTATGCGCACAGTTAAGCGTGATGCGGCCCGTGTTAAAACCATTCTGAACGAAAAAGCGGCTGATGCCGCCAAGACGGAGGCTTAATAGATGCCTAAGCGTATCCTGACTGGTGTTGTCACAAGCAACCAGAACGAACAGACCGTAACTGTATCCGTAGAGCGTCGCTTTACGCACCCAGTTCTTAAGAAGACAATTCGTAAGTCCAAAAAATACCGGGCGCACGATGAGGCCAACACATTCAACGTAGGCGACCAGGTTCGCATTCAGGAATGTGCGCCAAAGTCCAAAACGAAACGCTGGGAAGTGATCACGGCGTAAGCCGCGTTCATTTCCTTTAATCGAAACCCTAGGGGCCCGGTCAGAATCGGGGTGAACCCTATAGGTCGGGAGTAATCTAAATGATCCAGATGCAGACCAACCTTGAAGTAGCTGACAACAGCGGCGCTCGCCGTGTTCAGTGTATCAAGGTACTCGGCGGTTCCCACCGTCGTTACGCATCGGTCGGCGATGTTATCGTCGTATCGGTAAAAGAGGCCATTCCACGTGGTCGCGTAAAGAAAGGTGACGTCCGTAAGGCTGTCGTCGTTCGTACACGTAAGCAGGTTCGTCGCGAAGACGGCACTGCAATCGGTTTTGACAGCAACGCTGCTGTCATCCTCAACAATGCAAACGAGCCTGTTGGCACCCGTATCTTTGGGCCAGTGGTTCGTGAATTGCGCGCGAAGAACTTCATGAAGATCATCTCGCTCGCTCCGGAGGTGCTGTAACATGGCTGCTAAACTCCGCAAAGGTGACAACGTCATCGTGCTGGCTGGCAAAGACAAAGGCAAAACAGGCGAGATTTCGTCCGTTGACCCAAAGTCCGGCAAAGCCGTTGTTGATGGCGTGAACATCGCGATCCGCCACGTAAAACAATCCCAGACAACGCAAGGTGGTCGCACACCTAAAGCGATGCCAATCGAACTCTCCAACCTCGCGGTTGTAGACAAGAACGGCAAAGCAACGCGCGTTGGCTTTAAAATGGACGGCGACAAAAAAGTTCGCTTCGCCAAGACAACAGGGGATGTGATCTAATGCTCGATACTGCAAACTACACACCTCGTCTTAAGGCGCTTTACAATGACAGCATCCGTGCTGCCATGATGGAAGAGTTCGGCTACAAGAACGCAATGCAGACACCACGTTTGGACAAAATTGTTCTGAACATTGGCTGCGGTTCCGAAGCTGTGAACGACACCAAGAAAGCAAAATCTGCTCAGGCCGATTTGACTGCAATCGCTGGTCAGCTCGCTGTCATCACCAAAGCAAAGAAATCCATCGCTGGTTTCCGCGTTCGTGAAGATATGCCGCTGGGTGCGAAGGTTACTCTTCGTGGCGACCGCATGTTTGAATTCCTTGACCGTCTTACAACGATCGCCATGCCACGTATTCGTGACTTCCGTGGCATCTCTGGTAAGTCGTTCGATGGCCGTGGCAACTACGCCATGGGCATGAAGGAACACATCGTCTTCCCTGAAATCAACTTCGACAAAGTCGACGTTGCTTGGGGTTTGGATATCGTCGTTTGCACAACAGCAGACAACGATGCAGAAGCAAAAGCGCTGTTGAAGCATTTCAACATGCCGTTCAACAGCTAAGGGGAAGATTAAAGATGGCTAAGAAATCCATGATCGCCCGCGAAGTGAAGCGTGAAAAGCTCGTCAAAAAGTACGCAGCTAAGCGCGCCGAACTCAAAGCAATCGCAAACGATGACAGCAAGCCAATGGAAGAGCGTTTCAACGCGCGTCTTAAGCTTGCAAAACTGCCACGCAACTCTGCGCCAGTTCGTTTGCACAACCGTTGCCAGCTTACAGGTCGTCCGCACGCGTACTACCGTAAGCTTAAGATCAGCCGGATCGCTCTTCGGGACCTTGGTTCCAATGGCGAAATTCCCGGTATGGTCAAGTCTAGCTGGTAAGGAGCAACTATTATGAACGATCCTATCGGTGATATGCTGACACGCATCCGTAATGGCCAAATGCGCGGTAAGTCCATGGTGGCAACACCTGCGTCCAAACTGCGCGGCTGGGTACTCGATGTGCTGGCAGACGAAGGCTACATTCGTGGCTACGAAGCAACCACAGGCGTCAACGGCCACCCGGCTTTCGACATCAGCCTGAAATACTACGAGGGCACTCCTGTCATTCGCGAAGTGAAGCGGGTTTCTACACCTGGCCGCCGCGTATACATGGGCGCACATGACATCCCACAGGTCCGTCAGGGCCTCGGTGTGTCGATTGTCTCCACCCCTAAGGGTGTGATGTCGGATGCAAACGCACGTGCGGCCAATGTTGGCGGCGAAGTGCTCTGCACCGTATTCTAAGGAGAGCAAGATGTCTCGTATTGGTAAAAAACCAGTCGACCTACCCAGCGGCGTAACAGCCTCTGTGTCTGGTCAAACTGTTGAAGTGAAAGGCCCTAAGGGCACACGTACTTTCACTGCAACTGACGACGTAACGCTTGCTGTTGAAGAGAACGCAGTGACTGTCACTCCACGTGGCAAGTCCAAGCGTGCTAAGCAACAGTGGGGCATGTCTCGTACGCAGGTTCAAAACCTTGTAACCGGCGTAACTGACGGCTTCAAAAAAGAGCTTGAAATCAACGGTGTTGGTTATCGTGCAGCTATGCAGGGCAATATCCTGAAGCTGAACCTCGGTTACTCACACGACGTGGACTTCGAAGTTCCTGCTGGCGTTACTGTTACAGCACCTAAACCGACAATCGTGATCGTCGAAGGCTCCGACCAACAGCAAGTTGGTCAGGTTGCTGCCGAAATTCGCGAATGGCGCAAGCCAGAGCCTTACAAAGGCAAAGGCATCAAATATGTGGACGAGTATATCTTCCGCAAAGAAGGCAAGAGGTAACAACAAATGGCAAACACCAAACGTCAATTGTTCATCAAACGCCGTCTGCGCGTTCGGAACAAACTCCGCAAGGTCAATGCTGGACGTCCTCGTCTCAGCGTTCACCGCTCCAACAAGAACATCAGTGTTCAGCTGATCGACGACGTGAACGGCGTAACTGTCGCTTCTGCTTCTTCTCTCGAGAAGGATCTGGGCGTAGTTGGCAAAAACAACGTCGAAGCAGCGACCAAAGTTGGCGCAGCAATCGCAGAACGTGCGAAAAAGGCCGGTGTAACCGAAGCCTATTTCGACCGTGGCGGTTTCCTCTTTCACGGCAAGGTCAAGGCTCTGGCCGAAGCTGCGCGTGAAGGCGGTTTGAAAATCTAAGACTTGTGAAGGGCTCCCTGTGGGGGCCCTTCCGATGATCCAGGGCATTTGTCACTAGGATCGACATCCACGGCGCTACGCGCCACCCAAATTTAGGAGGGCCACATGGCTCGAGATAACCAGCGCGGCGGTAACCGTCGTGAAGAAACACCAGAATTCGCAGATCGCCTCGTAGCGATCAACCGTGTGTCCAAAACCGTTAAGGGTGGTAAGCGTTTTGGCTTTGCTGCACTTGTCGTTGTTGGCGACCAGAAGGGCCGCGTAGGCTTTGGTAAGGGTAAAGCTAAGGAAGTTCCTGAAGCGATCCGTAAAGCCACTGAGCAAGCTAAGCGTCAAATGATCCGCGTACAGCTTAAAGAAGGCCGCACATTGCACCACGACATGAACGGTCGCCACGGCGCTGGTAAAGTCGTCATGCGTACAGCACCACAAGGTACTGGTATCATCGCAGGTGGTCCAATGCGTGCGGTATTCGAAATGCTCGGCGTGCAAGACGTTGTTGCAAAATCCATCGGTTCCCAGAACCCATATAACATGATCCGCGCTACGATTGACGGCTTGAAGAAAGAGGCATCCCCTCGTTCTGTTGCCCAGCGTCGCGGCAAAAAAGTTGCTGACATCCTGCCTAAGCGCGACGAAGCGCCAGCAGCTGAAGCTGAGGAGGCCTAAACCATGGCTAAAACAATCGTTGTAAAACAGATCGGTTCCCCGATCCGTCGCGCTGCAGACCAAAAGCAAACGCTGATCGGTTTGGGCCTGAACAAAATGCACAAGACACGCGAACTGGAAGACACACCTTCCGTACGCGGTATGGTCGCTAAGATCCCTCACATGGTCGAGATCATCGAAGAAAAAGGCTAAGCCCTTTTTCATCGTCTAGAAAATTAAACGCCCTGCATTCAATTGCGGGGCGTTTTGCGTTGGTGCGAACTGCTCTCTGAGCAGGCAATTTGATCCATGTCAGAGACGGTGAATTGATCATGTGCCACTACACTTGGGAAACTGAGGGACATCACATGACAGAGAACGCAGACACAAAGAAATTGATCGGCTTTGAAAAAGGCAAATACCCATATTCAGACCGTATGAAGCGCGGTGAATATGAAAAACAAAAGGCGGACCTTCAGGCTGAACTTCTGAAAGTTCAGCACTGGGCCGCTGAAACCGAACAGCGTTTCGTGATGCTCTTTGAGGGGCGCGACGCCGCCGGCAAAGGGGGCGCGATCAAACGTTTCACCGAGCACCTAAATCCTCGTAGTGCCCGTGTCGTTGCCTTGAACAAGCCCACAGACGAAGAACGCGGCCAATGGTTCTTTCAACGCTACGTGAAACATCTTCCAAGCTCGGGCGAGATCGTTCTTTATGACCGGTCTTGGTACAACCGTGCCGGTGTTGAGCGGGTGATGGGATTTTGCGAACCATCCGAATACCTTGAATTCATGCGCCAGACGCCCGAATTCGAACGAATGCTGACCCGTTCGGGTATCAAGCTTTACAAGTACTGGTTCTCGGTCACTCAGGACGAGCAAGCCAAGCGTTTTAAATCTCGTGAGACAGATCCCCTCAAGCGTTGGAAGCTCAGCCCGATCGACAAGGCGAGCCTTGATAAGTGGGAAGATTACACCGAAGCGAAAGAAGCGATGTTCTTTTACACAGACACCGCCGACGCGCCTTGGACCGTGGTCAAATCTGACGACAAGAAACGAGCGCGTCTCGCCTGCATGCGCCATTTCCTATCCACGCTCGATTACCCTGAAAAGGACTATGACCTCGTCGGAATGCCGGACAATCAGATCGTTGGTCAGGCGAGCCATGTCTTGCACCAATCCGACCATATCCTGTCGAGTTCACTACACCCAAGCCAACGTCACTCCTAACGCGCGTTGACAACGGCGCGCGTCTGGCACGAAAGTCCGCAAGACTTTCCGCATAAGGACGCGCGCCGTGACCCTCACCCCTGATCTTATTCGCGAGACCCATGACGCCATCGCGTCGGCAACCATTCGCACGCCGCTGGTGCCTGCGACCCGTTTGTCATTGCATATGGGCATTGATCTGCAGCTCAAGCTGGAAAACCTACAACACACCAATGCGTTCAAAGCACGCGGGGCGCTCGCAAAACTGCTGACATTGACCGAAGCGCAAAAGCAGGCGGGCGTAATCGCTTGTAGCGCAGGAAACCATGCTCAAGGGGTCGCCTATCACGCCACGCGCCTTGGTATTGCCAGCACGATTGTTATGCCAGAGGGCACTCCGTTCAACAAAGTCAAACGCACTGAAGAATTCGGCGCGACCGTGATTCTGCATGGAAGCGGGTTTGATGAAAGCGTGCAGTTTACGTGGGACTTGGCGGACAAGGACGGGCTGACGTTCATTCATCCATTCGATGATCCAATCGTGGCCGCAGGGCAGGGGACGGTTGCGCTGGAAATGCTGGAGCAGGACCCCGATCTGGATGTGATCGTCGTGCCGATTGGCGGGGGCGGGTTGATTGCGGGGATGGCCGTCGCCGCAAAGTCGGTAAAGCCCGGGATTGAAGTCATCGGCGCACAAGCGGTGTTATTCGATGCTGTGAAGGCGGCCTTTGACGGTGGGGAAACCCACTTTGACGGCGCCACCCTCGCCGAAGGGATCGCCGTGAAGGCTCCGTCGGCGGCAAACATTGAAATCATCAAGCAACACGTGGCTCGCGTGGATAGCGCGAGCGAGGCGGATATCGAGGATGCGGTGTTTGATCTGTTGTCCAATGAAAAGCTCGTGGCCGAGGGGGCCGCAGGAGCAGGGCTGGCTGTGATCAAGAACAACCTTGCGGCCTACCGTGGCAAGAAAGTCGGCCTCGTGATCTGCGGCGGTAACATCGACAGCCGCCTTCTCTCAACCCTCATCCTACGCGGCCTTGTGCGCGACGGACGCATCACCCGCCTGACATTCGAGATCGGTGACACACCAGGCCAACTCGCCACCATCAGCCGCATCATCGGCGACGCAGGCGCCAACGTCGTCGAAGTAATCCACCAACGGATGATGCAATCGGTATCGTTGAAACAGGCGGAGTTGGATGTGGTTATCGAAGCGCGAGACATGGGGCACGTTGAGGCGATTGTCGGGGCGTTGAGGGGGCAGGGGTTTAAGGTGCGGACGGATAGTGGGGTTTAGTGAGCAATGACGGTTCCAAGTAAATATCTGAACTTACATATTCCAGCGAAGGACATGGTCAATTCGCACAGAGCGTTTAGCGATGGAAAATACGCCGCCTCAAAGCTTCGGCGGATAATGGAGCAAGACTCCCTGCTTCTTAGGGACTGGAAAATTCACTGGGTTGCGAGTTGCACACTACTTCGAACCGCGATTGACCTATTTAAAGCGGACGCAAAAAACTGTTTGAGTCATTCATTACGTGAAGAGTTTAGAAACGAATGGCACAAGATATCCGATGATCGAGATCAACACCCAATTTTCTGGAAATTCCTTCGCGAGGAGAGGAACAATATTATCCACGAGTATAGATGGTCGGCATATGAGCGATATTTTGACGCCGAGAGCGGAGAAACCGCCTCGCCACCAGGATTGCTCACACTGACCAGCGAAAACTACGGCAGTGAACTGAAGATCCGAACCGGACACTTTGAGGGTCAAAGCGCTCTTGGAGTAATTGACGAGGCTACCGGATGGGTGCGTGCTAGAATCATGGCAGTGTTTGAACGTGCCAACATAGATCCCGATGAGAGGCGGAATGTGGTAACATTCACCGTCGAACCAAAGCGCGATGGACTGCTAGGCAATCTCCTTCAGGAAACCAAGGAAGATTGAAGATCGTGCCCAATCAAAGATTGGGCAGCGCCCGGACCTCCCCCATGGGGAGGGCGCTTCGCACCCACCCCGAGGTCCGAGCGCTCTCTAGCGGCAATGTTCTGCTTGCTCCATAATCCCCCATGTCCTATACGCCGCCAGTGGCCACATGTGTGACCACTGATTCACAACAAACGCCGCGTGCCTTTCCCGTCGCTGGGTTAGGTCTTCCGGCAAGGAGACAGCGACATGGTTAAACTAAACGAACTTCACGACAATCCAGGCGCCACAAAACCACGCAAACGCGTTGGCCGTGGTCCGGGTTCCGGCACCGGTAAAATGGGTGGCCGTGGTATCAAAGGTCAAAAATCCCGTTCGGGTGTGGCTATTGGCGGCTATGAGGGCGGTCAAATGCCTTTGTACCAACGTCTGCCAAAGCGCGGCTTCAACAAGCCGAACCGTAAGAAATTCGCAGTTGTGAACCTTGGCCTGATCCAAAAGTTCATCGACGAGAAGAAATTGGACGGCAAAGCGATCACCGAAGATTCACTCGTTGAATCCGGCCTGATCCGTCGCAAGCTGGACGGTATTCGCGTTCTCGCAAAGGGCGAAATCACAACAAAAGTTAGTATCGAAGTGACAGGCGCATCCAAAGGTGCGGTTGAAGCAGTCGAAAAAGCTGGCGGTAAACTCACTGTCACAGCTGCGGCAGCGACAGAATAACACCTTGTGAGGGGCGCTTTCGCCCACTACATCGTTAATCGACTTAAACGCCGCCGCTTGGGTCACCCTCGCTGGCGGCGTTTTCATAACATTATCGCCCTTTTCGGGCCTGCGAACAGATAGGCAGCACATCCATGGCATCAGCAGCAGAGCAAATGGCCGCGAACACAAGCTGGAGCGCCTTTGGCCAAGCCAAAGAATTGCGTCAGCGGATCATGTTCACGCTCGGTCTTCTCATCGTTTACCGCGTGGGGACGTATATCCCTGTGCCGGGGATCGATGCTGATCAGTTGCGTGCCTTTATGGACGAAGCCGCAAGCGGTATCGGCGGCATCTTGTCGATGTTCACCGGTGGTGCGCTGGGTCGTATGGGCATCTTTGCCCTCGGCATCATGCCTTATATTTCTGCGTCCATTATCGTGCAGCTGTTGGGCGCGATGTGGGAACCCCTGAAGAACCTCAAGAAAGAGGGCGAGCAGGGCCGCAAAAAGCTGAACCAATACACGCGTTACGGAACCGTGGTGCTGGCGACGTTCCAAGCCTACGGCATGGCGTCTGGTCTTGAAGCGGGGAACCTCGTTACCGATCCGGGCCTGTATTTCAAGATTGCCTGCGTCATCACGCTTGTTGGTGGCACCATGTTCCTGATGTGGCTGGGTGAACAGATCACTGCACGCGGCATCGGTAACGGTATCTCTTTGATCATCTTCGTCGGGATCATCGCCGAAGTCCCAGCCGCCCTTGCTGGCTTCCTTGCTCAAGGTCAGGAGACAAACAACTGGGGTCTTGTGCTCGGCGTCTTTGTGATGGTCATCGCGATCTTTGCCTTTGTGGTGTTCATGGAACGCTCCTTGCGCAAAATCCACATCCAGTACCCGCGCCGTCAGGTTGGCATGAAGGTCTATGATGGTGGGTCCAGCCACCTGCCGATCAAAGTTAACCCAGCTGGCGTTATTCCTGCGATCTTCGCATCTGCGCTGCTGTTGTTGCCGACTACTCTGTCGACATTTTCTGGTGGTGATGGCGCAGGACCGATTATGTCCACGATCTTGGCTTACTTTGGTCCCGGCCAACCGCTTTACTTGATCTTCTTTACGGCGATGATCGTATTCTTCACGTTCTTCTACACGCGTGAAGTTGCGTTCAAGACTGATGAAGTTGCCGACAACCTGAAAAACCAGAACGGTTTTGTTCCTGGTATTCGCCCAGGTAAACGGACGCAAGAATACCTCGATTATGTGGTGACGCGCATCTTGGTTCTTGGTTCTGCTTACCTTGCTTTGGTTTGTTTGCTGCCAGAAATCTTGCGCAGCCAGCTGTCCATCCCGTTCTACTTTGGCGGCACATCTGTGTTGATCATCGTGAGCGTCGGCATGGACACGATCCAGCAAATCCAATCCCACCTTCTGGCCCACCAATATGAGGGCCTGATTGAGAAATCGCAGTTGCGCGGTAAGCGCGGCGGCAAAAAAAGGAGCCCGCAGCGCAAATGATCAATATTATTCTTCTTGGACCACCCGGAGCCGGCAAAGGCACACAAGCACAAAAGCTCGTGGATGAACGCAACATGGTGCAACTGAGCACCGGTGACATGCTGCGCGAAGCCAAGACCTCGGGGACCGAGATGGGTAAAATGGTTGCGGCAGTAATGGATCGTGGCGATCTGGTTACGGATGAGATTGTTATCGGTTTGATCCGTGAGAAACTCGAAGCGGGTGGCGATCACGGCGGGTTTATCTTTGACGGCTTCCCGCGGACGTTGGCTCAGGCTGATGCGCTTGGCGAATTGCTTGAGGAAACAGGGCAGACGCTCGACCACGCGATTGAACTGGCTGTAAACGATGAAATCCTTGTTGAGCGCATTCTTGGACGTGCGGCCGACGCGGTTGCGGCTGGCGGCACTGCCCGTGCAGACGACAACGAAGAAAGCCTGAAAATCCGTTTGATGGCGTATTACAAACAGACATCTCCGCTGATCGGCTATTACCATGCAAAGGGCGACCTGAGCAGCGTCGATGGCCTTGGCACGATGGATGCGGTTGCCGCAGAAATTGCCGCCGTTCTGGGATAACCGGAACGCGCGGTGTCGGGTTTGTTCAAGGTCGCTGTTCTGGTCCTTATCTTCGGATTAGGGATCGGCATCGGCAGGGCGTGGCAGGTCAATCAGATGTGCAGCCAGTACCCTGAGCAGTTAGACCAGATATCGCCCGACTTATGCTTCTATGACTGATTGGGGGCAGGGGGTTGACCCAATCCCTTAACCCTCCTAAACAGCGCCGTTCCCAATGGGAACTTGCCTGAGTCGCTCTTAGGCGTAACACCTCGATATGACTTAGGCCCGACGCTTTATCGCCTCGGGCTTACGTTGTGAAAAAAGGGTCCGGAACTACGGACCCGCAACGAAAAGGAATTGCACACGTGGCACGTATTGCCGGCGTAAACATCCCGACTGCAAAGCGGGTTCCAATCGCCCTCACATATATCACCGGTATCGGTAACACTTCTGCAGAAGCTATCTGCGAAGCTGTTGGCATCGACCTCACACGTCGCGTCAACGAACTGTCCGACGCTGAAGTTCTGAAAATCCGCGAGCACATCGACGCGACTTACACAGTCGAAGGCGACCTGCGCCGTGAAGTTCAGATGAACATCAAACGCATGATGGACCTTGGTTCTTACAAAGGCTTGCGTCACCGTCGTAACCTGCCCGTTCGCGGTCAGCGTACATCCACTAACGCACGTACTCGCAAAGGCCCTGCAAAGGCCATTGCTGGTAAGAAGAAATAAGGGGACCTGACGAATGGCACGCGAACCTAAAAAAACCAAAAAGAAGGTCTCCAAGAACATCGCCGCTGGCGTTGCTCACGTGAATTCTTCTTTCAACAACACAAAAATCCTGATTTCCGACGTGCAGGGCAATGCGATCTCTTGGTCCTCTGCTGGTACGATGGGCTTTAAGGGCTCCCGTAAATCCACACCTTACGCTGCTCAGATGGCTGCGGAAGATGCGGGCAAAAAAGCACAAGACCACGGTGTTAAGACACTCGAAGTCGAAGTGCAGGGTCCTGGCTCCGGTCGTGAATCTGCGCTGCGCGCACTTGCTGCTGCTGGTTTCAACATCACATCTATCCGTGACGTGACACCAATGGCGCACAACGGCTGTCGCCCACCAAAGCGCCGCCGCGTCTAAGCTATCCAAACGCCTTGGGGTCTGCAGTTTTGCTGCGGCCCCAATCCGTCATTTTAACCTCGGGCGTTTGCCTTTTTGGACATGAAGGCAAACAAGTATGGAGGGACTTATGATCCACAAGAACTGGGCTGAGTTGATCAAACCAACTCAATTGGAAGTTAAACCGGGAAACGACCCGCTGCGTCAGGCAACTGTTGTTGCTGAACCGCTTGAGCGTGGTTTTGGCCTGACACTCGGCAACGCTTTGCGTCGCATTTTGATGTCTTCGCTTCAGGGCGCGGCTATCACGGCTGTTCAGATCGACAACGTTCTGCACGAATTCTCCAGCATTGCTGGTGTTCGCGAAGACGTAACTGACGTTGTTCTGAACCTCAAAGGCGTCGCCATCCGTATGGAAGTCGAAGGTCCTAAGCGTTTGCAGATCCAGGCCAAAGGCCCTGGCGTTGTAACAGCTGGTGACATTTCGGAATCTGCTGGCATCGAAATCCTGAACAAAGATCACGTCCTGTGTCACCTCGACGACGGCGCTGACCTTTACATGGAACTGACAGTCAACACTGGCAAAGGCTACGTGGCTGCTGACAAGAACAAACCAGAAGATGCGCCTATCGGTATGATGGCCATCGACGCGATCTATTCACCTGTCAAGAAAGTCTCTTATGACGTTCAACCGACACGTGAAGGTCAGGTTCTGGACTATGACAAGCTGACGATGAAAGTCGAAACAGACGGTTCCATCACGCCGGACGACGCTGTGGCATTCGCTGCACGTATCCTTCAGGACCAACTGTCCATCTTCGTGAACTTCGATGAGCCTGAGTCCGCACAAGCTGCGAACGATGATGATGGCCTCGAATTCAACCCGCTTCTGTTGAAGAAGGTTGACGAGCTTGAGCTTTCTGTTCGTTCCGCGAACTGCCTCAAGAACGACAACATCGTTTACATCGGCGATCTGATCCAGAAAACCGAAGCAGAAATGCTGCGCACACCGAACTTTGGCCGCAAATCTTTGAACGAGATCAAAGAAGTGCTGTCGGGCATGGGTCTGCACCTCGGCATGGACGTTGAGGACTGGCCACCGGACAACATCGAAGATCTTGCGAAGAAATTCGAAGACTCTTTCTAAGATACTCGGGTGGGCGCATAGCCCACCCATTTCTACCCTGGGTAATTCTGCCCCAATAACGGAGCCGGTGACACGCATCACCAACGGCCCACCCTAATACAAAATGGAGACTATCACATGCGTCACGCACGAGGTTACCGCCGCCTAAACCGTACCCACGAACACCGTAAGGCTTTGTGGGCTAACATGGCTGGCTCGCTCATCGAACATGAGCAAATCAAAACAACTTTGCCAAAAGCAAAAGAACTGCGCCCAATCATCGAAAAGATGATCACATTGGCGAAACGCGGCGATCTGCACGCACGTCGTCAGGCGAATGCGCAGCTGAAGCAGGACCAGTACGTTGCGAAATTGTTCGACGTTCTTGGCCCACGCTACAAAGACCGCCAAGGTGGTTACGTTCGCGTTCTGAAAGCGGGCTTCCGCTTCGGTGACATGGCTCCAATGGCGATCATCGAATTCGTTGACCGCGACGTTGATGCCAAAGGCGCAGGCGACAAAGCCCGCCTTGCCGCTGAAGAAGCTGCAGAATAAGTCGTTCGACGAATTAAAGATTTTAGGGCCTCGCGGAAACGCGGGGCCCTTTCCTATTTCAGGACCTTACGAAAGGCGCGTCGAAGTTCAGCGACGCCATTTTTTCGGTACCACCGACCGTGTGCAATGATCACCCGTTCAGGCGCCCACGCGATCATGTGTTCGACGGACCTGCGAAGTTGGTCACGCCCTTTTCGGAATGTATTTGCCATATCAATCGGCATTTTCCCGTCTGGGTCCGTATTTCCGGCAAGCCTTAGTAGGGGCCACATCCAGAATGACACTTGGGCCTTCTCGAAATTCTCAATCAAGTCTGTGAGGATCAGCGTGCGTGACGCCTTGTGGAAAAACACGACCTCTTGGTGCGTGCTGCTCCCTTGAACGTGATGCCACTCAATTTCATCGGCCCAAGGCGCAAGTACGTTTGGCCCAAACGTATTATCAATTCTAAGCGGCACGTTTCGGTTTCTCGCACGGTCCTCGACCCCTGGGGCGCCCCACGTGACCGCATCGGGAAAGGCATCCGACCAAGTCCCAACCGAAGCGTAATGGATCCAGTTTGGCGCGATCAGGTGCTTTACCTTGCCCAAGGCATTTACATTTCTAATGACTTCATCGGACATGCGTATCGGTGAGTGAACCCAAAGGCCGCCGCCCTGTAAGCGCACAACCGTCATGCGGGTCGGGAATGGGATGCCATAGAACGCGATGTGAGGGCCGTCGAAAACCCAGACATCCGTGTCGACTTGCTTTGCTTGATCAACGGGATCGTACGTCAAAATCAATTCCTCAAGTTACAGGCTGCTATTTGGCCCACTCACAGTTCAAGAGGCTGCTTCCCTCTAGGGCACGGTCATCTTACTGTCCCAACATGGCAGACTTATTCGACTCCGGGGCCGCGACGCCCGATACCGCACCTCGCCCTTTGGCGGACCGCTTGCGCCCGCGCAACCTTGGCGAAGTCATCGGCCAAGAGCAAGTCCTTGGACCAGAGGCACCGCTTGGGGTGATGCTCGCATCAGGCTCGCTTTCGTCGTTGATTTTTTGGGGCCCGCCCGGAGTTGGGAAAACCACAATCGCGCGCCTTCTGGCGGATGAGACAGACCTGCATTTCATCCAGATCAGCGCGATTTTTACGGGCGTTCCAGAGTTGCGAAAGGTCTTTGAGGCCGCGAAGATGCGCCGCCAGAACGGCAAAGGCACTTTGCTGTTTGTCGATGAGATCCACCGTTTCAACAAAGCCCAACAAGACGGTTTCCTTCCTTACATGGAAGACGGAACAATTTTGCTCGTGGGGGCAACGACAGAGAACCCAAGTTTTGAGCTGAATGCGGCGGTGCTGTCTCGGTCTCAGGTGTTGGTTCTTGAGCGCCTCGATCTTGCAGATTTGGAGCGCCTTGCTCAGCGGGCGGAACGAGAACTCGATCGCAAACTGCCGCTGGATGGTCACGCGCGTGAAAACCTTTTGGAAATGGCCGACGGCGACGGGCGTGCCTTGTTGAACCTGATCGAACAGGTTGTTGCTTGGAAGGTTGATGGAAAGCTCGATACGGATGCATTGACCACTCGGTTGATGAAACGTGCGACGCGCTACGACAAGTCTGGCGATGAACATTACAACCTGATCTCCGCGTTGCATAAGTCCGTGCGCGGTTCGGATCCAGATGCCGCTCTTTATTGGTTTGCACGGATGCTCAAGGGCGGCGAGGACCCTCGTTTCCTAGCGCGGCGCATTACGCGCATGGCTGTCGAAGATATAGGATTGGCCGATCCACAGGCGCAACATGTGTGCCTACAGGCATGGCAAACTTATGAACGGCTTGGCTCTCCCGAAGGAGAGCTCGCACTGGCGCAGGCGTTGACGTACCTCGCTCTCGCACCTAAATCCAACGCGGTTTATGTGGCCTATAAGGCAGCGATGAACGCGGCGACCCAAACAGGTAGTGAACCTCCGCCGAAACATATCCTGAATGCGCCAACATCTCTGATGAAGGATATCGGGTATGGGGAAGGGTACGCATATGATCACGACGCCGAGGACGCGTTTAGTGGCGCTAATTATTTCCCAGATACGATGAAACGCGGGGTCTACTACATCCCCGTCGATCGTGGTTTTGAGCGGGAGTTAAAGAAACGTGTCGATTACTTCGCTAAGCTGCGCGATAAGCGTAACAGTTGACTCTGGCCCTCATGCGCATATGACGCGCCCATGATACCAACTGTCTTTCATGTTGCTTTGGGCGGTGCCATTGGCGCTGCAGCACGCTATGGCGTGGGCGTGGCGTTGTTCCGCCCGACAGGCGGGTTCCCTTTTGGTGTCTTGGCTGTGAATATCATCGGCTCGTTTCTGATGGGACTGCTCGTGGTTTATCTCGGCCAGAAAATGCTAACACACCTGAACCCGTTGCTAATGACAGGTGTTCTGGGCGGCTTTACGACGTTCTCGGCGTTTTCGCTTGAGGCATACACCCTATTCGAGAGGGGCGAGGCGGGTCTTGCGGCCCTTTATGTGGCCCTCTCTGTCATCCTATCCATCGCCGCGTTGGTGCTGGGAATTTTCATCATGCGAGGAGTGCTGGCATGAGCCGCGTTCAAACACTTACTGTTGGCCCCGATGAAGGTGATCAACGCCTTGATCGCTGGATGAAGCGCCGTTTCTCCCACCTGCAACAAGGTGGTATCGAAAAGATGTGCCGTAAGGGCGAAATCCGCGTCGATGGTGGTCGGGTGAAATCGAATACCCGTGTCGAAGTGGGCCAAAAAGTCCGCATTCCGCCACTACCTGATCCAAATCAGGTTGAAGATCGCCCACGCGATATGAAGAAAGCGGATATCGAGCTTATTCAAGGCTGCGTAATCTACAAAGACGACCACGTGATCGCATTGAACAAGCCCGCTGGGTTGCCGACCCAAGGTGGCAGCAAGCAGACACGCCACGTGGATGGTTTCGCCGAAGCTTTGAAATTCGGCTACGATGAAAAGCCCCGACTGGTGCACCGTTTGGACAAAGACACATCTGGTGTTTTGATCCTTGCGCGAACCCGGATGGCAGCAAAATCCCTGACAGAGGCATTTCGCCACCGTAATACTGAGAAAATCTATTGGGCGCTGGTTGCCGGTGTTCCGATCCCGAAATTAGGTTCAATCAAGTATGGTCTCGTTAAACAGGGCGGTCACGGCGCAAAAGGCGACAACGAACGCATGAAGTGCGTGCACCCGCGTGACGTTGACAAAGTGCCAGGCGCGAAGCGTGCGCATACGGATTACACCGTGCTGACGTCTCTGGCGGATCGCACGGCATGGGTCGCATTGACGCCTGTGACGGGTCGTACACACCAGTTGCGCGCCCATATGGCCGAAATCGGTCATCCGATTATCGGTGACGGCAAGTACGGAACCGCGAACGTGCAGGATAACCCCGGCGATGGTTGGGGCGCTGGTATGGGCGAAGAAATCGGCCGCAAGCTTCACCTACATGCACGGTCCTTGCGGATCGAACACCCTGCGACTGGGAAAGAGCTTTGGATCAAAGCCTCCCTGCCACCACATATGGAAAATTCATGGAAGTTCTTCGGCTGGGCCGAAAGCCACGCGCCAGACAATCCATTTGAGGGTCTCCTATGAGCGATTGGGCGGCCAAACGATTCTGGACGGACGTATCGGTCGTTGAAGACGGCGATGGATTCGGAATTCGGCTCGACGGTCGGTCAGTAAAGACACCTGCAAAATCCGCGCTGATCGTGCCACGTCGTGAAATGGCAGAGGCGGTTGCCGCCGAATGGGACGTGGTCGAGGAAAAGATCGATCCCGAAGTCATGCCGTTTACAAGGTCAGCCAATGCGGCGATCGACAAGGTATCAGTCCAATTTGATGCCGTCGCCGAGATGTTGGCGGCCTACGGCGGCAGTGATCTGCTTTGCTACCGTGCTGATGCGCCTACCGAACTGGTTGAGCGACAGAACGCTGGCTGGAATCCATTGCTCGCATGGGCCGAAGACACATTTGGCGCTCGGTTGCTCCTGACGGCGGGGATCATGCCGATCGAGCAGGATTCGCAAGCGCTTGCAGCCATCCGTGCGCCACTATTTGCAGCTACGGCGTTCGAACTGACGGCGTTGCACGATCTAATCGCTTTATCTGGCTCTCTGGTTTTGGGGTTGGCTGTGACGCAACGTCAATTAAGCGGTCAGGCGGCCTGGGATTTGTCCCGTTTGGATGAAAATTGGCAAATTGAGCAGTGGGGCGAGGATGAAGATGCCAGCCAAGCTGTTGAAATTAAAAGAAGTGCCTTTATTCACGCCGAAAAATTCTATCGGATGGCTTAAATCAACGCTGTTTAGTGTATTTTCTGTGCAAGGTGCTTCTTACAGGGCGATTTGACTGAATGAATCGCCTAATTCAAGTCATCGGCCTCTTGACGTCATCCCGTTATTCGACAAACTCTAACGCGTTGCGCAAGGCTTCCTTGCGTGTATCGCCCCTGACCGGTTGGTCAGACAAAAATAATCCCTGTGGCTCACGCAGGGAAACTCAGGAAGGTAATTTAATGAAAAAATCAGTATTCCTCGGCGCTATGACCGTTGCTGGTCTTGCTGCTGGCGCAGCTGCTGCAGGCACGCTTGACGATGTCAAAGCACGCGGCACGCTTAACTGTGGTGTTACAACTGGTCTTGTTGGCTTCGCGGCACCTGACGCCAATGGCGTTTGGGATGGCTTCGACGTTGGCGTATGCCGCGCGGTTGCTGCCGCTGTTCTTGGCGACCCAATGGCAGTCGAGTTCGTTCCAACAACTGGTCAAACACGTTTCACAGCGCTTGCGTCTGGCGAAATCGACCTGCTGGCACGTAACACAACTTGGACATTCTCCCGCGACGTCGACCTTAAGTTCGAATTCGTTGGCGTGAACTACTATGACGGCCAAGGCTTCATGGTTCCACGTGAACTGGGCGTTTCTTCCGCTCAAGATCTCGACGGCGCGACTGTTTGCATTCAGACAGGCACAACAACAGAGCTGAACTTGGCGGATTACTTCCGTTCTAACGACATCTCCTATGAGCCAGTGCCAATCGAAACAAACGCTGAAGCACAACAGCAGTACCTTGCTGGCGCTTGCGACGTTTACACAACAGACGCATCCGGCCTTGCTGCGACACGTGCGACATTCGAAAACCCAGGCGACCACGTTCTGCTGCCAGAAATCGTATCCAAAGAGCCACTCGGCCCACTGGTACGTCACGGCGACAACGAATGGGCTGACGTTGCACGTTGGACATTGAACGCACTGATCACAGCTGAAGAGCTGGGTGTGACATCTGCAAACATCGCAGAACTGTCCGCAGGCACGAACAACCCAGAGATCAACCGTCTCTTGGGCACTGAAGGTGAACTGGGCGCGATGCTCGGCCTCGAAGCTGACTGGGCGAAAAACGCTCTGATGGCTGGCGGCAACTACGGTGAGCTGTTCGAAGCGAACATCGGTGAAAGCACACCAATCGGTCTGGCACGTGGCTTGAACGCCATGTGGACAGAAGGTGGTCTGATCTACTCCCCACCATTCCGCTAAGACCTACAGTATTGGGCGCGATCTTCGGATCGCGCCCTTTCACTTCTAAACCACATAAAAATTAAGCTAAGACACAAGTGGTGGGATCAACCGACCCGTAGATGTCTTACATTTTGCCCGACAGGGGCGAGGGAGTTTGCGGATGACGACGCTCACTGATCCGCCGAAAGGTAACTTTCGGCTAAGCCAGCTCATTTACGATACACGCTACCGGTCGATCACCATCCAAGTGATTGCGATGATCCTGGTTTTGCTTGGCATTTTCTGGCTTGTGAACAACACCATTCAGAACCTCTCTGCTTTGGGCAAAGATTTTGATTTCGGGTTCCTGTCCCAACCTGCGGGTTATGACATTAACCAACGATTGGTCGAGTACACCTCCCAATCCAGCCACGGGCGTGCCGCTATTGTCGGTATTCTCAATACGCTTCTAATTGCCTTTTTGGGGTGCATTCTCGCAACCATCCTTGGTGTTGTTGTTGGGGTCTTGCGCCTTTCAAAGAACTGGGTCGTGAGCCGCATGATGGCGGTCTACGTTGAAGGGTTCCGCAACGTGCCTCTTTTGCTTTGGATCATTGCGATCTTTGCGTTGATGACCGAAGGCATGGCGCAGCCACGTGATTTCAAAGTTGGCGGTGACGCCAGCATGATCTTGGGAGACAGTGTCGCGGTCACAAACCGTGGGGTCTATGTGCCGGGGGTCATTCTCGAGAACGGGCTGTTTGGCTCCGCTGTTCTGAACTGGCTGCTCATTCTTGCGGTCCTAATAGCCAGCATTGTGTGCATTCGCATTCTAAGCCGTCGTGCCGACCACATACAGGAATCGACAGGTGTTCGTCCGACAACGTGGTATCAACAGCTTGCTCTTTTGATCGTTCCAGTTGGTTTGGTTCTGATCCTTATGGGCGCGCAACTTCAGTTCCCTTACCTTAAAGGGTTCAACTTTACTGACGGTATTCACCTGCGTAACTCGCTGATCGCTCTATGGCTCGCCTTGTCCCTTTATACCGGCGCCTTCATCGCCGAGATTGTCCGGTCTGGTATCCTGGCGATTTCCAAAGGCCAGTCAGAGGCCGCAGCAGCACTGGGCATGCGCCCGAGCCGCACCATGAACCTTGTGATATTGCCGCAAGCGATGCGCGTTATCATTCCACCACTGATTTCACAGTTCTTGAACCTGACCAAAAACTCGTCGTTGGCGATTGCGGTTGGCTACATGGATGTCCGCTCAACACTGGGCGGCATTACCATCAACCAAACCGGTCGGGAGTTGGAAGGTATCTTGCTGATGGCATTGTTCTACCTTGTCCTTAGCCTTGTGATTTCGGGCGTGATGAACGTCTACAACAACCGCACGCAGTTGCAGGAGCGTTGATATGAACAATTCAGAAATCAGCTTTGTCCGTACCGAAATGCTTCCTGAGAAGGCTCCGCCTGCGAAAGAGACGGGTGCTATCAAATGGGTCCGCCAGAACCTGTTCTCAGGCTGGCTGAACATCCTGCTGACGGTTTTGTCGCTGTTTGCGATCTATTCCGTGCTGTCATTGATTTTGCCATGGGCTTTCGGGGGTGTCTGGAACGCGGGTTCCTTGACCGAATGTCGCGAAGTCCTCTTTTCCTTCTACAAGGGTAGCCATGATGGCGCGTGTTGGGCTGTGATCGAAGACCGCTGGTTGCAGATCATGTTCGGCTTCTATCCGCCAGAACTTTACTGGCGCCCGATCCTCGCGTTTGTTCTGCTGTTTGTCGCACTTGCGCCAATCTTGTTTGCAGACAAGGTGCCGGGGCAGTTGGTCTGGTTCTCACTGGCTTACCCGTTTCTTGCAGCGTGGCTGGTTTGGGGCGGATCTGTCTGGCTACCGATCTTTGCAGCCTTTGGTTTCGTGGCCGCCGTTATCGCATACAAAATCCTGAGCAAACTAGCTGGACCAATCGTCGCGAACCTTGGCGCATTGGCAGCCGCCTTGATCTGGTGGGGCATGTTGATGGCTCCGATTAGCGATGGGCTGCACAAAATGGTAGGTTCGAGCCGGTTTGATAACACCGTCGCGACCTTGAACGCGCGGACTGACGAACTCCCTGCGCAGGTTGCTGCTGAAGATGCGTTGCTTGAGGCAAAACAGGCCGAGATTGCAGAAGCTGTCGCAGTTAAGAATGAAATTCTGATCGAAATGACCGGAATTCGGATCGAAGAGTTCGGGATCGAAGAACAGTTCGAAGCCAAAGAGGTTGCCCTGCAACGTCTTGATGGTGCGTCCGAAAGCGTTTCTGATCTGGCTGATATTCTCGACGAATGGGGCGGGGCACCTGCGGCCGCGTCCGACGCATCCGAAGTCGACATCGCCAAAGCGCAAGCCGCTGCGGAAACAGCAGAAGATTTGGTGGGTGACATCGGGTCTTTGCTGTCTGGCGCTCTGTCCGATCTGGCTGGGGATACGGTTGATCCCTCCGAGCTTTTGGTTCCTTCTGCGTCACAAGCTGATCCTTCTATCCTTGAGGATGTCAGCTCAATGGTAAGCAAGGCCGGTTTGGAAGATCCGATTGCCGCGCTTATCGCGCGTGCGGAATCGGTGACGACAGAAACGTCCGAAGCCGATCTGAAAGACCTTCAGGCGGATATTGAAACTGCGTCTGCGGCGCTTGGGGCTAATATTGAGGCTCTTCAGACAGTCCATGACAAGGTGATTGCGACAAACGCAGATGCCCTCGTGGAACCTCAAGCCCGCCTGCTTGATCAAACGGCAATTCTGACGGCTTTGCGCGATGACCAAACCGTCATCTCCCAAAGTAAATTCCGTCTGGAAACAGAGCTATCGGAAGGCAACAGCTTCCTGTCATCTTTGCAGTCGCTGAATGAACGAGAAGCCTCTTTGCCGATCCTTCAGGGTCGTGTTGATGAGTTAAAGGCTGAGTTGCCCCGCAACATGCGAAACCTGATCGCCGTGAACCAACTTCCAGAGGGGACCTCCTCTGCGGATGAGCGGCTCTTGTCCGAGTATTTGGGCGCGAAGAACGATGTTCTCAGCGTCTCTGCATCCGTCAACGATACTTACGGCGAATTGGGTCGTGTTGGTTTGTTGCCTATCGATAGTCGTAAGATTGGTGGTTTCATGCTGGCGCTGATCATCGGGATTGCTGGCATCGTGCTATCACTGCCACTTGGCATTCTGTTGGCACTTGGTCGCCAGTCGCACCTGTTCATCGTCAACAAGATCTGCGTTGTCTTCATCGAAGTCATTCGCGGCGTACCGTTGATCGTGTGGCTGTTCACAGCATCCTTGTTGTTGAACTACTTCTTGCCACCAGGCACGAACTTCGACCTCGTCTTGCGCGTGATCATTATGGTGACATTGTTCGCCGCGGCCTACATCGCGGAAGTTATCCGCGGTGGCCTCGCGGCGCTGCCGACCGGTCAGTATGAAGGAGCGGACAGTCTTGGCCTAAGCTACTGGCAATCGATGCAACTCATCATCCTGCCACAAGCGATGAAGATTTCTATTCCGGGTATCGTGAACACCTTTATCGGTCTGTTCAAAGACACCACTCTGGTTCTCTTCATCGGCCTGTTTGACCCGATCGGCCTTGCCGGTGCCATCCGTGCGGATACCGCTTGGAACGGCATCTATTGGGAACTCTTTATCTTTATCGGACTGCTGTTCTTTATCTTCTGCTTCAGCATGGGCCGTTATTCCCTACACCTCGAGAAAAAGCTTCAACGTGAGCACCGTTAAGGAGACCTCTAATGTCTGACACAACAACAGAACGCGCGATCAATCGCGATGCCATGACGGTCTCTGATGAGGTCGCGATCCAGATCACAAACATGGACAAATGGTATGGCACATTCCACGTCCTGAAGGACATCAACCTGACGGTTAACCGCGGTGAGCGGATCGTTATTGCGGGACCTTCCGGGTCCGGTAAATCGACGCTCATCCGGTGCATCAACCGTCTGGAAGAGCATCAGGCTGGCACCATCATGGTGGACGGAACTGAGCTGTCCTCCGACCTCAAGAACATCGATAAGATTCGTTCCGAAGTCGGCATGTGCTTTCAGCACTTCAACCTGTTCCCGCACCTGACCATTCTGGAAAACTGTACGCTGGCACAAATCTGGGTCCGTAAGACACCCAAGAAAGAAGCCGAAGACATCGCGATGCACTTCCTTGAGAAAGTGAAGATCCCAGAGCAAGCCGACAAATACCCGGGTATGTTGTCGGGTGGTCAGCAGCAGCGTGTGGCGATTGCCCGTTCGCTATGCATGAAACCACGCATTATGTTGTTCGATGAACCTACGTCGGCTCTTGACCCTGAGATGATCAAAGAAGTTCTCGACACGATGATCGAGTTGGCCGAAGAAGGCATGACAATGCTCTGCGTGACCCACGAGATGGGCTTTGCCCGTCAGGTTGCCAACCGCGTTATCTTTATGGATGCCGGTCAGATCGTTGAACAAAACGAGCCTGAAGAGTTCTTTAACAACCCGAAATCAGACCGTACGAAACTGTTCCTCAGCCAGATCTTGGGGCACTAATCAGTCAGGTCCCGCGGGATGACGAAATCAACCGGATGGGCCGAACGGGGAACCGCGTCGGCCCATTTTTCTATTGGCAGGTCGCAAACCAAGGTCGCGCCTGTCGGGTAGTCAAGAAACCGGCTGTGATCGGGATGCGCGGCCAGAATTCCTTCGGCGAACTCTGCAATCCCGGGATTGTGGGCAAGCATAAGAACCGTATCACCCGTACCCTGTTTCAACGTCTTTAACAGCATGTTTGGTGACGCGAGGTAGAGGTCCGGCTTGAACGTCACTGGGGTGTCGATTGCCAAACGGCTGAACGTTTCCCCCGTACGTGTCGCGGAGGAACACAGAACTTCATCCGGCAGATACCCATTCTCGGACAACCACACGCCAAGTGCGGTCGCACTTTTGCGGCCACGTTCATTCAAGGGGCGTTCGATGTCACTCAGCAGGGGATCATCCCAACCGGACTTTGCGTGGCGCATAAGGATCAATCGTTTGGTCATGACGGGTGAAATGCCTCCATGTGGAATGCAGTTTGTGCGGGGTCTCGCGGGTAAGACTGGCTGATTGGGCAGCTCATTCGGACCCGACAGGCCGCGCGGCAAGCGGCATCTGTTTCGATATGTGCCTTACAGCCCTGCACGTCATAGCTGTTTGGGCCTAGTGCCGACACAGGGCATGCCGTGAGGCAGGGGCGCGTGGTGCAGGTGTCGCAGGGCGACGTAGATTGCTTGGGCAACTCGATTTGGCCCGTAAACCGCAAGGCCCCACGATAAGACACCAACAGTCCCGCGTCCTTATGCACCAGCAACCCGACAGGGCTCTGCCACGCCTCACCGCTATTCAGGGCCCACGCAATGAACGGGTTAAATGGCGGGCCGCCGAACGGAAACACGGCTTGGGCGTCCAAGTGTTTTGCGATGTCTGAAATGGCCGCCAGAGACCAAGCGTCTAACGGGTTATCCCCCGTGAACGCGGGATGTTCGGTGACGTAATCCCAAAAGCCGTCCGCAGGGCCTAGTAGGATCATCGTGTAACCGTCTTCGTGAAAGCCCCCCAATGGGGTAAGCCGTAGCGCTGCTACGGCTGCGGCGATCTGCTCTAGCGTCACTTCGCCGCCCGAATGATGGACCCAGCGCCGTGTTCTGTGAACAGTTCCAGCAGGCAGGCATTCGGCGCTCTACCATCAAGGATAACGGCGGCACGCACGCCACCTTCTAGGGCATCCAGACAGGTCTGCGTTTTGGGGATCATGCCACCGGCAATCACACCAGAGGCGGTCATTTCGTTCACCTGATCCACAGTCAAATCCGTAAGAACGGTCTTTGTTTCGTCCATCACGCCGGGCACATCCGTCAGCAACAGTAGGCGATCTGCCGTCAAGGCGGCAGCGATTGCGCCAGCCGCAGTGTCGCCGTTGATATTCATGGTCTCGCCATTGCGACCTGCACCGAGCGGCGCAATTACGGGGATGGTATTGGCATCAAACAGGGTCGTCAGAACGCCGGTATCAATCTCGGCGGGTGTCCCCACAAGACCAAGCTCTGGTGCATCCTGATCGCAGATGATCAAGTTTGCATCCTTGCCAGACAGTCCAACCGCACGCCCGCCTTGGCGGTTGATTGCGCCAACGATCCACTTGTTCACACGGCCAGACAGGACCATCTCAACGACCTCGACGGTCGCTTTATCGGTCACCCGTTTGCCGTTTACGAACTCGGACTTGATCTCGAGCTTTTCGAGCATTTCGTTGATCATCGGCCCGCCGCCATGGACGATCACGGGATTCACACCAACCTGCTGCATCAGCACGACATCGCGGGCGAAGTCTTCCATCGCCTCTTCTGACGACATGGCATGGCCGCCCAGTTTGATGACAACAACGGCATCATTATAGCGCTGCAAATACGGCAGTGCTGCACTGAGGGTGGATGCAGTGGCGATCCAATCGCGGTTCATATCTTGCTTTCTCATGTTCTTCCTAAGGCGGGCGGTCTTGGCGTCAGTCTATCCCTGAGATGATTGCGCGCAATGTTTCAATTCCCTCGCCCTTTTCGGACGATGTCAGAACCATCTCAGGGAAGGCGGATGGGAATTTCTGCAGCTTCTCTCGAACCTGAACGAGAACCTTTTCGAGTTCTCCCTTCTTGAGCTTATCCGTCTTGGTCATCACACATTGGAACGTGACCGCCGCGCTGGCGAGCAACGCCATGATCTCTTCGTCGACGGGTTTGATCCCATGGCGCGCATCAACCAGAACAAAGGCACGGCGCAATGTGACGCGGCCACGCAGGTAGTTCTTCAGCAATCGCTGCCATTTTTCGACAACCGGAATGGGCGCGTTTGCGTAGCCATACCCCGGGAGGTCGACAAGATAGTAGCTTTCGCCAACAGTGAAGTAGTTGATCTCTTGCGTTCGGCCTGGCGTGTTGGACGCCCGTGCGAGGCCCTTGCGGCCTGTCAGCGCGTTAATCAGGCTGGACTTACCCACGTTGGATCGCCCTGCAAAGCAGACCTCTGGGCGGTCAGCTTCGGGAAGGCCGTCCATCGCGACGACGCCTTTTACGAATTCGGTTTCACCGGCAAAAAGGATACGGCCCGCTTCGCGTGTCGCGTCATCGGGGGCTTCCGCCTCGGGAAAGGGTAGTTGCATTCAAAGCACCTCTGCTTGGTCGCCAAGTGCGACATGGCCGGATTTCGTCACGACAGCATAGACGCCAAAGTCTTGGTGTCCAAAGCTGGATTTCAGTACCCCGAGAGTGTCGGCGTCGCGTTCGCCAGTCACAGGGTTTGCGGCGGTGTGCATGCACCGCCCGATAGGTTCGCGAACTTCAAGCTCTGCGCTGCCGATCCGGATGGTTTTCCCGACCCAGTTCAGTTCATCCCAAGCGCCAATACCATCGAGCCAGATGTTTCCGCGCCAACGTTCCATCTCGAGCGGACCACCAAGCGCGGCTTCGACTGACGTGTGGCTGGCCATGTTCATGATCGAAACTGACGGGTAGTCGGAATCAGTGATGCCTCGGTCTGATAGGCTAACAAGGCTCTGGGGCTGTTGACGATCTTCGGGATAAAGTGGTGCGGCCCAAGCCAAAAACGCTTGGCTTTCGGTCTCTGGGTTGAATGTCACTTCGCCCAAGTCGGCATGGCGCAAAGTCATCATGTGCGACGTGTCATCAAAGGTTGCCCAAAGTCCTGCAAGCGAAGGTGTCATAGCCCCAATCATAAAATTCCGGCACATGACCCATTCGGATCCATCGAACTTGGATTTTTCATGAGTAACCGCCCAGTGACGGTCCCACGGAAAACACTTACCTGCAGTCAAAGCAACGGCCGCGAGTGCTTCGCGGCCGTGACTCTTGATCGGGTGTCGCCAGAGTTCTGCGACTGTGCTCATCACTTAGGATCCGCTGTGTTGCGACCTGTAATGTTGCCGAAGATATCAGGCTTGAACCCTTGGCTGCGCATGATCGCATACTGCTGCATGAACGTGATCGTGTTGTTGGCAATCCAGTAAAGAACAAGACCACTGGCAAAGCTGCCCAACATGAACATGAAGACCCATGGCATCCACGCAAAGATCATTTTTTGCGTCGCGTCTGTGGGGGCTGGGTTCAGTTTTTGCTGCAGCCACATGGAGATACCAAGAACGATTGGCATGATCCCGATAAAGACCAGTGACAGGAACGAGTCCGTTGATGGTGCATCCCATGGGAACAATCCAAACAAGTTGAACAGGCTAGACGTATCGGGCGCACTAAGGTCTTTGATCCAGCCGATCCAAGGGGCGTGGCGCAATTCGATCGTTACGAAGATCACTTTGTACAAGGAGAAGAAGATCGGAATCTGCATCAAGATGGGCAAGCAACCAGACGCCGGATTAACTTTATTCTCTTTATAAAGCGCCATCATGCCTTTTTGCATCTTCTCACGGTCATCGCCGGCGTCTTCTTTTAACTTGGCCATTTGGGGCTGAAGCTCACGCATTTTGGCCATGGAAACGTAGGACTTGTACGCCAATGGCAAAAGCAGTGCCTTGATCATGAAGGTCAGCGCGATGATGGACCAACCCATGTTTCCAATGAAACCGTGCAACCAGTGCAGCACTGCAAAGATCGGCTTGGTCAGGAAGAAGAACCAGCCCCAATCAATACTGTCGAGGAACCGGTCAATCCCAAGATCGTTTTGGTAACCACGAATGACTTCCCATTCCTGAGCGCCAGCAAAAAACTGCGATTGTGCCGCGACGGTAGCGCCTGCTGCGACAGTGACCATCGGATAGATCGTTTCGATCTGATAGATGTCGTTTCCGGATTTCGCCGTAGAACGGAAGTTCTGCCCCGGTGTCGGGATAAGCGCGGTCATCCAATACTGGTCGGAAAAGCCGATCCAGCCATTTTCCTCGACCTCGATGCGGCCTTCTTCAGTCGTCAGGTCTGGCATATCATCGTAATCGATTTCTTCCATCGAATCGTCGGACATCCGCACGACACCTTCGTGCTGGATGAAGAAACCGATTTGTTCCGGCTCTCCGTGTCGTGCCACGATCCCGTATGGGCGCAAGGCCACTTCAGAACCGCTAACGTTTTCAACGTCTTGGGTGATGGTAAACAAGAAGTCATCATCGACAGAGTATGTTTTCCGGAACATGAGGCCAGCGCCGTTGTCCCAAACCAATGTGACGTCTGAACCTGGGGATAACGTGTCACCGGATTCGATGGCCCATTCGGTCGTCGCGCTAGGTACTTGATCAGCAGTTGCACCAACGGACGCAACCCAGCCATGCAATGCGTAGTAGGGATCTTCTTCGCCGATTGGAGAAAGGAGGCGCACCAGATCGGAATCGTCATCCAAAGTTTCGTCGTAGTTTTTCAGCGACAGATCATCAATACGACCACCAATCAGCGAAAGTGAACCGGTCAGGCTTGGGCTGTCGATGGTCACGCGCGCAGCATTTGCGAGGGTGTCGGCTAGACCGTTGTCCTCAACGGGTGTTGCGACCTGCGCAGAGTCAGCGGCCGCGTCGACGCCCAGCATTTCGCCTTCGGCAGTTGTAACTACCTCGGTTGGGGCAACAGGCTCAACTGCTTCCGGTGGTGGGAATAAAACAAACCACACCAAGATCACGAGTAAGCTAAGTGCTGTCGCAAGGATAAGATTCTTGTTCTGGTCGTCCATTGAAACCGCCTGAAACTGCCATTGAAATATCAGGCAGTTTCAATAGGTCGAGCGCCCAAAGGTCAAGCTGTTTTCCCTTATTTTCTTTAAGTATTGCCAGAGATGCCTTGGGTGGCTGCGTTTAACTGGCTCGCCGCGAAAGCTGGATTGGCGCATTGGGTTGTTTCATATAGGCGGCGGCCCATTCCAGCGTTTCTTGTATTGGCATAGGGCGCGCAAGTTGAAAGCCCTGCGCGTCGGCACAACCGATTGATTTGAGGACACTAAGTTCGCCTTTCGTCTCAACCCCTTCTGCCAGAGTTTTAACATTCAGTCGCTCGGCCATTGTGACAATCGCTGCGACCATGCTGCGTTGTTCGAGATCAAGGTCAACCCCAGAGATAAAGGACCGATCGATCTTGATCCGGCCAACGCTGAAACGCCGAATGTTGGTGATGGAGGCATAGCCGGTTCCGAAATCGTCAAGATCAACGCTACAACCAAGGTCGGCAAGAGCTGCTAGATTACCAACAATTTCATCATCAGCACCCCCCGCGATGACGGTTTCTAGAACTTCGATGGCAAGGCGGTTCGGGTCGATACCGCCAACCTCTAGATGCATCGCGATCCTTTCGACAAGGTGCGGGCAACACAGCTCATCGGAGGAGAAGTTGACGCCAATACAAGGGACGTCCAGCCCCGATGTATCCCAAAACGAAAGGGCCTGAACCGCTTGTTTTATCATCGTGTCGCCAAGCTTTTGCATCAATCCCGCCTGTGCCAGTGCAGGCAGGAACTCCGGCGGAGTCAGGATGCCGCGGTCTGGGTGGTGCCAACGGGCAAGGGCTTCGAATCCGGACAATTCCCCGCTGGATAGGTTTATCTGGGGTTGGAAGTAGGCGAAGAACTCCCCACGTTCAAAGGCGGCTTTGGCCTCTGCTGCGGTTTTCTTGGCCGCGCGACGTTTGCTCTCCACGGCAGGAGAATACCCTCGTACGGCGTTTGGGCCATTTCGGCGCGCTTCGGCGAGGGCTGAGTAGGCTGCCTGCATCAAGCCTTCACCTGTCGGGTTTTCCAATTTGCAAGAAGAAGCGAACCCGATCGATACGGTCATTTGCGGAGGAAGGTCAGCTGACAAGGGGGCTGTGGACATGGATTGTTGAATACGGGTGCACGTGTTGAGCATCGTTTCAAGATCGTAGGGGGCCAAGGGTGCAAGTGCGACGGCAAAGCGATAGCCATCTAGACTTGCCACAACGTCCGTTTCTGTAAGGTGAAGGTCCAGCGCGCTTTGAACAAAAACAAGCGCCCGATCGAGCGCGCCGCGACCATGGGTTTCTTCGAGCCGGTCATGATCATCGATTTCAATGATCATCGCGCCCGTGGGATGCCCGATTTGTCCGAGGAACCTAGAGAGGCAGCCAATGATGAAAGGGCGTGCTTCTTGTTGCTCACCCGCTCGTTCTGACGGCGCGGCGTTTGGACGAATCAAATGGGCAACCAGTAACGGGGCGAAGATGAACGCGGCCGCAAGGCCTGTCACGCCCAGAGCCACAAAAGCCAGTGAACTGCTCGCCCCAAAGCTTAAGGTGGCAAATACTATCTGTCTGTTCTTGTTTGGAAACTTCGCAAGAAATTGCATGATCGCACCCGTTTGAATCCCCACAGATGAAGCCTGAGGTTGGATAATACATACGGGAAGGCCGTTATCGGGGAGTTAAGAACAGCAGCTCTTTAACAAAACGCCGTCAGGTTTCGCACTGTTTGACGTCCAGTCCTTTGAAGTCGAACAGTTTTGGATCCAAAAGGTGTGACGGTCGCGCATTCATGAGAGACTTGAACATGATGTTACGACGCCCCGGGAAATTAGTTTCCCATTGGTCCAACATTGCTTTTACTTGTTGCCGCTGTAGCCCATCCTGAGACCCACACAGATCGCAGGGAATGATTGGGTAATCCATTGCGGTTGCGAATTTTTCGCAGTCCACTTCAGCAACATGGGCAAGCGGGCGATAAAGAAACAAATCGCCTTCTTCGTTCACCAGTTTTGGCGGCATTGTCGCCAGCCGAGACCCGTGGAAAATGTTCATCATGAATGTCTCAAGGATATCATCGCGATGATGCCCAAGCACGACAGCCGAACAGCCTTCTTCGCGGGCAATGCGATACAGGTTTCCGCGTCTCAAACGAGAACACAAAGCGCAGAATGTGCGGCCCGCGGGGATCTTGTCCATGACAATGGAATAGGTGTCTTGGTATTCAATGCGATTGGGTACGCCCATCTTTTCTAGGAAGGCGGGCAGCACCGTCGCTGGAAAATTCGGCTGCCCTTGGTCAAGATTGCACGCCAAAAGATCAACAGGCAGTAAGCCGCGCCATTGCAATTCATGAAGCACCGCAAGCAACGTGTAGCTGTCTTTCCCGCCTGACAAACAGACGAGCCATTTCGGACGCGGCCCGTCTTGAACCATTCCGTAGGTCTCAATCGCTTCGCGTGTGTTTTGCACGATCCGCTTTCGGAGCTTCTTGAACTCGGTCGTTTTGGGAGCGCCATAAAACAGCGGGTGAATGTCATCGGGATCATCAAGCATGGTGTCGAATTACAGGCGTAAGGTTCGACCTACAAGTGGGCGATATGCTCGTACAAACTGTATACCTCCCGAATGCACACCGACCCTTCCTTAGCTCGCCGAATGAGCCATTCGTGTCTGCATTTATAAACGTCTGGTTTGAGCCCAAAGTTACAATATTGAACTGCCCCAAGCTGAGCTGGAACACCCGTCGACCCTGTGTCATGCTTTAGGCCTGACCAACATGAAGCGGAGCGCAATTTGCAGGAAATCACCCAAAAGCTTTGGGACAAGCAAAACCAACATCCCGACGACAGATTTCGGCTCTTTCGCGCTGTCGGAAAGGTCATTGCGCCGAAATCCGTTCTCTATGCCGGTAGCTATGTGGATGTCGCACCGTCGTTTATCTTTCCAAATGTCACATATGTCGACATGGATCGGCGCGCCAAACGCTTTTTTGATGACGAAGTGGGCGTTAAGGAAATTATCAAATCTAAGGATACTGCCGCGCCGAATGCCCAGTTTTCATTCATTCATTCCGACTACGCAAAGCTCTCTTTACCCGAGCAATCTTTTGACTTGCTGATTTCACTTTATGCGGGGTTCATTTCGGAATACTGCACCAAATTTCTCAAATTGGGCGGCCATCTACTTGTAAATCCGAGCCACGGTGACGCAGCCCTCGCGTCTCTTGACGAACGCTACCAGCTTGCTGGCGCTGTCATTTCGGAGTCAGGTGACTACCGTGTCGTGCAGACCAACTTGGCCGACTATTTGCAGCCCAAGAAGACCGTCGAAATCACCCGAGAGTTGTTGTTCTCAACCAATCGCGGAGTCGCCTACACCCGCCCTGCTTTTGCTTATCTCTTTGAACGGGTGGCCTGAAAGACGAATGGCGGCTTTGTCCGCTTAACCGACTTTCACTCGTCCGGAACGTTGTCAATTCCAGAGCCGCCCCACGGGTGGCAACGGGCCACGCGTCTAACAGACAATGCAGTTCCTTTGATCCCACCATGCTTTCGCAACGCTTCCATGATGTAGGCACTACAGGTCGGGTGAAAACGGCAGCCATGGCCAACCCAAGGCGAGAAAAGAAGGCGGTAAAGTCGGATCGGCAAAGAAAGAACAAACGCAAGCGGGGTCATTCGACGGTTCATCGCAGTTTCCCGAGTGCTTTGGCGAAATCGGCGCGCAAAGCCTCAAAGTCACGGTTCGCGGTTACGTCTTTCTTACCAATGAGTACGTAGTCGTGGCCCGGCTTGGCAAGCATCGGCAAATCAAGATGCGCAATCTCGCGAAGGCGACGTTTGGCACGGTTTCGCGCGACGGCATTTCCGACCTTTTTAGAGCAGGTGAATCCGACGCGCACCTTTGGGTCGTCGTCGCCCCGGTTTCGCATTTGCACCGTCAGGCCGGTTGCGGTCTGATACCGTGCTTTAGAGGCGGCAACGAAATCGCTCCGCTTCTTAAGAACCTCAAGACGTGCAAAAACCGCCGCAGGCGAGGCTGTGGCGGTTTTATTTGTATCCACAGGCGAAGTCATGTGACTTCGTTCAGCACAATTAAGCGCTGAGTTCCTTGCGGCCCTTCGCACGACGTGCGTTCAGGATGTTACGGCCAGCTTTGGTGGCCATACGTGCGCGGAAACCGTGGCGGTTCTTGCGAACGCGGTTGGATGGCTGAAATGTACGCTTCATTGCGTCTCTCCGGTCTGTGGGCGAGCCTATTGCTAGGAATCAAGCCCCGTTAAATCTCGAAGCCCAGCTAATAGGAGGGGTTTGATGGTCTGTCAACGCGCGACACTGCGAATTTCTGCAACAAAGTCAGAAAGTAGCGCGGCCAAATGTTACAGTCTTCACGACAATTGCAACAAACAGCATGAAAATAGTCACTTGGCATCAACGCCGCGTGAACCAAGGCCCTCTAGGGGTATCGGGAACAAGGCTTGTCGTCCATCTAAAGGGCAACACAAGCCATAGGAATAGAGACGTGACACAGATGACCGACACACCAAAGCCCATTGAGCCAAACCCGATTCTCAAACGCTTGCCCATCATCGTAATTGGTGTGGTCGCCGTGTTGGGCGCCTATTTCCTAAGTGATTACCTGACGTTTGAAGCATTGGCCGCAAACAGAGAAAGCCTACTGGCGTTTCGTGATGCGAACTATCTTCTGATGGTTGTCGCATTTATCGCCATCTATACGGTCGTGGTCGCGTTTTCCTTGCCGGGTGCGACGATCATGACCCTCGCGGGGGGCTTCTTGTTCGCAACATTCCCGGGTTTCTTGTTCAATGTCATCGCGGCCACATTGGGGGCGACTGGAATTTTCCTCGCGGCGCGTTGGGGATTCGGAAAACAATTGGGCGCAAAGCTGGAAGGGTCCGAGGGGGTTGTTAAGAAGATCAAAGACGGGATCGACGAAAACCAGTGGTCCATGTTGTTCCTTATTCGTTTGGTCCCTGCAGTCCCGTTCTTCCTCGCCAACTTGATCCCTGCGTTCCTAGAAGTGCCGCTGCGGCGGTTTGTGATCTCAACCTTTGTTGGCATCATTCCAGGGTCAGTTGTGTACACATCTGTGGGCGCTGGGCTGGGTGAAGTTTTCGCCGCAGGCGAAACACCAAATCTTGGTATTATTTTTGAGCCCCACATCCTGCTGCCGATCCTCGGTCTGTGTGTGTTGGCGGCGCTTCCCATTCTCATCAAAGCCGTGCGCGGCAAAAAAGGTCTGTAATCATGAACCGTATTAAAACTGACGTTTGTATTATTGGCGCTGGCTCTGGTGGGCTGAGCATCGCAGCCGGCGCGTCCCAGATGGGCGCGGATGTTGTCCTCCTCGAAGGGCACAAAATGGGCGGCGATTGCCTGAACTACGGCTGTGTTCCCAGCAAAGCGCTCATCGCGGCAGGTAAACAGGCCTACGCCATGGGGCACACCGGTGATTTGGGTGTCAAAGCGGTTGATCCTGATGTGGATTACGCAGCAGCAAAAGATCATGTTCGCAAAGTGATCGAAACCATCGAACCCGTTGATAGCCAAGAACGGTTTGAAGGGTTCGGGATCAAAGTGATCCGCGAATTCGGCAAGTTCATCAGCCCAACGGAAGTCCAAGCCGGTGACAACGTCATCGAAGCGCGTCGATTTATTGTCGCAACTGGGTCTGGCCCGTTTGTTCCGCCGATCCCCGGGCTGGACACGGTCGATGTCTATACCAACGAAAACATTTTCGATTTGCGCGAACGGCCTGACCATCTCATCGTTGTTGGCGGTGGGCCAATTGGGATGGAGATGGCACAAGCGCACTTGCGGCTCGGGTCCAAGGTGACCGTCATCGAGGGCGCCAAGGCCATGGGCAAGGATGACCCTGAAATGGCTGCTGTCGTACTTGAAAAACTCCGCGCTGAAGGTGTCGAGATTATCGAAGGCGCGCAGGCGGATAAGGTAAGCGGCACAGCAGGTGCCATCACCGTACACACATCAAAGGGCGACTTTACGGGGTCCCATCTTTTGATGGCGGTCGGCCGTAAGGTGAATGTCGAAAACCTTGATCTGGATAAGGCCGACGTCAAATGGGGCCGTGGTGGTGTCGAAGTTGGTGCAAACCTACGTTCTGTCACCAACAAAAAGGTCTATGCCGTGGGCGATGTCGCAGGTGGGCTGCAATTCACCCATGTTGCAGGTTATCACGCAGGCGTCGTGATCAAGTCTATGCTGTTTGGCTTGCCCAGCAAGCAACGCACCGATCATATCCCATGGGCTACTTATACGGACCCTGAGTTGGCCCAAGTTGGCCTGACCGAAGCGCAGGCCCAAGAGAAATTCGGAAGCAAGCTGGAGGTTGTTCGGTTCCCCTATCATGAGAACGACCGCGCGATCGCGGAAGGTAAAACAACCGGTCTGATCAAGGTCATGATCGTCAAAGGTCGCCCTGTTGGCGCGTCTATTGCAGGTGCAATGGCGGGTGAATTGATCAGCATGTGGGCCATGGCGATTGCCAATAAAATGAAAATGTCGGCCATTGCAGGGACGGTTTTGCCGTACCCGACCGTATCAGAGATTAACAAACGGGCAGCGGGTGCTTACTTTAGCCCAAGGTTGTTTGAAAGTAGCACGGTGAAACGTGTTGTTGGTTTGGTGCAGCGCTGGTTGCCCTAGGGTACGTAAGTAAGGAACGGAACGCAGAATGCTCAATACCCTGTCAGGGCGGTTCTTGATACTCACCACGGTGTTTGTGTTGATTGCCGAACTGTTGATCTTTGTGCCGTCGGTTGCGCGTTTTAGGGAAGACTACTTTCTCGAGCGGCTAGAACGTGCGCAGATTGCGTCGTTAACACTACTGGCCGAAGACATGATCTCCGAAGAGTTAGAGCAAGAGCTTTTGGTGAATGCTGGGGTGTATAACGTCGTGCTGCGGCGCGATGAGGTGCGGCAGTTGGCGCTGTCGTCACCCATCCCGACACCAATTCACAAGACATTCGATATGCGTGCCCCGTCTTCATGGATGTTGGTGCGTGACACGATGCTGCGGCTTACCGATACTGAAGAACGGGTTATTCGTGTGATCGGTAACCCTGTACAGGATGGTGGGTTGCTGATCGAGATCACGCTCCCCACCGAACCCTTACGCATGGCCCTGATCGATTACGGTGTTCGAATTCTGCTGTTGTCCGCCGTGATCTCCATCGTGGTAGCAGGGTTGTTGTTCTTTGCTGTGCAAAGTCTGATCGTGAAACCAATTCGGGGCGTCGTTGATCATATGAAAGCCTATGCGCGCTCACCTGAGGATTCGCGCAACCTGATTATGCCCAATGCCAGCATCACCGAACTGCGCGAAGCCGAAGATGCGATGGCCATGATGCAGACGCAGATCACGGGGGCCCTCAAGCAAAAGGAACGGTTGGCGCAATTGGGTGGCGCCGTGAGCAAGATCAGCCATGATTTGCGCAATATCCTGACCTCTGCAGTGTTGTTCACCGACCGCATCGAAAGCTCCAACGATCCGACCGTGAGCCGCCTTGCGCCAAAATTGGTGAATTCGATCACCCGAGCCGTAAATCTGTGCGAAACCACGCTGGCCTTTGGGCGCGTTGACGAACCAGCGCCGACTTTGGCACGCATTTCTTTGGCCGAAGTTGTGGATGACGTCATCGAAAGCGAACGTCTTGCCAGCGGTGAGAACGATGTGTCCTTCAGTGAGGACATCCCGACAGGCATGACTGTGCGCGCTGATGAGGAACAGATATATCGTGTCCTCGGCAACCTTGTGCGGAACGCACGGCAAGCGATTGTCGCCACCGGAAAAGCCGGCGAGATTTCTATCACAGGAACAGAAGACGACAGCGTTTGGTCTATCGCGGTGACCGACACAGGGCCGGGGCTCCCAAAGAAAGCCCAAGAGCATTTGTTCGAAGCGTTCCAGGGTGGGACAACCCGTGGCGGGTCCGGTCTTGGCTTGGCGATTGCAGCCGAATTGATCCGTGGGCATGGCGGGCGGCTAGATTTGGAACGCACCGACGAGAGCGGAACACGCTTTGTCATAAGCCTTCCTAAATCCGACCTGACACTTTCCCCGAAGATAACGTAGTTTACCTCTTGCGCTGGACCCACGGGGTCGCTACATCCCCGCTCAGTGGACCGATAGCTCAGCTGGATAGAGTACCTGACTACGAATCAGGGGGTCGGGGGTTCGAATCCTCCTCGGTCCGCCATAACACCCCCTTAAGGCATTGGTTTCGTTATTGTTTTGGCTGATTCCGTTTCTGTATCCCCCAGAATATCCCCCGCGTTGAACTTCACACCACTTTGACCTTCAGGGCACAAGCTGACTCAAATTGGAAAAGGGGACGTTTGTGCAGGATGCAGCTGTTCACCACGAAAGGCTGCTCTGCCCAACGCAAAGCCCTTTTGCCAAGTAGAGCAATATTGCCATCATTTTTATCAATATTCGAAAGGACTTGTGGGCACTGCTAGCTCAATAGAAGTGCCTCTAAAGCGAGCCAGCTCCCCAACAAACTCGTATGAAAGCGCTAAGAGGGCTTTGAAAATAGGAGCAAGCAGAACTCTATCAGAGATGATGATTTTTCCCATTGTCTCGGTGGCTCTATATGCCTTGCCGTGCGAAAACTCATTTCGGAACTCAACGATACCAACTGGTTCGTTCTTACTAACTAGTTTTTTCATCTGGCCAACTTCTTCGGGAAACGCCAATACTTCTAAGTTGAACCCCTTCTCAGAATCGAATTTCAAAGCTTTGTTATTAAGATTTCTATGCTTTGATTTGTCTTGGTCATCTTCTGATTGCTTGGACGAATTGGTACTTTCATAAATTGCTTGGCTTAGTGTCCCTTCAATACCGTGAAGCAAACACGATATACCAGCTAAGAACAGTGCCGGTTGTGGCACGGCGCATCGAACTGCTTCGGTAAAATAGTGTCTAGCGACCATCCCTCCGAGCGATTGTTCGAAAAACTCAAGATTTTCGGAAATTTTTATTTCCCGTTCAAGGTCGATAATCATGTTTCTGCTTTCCAAGCATGGAATCCAAACATCGATAGCATTCTAGTATCATGCTCACAATCGATCATCAGAATTGCACTGCGGTCGTAAGGATCTCGAGCGCAGTCCAGTCATTGGCTATGCGTGGCTGAAAGCACACTTGTCCGCATTCCTGACCTTCAACCATCAGAATGCAGTCAGAAGGGTTGCTCGTGCAGCGAACGGTAGGAACGAGCCCACAACGACAAGTGCTGCGATCTGTACGAATGTCATCTTTGGTGACTAAGGTCCCGCCAGAATGGCTTTCGCATGCCGGACCGGGCGCGACCAACTCAGCTTGGTTCTGGCCCAGAGATTTGCAGCAACGCCATTGTTGGAAAGTACGCAGATGGCCTGCGCTCGGTCAGGACAAGCGTAGAGCGCGCAGGTCGAACCGGCGGTTCCGCCATTGGCGAGGGTAATCTTTGGGCTCGTTATGTCCTGCCTCACCGACAACCACCCAAGACATTGCGCCGTCGGTTCTATGCTCCCACGGGGGCCCAAGCCGATATGTGGCTTGGTTGAACGCAAGATGGCGCGATCCAGCGGCGTTTCTGGCGCATTGCAGGCCCGGATCACCGCATCAGAAAATCGGGCAAGATCGCGGGCCGAAGATCGTAAGATACCCGCGCCAGCCAGAGCGTCGAACGTCCACGGCGTAGTAGGCCTTCCGTTTGTATTTCTTGGCTGAATGAAACGCCTGCGCTGCTCGTCACTCAATTCACCCGTTGTGTCGCAAAGGCCGAGCGGGTGGATCACCTTGGCAGCCAGCAATTCGGCAAAGGGTTCGCCCATCGTAATCGCCATAGCCTCTCCAAGTAGCCCATACCCAAGGTTTGAATAGCTGTGGCGCAGATGGGCACCGCGATCTTTGCCCCGCCACTTCTGTAGCCAGCCAAGCAAATCGGTGCGGGTGAAGTTCGCATAGGGGCCTTCAGGCTGCTGTTGGAACAGGGCCATCCAGGTGGGAACGTAGATGTTGGGCAGGCCACTGGTGTGAGAGGCCAAACGCTCTGCCGTGATCGAGTGCGGCACATCCTTGAACATGTCTGACATCTCGGCAAGGGGCGCGCGCAGGTCAATTCTTCCCTCTTCGACCAGCACGCACAGCAAAATGGCGGTGAAGACTTTGGTGATCGAGCCAATCTCGAAGATGAGGTCGTCCCACGACGCCCCTGTTTCGTTTGGACCCGATCCCACGATGTTGCACCTGCTGTCCCTCAGGTGAAATGCCACGACTGTGTGCCGTGGCCCCTGATAGGGCTTCATCATACCACTGAGCTGCGATGCCTGATCAATCATGGTGTCATCCACTCAAAGGTCTGGCGAACCATTTCAAAGCAGTCTTCATCCTGCGCGCCCATGTTTTGCGACCATGCGTAACACTTCGAACATGAAGCCAATGGGGCGACGTGGCGCGTCAGTTTGGTTGAAGGTGCCGATCAGGTAGATATCCGGTTCCGGCGCATAATAGGCAAAGGACCCGCTGGCCCCGGAATGCCCGACCAGTTCAGGTGTTGCGCGAAATAAGGTCATCCAAAGCGGCAGTTTTATCCGCATCAAGCCGTAGCCATACTGCATCGGAAAAAAGAGCTTGTTCCACTGGCGCATTTGCGTGGCCGTTTGGGGCTGGAATAGCTGGTTCTGCATAAAGGCCCGCAAGAAGACCATCATCTCGTCCAAGGTTGAGATGATGCCACCATCCGGCCCCATACTGGTCAGGACCCGCGGAATATTGAGCATCCGGTCTTCATGGTAGACAGGAAGGCCAACATCCGTGCCATCCAATACCCCAGTTTGCGTCAGCCCAAGCGGCGCACAGATACGGGCCTTCAGCACCACGTCAAAGCTTTGGCCGGTCACGCGCTCGATCACCGCTCCCAGAAGCTGGAAATTCGTGTCGGAATAGTAGGATCGCCCGCGATCTGGCACAGCTTGGGGCGGCAAAGCGCGCGTCATCTGTAGCACGTCCTTCAGCCCATAGGGGTGATTACGTCCCGCTTTCAAATTCGATGCCAAATCGCTTTCGTAGTAATCTGCGAGGCCCGAGGTTTGATGGAGGAGATGGCGGATTGTCAAACGTGCGCCATAGTCCATGTCATTCACCACATGCAGACCAGAGAGGTCTACATCCGGCAGGATGTTCTGAACCATCTGACCCAGCTCGATTTGGCCTTCTGCGGCCAGCTGCATGATCAGTGTTGCGGTGAACATCTTGGCGATGCTCGCAATCGGAAAGCGTGTGTCGGGCGTGGCATCACCAGCACTGCATTTGTAATCCACTCTGCCATCGCCGGATTGGACGCGGAGGATTAACGCATGGGTGTGGGCCTTGCTGCATTCCTTTTCGATCAAGGCTTGCAGGTGCTGGTTGAGAGCCATTGATGTGTTCCTTTCCTTCTTCGACGATAATCAGGCGTTGTTTCGCTGCAAAATGAGCGTCAGGCCAATGGCGATGAACCATGCAATCGCCCCGAGCCCAAAGACGGCGCCCGCCGTGTCACCAAGTACCGGGATCAGTGTCAGCAACCCACCTGCACCGGTCAACAGGCCGAGGCCAACTGTTACTTTGCCAAGACTGCGGCCGATCCATCCTGCGATGCTCACACCGCCGATCCAGACTCCCCCGGCGATTTCGTTGCCGCCGCCCAGCCCCAATTCGACGGCGTGCAAGGTTTTCCAAAGTGTCACAGCCCGTTCGAAATCGGTGGGCGCGAGAACGGCCGCCCGTTCCACCGCGACATTGGCAATCATACCAGCCCCAATCACAAGGGTTGCCCAGATGAGGCCAAGGGCGTGGGTTATAGCCGCCCAATCGGGTGTGTTTGCGCGTAGTCGTGTCTGAATGGCGACAACCAAAACAGCCAAAGCCAGCGCATTCACAATGTAGATGACGCTATTCCACAGGATCAGTAGCCCAGTATTGCTCTCAGTAAATCGAACGACAGCCCGTGCGTCGATGTTACCTGTCCCGAAACCTAAAGGTGCGAGCAACGTGACCAGAAGGGCAAAGCCGAACATATAAGTAGCGGCACAGGTGAGGCCAGCAAGGCCACCGATGGTTTGAAGTTTCATGGGTCGTCTCCAATAGGTTCGTTTGAGGATCGGTGCTCCTGATCCACCAATGATTTCAAATGATCCGCCAGTCTGCGTGTCCCAGACGGCGGCGCGGTCATATTCATCCCCCCCGCCGTTAGAAAGAACTGGGCCGGCCCGGCGATACGGCGTGGGGCAACCCGAGGCAGAAGCCGCAACGCGAGACGGCGGAGAGTGTCCGGCAGATATGTGATGCGAGGGTGTTTATCCAAAACGTCAAAACAAAGTCTGGCGAGGTCCCTTTGGGTCAAGGTTTCTGGCCCGCCGATGTTAGCCCAAGCGGCACCGTCTTCAACGGCGTTGAAAATCGCTGCGGCAAGATCAACGCCATGGATTGGGTTGATCCTGTGCTGCCCGTTCCCGAACAACCAGACGCGACCTGCCTTCGCCATATTCAAGAAATCGACCATGTCAGAGAAGTATCCGGTGGGTGCGATGACCGTCGATTGGATGTCAGACGTTTGAAGTTTTCGTACAAAGGCCGCTTTGGCCGCGACCAAAGGCACATGTTCCATCCGATCAGCATTGAGGACATGGACGAAAACAAAACGCGCAACTTGGCTGTGCAGCGCCTCTTCCATCAGGTTCACATTGGCCTGATAGTCCACATCCCAATACCCGACCCCGTCCGTTTGGCGCGTGATCCCCAATGCAGAGACCACCAAATCAATGCCTTCCATCGTTCCCGACATGGACTCAGGCCAAGTGGCTTCCGCTTCAATGATCCGATCTGCAGCCAAGTCGCCGTGATGGTTGGAATTTCGAGCCAAGGCCGTCACATGCCAGCCGCGAGACTGGTATTCTTTGCACAGAAAGCGGCCGAGATAGCCGGTCGCCCCTGCGATGAAAACGCACTTCATTGTTCATGCCTCCGATGCTGCGGCTAGCGATCAAATGGATCGGTTTGGAACTTTCCAACGTGAGTGAAGGTCAGACCGCTGTTGGCTTGCGGTGGCAGTCCGACGTCTTTTCTCAGGTGATCTGATCCAGAGTATGGTTGGGGCAGCTCGGCATGAGCTACCCCTGTGAGGAGTTGATAGAGCGCCTCGAAGCGATGCGCGCGAAGGCGAACGATGTCTGACATGAGTTTTCCCCTATCCAACAACCCTGTGGCCGCGACCACGCAAGCATTCGAGAACAATGGCTTCCCGCCGTTCATTGGCATTTACCGCACCAGCAGCTCCTCCGGCGAGCGCGCCGACAATGGCACCACCCAGTGCGTCACCCCCGTCATCAACTTTGCCCAGAACAGCGCCGGCACCAGCCCCTATGGCGGCGGCACCGAAGGTTTCCTGATCAAACTGGTTCTGGTTGCGGGCGAGGGTTTGGCAGGCAGCCAAATCAGATTGGAAGGCTGCCGTGGGCTGGCCGTCCAAGATGGGCTGATAATTTGCCCCGCTGTCAGCGCAAGCCGTGACCGCAAGAACAGCAGGAATTACGATTAGATTTTTCATAGGTTAGTTCCTTTTTAACATTTTGGCACCGCTTTTGCTGGTCAGTTCCCAGCGCTGCGTTGGCGATGTAAAAAGAAATAAGGCACGTCCTGCGCCTGCTGCGACCGGACAAGCTTGCCCGCACGTTCGAACAAGCTGGATCGAACCTCCTAAAGCCAAATGCCTTAAAATTCAGGAGCTTGGATAAAGGCGAATTTTGGTGGCTAGCGCGCTTAACCAACGCATCAGAACGCCAACGGCACATTCATGGCTTGTGGGTGGTTCGCCATTGGGACGGAGTTTGACCGGTGACCTTCTTGAAACTGGTGTTGAAGGTCGACTTTGCGTTGAAGCCGACGGCCTCGCTGATTTCAATGATTGTGTCATTGCTGTTGATCAGCAAGTCGCAAGCATCACGAATGCGGCATTGGTTCACGTAGTCGTAGAACGACATGCCGATTTTGGTGTTGAGAACCTCTGATAGGTGAATGGGTGGGATGGCGATCTCGGCGGCTAGGCCGCGCAAGTTCAGCCCATGATCGCGCCAAAGCTGTCCGTCCGCCATTCGCTTCTCTAGCCGCGCGGCGTAGCGGTTCATGTCCGCTTCCGTAAGCCCAGAGCGAGCATAACGTGAGGATGGATTGTCTTGCTGGGCGGGCTCGTTCGGCACAGACGCATCTTCAAGAACCGCTTCGGTCCACTCGGGAAGGGGTGGATTCGCCCGCAAGGCAAAGATTCCGAAGGAAACCGGCATGATCACGTCGAAGAACAATGACCGGATGCCGTCTCGAATGGGGCGCTGACCCAAAAGTTGTCCAATCTCGTCAGCAATGACGATGAGCGCGATGATCAGGATCGTTGCCACCAAGCCGTCAAGCCAGCGCAGGGTCTTACCTTCGAGGTCTGAGAACACGTTCCGGATATTCCGTTTGTGCAGGCTCAGCCGCCGGATGCAGATTGCGCCGTACACAATGAGAACGATGACCCACAGTATCCAGAACGCGGTCTCGCCTGTGTCGATGAGCGTTTGGTGCCCGTCTGTGATGTCGCTGGGCACGAGGCCAAGCCGCACCTCTCCAGGTAAGATGAGGGCTGGGGCCAGGCAAAGAAATCCTGTGAGAAAGGGCACTAGATGGACCAGATCGGCCCGGACTAGCTTGGGCGCCGCGCTGGTAAGCGCTCGAACGTAGAAGTAGAGCGCGACCATGAAGCCCGGAATGATGACATCGTTCCACCGATAGAGCGTAGGAGGGCCATTGAAAGTGTCCGAATAGGCAAAGGAGTTTAGGCCGTCGCTGACGGTGATCGTGAAAAACGCGATCATCGCCCAGATATGCATACGGTGCGGGCTAGTGTCGCGCAGTCTGAGCATCAAACCCAGGAGCACGAAAACCGATACTGCCAGCGCACCGGCGACACCCAGATGTTCCCAATAAAGACCTGCGCGAATTTCCATCATCAATAGACCTCACTTGAAACCTTTGTAACGTTTGCGCCGGAATTTCAAGGAAGCCGCGACTGGCGCAACGCAAGCGGCATGAACTTTGATTGGTTTTCGATGGCTGCCGACGTCAAGGCTAAGAGCAGACATCCGGTCGGGTAAGACAGACGTCTGCTACGTCCGCAAAGCGGACGTCGAGCATAGCAATTTGCTGCACAACCATTCCAATGTCCGCTTCGGGAAAGCTGCACTGCGGCGTCGAGAGCTTGCGTTAACAGCAGCTAAGGGCCGTTCTCACCACCGGACAGCCAAGATCAAGCTGGCATGGTTTAAGGCGCCTCTGCAATTAATGGAGCACAAAAAATATTGAACACCTTAGAGCTTGGGTTTCGAAAGGGCGCGCAGCGGGCCTTCGTTTGGAGTTTTGAAAGAGGGCAACGCACCTCTTCACCGGAGAGACATAAAAGATTTCGCAGAAATTTTATGGCTAGTAGGTTCAAGCGCAGCGCCGAAGTCTGATCTGGCTTTCTGCATTTATGAACCATGAAGCTTTGCTTCGCGCTTATCTATTGGCTGGTTCAGGAGCGTTCCGCCGCTCCACCACGGGCTCAATGAAAAAGGTGTATCCACATAAAGGATAGCTTGGATGTTGAAGAGAGTTTTGTACTTTTACGGTTAGCCCTGACCCTGAAGTCATGAATGACATGACCTCAAAACCCCGCCTCGCAAATCCAAATTCACAGGCAGCCTCAGTTCGCCTCAAAGCTCGATCCTTGCAGCGTGCTTATGGCCAACGCCGACATGATTTCCGGATCGGCCGACAACCTAACTACGTTGACAAAGACCGGACACTCCTAAACCGGGTTCTCATTGAGCCACGTCCGCTGCCCAAGATCAAGAAGGAGATAGAAAGGTTACGCCGCTCAAGTGGTGCGAAGAGGGCAATGAAATCTGATGCTGCGGTAGTATCGGCTGGCGTTATAACTTTTGGTCATAAGGCTGCTGAATTGTTTGCCCGCCTCTCTCCTGACGAACAAGATGCAGCCCTTCTGGAACTGGTGACGGCCATTGCGGATAAGCTCGGAACGCATGTGGAAGCCATGGTTGTTCATCTCGACGAAACTAGCCTTCACGCCCATTTTGAGATGCGCGCTTACGATGGGCGCGGTGTTCCGGTCAGCAAGGTTGCGACGTTTAAAGTGATGTCTGAACTTCAAGATATGACCGCGGATATCATGGCTATACATTGCCCCGGGATCGAGCGCGGACATAAGAAATTTGAGCGCATCAAGGCAGGTGCCGACTATGCCGACACACTCAACAGGTCGGTGAAACAGCTACACCAAGACTTGCCCGCAGAGATCGCGGCGCGGCAAGCAAAGCTGACGGACCTTGAAGGACAGCAGGTCAAGCTGAGCGCTTCAATGAACAAGACTCGAGGCTATCTTCAGAAACTCAATGCAAAGGTTAAGCTAAATGAAAAGGAAGCAACGCGTCTGAAAACATATGAGGCGCGCCTCGCCAAAAAAGACGTAGAGCAAGCATCACTTGAGCAGCGGCACCTCCAAATGAAGGCACTGTTACCAACTGCGCAAGACGCCCTCAAAAGTCGCGAGATTGCGGTAATGCGAACAGAGGATGATGCGCGTGTAAAGGTGGAGGCAGTTAATGCGAGCCTGGCCGCAATCGATGCCGTAGCACAAGAACTGGAGGGCGGGACAGTGGCGCGAGATGATCAAGGTAAGATCAAAATGAATGACCCCAGTCCGGTGAGGGCAGCCCCCAAGGGCCTTGCTAAACGTCTTGTTCGGTTGGCTGGGCGTTTCCTGAAACTCCAAGATCGAATGGTGCAAAAAGAGGGGTATCTGGATAAACTTGCCGCGGCCCTGAAGAGTTTGCTTGTACGTGATGATCTCCTCGATCACGCCCGCGCTGAAGGTGAAAAGCTACGACAAGAACTGGATGATGGTCCGGAGTTTTAGCGGCAGATGTCTAAAAGGGGAACCGTCGCTCTCGGCCCTTAGCTGCTGTTAACGCAAGCTCTCGACGCCGCAGTGCAGCTTTCCCGAAGCGGACATTGGAACGGTTGTGCAGCAAATTGCTATGCTCGACGTCCGCTTTGCGGACAAAGCCCTATTTCGTGGCGGCTGCGCTAATGTCGGCTTTCGAGAAATATGGCATCAAATCGATTGTATTTCTAACCCTTTCAAAAACAATCGTTTTGGAACGATGAACAGGGATGGCGAACTAGGATTTGTTGTGTTTGAATCTTAAAATCTGCGCGAAAGCGCGATGCCGCATGTCTGTGCCTGAACATCAAACAAGGCAACGTTTGAACTTGTCGAAGTCATTGTACAGGTCAGCTTTGGCACGAGGCCGCTGAAACTGTATTGACTGTTGTAGATCGTGACCGAAAGGCTTGAAAAAGCATCCTCGCGCGCAAAGCCGAGGGCGCTGTCAAACTGGCGGTGGCCTGCCATGGCTTGGCCTGACAGTTCATATCCACCTTGAAACGCAGTGCTTGCGTTAAGTGTCGCGGCCTGACTCACGTAACTTTGGGCATCCAGCTCGGTATTCGTATGTTCAATCAAGAGCCCGAACCGAACCGTCGATGCGGGGTTTGGTGCAATGGTATAGCCTAAGCTAACCTGAGTCAGCAGACCATCGCCGCTGGTCGTACGCTCTGACTTTAAGTCCGAAAACTGCACGAACCCGTCGATGTGCTGTGAAGGGGCGATCTGTCTGGTCGCGAAGACAGAGAGTCCTGTTCTTGCATAATCCCCACGCTCGCGGTCGCGTTCAATACGAAACACGCGCGCGCCAAAGTCACCAGCAAGGTAATTTCGCGAAGCCGTCAGGCCCACTTCTATTTCCGTTTCGGGGCTAAAAAGTGTGGAGTAAAAATGGCGTTCACCACGCCAATCAAAAACAATGCGTCCGTTGTTCCCAATATTTCCGCGTATATAGCCCCTCAGCCCGATCCGGCCTTCCCAACCGGATATTCTGCGGCTTTCGGGTGCGATAACACCGGTTCCCAGCACATTCGTAGTCAGCGTCGTATTGTCTGTTCCTTGGTTCAGGTTGGACGTTGGCGCATAGCTCAGGATGGCGCTGACACCAATCGGTCTCTCGGCCGTTATACGACGCAACACGGCTATATAGAGCGCGCGTTGTTCGGAAATTGCGCTGCGTTCTTTCAGTATTTCAAATTGATACTGTGCCGCTGCCAACTGTCCGTCGAGAAGCAGGGCGTATCCAAGTTCTTCCCTAATCGAAATGTTGTTTGGTTTGTCCCGTAAAATGGAACGCAACATTTCAATAGCGGCATCATAATCGCCCGTTTGGCGCAACATCTGCGCTTGACTAAAACTCTGGGGCTGTTCGATATCTTGCGCGTACGCACTTGAGCAAAGCGCCGCAAAAAGAAACGCGACGCCAATCATTTGCTGAAAGGCGCCGCGCAATTTTCGAGACATTAGTTTGCAGTTCCAACTAATCCGCCGGCAACCACAGTGTTGCTGTCCGAACCTGAAAATGCTCCGATGACACCGGTGCTCCCAATCTGTCCGGTCAGATCAGCGTCGATTGATCCGGTTACAGAGCTTGTTGAAAATATGCTCGTGGCGATGTTGTAATTGACAACGACATTGCCCCCGACGTTTTGACCGTTAATGGTTCCGTTCACGTCCAAATCTGTTGTGCTGCCCGTTAATTGGCCCGTTCCGAAATCTGCGGTCAACGTTGTCTGGCCATCAAAGACTCGGCTGGCCCGTTCGCCGCTGATGAATGTGTCGCTGCGAGTAACATCGTCCACAATCTGATAATTGTAACTCGTTGAATACGTTACAACGCCGTCCGTCGTCACTGTCTCACCTACGGTTGGGTTGTCAGCAATGCCAGCAGCCGCCACGATCTGTCCGCGGGTCTGGTCGATACCCGTGGCATAAGCCACCAATCCGACGGTTGCATCACTGACGGACCCGTTTGTTTCAGATGAAAGGCCTACATTGACTTGCCCGCCCGACACCGACGCGACGCGACTTGTTGTCTTGCTGCTGGCCAAGCTATCGCCGCCACATCCTGCTAACACTGCGAGTGAAACACCCGAGACAATAATTTTAAATAAAGAACCATTTTTCTTAAGCATTGCCATTTCACTCCGTTGTATTCCTCTTGCGATTTTCTATCTATTCCAATGAGCTATTACCAGTCTTGAAGTATGCTCTGAAAATGGCCGTTTTTGACACAACAGCAAATCACTCCAAATGCCGCTGTCTAGAGCACCGTTCAAAACCCAACCGGTTATTGAAAGTAGCTGGAACGACGATGATGTCGGTCATTCGTGCACTATGCAGAAGCGGCCCAAAAGGGCTCTTTCGAGCAATTCGCTGCATTTTCAAACAAAATCATCGTCAAATCGGAGAGCGAGCGGCGGCTCTGCGGGACATTGTTGCCGTTCAACTGGCCAAGCAAATTCCTCTGAAGTACAGCGGCCACAAACACCCGACAACAGGAAAGCATAGCGCTTCTTGATGGTCATCTCGTAGTGCGATCAAAGAGTGGTTCTGAGGCGTTCCATCCGGCGAAAGTTCGAAGAGATAGTAATCTGTTCCAGCGAATGCGCCAATTGGCTCAATGAATTTTCCAATGTTTTCAGCTTGTTCGTTCGTCAGACCTGCACAGTTCTCCGCGATATAGGCTAGATCAAACTCCATCGCTCTTGTTTGCCGATTGGGGCTGAAAAAGTTTACGGTGATCACCAAAATCACGATGGTGAATAAAATCAAGATGCGAACAATCATCATTTCCTCCTCTCATCTCGACGCAAGTCAGCGGGTTGTTCGCTTATTTGGAATGACAGCACTTTGGGCTCGTTGCCGCCGTTCGCTGCAGTTGAGAGTTCCACTTGCTGCCGAACGTCTGCTTTTTCATACGGCGAGCCCATTCTTCGCAACTGCGGCGAAGGTCCGGTTTCCGCCCTTACCGACAAATGCGTGTTTGATGTAGTTCTCGAAAACAGTGTCCAAATCGAGCTCCCGCATCCATTGAAACCGACACCCCACCCGTAAAACGGTGGGTTTTGTCGTTTATAGGACCTGATAGCGCCAAAATAGCCGCCAATTCACCATATAATTCAATCACATGACCTCCGTCGGCGTTCTCATCTGGATGCAAGCGCACCTTGAGGTGCCCCTAGTTTCCTAGACGCCTACTTCGTTCATTTTCTTCTGTTCTGTTTCATAGTCAACTGGTGACATCATTCCGTTGTTCGTGTGCTTGCGGGTCGGGTTGTAGAAAATTTCGATGTAGTCGAAGACGTCCTGCCTTGCTGCGTCGCGTGTCAGGTAGGTCTTCCGCCTGATCCTTTTTCGTTTTAGGAGATGGAGAAAGCTCTCAGCAACGGCATTGTCATGGCAGTTCCCACGCCTGCTCATGCTGGCAACCAGATTATGTTTGCTGAGAAACGATTGCCACTCTGCGCTGGTAAACTGCGAACCTTGATCGGAGTGGATCATGACTTTGTTTTTCGGTTTACGCCGCCACACGGCGCTCAGCAGAGCCTGCAAGGCGAGGTCGGTTGTCATACGAGATTGCATGGACACCCGACAACCCGTCTTGAGAACAGATCGATCACGACGGCCAGATAAGACCAACCTTCGTGCGTCCGTATGTAGGTAATATCAGTCACCCAAATCCTGTCAGGTGCATCCGCCTCAAACTGTCGATCTAATGTGTTGTCAGCAACGACAGCAGGCTTACCGCCATAGCGACCAGGGCGGCGTTTATAACCAATTTGTGCTGCGATACCTGCAAGACTGGCAAACGTGCCACACGGTTCTCAGAGCAGGTCTCGCCCGCGTCCCGAAGGTCATCCGTAAGCTTGCGATATCCGTACACCTTCCCGCTGTCCCTCCAAGCCTTGTAGATCAGCTCTGTCTGGCGCGCATCTTCAAGCGCACGCAGGCTTAACGGTTCTTTAAGCCATGCGTAGAACCCGCTGAAATGCACAGCCAGCACACGACACATCGATCGCACCGAAAACTCCACGCGGTGGGCCTCTATAAACGCATACTTCACTGAGACTCGCGCGCGAAGTATGCGGTCGCTTTTTTTTGGATCGTGCGTTCCTCGGTCACTCGCGCCAGCTCTCGCTTCAACCGCCTGATCTCGGCAGCCTGTTCTGCAACCTCTGATCTGGCCTGCGGTGACTTTGCAAACTGCGCCTTCCACGTGTACGGCGACTTGGTGCTGATCCCCAGCCGTTCGGCAACCTCACTGACCGCGTATCCACGCTCAACAACCTGCGCCACCGCGTCCTGTTTGAACTCGTCTGTAAATCGAATGCCCTTGCTCATATCCGTCTCTCCTTGGTTCCAAAATTGCCAAGCAAAGCGTCTACAAATCTAGGGGCACCTAAGCATTCAATGCGCGTGATCGGTTGGGCGGTGAGCAACAGGATGAAGCGTGACCTGGCAATCAGGGCGTTAAAGATGGCCATCGCGTTCCGGTCACCGTCAAAGGGCTGCATCCATCATACGGATCGCGGCAGTCAGTATTGTTCGCATGATTATCAGAAGATCCTGCGACAGCACGGCTTCAAAGCGTCGATGAGTGGAAAGGGAAATTGCTACGATAATGCCGCCGTTGAGACGTTCTTCAAAACCATCAAGGCAGAGCTGATCTGGCGGGACACCTGGAACACCCGCAGGGAGGCTGAGATGGCGATCTTCGAATACATCAACGGCTTCTATAATCCACGCCGTCGCCACACAGCACTGGGCTGGAAAAGCCCCGTCGCTTTCGAACGGAAGGTGGCTAACCAGCACAGGGGGCGGCACGAAAGAGCGACAGGTCCAGATTCCAAAAATTTTGACGACTGACACCGCGAACATTGGCGGAGTTAAGGAGCTGCGCCTACAAAAGAAAATACAAAGACCAATCGGGCATGAGCCAACCAAACATGAATTGGGTAAGCTCAGAACGGCGTGCCAATCACGCAACAGTCGTCCGCCGCGTCCAGTACATCGCCTGCTTTTTCCTTGTTTTACTCGTTCTGCTGATATTTTTTGGACACAACCAGAACGATAAATTCGGGCCCTGTATTGGTAATGATTATGTCGCCACAAGTTGGCATCTATGACTGTTGAAGTCCTGGGATTTCAATTCCCTAGCGTCGCGATATAGATCCTAGGCAGAACCAATGCAAACCTCCAAATTTTGAGCGTCTGATATACAGTCAACGAGGGTTCAAGAATTGAACACGCGAATAGAACCAGTTTCAAACGCCGAAATTCATGGCGGCAAACGTGTCGTGGCTGCTCCGCGTCACAACGCCAAGACACACACGATCACCAATAATGAGGCCAAGATGACCATTCTCCACAATGGGCTTACACTCATTTTGAATAAGCTGACCCAGAAACGAGAAACTCTTGCCGGCGTGCGCGCTTTCGCGCTCTCTCTGACAATTGCGTTGGCGACCGTCCTGTTTTCCTCAGGTTCAGCGCAGGCTCAATCGGCAGGACTCTCTAACAGCGTCTGCTCGGCAACAACGCCAACAGGTGCTTTCGATAACATTGGGATCAAGTGGGAGCATAACGCCAACTCTGGCACGTCCCCAGACGCTGTAATCGATCGAGGCGATCTTTTTACGTCTGCGTCCACGGCGTCCTATATTGGCATTAACGCGGCAATCAATTCCTACGACGTCAACATCGATAGCACGACAATCCCGAGCGCTCTTAGCGCCGGAGACTACATTCAATACTCCTTTACGACAGCGGCCTTTTCCGACCTGGTCGAACTGACGGGGGTCTCTTTCGCTGGATTCTCTCTCGGCCAGCCTTGGCACAATCAGGCATCAGGCACTTACAACTTCACGATCCAAATCGATGATGACGCGAGCTTTGGAAGTCCTGAAACCTTAATGGATAACACACAAATTAACGACGGGAACATGCCCGGCGCTCAAGTCGTCTTTGGTCCTCAGGATTTTGGATCGTCCCTTTATAGTTTGGGCCATTACGACGCGACAGGAACGACTGTCGAACTGCAACCATCTACGACATACTATATGCGCGTTTTCCCCTACAACGTGACGGCAAGTGGGCAGGATGCCGGCCAACCCTATAGCAATATCGTGCTTTGGGACGACTTTATGCTAAAGGCAATCAGCTGCGCGGCGCCGGCTGAAGTGACAAGTTTTGGCACACGGTCCAGTGATATCGCCGCGGTTTGTAGCAATCCGGACATTTATAACACTTTCGAATTCGATGGGGACGGCGACACGACCCACGACGATTTGCGAATTACAACGACCAGTTCTGCATCGACAGGCGTTTCTTGGTCCAACCTAATGAGTGCTTACACAACTGACACCAGAAACTTTGACAGTAGTGAATATGCGTTGATCAATGGGCCGATAGGCCGGAATGGGTTTCGATATGAACTCTCAGAAGTACCCGGTCTTGATGATACCATCACTCAGAATTTCTCGGGCGAAATCGTATATGAACTTCTTTATCACCTGAATAGTCTTGACCAATTCGGGTTCTGGTTTGATCCCGCCGAAAACCCGAACGTTGGGTGGGAAATCGTAGCGGCAAGTGATGACAGCGAAAACATTGGAACAGGCGATGTTCTTTTTCTAACCGACACGATCGAAGGTGATCAGGATACAACTGCAGGCCATGAACGCTTAGATGGCGACAGCGGCCGATCAGCGGACGGAACCGTCCGTCTGTTCACAACGGATGGCTCGCCAATTGAACAGTTGGTTTGGCACTTCAAAGAAGACCCCGTAAGAGGCAATCGCAACGATGGTGGTTACTTTGCGTTTCAATACTGCGCAGGTACGCCAGAGCTTGACGTCGCAAAGTCCGCGTCGATCGGGGATATCAATGCCGACGGCACCTATGACATCACCTACACGATCACTGTAGAGAATACAGGCGAGCTGGATGTCAATTCGATCACTCTCGTTGACGATCTCACGGCGGTCGATCAATTGGGCTCAGCTTTCAAAAGTGTCGTAACCCCGCCGTATGTTTCTTCGGCCCCGACGGATGCAAACTCCACGGCTCCGACACCGAATGCCGCCTATGCCGGAACGGGCGATTTGATCACTGGCACGGCCGCTACTCTTGCGGTGGATGATAGTTTTGCCATTTCGTTTGTTGTCAAAGTTGATCCTGCGTTGACCTCCGGAACAGCGACCAACTCTGCCACAGCAACTGGTTTGCCGCCTGGCGGCACAGCGAGTGTGGATGAGGTCACCGATGTCAGTGATACAGACACCGCGCCGGATGGATCAGCCGATACGACAGACAACGAACCAGGCAGCATAGGTGTTCCAACGGTTCTGAATTTGCCAGCGGCGGAACCAGAACTCACCGTCGAAAAGGCGACAGGCACGCCGTCCGCACTCGCTCCGGACGGCACGTTTACGCAATCGTTCTCGATCGTTCTTGAGAACACAGGAGACGTCAACATTACAGCCCCATCGTTGGCAGATGATATAGAAGACGTTTTCGCAGATGCATACGATCCATCAACGTTCGCGTCCGATGCAACCAACGGGGTAACTGCTGCTCCCTCAGTAAGCTACGTTGCCGCGACCGGAAGCACCGGAGCAACACCCGCCGCAAATTCATCATTTGATGGAGACGGGACAACCGCCCTTTTAGACGGCTCCGGTGTTTTGTCGCCAGGCGACACTGTGACCGTGACGTTTACAGTTAAACTCGACGCGACAGAGATGTCTGGGGCGTTGGTTAATGAAGTGACCTCATCGGGCACACCAGTTTCTGGCACCCTGACTGTCGTTGGCGAAGATGAAAGCGGCGACCCAACCAACGATGGAACGGCCAGCTCCAATGTTCCGCAACCAGCAGATACCGGCGAGATCGGGCTAGTTAAGACGGCGACGTTGAATGATGATGACGGCATGGCCGGTGTATCTGCCGGTGACACGATCGATTACGTTTACACCGTGACCAACCTGAGCAGCACGATGAACGCTTTGAATGTCACCGTGACCGAAAGCGCGGCCGACTTTACCGGCACGGGCACACCTGCGCCAGCGCCGGTGAGCGACGCGAATGGCACGACGCTTGATACGACGGGCACGCTCAACGATCTGGCACCTGGTGCGAGCATGACGTTCACGGCGTCTTACACGATCACGCAGGCGGACGTAGACGCCGGCAAGGTTGACAACCAAGCGGATGCAAACGCCACCGATCCGTTCGGCAATGCCTTGAGCGATGCATCTGACGAGGCAACGCCGGGATCCACGGACAACGATCCAACCAGTGTTCCGCTGGCGGCGGGCCCTGATCTATCAGTTGTGAAAGGCGTTACGAATATCGGCGCGCTTCAGGCGGATGGGTCTTTTGAAGTGACCTACCAGCTTGTGACCACAAACACCGGCAACGTGACGCTAGACAACCTGACACTGGTGGACGATCTGAACAGCCAGTTCGGCGCGGGCGCGGTTTTGTCCGTCGTGACGCAGCCAACAGTGACTGTTCAACCGACATTGGCCGGACACGTGGAAGTTGCGGACACCGCGACGACCTACGCTGGCGGCGCGACAGCCCTGATCGGAGCCACGGGCACATTGCCTGTCGGCGACAGCTTTACGGTCACGTTCACGGTGAATCTTGATGCCTCTGCATCCACGTCACTGGAAAACTCTGCGACGGCGGGGGCGACGCCACCGGCCACGGCAGACACCCCAACGCCGAGCGCGATCTCTGACAGCTCGGAAAACGACGCTACGCAGAATGTGAACGATGGCGATCCAACAACGGGCGACGTGGCAAACGGACCCGAAGATACGTCCGATCCAAACGACACGGACATCCCGACCGCCGTGACGCCACCTGTTGATACGGGGGAAATCGGGCTGGTTAAGACGGCGACGTTGAATGATGATGACGGAATTGCGGGGGCCTCAGAAGGGGACACGATTGATTACGTTTACACCGTGACCAACACCGACAGCCTTTTGAATGCATATAATGTGTCGATCACGGAAGATCCCGCCAACTTTACAGGCACCGGAACGCTGACTTTGGCACCTGCGTCGGACGACAATGGTACGGACCTCGATGGCACTGGCGATCTGAACGATCTGGCACCTGGTGCGAGCATGACGTTCACGGCGTCTTACACGATCACGCAGGCGGACGTAGACGCCGGCAAGGTTGACAACCAAGCGGATGCAAACGCCACCGATCCGTTCGGCAATGCCTTGAGCGATGCATCTGACGAGGCAACGCCGGGATCCACGGACAACGATCCAACCAGTGTTCCGCTTACGCCCGTACCATCCCTCGCGGCTGTGAAATCCATCACGGGTTTCAGCGATGAGAATAACAACGGCATTCTGGATCAGGGTGACATTGTTGAGTTCGACTTTATCGCTGAAAACACGGGGCAGGTCGCGCTTGCAAACGTGACTGTTGATGACACTGGATTGCCAGGGGTTAGCGTCACCGCGGATCCTTCCTTTGATGGCGATTTGGCGATTGGTGAAGGGCCTGTCATCGTGGCAACCGCAGAATACAGTCTGACGGCGACCGATATCGCAGCGGGTGGCATCGAAAACACGGCAACCGGCACAGGAACGCCAGTTGCGTCCGATCCAATGACAGGTGATCCAATTCCGGGCACACCAGCCGTCGACAGTACTGGTGCTCCTTTGGCGGATGTCACAGATATTTCAGATACAGGCACAGAACCGGAAATTGACGCGGCAACTGGCCTGCCGGTCGTCGTGACGACGCCTGAAACGACTGAAACACCAAACATTGATGAAAGTTCAATCGATACGAACCTTGGTAATGATCCGACTGCGTTGATCATTCCTGCCCCTGCGGTTGAGGTTGTCAAATCCGCCAGCGCGGTCATCGATACAAACGGCAACGGTTTCACAGATGAAGGCGACGAAGTTCAGTTTGACTTCGAAGTGTCCAACACTGGGAACACCGATCTGACGAGCATTGTGGTTTCTGACCCTCTGCCCGGAATGACCATCACAGGCAGCCCAATTGCAACAATCAACGAAGGTGCCCCAACTGACACAACCGTGACAGGCAGCTACTTCCTAACAGCGGCTGACGTCACTGCGGGTGGCATCGAAAACACGGCAACGGCAACAGGAACCGCTGTTGATGAGAACGGCACAGCCTATCCGAACCCATTCGATGCTGGTCAGCCTTTGACAGTTAGCGACGTTTCAGACGCGGGGACGGATCCGGATGGTGATGACGTTACATTGCCCGCCATCACTGAGACCGAAGACTTGGGTGGCAACACTGACGGCGATCTCACTAATGATCCGACCGTATTCCTGATTACACCTGCGCCGGCGATAACAGTGGTTAAATCACTTGCTGGTGTGTCTGACGAAGATGCATCGGGCACAATCAATGCTGGCGACATCGCAAGCTATACGTTTGTTGTAACCAATACTGGCAACACGGCATTGGGCGACGTTCAGGTCGACGACGCCCTCGTTGAGGTGAGTGGTGGTCCAATCACGCTTTCGATTGGCGGACAGGACACAACGACGTTCACTGCAGAATATGAAATAACTGACGCCGATGTCTTGGCTGGTGGAATTGAGAACACCGCAGACGTGACATCCAACGCAGTTGACGCGGACGGGAACGACATCCTTGACCCGATCACGGGGGATGTTTTGACGGCCACGGATGACAGCGACACCGGGACAACGCCTGATCTGGACACTAACGGTGACCCAATTGTCCAAGCCAACGCCGACACGACCGAAACAGAAGCCTTAGATGGGTCCACCGATACGGACCCAGGCAACGATCCAACACTATTGTTCATTCCAAATCCGGAACTGACGGTCGTGAAGTCGCTAGCCAACGTGTTTGACGATAACCTACCTGCGCCTGACGACCTATTCGGCGGCGAAGGCGATACGATTGCTTACACGTTTACCGTCACTAATACAGGCAACGTTGATCTCAAGAATGTTGAGCTTACTGACCCTACTGCCACTGTGGCTGGTGGACCAATTCCGCTCTTAGCAGTCGGCGCGGGCGACAGCATCACGTTTACGGCGACATACACTGTAACTGCCGCTGATTTCGCAGCAGGTTTCGTGGAAAACACAGCCGAAGCAACAGGGGCAGCTGTCGACGAAAATGGCGCGCCGGTATTTGGTCCAGGAGGTGAAGAACTCACCGCGACAGATAGATCTGACACCGGTACAACTACCGACGGTGACACCGTCACGGACCCTGCAAGCGAAGAAACCAATACATACGCGGCGGCGACGCAGCCGGATGGCGAACTTGGCAACGACCCGACCGTTGTCGGGCTTCCGGGTAATCCAGACCCGAAAGTCGATATCATCAAGTCCGTAGCCTCAGTAACCGATACGAGCGGAGATGGCTTGTTGGGCGAGGGTGACACTGTGACGTACAGCTTTACGGTCACGAATACCGGTAACGTGCCACTTGGTGGCGTTACGGTAACCGACACCATCGCTGATGTAATTGGCGGCCCGATTTCACTTGGGATTGGCGACGCGGACACAACAACATTTACGGCGACAACATTGATCACCGCAGATCAAGAAAATGCCGCCGCCGTTGAGAACACCGCGACAGCAACGGGTACAGGTGTGAACTCAGTCGGGGAACCATTGATTGACCCTGTAACGAATTTGCAACGTCCACCAGCAACCGACGTTTCTGACGCCGGAACGGAACCTGAAATCAAACAGAATGACGGGATTACGTCCTATGCGGATCCGCTCGGCAACGAGACCGAAGACGCATCAGGTACGACCGATACCGACCCGACCAACGATCCAACGGTCCTGTTCTTGCCGATGCCTGAAATGGCAGTCGTTAAATCCGTCGATAGTGTGACGGATACGAACGGCAACGGCTTTACCGATGCGGGCGACGTTGTGAATTACACCTTCACAGTCGAAAACTCTGGTAATACAGATCTGTCCAATATCATCATTTCTGATGACAAGGCGGATTCCGTTTCTGGCAACCCGATTACCTTTATTGCGCAGGGCGACACCAACACGGGGCAGGTGACTGCAACCTATACGTTGCTTGATGCCGACATTACGGCTGGCGGCGTTGAAAACACCGCAACAGGTGACGCAACCGCAGTCGGAAGCGATGGCGAAGCCTTGGGTGATCCATTCAACCCGGGCCAGCCTTTGACGATTGAAGATACATCAGACGCGGGCACAACACCGGACGGTGCAACTGTTGGCGACCCCGCGAGCACCGAAACAGTTGATTTGGCAGAGGGCACTGACAGCGATCTGGGTAACGACCCGACCGTGTTCTTGTTGGCACCGTCCCCGGTGATTGAATTGGTGAAGTCCATCACAAGCTTTGTTGATGTGGACGGTGATGGTCTCCTCGAAGCGGGCGATAATGTCATCTATGACTTTGCAGTCACGAACGTCGGCAACGTCGCTTTGGCGGACGTCAATGTCTTTGACGGAAATGGTGCTGTCACAGGTGGGCCTGTTTCCCTCGCCATTGGAGAAACGAACACCGGCACTCTGACCATGACTTATGAACTGTCACAGGCAGATATTGAAGCGGGCGCAGTCGAAAACACCGCAACGGCGACGGGCGCGGCGGTCACCGATGACGGCACGCCGATCCTTGATCCGAACACAAACGCTCCACTGACAACATCCGACGTTTCGGACACAGGCACGGAACCCGAAGTTGGTTCTGATGGTAATCCTGTTGCGATCACGGACCCAGAAAGCGTTGAATCCTCTGATATCGATGGTTCGACTGATACAGACCCAACAAACGACCCGACCGTGCTGGTCTTGCCTGCACCGGAACTGACGTTGGTTAAGTCAACGTCGAACGTTTTGGACACAAACGGGGATGGTCTTTTTGGTGGCGAAGACGACCAAGTAACCTATGCCTTTACGGTGACCAACACGGGTAATGTTGACCTGACAGGTGTCACAATCACCGACGCAACGGTTGTTATGGCAGGTGGTCCGATCGACCTAGATGTTGGCCAAGGTGACAGCGTGACCTTCTCGGCGTCCTACATCGTCACAGCGGATGACGTGGCCTTGGGTTACCTCGAAAACACAGCCGAGGCGACGGGCAACGCGGTAAATGCAGATGGTGATCCGTTTAATGACCTGAACGGAGATCCAATTACTGTTGTTGACACATCTGACACCGGCACGAACCCAGACCTAAGCGGTGTGGACGATCCAGCAGGAACCGAAACGCCGGATGGCGAAGGCGACACTGACGGTGAATTGGACAATGACCCAACCGTAACGCTGATCCCAGCGAACGCATCGCCGCAAATCGAGGTGGTTAAGTCCATCGCAAACGTGACCGACAATGGTGACGGGGTGATTGGTGCAGGTGATATCGTGAACTACACCTTTGCTGTTACCAACACCGGTAACGTCGCTCTGGCGGATGTCACAATTTCCGACGATCTTGTGTCCGTTAATGGCGCGGCAATCACTTTGGCCTTGGGCGAGACAAACACCGCAGCATTCACTGCCCAGTACACATTGACCGAAGCCGACGTTACGGCTGGCGGCGTGGAAAATACAGCCACTGCAACCGGTAACGCCGTAAACTCCAATGGAGAACCAATCACTGAACCAAATGGCGGGGCACAATTAACGGCATCAGACATCAGTGATACAGGCACCGAGCCAGAGCCTAGCTCAACAGGATTGATTGAAACTATTTCCGATCCAAGCGGTTCGGAAACGCCCGACCTTGCAGGCGAAACCGATTCAGACCCGACAAACGATCCGACGGTGCTTATCATTCCAAGCCCATCTATCGAAGTCATCAAATCAATCGCCAGCGCGCCCGACAGCAATGGCGACGGCACGTTCGGCGGCATCGGCGATACCTTGTTCTATTCCTTTAAGGTTACGAACACCGGCAATGTAGATGTGGAAGACATTGTTTTGATTGACCCGACCGCTACGGTAATCGGGGCCCCAATTCCACTGCTCACTGTTGGCGGTATCGATACATCGACCTTCACTGCTACTTATGTGGTCACAGCCAGCGACGTGAATGTCGTTGGCTACGTGGAAAACACGGCGACCGCCATTGGCACCGCGCTTGGCGCTGACGGAGAACCGCTTGGTGATCCTGCAAATCCGGGCGCGCCAATCAGTGTTACGGATACATCTGACACAGGCACGGACCCTGTTGGAAACGATGTGACAGATCCGTCTGGAACAGAATCTCCTGACGGCGAAGATGTAACAGACACGGACCCAACCAACGATCCGACGGTCTTTTCGGTTCCTGCGATCCCATCACCAGAGATCACGTTGATCAAAAGCGTTTCTGACGTCTTTGACGCTGACGGAGATGCCGTTTTGGGCGGCGAAGACGATGAAATCGTCTATTCCTTCGATGTTACAAACACAGGCGATAGCGATTTGATTAATGTCGAAGTGAACGATCCACTTTTGGGTGGCTTGATTGCGACGATCCCAACCTTGGCTATTCTTGAAACGGTCACCATTACGGCGTCGTACTTCGTCACCGAGCAAAACCACGATGAGGGTTATATCGAGAACCAAGCGACCGCGACTGGTACATCCGTGAATTCACAGGGTGATGTGTTCCTTGACCCGAATACGCTCGAACCAATTACCACGACGGACGTCAGTGATACTGGAACCGATCCACAGACTGATACAATTGACGATCCTGAAGGGTCTGAAACCGCTGACGCGTCAGGTGCGACTGATGACGATCCTACGAACGATCCGACTGTTGTCTCCGTTCCATTGGCTGTGCCGGACACAGGCGTCAGTGGGATCTTGTTCTTCGATGATAACGATGATGGCACCTTCAACGGTGGCGACGTTCTTCTTGAAGGCTTCGTTGTGAACCTTCTTGATGCGGACGGAAATATCATCGCGACCACTGTGACCGATGGAAATGGTTTCTACTCCATGGCCGGTTTCCCGATTGGTGACGGTTTCCAAGTTGCCTTCTTTGACCCAATATCGGGCGAAGAGGTCGGAAGCCGGATCACTGGTCTCAACTTTGGTCGCAATACTGTTCTGACGGATCAGAACGCACTTGTTCCGCCAATTGCTGCGCTTGGAGATCTTGTTCTAACGAAATCGACACCTCTGGACACGGTCGTATTGGGCACGAGCGTTCCGTACACCATCACGGTTCAGAACACCTCTGGCGTCCCTGTGATGACGGATTTGGTCGATACGCTTCCGGCTGGTCTGTCTTACACGACCGGATCTGGTGAAATCGGTGGAATTGCAACAGAACCTAGCGTGTCCGGAACGACCCTTACTTGGGCGGGAATTAACGTCGCAGGCGGCGCAACCGTGACCTTGGAACTCGTTGCCCGAGTTGGCGCAAATGCTCCAACGGGTAACCTCACCAATACCGTCAACGCACTGGACCCAGCGACGGGTGAGACATTGGCAGAACCGGCGACCGCAACCGTGCGCCGCGAGGCTGAGGCCGTGTTCGAATGCTCAGATATCATCGGTAAGGTTTTCGATGACCGTAACTTTAACGGATATCAAGATCCTGTGCTGAATAATGGAGTACAGCTAAGCACACGACAAAACCCCGTCGCGATTACCGATCAAACCTATTACGGTGGGAAATTCGCAGGGGAAGCCGAACCACTTGCCGCACCGCCAGAGGGTGAACCGGGTTTGTCAAACGTACGTCTTGTGACAGCGACAGGCACCATCATCACAACTGATGAATATGGTCGCTACTCGGTTCCATGTGCGGCGCTTCCTGACAGCACCGGAGAAAACTTCACGCTGAAGGTCGATCCGCGATCCTTGCCGACCGGTTATCGTTTGACTACGGAAAATCCACGCACCATGCGTGTCACTGCGGGTATCGCCACTGAGATGAACTTTGGTGCAGCGTTGGGTCGTGTTCTTGATATCGACCTTACAGCCGCAGCTTTCGACGGTACGACGCCTATCGAACGCTTGGATCAAGGTCTGACACAGCTACTGGGTCAAGTGGTCGACACTCCATCGGTCATCCGGATTAGCTACTTCACAAATGGTGAAAGCAATCAGCTTGCATTGCAACGGATTGCCGAACTTGAAGACCTGATCGATCGGCGTTGGCGCAATATTGGCCGATACAGGCTGATTGTTGAAACAGATATCCTGCGTTTGCAGTGACCGCGAAGATAGTGAGAATGAGAATGTATAAGATCGCCCTAAATCACGTATCGATCCTAGCGCTTACGGCTTCTTTGGCGGGAACTGTGGTTCTGGCACAAGACACAATCAACATGCCGGTTCTGCCGAATACGGAACCTGAAACCGGTCCTGTCGGAAACGATGCCGGGTTTGTATTGTCCCTTGATGGTGTCGCGGTTGATGCGGACCCACAGGTTGAAGATCGCGTTCGTAAGGCGGACATCGCACTGGCCAATGCCGATGTACAAATTCAATTGGACGCTAACGACCCCGTTCCGCAGCTGGACGTTGAAATTGCAGGCACGCCGCGGCGCTACGCTGTTGGCGATCAAATTTCGCTGATTTCGGAGACCAACTATCCGGCGTTTGTTGTACGTGGAGAGATGCGCATCATTGATCGAGGCGCACAGGGTGGACCTCGGCTTTTGGCGACGATCCCAGTTGCGGCGAATGGGCAGGCAAGTGTCATAATTCCCGAAGGCCGCGACATTGTCGTCGTTCACCGCGTTTATGACGCGCGCGGGCGTTACGATGAGACACAGGCGTTGTCGCTGTTAACGCCTGACGACCGTGGCCAAGTCGATGATGTCGAAGAGGGCAGCCAGTTCACCGCAAACCGCAACATCCCGCTGGCCTCCGGCGCGACCGTCACTGTGTCCGCGACCAATGTGCCAGCAGGGGCTGTTCTGGAAACCATGGGCGAAAGCATCCGCCCCGATCGCAACGGCCGTCTGGTCATCAACCGTATTCTGCCACCGGGGGAACATGTGGTTGATGTTGATGTGACGGGCGGCGGCCAAAACATCGGCCTGACACGACCTATTCAAGTCCCCGGTTCTGAATGGTTCTATGTCTTTGTCGCTGATCTGACATACGGACGTTATAGTGATGAGCTCACCGACAGCACGTACACAAGCGCCACTGGTCGTCTGCAATACTACGTCGAGGGCGAAACCGAAAACGGCGTTCAGATCACCTCCTCATTGGATACCGGCGAACATGAACTTGATGAAATTTTTGAACGTCTTGGCGACAAGGATCCGAACGCGATCCTTGATCGTATCGATCCAAACTCGGGCTATGCGACCTACGGTGACGACAGCACGATCGTGGACCATACGCCAACCAGTGGCCGGTTCTACCTTCGGATTGAAAAGGACAACAATTTTGGCCTCTGGGGTGACTACCAAGCCCAATTGACCGGCAACACATTTGTGCGAAACGAACGCAGTCTTTATGGCGCGCAGGTTCACCTTGAGGCCGATACAACAACCGAACGGGGAGATATCCGCACAAGTCTTGATGTTTACGCCGCACAACCGGATCAAGCGATTGGCCGCGATGTATTTGAGGGCACCGGCGGCTCCGTCTACTTCCTAAGCGCGCAGGATATTCAACCGGGTACGCAGACCGTGACCGTAGAGCTTCGTGACGCAGTGACGAACCGCGTGATCGATCGTGTAACCCTCGTGGAAGGCCGCGATTATCAAATCAACGCCATACAGGGACTGATTACGCTTAACGAGCCTCTCACAAATAGTCTTGATCGCCGCGTCATTTCCACAAACGTAAGTGGCGACGAAGCGGTCAATTTGATTGTTCAGTATGAATACTCTCCGACAACTGCCGATGTAGATAGTTTTAGCTATGGCGGTCGTGTCGAACATTGGCTGAGCGACGATCTACGTGTTGGATTGTCCGGCACACTGGACGACGATGGCGTCAATGAACAACAAACTGTCGGGGCCGATATCCGGTACGAGCTAGGCGACAATAGCTTCGTTCAACTCGACTATGCCCAAAGCAGTGGCTCTGGTTTTGAAACATCCTTTTCTGCCGATGGTGGTCTGGACTTTGCAACCGATGGCGCGACGCGGACGATTGGCGAAGGGGAGGCCATCAAGCTAGAGGCGCAGTTCGAACTGTCCCAATTGGGCATCGCACGCGAAGGCATCGTTGGTGGCTATTTTGAAACCCGCACCGAAGGGTTCACAGCGCTCGACTACAACGTCACCGCAACGACTGGCGATGAAACTCTCTACGGTTTGTTCCTGTCGGCAGATCCCGAAGAAGGTCGTTTGGCTTACAACGTCTATGCGGATGTCTACGAAAATGGTGTTGGTGATGAACGCCTAGAACTCGGCGCAGAGATCGCGGCGCAGATCACCGATCAGGTGGGCCTCGTGGCAGCGGTCGAATATCTGGACGAAACCGACATCAGCGCTGCAACGGCAGGGTCACGCACGGATCTCGCTCTCGAACTGACCTACGCCGTCAACGATAGCGTGGACATTTACGCATTTGGTCAGGGCACCATCGTGAACGATGGATTGGCAAACAATGAACGTTACGGGATCGGGGCAATGGCCGAGGTCAGCAATGGCTGGGAATTGGGTGCCGAAGTTTCCGACGGTTACGGTGGCTTGGGCGCGGAATTGTTCGCCGTTCACACCCAAGACGACAACAGTTCAACCTACTTCGGGTATGAACTGGACCCGGCCCGAACGTTAACAGGGATCGAAGATGGTTTCTCATCAAGGGACAACGGTGGCCGCTACGTCATAGGCAGTCGCCGTCAGATCAATGAGGACGTTTCTGTCTTTGGTGAAAATACATACGATATCTTCGGCGACACTCAGGAATTGATAGGGGCCTATGGAGTCACATATTCCCCACGCGATTTCTTGTCCTACACCGCATCCTTCGAACAAGGCAGTCTGCGAACGAGTGCCACCGATGGCGATATTGATCGACAGGCCCTTAGCTTTGGGGTGCGCTACGAAGACAACGAACTTCGTGCCGCTGGCCGGATCGAAGCGCGCTTTGACGACTACGAGGACCCAGCCATCCGTGACACGCAGTCATTCTTTGCGATTGTAGATGCGGACTACCGGATCACGGAAGAAAAACGCCTGATCTTCAACCTTGATTATGCCGCGACACAGGACAGCGATAGCACCAGCTTTGAAGAGGGGACCTATATCGACGCCGTGCTTGGATATGCTTACCGTCCAATCGACAACGAGCGTCTGAATCTACTGGCCAGCTACCGCTATTTCTACGACACCCTCGGGCAGGAAATCGATGGCGTTGCGAGTGCAGGCCCTGTTCAAGAAAGCCACGTCCTAAGCGTCGAAGCCAACTATGACTTGAACCAGAACTGGACGATTGCCGGTAAAGTTGGTGGTCGCTGGACCGAGAGTGCGCCCACAGCAGGTGATCTATTCACATCAAATGATGCATGGCTCGTCGTCGCAAACGCCCGATACCATCTTGTGCACCGTTGGGATCTGTTGCTTGAGGGTCGGCACCTCGAACTCGTTGACGGACAGACGTCTGATACCAGTTTCTTGGGGGCCGCATATTATCACGTGAACAACAACGCTTCGATCGGTGTGGGATATAATTTTGGCGAGTTTTCGGATGATCTGACGGATCTTACGTTTGATGACGATGGCGTCTTCGTAAACCTTGTCGCCAAGTTCTAACGAAAACCGAGGTGACAACTTGGGGCCTAGCCAAATGGGGTAGGCGCCTTGTTGGTGACCGTTTTGATCTGCACGCAGTAGTCAGAGGAATCCCTCAATCCACCACAGCTTCAGGCAGGTGGGCGCCACTGTAAACGATACGTGAAGTGCGACTCTTGTTTGGGTCAGGGTAGGAGTGTCATCGCAATTCCTCCATCATCTTTTCGCGGAAGACTTCAGCGGGTGTTTTCCAGCCCAAGCATTTTCGGGGCGTGTTGTTGAGCCGGTCACAGATCTCTTTCATGTCCTGGTCCGTCATCAAGCGGATGTCTCGTTTACGCGGCAGCCAGCGTCTAGCGCGACGGTTGGTGTTCTCAACGGTTCCTTTCTGCCAAGGGGAGGAGGGATCGCAGAACCAGGTTTGGGTGCCAATCTTAGCCTGACGGTGCGGCCAGTCTATAAACTCTGATCCACGATCAAAGGTGATCGATCGACGTGCCTGATGGGGCAGGTCTTTGATTGCTTTGATGATCTTTCCCATCACGGATTTCGTACGCTTGTTGGGGTTATTCAGGATCACTCTGAACCGGCTGACACGCTCGACTAGCGAGGTGACGTTGGGCTGGACAAGTTGCTGTTTAAACAGCATCAAATCGCCTTCCCAGTGACCAAAATTACGGCGATGCGCAACATCATCGGGGCGGAACAAAATACTGACATCACGGTGGAATTTTGGTTCTCGGCGTCTTCTGGTGCGTTGCGGCCTGCGAGCAACACGGTGCGTCGGCAGGTACCACCACAGATCATCGCGCATGCCGTCTTTCGAGTAGATGTAGCGGTAAATCGTTTCCTGACACACCCGCAGCTTGGCGCATTCTTGGATCATCCGATTGCCAATCTGCTCAGGCGTCCAGCCGTCTTTGATCTGTTCAATGACACGCTTACATAGTTCTGGATGTTTGATGAGTTTACGGTCCCGCGCACGCCGATCAGCCTGCATCAAATGCGCAGCAGCGCCGTAGTATCCATCGCATTTTGGCATGCATTCATCGCTGAAATGATTGCGTTTCAACTCACGGAAAATAGTCGACCGACAGCGTTTCAAAACACGTGCCATTTCGTTCACAGGGACTTTTGCATGTCTCCAGCGTTCGATTCTGCGTCGTTCTGTGATACTTAGTTGTGTAAAAGTCGTTCCTATACCGATTCCTCCTGCTAGATAAACTACTGTTATCTAACAAGAGTCGCGGTTGGAAGTAGCGCGCGCCGGCTTGTTGCAACAACCGAACTACCACGATTGATGCACGGCGACCTCAATTATGACACCATTATTCAGTCGGATCGTGGCTGGCTGGCGATTGACCCCAAAGGCATCGTCGCCGATCCCTGTTATGAGTTCGGTGTAGTTTTTCGCAATCCGCCTATGGAACCAACTCGCATAGCCACGCCTCAACGAATTTTGAACCTTGCAAAGCTTTTGGCATCGGAAACAAATCTTGACGAGCAGCGCATCCTATAGTTCGGATTTGTGCATGTAGCGATGTCACTTGCCTATCACTTTGGCCGCACAACAAGCTTGTCTGAAACAGACCTTGCCATCTTTCAGTCATTCGATGGTCTGCCGCTTTCATTCCCATCTTAAGGGCAAAGCTGTCGATTTCGTACGCTATTCCTATGCGTAATCACAGCTTAGACGACACACTTCAGCATCGGTAAGTTTCGACGGTTGCGCCCTCCCGCAACCAACGCACTCTACAAAATTACCCGACATAGACGTCTGCACATGCTTAATAAACCTTGAGGGAAACGAATTTGTGCATGACAATTTGCATGACATTTTTAGTGTGAGTGTTAAATTAATCATTTTTTATTAATGGCTTAATTGGCGTGACTCGCTGTGAAGAATCCTCCTCGGTCCGCCACCTCCCTACTTGTTAGACGACACATAGGTCTGCCGTTGGTGGAGTTGTTGAAGTTGATCATGCATTGGGCGCCCTAAGATCAACGGTTAGATGATGTTCGCCCTTCATTTCAAAGCTCGTCCTTGCGCCGTGGTCGTATACGCGCGGGCGTTCGGTCCAAGACCGAGTTTGGTTCTTTTCGTTGAGGAAGGGGGGGGGCAAAAGCAGATTGTGCCAATCATCCAAAATATAGCGGGGGATCGTTATTCATCCTGCACAATCGCATCTTCCCATTCGCGGATGAATGCACTGCGTTTCATCTGGTCCAGATAAGTCATCAATGCGGGATTTAGGGCGATGGTTGTTTGCCCTTCATTTGCTTCGCTTGGCGACAGCGGAGGGAGAGGGAAGTGCGTCGGGTCACCATTCGCCTGCAGCGTCAGGAGATGGCGAATGAAGTCTTCGGCCACGAGCGGGTCGGTGGCACCGCGAGAGGCCAGTACCGTGCGCATCATCGTCGTTGGGAATTCAGACGGCAGGATGACCAATAACTCGTTGGAGCTTTCGGCACGCACCTGTGCATAGCTTCCCAAGACATTGTAAGCCATGATCAGATCGCCAGAGATTAAGTCATCGATCATCTGGCCTGAACAGCAATAAAGGCGCGCGTTGATGCGGCCCATAACTTCGGTCAAGCGCCAAAAGGTTTCAGACGCGCGCGCATCTTGAGTGGCGAACAGATAGCCCAGGCCGGATTGTCGAACGTCATAGGTTCCGACCTTGCTTTGAAATCGGTCGGGATTATCCCGCATCAATTGGATCAGGTCTTGGCGGGTGTTGGGGATTGGCAAATCACCCAAAGCGCTGCGGTTTACGACAATTGCTGCTGGCTCGGACGTAAATGCAAACAGGCTGTCGTGCCATTGGGCCCAATCGGGGTGGTTGACGTCAAACAGCCGCGCTGCAAATCCGTCGTTGGCAAGTTTCAGTTGCAGGTCCATCGCGCTGGAGATGACCACATCGAAGTCATTGGGTGTTTCGCGAAAAATCCTGTTTAGGTCGGCGGTCCCGGTCACAAGGTATTCTACGGACACCGCTGGATTGGCCGCGATGAAGTCATCGATGATGGGCGCAAAGAACGAGGTGTCCGTGCTGGATAGGATGCGCAATGTTGTATCGGCGTTTTCCGCGCCGAACATTCTCTGGTCTTCCCAGTCTTGGGCCATCGCGACCAGTGGTGCCAAACACAGGGCTAGAAGTGCAAGGTAACGCATGCGCCGCCCTCCGGTCTATTATGCAGAGACATTGTACCACCATGTGCAGTGGTGACTTCTTTGGCGATCGTTAGGCCGAGACCTGACCCCACCTTGTTTCCCGTATCTTTGCCACGCACGAACCTGCCTGACAGGGTCGCAATCTCATCGGGGGCAAAACCGGGCCCGCCGTCCAGAACGCTTATGTTTACAGTTGGTGTGGTAGAGACATCAATGACGACGGCTGTTTCAGCAGGCGCATATTTTAGCGCGTTGTCGATCAGATTGCGCAGCGCGTTTTGCAGCAAGATAGCATCGCCAGATAGGATGGCGGGCCCCTCCGATTTCAAGGTCAACGTGATGTCTTTCATGTCTGCGACGGGTGTCATCCGTTGAACCAGTTCGCGCAAGAGTTCGACCAGATTGACGTCTTCCGTTTCTAGGTTCTCGGCGCGAAACGTTACCATCGCGTGATCTAGCAATTGGCCCGCGGCACGGCTGCTTTCGTCGATCGCACGCACCATGGATTGCAGGGCCGCGCGGTTGTCGGCGTGTTCTACCCGCTGCAACGTGGCTTCGGCATGAGACCGGACGGTGGCTAGAGGCGTGCGAATACGGTGAGCGGCTTCGGCGATGAAGTCCTCAGATTGAGTCAGCGTATGATCTAAGCGCGACATGAATGTGTTGAGCGACCCCACCAAAGGGCCCATTTCACTTGGAACGGGCTTTGTCACGGGGCTAAGGTCTTGCGGCCCGCGGCGGGTAACCGACCGTGTTAGCCTGTGCAGTTGGCCACTGGTTACAGATGCGGCCCAAAGGGCGAGGACGGATGACAAGACAAAGAACCCCAATCCAATCAGCGCGACATTGCGCGAGATGACGCTGAGGCTGTCTGACAAGGCGTCTTGGGTTTGTGCGATGGACACCGAAACCGTGCGTGGCCCGTCGGACCCGATCAAGACCCGCGCGCCTGTCGCGACGCGGATCGGGTCGCCGTTAAAGACGGCGTTGGTGAACTGGTTCTGATCAGGTGAGGCCGTGTCGGGAGTCTGGAGTTTGTCATACCCCGAAAGAAGCGTTCCGTTTTCATAGATCGCATAAAACACGCGGTCGTCTGCGGCTGTTCCAAGCATGGATAAAGACGAATAGGGGAAATCCAACGTCACACGTCCATCACGGATAATAGCCGTGTCCAAGATGGACGACATCGATGCATTGAGAATGTTGTCTTGGCCTTGCTGGGCGACTTGCGTGGCAAGGGCGCGGACGACGACAAAAAGGATGGCAGCCAAGACAGCGGCGCCGCCCGTCAGGATCAAGGCCAAGCGGTTGCGAAGTGATCCTGAGACATTCACATCATCCGTCATCATCCAGCCTATACCCTATGCCGCGCAGCGTCTTAATTTGCACCCGCGACCCCTCGAGGTGTTTGCGTAGGCGGCCAATATACACCTCAATCGCGTTTTCGGATACGTCATCATCATAAGAAAACAACCGATCAACGAGCTTCTGTTTCGAAAACACCTGTCCCTTGGACGTAATTAGAAGTTCCAGAAGCCGCAGTTCGCGATTACGCAGGTTAATGTTCTTACCTTTTACGCTGAGGTGGCCTGCAAGCGTGTCAAACTCAACGTCTCCGACCGTCAAAACAGATTGTGCAGAACCGGATTTTCGGCGTAAAACGGCGCGGCATCTGGCCTGTAGTTCGGAGTGATCAAAGGGCTTGGTGACATAGTCATCTGCCCCGAGATCCAACATACTGATTCGATCAGACACCTGACTGCGGGCCGTTAGAACGATGATTGGCGTGTCGTTTTGGGCTGCGCGGTGCTGTTTAAGGAAGCTGCGACCGTCCCCGTCAGGTAACATAATATCAAGCAGGATAAGGTCGTATTCACCCGTTGATGCAAAGGCGGTGGCGTCCGCAATTTTTGCAGCGTGATCAACGATATGACCGTCCAGGCGGATACGCGCTGAAATCGCGTTTGCGAGGTCCATGTTGTCTTCGACGAGCAGGTATTTCATTGGCGCATTTATCCGATATTTGGCGTGACAGGTCCGTGTCAGGTTGGTGTGGTTTGTTCTCTGCACAGCCGTGGGAGACGGCTACCAAATGGGAGAAGAACATGACAACGATGAAAATGGGCCGTCGCGCCCTGATCGCAACTGCGGTTGCTACCTTGGGCCTTGGGAACGCAGCCTTCGCTGACGGCCACCAAGTCCTTGATGATATCCACTTCATTATTCCCGGCGGCGCCGGTGGCGGCTGGGACGGCACAGCACGCGGCACAGGCGAAGCCCTGACCGAAGCTGGCATCGTCGGCTCTGCGTCTTATGAAAACATGTCCGGTGGCGGCGGTGGCGTTGCGATCGGTTATATGATCGAGAACGCAGACAGCAACCACGGCACTTTGATGGTCAACTCGACCCCTATCGTGATCCGCTCACTGACGGGCGTTTTCCCGCATAACTTCCGTGACCTGACATTGGTCTCGGGCACTATCGGCGATTACGCTGCGATTGTTGTGCCTGCGGGCAGCGACGTGACCAACATGGAAGAGTTCTTGGCCGTGTATGACGCGGATCCAGCTGGCACACCAATTGGTGGCGGATCTGTTCCGGGCGGTATGGACCACCTCGTTGCAGCCATGGTTATGGAAGCATCTGGTCGTGACGCATTGGGTGTGAACTACATCCCGTACGACGCTGGTGGTACTGCGATGGCGGCTCTGCTGTCTGGCGAAATCAAAGCGCTTTCCACGGGCTTTTCTGAAGCGGTCGATCTGGCCAATCAGGGCGAAGTTCAAATCATTGGCGTGACAGCTGATGCCCGCGTTGACGCGGCACCAGAAGCGATGACCATGATGGAGCAGGGCATCGATACAACCTTCGTCAACTGGCGTGGTTTCTTTGCGGTTCCTGGCCTGCCACAAGAGCAGCTGACAGCGTACCAAGATGCGATTGCTGCGATGTATGACACCGAAGAGTGGGAAGCAGTTCGCGCCCGCAACGGTTGGGTTAACATCCACAACTCAGGTGATGATTTCCAAACGTTCCTTGAAGAGCAGGAAACGGCCATTGGCGATCTGATGACAAAACTGGGCTTCCTCTAAGAGAAGACCATTCGGCAGAGCGGTTCGCCCGCTCTGCCACTTTTATTTCTTGAAAATTGGGGGTTGGCTGATGGCCTTGGATCGTTGGATCGCACTTGTCCTGTTGGGCATCTGCATTGTTTATGGCTACACCGCGTGGTTCACGATGGACGGCAGCCTTGCGCCATTCATGCGTCGCAACCCGATCTGGCCAAGCACATTCCCCAAGGTGCTTTCGATTATTGGTATCGTTGCCTCGCTCGTCATTTTGCTCGGGCTTGAGAAGGGCGAAGAGAAGATCGGCGATATCGATCACCGTCGTTTGGGTGACTACTTCATCGGGCAGGCGTTGTTCCTGCTGGGTTTGATGGTTGTTTACGCCCTGTGCTTGCGTCCGTTGGGATTTGTGTTCTCAACCTCGGCTTTTTTGATCATCGGATCATTCATTCTGGGCGAGCGTAAGTGGCACGTGATGGTCCCCGTCGCGCTAATCGCGACAGGTGCTGTTTGGTATCTCGTGCAAGAGGTGCTGGGCATCTTCTTGCGTCCTTTGCCGTTCTTCATGGGGGTGTAACGCAATGCTCGAAGGTATTCTGATTGGCCTGCAAACGGCCCTGTCCTTACAAAACCTATTGGTCGTCATTGGCGGCTGTTTGATCGGGACATTCATCGGTATGTTGCCGGGTCTTGGCCCAATGTCGATCATCGCGATCATGATCCCCGTGGCGATCACAATGGGTGATCCGTCAGCGGCGCTGATTCTGCTGGCTGGTGTGTATTATGGTGCGATCTTTGGCGGGTCGACGTCTTCGATCTTGCTGAACGCGCCCGGTGTTGCAGGCACGGTTGCCTCCAGCTTTGATGGTTACCCCATGGCGCGGCAAGGTAAGGCTGGTAAGGCTTTGACTATTGCCGCGATCTCTAGCTTTGCAGGGGGCACGATTGGTGCGATCTTGCTGATGATCTTTGCGCCGATGTTGTCGTCGGTGGCGTTGCTGTTCCACTCGGCGGAATACTTCGCGTTGATGGTCGTTGGCCTGTCTGCGATCGCGGCCTTTGCTGGTCCGGGGCAAGTGACCAAAGCCGTCATGATGACCGTTTTGGGCCTGATCATGGCCACTGTGGGCGAGGGGGCGTTGTTCAACATGCCACGCTTCACAGCGGGCATCATGGATCTGCAATCTGGCTTTGGCTTTATCACTTTGGCGATGGCGATGTTTGCCTTGCCAGAGGCGGTCTTCCTTGTCCTGAAACCCAAGAACCTTGGGGATGATGGTGGTGAAATTAAGGACCTGCGCATAACCCGCGCCGAAGCCCGCGCTATCGCACCCGTCATTGGACGCCAATCGATACAGGGCTTCTTTATCGGGGTTCTGCCCGGTGCGGGCGCTACGATTGCGTCTTTCCTTGGTTATGCGGTCGAACGCAACATTGCACCCAAGGACGAGCAAGACGAGTTTGGAAAAGGATCTATCAAGGGCCTCGCCGCACCAGAGACAGCAAATAACGCGGCCTGTACAGGGTCATTCGTGCCGCTTTTAACGTTGGGCATTCCAGGGTCTGGGACCACGGCGATCCTTCTTGGGGCACTGATTGCGCTGAACGTTACACCGGGTCCGCGTTTGATGGTGGATGAGCCGCAAATTTTCTGGGCTGTCATCATGTCGATGTTCATCGGCAATCTGGTGCTGTTGATCCTGAACCTGCCACTGATCCCCTACATCGCAAAACTGTTGGCGATTCCGCGCAACTACCTGATCCCGTTCATCTTGTTCTTTACGTTAATGGGGGCCTACATTGGGCAAAACAACGCAACTGAATTGCTAATCTTGGTTGGCTTCGGGGTCTGCGGCATCGCGCTAAAATTCGCGAACTTCCCGCTTCCCCCCTTGTTGATCGGGTTCATCTTGGGCGGCATGATGGAAGACAACTTCTCTCGCTCAATGCAGTTGTACGGCGGCGTGTCGTTCATCCTTGAACGCCCAATGACACTGGGGCTTTTGGTAGTAGCCGCGGGTTTGATTATCCTGCCGATCCTAAGGGCGCGAAAAGCCAGATAACGTTGGGCTCACGGCTCTTTCTGATAAGAGCCGTGAGCTGCGTTCTATTCCCAATAGCGCACCGGGGTCGTATTTACATGATACGCTCCAAGGTCCGCTGGGGCTCTCTCTCGGACGGTATTGTTCTTTGTCTATCGCTTAGACCTGTAGACGTTCAAAGTGACAGATAGGCAATGCCGCAGAAAGCCACCAAACATCCGGCCCATTGATAGGCATTTACCCGCTCTTTCAAGAAAACCGAGGCGAGCCAAATCGTCGGCAGTCCATATATCGCGGTCGCGACCGCGGCGTATTCGGGGTGCGGGTAGTCAGCGGCGGTCATGATTGACAGAATGGCGACCCCATCAAGAACCCCCATAATCGCAAGAACACCGAGCGTTCCGCGTTTTGGCCAAAGCGGGAGGCGCAGCGCAATGATACCGCAGGCCAGAACGCCAATCGCGATCACCCGTGTTCCCATTGCAGCCACCAGTCCGTTGGTAAGTTCAGTGGCGGCATGACCGAAGGCAAATGTGCTCGCGAAGGCCGCCGCCGCGACCAACGCGCTCACTACCGTCCAAAACCAATCACTTTCTTGGGTGCGGTCCCGATCTGCGAGAACCGCTACCATCGCAATGCCTGCAAGGATCACAAGGATCGCCCCCCATTGCCCCAATGAAACTTGCGCGCCTGCGATCACTGAAATCCCAATTGAGAAAACCGAGAAACACGCAACCAGCGGGGCCGCGAGCCACACAGGCCCCCGCTGAAACGCAACATAAAGCCCACAATTGGCGACAGCAAAAGACACGCCCGCACACAGCAATGGCAAGACGCTGGCTTCTGGGACTCGGGCATAGCTGCCCGTCGCGACAAGAAGGACAGCTTGAAACAGCAGGCCAAACACCATGACTGCAAGCAGGCAGGCGCTTACGGGGGCGTTTTGGCTGATGAAGCGCACACAAAAATCATGAAGACCCCAGCACCCTGCGGCGATTAACCCGAAAATCAGCGACATCAGAGGCTCGCCAGAGGGTAATGGCACGATCCGACACGGCCGTAAGACGGTAAGCTGAAGTTTTTCACGCGTTTCCTGACAATTAAGTTTGCGATGTATTGCATTCAAATATATTCTTCATGTTAAATAAATATTCCAGTCATGCAACATGCGAGGCGCTCATGCGGGACGAGTATATCAAGGTCAACGCTGGGCCGCCAAAACCGAGCACCATTTACGAACCACGTATATTCTCGTTGCCTGCGGGTACGGAGCGTTACGTGGTTGAAGGCGGCGGTGCGGTGCTTGTGGCTGTGTCCGTCGGCGATCAGGTCACGATCATCAATGATGAAGGCGGCCAGCCTTGTGAACTGTTGGTGAGCGACACAAAGGGCAAGATCGATGCAAGTGTCATCGGGGCGACGGGGCAGGGACCTGCGACGGGATTGCAGGCGTTGCTTGGCAGTGATGATCGATCCTTGCGCGGGCTGCGTATGGGGTTGGACGCACGCAGAATCGACGTCAGCGTTGCGGGCGCAGTTCATCTGTTCGAGGCAACAACGCCAGCCAAAACCGAAGCGATCTTCACAGCCCAGCGCGATGGCGCACTTATCATTGCCGCCCCAGGCGGGATCATGGATATCGAAGCGCAAAACACGGTCACGCCCCTAACCTTGATGATCAAGCGGGCTGTTATCAAACAGAACGTCCGCTTTGAATTGCCCACGCCGCTGGCTGATCCGGTGCAAGACATTCGTGTGCATACCCAGACGGCCGAAGCGTATTTCGTGAAGGCAGGCGACTACATCCAAATTCTGGATGTGGATGGGCGGCAATGCACGGACTTTGAATGCTTTAGTGCTCGAAAGCTGGACAAGGGCATCGAACATGCGTTGGACGTGACCACAACGCGTACCTTGATGGGGCATGCCTACCCGATGCCAGGCTTGCATGCGAAATACTACGATCAGGACATGGTGCCATTGGTTGAAGTTGTGCAGGACACCTGCGGGCGTCACGATGCCTTCGCCTTGGCGTGTTCGGCAAAGTACTACGATGATATCGGCTATCCCGGCCACATCAATTGCTCTGACAACTTTAACAGCGCGCTGGCGGAATTCGGCATCGGCGGGCGGGCTGGTTGGATGGCGATCAATTTCTTTTTCAACACAGGGATAGATGATCACGGGATGATGTATTCCGACGAACCATGGTCGCGCCCTGGTGATTACGTTTTGCTGCGTGCGCTTACGGATATCGTCTGCGTATCCAGCGCTTGCCCAGATGACACATCACCCGCCAATGGCTGGAACCCCACCGACATTCATGTTCGGACCTATTCCGGCAAAGAGACATTCCAACGCGCCATTGCTGTGCGCGCGACACCAGATGCGGAGCCTAAGATGACCAAGCAAACCGGATTTCACGACAGCTTTGCCAAACACACCCGTAATTTCGTAGAATACAACGGCTACTGGTTGCCCAATTGTTTTGCCGATGCTGGGCCGATCGCGGAATATCACGCCTGCCGCCAAGACGCCGTGATCATGGATCTATCGCCCCTCCGTAAGTTTGAGATCAATGGCCCTGACGCCGAAGCGCTTTGCCAATATGTTTTTACCCGCAATATGAAAACGCTTCCCGTGGGCGGGGTTGTCTACACGGCAATGTGCTATGAGCACGGCGGAATGATTGATGACGGCACGGTGTTTCGCCTTGGGCGCGATAACTTTCGTTGGATCGGTGGTAGCGATTATGGCGGTGACTGGATCCGCGAACAGGCTGATAAGCTAGGACTAAAGGTATTGGTGCGGTCTTCCACGGATCAGTTGCATAACGTGGCGGTGCAGGGCCCGAAATCGCGCGATCTGTTGCGGGACCTAATTTGGACGGCGCCGCACAACCCCGAATTTGACCAGCTTGCATGGTTCCGTTTCACCCCTGCGCGCCTTCGCAATGAGGCAGGCACGCCGTTTGTCATTTCACGTACAGGCTACACCGGTGAGTTGGGCTATGAAGTCATGTGCCATCCCAAACATTGCGCCGAAGTCTTCGATGCCATCTGGGAGGCTGGGCAAGGATATGGATTGCGCCCGATGGGGCTCGAGGCTTTGGACATCGTGCGCACCGAGGCTGGTCTGATTTTTGCGGATTACGATTTCTCGGATCAGACCGACCCGTTCGAAGCAGGCATCGGATTTACTGTGCCGCTGAAATCAAAGCCCGATGACTTCATAGGACGTGACGCTCTGATCCGGCGCAAAGATCACCCAATGCGCAAACTGGTCGGTCTTGATATCGGCAGCGAAGTTGACGTTGCCCACGGCGATTGCATTCACATTGGTCGTGCGCAGATTGGCGAAGTGACGTCTTCGATCCGATCACCGTTACTGGGCAAGAACATAGCCATGGCTCGTGTCGATGTGGCCCATGCGGATGCGGGAACCGAGGTTGAGATTGGCAAACTTGACGGGCATCAAAAACGTCTGCCAGCTGTGATCCGCCCTGACTTGGCGGCCTTTGACCCCAAAAAAGAACGCCCGCGAAGCTAATCGCGGGCGCTGGGCGGGTTACCCCATCCGCTCTGAGGCGAAAGACCCTGGTGAGGCGGGGAACACGACCGTTTTACTGCCGTTGATAAACACGCGGCGGTGGATATGGGCGTGGATAGCGCGGGACAGGGCCTGACTTTCCGCATCGCGCCCCAAGGACACGTAATCCTCTGGTGACTGCGCATGAGTGACGCGTACGATGTCTTGTTCGATGATCGGGCCTTCATCCAGATCAGCTGTCACATAGTGTGATGTCGCCCCGATCAATTTCACGCCGCGTTGGAACGCCTGCTTATACGGGTTCGCCCCTTTGAAGCTCGGCAAGAAAGAGTGGTGGATGTTGATGATCTTGCCCGACATCTTTTGGCACATCTGGTCGGACAGGATTTGCATGTAACGTGCCAGAACAATCAACTCCGCGCCGGAGTCTTCGACCACCGCCATGATCTTGGCCTCGGCGTCTGGCTTGTTTTCTTTTGTCACTTTGATGCAATGGAACGGGATGTCGTTGTTCACGACGACCTTTTGGTAATCCATGTGGTTCGAGATCACGGCGACGATATCAATCGGCAACGCGCCGATGCGCCAGCGATACAACAAATCGTTCAGACAGTGACCAAAACGCGAGACCATGATCACGACCTTCATTTTGACGGTTTCATCGTGGAATTCGAACGTCATGCCAAAATCTTCTGCTGATTTGGCAAAGCCGTCGGTCAAACTGGCAAGGTCCATGCTGTCATCAGTGTCAAAGCTGACGCGCATAAAAAAGTTGCCGGTTTCTTTGTCGTCAAACTGCGCGCTGTCGGTGATGTTGCAGTTGTTGTCGGCAAGGTAGTTCGCGATGGCCGCAACGATGCCGCGCTTGGATTGGCATGTTACGGTGAGGGCGTATTTGCTCATTGATGTGATCCTGTTCGAGTGGTGATGAAATGGTAAGCGATGTGTCCAAGGCCATAGACCGCCCCCGATTGGGGGGCGGTTTGGCTGATAGGATGTTGAAAAATTGGCTTAGTTTTGCAGGTAGACCTCGAGGCTGTCATCAAGCGCGTCTTTCCACGGCGTATGGTGCTTGGGCGCCATCGTGCCGGTGATAACGGATTTGTATCCGTTATCGCGGAAGGTCATGATGTTCTTCTTCTTGTGGCCCTTCCATTCCTTGAAGGCTTTGCACGCCCCTTCTACGTCAAAGGAGGGGTAGTCGGTTTCTGAAATCAGTTCCTTGATGTAATCGCCCTGATACCAGATCGCATCGTAGTCATCCTTGCCGGCATCTTCGCGCGCGATCCGGTCGGCGACATCCGCCTTCATCGCGGCTTCGTCAGGCAAGGCGATACGCCCCATGATCACGTCACGCACGAACCACGCCTGCGCGTCAAACATGTTGAAGGTGAACCATTGGTCCTGCATCCCGACATAGAACAGATCAGGTTCGTCCACATAGGCCACGCCCTTGTACAGGTCCGCAGCAGCCAAGCGGTTTGCGGTTTTGAGTTTTAGGTCGTCGGGCAGGAACGGGAAGTGGTGCTTGTAGCCTGTGCACAAGATCACCGCGTCGACGTCTTTGGTTGTGCCGTCTTTGAAATAGGCGGTGTTACCATCCACGTGGGTCAGAAGGGGGACTTCGGCCCAGTTGTCGGGCCAGTCATATCCCATCGCGGCGGTGCGGTGGCTGACGGTGATCGATTTCGCGCCGTACTTCCAACACTGCGAACCGATGTCTTCGGCGGAATAGGACGTGCCGACGATCAGGATGTCCTTGTCTTTGAATTCCATCGCATCACGGAAATCATGGGCGTGCAGCACGCGGCCTTTGAATTTATCAAAGCCGTCGAAATGCGGTACGTTCGGGGTGCTGAAATGGCCTGTGCAAACGATCACATGGTCGAATTCTTCGGTGTAGGTGTGATCATCGGGGAGGTGGCAAACGGTAACTTGAAACGTGTCCCCGTCTTTTTTCACCCAACGCACGGCTGTTTCAAAACGGATCAGGTCGCGTACACCGGCCTTTTGAACACGGCCTTGGATGTAATCGAACAGCACTGCGCGGGGTGGGTATGACGCGATCTGCTTGCCGAAGTGTTCTTCGAAAGAATAATCCGCAAATTCCAAGCCTTCTTTAGGTCCGTTGGACCAGAGATAGCGATACATGGAGCCATGCACCGGTTCGCCGTATTCATCGAGCCCGGTACGCCAAGTGTAATTCCAAAGCCCCCCCCATTCAGACTGCTTTTCAAAACATACGATCTCGGGGATTTCTTCTCCCTTAGCTTGAGCGGATTGAAAGGCGCGAAGTTGGGCAAGGCCGGACGGGCCAGCACCGAGAATGGCAATACGTTTGGGCATTTGGGAATCCTTTTATAGCGGTTGCTGGATTGCACCGTGATGATTACCCTAAGTCAATAATTATTCTTACTGGTGAACAAAACTTAAGCACAATTCGGACATCTATCTGCTTTGATCCTCTTTTGTGCTGCGGTAGGGATGACGTATTAAGCAAAGGACAAATGATGGAAAAGCCGAGTTTTAGTTATTGGTCGATTGCCGCACTGGGATTGGTGTGGAGCCTGATGGGCTGCCTCAGCTACATCACACAGAACAACGCGGACTTTGTTGCCCAATTGGCTGAGCCTCAACGCTCGTTCATCGCACAGCGGCCATTCTGGGCATCGGCGACTTTTGCTGTTGCTGTCTACGGCGGGGCGGTTGGGTGCATCTTGTTGCTGTTGCGTCGGGTGGCTGCCGTTCAGGCGCTGGGGCTGTCTTTGATGGGGGCTTTGGTGACGCTGTTTTACATGATCATGACACTGGGCATGTCCGTCGGAGTCCTGCAGAGCGCAGGAATCTCGGTTTTGGTCGCCTGTATCCTGTTTTGGATTTCGATGGCGGCCCGGGCACGCGGGTGGCTGCGTTAATCTGACGTCAGAACGTTTGTCGCACGGCTTTGGTTCAGTGCAACACCGCTACAGCCGAGCGCGCGCATCTCTTTGATCAGATCGTAAGTCTGGCGTGCCGCGTCGTTGATCGGCAGACCTTCGGCACGAACATTCGAGATGCAATTGCGTGCACTGTCTGGTGTTTGTGCTGACGGATTTTGGGTGATGTAAACGCCCAGTCCGTCTGCCGCCGATAGACCGGGGCGTTCGCCAACAATCATCACAACGGTCTTTGCCCCTAACGCCAACGCAATGCCATCTCCCAACCCAACCCGCGCTTGCCGCGCTAGGATCACGGGGCCAATGCTTAACCGGTCTTGGGACAGGCTTTTGCTCAGCTCAGTGACGAAAGCCACCCCATTTAGGGCAATCGCAATGGCAGATAACCCATCACCCAAGACGACAGCGACATCTGGCGGCGTGTGGCGCGACAGTGCGTCCGCTTGATCCTGTGGCAACTGGCGGCCCAGATCGGGGCGGGTGATGAACACGTCTCGACTGGCGGCTGCGCTGGTTACGGTGTCATGGGGCAGGCCCATCGCGTCAAGACCCGCCGTCAGTCGCGCAACATCCAATTCTGATTCAACGGCCTCGCGGGCGCGGGCATGATCGAGGGCAAAGTCCAGCGACGCTGCCGTATCCGCAGCAAAACGGGGTGGCCCGAAATTCAGGCGGGCTTGGGTGATGGCGCGGATCGCGCCGTGAGGGGAAAGGGGGTCACTCATGAGGTCGGCAGTCGCAGTTGGCCAAGGGCGTTTTCGATTGAGGGGATTTTGACATCTGGCGTTCCAATGCCCATGCGATCCATCCACGCGGCGAATTCAGGCGCGGGAGGCCGCTGCAAGGTGGTTCTGATATAATTGGCGTCATGGTGTGACAGGGTTTGGTAGTTCAACATGATGTCGTCCGATCCGGGAACGGTGATGACAAAACTAACGCCCGCCGCCGAAAGCACGGTCAGCAACACGTCCATATCTTCCTGATCGGCGTAGGAATGATTGGTGTAGCAGACGTCCACTCCCATCGGCAGGCCCAGCAACTTGCCGCAAAAATGGTCCTCCAAGGCGGCGCGGATGATCTGTTTTCCATTCGCAAGGTATTCTGGGCCGATAAACCCGACGACAGTGTTCACGAGTAAGGGCCTATAGGCACGCGCCACGGCATAGGCGCGCACTTCCATGGTTTGTTGATCCATGTCGTGGTGGGCATCTGCCGACAGTGCCGCGCCTTGGCCCGTTTCGAAATACATAATATTGCTGCCTGCTGGCGCACGTCCAAGGCTGTGAACCGCATCGTAAGCCTCGTCCAACATCGGCAGTGTGACGCCAAAACCAGCGTTGGCCTTGGTTGATCCGGCGACGGATTGAAAAACCAGATCAACAGGGGCGTTTTGCTCCATGGCTTTGATTGCCGTGCTGACGTGCCCAAGAAGGCAATGCTGCGTCGGGATATCAAGTTGCGTTCGGATCAGTTCAAGCACTTCGCAGATGCGGATATAATCGGGAACGGTATCCGTGGCAGGGTTCACGCCAATCACGGCGTCGCCTGTGCCCATCAACAGCCCGTCGATTGCCGACAGAGCGATGCCACGGCTGTCATCGGCGGGGTGGTTGGGCTGATTGCGCGTGGACATGTGCCCGCGCAACCCGATGGTGGATCGGAATTTGGTCACAACTTCGATTTTGGCGGCAACAGCAATCAGATCCTGTGCGCGCATGATCTTACTCACGGCGGCGACCATTTCAGGGGTCACACCCCATGCGATCGCCGTCAAATCCGTGCCGGTTGTGGTCGGGTCCAGCATCCAGTCGCGAAAGGCTCCAACGGTAAGCGAAGCAATAGGCGAAAAGGCTTTGGCGTCATGCTGTTCAAAGATCAGGGCGGTGACATCATCATCCTCAACCTGCAAAACATCATCCAGAAACGCTTTCAGTGGCACATCAGCCAGACACCGTTGCGCCGCGAGCCGTTCAACAGGTCCACTGGCGCAAAGCCCCGCCAGCTGATCACCGGTACGTTCGGGCGTGGCATGGGCCAGAAGGTGTTTGAGTGAGGGCCATTTAAAGCGTTGCCCGTCAATATCCGCAAAATAAGTCATAATGAAATGGGACCATACAAGATCACGTCAGACAACAAAAAAGGGCCGCGAATGGGAAACACGGCCCTGATCTGATTAGACTTTGAGCACATCAAATATCTAATGTGTTGTCCTTTTCCCATTGGCTGAAGAACCCAACAAAGCTGTTCCATTCCTGCATCTTCATTTTGAGATAAGAGGCAGAGAATTCTTCGCCCATCGCCGCTTTTAGCCCTTTGTCTTTGTCGTAGTCGCGCAAGGCGTCCAACATGTTGAGGGGCAGTTTGGGCGCGCCGCGCACTTTGTGGCCTTCTGCATACATATCGATGTCGTGGCGTTTGCCGGGGTCTGCCTTGGAGCGCACACCTGACAGGCCCGCCGCAATGATAACGGCCTGCAATAGGTATGGGTTTACCGCGCCGTCTGGAAGGCGCAATTCAAAGCGGCCCGGACCGGGAACGCGCACCATATGTGTGCGGTTGTTGCCTGTCCAAGTAACCGTGTTAGGCGCCCAAGTTGCACCGGATGTCGTGCGCGGCGCGTTGATGCGTTTGTAGCTGTTGACCGTCGGGTTGGTGATGGCGGCCAAGGCGCTGGCGTGTTTCATGATCCCGCCAAGGAACGAGCGGCCCTTTTCGGACAGGCCGAGTTCGGCTGTCTGGCTGCTGTCGTTAGGTTCCATCGCGAAAACGTTGGTTTTGCCGTCCAGATCCCAGACCGAGATGTGGGCGTGGCAGCCATTGCCAGTCAGACCCTCAACGGGTTTGGGCATGAACGTGGCGCGGTAACCGTATTTTTCCGCGACGGTTTTGACCATGAACTTGAAGAAGCTGTGCTTGTCAGCCGTTTTCAACGCATCGTCGTAATCCCAGTTCATTTCCCACTGGCCGTTCGCGTCCTCGTGGTCGTTTTGATAGGGGTTCCAGCCGAGTTCTAACATGTGATCGCTGATCTCTTGGATCACCTCAAGGCGGCGCATAAATGCCTGCTGATCATAGCAAGGTTTGGCTGCCGTATCGAACGGGTCGCTGATCTGTTCGCCGTCGGGTGTCAGTAAGAAGAATTCAGCTTCGATTCCCGTTTTGACGCGCATGCCCTCTTCGGCGGCTTCGTCAATCAAGCGGCGCAGCACGTTGCGCGGGGCCTGCGCGACGGGTTCGCCTTCCATGACACAATCGGCAGGGACCCACGCGATTTCGCGGTTCCATGGCAGGATGATCACGGCCTCCGGATCGGGGACCGCCAACATATCTGGATGGGCAGGTGTCAGGTCCAACCATGTGGCGAACCCTGCAAAACCGGCCCCGTCTTCCTGCATGTCTGCGATGGCGCGCGCGGGCACAAGCTTGGCCCGCTGGCCTCCAAACAGGTCGGTGAAGCTAATCATGAAATATTTAACGCCGTTATCGGCTGCGAATTTAGCAAGATCTGTGGTCATTGCGGATTTCCCTGTGGAGCAAAGAATGGGGCGCGAACCACGTGGCCGCGCCCTCGTTTTCAGTTAAAAGGATGTGCCTGGTTTGCCGGGGTACCAATCGGTGCCAGCAAGGGGGATCTTGGCCATGGCGGCGGCTTCCATCGTTAGTGCACAAAGGTCCTCGGGTTCGAGGTTGTGCAGATGGTTTTTGCCACAGGCGCGCGCGATGGTTTGCGCTTCTAGTGTCATCACCTTGAGGTAATTGTTCAAACGTCGTCCCCCTTCGATGGGATCAAAACGTTTCATCAATTCGGGGTCTTGGGTGGTGATACCGGCGGGGTCTTTGCCTTCGTGCCAATCGTCATACGCACCCGCCGTAGTACCGAGCGCATTATACTCGGTCTCCCATTTCGGGTCATTATCCCCGAGGGCGATGAGGGCCGCTGTGCCGATGGCAACTGCGTCAGCACCCATGGCCATGGCTTTGGCCACATCCGCACCGGAGCGGATACCGCCTGAAACGATCAACTGCACTTCACGGTGCATCCCGAGGTCCTGCAAGGCACGCACGGATTCACGAATGCACGCCAAGATCGGTTGGCCAACGTTTTCGATAAACACATCCTGCGTGGCAGCTGTGCCGCCTTGCATTCCATCCAATACGACAACATCGGCACCCGCTTTGACTGCAAGAGTCGTGTCAAAGTAAGGGCGTGCGCCGCCGACTTTGATGTAGATCGGAACTTTCCAACCTGTGATTTCACGAAGCTCAAGGATTTTGATTTCAAGATCATCAGGGCCCGTCCAGTCAGGATGACGACAAGCAGACCGTTGATCGATGCCTTTGGGCAGTTTGCGCATATCGGCGACGCGGTCGCTGATCTTTTGACCCAACAACATGCCGCCGCCGCCCGGTTTTGCGCCCTGACCAACAACGATTTCAATCGCGTCGGCGCGACGCAGATCATCGGGGTTCATGCCGTAGCGCGATGGCAGATATTGATAGACCAGCTTATTAGAGTGACCACGTTCTTCGTTGGTCATGCCGCCGTCGCCCGTCGTGGTGGACGTGCCGGCGAGGCTCGCGCCACGGCCCAAGGCTTCTTTGGCGGGCCCAGAAAGCGCGCCAAAGGACATACCCGCAATGGTAACTGGGATGTCGAGCTCGATGGGGTTCTTGGCAAAACGCGTGCCCAGTGACACGGAGGTCTCGCATTTCTCGCGATACCCCTCGAGAGGGTAGCGCGACATGGATGCCCCAAGGAATAGCAGGTCGTCGAAATGGGGCAGTTTGCGTTTTGCCCCACCGCCGCGAATGTCATAGATGCCAGTCGCCGCAGCACGGCGGATTTCGGCGTTTACGGGGTTGGAAAAAGTTGCTGATTGGATTGGCGTCGTTAGAGGCGCGCCGTTGGATGTATCTGTCATGGCTGTTCCTCAGTACGCATTGTCGATCTTGAAGGTGTAGAGTTCGCGCGCAGAACCGTAGCGTTTGAACTCCTCTGGTTTGGCGTCCGCGCCTGCACGTTCCAGCAGGTCCGCAAGGATCGCCAAATGTTCAGGTCGCATTTCCTTTTCGATGCAATCCGCACCGAGGGATTTGACAGACCCACGTACAAACAGGCGGGCTTCATAAAGGCTGTCACCCAAGGCATCGCCAGCGTCACCACAAACAACAAGGTTGCCCGTTTGCGCCATAAACGCGGACATGTGCCCGATGTTGCCGTGCACTACGATGTCGATCCCCTTCATAGAAATCCCGCAGCGCGATGATGCGTTGCCCTTGATGACCAACAAACCGCCGTGGCCCGTGGCCCCAGCGTATTGGCTGGCGTCACCATCGATAACGACCGTCCCGCTCATCATGTTTTCTGCAACACCCGGCCCAGCGGAGCCTTCGATATTGATCGTTGCCTGCTTGTTCATTCCACCACAGTAATAACCGGTGGACCCTTTGACGGTGACCTCAATGGGGGCGTCTAACCCGCAGGCAATCGCATGGGCACCTTTTGGATTTACGATTTCCCAAGAGGTTTGGTTGGTGTTTTCGGCTTGTGCGTGCAGCGTTTCGTTCATCTCACGCAGCTCGATGTCCGCCATATCTAGTGTTTGCATTTAAGCGGCTTTCTCTTTGGTGGGCTGGTTCGTGTGGCTCCAGAAATAGACGGTCGCGGGCTCTGGCTCCCAAACGCGAGCGTCTTCAATTCCGGGGAGGTCTGCCAAGGCGCGATATTCGGATCCGAAGGCGACGTATTGATCGGTTTCGGCCATGACGGCGGGTTTGCACGCAATCGGGTCGCGCACGACGCCAAAGCCGTCCTTCGTGCCAACGACAAAGGTGAAGAACCCGTCCAGATCATCAAGGCTGCTTTCGAGGGCCTCGCCCAAGGTCGCGCCATTTTGCATTTGCCACGTCAGATAGGCCGCGCCGACTTCTGTGTCGTTTTCGGTTTCGATGTGAATGCCTTCGCGGCGCAGCTTGCGGCGCAGGCTGGCGTGATTGGAAAGAGACCCGTTGTGAACGAGGCACTGATCATCGCCTGTGTTGAACGGATGAGCGCCCATCGTGGTCACAGCTGATTCTGTCGCCATGCGTGTGTGGCCGATGCCGTGGCTGCCCGACATCTGCTCAATCTCAAAGCGGGCCGCCACATCTTTAGGCAGACCGACTTCTTTGTAGATTTCCAAAGTATCGCCGCGACTCATGATCCGAAGCGCCGGATTGACCTGAGAAAGTGCCGCGCGGGCATTTTCAATCGCGCCTTGCGGAACACTCAAAACAGCGTGCGTGCTTGTGGTCTTTATCGAAACGGGCGCGCCAATAACCTTTGCAAGGGCATCATCCAAACCATCGAAATCCGTTTCTGGCGTGTCCGATTGAACCACGATTTTAGACTTATCCATTGAATCGTTTGAATAAATTGCGATGCCCGCACTGTCTGGGCCGCGGTCCGTCATCGTGACGAGCATTTTTGTCAACAGCGAACCCAATTGCGGCTCAAGCGTTTTGTCTTTCAGGAATAACCCGACAATCCCACACATTTAGCTACCCTCATTTGTTGCCCTGCACATCGCAGGTTGATCGAATCTGACGCTAGCACCGCAATTCGGAACGATCAACAGTAGGAAACTTATTTTCACGTCAGGCAAAAAAGTTCTGGCCAGATGAAAAACTCCATGGTTCATTTTTAGGAACGACCCACTCTCCAAGAGGTCGGCCTAATGCAACATAAACTGACAAGGGAACGATACCGTGGAAGAACAACTCGCCGAACTCGCAGCGCAGGTCGCTGCCATAGAAACGAAAGGCAATCTGACGAACACGATGTTCGCAGAGCTTTATTACTACCTCACCATTCCTCTGATGATCATCATTCACGCAGGTTTCTTGGCCTACGAAATGGGCGCATCACGGGCCAAGAACGCATTGTCATCGGGCGTGAAGAACATCCTCGCGTTCGCGTTCGTCATTCCGGCGTTCTACTTCTTTGGGTGGTGGGTCTACTGGGGCTTCCCGACAGGCCTAACGCTTTCGGAAGGCGCAAATGGTATTTCCGGCGCGGCCTATGCAAACGCCATCGCTTGGCCTTGGGGTGAAAGTGCCGCGTACATGGGGCCAAACACAGAAGACCAGATTGACGGCGTATTCTGGGGTGCGTTCGCCCTGTTCGCGGCGACAACGGCTTCTATCATGTCTGGTGCTGTGATCGAACGTATCCAGACAGTCGGCTTTGTTATCTGTGCAATCGTACTTGGTGGCTTCAGCTGGACGCTAGCTGCGGCTTGGGCATGGCACTCTGATGGCTGGTTGGTCACTCAGTGGGGTGTACACGACTTCGGTGCGGCTGGCTTGGTGCATGCCGTTGCGGCCTTCTTTGCGCTGGGTGTCTTGATCAACCTTGGACCACGTCTTGGCAAGTTCAACGAAGATGGCTCCGCAAACGACCTTCCGGGTCACAACATGCCGCTGACTGCGACAGGGCTGATGATCATCATCGTCGGGTTTTGGGGCTTCTTGATGGGCTGTGTTGTTGTTGGTGGCGAAGCTTGGTCATGGGGTGGCAACTACGCGACCATCTATGGCACCCCGACAAACCTTGGCGCATTGGCGTTCAACGTTTTGATGGCCATCGGCGGCGGTATTATCGGCGCATGGGTCTTCACCAAAGATCCGTTCTGGATGATGTCTGGTGCACTTGCCGGGATTATTTCCACGGCGTCCGGTCTGGATTTCTACTGGCCGGGTCTGGCGTTCATCATCGCGGTCGGGGCGGGTCTGTTGCTTAAGCCTGCGGCAACCTTCCTTGAGAAGTTCGGCATTGATGACGCGGTTGGCGCTGTAACGGTTCACGGCACATGCGGCATCTACGGTATGTTGGTTCTTGGTATCACGGCTGCTGGCTATCCAGCGCTGGGTGGCGAAGGTGCGCCAACCATCAGCCTTATGGGTCAACTTGTTGGCTCCGTTGTGTTCATCGCGCTCGGTCTTGGCACCGGTTACGGCACTTCGTTCGTGTTGAAAATGTTCGGCATGCTTCGTGTTCCTGCGGCTGCTGAACTTGCAGGTCTGGATACCGTTAAGGTCCCAGCACAAGCCTACCCAGAGGGCATTTCCATCTCTGCCCCAAGTGCAACCAAAGCTTAATGAAAAGGAGTAATGACTATGGGATTTCCATTTGAACCAGCGACTTGGGAAGGTGTGTCCGGCCCGATCTTCATGGGATACGGCAGCGCATGGCCGGGCATCTTCAGTGTGATCGCAATTGCGCTGTGCATTGGCGCATTGGTGATTGGCCAAAAGGCCGAAGCCAAGAGCTACAGCAAATACAGAAAATACGGCAAGTCTAAGTAAGACGCTGAATAATGATGCAGAGGGGCCTGTTATGCGGGCCCCTTTTGCCTGTTAGGAAACTTTATTGAATGTCAGTCTTGCTTTTGTTGGGCGTCTGAGTCTCAATCATCGCAAGCAAAACAAGACGATCAACACGGATAGGGAATCAAAATGGCCATTCTTTGGAGAGCATCAGCGCTTGCACATCGGCATGCTGAAATTGGCGGTGAATTGGAAGACTGGAATGGCATGGGAACCGCTTGGTTCTATGATGACACGCCGGAACGCGCCAAAGCAGACTACGAAGCGGTCCGCACCAAAGCGGGGCTTATGGATGTGTCAGGCCTTAAGAAGGTCCATGTTGTTGGCGCGGATGCAGCCTATGTCATCGACCGTGTAACGACCCGCAACGTTGAAAAAATCGCGCCGGGCCGCTCGACCTATGCTTCGATCCTGAACGCTGAGGGCAAGTTCATCGATGACTGTATCATCTACCATATCGCCGTGAATTCATGGCTGGTTGTGCATGGCACTGGCACGGGCATGGAGCAACTGGCGTCGGTTGCCGCCGGTAAGAACTGCGAAATCCTGTTTGATGATGATCTGCACGATATGTCCCTACAAGGACCGGTCTCGGTTGATCTTTTGGCACAGGAAATTCCTGCGATCCGCGATCTTGCTTATTTCGGCCTGATGCAGACACGCCTTTATGGGCGCGATGTTATGATCTCTCGCACGGGGTACACGGGCGAGAGGGGATACGAGATTTTCTGCCGCGCTAAGGATGCCACCCACCTCTGGGATAGCATTCTGGACGCGGGCAAAGACATGGGCGTGCGACCCGTGCAATTCTCCACGCTAGATATGCTGCGGATCGAAAGTTACCTGCTGTTCTACCCCGGCGATAATTCTGAAACCTTCCCGTTCGAAAACGAAACCTGCGGCGACACGCTGTGGGAATTGGGCCTCGACTTTACGGTCTCGCCCGACAAGCAGGGTTTTATCGGGGCAGAAAACCACTACGCCGCGAAGGGCAAAGAACGCTTTAAGATTTATGGCGTGAAACTGTCTGACAGCATGGATCAGATGGAAATGTTCGCCCGCGTGATGGCGGACGGCAAAGATGTCGGTGTCATCACCTACGGTTTGTCCTCTGAGTTAAACGACTATTCCGTCGCGATTGCGCGCCTTGACCCAAGCGTCGCCACAGCAGGCACCAAGCTGACGGTTGTCCAACCGGACGGAACCGAGCTTTCGGCGACGGCTGAAGAGATGCCGTTTTACGACCAAGACAAATCCATCCGCACAGCGAAAGGGTAAGGGCGCGCAGCATGTCGAAGTTTGAATTCCCACCCAGCATCGGAAGCCGCCCCATCTGGGGCACGTTGGAACCACGAACTGGCGCGTCGCATTTGTTCATTGCGGATGCACAAGGCGCCGAAGCAATCATCGACGTCGCCACGCCGGAATTGATGAAAACAGGGCATATCATTTTCATCAGTCTTGGCGCGGATTACGCCGACAAATTGCGCGCGCTCGGACCTGCACAATTTTACGAGGGGCCAAGCTATGACGCGTCATTGCCGCGCATCAAACGTGTCCTTAGCGATGCCAAGATGGGGCTCCGAGTTTACCTTGCGGGGACGGAAAGCCTGATGGGGCAAGCCACAAACGAGGCGACATCGGCGGGCGTTCCACCCGCTGCGATCCAAACCGAACACCGCGGGTCAACGGCGCGACGGATGCAATGTGTGCACTGCAAAGGGTTTACCGAGGACGTGGAAACAGACCCCTTCGTGTGCAGCCATTGCGGGTTGAACCTGTTTGTGCGGGATCATTACTCTCGCCGATTGGCTGCGTATCAAGGCGTTTGTGTGGATGCCGAAGACCCCGGAAATGTACCGACCCCAAAGGGGATCTACGAATGAGCGCTCCGCAGAAAACCAAATCCGGCCCCGCTCAAATCGACGTCATGGTCAGCGCAGTTGTCCCCGTTACCGAATTTGTGACGCGGTTCGAATTCACCCGCACGGATGGCGCGGAGTTTCCTCCGTTTTCGGGCGGCGCACATACCGTTGTCACCATGCAAGACGGAACGCGCACGCGGCTTAATCCCTATTCCCTGATGTCCGATCCTGCCGATCTTTCGACCTACGCGATCTCGGTGCGCCGCGAAGACGAAGGGCGGGGTGGGTCGATGTTTATGCACAGCCACGTCACGCGGGGCGACGCGATGACGCTCACCAATCCGGTGAACTTGTTTAGCCTCGACCTTCGAGCCAAGAAACACATCTTCTTTGCGGGCGGTATCGGGATCACACCGTTTCTGGCGATGATTGGCCAGCTCGAACAGACCAACGGGAATTGGGAACTGCACTACGCGTCCCGCACGCCTGAAAATGCCGCTTATGCAGATATGCTTTTGGCAAAGTTCCCGACCAAGGTGCATGTTTATTACAGCAGCGCGAATGAACGCATTCCACTTACCGATGTCTTGGTTGGGCAACCCCTTGGCACACACGCTTATGTCTGCGGGCCCGAGCGTTTGATCGACGGTGTTCACGTCACAGCGATCGGCCTTGGCTGGCCTGACACCAACGTTCACTCCGAAGAATTCCTTGCCCCCGCCGCCGGTGCCCCGTTTGAGGTCCGCCTGTGCAAGTCGGACAAGACGATAACCGTGGGTGAGCACGAGAGCCTGCTTGAAGCGTTGGAGCGCGAAGGCGTGGATGCGCCGTTCTTGTGTCGTGGCGGGGCCTGCGGGCAGTGCGAAACCGATGTTGTCAGCGGCGCAGGTGATCTCATTCATCGCGATCACTGGCTGGACGAAGAAGAGCACGCCAGCGGTAAGAAAATCATGCCCTGTGTCAGCCGCTATGTCGGCGAATTGTTGGAGATTGACCGATGAGTATCCAATTCAACGACGAAACCTTTCGTGACGATTATTCATTCCATAACTCCGAATGGGCGATCAAACGGTTCCCGTTTCCTTTCCACGAAGACAGCTACATGTATTCGATGAATGCTGAACAGCATCAGGGCGGGCCGGATGGGTCTGTCTATGAAAAACGGTTCGATGTGGATGAGCACTACGTCTCAGAGATGCAGGACCGTGCCAAGGTTCTGGCGGATGATCCTCTACGCTGCCAATCCTTGCCACATATGACTTTGGCGGGGTGGGATCTTCTCGAACTGATCATGGTTTCCAAATCCGAAGACTATCCCGAGTTGTTCGAACTTCACCGCGACGGCAACCAATGGCGCTGGGTGAACAAACCCCTTGGCATTGATGATACCTTTACCTTTTTGGATGAATCGACGCTGCCTTATGGCCCTATGGAATATATCACGCGTCAGACACAGGGCGACTTTGCCTTACTGGATCAGCGTGAAGAAAACCTATGGATGGACGCAGGCATGATCACCACGCAGGCTGACTGGTCGCTGGATTTTGACATCGGAATGAACTTTTTCGAGTGGCATGCGCCTGTGCCAAAAGCCAACGAAATGGGGATTTTCAAACGCGCGTTGAAGTACCTCATCAACATTCCGCAGGGGTCTCCGGGGCGTCGGTTGAACTGGACGATGACAGTGAATCCGCTGCTCGATACCTCTCCGGAAAACTACCACAAATGGGGCGTCCAGAAGACCACGTTGACGCCGGAAAATATCGGCGCGAAACAACATCTGCGTGTTGAACTTCAAACGTTCTACCGCCTGCCGCGTTCCAACGCGCTGGCCTTTCCGATCCGCTGTTATCTGTGCAGTTTTCAGGATTTGATGACGATGCCGAAATGGGGCCGCCGTTTGCATCGAGTCATTCGCGATCTACCCGATGAACTGGCGACCTATAAAGGCTTTATCGACAACCGCCCGATGATGCTGGACTACCTGTCGAATTTTGATGACGGGTTGCCTACGAGCCCCGGCATTTTCCCCGAGCCAGAAACCGAGCCACCGCTAAAGGCTTAGGCCTTCTGAGGGTAGCTGATGATCGATAGATAGCGCGACGGTAGCTTCACGAGCTCTTCGGGGCCGTGGGGCGCGTCGGCGTCAAAGAACAGGGTATCACCTGGCTTGAGCGGGTAGATTTGATCCCCATGGCGGTAATCGACTTCGCCTTCGAGCATGTAAATTGTTTCAATCCCACCGTGTTGGAAAGCAGGAAAGACGTCGGATTCCTCGCTCAGGGTGATCATGTAGGGCTCGACGATCACGCCGCTGGAGTTTGATCCTATGTGACCCAAAAGGTTGTACTGGTGGTTGGCACGTGTGCCTTCGCGTTCCAGTTCAACGCCTTCACCCGCTTTGGTATGAACCGCCGTGCGCCCTTCTTCAAAACCACGAAAGAATGATGTGATCGGCACGGACAATGCGTTCGCCAAGGTTTGCAACGTGGTCAAAGACGGAGAGGTGTTTCCGTTTTCGATCTTGGACAGCATCCCGATGGAAAGGCCCGTGGTCTCGGAAAGATCGGCCACAGTGATGTTTTGCTTGCGGCGATGGGCGCGGACCTCTCGACCGATTGCAACCTCGAGAACTTTCTCGCGAGTCTCGCGGACGAGGTGGGGGTCTTGGGACAAAGGGGCTGCGGCCATAGAACTGGTCTTCACTTTATGAAATATCCTACGTTTCTAAGGCTTTCGTAAGGGCGGTCAAGGCTTGAGGGGTTAACGCGGTTTACGCCACAGAGGTCGCAGCAGTTATTAAAGCATGATGTAGGCTTTGGGCAGACGCACGTGGGCCAAGGATGCGGATATGATCATCGGCTGCGCGACGGATGACGAAACAGCCCAGCTGGTGGATCATTGTGCGACGCACATCACCGGCGACCATTTTGCGGATCGGGATGTTGCACAGGATTTCACACATGTCCGGCATTCGTTCACCGATCACATCAAACACGACCCAAGCGCCCGATTGTTCGGTCACAGAGGCCGCATTGCCGAGCTTGGCCTTGAGCTGGTCGGCAATGTCTTCGTGGGTGTTCATCGGCGCCCCAATCATCCACTGATCCGGCCCCATCCAGAACCCTGCTTCGGGGTCATGCAGAACGGTTCTTCCGACATCTGGCACTGCGCCAAGAACGTCTTTAAGAACTTTGGCACAAGCCTCCGTACCGCCATTTCGCGCCGCGACAGAGGCCAGCGCGACGCCCGTGTTTTCTGCGATTGTGACGGTGCCAATGGTTTGTGTGGCCGCGCCGAGTGCGGGCGTTGGTGTTAAGTCATGCACGAAGCCGCTCCCCTTCTGGGTCAATGAAATGAGCGCTGCAGATTTCTACAGCGACATCGACGCCCGTCAGTGGGCTCACCAGTCGCATGGTTTCACCGATACGGTTGCTGCCATCCTTCAGATACGCGAGCGCGATATGATGGCCCAGATTGGGGGAATAGCAGGCAGATGTCACGTACCCTTGATCGTGGGCGGCATCTACCGGACCCTCGGCCGCCATCAGATGCGCACCCGCCGGAACCTTGTCAGCAGGATCAACCGGTTTAATCCCGACAGCGCGTAGATCGTCCGATTGGTTCAGCCCTTCACGGCGTGACAGCACCGCACCGATGCTGTCCTTCTTGGTGCTGACCATGCGCCCCATGCCAAGGTTCGCCGCTGTGGTCGTTCCATTCAACTCGTTACCCGCTGCGTGACCCTTTTCCATCCGCATGACGCCAAGGGCTTCGGTGCCGTAGGGGGTGATGTCGAACTCGGCACCAGCCTCCATTATGCGGCGGATCAAAGCGTCGCCGTAGGCCGTTGGGACAGCAAGTTCATAAGCAAGCTCTCCGCTAAACGAGATGCGGAAAAGCCGCGCGCGAAGTCCGCCACACACCGTGACGTCACCGCAGGCCATGAACGGAAAGGCGTCGTTGCTGATGTCTTGATCAACGATCTTTTCCAGCACGCGGCGCGCGTTCGGTCCGGCAACAGCGTATTGGGCCCATGCTTCTGTCGTGGAAATAAGTTGCACGTCCATATCCGGCACAAGGCATTGGCTCACGAATTCCATATGGCGATAGACGGGCAGGGCGTTGGCGGTGGTGGTGGTGACAACGAAATGGTCTTCGGCCATTCGTGCGGCCGTGCCATCGTCCATTGCGATCCCGTCTTCGCGCAACATCAACCCGTAGCGCACCTTGCCGACGGGCAGTTTCGCGAAGCCGTTGCAATAGATCATATTCAGGAACGCCGCCGCATCCGCGCCTTGCACGTCGACCTTGCCAAGGGTTGTCACATCGCAAACACCGACAGATCCGCGCGTTGCCAGAACTTCTCGGTCGACACTTTCGCGCCATGTGGTTTCGCCCGCGTGCGGGAACCATTGGGCGCGCATCCAATTGCCAACTTCAACAAAAACCGCGCCTTGTTCTTCGGCCCATGCGTGGGTTGGTGTCAGGCGTTTGGGGTGGAAGTCCTGCCCACGGTGCCGTCCGCCCAAGGCCCCGATCGCGACGGGGGTATACGGGGGGCGGAACATGGTTGTGCCGACCTCGGGGATGGTTTTGCCCGCAAGTTCCGCCATGATCGCAAGCCCGCCCATGTTAGCGGTTTTCCCTTGGTCGGTTGCCATGCCAAGCGTTGTGTAGCGTTTGAGGTGTTCAACAGATTTGAACCCCTCTTGGTGGCTGAGTTTTACGTCCTTCACGGTTACGTCGTTTTGCTGATCAAGCCATGCGCGGCTTGCGCCTTCAACATACCAGAACGGGGTGACGGTGACTGGGGCATCCTCGGCCTGCGGCAACTTGGGCATGCGCCCCTTAAGGTCCAATGCGGCGCGTGCTGCTGTAGCACCGCCCACCAAGGCGCCTGCGGTGGATAGATCACCCTTCGCGGCACCCGCGACGATCATTCCCACAGGCAAGGCATCAGGAACAAACGCGGCGAGGGCGTCGTTCCACGCCGGACGTCCTTGTTGGTGGCACGTCATATGTACGTTGGGGTTCCAACCACCCGATACGCCCAAGGCTTTGCATTCGATAGTCCGATCCGTCCCATCCGAAAGGCGCACCTGCACAAACGTCAGCCCAAGCCGCCCCATGGTGTCAGTTACTTGCGCACCAGCCAGAACTTCGTAATCCATTGAGCGCGGTGCATCTGGGCGCGGGTCAATAACGGTGACTTTCACGCCCTTGGCGTACAGGTCGGCGGCTGTACGGTGACCGTCATCGTTGTTGGTGAAGATCCCAGTGCGATGGCCCACAGCCACACCAAAACGGTTGGCGTAGCTGCGCAGGGCGCTGGCTGTCATGATGCCGGGGCGATCATTGTTGTTGAATGCAATCGGGCGCTCGATGGCACCCGCCGCCAACACGGTTTTCTGCGTATAGATCCGCCAGAGGATTTGGCGTGGTTTACCGTCCATCGGGGTGGCGATATGGTCGCTCACCCGTTCGACCGCGCCGTAGGTGCCGTGATCAAACGCGCCGATAATAGTGGTGCGTGCCATAAGCCGCACGTTGGGCATCGCGGTCAGTTCCGCGACTGTTTGGGCTGCCCAATCTGCGCCGGCATCGTCACCAATTCCAAACGTTTCACTGTTCAGACGCCCGCCCATGCGAAAATCTTCATCCGCAAGGATCACATCCGCACCGCTGCGTGCGGCCGTTAGCGCGGCCATCAGTCCCGCAGGCCCCGCACCGATAATCAAGAGATCGCAATGTAAGAAACCCTTGTCATAGGCATCGGGATCATCCTGAAACGAAAGCGACCCAAGCCCCGCCGCGCGGCGGATGATCGGTTCGTACACCTTTTCCCAAAACGCCTTTGGCCACATGAAGGTCTTGTAATAAAACCCCGCCGTTAGGAAGTTCGATACGCGGTCATTGATCGCTAATAGATCAAAGGACAAAGACCCAAGTCGGTTTTGGCTTGTCGCCGTCAAACCGTCGAACAGTTCCGCCGTCGTGGCGCGGGTGTTGGGTTCTTGGCGCGCACCACTGCGCAGCTGCACCAAGGCGTTGGGCTCTTCGGACCCAGCAGTTAATGGCCCGCGTGGACGGTGATATTTAAAGCTACGCCCCATGAGTCGCACACCATTTGCCAACAAAGCGGAGGCCAGCGTGTCGCCTGCGTGCCCGTGATAGGTTTGGCCATCAAAGGTGAATTTTAGATTTGCGTCGCGGTCAATCTGGCCGCCTTCGATCCGGTTCTTCTGGGTCATTTTGAACGCCCCTGTGCGCGGGCCACATCACGGGCAAGTTCAACTTTTGAAATCTCATGGGTCAACGTGTTGCGTGTCACGACCAGCCAAGATCGGTCACCCGCCTCATGGAACCACAACTCTCGGTGCCAGCCCGCAGGGTTGTCGCGCAGATATGCGTAGTCAAAGAACGTCGCAGCCGCATCCGTGTCGTTTGGGTTCGGGCGGTCGATCAAGCGCGCGTCACCCATGTAGGTGAATTCGGCGCTGTCGCGGGGGCCAAGCAGGGGGTGATCAATAATCATCAGTGCAAATTGGGCTGATTGCCCATCCCTTTTTCGTCAATCATCAAGCCCTTTTCAAACCGATCAAATCGGTAGGCTGTGGCGTTGGGGTGCGGTTCGCCTTTGGCCAGTAAATGCGCAAAAGACATGCCGCTGGCTGGGGTCGCCTTGAAGCCGCCGTAACACCAACCGCCATTGAAAAAGAGCCCGTCAATATGGGTCTTGTCGATGATCGGCGAGCCATCCATCGACATGTCCATAATCCCGCCCCACATTCGCAAAAGCCGTGCACGGCCTAGCATCGGGAAGATCGCCATCGCGCCCTCACAGACGTCTTCGACCACGGGCAAGTTGCCGCGCTGGGCGTAGGAATTATAACCGTCGATGTCGCCACCAAAGACAAGGCCACCCTTGTCGGATTGGCTGCAATAAAAGTGCCCCGCGCCAAATGTAATGACGCCGGGCAAGACAGGTTTTAACCCTTCGGAGACAAAGGCCTGCAGGACGTGGCTTTCGATGGGGAGGCGCATGTTGGCTTTGCTCATCAATCGCGACGAGTTGCCCGCCACAGCGCAACCGACCTTACCCGCGCCAATAAACCCACGCGATGTTTCGACGCCCTTGCAGACTCCGTTTTCGATGCGAAAGCCCGTAACCTCGCAATTCTGGATGATATCGACGCCGCGACTGTCCGCACTGCGCGCATAGCCCCATGCGACAGCGTCATGACGCACCGTACCGCCGCGATGCTGCGCCAAGCCCCCTTTGATCGGGAACCGCGCATCGTCTGTGTTCAAAAACGGATAACGCTTTTTGATGTCAGCCGTGCTGAGCATATCCGCGTCTGCACCATTTAGGATCATGGCATTGCCGCGCCGTGTGAACGCATCCCGTTGTCCGTCCGAATGGATCAGGTTCAGGATGCCGCGTTGGCTGACCATTGCGTTGTAGTTGAGGTCTTGTTCAAGGCCTTCCCACAGCTTCAGTGACATCTCGTAGAATGGCTCATTGCCGTCCAGCAGGTAGTTAGAGCGCACAATCGTGGTGTTGCGTCCAACGTTGCCGCCGCCGATCCAACCCTTTTCAATCACGGCAATGCGGGATTGCCCGAATTCTTTGGCAAGGTAATGTGCCGTCGCCAAGCCGTGCCCGCCACCGCCGATAATGACGATGTCATAGTGTTCCGCTGGTTCGGGATCGCGCCATGCCGGTGTCCAGCCTTTGTGGCCGCTCAGCGCTTCCTTTATGACGCGAAATCCTGAATATCGCATATGAACTCCTTTGGAGATCAGTGTGAAAATCGGCGGGACCATCACGGGCACGCCGAACGAATCCTTGACCCTTTAGACCACCTGAACGGGTTTTTCGCAGGATGGCAATAATCCCAACAAGAAAAAAATATTATTAACAGGAAAAAAACAGTGATTGGCGTAATAGACGCTCAGATCGATAGGAAATGCCTTGGCAGCACTTTTAAGGCGACCGTGGTTTCCCTCGATGGGGTGCGAAAGGGGCATCAGGAAACAAGATAGACCGCATCAGAAAGTTTAGGTTTTTTGAATAGCTCCAATGTTTCACACTGCACCAAGATATAAGGAGTCTCCCAATGAAGCTGTCATTCTTCACTATGCCGATCCACCCATTGGGTAAGCCCTATTCCCAAAGCTATGCAGAAGACCGCGAGGCGTTCATTCTTGCAGATAAGCTGGGCTTCGCCGAGGCGTATTGCGGCGAGCACACTACAGACAAAGCCGAGATCATCACCTCGACCGTCGCGTTTTTGGCGAGCTTGGCCTACGAGACGAAAAACATCCGCCTTGGTACGGGCACAGTGAACATGCCGAACTCGCATCCGGCCCGTATCGCGGGTGAAGTCGCGATGTTGGACCATATGCTTGAGGGTCGTTTGAACTTCGGGATCTCGCCGGGTGGTTTAATGTCGGATGCAGAAATCTTTGGAACACTCGACAAGGACCGCAACGCGATGTTCCTCGAGTGCATCAATATGGTTCTGGATATTTGGGCCGGCGAGGCGCCTTATAACCTCAAGGGTGAATTCTGGGAGGTCTCGACCGAACGTACCATGATGCCGGAAATCGGTCAGGGTGAGATCATCAAACCCTTCCAAGACCCGCATCCTCCAATCGTCGGAACCGCGGTTGCTCCATTCTCCAAGGGCGTGACAGCCATGGCCGAACGCGGCTGGCAGCCGATTTCTGCAAACTTCCTGTTGCCGAAATGGGCCGCGACCCATTGGCCAAAATATGTAGAAGGCTGTGAGAACGCAGGCATTGTGCCCAACTATTCCGATTGGCGTGTCGCCAAGAACATTTGTGTCGCTGACGACATGGAAACGGCGCGCGCTTATGCCCGCGATCCAGGTAGCCCGTACGTGCTTTACTATTCCCAGCTGCTTACAAAGTTGCGGTCGGGCGGTCGTTTGAATCTGTTCAAAGAAGATCAGAACATGTCCGACGATGATGTCACATTGGATTACGTCCTTGATCGACTGGTCATCCACGGCGACCCAAGCTCGGTCACGGATCAGATCCTAGCACTGCGCGAAGAAACAGGACCGTTCCAACATCTGGTCTACGCTGGCCACGATTGGACTGACTACGATCTTGGTCGGAAATCCATGATCCTGATGGGCGAGAAAGTGATGCCGATGCTGACAGAGGCGACGAAATCGGAACCTAGCTACGGGTCCTAAGCCAAGAGGTGACACTCATGACGACCACTAAGATTGACAACGACATCGACCCAAAGGCCTTTCGCAGAGCACTTGGGAACTTCGCGACCGGAGTAACCATCATCACGGCCACCGCGCCGGATGGCACAAAGGTTGGCGTCACGGCGAGCAGTTTTAATTCGCTGTCGATGGATCCGCCGCTCATCTTGTGGAGCAGTATGAAAGACACCCGCAGCTGCGAGATTTTCGAGAATGCGAGCCACTTTGCGGTAAACATTCTGGCGTCTGACCAGATGGACATGTCTAACCACTTCGCCCGCCAGCAGAAAGACAAATTTGCCGGCATTGAATGGGAAGAAGGGATCGGCGGCGCTCCTGTGTTTCCAAACTGTGCGGGGCGTTTCCAGTGTGAAAGCTATGATAAGCTTGATGGCGGAGATCACTGGATTTTCGTGGGTAAGGTTGTGGCCTTTGACGATTTTGGCCGCTCGCCCCTGTGCTTCCATCAGGGGTCCTACGCCGTCGTATTCAACCATCCTGAGACCTTTGCGAAGGCAGAAGACCATGCCGTAGAGACGCCAGCAAACGATCGAATGGGCAACCACACGTTCTTCTTGATGCTGCGCGCAGTGCGGGCCTATCAGCAGAGGTATCAACCAAAATTGGAGACCTTGGGGCTTAGCTTGATCGAAGCGCGCATCCTTCTGGTTCTCGCTGATGTGTCTGGTTTACCCGTCGAAAAGCTGGTGATGAACCTTCATACGCCGACTGAAGAAGCGAACGCCGCTCTCGTGAACCTAAGCGATCGTGGCCTCGTTGAGAAAAGTGGCGATGATTATGCTCTGACCGCAGCAGGGCAAGACAAGGCGGGTCAATGCTGGGCATTGGCGGACAACCACGCTGAAGAGACATTCAAAGGTCTGGACGATGATCAGATCGGTAACTTCACGGAAGTCCTCCACCAGCTTATTGCGAAATAAGAGTTAGTAGGGGCGATTGGTGTAAATGATTGGCCTATGTAGGCTCGAGAGCGGGGCATAAGCCCCGCATCCCGCCGCATTGACTACAAGCCGAGAATGGCAGCAGAGACTTCACGCACGCGTTCGGCGTTGTCTTTGGCCTGCGATCCGTCCGCGTTCTGAAGCGAGTTTTCGAACCCCACACGGGCCTTTCCGCCCAGTTCCGCAGCCCGAACAAGACTGTTGGTTTCTTGCGCGCCAAAAGCACACACCATCCAATCGAAATCGAACCCGTCCATCGTCGCTAGGGGACTAAGATACTCCTCCAGATCAACGCTGTCTTGCGAGCCGTTGGCGTAGGTGCCCTGCACAAACAAAACCAGATGATCTTGTCCCGGAATACGCCCGTTGCTGACAGCGTGGACGAAGTTAAGAACGTCTTCAGGTGAATAAAGAATATGCTGAATTTCCACACCTGCCGCGCGGGCCCAATGATAAAAATCACGCGCTGCGGGCCAGTCCGCTGGCTGTCGAACCATTTCTCGAAGGCCAACAGAGACGTAATCGGGTTGCAAGGCCCGCACCATGTCTTGCTGCTCAGACGCCTCGTATTTTCCTGCGGTCTCGGACGTGACCTGAAGGTACATCTCAGGAACCTCAACCTTCAGGCGATCCAGAAGGGCGCGGTATCTTTCTGCATCAATAAGATGCTGACCTGCCTCATCGCGAATATGAATGTGAATGCCATCCGCCCCCGCAGCCTGAGACGCAATCGCCACCTCAATGACTTCGTCGTCGGTGATGGGCAGAGCGGGATGATCGGCTTTGCCACGCCGCGCTCCGTTTGGGGCGACCATAATTTTAGGAAGGGGTCTCATTGTGTCTCTCCGGATTGCAAACTAACGGAACCATTCAGCTTTCGGGATGATCCGTTCAAGTGGCTAATTCTCGTCATTCGTATGGTTCTCGTGAAGTGTCTTGGCGAAGTTAGCCGCGACAGCTCTTTCACAAATAAGAATAATACGGCATAAATCGTATCAGGAAAACGGATACCCAAAATGAAACTCCAACAACTCCAGTATTTTGTCGCTGTCTATGAACAGGGATCGTTTTCAGCTGCAGCTGAGAAAGTGAACGCGACACAGTCGGGTTTGTCGATGCACGTCAGCCAAATGGAAAAGCGGCACAACGTTGTGTTGTTCCATCGCAGCTCGTCTGGGGTTTCTCCGACCGAAGAAGGACGGGCGTTTTATCTTGAAGCTGTTAAAGTTCTTGCCGCCGCCAGTCGCGCCGAAGACCGCCTGAAGGGGCTGTCAAAATCGGTTGTAGGGCATGTTCATGTAGGCTTGATGCCGACCTTTACCCGAGCGGTTCTGACAGAAGCTCTCCTGAGGTTTGATCGCGAATACCCCGAAGTCCGACTGTCGATTTCGGAAGGATATGCCAGCACGCTTGCAGGTGAGGTCGTCGAGGGGCGGCTGGATTTCGCTGTCGTGCCTGCGTCTTTCGCGATCAACGAAGCACTGGTTTCCAAATCTATGGGGCAAGATCGCGAATGCCTCGTATGTGCAGCGGACCGTGATATTCCGATGACCAAGAACGGTGTTACGCTAAAGGATATGTCGCCGCTCCGTCTTGTGCTCCCGGGAACCGGAAATGCCCGCCGGACCTTGATCGAGAATTACATGGCCCTGAACGAAGTAGAAGTGTCGTCCATTTTGGAATTGGACACGATGCACGGGACGCTGAACCTTGTTGCGAGTTCCGATTGGGTCACGATCTTGCCGGGTATCATGTGCCTGCCAGACCTTGATGGCAGTCGACGCAAGGTTGCGATGCTTGTCGATCCACCGCTAACTGTGGACTACATGCGGATCGAAACCCGCAAACGACCGTTGAGTGCCGTCGCACAGATTTTCGCAGACATCTTGCAAGAAGAACTGAACTCCGCTCTCGAGGTTTTCCCCTACGCCTAAATCATGCAGGGGTCGGTGCGACGCGTTGATATCAGGTTTTCTGATGCTCGGCTTGACCACATATTGTTTCAATTGACCTTGCCGTTTCTCGTAATTTACGGGGCAAGGATCCGTTGCCCTGCATCCATGGGGCGGCAATACGCTGTCGGATCTTGTCGTGTCGGCTTCATGTGACTGTGTTGCTGCCGTTTGAAACCCCGCCCGCGTTCCCGCGTGGCACCGCCAGAAAGCACGAAAACGCATGACCAAAACCACACTTCATTCAACCATTTCAGGGCGCTCGGATGGTCCGGCTCTTTTGTTGCTCAACAGTTTTGGCGCAACGAAAGAAATGTGGAACAACCAGATGCCGATGTTTGAGGCGTACTATCGCGTCATTCGGTGCGACACGCGCGGCCACGGTCAAAGCCCGACCCCTGCTGGGCCCTATTCATTCGACGATTTCATTGAAGACGTTCTTGCCGTCTTAGACGAACATGGCGTTGAAACCGCTGATGTCATTGGCCTGTCCATGGGCGGCATGACAGCGCTGGGTCTTGGTCTTGCGGCGCCGAAACGGATCAACAGGATCGTTTGTTGTGCGGCTCGCGCGGATGCACCCGAACCGTTCGTTCAGAATTGGCATAATCGTCTGGGGATGCTGGACGATGGCGGAATAGAAGCCGTTTGGAACGGTACGGTCGGAATGTGGCTCAGCGACGAAACACGCGCCAAACAGCCCGAGCAAGAAGCCGCACTTCGCGATAGCTTCCTTAAGACAACCGATGGCGGGTATCGTGGCTGCGCCCAAGCCCTCATGGATTTGGATTATCTTCGCCATCTCGGCGAGATGACAGTTCCGACATTGTTTGTGGCTGGTGAGGGTGACATGGCCGCACCGCCCGCCGTGATGAAGGATATGGCTGACGCTTGTCCGAATTCGGAATACGCTGTTGTGGGCGGTGCGAAACACATCATTAACGTTGATAACCCTGATGATTTCGCCGTGACGATCTTTGGGTTCTTAGGGTTGGACGCTTAAGCCCAAAAACACGACCGCTGCGCAGACGGGGTGGCCGATCTGCGCAGCGATAATTCTGTGGTCTAAGTGGCCTAGATATCGGACAGCTTGACCGAATTCCCAGTTTCAGCCGAGACCGCGATGGCCTCAAGCACCTGAATATTGTGAACCATTTCGTCGTTGGTGAAGGGATAGTCGGCCTCGCCCAAAGCGGCCCGTGCAAAGGCTTCCAGGTTCGCCGTCACAGCGTCTTCCCAGTTGTGATCAACCTGATCGACACCCTGCCCAGTTTGCGCCGTCAAAACACGAACGATGCCGTCCGGCGTGTCGGGATGGCTGTCATTCAGCACTTCGACCCATTTTTCGGTGCCAAACACATGCATTCGAATGAAATGCGGCGTATGCAAAACGGCGCTGAACGTCGCAGTCATTCCAGCCTCAAATTTCATCTGCACAGTCACCACATCGCCTGTTTCCCAGCCGAGCGAGCGATCGGACGTAAAGGCGTGAAGGGATTCGACCGGTCCAAAAAACGAAATCATCAAGTCGCTCAAGTGAATACCCATGGCCGTCATGCCAGCAGCGGGAGAAACCTCTTTGCGAGTCCGCCAGTCATTTGCTGGAACCCCGATGAGTTTATCATGGCTAAACGCGGCCTCAGCATGCATGACCGTTCCAAGCTCTTGCTTATCAAGCGCGTCTCGTAGAGCCAGCATCGCCGGTTCGAAGCGGCGCTCATGACCGATGCCAAGCTGCACGCCAGCGGCTTCGCAGGCTTTGACGGATCGGCGGGCGCTATCGGCGGTCAATCCGAGCGGCTTTTCACAAAAAACGTGTTTGCCAGCGGCTGAAACCTGCGCGATCTGCGCTTCGTGAAGCGGATTGGGCGTCGTCAAGATCACAGCGTCGACCTCATCGAGCGTCAGCGGATCGGCTAAATCTGACCATGCGGTCAGGCCCATCTCGGTAATGCCCGCGTGATTATCGGTGACGGGTTCAACCACACCGGCGACGGTCAGCCATGGGTGGCCCTGTAGACGCGTGGCAATGTGTTTGCCCCACCAGCCGAACCCCGCGATCGCGACAGTAAATTTTGCAGTGCTCATAGATGGCTCCTTCGTGGTGTTAAAAACCCGCGCGGTCGCGCCGCGCGAGACCCCTAAGGTGATGGGGCGTTGCGGAACTTTAGAAAGACGAAGCAGATCAAGACAAACAAAGTAATCTGATGCCGACCGTCAAGGAAATTGATGTGCCTGCCGCCCAAGCCGTATCAAGATTCTTGATTGATGCTAGGCAAAAACAGCATTTCACCTGAAGGCCCATTAGAGGCATGTTTTTGGAACTAAGCCGCAATCCTGGGGAGGAGGGGAGGCTTTTCAACGTCGGAACAGCGATCATTGATCAGCCCGTTAGGCGCCTATTCCTTCCCTAAAACGACCAAGAGACCGCTAAAAGGACGACACATGTCAACTGTCAAAGAAAAACCAATTTGGAAATTCAAGGTCACGGGCCAGCAGAACTCCAGCACGCAATCTGTAGCTGATGCCCGCGGAAAAAGCGTAATCATTGATGAGCCAATCCAGCGCGGCGGCACCGATGAAGGACCTATGCCTGTCGAGTATGTCTTTATGGGTCTTGTGGGCTGCACCCATGTGATCTCCAATAAGCTTGCGGTGGCGAACGGAGTGGAGTTCACTTCGATGGATATCGATATCAACGTCACGATGGACAGCCACGGAACGCGGTTGATCAACCCGATTGATGTTCCGTTCCCATCTGTAACGCTCAATATCGTTGCGACTTTTGATGGTCCGCGCGACGGTGCTGTCAAAGTGACCGAAGTGTTGCGCGACTATTGCGCTGTTTCAAAGATGCTTCAGGAATCCGGAACAGTGGTTACTGAAAATTGGACGCTTAACGGCGTGGCTGTTTGAGGATCTAACGTGCAGCCCCTGTTCCCATCCCACCTAACCGCTGAAAGGACGCATCCGAATGTTCATGCAATTGGCCGACATTTTAGGTCCAATCCTTTGCATATCCGCAATCGGGTATATCCTGGGGCGCTCGTCGGTTGGGATCGAGACTCGCACACTGAGCACTGTGGTCATCTTGATCGCGACGCCGTCCTTGATCTTTCATACGTTGACGTCGCTTCACGTGACGGGCGACACGATCGAAACGATGGCGGGCGCTGCGGTTCTTTGCGTCGCAATCGCCGGCGCTTTGGGGCTTTTGACCCTACTATTGTTGCGCGGACCTGTGCGAAGCTTTCTCCCGCCTTTGATGATGCCCAACTCTGGAAACATGGGGTTGCCGCTCGTCGTGCTAACCTTCGGACCAGAAGGCATGCCGCTTGGCGTTGCGTATTTTTTCGTGGTGGCGCTGTTGCAGAATTCTTTGGGACTCTCGATCTATGCCGGATCCCTTCGGTTAAAAGTGATTTTTCGACAGCCGCTGATCTACGCAGTGTTGGCCGTCTTGGTCGTGACTTGGGCCGATATTCAAGTGCCGAAGATTATCTTAACCACAACCGAAATGCTGGGCGGAATGATGGTGCCAGCGATGTTGCTACTCTTGGGCGCATCCTTGGCCACGCTAAAGGTCGAAGATCTGCGACCCGCGCTTCTTGTTGCGGTGGGACGCCTCGGGTTCGGGGTGATCTCGGCGTTGGTGGTTATTTGGCTGTTGGGGCTAAGTGGGATGGTCGCGGGAACTGTTTTTCTGATGGCAACCATGCCAACCGCGATACTGATGTTCGTCTTCGCGGAACGTTATCAACACGACGCCAAACAGGTGGCGGGATCGGTCGTCGTTTCGACACTTCTGACGTTTGCCTGTTTGCCGCTGATCGTTTGGGCCGCTTTGGAAATATCCGAACTCAATTCGGAAGCCGAGGCATCGTTGCCCAGCTCATCAATCACACCACACAGCGCATCATTGGCGCAGTTGCCCAGCGAAGTGCGAGGGCCTGATGCGCGCACCTATTAACATAACGCTCGGGGGCTATCAGGGACCAAACTCTGTGCACACGCGTGCATTGCGCCTTCTGAGCGATGCCTTGGTGCGCCTTTCTGAAGGTAGAATTACCGTCGATGTGCGAACCAATGTGGGGAAGCAAGGGATCAAGACAGCCGATCTACGTGACGTGGTTGAACGCCATGATCTGGACGGTTGCTATCTCTCGTCCAGCTATATCGCAGGGGATGTACCGGGTCTCAGGTTGTTTGACATTCCGTTCGCGTCTTTGGACCGTGCAGAGGCATTCGCCGTGTTAGATAACGTTCTAGAGACGTGGTTCCGGCATGAGGTCGAAGCGAATACCGGCCTTGTTATGCTTGGCATTTGGGACAATGGCGTACGGCACATGTCGACCGCCAATCGCCCTTTGCACAGCCCTGAAAACTGCCAAGGGTTGAAGCTGCGCACTCTTCCAAACGATGACCACCAGAACGTTTTCCGGTCTCTCGGGTTTGACCCCAAAGTGATCGACGCCAAAGACCTTTCAGACGCTGTTGCAAACGGTGATGTTGACGCTCAAGAAAACCCCCTGACCAACACTTTGAACTTCGGCCTACACAAGACGTTGCCGACGATCACACTGACCGGTCATCTCATGGGAATTGCGCTGGTCCTGTTCAATCGCGAGGTGTTCCAATCTTGGCCGAAAGACATTCAGGCCATCGTTGCCCAAGCCGTGGATGAAGCCAGCAAAGTGCAACGTTCCCTTGCCCTTCAAGAGGACGAGGCGTGTAAGCGTACGTTGAACGATCAGGGTGCAGAGTTCATTGAGCTGACCGCCGATCAACGTGCATCTTGGCGGGCTGCAACCCAATCTGAAAGAACAAGAATTCAAGCTGAAATTGATCCGGACCTGCTTGCTAAATTCAACGCAAGCGTGTGCCCGGCAGAAAGTGTGATAGCATGATTTTCAATATCCAAAAAACAACCAATGCGACGCTGATGAACCACCTAAGGGTCAGCCTCAAACCGACAGGGAGACCTTGATGGAACGGAAAAGACTTCTCTTCACGCCGGAAATTCTGACGCTCAACGCGTTACTGCTCGCGTCGACCCTGTCGCTGATCTTCATGAATTCCCTCGTCGCAGAACCAAAGGCACTGTTCGGCCGCTCCCTTACGGCTATCACACCTAGCCTGTTCCCAAGCATCGTCTTGGGGCTCATGGCAGTGATGTGCGTTGCGGCACTCTTGATGCTACGCAATCGCGTCACGTCCTTGGCGGCCGTGGGTATGAATCGGATGGAGTGGCTGCGTGCGGTGATCTTCTTTGGGATCATGCTTCTATACGGGTTCACTATGGAACCATTCGGTTTCCTGATATCGACGGCAATCGCCCTTACTTTGATCTCGTTGCAGATGGGGTCACGCTCGCCGATCCAAATCATACTTGTGTCTTTGGCAGGCCCCGTCCTGCTGTATCTGGCGGCAACGCGTTTGCTGGCCGTGGCCCTGCCAGAACTGAACACGATCGAACTCTTTTACGCGCGCTTACTGTCGTAGTCGCGCAGATGACAATGCAAACACCTAGAGGCACCCATGTTTGATTTATTTACCGAAGGCTTCGCAATGGCGATGCGCTTCGACACCATGGCACTAATGAGTATTGGCCTGTTCGCGGGCATGCTTGTTGGATCATTGCCTGGTTTCACAACCCTTATGGCAATGGCGATCCTCTTGCCGATTTCGTTCTTCCTTGAACCAATCGTAGGCATTCCATTCCTGTTGGGTATCTACAAAGGTGGTATCTTTGGGGGCAGTGTTCCCGCCATCCTGATCTCGATGCCGGGCACCGGCGCTGCGGTTGCAACTTCTCGTGATGGCTACAAGCTGACCCAACAGGGTAAGTCACGCAAAGCGCTTGATATCGCGCTGTTCTCATCCGTCTTCGGGGACACAGCGAGTGATATTTTCACCATCCTCATGATGTTCCCAATTGCCTTCTTGGTTATGCAATTCGGCCCACCAGAACTGTTCGCAGTTCTTCTCATGAGCTTGATCATCATCGCGGCCACATCGGGTGCTAATCCACTCAAAAGCCTAATCATGATGATGTTGGGTCTATGGCTGTCATTCATCGGAACGGACCCCCTTGGCGGTGTTGAAAGGTTCACGTTCGGCTTGTTTGAACTGAAATCAGGTATACCGTTGTTGCCAATGTTGATCGGTGTCTTTGCTTTGCCAGAAGTTGCCAATGTCATCATCCGTAATGAGAAAAGCCGGAAGCTTGCGGCCCTCGTCGGTGAACGTCTGACACGTGCAGAATTCACCCGGTGTTTGCCGACAATCTGTCGTTCTACGGTGATTGGTACAGGGATCGGCATCGTACCGGGTCTTGGCCAGATCGTAGCTGCGATGATGGGCTACACGGCTGCCAAGAACGCATCCAAACACCCTGAAACTTTTGGTGAAGGTGAAATCGAAGGCGTTGCCGCAGCCGAGGCTGCCAACAATGCCGTGAACGGACCAACAATGGTACCGCTCCTGACGCTCGGCATCCCAGGGGACAACGTAACGGCTATTCTTTTGGGCGCGTTTGTTGCTCAGGGGTTGCGGCCCGGACCGCAGTTGTTCGAAGAGCAGGGCGCAACCGTGTTCGCCATTCTCATTGCTATGGTCATTGCGAACTTGTTGTTCCTCGTGATCGGTTATCTTTCGATCCCGTTTTTCTCCAAGATTGTGACCATCAAGACATCCATCTTGATCCCGATGGTGATCATGTTCGCCTTTGCCGGCACATACGTGTTCCGTTCCGACCCAACTGACCTTCTTATCCTTGTTGCTTTTGGGGTTTTCGGGATCGTCGCCAAGGCAGCCAAGTTCGATGTCATGCCGATGGTAATGGGCTTCATTCTTGGGCCATCGATGGAATACGCCTTCGGCCAGACCGCCGCCATGTCAAATGGGAACCCTCTTGGTTTCTTCCTGACAGATCGGTTCGGCGCACTGGGGGTTTTGATCGCCGCACCAATCATTGGTTACCTACTGTGGAAACGTCTCTACGGTCGTTCAGCCAATACCTAAACTCACCGGAACGGCGCAGGGAGGCGCCGTTCCACAAAACTCAACCAAAGGGAGAACTTCAATGTTGAGAAACTTCGCAAAGAAATCAGTAGCCGTAGCGGCACTGGCAGGCGCGTCCGTCGTGGCAAGCATGTCACCTGCACTGGCCGAGTATCCGGAAAAGCCAATTACGATGGTTATTCCGCTCGGCGCTGGCGGCTCGCATGACTTGAACGCGCGCGTCATCACATCGATCATTCCAACGTACCTTGAACAGGCGATGATCGTTCGTTTGACACCAGGTGCTGGTGGTCAGAAAGGCACGCAAGAAGTCGCGAACGCTCCGGCTGACGGTTATACGCTGCTGTTTACGCACAACTACATTGATCAGCTGCAGCAGCACGTTGAAAACCTGCCTTACGATCCACTTGAGGATTTCGTGACCGTTGCGCGCGTGAACTATGCGCCAATCGCAGTCACAGTTCGTGCGGATAGCCCATACCAGACATTCGAAGATCTGGTTGAAGCCTCCAAGGCGAATCCGGGTGGCATTCAAATGGCACACTCTGGGAACTGGGGCGCATTGTTCGTACCGGCTGCGCAGATGATGCAGGCGCTCGATATGTCTTGGAACCTCGTTCCATACCAAGGTGGCGGGCCAGCTTTGCAGGCGCTGCTGAGTGGTGATGCGGATGTAACGATGGGCTTCCCATCCTCACTCGCTAGCCATCTGGATGCCGGCACTGTTCGCATCCTCGCAACGGCCGGTCCTGAGCGTATCTACGACGACGTTCCAACATTCGCCGAAGTTGGCGTTGAAGGCGACGTGGGCTTCATGCACCGTGTTGTTCTTGCTCCTGCTGGGACGCCTGATGACGTTCTTGAAATGCTGGGCGAGGCGTTCACAGCGCTTGGCGAAGACACCACATTTACACGCATGATGGGTCGCCTTGGCGAGAACATCGATATCATCGGTACGGATGAATACGATGCGATGCGTGCCGAACAAAGCGGTGCGTACGAAGTGCTGGTGCAGGAATTGACATCCCAGTAACCAAAATTCGCTGCAGCCTTTGCTGCGCTTAGAGTTGATTGCGCCGGACAGATTGTCCGGCGCTTTCTGCTTTTAGGTCAACGGCTCGACGCTTAGTTCCACCGCCAGCTCGGACAGTTTTTCACGCAGCGGGGCGGGGATCGGTATCCCATTCTGCGAACGTTCCTGCGTAGTTCGGTCCAGACGTTCCCCCGGAAGGCGTATTTCGTCGACACCAGGCAAATGGTCGGATGATTTCATTTGCCGCCAGACATCATCGATGTTTTTGCGAAACGCGGTCGGGTCGGCAAAGGCCGCGATGTCCAATGCCAGAATGACATGTCCCGTATTCGTGACGCTTGTGGCATCGGCGTTGAAATCAACGACATCTTTGCCGAACGCCGCACCGTTCAAGACCCCCGCAAGTATTCCGAAAATAAGAGACAGCCCATATCCTTTAGCCCCGCCAATCGGCAGCAAGAACCCCTCAGACGAACGCGTCGGATCCGTCAAGGGATTGCCGTCGCGATCGATCATCCAACCTTCTGGCATTTGCTCGCCTCTTTGGGCTGCGGTTTTAACCTTTCCGTAAGCCGCCACCGTGGTGGCCATGTCCAGAACAATGGGCGGAAAATCCTGCGATGGAAGCGCAACAGCAATTGGGTTCGTCGACAGCAACATGTCTGTCCCACCCCATGGTGGCATGTGGTTTGCGCTGCCCACCGCCAAGTATAGCCCGATCATATTCTCACGCGCTGGCATCATCGCATAAAGCGACGCTGGACCCGCGTGATTAGAATGCCGCGCTCCAACCCAAGCCACGCCAGTTGTCCGCGCTTTTTCCATCGCCAACTCGGTGGCGTGTTGCATGACAAGGTGCCCAAGGCCATTGTCCCCGTCGATCAATGCCGTGGCGGGGCGATCTGATAAAACTTTGAAGTTGGGCGTCATATTCATGCCGCCAGAACGGATTCTTTTGATATACATAGGAAGGCGAAAGACGCCGTGTCCGTCCTGTCCCATCACGTCGGCCTGAGCCATCAGGTGGGCGGCTTTTTCCGCGTCAGATTGCGGCATGCCGCAAGACATCAGGCAGCGCGCGATAAAGCTACGCAGGTCGGAAAAGGTTACTTTGGATGCATTGGGCATAAAGACTCCGAGTTTAGGAAATGAGGGAAAAGATGACAGCAGAGATCACTCAAACGGGAACTAAAACGACAGCTGGCGTCGTGGTGCGATACGATGACATCACCCCATTCGCGCGGGGGGATCTGGTCGAAACGCGATTGATGATCGGAAAGGCTGCCAGTGAAGGCGCGCCTTTTACGACCGGGACGACGATCTTTCCCGCCGGAAGCGCAGCTCCGCTGCACTCGCATAATTGTGCCGAGCAAGTCACCATTCTGTCGGGATCTGCGGAGGCAATGATCGGCGGTGACGTTGTTCAGCTTGGCCCGATGGACACGAGCTTTGTGCCGGCAGATGTTCCGCATTACTTTCGAAACACCGGGACTGGGCCGCTGACAATCTTGTGGATTTACGGCGCCCGCGAGGTAACCCGTACCTTTGTCGAGACTGGCGAAACGGTTGCGCATATGTCGCCTCGTGATCAGGTTTGACAGTAACCCATTTGCTGGTTTTCCAATGATGGTTGACCAAGCACAATACGGGTTGGCCTTTGGCCGCTGCCATCCCGAAAGTATAGCAACATAAGCCCTAGTAAAAAAGGGAATATCATGAAAGTTTGTGCCGAAATTCGGGGCAAACTTTGGTAAACCAATGCAAGATAAGACTCTCGCAAGAATGCGCAGCTGGGTTTCGGGATCTGGGCTAGCAAAAGGAGGCCGCCTTCCCTCGGAGCGGGCACTCTGTAGTGAACTTGGTGTAAGCCGCGCCGACCTGCGCAAAGCGCTCCTCGTTCTTGAGGCAGAAGGCATTTTGGATCGTCATGTGGGGCGGGGAACCTACCTATCAAAAACCGTGCGCCAGACCAGAAATGGCGCGGGTCTTGATCGCGCGATTGCTGAGTTGGCCGAAAGCACGGGACCGCTTGACGCGATGAATGCGCGACTGCTCCTCGAACCTGAAATTGCACAGCTCGCTGCGCTGCACGCAACGCCCTCGCAGTTACGTGAATTAAGCAGGTTATCTGCCTCTATGCGCGAGGCGACAAACTGGAAGGCCTACGAAAACCTCGATCGGGATTTCCACGAACTCATCGCCGCAGCATCGGGCAATACCCTGTTGGAAGCATTGCACAAAATGCTCAACGGGGTGCGTCTGATTGTTGTGTGGAGACGGCTCGATACGTCTGACCTTGGCCCTGATCCAAGCTATCATTCCTTTGGCGAACACGATGCAATTGTGACGGCGTTAGAAACGCGCGATGCCGCTGCGGCGGGGTCTGCAATGCGAGGGCATTTGGAAACCACGCGGGCAATGATGACCCATTCGGCCAATTCTTAACGAGACACTTCAGCAGAACTCATAGCGACCATCAGCAAAACTTGTTTGCTCCAAAAGGGGGGCATTCCTAGATTGATCAATAGTTTAAACATGATGGGAGTTAAGATGCGACAGGTTGAAGTGGCCGTAATCGGTACAGGCTGGTGCGGTGGAATGCGCGCTGAATCTCTGGCAAAATCGGCTCTCGTGGATAAGCTCCATATTTGTGAAGTGCGCCCAGAGCGCCTGCAAGAAATGAAAGAGCTGACCAACCCTGCATCTGCTACGGCTGACTATCAGGATATCGTGCGCAATCCGGCAATCGAAGTCGTGTATATCTCTACAACGCCCGAACCGACACATTACCCAATTGCCCGCGATTGCCTGAAAGCCGGTAAGCACGTCTTGCTGGAAAAGCCGATTGCGATGGAATTGGCTGAGGCAGATGATTTGATCGCGATTGCCCGCGAAAAAGGTGTGAAATTCACAATCGGCTATTCGCAACGGTTCAATCCGAAGATTGCCTACGCCAAGAAAGCGATCGCTGAAGGTAAGCTGGGTAAGGTCGTGAACGTCATGGTGAGCCGTCATTTGTCGCGCAGCCTTGGATCGCGAATTGCGGGGCGGGTCAAGCTGTCACCAGCGGCTATGGAATCTACCCATGATCTGGATTTCGTCTATTGGTTGCTGGATGCCAAACCGGTCAGGGTCTACTCGCAAGGGGCCTATGGTTTTATGGAAAAGCTTAACGGGTCCTATGATTGCATGTGGAACACCGTGAACATGGACAATGGCACTTTGGTTGTGGTCGGCGGGGGCTGGAATTTGCCACCTAGCTACCCGAATTACTGCGCGACTTGGATCGAAATCACAGGCACCGAAGGGTCGTTGATCCTTGATGACACATCACGGGACAACTGGCTTAACACCGTCGAAGGGGCGACCCAGTTCCCGATGTCGACCATGCCGGGTGAACATCTTGACCACATGTATGCAGGGCAGATGGGGCCGGAGACGCTGCATTTCCTTGAATCCGTTCTGTTGGACAACGAACCTGTAGTGTCGGCTGAACATGCGCGCATGGTTATGGAAAGCTATCTGGCTGCTGATATTTCGGCCAAGATTGGCGATCCTGTGGATCTTCCTCTTTCAAATCACTCGATGGCGATTCTGGCGGACATGATCGACGCCAATAAGCGCGAGGCAAGTTGACTTCGGTTGGCATATTTGGCCTCGGCCTGATTGGCAGTGCCCTCGGTCAGCGGCTCATTGAACAGGGGTATACCCCTTGTGGATTTGATCCGTCCGAGGAACGCCGCGCGAAACTCACGGAGATGGGGGGCGTGGCGTCCTCTGGACAAGATGTTTGGGCTTCGGATGTTGTCTTTTCTTGCGTGTTCGACACCGATCAGCTTGCAGATCTGATTGATGCGGCTCCGTCTTGCGACAGTATCCTCGTCTCGCTCAGCACCTGTGATCCTGAACGCATGGAGGGTTTGGCGGGCGTCGCTGCAGCGAAGGGCATCACCTTAGTTGAATCGCCGATTTCGGGCACCAGCGGTGCGCTCGCCAAAGGCGAAGTCTTACTTTTGGTGGCGGGCGGGGATGGGGTCATGCCACAACTCGAACCGCTTCTGAACGCAGTATCTCAACAGTTCATTCACGTCGGAGACATCGGAAACGGTAACCGCGCAAAGCTCGCAATCAATCTGGTGCTTGGACTCAATCGCGCGGCCATGGCAGAAGGCATTGCCTACGCCGAAGCGATCGGCCTGAAGGGCGCGGATTTTCTGACATTGGCCCGCGCTTCTGCCGCGCATTCACGAGCGATGGATTCCAAAGGGGATCAAATGGTCCAGCGCGCGTTCGAGCCCCAAGGCCGCATCGTCCAGTCCGCCAAAGACTTTGCGTTGATCCAGCAAAGCGCCGCTGCCGCAGGGCAGGGGCTGCCGTTTGCCGCGACCTATTTAGCCATGATGCAAGACGCGCTCGACAACGGAGAGGGCGATCTGGACAATTCGGCTATCCTCTTGCCGATTGCACGCACCCCGCCTGCGTAACCTTAGTCCGTCGCGAGCGGTCGTTTTAGACCTTTAACCGAATGCTATCGGGCACATCCAAGGGCGCGTTCTCTCCGTCGATAAATTCGACGGTAGCAAAGATTAGCTCGGTATCGCCAATGTTTTCAACGGAATGCACCATGTGATCACCCGCGCCATAGTTGAAATGCTTTGTCTCGCCTTGGTAGTGTTCAACATCGCGGATTTCGCCCGAGGAGAAATACCCTCGCGCCTCTCCTGCGACCAAAGCAGTCCAAAAATATCGGTTCACATGGCGATGAAACCTGCATCGTTTTCCTGGGGCAATCCGCAGATGCCACACCCGCATGGTTTCCGTTTCGGAGACCAGTTGGGACCCGACGCACCCGTTATTAATATCCTGCTGCATTTCTTCATAGAGCCCGTCAGGCCAATGGGAAAAGGCCAATGGGTCTGGGTTGATGACCACATGATCGGGTCCGTGATGTGATGTCTGTGACATTTCAGGTCTCCTGTTATGATCTTAGCTGGAAGAAAGTGAAGCCAAGTCGGCCTTCAGATTTGCCTTTTGATCCGCCGTGAGCGGCAACAGCGGCGGCTGCATCTGCAACCAGCTGTCATCCCCACTGCGCCATGCCTCGGCGGTTTTCATGGCGGCCATCAATGGATATTTCCCAGCCACGGCCCTTGCCTTTCGAACGGCGTCCATCTTGGTGTCTCGTGCCGGACCTTCACTCGCTTGACGAGCGTCTTGGACCTTATTGGCAAAGATGTTGGTCGATCCCGAAATAATGCCAGCACTGCCGATCGAAAGCCCGTCCCATAAGAAAGCCTCGGACGAAGGATATACATCAAAGTCCTGATCAATCCCGCCCGTGGCGTCGATGAAAGCGCGAGATTGTTCGAAGTCACCGCTGCTGTCTTTCAGCCCAGCAATGATCGGGCCGAATTCAGCACGCAGCTTTAGGACCAGATCAACAGACAATGGCACCTGAGACATTTGAGGGAAGTGATAAAGGTAGACGCGTAAATCGTCGCGGCCGACCAGTTCAATCAGCTTGGCATAGTACGCGAACAACCCCTCGTCAGAGGGAGACTTGTAGTAATAGGGCGGTAGCACAAGGGCGTTTGTATACCCTGCATCGCAGGCCGCACGGGTCAAAGCGACGGCATCCAGAAGGGATGGCGCGCCAGTGCCAAAGATAACGCGATCGGTTTCGATGTTGGCTTTTGCAAAAGCGGCGGGCAGGGCCAGACGGTCGGCCATTCCAACGGATGTACCTTCTCCGGTGGTGCCCGTGGGTGCGACACCGTCGCAACCGCCATCGGACAAAAGGTGTGTGCAGTAGTCGACTAGTTTTGCGTGATTGAGGCTGCCATCCGGTTGGAACGGAGAAACAGCGGCGGCATAAATGCCGCGTCTAGCTTTGGTCATTGTGGGGTCCTTGCGTTCATTTTGATTTTGCACCGCCAGTGACGCCCGGCTTGGTGGACACCACGACCTTGATCGCGTCATCAATCCGTTCGCGCGCATATTTCAGTGCCGTTGGCAGGTCTTCCAGCGGGAAGGTGTGGGTGTGAATAAGGCTGGCATCAAAGCGACCCGCAGCCATGAAGGCCATTGCGCGATGGGTGGCCGATTTGCCTTCGCCGCGGATGCCGTAGAGGTAGATATTATTGACGGCCAATGCGCCCAGATTGAACGAAACTGCGGATTTCGGGAACGCTGCAAGGCAGATGCGCCCACCACGGTTTGTCATTTCGACGGCTTGGTTAACTGTGGCCTCGGTGCCGGCGCAATCAACGACATAGTCGGCCCCTTTTCCGGTCAATTCTTTGACGCGGGCGACGACATCTTCGTTTCGGGCATCGATGACATGATCCGCACCAAGCTTGCTGCCAATCGCATTACGGCTTTCGCGCGTGCCGACAAGAACCACAGGAGATGCACCAAGGGCCTTTGCGACGGCGACTGCCAGCAAGCCAATCGGCCCCGGCCCAATCACAACGACGCTTTCGCCCGCCACAAGCCCGCCCAGTTCCGTCAGGCCATACATTGACGTGCCTGCGGTCACCACAAGGGTGGCTTCCTCATCAGACATGTCGTCAGGGACACGTATCATCGTGTTGATATTGTTGACCGCATATTCGGCAAACCCACCGTCGGTGGTGAACCCGTTCGCGCGGTGGCCTTTGTCATGGTCGCCATAGTTCAGACCGTAGTTGTGGCAGGAGGTATACATGCCCATGCGGCAGCGTTTGCACTGCCCGCAACCTGCGTGAATCTCGACGGTCACGCGGTCGCCCACTTCGAATTCATCAACACCCGGCCCCAATGCGGCCACCGTGCCCATGTACTCGTGCCCTGGGGTGTAATTCTTGTTGAAGGGCGATCCGCCTTCGATCAACGCGGGCGTTCCATAGGAGATGATTTCAAGATCGGTTGCACAGATGGCGACCGCATCAATCCGCACAAGAACCTCAGCTCGGTTCGGCTTGGGCGTTGGCTTTTCGATTAGTTTCAGCTCGTCAGGGTCGCCAAGGACCCAAGCCCGCATCGTCGATGGGACGTCATCCCCTAAGCCGTTCAATTCTTGCTGGTGTGTTGCCGCTGTGTTCATTGCGTTTTCCTCGCTAGATTAATGGTGGACCAATTTGAACATGGTCAACCGAATCTCTTCACCCGTTATCAACGGAATAAATTGCACTTTGCAATAAAAATAATGATGTTTTCGGTAGAGCGTGTGCGCTTTGCGTGCCTAAAGGGCAGTTAGATTGGTTGACCAATAGGGTGATCCTGGTCATCAGGGAAACTGATGCAGGCCATTAGGAAGTATGTTTTCGTGGATTGATCCGCCCTCGCTACGGTTCTCTCGGGTTGAGAGGGTGGTTGGATCAACGGTTGAGCGGCCAATGCCTAAATCGACGTCACCATTGGCGACAGCCGCGCATCACTTTCGAATATTACGATGGGCGCACGGACCGCGCGACGTGGTTGCACCAGATGGTGAACACCACAAAACAACGATGAAACTGGGAGATCGACAATGACACAGAGACTGACTGGCAAGAGCCACGAAGAAGCAACCGGAACCGCGAAATTGATTTTTGAGGCGTCCGACAGGTTTCTTGGTCGAACCGCAAACCTTCAGCGTATTCTGGCGACACATAGCCCGTATCTGGCCCGATGGTTTGGCGGTTTGGTTGCCTCTGTTCGCCAGCCTGACTTGGGGGCGACAACCGATCCGCGCCTAAGAGGATTGGCCTGCATCAAGACGTCGATGGTCAATGCTTGCGAATATTGCACATCCCACACGTCGGTCTTCGGTCAGGGGCTTGGGATTTCGGAAGAAGAACTCGAAGCGATGATGGACGATGGTTACAAGACCAACCCGCTCTTTAATGACCGTGATCGCGCGGCGATCGCATGGTCCGAGGCGATGACACAGAACACCGCCCAGCGCGACAAAGCGACATGGGAAAACATGAAGGCCAACTTTACCGACACGGAAATCGTCGAAATTTCGATGGCCTGCGCCTTGTTCAACATGATCAACCGCCTCAACGACAGCTTTTGGACGGATCTTGAATCGGTTGAGTACAATCAAAAGCAGTGGAACGCGGTGGATGGTCTCTCCATTGAAGAAATCGAAGCCTATGCAGGCAGCTTTGCTTCGGTTGGTGCTGCGGAACGCGGCGTTTAACGGGCGTCTTACCTTAGTCGCTCTCTTTGCCGTGGTCTCTCGACAAGGCATTGAAATTCGCGTCATTGTCTCCCGAGTCCGGCCGTCCCACCTTCGTGTGGGGCGGTATGGATTGTGACGCCATTTTCAAAGATGCTCTTTCTGGGAGGGAACAATATGCAGTCTCAATTGAACGCCGCACCTACGGATTTAACAGGCAAAGTGTGCCTTGTCACAGGGGCCGCTGGCGGGATTGGCCTTAGTGCTGTTTTGCATTTTGCGGCTCTTGGGGCGACGGTCTACGCAACAGATATTGCTGATACGTTCGACGGGCCCGCCAGCTATCGACCATTCAACCTGTTGGACGAAGCAGGCCTTTCGGAGTGCACGGATTGGATCTCCGAAATTAAGCCGGACGTGTTGTTCAACAACGCTGCCATCTTTGACATGGGGTCTGTTCTAGAGGCTGATCTTGCACAGTTTGATCGCCTGTTCGGCCTCAACGTGCGTGCGTTTTATGCCGTCCTTCAAGCAAGCGCCAAGTCTATGGTCGCCAACAGTCAGACCGGTTCCATTATCAACCTAGCGTCCCAAGCAGGCCATCGCGGTGAGGCCTTGGTCGCCCATTACTGCGCCACCAAAGCCGCGGTCATCAGCTATACGCAATCGGCAGCACTCGCGCTTGCGCCCCATAAGGTGCGTGTAAATGCCATTAGTCCGGGGGTGATCGATACGCCGATGTGGAAAGATGTTGATGCGTTGTTTGCCAAGTTCGAAGGTAAAGAGATCGGTCAAAAGAAACGCGAAGTCGGTGAGGCCGTTCCTCTTGGGCATATGGGTGATCCTTCTGATGTTGCCCGCGCCGCAGTTTTCCTCGCTAGTGATCAGTCGTCCTATATGACGGCTCAAACCATCGGGATTGACGGCGGCAACGTGCTGAGGTGATGAAACTCGGGCCGAGTCTGACCTTGGCTATTGCCCCCTTGAAACCGCGACAGGACTGAGACACATGTGGCATAGCTCTCGTTGTCCCATTTGGTAGGTGCCAATCCCGTGACCCAAAGATCATTCATTCGCCATGTTGTGCTGTTCAGTGCAAAGGACCAAGCCGATGTAACCCGCATCCGTGACGGGTTGTCGATGCTGGCTGGCATTCCGCATTCGTCCCTGTTCGAAGTGGTTGAAAACAGCCGCGCGGATGCGCTGTCCGGCGAAATTGATGTCGTTGTCTATGCCGAGTTCAAAGACAGCGCCGCATTGGCCGCCTATAAGGCCGACCCGATTTATCAGAAGGCGATTGAGGTCGTGCGCCCCTTGCGCGACATGCGGATCGCTGCTGACTTTTGAAGGTGGATAATCCCAATCGCATCCTGTTTGATCGCGGTCCAACAGGAACAGGGGCTGCGTTCAGCGATCCTATCAAGATGATCAGGGCCGATACGCCTGATGACGTTGATGCCGCATTTTCTGAGATGGCACAGGCGCAGGCGGATGGGAAATGGCTGGCTGGCTATCTGTCCTATGAATTTGGCTACCTGACCTCGTCCAAGTTACGGGATCTTTTGCCCGAAGACCGCGCCCTGCCGCTGATCCACTTTGGCGTCTTTGATGGCCCCGCGCCGTTGCCCGAACAGGATCAAAGCCGCGCGGACCTGACACCAACGGCCCCGCATTGGGGGCGCTCCCGATATGCCAAGGCGTTTGGCGCGGTGCACGATTACATTGGTGCAGGTGACATCTATCAGGCCAACCTGACGTTCCCGTTGAGTTCACGGACCAACGGTTCACCGGACGCTCTTTATGCCGCATTGCAGCAGCGCCAACCCGTGCCTCATGGTGCGTTGGTGGCCTTTGACGAAACGGTTCTGCTGTCGCGTTCTCCGGAACTGTTCTTTTCGTTGTCCCGTGACGGGGCGTTGATGACGCGACCGATGAAAGGCACGGCACCACGCGGTGCGAGCACGCAAGACGACAATGCGCTGCGCGATGCTTTGCAAGCGTCGGTTAAGAACCGCGCCGAAAATCTGATGATCGTGGATTTGCTGCGCAACGACATGTCGCGCGTGTCCGAAGTCGGCAGTGTTAAAGTGCCCGATATATTCGTGATTGAGCGTTTCGCGACGTTGCACCAGATGACATCGACCATCACATCGCAACTGCGCAAAGATGTTTCGCTCTATGATCTTTTCATGGCATTGTTTCCCTGTGGGTCCATCACTGGCGCGCCGAAGGTGCGGGCCATGCAGATCATTCGCGAACTCGAAGACACCCCTCGTGAGGCTTATTGTGGTTCCATTGGGTGGATCGCGCCCGACGGCACAATGGAATTCAACGTCGCGATCCGCACGCTGATGTATCAGCCTGATGGTTCTGTGCGTTTGAACGTCGGCGGCGGGGTGGTTTATGACAGCACCGCAGATGAGGAATACGAAGAAGCTTTGTTGAAGGCGCACTTTGCTGACCTGACCTAATGAAAATCCCGTGACTTCGGGATGATACGCGCGTTGCGCGGGTGTCCGCGTGGCCCTTGGGGCAGGGCCTGTTTCACTTCATCTGCTCGTGCAAGGGGCGTTGGCATCACCTCTCCTGAAAGGCGGTCCAACACATCGCTGCGATTTTCCAGATGGTGCGCGACGATGTGGATGACGTCTTCGCTGCGCTGCACGGTGCCGTGCACAGACAAAATCCGCGACCCCATGATCACCTTGCGATAAGCCTCCATCATCTTGGGCCACACGACGAGGTTGGCGACACCCGTTTCATCCTCAAGCGTGATGAAACACACACCTTTGGCGCTGCCCGGACGTTGGCGGATCAAGACGATGCCTGCCATTTTGATGCTTTGCCCGTTGCGTGCTGTGCGCAGCGATTTGGCATCTGTGTAGCCCTGCTTGCGCATGCTTTGGCGCAAGAATGCTATCGGGTGGGCCTTTAACGACAGCCGCGTCGTCTGGTAATCCGACACGACCTGTTCGCAGATCGGCATCTGTGGCAGCTCAAACCTCTGTTCTTCGCCCTCATCCCTGTGCTCGGAAAACAACGGCAAATCCGGTGCATCCCGTAGTGCCCGCGCATCCCACAGCGCTTGCCGGCGATCCAGAGTCATAGATCGAAACGCATCCGCCGCTGCCAATCGCCGCATCACCGCCGCGCCCAGCCCTGCACGAGACTTCAGGTCTTCCAAATCGGTGAATGGTTGCTGGCGTGCATCCATGACCCGCTGGGCCATGTCCTGACGCACCCCGTCCACCTGCCGCAACCCGAGCCGTACAGCGAACACCCCGCGCGCAACTGGTTCAAGCGTATTGTCCCAATCGCTGTAGTTCACATCCGCCGCCCGCACGATCCCGTCGTGTTCGCGTAAGTCCCTTACGATCTGGGCTGGGGCATAAAACCCGAGGGGTTGCGAGTTGAGCAAAGCGGCACAAAACACATCCGGATAGTGGCACTTGATCCAGCTGGAGACATAAACAAGATGCGCAAAACTCGCCGCGTGGCTTTCGGGAAACCCGTAGTCCCCGAACCCCTTGATCTGGTTGAAACAGCGGGTGGCGAATTCGGGGTCATACCCTCGCTTGATCATCCGCCCGACCATCTTTTCCTCAAGCTCGCCGATGGTGCCGCGTGACCGGAATGTCGCCATGGCCTTGCGCAGTTGGTTGGCCTCTGCGGTGGAAAACTCGGCGGCGACCATCGCAACCTTCATGGCCTGTTCCTGAAAGATCGGCACACCTTTGGTGCGGCCCAGAACCTTGAGCAATTCATCTGGGTCATGGGGCGGGGCAGGGGCTGGGTAATCCTCGGGTTCTACCCCACTGCGGCGGCGCAAGTAGGGATGCACCATATCGCCCTGAATAGGACCGGGGCGTACAATAGCAACTTGGATCACGAGGTCGTAGAATTCACGCGGTTTCAGGCGGGGCAACATGTTCATCTGGGCGCGGCTTTCCACCTGAAATACCCCCAGACTGTCGCCCTTACACAGCATGTCATAAACGGCATCATCATCTTGCGGCACGCTCGCCAGTGTGAAGGTCTTGCCGTAATGCGCGTCAATCAAATCGAACGCCTTGCGGATGCAGGTCAGCATCCCCAGCGCTAGGATATCGACCTTTAGGATGCGCAATTCTTCAATGTCGTCTTTGTCCCATTCGATGAAACTGCGATCAGGCATTGCACCGTTTCCAATCGGCACTGTTTCAATCAGCGGGTTCTCGGTCAGGATAAAGCCCCCGACATGCTGGCCTAAATGACGGGGCATTCCGATCATTTGATCGGCCAGTTTGATCGTGCGCGCCATGAGCGGATCACTGAGATCAAGGCCCGCCTCAGTCGCTTCTTTTGCGCCCACTTCGCGCCCCCAAGACCCCCAAATGGTTTTGGAAAGTGCCGTGGTGACATCTTCGGACAGCCCCATGACCTTGCCGACCTCGCGCACCGCCATGCGTGGGCGATAATGGATCACCGTGGCGCACAACGCGGCCCGCCCACGGCCGTATTTGGCATAGATGTGCTGGATTACTTCTTCGCGGCGTTCATGTTCGAAATCCACGTCGATGTCGGGTGGTTCTTTGCGCTCTTCGGAAATAAATCTCTCAAACAGTAGATCGTTTTGGTCAGGGTCCACGGCGGTGATCCCCAATACATAACAGACCGCCGAATTGGCCGCCGACCCGCGCCCCTGACACAGGATCGCGGGTTTGCTTTCGTATCGTGCGAAATTCACGATCTGGTGGATGGTCAGGAAGTACTGCGGGATGTCGAGCTTTTCGATCATCGCCAGTTCTTTGTTCAAGGCCGCCGTGACCTTTTCAGGCACGCCATTAGGGTAGCGCCAATCGGCACCTTTCCATGTCAGTTCGGTCAAGTAATCCTGCGGCGTGCGGCCCTCGGGTACGGTTTCGGTCGGGTATTCATAGGACAGCTCACGCAGGTCAAACTGGCAGGCATCCGCAACGACGCGGGTGGCACGAATGGCATGGGGCCAACGTTCAAAGAGGGTTTTCATCTGGGTCGCGGATTTCAAATGCCGTTCTGCGTTTGCTTGCAGTAAGAACCCTGCCTTCTGAATGGTGGTTTTGTGCAGGATACACGTCATCACGTCCTGCAACGGGCGTCGGTCTGGCGCGTGATAATGGACGTCATTCGTCGCGAGTATCGATACCCCATGGGCTTTTGCCAAAGCATCCAGTCGATTGATCCGCGCCACGTCATCCCCGTGATAAAGATAGCTGGCCGCGATGTGTCTCAATGTCGGCAAAGCTCGTTTCAGACGGTCGAAATCGGCAATGAACGTGTCCAACTGCGTGGGGGGCAGGGCAATCAATTGCACCCCGTCGCTGTGGATCGCGAGGTCCTCAAGGGTGATGTCACACACGCCCTTGGCCTGCCATTCGCCATCCACCCCATGCATTTTGCCCTTAGAGAGAAGCGCGCATAGCCGTCCGTAGGCCGCGCGATTGCGGGGATAGGCGAGAAATTCTTCCCCTGTGACCAGCGCCAAACGACAGCCAATCACAGGCCGCATGCAGGCTTTCAAGGCTTCTGAATGCAACCGCACAACTCCCGCCATGGTGTTTAGGTCAGCACACCCAATGGCGTCGTATCCCAGCGTCCATGCCGCCGCGGCCAAATCGGCAGCGTCTGACGCCCCGCGTAGAAACGAAAAGCAGGTGCTGACGCCCAGCTCAACGAACTCGCTGCGGGCATTGGGGGTGAACGCCCCTTCGTCCAATGTGTGACGGGGGAAATGATTGTCGATCTCAGGCATGGTGCACCTTCATGCGAAACACCCGTGCACGAACCAGCGCGGATCACCGCCGCGCCCGTCCTCATGCAGCCCTTCGCGATAGAGCCAAATGCGCCGCCCCGTCTGATCCTCAACCTTGAAGTAGTCGCGCAGCCGCGTGCCTGGGCGGTCTTTCCACCATTCGGGTGCAATCCGTTCCGGCCCTGCATAACGCGCCACGCGGTAAGTTTGCCTGCGCCATATGAATTGTGCAGGCGGACCTTCTGGAACAGCATAAAGGACGCGCACTTCTTCGGGGTGATCAAACAGGCGGATCGGGCGTTCCTTTGGGCGTTCGATCACGGCGTGCGCGATCCCCGCAAGGGCCGCGATCCGATCCTCGCTGCGTTCGGGAATATGGCTTTCGCGCAAAACGGGGCGGCTGACGGCACGGGGCCCGAACTTGGCGCTTAACCGATCCACAAGGCGGCTTAGGTGCAGGGTATCATCTGACCCGCCATCAAGGTGGTTTTGCACCAGCTGCAAAGGTTCAACCCCGCCCGCCGCCAGCGTGATCAAATCAAACCCGAAACCTGGATTGATTTTTTCGACCTTGTCGCGAAACAACCCCAGCAGGTGGTTCGGGTCGCGGCTGCTTGCGGACGTCGCCACATCAACCCAGCTGACATCACCATCGGTTTTATAGACCACCAAGTGCAAACTACGGCATCCTTGGCCGGTCTGTGCCAATTGTTCGCAAAGCTCCTCACACAGCGCAGGCAAATAGGATGTTGGATCAAGGATCGGTTCGGGCAATTGCGTTTGCACATGAATGCGCGGTTTGGCGTCCACACTGGCGACGGGTTCCGCGATTTTTCCCAGTGCCTGATCCAGCCGCATCAAAGGGTTCGATGCAAGGGCTGCTTTCACGAACCGCCGCGTCAGGGATAGGCGCGGCACATCCATCACAGCGCCAATGGTTTTTAGCCCAAGGCGACGCAGCAGCAGAACTGTTTCCCCTTCTAGTCGAAGTGCGGTGACAGGTAGTGCGCCCAATTTCCACGTCGCCTCATCCGGTCCGCAAACCGACCGCACCGGACCAAACCGCGCCAAGGCCCATGCCGCGCCCCATGTGGGCGCCACAGCCAACCGCGCCGTAAGCCCAAGCCGCGACAATTGTGTTTCCATCTCAACCAGCATCGCCGTTTCGCCACCCATCAAGTGGTCCGACCCCGTCGTGTCCAAAATCAATCCGTCTTCGCCATCGCGCACAGACCACGGGCACCAACGACGCACCCAAAGCACCAGTCGATCAAGGGCGGCGCGATCCCCTGCAAGATCGGCGTATTCCACCTGCAATTCAGGGCAGATCGCGCGCATATCCACGACCCGCGCGCCTATGTTGATACCCATCAGGCGGGCGCTGCGATTGGTGGCATGGATCACGGGGCCATGGTGCCCCTCACGCGCCAGCACAAGCGGCACATCATCCGGTGGCGCGTTGCCCTGCCTGTCCATCACCCGCTGCCACCGATCCATCGCGAACTGCGGCAGGTTGATAGAGACGATCCGGCGCCCCGTTTTTGCCCCGCTCATATTCGGCCACCCATTTCCCCGGCTTCAATCGGCGCGAGCGGAACAGATCCAGCGACCAGCGCGGTGCACCCGAGGCTTGGGGGTCGTGTGGGTTGGGCGCAGAGGGCAGGGACGACACGCGCCATCGGTCCCGTGCTGCACTTAGGTTTTCGGCAGCGGCCCGCCGGATCAACCAGCAGGGCACCTTGGCGGCCTCTGATCGCATGGCCAATCGTTTGGTCGCGGTAAAGTCCAGGACAGGCGGATCGCCCCAGACTTCGCCGATGACGGCACCAAGGGCGCGGCAACGTAACCCGTCCTCCATCGCCCAAAGCACGTCTGCGGCACGGGACAGGTCGACCATGATGATCGAGTGACGGGCGCCCATCCCCGCCAGATAAGGCCGCCCGCTTTCGCGGCGGGTCAAACGGTCCTGCACCCAAAGGATGGGCGCGCTCGTTTGTGGAAGGCGTGCCAACATGTAGCCCACAGCCGCAGCATCCACCGCGTTTGTTGCAAAAACCTCGGATAAGGTCGCGACGTGGGGGGTGACCCGATCCGCTTGACCTGTCGGTTTTTCCTGAAGACGCAAAGATCGCATGCACGACACCATTTCCCAAATGTTCACACTTTGTTCTACATTGAGTCGCATCACAGGTCAAACCGAGGATCACGGTGGCTGCATGGCACCTACCCATACGAGGACCTAATAAACCCTATACATTAAAGGCGCATCGCGTTAGGTGCGGCGCTTGTCGGGCCGATCGGGCTCCGACTCTTTTATTCCGAATACTCAAACAGACGTGGAACGGCCCTTTGAAACAGACCCTGGCAGATGCCCTAGAAGCACGCGGATACGATACGCTGACCGCAGTGCAAGAGGCCGTGAGCGACCCCGAAACAAACGGCAAAGACATGTTGGTGTCTGCGCAAACTGGATCTGGCAAAACGCTGGGTTTCGGATTGGCGATTGCGCCACAGATATTGGGTGAGGGCGACAAATTCGCCCGTGCAGGTTCACCGCTTGCCCTGATCATCGCGCCGACGCGCGAATTGGCACTGCAGGTAAAACGTGAGCTCGCGTGGTTGTTTGAAAAAGCTGGCGTTGTCATGGCGTCCACCGTGGGCGGTATGGACATGCGCGATGAACGCCGTGCATTGGATCGCGGTGCGCACATCGTTGTCTCGACACCGGGTCGTTTGCGTGACCACATCATGCGCGGGTCAATTGACCTGTCAGGCCTGAAAGCCGTCGTGCTGGATGAAGCTGATGAAATGCTCGACCTTGGGTTCCGTGATGACCTTGAATTCATCCTCGAGAACGCACCAGAGGATCGCCAGACATTGCTGTTCTCTGCGACCGTTCCGGCGGCGATTGCGAAACTTGCAAAGTCCTACCAGACCGACGCCCTGCGCATCGCCACAACAAACACGGCCAGCCAGCACGCGGACATCGAATACCGTGCCTTGAACGTCGGCCCGCGCGATACTGAAAACGCGATTATCAACGTTCTGCGCTACTACGAAGCGCCAAATGCCATCGTGTTCTGTAACACCCGTGCCACCGTCAACCGCATGACGACACGCCTGTCCAATCGCGGGTTTAGCGTTGTTGCCCTGTCTGGCGAACTGACCCAATCCGAGCGCACCAACGCGCTGCAAGCCATGCGTGATGGCCGTGCGCGGGTTTGTGTGGCGACAGATGTTGCGGCACGCGGGATCGATTTGCCGAACCTTGAATTGGTGATCCATGCTGAACTTCCAACAGGGTCCGACACCTTGCTGCACCGCTCTGGCCGCACGGGCCGCGCTGGGCGCAAAGGGATTTCGACGCTGATCGTGCCACCATCCGTGCGCCGCAAGGCAGATCGTCTTTTGGGCTGGGCAAAGCTGACAGCAGAATGGGCCGACGCGCCCTCTGCCGACGATGTCACCGCCAAAGACGAAGAACGTATGCTCGAGCAATTGGGCGACGCGGACCCGTTGGACGACAGCGAAACCGGCATCATCGGCAAGCTGACCGAAGCCTACACCGCTGAGCAGATCGCAACCGCCTATCTGCGCATGTATCGCGAACGCCACTCAGCACCAGAAGAACTGGCCGCACCGAACGAAGCGCCGAAACCACGTCAGGCCTTTGGGCCGAGCGTTTGGTTCTCGATTGCGGGTGGCAACAACGCCGGCGCAGAGCCGCGCGTCATCTTGCCTGTCGTCTGTAAGGCAGGCGATGTGTCCCGTGACGACATCGGTGCGATCCGCATTCAGAAAGACGCGTCATTCGTTGAGATCCGCGAAAGTGCCGTTAAGGGTTTCTTGGCGGCCGTTGGGCCTGACATGACCCTTGAAAAGGGCATGGTGATCGAGCGTTTAGCAGCGGCTCCGAAACTGGAACCACGCGGCCCACGCCCTGATAAGCCACGCTTTGACAAAGGCCGTTCTGATAAGCCGCGCGGTGATAAACCTCGTGGTGATAAGAACTGGGGCGACAAACCACGCGGAGAGAAAAGCTGGGGCGACAAGCCGAAATACGACAAGTCGGGTTCAAAGGATCGCAAACCGCGCCACGGGGATGGCCCCCGTGATGGGGCATCAAAATCAAAAGGTACAACAACACCTGTTGATTGGAACGACGCACCAGAACCACGCGCCAAAAAACCAAAGCCGGACCACGCAAAGGGTGGCAAGCCAGCCTTCAAGAAGAAACCACACAGTGGCGATTCAAAACCCGCAAACGACGGCGCGGTAGAAGCATTCAAGCCACGTAAGGCGAATGCCAGTGATCCATCCAAGCGGATCGGACGTCCGGGGGCTGGCCTGAAAGGGCCAAAGCCACCAGCGGGCAAAGCCTCTAGCAAAAAGAACCGCGCCCGCGCTGCGGCGAAATCGACGGGCGGAAAACAGGGTGGCGCGGGTCGTCCGACCACCAAAAACAAAGGCCCCGGCGGCAAGTCTGGACGCAGCTAAGCGGACCTAAGACACGCCCGAATCCGGACATCGGGTTCGACGGCCTATCTGCTTTGCGCAAAATCCGCGCAAACTGCTAATTGATGCAGCACGCGACTTTTTCAGCGCCTCTCCCTTAAGGGAGGGGCGCTAAATGTATCGCCAGAAAACTTTGGTAAGTAAGTCCAGTTTTCAGAAAGGATTTGACCAATTGTCGATTCGATCTCTAGGCTGAGAGCGCTAAATCAAAGTTCCTGCACGACGGGACCTTCAAGAAGTTGCACAGCAACACATAACCAACAGGGGATCACCATGATCAAGAAAACAACAGGCGCCATCATCCTTGGCGCGGTGGCGGCATTGTCCGGCACGACAGCAATGGCTGACGGACATGCCATCACAGTCGGTTACTTCCTCGAATGGCCAATGCCATTCCAATACGCGAAAGTTCAGGGCACCTACGAAGAAGCACTGGGTATGGAAATTAACTGGGTGTCTTTTGACACTGGTACGGCGATGTCTGCTGCTATGGCATCCGGCGACGTTCAGTTGTCTGTCTCCCAAGGCGTTCCACCATTCGTAGTTGCTACATCTGCTGGCCAAGACCTCCAGATGCTCGACGTGGCCGTATCTTACGCGGATAACGACAACTGCGTTGTACGCTCTGACCTTGAAATCGACGGCTCCACTGCTGGCGATCTGGCCGGTTCCAAAGTTGCTGTTCCACTCGGTACGGCTGCACACTACGGCTTCCTGCGTCAGATGGATCACTTCGGCGTTGACGTTGCATCCCTCGAAGTTGTCGACATGGCTCCACCGGACGGCGCAGCTGCATTGGCACAAGGGTCTGTTGACATGATGTGCGGTTGGGGCGGGTCCCTTCGTCGCGCGCTCGAAAGTGGCAACACATTGATGACGGGCGCAGAAAAAACCGAGCTCGGCATTCTGGTGTTTGACGTAACATCCGGCCCAACAGGTTGGATCGCAGAGAACGGTGAAACTGTTTCCAAGTTCCTCGCCGTGACAGCTGAAGCCAACGCAATGTGGAATGCGGGCGACATGGCTGACGAAATGCTGCCAATCATCGCGCAAGACGCTGGTATGGATGTCGAAGCGACCGCTCAGACAATGGCGACATTCGTGTTCCCATCCGTCGAAGAGCAGCTTGGCGAAGCATGGCTCGGCGCTGCGGCTCCGGCATTCTTGTCCGGCGTTGCGAATGTCTTCGTAGATGCAGGCTCCATTGATGGCGCTCTGGAAAGCTATGACGGCGCAATCAACACAGCGCCACTTGCCGCTGCAAGCGACATGTAAACCTTTCGAAAGGGGCTGCGCCGTGTGGCCCCTTTCAACCTTGGTGTGACTGCAATCTTTTCCTATCCACTTTTATAGACGGGGGCCCCAATGTCCGGATTGGCCATCGACAATATTTCTATGCGTTTCGATCTGCCAAACGGCAGTCATGTGCAGGCTCTCAAGGATGTTACGCTTGATATCAAGCAAGGCGAATTGATGAGCGTGCTTGGCCCGTCGGGCTGCGGCAAGACAACGCTGCTAAACATTGTAGCCGGCTTTCTTGCGCCCACGGGGGGCGAAACGAGGATCAATGACCACGTCGTTGAAGGCCCGAACAAAGAACGCGGCATGGTGTTCCAGCAAGGTGCGCTGTTTGAATGGATGTCGGTTCGCGACAACGTCAGCTTTGGCCCGCGTATGGCAGGCAAAAAGAAAGCCGACTACATGGGCAATGTCGATCACCTGTTGGATGTGGTCGGCCTTCAAGATTTCAAAGAAAAGATGGTTTACGAGTTGTCCGGCGGGATGCAGCAGCGTGTGGCTTTGGCCCGCTGCCTTGCCAACGATCCAGACGTCATCTTGATGGATGAACCTCTCGGCGCGCTCGACGCGTTGACCCGCGAAAAAATGCAGGGGCTGGTTCTGAAACTTTGGAAAGAGACCGGCAAGACCATCATCCTCATCACCCACTCGATCGACGAAGCCTTGCTTTTGGGCGAACGGGTTCTGGTCATGGCGCCACGCCCCGGCCGCATCCACAAAGAATACCGCCTGCCGTTTGCGGAAATGGGCGTTGATCAAGATCTGCGCGAAGTCAAAGAACACCCTGACTACGGCACCACCCGCGAAGAGATCTTGACGATGATCTGGGACATGGAAGAAGAAATCATGGGTCGAACAGAGGCGGAGGAATAATCATGGCTGGAACTGTAAACCTCGTCTGTACGCGCGAACGTCTCGGCGAGATGGTCACAGATTTGCGCGCCACTCCTGTTCCTGATGGGCAGGTCGTTGGCGAAAACTTCACTCCCGCTGATGGCTGTCACGTTGCGTCCGGTTGGGAGACGTTTTCATACCAGTTCGGCACGCTAGGGTCTGAACTGTGGACGGAAACGGTCAATGTCGTCCTGTCGTCGATCAGTGCGATTCCTTATATAGCGGGCTACATCCTCCTGATCGTGATGTTCATGTTCGTGTGGCGGGCGATTAAATCGTTCCTGACGCCGACACGGGATTATACGTCACTCAAGACAGTGACATTTGGCGATGAAAGCGCGGTGCGCTCTGAAACGGCAGCCTCAATCATATCAATCATCCTGATCTTCGTGATCTGGGGGACGTTTACGGGATCGTCGCTATTGCCGTCATTCTTACACCTCCCTGGTCCGTTCACAGGTGAGGGGAGCTTTACCTACACCGTTGAAGACGCCGACGGGAACCGCGATGACGCCGAGGTCTTCGTGAATGTCTTGGCAGCGGGCACCGCTTCTGAAGAAACCCAAGTCGACGCAGGCGACGGGTTCGCAAAGAACGACAGCGCCAGTGTCACGATCTATAGCAGCGAGATTGTCTCATGGGATCGCAACGACGACGTGAACCGTCGCGATGATGGCGCACGGATTGTTGCGATCAACGGGCAAGAGTTCCAATTCGACCCGAATGCGCGTGATGACAACGGAAACCTGACTGACACGGCCCCGTCGTTCACGTTAGATTTCGCACGCGTGGCGATCACGGATCGAGGTACAATCAACGTGTCCCCTGATCCCGGATGGCAGATGCAGCCGCTTTATTTGCCTGCACCAGAAGTCGTCTGGAGCCGTTTCATCGAGATCGCGAAATACGGCTATCAAAACGTCTATCTGACAGTGCACCTTGGGTTCTCGCTGTTCCGCGTGATTGTCGGCTTCTTGCTCGGCGCAGCGATCGGCATTCCGCTTGGCTACGCCATGGGCCTGTCTAACTGGTTCCGTGGCTGGTTTGACCCGATTGTTGAATTCATGCGCCCTGTGCCGCCATTGGCCCTGATCCCATTGGTGATCATCTGGTTCGGCATCGGTGAGGTCGGCAAGATCTTCCTGCTGTTCCTCGCGGCCCTGTGGATCATGGCGATTGCTGCACGGTCTGGCGTTTCGGGCGTTCGCATTACAAAGGTTCACGCTGCTTATTCGCTTGGGGCATCTCGCTGGCAAATCCTGCGCCACGTGATTATCCCGAACTCTCTGCCGGAAATCTTCACCGGTGCGCGGGTTGCGATGGGTGTGTGTTGGGGCACGGTTGTTGCCGCTGAACTGGTCGCCGCAGAAGAGGGGATCGGTAAGATGATCACCACGGCATCCAAGTTTCAGAACACGGATATTATCCTGCTTGGCGTAATTATCATCGGGATCGTTGGCTTTGGCATCGACATGCTGATGCGCATGGCTGAACGCCGCCTTGTTCCGTGGAAGGGCAAAGCGTAACTTCGCTCTCTTAAGGACTGCAATAAGGGCCGGAGCATCGCTTCGGCCCTTATTCTTTGCGTATCAGTCGCCCTTAATCGGACAGGCAGATTTTATTCTTGTCGAGGTCCCGCACGTAAGCTGAAAAACGAGGCCCCCGTTGGCCGGGTTCACCTTCCGATGTGCCACCAAGTGCAATCGCCTTCTCGTAAACGCGTTTTACTTCATCGGCGGACCCGAGGCTGAACCCAACCATAGTGCCGTTGCCAACCGTTGCGGGTTGTTCGTCAAAGGGAAGGGCGGCAGCAAAGGCAAAATCATCGCCAAGCCAGTAGGTCATGCGGTCCGATGGGATCATCTTGTTCATGCCAAGCGTGTCAAACAACGCATCATAGAACGTGATGGTCGCATCCATATTGTTCGTGCCAACTACGAAATAGTTCATCTTCATCTTCATATCTCTCAAATGCCAGTGGAGTGTTTGGGCTGTCTATTTGACAAATAAGACATTTTACGGCGTATTTGTTTGATGGTGCGCACGAATTCAAATGGCAGGTTGCAGCGGCTAGATTCGCTTGCGGTTCAGCTCAAGCAACAAGAACATTGCACGGTCAAAGATCTTGCGATGCAGCACGGAGTGAGCGAGCGCACGATAACGCGCGACCTTGAGCTGATGCGCGAACAAGGTTTGCCCATTGACGCGGACCGGGGCCGCGGCGGCGGCGTTCGACTTGATCGCAGATGGGGTGTGGGGCGCATGAACCTCAGCTATCCTGAAGCGGTTGATCTGCTTATCAGTATCGAAGTCGCAGAACAGATGAAGTCGCCGATGTTCTTGGCCAACCTCGGTTCTGTCAGACGTCATTTGATCGCGTCATTCTCGCCGGAAAAGCGGGGCAAGGTCGAACGCATGAAATCGCGTATCCTGATCGGTGACACGGCATCCACCTTCGTACAGACGAGCATGAACGCGCCGCCCGCGCGGGTCGTGCAGGCGGTTCACCAAGCCTTCATGGATCAGGGGACACTGGTGATTACCTACCAAAGAGAAGACACAGAAACCTCTGAACGCGAAATCGAACCCCATTACCTGTTGCTGAATTATCCGGTTTGGTACGTGGTCGCGATTGACCATCTGCGCGGTGCACCTCGTACGTTCCGGTGCGATCGCATCCTATCCGCAGCGGCAACAGGCAACACGTTTCACTTGTTGTCAAAGGACGCATTTAAGGCGTCGATCGACGGGAACAAACTTCGGGTTTGATCGTTCTAGTTAATGCTTGGTTCAAACACGAAAAAGCCCGCCTACATTTCTGCAAGCGGGCCAAATCATGTCGAACCGTTCAGCTTATTCGAATGCAGCGTCCGTGATCGCCGTCGTGTACGCACCTTCGGGTGCTGCTGAAATTACTGGATCAGACCCACCAGCCAACAGTGTTGCGACTGTGCGCTCATAGGCTTCGATGTCCAACGCGCCAGTTCCACCAGCGGTCAGCTTGGCAATCTCGCCCATCATACGGGCTTGTGCCTCTTCGGACTGTGCGCCTGTTTCATCATTTTCCATGATGATCGCAGCAGCCTCGTCGACGTTCTCCTCGGCGTAGCGCCAGCCAGCCATAGAGGCGCGCACAAAGCGAACCATTTTGTCGACGAATTCCGGATCCTCAAGATTGTCTTCTAGCGCGTAGATGCCGTCTTCCAACGTCGCGACGCCCTGATCTTCGTACTTGAACGTGATCAGCTCGTCCGGATCAACGCCTGCATCCAGAACCTGACCGTATTCATTGTAGGTCATGGTAGAAATACAATCAGCCTGACGCTGCAATAGTGGATCAACGTTAAAGCCCTGCTTGAGAACCGTCACGCCGTCTTCGCCACCATCTGTCGGAATGCCAACTTGGCTCATCCAGCTGAGGAACGGGTATTCATTGCCGAAGAACCATACGCCGATTGTCTTGCCGCGGAAGTCCTCAACGGACTCGATGCCGGTGTCTTTCCAGCATGTCAGCATCAGGCCAGACGATGTAAATGGCTGCGCGATGTTCACGACAGGCAGACCCCGTTCGCGAGCGGCCAAAGCGGATGGCATCCAGTTCAGCATGATGTCCGCGCCACCACCCGCAAGAACCTGAGGCGGAGCAATGTCAGGGCCGCCCGGAAGGATCGTAACGTTCAGGCCTTCTTCTTCATAGAACCCTTTGTCGAGAGCCACATAGTAGCCAGCGAATTGTGCTTGGGTGACCCATTGCAGCTGCAATGTTACGTCGTCGTCCGCCATGGCACTGGTGCCGATCAATGCAGCCAATGCTGCGGTTGTGAATGTCGTCTTCATGTTGACCTCCTAAGTCAGTTTCATTCCGCTTCGGTTCGCCGAAGTCTATCGTTGTGAAGGGTGCCAGAATGTCACCCGTTTTTCGAATAATGCCATGGCTCCATAGAACGCCGAGCCCGCAAGGGCAGCGACAACAATCTCGGCCCAGACCATATCAAGCGCAAGTTGGCCGACGGATGTTGAAATGCGAAACCCCATCCCAACCGTCGGAGAGCCGAAAAATTCAGCAACAATGGCGCCAATCAAGGCAAGTGTGGTCGCGATCTTAAGTCCGTTGAAAATGAAGGGCAGGGCCGCAGGCAGGCGCAGTTTGAAGAGCGTTGGCCAATATCCCGCGCCGTATGTTCGCATCAGATCACGTTGCATCGCGCTGGTATCCTTCAGGCCCGCGACCGTGTTCACCAAGATTGGAAAGAACACCATAACGCCAACGACAGCCGCCTTTGATTGCCAGTCACTGCCGAGCCATTTGACAAAGATCGGTGCGGTTCCAACGATTGGCAAAGCCGCCATAAACGCACCGACGGGCAAAATCCCCTTTGTCAGGAACGGGCTGCGATCCGCCAAAAGGGCGACCGCAAAGGCCGCGATCATGCCGATGGCATATCCCGTCATAGCGCCTTTCAGGATCGTTTGTTCAAAGTCGGCCCAAAGCAACGGAATCGATGCGGCAAACCGCTGCGCAATCGCGGACGGGGCGGGCAGTATGATTGGGCTAACGCCAAGCATCGTCACAAGAACCTGCCACATCGCAATGATAGTGACGCCGAAAATCACAGGAATGAGCAGGCTTATGGCACGCGTGTCAGATCGCGGCCCGTTGGCCAGCTTGGTATTGATCCACCAACCAACTGCCCAGATCACCCCTGCTACTATAAACGCCATCATGCTGCGGCCCCCATGCCCATGCGCGAAAGCGTGCGCCGTTCAATTAAGCTCAGGATCGCAACCAGCAAGGCCGCGGTGATCGCCGCCGCAAACAGCGCCGCCCAAGTCACCACCGGTTGGCCGTATTGATCCCCCACAAGCATCCGTGCCCCGAATCCAGCGCGCGCGCCTGTCGGTAGTTCACCCACAATTGCGCCGACCAGCGCTGCGGAAATCCCGATCTTGAGCGACGTAAACAGGTACGGCATCGACGCAGGTAAGCGCAGTTTCCAGAACCCTTGGTTTGCGTTCGCACTATAAGTCCGCAGCAGATCCAATTGCATCCCGTCTGGGGATCGCAACCCTTTGACCATGCCAACAACCACTGGAAAGAAGCTGAGGTAGGCAGAAATAATCGACTTGGGCAGCAACCCTTGGATGCCGATCGCGCCCAGCATGACAATCACCATCGGGGCCAGCGCGAGAATGGGAATAGTCTGTGATGTGATTGCCCAAGGCATCACCGACTTGTCCATCGTGCGGTTATACACAATGCCAACCGCCAGCAGCACACCCAATGTCGTGCCAATCACAAACCCTAGCAGAGTCGCCGAAAGCGTGACCCAAGCATGATACACCAATGACCGCCGCGACGTGGGGGCCTTGGTGAAAATGGTGTCATACATCTCATACGCGACCTGATGGGGCGACGGCAGGCGCGGGCGTTGTTGCACATAGGTGAGCGGGATGATCGCAGGATTCTTGAACACCAAGCCCAACCCCGAGATCTCTTGCCTCTCTCTTGGGGCTTCGGGCGTGATGACCATGTCATCGCGCTGGGCCTGATCCGCAGTTAGATGCGCATTCATCGGGATCACCGCAAGCGTCCAAACCGCGAGGATGAACCCCACCACAGTCAGCGCCGGAAAGATGCCTTTGAAACTCATGATCTAGCCATCCGAATGCCCCGCACGCAGCCCGTCGCGCACACGGTGTGCGATCTCGATAAATTCAGGGCTGTCACGAATGTCGAGCGGGCGTTCCTTTGGCAGCGGGCTGTCGATCACATCGCTGATGCGACCCGGACGGGGCGACATAACGACGATCTTAGTGGACAGATACACGGCCTCGGGGATCGAATGGGTGACGAAACCAATCGTCTTTTCGGTACGGGCCCACAGTTGCAACAACTGTTCATTTAGATGGTCGCGCACGATCTCATCCAAAGCGCCAAATGGTTCATCCATCAGCAAAATATCGGCATCAAATGCTAAGGCCCGTGCGATACTGGCCCTTTGTTGCATCCCACCCGACAACTGCCATGGGAATTTCTTCTCAAAGCCTGCGAGGTCAACCAACTCGAGCACGCGGCTCACACGGTCCGCCTGATCGGATTTGCTAAACCCCATAATCTCAAGCGGCAGGCGAATGTTGCCGCCAATCGTGCGCCACGGATAAAGCCCTGCGGCCTGAAACACATAGCCATAAGCGCGTGCGCGGCGTGCTTCATCTGGCGTCATGCCGTTGACGGAGATTTCACCAGACGTAGGCGTTTCCAGCCCGGCGATGCAGCGCAAGAACGTGGTTTTACCGCACCCCGATGGCCCGATGAAAGAAACGAAATCGCCCTTATTTATCTCGAGGTTAACATCCTTAAGGGCATGGACAGGACCGTCGTTCGTCTCAAACGTCAGGTCGAGGTTGGTGGCGGAAATTACGGGGCTCATGCTTGGTCTGCCTTTTTCCATCTCGCAACCATCTGTTCGGTAGCTGAAAACAAGGTCCCATTGCTGGAACGCAGTCGCTCGCCGCTTACGAAATTTTCCAGTCGGTCCCAATCGCGAAACATCGCCGTTTTCCAATAGCCGCTGGCCACAGCTTCATCGATCGCATCATGATCAATCATACGAGCGAGTAAGCCGTAAACACTAAGGATGTAGCGCGCGCGGCCTTTGTCATCATCCCCGTAAGCATTGTAGTCTTGCTTGCACTGACCTGAGCCAAAAAAGTTCTGCCGTGCATTGCGGAATTGTTCGCCCTGCAAGGTGTCATGAACGACGAAAATAGACTCCCGAAGAAAACGGCGCTCGTCCTTATTTTGCCCTGCGGCTTGCAGCCGCATTTGGCGCCAAACGGCAAATGTGGTGGCAATAACTGCAAGAGCAGCGAGGATTGTGGCAACGTCGGCAGCTATATCAAGCCAAAGTAAGTCAGTCATGTTCAGGTTCTAGACCCCCGTCGCCGGAATGCCGGAACGCTGCACGGGGCGCGGTGCCGAGAGGTCTTTCCATTTGCTCAGCGCCTGATTGGTCATGCCATTGCCCTCACGTTTGACGAACTTTCCGTGGCCTTCTTGCGTGCGCACCTCTCCGTCATGGATCGCGACATGGCCACGCGTCAACGTGAACCGCGGCAGGCCTTTGACGTGCTTGCCCTCAAACACGTTGTAATCAATAGCCGATTGCTGTGACCCTGCGGTGATCGTCTTCTCCTTGGCGGGGTCCCAAACAACGATATCCGCGTCCGCGCCCACCAGAATGGCACCTTTCTTGGGGTAGCAATTCAGGATTTTTGCGATGTTCGTCGACGTCACGGCAACAAATTCGTTCGGCGTCAGCCGTCCGGTTTCCACACCGTGGGTCCACAGCATCGGCATCCGATCTTCTAGCCCACCTGTGCCATTGGGGATCTTGGTGAAATCGCCGACACCGGACCGTTTCTGCTCAGTGGTAAAGGCGCAGTGGTCGGTTGCGACAACGCTAAGTGAGCCTGACTGAAGACCCGCCCACAGACTATCCTGATGCTTCTTGTTGCGGAACGGCGGAGACATGACGCGCCGTGCAGCGTGGTCCCAATCCTTGTTAAAATACTCGCTCTCGTCCAACGTCAGGTGCTGGATCAACGGCTCACCCCAAACGCGTTTGCCTTGCTGGCGCGCACGGCGGATCGCTTCGTGGGATTCCTCGCAAGAGGTATGCACAACATACAAAGGCACACCCGCCATATCGGCGATCATGATCGCACGGTTGGTCGCTTCACCCTCAACCTGAGAGGGGCGCGAATAGGCGTGGGCTTCGGGGCCGTTGTTGCCTTCGGCCAACAGTTTGGCGGACAGTTCCGCCACCACATCACCGTTCTCGGCGTGAACCATCGCGATGCCGCCCAATTCGGACAGACGGTTGAAGCTGCTGAACAGCTCATCATCGTTCACCATCAACGCGCCCTTGTAGGCGAGGAAGTGCTTGAACGTGTTGATGCCGCGATCCTCGATCACGGTTTTCATGTCCTCAAAGACTTGTTCGCCCCACCACGTTACGGCCATGTGAAAGCTGTAGTCACAGTTCGCGCGGGTCGATTTATTGTCCCAGCGTTTGATCGCATCCAGCAGGCTTTCGCCTTGGTTCGGCAGGCAAAAATCGACAACCATCGTGGTGCCGCCAGCCAGCCCCGCTCGCGTGCCGGACTCGAAATCATCCGTCGAATAGGTCCCCATGAACGGCATTTCCAGATGCACATGCGGGTCGATCCCACCGGGCATCACAAAACACCCCGTCGCGTCCAGTTCTTCGTCGCCTTTTAGGTTTGGCCCGATCTCAACGATGGAGCCATTCTCGATCAGAACATCAGCCTTATAGGTTAGATCGTGCGTTACGATGGTGCCGTTCTTGATGACTTTAGTCATGATCTGGATTCCTCGTTTGTATCTTTTGTGAAATGCGCCATGTGAGAGCCCCAAAGATGACCGCAAAAATTATTGGCGGCGCTAAATAGACTAGCCCGGCATATGGAGCATATGGGCCAGATTGTCTCGACAGATACATGCCGGCAAGCCACCCGACCGCAATCGCAGCGACAGTGACGGCTATCTGAAGGCCCCGTAGTTTGATGTTCCGCCTATTTGGCACGACAGAGTCCGATCATGTCACAATCTCCGCCGTCTCCAGCACCGCATGCATCAACACATCAGCGCCCGCAGTGGCCCATTCCTGTGAAATTTCTTCGGCTTCGTGGTGCGATAAACCGTCTACGCAAGGGCACATGATCATCGATGTCGGATACAAATCATTGATCCAGCAGGCATCGTGACCCGCGCCGGAAATGATATCCATGTGGGAATAACCGAGCCGTTCCGCAGCATCGCGCACGGCCTTAACACAGCTTTCATCAAAGGCGGGCGGGTCGAATTGCCCGACGATCTCGCATGAGAATTCCACGCCGATATCTTCGCACAGCTTTGGCGCACGGGCGTTGAATTCATCAACCATCGCGTTCAGCTTATCCAGCAGATGCGTGCGCATATCGACCGTGAACACCACCTTACCGGGGATCACGTTGCGCGAGTTCGGGTAGACGTCGATATGGCCGATCGCGCCGACAGCGTTGGGCTGATTGGCCATCGCAATTTCATGAACCAGTTCCGTCACAAGCGCCAAACCGCGCCCTGCGTTTTTACGCATATGCATCGGGGTGGAACCGGTGTGGCTTTCTTTACCGGTCACGGTGCATTCGATCCACCGCAGCCCTTGGCCGTGGGTGACGACGCCGATGTCCTTGCCCTCGGCCTCCAAAATCGGCCCTTGCTCGATGTGCAATTCAAACATCGCGTGCATCTTGCGGTCCCCGACTTTTTCGGGGCCTTTCCAGCCAATGCGCTCCAGTTCATCACCAAACTTCTTACCCTGCGCGTCTTCGCGGTCGCGCGCCCATTCAAGGCCGTGCTTTCCAGCAAATACACCAGAGGCCAGCATCGCAGGGGCAAATCGTGTGCCTTCTTCGTTCGTCCAGTTTGTCACGACAATCGGGTGCTTTGTCTTGATGTCGAGGTCATTCATCGTGCGGATGATTTCGAGTCCGCCCAGCACGCCCAAAACCCCGTCATATTTACCGCCCGTGGGTTGCGTATCCAAATGCGAACCGACGTAGACGGGCAGGGCATCGGGGTCTGTGCCTTCGCGCCGCGCAAACATGTTGCCGATTTCATCGACACCCATTGTCATGCCAGCGGCTTCACACCAATTTTGAAAAAGATGGCGACCTTCGCTATCCTCATCCGTTAAGGTCTGGCGGTTGTTGCCACCGGCCACACCTGGGCCGATTTTGGCCATCTCCATAAGGCTGTCCCAAAGGCGCGCCCCATCAATGCGAAGATTTTCTCCTGCGGCTGGCATATTGATCTCCCAATACTGGCTGGCAATAATTTGACCAACTGGTCAAAGGCAGGCTACCAGAGGGCCCTACCTAGTCAAGGAATTTGCTTACTTTATAAGCCGACAGTCGCTAAACAGGGTTGGTATTGATTAGTTTTTGCGCCCTATCGTCTGAAAAGCAGCCCCCATGAACAAACCTGACACGCGTATTCAAAAAAAGAACCAAGCAGCGATTCTAGATGCGGGTCTTTTGGTCTTTTCTCAGTTCGGGTTTCGCGGCTCTACGCTGGATCAGGTCGCAGACGAGGCTGGCCTCTCAAAACCCAATTTATTGTACTATTTCCGCTCCAAAGAGGCGATCTACACGTCCCTTCTGGCCAAGCTTCTTGAAAACTGGCTTGAGCCACTTCGAGAACTCGATCCGCAAGGGGATCCCGTTGATGAACTGATGGCTTATGCGAAACGTAAATTGGATATGTCCCAGCATTTTCCGCGTGAAAGCCGCTTGTTTGCAAATGAGATCATCCAAGGCGCGCCGCGCATCGGGGATGTGTTGCGTGGAGAGTTGCGCGAACTGGTTGATGAAATCGCCGTGGTGATCAACGGTTGGGCGGCCGAAGGTCGGATCAAAGCGGTCGACCCCTATCACCTTATCTTTTCGATATGGGCGCTGACCCAGCATTACGCTGATTTCGATGTTCAGGTGCGGGCCATTCTCGGGGACGTGGACCCGTTTGATGGCGCTGAAAAGCACTTGGAAGCGATGTTGCACGGGTTGCTGACACCGTAACTCAAGAAAAAAAACCAGACAAAAAACTGGCCGACACGTTCATGTGCCGGCCAAGTCTCAGGGAGAAATCGGGTTTATTCTGCCGCTGTTGCTGACGGGTTGTTTGGGTGCGTTGTCCAGTTGGCGTAGTCTTTTTCGACGACTTTACCTGTGCGCGGATCGATCGTGCCGGGCTCCAACTCAACCATCGTGATGCAGTTCTCGACAGGGCAAACATCGACGCAAAGATTACAGGCCACACATTCCTCATCGATCACGGTAAATGTGCGGTCCTCGGACATTGAAATCGCTTGGTGGGACGTGTCTTCGCAGGCGGCGTAACAGCGACCACAGGAAATACAGTCATCCTGATTGATCTGCGCCTTGGCGATAAAGTTAAGGTTCAGGTACTGCCAATCGGTCGTGTTTGGCACGGCCGCACCCATGAAATCCTGAATGCTTGTGTGGCCCTTTTCATCCATCCATTGGGACAGACCAGAAATCATTTCTTGAACGATCTTGAAGCCGTAGGTCATCGCCGCCGTGCAAACCTGCACGTTGCCGCAGCCCAGCGTGATGTATTCCGCCGCATCGCGCCACGTCGTGACACCGCCAATGCCGGAAATCGGCAGGCCAGCGGTTTCAGGATTGCGTGCAATCTCGGATACCATCGACATCGCGATTGGTTTTACAGCAGGGCCGCAATAGCCGCCGTGGGTGCCTTTGCCATCAATGCTCGGTTCAGGTGACATAGTATCGAGGTTCACAGACGTGATCGAGTTGATCGTGTTGATCAGGCTGACCGCATCCGCGCCGCCGCGCATCGCCGCCGCAGCGGGCTGGCGAATGTCTGTGATGTTGGGGGTCAGTTTCACGATCACGGGCTTGGAATAATACTGTTTGCACCAGCGCGTGACCATTTCAATGTATTCGGGCACTTGGCCCACGGCGCTGCCCATGCCGCGTTCTGCCATACCGTGCGGGCAGCCAAAGTTCAGCTCGATCCCGTCGGCGCCTGTGTCCTCGACCAGCGGTAGAATGGCCTTCCACGCCTCTTCTTCACACGGGACCATGATCGATACGATTATGGCGCGATCGGGGTAATCCGCCTTCACGCGCTTGATCTCTTCAAGGTTGGTGTACAGGTCGCGATCGGTGATCAATTCGATGTTGTTGATGCCGAGAACACGGCGATCTGCGCCGTAAATCACGCCGTAGCGCGGCCCGTTGACGTTGACCACAGGAGGGCCTTCGCCCCCCAGCGTTTTCCATACAACTCCGCCCCATCCAGCCTCGAATGCGCGGCGCACGTTGTATTCCTTGTCCGTTGGCGGCGCAGAGGCCAGCCAAAACGGGTTCGGGGATTTGATCCCAAGAAAATCTGTCGTCAGGTCAGCCATTTTATGCATCCCCCATCAAAGTGCTGTGAATATCCATCGCTGCGTCGCGCCCTTCGGCCACCGCCGTCACCGTAAGGTCATCGCCCCCCGCAGCACAGTCGCCACCCGCCCAGATACCAGCGCGGCTTGTTCGACCTGCACCTGTCACGGCAATCTTGCGGCCCTCAACTTTCAGCCCTGCATCCGTGTCCAATGTTTGGCCAATGGCGCGGAACACTTGGTCAGCGGGAAGGCGCCTCATTTCGCCAGTACCTATTAGTTTGCCGTCCTCGACCTTGGTGTATTCGAGTTCAATTTCGGTGGAACCGCTGGCACCACGGATCGCTTTGGGCTGGAGGTTGAACAACAGCTTCACCCCTTTGGATGTGGCGAGGTCTTGTTCATACGTACTCGCGCTCATGCCGTCGCGACCGCGTCGATAGGCGATCGTTACGTTTTCGGCGCCAAGGAGTTTGGCCTGCACCGCAGCATCAACAGCAGTCATACCGCCCCCGATCACAACGACATTGCGACCGATATGCAGATCCGTCAGGTCGTTCGTCTGGCGCAACTCTTCGATGAAATCGACAGCATCGCTTACCACGTGGCCTTGTTCGCTTTGGATCGTAAGGCCAAGCGCGTTCACGCCGCCAAGGCCAATCGCCAAGAATACAGCTGCAAAACACCCAACCAGATCATCAATCTTCAGATCATCGCCCAAGGCCATGTTTGTCTTAATTTCGATCCCGCCGATGGACATAAGCCAGTCAACTTCACGCGCAGCAAAGTCATCCGTCGATTTATAGGCGGCGATACCGTATTCGTTAAGTCCGCCCGCTTTGGGGTTTGCGTCATAGACGGTGACATCATGCCCCAACATTGCAAGGCGGTGCGCACAGGACAGTCCAGCAGGACCCGCGCCAACAACAGCGATCTTTTTGCCGCTCGATTCTGCACGGGTGAACGGCATTACGCCCTGTTCCATCACGCGGTCTGTTGCGAAACGTTGCAAACGGCCAATCTCAACGGGTTTACCTTCGGCCAATTCGCGAACGCAGGCTTGCTCGCACAGATCCTCGGTAGGGCAAACGCGGGCACACATGCCGCCCAGAATGTTCTGGTCAAAGATGGTTTTAGCAGCTGCTTCGGGTGTTCCAGTCGCAATCTGGCGAATGAACATCGGGATATCGATATCCGTCGGGCAGGCTGTAATGCAGGGGGCATCATGGCAGAAGTAACAGCGATCTGCAGCCACTGAGGCCTCATGCGCATCAAGGGGCGCGTGCAGATCACCGAAGTTTTCGGCCAGTTCATCAGCGCCAAGGCGCGATGCCGCAATTCCGGTTGTGTAAGGCGAATTCATAGCAACTCCGTACGTCGATCACAGGTTGAGCATGGCACAGTTTATTTTTTTATCAAACGGTAAAATTTTTGAAACGCGCAGTCTTTTGTTTATCCAGAGGTTTTGATGGACGCGAAGGCACGAGTGCCTAAGATGACATCACAATTAAAACATCAGGAGCCGCCAATGCCCGCCTACGCGATCGTCCAAGTGGACGTAAAAGATGCAGATCAATACGCCAAATATGCCGAACTTGCGGGGCCAGCGGTCGCCAAATACGGTGGTGAGTTTCTGGCCCGCGGTGGTGAAGTAGAGGTGCTTGAGGGCACGACTCGCGCTCGCTGTGTCATCATCCGTTTTGCCGACATGGAAACAGCTAAGACGTTTTACCACGGTCCCGAATATCAAAAGGCCCTGTCCTACGGGCTGCCCGCATCCGAACGCGACTACAAAATCGTCGAGGGTGTCTGATGAAAGTGAACGGCACGCCCTATCGCTCGCTTTGGTGGGATGGGGACAAGGGTGAGTTGCAAATCATCGACCAACGCTGGCTGCCCCACGACTTTCGTGTGCAGTCGGTCACGACGATGCAGGACTTCGTTGATGCAATCGTGCAGATGCGCGTGCGCGGCGCGCCGTTGATTGGGGCGACGGCGGCCTATGGCATGGCGCTGGCGATGAAGCTGGACTCGAGTGATGATCATATGGACGACGCTTGGGACGTGCTTCACGCAACGCGCCCCACAGCGATCAACTTGCGCTGGGCGCTAAACCGATGCCGCGCCGCACTTGCCCCTTTACCAGAGGTGGATCGCGCTGCCGTTGCCTTGTCGCTCGCACATGAGATCGCGGATGAGGACGTCGAGATTAACCGCAACATCGGGTTGAACGGCCTAAAGCTGATCAAAGACATCGCCGCCAAGAAACCCGCAGGCGAACCTGTCCGTATTCTCACCCATTGCAATGCGGGCTGGATCGCCACCGTAGATTGGGGAACTGCGACAAGCCCAATGTATCACGCTAATGACGCGGGCATCCCGCTGCATATCTGGGTCGATGAAACCCGTCCGCGAAATCAGGGCGCTTTGACATCTTGGGAACTGGGCAGCCATGGCATCCCACATACCTACATCACGGACAATGCAGGTGGGCATTTGATGCAGCACGGGCAGGTGGACCTTGTGATTACCGGAACCGACCGCACCACGCGGGCAGGGGACGTGTGCAACAAGATTGGAACCTACCTCAAGGCGCTGGCCGCTCATGACAATGGGGTTCCGTTCTACGTCGCCTTGCCGTCCCCAACGATTGACTGGACTGTGTCCGATGGTGTGGCTGACATCCCCATTGAGGATCGCGGATCGCGAGAGATCACGCACATCATGGGGCGCGACGACGCCGGTGAAATCAGTGAGGTGCAAGTCACGCCAGATGGAACCACCGGTGGGAACCCTGCGTTTGATGTCACGCCTGCGCGACTTGTTACAGGGCTCATCACCGAACGCGGCATTGCGCCTGCGTCGGAAGACGGGCTGACGTCCATGTTCCCAGAACTCGCGGGATAGATCATGCAAGACAGCACCGCGCTTCGCCAATCTATCATCGACGGCTGCCTTTGGATGCAAAGCAGCGGCCTGAATCAAGGCACGTCGGGCAACATCTCTGTGCGGGTGGGTGATGGAATGCTGATCACCCCGAGCGCCGTCCCTTATGCGGACATGACGCCAGATATGATCTGCAAGCTGCCTCTGGATGGTGATCCAGCTCCGGATCAAAACCCGTCGACCGAATGGCAATTCCACCAAGCCGCCCTAAATTCCCGCCCAGATTCCAACGCCGTCGTTCACGCCCATCCAGCCCACGCCACGGCGGTTGCCATCCAGCGGCGCGCCATTCCGCCCGTTCACTATATGATCGCGGCCTTTGGCGGGGCCGATGTCCCTTGCACAGCCTATGCGCGTTTTGGCACCGCTGATTTGTCCAATATGGTCGCGAAGGCCGTTCAGTCCCGTGACGGATGCCTGATGGCAAATCACGGCGCATTGACGCTTGGTGCCACGTTGGATAAGGCGCTGTGGCGGATGCAGGAACTCGAAACTCTTGCTCAAGTGCTCTTGCTTTCCGAACAGAACGGCACGCCCGTCTTGCTTACCGAAGAGGAAATCGAAGACACGCTGAAGGCATTCTCGGGCTACGGTCTGAAGGCCTAGGGCGGGTTGGTTGGATCGTTTGACAAAAAATTGACCGTTTCTGATCCGAATTGTTGATAAACTCTTCGGTTTCGCTTGAGGATCGCCGTAAACTGACCCAAAAAGGTCAGACTTTACGGTCCCCAGATCAGGAGCTCACGTGTCTCTATTCCTAATCGTCGCTTTGCCATTCCTTGGTGCATTATTACCGGGTGTGATGAACTCAGCCGGCCGTCAAGCCGTGGGCGGAGTGACGTTCACTGTGACGCTGGCCGCTTTCGTCGGACTATTGACAAACCTCCCTGCCGTTTTGGCTGGGGAACTCGTGCAGACAGGGTTCAATTGGTTCCCCGAACTCGGGCTGAATGTCACACTGATGTTGGACGGGCTTGGGTTCTTCTTTGCGCTTTTGATCCTCGGCATCGGCCTTTTGATCATCGCCTACGCCCGGTTCTATCTGGCCCGTGAAGACAATATGGGTGAGTTTTTCACCTATTTACTGCTGTTCCAAGGCGCGATGGTCGGCATTGTGTTGTCCGATAACATCCTGCTTTTGTTGATCTTCTGGGAACTTACGTCGCTGTCGTCTTTCTTGCTGATCGGCTATTGGAAACACCTAGAGGCAGGCCGCCAAGGCGCGCGCATGGCGTTGACAGTGACGGGTATGGGTGGCCTTGCAATGATCGGTGGTATGCTGATCTTGGGCAATATCGTCGGGTCCTATGACCTAAGCGTTATTCTACAGAACCGCGATTTGATCCAAGCGGATCCAATGTATGTGCCCGCTTTGCTGTTGATTCTAATCGGGGCTTTCACCAAGTCGGCACAATTCCCGTTCCATTTTTGGCTGCCCCACGCGATGGCCGCTCCGACACCTGTGTCGGCCTATCTGCACTCCGCCACGATGGTCAAAGCGGGTATTTTCCTGATGGCGCGGACTTGGCCGGTGCTGTCTGGTTCGCCCGAATGGTTCTATATCGTGACCACGGTGGGTCTAATCACGATGATCCTTGGCGCCGTTATTGCGCTGTTCAAACACGACCTGAAAGCGCTTCTTGCGTTTTCAACCGTGTCCCACCTTGGCCTGATTACGATGTTGCTGGGCACTGGCACCGCGTTCGGTGCGTTCGCCGCGATGTTCCATATCCTGAACCACGCGACGTTTAAGGCCGCGCTGTTCATGTCCGCTGGCATCATCGACCACGAGACCAAAACCCGTGACATCCGTATCCTTGGCGGCTTGCGTCACTTGATGCCGATCACGTTCATCATAGCGACACTTGCGGCCCTGTCTATGGCGGGCATCCCGTTCCTGAACGGCTTCTTGTCCAAGGAAATGATGCTCGAAGAGATGGAGCACACTTACCTGTTCGGTCCCGAATGGCTTGTGCCTGCTTTGGCAACTTTTGGATCGCTGTTTTCCGCGGCGTATTGTTTCCGCCTGATCGGCCACACTTTCCTCGGTAAGAAACGTGACCCCGAAAGCTACCCGGCCAAACCCCATGATCCCGGTGCAGGCCTGTGGTTGCCACCTGCGATCCTTGTGGTGCTGGTTGTGGTTATTGGTGTGGCTCCTTTCTTGGTCGAAGACTTCGTGAAAATCGTGACCGCTGCCGTTTTGGGCAGCACGGCAGAAGTCCCAGACGCGCACATCAAAATCTGGCACGGTTTTGTCACGCCGCTTTATATGTCGATCGTCGCGGTTGTCGGTGGCTTGATCGTGTTGTCGATGTTCAAGCCACTTTCACGCCTGTGGGAAGCCACGCCACGCCCAGAAGCGAAAGCAATCTTTGATGAAATCATCGCGGCCTTCGTGATGTACGCCAAGGCAATCATCCATCCGCTGCACAACGGCGCCTTTACCCGCTACGCGATGATCTTTGGCGTCGCCGTCGTTGCAGCTGGTTATCACGCGTGGACGACAGGTGTGTTGGGCGATGTTACGCGCAACGTTCAGCCTGTGGGTTGGGCTGAAATCGCGGGCTGGATCATGCTTGTGGCGGCAACGGTCGGCTTGGCTGCGATGCACCACAACCGCCTTCTGGCTTTGATCCTGATCGGGATTGTCGGGCTGATGGTGTCGATCGCTTTCATTCTGCTTAGCGCGCCTGATTTGGCGATGACACAGATCACGGTTGAGGTGGTTACGATCATTTTGCTTTTGCTGGCGCTCAACTTTTTGCCCAACCATACGCCGGTCGAGTCTTCGCTCCTGCGTCGCGCTCGTGATGTCGTTGTTGCAGGGGCGGCTGGCCTCGCGACGATGGCGCTGACCTATCACTATCTGCTGCGCGATGCTGTTGCCTCACCCATTTCCGAATTCCACCTTGCCAATTCGTATAAAGGCGGCGGCGGGACCAATGTGGTCAACGTGATCTTGGTTGATTTCCGTGGCTTTGATACCTTCGGTGAAATTATCGTTCTCGGGATTGCGGCGCTGTTGATCTATGCCCTGACAGAGGCGTTGTTGAACGGCCCTGTGCGTGCACGTCTATTGAACCGCAAACCCGACAAACCGTTGTCGGGGACGCAACACCCGATGATGATGGTTATTCTGACGCGGGTTATCTTCCCAATTGTTTTGTTGGTTGGTTTCTACATCTTCTTGCGTGGTCACAACGAACCGGGCGGTGGGTTCATCGCGGGTCTGATCGTGTCGATTGGCGTGTTAATGCAATACATGGCAAGCGGGTTTGGCTGGGCCTCGGATCGGGTGCGCTGGCCGTATCACGGTGTAATCGGGGCAGGGGTGCTAGTGGCTGGCCTAACGGGTATCGGCGCATGGTTCTTTGGTAAGCCATTCTTGACGTCTGATTTCACCTACGTCCGCATCCCGCCGTTTGAAAAATTCGAATTGGCCACGGCTGCGCTGTTTGATCTTGGCGTGTTCCTTGCTGTTCTGGGGGCAGTGATGTTGTCGCTCGAAAGCTTCTCGCGCCTCGCGCGGCGGGCACATGTAAGAGACAGCGACGAGCCGATGGATGTCGATCCCTCAAAGCCGATCGTAACCGATCTTGAACCTTCAGCTCAGGAGGGCGTGTAACATGGAAGTCCTTGTTGCCTCAGCTGTGGGGATACTGACCGCCGCTGGCATGTATTTGGTCATGCGATTGCGGACCTTCCCCGTCATCATGGGTATTTCACTGCTAACCTATGCCGTGAACGTCTTTTTGTTTGCGTCTGGTCGTTTGACTGTCGGATCAGCGCCGATCTTGCGCGATGGTGTTGACGTCTACGCCGATCCAGTGCCGCAAGCTCTTGTGCTGACGGCCATCGTGATTTCATTCGGGATGACTGCTGTTGTTGTGATGATTTCCTTGGGCGCTTATCTGGGAACCAACGATGATGGGGTAGATGACCCCCCCGAGACAGATCAGGAGGGCGAAGCATGACCCATTGGATCATTGCCCCTGTTGTTCTTCCGGCCATGTTGGCGCCGTTTATCGTGCTGGCTGCACGCTATCATATCGGCATCCAGCGGGTGTTTTCACTGGCCGGTGTCGTGGCGCTGATTGCCATCGCGGCCTCTCTGTTTGTGACCGTGTCTGATGGCACGATCCTGCTGTATCAGCTGGGTGATTGGGCTGCCCCCTTTGGCATTGTGCTGGTCGGGGATCGCCTGTCGGTCCTTATGGTCCTGCTCACGGCTGTCTTGGCTCTCTTTGTGTTGCTTTATGCGATTGGGTCCGGTTGGGATGATCGCGGCTGGCATTTCCATGCGCTGTTCCAGTTCCAACTGATGGGGATCATGGGGGCCTTTTTGACGGGCGATTTGTTTAACCTGTTTGTGTTCTTTGAGGTGATGCTGATCGCGTCTTACGGCCTGATGATCCATGCAGGTGGCAATGATCGCCTGCGCGCAGGTGTTCAATACGTTCTTTATAACCTGTTGGCGTCGACGCTTTTCTTGTTCGCGCTCGGGTCGCTCTATGCCGAGACGGGCACGCTCAACATGGCGGACCTTGCGGTGCGGGCTGATATGATCGGCGCAGACGCGACGGTCGGTATTCGCGTTGCGGCTGTGTTGCTGTTGTTGGTTTTCGCCGTCAAAGCGGCGCTTGTGCCGCTGCACTTCTGGCTGCCGTCCAGCTACGCAGAAGCACCAGGCCCCGTGGCTGCGCTGTTCGCGATCATGACCAAGGTCGGCGCTTATGCGATGATCCGCGTCTACACATTGATCTTCCCACCGGACTTAGAAACGACCGCAGGGCTTTATGATGTTTGGTTGCTTCCGGCAGCACTTATTACTGTTGCGTTGGGCATGATCGGCATTCTGGCCGCCAAAAAACTGGACCGTCTGGTTGCCTTTGCCGTAATCGGGTCCATGGGGATGGTGATGGTCGCTATCTCCTTGACGACTCCCGAAGGCATTGCCGCCGCCTTGTATTACATCGTGCATTCGACACTGGCGGGCGCGGCCCTGTTCCTGATTGTCGACCTCGTGAAATCCAACCGCGCATCCCTGACCCTAACCGCGCTCCCACCTGTTGCAGGTGCTGCGCTGACCTCTGCGCTGTTCTTTGCGGCGGCGATTGCGATGACAGGTCTGCCGCCGCTGTCTGGTTTCTTGGGTAAGCTCTTGATCCTTGATGCCGCGCGAGACCACACAATGAACGTGACCATCTGGGCTGTTATCCTTTGTTCCAGTCTGATCGGTATTGTCGGATTTTCCCGCGCGGGCAGTGTTGTGTTCTGGAAAGCCAAAAGCGTTGCTGTGGACGAGCAGGCCGAGCCGACGACATCTTCAAACCCATTGGCCTATGCGGCTGTTGGCGGATTGCTGGCGCTTCTCGTGGCCCATTCAGTACTGGGTGGCTATGCGCAGTCCTTCATGACAGCCACCGCAGCTCAACTGTTCGAACCCGAACCCTACATCTCGATCGTACTTGAGACCGAGGGCAAGCTCAGCGCGCCTGACGCGTCGGAGGACCACTGACATGATCCGCTCCGTATTCAATTGGTTGTTTCCGCACCCGCTGATGACTTTGCTTTTGGCAGTGGTTTGGCTGATCCTGCAAAACGACTTCAGCTACGGCATGGCTGTGTTTGGGCTGATCCTTGGCATTATCATCCCTCGGGGGTTTGCTGCTTGGTGGCCTGATCGACCGCGTCGTTTCCACATGGGGCGGATGATCCCGTATGTGCTTTTGGTGTTGTGGGACATCATGGTGGCCAACGTCCAAGTGGCTTGGATCGTTCTGACGCGGCGCAACCGTAACCTTCGGCCTGCCTGGATCGTTGTCCCGTTGGACTTGCGCCAACCCGAAGCGATTACGGTTTTAGCGGGGACAATTACTTTGACCCCCGGGACCGTCTCTGCCGACATTTCCAATACCGGCCACTATCTGCTGGTGCACGCTCTGGATGCGCCTGATCCTGATGCTGTTCGCGATGACATCAAGTCACGCTACGAAGCCCGACTAAAGGAGATTTTTGTATGATGCCTGCTGCTGAATTTCTGAGCTGGGCGATGACATTGGCCTTTGCGGCTGTCGCTCTTTCGCAATTGCTTGCGCTTGTTCGCTTGGTGATTGGGCCAAATACGGGGGACCGTATTCTTGCCCTTGATACGATGGTGGTGAATGCGATTGGCCTAATCGTCCTTGTGGGCATGTTCCAAGGGACGCGCCTGTATTTCGAAGCCGCCCTAATTATCGCAATGCTTGGATTTGTATCAACCGTGGCCTATGCGCGGTTTGTGCTAAGGGGGGATATCATCGAATGACCATGCAAGTTATTGGAACCTACGCCGTCGCCTTCTGCCTGTTGATCGGGGCCTTCTTCATGTTGGTCGGCGCGATCGGCCTTGTAAAACTTCCCGATTCCATGACCCGCCTTCACGCGCCAACCAAAGTTGGCACGATGGGGATTGGCGCTTTGCTCTTGGCCTCCATTACGAACTCATGGGTGTTCCACGACGGTTCGGTGCATGAGTTGTTGATCATGGCCTTTCTCTTTGTGACCGCGCCGATCTCGGCCAACTTTATGAGCAAAGTGAACATTCACCGCAAGACCTGCACGCCCCCGCCCAAAGCCCCCGAGGCCGAAGTCTGGTCGACGCTTGTGAAACGCGATGAGAATGGCGACCTGATCCAATAGAATGCGCGAGCATCACGGCCCGACCATCCAAACGATCAAACGTTTTTGTGCAATTTGCATGCTGACCCATTGCACCTTCCGCCAAGACTCGTAGCTTGGCCGCACTCATTCAAGGACGCGCACATGACCTATACGCCCCCGAAAGTCTGGACTTGGGATTCTGAGAATGGCGGGCAATTCGCCAGCACCAACCGCCCAACGGCGGGCCCAACCCACGACAAGGACCTGCCAAGCGGCAAACACCCCCTGCAATTGCATTCCATGGCCACGCCGAACGGCGTTAAAGTCACCGTGATGTTGGAAGAGCTGTTGGCCAAAGGCTACGCTGCGGATTACGATGCTTGGTTCATCGACATCGGTGAAGGCGATCAATTCTCCAGCGGGTTTGTGGATCTCAATCCGAATTCAAAAATTCCAGCACTGTTCGATAAATCCACGGGCGTTCGTGTGTTCGAAAGCGGTGCGATCCTGCTGTATCTGGCCGAGAAGTTTCGGGCGTTCCTGCCGCGTGACATTGAAGGCCGCACAGAAACCCTGAACTGGCTGTTTTGGCTTCAGGGTTCGGCGCCTTATCTGGGTGGCGGTTTTGGGCATTTCTACAAATATGCGCCGGAAAAGTTCGAATACCCGATCAACCGTTTTGCGATGGAAGCAAAGCGTCAACTCGATGTGCTGGATCAACAGCTCGAAGAGAACCGTTACATCGCGGGGAATGAATATACGATTGCCGATATGGCAACGGCCCCATGGTACGGTTCGTTAGTCAAAGGCACCGTCTATGACGCGGCCGAATTTTTGGACGTGGAAAGCTATGAAAACGTGACCCGTTGGGCGGATGATGTGATGTCTCGACCTGCTTATGAGCGGGGCCGTATGGTCAACCGTGCGTGGGGCGAAGACAGCGAACAACTCCGTGAACGCCACGACGCCAGCGATTTTGACGCTGTGCCAAAGGGCTAATACTTAAATGTTGGCGGCGCGATAATCCGCGCCACCAATTTTTATCCCAATCCTTACTGGATCGATGTCCTTACATGCACTCCGCGAGAGCAGCGGACAGATCCAAGATAAGCTGCGGATACATCGCAGGGCCTGCGTCCAAGTGGGACCCGAGTGGATCAAGAACACCCGTTTCTGCTTCGGCGCCGTTTAGGACCGTTGCAATAAGGTCCGGGTTGAATTGTGGTTCAGCAAAAACGCAATCGATGCCTTCGTCAGCGATGCGGGCCTGAATTTCCGCGATACGTGCAGGGCTTGGGTCAGACGCGTCACTGATGGAAATCGCGCCTGCCGCTGGGAAATCAAAATCGTTCTCAAAGTACTGATAGGCATCGTGGAACACGACGAAGTTGCCGCCACGCACAGGCTCTAGTGTGGCGTTCGCTTCGGCCATCGCCGCCTCGATTTCACCGCGACCTGCCGCTGCGTTTGCGAAATAAGCACCAGCGTTTTCTGGATCAGCAGCGGAAATTTCACCAGCAATCACGTTCATCCAAGTCATTGCGTTTTGTGGGGACAACCAAGAATGCGGATCGTGCTTGCCATGGTCATCATGGTCATCCTCGTCGTGATCATCATGATCGTCGTCGTGGCCTTCTTCGTCTCCGTGAACGTGCTTTTCGAACAATGCGTCGCTACGGGTTTCCAGTTCAATGGTGCCGTTAGCTTCCATCAACTCGGTTGACGCAGCATCTGGGGCCAACGCTTCGATCGCTTCGCCCAACCATGGCGACAAATCAGCACTGACCCAAAACACCAAGTCCGCGTCTTGCAATGACTGGGCTTCGGATGGGCGCAGGCTGTATTCATGCGGGCTAGCACCCTGTTGCATAATCAGGGCAGGCGTCCCAACGCCCTCCATGACGCGCGCCACAAGGGAGTGCACAGGAGCGATATCGACGGCAACATTAGGAACGTCCGCAAGGACCGAACCAGCCATCAAAGAGGCGGTGACTGAGAGGGAAAGAAGCTTTCTGGACATTGGATACTCCATGTGATTTTATAACATTAACGATCGATTAGACGAAATGTAATAACATGACAAGTGCTCCGAGCAACAATGATGCTGGCGACGATCCTGTTGGGTTCGCTCACCACGACCACGGCGCCTGCGTAAGTGATACGCTTGCGGCCGCTGAAAAGCGGTGCGCGGCTGAGGGGCTTCGCTTTACGCCCGTGCGCCGCAAGGTCTTGGAAATCCTGCTGCAAGAACATCGCGCACTTGGGGCTTATGCCATTTTGGAACAGTTGCGCGAAGACGGATACGGTTCTCAGCCGCCCGTTGCCTACCGCGCACTGGATTTTCTGGTGGCAAATGGACTGGCCCATAAAATTGAACGGCTGAACTCCTTTATTGCCTGCGCTCATCCCAGCCACGCCCACTCGCCGGCCTTCATGATCTGCCGTTTGTGCGACGCAGTTGCAGAAGCCGAATCGACGTCGGCACGTGGTGGGTTAGGCGAGGCGGCCCGCGCGACCGGTTTCAAGATTGAACGCACCGTCATCGAGGCCGAAGGCGTTTGTCCATCTTGTGTCGAGAAGGCCGACGCATGAGCCTAGTAGACGTAGAAGGCCTTAGCGTCCGCTACGGCGCACGTACGGTGTTGTCGAACGTGTCTCTTCGTATTGAGCCGGGTGAGATCGTCACTATTGTCGGCCCGAACGGGTCTGGGAAAACCAGCATGCTGCGGGCGATTATCGGTGCAGTAAAACCTTACCGTGGCCGTGTTACCCAAGGGCGCGATGTCACAATCGGATACGTGCCACAAAAGCTGCATATCGACGAGACGCTGCCGATCACCGTTTCGCGGTTCCTCAAGTTGCCGAGCGGCGCTGCGGCACTCGATATTGAACACGCGCTCGCGCAAGCCGGCGTGCCTGATCTGGTCAACGCGCAGCTTTCGCAACTCTCGGGCGGTCAGTTTCAGCGCGTCTTGTTGGCGCGCGCCTTAATCAAGAAGCCGGACCTGTTGTTGCTCGACGAAGCCACGCAAGGGTTGGATCAACGCGGTTCGGCGTCGTTTTACCAACAGATCGAATCCGTGCGTCAGGAGACAGGATGCGCAGTTCTTATGATCAGCCACGAACTCCACGTCGTGATGAGCGCCTCGGATCGCGTTATCTGTCTCAATGGTCATGTGTGTTGTGAAGGCACGCCAGCTGTTGTCGCATCCGCGCCCGAATACCGCGCCTTGTTTGGAACAGGGACGGGGGGTGCTTTGGCGCTTTATCGTCACGAACATGATCACGGCCATGACCACGGACATGACCACGATCACACTCATGGCCAAACACATGACCACGGCGACCATAACCATGACTGTTCGGAGGGTTCAGACTAGTGCTTGATGATTTCATGGTACGCGCGGCCCTGGCTGGGGCTGGTGTCGCGATTGCGGCTGCTCCGTTGGGGTGTTTCGTGGTCTGGCGCCGTATGGCCTACTTTGGCGACGCGACCGCACATGCGGCTATCTTGGGCGTTGCAATGTCGCTAGCTTTTTCAATGTCGATCTTTATCGGGTCTATGACTGTGGCTCTTATGATGGCCCTGACTGTCAGCGTGTTGTCAGGGCGTGGCTACGCGATGGACACATTGCTGGGCGTCTTGGCGCACTCGGCGCTTGCATTTGGACTTGTCGCGGTGTCGTTCATCACTGGCGTGCGGATTGACCTGATGGCCTATCTGTTTGGCGATATCCTTGCGGTGACCCGTGGGGATTTGGCGGTGATCTGGGGCGGCGCGGCTATTGTTGTTGCATTGATTGGCTGGCGCTGGTCGGCCTTACTGACAGCGACCCTGAACGAAGACCTTGCCTATGCCAGCGGCATCAACCCCAAACGCGAACAATTGGTGCTGACGTTCGCGCTGGCCATCACGGTGGCTGTTGCGATTAAGGTCGTAGGGGTTTTGCTGATCGCAGCCATGCTGATCATTCCCGCCGCTGCGGGCCGACCTTTGTCGCGAACACCAGAAGGAATGGCCATTGCGGCGGGTGCAATCGGCATCTTTTCTGTCATCGCGGGGCTGCGGGCCGCCTATGAGTTTGACACCCCTGCGGGGCCTTCCATCGTCTGTGTGGCTGCGTTGACCTTCTTGCTGACCAGCGTTTTCCGAAACGTCAGGGCCTAGAGAGGCCGGGCTTTTCGGGATAACCTAACTCGCGGAACTCGCGCATTCTTCCAGCCTCTCGTAAAGCCGGTTACCGACAGCATGAACCGCGCATTCCGCGGACAGTGGGTTTCAACAGTGTCAAAGGGGTGGTTGGTGGAGCATAGCGGGATCGAACCGCTGACCTCCTGCATGCCATGCAGGCGCTCTCCCAGCTGAGCTAATGCCCCTTACCAAAGGGTGTTACGACCAATCGAAGGCTGTTGGCGGCAGCGGTCGTAACGGGTGCAGCTAACGCTGCATCTTTCGTTTTTGCTGCTTACGCAACATTTCTCGTTTTGCTGCTTACGCAGCGGGGCGGGCGAGATCAAGAGGGATTCTCGCCCTGAAAACCCGAAATCTTAGGAATCGTCGTCCGGTGCTGCAACGTCGGCGATTTCGTCGAGCGACACATCTGCGTCGTCATCGTCGTCATCCAAAACGTCATCGCCGAGATCCGCATCCGCGTCATCATCGTCGTCAAGCACGAGATCGTCTTCCTCAGCCTCTTCAGCTTTGGCTTTGTTCTGTGCATCAGCGGCGTCCGCTTGCATGGTGCGGGTCTTGCCGGTCTCAACCACAACTTCTTCGCCCGTGTACGGGCTGATGATTGGGGAGGCGTTCAAGTCATAGAACCGCTTTCCGGTGGTTGGGCAGAGGCGCTTTGTGCCCCACTCTTCCTTTGGCATCTGTTCATCCTTCTAAACTGTCAGCAGTGAGTCTCACTTGCTGGATCGGGGTCAATTGCCATACCCCCTAAGGCGTGTCAAAGACAATTGGTGTAGCATTGCGCGAAAGGCACACATGAGTGTTCTAATCCTTGATGGCAACCCCCCAGTTGAAGTGGTTTTGCGCCGTTCTGCGCGGGCACGTCGGTTATCGCTGCGTATTTCGCGGCTGGATGGCCGAGCGACGCTCACTTTGCCTAATCGAGTGCCCGAAAGAGAAGGCATGGCATTCCTGCGCGAACGCGAAGACTGGCTGCGTAAACATCTGGATGCGATCGAGCCAGAACAGCTTATCCAGATCGGCGGGACTGTTCCTTATCTTGGGCAAGAGCTGCCTTTGATCGCAGGAGATGTGAAACGCGCCAAACTGTCAGATGGCGCATTGATGCTACCAGATTCGCCGGAAATGGCGGGCAAACGTGTGGCTGCCTTTATGAAACTTCGCGCGCGGGATGCTTTGGCCGACGCGTCGGATCGATACGCCGCCGCTTTGGGCAGGCCTTATGGGCGTATATCCTTGCGGGACACACGGTCCCGGTGGGGATCATGTTCGTCGGCTGGTGATCTCATGTATTCGTGGCGGCTGATTATGGCGCCCCCACAGGTGTTGGACTACGTCGCAGCCCATGAGGTCGCACATCTTCAACACATGGATCACTCGGATCGGTTCTGGGGGGTCGTTGATCGCCTCTTTCCCGATCACAAAGCTTGCCGCGCTTGGTTGCGTCGCCACGGTGGGGCACTTCATCGCGTTCGTTTTGATTGACCTTGCGTGGATTTGTGATCACAAATGAACCATGTTGATCCAGTCCAAATCATCTGGCCCCACAGGGGCCGCTCATGACCACGTCTATCGTACGCTCCGCAGTCGCATTTTGCATGGGGAAATCCATCCAGGCCATGCGCTGACGCTGCGTGGTATCGGTAAGGAATTCGGGGTCTCCATGACACCAGCTCGCGAAGCCGTCCGCCGATTGGTCGCCGAAGGCGCGTTGTCCTTGTCGTCATCGGGACGCGTGGCGACGCCAGAACTGTCCAACGAAAGAATAGAAGAGCTCGCCGCGATCCGTGCGTTGCTCGAGCCGGAATTGGCAGCGCGGGCCTTGCCGCGTGCACATATGGCGCTGATCGAACGCCTTGAGGAAATCAACGACCGGATCGCTCCGGTTATCGCCCGCCAAGACGCCTCTGCGTATATCCGTCGCAATCTAGAATTTCATCGCACGCTTTATCTGCGGGCCCAAGCACCTGCGATGCTAGCACTGGCCGAGACGGTTTGGCTGCAACTTGGCCCAACAATGTCAAAGCTTTACGGGCGGCTGAAACGCACAGAAACACCACGGAATCATAAGTTAATCTTGGCAGCCCTCAAAGCAGGCGATGAAGCGAGCCTCAAGCTCGCCGTACGTTCGGACGCTACCCAAGGATTGCGGATGCTAAAAGTTTAGGGCTGTTTATGTCGGCTGAACGGTCTGCAAGTGTGCAGAGATACGGGCCATTGCGCTGCGGAACTGATCTGCCCCAATACGCATCCGCTGCGCCAATTCGGACACAACGGCATACTCATTCGCATGGATTTCGCCATCCGCGACAGCAATGTTTAAAGCGGCTTCCAGCACGATTTCACGATCCTTTTTCGACAGGTCTTGGCCGACTTGCTCTAGATCGGCGGCTGATGGATTTAGCCGCTGCAACATCTCCATGACCTGGTCAGGGCCATATGACGTTCCGGTCAAACGTGTCAGTATCTGGGCGATTTGACGGACTTCGGCGTCGTCGATGCGGCCGTCGGCAATCGCAACCTGTGACATGGCCACAAGGGAATGGATCGCCAAGGCATCGGGGGCTTTCTCGGCACGTCCGCCAATCAGTTTCTTTAGTACGATCACGCAGATCAAAAGGCCCAAGACCCCTGCGATCAACCAGATGTTGCTCTGGATGGCGGGAACAATACCGTTTGCGGCCCAACTTGGTGCAGCAATACCGCAAAGACTAACCGTCAGGGCAATCGTAGGAATTGTTTTTTGCATTCGAAACACCTTTTACGTGACTTGGAGTCTAAGTTGTCCGCAAGTTTAGGCAAGTATAAGGCATAGAATTGGCAACGGGCGGGCCATTTCTGGCACCGCCCGTCGTTTTAGTTAACCAAAGGTTAAGATTTTAGGCGTGAATTGCGCCGTCACCACAGGCGAGTGCCGCTTCGCGCACAGCCTCTGAATAGGTCGGGTGAGCGTGGCATGTGCGGGCCAAATCTTCTGCCGCAGCGCCAAATTCCATCGCAACGCAGATTTCGTGGATCAGATCACCGGCCATCGGACCAATGATATGAGCACCCAAAATACGATCAGTCGCTTTGTCGGCAAGGATCTTAACGAACCCGTCACCCGCAAAGTTGGCCTTGGCGCGGCCATTGCCCATAAAGCTGAACTTACCAACCTTATAGTCGCGTCCTGCTTCTTTCAGCGCTTCTTCGGTTGCGCCCACATTGGCGACCTCAGGGTGCGTGTAGATCACACCTGGGATTACATCGTAGTTCACATGCGGCTGCTGGCCAGCAAGACCTTCGGCACAGGCCATGCCTTCGTCTTCGGCTTTATGGGCAAGCATCGGCCCTGCGATGCAGTCACCGATCGCATAAATACCGTCCACGTTGGTCTTGTAGTTGCCATCCGTCTTGATTTGGCCGCGCTCGGACATCTCAACACCCAAAGCATCCAGACCCAAACCGTCCACATAAGGACGGCGACCGGTTGCAACCAGAACCGTATCGGCATCAATTGTTGCCTCGCTGTCGTCCTTGCGCAGTTTGTAGGTCACTGTGGCTTTGTTGTTCTTGGTTTCAACACCTTGAACAGCGGCCCCCATGACAAATGTCATTCCCTGTTTGCCTAGCATCTTCTGGAACTGACGCTGGATTTCGCTGTCCATGCCGGGTGTGACCGAGTCGAGGAATTCGATGACCGTCACCTCAGCACCAAGGCGGCTATAGACTGAGCCAAGCTCCAGCCCGATCACGCCCGCGCCGATGACGACCAGTTTCTTAGGAATTTTGCCAAGCTCAAGCGCACCGGTTGAAGACACAACAGTCCGTTCGTCAATCTCCACACCCGGGAGAGATGACACCTCAGAACCAGACGCGATGATGATTTTCTTGGCACCGTGCACGTCGTCGCCGACCTTTACTTTGCCAGCTTCAGGAATTGATCCCCAGCCTTTCAGCCAATCGACCTTGTTCTTTTTCATCAAGAACTCAACGCCCTTGGTGTTCTGGCCGATTACGTCGTCCTTATAGGCTTGCATCTGCTTCCAATCGACAGACTGGGTTTTACCCTTCAGGCCCATGGTCGCGAAATTATGCTCGGCTTCGTGCAACATATGTGTGGCATGCAGCAGCGCCTTGGACGGAATGCAGCCAACGTTCAGGCAGGTCCCGCCCAGCGTCTCGCGCCCTTCAACGATGGCCGTTTTCAGGCCCAATTGCGCGCAGCGGATCGCGCAGACATAGCCGCCGGGGCCGGAGCCGATGATGATGACGTCATAGTTTGCCATTTTGTGTATTCCTTCAGTTTTCCGGATAAATCATATGCTGGTCCGGTTTGGGTCTGGGATGGCTCAGCTCTGGGGGACTTTGCTGAACCGAGTGTATTGGCCGCGGCGCCACAGGTAAATCAGGAGGCCGAGGATAACGATTGGCATGCCAAGGAAGATAAACGCGCCGCCTTGAGCGCCGTAAAGCGCCCGCATGAGGGGGGCAATTGCGTCAAAGAGGAAGGCAAACCAGATAAGCACAACAAGGGCTGTGCGGGCGATGTGCGCGCCAAGAAGGCTCGCCCACCACGGGATGTAGCGCCAATGGGGCGGGTGAGAGTCACCAAAGACGTTGAGCGTGGTGATGACCAACCCCCAAGCAAAGACGACGGCAAGAACCCAATAGATGAGTGTACTGGCGCGGGTTCTGGTCATAGCAGCGCCGCGAGGATCATGAGCACAGTCGCGAGGAACCCGACGAACCAGACGAGCGAGCGCCAAGGCCGCAGGTCAAAGGCATATGCGGGAACATAAGCCACACGCGCGATCACGTAGATGTAGGCGCAGGTGGCTGTAAACTTGCTTGTTTGGCCCGACAGAGTGACGACAACCACGGCGAGGCTGAACAGGATCAACCCTTCGAAGTGGTTGGACATGGCGCGTTGCAGCCGCCCGCCAAGATCAGACAGCGGTCGCGATGGGGCACGGTCGCGCGCGGACATGGCGTAGCCGGAACCCACGTCCAAATTTGCGCGCACGGAATAGAGCAAGAACTGTATCGCTTGAAGCACGCCAGCGAGGGCGAGTGCGGTGAGTTCGGGGGTCATGATAGCGTTCCCCCGACCGGATCAAGAATTGCACTGATGAGTCGGTCTTCTTTTTTCAGCCGCCGTGCGACAGCGTGGCTGGCCGCGTCCTCGCAAAACAATGTGACACCCGCCACATCCGCAATGCGTTGAGCGTGATAGGTATCCAGCTTGTTCTTGCCGCCGTAATAGACATGCGCCGCGCTCGGCGTTTTTTGATCGTCCAACAGATCAACCAGATCATTGTCGGACGGGTTGAAGCTATAGTCGAACTTGGCATTGGCGGCGCTTCGGTAATAATCAAAGACAGGGCGGTCTACGTAGGTTTGCGGCCCGAAGGCGCAAATCTTGTCGGCGCCCAGTTGATTGCCGAAATAAAGCGCGGCATGACCACCTGCCGAGTTTCCGGTGAAAATCCACGGTCGCGGTAGGTGCGAGAAATTTTCTTCGATGAACGCAACCGTGCTGGCCCGATCTGTCGTCGTGCCAAGCAACCCGCCTTGATACCACGCCTGCAAGAAGTCTTTGAAGTAGATGACGTTGAACGGCTGGCTTTGGATTTGGCCAAAGAATTCTTTCACGGGCATGGCGAACCCCTCGGCCATGCCACCAAAAGCAAACACAGTGCCTTGTGCATCATCGCGGATGCTCGCCTCGCACGGCGCATATTGCGCGTTCTCATCAGCGACGTCGAGGATTGGACCAACCTGCCCAATCAACGCAATTTGAATGTCCAGCCGCAGCTTATGCTGGTCGCGCAAAAGAACCTCGCTCGGCTTCTCGTTCTCGAGGCGCTGGGCAATCTTGCGTTTGTAGATCGTGTCGATGCGTTGCTTAGTGGGCATGGTTAGTGCTCCACCTGATTGCCTGCGAGGGCGAGGATGGTGGGGTTGGGGGGCATAATCAACGGCCACCTTTCTGGAGGTCGCGGCGCATGTAGGCCTTTATGGATTGTGTGGACTTTATCCTTTCGGGCGATCCAGCTTCTGTATCTGCCCATCGCTCAAATTCAGATTTGAGCTGACTTGATGCCACAAGTTCAGCTCTGAGTAACCAATGGCCGACGTCATGTCGGTTGGCTATGTTCACTCCTTCGATATCTTGGTCTCGCCATGCTTCGAGGAGGCCAATGTATGCCTCTTTCCGTTCGGCGAAAATGACTCGAGCCCGTTCGGCACGTTCAGAAAAGTAGATTTGGACAGCGACAGAGATAAGGGAACCCAGTCCAAAAGCCGTGATGAGTGGCAAAACGCTTTCCATGGCGATCAATCAGCCTGTGCTTGCAGGGGCAGTCCCCGACCCTCCCCACGGGAGGGGGCTTCACCCCCACCCTGGGTCGCGGGCTGCCCTATGTTGCGTGCAGACATTAGAGATCCATCAACAAACGACGCGGATCTTCCAGCGCCTCTTTAACCCGAACAAGGAACGTCACAGCGCCTTTGCCGTCGACGATGCGGTGATCGTAGGACAGGGCCAGATACATCATTGGACGGATCACAACCTGACCGTTGATCGCCATTGGGCGGTCTTGGATTTTGTGCATGCCAAGGATGCCGGACTGTGGCGGGTTCAGGATCGGGGAGGACATCAGGGAGCCGTAGACACCACCGTTAGAGATGGTGAACGTGCCGCCCTGCATTTCTGCCATGGACAGTTTGCCGTCACGTGCCTTGGCACCCATTTCGGCAATCGCCTTTTCGATACCCGCAAAAGACATCTGGTCGGTGTCGCGCAGAACTGGAACGACCAGACCTGTTGGCGTACCCGCCGCGATGCCCATGTTGACGTAGTTTTTGTAAACTACGTCTGTGCCATCAATCTCGGCGTTCACTTCAGGCACTTCGTTCAGAGCGTGGATACAAGCCTTGGTGAAGAAGGACATAAAGCCGAGCTTTACGCCGTGTTTCTTCAGGAACAGGTCTTTGTATTCGTTACGCAGGGCCATGACCTCGGTCATGTCGACCTCGTTGTAGGTGGTCAGCATGGCGGCTGTGTTTTGGCTGTCTTTCAGACGGCGCGCGATGGTCTGGCGCAGACGTGTCATCTTCACACGTTCTTCGCGGGATGCCTGATCAGCTGGGACAGGCGCGCGCGGTGCAGTGGCTGGTGCGGGCGCAGGGGCTGCCATCGCCTTGAGCACGTCTTCTTTCATGACACGGCCATCTTTGCCTGTGCCAGCAACGCCGGACAGGTTGTTTTCTGCCATCAGTTTCTTGGCGCTTGGCGCGTCTTCGACGTCTTTGCCAGTGGACGCTGCCGCAGGGGCTGCAGCCGCCGCGGGTGCAGCAGATGGAGCCGCAGAGGCATCGGTGGACATGATCGCCAGTTTGCCGCCAGCCTCAACTGTGTCGCCTTCTTGCGCCAACAGTTCAGTCATCACACCAGCCGCAGGGGCAGGCACTTCGACGGAGACTTTGTCGGTCTCAAGTTCACACAGCATTTCGTCGGCGGCAAAGGCTTCGCCGGTTTTCTTGAACCATGTGGAAACGGTTGCTTCTGTCACGGATTCGCCAAGGGTTGGCACCATGATGTCCATGGTCTCGCCGCCAGCTGCAGCTGGTGCAGCGGCCGCAGGAGCTGCTTTTGCCGCTGGGGCAGGTGCCGCAGCTTCGCCGCCGGCACTGATCTGCGCGAGCAGGGCGTCAACGCCGACAGTGTCGCCTTCGTTGGCAACGATTTCGGACAATGTGCCAGCCGCAGGTGCGGGCACTTCGACGGTTACCTTATCGGTTTCCAACTCACACAGCATTTCATCCTGTGCGACTGTATCGCCTGGTTTCTTGAACCATGTGGCAACGGTTGCTTCTGTGACGCTTTCGCCAAGAGTGGGGACGCGGACTTCGGTCATTATTTCGATCCTTTAACAGTGAGCGCATCATCAACGAGTGCGGCTTGTTGTGCTTTGTGCTGGCTGGCAAGACCTGTAGCAGGCGATGCAGAAGCGGCGCGGCCTGCGTAAATAGGCCGTGTGTTTTTGGCTTTGATACGGGTGAGGACCCATTCGATATTTGGTTCCATAAAGGACCAAGCACCTTGGTTTTTGGGTTCTTCCTGACACCAGACCATTTCAGCGTTCTTGAACCGCTCGAGCTCTTGAACGGCAGACTGGGCTGGGAATGGGTAGAACTGTTCAAAACGCATGATGTAGACGTCATCAAGACCTCGTTCGTCGCGTTCTTCCAGTAGATCATAGTAGACCTTACCCGAACACATCACGACGCGTTTGATCTTTTTGTCCGCAACCAATTTGGTGTCTGAGTTCCCGTGCTGGGCATCATCCCACAAGACACGGTGGAAGCTTGAGCCATCTTGGAACTCTTCCGCTTTGGATACGGCCATCTTGTGACGCAGCAAAGACTTTGGCGTCATCATGATCAGCGGCTTGCGGTAGCTGCGGTGCAGCTGGCGGCGCAGAATGTGGAAGTAGTTCGCAGGTGTAGTACAGTTCGCCACGATCCAGTTGTCCCCGCCACACATTGTCAGGAACCGTTCCAGACGTGCGCTGGAATGCTCGGGCCCTTGGCCTTCATAGCCGTGCGGTAACAGGCAAACGAGGCCCGACATCCGCAGCCATTTGGATTCACCGGAACTGATGAATTGGTCAAACATGATCTGGGCACCGTTGGCGAAATCGCCAAACTGGGCTTCCCACAATGTCAGCGCGTTTGGTTCGGCCAAAGAGTAGCCGTATTCAAACCCAAGCACCGCGTATTCCGACAACATCGAGTCGATTACTTCGTACTCTGCCTGACCTTTGCGGATGTTGTTCAGCGGGTAGTAGCGCTCTTCGGTGTCCTGATTGATCAAGCCAGAGTGACGCTGGGAGAACGTCCCGCGTGTACAGTCCTGACCGGACAGGCGGACAGGGTAGCCCTCTGTTTGCAACGAACCAAAGGCCAAAGCCTCACCCGTTGCCCAGTCAAACCCTTCGCCAGTTTCGAACATCTTGGCTTTGGCGCCAAGAATACGACCCACAGTCTTGTGGATCGGGAACCCTTCGGGCGCCGTGGACAATGCACGACCAATTTCGTCGAAGGTGTCCTTCTTTATGCCGGTTTTACCGCGCTGGTAGTTGTCTTTCTGGCTGTCCAGATGCGACCACTTCCCGTCGAGCCAGTCGGCTTTGTTGGGCTTGTAGTCAATGCCAGCTTCAAACTCGGCGCCCAGATGTTTCTGGAAGTTTTCCTTCATGTCCTCAATTTCGCCCTCAGGCATAAGGCCGTCTTTGACGAGACGTTCAGTGTAAAGGGTCAGCGTCGTCTTCTGCTGTTTGATCTTCTTATACATGACCGGGTTGGTGAACATCGGCTCATCGCCTTCGTTGTGACCAAAGCGGCGGTAGCAGATGATATCCAGCACCACGTCTTTGTGGAACTTTTGGCGGAATTCAGTCGCAACGCGCGCGGCGTGAACCACGGCCTCTGGGTCGTCACCGTTCACGTGGAAAATCGGCGCTTCAACCATCAATGCAATATCGGTCGGGTAAGGTGAGCTGCGCGAGAAGTGCGGCGCAGTCGTAAAGCCGATCTGGTTGTTCACAACGATATGCATGGTGCCGCCTGTGCGGTGACCACGCAGACCCGACAGGCCAAAGCCCTCGGCGACAACGCCTTGGCCGGCAAAGGCCGCATCACCGTGCAGCAGGATGGCGAGGGACTGTGTCCGATCCACATCGTTTGTCTGGTCTTGCTTGGCGCGGACCTTACCCAAAACAACGGGGTTCACAGCCTCAAGGTGGGAGGGGTTCGCTGTTAGGGATAGGTGAACGGAATTGCCGTCGAATTCACGGTCGCTGGATGCGCCGAGGTGATATTTCACATCGCCGGACCCATCAACATCTTCAGGTTTGAACGACCCACCTTGGAATTCGTTAAAGATCGCGCGGTATGGCTTCTTCATCACGTTCGCAAGAACGCTCAAACGACCACGGTGCGGCATGCCGACAACGATGTCTTTCAAGCCCAACTGGCCGCCACGCTTAATGATCTGCTCCATAGCGGGGATCAGGCTTTCGCCACCATCAAGGCCGAACCGCTTGGTGCCCATGTACTTGACGTGCAGGTATTTCTCGAACCCTTCGGCCTGAACGAGGCTGTTCAGGATGGCCTTACGACCGTTCTGGGTAAACGCGATTTCCTTGCCATATCCTTCGATACGCTCTTTCAGCCAGCCCGCTTCTTCGGGGTTGGAGATGTGCATATATTGCAGCGCAAACGTGCCGCAATACGTGCGGCGCACGATTGCGATAATCTCGTTCATCGTTGCAACTTCAAGGCCGAGCACATTGTCGATAAAGATCGGGCGATCCATGTCTTCGGGCTTAAAGCCGTAAGACGCGGGGTCCAGTTCAGGATGCGGTGTCTGATCGCGCATACCCAGCGGGTCGAGGTCCGCAACCAAGTGGCCGCGAATACGATAAGCGCGGATGATCATCAACGCGCGAACCGAGTCCAGAACAGCGTGGCGCACTTGCTCTTCACTGATGTTCACGCCTTTGGACGCTGCCTTGTCTTTGATCTTTTTGCCAGCCGCCTCAGGCTCGGCGGCCCATTGGCCATCCAAAGCCGCCGTCAGATCGTCATTCGGGATCGGAGGCCAATCACCACGACCCCAAGACGGGCCAGCGGCTTCTGCCTTGGCGTCGGAAGGTGCATCACCCAAAGACTTGAAGAACTCTTGCCAGCTTTCGTCAACCGCGTTGGGGTTGTCCGCGTAACGGGCATAAAGCTGCTCAATATATTCCGCATTGTGCCCCTGCATAAACGAGGAGGCGTGGAAGATGTCGTTGGGGGATTGATCAGTCATGAAGGGACCTCGTTGGGATTGGGGCCGAAACGGTTGGCTCCGGGGATTGGTGCGCGGCAGGTAGAAATGAGGACGGACAGGCCAGCGGCGAGTGCTAGGAGCCCTAAAATAAGTATAGGTGCGATAGACTGTGGGACCAAAACGGTGATGGGATCGCCGGTTTGCGGGTTCGCCCCGACAGCGACTGCTTCACTGGTAAGGAACCAGATTGCGCCCATCGCCATAAGAAGACCATAGGGAACCAACGTCCACCAACCTGATCGGTTGCGGTCATGGAGGCGGCGCCAAGTCACAGCAGTGAATGGAAGCAGAGTAATCAAGGAGAAGGCGTTGCCGAGCCACCCACCGGTGTAAGATACGTTGCGATAAGCTGTTGTGGTTTGAGTGCCGTCGGAAGCAATGCTGAATTTAAGTCCTTCGTCGATTGAAGGCCCGAAAATTAATGAATTGATAACCAGCAGGACAATGTGCACGAGCAAGAGAAACAAAACGAATTTCCAGAATTCTTGCCGACCCGCCCTTCCAGAGAAGGTTACGAATTTTTGAAAGCAAATTGTTACGGCGTCTTTGAGTGTCACGTTCAATACCATTTAAGAAGGTGCAGGGCAGGTCGCGAAACCTGCCCCAATGTAATTTAGCCGATCGCCTTGAGCACAGCTTCGCCCAGAGTCGCAGGGCTGTCTGCAACCACGATGCCAGCGGATTTCATCGCTTCGATCTTGGATTCAGCGTCGCCTTTACCACCAGCAACAATCGCGCCAGCGTGGCCCATGCGGCGGCCCGGAGGCGCCGTGCGGCCAGCGATGAAACCAGCGACTGGCTTCCAGCGGCCTTTCTTCTTCTGCTCGGCGAGGAATTCAGCAGCTTCTTCTTCTGCGGAACCACCAATTTCACCGATCATGATCATGGACTGTGTTTCGTCGTCGTCCAAGAACATGTCCAAAACGTCGATGTGCTCAGTGCCCTTAATAGGGTCGCCGCCAATACCAACAGCCGTGGACTGGCCGAGGCCTGCGTCTGATGTCTGCTTCACGGCTTCGTATGTCAGTGTACCGGAACGGGACACAACGCCAACGGACCCACGTTTGTGGATGTGGCCCGGCATGATGCCGATTTTGCAAGCGTCTGGTGTGATAACACCCGGGCAGTTTGGCCCGACAAGACGGGAGGCAGAGCCTTCCAAAGCGCGCTTAACTTTCATCATGTCCAGCACTGGGATGCCTTCGGTGATACAAATGATCAGTTCCATTTCAGCATCAATCGCTTCGAGGATCGAGTCAGCCGCGAAGGGCGGAGGCACATAGATCACAGAAGCATTCGCTTCGGTGACGTGCTTGGCTTCGTGCACGGAGTTGAAGATCGGCAGGTCAAGGTGCGTTTGACCGCCCTTACCAGGTGTTACGCCGCCAACCATTTTGGTGCCGTACGCGATTGCCTGTTCAGAGTGGAAAGTACCCTGCGAACCTGTAAGGCCCTGACAGATGACTTTGGTGTTTTCGTCGATGAGAATTGCCATGGTGTTGGCTCCTTGAAATTCGGGGGCGGCCGCAGCCGCCGAAATGGGTTAACCTTTGACGGCTTTCACAATCTTTTCAGCACCGTCGCTAAGGTCGTCAGCTGCGATCACGTCAACGTCTGAGTTGTTGATGATAGCCTTACCTTCTTCGACGTTTGTGCCTTCGAGACGCACAACCAGCGGAACCTGAAGACCAACTTCTTTCACCGCAGAAACAACGCCCTCAGCGATTACATCACAGCGCATGATACCGCCGAAGATGTTCACAAGGATGCCTTTGACGTTCGGGTCAGACGTGATGATCTTAAACGCTTCTGTGACTTTCTCTTTGGTCGCACCGCCACCAACGTCGAGGAAGTTTGCAGGTTCAGCACCGTAAAGTTTGATGATGTCCATTGTGGCCATCGCCAGACCAGCACCGTTCACCATGCAGCCGATTTCACCGTCAAGCGCGATGTAGTTCAGGTCGAACTTGGACGCCGCGAGCTCTTTGGGGTCTTCTTCTGTTTCGTCACGCAGGGCCGCAATGTCAGCGTGGCGGTAAACCGCGTTGCCGTCGAATGCGACTTTCGCGTCGAGAACCTTGAGGCTGCCTTCGTCAGTGATGATCAGCGGGTTGATTTCCAGCATTTCCATGTCTTTTTCGGTAAACGCTTTGTAAAGCTGACCCATCAGCTGAACGCACTGCTTAACCTGTGCGCCCTTAAGGCCCAAAGCGAATGCAACGCGACGCCCGTGGTAGGCTTGGTAGCCAGTCGCAGGATCAACTGTGAAGTTCAGGATTTTCTCAGGGGTGTTCTCAGCCACTTCTTCGATGTCCATGCCGCCTTCGGTGGAGACAACGAAACCGATGCGGGATGTCTGACGATCAACCAGCAGGGCGAGGTACATTTCTGTTTCAATGCCGGAACCGTCTTCGATGTAGACGCGGTTCACTTGCTTGCCGACTGGGCCAGTCTGGTGCGTGACCAACGTGCGGCCCAACATCTTCTTGGCTTCTTCTGCCGCTTCGGCGACAGATTTTGTCAGACGCACACCGCCAGCATCGCCAGCGTCTGCTTCTTTGAATTTACCTTTGCCGCGACCACCTGCGTGGATCTGCGCCTTAACAACCCACAATGGGCCGTCCATTTCGCCTGCGGCGGTTTTTGCATCTTCTGCCTTCAGGACGGCGCGGCCGTCGCTGACTGGTGCACCGTATGATGCCAATAGCGCCTTGGCCTGATATTCGTGAATGTTCATGGAAGCCGTCCTTCGTCTATGAATTAGCGTTCTCATAGCTATAGACAGGTTAATCGCAGGTTCAGAACGGATTTTTTCAACTTTACCCGAAAAAGCGACATTTGTGATCACAGTGTTTTAGGGTGTGATCACAAATCTCCAATGTGGGAGCGCAAACAGTGTTTATTCCTGCTTTACGGGGAATCACATAAGCCAAAACCTAGCTTGGGCGAGGCCCAAAAGAAAACGGGCGCCCTAGTGAGCGCCCGTTTAAGATCGTCTGGGTCGTTTGGCTTACGCCAAAGAGCCGTCAATATCCTGACATGCCTTAACAAGACCCTGAACCGCAGCAACGGATGTGTCGAACATCTCTTGCTCTTCTTTGTTCAGCTTGATGTTCACAACACGCTCAACACCGCCGGCGCCGATCACTGTTGGAACGCCAACATACATGCCGTTCAGGCCAAGCGCGCCGTCAACGTATGCTGCACATGGCAGAACGCGTTTTTGGTCTTTCAAGAAGGCTTCTGCCATTTCAATTGCGGATGTTGCAGGAGCGTAGAACGCAGACCCTGTTTTCAACAGGCCAACGATTTCTGCGCCGCCATCACGTGTCCGCTGAACGATTGCGTCCATCTTGTCCTGTGTTGTCCAACCCATTTCGATCAGGTCAGGCAATGGAATGCCGGCAACCGTGGAGTAACGCACAGATGGCACCATCGTGTCGCCGTGGCCGCCCAAAACAAACGCAGTCACGTCGCGCATGGAAACTTCGAACTCTTCAGCAAGGAAGTGACGGAAGCGTGCGGAGTCAAGAACACCCGCCATGCCGCAAACCATGTTGTGTGGCAGGCCACTGAATTCGCGCAGTGCCCAAACCATCGCGTCCAGCGGGTTTGTGATACAGATAACGAACGCGTTTGGTGCGTGCTTGGCGATACCTTCGCCAACAGATTTCATAACCTTGAGGTTGATGCCCAACAGGTCATCACGGGACATGCCCGGCTTACGTGCGACACCGGCTGTCACGATACATACGTCTGCGCCCGCGATATCAGCGTAATCGGAAGTGCCGGACATTGCAGCGTCAAAGCCTTCGGACGGGCCGGATTCTGCGATGTCGAGGGCTTTACCCTGTGGCAAGCCGTCAGCGATGTCGAACATGACAACGTCACCGAGTTCTTTCACAGCTGCGAGGTGGGCAAGGGTGCCGCCGATGTTGCCGGCGCCGATCAGGGCAATTTTAGGTCTGGCCATTTTGAATGGATCCTTCGTGTACGTTCAGGTTGATCGTAGTGGTGTATTTCCGAAGGTTGCCTAGTCCTTTGCGCACCATCGTGCAAGCCCGCCGCACCGCCGCATCACGCAAGCCCTTATTTATTGGTCATTGTTTATGGACGAAACATTGCGTTAGCGTAAACAAAGCACAGGTCACCGGTATACAATTGCATGCCGAACCCGCTTGGTGATTCCCGTCTGCGAAAGGCCAATTCATGGAAGGCACGACATTCTGGGCGCTGGCGCTTCTCGCGGCGTTTTGCATTGGCTTGTCGAAAGGTGGGGCACCCGCATTCGGGACGTTGGCCGTACCAATTATGGCCCTATCGATCTCGCCAGTCGCGGCTGCAGGGCTCTTGCTCCCGGTCTTCCTCTTCTCGGATGTCTTCGGGGTCTGGGCCTACCGAAATCACATCCACTGGGGGGTCGTCAGGATCGCGTTCGTTGGGCTGCTTGTCGGGACGGCCGTTGGTTGGGCAACAGCGCATGTCGTCCCTGAACGGCTTGTCCGGGTCCTGATTGGGCTTATCGGGCTTGTATTTGCGCTTTATTTGTTGACCAGTCGTAAAGGCGAAGTTGATCCAAAACCGATTAACAAAAAGGCTGGTTGGATCTGGGCATCGATCGCAGGTTTTACCAGCTTTGTAAGCCACGCCGGAGCACCACCTTGGCAGGTTTGGGTGCTACCGCTGGGCCTGCCAAAAATGATTTTTGCAGGCACGACGGCGGTTGCATTTGCGATTATGAACATGTTGAAGGTCATACCTTACTACATGTTGGGGCAGCTCCAATTCGAAAGCCTCAAGGTGACGTTAGTGTTGTTCGTGCCTGCCTTTCTTGGCGTAATGGTGGCTTATCAGCTGGTTCGAGTGATTCCAGTGCGGGTATTCTATGCGATCGTAACTTGGATGCTGTTGGCCGTGTCGATCAAATTGATCTGGGACGGACTGACTGGTTAAGCCCCACTATCCATGTTCGGCAGACCCTCAGCCAAGACCTGAAAGGCTTCGCCGCTTGCGACAAGGCACGTCGGCCCACCGGGCATTGTGACGGTGATTGTCCAAGTTCCGGTTTCGAGCGAAGCAAACACTTCAACCACGGTGTTGTCAGATCCCACCCCGATTGACTGGCGCGATTCACCATAACCGGTGGCAAGTCGTTCAACGACAAGCGCATGTTGGGCGCAATTGTTGGACTGCGCGGCGGCAGCCGAGGCTAGAAAAGTCGTGGCACAGGCGAGGCTCATGATCTTGGACATTGCATTCGTCTCCTTACAGCGGCGGCAAACAGGTCCGCCGGACGTGGTGAATTTCAGCTTAAAACCTGCAATCAGTCTGCGCCGTTAACCTTTGATAATTGGTTAACGGACTGGAACGGTGCCGTTGCGCTGCGATGCGGCATTTTCGCCCTTGCAACATCACAAAAAATCTGGCCCTTTTGGCGCAACATAATTTCAAGGCCCGTGCGGGCCCAAAATCGAGAGTTCGCCATGTCACGACCACACCGTTCCGCCCTTTATATTCCTGGCTCCAAGCCCCGCGCACTGGATAAAGCCCGCGGCTTGCCCGTCGATGTGATCCTGTTTGATCTCGAAGACGCGGTCACACCGGCAGAAAAGATCGTCGCTCGCACAACCTTGGCCGAAGAGCTTGGTAAGGGCGGCTACGGGACCCGCCTGCGCGTCGTGCGCATTAACGGGTTGGACACGCAGTGGGGCAAAGAAGACGCCGCCGCCGCCGATAAGATGGAGTGCGATGCAGTGCTGTTGCCCAAAGTAAACAGCGCCGCAGACGTAGATGCACTGGCGGCTCTCACGGACAAGCCGATCTGGGCGATGATGGAAACGCCGCTCGGTATCCTGAACGCGCTCGAAATTGCGGCGCACCCAAAGATCAAAGGCTTTGTGCTGGGGACAAACGACCTCGCCAAAGATTTGAACACCCGCAACCGTGCCGATCGTGAACCGCTGCTCACGTCTTTGCAATTGTGCCTTTTGGCTGCCCGCGCGCACGGCGTTGTTGCCGTGGACGGCGTCTATAACGCCTTCAAAGACGAAGAAGGGTTCAAAGTGGAATGCGAACAAGGCCGCGACATGGGCTTTGACGGCAAAACCCTGATCCACCCTGCACAGGTCGACGCTGCGAATGCTGCTTTTGCCCCCACAGCGGATGAAATCGACCTCGCCGAGCGCCAGATCGCCGCTTTCGCGGAGGCAGAGGCTGCGGGGCAGGGTGTCGCCGTTGTTGACGGCAAGATCGTCGAGAACTTGCATATCGTCACCGCCCGCGCGACCTTGGCCAAAGCAGCAGCCATCGCGGAGCTTGAAAGCCAATGACACTTATCATCCTCGGTCTCGCCCTTTGGGCGGGTGTCCATTTCTGGAAACGGGTCGCACCAGATCACCGCGCCGCGTTTGGCGAAAAGGGCAAAGGCATCGTTGCCATCGGTAGCGTTATCGCCATTGTTCTTATGGTGATTGGCTACCGCATGGCCGACGGCGCAGGCTTCTGGGGCCGCTCTTCTGCCATGACAGGCATAAACAACATTTTGATGTTGTTTGCGTTTTACCTGTTTGCCGCGTCCGGTAAGGGCACGCGCATCACTCGCATCATCCGCCATCCGCAACTGACGGCGATGGTTGTTTGGTCCATCGCGCACCTCTTGGTGAACGGGGATACGACGTCTTTCGTCCTGTTTGGTGGTCTTGGTATCTGGGCTGTCGCTGAAATGGTCGTGATCAACCGCGCCCAAGGTCCACGCGGCGCCTACCACGCCCCACCGATCAAATCCGAAGTCATCGCCGCCGTTGCCACCCTTGTGGTGTTCAGCATCGTTGCAGGCATTCACCTTTGGCTCGGCTACAACCCGTTTGGATAATCTATGACCACTATTTACCGTTTCCTCACCGAGGACGACACCTCCGCATTCTGTCACAAAGTCAGTGAGGCCCTTTCCAAAGGGTGGGCGCTCCATGGCGACCCGCAATACACGTTTGATCAGGCCAACGGCGTGCTGCGCTGCGGCCAAGCCGTCACCAAAGACATCGATGTAGAGTACACTCCAGACATGAAGTTGGGCCAACAATGACCAAAACAAACTCCGGCCGCTTCTTCGAAGATTACACCGTTGGGCAAGTGATCGACCACGCCGTGCCACGGACCGTGTCCGGTGGAGAACGCGCACTGTATCACATGCTCTATCCGGCACGTCATGCGCTGCACTCCTCGGATGCCTTCGCCCAAGACTGCGGATTGCCAAACAGCCCACTGGACGACTTGATCGCGTTTCATATCGTTTTCGGTAAGTCCGTGCCCGACATTTCATTGAACGCTGTTGCGAACCTTGGCTATGCGGAATGCCGCTGGCTTTTGCCTGTCTGGCCGGGTGACACGATCCGTTCTACATCCGAAGTCATCGGCCTTAAGCAGAATTCTAACGGCAAATCCGGCGTTGTTTATGTGCGCACCACGGGCACGAACCAAAACGGCGAAACCGTCATGCAATTCGTGCGCTGGGTTATGGTGCGCAAAGGCAATCTGGATGCGCCTGCGCCAGAAACGGTCATTCCCGATCTCGCCAAAGTCGTTGAGGTCGCTGATCTGACGATCCCCAAGGGCCTGAATTTTGAGAACTATGACTTTACGCTCGCCGGAGAGCCGCACCGTTTTGGGGACTACAAAGTCGGCGAGATCATTGACCACGTTGATGGTGTGACAATTGAGGAAGCCGAACACATGATGGCGACCCGTCTTTGGCAGAATACCGCCAAGGTTCACTTTGATGTCACGTCTCGCCCAGACGGCAATCGCTTGATCTATGGCGGTCACGTGATCTCAATGGCGCGGGCGCTGACGTTCAACGGCCTCGCCAATGCGCAAACGATGGTTGCTATCAATGGCGGTGCCCATGCGAACCCGTGTTTTTCGGGGGACACCGTGCGCGCATGGTCCGAGGTTCTCGATACCGCGCCAACCTCTGCACCGGGTGTCGGCGCGATCCGATTGCGGCTCGTTGCGACCAAAGGCGGGGTCGTCGGCGCGCTAAAGGGAGAGGACGGAAAATACCTGCCACATGTGCTGCTTGATCTGGATTACTGGGCGTTGATTCCCGTCTGAACGATGGTGAAGGGTATAATTTCCGACTGTTTCTGTAGGGATTTTCAACCCCATGGTGTCCGCCTAATTTGTGATCACTCGCCGCAAAGCTGTGATCACAAATCGAAAAAAGTGGGCTCCGACGGTGAATTTTCCACCATGTTAGCGCCCACGCTTCGTGACACTCGCGGAATATCCTTTAAGAAGGTGGCAAGATATGCCGTGGCATAGCTGCGGCAAATAGCCAGCGTAAGGGATTGAATACATGGCCGACGTGAATAGGGGCAATCGCCCGCTTTCTCCGCATTTGTCGATCTATCGACCACAACTCACCTCAATGACGTCTATCTTTACACGTCTCACAGGGAACGCTCTGATTGTAGGCGCGTTGTTGGCGGTTTGGTGGTTCGTAGCACTCGCCGCTGGGCCTGTTGCCTACGCTCGCGCAAATGGGTTCATCACCAGCTGGTTTGGCGACTTGATCATGTTCGGGTCTGTGGCCTGTATTTGGTATCACATGCTTGCTGGCATCCGTCACCTCGTGTGGGATAGCGGGCATATGCTTGACGTTGAACGTTCCGAGCTCGCTGGCATGGCGATCATCATTGTGTCGGTCTTGCTGACCATCTTCACCGTCATCGTATTGTAAGGGGGCTGAAACATGGCTTTTTTGACTGATCGTAAACGCGCGGTGGGCATGGGCTCCGCTAAATCCGGAACTCAACACCACTGGCAGATGATGGTATCCGCTGTTGGACTGTGTGTTCTTGTGCCGCTGTTTGTCTTCACTTTCGGGTATGCGCTGGGCATGTCCTATGAGGACGCCGCCGCATACTACGCCCGCCCATTTCCCGCGATTGTTGGCATTCTGACCTTGCTGGTCGGTTTCTACCATTTCAAAGGTGGCGTGCAGACATTGATCGAAGATTACGTGCACGGCTTTGCCCGCAAAGCACTGATCATCGGCTCTATCTGCCTGAGCTACGCCGCCGCTGCTGCTGGCGTTTTCGCCATCGTGCGAGTTGCCCTGTAAATCGGGCCCTATAAGACTGGACATTTCCCATGGCTGAATACGAATACGAAACCCACGAATATGATGTTGTTGTGGTTGGGGCAGGCGGCGCTGGTTTGCGCGCCACGCTCGGCATGGCTGAACAAGGCCTGCGCACCGCGTGTATTTCCAAGGTTTTCCCGACCCGCTCGCACACTGTTGCGGCACAAGGCGGTATCGCGGCATCCCTGTCCAACATGGGGCCGGATCACTGGCAGTGGCACATGTATGACACCGTAAAAGGGTCTGACTGGTTGGGTGACACGGATGCGATGGAATACCTCGCTCGCGAAGCGCCCAAAGCGGTTTATGAACTTGAACACTATGGCGTGCCATTCTCTCGTACGGAAGAAGGCAAGATCTACCAGCGTCCCTTCGGTGGTCACACAACCGAATTCGGCGAAGGCCCCGCGGTGCAGCGCACCTGTGCCGCCGCTGACCGGACAGGCCACGCGATCCTTCACACGCTGTATGGTCAGTCTCTGAAACAGCAGGCTGAGTTCTACATCGAATACTTTGCGATCGATTTGATCATGTCCGATGACGGTGTCTGCACAGGCGTTGTCTGCTGGAAGCTAGACGATGGCACGATGCACGTCTTCAACGCCAAGATGGTCGTTTTGGCGACTGGTGGTTATGGGCGCGCATATTTCTCTGCCACGTCGGCGCACACCTGTACAGGTGACGGTGGCGGCATGGTGGCCCGTGCGGGCCTGCCATTGCAGGATATGGAATTCGTTCAGTTCCACCCGACAGGCATCTACGGTTCCGGCTGTTTGATCACCGAGGGTGCACGCGGCGAAGGCGGTTATCTGACCAACTCCGAGGGCGAACGGTTCATGGAACGCTACGCGCCGAACTACAAAGACCTCGCGCCGCGTGATTACGTGTCCCGCTGTATGACGATGGAAATTCGCGAAGGCCGCGGTGTTGGCGCCAATGGCGACCACATCCACCTGAACCTCAACCATCTTCCGAAAGAAGCCTTGGCTGAACGCCTTCCAGGTATCTCAGAATCCGCGAAAATCTTTGCGGGTGTGGACGTGAACAAAGAACCGATCCCTGTATTGCCAACCGTGCACTATAACATGGGCGGCATTCCAACGAACTACTTCGGCGAAGTCCTGAACCCGACTGCAAAAGACCCGAACGCCGTTGTGCCGGGCCTGATGGCCGTTGGCGAAGCGGGCTGTGCGTCCGTTCACGGTGCGAACCGTCTTGGGTCCAATAGCCTCATCGACCTTGTGGTCTTTGGTCGTGCCGCGGCGATCCGCGCTGGCGAAGTCGTGGACCGCTCTTCTGCGATCCCATCCACGAACACCGCATCTGTCGATAAAGCGTTTGATCGCTTTGATGGTCTGCGCAACGCGGACGGTGGCACAACAACCGCCGATCTGCGCCTTGAAATGCAAAAGGCGATGCAAGCAGATGCTGCTGTGTTCCGTACAGACAAGACCTTGAAAGAGGGCGTCGAAAAGATGACAGCCATCGCGGGCAAAATGGGCGACCTCAAAGTCACCGACCGCAGCCTCGTTTGGAACTCGGACCTGATGGAAACGCTGGAACTCGACAACTTGATGCCAAACGCATTGGCCACAATCGTCGGTGCCGAAGCGCGTAAAGAATCCCGTGGCGCCCACGCTCATGAAGATTATGCTACGCGCGACGATGAAAACTGGCGCGTTCACACAATCAGCCGCATCGAGGGCGCAAAGGTCGAACTGTCTCACCGTCCAGTGATCACAGAACCGCTGAGCACGGAAAAAGAAGGCGGCATCAGCCTCAAGAAGATCGCGCCAAAAGAACGGACGTTCTAATGCGCCTCGCTGGTTTCCTCGCAATCTTGGCTGTTATGGGATGCGGCACGGCAAGTGCTGCAGACCGCAACGCCGCGCGCGGGAAACTGGCTGTCTATATGGGGCTGTCGCCCGCTGATCTGACGGAACCGTCAGCTGTAGATTGCATTCTGGATCGCATGGCGGACAATCAGGTTCATGCCTTTCTCGCGGCGCAAACCGGAGCAGAGCAGTCTGACATTTTGGGTGGCATCCAAGACCTGAACGGTATGGCAACCTGCATGCAGGAGGCCGCATCGTGAACCGTCTTGTTGCGATCTTGGCTGTGTTCTTACCTGTGGCCGCATGCGCGGCAGCGCCTGCAACACCCGAACGGGCGGCGGAAATTTGCGAAGAGAAAGCAAGAGCCGCGCAAGGCCCAACCGGATCTGTTAGCGTTGGTGCTAATAGCAACACGGGACCCTATAGCGATGTGCAAATCAGCCTGACGTCGGATTACCTCGCTGGGCGGGATCCAAACGACGTCTACGCCGAATGCATTTATGATCAAACGGGCGCTGCCCCGATCCGCCCCCTCGTATTGCGTTAACTTAAGTATGGAGAGACTTATGAAACCGATTATTGCTCTTGTTGCTGCTGCATCTCTGGCGGCCTGTTCTGTGGTTGAAACCGCCGCCGTTGATACGGGCCGCGCTGCCGCCAAAGCAGCTGTCACGCCAATTGTTGCCGACACTGTTCCAGGTCCTGCAGGCGTCGCGATCACCGATTGCATCATCGACAACGCATCCGGCCAAGAACTACTGACGCTGGCTGCGGGTGGGACGTCCGCCGAAAACGTCGCGCTGGTCGGCGAAATTCTTGCCCGCACTGAAACCGTGACCTGCGCAACCTCAGCACTCACTTAATTTCCGGCCCACATCTGATAGGAGCCTTCCAAAATGGTTCAACTGACCCTGCCTAAGAATTCCCGCATGACGACGGGCAAAACATGGCCCAAGCCTGAAGGCGCCAGCAATCTGCGCAAGGTGCAGATCTACCGCTGGAACCCTGACGACGGTAAGAACCCGAGCTTGGACACCTATTTCGTGGACATGGACAGCTGCGGACCAATGGTTCTGGATGTCCTGATCAAGATCAAGAACGAGATTGATCCGACCCTGACCTTCCGTCGGTCCTGCCGCGAAGGTATCTGTGGTTCCTGCGCGATGAACATCGATGGTATCAACACGCTGGCCTGTATCTACGGCATGGATGAAATCGCGGGCGATATCAAAATCTATCCACTGCCGCACATGCCGGTCGTGAAAGACTTGATCCCTGACCTGACGCACTTCTACGCGCAACACGCGTCTGTCATGCCGTGGCTGGAAACCAAAACGAACCGTCCAGCCAAGGAATGGAAACAGTCCATTGAGGATCGTAAGAAACTCGACGGTCTTTATGAATGCGTGATGTGTGCGTCCTGTTCTACTTCCTGCCCATCCTATTGGTGGAACGGTGATCGCTACCTTGGGCCAGCAGCGCTGCTGCATGCCTACCGTTGGATCATCGACAGCCGTGATGAGGCCACAGGCGAACGTCTGGACGACCTTGAGGATCCGTTCAAGCTCTACCGCTGTCACACCATCATGAACTGCGCAAAGACGTGCCCAAAGGGTCTCAACCCAGCGGCCGCCATCGCGCACATCAAGAAAATGATGGTCGAACGCACAGTCTAATCGGCGATATCCGATGTGAATTTCAAAGCGGCACCTCGTAAAGGGGTGCCGCTTTTTTGTTCGAACTGCTGCGGAAATTCTGTGCGATGTGCAGTTTTTGCATGGCGAGAATGCGGAACTGTCACGTGAAAGACCCCGAAACTGGGTGTAGCCTATAGTCACGGGAGGCCCACAAAGCCACGAAAGTCAGACCCATGACAGAGCAGACTAAAACACCAGAAGAAATCCAGGAAGCCCTCGATGCGCTTGAACAGGCGTATGAATACTACACCCAAGAGGCCCTTCCAGAGAACGATCAACCTTACTACGACGACCTACCGTTCGCAGCATAAGCCGTCGTTTGGCCTTTGATTAATGAAAACGCCGCCCTACTCTTGGGTGGCGTTTTGTATTTGGAGGTTGCGATGAGTGAACCAGACCTAAAGCTCGCATTTGAGAGCAAAGAAGAATTCCGTGACATCTGCCGTTATCTCTCGGCGCGCTTGGGGTATCTGAACCGCGTCGCGATCGGCGAAAGCTATTTCGTCGGCGCCATGTCAGATCTGATCGGGCAGGCGGGTCGGGTGTTTGATGAACACCTCAAGGACGACGAAACTCAAGCCGCCTTTGGCAGTGGTTATGGTGCTGGAACGATCCCGCGCGAGGACCGCGTCGCCGCACTTTATGCGTTGCTCTACCTGGAGGACTAAGCGAAGGCCGCGCTCAAGGCGATTTCGACCATGTCTGCGAAACTGCTTTCACGTTGGTCGGACGGCAGGGCCTCTCCGGTTAGTAAATGGTCGGATACCGTCATGACACCCAACGCACGGCGCCCATAGCGCGCAGCAAGGGTGTATAGCTCGGCCGCTTCCATCTCGACACCAAGAATCCCGTGACGCTGCATTTCTTTGTTCAGGTCGGGGCGTTCATCATAAAACGTATCACTGGAATAGATCCCGCCGACATGCACGTCGACGTCGATCTTTTCAGCCGCGTGATAGGCTTTGTGCAACAGCCCAAAATCCGCGCTCGGCGCAAAGTTCAGCTCGCGAAAGATCGTGCTAGACGGTGTAGACACAGTTGTCGCCGTTTGTGCGAGGATCACATCGCGCACTTTTACGTGCTCCTGCATACCCCCACATGAACCAATACGAATAAGCGTCGAAACGTCAAAATCCCGTATTAGTTCGTTTGCGTAGATCGACATGGATGGCATCCCCATCCCGGACCCTTGGATCGTCACGCGATGGCCGTTCCATTCGCCCGTGAACCCGAACATACCGCGCACTTCATGCACCAGTTTGGCCCCCGTCAGGAAGGTCTCGGCCGCCCATCTTGCGCGATATGGATCGCCGGGCATCAGTACCACGTCAGCGATATCGTCTTTTTCGGCTCCGATATGGATGGTCATGACGTCGGTCCTTTTGTTGTGACCCGTCGATGCTAGGCCGTGTCGCGAAGGGGTTCAAGTCACGACCAAGGGTCAGGGATTCCAGACTCGCACAAACATGAACAATGTTCAATTATTGACGGAGGAACCAGAGAAAGGACCTACCATGTTATACAAAAGCCTTGGCATTCTTGCCCTCGTCAGTGGATTGGCTGCTTGCGATGTTGTTACCCATCCGGTTGCCGTCGTCGGCCCCAGCAACACCGTTTACCGTGGCACCGCGACAGCGACCCTTTTTGAAGGCGGCTGGTTTCAGGTCACCAATGGAGGAAATACATGTCGCGGCCAGTACATGCCCGGCACGTCCAATTCGACGGTGACCTTCCCCGTGTCTTGCACAAATGGGCTGACGGGGATCGGCACCGCGACCTATCACACGGCCGTCCAGGGCGGCGGTGAAATTGTGATGCAAGACGGCACGCGCTGGCAGTTTATCTTCGGGCGCAACGCGTTGAATATTTAAGGGTAACCAGCGGCACTCCTGCTCGGGTGTCGCTGGCCGTAGGCCGTCTAGATTGCCATGCTGTCCGGGTCAGTGCCGCCGGAAACCGCAGATTTAAACCATTCGGGCTGGCGACCTTTACCAGTCCAAGTTTGAGACGCATTAGCTGGGTTCGCAAATTTAGGAGCCGATTTGGTTTTCGGGCCAGACTTACGTGCCGCTTTGCCACCCAACACTTCTTCCAAGGTTAGATTATTGGCAGCGGCCAATTTTTCCATTTCCGCGCGAACTTTTTTCACATCCTGTTTGCGTAGGTTCTCAAGAGCGATAGTCACGTCACGGCCCAGGTCTTCGAGATCTTTTCGAGTCATTGTTTCAAGATCGAATTGCATTTGTTTGTCCCCTTTATATGCCATCGGCATTAAGAAACGCGCAGGCGTTAAAAAAGGACGCATGCGCCTAAATTGGACAAAAAGATATGAACTTTCTCGCGATTTGCGAAAATCTGCCGATTGGACGTTGGCTTCACTCTAGTGTGGTGAACTGATAAATCGTTTTATTGGGCGGCAATTGTCGCAGGGTCAGCCAAGGTCACAATATCATTCATTATGACATTCAACTCGAAATCCTTGGGTGTGTAGACCCGCGCGACGCCGATGGCCTCCAAATGCGCGGCGTCTTCGTCTGGAATAATCCCGCCGACAACGACAGGAATATGATTTAGCCCTTGGGTGCGCATTTTTTCCATCAATTCAGTGATCAATGGAATATGTGATCCCGATAGAATGGACAGGCCAATGACATGCGCCTCATCGCGAACTGCTGCTTCAAGGATTTCGTCAGGCGTCAAACGAATGCCTTCGTAGGTAATATCCATGCCGCAGTCACGCGCACGGGCAGCGATTTGTTCGGCTCCGTTTGAGTGACCATCAAGGCCCGGTTTGCCCATCAAGAACTTCAACTTACGCCCAAGTTTGGAGCTCACCGCCGAAACGCGTTCGCGGATCTCGTCGAGGCCCTCTGTGCGGTTGGATGGGTTGTGGCTCACGCCGGTCGGACCACGGTATTGCCCGAATGCCTGACGGATCACTTCCGCCCATTCGCCTGTTGTAACACCTGCTTTTGCGGCCGCGACGGATGGGATCATGATGTTGCTGCCATCCAATGCCGCCGCCTTCAGGTCGGCCAGTGCTTTGGCAACAGCGTCACTGTCTCGTTCGGTTTTCCACGCATCAAGGCGCGAAAGTTGGTCTGCCTCTGCTTCAGGATCACTAACCATAATCGCATCTTCACCAGACGTCAGCGGCGACGGTTCACCATTCTGGAACTTGTTCACGCCAATAACGGTGGTTTCGCCGCTTTCAATTCCAGCAATGCGGGCAGCGTTGGATTCAACCAAACGCCCCTTCATATATTCGATCTTTTCTTGCGCATCGCCCATGGCATTAATCTGCGCCAATTCCGCACGCGCGCCGTCTTTGAGCGCATTCACTTTGCGTTCTACCGCTGGATTGCCCTCAAACAGATCGTCGTATTCCAGCAGGTCAGTTTCAAACGCCAAAATCTGCTGCATCCGCAAGGACCATTGCTGGTCCCAAGGACGCGGCAAACCTAAGGCTTCGTTCCATGCCGGTAATTGCACAGCGCGGGCGCGGGCATCTTTGGACAATGTCACGGCCAGCATTTCGATTAGAATGCGGTAAACGTTATTCTCTGGCTGCTGCTCGGTCAGGCCCAATGAATTGACCTGAACGCCGTAGCGGAAACGGCGGAATTTCGGATCTTCAACACCATAGCGCTCGGCGCAAATCTCATCCCAAAGTTCAACAAAGGCGCGCATTTTGCACATCTCGGTGACAAACCGAATACCCGCATTCACAAAGAACGAAATACGCCCCACCATGGCTGGGAAATTTTCGGCAGGAACTTTGCCTTTAAGATCGTCCAAAACTGCAATTGCTGTAGCCAAAGCGAAAGCCAGCTCTTCTTCGGGTGTCGCGCCGGCCTCTTGCAGGTGGTAGGAACAGACGTTCATCGGGTTCCATTTTGGAAGATGTTCACGGGTAAACGCGGCCACATCTGTAATCATTCGTAGGGACGGGGCTGGGGGACAGATATATGTCCCGCGGCTTAGGTATTCTTTGATGATGTCATTTTGCACAGTGCCCTGCAGGGCGGACACATCTGCACCCTGTTCTTCGGCAACGGCGATATACAGCGCCAACAGCCAAGGGGCCGTCGCGTTGATCGTCATTGAGGTGTTCATCTTTTCCAGCGGAATATCGTCAAACAACGCACGCATGTCGCCCAAGTGACAAACCGGAACCCCAACCTTACCGACTTCACCCCGTGCCAGCACGTGATCGCTGTCATAGCCCGTCTGCGTTGGCAGATCGAACGCAACCGAAAGCCCCGTCTGCCCCTTTGCCAGATTGCCCCGATACAGCGCGTTGGACGCTTTTGCCGTGGAGTGGCCCGCATAGGTGCGAAACAGCCAAGGGCGGTCTTTGGTCAGGGTTTTCTGCGTCTGCGACATGGGCGGCCTCGTGAATCGGTTTGCGCAATTTTATTGCTTATGTGTGTTGCTACCCGACATATTATGCCTTTGTCAACGCGCTGCACTGCGGCATGACCCCATTTACGTTAGGGCCTAAGCCTGACACTTTCCCCCCATGACGACCCCAATTGCGATCCCCCTTTGGCTGTTGGTCTTGATGGTACTGTTTGCCACCGTGACCTTTGCCTCCCATTTTCTTTTTCCGTCCGTGCGCTGGTTCTTTCGCCGCCGTGCAGAAAAGGTCGTGGCGCGGCTCAACAAACGGCTGGCCAAACCGATTGAACCGTTCAAGCTCGCGCGGCGTTACGACACCATTGAACGTCTGGTGTTTGACCCAGAAGTCATCAATGCCGTCAACGAGTACGCCAAAGCCGAAGACGTCCGCGAAGACGTGGCCTTTGAGAAGGCCCGCCACTACGCCCGCGAGATCGTGCCGTCCTTTTCAGCCACGGCCTATTTCTCATTCGGGATGCGGTTGGCGAAATGGTTGTCCCGTTTCTTGTATCGTTTGCGCGTTGGGCAATTTGACCGCGCCGAATATGAAGCCATCGACAAAGACGCGACCGTTATCTTTGTGATGAACCACCGTTCCAACATGGACTACGTTCTGGTCACTCATCTGGTCAGCCGCGCCGGGGCCATGTCCTATGCGGTCGGTGAATGGGCGCGGGTTTGGCCGCTGTCGGCGATGATTAAGATGATGGGTGGTTACTTTATTCGCCGCAAATCCCGCAGCACACCGCCCGCTCGCGCCTTATATCGCAGGGTTTTAGCGCGTTACGTGCAGATGGCGACCGCGGGCGGGGTGACCCAAGCGGTCTTTCCCGAAGGCGGTTTGTCCATCACAGGGGCGCTCAGTGATCCGCGTTTGGGTATCCTAAGTTACATCATTGACGGCTATGACGCAGATGGCCGTGATGTCATCTTTGTGCCTGTGGCACTGAACTATGACCGCGTCCTCGAAGACCGGTTCTTGATACAGGCCTATACATCCGGAAAACGCCGATTCCGTCCGCCCTTATTTACGGTCTTGGGCGGTGTCTCTGGCTATCTTTGGGCGCGGCTTAGGGGCAAAATGACAACCTTTGGCACGGCGAACGTCAGTTTCGGTCAACCACTCTCTCTTAAAGAATTTGTCCAAAGCCATTCAGGAGAGACCGAAGCCGTGGGCAGCTCCCTGATGACGCGGATCGCCGGCGCGGTGCCGCTCTTGCCTGTGCCATTAGTGGCGCACGCCGTCTTAGCGGGTGCCAAAACAGAAGCCGAAGTGACCACCTATATTACCGAAGCTTTAGAAAACCTTCCCTCCTCCGTGCCCAAACCCCGCCGTGGCGCAAGCGACGTTGCCAAGGATGGCATCGCAAATCTGCGCCGTCGTGAGATCCTGACAGGCACCGAGTCGTTTACTTACACGGAAGATGATGGGACGGTTCTACGGTACTACGCCAACTCGATTGCCCATCATTTCTCATAACGCTGCGTTGCAGCAGACATAAAGTTACAAAAAAACACTCCACAGAGTTGCAATCTTTCTTTAACGGTTCTAATCCTTGCTCAAAGCCGCAGCGATTCCGCGCTGCAGCAATCACGTTTATGGACCTGATGGAGATGCACATGGCCCTCGATGACAACGCGACCTTTACTTACGAAGCAGAGAAGAAAGACCTCTATGACATGGGTGAAATTCCACCCATGGGTCACGTCCCCGCTCAAATGCATTCTTGGGTGATCCGTCGCGAACGTCACGGCGAACCTGATAAGGCGTTCGAACTCGAAGTCGTGGACACACCCAAGCTCGACAGCCACGAAGTTCTCGTGCTCGTTATGGCTGCAGGCGTTAACTATAACGGCGTTTGGGCCGGTCTCGGCCAGCCCATCAGCCCGTTTGATGGCCACGGTGCAGAATACCACATTGCAGGCTCTGATGCCTCTGGCATCGTCTGGGCGGTTGGCGACAAAGTGAAACGCTGGAAGGTCGGCGATGAAGTTGTTGTGCACTGCAACCAAGACGACGGTGATGACGAAGAATGCAACGGTGGCGATCCGATGTTCTCTACGTCTCAGCGCATCTGGGGCTACGAGACGCCTGATGGGTCCTTCGCGCAGTTCACCAACGTGCAAGCGCAGCAATTGATGCCGCGCCCGCAGCACCTGACATGGGAAGAATCGGCGTGCTACACGCTGACGCTCGCCACGGCCTACCGCATGTTGTTCGGCCACGAACCACATGACCTTAAGCCAGGTCAGAACGTGCTCGTTTGGGGCGCATCCGGTGGTCTGGGGTCCTACGCGATCCAGCTGATCAACACGGCTGGCGCAAACGCAATCGGCGTGATCTCGGACGAAGACAAACGTGACTTCGTTATGGGTCTTGGTGCCAAAGGCGTTATCAACCGCAAGGACTTCAACTGCTGGGGCCAGTTGCCGACAGTGAACACACCTGAATACGCCACGTGGTTCAAAGAAGCGCGCAAGTTTGGCGCGGCGATCTGGGCCATTACAGGCAAGGGCAACAACGTCGACATGGTGTTTGAACACCCCGGCGAAGCGACGTTCCCAGTATCCACTTTGGTCTGCAAAAAAGGCGGCATGGTCGTTATTTGTGCGGGTACCACAGGCTTCAACTGTACGTTTGACGTGCGTTACCTTTGGATGCACCAAAAGCGTGTTCAGGGCAGCCACTTTGCGCACCTGAAACAGGCGTCCTCTGCTAACAACCTGATGGTTGAGCGCCGCCTTGATCCGTGCATGTCCGAAGTGTTCCCATGGGACGAGCTGCCAGCAGCGCACATGAAGATGCTGCGCAACGAGCATAAGCCGGGCAATATGTCGGTTCTTGTTCAGGCGCCCAAGACGGGTCTACGCACCCTCGAAGAGGTTCTCGACGCCAAGGGCTAATGGCCACTGCGCGCATGACAAACCAAAAACAGGGCCGCCAGCAAAAGCTGCGCGGCCCTTTTCGTTTTCAATCGCTTATGAAATTGCCGCCCCCTCATTTCTAGCGGGGTCGTTTCAGTAGGGTGATTTGTTAATCACTCCGGTTCTATACTCGATTCTTAACCATTCTTTAACGGAACACGCAGAGGGTAAATATGGGACAGAAATGGATCATCGACGTAATTTCCGACCTGCGTGCCTTCGCCGACCAGAATGGGTTGCCTCTTTTGGCTGCCCAACTGGACGTCACGTCTAGCATTGCCGAGTCAGAGATCACCTCGATGCTAGAGGGGGCGCCCCAAGCGGCGAATGTAAATGCAAGCCAACCTGCGGCAGTTCTTGCTGAAATTGGATCAGGCCACAGATCTTAGCGATCTCCAAGAGTGCATCACCGCGCTGCGCGATCACTTTGACGTCGCGCATCTGGTCTATCACTGGGTCTCTGCGGACGGGGAGCAATACGGCTGCGGAACCTATGCCGCCTCGTGGGTTCAACACTACTTGGACCAAGGGTACTTACGCATTGATCCTGTCGTGATAGGCTGCTTCCAACGGTTTCACCCCGTCGATTGGAAGGCGCTGGATTGGACAAGTAAATCCGCCATTACATTCCGGCTAGAAGCGCTCAGCGCGGGGGTCGGTAATCAGGGCTATTCCATCCCGATACGCGGGCCATCCGGCCAGTTCGCAATGTTTTCGATTTCCGACAACACCGATGACAGCACTTGGGCCAATATCATCGAAAAGAACCGTCGCGATTGGCTGCTTTGTGCGCATTCTTTCAACCAAAAGGCGCTGGAACTTGAAACACGGCGCCTGCCCAATCCCGTCAAACCGCTGTCGGGGCGCGAAGTCGATGTTTTGACCCTTTTGGCCATGGGATATTCGCGCGGTCAGGTCGCGCAAACGCTCGCGATCTCGGAACACACCCTGCGTGCCTACGTCGAAGGCGCGCGTTTCAAGCTTGGGGCCTCGAACACGATGCATGCCGTTGCCCGCGCTGTCTCGGAAGGGTTGATCGTTATGGGCGGTGCGGCCCGCAATGCGCGTGGTGACTGGCCGGGCAGAACCGGCGCCGCTGCGGAATAAACGGGCGCAGGCAACACCGAACGAACGCTCTCCATACCTTGAATTAACCCCAATCGCATAGCGTTCCATCCCAACGGATGGAGGCTCGAAAATGCTACGTTATCTTTATGGATCGCAACTGAACCAACACCCAGCCTTGGCGGGTTCGATGTTTCGCCACCGCGCTGTGCAGTTTCATGACCGTCTTGGATGGGACGTCACTGTTGATGAAAACGGACATGAACGTGACGGCTATGATGACCAAGACCCTCTCTACGTGGTCTGGCAAACCCCCAATGGGCGTCACGGCGGGTCCATGCGGTTTTTGCCGACCACAGGGCCGACCATGGTGAACGATCACTTTAGTGACCTGATCGACGGGCGCAAAATCTGTAGCCCGCATATCTGGGAATCCACTCGGTTTTGTTTAGCGCCGGATGCCAATGCCCGCGTGGCTGCGGCCCTTATGCTGGGCGGAGGCGAATTGATGCGTGGCTTTGGTGTTCGCCAATTCGTCGGGGTGTTCGATGCGCGTATGGTGCGTATTTACCGCCGAACCGGATCAAGCCCGACCGTCTTGGGCAGCAGCGGACAAGGGCGCGATAAGATCAGCGTTGGACTTTGGGACTATGACCCAACGGATCGCCTGAATGTCTTGGCACGTGCTAGGCTGTCATCAGCGGTCTCCGAACACTGGTATGCGCGCGCCTTTGGGCAAAAGCCCGAAAATTCCCGCCCCCGCGCGGCCTAACCGCTGGCCCCGCCCGCGCCCCGCCGTTAGGGTCGCGCCATGACCGATATTGCCCTGACCCTCTCTGACGACCAAGCCGAAGCATGGGACGCCGTGTCCGACCTTTTGGGCGCGGCTGGGGTGGATATCCTCAGCGGCGAAACACGTGCCCCCAAAGAAAACCCCGACAGTTCTGTTGTGGCGGTTTTGGGCAAAGCGGGGAGCGGTAAAACGCTTCTGCTGGCTGAACTGTTCAAGTCCTTGAAAGAGGCGGGCGTTGATATCGTCTCGGGCGACTACGAGGGCAAAAAACGCCGTGACAGACGCACCCTTGCGATCCTTGCGCCCACAAACAAAGCCGCCAGCGTGTTGCGCAACCGCGGTGTGCCCGCCACGACGATCCACCGTATTCTCTACACGCCGATGTATGATCCCGAATATGAAAAGATCGCGGAATGGCTGGCGGGGCAGGGCGACAAACCCGAGATCGAGGGCCTCACCGAGGTCGCGCTGGATCGCGCGTTCGCGTCCTATCAAATCAATTCGTCCGTTCCTGCAGCCCTCGCGGCGGCAGGCCTGCGTGGCAGCGATTTCATCACAGGATGGAAGCGTCGTGAAGATCCTCTCGACATCGGGTTCGTGGATGAATCCTCCATGCTCGACGCCAAACAGTTTGAAGACCTCAAAGACATCTTTCCAACGCTCGTGTTGTTCGGCGATCCTGCCCAGCTCCCACCCGTTAAGGCCGAAGGCGGGCAAATGGTGTTTCACCAATTGCCAGACTCGCGCCAATTGGTGCTGTCCCGCGTCCACCGCCAGACCGCCGACAACCCGATCCTCGATCTCGCCCATGCGCTGGCTGATCCGCAGGTGGATTTCTACGCGTTCGAACAACTCGTTGCCGAAGCCGCCGCCAAAGACGACCGCGTCGTCATGGCCCAGCGGGTCGAAAGCGATCTTATGGCGCGCAGCCCGTGCCTTGTGTGGCGCAACGCGACCCGCATCAAACTGATCCACGCCTTTCGCAACGCCTTTGGCGCGCCATCCGATGAGCTCCTCGAAGGGGAACCACTGATCTGTGACGGCATCGAACTTCCGATGAAACACCGCAAAAAACGTCTCGACCTTGAAGCCCGCGGCCTCATCAAAGGGGCGCAAGTCATCTACCTCGGGCCAGGCCGAAAGCCGGGGTTCTCGCGACTTCATGTGATGGGCGCCGAAGACCCGCAAGTCAGCGCCGCCAGCATCGTGAAGATCGAACTTGAAGGCGACGAAGAACCCTTCATCCCCTTTGCCGCGCGTATGGGGGCGACGTTCCTGCACGGGGCCGCCGTCACGATCCACAAAGCCCAAGGCAGCCAGTGGGACACCGTGCAAGTCTTTGCGCCCGACATCTACGCCGCCTCTCGCATGGGGCGGGTCGAGGCGGGGCAACCGCTGTGGAAACGCCTTGCCTATGTGGCGATCACCCGTGCTGAAAACCGTCTGTGTTGGGTGGTTCGAAACCGACTTGCGCGGCCTTCGGGAACCCTGCGAACAGATGATTTGGTCGTCGCCCCAGCGCCGCTAGAACTCGAAGCGCAAATCGACGGAGAGATACATTGAAAAGCATCATCATCACCGGCGCCAGCAGTGGCATTGGCCGGACGGTCGCTGAAAAGTTTCTGGCCGAGGGATGGACCGTGGGCTTGATCGCGCGGCGTGAACAGGCGCTGCGCGATGTGGCGGGCGATCATGCCAATGCCCATGTGTTGCCGTGCGACGTGACCGATGCGGATGCGGTTGAACAGGCCTTTGCCTCCTTTGCCAAGGCCTCCCCGCAACTTGATGTTTTGTTCAACAACGCAGGCATCTTCACCGATCCCGCGCCGATTGACGAAATTCCGGTGCAGGATTGGTTGGACGCGGTGAATGTGAATCTGACCGGCATGTTTCTGTGCGCGCGTGCGGCTTTTGGTGCAATGCGGCACCAATCCTCACAAGGTGGGCGGATCATCAACAACGGGTCCGTTTCCGCCCATACCCCCCGCGAGGGGTCTGTGACCTATACGACCACCAAACATGGCGTCAGCGGGTTGACCAAAACCCTAGCGCTGGATGGTCGCCCCTTTGATATCGCATGTGGCCAGATCGATATCGGAAACGCCGAAAGCCCGATGATCAATGCCATCGCCGAACGAAACGCAGACGCCGGATTGTCGCCCCCACCCATGATCGAAGCCAGCCTCGTGGCGGATGCGATTTGGACCATGGCGAACTTGCCCCTGACAGCCAACACGTTGTTTCAGACATTGATGGCGACCCAAATGCCCTTTGTCGGGCGAGGCTGATCAGCGCTGGAAAACCCGGAACGCAGCGGAGGCCAGCCATCCAGCAGCGATCGCAATCGCCAAAGACATCAGCCCGTAAAACAACGGTTGGTTGCGCGACGTCTCATAAAGCCAGCGTTCCAGCCCTGCTTTATAGACAACAATCGTGGTCTCGTAGTCGTCCACAATCATGCCGCCACGTGTCAGAAAGATGCGGATGGCGTAGTCGCCCTCAGTCAACGCGGCAGGCAGCGTGATCTGGCCACGAAACAGCGTTTCTTCTTCGAAGTCGATCGTACTGTCGAGAACCTGATAAAGGCCTTCGCCCGCGCGAATACGGATCAAGGCGTTGCTAAAGGCAAGACCATCCATAAGTTCGCTTGGCGCCCCCGAGGCGTTGACGGCTCTTGGAATGGTGATGTTATGGCGCAGGTCTTCAACTGCGCTTAGCGCATCACCCATGGGTGCAGATGTGGCAACCGCATAAAACGACGGCGCGGCGTCGATCTCAATCTGGTCACGGTTGGCCCAGATGCCCAGAATGCGTTCTTTACGGCGCACCGTGACGGGTTCGGATGGTCCGGCCAGTGTGATGATGACCTCCAACGGGCCACCCTCGGGCAATGGCGCGTCCCGCTTTACGGCACCAAAGATAAGAACGTCGGAACCGTTAAAGGTCGCCGTAATTGCAACCTCGTCGCGGCTTAGCCCAAGCACAATTTCTTCGGACTGGGCGGCGGCTATCGTCGGCAGCAGCGTAACGAAAAGCAGGGCGAACAGGCGGATCATTAGTGCCCCCCCGCTGCGCCAAGGGAATAAAGCTCGCTTGGCGTGAGCAACAGATCAAGCGCCAGCTTACCGCACACCGCGAGAACCATCATCGCCAACAAGATGCGCAGCGATTCCGCTTTCATCTTTACACCGATCCGCGTGCCGATCTGTGCCCCGATCACCCCGCCGACCAGCAGCAAAACGGCCAGAACAATATCGACGGTAAAGTTGGTGGTCGCGTGTAGCATCGTTGTGAACGCGGTCACGAAAATGATCTGAAACAGCGATGTGCCGATCACAACTTTCGTGGGCATGCCCAGCAGATAGATCATTGCAGGCACCATGATGAAACCACCACCTACGCCCATGATTGCCGCCAGAATGCCCACGGCCAAGCCCACCAAAAGTGGCGGAATAACCGAAATATAAAGCCCCGACACTCGGAACTTCATCTTGAACGGAAGCGCATGGACCAACCCGTGTTTGCGCCGCACAGGTGCACCGCCGCCGGGTTTGCGCGACCTGCGAATGGCACGAAGGCTCTCGATAAACATCAACCCACCGACGACGCCCAAAAAGACCACGTAGCAAAGTTTGACCAGCAGATCGACTTGGCCCTGCGCCTTGAGGTAGTTGAACAAGACCACACCAATGGCAGCCCCAATCAGGCCCCCGATCAGCAGAACCGTTCCCATTTTCAAATCGACGGTTTTCCGCCTGAGGTGCGCTAGCACACCCGAAAAAGAAGACGCCACAATCTGATTGGCCTCTGTCGCGACCGCTACGGCAGGTGGAATGCCGATGAAGAACAACAGCGGCGTCATCAAGAACCCGCCGCCCACGCCAAACATGCCTGAGAGTATACCAACAATGCCGCCCAGACCGAGCAACAGAAAGGCATTTACCGACACTTCCGCAATGGGCAGGTAGATTTGCATAGGGTCTCTTACGCCTCTCTTGGCGGATGGCGCTACGGCCAAATACAAGCCAGTGTTATGGCCAGATGTTATACTTAAATATGGGGCAATGCGGCGCGTAAGACCAGTTCAAGTTTTGCGGCCCCGAGTGGTGCCATTGCTTTTGTATGTTCATGGCTGATGGATTCGTTGGACATGCCCGCCGCCATGTTGGTGATCGTAGAAATCGCAGCGCAGCGCAGCCCCAAGAACCGCCCAAGGATCACCTCGGGGACCGTGGACATACCAACGGCATCAGCACCTAACGTGCGTATCGCCTTGATCTCGGCAACGGTCTCAAAGGACGGGCCAGAATACCACGCATAAACCCCGCTGTGCATATCGACTTTTGCGGTCTTGGCGGCACTTTCCAGCAGATCGCGCAGTTCCGGATCATAGCAGTCTTTCATCGGCACGAACCGCGCGTCGGACTGTTCGCCAATCAACGGGTTCAACCCGCTGAAATTGATGTGATCGCTGAGGTTCATGATCGCCCCGGTGGGCATCTCAGGCACCATCGATCCAGCCGCATTGGTTGCGATCATCACTTCGCCACCCAGCGCCTTGAGCACCTCAAGCGGCAAACGCATCGCGTCGCCACGTCCGCTTTCGTAATAATGCGCGCGGCCACCAAACACAGCCACCCGCACCCCCTCAAGCTGACCAATCACAAGGTTCGGGTTGTGCCCGCTGACCCCAGCGTGCGGGAACCCTTCAAGCTCGTCGTAGGGAATGGCGACCCCCTCAACAGCGCCCGCCAGATGCCCAAGCCCCGACCCGAGGATCAAACCAACTTTGACCGGTGCATCGCCTGCAATTTCGCGGATCTTATCCGCGAGTTCTTCAGCGTTCCTTGACATAAGGCTGCCCCCCAGCACGTGGTGGAATGGCCTTGCCGACAAAGCCCGCCAACACAATTACCACAAAGAGATAGGGCAGGGACTGGATCAACTGGCTCGGAACCTTAACGGTTTCAAACAGGGCCGCCATCGCGCCGATTTCATCGGTAACCGCGCCACGCCACGCCAAGAGCGCAACAAGCGTCAACACAGCCGACAACCCACCCAAAACCCAAAGGTCGATCTTTTCTTTACGCGCCGCCCATGACGTCATCAGGACGGAAACGCCGATCAACAGAACCATGATCCAGATGACCTGTAATTGGATGTTCTGGAACCGGTTATCGATCGCAAAGAACAAGCCGAACAACAAACACGCGCCAAGCGCATACCATGGTCGCCACTTGGCAAAGATCAACGCTGCCAGCGCGATGAAGCCTCGGTTGGCTGTCATGTCTTTGGTGAACCCGGCCTGAACTGCGGTCGACAGATACGCGCCCGCAATGCCGCACAAAATACCGGCGATGATCACGGCACTAAACCGCAACCGCACGACTGAAATACCTGCTGTATCTACGGCTTCTGGCGCTTCGCCGACCGCACGCAGGCGCAGGCCAAAACGTGTCCGATACAAAATCCACCATGACAAAGGCACAGTCAGCAAGCCCAGATAAACAAGGATCGAGTGGCCCGAGATGAATTCGGAGTAAAACTGCATGCCGGGGCTCGCTTGCATCTTGTCGCGGACCCGCGTCAACGCCCCTGGGAAATCAACGCTGCCAAACCGTGCATCACGTGGCAGGGACGGTGTGCGCCCGCCTTGGGCGAACCAGCCTTGTGCGATGACGACCGTTAATCCGGCGGCGAAAAAGTTAATAGCGACGCCCGAAATCAACTGGTTCCCGCGAAACGTGATCGATGCGATCCCGTGGATCAATGACAAGGTCACCGAGATCGCGATGCCCGCCAACAGGCCAACCCAAACTGACCCCGTGGTGAACGACACAGCCGCCGCCAGAAAAGCCGCCGCGAGCATCTTGCCCTCAAGGCCGATGTCGAAAATACCGGCGCGTTCCGAAAACAGACCTGCCAAACAGGCGAGCAACAACGGGATCGCCATGCGCACGGAAGCATCGCCAAGTTGAACGAATGTAAAGAAATCCATGTCTTATTCCCCCGCCGCTGAACTGCGATCCATGCGCAAGAAAATCTTGCGGATCGGGCTGCGCACCATTTCATCCAATGCGCCTGTGAACATGATCACCAAGGCCTGAATGACGACAACAATCTGCACCTGTACCGACGTTGCAGCCGACAGTTCTGCACCCCCTTGATACAGCGCACCAAACAACAGCGCCGCAATCACGATGCCGACAGGGTGGTTGCGCCCCATCAACGCCACGGCGATCCCGATGAACCCAGCGCCGCCTGCGGCGTTGTCCACCAACTGCGGCGAATTGATACCCATCGTGTTATTCACGGCCATCATCCCAGCGAGCCCCCCAGATATCAGCAACGCAATCATGGTGATGTTCACGGCAGAAATCCCCGCATATTTCGCGGCACTTTCCGACCGCCCGAGCGCTCGGATCTCAAACCCCAACCGCGTGTGCCAGATCAACGCCCAAACACCAACGCAGGCCGCCAAGGCAAGGAAGATTGAGATGTTCACAGGGGAGCGACCGAACAGATCAAGCCCAAAGACGCCCGCCAGATCATGCAGCGATGGCAAATGCGTCGCTTCAGGGAAAATCCCCGTAGCCACCTGCATGGTTCCCGCTGGTTTTAGCGGCCCAGCGAGCATGAAAATCAACAAACCCGATGCCATGAAATTAAACATAATCGTCGTGATAACGATGTGCGAGCCGCGCCGCGCTTGCAGATAAGCAGGGATCACGACCCACAGCGCGCCGAACAACGCCGCAGCGGCCGAGCCTGCGACCAAAGCCAATGTCCAATGGGGCCACGGAATGAAAATGCAGACGATCGCTGCACCAAGACCGCCCAACAGCACCTGACCTTCACCCCCAATGTTGAACAAAGACGCATGAAACGCCACGGCAACACAAAGGCCCGTGAAGATAAAGTTGGTGGCATAAAACAACGTATACCCAAGGAAATCAGACGTTCCGACCGCGCCGTACGCCATCAGCTTAATTGCTTCCCACGGGTTCTGACCGATCGCCATAAACACAATCACCGAAATGATCGCTGCCAACAACAGCGAGATCACCGGAACGAGCACCACATCGGCCCACTTTGGCATGCCATCCATTACGCAGCCTCCCCGTTAGTCATGCCTGCCATCAGCAGGCCTAGTTCTTTTTCATCCGTCTCATCGGGCATCCGTTCGCCCATGATCTGCCCGTCAAACATGACGGCGATCCGGTCGCTTAGGCCCATGATCTCTTCCAGTTCTACAGAGACCAACAAAATCGCCTTGCCCGCATCGCGCAGGGCCACAATCTGTTGGTGAATAAATTCAATCGCGCCGATATCCACGCCGCGCGTCGGCTGCCCGACAAGCAACACATCAGGGTTGCGCTCAATTTCACGGGCGACGACGATTTTCTGTTGGTTCCCACCGGAAAAATTCTTAGCCGCAAGCATCGGATTGGGCGGTCGTACATCGAAACGATCCATCTTTTCCTGCGTGTCTTTCAGGATGGCGGCATTGTCCATAATGAACCGATTGCGCTGATAGCGTGGGTCATGATGATAGCCGAAGGCGGTGTTTTCCCATGCGGCAAAATCCATGATCAGCCCTTCTTGCTGACGGTCTTCCGGCACATGGGCGATGCCACGTGCGCGGCGGCTCTGGCCGTCGGATTTATCCCCCGTCAGATCCAACTGGTCGCCGTTAAGATAGATTTCGCCAGTGGCTTTTTCATAGCCGCCCAGCACTTCTAACAGCTCTGACTGCCCGTTGCCGGACACGCCCGCGATGCCCAAAATCTCTCCGGCGCGAATGTTGAATGACACGTCTTTGACACGGTGCACGCCCTTGTCGTCGGTGACGTTCAGATTGCGAACATCCAACACGACGTCTTTGGGCTGTGCTGGCACTTTGTCGACCCGCAACAAGACTTTACGCCCCACCATGCGTTCCGCAAGGTCGGCGGGATTCGTCTCGGACGTCTTAACGGTCGAGGTCATCTCACCACGGCGCATCACACTTACCGTGTCGGTGATATCCATAATTTCACGCAGCTTGTGGGTGATCAGGATGATGGTTTTACCCTCTTCTTTGAGGCGCCCCAAAATGCGGAACAACTGGTCGGCCTCAGCAGGGGTCAATACGCCCGTGGGTTCATCCAAGATTAGAATGTCCGCTTGGCGATACAGCGCCTTAAGGATTTCCACACGCTGCTGCATGCCGACGCCGATATCTTCGATGACCGCATCGGGGTCGACGTTAAGTTCATATTCTTCGGACAGCGCGGTCAGCTGTTTGCGGGCCTTGCGCAGGCTCGGCTTCAGGAGAGCACCGTCTTCGGCCCCAAGCACCACGTTTTCCAACACGCTAAAGTTTTTCACCAGTTTGAAGTGCTGAAAAACCATGCCAATACCAGCAGAAATCGCCGCCTGACTGTCTGGAATTTCGGTTTTCACACCCGAGATAAACACCTCACCGGCGTCGGCCTTATAGAAGCCATACAGGATCGACATCAGCGTGGATTTTCCTGCACCGTTCTCACCAATAATGCCGTGGATCGTGCCCGGCATCACGCGGATCGAAATGTCTTTGTTGGCTTGCACAGGGCCAAAGGCCTTGGAAATACCTTTGAGTTCGATGGCTGGTGCTATGTCATTCATTTCAATACATCTTTCGGCAGAATACGGCGGCAATGTCGGCGGCAGTTATGCCATCAACCACGATTATCCCACGATCACCCATTGAGTTGGCCGTCGCAATCGCAGTGTTGAGGTGGTTCCTGATTACACAGTGATACATTGTGCCACGTTGTCCGCTAAATTCAACAACAGCTCTGTCGTTTTGGCTGTATATGCGGCCAATGGTGACGTCAGGGTCGGACCCTTCGTCCATCGGGTGGGCGGCCAAGGCGGGTGTCAGGGCAAGGGCGGCAAGAACTGGGGCCGCTATATTTCCAAGGTCGGATTTCACTCAACGGCCCCTACGCCGACAAACCCCGCAAGCATTGTCAGTTTTCCATCCGCGCCCGCCTCGCAAAAATAGGTGCCGTGTTGCACCATTTCTGTTCCATCTGGGCCCATGCCACCAAAGGCTACAATCGCGCGGGAGTATCCGTTCACTTCGTCACAAGAGGTCACTTTCGCGGTCCATCCGGGCGCGTTGGCGCTGAACATGCCGACATAGTCCGCAACTGCTTGGATTCCCGAAAGGCGCTCTCCGCTTCGAGGATCGGAATAAGTAACCGTTGAAGAACAGGCGTATTTTAACATCGCCAGCCGAGCATCGGCATCTTCCGTTCCCCAAGCGTCAAAGAATGTGGTCAGTGCATCGCTCATCTTGCCGTCCCCCTTTGGCTTATCGAAAAGGGCCGCACCGATCTGATCAGCGCGGCCCCCTTAACTGTCTGTCAGGCCAGCTTAGAATTCAAGCACTGGGCAAGTTTCATCTGACATATAATCGTGGACCATCAGTTCGCCGGATGTGATCGCAGCCGCAGCTTCGTCAACCATGGCCTGCATTTCAGCAGTGATCAGCTCAGCGTTGAACTCGTCCAATGCGTAACCAACACCTTCGTTGGCAACGCCCATGACGTTGAAGCCAACTTCAACATCGGCACCTGCCGCGAATGCTTCGTAGACAGCGTTATCAACGCGCTTGAGCATCGAAGTCAGAACCTGACCCGGGTAGAGATAGTTTTGGTTCGCATCAACGCCAATGGACAAGATGCCCTCGTCAGCAGCCGTGCCCAAAACGCCGATGCCTGTGCCGCCAGCAGCCGCAAACACAACGTCAGACCCTTGGCCAATCTGGCTCAATGTCAGCTCGGAGCCTTTTACCGGGTCATTCCAAGCCGCAGGCGTTGTGCCTGTCATGTTGGAAATCACAGTCGCATCAGGGTTCACAGCCAGAACACCTTGCGCGTAGCCACAAGCGAACTTGCGGATCAGTGGGATGTCCATGCCGCCCACAAAGGACACAACGTCTGTTTCGGAGGCTTCAGCAGCCAACATGCCAACAAGGTAAGACCCTTCGTGCTCGTTGAAGACAACAGAACGCACGTTTGGCGCGTCTACGACCATGTCGATGATCACGAATTTCGTGTCAGGGTAGTCGCCCGCTGCTTCGGACAAAGGTGTCGCCCAAGAAAAACCAGCCATAACGATCGGGTTGTTGCCAGCTTCGGCAAAACGACGGATCGCTTGTTCGCGCTGCGCGTCGGATGTGATTTCGAACTCAGCGAATTCTTCACCGGCTTCTTCAGCCCAACGTGTGGCGCCACCGAATGCGGATTCGTTGAAGGATTTATCGAATTTACCACCCAGATCGTAGATGATTGCAGGGCCGTCAGCCAAAGCTGAACCAGCTGTCAGTGCCAAGGCCGCAGTGGCGCTCAGGAATGTTTTTGTAAGGCTCATGATGAGAACTCCCATGTTCTGTTGTCGTATTCTTTTTGCTGGCCACAATGGTCCGCGGCCATCCAACAACTGCTCCCCGAAACGGGCAGGGCTGTCGTGCATGGCGCAAAGTAGGCAATGGCACGGGAGAAAGTTCAACCGATTCTTGAAAAAACGTGAACGGAACCCGATATTTAACCGCGAGACGTTGGGTAAAGTGCGACTTTCATACAGATCGCGGCGGCGCCGCTCGCATAATAGGCATCCCGTCGCGCAAACGGCGCAAAGCCCGTGTGGTCGTACAATGCGCAGGCTGCTTGGTTGTCCTCTGCAACGTCCAAGAACACCTCCTCGACCTGCATATCAGTCAACGTCACCAAGGCTTTTTGCAACATAACACCCGCGCGCCCCTTGCCCTGTTCGTCCGGATGAGTGGCGAGCGTCAGAACCTCGGCCTCCGGCCCGGCAAGCCTGAAAACCGCGAAACAGATGTCGTCGCCGCTGACCAAAATTTTCGGATCGTTCAGATAAGTAGCGAAATCCGCGATGGGCCAACCTTTGCCGACAAAAGCAGCATCATGGGTTTGTGCTAATCCCTCGGGGGTCACGGCAGGATCACGGGCGGCGCTTCGCGCGACGGGGCCGCATCTGCAGGCCGCACATAAAGAGGGGCAGGGCGTGTGGTCGTTGCATGGCTTTGCGCCGCGCCGATCCGAACGATTGCCTCGATTGGGGATACAGACTGAGGCGCAATTTCATCTTCTGACAGGGTGCGGCCCAGATAAGCGGTCGCAACATCCAGCGCTGCGGGCCCACAAAACCGTGGCTTAGTCTGCACAGGTACGTCGGGGAATGCTCTAATGTCGTTCAAGTCAATCAAGGCTGGTGACGGGTCGGCGCCCGAAACCAACACCTGTACATACGCCTGATCGCGCGGGGCAGGTATGCAGGCGATCACATTATCCATCCCGAAAGCCGCTGATTGAAATCCACTGACCCCAATGGCTGGTACATTCAACCCCAACGCCAACCCGCGCGCGGCGCTGACGGCGATGCGAATACCCGTAAAATTACCCGGGCCCGTGCCGACGGCAATCGCATCCAGATCAGCCCATGTCACGCCTTCTGACTCAAGTAATTCTTCCAACAATACCATCAGGCGTTCGCCCTGACCGCGTGTCATATCTTCTTGGCGGGTCACAAGATGCCCGTCCGCCCTCAGCAAGGCTGCGGCGCAAAAAGGGCCGGATGTATCAAACGCGAGCGTTACAGGATCAGTCATCAAAGGCCTCATTCAAGGTATCCCGCCCCGATGCTGTTTCTCGGGCTAAGTCATCCTCGATATGGAGCCATTTGGGTTTGGATGCCACATGACAATGTAACTGTGGCGGATAGCGATCCGGATTATTCAGCACCCCCACAGGCACATAGATCTGATCTGGCAAATAAGGGAATGCTGCCGTCAGCGGCGATCCACAATCAGGACAGTTTTGGCGCACGGCACCGCTTTCATAGCGCGCGCTGGGCACATCTGGGGTCACCGCCACATCACCCGTTGTGAACGCCACAAAAGCAGGCAACGCCGCTCCAGTCCATCGTCTGCAGTCTGAGCAATGGCAGTAAAGGACCGTCAAGGGATCAGCCGTGGTAGAAATGGAACAGGCGCCGCAATAGCAGCGCCCGATATTCCGTTGTTCGGTCATGCGACTACGCCGCGACGGGCCGAACTTCGACCACTTCAGGGATGTAGTGGCGCAGCAGGTTTTCGATGCCCATTTTCAACGTCAATGTAGAACTCGGGCAGCCCGCACAAGCGCCCTGCATATGCAGGTAGACTACACCGCGATCAAAGCCGTGGAACGTGATGTCACCGCCATCTTGTGCAACAGCCGGGCGAACGCGCGTATCCAGCAATTCTTTAATCTGGTTGACGATTTCACCGTCTTCACCTGTGTGCTCTGCGTGGCCGGACGCCTCTTGTTCGCCTTCAATCACGGCCGCGCCGGATTGATAATGCTCCATGATCGCGCCAAGAATTGCAGGCTTGATGTGATCCCATTCCACCGTTTCCGCTTTTGTAACGGTCACGAAATCCGTGCCGAAAAACACGCCTGCCACGCCCTCAACAGCGAACACGCGCGCGGCCAGTGGGCTCTTGCCTGCTGCGTCGGCGCTTGGAAAATCAGCAGTCCCCATCTCAAGCACGGTTTGTCCCGGCAGGAATTTCAGCGTCGCTGGGTTCGGTGTGGTTTCGGTCTGGATAAACATCGGAATAAACCTTTTTTGTCAGGATTTATATATGCGCCTGCGACCTGAAAGTGTCAAGGTTTGGAACGGTTCTAAAACGCAAACGGACCGCCCGAATGGGCGGCCCGCAGCGGGGAGGGAGAAGGGAGAAGGTTTTGTAGACTTAATTGAACATATCGAAGTTCAGAACTTCGGAGTCCACAACCTGGCCGCCAACTTTCAGTAAAGCGATTGCGTCGCCGTATGCAGGTGTCACTTCGACTTCTACGTCGGCGTTACCACCAGCGTGAACAGCTTCCGTGCCGAGCAATGCGCCAGTTTGGCCGTTTGTGTAGGAGTAGATTTCAACAACGCCGGGGGCTTCAGCAACAACCAAGCCAAGCTGGATTTCAGTATCGCGGTCCGTGGATGGCGCGAAGTTGGTCAGGTAGTTGCCGTCAGCGGAAGCGATAGTTGCGGAAGCTGCGATTGCTGCGAGAGCGAGGGATACGGATTTGAACATGGTATTTTCCTTTTTGGGAGGGAGAAGATTCTATATTTGTGTGTGTGGATAAGGGCTTAGTTGAACATGTCGAAGTTCAGAACTTCGGAGTCCACAACCTGACCACCAACTTTCAGAACAGCGATCGCGTCGCCATAAGCCGGTGTCACTTCGACTTCTACGTCAGCGTTGCCGCCAGCGTGTACAGCTTCCATGCCGAGCAATGCGCCAGTCTGGCCGTTTGTGTAGGAGTAGATTTCAACAACGCCGGGGGCTTCAGCAACAACCAAGCCAAGCTGGATTTCAGTGTCGCGGTCCGTGGATGGCGCGAAGTTGGTCAGGTAGTTACCGTCAGCGGAAGCGATAGTTGCGGAAGCTGCGATTGCTGCGAGAGCGAGGGATACGGATTTGAACATTTTGTTTCCTTTCTGTGCCCGTTTGGGCTGAGTGATTTGCCGTTCGTATATGTTGTACGTTCGGCGGTTTGATTTCTGTCGTTGCAGTGTTGTTCTGCGTTTCGATGAGATGAAACTGGGGCCAAAAACGGCGTTCGAAAACCCCGCCACTGTTCACGAAAAACTGAGCATTTCGTGTGGTGTCTCGCCCCTTGTAATCCAGAAAATGACCGCAATAGGGGCCCAAAGGCCGTGGGCGCACAGAGCGCCTGAGATGACTGTGCAGGAACGCACAGTTGTTTCTTTCAAACGTTCACGGTGACTAGGGTAACGCAAAAACGTGAGGTGGAAATATTTCACACATCTCGCGCTGCGGTGAGAAATCTAACGATAAAACAACAGAATAGGGCCCGACAGACGGGTGAAATACGGACTAAATCTGAATGTGGTGTCTGGTTGTGCGTCGAGTCGCGACTCAGGTAATCGCCTGAAGCCGCTCTTTTGACATCTCGCCGGGGACAATGGTCATCGGGATCGGCAATTCGCCCGCCTGTTTCGTCAAAGCAGAGATCAGAGGGCCCGGGCCCTTCTTACCAGTCGCAGCCCCAAGGACCAAAACACCGACTTCGGGGTCTTCGGCGATCTGCGCCATGATTTCTTTGACGGGGACGCCTTCGCGGATGACCAATTCAGGGTCGACACCCTGTTTGTCGCGCATCCATTTGGCGAAGACTTCGAAATGAACCTCAATGCGTTCGCGAGTTTCCGCACGCATCACTTCGCCCACGCCAATCCAGTGATTGAACTCATCTGGTGGAATGATCGACAGCACTTCGACACCACCGCCTGTTTTTGCCGCACGCATTGCGGCAAACCGCATGGCGTTCAAACATTCACGGCTGTCATCTAAGATCACGAGGAACTTGCGCATGTGAGACTCCCTAAAGTCCGCTAACTTTGCAGGACGAATGGGCGTCGTGCAATCTCTATGTGACTTAGGCGCGCCGTCCGCCCGCTGCCCGCCCGACACTGCGCAGGCAAATATTGCCACATTGTTGTGCGCCAAATACCAAGATCTGCATCACTAAAGCATAGATTGCCACGCCAGCACCAAGCGCCAGATCGCTAAGCCGCGCAGTCGCCCGCAGGACGCGAGACTTGCCCAAAACCTCAAATGCGCCGCGGGTCTTTGGCCCTAACGCGTCCGTGACGCGTGCCAACTGGGCGGCCTCTTGTGCGTTATCGACATGTCGGACCAACGAAACGGCTTCTGCGACGGATGTATTATCAGCGACACGGCGCAGTGATCCGCCGATTTCAGTCAGCTCACCCAGTTTGGCACTGTTCACCATATCCGCAGGGCCAATGCGCAAGGCTGCCAAATCACCCAGTCGATCCCATTTCACAGCGTCGCCCATCAATCCTGTCAGCCGCGCACTCAACGCGGGGCTTAACGTGCCCAACCGCCGCGCCATGCGCAAAACCGATGTGCCTGCTTTAATTGTGTAACTGCTGCCGCCCGTTGCAATCACTGCCCCCGTCGCGCCAAGCCCAACCAGCGCAAGCCCAACATCGAGCCGGTCAATGGTTTCACCGGCCACATAGTCCACACCCGCACGGCGCAAGGCGTTTACATCCCCCGCCGGCGTCAATTCAAACGGCAAGGCACAGGCCCCGATCTGCGCCAAACTATCGCAACCCGTGATATCAACAGCGCAGGCACCACATCGAATTCCGCGTGCAAACAGCCCGTGTGTTGCTGCGTCGATCCCGATCATGTCTTCGACCATCGTTCTCGGCAGTACGACGCCGTGGTCATTTGCCAAGCCGACCAACACATCCATCTGGATCAGGTCTTCTTGGATGATCGCGTCCTGCACCCGCGGCAAAAGCCACGCCAAATCCACATCACGCGCCATCGCGCGGGTGAGGCGGGCTTCGATCTGGTCTGAAGTGCGCTCCACCAGCGGCGCGGCAAACGGAGATTGCTTCACCATCCAAAGCACGCAGACCAGCGTCAGCCCGAAAGGCAACAGCCGAAGCCCAAGGCTTAGAAAGGTCAGTACGCGCTGGATCACAGCCCACCTCGCGCCTGTGCAAACTGATCTGTTGTATCAGGGTGTTTGATTGTCGTCATTTCGCGCTCACCTCAGACGGCGAACCTAGCACCGCGCCAAACACGCTCCAACACCTCACAGCGAAAAACGCCCGAACCGCTGGGGGCGGATCGGGCGAAGATGGAAATGTCAGCAGGGACACGCCGACATAATGGGCCCTGAGGGGCAGGGCGGCAGTGAAGTTGTCAGGCGGACCAAGCTGCACCGCACAGATCAATCTTTGGGGCGATTCTGAATCAGTTTCATGACAGCTCGCTTGCGGTCTTGCCCTCGGCGATCAACGCCGCCACATCCAGACGGCTATTATTCATCGCGAGTGTGCCGTCTTCATCGCGGGGGTAATCGGCGGCGTCACGGTCTACATAAAGTTCAACACCATTTCCATCGGGGTCACGGAGATAGACAGCTTCGCTTACTCCGTGGTCAGCAGCACCTTCTAAAGAAACGCCAGCGTCCATGATGCGGTCAATGGCTTGGCCTAGGCGCGCGCGGGACGGGTAAAGAAATGCGCTGTGGTACAGGCCGGTATGCCCTGCGGGCGGAGGCGTAGCCCCCGCGCTTTCCCATGTGTTCAGCCCGATATGGTGGTGATAGCCGCCCGCACCAAGAAACGCAGCCCCGTCGCCATAGCGCTGCGTCACTTCAAACCCCAACAAGCCCGCATAGAACGCGATCGAACGTTCAAGGTCAGCAACTTTCAAGTGGATGTGCCCGACGAGCGGGGTTTGATTGGGTAAAGGTATGGTCATGGTGAAGTCCTTTCACCATCCAAGCTAGTTGCGTGTGCAAGTTAACAGTAGTCCCGTTTCCGCGCAGAAGCTCTGCAGATTTGCACAGCTACATTAAAGCGGGCCCAAGCCGGATCAAACGTTTAGCGGAGCAACCCGACAATATCGTAGGTCTTGTCCAAGATCGGTGTCGCAATTTCGCGCGCGCGCTCTGCACCGCGCGCCAGCTTGCGATCAATCTCGGCTGGATCATCCATCAAGCGTTTCATCTCGTCTGAAATCGGGGCCAGTTTTGCCACAGCCAAATCGGCCAATGCCGGCTTGAATTTACCCCAGCCCGCGCCAGCGTACTCAGCAACAACAGCTTCTGCCGAAATGTCCGCCAACCCAGAGTAAATATCGACAAGGTTCTTCGCCTCGGGGCGTCCGTTCAGGCCGTCAAACGTTTCAGGAATACCGTCAGGGTCCGTCTTCGCCTTCTTGAATTTTTTAGCGATGGTGTCGGCATCATCGAGCATATTGATGCGTTCCATGTCGCTTTCGCCAGACTTGGACATCTTCTTGGTGCCGTCGCGCAGGTTCATCACGCGCGTTCCGGGGCCTTCGATCACAGGTTCCGTCACCGGAAAGAAATCCACGCCGAAATCATTGTTGAATTTGTTGGCGATGTCGCGCGTTAGTTCGACATGCTGCTTTTGGTCTTCGCCAACAGGCACATGAGTCGCGTGATACAATAGAATGTCAGCCGCCATGAGTGACGGGTAAGCATATAAACCAAGCGACGCTTTCTCGGCGTTCTTGCCAGCTTTGTCTTTGAACTGGGTCATCCGGTTCATCCAACCCAGACGCGCAACGCAGTTGAAAATCCACGCAAGCTGCGTGTGCTCTGGCACTTGGGATTGATTGAATAGGATCGACTTTTCAGGGTCGATGCCACTGGCCAACATACCGGCCGCGATTTCGCGTGTGCCAGCCTTTAGGCCCGCCGGATCCTGCCAAACAGTGATCGCATGCAGATCAACGGCGCAATAGATCGTCTCGGTCTCGCCATCTTGCATATCGACCCAGCGTTTGATCGCGCCCAGATAGTTGCCAAGCGTCAAGCCGCCAGACGGTTTGATGCCGGAAAAGACGCGCGGGGTGAATGTGCTATCGGTCATGGATCGATCCTAAGCCTAGATTTATCAGTTCCCCTCGCTTACCCATGCCCCTGAACATCGTCAACCGGAGTGAGCGACCAGATGCACGACACAGACCACTCAGAATCCGAGTACCGCGAAGAAAACCCGTTCAATTCGGTGCCGTGGGTTCCGTTGCTGTTGGTCTTGGTGATCGCGGGTGTCGAACTGACGTTGACCGCCGCCGCAAACGGATTGGTCGGCGGCGCACAAGGGGTGGGTTGGCGCGCAGCCGTTTTCGGTGAGTTGCAATTCTATCCAGAGCTGATGACGCAAATCTTTGAACGCGGGCGTGGATCGTTCGATTATTTCAAACGCTTCGTGACCTACCCGTTTGTGCATGGCGGCTTTACCCACGCGCTGTGGGCTTGCGTTCTGCTTTTGGCGCTGGGCAAATTTGTGGGCGAGGTGTTCCGCCCCCTAGCTTTCCTGATCCTGTTTTTCGTCAGCACCATCTTTGGCGCGGCGGCCTACGGGGTCTTGGCATGGGAAAACACGCAACTCATCGGTGCCTATCCGGGCGTCTACGGGCTGATCGGTGCTTATACCTATTTGATGTGGCTGACCCTTGGACAGATGGGCGAAAACCAACTGAAGGCGTTCCAACTGATCGCTGTCCTGCTGGGCCTTTTGCTGGTCTATTCCATGATCTTTGGATCATCACCGACATGGATCGCCGAAGTTGCTGGCTTTATTGTAGGGCTTTTTGTGGCGCCTGTTCTTGCCCCGGGGGGCTGGCGGGCCTTCGTCAATCGTATGCGCAAAAGGTAACTGATATGGCTTTCACTTCAGGACTTAATCACCTCGGCCTAACCGTGCGCGATCTCAACGCGACGACGGATTTCTTTGCCGATGTGCTCGGATGGGAGGTCACCGCCCGCGATGACAGCTACCCGCGCACGACCGTGACAGACGGCAATTTGCGATTGACCCTCTGGCAGGTGCAAATCGACGATCCTGTTCCGTTTGATCGCAAGACGGCCCTTGGGCTGCATCACCTCGCACTCGAAGTAGCGGATCAGGCCACGCTCACGACGCTCGCCGCGACGTTGTCAGCCCATCCTGATGTGGTGGTCGAATTCATGCCCGAACCCATGGGCGCAGGCCCGCGCCAACATATGATGTTCGCAGAACCGGGTGGATTGCGGATTGAGCTGCTTTGGGCGGGCGTTTAGCCGCGTCGCATTGCGGCCTTGAACTCTGCCATCCGGAACGCGCCTAGAAGTTGGCCAAACCCGAAATAGCTGACGATACCTAAGATCACCACAAACGCGAGTGCTGCGTAGCGCACGCCGGGCATGCCCAGTGCGGGTCCGACCAGTAGAACGGTAACAATCAGCACAGCCCCCATCAAGACGGACGCAAGAACGATCCGCCAGATGCGAGTCTTGAAGCGACGATCAAACCGCGCAGCGTCGCCCATATCGCGGCTGCCACGCCACAGTAGCCAAACCATGACCCAACCGGCCAAAGTTGTCGCGACCGCTGCCGCGATAAATCCGATGTAGAACGACAGCCCGATTGCGACGACTGCATTCACAACCATCGCAACGGCAGCAAAATAGAACGGGCGTTTGGTGTCTTCGCGCGCAAAGAACAACGGCTGCAAGGATTTCTGCAATACAAACGCCGGAAGGCCCGCGCCATACACAGACACCGCAAGGGCAGTGGCGGCTGCATCGTCACTGTCAAAAGCGCCGCGTTCAAACAGCACGCTGACCAGCGGCAGCGGGATGACGATCAAGGCGATGGCAGCAGGGATTGTCAGGGCCAGCGCCAGTTCAGACGCACGGTTAAACGCATCGCGCCCTCCGGCCTCGTCGCCAGCAGCAAGGCGTCGGCTGAGGTCCGGCAACAGCACAACGCCCAGCGCGATCGCGACCACGCCCAACGGCAGTTGATACAAACGGTCCGCATAGGACAGCCACGCGATTGCACCGTCATAAAAACTCGCCACTTGGCGGCCGACCAGCAGGTTAATCTGCACCACGCCGCCCGCAAGCATGGCAGGGGCCGCGATGATCGCCAGCTGTTTGATTTCGGGTGTCAGGCGGGGCAGGCGCGGTGTTAGCGTGAACCCAGCGCGATGCGCAGCCCACCAGACCAGCGCCAATTGCGCGACACCAGCAACCGCCACGCCCCATGCAAGGTGAATACCAATCCAGAATTGTTCCTCGCCGGGTGTACATTTGCACCCTTGAGCGCCGATCCACACGGCGCCAATCAAGATGATATTCAGCAACACTGGCGCAGCGGCCGCGGCTGCAAACCTACCCGACGCGTTCAACACGCCTGACGTCAGTGCCGCCAAGGAAATGAACAGTATGTAAACAAAGGTGATCCGCCCCAAATAGACAGCCAGTTCCAGCCGTTCGTCCACGGCAAACCCGCTGGCCATCATCAAGACCAAATAGGGCATGAAGATATGGGCCAATACAGTCAGTACGATCAGAATCGTCGCAAGTCCCGCAAAAGCGTCGCGCGCAAAACTGGCGGCATCTTCGCCTTTTTCCAGCTTCTTTGAAAACATAGGCACAAAGGCCATGTTGAACGCGCCTTCGGCAAAGAAACGGCGGAACATATTGGGCAGCGCAAAGGCGATCAGGAATGCCTCTGCGACGGGGCCTGCGCCCAAGAAACCTGCAATCAGGATGTCACGTACAAAGCCCAAGACGCGGCTCAGCAGCGTCCAGACACCAACGGTCAAAAAGCCGGAGATAAGGCGGATAGGTTTCACGGGGTCACTGCTCGGTTCATTCTTGTTGCCGTCCTTCTAATGAAAAGGGCCCCTGAACTCTATGGAGAACTTGTGCAGCTAGGCCCGCGCCCGTTTCGTTCCCTGATCAATGGCCTCGCGGAGGCGGCGCTCCAAGGCCTGCTGCTTGTGCTCGGCGTTGAATTTTAGTCCGAACATGTCCTTCACATAGAAGGTGTCCACCACCTGTTCGCCATAAGTCGCGATGACCGCGCTTGCGATATAAATGTTGGCCGCCGCGAGCGTGCGGGTCAGGTCAAACAACAGACCGGGGCGATCGCGGGTATCGACTTCGATGATGGTGTAAATCTCGGACCCATCGTTGTCGAAGGTGATCGAGGTCTGAACACGGAACGCTTTCTCACGTTTTTTGAACTTGTCCTTATCGGCCAAGGCCGTCCCCGCGATGACATCCCCGTGCAGGGTCTTTTCGATCATGGTGCGCAGACGCGGCAGGCGGGATTCCTCATAGGGGTGGCCATCGCTGTCCTGAATCCAGAACGCAGCCGTTGCAAAGCCGTCTTTGGACGTGAACGTCCGTGCATCCACCACGTTCGCCCCCACAAGGGACAACGCGCCACACATACGGCTAAAGATACCCGGATGATCGGCCATGGCGAAACACACACGCGTCGCATCACGGTCGTCATCCGGTGTGAGGTCGATGCGGACCTCATCGTTTCCAATCCCGCGCAGCAGCCCCGCGAAATCGACGTGCGCTGTTACATGCAAACCCTGCCAATACGGCGGGTAGTGGCGCGCAATCTCTTTGCGGATGGATTTGTCATCCCAATCGTACCCGTCTTGCTCAAGCAAGGCGGCGCGCAGGTTCTTGCGGGCCTCGGTGCCGCGCTCTTCGCGGTTCAGGGCTTCCATACCGTTTTCGAGCGCATAACGGGTCTGGCGATAAAGCGCCCGTATCAGAACGGCTTTCCAATTGTTCCACGTGTTCGGGCCAACGCCACGAATGTCACACACCGTCAGAACACACAGCAGATCAAGCCGCTCAACAGTTTTTACTGCCTTAGCAAAATCACGCACTGTGCGCGGATCGGCGATGTCGCGTTTCTGCGCCATGTCCGACATCAGCAAGTGATATCGCACCAACCATTCAACGGTTTCGCATTCCTTCTTGGAGAGACCAAGCCGTGGGGCAACCTTGCGGACAATCTTTGCACCAAGGATCGAGTGATCCTCATCACGGCCTTTGCCGATGTCATGCAGAAGCAACGCTACATAAAGAACTTTGCGGTTGATGCCGTCTTTGATGATGGAAGCCGACACAGGCAGTTCTTCGTCAAGTTCAGCGCGTTCGATTTGCGCCAGATGGCTGATGACTTGAATCGTATGCTCGTCCACAGTGTAGTGGTGATACATGTTGAACTGCATCATTGCGACGATAGCTTCGAATTCAGGGATAAACGCCCCCAGCACGCCAAGTTCGTTCATGCGACGCAGCGCCCGTTCGGGATTGCCGTGTTTCAACATCAGATCAAGGAAAATGCGACGCGCTTCTTTGTTGTTGCGCATGGTGTCGTCGATTAAATGCAGGTTCGACTTGATCAAACGCATGGCTTCGGGGTGGATCAACGTCCCTGTGCGCAAGGCTTCTTCAAAGATCCGCAACAGGTTAAGCGGGTCTTCCAGAAAGGCGTTCGGTTTTTCAACGGTCAGACGGTTCTGTTTGATCGCATAAGGCGCTTTGGCCTTTTTGCTGCGGCCAAACAGGCGCTGCAACATCGGTTCGGCTTTAAGGTGGGCTGCTTCTTGGGCGGTTAGGAAGATGCGCGTCAAATCACCAACGTTGGTCGCGTGGCGAAAGTAGTCTTGCATGAAGTGTTCCACCGCACGGCGTCCACCTTTGTCGGTGTATCCCATGCGCTCGGCGACCTCGACTTGCATGTCAAATGTCAGCTGGTCGGCGGCGCGGCCTGAGATCAAATGGAGATGACAACGCACGGCCCACAAAAACTCATGGGCGGCTTTGAACTCTTCATATTCATCTTGCGTAAAGACCTTGTGCTCAACCAGCTCGGAAGCGTTCTTGGCGCCATAGATGTACTTGCCGATCCAATACAGCGACTGCAGATCACGCAGCCCGCCTTTGCCCTCTTTGACATTGGGCTCGACCATGTAACGCTGGCCGCCTTGCTTGCGGTGCCGCTCTTCGCGTTCTTCGAGTTTGGCTTCGATGAAATCAGGGATCGTCTGGGAGAACAGCTCGTTGCGCAGTCGTTCCGTCAGCTCTTGGGCCAAGCTTTCGTCACCAGCCAAATACCGCTCTTCCACGAGGCTGGTGCGGATGGTGTAATCTTCGCGTGCAAGGCGCAGGCAGTCTTTGACGGTGCGGCTGGCGTGGCCAACTTTCAGGCGCAAATCCCACAGCACGTAGAGCATGCTTTCGATCAGGCTTTCGGCCCATGGGGTCAGTTTGTACGGCGCAAGAAACAGCAAATCCACGTCAGAATGCGGAGCCATTTCGCCACGACCAGACCCGCCAACTGCAATCAACGCCAGACGCTCGCCGTCGGTTGGGATGGGGTTGGGGTGCAGGTGTGATTTGGCGAGCGTGAACACTTCGATGACGATACAATCTGTCAGCCACGCATAGGCTCGCGTGGTCGGGCCCGCGGTAAAAGGTGACTTAGAAAAAGCGTCTGCAATGGTGTCCTGTCCAGCCGCAAGCGCGTCTTTCAGGACCGGAACGATGGCGGCCCGTTTCTGTGCGCCCTCAGATCCGGCCGCATCAAGTGCTGCCACAAGGTCGCGATACAAAATTGCGCGGTCAAGAATTTCAACAGCAGGACAGATAAGGTCGTAAGGCGCCGCAGTGTCGTGTGCAACGGCGCCCGTTAAATCAAGATCCACCACGGCCGAACGCCAATGGGGCAGGATCAACGATAGACACTTGGTTGTTCAAGATGCGCGCCACAGCCAATGCACGCTGGTTGCTGCCGTCAGGACGTAGACGGAAAGCGCCAGTCGCACCCGCAAAACCGGACGAACGGGTCAGTGAACCGACGGTCAAAGCATCACGGTCGCCAGTCGCTGCCAACGCACCGATGGCTGCGATGCCATCATATGCAATGCTCGCCAGTGGGTGCGGGGCTGCGCCGTATGTGCTTTCATAACGGTTGCGGAAGGCGGCTTCGCGGCCAGCGTCGGCCATCGCAAAGATACCGCCCTGCAAACCCGGAAGTGTTGCGCTTTGGGGGGCAGCGTCCCAACGTGTGATGCCGACCAAAGGTGTGGATGTCGGTGTCAGGCCTTGATCATCAAGCGATGTCGCAAGGATCGGCAGACCACCTGCAACATTGTCGGTGACAAAAATAGCTTGTGTGCCGTTGCTGTTGGCTGCACTCGCAATGGAAGGCGCACGGGCAAAGATGCCTTCTTGGCTAAACGGGTAGGATTCGACTGCGACCAAGTTTGCGCCTGCACTGTTGATAGAAGTCGCAATTGCATCGCGGCCAACTGCGCCCGCAAGGTCATCTTGGTGAACGATCATGAATTGGTTCATGCCTTGGCTTCCGGCGTAGCTGACCAAACGGTCAGAGATATTGCCGAATGTGTTGCCCAAAACAAAGACGTTGCCGCCGGCGATGGCTGAGTTGTTGGAAAATGCCAAAACATTAACGTTGGCAGGGCCTACGGTGACGCCCACTGCATTGGCGCTGGTCGCATCAAGCGGGCCGAGGATGATTTTTGCACCATCAGCAACAGCAGTCGCCGCCATTTGGCTGGCTTGGCCTGGATCGCGTGCGGTGTTGTAGACGCGCAGATCAATCGCGACCCCGTTGAGGTCGGCAATCGCCATGCGCGCCGCGTTTTCAAGGCTGGCCGCAATTGCGCTGGCTTCGGCAGAGCCGGTGCCGCCTGGCACCAGAAGTGCGACTTGAACGGGGGCGTTTGGGTCGATCTGCTGGCCAGAGTTGCCACCAGCACTTGGAAGAGCGAGATCACACGCCGCCAAAAACGCCAGTGACGTCAGCGCAAAGACTCGCGCGGCAATTTTGCGGGGGTCCATGGCGCGCAAAGGTGTGGGTAGGCTGGGCAAACGGGCAAACATGGATTATCTCACTTCTTTCTGGTTGCAGGTGTGTCCTGCGACATCTTGGGGCACATCATAAGGCCCTCTCGCGGAGGGTCTAGGTATGAATCATCGCATTATTCCCCTGTCGGCAGGTCTTTACCTGTGTGCAGTTCCGATCGGCAATGCGAGGGACGTCACCCTGCGCACTTTGGATATCCTCGCCAGCGCTGATGTTATCGCCGCAGAGGATACGCGGACAGCGCGTAAGTTGATGGAAATTCACGGGATTAGTATCGGTGATCGGCCGATGGTGGCCTATCATGATCACTCTGATCAAAAGGTTCGCGACCGGATTATGGGGGCCGTGAAGGACGGTAAATCTGTTGCCTATGTTTCAGAAGCCGGTACGCCATTGGTTGCCGATCCGGGCTACAAATTGACCGCCGCATTCCGCGACGCAGACCTACCATTGACCGCTGCACCCGGCGCATCGGCTGTTTTGACAGCGCTTACGGTGTCCGGATTACCGAGCGACGCCTTTTACTTTGTCGGCTTTTTACCAAACACAACCACAGCGCGCTGCACTGCTTTGGAAAAGCTGCGTGATGTCCAGGCTACGTTGGTGCTGTATGAATCACCGCGCCGCGTTAGTGGTTTATTAGGTGATTTGGTTCAAACCCTAGGAGGCGAACGGCAGGTGGTGATCTGTCGGGAGTTGACGAAAAAGTTTGAGGAAGTGCTGCGCGGATCAGCGGAGGACCTGATTGGTGAACTTGAAGGTCGCAATCTGAAGGGTGAAGTCGTCGTTTTGATTGAACGCGGCGGTACCGCGCAACTAAGTGAAGATGATGTGGCGGAAGCCCTTAAAACGGCGCTGAAGACGATGAGAATCAAAGATGCTGCCACTGCTGTGGCAGGGGCCACAGGAATGGCGCGGCGAGATGTTTATCAATTGGCATTGTCGATGAAAGATGACGAAACATGATGCAGGCAAACCAGCAGCGCGGCGCGACATCCTATCATGCGGGCCTCGCTGCCGAAGATATTGTTGCACAACGGTATACGCGCGCGGGTTATCCGGTTCTGGCAAAACGTTGGCGTGGGTCAGCCGGTGAGATTGATTTGGTTGTGCAAGACGATGACGGCATTATCTTTATCGAAGTAAAGAAAAGCCGCAGTCACGCACAGGCCGCGGCTCGTTTGACGCGCCGCCAAATGGACCGGATTTTTGGAGCGGGGTCTGAATTTCTTGCAACGCAACCGCGCGGGCAATTGACCGACGTGCGCTTTGATGTGGCGTTGGTCGATGGGCAGGGTCATGTAGATGTGATCGAAAATGCGTTCATGGATGCATGATCCCATTGCGATTCCGAAAGGCGACGTTCATGTGTTAGGGTAACTTTACGGAGAACGCCTTATGCCCCCCCTCAAAATTGCCTTTCAGATGGATCCGATCGATGCGATCGATATCAACGCGGACAGCTCGTTTCGTTTGGCTGAAGAAGCCCAAGCTCGTGGGCATTCTTTATTTTACTATACGCCTGATCAACTTAGTTACCAAGAAGGTCGCGTCATGGCGCGGGGGCAGGACTTGGTCGTGCGCCGTGAGGTGGGCAATCATTTTGACGTGGGCGAGATGCGCGAACAGGACTTGTCCGAACTTGATGTAATATGGTTGCGCCAAGATCCGCCGTTCGACATGGGCTATATCACAACGACGCATATTCTGGATCGCGTACATCCTGATACTTTGGTGGTGAATGACCCGTTTTGGGTCCGCAATTACCCGGAAAAGCTGCTTGTGTTGGATTTTCCTGATTTGACCCCGCCAACCGCGATTGCGCGTGATCTTGATACGCTCAAAGCCTTTCGCGCTCGCCACAAAGAGGTGATCCTAAAGCCGCTTTACGGCAATGGCGGTGCGGGTGTGTTCAAGTTGACTGAACAGGATAGCAACCTCGCGTCGCTGCATGAGCTGTTCAGTGGTATTAACCGCGAACCCTTGATTATGCAGAAGTTTTTGCCTGACGTAAGCGCGGGTGACAAGCGGGTGATCCTTGTAGATGGGGAACCCGTTGGTGCGATTAACCGTGTTCCAGCCAAGGGTGAGACGCGATCCAATATGCATGTTGGTGGACGCCCCGAGAAGGTTGGGCTGACGGAGCGTGACCTTGAGATTTGTGCTCGCATCGGGCCGTTGTTGCGCGAAAAGGGCCAAGTCTTTGTCGGGATCGACGTGATTGGCGACTACCTGACCGAGATCAACGTAACCTCGCCAACCGGCATTCAAGAACTTGAACGATTTGACGGCGTAAACATTGCGGAAAAGATCTGGGAGGCGATTGAGGCCAAACTCCCATGACCCCGTCGCGGCGCCTGCGCGTGCTGAAGTTCGGGATGCGCTGGCTGGTCAAGCCGAAGTTGCGTCGAACTGGAACGCCGGAACGGGCGAACCGAGACTTCGAGCGTGCGGCGCCCTTTTTGTTTCGTAAACCTAAAGGGTTGGCCTCGCAGGATGTTGGTCCTTGTTTGAAGGTAACAGTCGGAGAACCCGAACAAGATCGCGCCATTCTTTACCTTCATGGCGGTGCATTTGTGACCGGATCGCGGCGCAGTTACCTGGCACTTGCAGGCCGTTTGGCGAAACGCACAAGAGCAGTGGTGTATCTGGCGGATTATCCAAAATTGCAGAAGGCGCCTTTTCCAGCGGCGCCCGAGGCGGTTCTGGCGGCGTGGGACTATTTGATAGAGCAGGAGTGGCAACCGCATCAAATCGTCATCGCAGGGGATAGTGCGGGCGGCAATCTGGTATTTGGCTTGTTGGCGCGGCTTTTGGCTCGCGGACAGCGCCCCGCTGGTGTCGCGGCGTTTTCACCTTGGGGCGATCTGACGCTGTCGGGCGAGACGATCACCACGAATGCCAAGGTCGATCCGTTGATTCCGGTTGGCCGAATTCAAGAGGCTGTCGATCTCTATCTTGATGGAGAGAATCCCCGCGATATCCGTGCAAGTCCGGTGTTTGCCGATTATCCGAACCCGCCCCCTGTCTTGATTCAAGTGGGTGCGGAAGAGGTATTACTGAGCGATTCAGAAAGGTTAGCAGCGTTAACGGGCGCAACCCTGGAGGTCTGGCCAAGTGTGCCCCATGTCTGGCAGATATTTGACGGCCGCCTACCCGAAGCCAATGCGGCGATGCGCAAGGCGGCGGCGTTCATTCAGACCTCTTTTGAGAGCGCCAAACGATAGCCTACAGCTTCGGCTACATGGGGTTTTCGCACGTCTGCGGCTCCGTCCAGATCAGCAATCGTACGCGCCACGCGCAAAACGCGGTGGTAGCCGCGCGCGCTAAGGCCAAAGCGGTCGGCGACTTTCAAAAGCAGGTCTTTGCCTTCGGCGTCAGGCGTCGCGACCTCTTCTAATGCACTGCCTTCGAGGTCGGCATTGACCCGCATGGCCGTCCCCGCGAACCGCGCAGTCTGCACGGAGCGACCGGCGGAGACGCGCGCCGCGATGACCTCGGACGGATCGCCTGTTTGGGCCAGGTCGAGGTCCGAGAGCGCCACGGGCGGCACTTCTATCCGCAGATCGAAACGGTCCATCAGGGGGCCGGAAATGCGCGACATGTATTCTTCGCCGCAAATCGGGACGCGGGCGCAGGCGCGGTTCGGGTCCGGTAAATACCCGCATTTACAGGGGTTTGCGGCAGCGATCAGCATGAAGCGACAGGGGTATTTGACGTGGGCATTCGCACGCGCGACGACGACTTCGCCGGATTCGATGGGTTGGCGCAGGGTCTCGAGAACGGCGCGGGGGTATTCTGGAAACTCGTCCATGAACAACACGCCGTTGTGCGCCAACGAGATTTCCCCCGGCTTGGCGCCGCGCCCACCGCCAACAATCGCCGCCATTGAGGCCGTATGATGGGGTTCGCGAAACGGACGCGCGCGGTTGATGCCGCCTTCACTCAGCAACCCTGCAAGAGAATGCACCATTGAGGTTTCCAATGCCTCGGCAGGGCTGAGGGGGGGCAAAATACTGGCCAGCCGCGCGGCGAGCATGGATTTTCCCGACCCTGGCGTGCCGACCATCAACACATGATGACGGCCAGTCGCTGCGATTTCCAAGGCGCGTTTGGCTTTTTCTTGTCCCTTAACGTCAGTGAAATTACGCGGGCCAGAGTTTGGCAAAACTTCGCCCGGTTCTGCTGGGGAGAGGGGGGATTGTCCTGTGAAATGTCGCACTGCTTCGGCCAAAGAACGCGGCGCGTAGACGGCGGCGGCGTCCACCCAAGCGGCTTCGGGGCCGCAGCTGCGGGGGCAAAATAGAGCTTTGTCTTCGGTTGCGGCTGTCATCGCGGCGGGCAAGGCGCCCAATACGGGGACCAAGGTTCCGTCGAGCGACAGCTCTCCTAAGGCGACGGTTTCGGATACTTTGTCGTGGGGGATGACATCCAAGGCGGCGAGCAGGGCCAGTGCGATGGGCAGATCGAAATGGGAGCCTTCTTTGGGCAGGTCGGCGGGCGACAGGTTGATGGTGATTTTCTTGCTCGGCAGGGCGATCGACAGGGCCGAAAGGGCCGCGCGTACGCGGTCGCGGGCCTCGCTCACGGCTTTGTCGGGCAGTCCGACGATAGAAAATGCGGGCATGCCGGGGGACGTAGCGCATTGCACTTCGACCAGCCGCGCATCCACGCCTTCAAACGCGACCGTATAGGCACGTGCCACCATGTTTACCGTCTCCTTAACCTTGGTTAACGGTTTGACAGGTGAGGCGTTTAAGAATGGTTAACGTCGCGAATTAGGGAAACGGAAAAGCGCAGCGTTCCAGTGCCATATCGTATTGGGGCAGCTCGGTATCCAACATAAGTCCATCTTTGCGCCATTGCTGCACAGCAGGGTGGGACAGTTGGGCCGTGACATAGGCCTTGGCAGTTTCCGAGACGGGCAGATCATAGCCGGCGATGCGGATCGCAACAGGAGCAAAAAAGGCATCCACGAGTCCGTATTCGCCAAATAGAAATGGACCGCTGGACGCGTTGAGTGCCGAGCTCCAGACCGCATCGATCCGCGAAAGGTCTGCTTTGACAGCCTCGCTGGGGACGAAGCCAAGCCACCCCGTTGCGAGATTCATCGGGCAATCTCCGCGTAGGGCCGTAAACCCGCTGTGCATTTCCGCGATCAAACTCTGGGCTTGTGCGCGAGCAATTGGATCGGTTGGCAAAAGTCCGCGGTCAGGGAAGGCATCTGCCAAACCCCAGCAGATCGATAGACTATCTGCCCAGATGCCGCCTTCCGGTGTCCTGACCGTTGGAACGGTCCGGTTGCCGCCGAATTTTGCGACATCATCATAGAAGGAATCGCCATAAAGTAACGTGTCGTGCACGGTGACAGGAATATCGTGGACCGCAAATGGAAGCCAGCCGCGCAGCGACCAACTTGAATATAAACGTTGTCCGATCAAAAGGTTATAGGTCATGATGGTAGTCTGTCAGATTTGCAATGACCGATCAAATTGCAATTTGTGTGCTTTGGCGTCACGGGACGTGATTTATGCGGGCAACGCCAGCCGTCGGGCGCATCTGTATTTCGGTGATCGAATAGTTGTCGATCCGGTGAGACAGGGTGCGAAAAGGTGTGATGCCGGCGGCGCGTTGTACTTGGGATAAGATGGCCCCGAAATGGGCGACGGCGATGATGTCGCGGCGCGGGTGCTCTGCAATGACGGAGTGTATGTCTTGGGTGACGCGATCGGCCGCAGCATTCCAGCTTTCACCATTCGGCGGAGCAATATCACCAGGTGTTTCCCAATAGGCGCGCGACAGGTCAGGCCATTTTTCGGCAACGTCACTAAAGTGCATTCCGTCCCAATCTCCGAAATCGAATTCGCGCAATCCAGCGCGGTGGGGCAATCGGGTGCGCCCGTTTTCAAGTGCGGTCGCGGTGTCGATTGAGCGGCTCAGGTCGGAGGACACGAGTAAGGCATTCTGAGGCAGGGCAGCGGTCAGTCGCTTGATTTGGGCGGTGTCGCTCAGGTCGGCGGGTATGTCACGATGGCCGACAAAACTACGCGCATGGGTGGGCGCGTGGCGAACCCAAAAGATGACCGTCACGGTAATGTTCCCTTCAGAACTTGAGGCAGCCCGGCGATCACCTGCACCACCAACCCCGCTTGTGCGGCGAGCCGTTGGTTGAGCCGCCCTTGCGCATTTCGGAACTGCCGCGAGAGCGCGTTGTCTGGCACGATGCCGTTACCGACCTCGTTTGAGACCACGACGATTTGGGCGTGGCAGGCGGTGAGGGCTGTCATCAGCGCCGTCATGGCAGTGTCGAGATCTTGATCGGCCAAGAGGACATTCGACAGCCAAAGGGTGGCACAATCTAGGAGCACGATTTCGTCTGGCGTCCGTTCGGAAAGCGCAGGCCCTAAATCGAGGTGGGCCTCGATTGTTAACCAATTTTCCCCCCGTTGCAGGCGGTGGGTCTTAATCTTGTCCCGCATTTCATCGTCAAAAGCCTGTGCCGTGGCGATGTAGGTTTTCGGCTTACCCGCTTGAAAACACAGGCTTTCCGCAAAGCCTGATTTACCAGACGCGGCACCCCCTAGGACAAGTGTGATATCGGGTAAGGACACAGGCAATGCTTTCATTCGGTCTCAGCTTTGGACACAGCTAACCAGAACAGGCGAAAAAGCAAAGTGTTGTCCGGTTAGGAGAGCGTTGCAAGCCGCACGTCTAACCCTTCGTTTCTGCTGGTTCTTTTGAGACCCAGAGCCTAATCTTTGCCCGTAAATTGAAGGGCAGGCATATGGCTGACACGCACGGCAAGAAAATATTGCTTATCATTGGCGGCGGGATTGCGGCGTTCAAATCACTGGATTTGATCCGTCGTCTGCGTGAACGCGGCCATGTGGTGACTCCTGTTTTGACGAAGGCAGCGGCAGAATTTGTGACTCCGCTTAGCGTGTCAGCGCTGGCGGGTGAGAAAGTCTATCAGGATTTGTTCGATCTCAACGATGAGGCCGAGATGGGCCATATCGAGCTAAGTCGCGCTGCCGATCTGGTTGTGGTTGCCCCTGCGACGGCGGACCTGATGGGCAAGATGGCGGCTGGGTTGGCCAATGATCTGGCGTCGACGTTGCTGATGGCGACGGACAAACGAGTGTTGATTGCGCCCTCGATGAACGTTCGGATGTGGGATCATCCTGCGACGCAGCGCAATTTGTCGACTTTGCTGGGGGATGGTATTTTGACGTCAGGACCCAATGAGGGCGATATGGCCTGTGGTGAATTTGGTTTTGGCCGCATGGCCGAACCGATGGAGATTGTTGGCGCGATCGAAGCGGCGGTGAATGATGGCCCGCTTAAAGGCAAGCATATTCTGGTGACGTCTGGCCCGACCCATGAGCCGATTGACCCCGTGCGCTACATCGCAAACAGGTCTTCGGGGGCGCAGGGGGCTGCGATTGCACGCGCACTTTTGGCGCTTGGGGCGCGGGTGACGTTTGTCAGCGGACCAGCGGATGTGCCGGCTCCGATGGGGGTGGATTTGGTCGCGGTCGAAACGGCGGCTGAGATGCTGGCCGCAGTTGAAAGCGCGAAGGACGTTGATGCAGGCATTTTTGCCGCTGCCGTTGCGGATTGGCGGGTGGCCAGCGCGTCAGACGAAAAGATTAAGAAAGACGGCAACGGGCTGCCTGTGCTGGAGTTTGCGGAAAACCCAGACATTCTGGCTCAGTTTTGTGCTTCGGCGACGCGCCCGAAATTGGTTGTCGGTTTTGCTGCCGAAACACAAAATGTGATCGAGAACGCGACCGCCAAACGTAAGCGGAAAGGGTGCGATTGGATCGTTGCCAATGACGTTTCCCCCGTGACGGGTATCATGGGCGGATCAGAAAACGACGTGACCCTGATTACCGCAGACGGAGCCGAAGATTGGCCGCGAATGGGCAAGGATCAAGTGTCTCAAAAGCTGGCGGAAAAGATTGCCGAGGCTTTGAGCTGATGGTCGCGATCCGGATTGAATGGCTGGAGGGCGCGGACCAGAGCCTTGGCTTGCCTGTCTATGCGACTGCAGGCGCGGCAGGGGCAGACGTGCGAGCAAATTTTGAGGGTGGCCAAGGGGTTACGCTAGATGCGGGCGCACGGCTATTGATCCCGACCGGGCTGCGCATCGCAATTCCAAGCGGGTTTGAAGTGCAGGTTCGGCCACGGTCTGGGCTTGCTCTGAAGCACGGGATTACATTGCCAAACAGCCCAGGAACGATCGACAGTGACTATCGCGGGCCATTGGGGGTCATCGTGCAGAATGGCGGATCGGAGCCGTTTGAGGTCACCCATGGAATGCGAATCGCTCAGCTGGTGGTCGCGCCTGTGGTGCAGGCCCGTTTTGAGGTCGCCAGTTTGGACGATACAGTTCGTGGATCTGGCGGGTTCGGATCGACGGGGACGGGTTGACGCGATGATGCTTGTGTTGGCCTTGGCGGCGGTGATCTGGGCCGGTGGTTGGGCGCTGAACGTGCCACGCGTCGTGCGGGCTGCGTTGGTCGGGGTGCTGTTGGCGGCGGTGATCGTGATGCAGCTGACTTTGCCGGACGGCCACCCGATAAGGGAGGCGACGGGCGGCGGCGCTGCGCTGTGGATTTCTCTTATTATTGGCTTTTTTGTCGTGTATGGATATGGTTTTTTGCTGTCACGGCTGCGCCGTAAGGCGCTGCGGTCTGAGGGTAAAGCGGTCGAGGTTGAGCCTCAGGTCGGGCCATTTAGTGATGCTGAACTTCAGCGGTATGCGCGACATATCGTGTTGCGCGAAATCGGTGGTGCTGGGCAGAAGGCGCTAAAAGACGCGCGTGTCTTGGTGGTTGGTGCAGGTGGTTTGGGCGCGCCCGCTTTGCAGTATTTGGCGGCGGCTGGCGTTGGTACAATCGGTGTGATTGACGACGATGAGGTCGATAATTCCAACCTGCAACGCCAAGTGATCCATACATTTGAGCGCATCGGGATGCCCAAGGTGCAGTCAGCGCAGCGTGCGCTTGAGGCGCTTAACCCAGACATCACTGTGCAGCCGTATCAGCGCCGTTTAACGCAGGATATCGCGACCGACTTAGTGTCCGACTATGATCTGGTGCTGGACGGAACAGACAACTTTGACACGCGGTATTTGGTGAATGAGGTCTGCACAAAGGCCGGTGTTCCGTTGATCGCGGCGGCGCTGACCCAGTGGGAAGGCCAGATCAGCCTTTACGACCCAAAAAACGGAACACCCTGTTATCAATGTGTTTTCCCAGAACGACCTGACCCATCGTTAGTGCCAAGTTGTGCCGAAGGTGGTGTGTTGGGCCCGCTTCCTGGTGTTGTCGGGGCGATGATGGCGGTTGAAGCCGTTAAGGCGATCACGGGCGCAGGCGAGGGGCTGCGCGGGCGGTTGCTGATTTATGACGCGCTCTACGCCGAGACCCGCATCATTACTGTGAAGCCACGAGAAGGGTGCCCGATTTGCGCTGGCTAGGACGCGGTTTTGTTTTCGTGCTTTTGACGGTCCTGACGCAAGTTGGGGGGCTGGCATATTTGGTCGCGCTTGCGACGCGGCGAAAGCTATTGGTGTTCGTTCTGGCCTACGCTGCGGTCTGGGGCGGCGTTCAGATCGCGGCTCCGTTGGTCGGACGGGTCGCGTTGCCTTGCTTTGGGGAACCACTGCGGATGCAATCGCCGCTTTATTGCGGATTAATGCGCAATTTCGTGACGGCGGAGCTCGCCGATGTGGCGCAGGATGTGGCGCAGAACATGGCTGAGGGGTATTCAGGCACGGTGACTTTGGCGCTGGATGGAAGTTTTCCGTTCTTTGATGGATTTCCACTGCTGCCGCATCTGTCTCACGACGACGGAGAGAAGCTGGATCTGGCGTTCTATTATCAGGATGAAAAAGGGTACTTGCCCGCCGCGACCCGAAGCCCGCTGGGGTATTTCGCATTTGAGGCATTGCGCGATGGGGCCGTGGACGACACTTGCCCCGCGACGTGGGCCACCATGCGCTGGGATCTACGCTGGTTGCAGGGGATTTGGGCGGATCATGACCTTGACCAGACACGCACCGCAGCGTTGATCCGGCTGCTTGCTGCGGATCAGCGTGTTGCAAAGATATTTGTTGAACCGCCTTTAGGGCAATCAATGGGGCTGGCTGACCCGAAGCTGCGGTTTCAGGGCTGCCGCGCGGCGCGTCACGATGATCACATACATCTGCAACTTTAGGCCGTCGGGATAAATTTCGCGAATTATCAACTTGTCGGTGGAAGGTCAGGGCTTGGCTACTTAGGTTAAGTCCAAAGGAGAATTTCCATGACAAACCCGTTGCGTGCCCCGTGGGACACCCCGTTCGAATTGCCCCCGTTTGCCCTGATTGAGGATGCGCATTTTGCGCCTGCTTTGGATGAGGCACTGGTTGAGGCACGTGCCTCGATTGCAGCGATTTGTGATGGCTCCGAGCCGACGTTTGAAAACACGGTTGAGGCCTTGGCGCTGGCGGATGCGCCGCTGGAAAAGGCGCTCGCTCCGTTCTTTGCAATGGCGGGTGCCGACAGCAATGACGCGCGCGAAGCTTTGATGCGGGATTTCTCTCCGCTTTTGTCTGCTTATTCGAGCGAGATTACGGCCAACGCGGAATTGTTCGCGCGGATTGAGGCCGTCTGGGACACGCGCGATACGCTGGACCTCACGGATGAGCAGCAGCGGGTGTTGATGTTGTTGCACCGTGGGTTTGTGCGCTCTGGGGCGCAGTTGAAGGGCGCTGAAGCGGATCGATTGGCCGCCGTAAATCAACGGCTTAGCGTGTTGGGTACCGAGTTTACCCAGAACCTTTTGGCCGATGAACGCAGCTGGTTCATGGCGCTTGGTGACACGTCCGGTCTGCCGGATTTCGTGATTGCAGCGGCTAAATCCGCGGGCGAAGAAAAGGATGCGGGCGGGCCTGTTGTGACACTGTCGCGGTCCTTGATCGTGCCGTTCTTGCAGTTTTCTGACCGTCGTGACTTGCGAGAAAAGGCCTATGAGGCGTGGACAGCACGCGGCGCGAATGGGGGCGATACAGACAACCGCGCCATTGCCGCCGAGATTTTGGCGCTGCGCCATGAAAGGGCGCACTTGCTCGGCTATGAGAATTTCGCAACCTACAAACTGGAAACCGAAATGGCGGGCACGCCGGATGCGGTACGTGATCTGTTGATGCAGGTTTGGACGCCAGCAAAGGCAAGTGCCGAAGCGGACGCGAAAATCTTGGAAGAGATGCTGGTCGCTGATGGCCAGCCTGCACCTTTTCAGCCTTGGGACTGGCGTTATTACAGTGAAAAACGCCGCGCCGCCGAGCATGATTTGAACGAAGCAGAGCTGAAGCCCTATTTGCAGCTGGATCGCATGATCGAGGCGGCGTTCGACTGTTCGAACCGCTTGTTCGGGCTGGAGTTCTCGCCCATCGATGCGCCGCTTTACCATGAGGATTGCCGAGCGTGGGAGGTAACCCGCGACGGCAAACATATGGCCGTATTTATTGGCGATTACTTTGCCCGTGGGTCCAAACGATCAGGGGCGTGGTGTTCTGCCATGCGTAGCCAACAGAAACTGGCGGGGGATATCCGTCCGCATGTGATCAACGTCTGTAATTTTGCCAAGCCGCCAGCGGGCGAACCAGCGCTGTTGTCTTATGACGATGCGCGCACGTTGTTCCATGAATTCGGCCATGCGCTGCATCAGATGTTGTCTGACGTAAGCTATGAAAGCATTTCGGGCACGTCCGTAGCGCGTGATTTCGTTGAACTTCCCAGCCAGCTTTATGAACACTGGCTTGAAGTGCCTGAAGTGTTGGAAGAATTCGCAACCCATGCCGAAACCGGTGAAGCGATGCCGCGTGACTTGCTGGACCGGATGCTCGGTGCTGCGACCTATGACATGGGCTTTAGCACGGTTGAATATGTGGCAAGCGCGATGGTTGATCTGGCGTTCCACGACGGTCCGCCCCCTGCCGATCCGATGCAGAAACAGGCCGAAGTTCTTGAGGGTTTGGGCATGCCAAGCGCAATCCGCATGCGCCACGCGACCCCACACTTTGCCCATGTATTTGCGGGCGACGGATATTCATCGGGCTATTACAGCTACATGTGGTCCGAAGTGATGGATGCGGATGCGTTCCAAGCGTTTGAAGACAATGGCGGCCCGTTTGACCCAAAGATGGCGAAAAAGCTGGAGAAATTCATCCTATCCGCTGGCGGATCGGAAGACGCGGCGGTTCTGTACAAAAAGTTCCGTGGCTCAATGCCGGATGCAACGGCTTTGCTGAAAGGACGGGGGCTGGCGGTTTAGTCGCGCAGCTCGTCCGCGCCGACACCAAATAAAGCGGCTTTCGGGGCCCAGCCACGATAGCCGCCCGCGCTGAGGCGGCACCATTCGGCGCCGCATTCGCCAAGGTCGGCAATTACGCCGAGTTCGAGCATGGCAACTTCGGTCGCATCAGGCAGGGGTTGATTGCGCAGCACCAACAGGTCGCTGTCGATGATTACAGTGCGATTGCCGGAGATCAGGGAATAGTGAACCCAGCCGCCCATGCCTTCGCGATCAACGACGCGGCGCCAGTGGCCATATTCACCGACCACACGCAGCGGCATGTCACGACGTTGAAAAACCCAGTCGATACGATGGGACAGAGACGGGCCGCGTCGAATATTCGCCTCATTGGCTTTCAAGGAAACATAGCGCGGCATTGGCAAATTGGTCACGGGGCCACGGTCACCTTGGACGGCGGTGATCGGCGTGATGACGGCCTCTTGAGTTTGTTGCGCGGCGACGGGTGCGGCGATTGCCACGGCCAAAGCGACCCACAAGATGCGTGCTAACTTCATTTTACTGCCCTCGGTCGGTCTGAATTATTATGGTGGTTCTTGTGCCACCGGACCTTTGCAGGCAATTTGTCAGGAGTGGCCCGTTCGGGCAAGCAAGGAGAACAATTCATGCCAAGCAAACGCCTAAGTGTTACCGTCACGCGACGGTTGCCAGACGCAGTCGAAACGCGGATGCGGGAATTGTTCGATGTCACCCTGCGTGAGGACGATACTCCGATGACGCCCGCCGAATTGGTTGCGGCCATGCAAACCTGTGATGTGCTGGTCCCGACCGTAACAGACGAGATCAACGCCAAGGTGATCGGCCAAGCCGGTGAGCGGTTGAAACTCATCGCGAATTACGGCGCTGGGGTTGATCATATTGACGTTCAGACGGCGCGCCAGCGTGGCGTTTTGGTGTCCAACACGCCAGGTGTTGTGACTGACGATACAGCGGATATGACAATGGCGCTGATTTTGGCGGTGACGCGGCGCATCCCTGAAGGACTGGCGCTGATGCAGTCAGGTGATTGGGACGGATGGGCACCGACGGCGCTGATGGGTGGCCGTATTGCGGGGCGTCGTTTGGGCATTTTGGGGATGGGCCGTATTGGCCAAGCTGTCGCCAAACGCGCCCGCGCCTTTGGGATGCAAATTCACTACAACAACCGCCGTCGCCTGCGCCCCGAGGTGGAAGACCAGCTAGATGCCACATGGTGGGACAGCCTGGATCAGATGGTGGCGCGGATGGATATCATCTCGATCAATTGCCCACATACGCCTGCGACGTTCCATTTGATGAATGCGCGGCGGCTGAAGCTGATGAAACCGGATGCGGTGATCGTGAACACCGCCCGCGGTGAGGTGATCGACGAAAATGCCCTGACGCGCATGCTGCGGGCTGGCGAAATCGCGGGGGCCGGACTGGATGTCTATGAGAACGGCACCGACATTAATCCACGCATGCGCGAACTAAAGAACGTCGTGCTTTTGCCCCATATGGGGTCGGCAACTGTCGAAGGTCGCGTCGAAATGGGCGAGAAGGTTTTGTTGAATATCAAGACCTTCGATGACGGTCACCGCCCGCCGGACTTGGTCGTTCCAGCGATGATGTGATCGCCCGCTTAGGTCTGAAGTCAGCGCGGCCAGCTTTTGACGATTTTGCCCTGTCGGCGTTCGACCTCCATCAAGCTGATATAATTTTGCATGGAGTGATCCTCGCCGGGGTTGTTGGCGGGCGGGTGCATGACTTCGGTATTGCCAACACGGCGAAACCCGAAATGTTTGGGCGGCATGTGGCACACGGTGTCGTCGTTGCGCACGACATTCAGGACAAGACCTTCGTGGGTCAGGCGCGCGCGTCCGCGACGGGGCATGGGGGACGCAAAGCCAATCGCGGGAACGCCGTAGATGCAGCCCAAGATCTGTGCCGCTGCCGCGCCGAGGCTGTGGCCGACGATGAATGACGGTTTGCCCGACCCGACCTTATTGGCGATTACTGAGGCATGATTGGCAAATCCCTTGTGCCAGATCGCATTGCCTGCGGCCTTGCCCATCTTGTCCCAACCGATTTTGGCTTTGCCCGTTACCAGATTGGATTTCGTGTAATCGATCAGCTCATTGCTGCCTGGAATGACCAGCGTGTTGTCGGCCAGCAAATAGGCTTGGACGTGGCCTTCGTTCACCGTGAGGCGGATAGGGGGCAAATGCGAACGCCCCTTATAACTGTTGTCGACCAAACGCGCGGCGGTCATCAAATCCATTTTTCGCATGTCATTGCTCCCCATCGGTTGCCTTAGGGTCAACCGAAAGGAAGCACATGTCGAGTGGGGTTTCCCGCACCCAAAGCATTAAGAGACGTTGATCAAGAGGCCGTCCAGTTGGCAGGCCGGATCATTCGGTAATGGCCCGCGTGAACGGACCCAACGGGATGCGCTTATTGCGACATCGACATCGTTGAGAAACGCATGAAGTCGTTTTCAGCGCGCACACCGACAGGGGTGGGCGTATAGCTGTCCGCCGGTTCAAACCCGGAATACAGCGCATCATTTGTATCCAGACGGGACGTGATTTCGGGCGGCGTGCATGCGCCCAACAACAAAGCAGCGCAAAGCGCTGTTAAACAATTACGTGTCATACCTGCTCTCCTCGTGGGGCTGCTTATATACAGCTCTCTCACGTTACTCTGACGTCAACTTAGTGAGTTTCGGTCATTTTGCCAATGGAAACTGCGCCGGAGGGTCGGCCTGTATCAATTGTGCACCATGACTAATCCTTTGGTAAAAAATGATTTTCACGCTCTGATTGTTTTGGGTGACGTAAGGATACCTTTGGATGCCTTACCCATATTGATTGGGCGGACAGCTTGGGGCGCGCGGCGCAATCATAAATAATTGGAAGTGTGGGTCGGTTTTGGTGCGTTTCGCGTCGGGTCGGTTTGGCGTGGCGCGTATGATTAGGGCAAATTACGCAGGAACACGTCAGGGAATCGGTGAAATGAAAACAACTGTCAAAGCTTTGGTCGTCGGTGGCGGTGCCGTCGGAACATCAATTGCCTATCATCTTGCAAAGGCGGGATGGGATGACGTCATGCTGCTGGAACGCGATGAGCTGACGTCTGGGTCCACATGGCACGCGGCGGGGCTGCTGCCTTTGTTTAACATGTCTTATGCCACGACCCACATTCACAAATACTCGGTCGATTTCTACAAAACGTTGGAAGAAGAAACAGGGCTAAACGCGGGCTTTGCGGTGGTGGGCAATCTGCGCATGGCCCAGACCAAGGAACGCATGGAAGAATACATGCTTTATGCGTCCACGGCGGAAACTTGTGATGTGCCGTTTGAATGGCTCACAGCGGATGAGATTAAGGAACGCTGGCCACTGATCAATTGCGAGGACCTTGAGGGCGCGATTTATCACACCGAGGACGGCTACATTAACCCAGCCGACGTGACGATGGCGATGGCCAAGGGCGCGCGCCAACGTGGCGTGATGATCGAACGCAAATGGCAGGCGGATGCGTTCAATTGGAACGGCGATGCATGGGACGTGACCTGCACCAAGATGGTCGAAAAGGGCGGCAACCTCGTGCCCAGCGATGAGCAGATTGTGATTACGGCAGAACATGTCGTGACGGCAAGCGGCAACCACGCGCAGCGTACGGCCAAGATGCTGGGAATCAAGATGCCTGCCATCCCCGTTGAACACCAGTTCATCGTGATGGATCAGGACGCGGATCTTGTGAAATACCGTGCTGAGGGCAATGCAGAACACCCTGTTGTACGCGATGCGGATGCGCAGTCTTACGTGCGCGAAGAACGTGGTGGTTGGATCTTGGGTGTCTATGAAAAAGGCGCGCCTGCTGTGTTTGAACACGGCGTGCCAGACAGTTTCCGTGCCGACCTGTTCCAGCTTGATCTGGAGCGTATCGAAGAGCAATACATGGCGATGATCCACCGTGTTCCATCCTGCGAAGACAGCGGGTTGAAGGATGATTTCAACGGTCCGATTTGTTACACGCCGGATGGAAATCCGTTGGTTGGTCCCGCACCGGGTTTGCGTAACATGTGGCTGGCCGAAGGGTTCTCATTCGGGATCACTGCCGCTGGGGGCACGGGGTATTACCTTGCGCAGATGATGGTCGATGGTGAGGCCGAGATCGACATGGCGAGCCTTGATCCAAAACGTTACGGCGACTGGATGACGACCGAGTTCGCGGCGCGTAAGAATGAGGAATGCTACGACCACGTCTATATTCTGCACCACCCAGATGAAGAACGCCCAGCCTGCCGTCCGCTTCGCACGGCACCCGCCTATGACCGCCAAAAAGCGCGCGGCGCCCAGTTTGGGTTTGTGAACGGTTGGGAACGCCCGAATTATTTCGGGCCGTTAGATGCGCCTGACAGCTTCGATCACGACGCGCGATCCTTCCGCCGTGGCGAATGGTGGCAACACGCTGTGGATGAGGCAAAGGCGATCCGTGAAGGGGTTGGCCTGATCGACGCTACAGCCTTTACCAAACATATCGTCAAAGGCGCGGGCGCTGCGGCGTTTCTGGATTGGTTCACGACCAATAAACTGCCCCGCGTCGGCCGCATCAACCTGACCTATGCGCTGACATCTCACGGGACGACGCGCACGGAATACACGATTGTGCGTTTGTCCGAAGACGAGTTCTATTTGGTGAGTGCTGGCGCGTGGACAGATTATGACGCTGATTTCTTGCGCAAGGCGATTGAGGACAAAGAGCCGGAGTATGGCCGTATCGAATGCCAGAACGTGACGACCCAGTGGGGTGTCTTCGCGATTGCTGGGCCAAAATCTCGTGATGTGTTGAACGCGGTTATCAATGATGCCGATCCAGAGACTGCGCTGACCAACAAGCGGTTCCCGTGGTTGTCAGCAAAACAGATCGAGTTGGGCATGTGTCCCGTGAATGCGATCCGCGTTGCCTATACCGGTGAGTTGGGCTGGGAATTGCACCACCCGATGGAGATGCAGAACTACCTGTTTGATTTGCTCGAAAAAGCAGGCGAACCACACGGAATGAAACTGGTCGGCGCGCGGGCGCAGAACTGGCTGCGTCAGGAAAAATCCTATCGCGCGTTCGGCACGGAACTTGGCCGCGACGCGACCCCTCTTGAGGCTGATTTACCGCGCTTTGTGGATTTGGAAAAGGACTTCCAAGGCAAAGAAGCGATGGAGAAGATCGGTATTCGATCCAAGTGTGTGACCTTGCTGATCGACGGGCCTGAGGACGCGGACCCATGGGGTCGTGAAGCGTTGATCCATGGCGGGCAAAAGGTCGGGCGCCTGACCTCGGGCGGCTATTCTGTGGCCTTTGGCAAATCCATCGGCATGGGATATCTCCCGCCTGAGTTGTGTGCCGTCGGAACCAAAGTTAAGGTGCGCATGTTCCGTGAGTTGTGGGACGCTGAAGTTGTACAGGACAGCCCCTATGACCCGAAAAACGAAACCATTCGCAAGAACGCTGAGGGCGCTTAGCACCGTTGCACTGATGTTGCTTGTCAGCCCGGTCTGGGCGTTGGGGTTTGCTAGCCCCAGCGGCAATATCAAATGTTACGTGGAGACCTACGGCGAGGATTCGATCATTGAAGCGGACCTCGTTTGTCTGATTTTCGACGCTGCTTGGGACTTACCGCCTGACTATGGTGATGGCGATCCTACGTGCGATTTGGATGAAACACGGACGCTGGTCCTGCCGACGTCTGGGCAGCCTGAGGAACGTTGGACATGCCACGGGGACGTGTTTTGGCCGGCGCCGCTAGCAACGATCAGTTACGGATCCGAATGGTCATTTTATAGCTATACCTGCGCCATGGCTGCCAGCGGAGTGAGTTGCGAGAACCGCAATGGCAACGGGTTTTCCGTTAATCGCGCGGGCCGCACGTTGAACTGATCAACATACGGCCCGTGTTCGAGTGATGAAGGGCTGCCTGCTTAGTGGCTGCCAGGGCCGAAGTCGGCGGATGTGACGCTGCCGTCTTCGTTTTTGTCCAGCATGGCGAACCAGCCTGTGCTGCCTGCAACGAATTCTTCGCGTGTGACGTTGCCGTCGCCATCTGTGTCATTGAAGGTCAGCGTCATGCCTTCCATCATACGACCACCGCCATTGCCGTTGCCGTGACCGCCTGCATTGGCTTCCATGTCGGCTGCGCGGGTTTCATCGAATTGGGCGTATTCTTCGGCGTTCAGCAGGTCGTTTTCATCGTTGTCAAACATGTTGAAAACCATGTCGCGCCGCTCCGTGATTTCTTCAAGCGTGACCGTCGCGTCGCCGTCCAGATCCCAGTTTTCGACAAAGTGTCCACCCGGGGTGCCCTGTGCAAAGGCGGCTGGGGCGGCGAGGGTCAGGACGATTGTGAGAGTGCGTAACATATAAAGCTCCATTGTGTTTATATGTTTAATACGCACATCGGCCGCCTTTTGATCGGGCCAAACTGTCGCAGTGCGATTTGGGGCGGATTTACGCCTTTTGGAACGCGATATCCAAACGTGGCTTTAACTTGCGATACTCGATCCGCTGGACGGGGTGAACGGTATGCCCTTTTCGGGTAATGCCAGCCCAATCGATCAACAGACGACCGCGGATGGCGACGTCAAGAACGTCTTGGTTCACCTTGTGTTTGTAACCTTTGAAAAACATCTCGCGGTGCGTTTTGGTGATGCCCGCGCTGTCGACGCCTTCCAGCGGGGTTTCGCGATGGATGTCACATTTCAGGAAATCAACGATGTCATAGACAGCCATTTTGCGCCGCGCCTCGGTGAAATCAAAGCCGTAGGTCATCCCCGGCCCAAGCATCATGTTTTCGCTGTGAAAATCGCCGTGGGACGTTGCGTGTAGGTCGCTGACGTCGTTCACTTTCTTGAGCTGTTCACGCAGCATGGCGCGCATCAATTCCACCTCGGCGCGGGGCGCCTGCATCTCGTTCGTTTCAAGCAGGACGTCCAATTCCTTGGTCATCCAGTTGCCCCAGAACTTGTTCTTTTTGATCGGCTTATATTCGTGCATCGCATGCAGCCATAGCCCCGCACGACGAAACACCTGACGACGCGTTTGTTCATTCTCGACAGACTGCAGGCGTTCCCCAGCGGTCTTATAGTCCAGAAATTCCGTCACACAGAACTGCCCTGACGGGGACAAATAGACAGGGGTCGCAATGCCGAGTTTCTCATATTTGGCGAAATGCGAGCTGAGGGTCTGCAACTCGGCAAATTCCTTTGCCAAGCGGCCATCGCTGTCGGCTTCGTAGTCCAGTTTCAGCGCATAGACGTCAGACCCAAGTTCGACCCGCCAGACTTGGCGCGTGTTTGGATAGGAGAGGGCCTTATAGATCAGCCGGTGATCGGGCATGCCAGTGAACCCTTTATGGGCGGCAAACTCGCGGATCATTGCATTTACGCGAGAGTCTATAAGGGGCGAGCTGATTGTCATGTGCCTAGTGTTGCGTGTTGCGGCGCTAGGGTCAAACGCTTGTTAATCCAGTGGATTGTTCATCGAAACGCTAAGACCTGACCTAAAATACAGGTAAATTTGTCCGCTTTTGCCACAATTGGGCCAACACTTGGGCGGTTTGCGCCGCTAGATCGTCGGTCGTGTTAGCCAAACAAGGAGGCCACACATGAGATATCAACCGGAATTACAGGCCCTGTCCCCATGGGTGTCCGCCTTTGGCGTCACGCCAGAGACACGTATTTCGACGCCGCTGGGTGAACGCGCGGCCGCTGATCTTGCAGTGGGTGATCTTGTTACGACGCGCGATTACGGCCCCCAGCCGATTACGGACCTGCGTGAGGCCCTTGCCGCTCCATCCGAACGCAACCATTTCCCCGTGCGCATCTCTCAGGGTGCGCTTGGGTTTGGCTTGCCGCATGCCGACTTGACGGTCGGACCGCAACATCGCGTGTTGTTTGAACACATTCGTGTGCCTCTCATGTTTGGCGATGATGCCGTATTTGTGCGAGCTAAATCCCTCGCCGTGAGCCATGATCGCGTGAGCGTGCAGAACAGCCCATGCCCCGTAAGTTTCATTCAGATATCCATTGCCAAGCAAGGTATCATCTTTGCGCAAGGCGTTCCCGTGGAAACGATCATCCATGATGGCGGCTGTGATTTGGGCTATATGACATTGCGGTCATGGGAGCTGATGGCGGCCGTGGCCTAAGGGCGACCCTTAGAAGGTTGAATTGCAGGCCTGCGCCAAAGGGGCGACATCATCATATTGAATGCGGTTAAGAGGGGCTGCGCGCGCCCAATCAACACTCAGCGCAAACGGATCCGAATAGGACATCCGGCGTGCGGCGGTGCTTTCAAGTTGTTGAATGAAATTTTCGACGGCGGGTGAGCCAAACTCTTGGACCATTGCAGACAAAAGGCAGGCCTTGCCGTTGCGATCGGCGGCGGTCCAATCCCGATAGCGCGACCCGCTGCCGTGGAGGACCAAAACCTGTTCGCGGATCGCTTCTTCGGAGATTTCCCAACGCGACAACATATCCGCCTGCGCGGTGCTGGCGAAAAGAGTAATTACGAATCCAAAACAAAGAGCTTTCATGGCTACGTTAGGTAACGTTCTGGCGAAAGCTTGGCAATGATTCCCGCTGGTATATCCGGCTGGCGATCAGCGACCAGATCGGCAACCAACTGGCTTGCTGCGGGGGCGGTTTGGAACCCGTAGCCGCCTTGCCCCGCCATCCAGATGAACGACGCATCGCGCGCGTCTGGCCCAAGCACGAGGTTGCGATCCGGTGAGAAGCTGCGCAAGCCAGCCCAATTGGATAAAAGTCGGGTGACGGGTTCGGTGACATGGGCTTCGTATCGCGCAAGGCCCTCGGCGAGCACCATATCATCGGCCCATGCATCCATAGGCGGCATTGGTGCTTCTTCGGCGGGAGAGACGATCAGGGCGCCTGCGTCGGGTTTGCAATACCAGTTTTCGCCGGTTCCAAACATCATCGGCCAGCTGGACACGTCTAGACCGCCCGGCGCAGGGATGCGCGCCATAGAACGGCGCAGTGGCGTGATGCCTATCGGTGCGATCCCTGCCATTTGGGCCACAACGTCAACCCACGCACCCGCGGCGTTCACAAGGTTCTTGGCGCTCAAGACGTCATCACCGACCGTGACCTCCCAACCGTTCCCCGTGCGGGTTATGCCAGTGACTTCGGCAGAAGTGCGCACCGTTCCGCCAGTCGCGCGGATGTCGCTGGCAAAGTTCTGCACCATGCGGTCGGTGTCTAAATCCCATGCTTCGGCGTGATATCCGGCCCGCGTCACGGTGTCGTTGAGGATCGGCAGCATCGCGCGGGCGTCAGACAAGGAGATGTCGTGCAGGTTCATGGCTTTCAAGTCAGCCTCGAAATCCGCGCCATCGTCTTTGGTGCCGATCAACAGGATGCCACGCGGGCTGGTGACGCCGCCGTGGGCTTCGAAGTGGTGTTGTTTGCTGGCGGTATTCAGCGCGACGGTTGAGGGTGATCCGTAGCATTCTTCGAACATCGCAGCCGAGCGGCCTGAGGCGTGATAGGCCAGCGCGCTTTCACGCTCAAGCACCGTGACTGACCCAAGCAGCGACAGCCGTGCGCCCACAGACACCCCGGCAATACCGCCACCGATAACGAGGAAATCGATCATCGCTAGCGTGCCCAGAGGGAGCGCAAGAACAACCCGATCCCCCCGACCAATAGTATAAGGATCATGAGCAGGTCAAAGGCGCTCATCCGCACGAGGGTGAAGTTGATGCTGGCGATCACACCAACAACCAGCGCGATGATTGATCCGCCTGACAGCAGCCAGCCCAACCAGTTGCGGCTGTTGTAAAAGATCATGCCGACGCCAAAGGCGAAGGGCACAAGAACCAGACCCGTCGTGACCGGAAAGCCGCCAATCGAATACATCTGATTGCCCAGCCCAAACTGGGGCCGCACCATGATCCCCCGCAAGAGAAGATAGCCCCCGGCAATCATCATGATAATCCCCAAAAGAAACGACCCTTCGCCGCCCCTTGTTCCGCCCGCGCCCCGATATGGCATCCTAATACTCCGCTTGTTGTTGCGGGCACATTGAAGGCCTGTTGCAGAAAATTCTAGAAAATTCGTCAGGCAGCGACAAATCTTCGAAGCCGCTGCGTAGAAGACTTATATCAACTGCTAAAGGCACATCACATGACCCAATTTCGGTTCTCCTCGGCTGCGGCCCTCATAGCTCTCGCGCCGTTTGCAGTGCAGGCCCAGATAGAGGGGGCACAGATTTCTTCAGACGCGCTTGTGTCTGAGCCAACGGTGGTGGAATGCACTTTGACAGACGGGAGTGCTGCCTCCTGCCTAGAGATCACAGTTAAGTACCAGCCTGATGACCTTGAAATCGGGCCGTTTTGCCCGGCAACCCTTGAGGACGAAGGCGGCATTTGGGACTGGGACGGCGATGAGGCCGGTCTGTATCGTGTGGACGGTGAGTTCCTTAAGATGCTCGATGAGATGGGGTACCATTTCTACGACGAAGACGGCACGGTCCATGTGTTTGATATCCGCGTGGAAGGGCCGACCGAGGCCAACGAATGTATCAGCGGGTCCGTCGATGAGGCCGTTGAAATGACCATGTTGATCCCGACGACGCCGCAGATGGCCGATGCGCCTGTATCCTTGGGGACCGTGGCAAAGATTGGCATGTCGCTCAGCGGTGTGCCGATTTTCGCAGATGCGCCGAGCGTTCTGGACACAGGCCACATGCCCGCACTGGATGTTTGCGCGGGTCACGTCGATCCGGGTGGGTGGTATCACTACCACGGCACGGCGAGCGATCTGGACACCGTTTATGAGCACAATAATGTCGAAGGGTCCTGTGCCAATGCGGTCCAAGATGCCAAAGCGCAATTCGGCTATGCCTTTGACGGTTTCGCAATCATGGGCAGCCTTGAACATGATGGCAGTGTGCCGCGCGACCTAGATGAATGCGGCGGCCATATGGATGGCGACACCTATCACTACCACTCAACCGGGGAATTCCCGAATCTGCCGACGTGCCTTGTCGGGCTTCAGGCGGAGGATAATTTCAACACCACGGCAGCGGCTGGCATTGGTGCCGCGGGTGGTCCCGGCGGCGGCCAAGGTGGAGGCCGTCCTGATTTTGAGGCCATCGCCTCTGACCTTGGCATTGATGCGCAGCTGTTGATGCAAACCATGCAAGATGCAGGCGGCCCAAATGCAGATTTGGCCGCAGTTGCCGCCAACCTTGGCGTGGATGAAGCCGACTTGCGCGCCGCATTGCCACAACGCCCCTAATACGAACGACCAAGACCACCACTCCCCAAGAACGAGAAAGGCCCGCCAGATTGGCGGGCCTTTCTATCTTACTTTATAGGTCTTGCGACTTATTGTGGGACGTCGCCGGTGATGCCTTCGACATAAAAGCCCATGCCAGCCAGTTCACCCAGATCAGCAGTTTCGCCTTCTGCCAACCAAGCAGAGCCGTCCTGTTTGTTGATCGGGCCAGTGAACGGTTGGTAGTCGCCTGCTGTGATGGACGCCATCAGGGCCTCAGCGGAGGCCTTAACTTCGGCAGGAACCGCATCGGTGATTTCACCAATGCCGACCATGCCAGTGTCCATACCGTCCCATGTGTTCACGCTTTCCCATGTGCCATCCATGACAGCCTGAGTGCGTTCAATGTAATATGGTGCCCAGTTGTCGATGATAGAAGACACGCGCGGCATTGGTGCGAATTCGATCATGTCGGATGCTTGGCCAAAGGTGTAAACCGTAGCGCCTGCTTCGTTTGCTGCTGCTGCCGCCGCTTGTGGAGCGGTGGAATCAGTGTGCTGCAAGATCACGTCGGCGCCTTGTTCGATCAGCGTGTTCGCTGCGTCGGCCTCTTTTGCTGGGTCAAACCATGTGTAGAGCCAGATGATCTTGAACTCGACGTCAGGATTTACCGCTTGCGCGTGAAGGTACGCGGAGTTGATGCCACGGATAACTTCCGGAATTGGCACAGATGCGATGTAACCGATGACGTTGGATTCAGTGATTTGGCCTGCGATGTGGCCCTGAACGGCGCGACCTTCGTAGAAGCGTGCGGAATAAACGGACACGTTGTCGGCCTGTTTGTAGCCTGTCGCATGTTCAAACATCACGTCTGGGAATTGTGCCGCGACGTTGATTGTCGGGTCCATGTAGCCAAAGGATGTTGTGAAAATCAGGTCTGCGCCTTCAAGCGCCATCTGCTGCATCACGCGTTCAGCGTCTGGGCCTTCTGGGACGTTTTCAACGAAGACAGTCTCGACCGCGTCGCCAAAATGCTCTTCTACGGCCAGACGGCTTTCGTTGTGCTCATATGTCCAGCCGCCATCGCCGATGGAACCGACGTAAACAAAGCCGACTTTCAGTGGCTCGTGGCCGTCAGCAGATGCCATACCGCCCAACATGGCTGTTGCCGCAGCGCTGGCCAAAAGTGTTCTTCTCAACATGTGAAATCCCCCTGTGGATTCATTTAGGTTTGGTTTGCGCTTCCCTAGCGGGAAGCATGGAATGTCTTGCCAAGTGACCCTGGCGCTCCGCCAGCGGACATAATGACCAGAACAACGATGGTGGCAATATAGGGCGAGGCAGAAAGCCAAAGTGCGTCGTTGAACGACCACCCCATCCAGCCATAAAAATACACAAGTGCAGCAATGCCAAACGTCACGCCGATCGCTTTCGCCGATGATTTTGAAATGCTGCGATGAAGCGCGATTTTGTATAGGGCCATTATGACCCCCGTCGCGACAAGGATCCACGGCAGCACCGACAGTAACGGCAGTCCCGCCGCCTGTAGGTTTAATTGCAAAACGGTCACGCCCCCGAACAAATACGCCCCAAGCAAAAGCCGCAGCGGTTTCCAGCTAGCAAAGACGACGATGGCCAGCGCGATCCAGCCGGCACCGGCTGTCAGACCATCGGCATAAGTCGGCACGCGCACGATAGACAAATACGCGCCGCCAAGCCCTGCGCAGGCCCCGCCAAACATGATCGCCAGAAGGCGTGTGCGCACAACATGATAACCCAAGGCGTGGGCCGCTTCGTGGTTTTCACCCACGGCGCGCAAAACCAACCCTGCACGGGATTTTTGTAGGAACCACCAGACCCCTGCAACAATGGTAAGGCCGACGTAGACCATGGGATCATGCTGAAACACAATAGGGCCAATCACGGGAATGTCGCCGAGAAGGGGAATGTGCCAATCGGGGAAGGCGGGTGCTCTTACGCCCAGATAGCCTTGCCCGATCAAGGACGCGAGCCCGAGGCCGAACAGCGTCAGCGCCAGACCAGTGGCCACCTGATTGGATAGAAGGAACTGCGTCAGGATGCCAAAGACAAGCGCCATGCCAGCCCCCCCAACCGCGGCTGCAAGAAACCCGATCCACGGGTTGCCCGTCGAGATGGCCGCAACAAAACCGAGCACGGAACCGGAAATCATCATCCCTTCAACGCCAAGGTTTAGCACGCCAGCGCGTTCCACAACCAATTCACCAATGGCGGCAAGTAGGATCGGCGTTGCAGCCACCATCAGCGACGCCAGCAAAAGGATCGGGTCGATTGAACCAAACATTAGACGATCCCCCCGTGCGCGATCAGATGAACGGAGCCTGCAACTGCAATAGCGCCCGCCAGCATCATTCCGATATGGCGCAGACTTGGGCGATGCAGCCGTTCAATCCATGCGTGCGCGCGGGGCGACAGTCGTGCCGCAAATACCGCCGCGCTGACAATCGCGGCGACCAGGATAATATGGGCAGCGACAAAAGCGATCAGGGCACCACGGCCCACGGTGCCTTCACCTGTCAAAGCACCGTGCAGCATCCACATCATCATTAGCCCCATCAGGCCGCCCATTACCGCAGGCATCAGGTTTCTTTTCACAATCATGCCGTCGCTCCTCGGGCCATCCGCACGCGGTAATTCGTCAGCACGTCGACAGCCAAAAGGAAAAACAACAACATGCCTTGGAAAACTTGGATCGCCGCACCCGGAAGGCCGAGGGACGATTGTGCCACGTCGCCGCCAATGTAGGTCAGCGCCATGAGGCCGCCTGCCAACAGGATGCCGATAGGGTTCAACCGGCCCAAGAAGGCGACGATGATCGCGGTGAACCCGTAGCCCACATTGAAATCGATGCTGACCAATCCGGAGGGACCTGAAACTTCGGTAAGTCCCGCAAGGCCCGCCAATGCGCCCGATGTGCCAAGACAAAAGAGCACCAATCGCGTGGGATTAACGCCCGAAAACGCCGCGGCGCGCGGCGCTTGGCCTGCCAGTTTGATTTGGAAGCCGAGGATGTGTTTTGAAAACAGGATATAGGCAAAGATCACTGCGATCAGGGCGATGACGACGCCCCAGTGCATGCCGTAGCCTTGGTCGATCCAACTGCTGGAGGAGGCGTATTGCGACAGGTTGCGCGACCCCGGAAAGCCCATACCTTCTGGGTTTTTCATCAGCCCCAGTGCCATTGAGGCCAGCAATTGCTCGGCCACATAGACCAGCATCAGCGACACAAGGATTTCATTGGTGTTGAATTTAACCCGCAAAATACCGGGGATCATAGCCCACGCGAAGCCGCCAAAGGCCCCAGCGATCAGCATGAGTGGAAAGATCAGCCATCTGGCCTCCATGGGGTAGAACGCGAGGCCGACCGCCGCACCGCAAAGTGCACCGATGATGTATTGCCCTTCAGCGCCAATGTTCCAAATGCCGGCTTTAAACCCAAGCGACAGGCCCAAAGCGATGGCGACCAAAGGCGCACCTTTCACCAGCAATTGCGGCAGGTAGAAAAAGTTGAATTTGCCGAACAACGGTTCCCAAAAGATTTTCGAGAGCGCTTCGATGGGCGGGGTGCCGAGGGTCGCAAACAGCGCCGCACCTGCGATCATTGTCAGGACAACGGCCACCAATGGCGCCGCATAGGACCAGAATTGCGAGGGTTGGGGGCGTTTTTCAAGCGTCAACATGGGCGACCTCCATATCGTGGGCACCACCAAGCATGAGCCCGACTTCCTCGACTGTCAGTCCTTGCGCGGGGCGAAGGGGAGAGAGCCGACCTTCGTTCAGCGCGGCAAAATAGTCCGAGATTTCCATGAGTTCATCAAGGTCTTGGCTGATCACGATCACCGCCGCCCCCTTGGCCGCCAAGTCAAGCAACGCTTGCCGGATCGCGGCAGCGGCAGAGGCATCTACGCCCCATGTTGGCTGGTTCACGATCAAGACCTGCGGGTCTTGCAGGATTTCCCGTCCGATAACGAATTTTTGCAGGTTCCCGCCAGACAGAGACCGCGCAGCGTTGGCGGTTCCTGGCGTGCGAACATCAAAGCGTTCGATGATCTCTTCGGCGAAGCTGCGCGCGCTGCCCCAGTCGATAAAGCCGTTCTTTGTGAGGTTCTTGCGCTTGCGAGCTGTAAGGGCAGCATTCTCGGTTAGGGACATATCCGGCGCTGCGGCATGGCCCATGCGTTCTTCCGGGGCGGCGCAGATGCCAAGGCTGCGGCGCGCATCGGGCGCGTGGTGGCCGATATCTTGATCTTGAAAGAAGATGTTGCCCGCTTGGGTTCGAATTTCACCAGACAGCGCCGCCAGAAGTTCATCCTGACCATTGCCCGCAACACCGCCAATGCCAATGACGTCGCCCGCGCGGATGTCCAGATTTATGCCTTTCAACGACGTGCCAAATTCAGCGGGGGAGGCCACGGACAAGTCTCTGATCTGCATAAGCGTTTCGCCGGACTTGCCGATTTCACGTTCGGGCACGTGCAGTGTGCCGCCGACCATCAGTTCCGCCATTTCACGGGCACTGGTTTCGCGCGGATCACAGGTTCCTACGACTTCGCCAAGGCGCAAAACGGTGGCTTCGTCACACAGCGCGCGAATTTCTTCGAGCTTGTGTGAAATGTATAATATTGCGGTGCCTTCGGACTGCAGTTTGCGCAGGGTTTCAAATAGGATTTCGACCTCTTGCGGGGTCAGAACCGAGGTCGGTTCATCCATGATCAGCACTTTGGGGTCTTGCAACAGGCAACGAATAATCTCGACCCGTTGGCGTTCACCCGCGCTAAGGTCGCCGACGATGCGCGATGGATCAAGCGGCAACCCGTAGGTTTCCGATACCTCTTTGATGCGCGCTGCAAGATCGCGCATGGGCGGTGGGTTTTCCATGCCGAGGGCGACGTTTTCCGCGACGTCTAAGGCTTCGAATAAGGAAAAGTGCTGAAAGACCATGGCGATACCAGCGGCACGGGCAGCGCGGGGTTCGGCGGGGATAAAGGGCGCGCCTTCAAGGGTCATGGTGCCGCTGTCGGGTTTAACCAACCCGTAAATGGTTTTGACCAAGGTGGATTTTCCGGCCCCGTTTTCACCCAACAACGCGTGCACTTCACCGGCGCGGATATCAAAAGACACATCGTTGTTGGCAACGACTCCGGGATACGCCTTGGTGAGGCCTGATAGTTTCAGGAGAGGGTCGTTCATCCAGTTCGGTCCTTTGCGGCCATTCGTGCCGACGTAGAGATTAACGCTGCCGCAACGCCAACCGCAATGGCCTGCGGGTGCTTTCCGAGGGCCGGATCGCCTATTGGACAGGCAATGCGCGAAATTTGTGCAGCCTCATGCCCCATAGACGCGAGCCGAGACCGGAAGCGTGCCCATTTGGTTGCAGAGCCGATCAATCCGACACTGGCGAAGTCGTGGCGCAGAAGGGCGTCGCACAGGGCGAGGTCGATGTCGTGGGAATAGGTGAGGATCAGATGGTCCGCGTTTATCGGGCCATGTGGCACCGCAAGAACGGGATTGGCAGCGACGAGTGGTGAAACAGTCGGCGCAAGGATGTCGGGCATCCGTTCGGGTGTAGTGTCGATCAGCGTGATGTCACGGTCTTCGAGCGGGGCGATAACGTTTGCGATGGCCCGTCCGACATGGCCCGCGCCCCAAATCCAAAGCGGCGGTTCCGTAAAGGTCTGCTTGGGCGCTGTGCGGTTGAACGCGAGGGTGACAGTCCCGCCGCAGCATTGCCCCAGATCAGGGCCAAGGGGAATCGTGCGTGTTGTGTTCTGACCGCCTGACGTCAGCATCTCGCGCGCAATGCGGGCGGCGTCCCATTCCAACGCGCCGCCCCCAATAGTGCCGCTTTGACGATCCGCCCAAACGCGCATGAAGGTGCTTGCGTCACGCGGGGCTGATCCTTTGGTGCCTTGTACTGTAACGGTGATAAAATCGTTCATCCGCGCGCCCGTTTCACCGCCTGCAATACTTCCTCGGACGTCGCGGGCGCCTGTAGGTCGGGGTAGGTCGGCCCGCAGGCGGCGCAGGCGTCGGCCAAGGCCAGATGCGCCGATATGCCGAGCATAAACGGAGGCTCACCCACAGCTTTGGAACGGTAAACCGTTTCGGCGCGGTTTTCACCGTCCCACAGGGTGACGTTGAAGACTTCGGGGCGGTCGCTACAGGCGGGGATTTTGTAGGTGCTGGGCGCATGGGTGCGCAGTCGGCCATCGTCATCCCAGACGAGCTCTTCTGTGGTGAGCCAGCCGGCGCCCTGAACGTAGCCACCCTCGATCTGGCCGATATCAAGTGCAGGGTTCAGCGATGCACCCGCATCGTGCAGGATGTCGGTGCGAAGGATACGGTTTTCGCCGGTGTTGGTGTCGATCACGACTTCAGTCAGGGCCGCGCCGTACGCGAAGTAAAAGAACGGGCGGCCTTTGCCTGCTATACGATCCCACGCCACGTCAGGTGTTCTGTAAAACCCCGTCGCGCTGAGCGAGACGCGGTTTTCGTAAGAGAGCTTTGCGGCGTCTGCAAAGGACAGCGTTTTGTCCGCAACAAGAACCTGCCCGTCGTGGAAAGTGACGGTTTCCGGTGAGACGTCGTGAAGCTTTGCTATACAAACCGCGATCCGGTCGCGGATCGTGTCGCAGGCGTTTTGTACGGCCATTCCGTTGAGGTCGGTTCCTGAAGAGGCCGCCGTTGCGGATGTGTTGGGCACTTTGCCTGTGTCGGTCGCGGTGATTTTGACAGCACTAATGTCCACGCCGAACCGTGTTGCCGCGACTTGCGCCACTTTCTGGAACAGACCTTGGCCCATTTCGGTGCCGCCGTGGTTCAGGTGGATCGATCCATCCTGATAGACATGCACCAAGGCCCCCGCTTGGTTCAGATGGGTGAGCGTAAAGGAAATACCGAATTTTACGGGGTTAAATGCGAGGCCTTTCTTGAGCGTTGCATGGCTGGCGTTCCAATCTGCAACGGCGGCCTTTCGGGCGTGATAGTCTGCACCATTCAGCAAAGTGTCGGTCATCTCGTGCAAGATGAAATCCGTGACTTCCATCGCGTAGGGCGTGGTGTTGTCTTTGGGTTTGGCGTTCGGGGAATGCGCGCCGCCGAACCGTTTTCCTGTACCGGCGCCAGCCTGACCTGCCGGCGTGTCATCCGCGGCTGCATAGTAATTGGTGCGGCGCACGTCGGCTGGGTCAAGGTTCAAGGTGTGGGCAATATGATCCATCACTCGTTCGATTCCGATCATCCCCTGTGGCCCGCCAAAGCCGCGATAGGCGGTGGCGCTTTGCATGTTGGTCTTGAGGCGGTGTGACGTGATGCGCGCTGCGGGCAGAAGGTAGGCGTTGTCCGCATGCAGCATCGCGCGGTCGGCAACTGGCAGGGAAAGATCCTGCGCCCAGCCGCAGCGGGTAAATTGCGTGAAGTCAATCCCGTGGATGCGGCCCGTCGCGTCAAAGCCCACGTCGTAATCAATGCGGAAATCATGGCGCTTGCCTGTGATCATCATATCGTCGTCACGATCATAGCGCATCTTGCAGGGCTTGCCCGTGAGAGACGCCGCGATGGCACAACTCACGGCCAAAGCGTTGCCTTGGCTTTCTTTGCCACCAAATCCGCCACCCATGCGACGGATTTCAACCCGTACGCTGTGCATCGGAACGCCCAAGGCATCCGCGACCTTATGCTGGATTTCGGTCGGGTGCTGGGTGGAAGACTGCACAACCATGTCGCCGCCTTCTTGCGGCAGGGCGAGGGCAGCTTGTCCTTCGAGGTAGAAGTGTTCCTGTCCACCCATGTCAAAGGACCCAGTCAGGCGGTTGGGCGCAGTGGCGAGGGCTGTATCGACGTCGCCTTTGGTATAAATGCGCGGGCCGTCTTCAAAGCGTGAATTCGCAGCGAGCGCGTCTTTTATGGATAGGATCGGCGTGTCTTCGGAGTAAGTGATATCGCCCAGCCGTGCCGCATTGCGGGCGTTGAGATGGCTGTCGGCCACGACCAAGAACAACGGTTGACCGATGTAGTGCACGCTGCCGTCTGAAAGCATGGGTTCGTCGTGGATCGACGGTGAGACATCGTTTTCAAACGGCAAGTTATCCGCCGTTAGGACATGGATCACACCCGCCGCATTGCGCACGCGATCAAGGGTCATCGACGTGATGGTGCCACGCGCAATGGTGCTGGTCCCAAAGGCGAGGTGCAGTGTGCCGCTGGGCAGGGGCACATCGTCAACATAACGCGCGGTGCCCGTCACGTGGAGGCGGGCGGCGTCATGGGGGAGGGGTTTTGAAACGCTCATGCGCGGACCTCCAACACGTCGGTCTGGTTACCGTTTAGGTCATCGAAATAGCGGTGCAGCTGGCCGATGGCGGCCTCCATGCGGTAGTCGGCTGAGGCGCGCATGTCTGACATAGGTTGGAAGTCTTCGCGCAACTGCGCCGCTGCGTTTGTGATGGTTTCGAGCGACCAAGGTTTCCCGATCAGGGCGGCCTCTGTTGTGGCTGCGCGTTTTGGCGTGCCTGCCATGCCGCCAAATGCGATGCGGGCGTCCGTGATCTGACCGTCTTGGGCGGTGATGTTGAATGCGCCACAAACAGCCGAAATGTCTTGGTCAAACCGTTTGGACAGTTTGTAGCACCGCAGTGCGGGGGCCGATTTCGGGATGGTAACGGCTTCGACGAATTCACCTGGTTTGCGGTCTTGTTTGCCGTAGTCGATGAAGAAATCTTCAATCGGGAGGTCACGGCGGGTGTCGCCGTGGCGCAGGTGCAAGGTTGCCCCGAGGGCGATCAAGGCCGGCGGGTTGTCCCCAATGGGCGATCCGTTGGCAATGTTGCCGCCGATGGTCGCAGCGTTGCGAACTTGAAGGGATCCATAGCGGCGGATCATTTCAGCATAGGACGGATGCAGGTCGCGCACTGCGGCCAGTACATCGGTCATGGTCACGCCAGCGCCGATGCGCAGGGCATCGCCTTCATCATCGATTTGTTGCAGGTCGGTGCAGCGGTTCAAGAACGCGACATCGTCGAGTTTCCCATCACGGTCGGCAAAGTGTTTCGTCACCCATAGGCCGACATCCGTGGCGCCCGCGATAAGCGTGCCTTTGGGGTGCGCTAGGCACCACTGAGCGAGGGCATCGCTGGTTTCGGGTGCAGGGATTTGCGTTTCTTTGGGCAGATCCAAAGGCGTGTCGCGCACGTGATCTGGGATGGGCGCGTCCTCAGCCGATTTGGCGGCGCGGATAATTGGGGCGTAGCCTGTGCAGCGGCACAGATTGCCCGCCAGCGCGTCGTTGTGATCTGTGCGGCCATTCAGGTGGGCCGTCGCCATCGACATCACAAAGCCGGGTGTGCAGAAACCGCATTGGCTGCCGTGGTGATCAATCATCGCTTGTTGCACGGGGTGCAGGCTGCCGTCTGGCGCGGCAAGCCCTTCTACGGTGCGCACCGCCTTGCCGTGCAGTTGCGGTAAGAACAGGATGCACGCGTTAAGGCTGCGGGCACCGGTCGCGTCTGTGACCATGATCGAACAGGCCCCGCAGTCGCCTTCATTGCAGCCTTCTTTGGTGCCTTTAAGGTCGCGGGCCTCGCGTAGGTAATCCAGCAGCGTTTGCGTCGGTGGGGTGTCCACCTCCACGATTTCCCCGTTGAGAAGAAACGTCACGATCATATGAATGCTCTGCCGCGGTACTAATGTGCCGTATGGGCGCAAGGTCGATGCGGCGTAGACCCCAGCGCTGGAACGGATCAAAGCCGTTCAGGCTGGGATTGGCAAGCCCTTTGGCCGGATCAATCAGTCTTGGGCCGCAACCAAACGGTCGAGATTTTCCATGCTACCCGTCCAGCCGCCTTGGAATTCGGCGATCATTTCGGGACCGACGAATGAGGAAACGGCGACGGTGACGGACAGGGATGAACCTGCGCCTTTTGCGACCAGTTCCAATGTTACCAGACTTGCGCCAAGGGCCATGCCACCTGCTTCGATCACTTCTGTGTAGACGGCGCGGGTGGCGTCTTCGAGGTGATACCAACGTGTGTATGATTCAAACTCAGGGGCATCGGCAGGGCCGCATCTTTGGTGGTCAGTGCCGCCGACCCGAACGTCCGAGGACAGGGTTTCGAGAACCATGCCTTCGCCTGGCGCCCCCCATGTCGCGCGCATGTCAGGCTGCGTGAGCAGGGGCCACATACGTGTCGGGTTCAGGGCGAGGTCACGGGTGAACGTGAACGTGTCGGTGCTGTTGTTGGTCATGATGTGTTCCTGTTGATGTGTTCGGCAAGGGTGGTCAGGCGATCAAGGCGCTGGTCCCAGACGCGGCGTTGCCATTCGAGCCAGCCTTGCAGCTCCATCAGCGGCGCGGCTTCTATGTGGCAGGTCCGCACGCGGCCCTTTTTGACGCTCCGTACGAGGCCGCTGTCTTCGAGCACTTTTAGGTGGCGCATGAAGGTTGGCAGGGCCATGTCATGCGGGCTGGCAAGGTCAGACACTGAGGCCGGACCATTGACCAACCGTTCGATCACAGCGCGGCGGGTTGGATCCGAGAGGGCAGAAAAGGATGAGTCGAGTTGGCTTTGCATGGGGTGCAGTATTGGGGGCAAAATCATGGCTGTCAAGATACTTAGCTAAATAGCTAAGTATTGAGCGATCAGAAGTTAATCACGCGGGTTTACAGGGGGTTACAGTCGCGTATCGGCAGTCGTTACAATCGGGTCTTTTGGCTATTGGCGCGGGCAGGTAGACTGGTCTTTATGGCTGATCCAAAATTCATTCACCTGCGCACGCACACGGAATATTCGCTTCTTGAGGGGGCAGTTCCGGTTAAGAAACTTAGCGGCTTGACCGAGGGCGCGGGCATGCCAGCGGTTGCTGTAACTGATACCAATAACATGTTCTGCGCGTTGGAGTTTTCCGAATACGCCGCCAAGGCGGGCGTGCAGCCGATCATCGGGTGTCAGGTCGATGTGACCATGGAAGGCGGCGACCCAAGAGGCCGCCCCACCCCGCCCGCGCCAATCGTTTTGCTGGCCCAGACCGAAGCGGGCTACATGAACCTGATGAAGCTGAACTCCTGCGCGTATATCGACGCGAACGGGGAGCTGCCGCAGGTTTCATTGGAGGATCTGGAGCGTCATGCTGACGGGTTGATCTGCCTCTCTGGTGGCCCTGACGGCCCGATTGGCCGTCTGCTGCGCGCTGGGCAACGCCCCGCAGCCGAAGCGATGATGATGAAATTGGCGTCGTCGTTTCCCGATCGCTTATATGTGGAACTGCAGCGTCATCCTGTGGATGGCGGATTGCCCGAGGCCGAGGCGCTGTCTGAACAGGGCCATGTCGAGATGGCCTATTCAATGGACCTACCGCTGGTCGCCACCAATGACGTTTATTTCCCGAAGGCCGCGATTTACGAGGCCCATGATGCGTTGATCTGTATTTCAGAGGGGGCCTACGTCGATCAGAACGAACCGCGCCGCCGTCTGACACCGCAGCACTATTTTAAGTCACAAGAAGAGATGGTCACGCTGTTCGCGGACCTTCCCGAAGCGATTGCGAACACTGTTGAGATCGCCAAACGCTGCGCCTTCAAGGTTTATAAGCGCGATCCGATTCTACCGAAATTTGCCGATGATGAGGTCGCGGAATTGCGCCGTCAGGCCGAACAAGGGTTGAAGGATCGTTTGGCGATCATTCCCCATGCGGCGGATGTGGCGGAATACGAAGCGCGGTTAGAATTCGAGCTGGGCATCATCGAGGGCATGGGGTTCCCCGGTTACTTTCTGATCGTTGCGGACTTCATCAAGTGGTCCAAGGATCACAACATTCCCGTGGGGCCGGGCCGTGGGTCTGGTGCGGGGTCTTTGGTGGCTTATGCGCTGTTGATCACCGACTTGGACCCGCTGCGTTATTCGCTGCTGTTTGAGCGGTTCTTGAACCCCGAACGTGTGTCCATGCCCGATTTCGATATCGACTTTTGCATGGACCGCCGCGAAGAAGTTATTCGCTACGTTCAGGAAAAATATGGCCGTGATAAGGTAGGTCAGATCATTACCTTTGGTGCGCTGTTGTCCAAGGCCGCTGTGCGCGATGTTGGTCGTGTTTTGCAGTTGCCCTATGGGCAGGTGGACAAGCTGTCCAAGATGATCCCTGTTGAAGGCGTGAAACCCGTCAGCATTGTCAAAGCATTGGCGGACGAACCGCGCCTTCGCGAGGCGGCGAATGCCGAAGAAGTCGTGGATCGACTGCTGACCTACGGCCAACAAATCGAAGGGTTGTTGCGCAATGCATCGACCCACGCGGCGGGTGTTGTGATCGGGGACCGTTCGCTCGATGAACTGGTACCGCTCTATCAAGATCCACGATCTGACATGCCGGCAACCCAGTTCAATATGAAATGGGTGGAGCAAGCGGGGCTGGTAAAGTTTGACTTCTTGGGCCTGAAAACCCTGACCGTCATCCAGAACGCTATTGATCTAATCCGTAAGACGGGGCGTGATATTCACGTGTCAGCGGACGGAACCGAGCTGTACGAACCCGCCGAGGGCGCGGTGAACGAGATCAACGCGATCCCGCTGGATGATGAGGCGAGTTACAAACTCTATGCGGCGGCCAAGACCGTCGCCGTGTTCCAAGTGGAATCCAGCGGCATGATGGATGCGCTGCGGCGTATGAAGCCCGACTGTATCGAGGACATCATCGCGCTCGTGGCGCTGTATCGCCCCGGCCCGATGGAGAACATTCCGAAGTTCTGCGAAGTGAAAAACGGCACCTCGGATCGCGACACGTTGCACCCGTCTATCGACCACATCTTGGACGAGACGCAGGGCATCATTGTTTACCAAGAACAGGTTATGCAGATCGCCCAAGAGATGGCGGGCTACAGCCTTGGTGGCGCTGACCTGTTGCGCCGTGCGATGGGTAAAAAGCTGCAAGAAGCGATGGATGCCGAAAAGCCGAAATTCATTGCTGGGTCCGCTGAAAACGGCGTCGACAAGAAAAAGGCGCAAGAGGTCTGGGACCTGCTCGATAAGTTCGCCAACTACGGTTTCAACAAATCCCACGCTGCGGCCTATGCGGTGGTCAGCTATCAAACGGCGTGGCTAAAGGCGAACCATCCGGTCGAATTTATGGCCGGTGTGATGAACTGCGATATCCATTTGACAGATAAGCTCGCTGTTTATTTCCAAGAGGTGAAGAAGGGCCTTGAACTGCCGTGGTCGCCGCCTTGTGTGAACACGTCACTGGCGACGTTTGATGTGCAGGACGGCACGTTGGTTTACGGGCTTGGCGCGCTTAAGAACGTTGGCGTGGATGCCATGGGGCTGATCGTTGATGGGCGCACGGCGGACGGGGGCAAACCGTTTGCGACGTTGTTCGATCTGGCCCGCCGCGTAGACCTCAAGCGTGTGGGTAAACGCCCAATGGAGATGCTGACACGGGCAGGGGCGTTTGATGTTCTCGACCCGAACCGCCGCCGTGTGTTTGACAGCTTGGATGCCTTGGTGGGCTATTCCGCCGCAATCCACGACCAGAAAAATTCCAATCAAGTCAGCCTGTTTGGCGAAGCTGGGGATGATCTGCCAGAACCGCGATTGTCTCCGGTTGAGGACTGGTTGCCAGCGCATCGTTTGGCTGAAGAATTCAAAGCTGTCGGGTTCTACCTGTCCGGTCACCCGCTGGATGATTACATGGCAGCGTTGAAACGATCCGAAAAAGTGCTGACCTTGGATGAGGTCACTGCGAAGGCAGCGGGCGGTGCATTCGTCGCCAAGATGGCCGGAACCGTGGCGGGACGACAAGAACGTAAATCTGCGCGGGGCAACCGATTTGCCTTTGTGCAGCTTTCGGACCCGACCGGCCAATACGAAGTCACGATGTTTAGCGATACATTGGAAGTGGCACGCGAACATCTTGAGACCGGCAATCAGGTCGTCATCGGCGTTGAGGCCACGATGGAATCCGAACAGCTAAAACTGTTGGGCCGCTCAGTCACGCCTGCCGACATGGCCGTGGCGAACGCTGGGTCGTCAGGTTTGCGGGTTTTTGTTGGCGATGTGGGTGCCATTGAGACCGTGAACGGTATCTTGCAAAACGCGATCCGTGATGGTGTCAAAGGCGGGCGTGGCCCGATTACCTTTACCATTGATGATGCCGAATTGGGCGAAATCGATGTCGAACTCGACACTGATTTCCCAGTGAACCCGCAGATCAAGGGGGCCTTGCGCAGCCTTGGAGGGGTGATTGAGGTTCTTGAAATCTAGCCGCTTAGAAAATCCGCCGTTTGCGCAGAGTGATCACTGCGGCAAGCAGAGCAAAAGCGCACAAGGTGATCTTGGATGCCGTGCCCATGGTTCCGTCGATCATGACGGCATGGGCCACGCTAAAGGCGACGATCAAAAGCCCCATCGCCCCATGTACCCGCCGCCACAGACGAGGCGGGATACGCAACCAAAGACGCAGAAGCGCAAAGACCCCCGTTGCGATCAGTAGCCACATCGCGAGAACGCCCCAAAGCGAAAACGGAGTGGGTGAGTTAAAGGAGAGCGCGTCGATCACATCGGGCGGGCTGGTGACCCAAAGCGCGACGATGTGCAAGACGACCGCAGCAATCAAAGCACCGCCGCAGACGCGGTGCAGGCCGCGCGCGGGTCTCCCATTAATCCCCGCCAAAGCCTCCCCGACGAGCAGCGGCTGAACCAGCAAAAGGATCATAGCGACAACCCCTGCGATCCCCGCAGCGATGTAGACCGGATTGCGGTAGGCCAGCAGCGGGCTGGAGGCCGCGACAGTGAGGGACCAAGCCGATACCGCAATCAGGGCGATCCAAATCCAGACACGGGCAGAATTGCGCTCCGTCATGCAGGGGTGAGAACGAAATCCACGTTCAGGGATGTGTCAGAGGAGCTCTCGAGAATGGGGCGCAGGAATACGGTTTCGAAATCGTCGCTGTCATAGGCAAGATGGCCATGGGCCTGTCCGAAGGCAGGGACGATCTGTGGCATCTCAAGGCGAAATGTCCCGTCGGCCTGCGTCAATGTCGCGCCGTGGCTGTGGGGGTCGCGTTCATGGCCTTCGGTGGTGTGGGCCCAGACCTGAATACGAATGCCGTCCAGTGGCGCGCCATCACCTGCACGGCGCACGCTGCCGGTCATCCAAAACCCGCCGCCGCCGATTTTCTCAACGATGGGGGCATCGGGGCGATAGTTGTTGGACCCGCCACGCATCGATGGTGTGGGGGCAAGGGTCTGTGCATAGGCTGGTGTTATCAGGCCAGAGGTTCCGGTTAGGGCGGCAGCACCTGTCAGGCTGGCGCCGCTTGCGATGAAACGTCGGCGGGTCTGTTTTGGATGTGTCATGGCTCTCTCACGGGTTGCACGGCGATTGACCTCAGATTAGGGCGTTGGGCCGCCAAAGGAACCCACTGCGCGTAAATGTGATCGCGACGTGTGGCCGATGACGGGCGCGGTGGCGAAACCTTGCCTGCCTTAAGGGTTACCTAGACGCATGTAGGGCGATCCGTTAATAACGCCTTAATAACAGGTTAAAGGACGCTGAATGCGCCGTATTTTATTGGGTTTTGGGGTTTCCGTCATGCTGGCGGGGTGTGGTGATCCACTGCGCGATATTGCGCGGCTAGATGATGTGGCTGTTTCTGAAACATCAGCGTCCGTCGCACAAACGCCCGCTGAGGCAAACAACACAGGCGGCGGTTTGTTTGGTCGTTTGTTGAACCGCCAACCTGATGATCCGACGAATGCAGCCGTCGAGGCTGCGTTGCAAGACGCAGATGCCGTGTCTTCGCTCGCCGGAGCAGAGAGCCAAGACGCTGAGGTCATTGAGGCCTCCGTTGCGCCTGAACCCGAACTTGAACAACCGCGCCGTGGCCTTGGCGGGCTGTTCCGCCGATCACCTGATCGCGCGGCCCCGCGTACTGGTCCTGATGCGTCTGACGTGGAGGCTGGCACGGTCCTTCCATTTGGGCAGATCGCCCGCGTTTGCGGTATTCCGCCCCGTGAGTTGGGCGGTCAGGTCGACGCCGAAGCAGGGTATCGCATCTACGACACGTCTCCGGGGTCAACGGGGTTGCGTCCGTTTTACATCACCGGATTTAAAGACGACTGCGTTCGCACGTTCACCGGTGCTGTGGTCGTCACGGGCGATGTCGAAACCCATGAATTCGTCCGCTATCGCCCCAGCAACGAGCGGATCGCCTATACAACAACCGACAACGCCTATGAGGCTCTAAAGGCCAGCGAATGCCGTGTCGGTCGTGGTCAGCCTTGCGGTGAACGCCGCACGCGACTGGACCGCAACACGCAGTTCATCACCGTCTATAATTTCTTTGGGGGCACGTTCAGTGCTGTCCCGACGCAATGGGCGCAAATCTTGGTCCATGACGGCGAAGTGCTCGCTATGTCGATCAAGAGCGGTGAATAACGTCGTTTAGTAGTGTGGTGGCCGTTGGTCGGCCAAGGGCACGGAACTGCCCGTGTCCATCTCGCGGCTGGCTTCGCGTTCCATCAACATTTTGACGCGGTGGGTCAGTTTGCTGATTTCCGTTTCCTGCCGCGCCACAATATCTGACAGATCGTCGACAGTGCGGTTCAGGTGGGCCAGTTGTTCTTCTAGGTGTGTTTGATTGCTCATACTGCTCATTAAGGGGCGTTAGGGCAATTTGCCAACCGCTTTCTTGGCCCCGCTGTTGCGTGGGGGCAGCGGGCGGGGTAAAGCGCGGGGGATATTATCCAACGAGCGGAGCCTCTCATGGCCAAGCAGAAAAAAACCCAACGTCCAAAGGCGCAAACCCCAAAGGGTTTCCGCGATTATTTCGGAGCAGAGGTCGCACAGCGCACAGAAATGTTGCGTGTGATTGCTGGGGTTTATCATCGTTACGGGTTTGAGGCGCTTGAGTCGGCGGCTGTTGAAACCGTCGAGGCGCTGGGCAAGTTCCTGCCGGATGTAGATCGTCCCAATGAGGGCGTGTTCGCATGGCAAGAAGAAGATGAAAACGACAACGGCGATTGGCTGGCCCTGCGGTATGATCTGACGGCGCCTTTAGCCCGTGTTTTCGCGCAGCACCGCAATGATTTGCCGACCCCCTATCGCCGCTTTGCGATGGGTCCGGTTTGGCGCAACGAAAAGCCGGGACCGGGGCGGTTCCGTCAATTCTATCAGTGTGATGCGGATACGGTCGGCAGCGGTAACGTTGCCGCAGATGCCGAGATTTGTGCGATGCTGGCGGATACGCTTGAGGCCGTTGGTATTGATCGCGGTGATTACGTTGTGCGGATCAACAACCGTAAGGTTCTGAACGGCGTATTAGAGGTCATGGGCCTGTCTGATGACGACCAAAAAGCCAACGTTCTGCGCACCATCGACAAGTTCGACAAGGTCGGCGAAAGCGGCGTGCGTGAATTGCTGGGCAAAGGGCGCTTGGATGCGTCTGGCGCTTACATTGACGGTGTCGGTCTGAGCGATGCACAGGCCGAACCTGTTGTCGCGTTTCTGACATCTAAAGCGGACAATACGGCGGGCACTTTGGCGAACCTTCGCGCCGCGATTGGCGACAGTGAAGTGGGCGCAAAGGGTGTCGAAGAACTCCAGAGCATGGCCGACCTTCTCGCCGCAGGTGGCTACGGCCCTGATCGCATCGTCATCGACCCATCCGTTGTGCGCGGTCTCGGTTATTACACGGGCCCTGTGTTCGAGGCCGAGCTGACGTTCGAAATCAAAGACGACAAAGGCCGTCCACGGTCTTTCGGGTCCGTTGCTGGTGGCGGACGTTATGATGACTTGGTGAAACGCTTCACGGGCCAAGAGGTTCCGGCGACGGGCATTTCCATCGGTGTAGACCGTTTGCTGGCGGCCTTGCACATGAAGGGTCGCTTAGACACGGACACCACGGGGCCTGTTGTGGTCACGGTCATGGATAAGCACCGCATGGCAGATTATCAGGCGATCGTGTCCGAGCTGCGCAATGCGGGCATTCGGGCTGAGGTTTACCTTGGCAATCCAAAAAGCTTTGGCAATCAGTTGAAATACGCGGACCAACGCAACAGCCCAATCGCCATCATCCAAGGCGGCGATGAGCTGGAGGCAGGCACGTTGCAAGTCAAAGACCTGATCCTTGGCGCGAAGATCGCTGAAACGGCGTCGCAGGAAGAATGGAGCGAACGTCCGCAACAGTTTGAAATCCCACGCGCCGAGCTTGTTGAACGGATCAAGGCGCTCTTGGACGAGCAGAACCAGTGAGCACAGACAGCCAAGCCCTATGGACCCGTGCGCGGGTCTTTCAAGATAAGTTCGCAGCCCTTGGGGCTGTGGTAACGGACGCCGATGTTCTGCAGCCTGCCGGCACTTTGCTAGACCTTTACGGCGAAGACATCCGCGCGCGGGCCTTTACCACCCATGACGCATTGCGCGGCGAGCTGATGATGCGGCCCGATTTCACGGTGCCAATCGTGCAGCAACATATGGCCATTGGCGCGGAACCTGCACGATATACCTACGTTGGCAAAGTGTTCCGTCAACAGGAACAAGATGAAAGCCGCCGGACCGAGTATGTGCAGGTCGGTTATGAGGTTTTTGACGGGTCTAACCCCGCCGCTGCAGATGCCGAAGTGTTTGCTGCCATGGCCGAGTTGTTGAACGATCTTCCGGTTACCGCGTCCACGGGCGATATTGGTATTTTGCGGGCTGCTGTTCAGGGGCTTGCAACAACGGACCGCCGTCGTGCGGCGTTGATGCGCCATCTTTGGCGGCCGCGTCGCTTCAAGGCTTTGTTGGATCGTTTTGGCGGGCGCACGCCGATGCCCGCAAGCCGCGCCGCACTTTTGGAACAGGCGGACCCGATGGCGGACTTGCCGCCATTGCTGGGATTGCGGACGGAATCTGAAATCGCGCTGCGGATTGACGCTTTGCGTGATGATGCGTCCTCTGACCCCATTTCAAACGTCGAACGCGATTTGATGGATGCTTTGCTGAAAGTGCGTGAAACTGCGCCAAATGCCTTGACCGCCTTGCGCGATATTTCTGTTGATCTGCCGTCGATTGGCGTTGCAGTTGATCGTCTGGCCGCACGGCTGGACGCATTGTCCGCGCGTGGCATCGATGTGGATGCCTTGCCGTTTGAGGCCTCTTATGGCCGCACGTCGATGGAATACTACGATGGGTTCGTATTCGGGTTTGCCGCGGATGCCGAGCTGAACTTGCCGCCTGTCGCAACAGGGGGGCGCTATGATGCGCTGACCACTGTGCTTGGGGGCGGAACAGGCGTGCCAGCCGTGGGCGGCGTGATCCGTCCTGATCTCGTGGCCATCGCGGAGGGCGCGCAATGACGTTGAAATTGGGTGTGCCGTCTAAGGGGCGGCTAATGGACAAAACCTTTGATTGGTTCGCAGCGCGGGGTGTCACCCTTCGCAAGTCCGGATCAGATCGCGAATATGCGGGTGCTGTCGATGGCATCGACGGGATCGAACTGGTGTTGCTGTCGGCGGGTGAAATCCCGCGCGAGCTGGATGCAGGGCGCATTCATCTTGGCGTGACGGGATCGGACCTTGTGCGCGAAAAACTGTCGTCTTGGGACCAACGTGTGGTTGAGATTGCGAAGATGGGATTTGGTGGGGCGGATTTGATTATCGCTGTGCCGAACGCTTGGATCGATGTGGATACCTTGGATGATCTAGACGCCGTTGCAGCCGCGTTTCGCGCCAACCACGGGTTCCGCCTGCGGATTGCCACGAAATACCACCGTCTGGTGCGGGATTTTCTGCGCGAAAACGGGGTGGCCGATTACCAGCTGATCGACAGCCAAGGCGCGACCGAGGGAACCATTCGCAACGAAACCGCCGAAGCCGTGGCTGACATTACATCAACCGGAGAGACTCTGCGTGCGAATGGGTTGAAAATTCTCAGCGATGGGATGATCCATTCAAGCCAAGCGACGTTGTTTCGGGGGCGCCGTCGGGGATGGACGCAAGAGCAACGCAATACGCTTAAGGCGTTGGACGAAAAGCTGTCCGACTAAACACAGGGTGGCTGGGTCAGAGAGATCAAAGAACGCCGATTTCAGCGAGAGCGGCGCTCAGAGTCTCGGGCAAAGCCTCTTCAGCTTCGCGACCTTGCGGTAAATCCATCGGGGCGTCTTCGGGCTTAAGATACCGCCAACCTTGGAACGGGCGCTTGAGTGTTGGCACAACGCGAATGAGTTCAGGGTCCAGCACAATTGCACAACGCCGGATGCCGTCCGCGCCAATAACTTCATCAAGACGCAGCACTTTTTGTCGGCAGGCAAGTTGCCCCTTAATGACCCAATAAATTGACCCACCACCAAGGATTTCTGCCTCGCGTTTGGGCCACATACGGGTTACGTGACGTGGAAGCCCATCTGTCGTTTGGGCACGTTTCTCGTCTTGCCACAGAGTGAGATCTGAGACATTTTCCGTGCCAACGGACAGCTTCTGTAAATGAAGTATGTTCTTCAAAAGTTCCCCCTACATATGGTAGGGTAAGACCTTCTTAATGATTCTGCTACCATCCCAAAGGACCCGCCATGACCCGCTTTGCTGCCCCTATTGCCGAACAAATCTGGGACATGAAATACCGCCTGAAAGAGGGTGATGGCACACCGATTGATGCCACCGTCGAAGACACTTGGACACGTGTCGCGAAATCCTTGGCCAGCGTTGAAAAAAAGCCGAGCGAATGGGAACCGAAGTTCTACAAAGCGCTTGAGGATTTCCGCTATCTGCCGGCTGGTCGTATCACGGCCGGGGCAGGGACGGACCGTGCAGTGACGCTGTTCAACTGTTTTGTCATGGGTACAATCCCCGACACGATGTCGGGTATTTTCGACAACCTGCGCGAGGCGGCTTTGACGATGCAGCAGGGCGGCGGGATCGGGTATGATTTCTCGACCATTCGCCCCAAAGGTGCTGTCGTTAAAGGTGTGGCCGCGGATGCGTCTGGCCCGCTGTCTTTCATGGATGTGTGGGACGCGATGTGCCGTACGATCATGTCCGCTGGGTCACGTCGTGGCGCTATGATGGCAACGATGCGCTGTGACCACCCTGATGTAGAAGATTTCATTACCGCCAAATCGGACGCTGCACGTCTGCGGATGTTCAATATGTCCGTCCTTGTAACGGACCCGTTCATGGAGGCCGTAAAGGCCGACCAGCCTTGGGATTTGGTCTGGGACGGTGCGACCGTGCGTACGGTGCAGGCCCGTGAATTGTGGGACAGCATCATGTCGTCCACCTACAGCCACGCCGAACCGGGTGTAATTTTCATCGACCGTATCAACGAGATGAACAACCTCAACTATGTGGAAACCATTGCCGCGACGAACCCTTGTGGGGAACAGCCTTTGCCGCCCTATGGCGCGTGTCTGCTTGGTTCGATTAACCTTGCAAGACTGGTGCATTTCCCGTTCGAGGACGCCGCGCAGGTCAAAGAAGATGAGCTCACAGAGCTGGTCGCCACCGCCGTTCGCATGATGGACAACGTAGTTGATGCGTCAAAGTTCCCGCTCGAGGCGCAGGCCAAAGAGGCCGCAGCAAAGCGGCGGATCGGGCTTGGCGTGACAGGTCTTGCGGATGCTCTGCTTATGGTTGGTTTGCGCTATGGGTCGGAAGAAGCGGCGCGTCAGACGGAAGTCTGGATGAAAGCGATCGCACGCGCCGCGTATCTGGCGTCGGTTGACTTGGCTAAGGAAAAAGGCGCGTTCCCGTTGTTTGATGCGGACCAATATTTGGCGTCCGGCAATATGTTGCAGATGGATGACGACGTGCGCGACGCCATTCGCGAACATGGCATTCGCAATGCCTTGCTGACCTCTGTTGCGCCGACAGGGACGATTTCGCTCTATGCGGGGAATGTGTCCAGCGGGATCGAGCCTGTGTTTGCCTATGCCTACACGCGCAAGGTCTTGCAAAAGGATGGTAGTCGCACCGAAGAAGAAGTCGTGGATTACGCCGTTAAGATGTGGCGCGACCTGCACGGCGATGTTGAATTGCCCGACTATTTCGTCAACGCGCAGACTTTGCCGGCACTAGAGCATGTCCGCATGCAGGCGGCGGCCCAGAAGTGGGTCGATAGCTCGATCTCCAAGACCATCAACGTGCCCGAAGACATTGATTTCCAGTCTTTCAAAGACGTCTACATGGAAGCATGGGACAGCGGCTGTAAGGGCTGCACAACCTACCGTCCGAATGATGTGACAGGGTCGGTTCTGTCGGTCGCTGAGGACCCAAAACCGGAAGTGATCGCTGATCAAAATGCGGGCGATGTAATCTACATGACAGAGCCGCTTGATCGTCCAGGTGAGCTGACGGGGCAGACCTATAAGCTCAAATGGCCAGACAGCGAACACGCGATTTACATCACAGTAAACGACATCCAGCATCAGGGCCAAAGTCGCCCGTTTGAGGTGTTCATCAATTCCAAGAACATGGAACACTTTGCTTGGACTGTCGCATTGACGCGGATGATTTCTGCCGTGTTCCGCCGCGGTGGCGACGTGAGCTTTGTTGTTGAAGAATTGAAGGCCGTGTTCGATCCGCGTGGTGGCGCATGGATGCAGGGTAAATATGTGCCGTCCATTCTCGCGGCGATCGGCGGGGTCATTGAAAAGCACATGGTTTCGACGGGCTTTTTGGCGGGCGAAGGGATGGGGCTGAAGTCAGACCCACATGCGGACGTCGTTCCAATGACACCAAAAGGCAACGCTTGCCCGAGCTGCGGTCAATACACACTACGCATGGTCGAGGGCTGTATGACGTGCTCGGACTGCGGCCATTCAAAGTGTGGCTAGGCTAGACGTTTAGAAATGTTGAATGTGGGACACCCCATAACTTGGCCATTATGGGGTGTTTTTTGACCACTCCGCACAGACCAAATGACCACTGACCTTTGCAAGGTTGGTGGTTTGTCATTAATTTCAACGGCTTATAAGATATTGGGTGTTTGGTTGTTGGGGTTCGATATCCCAAATAGCCTGAATGATCTTGGGCTTGTCATACGCGCCGCTTTGTTCCCTAAATGTTCTCACAGATTCCGGAACCTTTCATATCACACAGCCCGACAGTCATTGATCGTCGGGCGGCAACGCTGGGTATTCCCCGCGTTATGAAAGGCAACCGACATGACCCAATCTCAATCCAAAATCCCGTTTCATAATCTGACCTTCTACGACGACCTGCCCAAAATGCTTGATGTGGAGGCTCGGTTAAAGACGTTCCTCGAGACGACACGCAAAAGGGCGCAGCGGATTGAGATTGAGGCGGGTCGTTTGGCGGAGGAAGACCGGGTGTATCCGTATGGCTTGGTCGATGATGTGGACATGGGGCGCATCAAGCGTCGTGCAGTGTGGTTCCTCGAACGCAAGCAGCTTTCAACTGGCATGCATCACCTTAGCGATGAGAACCGTGTCAGGCTTACATCCCTCAGAGGCGGGTTGCCGGTCGCCCGCGTCGCCACAGAGCACGAAGCCGACGAGATCGCGGCGGCGTTGCACGCCGAGATGCCGTGGATGTCACCCGCAACTGAAGCGGTGTGGCACGGGCTTCGTGCATCGGCGCGCGAGGGGCTGCCGGGGTTTCGTTTTTCTCCGCTCGTTTTGGTCGGTTCCCCTGGGATCGGCAAAAGCCATTGGGCGCACCACATGCTAACAAATCTTGATTTGATGGAACTCACTGAATTTCGCCGAGAGCTTCACCGCTATCCGGAATTGTCTGGGGAAGAAGTAGAAACCGCCCGTAAAATCGCAGATGCGTTGATACCAATGTCACCAACGCGCGTCCTAACTGGTTTAGGTGGGCACGGTGTGGCCGCGGTTTTTGACAGCGGCAAAGATGGGCCAACGGTCCTTTTTCGGGCTGAGCTTGACGCGTTACCAATTCAGGAATGTAACAACATCCAATGGTCGTCGCAGATAAGTGGAAAGAGCCACGTTTGCGGCCATGACGGCCACATGACGATGCTGCTCGCCTTGGGGCGCATGATTTCGCGCCGACCCGTTGCGCATGGGCGTGTCGTTCTCATGTTCCAGCTCGCAGAAGAGGACGGCAGCGGCGCAAAAGCTGTTGTCGCCGATCCGGCCTATCAAGACATTCAGGCAGACTGGGCGATTGCCATTCACATCGAGCCCGGACGGCCGTTTGGATACGTCTCGACCTGTGCTGGACTGATTAACTGCGCTTCATTGGGTCTTAAGATCAAGCTTAGCGGCAAAACCGCCCATGCAGCCGACCCCGAAGATGGCGTTTCTCCGGCACAGGCTGTTGCCGAGTTGATCCCTGCGCTGGATGCTATGGGGCAAGGCGGATCGTTGGATGAAAAATTTAAACTGGTGACGATTGCCCACGTGAAAATAGGCGAACCATCATTTGGCGTTGCACCGGGTGAAGCAGAGGTTTTCGCCACGTTGCGCACAGCGGGCGACGACGGCATGGACCGTCTCGAAACGATGGCGCGCACTCTTGCTATTTCGGTTGCAGAAAAATTCGGACTGATTGTGGATTTTGAGGTGTGCGATAATTTCGCAGCTTCAATCAATGATCCAGAGGCTTACGCCGTGGCGACAAAGGCCATGGATGCAATCGATATCGCTTATGGTGACGCGGGTGTTCCCATGCGCGCCTCAGAAGACTTTGGCGTGTTTGGATGGAACGCCAAGGCCGCAATGCTATGCTTGGGACCAGGCGAAGATTATGCTGCGCTGCACAATCCGGACTACGATTTCCCCGATGATTTGATCCCCATCGGAAGCGCCATCTTTGAACGTATCGCGCGGGATTTGCTGGGAACAGCTTAGCCCTGTTTCAAGTTAAGCTGACCCATAAGCCCTACGGGACTACCCCCTCACGTCGATGATCAACATTGGTTCAAAGCGCCTGAAGCATTTTCTGGATTGCGACCATTCCAGGGTCATCCATGCCGATAGTTTTATCCCCAAAAATGCGCGCGCGGCCGATTCTGTTGGGCTTGTCCCGGAACGAGTACAACGCATCTGTTGCGGCCTCCACGGATGCACTGAGAACAGTGTCGGGCCTGTCCAGTTCGGTACAGGCCCGACGGATGGCCTCAAGGGAATCGAGTATCGTTTTGTCACCCAGACTTGCCCCGCCTCTTTCCATCATTGCATCGATTGCAGTGCCTATAAGATCACTAAGCCGAGACCACGGGATGGTGTCTTCACCCTTGGTTTGTTTCGCAACAGCCATGAGGGAAATGCCCATCAACGTGCCGAACGAGGACCCTGACACCTTTGTCATGGCTTTAGCGGCTTCCATACAAGCGCGACCAAAATCATCCGGAAGGTCATCTGCGATTGCGGCCATGTTGTTAAAACCGTTGACCATTGTGACGCCGAGGTCACCGTCGCCAAGTTTGGCGTCCAGTTCGTTCAGTAAGTCGCCCATAGCGTCCACGTCTTTTTGGATGGCGCGGATCGCGTGGCGCAGGTGGTTGCTTGTCAGACCCATGATTTACCCTTTCCAGAACGGATTGGTTGCAGGCGCGGCAAGTAGTTTTTGCAGGTCATCATCCAGCTTCATCACCGTGATCGACGCGCCAGCCATTTCCATGGACGTGGCGTAGTTGCCGACCAAGGGCTGGACCAGATCAATGCCTTTTCCCTTCAGGATCGACTGGGCCGCGCGAAACAAGATATACAGTTCCTCGTTCGGCGTGGCCCCAAGGCCATTGACCAGCATCGAAACCTTGTCCCCCGTTTTGAGTTCAAGCTCGGGCAAGACATGATCCATCAATTCCGCCACAAGGGCATCCGCAGGCATCAATTTGGTGCGCGACACACCCGGTTCTCCGTGAATCCCCATACCGATTTCCATCTCGTCGTCGGCGATTTCAAACGTCGGCTTGCCCGCTTGCGGTACAACACAGGACCCAAGCGCAACACCGATAGAACGACAGCTGTCAGCGGCCTTTTGCGTCGCCGCCACCACAGCGGCAAGATCGCGGCCTTCGGCTGCGGCGGCCCCGGCGATCTTGACCACATAAACCAGCCCCGCGACTCCGCGTCGTTTTTCAGCTTTGTCTGCTGACGCACTCGCGACGTCATCGGACACAATGACCTGCTGCGCGGTGATATCTTCCATTTCCGCCATTTCGCAGGCCATAGCAAAGTTCATCTTGTCGCCGCCGTAGTTGCCCACAACGCAAACAACGCCGTTGCCATCATCGGCGTGCGTGATCGCTTCAAGCATCGGGTTCATATCCGGTGAGGCAAAGACATCACCAACAGCGCAGGCATCCAATAGCCCATCGCCTACGTAGCCCGCAAAAATCGGCAGGTGGCCGAAACCACCCCCCGACACCACAGCGACGCGCCCTGTGCTGGGCGTCGTCTTGCGCAACATGCGGCCGGTCTCTCCGTCCACTTTGAACACGTCTGGGTGCGCCAACTGCAACCCATCCAGCACTTCATCAACGTAGTTAACAGCTTCGTTCATCAGCTTCTTCATGGGGGCGCCCTTCAGTTCTGGAATATAAAACAAAAGTATCTTAATTCAGAATTTCAGTTGTGAGCAACCCACCTTTGCATCAGCGGCCAAGTTTCTTTCGCAATCACTTGTTCCGAATGACGAAACAAAATACGAACCAGAGCATGCAAAGCTCAATTGTCGCCAAAATCCTGAAACTTCTAACGCTCATCAGTGAAGCACCAAAACCGCTGACGTTTTCGGAAATCGTTGCCGCGAGCGAGATGAACAAGAGCACGATCCACCGTCTTTTGGGGATCTGCATACAGGAACAGATGGTACAGTTTGATAAACAGCGCAAAGCTTACCTGTTAGGTTCCAAGATGTTCGACCTCGTGCGAAATGCCTATAGCGGCTACGACATTCAAGTGATTGCTTTGGACGAAATGCTGCGTCTGCAAGACCTGTTTGATGGCAACGTGACGATCGGCGTGCCGAGCGGTTTGGAGATTGTTTATCTGCGGGTTCTTGAAGCACGATCATCAACGCGGTCAGTGCAGCAACCTGGAATGCGCGAACCGTTCCACTGTTCAGCGTCCGGTAAGGCAATCTTTGCCTACCTGCCGGAAAAATTGGTGGATGCGAAATTGGCTGGGCATGAATTCAAGCGCTTCACGGAACGCACACTTACAAATGCGGGCGCGTTCAAAGAGGCACTTCAAGACGTGCGCAAAGCAGGCTACGCGCAGAATGACCGCGAGGAGTATGATTACTTTGCGGGCATTTCGGCCCCGATTTTCAACTATCTCGGAGAACCGATTGCCGTACTCAACATCTGGTGCGTAGAGGCCCAGCACCCGATGTCTGAAATGGTTGGTTGGGCAGACGAATTGATGGCATCAGCGGCCCGCGTGACGCAATTGATCGGTGGGGTGAAGCCGGATTTAGGCTGAATACCCGTTTAGACTGCGCAGATGAAGAATTGCTTTTTGACGAACGTCTCGACGGTCCACTCGGTCTGCAACCCTTCGTCCAGAACAAAGCCATCCCCTGCCGCTACGGTCACAGATTGCCCGTCTGACGTTTTGATCACAGCGCTGCCTTCAAGGATGTAGCAGTATTCAACGATGCCGTCGTAAGATGCGCGAAACACCCCTGCCGAGCTTTCCCAGATACCTGATTTCAAAGTGTCGCTCTGGCCCGAATACATCAGTTCGACGAACTGTTTCGGCGTCCCACTGATTGTGTCGTCTGTGACATCCTTTTCGGTCCGTGGCGGTGTGTGTTCGCTGAATAACGTAATCATGATATCGTCCTTTTGATCATACCTAACGGCCAAGAATTCTATCCATCCCGTCGCGCAGCGTCATGGCGGGCGCAGCAAGGGGCAGAAGTTTCGATGTGACACCGTGAAATGGAATAGGTTTGACGGGACTGACGGGGAACGGCAATTCATCATCGCGGCCACCCAGTGCTTTATGCACCAGACTGCGCGCCATCACGGACGTCATTGCGATACCACGACCACTAAATCCAAGGCCCGCCAGAACACCGGGCTGGGGTTCATGCAAATGGGGCATCATTTCGGGCGTCACGCCAATTCGGCCTGACCACGAGGTTTCAATTTCGGTTTCGCCCAGTTGCGGGAACACTGTGGTCAGCCCGCGTTGCAACCGTTTCAACCCACCCAATGTTTCCATTTTTTCGGGGTCGCTGCCAACACAGCCGAAAATCAGGCGGTGATCGCGGTCATAGCGGCCAAAATAGATCGCACGGCGGCTGTCGGAAATGGTGACGCCATTGGGCAGCACCGACTTTCGCAAATTGTCGCTCAGCGGTTCCGTGACCAACGCCACGCTGACCATCGGATAAAGCGTTTTGCGCAAGCCCTTTTGTAGATCATCCGTATAGGCATTGGTGGTCAAGATTACCTTCCCTGCCAAAACCGAACCCGTGGGTGTGGTGACCTGCCACTTGTCCCCGACCTGCTCCATGGACTGCACAGGCGCGTTTTCATAAAGTTTCGCACCGAACTGTTGCGCCGTGCGGGCAAATCCGCGCGTTAAGGACAGGGGCTGGACGTGGCCGCCCTTGGGGTGGAACAACGCGAAAGTATACGCCTCTGATCCACAGCGCCGCGCGACCTCTGCGTCTTCAAGGATTTCAATTTGCCCACCAGCTGCGTTCCAGCCTTCGGACAGCGCTCGCAAGGATCGTGCTTGGGACGGGCAATGCGCGGCTTGAACCCAGCCGTTTTGCTGCGCGTCACATTCAATCTCGTAATTGCGGATGTCATCAAACAAATCGTCGGCGCACGAGAGCGTTGTGGCGACAAGCCGTTCTGCAACGCCGCCGCCAAGACGTTGCGCCAGATCATCCGGCGTCGCCCGCCAGATCGGGTTGCACTGCCCGCCACTGCGCCCTGACGCCCCCCAACCAATTTCCTTTGCCTCAAGCAAAGCAACGCTCGCGCCGCTTTGCGCCAGACCAAGGGCGGTGCGCGTGCCAGTCAAACCGCCACCAATGACAACGAAGTCCACCGATACCTGACCCTCCAGCCGCAGCGCCAGTGGTTTTGGCGTCGCGGTGCGCGCCCAATGGATGACATCAATGTTCTCAGGGGCCGGTGACTTTGCCATCTGATGATACTCCAAATTGTTTCGTAATTAGGAACTAAAATTCCACATAAAGAAACATAGGGTCAGTGCCAGAGGCGGTCAATACGTTTCGACGCAGTCCGCGACCTGAGAGAAATGATTTGACCTGCGCTCGATTCTCTCACTAATCTTGCTATGCAAAATACATGTTTCGTAATATGGAACAATCGAACTGCACCAATAGGAGAACGACATGAAACTGAAGACAGTAATGATGAGCGCTGCTGCAAGCGTTGCATTGATGACAAGCGCTACAACTGCGATGGCCGATGGCCATTCAATCACGGTTGCCTATTTCCTTGAATGGCCAATGCCGATGATGGCAGCCAAGGCATCGGGAGCCTACGAAGAAGCGCTTGGCATGGAAGTGAACTGGGTCTCATTTGACACGGGCACAGCTATGTCTGCGGCCATGGCGTCCGGTGACGTCCAAATCGCTGTTTCCCAGGGCCTGCCACCTTTCGTAGTTGCAGTGTCCGGCGGTCAGAACCTTGAGCTTCTGGACGTTGCTGTAAGCTACGCTGAGAACCAGGGCTGCGTTGTCCGTTCCGATCTGGAAATCGACAAAATGAATGCAAGTGAGCTCGCCGGTAAAACTGTTGCCGTGCCTCTTGGTACTGCCGCACACTACAGCTTTATCCGTCACATGGACCATTTCGGTGTTGCTCTCGACAGTTTGTCCATCATTGACATGGACCCACCATCCGGTGCGGCTGCTCTGAGCACTGGCGCAGTTGATTTTGCCTGTGGCTACGGTGGCGGTCTGACATCAATGCTGGAATCTGGCGACGTATTGCTGACCGGTGCTGAAAAGCAGGAAATAGGCATTCTGGTCTTTGACGTCACCTCTGCGCCAGCTGCGTTTGTCGCTGAAAACGCCGACGTCGTTGAGAAATTCCTCGCCGTGACAGCTGCTGCAAACGCAGAGTGGGCCGCGAATCCGTCTGACGAATTGCTGGGAGCGATTGCTCAGCAAGCTGGGATGGATTTGGAAGCTGCCCGCAGCGCAATCTCGACAATGTCCTTCCCCACGATCGATGAGCAGCTTTCCGAAGCATGGCTTGGGGGTAACGCTGCACCTTTCATGAAAGGTGTCGCAGATGTCTTCGTTGAAGCCGGATCCATCGATTCCGCGCTGGACAGCTATGAAGGCGCACTTAATGCAGCGCCACTCGCAGCTGCAGGCGACATGTAAATTCGATTGGCCGAAGGTGTATTTTGCCCATTCGGCCAATCAAACCAAACAAATTTAGGGTTGTGCACCCCTGTGCAACTCCAACTGGCCGGGCACACTGTGTTCGGCCTTTCCTTTTCCCACCGTTACCGGCCTGCTCAGGTGTCGCTCGCCTAAGCAATCAAGCATGGTACATGTTTTAACCAGAAGCCTCACACGGCAGCTTGGCCCTATTGACCGTTCGGGGCGTTTACGCCATTGGCACTAAAACCTCTTGGGTGTGGGTAGCAAAACACCAGTTGTTGCTCATTCTGCCATCGGAATTAGACCACCCATGTACTCAAACGTCGCAACTCATCGCAAAGCGAACCTGCTAGGGAGCGTCTGGATGATCGCTTCGATGGCTATTTTTGCCATCGAGGATGCCTTCGTCAAAGCGGCGTCTATCACGCTGCCCGTCGGTCAAATCCTGATCATCTTCGGCTTGGGCGGGGCGGTTGTGTTTGCGGCTTTGGCGCGCTTGAACAACGAACCATTATTCAACAAAGATGTGCTCTCCCGTCCAATGCGCATTCGCGTCGTTTTTGAGATTGTCGGCCGCCTGTTCTATGTGCTCGCCATCGCAATGACTCCGTTGTCGTCGGCAACCGTCATTTTGCAAGCAACGCCGCTGGTTGTTGTCGCGGGAGCCGCGTTGGTGTTTGGCGAAAAGGTCGGATGGCGCAGATGGTCTGCAATCTTCATCGGTTTGGCTGGCGTCATCGTCATCATTCAACCGGGAACCGATAGCTTTTCAATGCTATCAGTTTTAGCGATTATCGGAATGATCGGTTTTGCAGGTCGTGATTTGGCAAGCAGAGCGGCCCCTGCGACGCTCAGCACTTCTATCCTCGGACTTTACGGTTTCTTATCTATTGTGGTTGCAGGGGTGATGTTTGCAATCTGGCAAGGTGCTTCATTCGTTTCCGTAGATATAAGGGCCTTTTTCTATCTATTGGGAGCGATTGCAGCAGGCGTCGCGGCGTATGCATGCCTTATGAAAGCGATGCGCACAGGCGAAGTATCTGCTGTAACGCCATTCCGGTACACAAGGTTGCTTTTTGGGATCACGATCGGCGTTGTGTTTTTTGGGGAAAGCCTGAGTTCCGCAATGCTGCTTGGGTCCGGACTAATCGTGGTTTCTGGCCTGTTCATTATGTGGCGGCGCAAGACAGTTGGATAGATCCACCATTTGTCGAAAGGTCCACAAAAGGCGCTCGAGACCGAAAAACCCGAAGCCGCCAAATGCATCGCCGCAGCGAAAGTACAGTTTGGATTGGCCCAAAAGACATAGATTGAATGGCAGCTTTGGTGACACAGCCTTCATGACGGGGACAGTCAGCGCCGCGACTGCGAACAAATGCTGCGGCAGCAATAGCTGCAGGTGCACAAGTCCGCTTCGTCCCGCATCTTACAAGTTCATGCACTGTGCAGCGAACGGCGATGTATCCCGATCCGGCCACTCGCGACTGACGCAGCGAAGGTGTCAGGAGAGCCCATTGCGGAAGTGTGGAATTTGCGCTGCACGCGCTCGCAGCGTAGAAAATGGTGCGTGAACTGAAGATTCGGTGCCGCATTGCAGCGAAAAGACCGGTCATTCATATCTCCCGCGGCAAGCATGGGAATTATTCCAAAAATTAACTGATCTTACGCCGTTCAAACAACAGCGACAGTCTTGCCGATTGGAAAAGTCGACAGTGGTTACCGAGCAAGTGCAGGCTAATCTCGTTGATGCTTTGTCTGTTCAAGCAGCCAATTCTTTAAGAATGATGCTGCGGATGACCCCGAGGTATTCTTGTCCAATCCGATTTCGTACCAGATGCAACGAATACTTCGTGGATCCATGCGAACCAGCCGTCCCGACAGTATTTCTCGCTCGCATAGGATCTTGTCGGCAAGGATAACCCCTTCTCCGTCCGCCGCCGCGTCAATTGCGAGAGAAAGATCTGAGTAGACCTTGCCCGCGTTCCAGCCAGTGCTTTCCGGCTCATGGGCCGCATACCATTTATGCCAGGTCTCTTTTCCATTGTCGTGGATGAGAATCGCGCTGCTCCAATCAACTTTGGCATCCTGCGACGAAAGTTTTGCGCTCAAGTGCGGTGTCGCGGCCGGAAAGCCGTCAATCGGAAATAATCTGTCCTTTGTCACACCACGTCCCGGCAACCGGGTCTCAAAGTGAATGACGATATCGGCATGTCCTTCCCCAATCTGTGCCGGAGTCCACGCCGGCCGCAGATCGACGTCTATTCGCGGAAAGAGACTGCAAAATTCGGTTATGCGCTTGCGCAGCCAGAGCGAGGCAATCGCAGGTTCCGCGCTGACAACCACTGTGCCGGTCCGTGTTTTTCGCAGCAGGGTTTCGCTTGCATCTGTCAGCGTTTGCAGCCCGCTCGCGATTTGCGGAAGCAAGGTCCGCCCATTTTCGCTCAACTCGACCCGGTTGCGGTGTCTGATGAAAAGATCGGTTCCGAACCAAAGCTCCAGATTTTTGATATGCTGACTGACAACACTGTGGCTGACGTTCAGTTCGCTTGCCGCTTTGGCAAAACTAGAATGCCGTGCAGCGGCCTCGAAGACCCTAAGTGCATTGAGGTGGCGAAGCGTGTTTCCCATTATTCTAGCGTAGGTAAAAGCTTCGCTGAGCGCAAGTTAAACGCGCTTTCTAGGCTTGGGATTTAGTTGTTAGCCTCGGATCAGCAAATCAGTCACTTAAGCCGCACAGGAACCCGTATGAACGCTGTTTCGACCTCTGCCGACACGAACGTCTCGCTTGGCGTCAATGATCTTCACAAGTCATTCGGAACGCATGAAGTCCTTAAGGGTGTTTCGCTGGAGGCACGCGAAGGTGACGTCATTTCATTGTTGGGCTCTTCTGGATCAGGGAAAAGCACGCTCTTGCGGTGCGTCAATATGCTGGAAACGCCGACATCCGGCCAAATATCCGTCCACGGTGAGGTCATCAAGATGACCCAAGATCGCGGTGGCATAGCCCGGCCCGCGGACCCCAGGCAGGTGGAGCGCATCCGCGCAAGACTGGCAATGGTGTTTCAGTCCTTCAATCTCTGGTCTCACATGACTGTCATGGAAAACGTCATCGCAGGGCCAATCCATGTTTTGAAACAATCGCGCGCCGAGGCCATCGAAAATGCCAAGGGCGTGCTTGAACGCGTCGGCATGTACGAGCGTCGCGACTATTACCCGGCGCATATTTCAGGCGGTCAACAGCAGCGTGCGGCCATTGCCCGCGCGCTTGCCATGGAGCCCGAGGTGATGCTGTTCGATGAGCCGACCTCTGCTCTTGATCCCGAACTTGTGGGAGAGGTTTTGAAAGTCATTCGCTCACTGGCAGAGGAAGGGCGCACCATGTTGGTTGTGACACATGAGATGGCATTCGCACGAGATGTCTCATCCAACGTGATATTCCTCCACCAAGGCCTAATCGAAGAGCAAGGCGTGCCCAAGCAAATGTTCACGGATCCAAAATCCACGCGCTTCAAGGAATTTCTATCCAATACCCGACACTAGGCCGCGAGGCTGTGCAGCACGCATTCACAAACTAAACTAAGTCCACAAAGGGGAAATCAAATGACACTCAAAAACAAACTTCTCGCGTCCACAGTTGGTGCAATTGCACTGATGGCAGGAATGGCGACAGCAGAACCATTGCGGATCGGCGTGGAAGGCGCATACCCTCCGTTCTCGCAAAAGGAAGCTGACGGGTCTTTGTCTGGCTTCGACATCGATATCGCACTTGCCCTGTGCGCAGAGCTGGAACGCGAATGCGAGCTGGTCGAGCAGGAGTGGGATGGCATGATCCCGGCGCTGATCGCAAACAAATATGATGCGATCGTCGCTTCCATGTCGATCACCGAAGATCGCCTTCGCTTGGTCGACTTTTCCGAAAAATATTATCAGACACCATCGCGGTTCGTCGCGGCGGAAGGTGCAACATTCGAACTGACACCAGAAGGTACCGCAGGGCTGAAGATCGGCGTACTGCGCGGCACCACATTGCAATGTCATGTGGAAAAGGCATTCCCTGACGCTGACTTGCGCCTCTACAACACGCAAGAAGATGTGTTTGCAGATCTTGTCGCCGGACGTCTGGACATGCAGTTGAACAATACGCTTCAGGCCATCGACGGTTTCCTCAACACCCCACAGGGTGAAGGGTTCGCGTTTCTTGGCGACAATGTCGATGATCCAGAATGCCTTGGCGAGGGGACCGGCATCGCGGTGCGCAAAGGCGACGAGCTGGCGGCCGAGTTGAGCACGGCAATTGCGGCGATCCGCGCTGATGGCACCTATGCGGCGATCAACGACGCCTATTTCGACGTCGACATTTACGGCGAGTAACCCCGTTACCTGAGCGCGACAGGGAGTCCTCCGGCTTTCCTGTCGCAACTTCTCTCAATGTCTGGACAAAGCAAATGGATGTGATCTTCGAGTACAAACAGATCCTGATCGAGGGCACTTTGGTGACCATCTCGTTGGCTGTTCTGTCGCTGCTTCTGTCTATTGCATTGGGCCTCATGGGGGCCTTTGCAAAACTTTCGCCCAAGCGCGGTGTTCGACGCGCGGGTGAACTCTATACCCTCTTTGTGCGCAGCGTGCCTGATCTTGTCTTAATGATGTTGATCTTCTACGGCGGTCAAACGTTGATGAGCCAAATCGGCGCATTGACCGGCCTTTGGGGCTATATCGACATCAACCAGTTCATCGCCGGTGTGCTGACGCTTGGGTTCATCTTCGGCGCTTATATGTCCGAAACTTTTCGAGGCGCCATCCTTGCTGTTCCGAGCGGCCAGATCGAAGCGGCGAAGGCTGTGGGGATGACACCCAGTCAGGTCTTTCGAATCGTCACCTGGCCGCAAATGGTACGTTTCGCGTTGCCGAGCTTCACCAACAACTGGTTAGTTCTGGTCAAATCTACCGCGCTTGTCTCGGTTATTGGCTTGCACGATCTGGTTTGGAACGCTTTCACGGCGGGACGGTCTACGCACATGCTCTTTAGCTTCATGATCGCTGTTATGGTTATCTACCTGATCATCACTGGTCTGTCTGATGTGATCCTGCGGGCGGTTGACCGCAAGTACGCCGCTGGCGTGAGAAAGGCCTAAGGCGATGGAACCTGAACAGAGTTTTTACGACTACCTGAAGAACATCAGTGAAACTCAGTCACCAATCGATTTTGTCCTGATCTATGACAACCTCGACCGGTTCGTTGACGGCGCGTTGGTCACGTTGCAACTCACATTCCTCGCGCTTCTTGTCGGGGGGATAATCGCGGTGCCGTTGGCCATTGCACGCGCATACCGCAAGCCGTTCCTAAGCCCCGCAATTCGTGTCTACACCTATGTTTTTTGCGGCACGCCGCTTCTGGTGCAGGTTTATCTATTCTACTTCGGCCTTGGCCAGTTCACGGCCGTGCAAGAAAGCTTCCTTTGGGATCCGATCCTCAGCAGCCCGTGGTGGTGCGTGATGATTGCTTTCACCTTGAATACAGCAGCCTATACCACTGAATTTCTGCGCGGTGCGATCGAAACCACACCCCACGGTGAGGTCGAGGCCGCAAAGGCATGCGGCATGTCACCCTATGCGCGGATGCGGCTGGTGGTTCTGCCGAGTGCCTTCCGCCGCGCGCTGCCTGCCTACTCGAACGAGGTCATTTTCACGCTGCACGGCTCCGTGATAGCGAGCACGGTGACGTTGCAAGACCTTTTGGGCGTCGGGCGCTGGCTGAATGGCCGCTATTACCTCGCCTACGAAGGCTTTCTAACCGCGATGGTGTTCTACATGGCCATTGTTTTCATGATCACCTTCGCGTTCCGGCTGGCCGAAAAGCGCTTCCTTGGCCATCTGCGCCCGCGAGAAACACCACAACCCGGCGCAGCAAGAGTTGCCGCCTGAGCCAGACCTCCGCATCCCAATCATATTATCTGTTAACGAAAGGCCTCACTATGACCGCTTCGAAGAAACGTGACCTAATCGAAGGGCGCGCCGCGCTCATCGTCATCGACATCCAGAAATCGACCTTCGCCCCCATTCCTGATGACAAGCGCGCGATTGCCCATATGCCAGACTACGCAGAGCGTATGGCGCGTTCAAAAGAGGCCATAGACAAGGCACGCGAGGTCGGAATTCCGGTGATCTTCATTCAGGAGATCCACCGCGCGAATCTAATCGACATGGGGCGCGAAACCGATGGCGATGAAGATGTTCACTGCCTTGACAGCAACCCACTTACCGCCTTCGCTGAAGAAGAACTCGGCATGCTGCCGGATGATTACCGCATCTCAAAGCGTCGTTATTCCGCGTTTTACGGGACCGACCTGGAAATCCTGCTGAAGGGGCTCAAGGCGGAGACCCTGATCCTAGTGGGCGGCCTGACTGACGTTTGCGTGCATTACACTTTCGTTGACGCCCATCAGGGCGACTATTTCTGCCGCGTAATCGAAAACTGTGTCGCCGGCTCTAGCCTGGAGGCGCATCAGGCATCGCTCAACGCGATGGAATACCTGCAGCACGGCGCGATCCGCACCTTGGATGAAGTCCTGTCCGCGATGGAAAGCAAAGCTGAAACACAGGCCGCTTGATTCAATCTTGAGGGCGGTCAATCCGGGCTGCCCTCAAGATTTCACAATTTTTTCAAATACAAGGAGCCATTCGTCATGACAGTTCAAACCACCCTGAGCACAGGTGAAACGCCGCAGGAGCGGTATGAGAGGCTGAAGTCCGAAGGGAATGGAGAGGGCGGCGATTTTGCCGCGCGGCAGTCTGCCGCCCGCGTCCAACCTGTACCGGCCATTGAGGTGTCATCGGTTATCTATGACGATATCGTGCCGAGCAAAGGGTACTGGCACGGCCGCCTGAAACGCGGCGATGGTTTACGGATTGTAGCCGAAAGCGCGACCGGGGTCGCGGCCTGTTTCTGGCGCAGCGATGAGACCTCTGAACGGTTCAATCCCGGCGACACGATCAAGGTGCAATGGACCAGCGAGATGACCACGGGCCGTGTCCTTTTGTCGGATATGGGGCGCGCAATGGTGTCGATCACCCATGATGATTTCGGACGGTCCGACTGTTTGGCCGGTGTATCCTTGCCCGGGCCTGCGGACGGTGGTGATTGGCAGAGCGGGCGCGAACACTTTCTGCGCGCCGCGTTGAAAAACGGGCTGAGCAAACGCGACGTTGGTCCTTGCATCAGCTTTTTCTCGCCGGTTTCGGTAGACTCTGGCGGACGGCTGTATTGGGAAGATCAAAACAGTAGCGGTCCGTTTACCGTGGATCTGCGCGCCGAGATGGATCTGATTGTGACCCTGTCAAACTCGGCACATCCAATGTCGCCGGATCGCGAGCCGCTGCCCTTGGCAGTAACCCAATTTCTTGCGCCGCCCGCCGCGACAGACGATCTCGCCCGCACCGGGACTGTCGAAGCCCGCCGCGCCTTTGAAAATACCGACGCCCTTTTCGGCGACCGTAAACGCTTGTCATAAGGAGTGACCCAGATGCTCGACGCCCCCAATCACGCGGACAACCACCACATCCCAGCTAACGTCGGCTGGTCTGCGATCATTCGCAAAGGTCAGATGATGCGCATCATCGATCTTGAAGGCCAACAGGCCGTTGATACGCTGTTTTACAGCGCCGACGATACGTCTGAACGTTACTCGGCCCAAGATACCGTCCTTGCTCAAAAGTCCCCCTATGTCACCGAAGGCTCAGTGCTTCTGTCAAATGAAGGCAACCCGATGATGACGGTTGTACGTGATGCCGTTGGGGCGCACGACACCTCTGCCGGGGCGTGTTCTTGTGAGGCCAACACGGTCCGATTTGGCCATGAGGTGCGCCATCTGCACGCGTGCCGCGACAACTTCGTCACAGAGGCCGCCAAGTGGGGCATGGAGAAACGCGACATCGTGGCCAACGTCAACTTCTTCATGAATGTCCCGATTGAGCCCACGGGCGCGCTGGCCATTTCCGACGGGCTGTCTGCCCCCGGCAATTCTCTGGATCTGCGCGCAGAGATGGATGTGATCTGCCTGATTTCCAACTGCCCGCAGATCAACAATCCCTGCAACGGGTTCAACCCGACGCCGGTTAACGTGCTGATCTGGACGCCTGAGGAAGACTGACCCATGGATTTACGCCTTTGCGAACTCGCCCGCCGTTATGCAGGCGGTGAAACCGTCACCTTTGTGATGAAACAGGTCCTTGCCGACTGTGACGCCTACAGCGACCCAGCGGTTTTCATCAAACGGCTGGATCAAGCTGATGTTCTGGCGCGTTCAGCAGAATTGGACGCTATCGATCCCGCAGACCGCGGGCGACTTCACGGCGTTCCCTTTGCAGTGAAAGACAATATCGATGTGGCCGGATTACCGACCACGATGGGCATGGCAGGCGAACAGCCCATAGCCGAACGTACTGCGACGGCGGTGCAACGCGTGCTCGATCAAGGGGCCGTTCTGATTGGAAAGACCAATTTGGATCAGTTCGCTACGGGGCTGGTTGGTGTCCGATCACCTTATGGCGCACCCCATTCGGTGTTTGATGAAAAGATGATTTCGGGAGGCTCCAGTTCTGGATCGGGCGTCTCGGTTGCGGCGCATCTGGTTAGCTTTTCTTATGGCACAGATACCGCAGGATCAGGTCGCGTTCCGGCGGCGTTCAACAATATCGTCGGGGTCAAGCCAACCAAAGGCATGGTTCCGACCACGGGCGTGTTCCCTGCCAACAAAAGCCAGGATTGCCTGTCGGTTTTTGCGCTGACCGCGAAGGATGCCGATATGGTGCGTGGCATCATTTCAGGTGTAGACGGGGTAGACCCCTTTGCACGTGACGCCGCACCCGTAGGTTTGCCACAAGACAGCCTTCGCATTGGTGTGCCAAGCGCCGCTTCGCTTGAATTCTTTGGCGACACACAGGCCGAGGATAACTACGCCGCCGCCTGTGCAGACCTCTCAAAAGCTGGCTACACACTTGTCCCGTTTGACTTTGACCCCTTCGCCGCAACCGCCCGTATGCTCTACGGCTCGGCTTGGGTGGCTGAGCGTACCCATGCCCTGAAACCTTGGCTTGATGCATCGCCTGATCCACTGCACCCAATCACCCGCGAGATTGTCGAGGACGGTTTGCAATACAGCGCTGTTGATACGTTCGATGCGATATACAAAGCTGCCGAAGCGAAAGTCGCTCTTGATGTGGTTTGGAACGACATCGACGTGATGTGCGTGCCAACCACGCCGTCGTTCTATTCCTTGGCGGAACTGGAGGCTGAGCCAATCCAGCTCAACAAACAACTTGGCTATTACACCAACTGCGTCAATCTGCTGGACTACGCAGCGATCGCTGTTCCGGCGGGGTTCCGCACAGACGGCTTACCCGCAGGTGTCACTCTCGTTGCACCGGCCTTCACGGATGCAGCACTTGCCCGCCTCGGAGGACAAATCCATCAGCTTTTGTCTACAACCACCGGGCGGGACCGCCTTACCATTGCTGATCAGGACACGCCGGACGCAGCGGATGAGTCCTACATAGACATCGCCGTTGTCGGCGCTCATTTGAAGGGTATGCCTTTGAACAGCCAGCTTACAGAACGGGATGGTGTTCTGCGTGAAACCGTTCAAACCTCATCGGAATACAGGCTGTTTGCGCTTGCCGATACAACGCCGCCCAAGCCTGGGCTTGTACGTGATCCCGAAAGTGGCGGGGCCGGTATTGAGCTGGAAATCTGGAGGCTCCCTGAAAGCACACTGGGTGGCTTCCTCAAACTCATTCCTGCGCCGCTTGGCTTGGGGACAATTATGCTTTCCGACGGGCGACAGGTGAACGGATTTATCTGTGAGAGCCGTGCATTAGGAAATGCCGTGGACATCACAGAATATGGAGGTTGGAAGACCTACCTTTCTAAGACGGCATAGCGCGGTCAGGCAACCCGCTCATCTCCCTCCCCGAACTTACGGCAACAGAAAGTAACTTCTATGACAACTCCTATATCCCGTTCGCATACCAACGCGCGAATGTCCCAGATCGTTACACATGGTGATACGATCTACTTGGCTGGGCAGGTTGGCACCCCAAATGAGAGCGTCGCACAACAGACGCGCGATTGCCTTGCTTCGATCGAAAAACTGCTAGCCGAGGCCGGATCGGATCTGTCGCATATGCTTCAGGCGACGATATGGCTGGCAGACATGGCTGACTTCGACGAAATGAACGCAGCTTGGGACGCATGGGTCCCTGAAGGCCAGGCACCGACCCGCGCCTGCGGCGAGGCACGCCTTGCCACACCGGACTACAAAGTTGAGATCATTCTGACCGCCGCACGGAAGTAATGGGATGACTGCCAGTATCCCGGTCATTGATGCAACGTCTCTTCCAGCTGGTTTTGGTTGGAAAAATGCGGTTGATGCAATTGCGAACGGGCACGAGCGGAGCCCTGCGAAAATCACCGATCAGTTCTTAAGCCGTGATCGTGATAGCTTCGTAAACCGTGCTGCGTGGATTAATGATTTCGGAATCGGAGTGAAATCCTTCACCGTTTTTCCTGAAAATGCCCAAGTTCAAAGACCGTCCGTACAGGGCGCAATGCTGATCTTCGACGATAAAACAGGCGCACCACTTGCCGTTGTCGATAGTGGTTTGGTGACTTACTGGAAAACGGCGGCAGACTCTGTCTATGGCGCGTCTTTGCTGGCCCGCACTGACAGCAAGACCCTTTTGATTATCGGGGCCGGCGTCGTCGCGAACAGTCTCGTCGACGCTTATTCAACGCTTTTCCCAGATTTGGCGCACATAATGATTTGGGGGCGGTCCCCTGAAAAAAGCCGCGCATTGGCGTTACGGCACGCCGGCCAAAAAGCAAAGGTTGAGGCGATTACCGATCTGGAAGCTGGCGTGAAGCAGGCCGACATTATTTCGACCGCGACAATGTCACAAAACCCGATCCTATTGGGGAAATGGGTTGCGCCCGGCACACATGTCGACCTGATTGGGGCATTCAAGTCTGACATGCGTGAAGCAGATAATGAATTGCTTGGTCGCGCACAAATATGTGTGGACAGCTTTGAAACCACGCTTGATCATATCGGCGAGCTGCTGATCCCGCTGCGGGAGGGCACGATTTCCAGGTTGGATGTGGTGGGTGACCTCTATGATCTGACCCAGAAACAAGTTGGCAGGCCTTCACGTGATACCACCACCGTGTTCAAAAACGGCGGCGGTGCGCATCTTGATCTGATGATTGCTAAGGCTTTGTTCGACTGGCACAGGTGATCGACGAAGCTGTTGCTGCTCAAGCCAAGACCTATTGATCTTGAAAAGTGACGCGAGCGGATGCCCTTGTGCAGCGCGAGTAACTGCTGCGCACCTATCAGGTCGGCTTTTCTCGCGGTCGGTTCCATTATCGCAACTCTCCCGGCTCAATTCTATCCTGTGAACGCTCATTGCTACACATGAAAGAAAATGCTGCATGAACAATAGGCACGATTGCACAAGTCCGGCTTGTCCCGCGACATGATTTTTGAGCGATCATGCCGCGAAAGGTTGGTTTGGTCTTACCTAGTTTTGTCGCTCTGAATGGCTGGTTCGGTGAAACCTGCTTCGCTTCCAAAAGCCCGCCGCTGCACATGCGAAGGAATGCTGCGTCGGCAATGGCTGCACAAGCAAAAGGCGGGTTTGTCCCACGAACCGTGAATTCACCGCACGTCTGATGTTGCAGTTGCGGCGAAGGTCCGGTCTGACGGGCCTCAGCGCTGCATACTCGAAATAAGGCGAACGGCAACTAAGCGGTCACCGTAAAAATTCCTCTGTGCAGGGTTGCTCCGGTAGCCAAATGGCTGAAACAACGCTTTATGACTTCCCTAACCTATGCACTTGAATGGAGTTTGAGATATGATCCGGATCAATACCCCCGACGGACCCATTGATGCGGAAGCGGAAATCAGAGGCATTCCGATCAACCCTTTGAACCCACCGACAATGGAACACGTTGCTCCAATCCGGCGCTGGGAGAACGGTTCAGAACGTGTCTGGGCAAGGCAACCTTGGATTGTCGAAGTCAGCGGCGGATTTCAGGTCTTTTGCATCCAACCGGCCCAGACTTACCCTACTTCATGGGGAGTGTTCGAAACACTGCAGAAGGCGGCGTTCTGCATCCTTGACGCGCCTGAGACACCCGTTCAGGTCAGTTGGTTAGAAAGTGATCTTGATTTCTAAGAATGGCAGAATAATTTGGTGCGTGGTGGTAATTAATGTCAGTTATTTGCCTGCGTATCGCCTGCTGGCAGGGCTCACACCAATGCAAAGCGATCCTATCAAATCGCTCGCATTGGCTTGGTAAGGTCTAGCCAGTTCAAATGGGTGACGGCCAGTCCGTGCTCCGCAGCAGAAGTTTCGATCTGGTTACTGGGCATGGTGCTATCATGCGCCACCAGCAGCAGGGTGTCTTTGCCTGCCTCTCGAAGCCTTCCGAAAACGTCGGCCGAAGCTGTTTGTTCAGGCCTATCGTCATCTTTCAGACCGTATTTCAACTCGGCGTAACCTGCGATTAGCTTTTGCAGAAATTCGACGTGAAACCCGTACTGCGCCACGACGCCCTCTATAAGAACGACTGTGTCAAAATACTGGGGAGCAAAGCGCATGAACAATTCTGGATCGGACAAGCTTTGAAAATCCAAGTCTAATGGAACAAGGACACTTGTTTTGGCTGATGGTTTGAGCACGTATTGGACCCTTATTCTGGATGTTGTAGCAGTGGTTTGTTCTATCGTCGTTGTTGATTGGCCGACTTGGCTTCATCACTGACGCGCTGAAAACGCGACTAATGGTGACGAGGTCCTAGCCGGGCGGCCAAGAGATATCCCATACCTTTTCACGATCATAATTTAGTTTTTCTTCCAGTTCGCGCACGGCTCGCAGCGTAGCCTGCCAGTCGTTATACGCGTCACGAAGCTGGCCGTAAGGGCTCACAGGATCGTAACGATTATCTTGAGATTTCTTGAGCTTCTTCTTGATTAGAAGGCGGTCAGGCAGCGCGAACCGTTCGATTTCGCCGATTGGGATCGCGGGACTTCGGTCCCCGATTGCCAACTTCGACCAGGTGTCCTGAACCTTAGATGTCAAAAGATACATGAATAGAATCCTCGGATCGCAATAAGGCGGTGCTTCCTCGCCTGACCTTTGCTTTCGTGCCCTGAAGATCAGGAGTGATTGAGCGGCCCAAAGATCTGTTTGTTCAATATCGTCGTCGGTTATGTAGCATACCCGACCGATCGAGCCACGATGCGCAAATACGACATCATTTCTGCGGAGCTTCTGGGGTTCGAGATTGCTCTCTGTTCCCTTTCTGACTTGAATTTCTCGGTAAGAGCCGGATAGATCACCGCGCTCTGAAATATCGCTTGGCCGAAGTTCTTTTATGGCAAATTCGCCGTTGGGATCCTTTTTCGTTGTTTTGGGCCTGATGATTTTAAACAGCTGAATCAGCTTGTGCTTGGGGGGAGTCCGACTGTTTTTGAAAACAGCTCCAATGCTGTTGCCTCCAGTGGGGCCGACGGCCAGATAGCGGCGCGGGCTTAGCAAGCTGCCAGCGGCTTTTATTTCATCAATAGAAACGGACGTGGATTTCCCAGGGAACACCAGGCCGCTAAATTCAAGGCTGTCAAATTCTGGCTGCGAAGCAGATGATCCCATTCTTATCTGTTCTGACATATCGTCGGACGCGGTTGTTTCGATCGCTATCAAGTGAGGCGAGCTGAGCGATAATTCTGTGATCCGTCTGATGCGCAATTTTTGTAAAAGGTTTTGCCTTGTCCTCAGGCGCGATTGTTTTGGCGAGGTTGCAAAGGTGTGCGAGACTAAGGCTAACGCCTCGGGCTCAGCTAAGCTGAGGTAGTTCATCATGACGCTTTCTAGGTCATATTTTCCGCGATCAACCGCACGGGGCAGGCCGGACTTTCGCACGCTTTTATCAAGCTCCGGTGCATTGGAGGCCGTAAACCCTGTTGGCGGAAACGTCACCTCTAGTTCTGGTGGTTCCGTATCTGGTTCGCCATTAATGAGCGCGTCTGGATTCCAAGGCGGACCTGATTCGACGTAGATTGGCACCTCTAAGAACAATGCTGCCATGGCCATTAAGTAAACTTCTGGTCCAACCCCAGAGAACCTAACCTCAAACTTCATTCTTTGGGCTATTTGCAATTCCCTCGTATGTCGGAGGCAAAGCAGGATCATCTTCGAGAAAGAAAATCTGACGGCTGATTTTTGGGTAGTTAGCCTGAGCAAGGTCTTTTGAAGATCGTCTTCTTTAATTTGCGTATGCCCTATCGCCGCGCCGATAAGTTCATAGGCCTTTTCAAATCGCCCCTCATGTCCGAGGCTTTCTAGGTATCTGACCGTATCTTCTAATGCTCCTCGGGAGGCTGGGTAATAAGGATCAATACCAAGGCGGCCTTCGGTCGACGAAAGCCTGGTTAAGTCGCGATCATCGCTTCTAAAGCGGATCCCAAATTGGAAAAGCCTTGTGAGGCCTTCGACAGTCTTGGTGTCGACTTCCAATGGCATTTCTAAATTCGGCAATGGCCTTCTCCCCGTGTTCGGCACCTTGCCAGAACTCTATGCCGAAAGAAAGGTCAATTGAAGATTGTAAACTATCTATCAGCTGCTGATAGATACGAATCTGTTTTTGCTACGATCCTCGTATTATTCGGTATTTCCGCTTAGATTGAATTCACAAACTAGACGCCACCGCTGCTCAGGTCAGTGAGAAAGGATCGAAGATGCTAAGTGACTCCAAAATGATCAGTGCCAACGGTGCGGTGCATGTTGCACATCCTGCAATCAAGTTGCGCTTCAGCATGATCGAAAAGCACGAATCACGGTCATGCCTTTGCTCTCCGGAGATGCGCTTTTTTCATCCTGGCTCCAAAAGTCGGGTCAAAAATAAATCACGACTATTTCAGTCGGGTAATTTTTCGCACGTTCAGCAGGAGCCATACGAAGGCGATGCTGTTTCCTATTTTGTGGGTGAGATGTCGAGGTGCGCTAATGCAATCCGTTGCGCATATGCGAAAACGCACACTGTGAGAATTATCTAGTGTGTTGAATTTAATAATAAAAATGTTCACGATTGGTGAATGCCGCGCTATCCTATGTACGACCAGAGTATGGACGTCAGACACAAGAAAGGAACGATCATGACCGAACCTTAAAAAAGAAAAATGCGACCTGCGCCAACAGATCGCGATAATTCCTGAAAGACCAAAGTCTTCCTCTAAGCAAGGATTGGGTACCACTTACGTGGGTCCATTTCAAGGACATCGGTTTTTCAAACAATCCTGATCTCGCTCCAAGTCATCTTTTGATGGCAACGGGGGAGGTGCGTCTCGAGCTTAAATCGCCGTCCGTAATGGACGTTATGCGAACCGGTCGAGACCGCCTGACGGGATCTTTCTTTTCCATCCTCGGGGAACCACCCCAACTCAATTGAAAGACAAGAAAATGTCCATCCATTTCCAAACTTGCGGCATCCGCCTTCCTGAAGCCAGCCGTGGCGATCGCAAGACCAAAGTCGGGTCAACACAACATTTTACTGGCGGAGGCGTCTTCGGCGACGACCAGGGTTTCCGCCTTGGTCTTGAGAGCCATCTCGAAAAAAACGCAGCCTTGCTGTTGTCGGCACGTTCTTCAACGCTTGGTCTCCGCGAACAGGTTTCGTTCGATTGGTATGACGAGCATGGTGAGTACCATACGCATTACATCGACCATGTGGCGACGCAGATTGATGGAGATGTTGTTGGCTATGCTGTCCGCCCTATGGAGCGAGAGAACCTCGAGTATCTCGCAAAACTGGCACGTATCAAGGAGCAGGCTATTCAGCAGTGTTTTCTGGATGATTTCGTACTGTTTACGGAACAAGATGTATGTCGGGTTGAGCTGTTCAACGCCGAGCTATTCCATGCCGTACGTCGCCCAGATTGCTTTGCCGATCCCGTCATGCAGGACGTAGCTGCTTCGTCAGTTGGCGTGACGACGATCGATGATTTGGTCAACGAGTCCGGCCTTGACGGTATGGGTTTTCGGGCTGCGGTTCGCTTCATCAAATCCGGCCACCTTCAGATGGTTCGTTACGAACGCATCGAGCGTTCCTCGGAGGTTTTCCGGGCGCGTTCGATCTGATTGCTCTCTTCGAGATCGGCCAACGACAATTGATCAAGGTCGGTCTCATTTCCCAATTTCTAAAATCACTTAGGCGGCCATCGCCTGAGGTGTCTCCAGCTATGTGAATGAAAGTAAGTCTCATGCCATCCATCAAACTCGAGTTTTTTATGAGCTCAGACAGAACTATCGCCGGCTATTGGCTGGCTCCAAACAGTGAAGTCAAAGGAAATGCACAGAAGTTTGCCCGCGCCGAAGTCGATGATTGGGTCTTAGATCTGAAGGCATCTCAGCCGGTAAATTCCTATGCCAAGACATCACTAAAACTACCTCGGTGCCTTTTACGGCGTCCATACTCCGCGGCGCTCAGCCGTCCAACCTCCTGAAAGGAATTATCATGGATCTCTCAATCACAAATCAGTTTTCGCAAAACGCCCGTTTGGTCATCAGCAAATTTGACCGAGTAACAATCGAAGGTGTTAGCTACCGCCTGCACCAAGAAACCGAAGTTGGTTTCGTCTTCCTTCGCGACGATGAAACGCAATTGGCGTGCCAGTTTACGCATGAAGACATGCTGCGTTTGGGCAATGCGCATCGAATCCGTGTGGAGCGGGGGTACTTTGATCCAGAGTTTGCGGCGAAACGTCAGTTGCATGCCAGCACCGCCTACGGTGGCCTAACTGCAGGCGTGAAGACACGAATGAGCAAGAGAGAGGCCTACGCCCAAGCGGCATTCGAGTTGCGCAGCGAAGGGAAGATGAAATTTACAGACGAGTCCATCAAGGCGAATACTGAAGCGTTGATGGGTCGGGCGGTAAAATTGGCCGACAATCTCAATTCCCAGGGGAAGGACGAGCTGACCAAAACGGAAGACTTTGGTGAGCCACCGGCTCCTCGGACATTACGACGATGGTTGGCCGCAATGAATGAATTTGGTCGAAGCGGTCTGGTCGATCGGATCGATAGCCGTGGGAACCGGTCGAGCAACCTAGGCCCGGAAGCGTTGGGTCTTATGATGAAAGAAGTGCGTAAGTACCTTTCGCCCGAGAAGCCTTCGATCAAACTCGTCCATGAAGACGTTATGCTGAGCTTCGAGAAACGCAATGAGGAGCGGAAAGCAAACGGTCAGCAATCGCTGACCATCCCGAGCCGTGAAACCGTGCGCCGCTCGATCCGAGCTCTTGATCCCTATCAGGTTGAGCTGGCACGCAACGGCGAAGCAGCCGCGCGCAAGAAATTCCGACCTGTACTGAACGGTATCTCGGTGACGCGCCCGCTGGAACGGGTCGAAATCGACGAATGGACTGTCGATGTCATGACCTTCCTGGAGAGCACGGGCATGTATGCCCTTATGTCCGATGAGGATAAGCGGTCACTTGGGCTGTTTCTCAAAGGCGACGAAGATGACGAAGATGGTGGCGGCAAAAAGAAGAAAAAGAATCTTGGAAGATGGACATTAACCGCCGCAATCTGCTGTGCCACACGTTGTATCGTAGGGATGGTCTTGAGCCCCAATCCTGGGAGTGAGGCGGCGGTTCAACTGCTGCAGATGATCACGACCAATAAGGGCGCGTGGAGTGATGCAGTTGGGGCGCTTACACCCTGGGACATGCACGGTACGCCAGAACTGATTGTCTTCGACGGCGGCGCGGCTTTTAAATCGCAGCGGTTTCGTATGGCCGTCAATGATCTTGGTGTCATGTGGGAAATGGCAATGAATGGGGTCCCAGAGAACAGAGGCACCATCGAGCGAGTGTTCGGGACTTTTGCGACTGACTTTGCGCCACGTCTGTCGGGCCATACTTTCAATAGTATTGTGGAAAAAGGCGATGCCGACCCTGAGGCTCGCGCTGCCTTGAACCTGGATGATTTCACCTTCGCGTTGATCCGTTGGGTGACCGACATCTATCACAACACGCCGCACGGCGGTTTGAATGGCGAAACGCCTGTAAAGGCATGGCGCCGTCTGTCTCAGGAATACGGGGTGCCATCATCGCCTGATATGGAAATGATGCGCCTGTGTTTTGGTCAAGAGCGACAGTACGTTCTGGACAAGGAAGGGATCACCATTCTTGGTGTTCGCTACCAGTCAGATGCCTTGCAAGAGTACAGGCGCCGGAAAGACCCGCATGAGGTCGATGTACGTTGGCATCCTAAAGACATTGGTACGATTTCGGTACGGATCGGAAAGGCTTGGTTTGAGATTCCGGCCTTGGACAGCTCCCTCGATGGAGTTGCTGCACAGACCTGGCTGACTGCGGTCCGTCAAACAAGAGCGGCGAATCCAAAGGTGGACCGTCTGGACAATGTTGCTGTCCGTGAGGCTATCAAGGCGATCGCTGCACGCAATGAGCAGGCAAAGCTGGCTTCCAGCCTCAACCTTCAGGATTGGTCCGAAGAGCGAATGGCACTGGCAGAAAAGAATCTGCTGGCGGGCATCGAGTTCTATGAGCGCAAAGAGCCCACGCAACAGAAGGGCACCTTGGGTCACGAAATCCCGAGCGTCGAGGAACTGACGGGTGCGCCGATGGAGACTCGCCCTGCCAAGAAGGGCAAGTCCGTCGTGTCGTCTGATCTGCCAAAGAAACCATCCAACGTTACAGTCGAGGAGGACTAATCATGAAGGATTTCGTATCAAGAGAAGCGGCATTGGATGCTGTTCGCGACCTCCACATTGGGCTTGATTTGGACGCTGAAGCGGCCATGCATACCAAGCGCCTATTGCAACGTGATGGTGAGCGAAATCTTCTCCCCAAAGCGCGGCGTTTAACGAGGACTGGGGAGACCCGAGGGATGATGCTGGTGGGTGCGCCCGGCAGTGGTAAATCTCATCTCATGGACCGGACGCTCGGCAAGATGGGCCAAGTGTTGGAAGGTACTGCTGACGCGCGCCCCCTGATTGCGTGCCCAGTGCCAAGCCCTGCGACCTTTAAAAGCATGACATTGGCATTGCTGGAGGAGTCTGGGTTTGAAGACGCAAACCCGCGCCAAGAGGCCTGGTCCCTTTGGCAAATGTTCCGCCATAGGATCGGCTTGCTGGGCACCGCTGTGGTCTGGATCGATGAGGCACAGGATCTCTTCTGCGCTGATCGCAAACTGATCTTGCGTGCTCTGAAATCGCTTATGCAGGGAGACAATGCAGTTGCCGTCATTTTGTCTGGCACTGAAGATTTGGCCGATGTCATCCGTTCCGACGCGCAGGTAAAGCGCCGCTTTACGGCAATGGTGCTGCCTGAGTTGGTCGAAGCCGTTCATGGAGATATGTACTGCACGATCATGACTGACTATTGCGGTCGGGTTGGATTGGAGCCCCCGGTTGAGGCGGATTTGATCGGTCGCATCTTCCATGGTGCGCGGTATCGCTTTGGCCGTGCCATTGAGCTTTTGTTATTGGCTATGGAGTTCGCGATCGAGCAAGATGATGATTGTCTGACCATCGACCACTTCGCTTCAGCCTATGCGATGAACGAGGCCTGTCCGTCATCGGAAAACGTCTTCTATGTAGACATCTATCATGTCTTGGATCCCGATGCCGAGGATGATGCACTGGCATCGCGATCGCGTCGGAAACGGAGAGGGTGAGCGCCATGTCAGCCTTATTTCCTCGTCTTCCGTTTCAGCATGATGAAACGCCCATGTCTTGGGCAGCACGGCTAGCGGCCTTCCATACGGGAGGCCGCGTACTGCCGTTTCTGAATACTGTTAGAATTCCAGCGGCGGATCTCGCCTGTGGTAAACCCGAGGCCGTCGAACGGCTTTGTATGATCGCCGGTCAGGACCTCGAACCAGTATCTGATAATACGATAATGGCCTTGGGCAACCGTCGATACAGTCTTCGCGGATGCGAGTTCTCGGCGGAGCTAACCACCGGTGTCGTGACACGGTTCTGCCCGCTGTGCCTGAGCGAAGACCAAGCTGGGCAGGCTTGGCCGAAAGCAGCAATGCGGCATCGGTTGCTTTGGCGGCTAGCGCCTGTGCGCACGTGCAGGAAGCACCAAATCCCCTTGACCCAAGTTCGGGCAGGCAAGTGGACTGATATGCTTCACGAGGTTCAAACAATAAGTGAGGCAGTTTCTGCGGCACGCGTTTCTGAGCCTAACCTTGTTCGGCGGGATCCATCGCCGCTGCAGGAGTATGTCGAGGGACGTCTTGAAGGTGAGCCCGGACCGGCTTGGTTAGACGGGCAGGGCATTGATCAAGCCTGCCGTGCCGCAGAAATGCTCGGAGGTCTTATGACTTTTGGTTCAGATCAAAAGGCGGCTGAAATGACAGAGGATATGTGGGACGCGGCTGGACGTGCTGCATGGCCCATTGTTTGCGACGGGGATGCTACAATCCGTGATTTTCTTCGCACACAGCTCCTGACGGCGGTCAATATAAGCGGTCACCCCAGCCCGAGGAACTCCCTCGGCATGCTCTATGGCTGCTTGTTCGCCAGTCGACTGTCAAAAGACCCAGGACCTATTCGTGACATCGTGCGCGACGTTATCATCGACAATGTGCCATTGGTGCCGGGGCAGATGCTTTTGGGGGAGCAGATCACGACACCACGCTTGGCTAGCATCACGTCAATTGCGAGCGCTGAGCATCTTCATCCAAAAACGCTGACGAATATCTTGAAATTGGCAGGAGTGATTGATGAAACGGAACCGCTGAAAGGCGCTTGCAATGTCGTTGCTGATTACGCTTTGGCGAAGCCCCTCATTGAACGGGCGCAGCATGCGACACCGGTAACGCGTGTCCCGGATATGTTGTCCGCATCGCGACCGATGGTTGCTGCGCTGATCGAGCTGGGGCAGCTGCGCAGGATACAGGATCATGATGAGCTCAAAAGTAAGGTCGGGAAATCAATCGACGGCCGATCGATCCAGGAAGTTTTGAAGTTCATCGAAGGGCAGTTTGAAGTCGTGAAAGAGGTGCCGGTAGGGCATGTGCATTTGGCAAAGGCGGCCGAGAAAACCAAGGTCACGTTGTTGGCAATATTGGAACTGTTGTTTGGGCTGCATCTCAAAGACGCATGCAGGCTGAAGGATCATCATGGGTTTGAAGCGGTGATGGTATCATCGATAGAGATCATGAAATGCATCGAAGATCCGCCGAATAACGCCTCCGATGAGATTCGTTTTTGGATGCCGTGACACCTAGTATCTAAAGGAATTCACATAAATCTCTGAAAATGCTGCCCTCGGGTGGCATTTTTTTTAATTTTTCGATGGCCATTTGATCTGTGCAAATGGTCATTTTGGCCGCCGAGTGTGTGGCTAGGTCCAATAAAATAAGGGGGTGTAAATCACATAGTGGCCAAGTTACACTATGTTCGGACATTGAAACATGTGGTGTTTCAACGACCCAATGAACCCAAGAAGAGATTTAGCATGACGAAAGACGCGCAAGAGTGGTCACAGTGGTTTTGGGGGCCATTCTTGTCGGATTGGCTGGCGCGTGTTCAGGACGGCGAGAATGGCGTCTTTGATGCGCTTGATGTGGATGGCAATCCTGACCTAACATCTGGCAAGACGCTTTTGGCGCAAGCGAGAACGTTGTTTACGATTGCGCATATCGCACTGGCGTCCGGCGATCCCGCGCACGTTGAAGCGGCGCGAAAGCAGGCGGAATTTGTTAAGTCGTTCCAAAAGGCCAAAGGGCTTTATCGCTGTAAATCGATGCGCGACGGCACGGCGACAGGGCGCAAAGACGGTGAAATTGCCCGCAGCTACGATCAGACCTTTGTAGTTTTAGGGTTCGTGACGTGGAATAAGGTCGCACAGTCTGCCGACGTGAGCATCTTGATTGAGGAGTGTTGGGGCGCGCTGAAGACCCACCTGACGGACCCTGATACGGGGCTCTTGCGAAATGACGATAGTGGCGCGGATACAGGACCCGCGCAAAACCCGCACATGCACCTTTATGAAGCGTGCCTTCAAGGGTTCCGCATGACGAATGACGCGATCTGGCTAGAACGCGCGGCGGATTTGCGGGCCGTTGGGTTGCAGTACTTTATGGATGACAACAGCGGCAGCATTGCCGAGTTTCTGACGCCTGATTTGCAACCGTTGGCGGGCGGCGATGGTCAGCGCCGCGAGGTGGGGCATCAGTGTGAATGGGCGTGGCTCTTGTTGGAAGAGGCCGAGCTCGCCAAGACAACAACCCCGATTGATCCGGCGGGTCGTTTGGTAACATTCGCCGACGACTGTGGGTTTGCCAGCAAAGGACTGTTCGAAGGGGCGGTCTATGATGCGGTGTCATCGGCTGGGGATGTTGTTGAAAACAGTTTCCTGTTGTGGCCACAAACCGAGGCCATCAAGATTTTGACGACCCGACACAGGGCCGGAGATCCGTCTGCGGGTGAGAGAGCGCAGCGCCTAATGTGCTTGATGTTTGAACGTTGGTTCGTGGGCCATACGTGTTTCGTCAATCAACTTGACGCAGAGGGTGCAGTTATTTGGGACGAAGGGCTGACGCGCCTGATGTATCACCTTGTTATCGCCATGAGCGAAGGTGCGCGGGCGGGTCTTTGGGCGGATATGCCTAAAGCGCAAGGGTGAAGCGCCTAACGTGATCGGGGGGCGGGCCCGATTGGCCACACTCTTGCCGAATTCGGTGGCTATGTGGGTCGTCAAAGGAGGGTGCGTTGGCTTATAGGTCGGCGGATCGTCACGCAGAACACATAAGTTGGGGAACAAGATGCGTCTATTTTCAGTTATTTGCGCTGGGCTTTGTGCAGGGCTATTGAGCGCTGCACCTGCGCACGCGCAGGACCGTGAAACGCTTGGGTTTGGCCGTCTTCTGACCAACGATTTCTTTGGCGACAACGAGGACCGCTGGCGGTCCGGGTCCTATTCCTATTCCTTCGTGCGCGGCTACGGCTGGAACGGCGAGCTGCCAACCACACCGGGTGCGATCCTTGAATATCGACTGCGTTCCGAGATCATTGCACCATCCGCTCTGAACGGATCTGGGTCGAATGACCGTGCCTATGTTGGGGCGTTGTCTGCGGGGGTGCATACGCATTTCGCACGCGGTGGCGCGGATGTTACGGCGGGCGTTGATCTTGTTGCGGTCGGGCCACAAACCGGAATGGCGAACATGCAAGACTGGTTCCACGACATTGTAAGTGCACCGAATATTTCTAATTCAGTCGAGGCCAATCAGGTGGCAAACGCCGTCTATCCAACTGCTTTGGCGGACGTGTCTTATCCGGTCATGATCGGAGAACGGACACAGTTGCGGCCTTTCATCCAGACCCAATACGGCGTTGAAGACTTCGTGCGTGTCGGTGCGGATGTGTTGATCGGTGAAGTGTTGCACAATGACCTTTGGGTGCGCGACAGCGCGACGGGTCACTTATATAGCGGGATCGAAGAAGGCTCTGCCGGAAACGGATTGGTGCTGGGTGCGGATTATGCGATCATTGGTGACAGTGCCTATTTCCCTGCAAGTTTCGGAACTGTTGCAGAAGATGAACGCTTTCGCGCACGGGCAGGGATGCATTGGCGTCTTGGGCCCGGCATCTCTTATTTTTATGGCCTAACGTATCTTGGCGAAGAGTATGTTGGCCAGCCTGAGGGCCAGTTCATCGGATCACTGAAGCTTAATTTCAACTTCTAAACAAAAAGTTAACGGCAATCCTTAAAGTGGCTTGATCGGCTCGATTCACCTCTGTTAACGTCAATGTCAGAACCCTGCACAAAGAGGCGGGGCAAGACAGAGGCAGTTACGGGCATGAAAACGGGCTTTAAGGGCACGTTCGTCATTTCCTGGTCACAAACGGAACTCGATGGGTTCTGGTCGGCACCGCTTGAAAACTTGCGGGTCGGGACAGCGTGGTCGTGGACAGGCGAAGCGGTGCGGGTGGACGGACCCGCAGATATTCTACCATTGGGTGACGCCGCTGGCGAAGCCGATATTCGGGCGCGGGCTGCAATGTCTGTACGCCGATTGCTGCGCGCCGTTGAGGTCAACACGTCCCGCCTTGATTTGGTTGAGGTAGAAGCCCCGCATTTTGAACAGAGTTTTACGGTCACCGACGGGCGTGAGACGTGGACGATCACCTTGATCGAAGGCGCTGTGCCGTCCGCTCGCCTGTGCATGTTTATCGGTGAAATCCCGCCACGCACCGCCGATCTTTGGATTGTCAATCACACGGTTGATCTGAAATCCCGTGACCAGAACGATGATCCCGCCGGCGGTGTGATCTGTTTTACACCCGGCACCATGATCCAAACCGAAAATGGTTTGATGCGGGTTGAAGAGATCAATGAAGGCGTGCGCGTTCAAACCAAAGACAACGGGTGCCAAGAAGTGTTGTGGACAGGGGCGCGGCGCGTCACTGGTGCGCGGCTTTATGCGATGCCGCATCTGTGTCCGATCCGATTGCGGGCGGGATCACTGGATGACGATGTGCCGGATGCTGGCCTTTTGGTCAGCCCCGATCACCGTGTCATGGTCAAAGGCGCGCGGGCGCGAGCTTTGTTTAATACCGACGAAGTCTTGGTGGCGGCACGTGATTTGGTGAATGATCAGTCCATCTATGTTGATCGCTCGCTGCGGCAGGTCGAATACATCCACATGCTCTTGCCGAGCCATGAGGTGATGTTTGCCAACGGTGTCGAAAGCGAGAGCTTCCACCCTGCAAGTGCGGGCCTTGAGACCCTTGATGATCATGACCGCGCACGCCTGTTCGCGCAGGTTCCCGAGATTGCGGCAGACGTTAACGCCTATGGCGCCTACGCACGCCGTGTCGTTTCGGCATCTGAAGCTGCGATTTTGCGTCACGACGCGGCCTAAGCGATGCGGCTACTCGCCAGCTTCGTGAAAGGTCACTGGCAATTGCTGGTCTTGGCCGCACTTCTATTTGCGTTTTGGGACACGGACGTCGTTTGGCCCTTGCGGGTAATGATCGTACTATTTCACGAGTTATCCCATGCTGGCGTAGCACTTTTGACGGGCGGTGAGGTTCTGGAGTTGACCATAAACCGGCGCGAAGGTGGTCAGGTCTGGTTTCGAGGCGGAAGCTATATCTGGACAGCAATGGCTGGATATCTTGGATCACTCTTCATCGGTGTGTTCTTATTCCTGATAGGGGTACATACCCGATTGGATAGATATGTGACGGTAGGGCTTGGGCTGATTATTCTGCTAACAACCATCCTTTTCGTTCGCGAATGGTTCGCGATTGCCTTCATGACCGTAACAGCCGTTGTCTTAATCGCGATAGGCTGGAAGCTGCCCCGTGAAGTATCTGATCTGTTTTTGCGGCTTATTGGGCTCGTTAGTATGCTTTACGTTCCTTGGGACATCGCCGTTGATACGATCTTCACGCGCAACCGTACGTCCTTAATGGCTACGGATGCTCAGGCGATTGCCTATCAACTCGGCCTGACGGAAAAGATCGTGGGAGTGGTTTGGGTTATTGTTGCTTTGACTGTGACGGCTCTGACACTGCGGTTTGCATTGCGATCGCCTAGCAACTTGAGCTTCCAGACCTCGTCAGATTTGCGTTGACTCATGATTGGCTCGCGCGTAGAGGGGCCGTTCATTGGTGTTGGTGGTTCCCGCAAGGGAGTGCCTGTCGGGCTTCGGCCAGAGGACAACGCCCTTCATAGCCCGCATTGGGCGCTCTAATCGAAGGAGATCAGCGTATGACTAAACGTACCGCTGCCAAGTACAAAATTGACCGCCGGATGGGTGAAAACATCTGGGGTCGTCCGAAATCCCCTGTTAACCGTCGTGAATATGGCCCCGGCCAGCACGGTCAGCGCCGTAAGGGCAAATTGTCTGACTTCGGTATGCAGCTGCGCGCCAAGCAGAAGCTGAAAGGCTACTACGGCGACCTGACAGAGAAACAGTTCCGCCGCATCTTTACAGAAGCTGAGCGTGTAAAAGGCGATACAGGTGAAAACCTTATTGGTTTGCTTGAGCGTCGTTTGGACGCTGTTGTGTACCGCGCCAAGTTCGTACCGACTGTTTTCGCAGCACGTCAGTTCGTGAACCACGGCCACGTTCGTGTGAACGGCAAAAAGGTAAACATCCCTTCTTACCGCGTTAAAGAAGGCGACGTGATCGAGATTCGCGACCGTTCCAAGCAGAACGTTGCAGTGATCGATGCAGTTGCACTGACAGAGCGTGACGTTCCTGACTACATGGACGTTGACCATAACAAAATGACAGCGACATTCGTGCGCACTCCAGGTCTGGGTGACGTACCGTATCCGGTCATGATGGAACCAAACCTCGTCATCGAATATTACGCTCAGAACTAAGTCTGGGCAGGGCGCTTTCGCGCCGTTAAAGATAGGGCCTGCCACCTTGCGTGTGGCGGGCCTTTTTTGTTTTACGACCCAAAGGAAAGATCATGGCGATCACACCACAACCCGGCATCATGGACATTGACCTTTATGTTGGCGGCAAAAGCCATGTGGACGGGCTCAGCAATGTGCTGAAGCTGTCCTCAAACGAGAACCCTTTGGGGTCTTCTGATGCTGCCAAAGACGCCGTGGTGCGGGCGTCGCATACAATGAACAGATACCCTTCGTCCGATCACGCGTCCTTGCGCGAAGCAATCGGGGATGTTTGGGGCCTAGATCCAGAGCGCATCATTTGTGGCGCGGGGTCCGACGAGATTATCGCGTTCCTGTGTCAGGCCTATGCAGGGCAGGGCGATGAAGTTATCTACACCGAGCACGGGTTTGCGATGTATCGTATCGGCGCATTGGCCGTTGGGGCGACACCTGTTGAGGTTGCCGAGCGGGAACGGGTTGTCGACGTCGATGCTATTCTGGCCGCCTGCACGAAGAAGACCAAGCTGGTGTTCATCGCCAATCCGGCAAACCCAACAGGCACGATGATCGGTGAAGCAGATGCCACACGTCTGGCCGAAGGTCTGCCTGAACAGGCCATTCTAGTGTTGGATGGGGCCTATGCCGAATATGTCGACGGTTATGATGCTGGAAAACAGTTGGTTGAAAGCCGCGACAATGTTGTGATGACCCGCACGTTCTCCAAGATTTACGGGCTGGGCGGGCTGCGGGTTGGCTATGGCTATGCGCCAAAACCGATCCTTGATGTCTTGAACCGCATTCGTGGGCCATTCAATGTGTCTTCCGTTGGTTTGGTCGCGGCAGAAGCTGCTGTGCGCGATACCGCCCACACCGAAAAGTGCCGCGCGGAGAATGCCAAGCAGCGTGAATGGATGGCGGGAGCACTGGCCGAAATGGGGTTGCCGTCGGATACGTCCACGGCGAACTTTATTCTGGTGCGGTTCCCATCTGCGGATGAAGCCAAAGCCTGTCACGATGCGTTGGCCAATCAGGGCATCCTTTTGCGCTACGTTGCCAATTACGGACTGCCAAACTGTATCCGGATCACCGTCGGTGATGAGGCGTCCTGCCGCCGTGTCGTCCACGCGATTGGGCAATTCAAGGGAGCATCCTAATGGCTGTTATGTATGACCGTGTTGCGCTGATCGGGCTTGGCCTGATCGCATCATCGATGTTTTGGGCCATGAAACGCGCTGATTTGGCGGGCGAAGTTGTTGGCTATGCCCGTTCAGAAGAAACGCGTTCTACCGCCCGTAAGATCGGGTTGTGCGACCGTATCTGTGACAGCGCGGTTGAAGCCGTTGAAGGCGCTGATTTGGTGATCCTCTGTGTGCCGGTTGGTGCAATGGACAGTGTCGCCGCTGAAATTGCGCCGCACCTTAAGGCGGGCGCTGTTGTGTCTGATGTGGGGTCTGTGAAGCGGGCGGTGATCGATGCGATTGGTCCGCATATTCCAGACGGTGTGCATTTTGTTCCGGCGCACCCGCTTGCGGGGACGGAACAATCAGGGCCAGAATCCGGCTTTGCGGAACTGTTCGATAACCGCTGGTGCCTGCTGACGCCCAATGGGGCTGACGCGGCTGAAACAGCGAAGTTGCGTAAATTTTGGGAGGCCTTGGGTTCTAAAGTCGACGAAATGGAAGCCGATCACCATGATCTGGTGTTGGCCGTCACATCGCACACGCCGCACTTGATTGCGTACACGATGGTTGGCGTGGCCGATGACTTGGGCCGCGTGACGGACACTGAAGTCGTCAATTTCTCGGCCGCGGGGTTTCGGGATTTCACGCGGATCGCGGCGTCCGACCCGACGATGTGGCGCGACGTGTTCTTGAACAACAAGGACGCGACGCTGGAAATTCTGGGCCGTTTCACCGAAGAATTGTTCGCTTTGCAGCGGGCGATCCGACAAGGCGATGGCGACCATCTTCACGACTATTTCACCCGCACCCGCGCGGTGCGTCGCGGGATTATTGATGCAGGGCAGGACACGGACGAAGCGAACTTCGGCCGTTATCCGTCGAAATCATGAGGGCGTTGGCGGCTTTTCTCGCGCTCGCGCTTGTCGCGTCCTGTTCGCGCGATGCCCCTGAGGCCGAAGCGCAGGTTGGCCCGGGCAATGTGTGTGGTGATCCGCAGCTGTTTGGCGAAACGATCGGCGACGTCGAAGGCTCTGGCGCATGTGGTGTTGAAAACGCGGTACGGCTGACGTCTGTGTCTGGTGTTACGCTGTCGACGCCTGCAACGATCACCTGTGGCACGGCGCGTGCTCTGAAAACATGGGTCGAGACGGGCGTTCGCCCCGTTGTCGGCGAAACGGGCGGCGGCGTGTCGTCCCTGCGGGTTGTTGCGCATTATTCGTGCCGCACCCGCAACAATCAATCTGGTGCACGCCTATCCGAACACAGCTTTGGAAACGCGATTGATATCGCGGGCATTGGCTTGGCTGACGGCAGTGAAATGACGGTTCTAACAGATTGGGGGACGTCTGGTTATGGCGCCCAGCTGCGTCAGATGTGGCAGGCGGCCTGTGGTCCGTTCGGCACGGTCCTTGGGCCCGAAGCGGACCGTCATCACCGCGATCATTTCCATTTTGATACGGCTGATTACCGCTCTGGCAGCTATTGCCGTTAACGCAGACGCGGAGCAGGGCCCAGCGGAAGTGGCCCCAGTGACATCTGGCCGTCTGTGATCATCAATGTTGTCGTTAACGTATCTGAAATGTGGGGGGTTTCGTCCAAACTGTCGATTATCCCCTCGTAGAACTGACGTTGCTCGTCTGGAATCGCACCAGCGATCACCGCGAGGTCTAGGACGGTTTGCCAGTTGCGGGCCGATAGCGTGATCGAACCGTTCAAAAGCCCTGCCTGATCAGGAACAACGTCACCAATCGCGGACAAGGACATCTCGCCCCATTCGAACGCAAATTCATGGATGCTGAGCATGTCAATCCGCGGCGGTGTTTCGCTGGCTCCGTTAAGCTGAAGGGGCGCGGATAATTCAACGTCGCTATCAAGGCGCAGGCTTTCAATGACTGCGGGTTGCGCGTTCCCAGGGTCAAGAAGCTGACGCAAGGCGTCGGGCAGAACGATTGCACGGGCCTCGATGTAGGCGTCATAGGTCTGGGTCGTTTCTGGCGTCAAGCGCATGGCTGCAAAGAGCCGTGCAAGGGTCAGCTCCGCACCCTCCTCGGATTGTAGGCGCGGATTAAGCAGCTCTAGCTCGGCCTGTTCAAAGGGCAGGGACGCATTGGGGCTAACCTGACCACGGGCGACCATTTCATCCGTGAACAGCGTCAGCCGCTCACCATCAATGATGAAAACCTGTTCTTGCGGGAAATAGGCGCGCACGTTGTTGGGCTGATAGGACAGGGCCAAGAGCTGAAAGATCGGCGTCTCCCACCGCACCGCCGCATCGGAGCTATCAATGACAAGGTCGGTCAGCGTCGTATCAAAACGGGACGGAAAGCCGCGCGTCTTGAGTGAGGAATAATCGATGTCCATCGGACCAGCGTCGATTTCAACGAGGGCCTCTGCCAAGCGCGTTTGGATTTGCGATTTGCCGACGAACCAGTATCCGCCATAAAGTAAGGCGAGAACAACGACAGCGACGATCAGTTTACGCATCTTTGGGCCTTTCACGAGCCAGTTGTTTGGTGTTTAGAGGAGCCGCAATAAAAGGACCATGGCTTATGACAATGTGGGTGTTTGGGTACGGATCTTTGCTGTGGAACCCCGGTTTTGAACCGGTTGAGGCCGTGACGGCAACGCTGTCAGGGTATCACCGCAGCTTTTGTATGTTGTCGATCCATCATCGCGGCACAGTTGAAGACCCCGGATTGGTGTTGGCGCTGGATGAGGGGGACGCCACCTGCACGGGCGTTGCGTTTCGTGTCGCCGAGCCCGAGGAAGACCGTGTTTTGGCAGAACTGCGCGAACGCGAGCTAATTTCAAGCGCCTATGTTGAACGTCATTTGCCCTTGGCGCTGCAAGACGGGCGCGGCGTGGATGCGTTGGCCTATGTGATCAACCGCGACCACGAACAATACTGTCAGTTCGATCTTGAACGCCAAGCGCAGATGATCGCGCGGTCAGTCGGCGGGCGCGGCCCGAACCCTGAATATCTGTTCAACACCGCCGAGCATTTGGTGAAGATGGGGATCAGCGACCCCGATATGGACTGGCTGGTTAAACGCGTGCGTGCGCTGGGTTAATTTTGTTTGGGAAATGTGCGGCTTGCGCATATGTTAACCGCAACAAACAACAAAGAGGTGCCTGATCCCATGGCAACAGGGGACCCTAAGGCCGAGCCGCAGTTCTCCCAACCTTGGCGCCAGATCATCTTGATGCTGGTCGGCTTGGGCTTGGTCTGCGCAGGTGTCATTCTAGCCTTTCCGCGTGTCGGACCGGTGTTTCTGGCGAACCCCTATTTGAACGGGTTCATCTTCGTCGTTTTCATTATCGGCGTGATGTCATGTTTTTGGCAGGTCTGGCAGTTGATCAAATCGGTCAGTTGGATTGAGGGATTTGCCGGCGAAAACGAAGCCACGCAGCTTATCCAAGCACCGGGGTTGTTGGCGCCTTTGGCGACGCTGATGCGGTCGCGCGGGGCGCGAATGAATCTGACGTCCAGTTCCAGCCGCTCTATTCTTGATTCAGTGTCTCAGCGGATCGACGAAGACCGCGAAATCACGCGGTACATCGTTAACACGCTAATCTTCCTTGGCCTTCTGGGGACGTTCTATGGCTTGGCGACGACCGTTCCGGCCTTGGTGGACACGATCCGATCTCTCACCCCGCAAGAGGGTGAAAGCGGCGCAGACGTGTTTGTGCGCTTGCAGGCAGGACTAGAAAGTCAGTTGGGCGGCATGGGCGTGGCCTTTGCGTCGTCTTTGTTGGGGCTTGCCGGATCACTAGTTGTAGGCTTGTTGGAATTGTTCGCAGGCCACGGTCAGAACCGGTTTTACCGCGAACTCGAAGAATGGATGTCCTCGATTACCCGCGTTGGGCTCGCGGCGGGGGATGAAGCAGACGGTGAAACCACCGCTATGTCAGGTGTGGTGGATCACATGGTTGACCAGATGGAACGCATGCAAGACATGTTCGCCGCCTCAGAGGCGAGCCGGACAGAGGCCAATCAACGCATCGGCGCTTTGGCAGAAGTCGTTGAAATTTTGGCAAAGAATACCGCAGGGACCAATGCAACAGAGCAACTGACCCGCGTCGCGGATGCGCAAGAACAATTGATCGTTGCGCTGAAGGACACTGGGATGGAAGGCATCGATGCCGAAAGCCGCATGCGGTTGCGTTCTATTGATGTCGGGATTTTGCGCATCCTCGAAGAAATGGCCGCTGGCCGACAAGAGGTCATTCACGATCTGCGCGCCGATATGGCAGGCCTGACCAAAGCTGTGCGCCAAGGCACGCGAGAGGCGCGCAAAACCAATCAGGACGGCACCTAAGCCATGGCGTTGAGCCGCAGAACAGGTGCGCGGTTCCAAGGCTCAATTTGGCCGGGGTTCGTAGATGCGATGACTGGCCTTTTGCTGGTTTTGATGTTTGTGCTGACCATATTCATGGTGCTGCAATTCGTTTTGCAAGAAACGATCACAGGTCAGGAAACTCAGCTGGACGAACTGTCGGCCGAAGTGGCCGCATTGGCGAACGCATTGGGGCTTGAGCAGGATCGCTCAGCCACATTGGGGAGCCAAGTCGGAGTTCTCGCGGGTGAGGTCACAGGCCTGCAGGCGGATCTGACCGAAAGCGAACGGGCGGTGGCTGAGCAAAATGCGATGATCGCCCGTCTCACCGGAGAGCGCGATGAGCTGTCGGCCGCGCTGTCTGATGCTGATACACAGATCACGGGCTACGAGGCACAGGTCGCCGGATTGTTGGCGCAACGCCGCGCCGCCGAGGTAACGATCGAAGGATTGGAAGCACGTGAGGCTGAGCTGCTGACGTCGCAAGAAGCAGCGGCGCTGGCATTGGCACAGGCCCGAACAGAGATTGACGAAGGCGAAGAAGCCGCGCGGTTGGCCGCGGCGCGTCGTGAAGCCCTTGAGGCGATGGTGGCCGAGTTGGAAACCGATGGGGCTGCGGCACAAGAACAGATCACCGCATTGGAAGCCGAGATGCTGGTCGATGCCGCCGCCGCAGAGGCCCTGCGCGAAAGGCTGGCAAGTGCGGACACCGAGATTACGGCGATGACGCTGGCGCTTGAGGAGCAACGTCAACAAGCCGAAGACACGTTGACGTTGCTGGCTGCGGCTGAAATCGCGCGAGAAGAACTCGACCAGAACCTTGCGATTGCTTTGCTGGCCCAACAAGAAGCGCAGGCGGCGGCCGACGCCGTGGGGCTGGATCGCGAGGCTTTGGCCGAACGGTTGGCCGCCGCATTGGACGACGCAGGGGCGACAACACAAAGCATGGACGCGCTCGAAGCACAGCTCGCCGAAGCGCTGATCGCGCGCACGGGACTCGAACAAGAGCTGCAATCTGCGACGACGGATCGAGAAACACTGGGCGCTGAATTGGCGGCAGCGGTTGCGGCGTTGGCCGCGGCCCAGTCTCAGTCAGGATCGGCTGAGGCCGATATTGATCGCCAGACAGCCCTATTGGCGCAAGCGAATGCTGCACTGGCCGAACAAGAAGCACTTTCAACAGAGAGCCAGCGGCAGGTGGCCTTGCTGAACCAACAAGTGAGTACGTTGCGAGGGCAGTTGGATCAGCTACAAGGGTTGCTTGATTTGGCAAACGACGAAGATGTTTCGGCCAATGTGCAGATAGAGACTTTGACCCAAGACCTGAATACGGCAATGGCGCGCGCGCTTTTGGCAGAGCAACGCAATAATGCGCTTGAGGCAGCGGAGGTTGCGCGGTTGGCTGCTGAAGCAGAAGAGCTTGAGCGCTACAGGTCAGATTTCTTGGGACTGTTGCGCGATGTCCTGGAGGGTGTGGACGGGGTTCGGATCGAGGGCGATCGGTTCGTGTTCTCATCCGAGGTTTTGTTTGAACAGGGCGCTGCGGAGCTTTCGGCAGAAGGACAGGGCGAGATTGCGAAGGTTGCCCAAATCTTGAGGGATGTCGCGAGTGATATTCCCGACGAGATTGAATGGGTTATTCGTGTGGATGGCCACACCGATAACGTGCCGTTGTCGGGCGCAGGGGAGTTCGCGAACAATTGGGAACTTAGCCAAGCGCGGGCACTGTCGGTTGTTCTGTATATGGTGAATTCGCTTGGTATTCCGCCAGACCGATTGGCCGCAAACGGGTTCGGGCAATATCAACCGATCAACCCGGCAGATACGGATGCCGCCCGCGCCCAAAACCGCCGAATCGAATTGAAGCTCACCGAGCGGTAATTTAAAGGCGCGGCTGCGCCGCCCATGATTAATGGTGCATTCCGTTGGCGTGAGCCAATCGCGGTCAGGGGAGGGTGACTGTGGCGGTCTGGCGGTCCAGTTCAATGCCATTACGGCTATGGATCACGACGCCATCGTAGAGGCCAGATTGCCAGCCTGCGTCTGGGGCATTCAATCCGCCCGCCCGCATGAAAAGCGCCTGTTGGCGGTCTAATACATCATCGGTTTCAAACAGCGGGCCGTCGGGACCATCGATAGCAATGTGCAAGACGTCACCCGGTTGTGCGCCAAACGCAAAGGCCCAAAGGACAATGGGCGCGTTTGCGGAAAGTTCGGGCGCGGCTGCGGTTCCTGCTTTGACGTCGAGGTATTCGGGCACTCTGTCGGAAAATCCGGTTGTGATCAGACCACCGGGAGGGGTGTCGAGTGGGACGTGCCAAAGGCTGGTGTCAGAAGGTTCGCCACAGGTGATCTGACCGTCAGGGTCAAACGGATCCACCACGTTTCCATCACGGCGCACAGAGATATGGACGTGCGGGAATTGGGTCCGCCCTGAAAGCCCGACTTCGCCAAGGATATCGCCAGTGTTCACGAAGTCCCCTGTCTGCACGACGACAGAGCCTTCTTTCATGTGGCAATACTGGGTTTCCCAGCCATCGCCGTGGGCGATGACGACGCCATTGCCACAGTCCCGCCCGTTGATTTCGCCATCAAGGTCGGGCGTGTAGATGATATCTCGCATGTCGTTGCGCACGCTGCGCACTGTACCGGAGGCCGAGGCCAGAACGTCAACACCAGCGTCCATGTCTGCGAGCGAGTGCAGGCCGAAGTCGGTGCCTTTGTGGGTGTCATAGGTTAGCGCGCCGCATTGGAAATCTGATGCGGCTTCGCTGGGGTCGTGATCGACATAGTTCTGGATATAGCAGGTCTCACCGAGCGCGCAGTCGATGGGGAGGTCCAATTGAAAATCCTGCGCCATGGCGGGCATGGCGCAGGATATCATGAGTGCAGTCAGGCGTATCATTAGTCCGCAGCGAGAAGCGGCGGTTTGTCTTTTGAGATACGAGCCTTTTCTGGTGGTTCGATCTGGAGATCCAGTTCGCCCTTTCTGGTGCCGACTTTGACGTGGCCACCTTTGGCCAGCTGTCCGAATAGCAGTTCTTCGGCCAGTGGTTTCTTGATGTATTCTTGGATGACGCGGCCCAAGGGGCGCGCACCCATTTTGTCGTCGTACCCTTTGTCGGCCAACCATTCGGCGGCTGGGCGGGTCAACTCGATAGAGACGTTGCGATCCATGAGTTGTGCTTCGAGTTGCAGCACGAACTTTTCGACCACTTGAAGGATGACTTCTTTGCCGAGCGGCGCGAAGGAAACCACAGCGTCCAGACGGTTGCGGAATTCTGGCGTGAAGGTCTTTTCCAGGGCCGCAGTGTCTTCGCCGGTGCGGCGATCACGACCAAAGCCGATCGCCTCTTTCGCCATTTCGGACGCACCCGCGTTGGATGTCATGATGATGATGACATTGCGGAAATCTGTTGTCCGGCCATTGTGGTCGGTCAGTTTGCCGTGATCCATCACCTGCAACAGAATGTTGTAGACGTCGGGATGCGCCTTTTCCATTTCATCGAGCAGAAGCACGCAGTGCGGGTTTTGATCGACGCCGTCGGTCAGCATGCCGCCTTGGTCAAAGCCGACATAGCCCGGAGGCGCACCGATAAGACGAGAAACCGCGTGTTTTTCCATGTATTCGGACATATCAAACCGCAAGAGTTCGACGCCCAAAGTATCTGCCAGCTGTTTGGCGACTTCGGTTTTACCCACACCTGTTGGCCCTGCGAACAGGTAGTTGCCGATAGGCTTTTCAGGTTCACGCAGGCCTGCACGGGACAGTTTGATCGCCGAGGACAGCGCGACAATGGCGTCGTCTTGACCGAACACAACCCGCTTGAGGCTGGATTCGAGATCTTTCAGCACCTCAGCATCGTCTTTGGTGACGTTCTTGGGAGGGATGCGTGCGATTTTCGCGACAACCGCTTCGATTTCCTTAGCACCGATGGTTTTACGGCGTTTGGATTCCGCGACCAGATGCTGAGCTGCGCCCGCTTCGTCGATGACGTCAATCGCCTTATCCGGCAATTTACGGTCGTTGATATAGCGCGCGGCCAATTCTACAGCCGATTTGATCGCATCAGCGGTGTATTTGATCTGGTGGTGGTCCTCGAAGTACGGCTTCAGGCCTTTGAGGATCTTGATGGAATCCTCAACAGACGGCTCGTTCACATCGATCTTTTGGAAACGACGGGCCAAGGCACGGTCTTTCTCAAAATGTTGGCGGAATTCCTTATAGGTGGTGGAACCCATGCAGCGCAGTTTGCCGCCCGCAAGCGCAGGTTTCAGCAAGTTGGATGCATCCATCGCGCCGCCGGACGTCGCGCCAGCGCCGATCACAGTATGAATTTCATCGATGAACAACACGGCGTCATCGTGATCTTCCATTTCGGTCATCACGGCCTTGAGGCGTTCTTCAAAATCGCCTCGGTAGCGCGTGCCAGCCAGAAGTGCGCCCATATCTAAGGAGTAGATTGTTGTGCCGGACAGAACCTCAGGCACTTCACCTTCGACGATTTTGCGCGCCAGACCTTCGGCAATGGCAGTTTTGCCAACGCCTGGATCACCAACGAGCAACGGATTGTTCTTGCGGCGGCGGCACAGGACCTGCACGCAGCGTTCGACTTCGTGGCTGCGGCCGATCAGTGGATCAACATCGCCTTCAGAGGCTTTAACATTGAGATCTACGCAGTATTTGGCCAAGGCGCTTTCGTCTTTGCTTTCTTCGCTCGCAACGTCTGCTTCTTCGTCCAGAGTTGGCGCACCAGAAACGGGGCGGCTTTCGCCGAATGCGGGATCTTTGGCGACACCATGGGCGATGAAGTTCACTGCGTCATAGCGGGTCATATCCTGATCTTGTAGGAAGTAGGCAGCGTTGCTTTCGCGTTCAGCAAAGATCGCGACTAGAACGTTGGCGCCCGTGACTTCGGTACGGCCAGAGGACTGAACGTGGATCGCAGCACGTTGGATAACGCGCTGGAATGCGGCTGTTGGAACGGCCTCAGAACCTTCAACCTCGGTCACAAGAGTGGAAAGGTCGTCGTCAATGAAATCTTCGAGCGTTTTGCGAAGCTCATCCAGATCAACGGAACAGGCCTTCATGACGCGGGCCGCGTCAGGTTCATCAACCAACGCGAGCAAAAGGTGCTCAAGCGTGGCGAGTTCGTGTTTTTTGGCATTGGCAAGCGCCAAGGCGCCATGAATGGACTGCTCAAGCGTGGTGGAGAATGATGGCACGTTGGTGCTCCTTCTTGATCGAGGGTCTATCGGCCAATTGCGACCCGCCTAGACCGTGGCCTCTTAGAGTTAAGTTTTGGCTTATTTCGCCGAGCTTCAAGGGAAAAATGGGCACAAAACCGTTACTGAGGGCCGAAAGTGGTGTTGAAGACTCTTTTTTGGGCAAGCAGGTAAGGGGTTGGAGGGCTATTGGAACGTATCGCGCTTTTTTCGAACTGCAGCGAAAACGTCGGTTGGATCTTGGTTTACCATGCTCATTGCGGATTGCAGTGCGGAAACATCCGCCCGCAGAAAGGGGTTGGTTCGTTTTTCCAGCCCCAGTTCGGATGGGACCGTCGGAAGCCCCGCAGCGCGGGTTTTAGTGATTTCGTCTATACGAGAGATAAGGTCAGCATTCTGAGGTTCAATAGTCAGAGCGAAACGTGCGTTGGTTTCTGTATATTCATGACCCGAACAAACCCGTGTTTCATCGGGCAGGATGCGGAGTTTCTGCATCGACTGCCACATTTGCGCCGGCGTGCCTTCAAACAAGCGGCCGCAGCCCAATGCCATCAAGCTGTCAGCTGTAAACACCACGCCTGCAGCTTCAACGTAGACAGCGATGTGGTTAATCGTGTGGCCCGAAACGTCAAAGACCTGCGCTTTTGCACCACAGATGGTCAGATCATCTCCTTCGCTGACGGCCAAATCGAGCGGGGGAAGCCGGTCTGCGTCGGCGGCGGCACCGATCACCCGCGCCGAACCGCGAAGGGCGGGCAGCCCATCAACATGGTCCCAATGGTGATGGGTCAGAAGGATATCGGTCAAAATCCACCCCTGCGCATCTAGTGAAGCCTGAATCGGCGCTGCTTCGGGGGCATCGACCAGCAACGTTTCACCGCTGTCTGAATTGTGCAGCAGGAATGCGTAATTATCTTCGAGGCAGGGGACAGTTAACAGTTCAAGAGGCATGGCATTGGCGTCCTTGATGGGTATGGTAGCGGTGAGTGTTACTGAAAGCAGGTGCCTGCGCAATGCATCTAGACGTGCATGATCTGAGAGAATTCTATTATCGCAGCACGTTGGGGCGTGCGGCCCAAAAGGTGATCCGCACTGAACTCACCCGCTTATGGCCTGAGGCAAAGGGGCAAACGGTTGTGGGGTTCGGCTTTGCGGTGCCATTATTGCGGCCCTTTATGGATGACGCGCGGCGGGTCATTGGGTTGATGCCGGGACCGCAGGGCGTCATGCCGTGGCCCGCGGGCCAGAAGAACGTCAGCGTTTTGTGCGAAGATACGCTTTGGCCGTTGGCGGCAGGGTCCGTCGATAAGTTGGTTTTGCTACATGGCTTGGAAACATCGGATCATCCGATGGCTTTGCTGGATGAATGCTGGCGGGTGTTGGGGCCGGGCGGGCGTGCGGTGTTTATCGTGCCAAATCGCGCTGGGCTGTGGTCTCGCGCCGACAATACTCCGTTTGGCTTCGGACGGCCCTATTCGCTGGGACAACTAGAAAGTCAGCTGCGGTCTGTCGGGTTGATCCCTGTAAAGACGCTTTCGACACTCTATCAGCCGCCATCGTCCAAGCGGATGTGGCGCAAGTTGGCGGGGACCATGGAGAACGCAGGTCGCCATTTGCCCGTGTTGGCGGCGGGCGGGGTGCTCATGATTGAGGCGACCAAACAGGTGCCTCAGCCAAAACGCCCAGGCCTAACGCAAGCGGTCAAACGGCCTCTGCGCGTTCTTGAAGGCATGGGCGGGCCGGTGGTGAAACCCGTTTAACGCGCGGGCCGCTTGGCTGAAGCAAACTGTTAAGCGTCCAAGACTCTTAAATGATTCTGAATCAGGGTCAGGTTAGCGGCGATCTCGACAAGCGGGAGTTGAAGGGCGCTCTGTTTTTGATGGGTTGCTGACTTTGTGCCAAAACGCCGCACCCCGTTGCAGTTTTTTATCAGAAAACTAGGGTTTGCACCGCTTCGTGCGGCGGCCATCTGGTTGCAAAGGCTAAGGAATGAGCATTTCAGAGCGGAAATGCCAGTAAAACGGTGCGAAAGTATTTCGGTATGCAAAGGTGTACTGAAACCCCTGCGCTTAACGTTTTGCACCGCAAGGCGGTTGCCCCGTTTGGAACCCTCTGCTACATCGACCCAGAATTAACTGCCCCGCGACTCTGTGGGGCTTTAATGTGACCCCCCAAAGCCTTCTCCTGAAGGGTCGGGGCCAAGACATCGGAAGGGTGGACGTGTCTGAATCAGCTTCGATTTCCTCCGGCATCGCAACACGCTATGCCACAGCCGTCTTTGACCTGAGCAAAGACGCCAAAGGCCTTAATGGTCTTGAAACAGATATTAACGCTTTGTCTGACGCCCTTGCAGGTAGTGACGACCTAAGCGATTTGATTTCGTCCCCACTCTATAGCCGCGACCAACAGGGCGCTGCGATCGGGGCCGTTGCCAAGAAAATGAAACTCTCAAAAACCATGACCAACACGCTGGCGCTTATGGCGTCCAAACGTCGCTTGTTCGTGGTGCCGCAGTTGGTCGCGTCTTTGCGTGACATGATTGCGGAACATAAGGGCGAAGTAACGGCTGATGTCGTTTCTGCCAAAGCCCTGACCAAAGCCCAATCCGACAAGCTGGCAAAGACGCTTAAGGCGTCCGTTGGCTCTGACGTGATTATCAATGCGACCGTTGATGAAACTCTCATCGGCGGTCTTGTCGTTAAAGTTGGCTCCAAAATGATCGACACGTCGGTCAAGGCGAAGCTCAACGCCCTCCAAAACACTATGAAAGAGGCCCGGTAATGGCGATCCAAGCTGCGGAAATCTCCGCGATCCTCAAGGACCAAATTAAGAACTTCGGTAAAGAAGCCGAAGTTGCAGAAGTTGGCCGCGTGCTGTCCGTCGGTGACGGTATTGCGCGTGTATATGGCCTCGATAACATTCAGGCCGGCGAAATGGTTGAATTCCCAGGTGGAATTCAGGGCATGGCGCTGAACCTCGAAGCTGACAACGTCGGTGTTGTTATCTTTGGTTCCGACCAAGACATTAAAGAAGGCGACACAGTTAAGCGTACAAACGCGATTGTGGACGTTCCAGTTGGCGACGAGCTGCTGGGCCGCGTCGTTGATGGCCTTGGTAATCCGATTGACGGCAAAGGCCCGATCAAAGCCAAGAAGCGTGCGATTGCGGATGCAAAAGCACCGGGTATTATCCCGCGTAAATCGGTTCACGAACCGATGGCGACAGGCCTGAAGTCTGTGGATGCGATGATCCCGATTGGCCGTGGCCAGCGCGAATTGATCATTGGTGACCGCCAAACAGGTAAAACAGCGATCGCGCTCGACACGATCCTGAACCAAAAGTCTTACAACGACGCAGCCAAAGACGAAGGCGGCAAGCTTTACTGTGTATACGTGGCCATCGGCCAGAAGCGTTCCACAGTGGCTCAGTTGGTTAAGAAGCTCGAAGAAGCTGGCGCGATGGAATATTCCATCGTTGTAGCTGCGACAGCGTCTGACCCTGCTCCTCTGCAGTTTCTCGCACCATACGCAGCGACTGCGATGGCTGAACACTTCCGCGACAATGGCCGACACGCTTTGATCATCTATGATGACCTTTCCAAGCAAGCTGTTGCGTATCGCCAGATGTCCCTTCTGCTCCGTCGCCCACCAGGCCGTGAAGCGTACCCAGGTGACGTTTTCTACCTTCACTCCAGACTTCTTGAGCGTTCCTCGAAGCTGAACGAAGACAACGGCTCCGGTTCTTTGACAGCTTTGCCTGTTATCGAAACTCAGGGTGGTGACGTGTCTGCGTTTATTCCGACAAACGTGATTTCGATCACCGATGGTCAGATCTTCTTGGAAACTGAATTGTTCTACCAAGGTATCCGCCCTGCGGTTAACACTGGTCTGTCTGTTTCTCGTGTCGGTTCATCCGCTCAGACATCTGCGATGTCCTCTGTTGCTGGTCCTGTTAAGCTGTCGCTTGCTCAGTACCGTGAAATGGCTGCCTTCGCGCAGTTCGGTTCCGACCTCGACGCGGCAACACAGCGCCTTCTGGCCCGTGGTGCACGTTTGACAGAGCTGATGAAGCAAAAGCAGTACTCACCGCTGACCAACGCTGAAATCGTTGTTGTCATCTTCGCCGGTACAAACGGTTACCTCGACAACGTTGACGTGTCTCGTGTTGGCGAATGGGAAGCTGCGCTTTTGAAGCACATGCATGCAAACCACGCGGATGTTCTTGACTGGATCACCAACGACGATCCTAAAATCAAGGGCGATGCCGCCGACAAACTTAAAGCAGCTCTCGATCCGTTCGCAGCTGATTTCGCTTAAGGGAAGGATGACGCCAAATGGCTAACCTTAAAGTCCTTAAAAACCGGATCGCGTCGGTCAAATCGACCCGCAAGATCACGAAGGCCATGCAAATGGTTGCAGCTGCAAAGCTGCGCCGTGCGCAAGAAGCGGCTGAAATGTCCCGTCCTTATACGGAACGTTTCAACGCTGTAATGGCTGGTTTGGCTTCTGCCGCTGGTGGTGAAGGCGCTCCGCGTCTCCTCGCCGGAACGGGATCCGACAACGTGCATCTGTTGGTCGTTATGACTGCTGAGCGTGGTTTGTGTGGTGGCTTCAACGGCAACATTGCCAAGAACGCCAAAGCACACGCCGCTGAGCTTGTCGCTGCCGGTAAAACTGTGAAAATCATCACAGTTGGCAAAAAAGGCCGAGATGCGATCAAACGCGATCTGGAAAGCCACTTCATCGGCCACGTTGACCTCACTGAGGTGAAGCGCGTGGGTTATGAAAACGCTCAAGACATCGCGCGCGATGTTCTGGCCCGTTTTGATGGTGAAGAATTCGACGTTGCCACGATCTTCTATGCGAAGTTCGTAAACGTTGTGACCCAGATCCCAACCGCACAGCAGATCATCCCGTTCAAAGCACCAGAAGGCGCGGAAGACGAAGATGGCACGCTTTATGACTACGAGCCAAGCGAAGAGGCGATCCTTGCCGACTTGCTGCCGCGCGCAGTTGCGACACAAATCTTTGCGGCCCTGTTGGAAAACGGCGCATCCGAGCAAGGTGCTCGTATGTCGGCTATGGACAACGCGACACGCAACGCTGGTGAGATGATTGACAAGCTGACGATCCAATACAACCGATCCCGTCAGGCCGTCATCACAAACGAGCTGATTGAAATCATTTCCGGCGCGGAAGCGCTGTAAGAGAACCGGAGAAACGACAATGGCAAACTCAAAAGGCAAAATCACACAGGTGATTGGTGCTGTCGTGGACGTTCAGTTTGATGGCGAACTGCCAGCAATTCTGAACGCGCTCGTAACAAGCAACAACGGCAAGGATCTGACGCTCGAAGTGGCGCAGCACCTTGGTGAAAACACAGTTCGCGCCATCGCGATGGACGCAACAGAAGGCCTCGTTCGCGGTCAAGAAGTTGTTGACCAAGATGGTCCAATCTCTGTTCCAGTTGGTAACGCGACGCTTGGCCGCATTATGAACGTCACAGGGGACCCTGTGGACGAGCAAGGCCCTGTGAAAACAAAAGCCCGCCGTTCTATCCACGGTGACGCACCAAAATTCGAAGACCAGTCCACAGCGACTGAAATTCTCGTGACAGGCATTAAGGTCATCGACCTTCTCGCGCCTTACACAAAGGGTGGTAAAATTGGTCTCTTCGGTGGTGCGGGTGTTGGTAAAACAGTTCTCATCATGGAATTGATCAACAACATTGCGAAGGTTCACTCCGGTGTGTCCGTGTTCGCGGGTGTTGGTGAGCGTACACGTGAAGGTAACGACCTTTACCACGAGATGATCGAATCCGGCGTTATCGTTCCTGACGATCTGGAGCAGTCCAAGATTGCTCTCGTATACGGCCAGATGAACGAGCCTCCAGGTGCGCGTATGCGTATCGCTCTGACTGGTCTGTCCCTTGCGGAACAGTTCCGTGATGACACGGGTTCCGACGTTTTGTTCTTCGTGGACAACATCTTCCGCTTCACACAAGCTGGTTCCGAGGTGTCCGCGCTTCTGGGTCGTATTCCATCTGCGGTTGGCTACCAGCCAACACTTGCAACAGACATGGGCGCCATGCAGGAGCGTATTGCTTCTACTAAGGGCGGTTCCATTACGTCTGTTCAGGCCGTTTACGTTCCTGCGGATGACCTTACTGACCCTGCACCAGCGACATCGTTTGCTCACTTGGATGCGACTACGGTTCTCGACCGTGCGATCTCCGAAAAGGGTATCTACCCTGCGGTCGACCCACTCGGTTCCACGTCTCGTTTGCTTGACCCGCTGATCATCGGCGACGAGCACTACAAAGTTGCGACAGACGTTCAGCAAATCTTGCAGCGTTACAAATCCTTGCAGGATATCATCGCGATTTTGGGCATGGACGAATTGTCTGAAGACGACAAAATGACTGTTACACGTGCGCGTAAACTCGAGCGCTTCTTGTCCCAGCCGTTTGACGTTGCCAAAGTGTTCACCGGTTCCGACGGCATTCAGGTGCCACTGGAAGACACAATCGCATCCTTCAAAGCGGTTGTTGACGGCGAGTATGACCACCTTCCAGAAGGTGCGTTCTACATGGTCGGCGGCATCAGCGACGTGATTGCAAAAGCTGAGAAAATGGCTGCAGACGCAGCTTAAGATCGGCCCCGACTGCGAGAGCAGTCAATTGTAAGATGTAGGAGCCTAACAATGGCAGACTTCAAATTTGATCTCGTGTCTCCTGAACGCCGCTTGGCGGAAATGGATGCAACAGAAGTTCAGATCCCAGGTGCGGATGGGGACATGACGGCTATGGCCGATCACGCTCCAACCATCACCACGCTGCGCCCTGGTATTCTGGCCGTCACCCATGCGGGTGGCGTCGAGGAATACATCGTATCCGGCGGTTTCGCCGAGATCAGCCCAACAGGCGTCTCCGTTCTTGCGGAAAAGGCGATCCCAAAGGCCGAGATCACAGCTGAGCAGATGCAAAAGCTGGTCGATGAAGCGCATGCCGCTCATCAATCCGCGGCCGAACTTGGCCAAGGCGTTGATGAAGCGGACATGATCCGCAACGCAATGGTTGACGTTGCAGGTCTGGTCGGCGCGTAAACGCAGGTCGTATTGAATTGAAGAATGGCGTCCCACTGGGGCGCCATTTTTCGTTTCTGAGATCACTTTGTGCGTTTGGGCATAGGTGAATATTCTAGTGAGGCAGTTCTGTTCGCGTTAGAGAATTACAATGAAACGCATCATTATCACGGGGGCCAACGGGTCCGGCAAAAGCCATTTTGCTGCGCAGTGCCACGGTGCACGGCCAGATGTTCCTTTGATGTCCTTTGACGCGATCAAATTGACAACCAACTGGATCCAACGCCCGCGATCCGAAATTGACGCAGATCTGGTGAACGCCATCCAAGGCGAGAGTTGGATTCTTGAGGGTGGCCCAAGCCTTTTGCCGCTGGCGCTCTCGCGGGCGGATGCGGTGGTCTGGCTCGATCCCCCCATCGCACTGCGCGCTTGGCGGTTGTTGAAGCGGCCCCTGAAAAGGCGGGGTATGACGCGCCCTGAGCTGCCTGATGGTAATCCTGACTATCTCATGGAACAATACCGCTTCGCATGGCGCTCATTGCGGAAGGATACGCAGTTTCGTGCATCGATTGCCGTGGCCTTGTCCGGCATAACGATTCCCTTATTGACGGTCTATTCTCGCGTTGATGCTGACAGTGCGTTGTCACTATGGGCGGGCGGGCACCCCGATTAGGGCTTGTCAGACAACACCAAAAGGCGTCACGTCGCCAAATGAACAACCGCGCCTACATCTTTATCCTGATCACCCTGATGATCGACGCCATCGGCATCGGGATCGTCTTTCCGATCATGCCCGACCTCATGGCGCGTGTTGGGGCTGTTAGCACGGGCGAGGGGGCATTGTGGGGCGGTATCCTGATGGCGTCTTATGCTGGGGCTTTGTTTCTGTTCGCGCCTATTATCGGCAGCCTGTCGGATGCGTTTGGCCGCAAGCCGGTCTTGATCGCCGCTTTGATCGTTCTTGCGGTCGATTACGCAATTATGGCCATGGCGAGCGTGTTCTGGGTTCTGCTGATCGGGCGGATCCTCGCAGGGGTGGCGGGGGCGACCTATACCACGGCGACCGCCTATATTGCCGACATCTCCAGCCGCAAGGAACGGGCCGCGCGATTTGGGATGATTGGTGCCGCCTTCGGGGTCGGTTTTGTCATGGGGCCAGCCATTGGCGGGGTTGCCGCTACTTGGCACATCGCCGCGCCGTTCTGGATTGCTGCGGCCATGTCTGCATTGAATGTGCTGTTCGGTGTGTTTGTCCTGCCCGAGAGCTTGCCCGCGCACAAACGTCGCCCCTTTGGCTTTCGAGACCTCAATCCGTTCAAGGCCATTATCGATGCCTTCAAAATACCTGGCCTCGCAATTCCGTTGATCTGTCTGTTCGTGTTTGAGTTCGCAAATATGGTCTACCCGACGCTTTGGGCGTTCTTTACCCGCGAGCTGTTTGACTGGTCTACGGCGATCATTGGTATGTCATTGGCGGGGTATGGTATTTTGCTGGCAGGAGTCCAAGGAGGCTTGATGCCTGTGCTTATTTCGCGCCTCGGTGAATTTAGAACGCTTCAGATCGGCGTGCTTTCGGCCTTGATCGGGTTTGTCGGCTTTGGCCTGATTTCGACCGTCACGGGACTCATCCTTGTTTTGATCTTTGCGGCGCTCTCGGATTTATCACCGCCGATGATGACCGCAATGGCGGCCAACACGGTAGAGGAAGACAAACAGGGGTTGGTTCAGGGGGTTATCGCGTCTTTGTCCTCAATCGCAGCGTTCCTGGCGCCGTTGGTTGCCACAGGGGTCTTTGAGTCCTTTGTGGACGACACCGGTCTTTATCTCCCCGGCGCGCCGTTCTTGATGGCGGCGGTCTTGATTGTTTTGATTATCCCGCTGATCTACCGATTGCGCAGCGTTGCTCAATCGTGACCGAAAGGGCTCTCGTCAAAACTGGGGCTTAAATCTGCCCAAATTTACTTCTATCACTGATCTTGGATGGATAATGGCCCCTTCGGGCTAACGGTAAGACATGAAACGACTAAGAAACCACTTGATCGGAGTGGACCATGGCGACGTGGTCCTGTTCTCTGATTTTGAACATGATGGCGTGATGTGGACGGGTGAGGGCGCCCGGCAAACGCGTGCGCATGTGGAATTTTCCGAAAGCTTCCGATCCAACCCGGTTGTTCAGGTGTCGTTGTCGATGTTTGATATGTCCAACAGCACCAATGCCCGCGCGGATGTGCAGGCCGAAGACATCACAACAGATGGGTTTGCCATCGTGTTTCGCACGTGGGGCGACAGTAAAATCGCCCGTGTGCGCGTGTCATGGCAAGCCTTCGGCGAACTGCGTCAAACCGATGAGTGGGATGTGTATTAACGTCAGACGTTGGAATACATAACTTCGTAAATTGGCTGCAACGTCTTGTGATCAAACAAAGATGATACGGATGTGCCGTTCCATGTGTTCATAATCGCCTGAGCAAACATCGGCGCGGTTGGCACGATGCGAATGTTCTTACAGGCTTTCACTGCGTCCGTCGGTTCAATCGTGTCCGTTATCACGAGGTTCTTCATCACCGAGTTGCTGACACGTTCGATCGCAGGGCCAGACAACACGCCGTGCGTAATGTAGGAGTGCACTTCCTTGGCACCGTGTTCCATCAGAACCTCAGCCGCTTTGCAAAGCGTGCCGGCTGTATCAACGATGTCATCCACGATCAGGCAAACACGGTCTTTTACGTCACCGATCACAGTCATCTCAGCAACTTCGCCGGGTTTCCCGCGGCGCTTGTCAACGATAGAGAGTGGCGCGCCAATCCGTTGCGCCAGATCGCGTGCGCGGGCCACACCGCCAACGTCAGGGGACACAACCATCACGTCTTCCATTTGCCCTTTGAAGTGGTGCATCGCGTCCAGCGCGAAGACAGGGCTGGCATAAAGGTTGTCCACAGGAATATCGAAGAACCCTTGGATCTGGGTGGCGTGCAAATCGAGCGTCAGGATGCGCTCAATGCCGGCTTCAACCAACATGTTGGCGACCAGTTTGGCGGTGATTGGTGTACGCGCCTTGGATCGGCGGTCCTGACGGGCATAGCCAAAGTAAGGGATCACAGCAGTGATACGGCCCGCAGATGAGCGGCGCAGCGCATCGGAAATGATCAGCAATTCCATCAGATTGTCGTTGGCTGGGTTCGATGTGGGCTGGATGATATACATATCCTCGCCGCGAACGTTTTCGTAAACTTCGACGAAAATCTCACCGTCGTTGAATCGTTCGACCCGTGCGTCCACAAGACCGACGTTGATGCCGCGATGCATAGACATGCGCTTGGCGACGTTTTCTGCCAACGGCAGGTTGGCATTACCGGAAATGAGTTTCGGCTCGATGAGGTTTGGCATGTGCAGGGGTCCCAGATGACAGATTCGTGACGTTGACACGGCGTAGCACGTCCTTAGGGTCTGACCAACAAACCAAGCACCGCTCAGGAGCACTAAATGCCAAATATCGACTATTACTTCGCAACCATTTCACCATTTACCTATCTGGCCGGACCAAAGTTCGAAGAGATCGCAAAGAAACACGGTGCGACGGTGACGTATAAGCCGCTGGACATCATGGCGTTGTTTGCCCGCACCGGTGGCGTCCCGCCAAAAGACCGCCACCCCAACCGTCAGGAATACCGCCTGCAAGACATGCGTCGTCGCGCGATTGTCACGGGCCAGCCGTTTACAATGAAACCAGCGTTCTGGCCGACAAACATGGCGCCGTCATCCTATGCGATTATCGCGGCACAAAACGCAGGCGGCGACGTGGGCGCACTGGTCAACGCGCTGACACGCAGCTGCTGGGCAGATGACAAGAACATCGCCGAGGATGACGTCATCCGCGCTTGTCTAGAAGAAACAGGGTTTGATCCTGCCTTGGCTGATAGCGGTTTGTTAGAGGGTGCAGACACCTACGCACGCAACCTTGAAGAAGCCGTCGCAAAAGGCGCGTTCGGCGCGCCGTTCTTTATCTCGGACGCGGATGAACGGTTCTGGGGCGAAGACCGCCTAGACGATCTTGATCGTCATCTCGCTGGCGACTTTTAAGCGTTTAGGGCGGCGAGGAACGCATCCACGCCGTCCGATCCCACCGACCAGTCACAGACCAGACGGCCAAGGACGGGCTCGTCGTCAGCCCCCTCAAGTGATCCCATGACGTAATATTGGGCACCTGCCGCTTGGACCTTTTTGTGCAGGCCACGCGGCATTTCAAAGAACATCAGGTTTGCCTCGGGCTCGTTGGGGAACGACACGTCTTTGTGCGCGCGCAACCCATCGGCCAGACGCTGGCCTGACGCATTCGCTGAAGTCGCCAAGTCGTGCCACAGGTTGTTCGTCAGATAGGCTTCTATTTGGGCGGACAGGTAGCGGTGTTTGGAAAACAGATGGCCACCGCGTTTACGGCGCAGCTCAAATTCCCAAGCGTGTTTCGGGTCAAAGAAGATAACTGCTTCGACACCCATCAGCCCGTTCTTGGTGCCGCCAAAGGACACACAATCAACACCGGCTTTCCACGTCATCTCGGCTGGGGTGCACCCCAACGTGACGATCGCATTGGAAAAACGCGCGCCGTCCAAGTGGGTTGCAACGCCAAATTCACGGGCAACGTCGGTCACGGATTTGATTTCATCCAGTGTGTAAACTGTGCCTTTTTCAGTGACTTGCGTGATGGACACGGGGCCGCGCTGTGGCCCGTGCACGCCGCGAGTTTCTTCGGCGTCCAATGCGGCCCGCAAGGTCTCTGAGGTCATTTTGCAGTTATCATCCCCGACCAACGTCAGCTTGGCGCCGCTATAAAACTCGGGCGCATTGCATTCGTCTTCGTTGATGTGACTGGGCTTGGTGCAAAAGATGGTTTCCCACGGCTTCGTCAGCGTTGCCAAGGCAATGGAATTGGCTGCCGTCCCTGTGGCTGCCAGATAGACAGCGGCTTCGGGGGCTTCGAACAGGTCGCGCATCATCGCTGTAACGCGGGCCATTTCTTCGTCTGCGCCATAGCCAAAACGAAATCCTTCGTTCGCGCGCATCACAGCCTCCATCACAGAGGGGTGGGCCGGGCCGGAGTTGTCTGAGGCGAAAAACATTTAATAAGGCTCCTCGATTATGTGGTCTTCCCAGTCGTCTTCAGGGGTGTTGGCTTCGCTGACGGTCAGGTCTTGCACCGATACGCCTGCATCATGAACCGATTGCGGTGTACCCGACACCAAAGGGTGCCAGTGGAACAGCGGTTTTCCCTCATGCAGAAGACGGTAGGCGCAGGTTTGCGGCAACCAATACATGTGTTCCTGAATGGTACTGGGTGTCAGCACGATGCATTCGGGGACATAGGTGTGGCGGGTTTTGTAGGACGTACAAAGGCAATCTCTGTCATCAAGAAGCTTGCAAGCGACGCGGGTCAACACGACCTCTCCGCTGTCTTCGTCTTCAAGCTTGTTCAGGCAGCATTTGCCGCAGCCATCACACAGCGCTTCCCATTCGGGCTGTGTCATCTTTGTGAGTGGGACATGGGCCCAGAATTCGGGCCGCACATCGCTGCGATCAATCGGATCAGACATTTGACAGAATTTCGCGCGCGCGTTCGCAGTCAGCATTCATCTGCGTGATAAGCGCATCAAGGCTGTCGTATTTTTCTTCGGGCCGCAGGTAGTCCACAAGTGCGATGCTAAGTTCCGCGCCATAAAGATCACCCGCAAAATCAAAGATATGGCTTTCGCAGTTGGGCGCATTCACACCAAACGTCGGACGAATACCAATAGAGGCAGCACCGTCATAGCTGCCTTTGTGGGGGCCATCCAGAACGTCAACTTTGACGGCGTAGACCCCAAACCTTGGCTGATGCAGTCCTTTAATCGACATATTGGCCGTCGGAAACCCAAGGTCGCGGCCACGTTGGTCGCCTTTGATGACGGGTCCGTCGATGCGGTGCCAATGGCCGAGCATTTCAGCCACGATGCGCAGTTCGCCATCGCTAAGTGCAGTCCGGATCGCCGTTGATGAAACATGACCAGCAGGCGTGGCGAGCAGTGGCGCAATCGTAACGCCAAAGCCGAACGCGGCGCCGAACGCTATCAGGTCTTCGGCGGTTCCTGCGCGGCCTTTGCCAAAACAAAAATCTTCACCGACCACGACATGGGTCAGCCCAAGGCGGTCTTTGATGAAGGTCTTCGCGAACTCTTCAGGTGATAGCTCAGCAAGGGAGGTGTTGAATGGCACCTCATAAAGGCGCTCAACGCCCAGCTTTTCAAGGCGGTGGGCCTTAGTGACGGCATTCATTAATCGGAATGCTTTCCCCTCTGGCGCAAAATATTCACGCGGGTGGGGTTCGAACGTTACGACGCCCAAGGGCGCGCCGTTCGCGACGCTGCGGGTCAGATCAATGACGGCTTGATGGCCTAAATGCACGCCATCGAAGTTACCGATGGCTGCCGCGGCGCCGCGATCTTGTGGGGCAATGAAATCTGGGTCTCGAATGATGCGCATAAGGCATCCGTAGCCCGCAAAACTGCAGGTTACAAGTCAGTCAAATTTGCGCGATGGCGCAAGCACAACGGCTTCGCCCTTGAGAACCTTCTTACCGTCGATTTCGCAGTAGGTTTCCATGGTGACGCGGCGCTTTGCGATGTCCATGTCCGACACCGTGACAACAGCCTCAACCATATCGCCGGGGCGCACAGGGGCCAAGAATTTCAGGCTCTGACCAAGGTACACCGTGCCGTGTCCGGGCAGTTGTTCACCGATAACCGCGGAAATAAGGCCAGCTGTCAGCATTCCGTGCGCAATGCGACCTTCAAAGATCGTGTCTTGGGCATAGGCATCATCGAGATGAACGGGATTGCGGTCTGTGGAGACTTCGGCAAACAGCTCGATGTCGCGATCTGTGATGATCTTACGCAAAGACCGAGACATGCCGATTTCGATGTCTTCGATACAGATGGTTCCGCGGGGCGCATTGTCGAGCATATCATGATCCATGGGGTAATAATAAAACTTCTAACGTAGATTGATTGAAACTTTATTACTTTGCAAGCGCAGCAATTGTCAAGAGATTCTTAACTTATTTCAGGAAGCCAATTGAGTAGGTCGGGGTCACCATTTCCGCAATAATGTAGGCATTTAAGGCATCTTCATCAGGCTGCTGCACGGTTTTGGTTTCCTCGGCTGACAGCCCGCCTGTGATAAACAGAGTGTCGATGTCTTCTTGTTGCCCGCCGAGGATGTCAGTGCGAATCCCATCTCCGATGGCGATGATGCGCGGATCAGACAGTGATCCGGCGAGTGCTGCGTAGCGTCGACGTGCAAGATCGTAGATCGGCGGGTGAGGTTTCCCGAAATAGAGGCTCTCGCCGCCCATTTCAGTATAAAGCGCAGCCAATGCGCCCGCACACCATTCACGTGTTTCACCGCGATCGACGATGATGTCAGGGTTGGCGCAAAGCAGTTTTAGCCCCTTGGATTTAGCATAAAGGAAATCAGCGCGGTTCACGTCCACGTCGGCTTGCGTATCAAAGGGGCCGCAGCAGACGATGCCCTCGGCCTGATCCAGCGTAACCTTTTGAATATCAACGGGACTATCGATGATGCTGAGCGGTTTGAAAAAGTCGTCATCACGGGGTGTTTCGCCCATAAAGTAGACCTTTTCACCAACAATACCACGAAACATTGCGGCGCGGGCGCTGTCGCCAGACGTCGCGATAGCGTCCCAGCAATCATCGGGTGCGCCCATATCGGAAATCTGTTTGGCCACAGAATCCCACGGACGAGGGGAGTTCGTAACGAGGACAACAATGCCGCCCGCCGCGCGGTAGGATTGCAAGGCCGCTACAGCGTCCGGATAGGCTGTGATGCCATTGTGAACACAGCCCCAAAGATCGACGAAAGCCACGTCGTATTGGGCAGAGATTTCGGCGAAAGAGGTGACGATCTGAGACATGAAAACGGGCCTTTCGGGCGATATGGTCCCGGTATGGTTCGGGTAAGGTTCAGGTATGGGACCAATGTTGCCTAAAGAGGCTAACCTAATGGAATGTCGCCAACAATGCTGGATTGGGCAGGTTTGGCGTGTTCACGCCTGACGTGCGAAGAGATAGCCCCCTTTTAGGTGTTCGACGGTCCATGGGCTGTTTTGGGTCCGAAGCGTGGATGTGAAGTCCGGGATGTTTGAGGTTTCATCCGCGATCAGCAGCCACCCGTTCGGGCGGATGTGGCCCAGAAGGCGGGTCAGGACTGCGCGGCGATCCGGTGCACTGAGCATATGCAAGGTGCGGTCGATCAAGATGACATCGAAAGTGCCTGACGGGACATATGACACGATGTCGGCCACGATGCCCTGTATTGGAAGGCCGTCTTTGGTGGCCGCATCGTTGAGCGCGCGAATGCCGTTGGGCGAGAGATCCACGCCCGTCACATGGTGACCTTTGCGGGCCATGAAAACGGCGTCGCGCCCCTGACCGCAACCAACATCAAGAATGCGGGCGTTTGGGTGATCGAAACGGTCGAAAAACTCCACGAAGATCGGGGTCGGTTCCCCGAGTGCGTTTTCGGTTTCGCCATAAAGTTTGTCGTAGTTGTATGCCATGTACCAAGGATACCCGAGCCGTGGCGAGATGGCTAAGTGAAATATGTCGTGAGCGGTTGAGGGCGAGGCAGGTTCAGATGCAACAAGGCCCGCAGCGTGGAGCTGCGGGCCTTGGAGAAATTGCGTAATGGGGGTCACCCATCCAAAGAGATCAGACCTTGAGGTTTGGGATGATCTGCTTTTTGCGGCTCATGACGCCGGGCAGGACTACGTTGTCGCCCGTCACGGTCGCACCGAAGGATTTCTCAGCGACTGTTTTTGTCAGATCATTCGGGATCAACATCGTTGCTTCTTCGTTCAAGATATCGACAACGAACAAGAGAACCTGATCAACGCCGTCCTCGGACGCAACGCCAGTCATGCTTTCCATGATGGAGGCTTTGCGGTCCAGAACGATGGCAGGGGCCGTTGTTTCTAGAACGGAGACGCGGAATTTGGTGCCGTCGACTTCGTATTCTTTGGAATCCATACGCAGAAGTTCCGCGTCAGAGAATGCAGAGACGTCAGATTTCGCAGCGAACATTTCAGTCGCGTAATCCGCGATGGACAGGTTCAATTCTCCAGCGAGCTTTTCAGCCAGTGCTTTGTCTGTGTCGGTCGTCGTCGGGGAGCGGAATTCCAAGGTGTCGGAAATGATGCAAGACAGAACCAAACCTTTGACGTTGTCAGGCATGTGATCGGCGTGTTCGCCCATCAGGTCGTGCATGATTGTCGCTGTGCAAGCCAGTGGGCGGATCGTGATGTCGATCGGGCCTTTTGTTTCCAGACCGCCAACCAGTTTGTGGTGGTCGATAATCGCAGTGACGTTGGCGCCGTTGATGTTGGCTGGCAGTTCGGCTGGGTTGTTGGTGTCAACAATCACGCAGTCCTGATCGTCGGCGACGTCATCAATGATGTCTGGCTGTGCAAAGCCCCATTTTTCAGCAACGAAAGCCGCTTCGGTGTTTGGCGTGCCCAGCAGTTTCGCTTCGGCTTTGGTGCCCGTGTGGTTCATGAACCACGCCCAAATCAGGGCAGAGCCAAGGGAGTCTGTATCAGGGGCCTTGTGGCCGAAAACGAGAGTTGTCATTAAAAATGCGCCTATTATCGGTTGGAATTTGGGGCCTTATAGGGCGCGCCGTTCTGCCTGTCACCCCTACGCAGTGGCATGGCTGATTTGACGCGGGCGCGGGTCTGCGCTTAAGATTGGCCCACTTTAGAGGAGTGCCCAGACAATGACACAGCATAGCTGATCCCCGTCACACCTGACTGGCTGGCGCGACCCGCCTGCCGCATTTCTTTTAGGAGTACCCTGACAATGGAGCAGACCGGATAAATCCGCTCGCGCTGCGCGTTATCGTGTGGCCAATTTTCCAGATACATCAGGAGGCAAACTATGCCCCGTTCTTCAAAACCGCGCCGCAAGACTGCGGCCAGCGCACCAGTGGCGCGTTCCAATCGCCGCGCCACCACCCCGAAACAAGCCAAGGGACCAAACGATCTGGGCCGACGCGGGCGCAGTGGGCAAACCGCCGCGCGCGCGACCAAATTCCCAGGACGCCAAGGCGGGCGTTAAAACAAGGGGCCCCAGTCTCGGACTGGGGGTCTACAGCCCCAGTTCGGTACGTTTCTTTTTGGTGAGGGCGGCGACGGCCATTTCGTGGGAATAGGTGATGTGGTTTTGCAGCTCCACGTCCGAAAGCCCCGGATCGCGGGTGTCTTGCAGCCATTTCATCCCGCGCGAGGCGAGGTAAGGCGCGGGGCGAATGCCTTGCATGTCAGGTAGTACTTCAAAGGCGATTGGCGAGACTTTGAACGTCACCGCCGTGTCGCCGTTGTTCCACCCAAGGACGGCGAACAACTTACCGCCAACTTTCCAGACATCCGAATTGCCCCACTGAACGACATGGGTCGCCTGCGGGAGGGATGCACAGAAGGCGTTGATGGCTTCACGGTTCATGTTGGCAGTTTGCTGGCTTGGTTCGCAGGTGTAAATGCTGTTAATCTTACCCCATGAGCAAACCTCGCGAAGCAGATCTATACGCCCCCGTAAAAGCCTACCTTCAGCGGCAAGGCTATGACGTGAAAGGCGAGGTCGGGGCCGCCGACGTTGTCGGGCGGCGTGGCGACGAGGTGGTTATCGTCGAGCTCAAGGTCGGGTTCTCGCTGGCGCTGTTTCATCAGGGGATCGAGCGGCTGGCGGTGACGGATGACGTATATGTTGCTGTGCCTGCGGGCGGAAAAGACAAAGCCCTGCGATCCAACGTGAAATTGGCACGCCGTTTGGGGCTTGGTGTTTTGACGGTGCGGCTGCGGGACGGGTTCGTTGAGGCATTGGCCGATCCGGGGCCGTACGCGGCGCGCAAGATCAAGAAGAAGAAGACCAAGATGTTACGCGCCTTTGACCGATTGGATGGCGACCCGAACGAGGGTGGGGCCACGCGGCACGGAATCGTGACAGGCTATCGGCAAGATGCGCTTAAGTGCGCTTTGTATCTGGTGAATTCAGGGGCCGAGAAAGGCGCGATCGTAGCGAAGGCCACAGGCGTCACCGTGGCCACGACAATCATGCGCGACAATCACTATGGCTGGTTTGAAAAGGTCGAAAAGGGTGTCTATTCCCTGACGCCCAAAGGGCAGCAAGGCGTCAAGGATTGGGGCGATGTCCTCGGCTGAGGGTTAGAGCGGCGAGATCGTCCAGCCTTCGGTTTCAAGCAAACGTAAGACTCCGTTTTCGCCGATCAGATGCGCCGCTCCGAAGGCCACGAAGACATTTTTATGATCGAGTGCGGCTTTTTCGATCACAGGAATCCAGTTGGCGTTGCGCTGGGTCAGTAACATCTCTTCCATCATCGCCATTTGTTCATCGAACACCGCTGGGTCCACGTCAGGTAGGAAGTGTTGTGTGTAATAAGTCATCTGCCAAGCGTGGGCGGTTTGACCCGCAAAGTAGTCTTCCACCAGCGTGACCATCAACGCGTCGGCCAAGTCAGGCTCAAGCAACCCCATGCGCAGGGCATCTACCTGTTCGTCAAAAGTGCCCGACGTCAGCAGCGCGAACATCTCTTGCCACGATTCGAGCGGGGCCACCGGTATGTCGAGCGTCGCGGCTTGGTCCATCAAAAGCGCATCAAGCCCGCCTTGCCCGCTCATCATTTCGGCGGCAGCACAGGTTGGAATGGATAAGGTCAACGCTAAGAACCAAGGCTGCATTTTTGCGACCATAAAACCCGGAAGGCCGCGCTGCTCGGCGGCGATGCGGATCGTGTCCCATGTGGCGTCGTCCAGAAGGTCGGGCAGGGTGGGGCCATCGGTGATCACCAGCATGTCAGGGTTTTGCGCCATATAGGTCTGCATGTCGGCTTGGTCTTGCTGCGTGGCTTCGACCAGCAGTAAATCGGCGGCCGTCAGGCGCGGCAGTGCAACATCAAGGGTCACGGCATGGCGGGGGTCTGGCAAATGCATCGTGCCAAGAATGGTAACTGTATGACCATCTTTCTGCGCCTGCCAATAATTGCCCAAGGCATAGGGTGTCGCCGCCACTGTTTCGTTGATCTCGACCAAGTCTTGCGGCGTAAGGTAGGTCTCGAACCGGTCCCCGTTGCACAGTGCAAGGGCGGGAAGCGGCAGGACAAACGCAAAAATGGTAGCAAGCAAACGCGACATGGTATCCCCTTGGGTGGTTGCCTGTTTAACTTAGGGTGCGGGCGTGTGCCGTGCAACGGAGCACGGCATTTATGCTAGGAAAATGGCTTGATCCAACGCAAGGCGGAGTCAACGCGGCGTGTTAACTTGAGGTCGAAAAGGAGATCACATGAGCGATCATTCACATGAGCCACACGACATTGCAGCGCGGATCGGCGAACCCAAGGGGCGCGGCGTTCTGCGGGATGCGATCTATGGCGCGATTGACGGAACGGTCACGACCTTTGCAATCGTTGCGGGGGTGGCGGGTGCTGGGCTGTCACCGTTTGTGGTGGTCGTGCTGGGTCTTGCCAATGTGTTGGCGGATGGGTTTTCCATGGCGGCGGCGAACTATTCCGGCATCAAAGCCGAACAAGACAACTACAAACGTATTCGCCAGATCGAAGAACAACACATCAAGGACCACCCAAAAGGCGAATGGCTTGAGGTGCGGGAAATCCTGTCGCGTAAGGGATTAAGTGGCCGTGTGCTGGATCAGGCAACGGACGCGGTGACGCAAGACAAAGAGAGCTGGATCGAGTTGATGATGGAGGGCGAGTACGGATTGGGCGGAATTGATCCGCGTCCTCTGCGCGCTGCACTTACAACGTTCGCGGCGTTCCTTGTCGCGGGGATGGTTCCGGTTGCGCCGTTCTTGTTTGGGTTAGAGAACGCGTTTCAACTGTCCGCATGGATGACCATGTTTACGTTCTTTTGCATCGGCGCCCTGAAAAGCCATTGGTCGCTGACACCTTGGTGGTGGTCCGCATTGGAAACGATGTTGATCGGCGGCGCTGCGGCTGGGTTGGCTTACGGCGTTGGTAACTTGTTTTACGTCTAACGGCCGAACCCCAGTTCAATAACGCCTGACACGCGCCTTTTGAGCGGGGCGCACCAATTATTTTCCCGTAGTTGTTGACTCACCCATTTTGCTTCCTTACCTATCCGCTGCTAGCACTCATATGACGTGAGTGCTAACGGCCCCGAAAAAGGGGCCGGAGAATTAAAACTGTTAAGCTAGGGAGCTACAGAAATGGCTTTTACACCGCTTCACGACCGCGTCGTTGTTCGTCGCACTGAAGGCGAAGAAAAGACCGCTGGCGGTCTGATCATTCCAGATGCAGCTAAAGAAAAGCCTGCTGAGGGCGAAATCGTTTCCGTTGGTGCAGGTGCACGTGACGACGACGGTGATCGCATTGCGATGGACGTCAAAGTTGGCGATCGCGTTTTGTTCGGCAAATGGTCCGGCACAGAAATCACCATCGACGGCGAAGAGCTGCTGATGATGAAGGAATCCGACATCATGGGCATCCTGTCCTAAGTCGACCGATTTATATTTCGAAATTCAAAGGGAGCTAATCAATGGCTGCTAAAGACGTAAAATTCGGGACAGACGCCCGTAACCAGATGCTCAAGGGTGTGAACATCCTTGCTGACGCGGTTAAAGTTACACTCGGCCCTAAAGGCCGCAACGTTGTGCTGGAGAAATCCTTCGGCGCGCCACGCATCACCAAAGACGGTGTATCTGTTGCCAAAGAGATCGAGCTTGAAGACAAGTTCGAAAACATGGGCGCACAGATGGTTAAAGAAGTTGCGTCCCGCACCAACGACGAAGCTGGCGACGGTACAACAACTGCAACAGTTCTTGCTCAAGCCATCGTTAAAGAAGGCATGAAAGCTGTTGCAGCTGGCATGAACCCAATGGACCTGAAGCGCGGCATCGACCTCGCGACAGCAAAAGTTGTTGACGCAATCGTCGCTGCTGCACGTCCTGTTGCGGACTCTGCAGAAGTTGCAAAAGTCGGCACAATCTCCGCAAACGGCGAAGCCGAAATCGGTGGCCAGATCGCAGACGCAATGCAGCGTGTTGGCAACGAAGGTGTTATCACTGTTGAAGAAAACAAAGGTCTCGAGACTGAGACTGACGTTGTTGAAGGCATGCAGTTCGACCGCGGTTACCTGTCCCCTTACTTCGTCACGAACCCTGACAAGATGACAACAGAGCTCGAAGACGCAATCATCTTGCTGCACGAGAAGAAGCTTTCTTCCCTCCAGCCAATGGTTCCACTTCTCGAGTCCGTGATCCAATCCGGTAAGCCACTCCTGATCATCGCTGAAGATGTTGAAGGCGAAGCTTTGGCGACACTCGTTGTGAACAAACTGCGCGGCGGTCTGAAAATCGCAGCTGTTAAGGCACCTGGTTTCGGCGATCGTCGTAAAGCCATGTTGCAAGACATCGCGATCCTTACTGGCGGTCAGGTTATCTCCGAAGACCTCGGCATGAAGCTTGAGAACGTCACAATCGACATGCTTGGTTCTGCTAAGCGCGTTTCCATTACCAAAGACGAAACAACAATCGTTGACGGTTCTGGCGAGAAGGCCGAGATCGAAGCACGCGTGCAGCAGATCCGTAACCAGATCGAAGAAACAACATCCGACTACGACCGTGAGAAGCTGCAGGAACGTGTAGCCAAGCTTGCTGGTGGTGTTGCTGTTATCCGCGTTGGCGGCATGTCCGAAATCGAAGTGAAAGAACGCAAAGACCGCGTAGACGACGCTTTGAACGCGACACGCGCAGCTGTGCAAGAAGGCATCGTTGTTGGCGGTGGTGTTGCTCTGGTTCAGGCGGCTAAAACTTTGGCTGACCTCGAAGGCGCAAACGCTGACCAAACAATCGGTGTTAACATTGTTCGCAAAGCTCTCGAAGCGCCACTGCGTCAGATCGCTGAAAACTCTGGTGTCGACGGGTCCGTCGTTGCTGGCAAAATCCGCGAATCCGATGACAAAGCATTCGGTTTCAACGCGCAGACAGAAGAATATGGCGACATGTTCGGCTTCGGCGTTATCGACCCTGCGAAAGTCACACGCACAGCTCTTCAGGATGCGGCATCTGTTGCTGGCCTGCTGATCACAACCGAAGCTATGGTTGCTGACAAGCCGTCTAAAGACGGTGGCGGCATGCCAGGCGGCGGCATGCCAGACATGGGCGGCATGGGCGGCATGATGTAATCACAAACCCAATGGGTTTGTGATCAGACTACAAAGCGGCAGTTGTTTCGAAGAAACAATGAGAGCTTTGAAGCCTATCGCCTAAAGATAGAAAGGGCGTCCCGTTTGGGGCGCCCTTTTGAGTTCAACGACCCACCGATTTTCCGCGCCAAAGGATGAATAGGCCAGAAAATACGATCAAACTGGAACCAAGCACCATTGCGGAACTCATTTGCTCTCCGAATATCACAACACCCAGCGCAATCCCGAAAAGCAGCCTTGTGTATCTGAAGGGTGTTACCGCAGAGACTTCGCCGGTGCGCATTGCCTTCATAAGGCAAGAATAGGCGCCGACACCCGCGAGGATTGCCCCTAACAGGTATAAGGACGTCTCAATGTCAGGGTAAAGAAATGTCGCCCCTTCCCAGATCGAGAACATCCCGCCAGCGACCACAATCGACAAGAATCCATACAAACCAAGGATATTTGTGCTGAGCGTAGCAGGTGCAGCACGGCTCGCGAGGTCACGCCCTGCAAAACCAAACATGCCGACAATAGCAAGGATCGACAGCACCGAAAAACTGTCTGTTCCTGGCTGGATAATAATTACCACGCCAATCAAACCGACGAAAATCGCAAACCACCTGCGCCACCCGACCTTTTCGCCGAAAACTAACGCGGCACCAGCGACAACAACTAGCGGGGTTGCCTGCAAGATAACCGTAGCGGCTGATAATGGCGTCAAGGTTATGGCAAGGACATAGAACAAGCGGCCGACAATTTCGAATACGACGCGGATGCGCATCGGGCGCGATACCACATCTTGCACGAATAGCGGTTTGCCATTGAAGCGTGCCAAACTGGCAAACACAGCGGCCCCGCCTAAACCGAAGATTATCAGGATCTGCCCAACCGACAGGGTGGAGGAAGCCGCTTTCACAAATGCGTCCTCAATGGCAAATATAGCCATCGCAGCAACCATCCAGATGCTACCAAGCAAGTTCGTTCTGCGATCTGTTTGGTTTTTCGTGGTCATGGATGATCCGATTTAGATGTCGTTTGTCGCGATGATTGGTAGGGTGCGCGTCATTGTCATTGTCATGAGCATCGAGAGCGATGCCAGCGCCGTTCAGATCTGTCAACCAATGCCCGCCATAACCAGCCATTCGTAGTGTAACCGCGAACGGCAACTGCGGCCCGCACAGCAGACATGGCTTCCTCAGTCAATTGCCATCACGGCAGGATCACCTCAAGAGCGTCATAAACCGGCGCGTCGCGATCACCCCAAGCCACAGCCGCGAGGGATCTTGGCCGTACGGTCATCCCATCCAACTCTTCACGAGTCACCCAACGGCGCAGGCTGACGATGTGTTCAGGGTCTTGCCATGTGTCTTCCAATTTACCGCCCGCCAGGGTGCAGCGAAAGAACACCTCGACCTGATGGAAGTCGCCGTCTGGGTCGTGAAACTCATTGAGCAAACAAGGCGTGCCGACCTGCACGGTTAGTCCCGTTTCTTCGTGGATTTCGCGGGCGAGGTTTTCCGGCAGACTTTGGTGGATTTCTGCCCCTCCACCGGGCGCACACCAGAGGTCGCCGCGCCCTTTGTAGGCGTTCACCAACAATAAGCGGTCATTGTGCATAAGAATGCCGCGTACAGCGAGGCGAATTGGGCGTGTCATAGGGGCAGAGTGACGCGGTGCGAAAGGTCAGGCAAGTCTGACCTTATTATTTCTTGCGGGTGGGTTATGTAGAGGGCATGAAACGGATTGTTACGATAGCTATGTTGGCCTTGGTCCCCGTCTCGGCGGCGGCGGAAGATTGCGTTGTGTTGTTGCACGGGTTGGCGCGATCCGAGACGTCGTTTTTGCCATTGCAGGAACTGCTGGAATTTGACGGCTACCACGTCGTCAATGAGGGCTACCCGTCAACCAGCGCGGACATTCGCACGTTGGTGGATCAAAACGTGCCACAAGCAGTTGCAGCCTGTGGAAACAGGCGCGTGCATTTCGTGACCCATTCCATGGGGGGTATTTTGGTGCGGGTGTATCTATCCACCGATCGCCCAGAGATTATGGGCCGTGTCGTGATGTTCGGACCACCCAACGATGGATCGCAACTGGTTGACGTGCTTGGTGATTTGGAACCGTTTGAATGGATCAATGGACCCGCAGGCATGCAGCTTGGCACGGAAGAAATTGATCAAGAGGGGGCGCCGCTGAGCCTGCCTTGGCTGGGGTATGAATTGGGGATCATTGCGGGGGATCGATCCCTGAACGCCTATTACTCGAGTCTGATTGATGGGCCTGATGACGGCAAGGTCAGCGTGGCATCAACGCGGCTGGACGGGATGCAGGACCATATCACTTTGCCTGTGACGCACACGTTCATGATGAACAACCCGCTGGCGATGCGCCAAGCGATGGAGTTTATCGCCGAGGGGCGGTTTGATCGATCGCTTAGCCTAAGTGGTGTGATGTTCGGGTTTCAATAAGCTGCGCCTGCGGCGAGCGGGGGCGCCCCTGCGGGGCGCCAAAAGAGGGGGCCAGCCCCCCGCCGCTGTGCGGCTCCCCCCGAGGTGTTTTAGAAACAAAGGCAAAGGCCTGAGGTCCTATTTGGCGGGGCCTGTGACGGTGTTGATGTGGCCCATTTTACGGCCCTTTTTGGCGTCAGCTTTACCATAAAGGTGGATCGCCGTGTTTGTTTTTGCGATCTCGGGCAGGCGATCTACGTCATCGCCGATCAGGTTTTCCATAACAACGTCTGAGTGGCGCGTGCCGTCACCCAAGGGCCAGCCCGCAATTGCCCGGATGTGTTGTTCGAATTGATCGACCGTGCAGCCGGCTTGGGTCCAGTGGCCGGAATTATGCACGCGTGGCGCGATTTCATTGACGATCAGACCGTGGGGCGTGACGAAAAGTTCGACCCCCATAGTGCCGACGTAATCCAGCGCGTTCAGGATATTGGCTGTTAGCAAGACAGCATCAGTGCGTTGCGCGGGTGTCAGTTTTGCAGGCAATGTTGTGGTGTGAAGGATGCCATCCCGGTGAACGTTTTCACCGGGGTCAAAGCAAGAGATCGCGCCATCGGCACTGCGGGTTCCGATCACCGAGACTTCTATGCTGAAGTCGATGAAACCTTCGAGGACAGATGGCGCACCTGCCATGTCAGCCAGTGCTTGTGGGGCATCATCTGGCGACATCAGGCGAGACTGGCCTTTGCCATCATAACCCAGACGGCGGGTTTTCAAGATCGCTGGAATACCAATTTGATCGATCGCGCGTTCAAGGTCTTCTGCGGTTTCCACGGCCGCATAGGGGGCCGTTTGCAGGCCGATGCGGGTCAGAAAATTCTTCTCGATGAAGCGATCCTGGGATGTCGCTAATGCGTCGCGGTTCGGGTGGATCGGGGCGATGGCTTCGACAATGTCGAGCGCTTCGGTCGGGATGTTTTCAAATTCATAAGTCACCACATCGCAGGTGTTAGCAAAGGCGGTGAGCGCCTCGGCATCCGAATATTCGGCCTTGATGTGCGTGTGGGCGACATGGGATGCAGGGCAGTCAGCTTGCGGTTCAAAGATGCAGGTCTTAAAGCCCAGGCGCGAGGCCGCGACGGAGAGCATACGGCCCAATTGGCCACCGCCAAGAATACCAATGGTGGCACCAGTTTTCAGCATATGAGATTGAATATCAGTCATCACTTGGTTCATCCGGAATAGAAGCTGAGAGGGCATCGCGCCACGCATCCAAGCGTTCAGCAAGGTCGGGGTCTTGCAAGGCTAAAATACCAGCGGCCATGAGTGCGGCGTTGGCGGCCCCAGCGGCGCCAATCGCCATGGTGGCAACGGGAAACCCTTTGGGCATCTGCACGATGGAATAGAGGCTATCGACACCAGAGAGGGCCTTGGTTTGCACAGGTACGCCGATCACTGGCACACGGGTTTTGCTGGCCATCATGCCTGGCAAATGCGCAGCGCCCCCGGCGCCTGCGATGATTGCTTGCAGCCCACGTCCAGCGGCTTCTTTGCCGTAGGTCCACAGGCGGTCAGGCGTGCGATGGGCCGAGACAATCTTAGCCTCGTATGAAATACCCAATTCATCCAGAAGCGTTGCTGCTTCGCGCATGGTGGGCCAATCGGACTGGCTGCCCATAATAATGCCGACGGATGGGGTCATGTTTGTGCGCCTTTCATTCTGAAGGGGCTTTATAGCGAGCAGGCGGGGAGGTGCAATCAGCCCCGCCGTTCAAGCAATGATATCAGGGGTTGTTCGATCCTCAAGCACGGCGATTTTGTCTTTCAGCTTGAGCTTCTGTTTTTTCAGACGTTTGACCGTGAGCATGTCAGCCGTTCCGGTTTCTTGCAGCGCATGGATCGCCTCATCAAGGTCGCGGTGGTCTTGCCGTAGCACGCCCAATTGAATGAGCAGCACTTCGTCAGTTTTCATAGGGGTGCTGCTGTTCACGAGCGAATCCATATTGTCAGTGTCGTTGGCCATAGATGTATGTGCAAACGACGTTTTTACAAAGCAAAACCACACACATACGCTTGCAACGGGGCAGATGACCCCCCATATTTTAATCAGGCCGCCAGTATTGGGGCCGGAATTTTGACTGTCGCTTAACCTAAGGACGTGTCGCATGACGAAACTATCACTGGGAACGCATCCGTTCCTTCTTGGCTTTGAAGAGCTAGAGCGCTTGGTTGAACGGACCGCTAAGTCCGGCAACGAGGGCTACCCCCCTTATAACATCGAGCAAACCTCGCAGACGTCCTACCGCATAACACTGGCTGTGGCTGGCTTTGGCGAAGGCGATCTTGCGATCACGGTTGAGGACAATCAGTTGGTGATCCGTGGACGGCAATCAGACGACAGCGAAGGACGCGTATTCTTGCACCGTGGAATCGCCGCGCGTCAGTTTCAGCGGTCTTTTGTGCTGGCTGAAGGGGTCGATGTGGGTGAAGCAATCATGGAAAACGGGTTGCTGCACGTGGATCTCTCCCGTGAAGTGCCGGAGTCTGTGGTGCAAACGATCAATATCAGAAAGGGCTAAGTCATGGATACGAAATTCAATTTTGCCGATATGGGCGACCGCGTTGTTTACGTGAAATCTGTAAATGTCGCTGAACTGCCCGAAGAGGTTCGCGAAGCTGCGGGCGATCGTGAAGAACTGTTTGCGGTGCATGACAGCGAGGGGCAGCAACTGGCTTTGGTGGCGGACCGTCAGATGGCTTTCGTTCTCGCACGACAAAACGACATGCAGCCGGTGACGGTTCATTAAGCCCTAGTCGAGGCTCGGTTTGCGTTGTGACGTGCCAATTGCGATGGCCGATAGCAATGCTACGGCAATGCAACTTCCGTACGCAAATGGAACAAGCGTGTAAAACAACTCGGCTGAGCCTTTCGCCAAGAAACGACTGCTGCCGAGCGCCAATGCAAAAAGCCAGCTGAGTGTTGAAACACCTGCGATGCAGGCCATCGGCAGCCTTAGGGAATTTGGCATATTCAAAATGCGTTTGCCCAATCGCTGCTCAAGGCAGGGCACTGCATAGAGGCCAATGACCAAAGCGTTGGCGGTAAGAACCGTTACGACCAGTATTTTCGTGAACAGTTTTGGGCTGAAGTTTTCCAAAACAAAGCCCGTGCGCAGATAGATGAGTGCGAGGCCAGAGGCCCACATCACAACGATCGCGGCCCATACAATGCGATGACAGCAATCAAGCGTGTCGAGTAACGGCTGGTTAACAGTGGAGCGAATACGGCGCAGGACATTGAAGTCTGCAAAGAACGATGCGCCAATCCCGATCGCTACTGAAAGTAAGTGAATGTAGCGGACAGTGTCATCGATTAGTGTCGTGATCAAAATGTCATTACTCATAAAGATGGGCCGAAATCTATTTACCAAGAACAGTCGTAGAATGAACGCGCGACGCAAAAGATTGAAACACGTGTTCTGGGCAGTAGTCGCGAGGTTCAAAGGTTAACGCAACAGACAATTTACGATTTGGATCAACTAAAGGGTGAGTGTGCCACGCGAAGCAAACCTAAAACAAAAAAAGGCGCAAGCTTGATGCTCACGCCTTTTTGTTAGTCAATTTTGAAAGGCTAAGTTTCAGCCTCGCCGCTTTACTCAGCGGCAATCAGACCCATGCTTTCGAGCTTCAGGATCACCTGATGCGCACAGTTGTCTACGTCGACATTTTCAGTCTCCACGGACAGCTCAGGGTTAACCGGAACGTCATAAGGGTCAGAGATCCCTGTGAATTCCTTGATCTTTCCTTCGCGGGCCAGCTTGTAGAGACCCTTACGGTCGCGCTTTTCACACTCTTCAATGGATGTTGCGACATGAACTTCGATGAATGCACCGAAAGATTCAATGTCTTCACGAACGGCGCGGCGTGTGGTTGCGTATGGCGCGATTGGCGCACAGATCGCGATACCACCGTTCTTGGTGATCTCGGATGCAACGTAACCGATGCGGCGGATGTTCAGGTCGCGGTGCTCTTTGGAAAAGCCCAGTTCGGAGGACAGGTTCTTGCGAACGATGTCACCATCCAGAAGCGTCACAGGGCGGCCGCCCATTTCCATCAGTTTCACCATCAAAGCGTTGGCGATTGTGGATTTTCCTGAACCGGAGAATCCAGTGAAGAACACTGTGAAACCCTGCTTGGAACGTGGCGGCTTTGTGCGGCGCAATTCTTTGACAACTTCAGGGAAGGAGAACCACTCAGGGATTTCCAGACCTTCAGCCAAACGGCGGCGCAATTCTGTGCCAGAGATGTTGAGGATCGTGACTTTGTCTTTGTCTTCGATCTCGTCGATCGCTTCGTATTGCGCACGTTCGTCAACCCAAACCATGTGTTTGAAATCGACCATTTCGATGCCCATTTCTTCTTGGTGGGCGCGGAACAAGTCTTGTGCGTCGTAAGCACCGTAGAAATCTTCACCAGCGGAGTTGGAACCTGGGCCCGCGTGGTCACGGCCAACGATGAAGTGTGTACAGCCGTGGTTCTTACGGATCAGGCCATGCCAAACTGCTTCGCGTGGGCCTGCCATACGCATGGCAAGGTTCAGCAAGGACATCGCAGTTGTGGACTGTGGGTACTTGTCCAGCACTGCTTCGTAGCAACGAACGCGTGTGAAGTGGTCAACGTCGCCCGGCTTTGTAAGGCCCACAACAGGGTGGATCAACAGGTTAGCCTGTGCTTCGCGTGCTGCGCGGAATGTCAGTTCTTGGTGCGCACGGTGCAGCGGGTTACGTGTTTGGAACGCAACCACTTTGCGCCAGCCCATTTTGCGGAAGTAAGCGCGCAATTCGTTTGGCGTGTCGCGACGGGCGCGGAAATCGTAGTGCACTGGCTGTTGGATGCCGGTGACTGGACCACCAAGGTACACCTTGCCAGCTTGGTTGTGCAGGTAGTTGACGGCTGGGTGCGCATCATCATCAGCGCCGAAGACTTTTTCAGCTTCTTTGGCTTTGTTTGGCACCCAGTTGTCGGTGACAGTCATGGTCGCCAGAATAACGCCTTCTTGGTCGCGCAGGGCGATGTCTTGACCAGCTTCAAGAGAGGCTGCGAAGTCCTCAGAGACGTCCAAAGTGATCGGCATTGGCCAAAGTTCGCCTGTTGTCAGGCGCATATTGTCGACGACGCCGTCGTAGTCGGCTTCGGTCAGGAACCCTTTGAGTGGGTTGAAGCCGCCGTTCATCAGCAATTCAAGGTCGCAGATCTGACGCGGTGTCAGGTCGTGGCTGACGAGTTCGCCAGCTTCAACTTTCAGCTTCTGTGCTGAATCGTAGGAGACATACAGCTCTGGGATCGGAGAAAGGTTGTGTTCCATAAGTTTGGTCCTGTTACTAAGAGACGTGAGGCCGGATGCGCTGCCCGTAAGTTCGGCATGTAGCGCGTCGTATTCGGCAAGTTTTCGAGTTAGAAATTGAGTTGTAAGGCGGTTCTTCTCGCCCGCGCCACGTGCCGTGATGGCATAGGTATGGCGCGCGCGTTTGTCTGGGCCGTTGCGGTCTTCGACGTTTACAAGGCCCGCTTCGGTGGCTTGTTTCAACAGTGCGTTAAGTCGACCCAAAGAGACGCCGATCGCCTCTGCGGTCACCCGCTGGGACGCGTCAGGCGCGAGGTCCAACTGCCGTAACAATCGGAACATTTGGTCCTCTTGCTCGGTTGTGATTTTGGCGGGCGACATGGCCATCAGGCGCGACTCACTATTTGTTCAAGCGTGAACATAGGACCAAAGTTTGTTCATGCAAGAACAAACTTGCGCCGATGCTGGGTTTTTCCTGAAACTGGGCGGGTGATGGCGGTATTGTTTCGAAAATTCGCCTATTGAGCGGTCAGCCCCGTCAATGTTTCCACGATTTCCAACTGGGTTTGCGCAGAGTTCGAACGAATTTACAAAAGCATCATTTAATGGTAAATTTTACGGATAAATCGGATAAGTTTTTAAAGTTATGGAGAATTACGATGAGATTGATATCTACAGCTGCTGCATTGGTGGCTTTTTCGTCACCAGCGTTTGCTGCAACCCTCGATTTTACCGGCGACATTTGTACGGGGGGCGGTAGCTGCTCTAATGGCCTGCAGATTGACCAAACTTATGGCGACATTGCTGGTGAGCTGGATGTTGTTTGGGATGCTAACACCGCGACCGCTGCCGATGAGAACGTATTTTATTGGGGTGGCAACTATGAGGACCTGGGATCGGTTGCGTACTCGCTCAGTTCTGGGACGGGGATGTCGATTACTTTCGCCGCGGCAGCTGGTTTCGATGCCTTGCTCGATGGGTTCAGCATCGCACGATATGCCAACCGAGTGGTGACAACGAGCATTACCGTCGTCGACCTGGCGGATAGTTCCGTGCTTCTGGATACTGGAAATTTTGAAACAACATATGACGGCAGTCTTGATTACGTTCTCAACGCTCAATCAAGCGCTGGCTTTGAGATCCTTTTCGGCCCAGATTCTTGGAACGTCGGTATTTCCGACATATCTTATAGTTCACAAGCGACGGCAGTGATCGATCCATCTCCGGTGCCACTGCCTGCCGCTGGCTGGATGCTTTTGGCAGGTCTTGGCGGAATGGCCGCAGTAGGTCGCCGCAAGAACAGCTAAGTTTTAGTTTAGCGAAAAATAGAACGGCGGCCCGGTTATCGGTGCCGCCGTTTTTTTGTGCGCATTGTGGCAATCACACTATCGATGGTGCAATTTCGCTTAACGGTTTTCCGACTGTCACCCGCCAACGGCGCCCAAGACTTGCTGTCACTTTGGAGTGTTGAGCCGATCCAAAATCCCTGAGCAAAGCAAGATTTGGGCTACCTCATTACTTACTCTTGTTCAGCCAACCAGCGTTCAACCTCAAGTGCGGCCATGCAACCCATGCCTGCTGACGTAACGGCCTGACGGTATTTGTGGTCGGTCAAATCGCCCGCCGCGAAAATGCCTGGGATGGATGTTTCGGTGCTGTCAGGTTTGGTGACAACATAGCCGCCCATGTGGGTTTCAAGGTGGTCTTTGACCAGTTCGTTCGCAGGCGCGTGGCCGATTGCGATGAATACGCCTTTGCACGCGATGTCTGTGATCTCGCCCGTTTTGACGTTCTTTGTCTTGATGCCTTCAACGCCAAGCGGGCTATCGGTGCCGTAGACTTCTTCAAGCTGGTTATCCCAAAGCGGTTCGATCTTTGGGTTCTTCATCAGACGATCAATAAGGATCGCTTCTGCGCGGAGTTCATCGCGGCGGTGCACCAATGTAACCTTGGATGCGAAGTTGGTGAGGAACAGGGCCTCTTCAACGGCTGTATTACCACCGCCAACAACAACGATTTCCTGACCGCGGTAGAAAAAGCCGTCGCAGGTGGCGCAGGCAGACACGCCGAAGCCTTTGAATTTCTCTTCGGTCTCAAGACCAAGCCATTTCGCGCGCGCGCCAGTTGCTAGGATGATCGCGTCGGCGACGTATTCTGTGCCGCTGTCGGATTGGCAGACAAACGGGCGTTTGGAAAAATCGATGGAGCTGATGATATCGCCGATGATTTCAGTGCCCATGGCTTTTGCGTGGGCTTCCATGCGGACCATCAGGTCAGGGCCTTGCACTTCATTGTCGCCGGGCCAGTTTTCAACTTCGGTTGTGGTGGTCAGTTGGCCACCCGGTTCGATGCCCTGCACAAGGATCGGTTCCAGCATGGCGCGGCTGGCATAGACACCAGCGGTGTAGCCTGTCGGGCCGGAGCCGATGATAAGAACTTTGGTTTTGCGGGTATCGGCCATGGCTGTAAATCCTCTTTGGTTGGGATGGATATACGCAGCAACTGGGGCGGGTAAAAGGGGGCGTGATACAATGTCACCAACCCGTGACGGTATGATGGAAAATTACCGAGGCGCGAAATATTGTTGCGCAAGGTTTGTGTCTGACGTATGAATCGACGCAACCACAGGGGATTTGCGCCATTATGCCAGGACAGAAGCTGGATGAGATCGACCGGATGATTCTTGCTGAACTGCAAGCAGACGGGCGAATGACCAACGTAGAGTTGGCAAAACGAGTCGGAATATCCGCCCCCCCGTGCTTGCGTCGTGTGCGCACGCTAGAAGAACAGGGGTTCATTCGCGGCTACCATGCGGACGTGAACGCCCGCGAGCTGGGCTTTGAGGTGCAGGTCTTCGCCATGGTCGGGCTCGTGTCCCAAGCCGAAGTGGACCTCAGCGCGTTCGAGCAAAAGTGCCAAGGCTGGCCGCTGGTCCGCGAATGCCACATGCTTAACGGCGAAGTGGATTTCGTTCTGAAATGCGTGGCGCCGGACCTACGAACCTTCCAGAACTTCCTCACAGAAGACCTGACCAGCGCCGAAAACGTCGCCAGTGTAAAAACCTCGTTGGTTATTCGCGGTGCAAAAGATGAACCCGGCGTGCCGTTCGACGTGCTCGAAGAACGGCTGAGGAGGGACGCCTAAGGTTAGGCGACCACTCCGAAATCGAGATCATGTAGGGACAAGCGTGGGTGCATCAGCATCCCGAAGTCTTCGATCCGTTCAACATGCGGGAACAGTGTAAGGTACAACGCCAGTTGATCACCGCGCAGGCCAAGTTCATGACGCGCGCCGGGGTTGTGGCTGTCGATTTCGACACCGTTCGCAACGATCCGCTCGTGAGACATAAAGCCAATCTGGAACACCTGAACCGGCGTTTGGGGTGTGATTTCGACGATGTTCACACCGTCCACGAAATCAACGGCAGGGACGAAAGCCGCTTCGTGGCCCGTCACGCGCTGCAACTGTGGTGAGCGGTGATAGAGACGCGCGGATGGTCCAAGCAAAAGGTCGGGCATCGGGCGACCAACACCAAGCGCATCTGCCGCCACACGGATTAGTTTGCCCATCCGAGACGTTTGACCAGACGCACGGGGAACCAGCGTCATTGATCCGCGCCAGTAAACCGTTTGGAAACCGTTGGTGACGGTTTTCACTTTGTCGCCCGGAAGGATGTCTTCGATCGCGACCATGCCGCGATCTGTTTTCAAAAGGGCACCACGAGCGAGCGCGCCAAAGCTATCTTCGAAAGAAGAATTTGCAGGTGCAATGCGGGTAAAGTCGTCAATGTCGCCATTGGGAGTAAGATGGACGACCTCATATTGGCGCATAAGAGGCTGGGCGCGCTGAGGTCGTCCTTCTAACTGAGCAAGCCGGGCTGAGGAGGCCACCGGTGCTTTTGTATTTCGTGCCGCCGCGAGGCCTGCGGTGGCGGAGGGGGTCATTTTCATCATGCGATCACCTAGTTCTGGTTGGTCACATCATCTGTTGGCCCCCGCCAACAACATCTGAGGAGAGTTGCGTTGACTGAAATGTGGCTGATAGCGCCTCGTTTCGTCAAACATATTTGGAAAATCAATGAGTATTGGGATCAATCGACACGTCTTGGTATGGATTGTTCGCGGCCCGATAACAGCGCCGCCACATTTGGGGCTTCGCAGGGCAGGCGATTTGGCGCTGAAACGAGAATCGCCGCCCCCGGAGAATGCGACAGGGACGGCGATTCTAATGCTGGCGGTAGTGGCCAGCGATGTTTGGGGATTAACCTGCCGGTTTAGGCGGCGGGGCGCAGTGTCCGGGACGGCGCGGACGTAAGGGCTTCAACAGCGCGGCGGCTTGCGATAAACGCTTCGCGGCGCAGGCCACGTTCCCATGGCATTTTCGTCGTGCAGTTTTGTGCTTCACGGATGGTGGATTTGATCCAACGGTTTTGTTTGGTCATGGGATTTGCCTCATGGTTTTGTATGCTTGCTCGATGGATACAAATTGACGGCGCAAACGGGCATGAGTGGGGCCAGATCAGGGAAAAATTAGAAAAGGGCGGTGGCGGTGTCCATCGAATGTGACCGCTACAGCGGACATGATCATGGTGCGTAAACCCCAATTTTTCAGGGATCTGGCAACAATCCTACATCCATCATAGGGATTGTTTCGCATCGACTGTGGCACGGTTTGGGCCATAAAAGCCCAATTGGTGTCAAATTCAGCCCGCTGGGCCTAATGTGATTGCCGCGATCAAGCGGCCATAGTCGGCGTCCTTGTTATGGGTCGCGCGGCGGTAGCTATAGAACCGCTCCGGGTCGCTATAGGTACAGTGGCGCGTCCATTCCGCTGAGCCAACTCCAGCCTCACGCAAGCGGTGCAGCCCCAAAGCGGGCAGGTCAAACTGGTACTTGCCATCTTCACCATTGGCAAAGAAACGGGCGAAGGCCATGTCTTGTGCGATGAAGTCTTCAAAAAACTCGGGCCCGACCTCGTATGCACGTTGCGAAATACAGGGCCCGATGACAGCGCAGGTGTTTGCGCGCGAGGCCCCTAGGTTTTCCATCGCGTCTAGTGTCGCTTCGAGGACGCCGTCCAATGCACCTTTCCAACCCGCATGGGCCGCGCCAATAACACCAGCCTCTGTGTCCGCAAAGAGAACTGGTTGGCAGTCCGCAGAAAGAACGGACAGCGCAACGCCTCGGGTCGCGGTGACCATGGCGTCCGCTTTCGGGCGATCTGTGTTCGGGCTGGTGACGGTGACCACATCTGGCGAGTGTACCTGATAAACGCCCATCAAATCATGCTCGCCCACGCCCATCGCATCGGCCACGCGCGCGCGGTTGATCGTAACCGCTTCGATCTGGTCGGTGCTGCCCGTTCCGCAGTTCAATCCTTCGAACACACCCGAAGAGGCGCCACCACGGCGGGTAAAGAACCCGTGGCGGATCGGTGAAAGGCTGTCAGTCGTGATGATTTCGAGTGTCATGGCTCAAGTCCTGCGGGTGGTGGTGCACCGTTGGGGTAAATCCCAATTACTTTGAACAGGGAACCCATTTCGGCGGGATCCGTCAAGCGGCGGTGTGCAGCAACAAGCGTGTCGAGAGCATCTCCGCTTAGGGGCGCGGCCAAAGTTTGGGCCCGCTGCGTGATGCCGAGGCGTTCAAGAAAGACCCCTTGCGGCGTCAAGCGCGTGAATTTGGCGGGGGACGTGGCAAGTGAGATAGCCTCGAAATCTACATGGGCGGTGATGTCTGCCTCACCAACGGTCGTGAACGCGTCAACGGGGGCGTGGTTTTGCACGGCCTGCACCGTGTCCCCGAGCGAACGCCAATCGCCGTAGTCGATTATGAGGGCGATGCCGCCGTGGGTGTCGATGCGGGATGCAATGGTGGACGTTATCGGAGGGAGCGCTGGGCAAATCTCGACTATGTCGCCGTCTCTGGTGTCGTCCAAACGGTGCTTAAGTTCCGGAATGGGTTTGGTCGGGGACAGGCCTTTTGCCAAAGCATCGCCCTGAGCTGTGACCATGACTTCGCGCCAGCCAGAACCATCGCGTTGGAACTGTCGGATTGGCAAGGCATCAAAGAATTCATTGGCGATTAGAAAGAGGGGCTGATCGGGCAGGGTCGTGGTGCCGTCGTGCCAAGTCGCACTAACACGCTTTGCCTGTTCAGCCCGCAACGTGGGCGAAGTTTCGACAAGGTGGACCTGCGCTGCCGCGTGAAAACCGGGTACTTTGGCCGTGGCCCGCAAAAGATCTGCCATCAACGTTCCGCGCCCCGGGCCGAGTTCAGCCAAGCAAAACGGATTTGGCTGGCCTTGATCGATCCACGCTTGCACAAGAGCAAGCCCGATGAGTTCCCCGAACATCTGGCTGATTTCCGGCGCCGTGATGAAATCTCCCGCAGCGCCAAGTGGATCGCGAGTGCTGTAATAGCCGTGTTCGGGATGCATCAGGGCTTCGGCCATATAGTCGGCCAAGTTCATTGGCCCGTCCGCTGCGATGCGCGCGGTTAGTAGATCCGAGAGCGCCGTCATGTGGATGACTTGGCCATGCGGCGCGTGATGATCACAAGCGCGAGGCCCACAAGGATCATCGGCAGGGACAGCGCTTGGCCTTGGGTCAAACCCCAGTTGCCAAAATCATAAGCCCAACCGATTGGATTGTCCGCAGAGGTGAACTGCACGTCTGGCTGGCGGACGAATTCTATCGCAAACCGCGACAAGCCGTAGCCCATCAAGAACACAGCTACGAGAGACCATTGGCGTTTCAACCAGCCGCGCGAAAAGGCGAGGAACAGGATAATTGCGCCCAGCAAAAGGCCCTCAAGACCAGCTTCATAAAGCTGGCTGGGGTGGCGTGGGACCTCGGTGCCAGTGTAGAACCAGTCACCCGCGACGGCGCAGGTTTGATAGACTGGATCAACACACATGCTGGGGAATTTCATACCCCAAGGGAGGTCTGTCGCACGGCCGTAAAGTTCAGCGTTGATAAAATTGGTTATCCGAACAAGGAAAATCGCAGGCGTAGCGGTCAGAGCTAGGACATTTGCAACGTCGCCCAATGCCGAACCGTATTTGCGTGCACAGACAATGACGGCAACGCAAACCCCGATAAAACCGCCATGAAATGACATGCCGCCATCCCACACACGAATGATCGATAAGGGGTCTTGGCGGAATTGCCCGTCACCGTAAAACAAGACATACCCGATGCGGCCGCCGAAAATGACGCCTAAGACAATCCATGTCAGCAGGTCTTCGATTTGATCGCGGGTCAGGGCGGCTGTGTCATTGCGCCAAAGGCTTGGGCGTTTGATTGCGCGCGCCGCGATCCACCAGCCGATTAGGATGCCGACAATATACCCCATCGCATACCAGCGCAGCGCAAAGGTGAAACCAAATAGCGTGATCGAAAAGATCACGGGTGAAATCTCGGGGAAGGGGATCGAGGTCAACATGGGCCCCTTAGTGCCTCAGGGTGCGACGATGTCAACCGTTTGAACGGGGTTGTTATGGGGGGAAGGGCTGCCCATATAGGGGTGAGAGATCAAGGAGAGTACCATGCAAACCCGCAACAAAGTTTTTGACGACCTGTCGCAATTGATGACCAACGCCATGGGCGTCGCGCAAGGCGCCAAGGATGAAGCATCAACTGCAATGTCTGGCATGGTTGACCGCTGGTTGGCCGATCGCGATTTTGTCACCCGCGAGGAATTTGATGCAGTGCGCGTCATGGCGCAAAAGGCGCGCGAAGAGAACGCAGCACTTTTGGCGCGTATCGAGGCGCTTGAAGGTAAGTAAGCGGAGCGGCTTCGCCGCACGTGATATTTGATTTGATGGGGGCTGCCGTTTGGTGGCCCTTTTTTAATGGCTGAGAGGGGCGAGATGAAGGAGGGGGCGCTGCCCCCGCTACGCTCCCCCGAGGTATTTTAGAAACAAAGGCAAGGGCTAGAGGCGTCCGATGGGTGGAACCATGGTGCCGCAGACAAGGCTTGTGAGGATGCGCGGGACCGGAGGGATCTGTGAGGTTGGAAACAGAGCGCGGTCCCTTAGGAAAGGCAAAAGGCGGCTGTCGGATTGATACATCGGTGTGAAGCCCCATGACATCGCTTGATAGATTTTGGTGTGCAGGCGGCGAGCGCGGGCATAGGCGGGCAGGGCGCGTGCCACTGGGCGCGTCGCAAGAGCACGGGACAGGGCCAGTGCATCGAGCAAGGCCATGTTTGCCCCTTGGCCAAGCTGAGGGGATGCGCGGTGCGCGGCGTCGCCGATATGGACGAGTCGATTGTTGTAGGGGCGGTTCAGGGTGCCGTGGCTATAACGAGCCATTGTCATTTGATCGGGGTCAGTGATTTGATTGAGGAAGGGGGTAAGCGCGGGCCAAAGGGTTGTGGCCTCTATCTTCCATGCGTCGATGCCGTTTTTGCACCATGTAGAATGGGCGTCGCGGGGGAGAGACCAGAAGATCGCCGCCTTAAATCCGGTTTCGCCAGCAAATGAACCGATTGGCAGCGCGCCGATCATATGAGACGCGCCGAGGTAGCGCTGACTTAGATGGGTTTTCGGTAGGTCTGTGTCTTCGGGCCAATCGACAGTTCCCCAAATCGCGCCGTAGCCAAGGGGTTTGGATTTGATCGGGGATATGGGGGACCCCGCGCCAGAGCTGTCGATGCAAAGATCAAACGGCCCGTGAACGTCGTGGTTGGCCGCGAATACCTCGATGCTTTCGGAATCTTGGCGCACGGAGGTCACATCGGCAGAGGTCACAACCTCAATACCGGATCGTTTCTGCATCGCTTGCCAAAGTGCGTCAAACAGTGCCGAGCGGTGAATTGCGAGACCATAAGCGTTTGGATCGACAAGGTCGTATTTTACATCCAGCACGCGCCGACCGTTCTGCGCCTCGATCCCAAGCATGTCGGTGATACGGTTGCCATATCCAAGGGCAGTCTCCAAGGCACCGACTTCGCGCAACACGTCTTGGCCGACGGGTTGAATGACCAGACCTGAACCGACAGGTTTCGGTGTGTCGAATTGATCGAAGATCGTGATCTTATGGCCTTGATCCGCAAGGAGGCATGCAGCCGTCAGGCCACCCATTCCGGCCCCGATTATGGCGATGTGCATAACAATAAACCCCTTACGGTCTGCAGATAGAATCGATGTAGAAACCGTATGGGTAAATGGCACCTGCGGGGCAAGGTCGCAGGACGCAAACGCTGCACTTTACCCTAGGCGCAGGCGGCCCTATAAGCCGCCCTATGGACACTCGCATGATCCAGATTATTCGAATTATATCCCCGACGCTGTGACCCCCACACGTCGGAGCAGAGGTGTTGAGTTATCGCACCGTCCCAGCCTTTTCAATTTGACCGATCTAAAGGACGCCCCAAATGTGCGCCGATACGACTGAAACACCCGAATACAAAACAACGTTGAACCTGCCGAAAACGGATTTCCCGATGCGGGCCGGATTGCCAAAGCGCGAGCCCGAGTGGCTGGCCCATTGGGACAAGCTCGATGTTTATGAAACGCTACGTGAAAAGGCCAAGGGCGAGACCCGCCCGCCGTTCACGCTGCACGATGGCCCCCCGTATGCGAACGGCCATTTGCACATCGGCCACGCGCTGAACAAAATCCTGAAGGACATGGTGGTGCGGTCCCAGCAGATGATGGGCAAAGATGCGCGCTACATCCCTGGTTGGGATTGCCACGGTCTGCCGATCGAGTGGAAGATCGAAGAAAAGTACCGCGAAAAGGGTAAGAACAAAGACGACGTTGATGTTGTTGAGTTCCGTCAGGAATGCCGCGATTTTGCGGCCGGTTGGGTCGACATCCAGCGTGATGAATTCAAGCGCCTTGGCATCACCGGTAAATGGGACGACCCTTACCTGACGATGAACTTCCACGCCGAGAAAGTGATCGCTGAGGAATTCCAGAAATTCTTGATGAACGGCACGCTGTATCAAGGTTCAAAGCCTGTGATGTGGTCCCCCGTTGAGGAAACCGCGTTGGCTGAGGCCGAGGTGGAATATCACGACAAGGATAGCTTTGCGATCTGGGTGAAGTTTGCTGTGGATGCAGGCGACTTAGCTGGCGCTAAAGTTGTGATCTGGACGACAACTCCTTGGACGATTCCGTCCAACAAGGCGGTTGTTTACGGGGCCGACTATTCCTACGGCTTGTACGAAGTCACAGCGACACCTGATGAATGTTGGGCCGAGGTTGGCGAGAAATTCTTGTTGGCTGATAAGCTGGCTGGTGATGTTTTCGCCAAGGCGCGTCTTGAGGAAGGCCAATGGCAGCGGGTTCGCGATGTGACGGCGGATGAGCTGTCAGGGTTGTCTCTGAAGCACCCGCTCAACGGTGTTGAAGGCGGCAATGGCGAATGGGATGATCTTCGCGATTTCCGCGCGGCTGATTTCGTGACTGACGACGAAGGCACGGGTTTCGTGCACTGTGCGCCGTCCCACGGGATGGAGGAGTTCGAACTCTATCGTGATCTGGGCATGTTGGCCGAAGTCATCACCTATAACGTTATGGACGACGGCACCTTCCGCGAAGACATGCCGTTCTTTGGCGGCAAGCGCATTCTGCGGGCCAAGGCCAAGAAGGGTGATTGGGAAGGCGATGCCAACGGCGCAGTCATGTCCAAGCTGGCCGAAGTGGGCGGGTTGTTGGCGCGTGGCAAGATCAAGCACTCCTATCCGCACAGCTGGCGGTCCAAAGCGCCGATCATCTTCCGCAATACGCCGCAGTGGTTTGCCGCGATTGATAAAGAAGTTGGCGATGGCCAAGACACCTACGGCACCACGATCCGTGAACGCGCTTTGCGCTCTATCGATGAATTGGTCACATGGACCCCGCAAAAGGGTCGTAACCGCCTGTTCTCCATGATCGAAGCGCGGCCTGATTGGGTTCTGTCCCGTCAGCGGGCTTGGGGTGTTCCACTGACCTGTTTCACCAAGAAAGGCGCACAGCCTACGGATGCGGATTACCTGTTGCGCGATCCCAAAGTGAACGCGCGGATTTTGGAAGCGTTTGAGGTCGAAAGTTCGGATGCATGGTATGTAGAGGGCGCCAAAGAGCGTTTCTTGGGCGGCGACCACAACCCTGATGACTATAATCAGGTGATGGATATCTTGGATGTATGGTTCGATTCTGGGTCTACACACGCGTTCACATTGCGTGACCGCGAAGACGGATCTGAGGACGGGCTTGCTGATCTTTATCTTGAGGGCACTGACCAGCACCGCGGGTGGTTCCATTCATCTATGTTGCAGGGCTGTGGCACCATTGGCCGCGCGCCATACCGCGGTGTGCTGACACACGGGTTCACGCTGGATGAGAAGGGCATGAAGATGTCCAAATCCATCGGCAACACAATCGTTCCCGAAAAGGTCGTGCAGCAATACGGCGCGGACATCCTGCGTCTTTGGGTGGCTCAGGTTGATTTCACCAATGACCAGCGGATCGGGGATGAAATCCTCAAAGGTGTGGCAGACAGCTACCGCCGTTTGCGCAACACCATGCGCTATATGCTTGGATCACTCGGTGATTTTGATGCGTCCAAGGCCGTGGCCCGGGACGACATGCCAGAGCTTGAGCAGTTGATCTTGCACAAGATGGCCGTGTTGGATGGTGTCGTACGCGAAGGCTACGCAAAATACGACTTCCAAGGCGTGTTCCGCGCGGTATTCGATTTCGCAACGCTGGACCTCAGCTCGTTCTATTTCGACGTGCGTAAGGATGTGTTGTACTGCGACGGTGATACGGATCGCCAGCGTGCTGCACTGACGGTTCTGGATGCGCTTTATACGCGTCTAACAAGCTGGCTGGCGCCGATCCTGATCTTCACGATGGAAGAGGTTTGGCTGGAACGCAATGGTGGCGACACATCTGTCCACCTGACCGATTTCCCGGACACTCCAACGGAATGGCGTGATGATGTGCTGGCCGCCCGTGCTGAAACCGTGCGCGCTGTGCGTCGTGTGGTAACGGGTGCGCTTGAAGAACAGCGTACGGCCAAAGTGATTGGGTCTTCTCTGGAAGCAGCGCCAACCGTGTATCTGTCACCAGAGCTGGCGGCGATCATCACCAACACCGATACCTTTGCGGACCTTTGCATCACCAGCCAGATCACGATTGTGGAAGGCGATGCACCAGACGGTGCGTTTGCATTGGACGATGTAGCAGGTGTTGGCGTTGTCTTCGCCGTGTCCGACGGCGAAAAATGCGCTCGATGCTGGAAGATCTTGCCAGATGTAGGCAGCCACAGCCACGCGGGCGTTTGCGGGCGCTGTGACGAGGCTTTGAGCCAATAAGATGGTGCGCGGACGGGATACAAAGCTGTCCGCGCCCTATCTACGTTCTATATGTGTGGATGAACCAGAGGAGGCCTTTCCCGAAGGCTATCCGTTCGATCTTCCGTGGCTGACGCCGGATTTCGAGCTGGACTTTCACTCTCCGGTTACGATCCTGATGGGAGAAAACGGCGCGGGGAAGTCAACGTTACTTGAGGCGATGGCGACACTGGCAGGGTTTTCGACCACGGGCGGCGGCGCATGGACGGACGCAGGCACAGATACGTCCGAGGGTGGGGCAATTGCGCTCGCCAATCGTCTGCGTGCAGGCTGGCTGCCGAAAATGAAAAAGGGATGGTTCCTGAAAGCCCAGAGCTTCGCTGCGGTATCACGACAAACCGCAGGGGGCTATCTGTCGATGTCCCATGGTGAGGGGTTCTCGAATATGATCGGGGATCGCATGTCAGGGCAGGGTGTTTATTTTCTCGATGAACCAGAAGCTGCGTTGTCGCCGTCACGTCAGGTCGAGTTGCTTGTTTTCTTGAACGAAATTCAGGAAAGTGCGGATGCACAGGTTATCATGGCAACTCATTCCCCTATTTTGATGGCGGTACCCAATGCCACTTTGTTGCAGATCACTCACCGTAGCATCAGGCCGATTGACCTGCGTGATACGGAGCATTTCCGGCTAACGTCTGCCTTTACGGATGATCCTGAAGGTTTCGTTCAGGCCGCACTGATCGGTGATGAACGCAATTTGTACTGACGTAGCCCTGAGCTAAAAGCGCAGGTTTCGGATTGCCGAGACGATGAGAATTGGTGAGGGTAGGATTATGCCTAGACTCACCATCCCCACCCAATTCGGCCCACTAACCCTTTGGGAAGACGACGGCGCGATTGTGCGCGTTGACTGGGACGGGGACGGGTCTGACGAAACGCCATTGTTAAGCGACGCCGCGCGACAATTGCGGGCCTATGACGCTGGGCAACTGCAGGATTTTGATCTTCCGCTGCGTGTTGCTGGGTCAGATTTCCAACGTGCTGTTTGTGATCAGATGACAGCGATCCCCTTTGGCGACACAGTGACGTATGGCGATATCGCCAAGGCGCTGGGCCAATCGGCACAGGCGGTCGGGTCTGCCTGTGGCGGCAACCCGATCCCTGTCATCATTCCATGTCATCGGGTTATGGGCGCAAAGGGGCTTACCGGATTTTCCGGCAAGGGCGGTGTTGAAACCAAAGTCGCGCTGTTGCGCCATGAAGGCGCGGGTGGGTTTCTGATTTAGGGCAGAAGCCTGCGGCGCGGATACTTAAGAACCAAAGAAGGGCTTAACCGTCTGGCCCGTGCAACACCTGTTGCATTGCTCCTGCGCCGAGAAGGTAGAGGGATGTTATCATCAGCCCCCAAAAGACCGGCGCGGATGGTTCAAACCCGACCCACGCTGAAACACCCGCAAACACAGTCCAAGCCAATGCCATCGGCAAAGAAATCGCGCGCCAGCGGTTAGTCCGGACAGGGTGGATGAACTTTACGGGGACGAACATTGTCACCGTTAACACACCGATAATCGCAAGACAGGCCCACCACGGGGGCGTCAATGCAAACAAAACAAGGATCAACATGTTCCAGCATCCAGGAAAGCCGGAAAACGAATTATCGCTTGTTTTCATGCGTGTATCGCAAAAATATAAGGCTGATCCAAAGGTGATCACAATGATTGCCACCCAGCCAGACCAACCATCCATCAAGCCCGACGCATAAAGCGCATAGGCTGGAATAAACACATAGGTCAGGTAGTCGATAATAAGATCCAACAAGACCCCATCAAATTGCGGAGCATATTTCTTAACGTTGAAATGGCGTGCCATCGGGCCATCGACGCCATCCACTGCGAAGGCCACAATCAACCAAACGAACATCATCGCCCAGTCTTTCTGGATTGCTTGCAACATCGCCAGCATCGCAAAAACGGCGCCCGTGGCGGTAAACAAGTGAACGCCAAGCGCTTTGGTTTGTGCGGAGGTCATTGAAGTCATTCCCGTGTCATGACGGATTTGAAGCAGCGGGGCAACCGCAGCATGACGCTTGGGTTATCCGGCGGCCTTTGGGTGGGCTGCGTCATAGACTTCCATCAGGCGGGCCGTGTCGACGGCCGTGTAGGCTTGTGTTGTCGACAGCGACGCATGACCCAGCAGTTCCTGGATGGATCGCAGATCGCCCCCCGCATTCAACAAATGCGTCGCAAAACTGTGGCGCATGGCATGGGGCGTTGCTGTGGCGGGCAAACCCAATTGCATCCGCGCCTGCGCCATCACCGACTGGATCGCTTTGGGATAAAGCGCACCGCCACGCGCCCCCCGAAAAACCGGCTGGTCGTCTTCTGGCGGAAACGGGCAGGCGCGCAAGTAAGCATCTACTGCGGCACGTGCCGCGGGGATCACCGGCACCAGGCGCTCTTTGCCGCCCTTACCCAAGATGCGCAACGTGGCGGGTAGGGGGACGTCCGCGCCGGTTAACCCCAGCGCCTCGGAGATACGCAAGCCGCACCCGTATAAAAGCGTTACAACCGCGACATCGCGTTGTGCGACCCACGGTTCGCGGGCTTGCAGTTCAACGGTGTCGATCATTGCACGGGCGGCATCCACGGCAAGCGGGCGCGGTAACTTCTTTTGGAATTTCGGTGAACGCGTAGATAAGACGGCAGTCGGTTCAAACCCTTCGCGATCGGCCAGCCACCGATAGAATGATTTTACTGCCGACAAGGAACGCGCCAACGACCGCGCCGACACACCGCGCCCCCGTTCATGTGCCATCCAAGAGCGCATATCGGTCACAGCAATTTTTGAGATCGGCCCAAGTCCCTGCGCCTCACCGTGGTGCTGGGTCATGAATGACAAAAATCCAAGAACGTCGGTTTGATAGGCCGTTAGTGTGTTTTGCGCAGCCCCTTTGAGCGCGCGTTGATGGTCCAGCCAATCCGCCAATGCGCGGGATAGGGCTGGCGATACCATCAGCTTAACCAGTGGCGCATGACGCGTTCAAAAACGCCAGCAAAGAATGTTAGCAGGTCCGTGCCTTGCTGGGGGGTGAACTGGTGCGGATCTTCGGCGCCAAAGATCAACATGCCCGGCAAACGGCCATCGCCAAGGTTCAAGCGCAAACAGGCCTCAGAGCGGATGTACTCCGCCTTGTCACCAAAGATTTCAACGTCGTCGGTCTTCACTTGGCGCAAAGTCACTTGGCGCGCAGGGGCAGAACGCCCATGGCTGATATAGTTTTGCACAAACCCCGGTTCGGCAATCGACAACACATCGCTGAGCCGTGCAATCGCTGGGTCTGCATCGGTCGTCGAAGACTCCAACACCAAACGCACAGCATCCACACGTAAAATGTCAGAGACGTCGCCTCGCAGATCATTCAAGAAACTCTCGAACTTGCCCGCATCCATCATCCGCAAGATCGCGCGGTGGATCTGGTTGGTCCCTGCAAGGTTTTCGTAAGCCGCTGCAATAACGTTGCGATGGGTGTCCTCAAGGCGGTCAAGACGACCTTCCAAACGCTCCATCGCGATACCGCGAAGATCGACGATGTTGCCGCCAAGGTTTTTCTCATTCGCAGCGACCAGCGCGCGCATAATATCCTGATCCTCAAGCAAGGCTTCGGGGTCGGACATGATTTTGGACCGAACGTCATCGTTCAGGAGGGGATCACTGCTCATTTTGGTCTTCTCTTATTGATTGGCACCGTACCTAGCAGACGGGCGCACCCTCGCGCTAGGTATATTTATGATGAATCCAAAGTGTTGCAGGGCGACACTCATGTAGAATGCCGCCCCGCTCATGCCTTTGTTTCGAAAATACCTTGGGGGGAGTCCGAAGGACGGGGGGCTAGCCCCCCTCCCACGCCCGCCGCAGGCGTTAAACGATTTTGATGTTCGCTTTTGCGGCGTCCTTAAGGAACGCGGCCAGACCATTGTCCGTCAAGACGTGGTTCGCCATAGCTTTGATCACATTCGGCGGCGCTGTCGCGACGTCCGCACCGATCTTGGCGCATTCAGACATGTGGTTTGCGTTGCGGATAGACGCCGCAAGGATCTGCGTGTCGTAGCCGTAGTTGTCATAGATCGTGCGGATGTCTTCGATCAGTTCAAGGCCATCAAGGTTGATGTCATCAAGACGACCGATGAACGGGCTGATGAATGTCGCACCTGCTTTGGCCGCCAAAAGCGCCTGATTTGCAGAGAAGCACAGCGTCACGTTGACCATGTTGCCTTCGCTGGACAGAACGTTACAGGCTTTCAAACCGTCCCAAGTCAAAGGCACTTTTACGGCGATGTTATCTGCGATTTTAGCGAGCTTGCGGCCCTCGGCGATCATGTCGTCGGCGTCTGTTGCAACAACTTCTGCGGATACCGGACCACTGACGAGGTCACAAATCTCTTTTGTCACCTCAAGGATATCGCGGCCAGACTTGGCGATGATGGAAGGGTTTGTTGTAACGCCATCTACCATACCCAGATCGTTGAGTTCGGTGATTGCGGTGATATCTGCGGTATCTACGAAGAATTTCATGTGTTCGACTCCGGGTTCATGAATTTGGCGCAGGGATACCCTAATGCGCGACGCTTCGAAAGGGGTGCTGAATGCCCGTTGAATGACAGGGGCGGCAAGTGTCTAATGCGGTCTTGGGGCGGACATAGGAGATTCCCTTGGACCTATCACTTTGGATGACATTTGTGGCGGCGACAGTCGTCTTGCTGATCATTCCGGGCCCGACGATCGTGCTGGTTTTGACTTATGCACTGACCCAAGGGCGGCGTGTGGCTGTGGCCTCTGCTGCTGGAGTTGCGTTGGGGGACTTCATCGCCATGACGACCTCACTGGTGGGGCTTGGGGCTTTGGTTCTGGCATCGGCGACGTTGTTCACCGCGCTTAAATGGATCGGAGCGGCCTATCTTGTCTGGATGGGGATTGGCATGATCCGCAGCGCGGGCGGCGCAACCTTGGGTAAAATAGAGAACGCACCACGCCTTAGTGCCGGGGCGGTCTTTCGCAACGCCACCATTGTAACTGCGCTGAACCCCAAATCCATCGCCTTTTTCATCGCCTTCGTTCCTCAGTTTATTCGGCCCGAGGCGGCGTTGTTGCCACAGTTTTCAATTCTGATCGCAACCTTCGTTGGCTTGGCGGCGTTGAACGTCGTGATCTATGCGGTGCTGGCCGACCGTTTGCGCAGCACGATCCGCAAACCCGCTGTGCTGGGTTGGATGACCCGCATTGGCGGCGGCGTCTTGATCGCCATGGGCGTGCTGACCGCCACGTTGCGAAAAGCAGCCTAGGATGACGCAGGACTTCTTTCATGAAGGTGATTTGGTGGGCGTTCTCACGACGCAACCGATTGACCGCATGTTGGACTACAAAGCCCCCGAAGGCGGCTGCCATTTGGGCGCATTCGTAGAAGTGCCCCTTGGTCCGCGCAAAGTGCTGGGCGTCGTCTGGGGCAAAGGGCAGGGTGATTTCGACTATGCCAAGGTGCGCAAAGTCATCCGCGTTTTGGATGTCGCGCCCATGGCGGACGAGATGCAGCAGTTCTTGCAAAGGGCGGCGGATTATACGCTGACGCCTATGTCTGCGATGTTGCGTCTTGCGACCCGCGCGCCGGGTTTGGGCGATGCACCGTCCATGCGAAAGGTCTACCGCTTGGGCAGCGAAACGCCGACCCGCATGACCGATGCCCGCACCAAAGTGCTTGAGGTTCTTCGCGAATACGGCGGGTTGGCGTTTACACTGAAAGAAGTTGCAGACATGGCTGGGGTTACGTCCTCGGTGGTCAAAGGCTTAGTCAAACTCGGCGCGGTGTCCGAAGAAGACAGCCCGCGCGATCTGCCCTATCCCAAGCTGGACCCTGATTACGGCAGCAAAGAGCTGACGAAAGACCAACGCGCTGGCGCGAAAGTCCTGTGCGAGGCCGTCCGCTCAGGCGCCTATGGCACGACCTTGCTTAAGGGCGTTACGGGGTCCGGCAAAACCGAGGTCTACCTCGAAGCCGTGGCGGAATGTTTGCGCAGTGGGCGACAAGCGCTCGTGTTGCTGCCCGAGATTGCCCTGACGTCCGAATTTATCACACGGGTCGAGGCACGTTTCGGTATGAAGCCTGCCGAATGGCACAGCGGCGTGACGATGACAGAACGTCGCCGTTGCTGGAAAATGGTTGGGCAGGGCGCGGCGCAATTGGTTGTCGGCGCGCGCTCGGCTCTCTTTCTGCCGTTTCAGGATTTGGGGCTGATCATTGTCGATGAAGAACATGACACGTCTTACAAACAAGAAGACGGGGTTCTTTATAACGCGCGGGATATGACGGTGCTGCGGGCCTCGCTGAACTCCGCGCAGGTGGTGCTGGCAAGCGCGACACCCAGTCTTGAAAGTTGGGCCAATGTCGAGGCCGGAAAATATGCCCGCGTGACCCTTGCGTCGCGTTATGGAGTTGCGGTTCTTCCGAAAATGTCAGCGATCGACATGCGGGTTGAGGACCTCCCCGGAAGTCGTTGGGTGTCGCCGTCATTGCAACGCATGGTCCAGACGCGGCTGGAAAAAGGGGAGCAGTCGTTGCTGTTCCTGAACCGTCGCGGCTATGCGCCGGTGACGATTTGTCGGGCCTGTGGCCATCAGATCGGCTGTGATCATTGCGATGCGACGATGGTGGAACACCGGTTCCTGAAGCGCCTGATGTGCCACCAGTGCGGTGAGACCAAACCCATGCCATCCGTCTGTCCGTCGTGTGAAGCCGAAGACAAACTGGCCCCCGTCGGTCCTGGTGTGGAACGCATGGCCGAAGAGGCCCAAGAGCTGTTCCCTGATGCAAAGATCGCAGTGCTAAGCTCGGACCTTTATGGATCGGCGCGGGCGCTCAAAGAGCATATCGAAAGCATCGCACGCGGAGAGGCGGATGTGATCGTGGGGACGCAATTGGTTGCCAAAGGGCATAACTTTCCGAAGCTCACGCTTGTTGGGGTCATTGATGCCGACCTTGGTCTGCAAGGCAGCGATCTTCGTGCGGCTGAACGCACGTTTCAATTGATGCGCCAAGTTGCGGGCCGTGCAGGGCGCGCGGAAATCGAAGGCGAGGCTGTGATGCAGACGTTTCAGCCAGAACACCCCGTGATCCGCGCAATTCTGGGCGGCGACGAAGAAGCGTTTTGGGCCGCCGAGGCCGGAGAGCGTAGGGCAGCAGGCGTTCCGCCATACGGGCGCATGGCGGGCATCGTGCTTAGCAGTCCGAACGTGCAAGAGGTCTTTGATCTTGGCGCAGCGATGGCGCGCCAAGACGGACCGCTGCGCAAAATCGGTGCGCAGGTCTTTGGGCCAGCGCCAGCGCCGATCGCGCGCATAAGGGGACGGCATCGTGTGCGGTTGTTGGTGAAGGCGGAGAAAACCGCGCCTTTACAGCAGGCATTGGCCGCTTGGGCGGCGCAATTCAAACTGCGTGGCGAATTGCGCATGGCGATCGATATCGACCCGCAGAGCTTTTATTGATCAAGGCGTCAGGCCAACTGTGCAAAAATGCGGGTTCGACAAATCATAGGGGCAGGCGTATGGCGGAGAGTATGAAAACCCTGCCGCTCTCAGAAACTCGAAATCTGCCAGTTTGGCGCCGTCCTGTCACGCTGTTGTTCTTGATGGCAGCGGCGATGCCAATTGCGTTTTCGACGTGGTTAGCGCTGATCAATAACTTCGTGATCGAGGTCGCTAATTTTGACGGTGCTGACATCGGCTGGCTGCATACTGTCCGCGAAATTCCGGGTTTCTTTGCAATCGGCGTGATCGCCCTTTTGATGTTCTTTCGTGAACAAGTCTTGGGGCTGGTGTCCTTAGTCATGCTGGGCGTCGCGACAGCGGTAACCGCACAGTTCCCGTCCATGGGCGGGATTTTGACGATCACGATGCTGAGCTCCATCGGGTTCCACTATTACGAAACCGTAAACCAATCGCTACAATTGCAATGGATCGACAAGCAGCGCGCGCCGCAGCTTTTGGGTTGGATCATTGCCGCTGGATCAGGTGCGACGTTCGTGGCCTATGTTTTGATTGTGTTGACGTGGGAAGCCCTTGGTTTGTCGTACTCAATGGTCTTTTGGGCATCCGGCGGGCTGACAGCAGCGATCGGGTTGTTTTGTATGTTTGCCTATCCGCAATTCGAAAGCCCCACCCCCCAGCGCAACCAATTCGTGCTGCGCAGGCGGTACTGGCTCTATTATGCGCTGCAGTTCATGTCGGGTGCGCGACGGCAAATCTTTGTGGTCTTCGCCGGCTTTATGATGGTCGAAAAGTTCGGCTTTGCGGTGCACGAAGTCACGTCGCTCTTCTTGATTACCCTTCTCGCCAATATCATCTCCGCCCCGTTGGTTGGGCGTGCGGTTGGTGTGTTCGGGGAACGCAATGCATTGGTGTTTGAATACGTTGGCCTTGCGGTGATCTTCTTCCTGTATGGCGGGCTATATTATTTCGGCTGGGGCGTGGTTCTGGCCTCGGCGCTTTATGTGTTCAACCACATCTTTTTCAGTCTGGCGCTGGCCCTGAAGACTTATTTTCAAAAGATCGCCGACCCGCAAGATATTGCACCAACAGCTGCGGTGGCGTTCACAATCAATCACATCGCAGCAGTCTTTTTGCCCGCATTGTTAGGATACCTCTGGCTGACATCACCCGGATTGGTGTTCTTGGCAGCAGCAGGAATGGCGATAGTGTCGCTGCTGCTGGCCTTGTTGATCCCGCGCCACCCAGAGCCAGGATATGAATCAATTATTGACCGCGCCAATCGCGCTAGACCGGCGGAGTAAGCCATGACGACCTTTACAGCCCTTACCACCCTGACAGGAAAACCTGCCGCAGATGCGCTGGGCGCCGCGATGGAGGACATGGACCCGACCCCAACGGGCGTCGGCGTGTTTGAGGTCGAAGATGACAGCGGGTTATGGGAAGTGGGCGGCTACTTTGAAGGTAAGCCCGACGAGGTGGCCCTCGCGTTGCTGGCGGCGACATTTGGCGCCAAGCCTTTTGTGGTGTCCGAAGTGCCGGAAACCGATTGGGTGGCCCATGTGAAACGGGAATTGCCACCAGTCGAGGCTGGACGCTTCTTTGTTTATGGCACCCATGACGCGGATCAATTGCCTGACGGGCGCATTGGTCTGTTGATTGATGCTGCGATGGCATTCGGCACGGGGCACCACGGAACGACGCTGGGCTGCCTAAAGGCCTATGATCGTTTGCTAAGCGACGGGCAATTTTTTGGCGATGTTGCCGACGTAGGCTGTGGAACGGCCGTTTTGGGAATGGCAGCCGCCAAGACCGGAACTGCAAATGTGATTGCCAGCGATATCGATCCTGTCGCGGTGGATGTGGCTGTGGCAAATATGGCAGCCAACGATATGGGCGACGCGGTGACCTGTGTGACCGCAGCAGGGTTTGATGACCCCGCCCTTGCCAAGGCCGCTCCGTTTGATTTGATCTTTGCCAACATCCTGAAGGGGCCGCTTATCATGCTGGCACCTGACATGGTGGCGCACACAAAACCAAAAGGAATCGCGATTCTCTCTGGGCTTTTGAACGAACAGGCCGAAGAAATCACCGCTGTTTATGCACAGAACGGATACAATCTTTTGCATCATGACCAGATTGGTGAATGGTCGACGCTGACCCTAGGGAAAGAAACATAGTTTAAACGCATTTGAAGTGGTTTTTGCCTGAATTTGAAGGGTTTGCCTTATTCCTGCCTCATTTGGGGTGGAATTTGGTTTTGTTCGGTGGGGGCCGAGTTAATTTAGGCTGTTTTATGACGATCGATGCTTCGCTAGATAAACGTTTGGAAAAAGTTGTGCGGACGCACAACAAGATGCGTCGCAATGGCGTCGTTCACCGTGTTGGTCGCGATGGTTTGATCCGGTCGCGCCCTCGTTTGATCCGCCCGCGTTTCCCTCTTAAAGGTGCGCTCATCATGGTGGGCCTTTTGATCGCGTTCAAATCTTTGATGTTTGCGCAGATCGGATCCGGAAACTACGCGCTTAAAGTCGAAGAGCTACGCCAGGGAACGATGGTCGAACAGGCGGGCGCTGTGCTGATGCAAGAAGAACCAATTACCGTCGCGACGGGTGGTTTCTTGAAGCAGTTCTTCTTTCAGCGCTAATTAGAATTCTACACCCCGTCGTGTGTTGTTAACGGGGTGGCGTGTTGGGTTGATAAAGTTCGGGCGTTTCCTCACCGGTTATCCGGTTCGCCCTAAGCAAAAAAAGCGCCGCGTCCGATAATCGGGCGCGGCGTCTTTTTGTGTTTGCTGCTTCAATCTATCGAGGCGAGGTAAGCCGGATCAGCGGATCAGGTTACCTTTGGCGATGACTTCAATATCGCCACGGTTCAAACCAATGTCGTCGAGTTCACGAGCGGACAGTTTGTTCAACGCTTTGCGAGTCATGCGCTCGTCGTTCCAAGTGGCGAGTGTGCCAAAGAACGAAAACAACGGAGAACCGGATTTCGTGGATGTGGTGCGGATGTCGATGGCGGCCATGGAAAGTCTCCTGATTGATGTGGGCTGGCGCCGAATAAAAGGGCTTGTTCTAAAGCCCACTTAGGGGGTCCGTTTCGTGACTGCAAATGCAATAATCACAAGGGCGATATGCAGTTTCCGCATAGCCCTAAATTTCCCTAACGGAATGTTTTATATATCTAATTTCCGCCTAAAAAAGTGTCGCTCATAGCGCTTTGGATGGCGTTTTTCTGCCTCGGCTGCGGATTGTGCCCTTGGATGGGCTGCTAAAAGGGCTAGGCGGATGTTCGCCTTTTGTGCTAGGTCAGATGTTAACAAAGAATAAAACGAGCAAAATGAGGGGCGCTGATGCGGGTTTTGGGCATTGATCCAGGTCTCAGAAACATGGGCTGGGGGGTGATTCACGTTGATGGATCACGGCTAAGCCATGTGGCGAACGGAGTTTGTGTGTCGGGTACAGGCGATCTCGCGCAGCGACTGATGCGGCTTCACACCGCCCTAAGCGAAGTGGTGGCGACCTATGCGCCCGATACTGCGGCGGTCGAGCAAACATTTGTAAACACCAACGGTGCCGCAACCCTGAAGCTTGGCCAAGCGCGTGGCATTGCGATGTTGGTGCCTGCTCAGGCGGGCCTGAGCGTCGGGGAATATGCCCCCAACAGCGTGAAAAAGGCTGTTGTTGGTGTGGGCCATGCCGATAAGGCGCAGATAGCACATATGGTTAAACTGCAGTTGCCGGGGGTTGATCTGGCGGGGCCAGATGCAGCAGATGCTTTGGCGATTGCGATTTGCCACGCGCATCACGCGCAAACAGCCCACAGAATTTCAAAAAGGGTGAGTGCATGATTGGACGTATCGCAGGCCGGCTTGAATACCGCACAGCGGATCACGTTTTGATTGACGTTAAGGGCGTGGGCTACATTGTTTTCATCAGCGAACGTGTGATGGCGACGTTGCCGGCCAATGGCGAGGCTGTGGCGCTTTATACCGATCTGTTGGTGCGCGAAGACCTGTTACAACTTTTCGGTTTCTCAACATTGGTGGAAAAGGAATGGCACCGACTGTTGATGTCAGTTCAAGGGATCGGCGCTAAGGCGTCGATGGCCATATTGGGCGGTCTTGGCGCGGATGGCGTCAGCCGCGCGATTGCGCTTGGAGATTGGGCTGCAGTAGCAACGGCAAAAGGTGTCGGGCCAAAGACGGCCAAGAAGGTGATTTTGGAATTGAAAGACAAAGCCCATGCGGTGATGGCGATGGCGGGAACCGGTGCTGCGCCTGCGGCGGGCGGGCGCGCGTCGCCCACCGCTGACGCGGCGGACGACGCGGTCCTCGAACCGATGTCCGGATCTATTGCTACAGACGGCGCGGCGCAGTCGGATGCTTTGTCGGCTTTGGGCAACCTTGGCTACGGGCCGTCTGATGCTGCAAGTGCCGTGGCGCAAGCGGCGGGCGAAAACGAGGGTGCCAATGCAGAGGTGCTCATTCGGGCCGCGTTGAAGCTGTTGGCGCCGAAGGGGTAGGGCGTGCCGCCCCCCGTTCAAGATACCCCGAAGCTGGCGGTTGTCGTCTTGGTTGGCACGGTTTTTGCCTTGTCGTTTGGCGACGCCCTTGTGCGCAAGATGGGCTTATCGGCGCAAGAACAGTTAAGCCTATGGCAGATATTCCTGTTACGATCAGGATTGATCTTGCCTGTCCTACTGGCGTTAGCCCTGCGATTTGGCGGGGTGCGACCCAGCCTGTGGATCGTCCTGCGGAGCGGGATGTTGGTCTTGATGTGGCTGCTTTATTACGCGGCCTTGCAACACATGCCTTTGGCCGTCGGGGCGGCAGCATACTACACGTTGCCCTTATTTATATTGCTCTTCTCAGCCCTGTTGACCAAGGACAGGATCGGCCCGCTGGGAGTGATCGCGGTTGTGCTTGGGTTCATAGGAGTTCTGGTGATTACGCGCCCTGACGCCAATGGCGCAAATCCGTGGCTGATCCTGCCGCTTTCGGCCGCGGTTCTTTATGCGCTGTCGATGATCCTGACGCGGACGCGATGTGCGGGCGATAGTGTGGTCGGGTTGGCGCTCTGGCTTAATATTGTCTTTGTGATTGTGGGTGCCGTTGGGGTGCTCGCGCTTCCCAACGGCGCGCCGATGGACTTGTGGCAATCGAAGTGGGTGCCGATGAACGGGCAGGCTTGGGGCATGATGGCGATCTCTTCTTTGGCAATTCTGATAGGTGGTTTGGGCACTGCGTTTGCCTATCAACGCGGCCCTGCGCCGTTGTTGGGGTCGTTCGATTTCAGCTATCTGGCCTTTGCGATCATTTGGGGATGGGTGATGTTTGACGAACGGGCTGACACGCAAACCGTGATCGGGATGGCCCTGATCGTTCTGGCGGGCCTATTAGCGATACACTCTAGCAATGGTGCATCTGGTCCCGCACGCAGCAGTGAGGCATAAGACACCTATGAGTAACACAGACCCATCAATGCAGCCGGAACGACAATCCGAGGATTTCGCCCATGAGGGGGACCGCGCCCTAAGGCCACAGGTCTTGGACGAATTTATCGGGCAGGCCGAAGCACGGGCGAACCTGAAAGTGTTCATTGAATCCGCCAAGCGACGTGGCGAGGCGATGGACCACACTTTGTTTCATGGGCCCCCGGGGTTGGGCAAAACAACATTGGCGCAAATCATGGCGCGGGAATTAGGGGTCGGGTTTCGGATGACGTCTGGCCCTGTGTTGGCCAAGGCGGGCGATTTGGCCGCCATCCTCACCAATCTAGAAGCGCGCGACGTCTTGTTCATCGACGAAATTCACAGGCTCAATCCGGCTGTTGAAGAAGTGCTTTACCCCGCCCTTGAAGATTTTGAGCTGGATCTTGTGATTGGGGAAGGGCCCGCCGCGCGGACTGTTCGGATCGAGTTGCAACCATTTACCCTGATCGGGGCGACCACGCGCATGGGGCTGTTGACGACCCCCTTGCGGGATCGTTTCGGCATTCCGACACGGTTGCAGTTTTACACCGTGCCCGAGCTGCATGACATCGTCACCCGTGGTGCGCGCCTGATGGGGGCGCCAGCAACAGAAAGCGGTGCACAAGAAATCGCCAAACGAGCGAGGGGCACGCCGCGGATTGCCGGCCGTCTGCTGCGCCGCGTTGTTGATTTCGCAATCGTCGAAGGGGACGGGACCGTCACCCATGAAATTGCAGACCGAGCGCTTACGCGTTTGGGCGTGGATGAGCTGGGGTTGGACGGTGCAGACCGCCGTTATCTGACGTTGATCGCAGAGAACTATCAAGGCGGACCAGTTGGGATTGAAACCCTGTCTGCGGCGTTGTCTGAACCGCGCGACGCATTGGAAGACGTGGTTGAACCCTATTTGCTGCAACAAGGGCTGATTCAACGCACCCCGCGCGGGCGCATGTTGGCGCAAAAGGCATGGACCCATTTGGGAATGCCGCCGCCCAAAGGACAAGGTGATATGTTTGACTGATCGGCCTTGTTGGGCGGTCCGTGTTGGTGAGTGAGGAGAGGCAAGATGAGATTGATCGCGACGATTATGATGTGTTTGGCGGCGGCGGCGCAGGCAGACTTCATTGCAGATGAGGTCAACGTTCAAACCGCGTCGGGGCGTTTGTCGATCGAGGACAGCGGTGACGGGTTTTCGCAGGTTCTTGTCCTTGGGCCGCATCGCTTCGGCTTTGGGGGTGAATTTCAATACATCAACGTGATCGACCAACACGGCAGCCTGTATCTGGTTGAGCTGATGTCGGGCGGCAATGCCTGCGCGGCGGTTTATGCGTGGCTGCACACCGAAGATCCCCCTCGTGTTACCGAAAATCTGGGCAATTGTGCCTACCAGAGCGAGGTTCTGTCAGATGCAGAGACAGTCACCGTGATTGTGCCCGCAAGATTGGCCGCCGACGGGCGCATCGCTTATATCTATGACGGTAAAACCGTCGAAGAGGTCGTGCTGGGGCAGGTGTCTGCCAATGTTGGACGTGACCCGATGGACTGGGTCGGTCGCGGCCCGTTCGAACTCCTCGCGGATGCGGATTGGCGGGCTGATTTCGTCGCGCTGATGGGGGAAGATGACTACGCAGGTGTGGGCGAAATCATGGCGATGTCATCTGGCATGGAGACGCAGGGCGAATGGTTGGTGGGCGCAGGTTCTAACCCGCGCGTCACCGGCGAGACACGCGGTGTTCTCGCGCTGCACCTCACGGATGGGCGCATTTTGGTGGCGGTTCGCGAGAGTGACGGATCAATCCAAGGTTGGGGCGATCTGGATCGTGAGATGCCGCCGATGATGGAACGCCTGATTGATGGCAGCTAGGGGTTCAATTTGCGCGCTTTTTGAGTATCAAGGCGCCATGATGAACCTATCCGAGATCGAACCGTTCTTTACCCGCGCCGATGGCAGCTATTTGTGTGCCCGTTGGGGCCGCCCGATTGTGCCTGTGATTTTTGGCGTCGAGGATGACACTGTCAGCCTGTTCAAAGGCGCGTTTGAGGCGATGTGCGTGTTGTCCGGCCATCAGATGGCGGAAACGGACCCCGAGTTCGGCGTGAACGTGATGATCTTCTTCTGTCGTGATTGGGATGAATTGACAGGTGTCAAAGACCTCGACCATCTCGTGCCCGAGTTGCGCGATTTGGTGGGGCGGTTGATCAAAGCGGATGCCAATCAGTACCGGATTTTCCGATTTGACGAGACAGGCGCGATCAAGGCTTGCTTTATATTTTTGCGGATGGACGCCGCGCTGGAACAAGTGCCAGCGGATGCATTGGCGCTGACGCAAGCGGTGCACGCGATGGTTTTGTGGTCAGAGAACGCATTCAAAAACCAGTCTCCATTGGCACTAATAGATGGGACGGCTGTTGTGCGGCCCGATATCGCAGGCGTGATCCGCGCGGTTTATGATCCGGTCATGCCTGCCGTCGCGCAGGACCCAAGTCATGCATTGCGGTTGTCAGCCCGCGTAGAGGTTGCAGAATGACACACCGTTTTCCAATCCGCGTTTATTACGAAGACACCGATCTTGCGGGGATCGTCTATTACGCAAACTATTTGAAGTTCATTGAACGCGGCCGCAGTGAGTGGGTGCGTGAACTGGGCGTTGATCAGGCGGCGATGAAGCGCGACGAGGGTGTCGTGTTCGCGGTGCGCCGTGTTGAAGCCGATTATCATTCCCCAGCTCAGTATGATGATGAGCTGGTCGTGACGACGGAAGTCGATGCGGTAACCGGCGCGCGATTGATCGTGCGTCAAAATGTTGAACGCGATGGCAAGGTGTTGTTCACGGCGCTCGTGACCATCGTTGCGATTAATGACGCTGGGGCACCCGCACGGCTTCCGGCGGCTTTTCGCCGAAATCTACATTAGAAACTGCACTTAACAGCCAGTTTACGCGCGTTTTGTTGGCAATTCTGTGCAAGCTGCGTTACATATGTATCCAACAGAGGCCAAAATCGGTCCAAAACGCAGAGCAGGCAGTATCAAATGGTAGAAGATTTCACGATGTGGGCGTTGTTCGCCCGCGCGACCATTACCGTAAAAATCGTCATGATCATCCTTATCGTCGCGTCCCTATGGTCGTGGAAAGTGATCGTGGACAAGTATATTCAATATCGCAAGGCCCGCGCTGAAGCGCGTGTTTTTGACGACGCTTTCTGGTCCGGCAATCCACTGGATGAGCTGTTCGACCAAATCGGTGCGACGCCAAAGGGCCAGTCCGAAAAGATTTTTGCGTCTGGCATGTTGGAGTGGCGCAGGTCTCACCGCCAAGACGGCGGATTGATCGCGGGTGCTACGGCACGGATCGACCGGAATATGGATGTGGCGATTGCCAAGGAAACCGCAAGCTTGCAGCGCGGGCTGACCGTTCTGGCGACGGTCGGGTCGGCGGCTCCGTTTATCGGGCTGCTCGGGACCGTGTTCGGGATTATGAACGCGTTCATCGAGATCGCAGAACAACAAAACACCAACCTCGCCGTTGTCGCACCTGGCATCGCCGAGGCCTTGTTGGCGACCGGCCTTGGCCTTTTGGCGGCTATTCCTGCGGTTATCTTTTACAACAAGCTCAGCGCGGATGCAGATAGCATCGTCAATGGCTACGAGGCGTTTGCGGATGAGTTTGCAACGATCCTTAGCCGTCAGTTGGATTCCTGAGCCATGGGCGCGGGTGTTATTCAAAAAGACGACGGGGGCGGGCGCCGCGCGCGGCGTCGATCCCGTCGGTCTCGGCCGATGTCGGAAATCAACGTCACGCCGTTTGTTGACGTCATGTTGGTATTGCTGATCATCTTCATGGTGGCGGCCCCGTTGTCGGTTGTTGGCGTTCCTGTGAACACGCCAGAAACAGCAGCCAATGCATTGCCGACACCAGAAGAAGAACCGCTGACAGTTACGTTGAACGCCGACGGTGGTGTTTTCATTCAAGAGACCGAAGTAGAGCGGGCTGAATTGGTCAGCCGTCTGCGCGGGATTGCGGCTGAACGTGACAGTGACCAGATTTTCCTACGGGCAGATGGCGTGAATGCGTGGAACGAAGTGGCTCAGGTCATGGGGGCGCTGAATGCTGCAGGGTTCAACAACATCGGCTTGGTGACGGATATCGGCGGGCCGACGCTCGACGGCGGTTCAGGCAATTAGGGCGGTAATCGCGAATGAGCGCTGGCACCTATATTTCAGGCATCGGGCATACGGCACTAATCGTATGGATGGTTGTCGGCTGGGGCATGTCCTCTGAGCCGTTGCCGTTCGAGATCACCGAAGTGTCCGTAGTCTCCGGCGAAGATTTCGCTGCGATGACGCAAGGTGCGCAGCCCGAATTGCCACCAAGCGAACCTGCCGCGATTGAACAGCCCCCCGTTGACGAAACGCCACCAGCGCCAGAGGTCGAAACACCCCCCGTTGTGCCAGAAGCCCCAGCACCTGTTGAACCGCCAGCGGTTGAAACGCCGCCCGCAGCGCCAGACTTGACAGTGCCGGAAACCGTCGTGACGGACACCCCGCCGGACGTTCCGGATACGCCGCAGATTATCACCCCACCACAATCGGCGGAACTGGGCAGCAGCTTGCGCCCTGTGCCGCGTCCTGCACCGCGTGTTGCGCCAGAAATCGTTGCTCCTCCAGAACCTGATGCGACCGTCGCACCAGAGGAAACGACTGCGGCCAGTGATCAGGTCGAGGCACCTGTTGAAGAGACAACCGAGCCAGCGGAAGAGACCACAGCGCCAGAAGCTGCCGCCGATCAGATCGTTACTGAAGCTGAAGAGCCATCTTTCGCGCCCGAAATTTCCAGCCGCCCACCGTCACGACCTGCAAGTGTAGCTGCCGCGGCCCAAGAGGCAGATCAAACGGCGGTGGATGATGCATTGGCCGCTGCTTTGGCTGGAGAAACCAGCACACCTGCGGAACCTGCGCCGTCTTCTACGCCGACGGCTGGTTTGTCGGGTGGGCAGCTTTCGGATGGTGATAAATCGGGCTTCTTGCGTCAGGTTGGCGGCTGCTGGAATACGGGCGCGCTGTCTACAGGTGCCCAGAACACGATCATCGATATGGTCTTTGACATGACGCCAGACGGCCGCCCCGTCACAGGATCTATCCAGTTGGACGGGTTTTCCGGCGGCAACGCAACAGATGCAGACGCGGCTTTTCAGGCGGCGCGCCGCGCCCTGATCCGCTGCACGGGCGACAGTGGTTACGATTTGCCACAAGACCAATATGACCAATGGCAACGGGTCGTTCTGACCGTTGATCCAACCGCGATGCGTCAACGATGAAGGGGGTGGCTTCGATATGTTTTGCCCTTTTGGCAGGCGGTGTTGCAGCCGAGGACCGACCGGCATGGATGACTGGTTTTATCCACGATGTATCGCAGTGCTGGAACATTACGCAGGCGGACGATCCTTGGCCGGTAATAGAGATCAATTTTGAATTGACCCGCGAAGGGGTTCCCCTGCCTGACAGCTTTGTGATGACCGAGGCGTCCGCGGCAAGCGAGACCGCGACACAAGCAGCCTTTGCCTCGGCCCGTCGTGCCGTTCTTCGCTGTGGGATGGACGGGTATGATCTGCCTGCCGAACACTTCGAGTTGTGGCAGCACGTCGCAATGACCGTCGATCCGACCCAGATTGTAAGACAATGAGGGTCGCAGTGATCCGCCGAACAAAAAACTCCCCGTTGAAAAGAGGGATAATTAAGTGAGTATACGCGCCATGATGACCAAATTTATGACCTTCCTCGCTGCGATGATGATCGCATTGTCCGCAACCACTTCGGCGCAGGCGCAAGAACCGCTTCGGCTAACCTTGCGGGACGGCGTGATAGAAGCCTTGCCCTTTGCGATCCCGACCCTTCAAGCTGAGGTCGCCGGATCAGAACAGATGGCCAACGATATCAGCCGCGTGATTGCGGAAGATTTGAACGGCACGGGCCTGTTCCGCCAAATCCCATCGTCGGCGTTTATCTCCACGCCGGGTGTTTTTGGGACGCCAGTTGCTTTTGCCGACTGGCGCGCGATCAATGCGCAGGCCTTGGTGACGGGCGCTGTGGCGGTTAACGGATCGCAGATCACGGTTAAGTTCCGCCTTTATGATGTGTTCTCGGGTTCTGAAATGGGCGAGGGCCTGCAGTTCGTTGGTACCACGGACGGCTGGCGTCGCATGGCGCATAAAGTGGCCGATGTGGTCTACAGCCGCATCACGGGTGAGGCAGGTTATTTCGACAGCCGCATTGTGTTTGTTGCCGAAACAGGCCCCAAAGATGACCGCGCTAAACGGCTTGCGATTATGGATTATGATGGCGCGAATGTTCAGTACCTCACCGACAGCTCTGCAATCGTTTTGGCCCCGCGGTTCAGCCCGAACGGCGATCGCATCCTTTATACCAGCTACGAAAGCGGTTTTCCGCGCATTAATGTCTTGAATGTCGCATCTGTAACCCGCCAGCAATTGACCACCTCAGAAGGCGATATGGCGTTTTCGCCTCGGTTTAGCCTTGATGGGAGACAGGTGATCTATTCGCTGATCCAAGGCGGCAACACGGACATCTTCCGCACGGATTTGGCGACGGGACAGCACCAACGCTTGACGAACACACCCGCGATTGAAACCGCGCCGAGCTTTAGCCCAGATGGCAGCCAGATCGTGTTTGAAAGCGATCGTTCCGGTACCCAGCAACTTTACATCATGTCCGCCAATGGCGGTGAACCGCAGCGAATTTCCTTTGGAAATGGGCGATATGGCACACCTGTCTGGTCCCCACGCGGCGATTTGATTGCATTTACCAAGCAAGAATCCGGACGGTTCCATATTGGCGTAATGCGCACGGATGGCACCGAAGAGCGCCTTTTGACGTCGTCATTCTTGGACGAGGGTCCGACATGGGCTCCGAACGGGCGCGTCATCATGTTTGCCCGTGAAACCCAAGGGGCAGACGGTACGACCGCGCTTTATTCGGTTGATATCACGGGCCGCAATTTGCGTCGCGTTACAACACCGCAAGGCGGGTCTGACCCGTCATGGGGGCCGTTGCAGCAGTAAACTCGCAGATCACGCATTCGCGATTCTCAATTCAAGTCGGGCGTGTTACGATAGCCCCAAACGAGCATATAATAAAAACGGGACAGACCCATGACACATCTTACCAAAGCCATTCTACTGGTCGGGACACTTGCGCTTGGCGCTTGTACGAACGCGGACCGCTTCGACAATGCGGACGCCGTTGATCTGAACGCCCAGAACATGGCCGCAGCGAACACAGGCATCGACCAGACAGCACTGACGGGGGCCAATAACCCTGCCAGCCCACAGTATTTCAGCCAAACCATCGGCGACCGTGTGTTGTTTGAAGTCGATACATCCACACTGACGGCCCAAGGCCGTGCAACCTTGGATGGTCAGGCCGGATGGTTGGCAACAAATTCCGACTACCTTGCCGTGATCGAAGGCCACGCTGACGAACAGGGCACACGTGAATACAACCTTGCGCTCGGTGCACGCCGCGCCAATGCTGTGCGGGAATACCTGATCTCGAAAGGTCTGGCCTCCAGCCGCGTCCGCACCGTATCTTACGGTAAAGAACGCCCGTTGGCTGTTTGTTCGGACGAAAGCTGTTATGCGCAGAACCGTCGTGCCGTGACGATCATTTCGATCGGCCAAGGTAGCTAAACTCTTCTTGGGGGAAGACATGCTGAGAACGATTTCTTTGTGTTTGGCACTGGCCGCACCCGCCGGACTGATGTCCAGCGCGGCCTTTGCGCAAGATCAGACATTGGCTGACATCCGTGCGGAGCTGACAACGCTTTATGTTGATGTGACGGGATTGCGCAATGAACTGGTGGCTTCCGGCCAATCAGGGCAGGGCACGGCGGGCGCGACCCCTTTGGACCGTCTTAACTCCATCGAGGCCGAACTCACACGTCTGACCTCAAAAACCGAAGAGCTAGAGTTCCGCATCACGCGTCTGACGCGCGATGGGACCAATCGCATTGGCGATCTGGAATTCCGCCTGTGCGAACTTGAAGCAGGCTGTGACATCGGTGCGCTTGGTGAAACACCCAGCCTTGGTGGCGTAGACGTTGAGCCGACTGCGCCCGTCGTTGAAACGCCTGTGACGAATGCGCCGTCTTTGGCCGTGGCCGAGCAAGAGGATTTCACGCGGGCGCAGGAGGCGCTCGCCTCCGGTGACTTTCGCGGCGCCGCTGACCTCCTTGCGTCCTTCAATGAGAATTACCCCGGTAGCCCAGTAGCCGCTGACGCGCATTTCCTGCGTGGCCAAGCATTTGAGAACTTGGGCGAGACGAGCAATGCCGCCCGCGCCTATCTTTCAGCGTTTTCGGGCAATCCCGAAGGGTCCATAGCGCCCGCTGCATTGATGAAACTGGGCGTAACGCTCGGGGCCTTGGGCCAGACACAAGATGCTTGCGTTACATTGGGCGAAGTCAACGTGCGCTTCCCCGGAACACCAGAGGTTGGTGAAGCACAAAACGCGATGGCGACGCTCGGGTGCGGTTAGACCAAGACTGGTTGATGACGCAGGGCGAAGATGCTGCTTTGCTGCATTTTATTGATACGATCCTCATTGGAGAGCAGCCCGATAAGGTCGCCATCGCCGTGTCCGGCGGCGGGGATTCGATGGCGTTGCTGCATCTTTATATGCGCTGGTCAGAGCAAACGGGTGTTCCGGTTATCGCGGCGACTGTGGATCACGGATTGCGGGCCGCCGCCGCTGACGAGGCGGCTTTTGTCGGGGCGTTTTGCGAAGAACATCAAATTCCCCACAGTATTCTGAACTGGGATGGCACAAAGGCCACCGGAAACGTGCAAGCCGCCGCGCGGGATGCGCGGTATCAACTTTTGTCCGATTGGGCGTGGGACAACGGCACTGAAACGATTGCTTTAGGGCATACGGCCAATGATGTGGCTGAAACATTCCTGATGCGCTTAGGGCGCAAGGCGGGACTGGATGGGCTGGCTGCGATGCCGCCTGTCTTTAGCCTTCATCGTTCGATATTTGTACGGCCTCTGTGGCAACAAACCCGCGAAGAATTGCGGAACTACCTGCGGCGTCATGATGTGTCTTGGGTCGATGACCCCAGCAACGAAGATTTAACGCAAACCCGTCCCAAAGCGCGTCAGATTTTGGCGGCTCTTGAACCGCTTGGCATTGATATCGAGAGTTTGAAATCGACAGCAGCGGCGTTGGCGTCTGCCAAAAGCGCAATTCAAGGCTACACATGCGAAGAGGCGCGGCGGCTGGTCATTGTGGATCGCGGCGATGTTTTGATCCAATCCCGGCCACGCCCGCCCGTGCACCCCGATGTGGAACGCCGCTTGCGGCTTGCGGCGGTGCGATACATCAATGGCAATGGCTATGCCCCAAGGGAAAGCGCGTTGATCAATCTGGACGTGGCTTTGACGAAGCAGGACCGTCACACGGTTGGCGGCTGTATTGTTAGCAAAGAAGAAGGTGCCTTGCGGTTTGCGCGCGAGGTTAAGGCGACGGAACCGACGATTGAGTGGCGCAATCGGACGCTTGGCCTCTTGTGGGACGCGCGGTGGCTTGTGAGCGAGGAATCAGAGACCCCTAACATGGGGGAATTGACCGTCGGTGCGTTGGGTGAACACATTAAGGACGTGCCTGATTGGCGTGAAACGGGGCTACCTCGGGCATCTCTCATGGCTAGTCCTGCCGTATTTGAGGGTGAAACCCTTATTTCGGCCCCTGTTGCGGGCCTCAATAACGGATTTATCGCGCGCATTGTCGCGGATTTCACGTCTTTACTGCTTTCCCGTTGAACTCGGCAGCTAAGGGTCTATCTTAGGCAAGTGCTCACTAAATCTTAGGATTTGTGAGCCAAATGATTTTCTAAAGGAGTGTCGCCTTGGGCAACGCACGCAATCTGGCCTTTTGGGTCGTGCTATTCGTTCTTGTTATTTCGCTGTTTAACCTTTTTGGGAACACCCAAAGCAGTACGCAAACCAACGAGAAGAGCTATTCAGAGTTTGTGCAGGCAGTTGATGCCGGCGCCGTCGCCGAAGCGCGTATTGACGGTGAAAACCTGACGTATCGGGGCGCCGACGGTCGCACTTACGTTGTGATCCTTCCGGAAGATGCCGAAGTCACGAGCCTGTTGATCGAAAAAGGTGTGCCCATGTCTGCGGAGGCGCAAGAGCAATCTGGCGTTGCAACATTCCTTGTGGGTCTTCTTCCGTTCCTGCTGCTGATCGGGGTCTGGATCTATTTCATGAACCGCATGCAAGGCGGCGGTAAAGGCGGGGCTATGGGTTTTGGTAAATCCAAAGCCAAGATGCTGACTGAAAAAGCAGGTCGCGTGACGTTTGATGATGTCGCCGGCATTGATGAAGCCAAGGAAGAGCTCGAAGAAATCGTAGAATTCCTGCGCAATCCGCAGAAATTTTCGCGTCTCGGCGGCAAGATCCCTAAAGGCGCGCTTTTGGTGGGTCCTCCGGGAACGGGTAAAACCCTGCTGGCACGCGCCATCGCGGGCGAGGCGGGTGTGCCGTTCTTTACTATTTCCGGTTCTGATTTCGTGGAAATGTTTGTGGGTGTCGGTGCATCCCGTGTGCGTGACATGTTCGAGCAGGCCAAGAAAAACGCGCCCTGCATCATCTTCATCGACGAGATTGACGCCGTGGGCCGTGCCCGTGGTGTCGGCATGGGCGGCGGTAACGACGAACGCGAACAGACGTTGAACCAACTGCTGGTTGAGATGGATGGTTTTGAAGCCAACGAAGGCGTCATCATCATCGCGGCCACCAACCGTAAAGACGTGCTTGACCCAGCCCTGTTGCGCCCGGGCCGTTTTGACCGTCAGGTTACTGTCGGCAACCCAGACATCAAAGGCCGTGAAAAAATTCTCGGCGTGCATGCGCGTAAAGTGCCGCTTGGCCCTGACGTTGATCTGCGCATTATTGCCCGTGGCTCCCCCGGATTTTCTGGTGCCGATCTGGCGAACCTTGTGAACGAAGCAGCACTGACCGCGGCCCGTATTGGTCGGCGTTTCGTAGCGATGGCTGATTTCGAATCCGCCAAGGATAAGATCATGATGGGGGCCGAGCGCCGCTCCATGATTATGACCGACGCACAAAAAGAAATGACGGCCTATCACGAAGCGGGCCACGCGATTGTTGGCATCTCGCTACCGAAATGTGATCCGGTCTATAAGGCGACGATCATTCCACGTGGCGGTGCGTTGGGCATGGTGATGTCTTTGCCCGAAATGGATCGCCTCAACATGTTCCGCGACGAGTGCCACCAACGTCTTGCGATGACGATGGCTGGCAAAGCGGCTGAGGTTATCAAATACGGTGAAGACCAAGTCTCCAACGGTCCTGCAGGTGACATTCAACAGGCCAGCCAATTGGCCCGCGCGATGATCATGCGTTGGGGCATGTCTGATAAGGTCGGCAACATTGATTATGCCGAGGCCCATGAGGGATACTCTGGCAGCACGGGTGGTTTCTCGGTCTCAGCCGAAACCAAGGGGTTGATCGAAGAAGAAGTGAAAGACTTCATCGAGGCAGGCTACCAACGTGCGCTGAGCATCCTGAAAGACAAGAACGATGAGTTCGAACGTCTGGCCCAAGGTTTGCTGGAATACGAAACTCTGACGGGTGCTGAGATCAATCGCGTGATGGCAGGTGAATTGCCCAGTGATGACAGTGATGATGGCACAGACGTGCCGCCAACATCAGGCAGTTCGGTGACTGCGGTTCCAAAGACCAAGCCGCGCAAGCCAAAGTCGCCCGATCCAGACCTTGAACCGGAAGCGACATAAGAAACACGATCTAAACCCCGCAGGCCAACACGCCTGCGGGGTTTTTCATTTCGATGCATCATACAAGATATCACAGATGGTCGCTTGAACCCGTCGGTAACTGGCGGCACTCTCCTCCCTAAAGGAGACCTGCCATGCCTGCGTTAAAACCCACCCATTTCACTGCGGAGATCGTCTGGCTCGGGGCCGTTATGAATGGCGACCGTGATGAGTTGACCGCCCCAGCCCGAGAAAACCTTGAGCTGACATTTGAGGGCGTCGCAGGCGCATTTCACGCGGGGCTTACGCGACCAAGTTGTAGTCGCGTGAAATCACAGTATGAGCGCGGCACCCCGATCAAGAACGAACGCCAGCTCAGCATTGTAAGCCAAGAAGAACTTGATCAGATCGCCAAGGAAATGGGTGTTGATGCGGTTGATCCGGTTCGGATGGGGGCGTCAATTGTCGTGAAGGGAATCCCTGATTTCAGCCATGTGCCGCCGTCGTCACGGTTGCAGGCCGCGAGCGGGGCAACTGTGACGGTTGATATGGAAAATCGTCCTTGCCAATTCCCAGCTAAATCACTGGTGCTGGATCATGGGGACCTTGCTAAGGGGTTCAAGCCCGCAGCAAAGAACCGGCGCGGCGTCACGGCTTGGGTCGCCGCTGAAGGCCGTATCGCACTTGGTGATATCTTGACGCTGCACGTCCCAGATCAACCTGTTTGGGCCCCTTAACCAGTTACACCCGCAGAAGGGTATAAAGGCCACTGAAATGCGGCCGTGAAAAAAAATCCCAAAATTTCACGATTTCATTTGTCCCATAAGGTTTTTTGCTGAATAAATTTTCCTGTGACCGCCAGCCCGACGATTCCGGTATCCAAAATGTCGTAACTGCGTTGGGCTGCTTGGGTATCGACGTGCTTACTGGCGCAGGAATAAGACGGGCAATTTTGCTCATTAGGGAGAAGTTGAAGTGGCGTATAAAACCGATATCGAGATCGCACGGGAAGCGAACAAAAAGCCAATCCAAGAGATTGGTGCGAAACTTGGCATCGGGAGCGATGATCTTTTGCCTTATGGGCACGACAAAGCAAAGGTCAGCCAAGCCTTTATCAACGGCGTCCAGAAAAATGAAAACGGTAAGCTGATCCTTGTCACTGCAATCAACCCGACGCCAGCAGGCGAGGGGAAGACAACGACGACGGTGGGTCTTGGGGATGGCCTGAACCGTATCGGCAAGAAGGCTGCGGTTTGTATTCGCGAAGCCTCGCTTGGGCCAAACTTCGGGATGAAAGGTGGCGCCGCGGGAGGCGGCTACGCACAGATCGTTCCGATGGAAGACATGAACCTTCACTTTACGGGTGATTTCCACGCGATCACCTCGGCGCATTCGCTGCTGAGCGCGATGATCGACAACCATATCTATTGGGGGAACGAGCTGGAAATCGACGTACGCCGCGTTGTATGGCGCCGTGTCGTTGACATGAACGATCGTGCGTTGCGTCAGATCACGGCGTCTTTGGGTGGGGTCGCCAACGGGTTCCCGCGTGAAGCAGGTTTTGACATTACAGTGGCATCCGAAGTGATGGCGATCCTGTGTCTGTCCAAAGATTTGAAAGACCTTGAAAAACGATTGGGCGATATGATCGTGGCCTATCGCCGTGACCGCAGCCCTGTTTTTGCACGCGACATCAAGGCGGACGGCGCGATGACTGTGTTGCTGAAAGACGCGATGCAGCCGAACCTTGTGCAGACGCTGGAAAACAATCCGGCCTTCGTGCATGGCGGCCCGTTCGCCAATATCGCCCATGGCTGTAATTCGGTTATTGCCACGACCACCGCGCTGAAGACGGCTGATTATGTGGTCACGGAAGCGGGCTTTGGCGCTGACCTTGGTGCCGAAAAGTTCCTGAACATCAAATGCCGCAAAGCAGGACTTTCCCCTGATTGCGTAGTGCTGGTCGCGACGGTGCGTGCGATGAAGATGAACGGTGGTGTCGCCAAAGGCGATCTGGGGGCCGAGAACGTTGTCGCAGTTGAGAATGGTTGCGCCAACCTTGGACGTCACATCGGCAACCTGAAATCATTTGGCGTGCCTGTTGTGGTAGCGATCAACCACTTCGTGACCGACACAGATGCCGAAGTGCAGGCCGTAAAGGATTATGTTGCAACACAAGGGGCCGAAGCGATCTTGTCCCAACACTGGGAACATGGGTCCAAAGGGTCCGAAGCATTGGCGACGCGCGTTGCAGAAATTGCGGACAGCGGCATCAGCCAGTTCGCTCCGCTTTACCGTGATGAAATGTCTTTGGCTGATAAGGTTCAGACTGTCTGCAAGCGCATTTACCGCGCTGACGAAGCCCTGATGGATCAGAAGATCCGCGATCAGCTGAAGCTGTGGGAAGAACAGGGTTACGGCGATCTGCCGGTTTGCATGGCAAAGACCCAGTATTCGTTCTCGACTGATCCGACTTTGCGTGGGGCTCCTACGGGGTTCTCGGTTCCGGTTCGTGAAGTGCGCTTGAGCGCGGGTGCTGGATTCGTTGTCGTTGTGTGCGGTGAAATCATGACGATGCCAGGGTTGCCGCGGGTGCCATCTGCGGAAAATATTCACTTGAACGATGATGGCCAAATTGAAGGCTTGTTCTAACACGTAAAAGGTGGGACGTCGCTATTTGGCGGATGCCAAAGGCGCCCCGCCCACCTTCCCATTCGGGATAACATTGAGGGATTGAAATGACAGCTACAATAATCGACGGCAAAGCCTTTGCAGCCAATGTACGCGGCCAAGTAGGTGATCACGTCGCCAAATTGAAATCCGAACACGGCATTACGCCAGGATTGGCTGTTGTGTTGGTGGGCGAAGACCCCGCGAGCCAAGTTTACGTTAAATCCAAAGGCAAGATGACAGTCGAAGTTGGCATGAAGTCGGTAGAGCACCGTCTTGATGCCACTGTATCGGAAGCTGAGTTGCTCGCGGTTGTGAACAGCCTCAATGAAGACCCGACGATCCACGGTATTCTGGTGCAGCTGCCGTTGCCGGGCCATCTTAACAGTGATTTGGTGATCAATTCGATCGACCCAGCAAAGGATGTGGACGGGTTTCATATCTCAAACGTTGGCCTTTTGGGCACCGGACAAAAATCTATGGTGCCGTGCACACCACTGGGATCTCTGATGATGCTGCGGGATCATCATGGCAGCCTGTCCGGCATGAATGCGGTTGTGATTGGTCGGTCCAATATTGTTGGTAAACCTATGGCGCAGTTGTTGCTGGGCGATAGCTGTACCGTCACCATTGCCCATTCTCGGACCAAAGATTTGCCTGCGGTCGTGCGTCAAGCCGACATCGTGGTTGCCGCTGTTGGTCGCCCTCAAATGGTGCAGGGCGACTGGATCAAACCTGGTGCGACTGTGATCGATGTGGGCATCAACCGCATTGAAAAACCCGAAGGTGGAACAAGATTGGTTGGCGATGCTGATTATGACAGCTGTGCGGCCGTAGCGGGCGCCATCACACCCGTTCCGGGTGGCGTTGGGCCGATGACAATCGCTTGCCTGCTGGCCAACACGCTAACCGCTTGTTGCCGCGCAAATAATTTGCCCGAACCAGTCGGTTTGACCGCCTAAGACTTCCCCACGACCTGTCCTTTGTGTAGCCTCCTATGAACCGAGTTTGATTCTCGGTGGTGTTGGGGTCTCTGGGGGGGACTTTGGGTGCAGTTTCGAAAAAATGATGTCGTTGCGACTGTAAAAGAAGTGGCTTCACCGGTGCTTCTGGTCATCTGGCTGATGTTGACGGTTGTTGTCTCGGTTTCCGGCCCTTTTGGAACCTTCGAGGCTCTCTCATTAGGGCAACGGGTTGGCTATTGGGGCGGGGTTATAGCCGTTTCGATATTCGTTTCGATTTGCTTTCGTATCTTCTGGCGGCTCATCATCAAAAACAACCCTGCTTGGTTAGAGGACATAGCGGTCGTCATATCGTTGTCGACGTTTATGGGGCCGGCCGTGATTTTGACCAATAGGATACTTTGGGCTGGGGATGCGCGTGAGATCAGCTGGGTCTTCATTAGCACCGTTGCGTTTACAATTGGCGTGGGAGCGATTGGCGTACGCCGTCTCATCCAACCGAAATTCAAACGCCCAACAATAGAACGGGATCGGTTACTGGATCGTATCAATGCCCCTCAAGGTGTGCGTATAGAGCGGGTCAGTTCTGACAACCATCACATCGTGATCAAGACGACAGACCATCAAGAATATCGTGAGCTGATGAGGTTCCGAGATGCGATCGCGGACATCAACGTCGAGCCGGGGATTTGCGTGCATCGCTCCCATTGGGTCGCTCTTGCGCAGATTGAAGGGGTCGTGGTCGATGACGGGCGAGAGCATGTGAATTTGCCGTGCGGCTCGAAGCTTCCGGTTGGGCCCAAATATCGGTCCAACCTTGTGAATGCCGGAAAACTCAGCGCTTGAGGCAAGCCGAGATCGGCACAGCTAGTGCTGTTTTTCCGGTCAAAATCGCCAGCCCTGTCGGGTCAAATAGCCCCGATAAAACTGGATCTCGAACTGAGAGCCCGCCCGTATAAGCGCCGAACGCGGGCAGGATCAGTTTCGTCTTGTCCAACAGAAAACAAGCGCGTTGTGATAGACCGGAAAGCCCTGCTTTGGGGTGGTAGTGCCCCGAAATCTCGCCCCGCGTCGCTTTGTCGGTTATGTGGCGAAATGTGATCCCGTCTACAACGACCTCTCCGCGATGGGTGCCGCCAATGTCCACAGGCCCCGCATCATGGTTGCCTTCGATCCATATCCAATCCCGACCCGCTTGCAGCTGAGTGAGCGTTTTACGTGCGTCGTCAGAAACGTTTTCCGCCGCAGTCAAATCATCAAAGCTGTCACCCAAACAAATAACGCAAGACGGGTCAGTGGCCGTTATCGCGGCGTCTAGTCGCCAAAGGGTCTCGCGGGTCTCATAAGGGGGCAAGAGCGTGCCACCGCGCCGCGCAATCCGTTCGGATTTCCCCAGATGCAAATCAGAGACGCACAGCAACCGTTTGCTTGGCCACCACAGGGTGCCATCTGATCGCGCGACAAAGTCAGCGTCGCTTAGGGTGAACGCAAAATCCGACATGTCACCGTGCCTGCCCGAAATGCACGAGCGCGTCCAGTTGTCTTAGAGATCGGATAAGCCGGCCTCGCGCATCAAAGCCGCAGCTTTGTCCTGCAGGAGTTTGTCACGCCCTTCGCCAAATACCGGAATGCGCCCCGGTTCCAAAAACAACGGCGCCGCGAGCGGCGTGATGCGGTTAACGACGATATGATCGACTTGCCCCTTTGTTCGCTGCAACATGTCTTCGATGCGACCAAAGTCGACCAACCCGCGCATGGCTTCTTCGCGGGTGATGCGCAGCATCAGATGATCGGGGTCGTATTTGGCCAAGGTGTCATAAAGAATGTCACTAGAAAACGTGGCCTGCCGCCCAGATTTGCGCCCCTGACGGCTGTTGCGTTCAATCAGGCCCGCCACGGTCGCGGCGATGCGGAACGTGCGCTTCATAACGGCATTGCCTTGCAGCCATGTTTCTAACCCGTCGCGGATGTTTTCAGGGTCAAACAAGGGCGCAACATCGGTGACAGGGGTCAGCCCCCAAATCAGAAGCGCGTAATCCGTCACAACAAAGCCAAGCGGATTGAGCCCTGCAGCCTCCATGCGTTGCGTTAAGATCAAGCCCAGCGTGCGATGGGCATTCACCCCCGCAAAACCATAAACAACCATGTTTTCGCGGCCGTCTTGGGGGAAGGTTTCGACCTGAATGCGCCCTGCTTGTGGCAGTTTTGACATCTCTCGTTGAAGCTGAAGCCACTCCGCCGTGTGGGCAGGAAGCGCTGGCCACGTGTCACGACTGAACATGGACAGGATGCGCTGATTGAGCTGTGTTGACGTTGCAAATTTCGTTCCCGAAAACGTCGCGACTTTGGGCGTTCGCCCTTTCTCTCGGCTGACTTCGACAACCAGTTGGTTCAGCCCTTCGTAGCGCACGATTTGCCCACCGATCAGAAAGGTATCGCCTTTCGTCAGAGTGGCGGCGAAACTCTCTTCGACTTCGCCCAAAGTTTTAGGAGAGCGGCGAAATTTCACCTTTAGCGTCTCGATGTCAAAGATCGTTCCGATGTTCATTCGGATGCGGGCGGCGGACCTTGGGTCACGCAGCTGCCATTTCCCGCCGACCTCTTTCAGGCGTTTCCATTGGTCATAAGCTTGCAGGGCGTAGCCACCCGTCGCACAGAAATCGAGGCAGTCATCAAACGCCGCGCGGCTAAGGGTGCTATACGCACCGACCGTCTTTACCTCTTGGAACAACTCGGTTGCATCGAATGGAGCAGCACAAGCTGTGATCAGGATATGCTGGCAAAGGACATCTCGCGGGCCAGCCCCCTTTGGGTCCCCATCAAGGTCGTGATCTTTTGCGGCCTCAAGGGCCGCGACACATTCTACAACTTCGAACCGATTGGCGGGGACCAAAACCGCCTTTGAGGGCGCGTTGTAGCGGTGATTTGCGCGTCCGATCCGCTGGATCAGTCGTTTGACGTTTTTGGGCGCGCCGATTTGTACCACCAGATCCACGTCACCCCAATCAATGCCGAGGTCTAATGACCCTGTGCAAACAATCGCCCGTAGATCACCGCGCACCATCGCGGCTTCGACCTTGGCACGCTGGTCGCGGGACAGGCTGCCGTGGTGGATACCAATCGGAAGGGCGTCGTCATTGGCGAGCCATAGGTTGTGAAAGTAGATTTCAGCCTGTGCACGCGTGTTGTGAAAAATCAGGGTGGTCTTGTGCTGTTTCACCAAGTCCAGCACCGCAGGGACCGAATATTTCGCCCCTCCGCCAGACCATGGCGGTTTTTCCTCGGTCACAAGCATGGAAATATCCGGCTCTGGCCCTGGGTCAGCCAGTACGACGGGGCAGGGATCAGGATGTTTTGCCAGCCCATGGGCAATGGCGGCAGGGTCTTCGACAGTGGCCGATAACCCAACCCGCCGCAGATCAGGTGACATCGCTTGAATTCGGCTCAACGCGAGCATCAATTGATCACCCCGTTTGCTTTCGGCGAGTGCATGGATTTCGTCTACAATGATCCGTTGCACGCCCTTGAAAATGCGCGGGGCGTCTTCGTAACTAACCAGCAACGCAAGACTTTCAGGCGTTGTCAGCAGAATGTGCGGTGGGTCGGCACGCTGCCTTCGTTTCTGGGTATAGGAGGTATCGCCGGTTCGATCCTCAACCCGTATTGGCAAGCCCATTTCAGAAATTGGAGTGCCAAGGTTCCGTTTGATATCCGCCGCGAGTGCCTTGAGGGGCGAGACATACAACGTGTGCAGCCCGTCGTGGTCACCGCCAGAAAGTTCAACCAAGCTTGGAAGGAACCCCGCCAACGTTTTGCCGCCGCCCGTTGGGGCGATCAGCAGCAACGAGGCCTCGCCAGAGCGATCCAGCATTTCCTGTTGATGCGGGTGTATCGACCAGCCCTTATTTGCGAACCAGTCAGAGAATTGGGCAGATAGCTGCATAAGACCAAGGTGCGTGCCCAACGCGAAACGTCAAGCCGCCAGTCCTGCCTTTGTTTCAAAAATACCTTGGGGGGAGTCCGCAGGACGGGGGGCTAGCCCCCCTCCCACGCCCGCCGCAGGCGCACATCGCTCTGGTTAATGAACGATCTTTTCTTCTTTGACGAACATGTTCGCCCAAGCGCGATCAATCAGGTCCGGAGACATCTGGTAGGGGATGCCTTCGAATTCACAGATTGCGATCATCTGGTCGATCAAAAAGATCGGCTGATAGTTCGCGTAGATGTTGTCGATGGTGGGGTATTTCTTCTGCAACAGATGCACGAGAGCGGCTTCATCCAGTGGAATTTTCCGTTTGCGCGCCATCATCGCGAAAATCTTCAGGAACCCTTCTTGGTCGGGCCCGTCGATTTTGATCTTGTAGAAAATACGACGCAACGCCGCTTTATCGAAGATCTCGTTGGGGTGGAAGTTGGTGGAGAAGATGACGAGCGTGTCGAACGGCACTTCAAACTTTTCACCAGATTGCAGCGCAAGAATATCGCGGTTTTCTTCAAGTGGAACAATCCAACGGTTTACGATGGCCTGCGGTGGTTCGGCTTGGCGTCCAAGGTCATCGATGATGAAGATGCCGCCAGAGGATTTTAACTGCAACGGCGCCTGATAGGTCCGCGCGGTTGGGTTATAAACAAGGTCGAGCATGGAAACGGTCAATTCACCACCGGTCACAACCGTTGGGCGTTCGCATTTCACATAGCGCGTGTCATAGCGCCCTGACGTGCGGCGCAGAGAGTTCGGGTCATCAATATCCGCTTCGGCTGCGGAATGCACAATCGGGTCAAAGACTGTGATCACCTGACCAGAGTATTCGATCGCACGCGGGATAAAGATTTTGTCGCCCAAAGCATCACGAATACCGTTTGAAATCGCGGACTTACCGTTTCCCGGAGGGCCATACATCAGGATCGAACGACCAGCACCAACGGCGGGCCCAAGCTGGTCCAAAAGATCGGGCGGAAGGATCAGATGGCCCATGGCTGCAATCAGTTGATCGCGGGTGACGTGAATATTACGGATGGATTGGCGTTCCACTTGTTCGCGGTACACTTCCAGCGGCACGGGCATCGCGCCAAAATATTCGGATTGTGCCAAAGCATCCAGCGCACGGGCTTTACCCATGTCCGTCAACTGATAGCCCATCTCGTTGCCATTGTTGGCGTTCAGGGTACCTGTCGCTTCGCACAGCCGTTGTTCACGGGCTTCATCGACAATTTGTTGGGTGACGTTGATCGGCAGGCAGATCGCTTTGGCGATTGCGGATACGTTTTCCAGATTGGTCCGAAACATCGTTTTGATCAGAATATCGCGGATCATCACTGGCGAAAGCGCCATTGCGTCAAGGGTCTTCGGTGGTGGCGGTGCCATTACGCCTGAAACTTGCATGTTCATGTCTATCTGCCCGTATCTTTGCGCAATTACGCGCGTTTCTGTGGCCCAAACACACACATCAGGCGGATTTCGCCCGAGCGCGCGGAAAGGTTTACACAAACGGGTTTGCCTGACTATTGTGTCGAAAAAAGGGACAAAACCGTTCCAGAGGCAGGCATGAACACTAAAAATCAGACGGTTTCGACCGTATTTCTTATCGTCGTATTCGTGCTTTTAGGGGGTGCGGCCGTTCTAAAGGGCGGTCTTTACGTTGGAAAACACGAAGGCGATACGCTGCATCTGATCCAGATTGTGCTGCGGATGGCCGATGGGCAGATCCCGCATTTGGATTTCATGACACCGATTGGCGTGTTGGCGTTCTGGCCGATTGCCATGCTGGTCAAAGCAGGTTTTGGCATTGGTATGGCGGTGATCTGGGCGCAGGTTCTTGCGGCGGTGGTCTTTTTGCCAATGGTCATCTGGATTGCAGGTGTGCGGATGCAGCCGTGGTTGGCGCGGCTGTTTGGCTTGATCGTCATGGTGATGTTGTTGGCCCTTGTTCACGGCGAGTCAGAGCACTCCATTTCGATTTCGATGCATTACAACAGATTGGCATGGGCCGCGGCCTTCTTGGCCATTGTCGCAGCTTTGATCCCACCAAACCGCGACAACCTATCAAGGGGTGCCGCCACATTGGATGGCATGATCATTGGTCTCTTGGTCTGCGTAATGGCGCTGATCAAGATGACCTACTTCGTCTCTTTCGCAATTCCTATTGTATTGGCATTGGTGCTGACAGGACAACGTCGTGCTTTGGGTGTTTCTGTCGTGACGGGCCTTGCGGTTGTTGCCTTGATTACAGCTTTCACGGGCGTCGATTTCTGGATGGGGTATGCGGGGGATCTGCTGGCGGTCGCTGGATCCGAGGTCCGCTCGGCACCAGGGCAACCTTTTTCCCTAGTGATGGGCGCGCCGGCCTATTTGGGTGGATCAATCGCCGCCGTCTTGGGGGTGGTTTTTCTTCGACAAGCCAAGGTCGCGACGGGTGGCTTAGTGCTTTTGTTGCTTTTGCCCGGTTTCTTCTACGTTACGTTTCAAAATTTCGGCAACGATCCGCAATGGTTGCTTTTGTTGGCTGTGCTATTGTTGGCGCTGCGCCCTCAAGCTGAGGACGTTGTGAATGGTTGGGGTTGGAACCTAAAGGATGCGATTGGCATCGTTGCAGCCATCGCGATGGCATTGGCGATACCGTCGTTCTTTAACCTCGCGTCTAGCCCGTTCCGGCATTTGAACGTTGAGACAGCGAAATACGCGCCAATCTTGCCGCGCAGCGGAATCCATACCGACTTGCAAGGGTATGATCTGCGCGTGAACAGGGTTGATGCGCGGGTGGCATTAGACGGTCAGATTGCTGGGCTTGCTCAATATCCAGAGCGCTCAATTGTTCCTGACTTCATGGGTGTTGAAATCCCAACATGTGCTGTTGAACTTGGCCTGCCAATTATGATGGACACGATCACGCGCGAGCTCGAATCCGAAGGGTTGGCGCAGGGCAAGTCGCTCTTTGCGGCCGATGTCTTCTCGAGCCACTGGGTGTTTGGTGAGCTGGAGCCGTTGGATCAAGGTGCGCCTTGGTACTATGGCGGCGCGCCCGGCTTGCACGATGCGGATTATGTATTGCTGCCACTGTGCCCTGTCGCGCAAGCCGTGCAAAAGATCATTTTGGACGAACTGACTGAAATGATCGAGGCAGGGGACATCACACTGACTGAACGGCGCCGCACCGAACTTTATATTCTGTACGATCTAGATCAGTAGCAGCAGCGGAAACGCCAGGTAGATAATCAGAACCGCACCCAACGGAAATCCAAGAGGGAACCGTTTCCCTTGGTGCCAGCTTTCCCAGTCTGGCACGAGGTTGCGGATCGCTGGTATGGCCTTGGCAACACGATGGATCAAAAATCCAGCGAAAATGCCCGCACCAAGTAGGATAAAGACAAATCCAACGTCATCTAAGTGCACAAAAGGCGCTGCAGATGCGAGAAATTTACTATCCCCTGCGCCCATGGCGCCAATCGCGTTCAACACCATTGCGATGATAAGAACGACGAAGAAGTGACTGTAACGCCACGCATATTCGGAAAACGGCATCACGAAAACACCGACGACGACGAACACGATTGCCAAGGCATCCGTGGACCATGTGGGGATCTTCATCGCCCGCAGGTCATTCCACGCCACATAGATGCACAGCGGCGCGACGAATATCAAAAACGCAATCGATTGCGTGACCGTAACCGAGACCACGTTTAGTTCGTCACGTTGTCTTCGAGCGCGCGCAAGGAACGTACTGCGGCTTCAAAGTGTTGCGGATGCGTGTCGATCGCTTCGCGCAGCAAACCGCGACCGATCGTCAGATCGTTCTGTTTGATTGCTGTGAGCGCAAGCGTATGGAGAAGTTGCGCACGTTCGATCTGGCTCATCGGAATGACCGGCAGGTCGTAATTGCGCTGCGCACCACGGGCCAGAACAAGGTTGTTCTTGGCGGTGAACAGATCGGCATCATTGCGCAAAGCGTCAGTGAACAACCGTTCAGCACCAGAATAATCGCCACGTGTCAGCTTTGAAAAGCCCCAGTTGTTCAAAACGCCAGCGGGTGATGTCGTCAGCCCAGCTGCGGTTTCATAGTAACTGTCGGCATTGTCCCACTCTTCGTTGCTGTCCGCGACCATCGCTTCGAGGCGGTAGCGCTTGAACGTTTCATGAGTAGGGGGGATGGAATCGAGCACAGTTTCGGCGGAATCCCAATCATTCGTGCGGATCAACGCGTCGGCGAGATCAATCTTGTCGTTGGTCAAGCTGTCTTCGTGATCTACAACAGCTTGCCACGCGGTCACGGCCTCAGAGGGGCGGCGGGCGCGAACAAGGGATTTTGCCAACCCGCGCATCAAGTCAATGCGACCCGGATCATTTGTGGAGGCCCGAAGGAAATAGTTCACGGCCTCGTTCGGGTCCGCAACGGTCAACATCACATCGTTGAGGTTGGTTTCATCGACGACATTAACGTCTTGCAGCGCGCGTTCGACCTGAGCATCGCCAGATTGATCGCATGCGGATAACGCAAACGAGCCCAGTAGGGCTGCGGAAAGAAGAATAGGGTGGCGCATGTTTTGCGTCCTTTTACTGCTCTGCCTCTTACAGTGTCGACAGGAGGACAAAGTCGCCCGTTCCCCGCCGCACCAATTGGAACGGTTCGTTCTCTTGCTCATCAGTATTAAACGGATTTTCCAATTTAGCGAGCGCCAAGCGTAGGTTGTCGCGTATTTCGTCCGAATTGCCGTTATCCGTGGCAAATGCGCGACGGAAAACCTGTGCCGCCTCGGAGGTTTTGCCCCGTTCCATCAAGATTACGCCCAAATTGTTCCATGCCGCCGCGAAAGCGGGGTCTTCTTCGACGGCGCGGCGAAGCAGTTCTTCGGCTTGCCCCAAGCGGCCCAGCTTCAGATTTGCAGAGCCAAGCGCCGATAACGTATCGACGTTTAACCCTTGTTGGCCGGCGGCCCGCGTGTAGGCACGCAGCGCGAGATTGTATTCTCCAGCAGCCATCAGGCGATGGCCAACCATTAACCCATCAATATCAGACGCACCCGCAACACCGGGTGCGAAGACACGGTCCCCGTCAGAAGGCGCAAAACCGTCCTGACCACAGGCGGTCAGGACGGCGAAAGCCGATATCATCATTCCTGATTTGAGCATCTTTGCCTTTAGAAGTTTGCCTGGTTCAACGTTACGTAAATATTATGAATAGATGGGCCGATGAGGATAATAAGAAGCGGCGGAACCGTCAACATCATCGTCGCGAGTGTCATTTTTGTCGGCAACGTGTTGGCTTTTTCTTCCGCCCGCATCACCCGTTTGTCCCGCATCTCGGCAGAAAACACGCGCAAGGCTTCGGCGATGGATGTACCGAACTGTTGGCTTTGGATCAAAACGGTCACGAAGGACGCGATGTCTGGCACGCCGCAGCGTTCGGACATGTCCCGCAGAACTTGGGTTTTGTCCTTACCGGCCTTCATTTCGTGGCTGACCATTTCATATTCGTCGGCCAGCGCAGGGAAGCCCGACTTCAGCTCTTGGCTGACGCGGATGATGGATTGGTCCAACGACTGACCCGCTTCAACACAGACAAGCATCATGTCCAAGCTGTCTGGAAAACCGTTAATCATCTCCTCTTGGCGCGCTTTTTGGCGTTTGCCGACCCACCATTTTGGCAGGTAATAGCCCGCCAGACCTGGAATGAAGATCGACAACAAAGTCGATTTGGTCGACGGATCACCCGTGGAGGATTTGTAAATCGCGTAGGCGACGCCCAACAAAAGCAAGCCGATACCCAGCGCAAACTGCGCAAAGTGATAGGTCTTCACGGCAGATTTGGTGCGGTAGCCCGCTTGAATCAGCTTAAGGCGGATCGCAGTGTATTCTTCGACGTCTTTAGGTTCCAGAAAGTCGGAATACTTGTCCAACTTGTCCGTCCCCTGAGACGCGCGCAGCGCTTCGGGGGACTTGCCCATATTGGCTGCACTCGTAGCCTTAAGCTTATCGAGTGGATCATCCTGCTTTTGCAGCATCGATGGCAATACCAGCAGGATCAGCAGAACACCCAGCATACCGATCGCCATGAGCGGCCCGAATGGGCCAAGCATATCGATGAGTTTCGCGTTGATTGTATCTAGAAAGCCCATATCGGTTATACCTTAATATTAACGAGGCGACGCATGACGATCACGTTGGTGACCAAGAAACCGGCCACAACCAGACATGCTGGAATGAAGGCAGATGTTTCTTTCACTTCGTCGTAGTAGTTCGGTTGGATCAGGTTGATCCCAACAAGAGCCCCCAACGGGAACACTGACAGGAACATGCCGGACCATTTTGCCTCAGCGGTGATCGCTTTAACGCGGCGGAACAGTTTGAACCGTGCGCGGATAACCTGCGCCAAGCCGTGCAAAATCTCAGCCAAGTTACCACCAGCTGTTTGCTGAATAGTCACCGCAACAGCAAGGAAGCGCATATCTTGCATTTCCATGCGTTCGGCCATCAGTTTGAGGGTTTCACCCATGTCGCGGCCGTATGCGGCCTCATCCGAAATCACACCCATTTCAGTGCCAAGTGGGTCAGGCACTTCTTTGGCCACAATCGCGATAGCAGAGCTAAACGGGTGGCCAACGCGCAAACTACGAACCATCAGTTCAACCGCATCTGGCAGCTGTTCTTCGATCATCGCGATACGCTTTTTGGCTTTGCCGTTGACCCAAAAGTAGATGCCGCCAACGCCCATCAGCACAGAGATCGCGGCGCGGATGGGCAAGGATGTGGCTGTGCCAACCGTAAGGCCCATAAACGCAACGCCCGTCATAATAACCATCATCATGATAAGTTGTGCCGGGGAGAATGCGATATTGGCCTTTTGAGCCTTGTTCGCCAAAAGCGAGTACAACGGGATCTTTTGTGAATCCATGTGCTGGCTCATCTCCTTGCGGAGTTTGTCCAGCACCTCTTCGCGGTTGCCACCTTTTTCAAGCAGATCCAGGCGACGGTTCACTTTGTTGTTGAAATTGATGCTCTTGCCGAATGCGACAAGGTAGACACCGTTCACCAACACAATACAGGCCACAAAGATCAGGGCATAGATGATGGGTTCAGCTGAAATGGTCATGTTTCTAAAACCTTATTGCGCTGCGACGGGTTCAAAGATGGCGGCTGGCAAATCGTAGCCCCAAAGCTTGAAGCGCTCAGAGAAGTGGGACCGCACGCCAGTGGCCGTAAAGTGGCCGATGATCTTGTTGTCAGGTGTCAGGCCAACGCGCTGATACTTGAAGACTTCCTGCATCGAGATAACGTCGCCTTCCATACCGGTGATTTCGGTGATGGATGTCATGCGACGCGACCCATCCTGCAAACGCGAGGCTTGCACGATCAGGTTCACCGCAGATGAAATCTGGGACCGAACAGCCTTAAGTGGCATTTCGATGCCGGCCATCGCGATCATGTTTTCAAGTCGCGACACACCATCACGCGCAGAGTTGGCGTGAATTGTTGTCATGGATCCGTCGTGGCCAGTGTTCATGGCTTGAAGCATATCGATAACTTCTTCGCCGCGGGTTTCACCCACGATGATACGGTCAGGACGCATACGTAGGGCGTTTTTCAAACAGTCGCGCGGGGACACTTCGCCTTTGCCTTCAACGTTTGGTGGGCGGCTTTCCATCCGGCCAACGTGCGTTTGTTGCAGCTGAAGTTCCGCAGTATCCTCGATCGTCAGGATGCGTTCATCGTTGTCGATGAAGGATGACAAGGCGTTCAGGGTTGTCGTTTTACCAGAACCCGTACCACCAGACACGATGATGTTCAGGCGCGTGGACACAGCGGCCTGCAAATACGCGGCCATTTCCTCTGTGAAGGCCCCAAATTTCACGAGATCATCAATCCCGAGCTTGTCCTTCTTAAACTTACGAATGGAAACCAGCGACCCATCAACAGCAACAGGGGGAACCATGGCGTTGAAACGTGAACCATCAGCAAGGCGCGCATCGACGTAAGGGTTGGATTCATCGACACGACGACCAACGGCCGAAACGATTTTATCGATGATCCGCAACAGGTGCTTTTCATCTTTGAACGTGATGTCCGTCAGTTGAAGTTTACCTTCGCGTTCCACGAAAATCTGCTGTGGACCGTTCACGAGGATATCGTTCACGCTTTCGTCTTGAAGCAGCGTTTCCAGTGGGCCGAGGCCCTTAACTTCAAAGAACAATTCTTTGTTCAGTTGCTGGCGTTCCTCGCGGTTCAACACCACGCCCATTTCTTCCAAGCTTTCCTGGGCGATGGCTTGAATTTCAGCTTTCAGGTCTTGTTCTGTAGCGTTTTCCAAGGCCGCGAGGTTCAGGTTGTCGAGCAGCGATTTGTGAAGCTCCAGCTTGATGTCGCCCAAACGCTCTTTGCGTTTCTTTTCCTTGTCTCCAGCAGTTGCAACCGCCTTTACGGGCGCTTGCTTCATCACCGTTGCACGCGCAGCAGCTGGGTCAGAAGCCGTTGCCGGAATCTTCGTCACGTTGCTAGCAGCGTCTGGCGCAGCAGCAGTGGCTTTGGCCACCAAAGGATCGGTTTTTTTATACTTGGAAAACATGGTGTTCCACCTTTATGCGGTTGCGGCTTCGTCGGCTGAGTTTACAGCGTGTACCGACTGGGCGAGCTTTGCGATTTCTTTGCGTAACGGGTTCTTGGCAATGCCTTCGGCCATTGGGACACCGTGATCAGCGTTCTGCGGCACGACTTTACCGCCGTCTGGAAGCTGAACTTCGATCGAAATACCAAGGCTTTCGGCCAGGCGTTTGATGCGGCTCTTGCCATTCAAGTCAGTGAACTTTGGTGCACGGTTCAAAACAAACCGCAGCTTTTCGAATGGAAGCTGTTCAGACTGCAACGCGCGTTTGATCCGCAACGTGTTCTGGGCAGAACGCATGTCCAATTCCAGCGTCGCGAAATAGACGTGAGCCGCTTGCAGTACGGTTTCGCTCCATTCAACCATAGTCTTTGGCATGTCGATGATGACGTAGTCAAAGTTCGTGCGCGCCATTTCGACAAGACGATGAACATCTTCTGGGGTAATCAAATCCAAAGGGATCAGATCGGTTGGGGCTGTTAAAACCTGTAATTTGTGATCGTATGACAGCAAAGAATGCATGAAGGATTCACTGTCCATGCTTTCTGTGTCTTGAAGCATTTCGAACACTGCTTCACGACGGGGCAGGTCAAGATACGTAGATGCTGACCCGAACTGGAAATCCAGATCAAGCAGGCAAACACGTGGGCCTTTTTCCGGCTCGACGCCTTTGATCTTCGGCGGCTGAATGTTCGCGAGTTCCCAAGCGAGGTTTACAGCCAGCGTCGTAGCTCCGGTGCCGCCAGCCATACCCTGAACAGGAATGACGACGCCGTTGTGCGTGCCGGACGCTTTCAGAGTGTTCTGAATTTCAGGCGCAACATAGGCTGGCTCTGGTGGGGTCAGGACGCGTTCAATTGCTTGTGCCAGTTCACCTTCTGGAAGAGGGTAGGGCACAAACTCGTCGCCGCCATCTCGCAACAAGCCATGCAATGATGCTGGTGAAACATCTTCGGCAATCAGCAAGACTTTGATGTCTTTGGATTTTGCAGCGCGAATGATTTCCGAGATGACAGTTAGATCACCTTCATCTTCTTCATCAAGTGCGATCGCAAGGAATTCGAGGTCTGCCGCGTCGGGCTGTTCAAGGAACGGCAATGCGTCCTCAAACCCCAGGTCACCCCAGCTTTCGCCAAGGCAGGCTTCCATGTCTTCAATCAAGAGATCGAAGTTTTGCACGTCCCGGCTGACGGTACATGCGGTGATTGGCTGTGGTTCAGGCTGTAACATATTTGAACTACTCATTGCCTTGTGATCCTCTAACTCAACGGTGTGGAACGGTTTCTCCGTCCACCAAAATGACGGCCCCTCGTGCAACAAGTCGCAATTGGGGCTCTGTTAGATGTGTTTCTGATCCCAGAAGGCGGCAAGATTGGGGCCACAAAGGCCCATTTGTGCGGTTTCTGGCGACGGTGGGCCGAAAAGAGCAGCGTTGTTTCCGAAATTTAGATGTTTCGGATGTGAAAAGGGGCCCCGAAAGGCCCCTGATTGTCGCTTGAAGTGTGAGTGTCGGTTTAAGCTACTCCCCGAGCGACTCGATACCTTCACCGGAGAGGCGTTGTGGCGCTGTCGCACTTTCCACGTATTCGCGGAAGATGACTTCGGCGTAGCGGCCGTCCAATGGTGTGGCGTTGTTTGCAGCCACCCAACCGGACACTTCTGTAACTGTGCGGCGATTGCGGCGTTCTTCACCCTGAGTAACCACCAAAGGCTGAGTTTCACCGAAAGAAACGACGGCTTCTAGACGATCCCGGCTGATCCCTTGGCTTGTCAGGTAAAGAACAGCGGCTTCCGCACGGCGCAGGCCGAGACGACGGTTATAAGACGTCGACCCTACGAGGTCCGTGTGACCGTAGACTTTGAACCGGATTTCCGGGAATTGCCGGATCCAGGATGCCTGTTGCTGCAGCGTGCTGCGAGCGGCGGCATCCAGCACCGTTGAATTGAAAGCGAAGTTAACAGACGTGTTCACTTCGCTTGAGAAACGACGGTTCAAGTTCAGCATCATGGCGCTGCCATCCGTCTGAACCTGATTGTTGTTCATGGTTGCGTTGCCGAAATAGCCACTGTCGATCTCTGAACCCGCTTCACGAGTGTTGAAATCACGCCATTGGGTGGCGGTGCCGCCTGTGCAGCCCGTGAGGGCAAGCACTGTTGCGGTAAGAACTGCTGTCGTTTTCATTGCCCCAAATCCCATTTCTTAGTCCAACACGTAGCCATAAGAGCCGCTGAAGTCCTGACGTGCAACCTCTCCTGCGCCACCTTGTTGTGGTGCATTGTCTGCTGCAACACGGCCAAACAAGAACAAGTCACGTTCGGTCGGTGGGCGGACACGGTCCGTTGGAAGGGCCAAAGCCTCACCACGGGTCGGTGTTACAAGATGCGGCGTCACGATGATGACGAGTTCTGTTTGCTGGCGAGCATATTCCGCAGAGCGGAACAATGCGCCAAGAACCGGAATGTCGCCTGCCCATGGCACTTGGCCGGAAAGGTCAACGAAATCATCAGACAAGAGACCTGCAATCGCAAAGCTTTCGCCGTCGCGCATTTCAACAGTTGTTGATGTCCGACGTGTCTTGAAAGCATCAACGCTAAAGCCGTTCGATGTAAACCCGTTCGATGGATCTAGTGACGAAACAGACGCTTCGAGTTCTAGATTGATAATGTCACCGTCAATAACGCGTGGAATAAAGTTCAGCTCGATGCCGAAAGGCTTATATTCAACGGTAATTGTATCAGCGTCTTGTGAAACAGGGACAGGATACTCGCCACCCGCCAAGAAGCTGGCTTCTTGACCGGATAGGGCGGTCAGGTTTGGTTCAGCCAATGTGCGAACAACGCCGCGGCTTTCCAATGCTTCAAGCAAAATGCCGACTTCTACGCCACCGGCGTTGAACCCGAACAAGAATGCACCTGAATTGTCGCTGCTAGAAGGCGTGCTGCCGGACAAGGTTGTGGTTTGTGCCCCGGACGTAACTGCCGAGCCCGTTCCGAGCGCTAGGCCAAGATCACCGCCCAATGTGTCGCCACCCAAAGCCAGCGAAGAGCTGAGGGACTTGGAAACCGAACGCTGCATCTCTGCAAAGCGAACGCGCAACATCACTTGTTGGGTGCCGCCGACCGTCATCAGGTTAGAAACCCGTTCAGGAGCATAGCGATCTGCCAATTCCAGCGCGCGATCTAGTCGTGCGATGGATGAAACTGTGCCGGAAAGGACGATACCGTCATTTGCGGTGCGTACTTCGATGTTTTCACCTGGAAGAATTTGTTCCAGACGTTCTTTGAATTCCGCAATGTCGGGAGTCACATGGACTTCGACGTTGGTAATAAGACGTCCGTCGCCACCCAGAAGGGTCAGCGTTGTGCGCCCCGGAACCTTACCCAGCACATAGATTGTGCGATCCGAAAGCGAAGAGATGTCCGCGATCGAAGGGTTTGCGATGGAAAGTTCCGTAAAGGGGACATCGCTTTCAACGACGACGGCCCTGTTCATTGGAACATTCAGCGCGCTCGAAGGAGCGCCCCGCATAACCTGCAAAGTTTCCGAAGAAACCATGGAAGGGATACTGCTAACTGCAAAGGCGAGACCAGTTACGGCTGCCTTCAATAATCTATCATATGTCATATGTGACTGCCTCTAATGCCACGCCCGATGCAGGCTTTTGCCCGTCATTGAAAGGAACCTGCGCTAAAAATGCATTTTTTGCAAGAATCAATGCACTGGAACGAGAAGTTTATGTGGATAAGTTGCAACAATCGGAAAAACCAAAGGTCCAAAACATAGAGAAAGACGCCCACGGCAGGGCCGAGGCGTCTTTGGTAGAGAAGGTTGCATTTGTGCAATTTGACATCCCTGCGAGCGGGTATTGTCCGATTTGCCCAAAAGGTCAGCCTTTATCTTAGTCTGTGCATGGGATCGGGATTTCGACCACCTCCGCACCACGACGTGTGCGGATCGTGCAGATCTCTTCAGCTTGAAGTTCTGGCTCAGGTTCGCGAGCGATCAGACCCAACAGGCTGGCTTGGTCGACTTCGATTGCACCGGCGACGGTGTCGTCTTCACGACCGACCAAAGATAGGGACAGATTACCTGTCGCTTGGGCTTGGGCCAGTGCGGCCACTTGGTCTGGCGTGACTTGAACCGTAACCGTCCGAGCGATGGTCGCACCTGTGCGCCCGCTTTCGGCAGTTTGGTCAATCGCGACCAGCGGGATGTTGGCTTGGATCAACTTGGTCACTTCGCCACCGCGTCCGCCATCAATGTTGTCGACACGGCCGGTCCAGTAAACATCAACGCGGTCACCAGGGGAAAGGAAGCCAGACACACCAGAGGACACATCAACCTCAATCGCAAAGGCACGCATACCTCGAGCGAGAAGGGCGGTAATTCCGGCCACTTCGCCCGGTTCTGTTACTTTAACAGCCAAAATCGGTTCGTTGGCTTCAAGTTGGCGAGTCACGACACGCATCTCATCAGGGCCATCGGGGAACAGGTCTTCTAAAGTGTGGAATACACCTTCCGGAAGGAAGGGTTCAGCGTATTTGATGATGATGACGTCTTCAGGGGCGATTTGTTCGCCGTGCTCAATGACACGGTTAACCCCATAAATATCGACAGTATTAACGGCCAATTGGTTTGCCGCACGTTGTTGTGCAAGGGCAGCGTTTTGCTGCTCAAAATATCCCTGCACCATATAGATCGCAAAGCCTGCAAGGCCCATGCCAACTATAAGGACAAGTCCGAAAACTGCTCGCATTTTCTTTCCCTTCCGGATTTGGCTGGCGTTAGCCAACCTTTGTTATTGATGCCGCGTCGGCGAGGGCCTGTCAGTTGTGAGAGTCTTTTTGTTAAGACCCAAGCGGGCGCGGGTTAAGAATTGAAGTCGATTGTAGAAACGGCACTCATTGTCCCAGCGAGACCAGTTGCTTGGTCTGTTGCGCCGCGACCGACAGTCGTAATTACAGCGATGCCCAGGCCGACGATCGCGGCTGTCAGAACAACCCAATCTACGGTGACTGCGCCTTCTTCCTCTTTGCGGAAGGTTTTGATGAAATTGAACATTGCGGGCTCCTCAGCTCGGTAAATACTTGGTCCATCTTTGGCGGTTGAATGTGGCAGAAAAACGAGCACACAGTGTTCGTTTCTAGAAAGCGCAGCCGGGGCGGGGCGCAAACGACGACGGGCCACATCCAAAGATGCAGCCCGTCGTTCAAATCTTGAAATCTGACTTAGTTGTAGTTCGCGATGGTCTGCGCTGAAAGCTGGGCGCTAAGCTTGCGGCTCAGCTCCATGGTGCCTTCACCAACAACGGTCAAAACCGCAATTCCGAGGCCAACGATACATGCTGTCAAAACAACCCAGTCAACTGTAACTGCGCCGTCTTCATCAGCACGAAAGGTTTTGAAATAGTTAAACATAGTTGTCTCCAGTAATATGTCGGCGAACGTGTTGGGTCCCAGCCAGGAAGGCTGAGACCCGATTAGCTTAAAGAGCAGAGAAGTCTGGAACCAGATCGTTCACTGTAGCCAAGTCGCCGGACAGTGTGTCGGAAGCAGACATAGTACCGCCACCAACAGATGTCAGAACTGCGATGCCGAGGCCAACGATTGCGGCTGTCAGAACAACCCAGTCAACAGTTACGGCGCCGTCTTCGTCGTTGCGGAAGTTTTTGATAAAGTTAAGCATTGTATTCCCTCCTCAGGGTTTTCTCAGTTTCATTATCTTAGGCGGTTCGCTCAGTGCATCGGCCTCTTGTTGATGCGCTTGCCGTCTTGGATGAGGAGTTTTTGCCATTCGAATGGGGCAGGAATTAGACAGCAATCGTGCAATTTTGCATCCCATTAACTTTTGCACGAAAATATCCTTAACGCGTTGTTTTCAAAGAATAAAAAAGTACATAAAGTTTCAAGCATGTCATTTTGTGTTTCATAAACGTGGCCAGTTTGCCCAGTTGTTATTGGATTGTTCACGAATAAGTGGATTAGCGCCGCGATTATCTGCTACATTAACCTTAACAAGAGGCAGGCGGAGACCGCACAAATGCGGCGTAGCAAGAAAATAGTAACATTGTTCGCGCAATGTTGGGCACTGGCGCTGGCCATTGGCTCTGCATCTATAAGTGCGGCCGAGAATCATCTTTTCCAAAGTGACTTTACATTCAGGCGCGTTGGCGTCCCGCAAGCTGGGGCTACAAACCGTATAACCGTACAAGTCGCACCGGCCGCGCCGTCTGGGCCATCGGCGCCATCCGCCGCAGGTTCGGCCGGCTCTACGCCCCGCGCACCCAGTGCTCCGGCGATCGCAGGTCTGGCCCCCGCGCCAAACGGTGTCGAATGGTATTGGGAGGCAATTTCGCCGTCTTTGGATGATGCCCACAGCTTCAGCCTTGAAAAAGCCGTCGCCGCATTGCGCAGCGCCCCAGAGGGACAAGCCGTTCCGGCACCTCGCCTGCAGGGCATGACTGAACTGGCCGACCGTTTCGGCGTTGAGATACTAACAGCGTCAATTGGCACAAACGTATCACCGGCCTTGGTGCTTGCTGTGATTTCTGTCGAAAGCGCTGGGCGTGCTGACGCAGTTAGTTCAGCTGGCGCACAGGGGCTTATGCAGTTGATGCCGCCTACAGCGGATCGGTTTGGCGTGACGGATGCATTGAACGCTCAAGACAATATTAAGGGCGGCACTGCATATCTGGATTGGTTACTGAACGAGTTTGACAACGGCGTTATCTTCGCTCTGGCGGGGTATAATGCGGGAGAAGGCGCTGTTCGCAATAATAATGGCATCCCGCCCTATGCCGAAACGCGCGCCTATGTGCCTAAAGTCCTTGCAGCATGGGAAGTGGCGCGCGGTCTATGTATTACACCACCGGAATTGGTGACTGACGGCTGCGTTTTTGCCGTCAACGGGGGATAATGTGCCTGACATGAATAACGGCAAGCCTCTCGTGCTGGACGCAGACGGAACGCTTTTGAGAACGGACATGTTGCTGGAAGGGATCTGGAAAGGCTTCGGAACCGATCCTGTCGCAACGCTAAAAGCCTTCTCTTTGGTTGGGGATCGCGCGGCCTTCAAAGCCGAAGTCGCACGCATTGCGCCGTTGCGGGTCGACCTTTTGCCCGTCCACGAAGATATCGCAACAATGGCGCTTGTCGCGCGGGATCAAGGGCGCGAAGTGGCAATTGCCAGTGCCTCTGATGTCTCGGTGGTGCAGCCCTTGGCCGATTACTACGGGATTGAACGGGTCTTTGCGTCTGAGAACGGCGTGAACCTAAAGGGGCAGGCGAAAGCGGATGCACTGGTCGCTGCCTACGGCGAAGCGGGCTTCGATTATGCGGGCAACGATAAGGTGGATCGTCTTGTTTGGGACCACGCGGATCACGCGATTGTCGTCGGAAATGCCGGTGGAGGAGCTGAGGGCCTAGAGAGTGTTACCGCGGTCAGAGGCGGTTGGTCCCCCCGCGCAGTGCTAAAATCCATGCGCCCGCACCAATGGGTGAAGAACGTCCTGTTGTTCTTGCCGATGATTGCAGCGCATGCCTTTTATCTGGATACGTTTTTGGCCGTTTGCCTCGGTATTGTGAGCTTCTCAGCTGCAGCGTCCTGTATCTATATTGTGAACGACTTGCTGGATATCGAAGCGGATCGTCTGCACGTTAAGAAGTGTAAACGCCCCTTTGCTGCCGGAACGGTGCCCATCCCGATCGGAATGCTGACCTGCGCTGGACTCGGCGTTTTGGCATTGGGTGTTGCGTTGATGCTGTCGGGCCAAATGCTCGGCGTGGTGGCTTTCTATATGGCACTTTCTCTCGCCTATTCACTGCGCCTAAAACGCCTACGCTGGATCGATATCGCGACACTGGCCGCGCTCTACACGTTGCGGGTCGTCGCAGGCGCTGCAGCTAGCGGGGTGGACGCATCGGTTTATATGCTGGTCTTTGTCTTTCCAGTGTTTGTCGCGCTGGGCTGCGTCAAACGCATGACAGAGTTGGCTTTGGCAAAAGATGATCAGCGTCTTCCAGGCCGTGGTTACGCACGCGGCGATATGGGAGACTTGTTGAATATGTCGGCGCTGGGCATGGTGGGCGCTCTGGTGATTTTCTTTCTGTATTCCTACTCGGATCAGGCCTTGTCGCTCTACCCGGATCAGTGGCTGATGTGGCTAGCACTGTTGCCGATCGCGGGATGGCTCTATCGTATGGTTCGCCTGGGCTATATGGGGAAAATGGACTATGATCCGATCGTCTTCGCGATGACGGATATGCGTGGCATCGGCTATCTTTTGATCACCCTTTCACTTCTGTTTTACGCGGCTGGTTTGTGGAGTGAATGGTTTTCTCGCTTGTTTGGATAACCGCGCCTGCGGCGAGCGGGGAGGGGACCAGCCCCCGTCCTTCGGACTCCCCCGAGGTATTTTCGAAACAAAGGCAAATGAATGAGCCCGACGCAAACATTCGATTTGCGCCGGGCTTTGAAACAAGCATGCTTGCCTCCGTTTACGGCCATCGGCGCCTCCGCCTGTTCCGCTTTCCAAGACTGACGCACCTTGGTTAATAACTGGTTGCGCCCGTCCTGCCTTTGTTTCAAAAGTACCTTGGGGGGAGTCGAGCTTGCTCGACGGGGGGCTAGCCCCCCTTTCCCGCCCGCCGCAGGTGCAAAACGTCCGGCTTAGATCGACATTTTCTTGAAGATCGGCTCTGGGATCAGTTTAATTACGGTCATAACGGGCCACCAGATCCACTTGGTATAGAGTGTATTTCGCTTCTTGCTCAGGGCCTTGTGGATGTCGGCAACAACGGCGTCAGCTGTCGTCATGAAAGGCTGATCGCCAAGCCCTTGGGTCATAACCGTGTCAACTGGACCCGGCTTGACTGTAAGAACGTGGACCCCGCTGCGCCCTAATTGGTTGCGCAGCCCGCTGAGATAGGTCGCAAAGCCCGCTTTAGCCGCCCCGTAGACATAATTCCCGACACGCCCGCGATCACCGGCAACCGAGCCAACGCCGACGATCGAGCCGCTTCCCTGTTCGCTCATGAGGGGTGCAAGCATCTGTAAGAAGCGTGCGGGCCCCGTGAAACTGTCAGCAATTGTACCATCCACGAGGGCAGGGTCGTCGTTGATGTCATCTTGGCTTGGCATCGATCCGACGAACACGGCGCAATTGATCGTGCCGCCTGTGCGAACAGCCGCATCAAGGATCGGCTGAAAGGTCTCAGGGTCTCTTGCGTCAAAGGCGACGGGGGTAGCGCCAACTGCACCGCGCGCGGAGGCGTCAGCAGCGCTGGCCTCAAGGTCGTCCATGCGGCGACCGGCAAGGATCACATGTGCGCCAGCTTCGGCGACAGAACGGGTGAATGCTTTGGCGATGGTAGAGCTTGCGCCAAGGATAATCCAAGTATCGGTCATAGTTTACGTCCTTAAGTCTAAACGGCGTGTCATGTCGGTTTGTAGGTGTTTGTGCGGGTCGGCTTTGGCCGTTACTGCCGCCCATTTGGGGTGGTCGGCATACATCGATTTGATCGCTACGCCCGTGCTAAGCGCATCTTTGGCAAGGTAGATGCGGCCATTGGCCTTCAATGCGAGGGTTTCGAGCTTGGCAATCAGGTCTCGTGCAGCGGGGCGGTTCGGGAAATCAATTGCCAGCGTGTAGCCTTCCATCGGGAAGGACATGTAGCCTGCGCTTTCGCCATTCAGCCCTGCGCCCATGCGTTTGAGCACTGCGAGAGGGGAGGCGAGGCCAGAGCCCGCGACCATTTCCATCATTTGACGGAGCACGCCGTACTGATCCAACGGTACAACACACTGGAACTGATGAAACCCGCGTTTGCCATAAAGCTTGTTCCAATTGTGGATTTTATCAAGCGGGAAGAAGAAGTCGTTGATTGGGCGCACAACCGTCCGGCCTGATTTTGGCACGCGGCGGTAATAGAGCGCATTGAAGGCCCGCACGATGGGGCTGCTGAGGGCCAGATGTGGGGCGTTGAACGGGATCTTCTTTGATCTACGCGCTTTGGGTTTTAGCCCGCGACAGATTTCACCTTCTTCAACGATACCACGTCCGAGCCTATCCCCCGTCGCGGTCGCGTCTATCCAACCGACAGTATAGGGCGCATCAGACCCATCCAGCAGGGCGATATGGTGGTCCCAATCTGTGGCGCGTTGTTCGCTGACCAACATCATGTCCCCACGAGCCTGAGACAGCTGCAACGTTGCCTGAACGATAATGCCTGTTTGGCCAAGACCGCCACAGGTGGCTTTCCAAATGCCGCCGGATTTCGGCGTGATCGTTCTGGTCTTTTCGCCTTGGATCAACGTGATCGAGGTCACATGCTGGCAAAAGCTGCCAACATGGTGGTGGTTCTTGCCGTGAACATCCATGGAAATCGCACCGCCAACAGTGGCAAACCCGGTCCCCGGAAGCACAGTGGGCAGCCACCCTTGGGGCGCAAGCACGCGGGTAAGTTCGCCCAATGTTATTCCAGCTTCGACAGTCAAAAGGCCTGCGCTGCGATCAAATGCGATGATCCGATCAAGCTGCGTTAACTCTTGTACTGTACCGCCGGTATTCAAGGCGGCGTCGCCATAGCTGCGGCGATTGCCGATTGCGGGGGCGTTGATGTCTATTTCTGATTGAGTGTTTGGCCGCACAAGGCGACCATTCGCGCGCAAGGCGCGGCCCCAGCCGGCGTATTCAGTTGTCTTTTGATCGGTCATTCGGTTTCGGCCTTTGCAGACAGACGCTCGGCGATTGGAAAGACCGCCAGCCCAATCAGGATGGCGAACCACAGTGTTGTCAGGCGAATGACCGCCGTTGCGGGGATGGAAGTTTCCAGTGGCACGCCTTCGAGGGACAACAGGGCGACCATAGCCGCCTCAGCCCCGCCGACGCCGCCCGGTGCACCCGTTAGGCCCCCAGCGAGGGTCGAAAACGTGAAAATGGCGATGGCTTTGGCGAGGCCAATATCAGCCCCCATCCACATCAGTAGGATGTGAAACGCGTAACCTTCCGCGATCCAACCGATCAACCCAAGCGTAAGGGCTGTGGCCATAATCGGGCCGCTGGAGAACACGTTAAGGGACCTTGCGGCCATACGAACGCGGGCCAATAGACGGGGGAACCGCCCAATGGTGCGGTAAAGATAGGTGACACAACCCGCCAGCAATTTTGGGCGGGTTGCAACAAAGGCGGCGATCAAGGCGAGGGCTGCCACAGGCAAGGCCATCGCGATGCCGCCTGCCGACAGGGCGATGCAGCCTGCAAGGATCAAACCCATCGCGGCAAGGTCGGAGGCGCGATCCATCAACACCAGTGGGGCTGTGCGCTCAACGGCCCAACCGGTTTCACGGCGCAGCCAACGCATTCGGATGAGTTCGCCGACCCGACCAGGAGTCACGGACATCGCAAATCCCCCAAGGAAGTGACGTAAGTCCTGTATCAGCGTCGTCGGGAGGCCAAGGCGATTGGAAAATAAATGCCATCTCGCGCCACGAAATAGATAGTTCACAAGGCTGAGCGCGAGGAGAATCGAGATTTGGCCAAGGGTCAATTGCATCAACTGGTGCTTGGTCTCTTCCCAACCCGTTGCAGCGGCGAGCCCAGCCAAGCCAGCAATCACAAAGGCAAACAGGGCGGCCAATAGTGCGATGTCACGCCAGCGGCGCCCCGGACCCTTACGGGCGGGCGCAGATGTCACCTGAGATGTGTTTGAACTGCTCATGCTCATCCTTTCGCGATTAGCGACAGAATAGGGCGAGACTATGACTTTGTGCACGAAACGGAAACGGTTTTGCGTGGTTTTACGGTTCCTGCGCGTTTCGCAGAAGCGATCAAAGGAAAACGCCGGGCACATCAACGATGCGTCCGGCGTGAATTATTAAGTCTCAATCGGGGGTGAGCGAGGCGCCTTAGACGATTGTTGCCTCTGTTGCGGCGCGCAGATCGTCTTCGCTGACGCCATCGGCGCATTCAACGATCTTCAACCCACCTTCAACGACATCCAAAACGCCAAGGTTGGTGATGATCCGATCAACAACGCCCTTACCCGTCAGCGGCAAAGTGCATTCTTTCAGCAGCTTGCTGTCGCCATGTTTGTTGGTGTGATCCATCACGACGATCACGCGGCCAACACCAGCCACCAGATCCATCGCGCCGCCCATGCCCTTCACGAGCTTGCCTGGAATCATCCAGTTGGCGAGGTCGCCTTTTTCATCGACTTCCATCGCGCCAAGGATCGCGGCTGCGATTTTGCCACCACGGATCATGCCGAAGGACTGTGCTGAGTCGAAATAGGCGGTACGATCCATTTCGGTAATGGTCTGTTTGCCCGCATTGATGAGGTCAGGGTCTTCCTCGCCCTCAAACGGGAAGGGGCCCATGCCAAGCATGCCGTTTTCGGACTGAAGCGTAATGTCTTTGTCGCCCACGTAATTCGCCACCAGCGTCGGGATGCCGATGCCTAGGTTTACATACCAGCCGTCTTCGAGTTCTTGCGCGGCACGTGCCGCCATTTGGTTACGATCCCACATTATGTTTTCTCCCGAACGGTGCGCTGTTCGATGCGCTTTTCGTGATCGCCCTGAATAATCCGGTGCACGTAGATGCCGGGCAGGTGGATGCTGTCGGGGTCAAGTGAACCCGTCGGAACGATTTCTTCAACCTCAACGACGCAGGTCTTGCCACACATGGCCGCCGGTGGGTTAAAGTTGCGGGCCGTTTTACGGAACACAAGGTTGCCAGTTTCGTCCGCTTTCCATGCCTTCACAATGGCGAGGTCGGCAAAGATACCGTTCTCCATGATGTAAGTTTCCATGGCGCCATCAGGGCCGGTCGGGAAATCTTTGTGTTCTTTGCCATCCGCGATCACAGTGCCAACACCGGTTTTTGTATAAAAACCAGGGATGCCACAACCGCCAGAGCGCATACGTTCAGCCAAAGTGCCTTGTGGGTTGAATTCCAATTCCAGCTCTCCGGACAAATACTGACGCATGAATTCTGCGTTTTCGCCAACGTATGAGCTGATCATCTTTTTGACCTGTCGGGTCTGCAGCAAAATGCCGATCCCGAAGTCATCAACGCCCGCGTTGTTGGACGCGAATGTCAGATCCTTGGTGCCAGCGTCTTTGATCGCGTCCAGCAGCAATTCGGGAATGCCGCAGAGGCCAAAGCCCCCAGCCGCGATGAACATGCCGTCATGTAGCAACCCATCAAGGGCTGCGGCGGCGTTTGGATAGATTTTCTTCATGAAACCCCCGTTAAAGTTGCCCTATTGATAAGGGGCTAAACGGGGGTGTCAATGAGTGCCGCACCGCAGCGTTATTCGATTACATCGTCACTGGTATCAGCCGTTTTACTAGCCGCGGGCTTTTTCTTGGCCGCAGGTTTCTTTTTCGTTGCGGGTTTCTTAGCGGCCGGCTTTTTGGCTACAGCTTTCTTGGCTGGCGCCTTTTTCTTTGCCGGAGCCTTGCGCGCGACTTTCTTGCCCGCCTTAGCGGCCCTTTCTTCGATAAGCGTGACTGCTTGCGACAATGTCAAATCAGCCACTTCGATCGTATCGGGGATCGTCGCGTTGATTTTGTCCCACTTAACATAGGGGCCGTATTTGCCATCAAATACATTGACCGGACCGCCGACGTCAGGGTGTTCGCCCAGTTCGCGCACAGGCACAGCGGCTTTGCCGCGTTGGCCACGGCTGGCGACCTTGGCGGCCAACAGTTCAACCGCGTGGTTCATGCCGACAGTGAACACATCTTCAAGCGTTTCGAGGTTCGCATTGGTGCCCCCACGATCGGACGTGGATTCCGCGTGTTTCAGATAGGGGCCATATCGCCCGATGTTGGCGAAAACGTTGACGCCATCTTCGGGGTGTTTGCCGATGAAGCGGGGAAGGGACAGCAGCTTGACCGCTGTCTCCAAAGTAACCTCTTCTGGCGGCCATTCTTTGGGAATGGATTGGCGGTTCGGTTTCTTGTTTTCTTCTGTGACTTCGCCGCGCTGGGCGTAAGGTCCGAAACGACCTTTGTGAATCCAGATTTTGTCGCCGTCATCTTCGCCAAGCATTTTGCCTTCTGGCGGAATGCCGGACGTGTCTTCAGCACCGGGAGGGCCGAACGCGCGGGTGTATTTGCATTCAGGGTAGTTGGAGCAGCCGATAAACGCACCGCCAGAACGGGCCGTGCGCATAGACAGACGTCCAGTCCCACAGTTCGGGCAAAGGCGCGGATCCGTGCCTTCTTCGTTTGGCGGGAAGATATGCGGCGCTAGAACTTCGTTAATTTTATCAAGTACTTCAGTGATGGAGTTGTCCATCGCTTCATCAATAGTGGTTTTGAAGTCGCCCCAGAAATCAGCGAGCACCTTTTTATAATCGGCGTCCCCAGCGGAGACGTGATCGAGATCTTCTTCAAGCGACGCTGTATAGTCGTAGCCCACGTATTTGCGGAAGTAATTGGTCAAGAATGCTGTGACCAAACGCCCTTTGTCTTCGGGAATTAGACGGTTCTTATCTTTGCGGACATACTCGCGGTCCTGAATCGTAGTTACGATCGACGCGTAGGTGGACGGGCGGCCAATACCGAGCTCTTCCATCCGTTTGACCAAAGTCGCCTCGGTGTAACGGGGCGGTGGCTGTGTGAAATGTTGTTCCGGCGTGACTGAGTTCTTGCTCAGCGCTTCGCCCTCGGCCATTTGTGGCAGCCGTTTATCATCGTCATCAACAACATCTGTGTCGACGTCATCGCGGCCTTCTTCATAGACACGCAAGAACCCGTCAAAAAGCATCACTTGACCAGTGGCGCGCAATTCGACCTGACCATCATCGCTGCCGATATCGACGGTTGTGCGTTCCATGCGGGCCGCTGCCATTTGGCTGGATACGGTACGTTTGTAGATGAGGTCGTAAAGCTTGCGCTGATCCGGATCGGCGATCTTGGCGCTTTCGGCATCCAGCATCAGGTCAGTCGGGCGCACACATTCGTGCGCCTCTTGGGCGTTCTTGGCTTTGTTTTTGTAGATGCGCGGCTCGGCGGGGACGTATTCCTTACCGAACTTGGTGGCGATGGCGTCACGCGCTGCGGTCACAGCTTCTGGTGCCATGTCGATGCCGTCGGTCCGCATATATGTGATCAGACCTGCTTCGTACAAACGTTGCGCGGCGTTCATTGTCATCCGTGCGCCAAAACCGAACTTACGGCTGGCTTCCTGCTGCAGCGTGGACGTCATGAACGGAGCGGACGGGTTGCGATTGGCGGGCTTTGCCTCGACCCGCTTTACGCTGAGGTCGCGGGACATAACTGCTTGTTGGGCCAATTCGGCCTGCGTTTCGTTCTCGAGGTCGAACTTTTCAAGCTTCTTACCCGCAAGAACCGTCAGGCGGGTTTCGACGTTCTGATTACGCGGTGTTTGAAGTTGGGCTTTTACAGACCAATATTCGCGGTTGTTGAACGCCTCGATTTCCATCTCGCGCTCTACGATGATCCGCAAGGTGACCGATTGCACACGGCCAGCGGATTTCGCACCGGGCAGGCGGCGCCACAACACAGGGCTAAGTTTGAACCCAACGAGGTAATCAAGTGCGCGGCGCGCGAGATAGGCATCCACCAACGGCTGATCAACGATACGCGGGTTTTTCATCGCTTCGGTTACGGCGGATTTGGTGATCGCATTGAACACCACGCGGCTGACGGGCGTGTCTTTCTTGATGACTTTGCGTTTGCGCAGCGCCTCTTCGAGGTGCCAAGAAATCGCTTCCCCTTCGCGGTCGGGGTCGGTCGCGAGGATCAGTTCGTTGTCGTCTTTTAGGGCGTCGGCGATGGCCTTTATGTGCTTTTTACTGTCGCTGGCGACTTCCCAAAGCATGTCAAAATCGTTGTCCGGATCAACGGATCCATCCTTGGGGGGCAAGTCGCGAACGTGCCCATAGGATGCTAGGACTGTATAATCAGACCCCAAATACTTGTTGATTGTCTTAGCTTTAGCCGGAGACTCGACGACAACAACAGGCATGGGAATCCTTTCAAAAGATACAAATCCGAACGTCGCGCAAAATGTGGGTGGGGTTGGGGGATTGTCAATGCAACATCTTGAGAATGAATTGACGTTGCGACAATTCCCCGCTGCTAAGGGCCATTTTGTTGCCTCGTTTTCTGTCTAAAACATCGGAAACTAGAGTTTTTTAGCAATGAGGTAAGAGCAAATGAACGAAGTGGTCATAGGGATATGCGTGTTTGCGGCTATTGCTGGATTTCTTTGGCTTGAACGTGCGTTCGATCGCCTCCCTGCGTCTCATTGGGTTAACCAGCTGCGCAAGAAATGGGGCCGTGATGGTTACAATACAGACGGCGATTTCGGTGACGGTGGTTGCGGCGACTAACGTAGATTAGTTGGCCCGTGCTAACAGTCCGCCAGCCTGTCGCACGACTTTCCCATCCAGTTCCAAATCCATCAATATGGGGGCCACCGCTGTTGGCGCGGCATTCAGCATGCGCAGCAATTGATCTTCGGCCATCGGGTTTGGACCGAGACGAGATAGGATATCTTGGTGAAGAAGTGCCGTTTCACGCAGGTTACGTGTTGAGGGTTCAGTCTGCGGCCCGTTTTGTTGGGCGTGCTGCAGGGGCAACTCTGGCGCCGCTTCTTTTGGGTCACCCATAAATTCAAGAACATCAGACGCACCGCGCACAAGGGTCGCACCGTCGCGGATCAGCATGTTGCAGCCAGACGCACGGGCATCAAACGGATGCCCTGGCACCGCCAAAACATCGCGCCCTTGATCAAGTGCAGTGCGGGCGGTGATCAGGCTGCCGGACTTGGCCGCGGCCTCGACGACAAGCGTTGCCATGCTCACCCCCGAGATGATTCTGTTGCGGGCGACAAAATGGCGGGCCATTGGGTGCTGGCCAATAGGTTGATCTGAAATGCGCAGCCCGTCTTTCGCGATTCTATGGGCTAGGGCCGCGTTTTCGGCGGGGTAGATCACATCAACCCCACCTGCGACGACGGCAACGGTCCCGCTGGAAAGGGCCGCGTCATGGGCGACCGCATCGATCCCGCGTGCGAGACCGGAGACAACTGTAAATCCCGCTTCACCAAGTTCGGCGGCAAGTTTGCGGGCCATTCGCGTGCCAAGTGATGATGCGTTTCGCGCACCTACCAATGCGATCATCGGTCGAGACATCACCGCGGTCTGCCCCATCATCCAAAGCATCACAGGGGCATCATCAATTTCAGATAGGGCCGTCGGGAAGTCGGCGTCGCCTTCAAACACCAAACGTGCTTTGGCGGCGCGCCCTGCTTTCAGCTCGGCGATTGCAACGCCTTCGGGGCAGGGGCGATAGTCGGACACTCCGGCGCTATTCGCGATCTCGGGGAGTGCGGCCAAGGCGGCACCGGCACTGCCATGTTCCCGTAATAAGCGACGGTAGGTCGCTGGCCCAACTCTACGAGAGCGCAAGAGGCGGAGACGGTCAAGCCGATCGTCTTCCGTGGTGGGTGGGAGTGGGGGGTGAGTGGAAGAGGTTTCGTCTTCGGTCATCCTGATCTCCGCCTGTTGCAGACTCAGGTGTAGGACTGCAAAGTTAACGGAAGGTTATCAAATCCCCTAGCTGTCTGATCTTTTTGATGCTTTGCCGATCAGGCCCAGAAGACGGCCCTCGCTTGGATCAGCGCAATTAAGCCGAAGTGTCGCTATTGGAGCGGGGAATGCCGATTGCTGTCGGGTGGATAAACCGTATCGAACCCCAGTACAGCAAGGCTAGAATAACACCGATGCCCATAAAGCCGATCACTTCGGGATGCAGGATGAACCGTCCACCGTTCAGCAAAATTGTCGTCAAAAGGCCGCCCAGTGCACCGCCCAAGACGGCAACGCCCCATCCAGCATGGCCTTTTGTGGCAGCCCAAGCGCTGGCCGGGACCGCTCCTAATAGAACAATCCATGAAAAAAGCGGAGAGACCACGAGAAGGAACGCCATTGAACCGATCATCTCGGGAGGGGTGGCACCAAGGTAAGACGCGAGCATCAGCATACCTTCTACAAGGGCCCCAATCGCGGGGGCGCCGAAGAGTATCGCGAGTGTTCCCGTTAAGACAGGCCAGTACCCGGCTTTTGCGACACCCGCAGGGGCGGTGCGCCAGAACGGGAACCGTGATGTTGTCACGCGGCGGCCCCGCCAACGGTTAATCCACCGATCATCAGACTTGGTTGGCCGACACCAACAGGCACCCATTGGCCCGCCTTGCCGCAGTTGCCGATGCCAGGATCCAGCGCCATATCATTGCCGATACCGCGAATCTGCTTCATCGCCGTCGCGCCGTCACCGATCAATGTTGCGCCTTTGACAGGTGCGCCGACTTTGCCGTTCTTAACGCGGTACGCTTCGGTGCAGGAGAACACAAACTTACCGTTGGTAATATCCACCTGACCGCCGCCGAACCCAACGGCGTAGATGCCGTCCTTCAATCCCGCGAGCATGTCCTTGGGGTCCGCGTCGCCGCCCAGCATATAAGTGTTGGTCATGCGTGGCATCGGAATATGGGCAAAACTTTCACGGCGTCCGTTCCCTGTCGGGGCCACTCCCATCAGGCGTGCATTTTGGCGGTCTTGCATGTAGCCAACCAGCACACCGTCTTCGATCAATACGTTCTTGGCGCTGGGCGTGCCTTCGTCATCTACAGTGATGGAGCCCCGCCGATCCGGAATGGTGCCGTCATCCAGTACGGTTACACCTTTCGCGGCCACCTGTTGGCCCATGAGTCCTGCAAAGGCGGATGTGCCCTTGCGGTTGAAATCACCCTCAAGCCCATGGCCAACGGCCTCATGCAGCAAGATTCCGGGCCAACCTGGTCCAAGCAAGACATCCATAACGCCAGCGGGCGCTGCCTCGGCCTCTAGATTTACGAGGGCGATTCGCAACGCTTCTTTGGCGACGGGTTGCCAATGTGATGGGGATGTAAGCCCGATAAGACCCGCACGGCCGCCACCGCCCATGCCGCCAGATTCGCGGCGCCCGTTCTCTTCGACGATCACCGAGATGTTGAGACGGCTCATTGGGCGGGTGTCGGTCACCAACATGCCGTCAGGGCGCAAAATCACGACCTCTTGGTGGGAGGCAGCCAGCGTGGCGCTGACCTGCACGACCCGTGGATCCAGATCACGACAGAAGGCATCAATTTCTTTCAGCAGGTCAATTTTTGCGGGGAAGGTTGCTTCGGCCATCGGATCCGCGTCGGTGTAAAGAACCGTATTTGTGCGGGCAGGGCCATCAGCCAAAGACCCACCGCCATCGCCCACGGCGAGACGGGTTGTTGCCACGGCGCGGCGCAGGGCGTGTTCATCGATTGTGGTCGAATGGGCATAGCCGGCCACTTCGCCACGAACCGCACGCAACCCGAACCCTTCGGAAGCGTCATAACTGGCCGTGCGAATGCGTCCGTCATCGAACGAAAGAACCTCAGAGCGACGACGCTCGAGGAACAATTCACCGTCATCAGCACCAGCGGTCGCATCGCGCACCATCGCCAAGGCCGAATCCCGATCCAAATTTGTTTCAAACGGGCGAAAGGGGTCGTGCGACATAGATTTTTCCTGTCTGTTTCTTTGATTTAGATCAAAAAGCGACCCTTTGACACAGCAACAAGGGGGGCAATCTCTTGAGTTGGCTCACAGGATATGGGATGACCGCGTTTGAATACAATGGGATTCCGTCTGGAACCTCTTGGGAATGAAAGACTGCGCGGGGCCGCGCCATTATCACAAGGATCAAAAAGCAGATGATGACATTTGTGAAACGACTGGGCTTAGCCGCCGGGGCAGCATTCGGTGCAAACGCCGCAACAGCGCAAACTGCAATCGAAGACCTCGAAATTGTGGGCGCTCCGACGCCTGGCGCCATGGGCTTTCAGCCTGCAGCGACTGAACTTGCCCGCGACTTGCAGTGGTTAGACGGGTTCTTGCTCGTCATTTGCACAATCATTACTTTGTTCGTTGTTGGCCTGCTGGCGTGGATTATTCTGCGCTACAACGCCAAACGGAACCCTGATGCCGCAACATTCACGCACAACTCTCCACTCGAAGTGGCTTGGACGATTGTTCCGATTGTGATTCTTGTTTTCATCGGCGCGTTCTCCCTGCCGATCCTGTTCAAGCAGCAGGAAATCCCTGAGGGTGACATCAACATCACGGTGACAGGTTACCAGTGGTTCTGGTCTTATGAGTACACAGACGAAGACATCTTCTTCGAAAGCTACATGATCGGCTACAACGAAGGTAACTTGAGCGATGATATCGTCGCACAGCTTGAAGAAGCGGGTTATTCCGAAGACGAATTCCGCCTTGCGACAGACACTGCCGTTGTTGTGCCAATGGGTGCGACTGTTGTGATGACTGTAACAGGTGCGGACGTGATCCACTCTTGGACGATCCCAGCATTCGGCGTGAAGCAGGATGCGGTTCCTGGCCGCTTTGCTCAGCTTTGGTTCAACGCTGAACGTGAAGGCATTTACTTTGGTCAGTGTTCCGAGCTGTGTGGTAAGGACCACGCTTACATGCCGATCACCGTCAAAGTCGTACACCCTGACGTCTATGAGGAATGGCTCGCCACTGCGCGCGAAGAATTCCCTGCCTAAATTTGAGCGGGGTGGGGCGAACCCACCCCCTCACTCTCTTTCGCCACTGTTAGGTGGGTGACGCCCACCTACCCAAAGGAAGCACATGACCGACGTGACCAATCAAACACAGATGCAAGAAGCGCAGATGGGCGATTACTTCGCCTTGATGAAACCGCGCGTTATGCAGCTGGTCGTGTTTACAGCCCTCGTTGGTTTGCTGGTTGCCCCTGTCGGCGTGAACCCGTTTGTCGGCTTTGTTGCGGTCTTATGCATCGCAGTTGGGGCCGGGGCCTCGGGTGCTTTGAATATGTGGTGGGATGCTGACATCGACGCTATCATGAAGCGGACCGTCAACCGTCCAATCCCATCGGGTGCGGTACAGCCGGGCGAAGCCTTGGCCATTGGCCTAACGCTGTCCGTTTTTGCTGTCGTTCTGTTGTTCTTGGCGACGAACATTCTGGCAGCTGGCCTGCTGGCCTTTACCATTTTCTTTTATGCCGTTGTCTATTCCATGTGGCTGAAACGCTCGACCCCACAGAACATTGTGATTGGTGGCGCCGCAGGTGCCTTTCCTCCGATGATTGGCTGGGCCGTCGCAACGGGGAGCATTTCTATCGAAAGCATCCTGATGTTCGCGTTGATCTTTATGTGGACACCCCCGCATTTCTGGGCGCTGGCCCTGTTCGTGAAATCTGACTACGGCGACGCTGGTGTGCCAATGTTGACCGAAACGCACGGTCGCACCGTAACGCGCAACCATATCCTTGCTTACTGCCTGCCGCTGGTGGCTGTAGCGCTGGGTCTTGGGTTCACGTCTATCGGCGGGCCGTTTTACTTGCTCGTTGCTGTTGTGCTGAACGTTTGGTTCCTGAAGGGGTGCTTTGCGATCTGGAAACGCACCGACGCAAACAGTGATGCCGACAGCCACGCTGTGGAGCGTCGCACATTTGTCGTCTCCATCTACTATCTGTTCGGCCATTTCGGCGCGCTGCTTATCGAAGCGGTTCTGCGCGCTTACGGGCTGACCGCTTGGGCGGGGTGGTGAACAATGGCGATTAAGGTCGAACATGAAATTCACACACGTCGCAAAGGCCGCAATACAGGTGTCTTCTTGTTGCTGTTCGGCATGGTCGGGATTGTTTTTGGTCTGACAGTGGTCAAGGTTTTGGGCTTGTCCGACATTACCCAGATGGAACGTTTTGATCACGTTGCCCGCCCGCAACTGGAGCCGGGCGCGATGGAAGCCGCACAGCAGCGCGCCGATGACGCAGCAGTTCAAAGTGAGGCGTCCGAATGAATTTGAACCCGTTCAGCCGAATCCCTAACGGGACGTCGCGCACAGCAGCGCAGGCGGTGTCCGTGGTTGTTTTGATGGGCGGATTAGCATGGGCGTCTGTGCCATTTTACGATTGGTTCTGCCGCGTTACTGGATTTGGAGGCGTCACAAGCGTTGCGCAGTCCGGATCTGAAACGATTCTGGACCAAACGATCACCGTCCGCTTCGAAAGCTCCACGGCACGTGACATGCCTTGGACATTCAAACCAGTGCAGCGGGAAATGGAAGTCCGCATCGGTGAAACTGTCCTTGCCTATTACGAAGCAACGAACCCGACGAATGAACCAATTGCCGGTGCTGCATCTTATAATGTTGCCCCCTACGAGGCGGGCGCATTCTTTGAAAAGATCGACTGTTTCTGCTTTGAACAGCAAGTGCTGCAAGCGGGCGAAACCGTTTCAATGCCCGTTTCCTTCTTCGTCGACCCAGCGATCGTCGATGATTATGAAGGTCGCTATATCCATACCATTACTTTGGGCTATACATTCCATCGCAATGACCTGCCCGAAGAAACCCAGAACGCCGCGCTGGACATTGTCCAGCCAACCGACTTGAATTGAAGACCAAACCCACAAGGGAAAGACAGCCATGGCCCACGAAAAGAACCACGACTATCACATTCTGAACCCCTCAATCTGGCCATTGCTGACCGGCGTTGCCGTCTTTGTAATGCTGTTTGGTGCGGTTCTTTGGATGGATTCCTCCAGCAACCCTTACCTGTTCTTGATGGGCTTTATTGGCGTTCTGTACTGCATGTACGCTTGGTGGGCTGAAGTTATCGTTGAAAGCCACCAAGGCGATCACACTCCAGTTGTTCAAATCGGCCTGCGTTATGGTTTCATCATGTTTATCATGTCCGAAATCATGTTCTTCGCCGCTTGGTTCTGGTCGTTCTTCAAGCACGCCATGTACCCTATGGGCCCACAATCCCCTGCGATTGACGGTCAATTCCCACCAGTCGGTATTGAAACATTTGATCCTTGGCACCTGCCACTGATCAACACGTTGATCCTGCTTTGCTCCGGTGCGGCAGCGACTTGGGCGCACCACGCGCTGGTCCATGAAGACAACCGCGAAGACGTTAAGTACGGCCTTATCCTTGCTGTTGTTCTGGGTGTGATCTTTACGATCTTCCAAGCCTATGAATATAGCCACGCGGCCTTTGGTCTTGCTGGCAACATCTACGGCGCGAACTTCTTTATGGCGACCGGCTTCCACGGGTTCCACGTGGTGATCGGTACGATCTTCCTGTTCATCTGCTACCTGCGTGTGCGCAAGGGGCACTTTACCCCTGAGCGTCACATCGGGTTCGAAGCGGCAGCTTGGTACTGGCACTTTGTTGATGTGGTTTGGCTGTTCCTGTTTGCAGCTGTCTACGTCTGGGGCCAGTAAGGTATCTTGACGCCAGTCATGTGACACGACAAGACGCGCAAGGATGCACCCTTGCGCGTCTTCTTATTTGAGGCTCCTCCCCATGCGGAAATTTCTCTTTCCCCTTGTGATAGGTCTTGGCGGACTCGTCGTCCTGTTGTGGCTTGGAATCTGGCAGGTCAACCGGCTGGACTGGAAACAGGGCGTCATTGAAGACATCAACGGCCGCCTTGCGGCAGCCCCTGTGCCTTTGCAGGAACGGGTCTTACCCGAGGTTGATAATTACCTTTCAGTGATCGTTGAGGGCGCGGCCACGGGCGAAGAGATCCGGTTCCTCGACAGTGGTACAGCGGCGGGAACAGGCCATCACATCATCTCGGCTTTCGTAACGACAAGCGGGCGACGGATCATGATCGATCAGGGGCTCTTGCCGCTCTATGCCGATCAAGGGACCCCGATGACCGAGCAAGTGACGGTGCAGGGCAACCTGATTTGGCCTGATGATATCTCGGACCAGCCGCCGTCTGGCGACGAATGGTATGCCCGCAATGTTCCCGCGATGGCCGAGGTGCTAAAAACCGAACCGATCCTTATTCAACTCTACGCCGCAAGCGCGTATGACGAACGCCTGACGCCGTTGCAGGTTGATACTCGCAACATAAAGAACGACCATCTGGAATACGCGATCACGTGGTTCCTGTTGGCGGTGGTTTGGGCCGCAATGACGATTTTCTACATGGTGCGGACGATGCGCCGGAAGGACAAGTAAGATGAAATATGTCTCAACCCGTGGCGCTGCGCCTGACCTGACATTCGAAGAGGCGATGATGACGGGCCTTGCGCGCGATGGCGGGCTTTATGTGCCAGATGTAGTCCCCACGCTGAGCCATGATGACATCGCAGCCATGGCGGGCCAGTCCTATGAGGAAATCGCGTTCACCGTGATGCGCCCGTTCATTGGCGATACCTTTACCGATGATGAGTTTCGCGGATTGATTGAGGCCGCCTACGCGGATTTCAACCACGCTGCCCGCGCGCCGCTTAAGCAGCTCGACAACAATCACTTCCTGTTGGAACTGTTCCACGGCCCAACGCTGGCGTTCAAAGACTTCGCAATGCAGTTGATTGGCCAGATGTTCCAAGCCTCGCTTACGCGGTCTGGCAAACGGATCACGATTGTTGGTGCGACGTCCGGTGATACTGGGTCCGCCGCAATCGAAGCCTTTCGTGGCCTGAGCAATGTGGATGTTTTTATCCTGTTCCCCGACGGTCGCGTGTCGGATGTTCAACGCCGTCAGATGACGACGCCATCCGAATCCAATGTCCATGCGCTGGCGCTCGATGGTGATTTCGATGACTGCCAAGCCGCGCTAAAGGACATGTTCAACGATTTCGAATTCCGCGACGGCGTGAACCTCGCTGGCGTAAATTCAATCAACTGGGGTCGCGTGTTGGCCCAAGTTGTCTACTTCTTCTCTTCTGCCGTCGCTCTTGGTGCTCCGCACCGTAAAGTTAGCTTTACCGTTCCGACGGGTAATTTCGGGGACATTTTTGCGGGTTATATCGCAAAGAAAATGGGCTTGCCGATTGAACAACTGATTATTGCGACAAACCAGAACGACATCTTGCACCGCACACTTGAAACGGGCGCGCAGATCAAAGAAGGCGTTACACCGTCGATAAGTCCATCCATGGATATCCAAGTGTCGTCCAATTTTGAACGCGCGTTGTTTGATGCCTACGGGCGCGACGGGGCGGTTGTTGCCGAGCAGATGGAAGAGCTCAAGAACAATGGTGCATTTACGATCAGCCAAGGTGCGATTGAAATGTTGCGAGATACCTTTGATTCAGGCCGAGCATCCGAGGATGAAACTTACGCCGCAATCAAATCCGAGCTGACACGTTCTGGCGAATTGCTGTGCCCGCATTCCGCCGTGGCCGTCAAAGTTGCAGACGAACACCAAGGCGCGACTCCGATGATTACACTGGCGACAGCGCACCCCGCCAAGTTCCCAGCGGCTGTAGAAAAAGCTACGGGTCAGCACCCGCCACTGCCACCACATATGGCGGACCTTTTTGATAAGCCTGAACGTATGACGCAGGTGCCAAACGACCTCGCGGCGTTGCAATCTCTCATCAAGGAGCGGCTGAACACGTGACCGTCCAACAACATACGCTCTCAAATGGGTTTCGCATCGTCACCGAACAGATGGCAGGGCTGAAATCCGCCTCGATTGGCATTTGGGTGACCGCAGGTGGTCGCGACGAACGTGCCGATCAAAATGGCATCGCACATTTCCTTGAACATATGGCGTTCAAAGGGACCGAGAGACGCACTGCGTTGCAGATTGCCGAGGCGATCGAAGACGTGGGCGGCTACATCAATGCCTACACCTCTCGCGAGATGACAGCCTATTACGCCCGTGTTCTGGAAAACGATGTGCCGTTGGCGCTGGACGTTCTGGCAGACATTCTGCTGAACCCTGTGTTCGATCAAAACGAGATCGAAGTCGAACGCGGCGTGATCTTGCAGGAAATCGGTCAGGCCCATGATACCCCTGACGATGTGATTTTCGATTGGCTTCAGGAAGAAGCCTACCCGAACCAAGCGTTGGGCCGCACGATCTTAGGACCAAGCGAACGGGTGAGCAGTTTTTCACGCGCGGACCTGTCGGACTTTATCGGCGAACACTACGGTCCAGATCAAATGATCCTGTCGGCAGCCGGTGCCGTTGACCCGGATGAGCTTTTGGCGTTGGCGGAAAAACTATTCGGCCATCTGCCGCCACGATCCCAGCCGCATAAGGCTGAAGCTGCGGCCTTTGCAGGTGGTGAGCGGCGTGTCGTTAAGGGGCTTGAGCAAGCACATTTCGCGCTGGCGTTTGAAGGTCCGGATTACCGCGACCCCGGAATTTACGCCGCGCAGGTGCACGCCATTGCCATGGGCGGGGGCATGTCTTCGCGGCTGTTCCAAGAACTGCGCGAGAACCGCGGGCTTTGTTATACGATATTTGCGCAAGCAGGAGCCTATGCTGATACGGGCCTGATGACCGTCTATGCGGGCACTTCGGCGGATCAATTGGGCGACCTTGCGACCCTGACGATCGACGAGCTGAAACGCGCCGCCGATGACATGAGCGCCCAAGAGGTTGCGCGTGCGCGATCCCAAATGAAGGCTGGTTTGTTAATGGGGTTGGAAAGCCCGTCCAACCGCGCCGAACGTTTGGCCCGCATGGTGGCGATCTGGGGCAAGGTGCCGACAATTGAGGACACAATCGAACGCATCGATTCCGTGACAACGGGGGATGTTCGGGCGTTTGGTTCTGATTTGGTGACACGTTCTGCGGCGGCGATGGCGCTTTATGGTCCAATCGATGAAGCGCCGACGCTTGAGGCGCTTAAGGCCAGGTTGGTGGCCTAATGTTGCGCACAAAGCGAAAAGTACGGATTGAGACAGACCGACTTACGCTTCGTCCGCCAATCCATTCGGATTTTCGAGCGTGGACAGCTTTGCGACAAGAGTCGCGGGACTTTCTAACACCGTGGGAGCCCACATGGGCCAGCGATCATCTATCCCGCAAGAGTTTTACCAATCGAGTGTATTGGGCGCAGCGGTCCGTCTCCAACGGAACGGCTTTGCCGTTGTTTTTGGTCCGCCGCAGTGATGAAGCCTTACTCGGGGCGATCACGCTGGATCATATTCGTCGTGGCCCCGCCCAAGCGGGCACGACAGGCTATTGGATCGGCGAGCCTTTTGCGCGGCAAGGTTATATGCGCGAGGCCATTGGGGCTGTGGTGCATTATGCGTTCACGAGGCTCGATCTTAGCCGGATTGAAGCCGGGTGCTTGCCCCAGAACACGCCGTCCCGTGCTTTGTTGGAAAAGTGCGGTTACAAATACGAGGGCGTAGCGCAGAGTTATTTGCAAATCGATGGTCGCTGGCGCAACCACGTCCTATACGCCAACCTGCGCCATGACCGTCGTGGGAAGACCGACGTCGGGTGATAGGCTTGCAGCGGGCGTTTTAGTACGCTTGCAGCGGGCGGGGGGCGCCCCTTCGGGGCGCGTTAGGGGCGCTGCCCCTCGGCCTGACGGCCTCACCCCGAGGTATTTGAGAAACAAAGGCAAACCGTAGGGACTTAGATGACATTGAACACAGCAGATGACGGGTTTGTTGCGCGGTTGCGGAAGCTTTTGCCAGAAGCTGCGTTTCAAGCGGATCCGACCGGGTTTCTACAAGAACCGCGCCGGCGGTGGTCCGGGCGCGGGGTTGTTGTATCGCCGGCCAGTGTTGCTGAGGTTTCGACGTTGATGGCCGCGTGCTTTGAGGCGCATGTTCCTGTGGTGCCCTATTCCGGTGGGACCGGATTGGTGGGCGGACAGATCACCGAAGCGTTTGAGCCGATCATCCTGTCGCTTGCACGGTTGAACACCGTTCGAGGCGTTTACGTTGATGAGAATGTTTTGGAGGTCGATGCGGGTATTATTCTTGCTGATGCCCAACAGGCGGCGGCTAATGTTGGGCGGCTTTTTCCGCTGTCTTTGGCCTCTGAAGGGTCCGCGCGGATTGGCGGGTTACTGGCGACGAACGCGGGGGGATTGAATGTTATCCGCTACGGCAATGCACGGGCGCAGTGTTTGGGGCTTGAGGTTGTGCGGGCTGATGGCACGATTTGGAACGGCATGAGCCGTTTGCGCAAGGACAACACGGGGTATGATCTGCGGGATTTGATGATCGGGTCCGAGGGGACGTTGGGCGTGATTACCGGTGCGAGTCTGCGTATGATGCCACGCCCTGCGGATGAGGCAACTGCGATGTTTGTGGTGAAAGACCCAGCTGCGGCAGTGGCGCTGCTTTCGCGCGCGGGAGAGCAACTGGGTGAAAGCATAACAGCGTTCGAGCTAATCCACCGACAAGGTTATGATTTCTTGGATGAAGTGGCGCTGGAGTATCGTGCGCCCTTTGCCACGACACCGGAATGGTGCGTCTTGACGAAGGTCGGTGTGGGGCAGGGCCAATCCGCACAAGCCGCGCTTGAGACCCTGTTTGAAGCCGCTGGCGACCTTATCGTTGATGGGGTGATTGCACAGTCACACCAACAGGCAGATGATATGTGGGCCATCAGGGAATTGATCCCCGAAGGCAATCGCCGTATCGGATCGATTTCCTCGCATGATATTTCTGTACCAATTTCCAAGGTGCCCGAGTTTATTGCGAAAGCACCAGACTGCTTGGCGCAGATCGGGGCGTTCAGGATCAACTGTTTCGGGCATCTTGGGGACGGCAATTTGCACTATAACGTCTTCCCCCCCGAAGGGCGCGCCCGCGATGAGTTTACCAACCAGCGTGAAGACATCAAAACGGCGGTCCATGACCTCGTTCATCAATTTGGCGGGTCTGTCAGTGCCGAGCATGGCATCGGGCGTCTGAAGGTCACGGATTTAGAAACCTATGGCGATCCGGCAAAGCTTGCGATGATGCGGGCGATCAAGGATGCGCTTGATCCGCGTGGTATTCTTAATCCTGGTGCTGTTCTCGCGGTGCGGTGACCTTGCACTGGGCGGTCCTGCGTCGTAACAGGGCGCGGATAAGGAATAAGGGTGAATTATGCCAGTTCTGGTTATGAAATTCGGCGGCACAAGCGTCGCGACCGTCGACAAGATCCGGCGCGCGGCCAAGAAGGTCGGCGTTGAGGTCGCTAAAGGGTACGACGTTATTGTGATCGTGTCCGCGATGTCCGGTGAGACCAACAAACTTGTGGGTTTCGTGAACGACACGTCGCCGCTGTATGATGCGCGTGAATACGATGCGATCGTATCATCCGGTGAAAACGTTACGGCTGGCCTTATGGCGCTGACGTTGCAAGAAATGGAAGTGCCCGCGCGCAGCTGGCAGGGCTGGCAAGTGCCGGTTCAAACGACAAGTGCGCACGCCAACGCACGGATCGAAGAGATCCCGACAGATAACATCAACGCCAAATTCGGCGAGGGCATGAAAGTTGCTGTCGTCGCCGGTTTCCAAGGGATCAGCCCTGAAGGTCGGATCACAACGCTTGGGCGCGGTGGGTCTGATACAACTGCTGTGGCCTTTGCGGCTGCATTCGACGCTGAGCGTTGCGACATCTACACTGACGTTGACGGCGTCTATACAACCGATCCACGCGTCACGGATAAGGCCCGCAAGCTGGACAAAATCGCGTTTGAAGAGATGCTGGAGCTCGCGTCATTGGGCGCCAAAGTCTTGCAGACGCGGTCTGTTGAACTGGCTATGCGATACAAAGTGCGCCTGCGCGTGCTATCATCATTTGAAGAACAATCTGACGAAGCCGGAACGCTCGTCTGTGCGGAGGAAGAAATCATGGAATCCAACGTAGTAGCAGGCGTCGCTTTTAGCCGCGACGAAGCAAAAATGACATTGATCTCTGTGGCGGACCGCCCAGGCATCGCTGCCGCAATCTTTGGCCCATTGGCCGAGGCAGGCGTGAACGTCGATATGATCGTGCAAAACATCTCTGAAGAGGGCCGCACGGATATGACCTTTAGCTGCCCGATCGATCAGGTGGCCCGCGCCGAAAAAGCGATGGCAGAGGCGAAAGCCAATGATGAGATCAACTTCCATGATTTGGTCGCGGACACGGATGTTGCCAAGGTATCTATCGTTGGGATCGGGATGCGTTCGCACGCGGGTGTTGCTGCAAAAATGTTCGCCACGTTGCGCGACGAGGGGGTGAACATCAAAGTCATCACCACATCCGAGATCAAGACATCCGTTCTGATTGACCGCAAATACATGGAACTGGCTGTTCAGTCGCTGCATGACGCATTTGAGTTGGAAAAAGTAGCATGAGCCTAGTTGTTCGCCCCATTGACGTCGCGGACCACGCGGAATGGGACGGGCTTTATGCGGCCTACGCTGAGTTCTACGGCGTAGAGCAGACCGCCGAAATGCGTGACCGCGTGTTTGAATGGCTGACGACCCATGCTCACGAAGTGAACGGGTTTTGCGCTTTCAACGAAGGTGAGATGGTCGGGATCACCCACTACAGGGTCTTTGCACGTCCTCTGGCTGCGGCAACAGGTCTGTTCCTTGATGATCTGTTTGTATCCCCCGAGGCCCGTGGAACGGGTGCGGCTGGTGCATTGATTGATGCTGTAAGAGGCGAAGCGCAGAAATATGGCCACAGCGTCGTGCGTTGGATCACAGCCGAGGACAACGCCCGTGCGCGTGGTCTTTACGACAAAATCGCGGAACAGACCGCTTGGGTGACCTACGACATCAAAGTTTGACGCAATAAGTGTCTTTTTTTGAATAGATGCCGCAAAATGCTGCGGCACCAAAGCACATTGTAAAATGTCTCCAAACCTTCATGGTATGACCATTGCGGCAACGTTCTCCCACAGGTAGTGTTGGTGTCGCGCGTGTGGGAGTGGAAATGCCTCAAGGATTTGAATCTGAAAGCCGAAAACTTCTCGGGCGGCTGCGCGATGTCATGGCGAGTGGCGTCGAAGGGCAGGCGCGTCTGGACGAAATCGTTGGCCTGATTGCGTCTTCGATGCAGGCTGAAGTGTGTTCGATTTACTTGTTTCGCGACGCGGAAACGCTGGAACTTTGTGCCACTCAAGGTCTTGAGCAAGAGGCCGTTCACCAAACCCGGATGCGGTTGGGTGAAGGTCTGGTCGGGCGCGTCGCAAAAACACGTATGGTCGTAAATACGGCGGATGCACCCGCCGCCAAAGGGTTCCGCTACATGCCGGAGACCGGCGAGGAGCGCTATTCTAGCTTCTGCGGTATTCCGGTGCAGCGCCTTGGCGAAACGATGGGTGTATTGGTTGTACAAAGCCGAGACCCAAGGGAATTTACCGCTGATGAGGTGTACGCCCTCGAAGTTGTCGCGATGGTTCTGGCCGAGATGAACGAGCTTGGCGTCTTTGTTGGCGAGGGAGCAGCCCTGCGCGCGCGCCACCAAGAGCCGGTATTGTTCAGAGGGACCGTGGGACAAGAAGGGGCTGCGGGGGGCAATGTCTACCTGCATGAACCTCGCGTGGTCGTCACGAACGTCATTGCCGATGACCCAGAAGCCGAAACGATTCGTCTTCGCGAAGCCGTCGATACGTTGCGCATATCGGTAGATGATATGTTGACCCAGACAACGACGGTAAACACGGATCAACAACAGGTTCTCGAAGCCTATCGCATGTTCGCCAATTCTCGCGGTTGGATGCGCCGGATGGAAGCGGACATCGCCCAAGGTCTATCTGCGGAAGCCGCCGTCGAGAAAGAACAATCTCTCGCACGGTCTCGGATGGGGCAAGCGGACCATTATTTGCGCGACCGCCTGCATGATCTCGATGATCTATCCAACCGGCTGCTGCGAATCCTAACGGGACAAAACGCGCAGACGGGGGCTGACATGCCCGACGCGCCCGTTCTTGTGGCCCGTAACATCGGACCGGGTGAATTGCTGGAATATGGCAAGACGCTCAAGGGCATCGTGCTTGAGGAAGGATCCGTCGGGAGCCACGCAGCCATTGTTGCACGCGCATGGGCGATCCCGCTGGTTATCCGCGCGAAGGGGATCACGACCGAAGCGTTGAACGGTGACCGTATCCTCGTTGATGGGGAACAGGGCATTGTCCACTTGCGGCCCGATGACACCGTCAAAGCCGCCTTTGGTGACAAGATTGCGATGCAGGCCGCTGCACAGGCGCGCTATGCTGGCATTCGTGATCTTCCTGCCATGACAAAATGCGGAACGGTTGTGTCTTTGCACATGAATGCGGGCTTGATGGCCGACCTTCCGTCGCTCGAAAGTTCGGGCGCTGAAGGTGTTGGTTTGTTCCGGACCGAGTTGCAGTTTCTAATCCGCAGTCAAATGCCGAAACGTGCTGAGTTATCAGCGCTTTATGCGAGAGTAATGGATGCTGCGAAAGGCCAGCGCGTGGCGTTTCGCACGCTGGACATCGGGTCGGACAAAGTGCTGTCCTACATGAAGGCAATCGAAGAACCCAACCCTGCAATGGGCTGGCGTGCGATCCGTGTTGGCCTTGAAAAACCGGGTGTCTTACGGATGCAACTTCAGGCGCTGTTGCGGGCGGCAAATGGACGTCCATTGTCTGTGATGTTCCCTTTCGTGGCCCAGCTGGAAGAATACCGCGCAGCGCGCGCCGAGTTCGACAAAGCGATGGCGCGGGAACGCCGCCTTGGTCATCCCGTGCCCGACGATTACAAAATCGGAGCAATGCTTGAGACGCCCAGCTTGGCTTTTGCCCCTGACGTTTTCTTTGACGAAGTTGATTTCATTTCGATTGGCGGCAACGATCTAAAGCAGTTCTTCTTTGCGGCAGACCGTGAAAATGAACGTGTTCGTCGTCGCTACGATACCTTGAACGTGAGTTTCCTGACGTTCCTTGAGCAGCTTATTGCTCGCTGCAAGGCGCACGGTACGCACGTTAGCTTTTGCGGCGAAGATGCGGGACGCCCAATCGAAGCCGCCGCATTTGCAGCCCTTGGTTTGCACAATCTGTCGATGCGACCTGCATCTATTGGACCTGTCAAACATATGCTGCGCCGGATCGATCTTGGGGAGGTTAAGTCGATCATCGACGAGTCTCGAATACGGGGCGACCAATCTGCCCGCGAGGCCATCAGCGATTACCTACGCGGTCAGGTATAGGCCCAGATTTCAGGCTTTTAGAAGCGGGCTCGTCAGTTTGGACAGCTCTTCGTGGAACGCATCCGCGACCTCATTCTCACCGAAATCACGGCCGAGGGAGCGCAGCCCGAAATGCACATGTGCGATGTCGGTGTAATAGCTGACAAAAGTGTAATTGGTGCCAGCCCCCGCCGCAGCGCCCAAGATTGGTACGGCCTGACCCGCAAGCTTTTGACCAAGGACCGTGGCAAACTGGGGGGCGACTTTGCTGATCAGCTTGTTGATCGCGGCCCCTGACAGGCCAATGCGCGCGCCGATGAAACTCGTATCAACGCCGTCGTCATCCTTTCCGTGACCTCCTTTGCCAAACACCATCAGGCATTGGGCGCGGGTTTCGGGCGCGGTTGGGTCTTCGCCGTGCGTTTCAGCAACATGCTGCACGGCGCGGAAAATCATTGTTGTTGCGATGGGGAGTTCGGCAAGGGCTGTCGGCAGACCGCCAAGTCCACCAATTGCACCGGAGACCGAGGCAAGAGCTTTATGCGCACGATCAGACGCCACAACGCGTCCGATGCCACCACGACTGCGCCCCGCCGCATCATAACTGGCCCGCAATGCGCGCACGGCCGCGCCGTCCAGACGGGTGCGGGTTGCATCAGGCAGTAGTTTCAGCCCGTCTTCGACTTGTCCTCCAAGGAACGTCACAACTTGCATGAGCACGCCAGACGCCGCGTGTTGGCGGGCGGCAAGGGCCTTAATGCGGGCGCGTTCTGCCTCGCCTAAGGGGGCAGGTGGGTTACGGGGGGTGATGTTTCTCATTGTGTCGGGATCAGCTGTCATACCCTTAATATGGGCATGAAGTGGCGATTTTCAATTAATCGAGCGAATCAAGCCGCTTTCGGACACGCCCACGAACACCCGCCCACGGGCCAAACCCGAGCACACGATCAGGGTTCGTTGGCGGTGGCATCACCACGCCATTTAGGGGGCGAAACCCGAAGCGTTCGTAATATGGCGCGTCACCAACCAGCAGTACACGTGGCCAGCCAGCGGGGGCTGCGCGTTCCAAGACATCACTGATCATGAGCCCGCCGAGGCCTTCGCCCTGTCGCGTGGGGTGCACGGAAACAGGGCCAAGCAGCAATGCGTCATGGGCCTCAATGCGGATCGGCCAGCATCGGATCGCGCCGCCAATCTCTCCGTCATCATCTTGCACGACACTGCAAAAATCGGGAACCGGCGGAACGTCATCGCGAAGACGATATGACGACAGCGCCTTGCGCCCAGGCGCAAAGGTCAGATCATAGAGGGCCTCAACGCCCCACCAGTCATCGGCAGTTTCTTGTCGCAGTTCCATGCGCTTAGGTTTCTTCGTGTTTTGCTTTCAATGCAAACAAGTTATTGCTTTGCCCTAACGATAACAAACCACTGAGGCGCAGATGTTTTACCAACCTAAAGACGGCCACGGCTTGGCCCACAACCCGTTCAATGCCGTTGTAACACCGCGCCCGATTGGCTGGATTTCGACCCGTGGTGCGGATGGATCAGACAACCTTGCACCGTACTCGTTTTTCAATGCGGTTGCTTATGACCCCCCGCAGGTGATGTTTTCATCGACCAGCGTGAAAGAAGATCGAGGGGATACGAAAGACAGCGTTGCCAATATTCGTGAAACTGGGGTCTTCGCCGTCAACATTGTTGAATATGCCATGCGCGATGCGATGAACCGCACGAGTGGCATGTGGCCAAGGGAGACCGATGAATTTGCCGACGCTGGAATCGAAAAAGCGGCTTGCCAAATAATCGATTGCGCTCACGTTGCGGGCGCACCTGCGGTTCTGGAATGCCGTATGACCCAAATCATCAAGATCGAAGGGGCCGCGAATTTCGCGGTATTTGGCGAGGTCGTCGGCGTTCATCTGCGCGATGATTGCATGGTGGGCGGTGCATTCGATGTGACGCAGTTCCAGCCATTGGCCCGCGGTGGGTATAAGGATTACTCGGTTGTGCGCGACGTCTTCCAGCTCGTGCGGCCAGACGAATAACGCTTAATGCACCACGAAATAACGCACGAGACCGTAGATGTAGAACACCGAAAACATCAGGTTCAGCCATTTCAATTGGGGTTCTGTGCGCAGCCAGCCACAATAACACCAGATGATACAAAATGGCAGGCTGAGCGACATGGCTAATAAGTGCCACCCTTGAACAATGGCCAGCGTCGATCCAACGCCTAAGACCACTGCAAACTGCTTCATCCACCGCTCATAGGCGGCGAGGGCCATAAGACCGTTTCTCACTCCGATTGCTCCAAGAATAGGCGTCCCGTGGACCCGGGTACGTGCGCCTGTAATCTCCTTAGAACATCAATGTGTTCGGATCAATGCCCGCCAATAATGCCAGTTTTCACCGAGTAATCGACCGCGATTTCGTAGTCAGGGTCATCGTCGCTATCCACAACCAAGTGGCCAGCCTTGGAAAGCAGTTGATGGCAATCATGCGTAAGGTGGCGCAGTTGGATCGCTTTGCCTTGCTCTTCGTATTTGCCGGCGACGGCTTCGATGGCTTGCAGCGCGGATTGATCAGCGACGCGGGACCCTTCAAAATCGATGATGACTGATTTCGGGTCGTCATTCACTGTGAACAATTCAACAAAGCCTTCAGCCGAACCGAAGAACAGTGGCCCGTTGATCTTGTAGACCTTTGCGCCCTCTGGCGTGACGTGGGTATTTGCGTGGATGCGACGCGCGTTGGACCATGCATAGGCGAGTGCAGACACGATCACACCAACCACAACGGCAATGGCAAGGTTTGTCATGACGGTCACAACAGTTACCAGCACGATGACGAAAGCATCCATGCGCGGCACCTTGGTCATCACTTTGAACGAGTTCCACGCGAAGGTACCGATTACGACCATGAACATGACGCCAACCAATGCGGAAAGCGGGATTTTCTCAATCAAGCCGGAAGCAAACAAGATGAATGCCAACAAGAACAACGCCGCTACCGTACCAGCGATGCGCGTACGACCGCCGGATTTCACGTTGATCATCGATTGACCGATCATCGCACAGCCACCCATGCCACCAAAGAAACCAGTGACGGTATTTGCGACACCTTGGGCGATACATTCTTGAGATGCGCCGCCTCGTTTACCAACAATTTCACCAACCAGGTTCAATGTCAGCAGGCTTTCGATCAAACCAATGGATGCCAAAACAAGCGAGAAAGGCAGGATAATATACAAAGTCTCAAGCGTAAGAGGGACCATCGGAATGTGGAAAGGTGGCAGGCCGCCTTCGATACTCGCGAGATCACCGACCAGCAGAACATCGAGGTCCAGCGCGATTGCAAGAATGGCAACGATGCCAATGCCTGCCAATGGCGCTGGAACTAGGTTTGTGATCTTCGGCCAAACCCAAATGATCGCCATGGTCAGCGCCGTCAGTGCCAACATGAGGTACAGTTTTGTTCCAGTCAGCCATTCGCCATTTGGAATCCCGTGACTGCCGCCATGTGCCGTTCCGGGCACTTGGAACTGGCCAAGCTGGGCAAGGAAAATAACGATCGCGAGCCCGTTAACAAAGCCCAACATCACAGGATGAGGCACAAGGCGAATGAATTTACCCCAATGCATGAACCCGACGACGAGCTGAAGCAGTCCCATTAAAACGACCGCAGCAAATAGGTATTCAATACCGTGCAAAACCACAAAAGCAGTCATGACAACGGCCAACGCACCTGTTGCGCCGGAAATCATCCCCGGACGACCACCGATCAGAGCTGTAACCAAGCCCACGATAAACGCTGCATATAGCCCGACCAGCGGGTCAACACCTGCAACGAACGCAAAGGCAACAGCTTCGGGCACAAGCGCGAGAGCAACCGTCAGGCCAGACAGCACTTCGATGCGTAGACGATCAGGTGTCAGATTGCGGCTGGATGGCTTTAGATCAGCGTCTTCAAGACGACCGACAAGATTAGCGAGGATGGACTGACGCAACGGAGCACCTAATTGTTTGGGGTTCTTTGGCCGCCGTTTAGCCCAAGGTGCCTGCGCTGTCACCCCTTGGATGCCTTTCGCGGGTTTTATGGGCCGTTAAACGATTTGAACTCTTCACAAGTTGGAACATGCACGGCAGGGTTGAGAGACAACAAGGCGGGGATTTATGCAAACTAAACTCGGAATCATCGGCGGATCGGGCCTATACGATATCGAAGGCTTAGAAGACGCCAATTGGGTCTCCGTGGACAGCCCGTGGGGTGCGCCCTCAGACGATGTCTTGTGCGGCACGTTGCACGGCGTTGAGATGGTATTTTTGCCGCGCCACGGGCGAGGGCACGTTCATTCGCCAAGCACCGTCCCGTATCGCGCCAACATTGACGTGTTAAAACGACTTGGTTGCACCGATGTTATCTCAGTCTCTGCGTGCGGATCGTTTCGCGAAGAAATGGCACCAGGGGATTTTGTGATCGTCAGTGACTTTATCGACCGAACCTTTGCCCGTGAAAAGTCGTTCTTTGGCACAGGCTGTGTGGCGCATGTCAGTGTGGCGCACCCTGTGTGTTCGCGTCTTGGTGACGCTAGTGAAACTGCGGGGATAGCCGCTGGTGTGACCGTTCACCGCGGCGGCACTTATCTGGCGATGGAAGGCCCGCAATTCTCGTCGCTCGCTGAAAGTAAACTCTACCGTGAGGTCTGGGGCTGTGACGTGATCGGCATGACCAATATGCCCGAAGCGAAACTCGCCCGCGAGGCGGAGTTTTGCTACGCTTCAATCGCGATGATCACGGACTATGACAGCTGGCACCCCGATCATGGCAGCGTCGATATTTCCGACATCATCGCGACGCTGGGGGCCAATTCCGCAGCGGCCAAAACGACGGTGGCGGGGATTGCGCAAATCCTGTCTGGTGAACGCGAGCCATGCCCGTGCGGATGTGACCGTGCCTTGGAATTTGCGATCATGACAGCACCGGATGCACGCGATCCAGCACTCTTGGCCAAACTGGACGCCGTTGCAGGCCGCGTACTGTGATCTGCCGTATTCTTGCATGGATCGGGGTTGCTGTGTTCACGGCCCCAGTTTTTGCGCAGGAGTACGTGACAACAGACGGCCCACTGAGCGACACTGACTTCTACCGACTGGTGTCATGCGCTGCACGACCCGGGGAAGGCTGCAACGAACCCATCATTCATTGGGGGCATCGTGTCGTCACGGTGACGTTTGCGCCGATCCCGATTGGCTACTCAACCGAACTCGCGCGCGAAATGGATCGCGCTCTTGGGGCGGCGGTGGCGCAGATCAACGGCGCGGTCTCGGGTATTACAGTACGCCGCGTTTCCAAATCCCAACCGGCGGACATTGTTATCTATCTGCAACCCATCCGCGCAGGCGACGTGGTACGCGGTACAGGATATTCCCAATTGGATGGAACCCAGATCGGGGCGGCATTGGTGCAAGTGTTCTGGGACGAAAACCTTAAACTGACCGAAGCGGCGATCGTCTTTGCAGGCGATCTTCCGATTGATCAAGCTGGCTCTGTTATGGTCGAAGAACTCAGCCAAGCGATGGGTTTGATGACCGATATTCGAAATCCGCACTACAACACGTTGTCGGTCTTTTCCGAGGACAGTAACAGTGTCGCAAAACTTGGCCGCCAAGACCGAGAAGCGCTGAGACGTCATTACCCAAACACCCCCTAACCTCTAACAAGGAACCAAGATGAAACCGCAACGAAAGACCGTTCAGGACTATATCCGCACCATCCCCGACTTCCCCCACGAAGGGATCATGTTTCGCGATGTCACGACACTTTTTGCTAACCCGCGCGGTTTTCGCATGGCGGTGGATCAGTTGCTGCACCCTTACGCGGGTGAAGACATTGATGTGGTTGTGGGCCTTGAGGCGCGAGGGTTCATTTTGGGGGGCGCGATTGCGCACCAACTTGGCAAAGGGTTCGTCCCGATCCGCAAGAAAGGCAAGCTGCCCGGTAAGACGATTGAACAGGCCTATTCGCTGGAATACGGCGAGGCCGTGATGGAAATGCATGACGATGCCATCGAGGCGGGCGCAAAGGTTTTGGTCGTGGATGACCTTTTGGCGACGGGCGGTACGGCTGAGGCCGGTATCAAACTGCTCGAAAGGCTCGGCGGCGATGTCGTGGGCTGTGCCTTTGTTATCGATCTTCCAGAACTCGGTGGACGCGAAAAGCTCGAGAAACTGGGACACGACGTTCACATTCTATGTGAATTTGAAGGCGACTAGGCTCTTTCGGGTTAGTTGGATTTGCGTTTGGGCATGAAGGGTAGCGGGGCCACGGGCACGCCATCCTCGATCAGCTTTTTGGCCTCGTCCAATTTGGCCTCGCCGTAGATCGCGCGTTCGGGGGCGTCTCCGTCGTGCATCTTGCGGGCTTCTTTGGCGAAACCTTCACCAACGTATTCGCTGTTTGCTTCAACGTCTTTGCGCATCTGGGTGAGGGCGGTTTCCGCATCTGATTGCGGTGACTTGAGTTCGGGCGCCTTTGATTTTGACTGAACACTCGGTGCCATCAAAGACCGCTTAACATCGCTGGACCCACAGATCGCACAAGACAAATGGCCTGCATCGGCAAGGGCATCAAACCCGTCTGACGACTGAAACCAGCTGTCGAACTGGTGGTATTCGTTGCATATCAATGTATAGCGGATCACTGTTTTATCGCCCTTTCTCTCTTATAGACATAGGACGGCAAACGGGACGCGGCAACGGCCTAAGCGGTTTTTGGTCTGAAATTCAAGATGATCGCAGAGAGTTCAGCATCATCAACAAGGGCCGCGGCTTTCTTGCGAGGCAGCCATTTTCGCGTGCGTTCCTTGCGCTCGGGCCACGTTTTTAAAACCTTTTTCACCTTCAGCGGATAGACGACTGCAAGGCAGGGCAGCTCATCTTTGGAAAAGGTTTTGGAGTAGCTGAAAACGCCTGCTGGCCGCACATGGACTTTGCCACGCACACCTGCTTCCTCAAAGGCTTCGGTTGCGGCGGCATCCATAGGGGTTTCACCGTTCATCGGCCAGCCTTTGGGCACGATCCAGCGTTTCGTTCGGCGCGACGTTACCAAGCAAATCTGCACTTTACCGTCTCTGATCCGATAACACAGCGCTGCGAACTGCGTGCGCAATTCGGTCTTGGCGCCTTTGCCTAGCTCAATTTCCTGTTGCTGAATTTCGCTCATGCCTGTCGTTCCGGCTGTTGCCCTTCGTGCGCGTTGGTGTGCACTATTCGTCGAAGGCTTATCCTACGGAATAGTAATAGAAATGCAACGAAGCACCGGATGGAATACGACAAGATTTGGCTGTGCCGTGGCACTGTCGGTGTTTCTTGTGTCACCAGTGGCGGCCGATGATGTGACAGTCTTCGCCGCGGCGAGCTTGCGTGACGCGATTTCTGGCATTGCAGAAACATATGAGGCTGAAACGGGCGACACCGTCACATTGGTGTTTGCTGCGTCGTCGACCCTTGCGCGGCAAGTGGTTCAGGGTGCGCCTGCGGATGTAGTTTTGTTGGCCGATGCGGATTGGGCTGATTGGTTGGTAGATGAGGGTGGGGTGGAACAGGTTGCCGCGTTTGCGGGCAATAGCCTTGTGATGGTTGCGCTGGATGGTGTCCCGATTGATGATTCCAACAGCATTCCTGACCATCTTTCTGATGGTTACATTGCAATGGCGCAGGTCGATGCTGTTCCCGCTGGGCGCTATGGTAAGGCGGCACTGGTTTCCCTTGGCCTGTGGGAAACATTGGAACCGCGCATTGTTCAGGCCAACAACGTCCGTGCTGCATTACGGTTCGTGACAAGCGGCGAGGCGGCTTTCGGCATAGGCTATGCGAGCGACCTTGTGGCGATCCCTGATCTGCGAAAAGTGTACGGGTTTGCCGAAGAAACCCATCCCCCCATCGTTTTTTCTGGTGGATATGTTACGGATCTGGGCGCGCCGTTTTTCGAGTATGTTCGAGGCGATGCGGGCCAAGAGATTTTATCTGAATGGGGTTTTACACCGGTGACTGATCAATGAATGAACTCCTCGGACCTGCTGAGTGGGCGGCCCTGTGGCTGTCGCTCAAGGTCGCGTTTTGGGCCACGTTGTGCAGTTTGCCGATTGGTTTTGGCGTGGCATACGCCTTGGCGCGGGGGCGCTTCTTTGGTCGCCAAGCGTTGAATGTTTTGGTGCATCTGCCGCTTGTGATGCCGCCCGTTGTGACAGGCTATCTTTTGTTGCTTGGGTTTGGGCGCACAGGCCCCTTGGGGGAACTATTTGAAAACCTGTTTGGTTTGGTCTTTGCATTCCGCTGGACGGGGGCCGCCTTGGCCGCCGCGATCATGGGGTTCCCATTGATGGTGCGTGCCATCCGTTTGTCGTTAGAAGCAGTCGATTCCGGTCTGGAAGAAGCTGCAAGCACACTGGGCGCATCGCGCCTGAAGGTGCTGCGCACAGTGACATTGCCGCTCGCGTGGCCGGGGATCTTGGCGGGGGCGGTGCTTGGCTTTGCCAAAGGAATGGGCGAATTCGGAGCGACGGTCACGTTCGTATCCAACATACCAGGGCAGACCCAGACGTTAGCCCTGTCGATAGATACTTTGCTGGATGTTCCGGGCGGTGAACCCCTTGCGCTGCGGTTGGCGGTCGTGTCGATCCTCATTGCGGCAGTCGCATTGATCATAAGCGAAGTCCTCGCGCAGCGGGTCACAAAGGCGAGGGCGCGCTGATGTTGTCAGTCGATATAGCCAAAACATTCGATGGCTTTTCCTTGGATGTGGCCTTTGATGCACCTGCAGGGATCACGGCGATTTTCGGACCGTCAGGATCTGGCAAAACGAGCGTCATTCGAGCGGTCGCGGGGCTTTTGCCTTGTGAACGAGCACAGGTAACTTTGTCCGGCGTTGATCTAACCCACTTAAGACCTTGCATGAGGAAGGTTGGGTACGTCTTTCAAGACGCACGACTTTTTCCGCATATGACTGTGTTAAAAAACCTGCGTTACGGTGGGTCCCATGACGAAGACGCCGTCATTGCCGTGCTTGGCCTTGAAGCCTTGTTAGACCGCTCCCCCGCGACACTTTCGGGCGGCGAACGTCAGCGCGTAGCACTTGGCCGTGCCCTTATGTCGGCACCGGAACTCTTGTTGATGGACGAACCACTGTCCGCCCTTGATGCCCCACGAAAGGCCGAAGTGCTTCCCTATATAGAAGCGCTGCGCGATCAGACGTCGATCCCGATCCTATACGTCAGTCACGACATGGGAGAGGTCGCACGGCTCGCACGTAATATCGTTGTGCTCAATAAAGGTCAGGTGGTTTTGTCGGGCGACATGGAAGATGTGCTGTCTGATCCAGCCGCTGTGCCGTTTCTTGGTGTGCGCGATGCGGGTGCGGTTTTGACTGGGCGTGTCGTTGGCCATGCGGATGATGGCCTCACGAAAATCGAAACCGGCGCGGGGGCTGTTTGGGTGCCCGGCGCTGTCGGCCGTGCGGGCGGGACCGTGCGCGTTCGCGTTCCTGCGCAAGATATCATTCTGTCTCGCATGCAGCCCGAAGGGTTGAGCGCGTTGAATGTTCTGCCGGTTACGATTGCCGCGCTTGAACGGGGCGGCGGGCCGGGTGTCGCAGTGGCGTTGCAAGCAGGCAATTCACGACTTTTGGCGCGGGTCACGAAGCGGTCTTGCGACAGTATGGCACTGCAAACAGGTGACCGCATTTTTGCGATCCTAAAGGCGACGGCGATTGCCTCAACGGATGTTGGTTAACGGTACGTCGGGATGAGGTCGCCCTCGGCAGGGGTTGCCTCATAGATGGCGCGCGCAATCGCTCTGCTAAGACATGTTGCTCCGGCAGCTCCGATTGCGGCGAAGGTTGAAACGTCGACGGGCGGGTCATCATTGGTGGACACGCCAAACACCAAATCGCCATCAAGCGGCGTATGCGACGGCACAATCGCGCGCGCCATCCCGTCATGTGCCATGACCGCCAGCCGGTGACACTGAACTTTGCTGAGCGGGGCATCCGTTGCGACAATCGCGATGGTGGTATTGGCGCCGCGCGTCGCGTGCAGCCCCATTGCTTGCTCTTTCAGGCTTGGGTCGGGGCTTGTGTAACCAGCGGCAGGATCGGGGCCGAGGCCACCGAACTCATTATCCATTTCAAAGGGGGCCGCCCAGAAATGGCGGTCCCCTGATGTTGTGACGCTGCCCAGTGAATTCACCACGACCAACGCGCCAACCGTGGTGCCGTCTGGCAAAACAACCGAGGCCGACCCGAGCCCGCCCATTTGGCGTGCTGCCATCGCGCCTGTGCCTGCGCCATGACTGCCGAGTGTGAAGTCCTCACCCGCAGTATCAAGTGCAGCTCTCCCAAAGGCAGCGTAAGGGTTCACATCCCAGTCTTTGTCGCCGCCGTTTATCAGGTCGAACACAATAGCACCGGGAACGATAGGAACGGTCACATCGCCGACAGCAAAGCCGCGCCCTTTGTCGCGTAACCCAGCCGCCACGCCGCTGCAGGCATCCAGACCAAAAGCCGACCCGCCAGAAAGAACCAAGGCATCAACCTGTTGCACGGTTTTGTCAGGCGCAAGAAGGTCTGTCTCGCGCGTGCCGGGTGCGCCGCCCATGACATGCACCGACGCGGTAAATGGCGAATCCGCGACCAAAACGGTGCTGCCGGATTTCAGTTGATGGTCTTGCGCATTGCCCACCCGTAGGCCAGCGACATCAGTGATCAGGTTTCGAGGTCCGGGTGCATAGGTCATGGCTTTGCCGTTTGCTGTGGTGACTGATGCAACTGTGCAATGGAACGCCGCCAATCGCCAGATGCCGTGGCGGCGAAATTATCTTTCGCGGTGGAAAGGCCTGCGTGTGGCTGATACGACGTCTTAAAGAGAGACGACGGAGACTTGATATGAGTGCTACAGCCAAGAAACGCGCGCCGATGGCGGATGATATCCGCGCAGCCAAAGGGGGCACTCCGCTGGTCAGCTTAACCGCCTATACGACGCCCATGGCGGAAATGATGGATGAGCATTGCGATTTCGTCTTGGTCGGCGACAGTGTTGGCATGGTGCTTCATGGTCTGCCATCGACGCTGGGCGTGACGATGGAAATGATGATCATGCACGGGAAAGCCGTGTTCCGCGGTCTAAAGTCAGCGATGATGGTCATCGACATGCCGTTTGGCAGCTATGAAGAAAGCCCCGAACAAGCCTTTGCAAATGCCGCGACACTGATGGCCGAAACAGGCGCGGGCGCTGTAAAGCTGGAAGGCGGCGTTGCCATGGCTGAAACGATTGCGTTTCTTGTGGCGCGTGGGATTCCGGTGATGGCGCATGTGGGGCTGACGCCTCAGTCGATCAACACGTTGGGCGGATATAAGGTGCAAGGGCGCGGCGATGCGCGGTCTGTGCTGATGGATGATGCACAGGCTGTGACGGATGCAGGGGCTTTTGCTGTGGTGCTTGAAAAGGTGCCGGCTGGGCTGGCCGACGAAGTGACCGCGCAAATCGCAATTCCGACTATCGGTATCGGGGCCAGCGCTGGATGTGACGGTCAGATCTTGGTGGTCGATGATATGTTGGGCCTGTTTACGGCGTTTAAGGCGAAGTTCGTAAAACGCTATGCGCATCTTGGCGACGACGGCGAAGCAGCCATCGCTGCCTATGCGGCAGACGTGCGTTCGCGTAGTTTCCCAGCGCAAGAACACACCTTTGCTGACGAGGTCCCAAGCAAATGACTGCTCCTATAGTTAGGACGCTCGCCGACCTTCGCCAAATGACGGCAGGGTGGCGCAAAGCGGGCGACGTGATCGGCGTTGTGCCGACCATGGGCGCGCTGCATCAGGGACATTTGTCGCTGGTACGCGCGGCAAAGGATCATTGTGACCGCGTGATCGTTACGATTTTTGTGAACCCCAAACAGTTCAACAATCCCGAAGATTTGGAAAATTACCCGCGCACCGAACATGATGATGCCAAGAAACTAACGTCTTTTGAGGTTGATGCGATTTATGTTCCTGACGCGGATCAGATATATCCAGACGGTTTTGCGACAAACGTATCGGTCAGCGGGCTGACGGATATGTTGTGCGGTGCTGCGCGGCCCGGGCATTTTGATGGCGTGGCAACTGTGGTGAGCAAATTGTTTCTACAAACCCAAGCAGACAAAGCGTTCTTTGGCGAGAAAGATTACCAGCAGCTTCAGGTCGTTACACGGCTCGCGGCTGATCTGGATATCCCTATTGAAGTGGTTGGTTGTCCGACGATCCGAGAAGAAGACGGGCTGGCGATGTCATCGCGCAACCTGTTGTTGTCGGACCGCAGCCGTATCAAAGCACCGCTTCTGGCTGAGGTTATGGACGATGTCTCAGCGTCGCTTAACGACGGCAAGACGATGTCAGAGATTGTTCCTGACGCAACGGCGCGCCTTTTGGCGGCTGGGTTCAATGAGGTGGACTACCTTGAACTGCGCGATGGGGCGGACCTGTCCTTGCTGGACAGCATGAAGCCGGATGCGCGCCTATTTGCGGCGGCATGGCTGGCCGGTGTGCGGTTGATTGATAATATCGCTGTGTGACGCCGGACGTCGCTGTTTGAGCCTGACAGGCTCAAATGCGCCTCCCCTGTGCTCCGCCCGCTCAGACCTTGATCTATCCACGGATAGATCATCGCTGCGCGAACCGGTCTGCCCCCCACCGTCCCATTAGGGTTTCAAGATCTCCACGAGGCTGCGTGCCATGACTTCGACGCTGTCCATCATGTCATCCACGCCAATATATTCGTCAGGCTTATGCGCCAATTCGAGGATGCCGGGGCCGTAGGCAACGCAGTTCTTGAGCTTCCCGATCCGGTCGATGTGTTTTTGATCATAGGTGCCGGGGGAGGCGACGAACTGCGCGGGTGTGCCCAGCACCTTTTCGATTTGGGCGGCGAGGGTCGTGGCAATCGGCGCATCACGGTCTGTCATCGAGGGAAGCACATGGTTGAGTTCTGTCAGTTTATACTCGAACTTCGAGCGGCTGGATTTGAGACCGTTCAAGATATCTGTCACTTCGGCGCGGACTTGGTCTAGCGGTTCTTCATCAAGAAAGCGTCGGTCAATGACGATACGGCAGGAATCCGGCACGCAATGGGCGGGCAGCCCTGTGAAATCATCAGCTTGTTCGTTTTGGCCGCCATGAATGGAATTGATGTTCATGGTAGATTGGCGAGCGCCTTCTGGCACGACGGGCATGTCTGTGTAACGTGTGGCCATGGCGGGAAACAGGTCTGTTTCGAATTTTTCCAACACGGCTCCCATATGGCGCACCGCACAATCGCCTAGGAAGGGCATTGAGCCATGGGCGATTTCACCAAAGGTTTCTATTTCAGCCCACCACCCGCCACGGTGCCCAAGGCAAACACGGTCTTTGTTCAGCGGTTCGGGAATTATAACGTGTTGTACACGAGACGGGGAAAAGTACCCCTTTTCAGCGAGGTAGGCGACGCCGCCATAGCCACCGGACTCCTCATCCGCTGTGCCAGAGATTTCAATTGCTCCGGAAAAATCGGGGAATTCTTCGATAAAGGCTTCAGCGGCAATAATAGAGGCCGCAAGTCCGCCTTTCATATCGCAGGCGCCACGCCCGTAAATCTTGCCATCGATAAGGGCCCCACCAAACGGGTCTTGAGTCCAACCATTCCCGACTTCGACCACATCTGTGTGACTGTTGAAATGAATGCAGTCCCCTGTGCGGGTTCCTTCGCGCCGCGCGATGATATTCCAACGGGGATATTTATCGCTGTCACCGGGGGTGCCGTGAGCACGCACTAATTCCGTCGTGAACCCAGACTTTGTTAATCGCTGATCCAGATAGTCACAGATGTCGCGGTAGTTTTCGCCGGGTGGATTCAGTGTCGGAATACGGATCATGTCTTGCGTCAGAGCAATGAGATCGTCGCGTTTTCCGGCGATACGGGACAGGAGAGGCTCAAGTTTGGTCATTGCGCGACTATCCGTCCACTTAGCCAAACCCGCAAGGGTGCTGGTAACATGACCTTGTCGGAAATTCCTTAGGGTGGAGCCCTGAAGGGGGTGAAAAACCTTGGGTTGTAATCCTTTTTCGACAAATTTTGGGATTGTCGCGATTTTGGCAACAAATGGGGGGCTGTATTGGAATTATTACATAATTGTGAACAGCGAAATGTGGGGTAATAGAGAAAAGTGCGTCCAAAAGTGAGCGAAACGCATTGTTTTTCCCCGTAAAGTTAACTGTTCGCTAAAGGATGCCGATTTAAGTCTTATTGCTCAAATTAGCCACAAATTGGGCAAATATGGTCTAAATGGCGCGGTATTGCTTCGGTTTTAGATACGGTGCGTTTCCATAACGTTACGCTATTTGCCCCCGTTTCTTTACCCGCACGTCAATACCTGTCCAAAAGGGCACCCTGTTTCTGACACTTTTCGCTTTTTCTGCCCCATTTCTGCCTGTATCGAGAAAGGGTCCTACTGGGGGACATGCCGGCTAACTGGGGTTGCCGGATCAAGATTTAGGTCTTGGTGAATAAGTGGTGTCTGCGGAAACGGGTCTATCCCTTTTTTTGTGCGGATGAGAGTGTGATCGCTTTTGCGGTCAGTGTGTTTGTTGGTTTGTGGCCGGAAAACCCCATCCTGCAGATACGCGTCATAAAGGAACGGCCGGTTGGCTGTTTCGAAGGGTAAGATAGGAACGACGATGTCTGATTATACAATTGACTGGTCCAACACAGATGTGGACGGCAACAACACAATCAATGGTCCGGACGGCACTATTGGTGTGAGCATTGCAACACCTCAAAATAGCGACGGCGATCAATGGTTTGTTGAAAACGGTATGCTGAAGAACTGGGACGTCTGCAAAGACAGCTCAGCAGACATTACATTCTCCGAAGAAGTCACTGACGTGAAATTCACGCTTCTTGATGTTGATGCTCTCGATGAGATCACAATCATGACCAAGGACGCGGACGGTAACCCTGTCGAAGTTCAATTCGAAGCGACTGGCGTTCACTCCGTCAATGGCAACTCTGTCACTGGTACTCAGACCAACGCACCTGGCCCGGGCGCGGACAATAACGAACAAGACATCGAAATTTGCATCCCAGGACCACTCACTTCCTTCTGGATTGTTTTGGACGATGGTCCAGAGCGTAATTATTCCGGCACAGTTGCCGTGAGCGACATCACATTCAACGTTGCTGAGAACGAAGATGGTTATGTTGACGGCACGTCTGGCGATGATCAGATCATCGTAGGCCAATACGAAGACGAAGATGGCGACGAGATCGACGATAGCGATGCTCTCCTTCCTGGCGAAGCAGCGCAGGACGACATCGTTCTTGCGGGCGGTGGCAATGACCTTGTCATGGCGAATGACGGCGACGACGAAGTCTATGGCGGTTCCGGCCATGACACGCTTTGCGGTCAGGACGGTGACGATGTTCTTTACGGCGAAAGCGGTAACGACATCCTCGAAGGCATGAACGACAACGACGTAATGTTCGGCGGTTCCGGCTCTGACACCATCTACGGCGACGCAGGCGATGATATCGCAACTGGCGGCACTGGTGGCGACAAAATCTACGGCGGTTCCGGCGACGATTTGTTGTCCGGCGCAAAAGGCAATGATGTAATCAATGCAGGTTCCGATGATGATGTCGTTTACGGCGGCGGCGGGTCTGACAGCATCCTTGGTGGTGCTGGCAATGACACTCTTATCGGTGGCAACATGTCATTCGATGGCACGCAGGACTTTAACGAGCTGTCCGCTGGTGATTTGGTCGAAGGTCAGTACATTGGCGAAGGCGTTTCCATCACGTCCGGTGATCCAAAGAACCCAGTCATGGTGTTCGACACTGCAAACCCAACGGGCGGCGACAACGACCTTGCAACAAACAACCTTGGAAATGTTCTGATCTTGTCCGAGGACCGCGACGCATCCGATCCGGATGACGAAGCACACGGCGGCACATTCAACATCACGTTCGAAGCGCCCGCTACAGTAACATCCATCACGCTTCTCGACATCGAAGAAGCCGCTTGGGTTAAGTATTACGACGTCAACGGCAACCTTCTTCAGCAGGTTGATGTTGTTACGGGCAACAACGGCCAAGAGACGATCACAACTGACCTGTCAAACGTTGGGTCTATCGAAGTTATCCTTGCGGGTTCCGGTGCGATCGACAACCTGACGTATTCCATCAACCCAGACGACTGCGACACAGCGGACGTGATTTCTGGTGGCGACGGCAATGATTACATAGAAGGCAACGCCGGCAACGACGTTCTGTCCGGTGATGATGGCTGGGACGACATCTATGGCGGCGAAGGCGATGACAAAATCTACGGTGGCGCAGGCGGCCGTGATGATTTGTTCGGCGGCGCTGGCGACGATGAAATTTACGGTGGTACGGGCGTTGACGTTGTCCACGGTGGCGAAGGCAATGATTATGCCGAAACTGGCGATGACCACGACGAAGCCTTCATGGGCGACGGCGACGACACCGTTCTTGGTGGCGGCGGTGCTGACTGGCTCTACGGTGAGGACGGCAACGATGAGCTAATCGGCGAAGATGGCGACGATATGCTGTTCGGCGGTGCTGGTGACGACGTCCTGAACGGCGGCGAAGGCGCTGACATGCTTAAGGGCGGTGACGGCGACGATCTGTTGATCGCAGACGCAGACGACACGGTTGTCGACGGCGGCGCTGGCGGCACAGACTTTGATACGTTGGACCTGACAGGCCAAGGCCCTTACTACCTCGACAATGTCGTGGAAGACAGCAATGGCAATGGCATCGACGGTACAGTTGTCTTCGTAGACGCAGACGGTAACCCGACGGGCGAAACTCTGGCGTTCACTGAGATCGAAGAAGTGATCGGCGATGAAGTGAACCGCGGGCCAGACGCTGTAAACGATGCAGCAGAAGTTGACGAAGACGGTTCTGTCGACATCGACGTTCTGGGCAATGACTCTGATCCGGACGGCGACGATCTAACAGTAACCGATGCGACATCCCCGAATGGCACAGTCACCATCAACCCAGATGGCACGCTGACATTCGAACCAGATGAAAACTTTAACGGTGAAACAACAATCACGTATACCATCGACGACGGCAACGGCGGCACAGACACAGCGACTGTTACAGTCACAGTGAACCCTGTGAACGATGGCCCGATTGCAGCAGACGATGCCGCCGAAACAGATGAGGACACACCCGTCGTCATCGACGTGCTGAACAACGACAACGATCCAGACGGCGACGACCTGACGGTGACGGATGCAACGTCCCCAGATGGTGACGTGACCATCAACCCTGACGGCACACTGACCTTCACACCTGCGGATGACTTCAACGGTGAGACAACGATTACGTACACCATCGACGACGGCAATGGCGGTACAGACACCGCAACTGTCACCGTCACCGTGAACGCAGTGAACGACGGACCAGACGCAGTTGATGCTGCAGACACAACTGACGAAGACACACCTGTCACAGTTGATCTGTTGGCCAACGATAGCGATCCAGAAGGCGATGACCTTGAAGTTATCTCTGCAACGCTGGTTTCCGGCGAAGGCGAGATTGTCGACAACGGTGACGGCACTGTCACCTTTACTCCAGCTGACAACTGGAACGGCGAAGCTGTGATCGAATACACGATCAGCGACGGCAACGGCGGTGAAGACACAGCGCAGCACACGATCACAGTGACACCTGTGAACGACGCTCCTGAGGCTGTTGATGATGCTGACGGCACGGACGAAGACACAGCGATCACAGTTGATCTTCTGGCCAACGACTTTGACGTGGACGGCGACGACCTGACCGTGACATCTGCAACGGTTCCGGCCAATCAGGGCACATTGGTCGACAACGGCGACGGCACTGTCACCTTCACACCAGCTGCGGACTTTAACGGTGAGGCGACAATCTCCTACACCATCGAAGATGAAGAAGGTCTGACGGACAGTGCAGTTCACACAGTTACTGTAAACGCAGTTAACGATGGTCCAGACGCAGTTGATGCTGCAGACACAACGGACGAAGACACACCTGTCACAGTTGATCTGTTGGCCAACGATAGCGATCCAGAAGGCGACGACCTTGAAGTGATCTCCGCAACGCTGATTTCTGGCGAAGGCGAGATTGTCGACAACGGTGACGGCACTGTCACCTTTACTCCAGCTGACAACTGGAACGGCGAAGCTGTGATCGAATACACGATCAGCGACGGCAACGGCGGTGAAGACACAGCACAGCACACGATCACTGTAACACCAGTGAACGACGCTCCTGAGGCTGTCGACGATGCAGACGTCACCGACTTCAACACGGCTGTAACTGTTGACCTGCTGGACAACGACTTCGACGTGGACGGCGACGACCTGACGGTGACATCTGCTACGGTTCCGGCCGAGCAGGGCACGCTGGTCGACAATGGAAACGGCACAGTCACATTCACGCCTGCAACGGGCTTCATCGGTGAAGCGACAATCTCCTATACCATCGAAGACGAAGAAGGTCTGACAGACAGCGCAGTTCACACGATCACGGTAGAAGCTGGCATTCTTGACGGCACTGTTGAGGGTACAGACGGCGACGATCTGATCGACGGCGACTACTTGGGTGACCCAGAGGGTGATCTGGTCGACAACGACGATGCGCTTATTCCAGGCCACGCGCCGAACGACGATTTGATCGAAGCCTACGGCGGCAACGACGTGGTTTATTCCGGCGAAGGCGACGACACTGTTTACGGTGGCGAAGGCAACGACATGGTCTTTAGTGGCGCTGGCAACGACACGCTTTACGGTGAAGCCGGTGACGACAAACTCGAAGGGTCCGGCGGCGACGACGAACTCTACGGTGGGTCTGGCAATGATGACCTCTGGGCTGGTGCCAATAACGACACCGTCGAGGGCGGCGCTGGCAACGACAGCATCGACGGCGGCGGCGGCGACGACATTTTGAGCGGCGGCACTGGCAACGATACGATCGATGGCGGCAACAACGCCGACATGCTCTTCGGTGGTGCTGGTGATGACGTTCTCGATGGCGGATCTGACGACGATAAGATCGAAGGCGGGTCCGGCGATGACACGATCATCGGTGGGATTGGCGACGACGATCTGTGGGGCGCATCCGGTGATGACTCTGTAGATGGCGGCCGCGGTGACGATACAATCAGCACAGCTGAAGGAAACGACATCGTAGAAGGTGGCGACGGCAACGACATCATCGACACATCCAACGATCAGGTGCCTTTGCCAGATCTTAGCTTTGGCGATATCATCCCAGCGGATGGCGACTACCCAGGAAGCTCGCCAACTGACGATCTGGACACTGTGTACGGTGGTGCCGGCAACGACACGATCACCACAGGCGATGATGCCGATTACATCGAAGGTGGCGAAGGCCATGATGTTATCGACGGCGGTATCGACGCTGATGAGATCTATGGCGACGAAGGTAACGACACCATCATCGGTGGCGAAGGTTCCGACGAGATCTATGGCGGCGACGGTAACGACACTGTCTATGCTGGTATAGCACCTGGAACTGACCTCTATGGTTTCCCTGAGCAGATCGACGATGATCTTGGCGATCCAGAGCCCGACAATGGCGACGATCTCGTTTACGGCGGTGCTGGCAACGACACGATCTTTGGTGCTGACGACAGCGACGTTCTTTACGGTGACGCAGGCGACGATGTTATCGACGGCGAAATCGACGATGACACACTGTTCGGCGGCGAAGGTAACGACACGCTTGACGGTGGTGCCAACGACGATGTCATCGAAGGTGGTGACGGCAACGATGAAATCACGGGTGGCACTGGTGTAGACGATCTGTCCGGTGGGCAGGGGTCTGACCTCTTCCTTGGCGGTAACGGCGGTGACGTTGTTGTTGGCGGCGAAGACGCTGATGGTAGCGATGTCGACGTTCTCGACCTGACAGGGTCTGACGTGGACTTCATCACTTACGTTGATGGCGACCCTGAGGCTGGTGAAGTGACCTTCCTTGACGGTTCCACAATGACCTTCAGCGAAATCGAAAACGTCGTGCCTTGCTTCACACCAGGGACAACGATCGCCACACCAAAAGGCGAACGTCTGGTCGAAGAGCTTCGTGAAGGTGATCGCATCATCACACGTGACAACGGCATCCAAGAGATCCGTTGGGTTGGCCGCAAAGAGATGTCCGGTAAGGCGCTTGTCGCTAACCCGCACCTCAAGCCAATCTTGGTACGTGCTGGTTCCCTCGGGAACGGCCTGCCAGAGCGTGACATGCTGGTGTCTCCAAATCACCGGATGCTGGTCGCATCAGACAAAACACAGCTCTACTTCGAAGAGCGTGAAGTTCTGGCCGCAGCCAAGCACCTCGTTGGGTCTGAAGGCATCCATGCTGTTGATGTGATGGGCACTGCCTACATTCACTTCATGTTCGACCGCCACGAAGTGGTTCTGAGCAACGGTGCATGGACAGAAAGCTTCCAGCCAGGTGATCACTCTCTCAAGGGTATCGGCAACAGCCAGCGCAACGAAATTCTTGAGCTCTTCCCCGAGCTTCAGGAAAAGCAGGGTCTGGAAGGATACCAGTCTGCACGTCGCTCGCTGAAAAAGCACGAAGCTAAGCTTTTGGTTAAGTGAACTAATATGCAGCTGCACTCGGGCGAATATTTGCCCGAGTGAAGAAGAACGAGCCGGAGTGTGGTTTCACACTTCGGCTCTTTTTTGTGCAGTCTTCGTCTTTGAATAGTTCAAACGGTTCCCAGCCAAAGACAATACAACCAAAGGCAAGCAATTGTTTCGTGGTCGAAGGTTCGGTGACTAGATTGCCGGATTTCCCCTAAAAGCCGTATTCAAAACAGTTATATTTGGTTTCAGAAGCTTCAGATTTGTAGATCTGAAGCGCTGCTCTTCAAAAAGGGTCCGATTATGGCCACCATTACTGGAACATCAAACGGAGACACGCTTGTTGGCGGGTCCGAAGACGACGTAATCTCTGGCCTGAACAGTCAAGATAGCCTGTCAGGTGAGGGCGGTAATGATACGCTCTACGGTGGGGACGGGAACGACACCATTGAAGGCGGCGATGGCGACGATTCAATCGAAGGTGGGACCGGTCAGGACATTCTCTACGGTGGCGACGGCAACGATGCCATTTTGGATGATGAAGGGACGCAGAACCTCGGTCAGGATACGGTCTATGGCGGGGCCGGCGATGACACGATCACGCTCAGTGGGAACGGCGACATTGCCTATGGCGGAATTGGTGGCGACGTATTCAACGTCCAGACGTTAACGAATTTTAACAACGTAACGATTGATGGCGGCGAAGACTCCGACGATGGCGACACTGATGTCCTCAATCTCGCGGCGTTGTATCTGGAATACCCAGACCTGGAGATTATCTACGAAAGCCAAAGTGCGGACGGAGAAGACGGCCGCATTCTGGTCAAGACCGCGCCGAACGGGAACGAGCTTGGCCGGATCACCTATACAAACATCGAAAGCATCATCTGTTTCACCGCAGGAACGGTGATTGCCACACCGCACGGCGAACGCGCTGTGGAAACGCTTCGTGAAGGCGATAAGGTCTTTACCCGCGATAATGGCATTCAGGAATTGCGCTGGGCCGGTCGACGTGACCTCGGCCAAGTCGACTTGGCCATTTCGCCAGACCTGCAACCGGTCATGGTGCGCGCTGGGTCGTTGGGGGATGGCCTGCCGGAGCGTGATCTGATGCTGTCACCCAACCACCGCCTTTTGATGACGGGTCAACAAGAAGCCCTGTATTTTGAAGAAACCGAAGTCTTGTCCGCCGCCAAGCATTTGATTGGCATGCCGGGTATTGAACGGGTTCACGCCGCTGAAGTGTCCTACCTTCACCTGCTATTTGATCGCCACGAAGTGATCTTGTCCAACGGCGCTTGGAGCGAAAGTTTTCAGCCGAGCGATCACTCATTGAATGGCGTTGAAGATTCGCAGCGCCACGAAATCTTTGCCTTGTTCCCTGAGTTGGACCGATCCGGTGCACCAGTAGAATGGGCCGCGGCCCGAAAAGTTCTGAAGAAACACGAAGCCAAACTGTTGGTCGGGTAAGATCATCGCGGGGGGGCGCCGTAGGTGGGTAACTGAGGGGTAAGTTTCCCCGTAATACTGCCAGCGCGCGTACCTATCTAATGAATAAGCCCAAACCAACGCCGACTAACTCCTGGGGGATTTATGCCAACATCATTTGAAGTTCTTTATCTCGGTAATCTTGATCTCATTGATACCCAAGAAGGGGATCAATTGGTCGACACGACTGCTGTGAACAGTTGGTTGGGAACCTATGGTTCTGCGGCTAACCCGTTGGCTTCGACTGACAACGTTATGGATTGGGTCGCAGACGATTTTTCAGGCGGCCAATCCACGAACTATGACCTCGACAATAGCAATTCTTCGGACACGTTTACGGTTGATGGCGTGCAGCAGACCTATGACGCCGCAATGGTGTTCAACGCACAGATTACCTATTTTGACGGAACGACCGCGACGATCACGGCTGTGGTGGCGCAGGCTGAGAACGGCGACACCTATCTTATGCCCGAGTTTTCGGCCAATGCTGACCAAGCGGCGATTGAAGCGCAGCCGATACAGTCTTTGGAGCTGATCTCCCCGATTTACGGAAGTAACAACACGGGGCAGGCGTTTAACCTCGTTGCGGATCGCCAAGCAGCAGATCTTGTCCCGTGCTTTTCATTGGGAACACGTATCGCCACGAACAACGGCGAAAAGAGGGTCGAGGAGATTAAAGCTGGCGATCTTGTCCTGACCCGAGATAGCGGCCTTCAAGAGGTCCGCTGGGTCGGGCGTCGCGATGTGACCGCCATTGAGATGAAGATGACACCGGAATGGACGCCGATCTCTGTGTCTGCGGGGGCGCTGGGTCCAAACATGCCTGAAACGGATATGACCGTATCTCCAAACCACCGCATCCTTCTGACGGGCGAACGCGCTGCGTTGCTGTTTGGTGAAAACGAAGTGTTGGCGGCCGCCAAGCACCTTTTGGCCATGGAGGGTGTCAGCCAAGCGCACAACGCCGAAGTGAGCTACTTTCACCTCCTGTTCGACCGCCACGAAGTGGTTCTAAGCAACGGTGCATGGACAGAAAGCTTCCAACCAGGGGATTATACCCTCAAGGGGATCGGCAACAGCCAGCGCAACGAAATCTTCGAGCTCTTCCCTGAGCTTCAAGACGAGCAAGGGCTGGAAGGATACCAGTCCGCACGGCGCGCCCTTAAAATGCACGAAGCAAAGCTTTTGGTGGGATAACTGGGGATCGCCGCATCCGCCGCGATTGGAGTGGCGTATACATTTGGGCCGTTCAGCAGAGATGCCGTGCGGCCCTTTTCGTTGCTTACGGACTGTTATCACACACGAGCGCCCGGAGAGGCGCCACATGCCCAATGGCGCCTTGAAGATCGGCGTTTGAGGAGGGGCAGGGCCCTGCAAACCGACGCACGAATCCGAGTCGGAGCCAAACCGAGTCGCTAAATCGCTCAGTAGACCTGTTACGTTTCAATGGAATCGAGAAAAACCACGGCCAGCCGCCAAAAGTGGGGGCAAAGAGGGGGCTTTCACAGGGTTTAGACGATCAGGTATTGAGGGTGGGGCCATAAAAATAAGGCTCCAAAAGAAACTTCATCATTACATGCGCTTTTCTCTAAAAAAGGGGTTGCGGGTTTTGTTCACTGACCGTAGAACCCCCTTCATCAGCAACGCAGCAAGCGGCGCTGGGCGCGGAACGGACCGAAGCGG
>NZ_JAHKQJ010000006.1:2500-6081 GCF_018861045.1 Octadecabacter sp. B2R22
AAATGTATGACTTTTGTTCCAGTAAGCCATTAAATTGGTAACGAAGTAACGATCAGACGTGATTGCTGATCGCTTAAAGGCCATGCCGGCCTTGCTTTTTCTGGATCAAATCAAGCGCGAAAAGGGCGTTTGGTGAATGCCTTGGCAGTAAGAGGCGATGAAAGACGTGATACTCTGCGATAAGCCATGAGGAGCTGAGAATAAGCTTTGATCCATGGATCTCTGAATGGGGCAACCCACCTGATACTTTGTTATTACTACTCGCAAGGGTGGCTAATAGCATGGTAAACCAGGTATTTTTAGACTGAATACATAGGTTTAAAAAAGCAAACCCGGGGAACTGAAACATCTAAGTACCCGGAGGAAAGGAAATCAATAGATACTCCCATAGTAGCGGCGAGCGAAATGGGACCAGCCGAGCCATGATTGTGAATAGAATGCGTTGGGAAACGCAACCATAGTGGGTGACAGTCCCGTATATGAAGCATGATTGGACGTATTAAGTAGGGCGGAACACGTGAAATTCTGTCTGAACATCGGAGGACCACCTTCGAAGGCTAAGTACTCCTTACTGACCGATAGTGAACCAGTACCGTGAGGGAAAGGTGAAAAGCACCCCGACGAGGGGAGTGAAACAGTACCTGAAACCGAACGCCTACAATCAGTTGGAGGCTCCTTGAGAGCTGACAGCGTACCTTTTGTATAATGGGTCATCGACTTGGTCTATCTAGCAAGCTTAAGCCGTTAGGTGTAGGCGCAGCGAAAGCGAGTCTTAATAGGGCGAATGAGTTAGGTGGATCAGACCCGAAACCGAGTGATCTAGGCATGACCAGGATGAAGGTACAGTAACATGTACTGGAGGTCCGAACCCACACCTGTTGAAAAAGGTCGGGATGAGTTGTGCCTAGGGGTGAAAGGCCAATCAAACTCGGAGATAGCTGGTTCTCTGCGAAATCTATTTAGGTAGAGCGTCATCCGAATACCCCGGGGGGTAGAGCACTGGATGGGTAATGGGACCCTACAGGTTTACTGATCCTAACCAAACTCCGAATACCCGGGAGTACTAGATGGCAGACACACTGCGGATGCTAACGTCCGTAGTGGAGAGGGAAACAACCCTAACCTACAGCTAAGGCCCCTAATTCATGGCTAAGTGGGAAAGCAGGTGGGACGACCAAAACAACCAGGAAGTTGGCTTAGAAGCAGCCATCTTTTAAAGATAGCGTAACAGCTCACTGGTCTAAATAAGTTGTCCTGCGGCGAAGATGTAACGGGGCTCAAGCCATGAGCCGAAGCTTAGGATGCACATAGTGCATGGTAGCAGAGCGTAGTGTGAAATAATTCCATGCGTCCTTATCACCGTTCGCGGTGAATTGGACGCAAGGAATTTTCGATGAAGCCGGCCTGTGAGGGATCCGGTGGAGAGATCACTAGTGAGAATGATGACATGAGTAGCGACAAACAGGGTGAGAGACCCTGTCGCCGAAAGTCCAAGGGTTCCTGCTTAAAGTTAATCTGAGCAGGGTAAGCCGACCCCTAAGGCGAGGCCGAAAGGCGTAGTCGATGGGAACCACGTTAATATTCGTGGGCCAGATGGTAGTGACGGATCTCGAGGGTAGTTCATCCTTATTGGATTGAATGGGCTGCTTAGAGGTTCCAGGAAATAGCTCCATCATTAGATCGTACCCTAAACCGACACAGGTGGACTGGTAGAGAATACCAAGGCGCTTGAGAGAACGATGTTGAAGGAACTCGGCAAAATACCTCCGTAAGTTCGCGAGAAGGAGGCCCAGTTTCTACGCAAGTATTGACTGGGGGCACAAACCAGGGGGTGGCGACTGTTTACTAAAAACACAGGGCTCTGCGAAGTCGCAAGACGACGTATAGGGTCTGACGCCTGCCCGGTGCCTGAAGGTTAAAAGGAGGAGTGCAAGCTCCGAATTGAAGCCCAGGTAAACGGCGGCCGTAACTATAACGGTCCTAAGGTAGCGAAATTCCTTGTCGGGTAAGTTCCGACCTGCACGAATGGCGTAACGACTTCCCCGCTGTCTCCAACATCGACTCAGCGAAATTGAATTACCTGTCAAGATGCAGGTTTCCCGCGGTTAGACGGAAAGACCCCGTGCACCTTTACTACAGCTTCGCATTGGTATTAGGACGAACATGTGCAGAATAGGTGGTAGGCTTTGAAGCAGTGACGCTAGTCATTGTGGAGCCTCCTTTGAGATACCACCCTTGTTCTTCTTGATATCTAACCGCGGTCCGTTATCCGGATCCGGGACCCTGCGTGGTGGGTAGTTTGACTGGGGCGGTCGCCTCCTAAATAGTAACGGAGGCGCGCGAAGGTTGGCTCAGACCGGTCGGAAATCGGTCGTTGAGTGCAATGGCAGAAGCCAGCCTGACTGCGAGACTGACAAGTCGAGCAGAGACGAAAGTCGGTCATAGTGATCCGGTGGTCCCGAGTGGAAGGGCCATCGCTCAACGGATAAAAGGTACGCCGGGGATAACAGGCTGATACTGCCCAAGAGTCCATATCGACGGCAGTGTTTGGCACCTCGATGTCGGCTCATCTCATCCTGGGGCTGGAGCAGGTCCCAAGGGTATGGCTGTTCGCCATTTAAAGAGGTACGTGAGCTGGGTTTAGAACGTCGTGAGACAGTTCGGTCCCTATCTTCCGTGGGTGTAGGATATTTGAGAGGAGTTGCCCCTAGTACGAGAGGACCGGGGTGAACGTTCCACTGGTGGATCAGTTGTCGTGCCAACGGCAGTGCTGAGTAGCTATGAACGGACAGGATAACCGCTGAAGGCATCTAAGCGGGAAGCCCCCCTCAAAACAAGATATCCCTGAGGACCGAGGTAGACTACCTCGTCGATAGGCCAGAGATGTAAGCGCAGCAATGCGTTCAGTTGACTGGTACTAATGGTCCGATAGGCTTGATTTGATCCAGTAGAAGCAAGGCATCCGCCTTCTCTGCGGACAATGAAAGTCACACATTACACACACAATACAGTTCAGCGTACGCTGACTTGGACAACAACACCGTTGATTATCGCATTCTTTTCTTGGTTTGGTGGTCATAGCATGAGTGAAACACCTGGCTCCATTCCGAACCCAGCCGTTAAGCACCATTGCGCTGATGGTACTGCGTCTTAAGACGTGGGAGAGTAAGTCACTGCCAAACCTAGTAAAGAATGCATATTATCTCTCTTCGATGATCATGCGATACACAGCCTTACATCACTACAAAGGCTTAAGCGTCGCGGGATGGAGCAGCCCGGTAGCTCGTCAGGCTCATAACCTGAAGGTCGTAGGTTCAAATCCTACTCCCGCAACCAACACTAATTCACCAGCATTATCAAAGGCTTGAGTTTCCGCACTCAGGCCCTTTCTGCGTGTTACGCCCAAAGCAAGCGTTAGAAGACCCGACAAAGCGCCCTCAAGGAGGATGTCCAGTTTACCTGTCTCAGGGGACGGCTGCAGGACGATGCGGTCAACAAGGCCACGCAACGCTTCCTGCGCTTCTTGCATCTCTCCTGCTTTGCTCAAGCCTGAAATCAATGACCGGACACGTGTCTGATAC
>NZ_JAHKQJ010000008.1 GCF_018861045.1 Octadecabacter sp. B2R22
TATATCGATGACGTCATCGAATTGTGCCGCAGCTACGGCGTGTTGGTCATTCTGGACGAAATTCAAACGGGTCTGGGCCGCACGGGCGACCTTTTTGCCTGCTCCAATGGCCGCGAAGTGCCTGATATGTTGCTCTTGGCCAAGGCGCTTGGCGGCGGCATGATGCCCATCGGGGCCTGCATTGTGCGCCCCGACGTGTGGGACGATCAATTTGGTCGCAACCACAGCTCTACATTCGCAAATAACAACCTTGCCGCCCGCGTGGCCAATGCGACGCTAGATATGCTGCTTGAAGATGATCAGGCGATGATCCGCAACGTGGCAGAAAACGGCGCGTATCTGCATGAACAGCTTGAGGCCTTGCAACAGCGTTACCCCGATGTGATCGCCGAAGTGCGCGGCCGCGGCTATATGGCCGGGCTGAGTTTTCATCCTTTTGATGAACGTGTGGATTCCGCGACAATGGCGTTCGCCAGCCTGAACGGTGGTGTGACGCCTTTGATCAGCTCGTATTTGTTCAACGTCGAAGGTTTACTGACCGCGCCTTTGTTCAATGAAACCCATGTAATGCGCCTGCAGCCGACACTGATCGCAGGGCGCGCCGAGCTGGATCGCGCGCTGGACGCCCTTGAAGAGGTTTGCGACATCATTGACCAGCGTGACTACTATACTTTGGTGCGCCACCTTGTGGCAAAACCACTGCCCGAAAAGCCCGCAGCCCCGCGCCCTGTACCCGGTGCAGATGCCGCAGGTGCTATCCCCAATGTGGACCAAACTGGTAAATTCGCTTTCGTTATCCACTACACCGAAGAAGAAGACATCTTTCGCTCCGATCCGTCCTTTAGCCAGTTTGACGATGCGGAACTGGCCAACTGGCGCGAGTGGGTCAAAGGCTTTGGTCCAGGGTTTGCCCGTAAACTCCCCAAAGTAACGTCAAAATCCGGTGCAACAGCCGAAGGCATGTTGATGTCCGTCCCCATGTTGCCCGCTGACATGCGCGGCGCTGGACGCCATGCCGCTGCTGGCATGATCAAAACAGCAGTCGATATGGCAGGCGATGCAGATGTGTCGCGTGTCGGGCTTGGTGCGTTCACGTCTATCGTGACCCGTGGCGGTGAAACCGCAACCGGACGCGGTGTGCCTATCACAAGCGGCAACACCCTGACGACCATCTCTGCTGTCAAAGGCATCAAAAACATGGCCGCCCGTGCGGACATGCCCCTGAAAGACGCGCATGTCGTTGTCGTTGGTGCATCCGGTGCCATTGGACGTCTTGCGTCCCTGATGCTGAGCCGCGAAGTCGGCCGCGTCAGCCTGGTCGGCAATGCGGCCAACCCGTTTACCCCCCGCCTTCTGGCGCGTGTCGCCAACGAAATGTGCGACACATTGCTTGATCCCGATATGACCTCGCGCCACACGCCTGGCGATTTCGCGACACGCATCCGTGATATGGCCACGTCCCTACAATTGGAACGGGGGTCCAAAGATATTGCCGAACACCTTGCCGCAGGATTCCACGGTACGGGCGATGTTCCTGTGCCTCTTGATTGGAAAACGTCGCTGGACACAGCCCTTGAAAACGCTGACATCGTGTTGGTTGCGACTAGTTCTGAAATGGCGCTGATTGATCCGCTTAAACTACGCCCCGGCACGCTGGTCTGTGATATTGCCCGCCCGCCAAATGTCGCTGACGCTGACATTCCCGGACAGTCCGTCATGGTCTTTGACGGTGGGTTGGTCCAGCCTCCCTTCAAGCTTGATCTTGGCGCGTTCCAGACATTGCCCGCAAACCTGTGCTGGGGATGCCTTGGTGAAACGATGCTTCTGGCGCTGGCGCAGGAAGACAAGGATTACAGCATTGGATCACGCCTGTCGCTGACGGACGCGGATCATCTTGAACGCCTGGCAGAAGAGCACGGGTTCGAGCCCGCAGCGCCGCAATGGTATGGCCGCCACGTCAGCGAGGCTGACATTGACAGCTTTGCCGCAGAAGTTGCCCATGCCCGTCAGATGCGACTGAACCTTGTGCAGTATGACGGTAACGCGCAGCGGCCTGCAGGGGAATAAGCCACAGCCACCCTGCCCTGCCCGTCCCGCGCGTGAGGTAGATCTAGAACATCAAAGACCCTCACCCCAAATGCAAAAAGAGCCGCAAGTTTCAACTTGCGGCTCTTTTCGTATCTGTGTGTCGTCAATTAGACGAAGCTTAAGCAGCTTTCTTGCGGCGGCGCATTGCGCCCAGACCACCAAGACCGGCCAGCAACAGCAAAGAAGACGCTGGCAGTGGAACGGACGTGATGCTCAAAGATGCGAGCGCACCATCGATGTCCTCTGAAAGGCCATCCGTGCTGACGATGAATTCAAGTGACGCAACATCTGCGAAGTTGAAGATGCCGTCACCGCCACCGTTATTGGTGAATTCGGTATAATACAGTTTAGGGCTGAAGGTGCCGCCAGCAACATTTTCCATGAAGGAAACCATAGTACCGTCGCTATCATAACCGTTGACCGTAATATCTACGTTGGCGTCGTTGTCAAAAGAAGCAACGTCAAAGAAGATGAATGCGTTGTCGCCACCAAAGCTCAGATCGCCGAGACCAGCGCCAGCGCCGTCATACGTCAAGGTACCAATACCAGTCGCACCAGTGTCATTTGAGAACTTCAGATCACCGCCGAACGTCTGGAATGACGTCGCATTTTGTGAGCCAGGAGCGATGTTGGTAACAGCCAACTCTCTATATCCACCGAGAACGGCAGCATCAGCCAATTGGCTAGAGTTGGATACGCCAGGGTCGCTCACGTACTGGTCAGTATTAAAATCATCGATCAAAATCGTTGCTGCGGAGGCCTGAACAGCCGAGAAGCCGAGAGCGGCTACGGCGGCAATGCCCATTGTAGTCGTACGCATAATTATTCCCCTTAAGAATTACAAATTTCGTCTATATTAGTTAAATTGTTAACACTTTGAGATTGTTGAGTCACGTAGAAACGTTAACTTTATTGTTTCTTTTTGGGGGACAATGACGGCAACGCGGCACATGTGCAGTTGGCATACTTCGCGGTATAAGAACACGGCTAAAACAGTTTTTAGTTGTTAAACATCAAGTGTTTAATTTTACTCGCATCCTAACTCACCCCACAAAACCACGACTCCGTCACATGCACCAGATTCCCGCGCTTTGAAACAATGACCTGCGTAATGCCTCCCGACACACTGAATCTTGAAGCATCACACACTTTTGTCGGGCAAGAATCACTTAATGCCTCGCGCTTGACATCTTAACGCCACAAAACTGCGTAAAGACTTCAGAACTGTGCCCGCTTGCGGCGCGCAATCGTTGCTATTTCGACCTGGGGGCATCATCCGTTCATCTCTGCGTGTACACAGGATGTTCAGCGTGCTGTTTTGTTGATTGTTTTTGCACTGGGTCTCTAAGTAATGATAACATTAAAGCAGTTTTTTAGAAATTTGAGAGAAATTTGATGGTACGATCTTCGATGTTAAAGCTCCTTTTGGTGTTCGGATTTGTCTTGGGGCTCGCAGCGTGTGACTCATCAGAGGAACGTGCAGAAGCATATTATCAAAGCGGTTTGGAACTGCTTGAAGACGGAGACACCGACCGCGCCATGGTCGAATTCCGAAATGTCTTGCAGTTGAACGCAGAACACCGCGACGCACGCGTCGCGATCGCAAAGATAGCACGCGACAATGGAAACGTACGCGTCGCCTACAATCAGTATTTACGCGTCGCTGAACAAAACGCCGACGACGTGGAAGCCCGCATCGCACTGACCGAAATAGCCATTGGAAATGGCGATTGGGAAGAAGCGCGCCGTCATGGAACACGGGCCGTTGAGCTCGCACCCGAAGAAGACGCCGTTAAAGTTCTGGCCCTCAACCTAGATTATGCCCAAGCTGTCGAAGACGAGAATAACCCCGCGCGGCGCGCTGCGGCGCAAGCCGCACGACTGCGTCTTGAAGGTGATCCTGAAAATAACTTTCTGCGTCAAATTTTGATCGACAACGCAATGCGGGACGGTGAATTGCAAACCGCCTTGGAAGAAGTGGCCGCTGCGCAAGCTATCGAACCCGGTAATCGCAGACTGTACGATATTCAGCTCGGCATTTTGGGGCAGCTAGAACGCCAAGACGATATCGAAATCCTGCTCCGTGATATGTTGGTGAAATTCCCCGAAGATGAAGATTTGCCCAGTGTCCTTTTGCGGTTTTACGTGGCGACGAACGATCCCGAAAATGCTGAGGCTTTCCTACGCGAAATCGCTGATAGTGCCGAGACACCTGAAGCCCGCACCGTGGCCCTGATGACGACTGTGCGTCTCTTGATTGAAGTCCAAGGCAATGACGCTGGTCTGGCCGAACTGGATCATCTGATCGCCACCGAAGAAGAGACGACGACATACCAAGCGCTGCGCGCAAGTATGTTGTTTGATGCCGGTCAACGCGACGAGGGCATCGCCGAAATCGAAGCCCTTATCGACGCGCAGGACGCATCAGAAGATCTGGGCGCGTTGCAGGTCGGCTTGGCGCAAATGTTGATCATCACCGGCGACAGCGTCGGCGCACGTGCACTCGTTGAAGAGATCCTGGAAAACGACCCCACACAGGTCAATGCACTTAAAATCAAAGCGGGTTGGCTGATCGAAAGCGATGAAATCGATGAGGCCGTTTCCATGCTGCGTTCCGTTTTAGCCCAAGACGGGGACGACGCGCAGGCGCTGACTCTGATGGCACGGGCTCATAACCGGAACGGAGACCAAAATCTTACCCGCGAATTTTTGGCCCTCGCAGTAGATGCATCCAATGCAGCGCCGACAGAAACCCTGCGCTACACCGCGCAGCTTATCGAAGAAGAACGTTACTTGCCCGCCGAAGAAGCACTGCTTTCATCCTTGCGACTTGCACCGAACAATCTTGAAGTGCTGCAAACACTGGGGCGTCTTTACATAACAACCGAAGATTGGGGGCGCGCCCAACAGGTCGAAGATACCCTGAACAGACTTGAGGATCCGATTGCGAGCCGGCTTGCGGTTGGCCTGCAGGCGGCACGACTGGCTGCACGGGATCAAATGGGAAATGCCGTCACACTTCTTGAATCATACGCGGCAGAAGCTGGCGAAAATGAAACCGCGGCACGGATCGCCGTCATTCAGGCGCGCTTGCTCAATGGCGACCAAGAACTTGCACTCGCCTCTGCACAAGAGATGGTTGACGCAGCACCCCAAGATTTAACACGGCAGTTTACACTGGCCGCGGTCCAGTCTGCACTTGGTCAGTACGAAGACGCGATCGCAACTTACCGTCTTATCGTCGACAAAGAACCTCGCGCCCAACAGGCTTGGGTCCGCATGGTACAGGCCATGTATGCGACAGGTGACGTCGAAGCGGCACAGGCTGCCGTGCAAGAAGGCTTGTCGGTTTTACCCGAAGGTCTTGACTTGTTGTGGGCGCAGGCCGGCTTCAACGAACAACGCGGCGATATCGATGCTGCCATCGAACTTTACGAACTCATCTATGAACGCGCGCCCAATCAATTGGTCGCGGCCAACAACCTGGCAAGCTTGCTCAGCACGTATCGGTTGGATGATGAAAGTCTGGAACGCGCCTTTACGATCAGCCGCCGCTTGCGCAACACGGACGTCCCACCGTTTCAGGACACCTATGGCTGGATCGCATATCGTCGGGGTGACCTGGACGAAGCGCTCGAATATCTTGAACCGGCCGCGGCCGGGTTACCCTCTGATCCGTTGGTACAATTTCACCTTGGAATGACCTATGTTGGACTGGCGCGCGACACGGATGCTTTGGTCGCCTTGCAACGCGCCCTCGACATCGCTGGCCCGGATGACACGCGGGAGCAATTTGCAACTGCACGCGCCGAAATCGCACGGATCGAGGCCGCCCCACAGGAAGAAACCGACGTCGAGCCCCAGCAATAAGACGACAACCGAGCGTTAGTATGCTCGGGGCCGCGGATCGACGATAAAGGCCATTACCCAACCAACGACAAACCCGCCAAGGTGGGTTTGCCAAGCCAGTTGTCCGTTCATCGCCCACCACAGGATGATGTTCAGCGCGATCAGTAATCCGACAGCGCGGGCAATTGGCCAAAGGCCTTCTTTGTATGTGTAGCGATCCAGATACGCCCAAGCGAGAAGTCCGCCCGCCAGCCCGAATAGCGCGCCAGAGGCCCCGACCATCGGTTGCACGCCAGAGGCCAAAAGCGCGTATCCAAGGCTGCCCCCGATCATGGATCCGCCATAGAGTAAAATGAACCCGATTACCCCGACCCGTTCAAGAATGGGACGCCCCAGCGACCACAGGGTGAACATGTTGACGATCAGGTGAAACGGACCTGCGTGTAAAAACCCGTATGTGATGAACATTGTAACGGGCTGACCCGAGAAATTCGGCGTCCAGTTTCCCAAAATCCCAGGCCAGAAACTGCCATAGGCATAGGTTGTTTGACGCAAACGGGAGGTGCCAAAAAGACCGTAGTCAGACAAAGATAAGATTGCCTCGATCGTGACGCAAATAACGGTAATTGCGATCAAAACCCAAGAAGCGCGGAGGTCTTTTCTGGTTAGGGGCGCCATCCGAAATTGGTTTCCAATCCAACAAAGAGCCGACTGTCTGTGTCACGGGCCTGCCCGTCTTCGTTTTCAACACTATAGGTGTAGCGCGAAGAAACCGACCAGTCCTGCGTCAGTTCATGTGAAATGCCCAGACTGATGTCAAAGCGTGATGTGTCGTCACTGTTTCCCTGATAATCGGTTGCCTGATAATCCAATCCGGTTTGAAACTCCGTCGTCGCTGTCAGCACATGGGTATAGTCTGCCCCGACCCGGGTGTTCAGTGCGTCTTCTCCCAGATCATTGCTTGTGATGTTTTGATTGAGGTAAACCGAATAGGAACTGCGACGCAGACTCTCACTGAAACTGACGGCATATAGCGGGTTCGTGTTGCCGTTGTCATCAACGGTCAGCCCCACACTGCCAGAAAATTCACCGCCTTTGCGGGTTTCGAATGTGTTGGCAACACTGACATCACTGCGACGCCCGGTTTCGGTTACTGTGGAATTCAGATTGAAACTCAACGCGCCGTTGGGGCGATCCTGACTGAGGTTGAATGCAAAGACAAAGCCGTCTTCTTGTTCTGTGGCACCGGTGGAGTCCGTCGATGTCACTGTATCAAATCCGACGGACACTGCCGCATTCAACGTTTCGGACACCGTCAGATCAACCCCTGCCTGCACGTCTGTACTGCGCACATCCAGCCCGTCACCGGTTCGGTTGGTGTCGCTGAAATTATATCCCAATGTCGCGGCAATCCGTGGCGTGATTTCAAACCGCAAATCAAGGCCAGCCCCGATCCGCTCAACGTCCACAAGATCGGTATCCGTCGTGCCGGAATAAGACGTCGTATTATAGCTGGTGCTGAACGCGCCGCCAAAAAGCTTTTCGCGGCCAAAGGTGTAGCCCAACGAAACGCCACTGCTCTCGCGCGTGCCCGTATCCAGAACCAAGACACTGGACAGCGGATCATCGGATTCGGTGAAGCTGTCGACATCCGACCGCGCGTATTTCGCAGAGATATCCAGCGCAGACTGCCTGTTTTCAATGCCGTAAGAAAGGCTAAGTGCGGGATCAACAATCTCGGCGTCAAAACCGCCACTAAGCTGTTCTTCTAAGCCCGTGCTGATTTCAAACTGAAGATCCTGAACCGGCGTTACATTCGAAAGCGTAAAGCCAAGGTTCGTTTGCCCGTAGGTGCCATCCTCACTTGAGCTGACAAGACCTTGCGAGAAGGACAGGTTCGCATTCAAGCCACCACTGTCTTGCGCAAATGCAGGGCCAGACAGTGCGGTCAAAACAACAGCGGCGGGCCCTGACCACAAACATTTTTTGCCCTTGCCTGTCATGATTTATTCAAACAACCGCCGTTCGGGGACAACGATGACATCGCCGTCCACCAAAACAACATTGTCGGTCATTCTGGCACCATCCAGAATTGCACCGTAGTTGATCGTAAACACATGTTGCTGTCCGGTCGTCGCGTCGGTGCGGCGCAGCTGCACCCGTTTTGAAGCAGCAAAGCGGGTCAAACCACCCGATTGTGCCATCGCTTGCAAGAACGTTGTACCGGGGGCGACAGCTTTGGCACCGGGGGTGCTGACTTCTCCCAGAAAATAAATATCGATCGTCGGCGGGGGCGCCGGCACAACAGGGGCACGCGGCACCACTGGGGCGGGCTGCACGGCCACAAACACAGTGGGCGGTGTCGCAAAATTAGAGGCAATTGCCGATCTGATCGAGGCCTGCACTTCACCGACTGTGCGTCCGGAAACGCGCAAGGTGCCCGCGAACGGGAAACTGATTCGCCCGTCACTGAGCACCACAACGGACCGGTTCAGCGTACCGTCCTCAAACACCTCAATCTGAAGAGTGTCTCCCGCGCGAATCTGGTAATTAGACTGGGCTGCGGCGAAGGTTGCCAACACACTCAATGTGAGGCTTACCAGCAGGGTTTTTAAAAATGGCATCATCAGCTTTTCCTCTGTTGTCATGGCTTGTCGTCGAAAAATCCTTTGACGTCACCGTACATTCGGCAATCTAGACATTTTTTTTGCCGTTGTAGCCCTAAGACAACGACAAAAGCCGTCTCCAACCCGATGAAAGGTCAAAAACGGCTTAAGTATAAATCACGGGCCTTTGAATTTTGAAACAGCTGCCTAGCAACCCGTTCCGCGCAGCATCACACCAACGGTACGCAATATCACATTGACGTCCGTACCCAGAGAGAGCTTGCGATTGTAAATTTCGTCAAACCGAACGCGGCCTGAAAATTCGCATGTGTTACGGTCAGAAATCTGCCACAGGCCGGTCATGCCGGGGCGCTGAAGATAATAGGCAGTGCCGGAGTACTGTTCGTTCTGGGACAGCATGATCGGGCGCGGCCCGACCAGTGACATTGAACCGGTCAACACGTTCAACAGCTGAGGCAGTTCATCAAGGGATGTCTTGCGCAGAAACGCGCCAACGGGCGTAATCCGTGGATCATTCATCAACTTTTGCTTGCTGTCCCATTCGGCGCGCGCATCTGGGTTGTTTGCAAGGTGGGTTTCCAAAAGCTGGTCCGCATTGGGCAGCATTGTTTGAACTTTCAACATGCGAAAGGTCTTGCCGTTAAGCCCCACACGTTTCTGCACATAAAAAGGCAGCTGTCCCGAGACAAGCACAGCCAAGGCCATTAGTGCGATGACAGGAATCGTGATCACTAAAGTGCTCAGGACCAACGTTAGATCGAAAATCCGCTTGCCGACTGTACGATACAGCGACGAGTGTTTTTGGGTGATGCTTGTAACAGCAGAAGTGTCTTCTCGAACGACTAAATCGGTAGAAAATACTGACATTTATAATAACACCGATCTAAGCGATCGACGCTCCCCTAATAAAATTTTCGCCTAAAAGTTCAGGCAAAATGATCTGAACTCGGCGTAACACACCTTTGATTTTGCAGAAAAACCATTGGCCTTGTTAGGGTATTGTTAACACACAGGAGCGTTAACCTCAAAGGAGGGAAAACCATAATATTTCCCCATTAACGGAAAATTCATAAAAATCGCTCGTTTTTGCAGCAGGTTACACCTTTAAGTTGCACTTTGTATCAAAGTAGCCCGCAACATTCGCCTAGATGGTGGATGTTTGTGCCAAAAATTGAAACAGTCATACGAAATTTGATCGAAACCTAATGGAAAAATCGCGAATCGGCCCTTAATCTCCGTTAAGGACGGGTTAAAGGAATATTGAAGCCGCCGTACCGCCAAAATAAAGCCCGTATTCTGTGCTTTATGTTATGATAATTAACGCCCTGTACGCATGTCGCGTGCACCAAAGGCTGTGAACTGGAACCACGAATGAGTGCTGATCTTTACTGCGAACACTTCGGCTTCTCCGAGAGGCCCTTTTCGTTGTCACCGGATCCGGATTTTCTGTTCTGGACCCGTGCACATATGCGCGCATTCTCCATTCTTGAATACGGAATCACGACCCGTGCACCGTTGACGGTCGTTACCGGCGAAGTCGGGACCGGAAAAACAACGCTTATTCAGCAAATCCTGCGCCAGATTGATCGTGATTTGCGTGTCGGATTGATTTCGAATGCACGCGGCAATCGTGACGACCTTCTGCGCTGGGTTTTGAATGCGCTTGATGTCAAACACCCCGCAGATGCCGATTACGTCAGCATGTTCCAAACCTTTCAGGACTTTGTCATCGACGCATACAGTGAAGGCCAACGCGTGGTGCTGATCATCGACGAGGCACAGAATCTTGGCGTGGATACCCTCGAAGAGTTGCGGATGCTGACCAATATCAACTCTGGCAAGGACGAGTTGTTGCAGCTGATCCTTGTTGGTCAGCCCGAACTGCGCCAGATGATTGCGCGCCCTGATTTACGCCAGTTTGCGCAGCGCGTTTCCGCGACCTATCACATTGAGCCTCTCGATCTGAAAACGACGCGGCAATATGTTGCGCACCGCCTACAAGCCGTTGGCGGTACAGGGCGGGAGATTTCACCTAGCGCCGTCACATTGATTGCATCACATTCACAAGGGATCCCGCGGGTTATAAACAAGATCTGCGACCTGGCCCTTGTTTATGCGGCCAGCGCTGAACGTAAACTCGTGAGCTTGGCTATTGTGAAAGAACTGATTGACGACGGGGTGATTATTCAAACTTTCACATCGCCCCTATTTCTGACAAACCGCGTGAATGTTTCCCAAAAGGCTGCTGAATGAATTTTGATCTGTATTTTTACTGGAAGCTGTTTTTGCGCCGGCTACCAGTCATGGCATTGCTGTTAACGGTTTGTGGGGCGCTCGGGGCATTTACGGCCATCCGGTTGCCTGCCACGTATTCAACCGCCGCGCGTCTTCTGGTGGAAGACCCCCAAATCCCCGACAGCATGGTAACGTCAACGGTCCGCACGAGCGCAGCGGAACAGCTTAATATCATTCAACAAAGGCTGACAACACGCGCGAATGTAATCGACATCGCCAACCAGTATAACGTCTTTGAAAACATCCGTGAGATTAGCCCGGATGATGTGGTCGCCCAAATGCGCGACGCCACGACCATTCGCCTGACCTCGGGGCGCAATCAGGCCCTCGTCATGACAATCAGCTTTCGGGGCCGTTCGGGCCAAGTGGTGTCCAATGTCGTGAACGAATACGTCTCCCTTGTACTAGAGGCCAATGTGGACTTCCGGGTCAGCCGCGCGGAAAGCACACTTGAATTTTTTGAACAAGAAGTTGACCGACTGAGCGAGCAGCTCGACGAGCAAAGCGTACGCATCACCATATTCAAAAGTGAAAACGCACACGCCCTGCCCGATAACCAGCCCTACAGATTGGCGCGCCAGTCCCTGCTGCAGGAAAGACTAGCTTTATTGGAACGCAACCTTGCCGCTGCGACCACTCAGCGGGCTGATCTTGAACAGATTTTCCAGGAAACCGGCAGCATCTCCCCCAACACCCGCGTGCAGCCGCGCACCGCCGAAGAACAACAGCTATTGGTCGCGCGCACTGACCTCGAACTTGCGTTGCTGACCTATTCTGCCGAAAACCCGCGCGTTATCCGTCTGCAATCTGTGGTCGACCGGTTAGAAGCGATTATCGCAAGTCAATCCGGAACGACCTCAGAGGATGATACCAATGAAGCCCCTTTGACCGCGGCGGAGGCAATGTTTCAGGCAACGATGACCCAAATAGACAGCTCCATGCGGGCCATGCAGACAGACATCGCCCAAGCATCCGAAGAGATCGAAACATTGCAGGTCGCGATTAGCGCCAGCTCGGGCAACGAAATCCAGCTGGGTGCATTGCAGCGTGACTATGACAATATTCAAACCCGTTATAACGCCGCTGTCGCCAACTTGAACGAAGCCCGCGTGAGCGAAAGAATTGAAACCACCGCCCAAGGACGCCGGATCACGGTGATCGAAGATGCCGTCGTTCCAAGCGCGCCCTCCGGTCCCAACAGGGCACGGATTGTGATTATGGGTGCCGGGCTCGGTCTTGGTCTAGCGGGAGGGTTTTTCGTACTGCTAGAAATTCTCAACCGGTCCATTCGCCGCCCTGCCGAATTGGTCGGCCGGTTCAACATTGTTCCGATCATGACCATTCCCTACCTGGAAAGCCGCGGACATCGTTTAAGGCGGCGGTTGGTGTTGATGATCACGACCCTGATTGTCATCATCGGTGCGCCCTTGGCGCTATGGTACATCGATACACATTATATGCCTTTGGACATCTTCGTCCAAAAAGTGCTGTCGCGCTTAGGACTGGGATAGGGAATCCGCACATGGAAAAACTTCAGACGGCGCTCGACAAAGCGCGAAAGGCCCGCGAGGGGCAGGATCCCGACACAGACTCCATCACTGCTTCAGTCAAAACGCCACAACGCACCACAGACGTTGATGACCTCTGGGCGGAACTGACTCCCTTTGATGTCTCCGCAGAGCAACTCGAAGGCCGCCGGGTTCATACGCAAGTGGCAGGCGCAAAGGCCACGTCTTACGATATTTTGCGCACAAAGGTCCTGTTGCAGATGCGCCAACAGGGATGGAAGCGGATTGCGATCACATCGCCAATGCCCTCGTCCGGGAAAACGACGACGGCCTGCAATCTGGCTTTGGGTTTGGGACGGCAAAGCGATTTGCGATCGATTGTTCTGGATCTTGATTTACGCGACCCGTCCATCTCGAAATTTTTTGATGTGACGCCACCCAGTGGCATCGATGACGTGCTGACCGGAAAAGTTGATTTCAAAGATCAGGCAATGCGGTTTGGCGATAACGTCGCTTTTTCGATGGCCACGATACCGGACGCCGATCCGACACGTCTGTTGCTAGCCGAAGAAACGGGCGAGGTTCTCGACAATATCGAAAATCGATACCAACCCGATATCATGATATTCGATCTGCCATCCATGCTGGTCAACGACGATACACGCGCCTTCCTCAAGAACGTCGATTGCGCGCTCATCGTCGTGCGCGCCAGTAAGACCCGCTATGGCCAGTTCGACGCCTGCGAAAAAGAGATTGCGCAACAAACAAATGTTCTGGGCACCGTTTTGAATGCCTATCGCTACGCCGAACCCGGCAAAATGGGCGAGTGACGGGCCACTGAAACCGACGCACTCATGACACTCGGACGGATTATCCGCCGCGGATTGGCGGGGCTCTTGGTCCTGATGATCCTCGCGGGTCTGCTGCGCGCTGTGGTCTGGGCGACGGGCACGTCACTGTCGGGCCCCGCCCTTTTGGACGGGCCGCATGTGACCGTGTGGGACCTACCCGATCCGGCCTTCGAGGATGCGTTTGGTGGGGTGTCGGGCCTCCTGATCGAAGGCGACATTCTGCTGGCCGCAAGCGATCGTGGCACGCTGTTTGACGCCCGTGTCCTGCGCGACCCCGACGGTTGGCTCACTGCCCCGACGCAGGCCCGCATGATCACTGTGCCGTTGTTGCGCAACTGGCCTGCGACCGAAGCCGAGACCGATCTTGAAGGGCTGACGCGACTGCAAGACGGCCGCCTGATATTGGCGTATGAACGCTTCGCGCGCATCGACACGCTGGACGGGCTGGACGCCACCCCGCGCCCGACCCATGTCTGGACCACGTTCCAACCGTATTTCGGCAACACAGCCTTCGAGGCCGTGGCCACCCTGCCCGATGGGCGCGTTCTGGCCATCCTCGAAGGGCCGTCCGGTGCGGCGTCAACACAGTCCTATCTGTGGAACGGCGAACGCGGCCCGCGCGATCAAGCTACCGGATGGTCCGCTGGCGCTGACATGCCGCTGTCGGACGGGTTTGTGATTGTCGGAGCCGATATGGGGGCCGATGGCTGTCTGTATCTGCTGGATCGCAAGTTCACTCTGGCAAGCGGGTTTTCACACCGCCTGCGCCGTGTAGCCAGCCTCGAAAACTCAGGCGAGACGATCTACACAAGCGCCCCAGCGGTTCTGGGCAACGCAGAGGGTTTGTCGATGGAGGCCGCGCCAAATGGCGATCTGATCGCGACACTGATAACAGACAACAACTTCCTGCCCCTCACGCCAACGCAACTGATCCAGTATCGCTTGACACCAAGTGCATCTTGTGACGGGGTGTTCTAGGCCTCAGATGCGCCGTCCTTATCCCTCGCCGATCAAACGTTTCAGGTATTGGCCATACGCGTTCTTGCCAAACAGATCGGCCCGGACACCCAGGTCAGCACCGTCAATCCAGCCCGCCGCATAGGCGATTTCATCGGGGCTTCCGGTTTGCAGGCCCTGACGCTCTTGCAGGGTACGTACGAAGTTCCCTGCATCCAGCAAACTGGCATGGGTCCCTGTGTCTAGCCATGCATACCCGCGGCCCATCTTTTCGACCCTCAAAGCATCATCGGCCAGATACATTTCAAGCAAGGTGGTGATTTCAAGTTCGCCGCGCGTTGAAGGTTCTACTGCGCGTGCGCGCTCAGGTGCCGTTTCATCCAGAAAGTAGAGCCCCGTGACGGCGTAGTCAGACGGTGGAATGGTCGGCTTTTCAATGATCGCTTTGACACGGTCCCCTTCAAAATCAACGACACCATACCGTTCCGGATCAGAGACACGATAGCCAAAGACCGTGCCGCCACTGGTCTGCGCATCTGCGCCAGCCAGCATCTCGGGTAGACCGTGACCGAAAAAGATGTTGTCCCCCAACACCATGGCAGACGGAGCCCCATCCAGAAAATCTTCTGCCAGAATATAGGCCTGTGCCAATCCTTCGGGCGCAGGTTGTTCAATGTAGGTTAGCGACAGCCCCCATTGTGACCCATCCCCGAGCGTGCGGCGGAACTGGTCTGCGTCTTGCGGGGTGGTGATCACGGCAATCTCGCGAAGCCCCGCCAGCATCAAAACCGACAACGGATAATAGATCATCGGTTTGTCATAGATCGGCAAAAGCTGCTTTGAGACACCGATCGTCACAGGATAAAGCCGCGTGCCCGATCCCCCTGCAAGAATAATACCTTTACGTGTCATACTTTTGTGGTCCTTTTCAGTACGGCTGGCGTTCTGTGATCAGTATGTCCTTTAACGCATTGCCATGAAAACGGAAGGGGCCCTCAAAACGTGAACGGATCAGATCATAGCCAGATTGCCGCTAATAACGGCCGTTGCAAAAATCAGCGCATTCGCGACGCTATGGGACAGGATCGCATCGGCGATATTACCGCGCCGTGCCGCGACCCACGAAAACAAAAGACCCGCGACAAAGGCCTCGGCCCAGCGGCCATGAAGGGCTGCGAATAAGGCCGCCGTCATGAGCGCCGCCCCGATACGCCAAGCCAGTCCGGTGCCCAAACGCAGCCGTGTTTCCAGATAGCCGCGAAAGAAGGCTTCTTCGATAATGGGGATCAGAACGATGGTTCCAAACCCGCGGGCGACAAACCACGCCACCAGCATCACACCGCTTAACGTGCCATAAGGTGGGGCCGTGTCGGTGGCCTCTACGGGGATCAAGACCCAGTAGGCCGCGATAAAGGCGCCAACCGCCAGCGCTACAGGGTCAATCCGCCACGCCAGCCCGCGAAAATACGGCCAGACCAGCGCCAGAACCCCACACATCAAAACCACCCGGATCGGATAGACCGCAGAAGGGATCTGGCTCAGGGTCGAGGCGACAAGCGCGCTCAACATAAATACCGCAAAGGGCAGGATCTGAGCGACAATCGGGTCTTGCAAGAACGGGAGGGGTGCCGCGCGGGTGGCATGCGATGTGACGTCGTGCGTTTTACGCAATGCCGGAACGGTCTGGGCCAAGGCGATCACCCCAAGGGCAACCAATGTAAACATCATCCAGCCCGCATGGCTGTGAAAGCCCCCGACAGCCAACTCGGGATTTCCTTCAAGGCCGATGAACAACAAGATGGTGATGCGCAGAATGTTAAAGGCGACCGAGGCTGCAATGCCTATCGGATACAGCAAAAAGGCACGCGGGAACCGCAGGTCTTTGCGAAACAGCCAAAGGTAGAGGCTGACAAAAAGCGTCACCAGTGCGATGCCTTCGATCCCCGAGCAGACGTTCGCTACTTTGATGAAAAAATCATCCGCACCGATCATCTTTTGCACTGGATCAGCATAAAGTTGATCGTACCCCATCAGCCGCATCAGCCATGCCACCGCCCCGAAAGTCTGGTCCGCGATCCATTCGATTGACCAGATCGGTTGCAACCCGACCGACAAAAAGGGGGCAGCAAGCGCACCCGCAACCGCCGGCAAAAGCGCCGACCATTCCGACGCCATGTAATCGCGCCAACGATCCAGAGGGGCAATAAACAGGGCAATACCCGCGAGCATAAGTGCCGCGCCGACGCCCCAAAGCATGAGGGATGGCACAATACCACCCCTGCCGGTTGCCCCGCTCAAAAGGACAAACGGGACCAGCGCCACAAGGACCCCTGCCCCGTTTATCGCAAGCGGCCAAAAGCGGCTCCCTGCATCTTGCGTGAGGGTTTTCAGGGGCGCAGGACGCAGCATGAACAAAAGGGCCGTCACCCCCAGAAGGCAATAGATCGCAACCAAAGACCGGCTGGCATTGCGGCACACGGGTTGCGGCCAGTTCGCAAGGCATTCGAAATCGATGCCATGTTTGAACAGGGTGCCAAGGGCGGTGAGCTCGACAAACAGCAGGACAATGGCCAGCACCAGAAACACACGGGCAGGTCTGGTGGCCTGATTTTGTGCGGTGCTCAGTGTCATTGGCGCGGCATGTCCCGTCGTTTGAGAGAAGTCTAAAGTGAAACAGGCCCGCCTTCCAAACCGGAAAACGGGCCTGCTTTGTTTGTGTAAAGGTTACGCAGCGCGGCGGCTACGCTCCCATACCAGCAAAACTACAGCGGCAACGGCTGCGATCGCAGCAGTGCCTTGCAGAGCACTGATTTCAGGTACGGATACAACACAGCCAGCAATCGGCTGGTTGAATGCGTCCAGGCAGTTGCCAGCAAATGCTGAACCAGCAGATGCAAACAGTGTCCCTGCACCTAGTAGGATCTTCTTCATATCGTTCTCCTTATAGAACAATTGTTAAGTCAGATTACCAATGAGAACCTGTAATACGGCACGGTTTTGGTTCTAACCGACGGGGGCTCCGCCTATGTCAGTCGCCCGAGCCCCGGGCGACCGGCATTTGTAAACTGCTTAGCAAATGCAGTCATAATCTTCAAAGTTGATGGCAACGATGAACGGTTGAACGTTCAAAGGATCTGCATCACCCGGATCGACAATCAACCCGACCGTACCACTGGCTGATGGTGTGAAGCTGTCGACACCCGCGTCAAATGCACCTGCAAGAGCGAGCGCACCGTCCAGAATTTCTTGGACACCAGAAAGGTCGGTGTCGTCGAAGGAATCGTAGCTAACCAACGAAGCGTCAAAGTTGTCAGCCAATTCCCATACAGCGAACTGAACTTCCCAACCCGAGGAGCCCGTGTCTTCGAAGTTCTGGTCAATAACCCAGTTGATCAAATCCAAGTTCTCGGAACCCGCCAAACCGTTCGCGTTGCTAACGGTCAGTGGATCGAAGGCATCCAAAGCTGCGACGCTTTGTGATCCAAAGAGATCACCGATGTTATCAGGCCCGCCATGCCCGACGGTGACTGCGGCAGCAGCAAAGTCGAGACAATAGGCTTCTTCGAACAGAACTCCATCAAGGCGAGCGTCGCCCGTATCGAGGAACCGCAAGTCATAGGCAAACTCGGGGAATGGGTCACCAGCATCACCCGCATATTCCAGTTCGTATGTGCCCGACGTCGGGAAGCTTGCAAAGAAGCTGTCCAGCGTATTCGCATCGCCACAGAACGTCACAGCGACATTTGCGTCCGCTGTATCTGTCCCGTCAGACACCGTATAGCTGATGTCCTCAAGCGCGCTTTCACCGATATCAAGGCCTGCGTAAGCAGCCTCTCCATCAAACACCAACTGACCACCCACGAGGGACACGAGTGTGCCTTCGCTGGTTTCAATCGCCGCGCCGCCTTCAACGATGGCTTGGCCGTCCACAGCAGTGATCGTCAAGGCATCACCGTCTGCGTCTGTATCGTTGGCCAGAACGTTAAGGGTCAGTTCCTCATCAGCGCAGATCATACCTGCGTCGTCGGCTGGCTCTGGAGTGTTATTGGCAACCACGACACCTGCATCAACAGTGAGGTTTTCTTCACCGATTGCGAGGCTATAGGTGCCCGTACGACCCGTAGTGGTATCGGCGTCGCTGTCGCCCGCATCAGCACCTACATCTTGGTCGGTGAACACGAAGGTATCTTCGATGTCGAAGCCGACGGAATAGTCGCCCGCGTCAAGGTTGTCGAAGAGGTAGAGGCCCCCACCAGCTGTTGACGTCGTCGCAATCGCGTTGCCGTCTTCGTCATATAGGGTCACGTCAACGTCGTCCAAACCGACTTCGCCTACGTCCTGCTGGCCGTTACCATTGGCATCGATCCAAACACGATCACCAAGGCTTGCCGTGCCGGGATCTTCGACGCCTGCATCGTTGTCTTCAGATGTTTCACCAATCGTCAGGGTGATGCCTGTGATGACACCAGTGTCGTCAACATCGCTGTCATTGGTGTCATCGCCGTTGCCGTTCGGATCGTCTTGCGCGACGAATTCCTTACCCGAGGCTTCGGTCGCGAACATAACACCGTAAGTACCCGCAAGAAGGCCAGCGAAGGTGTAGTTGCCAGTGCTGTCAGTCGTCGTGGTGATGACGTTGCCACCCGCATCCTGCGCAGGGTTACCGTCTGCATCCAGCAAGGTCACCAAAGCGCCGGCAATGCCGGGTTCGCCGTCATCGACATCATTGTCGTTCTCATCACAGAAGTAGCGACCAGAGAGTGCCGCTGTACCCGGATCTTCGACGCCTGCGTCGTTGTCCTCGGATCGCTCGCCAACACCGAGTGTGATTGTGCCGGTAGACCCGGTTGTCTCGTCCGCATCGCTGTCGATCGTGTCATCCCCACCGACGTTGCTGTCGACCAGAACTTTACCGTCAACGTCCGTCGGGAAGGTAACCGTATAATCACCAGCCTTCAGGCCTGTGAATTCATAGTTGCCATCCGCATCGGTGACCGTTGTGTCACCGTTGGACAAGGTAACTGTGACACCCGCAATGCCCATATCGCCTGCGTCATCAACAGAGTTGTCGTTGTTGTCCATGAACACACGACCCGCGAGGGATGCAGTGCCCGCATCTTCGACACCCGCGTCATTGTCAGGTGTGTCTGCGCCGGACACGACAACAATGCCTTCGATCGTGGACATGCCACCACCAACGTCTGTCGCGTCGCTGTCGATCGTGTCGTCAGCACCGACATTTGCATCCACAAGCGTCAGGCCAGACACGTCATCGGTGAACTTGACGCCGTATGTGCCGGGGGCAAGATCGCCGAAGGAATAGCTGCCGTCGGAAGACGTTGTCGTGGTGATCCCTGTCCCTGTGCCGTCTTCATTCAGCAGTTCAACAGTCACGCCCGCGACACCGGGTTCACCGTCGTCTACGTCGTTGTTGTTTTCATCGATGAAGTAACGACCGGAGAGCGACCCAAGGGGTGGCTCTTCGCCCGGCATAAAGCACAGATCATCCACAGCGCCTGATCCAACCAGATTGATAACCATGCTGTCCACGTCTTGCGCGTCCAGTTTGATCGTCTGAATGGAGTTGTCACCCGCTGCAGGGATATCAACTGTCTTGATCAGGTTGCCGTCTTCGTCGAACAGATCAATCGTGCCACCTGCTTCTTCGATATCCAGCAATTTGATGTCGTGAATGTCGGACGGATTGTCGAAGTCGAACGTGATGGACCCGCCGTGTGCGTTGTCATCCGGATCAGAACTGTCGTTGTCTTCGGAAATGATGATGATGTTGCCGAGGTTGGCAAAGCCAAGATCGTGATCGCCGCCGGTCGGGTTGGCGGAATCAAAGATCATCGCATCGTTTTCGCTGTTTGCATCATCGCCTGCGCGCTGTGCCACAACAGAGAAGCCGTCAAACTGCGTGCCAACAGTGGCGCCCGCTGCCGCACCGCTGAAGTCTTCCAGCTGGAAGCCGTCAGGGCATTTCTCGCCGTCTTTGCACAGTTCGATTTTGTCGATGCGCACGAATTCACCCGCATCACCGTCCGCATGAATGCTGACGACATCACCGGGATTGATCTGAATATTATCAAGCGTGAAGTCGGAGAAGCCGCCGTTGTTGCTGCCGCCCCCATTGTTGTCCTGGTCCAGTTCAATAACGCCGACAACAACACCGTTCACCTTTACGGTCAGTGTAGATTGGCCGTCGCTTTCGTCTTGTGCGCGGATGGTCAGGTCATACTCACCTTCCATACCGTTGAACGTGGTCCAGAGTTTGCCTTCGCCACCCGCACAGTTAAGTTTTACCAGCTTGTTCTCAGAGGCTTGGCTGCCGCAAACTGTTTGGAAACCCCATTCGTGCATGTCTTCGGCTTCGATAACGATGCAGGCCGGATCGGTTTCATCGACATCTTTGACTTTGACCCAAAGAGCCTTTGTATCGGTGCCGCCGTTGCCGTCAGACACTTCGATTGTGACGTCATAGATGTTGTTGCCGTTGCCGTCTGTCGGTGCCTCGTAGTCAGGGCCCGCGATGAAAGAAAGCTCACCAGTCTGCGCATCGATTTCGAACGCCGCCGCATCCGCGCCACCGATGATTTCATATGTCAGTGTGTCGCCATCCGCATCGGTCGCGTTGACGTCGATCACGAATGTTGTGTTTTCGTCGATGCAGATGATGCCGTCAGCGGGAACATCTGTGAAGGTGGGTGGTGTATTGGCGGGCGCATTGGATCCTGCACCAAGGCAGCTGTAATCAACCCAGCACCCTCTGACGTTACATGTTTGTGCGATGGTCAGCTCAACACCTGCGGGTGGAACGTTGCCATAAAATGTGAAGAAGTCATCGCCAAGGCCAGGTGCATTGTAGCCTTCGACCTCGATTTCGATCAGATAATAGGTCTGTCCGTCAGACCCGTGCAGCACATGATAGCTTTCGGCATACATCTGGGAGCCGACCCGCTGGCCGTCTACAGTGGCTTTCTGGCCGGAAGAGTCATTGGCGTTTTCATTATTTCGGCTATCGCCAGACAAGGAACTGTCGTTGTCCCATGTGGACATCGTGACAGATGCAGACCCGGGCATGGTAAATGAATCGCCACGTCCCAAAGAGTTTCCGTTACCGGATCCTGCACCCAGAAGGTCAGCTTCTGTAAATGCGGTCCATTCGTGCTTTGTATATGTAGATGTCATACCGTTCCCGTTCTTCATGCTATCGCCAATGGCAAAGATGCCACTTAAAATTGGTGAAATGCAGGATGACCCGGAATGGTGCGGTCGTTTGTTTCAGGGGGGGGGGGCAGCAATCGCGTATGCGTAATGGCCCTAAATAAGGCCCACACCCCCCCCTGAATTTTTTTGTCAGGCTGTTCTAAATAGAACCCGCCAGACTTTAACAAAGCTATACACGTTAAACCGAGGTCAATTCCTCACTCTTTACCCACTGAAGGACCTTAACACTATTTCGACAAACTTCGGCCATAATTTAATAAAAAGTTAAATTTCCCTAAGGTAAGAGGCAGTTTGAGGTCTGGCTGTTTCCGTATACTTATCAATAACTCACTTGATAAAACATTGTTTCCAAACACCTACGGGCAAGATGTCGTCGAGGGTCAAAATTTTCAATTCAAGAGTTATTTTTGATGCCGTCACTCAACCTTAAGCATCGAATCACATCTTTGACGCCGGCAAATACATTTGCGGTATGCAGATTGTAATTTTTTTCTGGCTGAATGTGCTTTTCTGCCGTGTTTCAATATACAAAAAACCGATGCAGCAGTAGCCGACCTAATGGCAAGATGTCAGTCTAGGTCCTGCAAAACACGGTCCAGTTCCGCCCGCCAGTCTGGTCGCGCTATCCCGAACACATGTTCCAATGACGTGCAATCAAGCCGTGAATTGGCGGGGCGCATTGCAGGTGTCGGATAGGCCGTTGTCGGGATATCATGAACGCTGACAGTTAGATCGCTGGCAGAAAAAATGGCGCGGGCAAAGTCAGCCCAGCTACAATCCGGCGCGCCAGATATGTGATAAATACCTGATTTTTCATTATTTTTTCTAAGCTCTTTTGCGACGGTTATACAGGCTTGCGCGATGGCGCCTGCAGGTGTGGGACCGCCTATTTGATCAGCAACAATACTGAGTTCGTCACGCTCTGCTCCCAGACGTCGCATGGTTTTTACAAAATTCGCCCCGTGGGCCGAAAACACCCAAGACGTGCGCAAAATCGCAAATAAACCCCCTGCCCCGCGCACGGCGTTCTCGCCCGCCAATTTGCTTGCGCCATAAACACTGGCCGGTCCGGTCGCATCATCTGGATGCCAAGGGGCTGTGCCCGATCCATCAAACACGTAATCCGTCGACAGATGCACAAACGGGATGCCCGCGGCGGCGGCGCTTTGCGCCATTTCACCCGGTGCTGTCGCGTTCAGCGCAAAGGCCGCGTCGCGATCGGTTTCAGCGGCATCAACGGCCGTATAGGCGGCGGCATTGATGATCCCATCAACAGACCCTTGGGACAGCGCGGTTTCAATCGCGGCACTCGCCTGTCCTGCTTTCAGCAGATCAACGCGGCTTCGGCCCAAAAGGACACAATCCGCACCCAAAATCGCGCCCAGTTCCTGCGCCACCTGCCCGTTTTCACCAAACACCAACCACGTCATTTTGACACCGCAGCATCTGTTTTGCCCAATCGCACACCGACACCCTGACGCGCCTGCAGGGGGCGCCACCAGTCTTCGTTTTCAAGATACCAATCCACCGTACGCGCCAACCCTTCACCAAGGGTAACAGCGGGCTTCCAGCCCAGTTCGGTATGGATGCGCGTCGCATCAATGGCATAGCGCGCATCATGGCCCGGTCGGTCGGTGACATGGGTGATAAGATCCGCGTGGGGCGCATGATCGGGGCGACGCTGATCCAGCAAAGCGCAAATACGATGCACCAGATCAAGGTTTGTCACTTCGTTCCAGCCGCCCACGTTGTAACTGCGCCCCACTTCGCCTTTGGTCAGAACCGTAAGCAGCGCATCAGCATGATCTTCAACGTACAGCCAATCGCGCACGTTTTGCCCTGCCCCGTAAATCGGGATCGGCTTGCCCGCCAGCGCGTTGAGGATAACAACGGGGATCAGTTTTTCCGGAAAATGGTAGGGGCCGTAGTTGTTGGAACAATTGCTGGTGACAACGGGCAACCCGTAGGTTTCACCCCAAGCGCGTACCAGATGATCTGAGGCTGCTTTTGAGGCGGAATAGGGACTGTTTGGCGCATAAGATGTGTCTTCCGTGAACAGCCCCTCAGCGCCCAATGTGCCAAACACTTCATCCGTCGAAATATGGTGAAACCGGAACGCTTCAGGTTTGCCCTGTGCAACCCAATAGGCACGCGCAGCTTCGAGCAGGGTGTAGGTTCCGGTGATATTGGTGTCGATGAATGTACCCGGACCGTCGATAGAACGATCCACATGGCTTTCGGCCGCCAAATGCATCACCGCGTCTGGCGCATGCTCCGCGAACGCTGTGTCCAAGGCGGCGCGGTCGCAGATGTCCGCCTGCACAAAAGCGTAGTGAGGACTGGTTGCAACGTCGGCCACATTTTCAAGGCAGGCCGCATAGGTCAGTGCGTCCAGATTGACGACATCATAGCCCTGCGACACCGCAAGACGCACAACGGCCGATCCAATAAAACCGGCCCCTCCTGTAATCAGAATTTTCATCCGTTTTGGCCTTTCAAATTACAAACGGGCTGTCGAAATCAGCCAACGTAGGCGCTACCTCGTCTTTGGCACTTAAAACCGGGGTGACGTCCATAGGCCAGTCAATACCGCAACTGTCCCAGCGCACGGCCCCGTCTGCATCCGCATTGTAAAAATCAGTGCACTTATACACGATCTCAGTATCATCGCTCAGGGTCATGAACCCGTGCAGAAAGCCGGCAGGAACCAACAGTTGGCGGCCATTCTCAAAGCTCAACTCCACCCCGACGTGATGCCCGTAGGTCGGGGATCCGACGCGAACATCAACCGCCACGTCAAACAGGGCCCCGCGCCCGCAGCGCACCAATTTTGCTTGGGCATGTGGCGGCGCCTGAAAATGCAACCCGCGCACGGTGCCTGCCGTGGCAGATAATGAATGGTTGTCCTGCACAAAATCGATGTCCAGCCCCGCTTCCGCCATGCGCGTGCGGTTCCAGCTCTCGCTGAAAAACCCGCGCGCGTCGCCATGACGCGCAGGGGTCAGGATAATCACCCCATCAAGGGCGGTCCGTTCCAAATCCATTTGCGAACTCCGTATTTAAAAGATGTGATCCTGCCATATGCGATTAGACGCAGATGACCCACCCCCCTCGCAAAAGTAGGTCACACGTCGAGGGGCGCACCGTCAGGATGCATAGCGATAGGTTTGCGCCAACATAAAGGTCGGCTGCGCTTTTTCAGGCGGGTCAGCCTTAGCGACACTTGGTGCCGCCTGTACGGCTGTTTCGCGCAGGTACACATCCATCGCGAATTCCAGCACAAGGGCAACATCCGTCAGCCCCAATCCTTCAGCCTCATCGCTTAGGGCCTGTAAGTCTTCAAACAACGCGTCTTTCAAATCCATATATCTGCTCAATCATACATTTCTTTTCTTTTTAGATTGGCCGACCTGTGGCTATACGGAAAGTCTTGATTGCTGCATTTCATCAAAAGGCCTCTGTGTGTGGGATGCTTGCACCGCAGGAACGGGAAAATATGCCACGTCTCTCTTGAGAGTCATAGATCACGGTCAACGGTTGCAAAAGCGTCTTCGAACACGTCCGACATAACGTGGGACATTCCATCCGCAAGATGATTGCCGTCCGAGAACATCGGCTGGTCCTGATAAAGCCCACGACAGATCCCGTCATCGCAAAATGGATCGATGATGGAAATCCGCACAGCCCCGTCGTCTTCGGCCGCATCAAAGATCGGGTAGAGACTTTCAAATTCGGCGCGGTGGTCTGCAAGGGACGTGTCCAAGGGGAGGTCGTAACCAAAGGCTCGGTTTTTTGCCAACCGTGTGGGGACATCGCCCGGGGCTGCGAAAAACGGGTCAACAATAACCACCCGTTTGCCCAAGCCAGTGAACAAGCGCACAGTTTCGCGCAATTCAATTGAAAACCCGTCCAGCAATTCATCTCCACTGGTCCAGCGCCCCTGACGACGGTGTCCCTGTGACAAGGGCTGCCGCCAGATTGATACCAAAACAACAGTCTCTATTACTGCGTTATTCTTTAAAAAAGTGGCGGCTGCATCGGATTGTGCAACACAACGAGCGCCCCCCATGTTCAATACCGGCAAGCACCCCGAAGCGAACGAAAAAGCCGCTGAGCGGTGTTCACGCGACAGCCATATATCGATGGAATGCGCAAATGCGTTTGCATGACTGTCCCCGAACACAAGCATGTCAGGCTCAGCTTCAGGTGCGCCCAACAGACAGACAGGCGCGCTGTTTTGCAGACTATTTTCGCAGTGTTTGAATTGCTGGGCAGTGTCTGTGGTGAAAGCAAGGGCTGCGATGCTGTCGGATGGAAAGCGCCGTGGCGCGCCATCCTGCCAGAACACCGTCATGCCGAGTATCACGAGGGCCGCGACACTGCCGCCAGCGGCTGCCAAAAGATATCGGGGGCGGACAAAGACCCGCCCCTTACGGATTGGCTGTTCTATTGCAGCATAGATGCCCCATGCCAGCAAGAAAGACAGCCCAAAGCCGCTCAACCGCCATATCAGCGTGAAGTCAGGGACATGTTGCTTAAACAGGATAAGAACCGGCCAGTGGACCAGATAAAGCGGGTATGAAATTTTCCCGATCCAGACCATCACGGGGATCGACAAAAATCGTGTGACGGGTGCTGTCGTATTCAATCCACCAATCAGTAAGAACGCCGCAGCCAAAGCCGGCAACAGGGAAAACCAACCAGGCACACCAACATAGGGAGCGTGTAAGTACAAACCTACACCCAAGACTATCAAACCCAGATATCCCGCAAACGTGGCGACCCACTGACGGGTCAGCGGATATTTCATCACCCCCAACGCCAATGCACCCCCCAAACCCAGCTCCCATGCTCGAGTCGGTAAAAGATAAAAAGAGGCTTCCGGTTTCCAGGACGTCCCAACCAAACCCAATAGAAAGGACAACACCGTTACAACAACCACGGCCCACAACAGCCAGCGATGATTGATCTTCCAGACCAACAGGCAAAACAAAGGAAAAATGAGGTAAAATTGCTCTTCGACCGCGAGGGACCACATATGGAGCAGCGGTACATCGCCGGTATGCAGCCCAAAGTAGTTCACACTGCGCCAGAAATAGAAATTTACGACGTAAAGCTGGGACAGCACCGTTTCCAAGGCCAACTCGCGAAACATATCGGGAAGCAACAGAAAATAACTGGCCGCAAGATACAGCAGCAATGTCGCCACCATGGCCGGATACAACCGTCGCACACGACGATACAGGAACGTCCCAAACCGGAACGTCCCCGCTTCCAGATCTTTGGCAATAATGGCCGTAATCAAAAAACCTGAGATGACAAAGAAGACATCAACACCGATAAAGCCCGCTTTTCCAACGGACAGAAGATCAAAATGAAAGACCGTAACGAGGAGAACAGCAATCGCACGTAAGCCATCGATATCACGCCGGTAAACCATTTTACGCTCCATTGGAAAACAACATTGGACCCAAAGGACCCCTTTGTCCGATTGGCCGCTCAAGACGATAAGCCCTTTAGTTCGTCGGAATGAACCGAGGGAGCGTGTCCTGCACAGATATCAGGACGTCGCGCAGGCGTGCTTCTGCAACCTCGTCGCCTTCTTCGCGATCAATGAGCGTAGTTAAACGCACTATCGCTCCGTCCGTGCGGCCGGTCGTGATCCCGTCCATCATCAGCCAGTATTTAGCCATGACATCTGATGCGATGCGGCGGTCGCGTTGCTGGAACCAGTAATACACCATCATGCGCGTTTCACCCTTCTGGATGATCGCGCGGTTGATGTTGAACTCCGTATCGGTTCCAACCACTTGGGTAATGTCGGTCCGCTCAAGCCACGCAATTTCCCAGCCCGCACCAGGCAGACAAATCTCGGGACTGTGCACACCGCCTTTGCTTTGATCATCATACCACGCCATGAACAATCCCACGGGGAGTGCCTCACCCGGTTTGGACAGGTTCACCTGATGGTAGTCGTCCGCACCAAGCGTCGAAACCACAGCGGGCTCTAGCGTTTCGCGCAGCCCGATCTGACGCCACTCCCCGATCTGACGGGGGAACTGTTCAAAACGATCCCGGACAAGGGTTCCACCACCCCGTTCAGGCATAAGCTGCACCGCCGTGACGGCCATCAGCATAACCACAGCCGTTGTGATCATTGCGACAGACGGGCGGACATACTGCACCCGCATGGCCTGTTGACCCAGACCGTCTGTGTCCAGATCTAATGCCTCTACCAAGGACATCCGCTTGGGCTGCAAAAACAACAACACCCATGCCAAGCCGAACAGAATAACGATACAGATCAGAAAGATGACCCAGCCTTCAAAGAAGTGCGAAAACCCGTCGAGCCATCCGACACCGTAATGTTGCACGATGATCCCGGCGACTGCGATCCGCACCGAGTTCATAAAGATTGCGATCGGGACAGCCGCCAGAAGCAGCGTCACCTTATGCCAGACAGGACCCCGATACAGCGTCGCGAAAATGTATGAAAAGCTCATGATCGGGAACATGTAGCGCAGACCAGAACAGGCCTCGGCGACATGAAGCTTGAGGATACCCAGATCAATAATGTTGCCATCCAGAAAGACCGGCACACTGGCCAGCTGCAAGAACCAGACACCCAATTCGGATGACACCATCTGCAAGGCTGTGGTGATCTTGTAATAGATCACGCCAGGCAGGGGCAGCATGTAAACCAAATGGACGACACCGGGCCAGAAATGTTTGCCGGTATCCCACCCCCAGCTCACCAATAACACACCACCAACCCATAGGATCAGCGCATAGGCTACGATATCGCCAATGTTCGCCAGTATCCCCAAGGCGCCCATCAGAATTGAAATCACCACCAAAATCACACCGGGCCAGCGATTGCGCGCCACGTCCGGATTGATCGGGTAATCCTTAAGCTGTTTGAGGAACAGAAACGCCGAAAGCACCGGGATCAGGGGGCCGTGGCTGTATTCGGGGAGTTGCCAAGCCTCCAAAAGCGCATCGATACCATTGGCAAAAAAGATGCCGGCCCCGATGACGGCCACCAGGAACCAGAACATTCCCCATGTGGCGATACTGGCAAATCCTCCAGCTAAAGCTGGTCGTTGAATAAATGACATTAATCTACCCTAGAAACAAAAGCATCAAATCCTCGCAAACCTATGACAGATTGGCGCGAATATTGCTATGCAACCATGCCCACCTGACAAAATTATGATGAAAGCTTGTCGCCTATCGGCACAATCAGCACCTGAGGCCGCTATCGTTTCCAGCCGCGGCTTTAATCTTTACACTGACCAGGTCGGACAAACCGTAAAGGTGCGCACGCGAAATTATCCAAAGGGGCGCTACACGGGCTCTCTAGCATCTTGGTCCGAATGTTCGGACCCGATGAAAGGCGGCGACGCTTGAGTAGAGATCAAACACGAGAACGACGACTACTTAATGAACGCCTTTAGGAACGCGCCTGTTGTTTCATAGTGGGACCGCAGAAGGTCTTCGGCGTGGTCGATGTCTCCGGCAATGACGGCGTCTAGGATGATGCGGTGTTCGTCCTCTACTTTGCGGCCCTTATAATCGATTGAGCGGCCAGCGATGAACCGGTAGCGGATGTTGAGGTCGTAGAGTTGATTACAGAACCGCAGCAACAGCGGTGAGTCACAATTGCCGATCAGGGCCATGTGGAAATTTTTGTGTTCACGTTCGAAATCGTCGGATTTGGATTGTTGCAGGCGCGACATGCGGTGATGGATGATGACAAGACTTTCGATCCAGTCGTCTGATTTGTTTTCCATGCTCTGGCGCAGCGCCATACCCTCAAGCGAGCATCGCAGGCGCAGGATTTCAGCAAAGTCTTCGCTGCTAGTGGCCGCCGCGCTAAAACCGCGCTGTTCATGGCGCACGACCAGTTGGTCGGACGTCAAAAGGCTGAGGGCCTCTCGAATAGGAGAGGCCCCCGTGCCAAGGATTTTACGAAGGTGATCGATCTTCAATTTCGTGCCCGGGGCCAGCTCACCGGTCAAGATCAGGTCACGCAGTTTGCTATGGGCAATCTGGGTGGCCGAACTTTGCGACGTCGCAGGGTCTGATAGGGCACTAATATTCATTTGAAGAGTCTAATCTCACTTCGCTCTGAAGGATGCAACGATATTGGCGAATTCTTCGTCTGTCAGAACGTCGCGCTTAGCAATGCCTGTGGACTTCACCTCGGCGAGGACGTCGCCGATCATATCGTCATCCATTTCGCCAAGGCCCATTTCACCCAGCTTGTAGATGATAGACGCTTTGCCGGACTTCTTGCCCAGCACGACTTCACCGATTTTACCCGTAAGGGCGGGGTGCGTTGCGAACATGACCAGTGGGTCGTTCATCACGTAGTTAATGCCGATACCGGATTCACGGATGAAGTTGCCGTGGCCCAGAACAGGTTTGTTGCGTGCAATCGGGATGTTGGATTTTTCAGCAATCATCGCCGCGAGCTCAGGAATTTTGTCGAGCTTGTACTGTGTGTCGTAGCCATACAGCAGGTGCAGGCCCATCATCAGTTCCTCAAGCGCAGCGTTACCTGTGCGTTCGCCCAGACCGTTTGCACAAGAGTGCACACAGACAGCGCCAGCCGTCACAGCGGCCAGTTCAGTCGCAACACCCATACCGAAATCGTTGTGCGTGTGGATTTCGATCGGCAGGCCAGTCATGTCGTCAACCCAGTTGACCATGTGCTTGATGGCTTCAGGCGTCGCACAGCCCATGGTGTCCACGATGCCGATGGAATCCGGCGGGGAGTTGTCCATGATGTATTTGCACAGGTTTTCCATGTCGGACTTGCGCGCGCGCGTCGTGTCATATGGGAAGAACAAGGCGTGCAGCCCGTTTTCGCGGGCGTAGTTGATAATAGGTGCTGTTTTCTTGGCAACGTCTTCCCATGTCCAACCAAACTGTGTGACCAATTTCGGGTAGCCGATTGGTACTTCGATCACGACGCCGTCTGCGCCGCATTCCAGCGCAAGGTCGATGTCTTTTTGCATCGCGCGCGCGAACGTAAAGATCTTGGACTTCAGGCCCAGTTTGGAAATCTCTTTGATGGCCTTTTGATCGTCCGGGGACACGGCTGGCATCCCTGCTTCGATCCGGTCCACGCCAAGTTCGTCCAGCTTGGTCGCGATTTCGATCTTGTCGTCGATGGAGAACACAACGCCTGGTGTCTGTTCACCGTCACGCAATGTCGCGTCGTGGATTTCTACTTTTGGTGGCAACTTCAGGCCTTCGCGAACGGAGGGTTCGAAGTTGTAGGGACTAACCCACCATTTGCCGTCTTCTTTATATGTCTCGCGCATATTCGTTTCCTTACGTGTCAGTTGTTAGGGGGTGTCAGATACAAGGACGAAATCGAAATCAACCTTGAAATATGGGATTGTGACGTTCCGCCCGACTTCCAGATCATCTGGGAGGGCATCAATGTCGGTGGTTTCTACGTAATCCATGATGAGGTCTTCGCGCACACCGAACACCGCGTCCGAATTCAGGTGCGGATCGCCGTTGGAAAAGACTTCTGTGACCAGTGATTTGTACCCGTCAACCTGAACGATGAAGTGCAAGTGGGACGGGCGCCACGGGGTGCGGCCCGTCGCGCGGAACAATTCGCCCACGGGGCCGTCATCAGGGACTTTGTAGGGTGCGGGTTTTACCGTCGTCATGGCATAGCGCCCGTCTGCGCCTGTCGTCATGGAGCAGCACAGGTTGAAATCATCCTGACCGCCGTCTTGCGAATAATAGAGACCGTTTTCAGCGGTCTGCCACAGTTCGATCACAGCGTTCTTGATGGGGTTCCCATCTACGTCTTTGACGAAGCCTTCGATCACGACCGTATTGCCGTCGTTGTCCTTTTTCAGGTCCCCACCCACAGGCAGCATTGGCGCGCCCACGGAGTGGAACGGCCCAAGCACGCTGGACGATGTACCCGCATGCTGGGACCCGATCATGTCGACCAAGGACGACAGCCCTGTCACGTCGGAAATCAGCACGAATTCGTTGCGTTCTTCGTCCGTGATATTGCCTGCATCGGTGGCGAATTTCAGGGCGCGGGCCCATTCGGCGTGGGTCAGCTGGGTTTCTTTAGCAAAGGCATGCAGGTGTTCAACCATGCTTTTGAGCACGAACATGGTGCGTGGGTCGGTGTCATCGCTGCAGTAATCCAGAAAGGCCTGCGTGATGGTGTCGATGGTCACATCTTTCATGTGTGGCTACTCCTGACGTTAAATAAGGGCGGTGGAAAGGATGGGAAACCGGATCAGAACGATAAGAACCAGCAGCATAAGGAACGCGAACGGAAGCGAGCCCAGGAAGACATCCTTTAGGGTGATGGAGGGATCATTCAGTGTGCTTTTGATAACGAAACACGAAATCCCCAGTGGCGGTGTCAGCAGGCCGATTTCAGCCCCGATGACGGTTACAATGCCGAACCACACAAGGCTAAGCCCCATGCTTTCGATCAAGGTGATGAACAGCGGCACGACGATCAGAATGATAGATGCCGTGTCCAGCAACGTGCCCAAGACCAGCATCAAGGCCACATAGATCAGCATGATATGGAAGAACGACAAATCCCAAGTTTGCAGCAGTGCATCCAGTTGGTTTGGAAGACCCGCGTAGCCGAGCATGCGGCTGTAGAACGATGCCATCGTGATCAGCAACAAGATCGCTGCCGTAATGTGGCCCGTTTCAACAAGCGTTTCCCAGAAGTCTGCCCAGCTCATGGAGCGGCGCACAAGGGCGACGATCAGCGCAAGCGACGCGCCAGCGGCGCCCGCTTCTACGGGTGTTAGCCAGCCTGTGTAGATGCCGCCCAAAACAAGGAAGATCAGCGACAGCACGGGCCATGATTTGCGGAACGTTTCGCTGCGCGCCATTGCGGGCAGGCCTTCGGCGCTGATGTTTTCGCCGATATAGGACGGCCATACCCGCGCCATCACGAAGATCGCGGCGATGTAAACGCCCGTCAGGATCAAGCCCGGGATGATGCCCGCAAGGAACATATCGCCCACGGATTGTTCGGCCACAAAGGAATAGATGATGAGCATCGCAGAGGGCGGGATAATCATACCCAGCACCGATGACCCTGCAACAACACCCACAGCAAAGCGTTTGTTGTAGTTGTAACGCAGCATTTCCGGCACGGAGATTTTGGTAAAGACACTCGCCGAGGCAATTGAGGACCCTGTGATCGCGGCAAACACCGCATTTGCCCCAACCGTCGCCATGCCGATCCCTGCCAGCACTTTGCGGCAGGCCGAATTTAGAACGTCGTAGATATCGCGCCCCAGCCCTGCCCTTGAGACAAGAAGCCCCATTAACGTGAACAGTGGAATAGTGGCGAAGTTATATTCGGTGACCCCATCGCCAACGGCGACTTTGAGGAAGTTAAAGGCAAGGATAGATTTGCCAGACATCAGCCAGATCGCCCCAAAGGACACGAGGCCCAAAGCGATCGGGATATAAAGCCCGAGGTAGACCAACACGACGATGGCCAGAACCGAGAGCATACCAATTGTAAGTGGATCCATGATTTAGACCTCGCCGCTTGTTTGGGCGGTGACGTGACGTGGGTCAGCGTCGCCTAGAACGGCTTTGAAAAAGAAGAGAATGCCTGCCCATGCGCAGCCAAAGGCGATCGCAAGGCGAACAGGCCACCAAGGCGCTGTCAGAATGCCGGGCGTGCCGAAGTAGTCACAGCGACCAAGGGCGGTTTTGAAATCGACCCAGAATTCCCCCGTCGGAGGGGTGCCAAATTCGGGCGGCGTGAAGAAGTGACAACTTTCAAAAGCATGTGTGAATTCCGGCCAGACGGTCCAGACGATCAGGCCCATAAAGATACAGGCGACCCCATCCAAGGCGCGCGCCAACGCGTTTCCGAACCGTGGTTTCACCACCCGCATCAACCCCAAGAACCCGTCAGAGCGGGTCAACCGCCCTGTGCGGACAACGTCAGGCAGTTGCAGGAATACGATCAACGCCAACGAGAAGATAACGATCTCGATCACGCCGCGCAGCGGTGCATTGAAGAAGTTGCGCGATATGACATCAACATTCATAATCGCGACCAACGCCAGCAGCACAAATGCGCCGCTGACGTTCGCGAGGATGGCGATCTTGACGACCACTTTCTCAATATTTCGCAAGATTGCGATCATCGTCAGACCCTCCCCTTTTGCTTAGTTAAGCTCTGCGGCCCAATCGCGCAGTGGCTCAGCGCCAGCTGCACGCAGCTTGTCCATGTAAGCGGCAAGCATCTCGGAACCAGGGGCACCCGTCGCATCAAGATCAGCAGCCCATTCGGCAGCGATGTTTGGCATGCCTTCGGCCCAAGCCTGACGCTGCTCTGCGCTCAGCTCGACGACTGTACCGCCTGCTTCGACATAGGCTTCAAGGGCAGCACCTGCGCGGTCCATTGCGATACCAGCGATATGATCGCGGTATTCGATGGCCACAGTTTGCAGCACCTCTTTGACCTCATCAGGCAGACCAGCCCAAACATCGGCGTTGACGGTCACGGTTTTGGAATTCACTGCACCGAAATCCGTTTGCAGCATGTAAGGCGCAACTTCGACAAAGTTGAAGGTTCCCGCAGCTTCCGGCCACGTCATCGCCGCTTCAACAACGCCGGTTTGCAGCATGTTGTAGAAGTTCGGCAGGCCGCCTTGAACGCCAGCAGCACCTTCGATGCCTTCGAGGTAGCGCAGGTTATAACCCGCACCCGCAACCTTCAGACCTTCGACGTCAGCCAAAGAGTTCAACGGAACGGAAGCAAAAAGCTGGTAAGTGTCCAGAACAACGCCCGTCGCGAGGTAAACCTGATTTTCCGCCGCAAGCTCTGCCTGCATCTGTGGGAATTCACGGGCGATTTCATCAACCGCTTGTGCCACGACGCGCGCATCAGAGGACACGAACGGAGTGACCGCAGAAATACCCTGAGATGGCAGCGCGGAGTTGTGGAAAATGGTCGTTACGATGCCGATATCGCCAAGACCCAGCTTGATGCCCTCCAACACCCCGCGTGGTTTCACGATCTGGCCGCCGTAGGCTTCCATCCATTCGATTTCGTAGTTGCCGCCTTCGGCCAGCAGTTCATTCACCCGTGGAATGAAAAAGCCGGAAAATTCAGCAACCCACATGGAACGATCAGGATAGCCATCGATGGCTGTCAGGTTGATCGTTTCCTGAGCCGAGGCGGCTCCTCCCATTGCGCCGGTCAAACCGACCGCAACGCCTGCCGCGAGGGCAACTCTTCTTGTAAAAGTCATAGTCTCTCTCCCTTAGTTTTAGTTAACCGGCTTTTTGCCAGTCCTCGTTAATCACCGTACCGGCGCTTCGATAAAGTTTCGAAAGCGCACAATATTTTGCAGTCTCCAAGGCCACTTGCGCCAGTTCCTCCTCCGACGCGGGGCCATCTGCGATGATGGTTAGTTCAATTTTCTCGAACGGGTTGTCGAGTTCTTCGATCAGCATAACGCCAAGCTTATTGAGCTGGCACTTCACCGTGACGTCGAGGTTCCCTATCTCGATGCCAAGTTTCGCCGCGCATTTTTGACCGATCGTATTTGTGCAACCTGCAAGAGCCGCCAGCGCGGTTTCTGTGGGCGAAAACCCCAGATTGGTGCCGTGGCGTTCCTTTGGTTCGTCAATCAGCATAGACACATCGCGGGTCGTCACCTTGGCCAGCGAATGCGACAGGCAATCGGCTTTGACAGTGGTGGTCACGGTGGTTTTCATCTTGATCGCCATGGTTGGTCTTTCCTTTAGATGATTTCGCAAACGTCATCGAAATCGAACCGCGGCAAGCGCTGGAACAGGGCCTGTTCGTCGGCGTAACCGATGTTGCACAAGAAGTTGGATTTCAACGATGTGCCCTTAAAGAACACGTCATCAACCATTGCATTGTCGAAGCCCGAAATCGCGCCCACATCCAGGCCAAGGGCCCGCGCGGCGATCATGAAATACGCGCCCTGCAATGTTGAATTGCGGAACGCTGTGTCTTCGCTGTGTTGCAACTTGCCTTCAAAGTGCGGGCGGCGGTCTTCGTGGGGGAACAGCTTGGGCAGCTGGGTCCAGAAATCCAAATCATAGGCGATGATCGCGGTCACAGGCGCGTTCACAACTTTCGGCACGTTGGCCGGTTTCAAAGCACTGGCGAGTTTATCTTTGCCTTCGGGCGTGCGCACAAACACAAAACGCGCCGGGCATGTGTTCATGCTGGTCGGGCCCATTTTTGTGATGTCGAATATCTTATGAAGAAGATCGTCGGAAACGGGTTTGTCGGTCCACGCATAGTGTGATCGTGCATCGGATAAGATCAAACCGATCTCATCTTCGTTCAGACTCGAGATCTTGCCACGCAATGCGCGAACGTCTTCCTGTGCGCCGCGGCGTAGGTCTTCGAGTGATGTAGCTTCTGACATGAGCCCTCCCAGATTCGTGTTTTGTCAAAAGTGTCGTGATTTTTGCCTCTTGTCCAATAAAATCGATTTTTTATTTGCTACGCCCCTTCGGACGGGTAAGGTCACATCAAAAGGGAGAGACAAAATGCCAGCATGGAATGACTACAAATCAGAAGCAAAATCACGCGGAGCGCTTGCGATGGAACTGTTTGTGGTTCGATCAAAACCAAATGGAAACATGGGGTTAGTGAAAGAAACATTGCCAGAGCACCTCGCCTATCAAAAGGAGATGGAATCGGCAGGATCGTTGTTTCTGGCAGGTCCTATTTCTGATGAGACCGGCGAGCTGATGGAAGCGGAAGGCATGATCATTTACCGCGCTGCGGACATCGATGCGGCCAAGGCGATTGCTGATGCTGACCCGATGCACTCCAAAGGTGCGCGCAGCTATGATATTCGTAAGTGGTTGGTAAATGAGGGTAATTTGAATTTCTCAGTCGCGCTGTCGTCACAATCTGTGCAGACAAAGTAAGCTTAGTAAGAAAATATTAGCGATATAATTGAAGTAATTGCAATAATATCGATTTTATGAAAACCATGGGTCAACAAGGGGACCGCCAATGCAACGGAATCGATTCTTGCCGGATATGTTGTCGACGTTGTTCGACCGTGGCCGCGCTGCACGCCATGACGATGACCCGCGCAGCATGAATGAACTGTGCTATGCACTATTGTCCAAAGAGGGCGACGTGTCCGGCCAGACCTTGGCTGAAGTGATCTTGACGCGCTACCGCCATTTTGAGGACGCGGATAAGCTGGCGTTTTTCAAGTTCTTGAACGAAGAACTTGATATTGATGCAGCCGCTTTGTCAGAGTTGGCAGCGAAATATGCCGAGAGCAAATCCAATGCTGACTTCGAACAGGTCGCCCAAGCCTCGGCGGCCAAGCGGCGCCAGTTGTTGCGCCGTTTGAACCAACCAACGGGGGCGACGGCTGATCTTGTTGCGATGCGCGTCGATCTTTTGCGGTTGATCAGAGATGTGCCAGAACTGAAACGCACGGACCTCGATTTCAATCTGTTGTTGCGCAGCTGGTTCAACCGCGGGTTCTTGGTGCTCAAACAGATCGATTGGGATTCACCGGCGCGGTTGCTGGATAAGATCGTAGCTTATGAAGCGGTGCATGAGATTGATGATCTCGACGATTTGCGCCGCCGCCTTAGCCCGCCGGATCGTCGTTGTTTTGCGTTCTTTCATCCTGCCATGCCTGATGAGCCACTGATCTTTGTAGAGGTTGCGCTGACCGCGACAATTCCCGGTTCCATCGATGCGCTGCTATCTGAGGATCGTGAGACAATTTTTGCAGAGGACGCAAAAGCGGCTGTGTTCTATTCGATTTCCAACTGCCAACAGGGCCTCAAGGGCATCAGCTTTGGCAATCTGTTGATCAAGCAAGTCGCCAAAGAACTGGCGCGTGAATTCCCGCAGTTGACCCATTTTGTGACGCTGTCCCCTATTCCGCGCCTGAACGCTTGGTTGGCGGAACAAACGGATGATCCGGTGGCAACCGCAGTTCTTGACGGCACCGCCGCCCCTGAAGACCTGCGCGCGATTGCGGCGCGGTATTTGATGACGGCCAAAGGCAAAAACGGGTTGCCCTTTGATCCTGTCACGCGGTTTCACCTTGGGAACGGTGCGGAGATTCATGATGTTCACGCCGAGGCTGACAGTTCGGAGAACGGGCAAAAACAGTCCAGCGGCGCAATGGTAAATTACCTGTATGACCTCAGCCGAGTTGAGAAGAACCATGGGAACTTTTCGCGTGACGGCGTTATCGTCGGATCGAAGGCGGTAACGGCACTTGCCAAGGCGACCCCGAAAGCAAAGCCGAAAGAAGTTTCGGCCTAAACACCAACCACGGGCCCACGCTGTGAGCCCTTGCCATTGAGATAGTTTCAAGTCTCAATGGCTTCACACTGCCGAACCTAAATACGGCAAACGACAAAACATCTGGGAGGATGACATGAAATTACTAAAGAAAACGGCCCTAGTGGGTCTGTTGCTTGCGTCCACGTCGGCCGCTGCACAAACGATTGAAGGTCCTGAAGTCAACTGGAGCTTCTCGATGTGGGGCAACCCGCGTGCCTTGTCTGCTGGTATGGAGGCTATCGCAGAAGAAGTGGCAACGCAGACTGGCGGCAATTTCAACATTGAGATCTTTTACGGTGGTCAGTTGTCCGGCAGCCGCGAAAACCTTGATGGTTTGCAGTTGAATGCGTTTGAAGGTGCAGCGATTTGTAACTTCTACCACCCCGGTAAAAACCCGGCTTGGATGGTGTTCTCGCTGCCGTTCCTGCCGCTTGGTGACCCTGCGGTTGACCAATATGTGCGTGCAAAGATGTTCGAACATCCTGCCATCGTCGCCGACATGGCCGCGTGGAATGCCATTCCTTACATGTCCGGCCTGTTGCCTCAGTACGAAGTTCTGGGCAGCGGCGATGCGCCAACAGAATTGTCTGACTGGGAAGGTCTGCGCGTTCGTGCGGGCGGTGGTCTTGGCGACGCAATGGAAGCACTGGGTGCAACCAAGCAGACATTGCCAGCGGGTGAAACATCCACAGCATTCCAGCGCGGCGCGCTTGATGCGGCGGCGTTCCCATACACATACGCACACGTGTCTTTCGGCATCGCGGATGAGGCCGATTGGTTCACATCCAACCTTGCACCAGGCACATCCGAGTGTGGCTGGGTTCTGAACAAGACGGCGTTTGAGGGCCTTCCTGAGCAGTATCAGACACTGTTGATGGACCTGCGCGGCATGGGCATGGACGTTGAACAGGCGGCTTACGCGGCACAGGACGAAGTGAACCTGCCAGTGTTCCACGACACAATGGAAGCCATCGTTTACTCCGACGAGCAGCTTGCCGAATTCCGCGAAGTCGCGGGTCAGCCGGTTTGGGATGCATGGATCGAAGCCAACGCCGAGAAGTTCGATTCTCAGGCGGTGTTCGATGCAGTCTGGGCATACGCTGAAGAAGCACAGGCCCAGTAACAAAGCCTGATTACCTACGGATCGGCCGCGCAAATCGTGCGGCCGATCCTGTACGAACAACCCCAAAAGGACATCCAATGTCATCGGAAAAAACTGCACAAGGTTCGGTTATTGGCCGGCTCAATCGTGGCCTGATCCCGATTGAAGATCTAGCCAATCTTTTAGCGGCGGTCGCGATTATGGCGCTGATGTTTCTGGGGGTGGCGCAGATCGTGCTGCGCACAGTCTTCAACAATCCAATCGATGGCTACATCGATCTGGTCGAACTTTCGATGGCGAGCATGGCCTTTCTTGGCGCCGCCTACACCCAACGAATGGGCAGTCATATCCGCATGGAACTGCTGATGTCGCGCCTGTCCGGTCGCAGCCTTTGGGCCGTCGAAGCATTCGGCGCGGCTGTTGCGATGTTTATCATCGGGGTGCTGGTTTATTACAGCTACGGGCACTTCCTGCGCGCTTATACCTTGGGCGATACGACGATTGATGCGGAATATCCTGTTTGGCCATCGAAACTGCTGGTCCCGATCGCGTTTTCGATTTGGTGGTGTCGTTTGGCGCTGCAATTCTTCGGCGCGCTGCGTTTGGTGGTCTTCCCGCAGGCCGAACCGGTGGGTGTGGTCGTGATGAAAGACGTCGCCGAACAAGCCCAAGATGAAATTCACGAAGTCATGGGTGACGACGTCGACTTTTCCGATCCGGAGGGCACAGCATGATCCTTGGTATTGGCATGTCCGACCCGTTCACAGTTGGCGTAATCACCATCTGTTTGCTTCTTTTCCTAATCTTTATGGGTGTGCGCGTTGTTTTTGCGGCGGCTATCGTTGGTCTTTTGGGTCTGATCGAGCTGCGCGGCTGGGGCCCTGCGGCGGGGATTATCGGAACGATCCCCCATTCTAAATCATCCACCTATGCGCTGTCGGTTTTGCCGATGTTCATCTTCATCGGATTTCTGGCATTTCATGCCGGCATGACCCAACAGCTGTTTGACGCTGCGCGCAAATGGCTGGGCTGGTTGCCCGGTGGTTTGGCGATTGCGACGGTTTTCGCGACCGCTGGTTTTGCTGCCGTGTCGGGTGCATCCACGGCCACCGCTGCCGTGTTCAGCCGTGTCGCTATCCCCGAGATGTTGAAATACGGCTATGACCGTCGCATGGCGGCCGGGGTCGTTGCATCGGCGGGGACGCTGGCGACGCTTATTCCACCCTCCGCGATCCTTGTGATCTATGCGATCATCGTGGAACAATCCGTGGGCAAACTGCTGCTGGCTGGGTTCATTCCGGGCATCTTCTCGGCATTTGTTTATGCGGCGATCATTGTGATCTGGGCCATGATGAAGCCAGAACAGGCACCGTCTGTGTCCGGTTTCACATGGGGTGAGCGGATGCGCACGATCCCCGGAATTTCACCGATCATCTTGGTGGTCATCATCATCATGACCTCGATCTACGGAGGTTGGGCCACCCCAACCGAAGCCGGTGCTTTGGGCGCTTTCGTCGTCTTCGTGTTGGCGCTGGTGCGGGGCACCCCTCTTAAGTCGATCAAAGACTCGCTGATGGAATCCGCCAAGCTGACGGTGATGATTTTCTCACTAATCTGGGGCGTGTTGATCTTTGTTCGTTTCCTTGGGTTCTCGGGTATTCCGGGCGCATTTACGGAATGGGTCGTGGGCCTAGATGTGGCGCCAATGACGATCATGATTTGTATCCTGTTGGCCTATGCGGTCTTGGGGATGTTCATGGACGCCATCGGGATGCTGCTGCTGACACTGCCAGTGGTTTATCCTGCCGTTATTGCGCTTGGCTTTGATCCGATCTGGTTCGGTATTATCGCGGTGAAGATGGCTGAGATTTGCCTGATCACTCCACCAATCGGGCTAAATTGTTTTGTGGTGAATGGCGTGCGCCCTGACATTCCGTTGGGCCAAGTGTTCCGCGGCGTGGCACTGTTCTTTATTGCTGACGTTGTCACCATTGCTGCGCTTTTGATGTTCCCCGAGATCGTCACCTGGTTGCCAAACTTTGATTTTGCCGCATGGTGGGATGGTCTCTGGGCGGCATCCGAAGCCGTTACAAACTAAGGAAACCTTATGCGTCTGCAAACGTCACTTCCGCTGGCTACGGCCAATGCCATTATTCAGCAGGCGATTGCCTTGGGGCGCAAAGCGTCGCTGCTGCCGCTGACGGTTGTTGTGCTGGACGCGGGCGGAAAAATGGTCGCGATGCAATGCGAAGACGGGTCCGGCCTGATCCGGTTCGAGGTTGCTTTTGGCAAAGCTTACGGCGCGCTTGGCATGGGGATTTCATCACGTCTTATTCGCGACCGTCTGTCGGAACGCCCAACGTTTCAGGCGGCTTTGGCGACGGCATCGGGGGGGCGGTTGATCCCCGTTCCTGGCGGTGTGTTGGTTGAAGATGGCGAAGGTATCACGTTGGGGGCCGTCGGTATTTCAGGCGATACGTCAGACAAAGACGAATACTGCGCGATTGAGGCGATCAAAGCCGCAGGGCTGGCCCCTGAACCCGCTGAGCCAAACCCCGACTGGCGCACATCGTCGTTGTCAGATCACTACCCAGCATCCACCTGAACGAGGTGATCGAAATGCCGATGGGTCATTTGCAATCTCGGCAAAGAAGCGTCGGCAGGATCGTGCAGTTGGAAGGTTGTCACCCCAACGAAATCGGCAGGAATTACCATGCAACGCACGAACCGTGTGATGCCGCTGGTTTGCAAGGCAACGGCACGAACCGGCGATCCAGCGGGTTCAAACCAGCTGTCGCCTGCGTGCATGACGGTGGTGTCGTGTTCCGCCTCGATGCGCAGATCACCGCTGACCAGATGCCGCCAACCTGCCCCCGCATGGGTGTGGCGATGGGCGATTGCGCCGACGGGAAAGGCGACTTCATCAACCCGCAATGCGTTGTCCCCTTCAGGCATTTCAACCGCAGAGCAGCCAAGCACACCTTGTCCCGACAACGCCACGTGCGTCAGCAAAAACCGCAGATCGCCGTCATAACCAAGGGTCGCGATACCAGCCGCCGCGTCCGCCTTGGTGTTTGTGCCGACGTTCCATTGCGCCGACAAAACGGCGTCGACGTCTTGCACAAACGACTGGTTTACCACGCTCATGAACATTGCGAATTTCCCTTAATGGTTTGGGGGAAGCCTACATGAGGATGGCCGCCCTCGCCATCACGCTGTTGGTTTTATCAGCGTTTGTTTTGGGCGCGCGTACCATCGGCGGGCCTGTTTTGGAATGGAGCGCGGGGGCCGCGTTTATCGCCTTGTGCCTGATCGGGCTGGCCAGCAGCACGATACGGGAATGGTTGTTATTGGCGGGGTCCATCGTGTTGGCCGTGTTGTTGTTGCGCACGCCCGAAGGGTGGGGCGTCTTGCGTGAATCGCTCGGGCTTGCCGCGTTTTTCGCGGCGTTCATTCTGTTGCTGACCGCGTTGAAAATAGCCGCCGAACGGTCAGGATCTGTGTTGACGGTGGGGCGCTACTTGATCCGCCAGCCGGCATCGGGGCGCTTCATTGCCACCGCGTCAGGCGGGCATATCTTGGGCGTGTTTTTGAATTTTGGCGCGATCAGTCTGATGGCCCCGTTGATCCAAAGTGCGGCCAAACGCGACGACGGCAGCACGGATTACGCCATGGAACGCCGACAGCTCTCGGCCCTTCTGCGCGGCTTTGCTTGGATTTTGTTGTGGGCGCCCACGACCCTGTCACAGGCGGTTTTGCTGACGTTGTTTACAGAGATCGACCTTGGCAAAATCGTGGTCTTGGGGATCTCAACATCGATCCTGTTGATGGGGATCGGCCTGCTGTTTGATCGTTTTGAGTGGCGCGAAACCACCCCCGCGCAAGACACGCCGCCGCCCTTCCCGCGCAGTGCTTTGTCGCGGCTTGTGTTGGTGTGCGTCGCCTTGATCGCCAGCACGGCCATATTGCAAAGCACCACGGGGTTCACGACCGCGCTATCGTTGATGTTTGTCGCCCCCGTCATCACGCTGGTTTGGTTCGCGGCGCAGCGCCCCGAGGGTAAAGGCATCGCGGCGCAACTGATACGGTTTTGGCCTGCGCTGTGTAGTGATGCGACGGGGCTGGCGCGGTCTGCAATTGCGTTGGGGTTGTCGGGATTCATCGGGCGGGTGCTGGCAGAAGTTCTGCCGATGGACCGTCTGACCGCACATCTTGATCTGGCACAGGTTCCGGGGTGGCTGTTTCTTGCGGCGCTGCCTGTGCTGATCACACTTGGTGGGCAAATCGCGCTGAGCCCGATCATCCTTGTCGTGTTTATCGGTCAGGTGGTGCAGTCCATCCCTGCCCTGCCCGCGGACCCGACCCATATCGTGTTCGCCCTGTCCGCAGGCTGGGCGATTTCGATGTTTGCGTCCCCGAATGCGACGGCGACACTGTTGATATCCGCTGCAACAAAAATTCCACCTACCACATTAACGTGGCGGTGGAATCTGAAATACGGCGTGTTGTGTTACGCGGTGTTGGTCGTGATTTTCGCAATGTTAGAGACTTAGCGCGCGGGAATACCCTTACCTTTGCCTTCTTCTGCGACCCCATCCACGAGAACAAACATGATGGTGCAGGGTTCAGTGCCACGGTTGGCCCATGCGTGATTGGTGCCGCGCTGAACGACAACATCGCCAGCTTTCAGCAATACGTCGTCCTTTTCTTCGTCCATGACCATCCAGATTTCGCCGTTCATGACGATGCCGTAATCCACGGAATCTGTGCGGTGCATCCACGGGTGACGACCGCCTTGCACGATGTTGGCCCCTGCCCCCATTTCCGCAAATGCTGCGGCGCCGTCTTCGCTGGACAGCTTGGCCATGACTTCTGGATCTTCGGGGAGGAATTCCACGCAGCGAAAGACGGTGCCGTGTTTTGGCGGGTGCAAAATAAAGTCGCCAGTGCAGGTTTCGGTCGGGCCGTCGTATTCGGCAGGCGTTTTATCCGTCAGCCAGAAATTTGTCAGCCGGACCCCAGGACGATTGGGGCGTTCCAGCATCTGGCTGGCAATCTGGTCGCTTTCGATAATGGCGACGCCGTTGGCGTCATGTCCGGTGACAACGCGGCGGTATTCTTTGTGTTTCATGATGCTTCCCCAGCGGTTGATTTAGGTCTTTGCGCGCGGTCCATGACCACAACGCCAATGAATAATGCAAGGCCGATGGCACCACTGATCCAACCTTGGAACAACAAGCACAGGCCCGCCGCTGCGGCCATGACGCGCAACAGCGGTGACAAGCGACCGCTCAGCGCGCCGATGATCGCCACTGCGATTGCAAAGGTGCCCAATGCTGCCGTTATCACTGCGACTGTATTGTCGATCAATGTTCCACCCATCAACAGGCCCGGTCCAAAGACAAAGGCGAAGGGCAGCACGAACGAGGTCGCAGCGTAGCTTGCGGCGGTCCAGCCGACCTTGTTGACGTCCGCGCCCGCAATCCCTGCGGCGACATAAGATGCCAGTGCCACGGGGGGCGTGATGGTTGAAATGCAGCCGTAATAGAAGACAAAGAAGTGCGCCGTGAGCGTTGGCACGCCCAGTTTAACAAGCGCCGGTGCAACAACAGTTGCCAAGATCAGATAGGCGGCGGTTGTTGGCAGGCCCATTCCCAAAATGATCGATGTGATCATAGTAAAGAACAGCGCCAAGAACAGATAACCGCCAGACGCCAGATCGATCAGCGTGGCGATTTTCGACCCCAAACCTGTGACGCCCAGAATGCCTGCGATGATCCCTGCCGCCGCGCAGGCCGCCGAAATCGTCACGACAGAACGTGCGCCTTCGGAGACGGAATTGACCAGTTTGCTAAAGAAAACCTTGTCGATTTTGCGGTTCCACACGATGTCCCCGAGGATCAAAACGACCATAGCCCAAAGCGATGCCATGAAGGGCGAATAACCCATCAACATCATGGTGATCAGCGTCCCAAACGCCGCGATAAACGGGCTGCCGTTGATCAAAACTTTGCTGAGGGGTTCGTCGCTAACTTCGGTTCCTGTGTTCGGCGCAATGTCGGATTTAACGGCCTGAAGGTGCACCACCATAAAGGCGGAGCCAAAGAACAACAGCGCGGGCACAATCGCCGCCGCCATTACAGAGGTATAAGGAACGCCGACGATTTCAGCCATAATAAAGGCCGCAGCCCCCATGACAGGCGGCATGATCTGCCCGCCGGTGGATGCGACGGCTTCGATTGATGCCGCCTGATGCGGCTCATAGCCTTCGCGTTTCATGATCGGGATTGTCACCGTACCTGTCACGGCCACGTTGCCCGCTGCCGACCCGCTGACCATGCCGATCAAGGTTGAAAACAGCACGGCTGATTTGGCAGAGGCCGCGCGCATGCCACGTGTGCAGCGCACGGAAAGTTCAAAGAAAAACTCGCCCGCGCCAAAGTTGGACAGCAATGCGCCAAAGATGGTGAAGACGATGATATAGGTCGCCGCCACGCCCACGGGGATGCCGTATATCCCTTGGGTGTCGGTGGTTAGCACCATGATAATGCGGTTCAGGTTTGATCCGCGTCCTTCCAAAACACCGGGCATATAGGGGGCAAGGAACGGATACATAAAGAAGACAAAGGTGATCAACGCAAGGATGAGACCAATGCCGCGACGGGCGGCCTCAAACACGACAGCGATGATAATGGCACCAGCGATCAGGTCTGCGTCGGTCGTGATGCCACCGCTAAAGGCAATGGCCTTCCAACGGGTCAACATCCAGATGCTCGCGCCGACAAGGGCCGCGATCAGCACCAATGACAGCACCGTGTTCAGTTTAGTGCCGGCAAGTTTTTCGCTGGCAGGTTTGATGACAAACAACAGCGACAACGCCAGCATCACATGGGTCACCCGCATCGGCATCGTCGAGATCGCGATAACGCCAGAAACCACCATCAGGTGGTAGGATCCCAGCGCAAGGCCGGCCAGAAAGATGGCGTTCTTCATGGAGAGAATGCCGGAGTTTTCGGATGTATTGGATGTCATGACTGACCCTCGCAGGAGAGGTCGAGGAGCATAAGCGCCCCTCGACCGTTCGCAATCTGACGCGGATTAATTTGCGTCGAAGTAAGCTTGAGCACCCGCGTGAAGCGGAATGGCCAAGTTAAGTGACATCGCAGGGTCGATCTGACGTGCGTTTGCGTTTTCGGCCTGCAGCTCTTCGAGGTTGTCAAAGATCGCTGCTGTAACTGCTTGAACGGTTGCCGCATCAAGGCTGTTTGGCGCAACCAACATGTTGTTCACACCGATCAGCATGCCTGCATCCGTGGTGTCATATACATCCGCTGGAACCTCTACAGCGACATAAGCACCGTTTGCCTCAATAGCTGTATCCAGCATCCCTTCGGAGAAGGAGATGAAGCGCAGATCGTTGCCAGCCGCAGCTTGCATCACCGCACCAGATGGGAAACCGGAAAGGGCCAAAGCCGCGTCAACTGTGCCGTCTGTCAGCTGGCTAAAGCCATCAGAATAGGACACGAAGCTTGGTGTGATGTCATCGACAGTCATGTCATGCAGTGGGAACAGGAAGTTCACAAAACCCAGTGTACCGCCGCCCGCTGGACCAACCGCAACGCGCTTGCCGCGCAGGTCGTCAAACGTTTGGATGTCGCTGTCAGCCAGCACAACCATGTGCAGGACAGAAGGGTGCAAGGCTGCAACCGCGCCAATATCAATCGCGCCGGCTGCGGAGTATGGGCCAACGCCCTTTGTTGCCAGCACAGCGAGGTTGTTGTTGGTGATCGCGATTTCGACTTCGCCAGTTGCGATCAGGTTCGGGTTCTGAACGGAGCCCCCTGTCACGATTGGAACCATCGTAATGTCATTGCCTGCGTATTCGTTAACCAGGTTCGAAATGCTTTGCCCCATTGGGTAAAAAGCACCGCCAAGCGATGCGGTGCCAATCCGCAGTTCTTCTGCCGCAGCAGTTGTTCCCAGAATGGCCACAGCAGCGGCCGACGCGATGTTTTTGAATGAAATGCTCATAGAATCCTCCCTGATTCGGATGTCATATTATCTACTTTATCAGTGATTGATACAAAAAATCGATATTATTGCGGTCAAAATTCCAGCTTATTTCATGGAAGGTGCCGTAACGGCAGGTTCTTCTAGCTGCGCGGTCACTGTCTTGCATGGGTGACACTGGCCGACTTGCCAATGGGATCGGCGTGAACTGTCTTGCACCTGCTGCCGTTTAGTAACAAAACGAGTGTATTAAATGCAGCGGAGAGTGAATTGGTATGAAGATTGCAGTCATTGGCACGGGCTATGTGGGCCTTGTTTCGGGCGTTTGTTTTTCCGATTTTGGGCATGACGTTGTCTGCGTCGATAAAGATGCGTCCAAGATCGAGCGGCTCGAGAACGGTGAAGTTCCGATTTATGAGCCCGGTCTGGATGAGCTCATGGCCAAAAACGTTGAAGCCGGCCGTCTGACCTTTACGACTGATTTGCCCACGGCGATTGAAGGAGCCGAAGCGGTCTTCATCGCCGTAGGCACGCCGACGCGGCGCGGGGACGGTCACGCGGACCTGACGTTCGTCATGGCTGTCGCCGAAGAAATCGCGCTTGCGGCGAAGGATTACAAAGTCATCGTCACGAAGTCGACCGTGCCAGTCGGGACCAACCGTCAGGTCAAACAGGTTATCCGAAAGGCTAACCCAGATCTTGATTTCGATGTGGCGTCTAACCCGGAATTCCTGCGTGAAGGCGCTGCCATTGACGACTTTATGCGCCCTGATCGCGTGGTTGTCGGTGTTCAGACGGAACGCGCAGGCGAAGTGATGGCTGACATTTACCGCCCCTTGTTCCTGCGGGATTTCCCGATTGTGACGACTGATCTGGAAAGTGCGGAAATGATCAAATACGCAGCCAATGCATTTTTGGCGACGAAGATCACGTTCATCAACGAGATCGCAGCACTGTGCGAACGCACGGGCGCGGATATCAAGCAGGTGTCCAAAGGCATGGGATTGGACGGGCGTATCGGCAATAAATTCCTGCACGCCGGCCCGGGTTATGGCGGCAGTTGTTTTCCGAAGGATACCAAGGCACTGGCCCGCATCGGCCAAGAACACGCTGTGCCAATGCAGATCACCGAGACCGTCATCAAGGTCAACGAAGAGGTTAAGCGCCGCATGGTGGATAAGCTTTTGGATCTGTGTGGTGGTTCGTTCAACGGCAAAACGATCGCCGTCCTTGGTGTGACTTTCAAACCGAACACCGATGACATGCGCGACGCCCCTGCCCTGACGATTGTCCCAGCGATGGTCGGCAGCGGTGCCAAAGTGCGTGTAACGGACCCGCAAGGGTTCCATGAAGGCGAGGCCCTGTTGCCTGGCGTCAAATGGATGGACGATGCCTATAAGGCGTCGCGTAACGCGGACCTTGTTGTGATCCTGACCGAATGGAACGAATTCCGCGGGCTGGACCTAAAGCGTATCGCCAAACACATGAATACGCCGCGCATGGCGGATTTGCGCAACGTCTATTCCGTAAAAGATGCCAAACGCGCTGGATTTGAATCCTACGTTTCAATCGGGCGAACGCCGTTCGAAGACGCTATGGCAGACGACGAATAAGCACAAAGGCTTAACGCATTAATTGCGCTAAGCCTTTGTTTTACAACGATAAAAAATTCTATTTTCTAAGCCTAGAACTTGGCCACAAGGTTCAGGTAGACGCCTTCGTCATCATACGTCAGGTCCGTCAGATCATCCGAGAACGTGCCGAAGTTGTAACCAACGCCAACCTTAAAGTTATTGCCGAAGTGGCGATAGATCGCGGCGAGCGCTGCGGTTTCGGACGTGTCGGCCTGAATGGTCTGGAAGTTGCGCAGTTCAAGCAGCATGTCCCAATTGTGGACCAGATGATAGCGCAGGCTAATAGCCGTCAGCATCGCATCGTTTTGAACAAACGGTGAGGATTCATCCGCTGAGGTTTCGGAAATCCGGTAGCCGAACTTACCGCCAAGGGTCCAGTTTTCGTTCAGGTCATAGCTGGCATCAACGCTGAACACGTGGCTGCGCTGGCGCGGGCCGTCTTCGTCGTCGTCATCAACCCGCTGGCCGTACATATCATGCAGGTAGCGGTAGCGAGCTAGAACATTCAGGCGGTCATGTTCTGTCGGGCGATAGGCGTAGCCGATGGATACTTCGCTGTATTCGCCATCAAGGAACGAGCTGTCGGTCGTTTGCGTATCCGCGGCATTCAGGTTGAACACCAGACGGGCATCCGGGCTGATGATGTAATCCGCACTTGCCACGACAATGATCGTTTCTGTGTCCAGCGCTTCGCCAGACCGCAACCCTTCTTCGACGCGGTATTCAAGGCGACCCGAAAGCGTCAGGTCTTCTGTTTCGCGGCGCAGGCCAAAGGACACTGCGGTGCGGTCAAAGTCATTGTCGAAATCATCATCAACGGACCCGACCTCAAACGCGATCGTCGAGGACCAGATATCGGATGGCGTATACGTCAGCCCATAGGCGGAGCTAAACGAACGGTAGCGGCCAAAGGAGTCATATGTGTTCTCGCCAAACATGATCACTTCGTCAGACACCTGACGTGTCCCACCCATAATCAGGCGACCACGATCACGACCCACAAGCGTTGTGCTGTTCAGCTCGCGGCCTGCGTCAAGTTCGTAGCCAAGGTAGGTGGTGTTACCGACGCCATCATCCCGTTCGGCGGTGACGCGTGCGCCCTGCCCTTCGGACCCGTCCGATAGTTCACCCGCAAGGGTCCAACCGTTTTCCATGGCGTAGACGGTACCAACGCCGTAGCGGTCAGCACGGTCCAAACCGTCAACTGCGATTGAGTTCTGGCCAAAGACGTAGACTTCGACGGATTCAGACAACGCATAATCAAGGCGCGCAGCGATGTCGGTTCGTGTGCCAATGTCGCTGGAGTTGTCCAAGTCGTTGTGTTCGATCCCAAGGCTCAAGATCGCGCGTTCGGACAGAACAACGGCAGCTTCTGCGCCGATCGTGCGGTCCACTTCGCCTACATCGTTTTCATAACTGTCTGCATAGACGGTGTAGCGGAACGTGTCACTTGGGGCGACGTCAGCGTAGAGCCCCCAGAGCGTCTCATCACCAGTTGTCGCGAGCACTTGATAATCAAGGTTCGAGAACCCTTCAGTGCGGTGTTCAAAATACGCCCCGATGGAGCCTTCTGTTTCTAGGCCGAGATCAGCAAGGCCTACGCGTGCGTCCAGTTTGATCGCTTCGCCTTCGCCAGTGGCAAGGTCCACCGTATCGACGACCAAGCCGCCGTCGCTGGAATACGTGCTTTCAAACCCGGTGCCCTCTGTGCGGGCAAATTCGGCGATGACATAGGTGTCGTCATTTAGACGCCACAAGGCATCAACACCCACTGCGGTGTGATCCACGTCGCCGCTTTCGTCGACCATCGCGTTGACACCAACGCGGAACTGATCGGACACCCAGACTTCACTGCGTCCGCCAAAGGCATAGCCGTCAAGATCTCCGGTGTCCGGTGTGTACTCATATTGCGCCACCAACACGAGGTCGGGGTCGCTGCCGCTGATAATCAGCCCACTGTCGAGCGTGCTGGCGAGCGGGCGCGCAAGGGTCACGATGCCCTGAATGTAGTTGATATCATAGTCGACGCCGTGCTGCAGTTCGACGGTATCAAGAATGCGGCCCGTATCTCCGTCACGGATTTGCGCGGTCAGGGTTGCGGTGCCGCTGAGGATATCTTGGCGTTCAAGGAAGTAGACAGAACCGCCCGTACCAAGAAACACGTCGCGCTGTGCCAGTTGGTCTGGTTGCGCCGCATAAAGCATCACGCGCGCGCGCGCTTCGCCTGCATCGGTGGTTTCCGCCGTGGCGTAGGCCCCTTGCAAACCGTAAAGGGAGCGGTCGTTTCTTACGAGAGTGTTGCCATCAAGGTCAGCCTCAAAATCACCAAACTGAACGAAGTTGCCTTCGCGTTCGACGCGAAGATAGATGCGGCCGGATGTGGGCGTGTTGTCAAAGGACGTGCTGTCATCGCCGTATGTCGGATACAGATCGTCGGGGTCCACCCGCAGGGCCAATTGGCGGGGGTCTTTTTCTTGTAGGCGGCTAAAGATCTCATCGAGATCTCCGTTGCCAGTGTCAACGCTCGCCGTGATTTCGACACCGTTTTCGGTGCGCCCATCAACATAACCAGCAAGGCGGCCCTCTTGGTAAGTTTCGGAAATGCCAGTCGCGCCATCAGTACGGCGACCAAGCGTCAGGTCAGCCACGGCCACATAGAACCATTCAGACGCCGGAATATCGACATCGCGAGTCAGGTCTACGTTTTGGCCTGCACCGTTCACCTGCACGTTCACTGGGTAGTCGCCTGCTGGCAAAATACGCTGCACCACAAAGCCGCCTGACGGATCAGGGCGGATGGTTTCGCCGAGCGCTGTGACAGTCGCCCCTGCCGGAACATCGCTGCCGGACACGGTGACGGCGCCGCCGTAAACCGGGATGCGGCGCATTGCTGTTTGATCGGTGCCTTCTTCCACACCGTCCGCTTCAGCGCGGGTGTCTTCGCGGCTAACAGGGATCGGGGCGGTGGCATCAAATCGACCACGGCTGTCATAGACGCGGTGGATCAGTGCGATGTTTTCGCCTTCTGGTACGGTGATAGACGTCTGGCCGTTTGGTGCAATCGGAACGATGCCAATCACACGTGGCCCGCCGCGCGCAGCAAGGTCAACAACACGGATTTCGCCGCGTTCGACATAGGCTGGATAGTTCAGTTCGGACTGAACTGTCAGGCTGTCGCCCGCGCGATAGATTCGCGGTCCACCCATGAGTTGTAGATCAAGGCGCGGCGTGCCGCCTAAGCCATCATAAACAACTTGCACATCCGCTTGCGCCAGTTGGATGTCAGTGCGGCGGATTTCATCGTGCACGCCATCATCGCCGATGATGGCGTCGCCATTGATCGAAATCACAAAGCCCGAAGGCGCAGCAACAGGTGCCGCACCGATGCTGGTGTTTTCCTGACGCGGCATCTCCACGACAATCGGAGGGCTATCACTATCGGCTTTCGCGACTTGTGCGGGCACGACAAGTGCAGTGGCCCCCAGAAGGGCTGCAAGTGCGGATTTTCGGTTCATCATCGTCATCACTCTTAACTCGTCTTTCTACTGCAACCGGTTGATCGTACGTTCGATGGGCAGGCGGCCAGCGCCGGTTCTGCGCCAACGATCACGGATCAGGGCTTCTAGTCGGTCCATACGATCGCGCGCCAATTGCTGGCTTTCAGTGGCGCGGTAATAGGTCAGTCGCAGGATGGAAGGGTCTTCTTGTAGCGCGGCAACCAACTGATCCACGCCTTGGATCAGGGCTGGCGTCAGGTCATCTGAATTCGGCACAAACGCGCTGTCCATCAGATCAATGTCAACCACGGTGGCAATGGTCGCACCAAAGTTCAGGCGCGCCATTGTGCCAGCTGTCACGCGGATCACACGAGGGTTCTCCGTGGTGAGCTGATAGCCACTTGGTAGGGACCGTGTGTCCAGCTTCAGCGTGAAATTGGACCCGATGTCACCTGGCAATTCAGCACACGGAACGCTGTAGCGGCCATATTCGTCTGTGGTGATGATCGTACCGTCCACCGTGGACAGACGCACGTTTGGCAAGCCCGGCTCGAAATCTGGTTCGATGATTTCAGGCGCGATCTGGAATTTACCATCGGCGTAGTAGGTCTGATCGGTGATGCCGTTGTTTTCGGCAACGCCGTCCTGATAGCCGTTCATGTTGCGGTCATCAAAGACCTTACCGATGATATCGGCGCAATCGAACACGGCTTCGACAGGCAAGCGCAGGGTCGCACTGGCGACGTTGGAGACGCGGTTGCCGCTTGCATCCAGAACATAGGCCTCGTTGACGATGTCACCCAAGCCGCCATCGGTCACGCGGGCCTGCACGGTGATCGTCACCGTTTCACCAGCATCAAGAGACACGTCTTCCCAAAGCAAAGTGCGCCCCGAAACTGTCGGTTGCGGCGTCGCGCTGCCGTTATAGGTCGCGCTGTTAGGCGTGTAGGCCAGTCCAGCAGGCATCGCATCTACAAACGTAAGGTTGCTTTCACCTGTGTCGAGGTTGTTGGTGAACGTCATGGTATAGGTCACCGTCTGTCCAACGGTGGCACGATCTGGTGTGACTGTTTTCACCGCGAGGATATCAGGGTCTGCGCCCGGAACGACAGGATCGCTTTGGGTGGTGACGGTTGTCCGGTCGGATGTGGCGTTAAAGGTGTTGATGCCAGCCTCAGGTTGGCCAGTGCTCACGTCATAAACAACCGTCAGTTCAATGACCCCTATCGAGCCGGGCGCAAGAGAAGCATCCGTGGACGCCATAATGATATCGCTGTCACCGTTGAAGGATGCATTTGCAGTTCCGCTGTCAAAGCCCGAAATCACGGGTGTTGCGACGCTCGACAATGTGGCTGGCGACGCAAAGACTGTAAGATCGTCTTCGAGGATCAAGCCTGTCTGCGTCACGTTGCCTGTGTTCTCCAGTGTCATGGTGAACGTAACTTCGTACAGATTTGGCGCGATGCGTGTTGGGGTTGTGGGCACTTTGGTTGCTACCATAGTTTCATCCGGTATGATCGTCGCATCCGTTGGCGTGCTGCCATCGCCACCTGTCGGCACATCGGACACATCCGATACAGTCGTTCCGTCAGGTGCGGTGCCCGTTGCGATCGCCGTATTAGAAACGCCACCGCTATCCACATCGTCCTGTGTCAGCGTGTAGGAAACGTCATAGGTGATGGCCCCGCCAACCGGCAGTGACGCTGGATCGCCAGACGCGACCGTAACAGTCACAGGCGTCAGAACGGTGCCGTCATTGTTGGTCATCGTGTCGACGATTTCGACGTTGCTGATTGTGGCTTCGCCTGTGTTGGTCACCGTGATTAGGAACAGCGCCTCTTCGCCGGCTGCCTCGCCAATTTCGACAAGTTCTTTGATCACGGTCAGTTCGGACACTGGGATAATCGTAAAGCGGGTATCATCGTCCGTCGTGTTGCCGTCCGTGTCATCTCCATTGTCGGATTGGTCCGTCACAACGGTGCCATCAGGTGCGGATCCGCCTGCCGTAGCCGTGTTGGCCAGACCGCCTGCATCGACGTCGTCTTGTGTGATTTCATAGGTAAAGGACCAGACCCACGTTTCACCGGGGTCAATGCCGGCCGCGTTACCAGACGTCAGGGTTGGCCCTGTCGTGGCACCATCTGCGCTACCACCATCCAGACGCGTGATCGTGTCGGTGATGGTTCGGTCAGTTAGTGTGACATTACCGATGTTGGTTGCAACGATTTCATAGGTGATGGTTTCACCCACCGCAGGAACACCAGAAACGATGGTTTTAACGGTGTTGATCGCTGGACCAGGAACAATCGCAATTTCGGTAGGGTCGTCTTCGGTGTTGCCATCGCTGTTATCACCATCGTCTGACGTGTCGGACGCAGGCGTGCCATCTGGCGATTGCGCTGTGGCAACGACAGAGTTGGACAAGCCACCTGCATTCAGATCGCCCTGCCCCAAGGTATACGTCGCGGTGTATACCCACGTTTCTGTCACATCTACGAGGCCATCGTTGTCGGTGTCACCGGATTGAAGCGCAAAGGGCGCATCAAGGTTGACCGACTGACCGTTGTTACGGGTCATGGTGTCGACGATCACGGGCGGGGTCAAAGACACGTTGCCGGTGTTGGTGATGTTCAAGGTATAGCTGACTTCGGACCCGACTGCAGTGCCGCCCAAGCTGGCGATTTTCACAACTTCTAGGGCAGGTTCTTGGGTCGGACCCATCGCGGTATTTGTGGCCGTAGCTGGCACAACGGTGCCAAACGGATCCGTAGCAGTGGCATTGGCCACGTTCACGATTTCGCCTGCATCAACGTCGTCCTGTGTCACCGTATAGGACAGAGTACAGCTGTTATCGTTCGCGCCAACGTTCAGGCGCGCGATGGTGCAACTGTAGGCCGGATCGGCGATGTCATCGGTGATGGTGACGTCAAACAATGTCACCGTGCCGTTGTTCGTGGCCGTAAAGGTGTACAAAACCGCGGACCCAACAGCACCGAACGGATCAGGATTAGCTGCCTTGGCGAGAGTAAAGGACGGCTCGGCATCGGGCATCTGCGTGATCAAGGTGTCACCGCCAGTGGCTTCGTCGCCCTGCGGGTCAATCGCCGAAACGCTGGCGGTATTCACCAATGTCTCGCTGTCGATATCGTCTTGGGTGACCTGATAGGTGTCCGAACAAACCAACTCGTCGCCCGCGTCCAATGTGTCCACTTCGCAGACCATATTCGGCAAGAGAGCATCAGTGCCGACGACATCGGTCAACGTCTGGTTACCCGTGTTCGTGATCCTTAACGTGTAGGTCAAGACCTGATCAATGGCGTTCACAGGCAAGGTTGCTACCGATTTTACCAGCGTGATCGCCGGGTCAGTATCTGCCGGTGTTGTCGTCGTGCCCGCGGGGGATTCCACAAGCGTCGGACCCACACCAAACGATGTCTGGGATGTCGCTTCGTTGAATACTTCACCTGCGTCCAGATCATCCTGCGTGACGGTATAGGTCCCTTGGCAGGTGGTAGATTCACCCGAGATCAGATCGGGGTTGGCAGGTGTCGAAGTAAAGCAGGTGATCGGGCTTTGGTCGATAATCGGATCAACGACAAAGATGTCATTGGCGAACGCCACATTGCCATCGTTCGTGACCGTGAATTCATAGGTCAGAATGTCGCCAACAGCGCTAAAGTCCGTCGCGCTTTCGTCGCCGTTCACAGCAAACAACGCCTTGAGAGTTTCCAAGGCAGGGACGCCGTCCACAGGGATGGTTTCGCTGGTCAACGGTGAGGTCGTTGTCCCATCACTCGCAGAGGCGTTGTTGGTCACAGAGCCAAGCGCAACATCATCCACAGTGACCGTATAGGTCGCGGTACAGACGTAGGTTCCATCCGGTGCAACACCCGCAGTCGGGAAGACCGGACAGGTTATATCGGCGGCGGCAATGCGATTATCGGTGATCGTAATCGGATCAACGATTGTCACGTTACCGGTGTTGGTTACGGTGTAGGTATAGCTGGCAATCGCGCCGACGATAAAGTCTTCAGGCTGGATCTCATCTGCGACTTTCAACAGGCTTAGTTCCGGTTCTTGCAAGGCTGGAACAGTTACTGTGTCTGGCGTTGTTTCGTCTGTTTCGTCGCTTGCGGCGGTCGCTGAGTTTGTGATTTCGCCAGTGTCGATGTCGTCTTGTGTGACGAAGTAGGAGCCTGTGCAGTTGAGTGTGTCGCCCGGTGCGAGTGGCATTGGGTCACAGGTGATGGTTTCGCCGGCGTCGGTGATCATCGCGTCGGTGATTGTGACGTCTTCGGTCAGCGTGATGTTGCCTTCGTTGGTGATCGCAAAGTTGAACACCAGTTCCTGATCGACGGCATTATAGGTCGGACCACCCGAGAGCAGGGTCTTGAGCATCGATATCTCTGGCGAAGCTGCAATCACCAGCTCGGTCGGGTCATCCCCGTCGCCCGTGCCGTTGTCGGTGACGTCGGTGGCAGGCGTACCATCGGGATCAGAGCCCGTGACGGTGGCCGTGTTTTCAATGCCGCCTGCGTCAATGTCGTCTTGTGTCAGAACATAAGTCGCAGTGTAGGTGGCGATTTCACCGACCAGCAGGTTGCCCGCAGACGACCCCATATCAGCGGAGAGGAACGACGGCCCTGTTGTCAGGGCCAACAGCGTGCCATCGGCACGTGTCAGCGTATCGCTGGCCACACCGACGCTGTTCAGCGTCACGTTACCTGTGTTTTCAACGGTGATCTCGAAGGTCACTGTTTCACCCACGGCGATGGTGGTCGATGTGATTGTTTTGATGCCTTCAACGGCGGGTTCAGGATCAATCGTGAAGGTGGTCGGTTTTCCGCCCGCCCCAGTTCCATCGTCAGAGGTGTCTTCGGTTGGCGTGCCGAACGGATCGGTTGCTTCGGCCAGAACGGAGTTGCTGAGCCCGCCTGCATCAATGTCGTCTTGCGTGATGGTGTGGCTGACCGTGTAGACCCAGATTTCACCCACATCGAGCATCCCGACGGTGCCGGTTGTCGCGGAATCGCCTGAAACATAGCTCGGCACAGGATTGGGAGTGATCAAGGTGGTGTCGGCACGGCTAAGGGTGTCTGTCAGCGTTGGTGCTGTCAGGGTAACATTGCCGTCATTCTCAATGGTGATCTCGAAGGTCACTGTGCTGACGTCCGGCACGATTGGATCCGGAGTGTCCGACAATGTCTTGAGCACCTCAAGGGATGGCTCGGCGTCCTCAATGGTGACGGTCTCTTCGGCCGTGACCGGATCAAGGGTGGTGCCTGTTGGAGGTGTCGGCGTGGCGGTGACCGTGTTGGTCAGATCCGCGCCCGCGTCGATATCTGCCTGCGTGACTTCATAGGTCGCCGTCAGTGTAACGATTTCATCTGGCGCTAGGGACGCGATGATACCGTTGTCCTCGATAGCCAAAGCGCTCGTGCCCGCCGCAGAGGTGTGATCATCAGCCAAAGTAACCGGTTCCAGCGTCACATTGCCCGTGTTGGTCACGGTGTAGGTGTAGGTTATGATATCGCCAAGTGCGACGTCTGTGGTGTCTGACGCTTCTTTGAGAACCGTCATCGCAGGGCTGCGTTCGGATGGCACGGTCACGCTGTCGGTGCCGCCAACTGTGCCACCATTATAGGTGTCGACAACTTCTACAGTCGCGATGTTGGTCACGCCGCCATTGTCGACGTCATCTTGGGTGGCGCTGTAGATTGCGGTGCAGGTGATGCTTTCGTTCGGAGCAAGGCCACCCGTTGGGATTGCGTCACAAGTAAAGTCCGCCGGATTAGGGATCTTGTCATCGCTCAGGTCTGGCTGATCGGTGATGGTGACGTTGCCGAGGTTGGCAATGACATAGGTGTAGGTGATCAGATCGCCTTCTTGCGTGATCTCGGTCAGGTCCGCGGATTTGGTGACGTTGAGTGTTGGCTCGAACAACGGGCCAAAGACGGTGATGTCATCACTTCCGGTGACGTCTTCGGCGTCCGGCGTGACAGGTGTGCCCACAGCGGTCGCAACGTTCGTCAGCTGACCCGCATCGATGTCTTCCTGCTGGATCTGGTAAATGAACTCACAGCTGGAATCGCTCTCACCCGGGGCCAGTGGCCCAGGAATGACGCAGGTTCCGGCAACACGGCTGTCAGTGACGCGAATGTTTTCAAGCGACACAAGACGATCGTTGGTCACTGTGATCGTAAACGAGATCGGCTGGTTCAAGTCGGTAAAGGCTGCCGCAGGCGTGCCCGCTGTCAGCTCCTTAAGAACCGTAATCTCGCCGCTGTCTGTGACCAGCGGGTGAATGTCTGTCACTGGTGTTGTAACGACTTCACCATCCGGAGACGAGCCTTCGGCGGTCGCGGTGTTGGTCAGAACCTGCGCGTCGACATCATCCTGAGTGACCGTATAGCTGCCCGTACAGATCACGGAGTCCCCTGCCCCGGCGATCCCAGCCTCGAGCGTGAACGGCGACGATGCCGCCACGCCATTGATGGTACAGGTCAGCGTTGGCAACATCGCGTCGGTGACAGTGATGCCAGACATCTGCTGGTTACCCGTGTTGGTGGTGGTGATCGTGTATTCCAGCACATCATCAACCGCCGCCGGATCGTTGCCGGTGGTCACATCTTTGGTCGTGGTCAGTGCTGGGGCTGCTACCCCGTCCACTGTCACGGTCTGCGCCGGAGACACAACATCGGTGCTACCATATAGTGTTTCTGCAACGGCGTTGTTGGTCACAAAGGCGGACGTCAGCCCCCCTGACCCGTCGCCTTGAACGGCATCCAGATCTTCTTGTGTGACTAAGTAAGTCGCCGTGCAGGTCGTTTCTTCGTCTGGGGACAAGCGACTGTCAGCGGTCGGCAGACAGCTAATGGCGGTGCCGGGGAATTTGTCATCGGTAATGGTGATCACGTTTTCAAACGCAGGGCGCAAGAACACGCCCGGGCTGGTTTCCACCCCGACGGACGTATTGGTCACCGTGTAAGTATAGACAATCGGATCACCCACGGCGTTGAACGTCGCAACATCGGCTTCTTTGATCATCGACATCGACGGGCTCGCATCACCCGGAACAGTTTCAGTTGCTGGCTCACTTTCGGTGCCGCCCGCATCTGTGGCCGTCGCGATATTGGTGACCGAGCCAAGCTCAACGTCATCCGTTGTGATCACGTAGGACGCGGTACACACCATCGGGGAATCGGTTGGCGCAAGATCCACCAAAGGACAGGCGATGGTGCCAATCAGGTTGTCCTCAATGGTGATCGGGCTGGTCAGTGTCGTGTTGCCCGTGTTGGTGATCGTGTAGCTATAAAGGGCCACATTACCAGAGGCGAAGGTGGTTGTGGGTGCGCTGCCCGGTGCTGGTTCTTGTAGGCCGGTCAGTACTTTTACCATTTCCATTTCTGGTGTCTGGATCGCAGTCACAGTGGCCGTCGCGGGAACCAGCGGATCGGTTGCCACGGGGTTACCGCCAAAGCTCGTTTCGGCGGTCGCTTCGTTGGTAAAGCTGCCCGCATCAATGTCGCCCTGATCAGGGGTCCATGTGGTTGTACAGGTCACTGCGTCGCCAGGCGCGATTGTAACGGGGCCTCCGGCTGGGCAGGTCAGCGTCGCAGGGATTGTCAGATCGGTGACTGTCACGGAGTCCGTCAGGGTGACATTACCGGTGTTGGTGACCGTAAACTCAAAGGTCACGCTGTCCGTGATCGCGCTATAGGTCGACGCTGTGCCCGCCAGAACCGCCTTGGCGATTTCGATTTCCGGAAGCTGGTTTGAAGTGACGGTTTCGGTGACCTCATCTGAATCTACAGCTGCAGTCCCTGCAGGATAAGTTGCAGATGGCACAACCGGCTGGCTGATGCTTGCGGTCGCGGCATTGGTCACAAAGCCTGCGTCCAGATCATCCTGCGTGACCGCATAAGTCGCTGTACACGTGATGTTGGCATCCGGTGCCAGCCCCGCCGCAGGCAAGGCCGGACAGGTCACAGTTGTCTTGTCATCCGCCACCGTGATCGGCGCGGTCAGCGTGATGTTGCCGTCGTTTGTCACGACATAATCATAGGTGACCTCATCGCCCACGGCGTCAAAGTTCGCACCGGACGTCGCCGTTTTGACCATCTCCAGAAGCGGCAGTTGATCCGGTCCCGCAAGGGTCACCTCGTCTTCTGCGACAACAGTGCCGTCAGTGACGGTGACTGCGTTGGTCAGAGATCCGGTGTCGATGTCGTCTTGCAATACGGTGTAGGTCGTGGACAGCGGCGATCCGTCGTCACATGTCGTCACAGATGTCAGTGGCGGAATATCAGCCAACAGACAGCTAAAGCCCGTCAGATCATCGGTCAGCGTAAAGCCCTTCAGCGTCACGTTACCATCGTTGGTCACCTCAAAGGTAAAGGTCTCGTCTGTTGGCAGATCGCCAAAGTCGCCGCTGCCATCGCTCTCAGTTTTGACAACGCTTAGCGCAGTGTTGATGTCTTCTAGGTCGACGACCTCGTCATCTGTAGCGGGGGCAACGGTTGTGCCTGTTGGCGGTGTTGCTGTGGCAGACACGGTATTGGTCACATCCGAGCCCGCATCGATATCGTCTTGCGTGATTGTATAGGTCGTCGTGACGGTTGTGGTCGCATCCGGCGCCAAAGTGGCGATCACATTGGACGGGCTAAACGCCAGCGATTGCGTGCCGCCAGAGGTGCTGGTGTGCGTGTCCGTCAGCGTAATATCCGTCAGCGTTACATTACCGGTGTTGGTCACCAAATGGCTGTAGGTGACGACGGTTCCCACCGCGACCTCTGTATCCGCACTCGCGGTTTTCTCAACGGTAAAGGATGGCGCGCGGGTCGGGCCATCAACGGTCACACCAGACGTTACAGTCGGCGCACCGGTGGCTGAGGCAGACGCCTCGTTCACGAATTCTCCGGCATCAATATCCGCTTGGGTGATGATGTGAGAGCCGACACAGCTGTCGTCCATCGCCAGCGGAGCCAGCGTGCCAATCGTACAGGTCAGACCCAAGGTGGCATCGGTAATCACGACGTCGTCCAGTGTCAGGTTGCCAATGTTACTGACTTCGATGCCGTAGAGGATTTCATCTCCAACGGCTGCAAATTCGCTTAGGCTGGCGGATTTGTTCACGGACAAAAGGCTGGTCGCCGCGAGAGGGTCAATCGTAATCGTCGCGCTGTCGGTAGCGGTTTCGGTCAGGCCGGTCGGGCTTGTGCCAAGGGCGCTGGCGGTGTTGTCGATTTGACCGTTGTCCAGATCGTCCTGCGTGACGAAATAGCTGGCGCTACAGGTGGTGTCATCTGTCAGCCCAGGGGCCAAGTCGTTGATCGTACAAGAAAAACCAGAGATCAATGGATCAGTCACCTCAACAGAGGTCAACGTCTGGGTGCCATCGTTGGTCACGGCAAACGTATAGACGATCTCTTCGTTCAGGGTATCGAACTGTGCACCGCTATCCGCCGCGAGAGCAGATTTAACCAATGTCAGTTCCGGCACAATGTTTGCCAGCACCGTGGCCGAGCTGCTTGGCGATGTGACGGTCAGTCCACCAGCCTCAAATGAGGCCGAAGCCGTGTTGTCCACCTGCCCTGCATCAATGTCGGCTTGGCTGACAGGCCCGTAGGTGCGCGTACAGCTAAAGCTGTCTGTAGGGAACAAGTTCAACGGCTGTTCGGTACATGTGAACGGCGCGCCGATTAGCGGGTCATCAATTGTGATCGGCTGGCTGTCGGCAATCACGGTCTCGCCCGAGTTGGTGACCGTAAAGGTGTAGGTAAGTGTGTCGCTCAGGTCATCGTAGTTGGCAGTGTCCGCGACTTTTTCCAATGTGATCCCTGGTGCGCCCGCTTGCGGGATCGCGACGCTGTCGGTGTTTGACGTGGTTGTGCCATCGCTGGCAGAGGCGACGTTTATCACTGTGCCAGCCGCAACATCCGCGCCCGTGATTGTATACGTCGCGCGGCATTCAATCGAATCCCCCGGCGCGATGTCGCCAGCAGGACAGGTGATCGGCGACCCGAACTTATCATCCGCAATCGTTACCGCATCCGTGACTGTCACGTTACCGTCGTTGGTAACAGTATAGACATAGTCGACTGTCGCACCGTCAAAGAAGTCAGCGGCAAGGACAGGATCAGGGTCCGACGCTTTCACCAAGCTAAGCTCGGACGTTTGCGTTGCAGGGACCGTCAATGACACTTCGGGCGATGTTACGGTATCGCCATTGGCCGCAACGGCTGTGGCGGTTGCAGTGTTGGTGACGCCGCCGTCATCAATATCGCTTTGCAGAACATCATAAGGATCAGCGACGGATGTACAGGTCACGCTGTCACCGGGGTCGAGAGTTACTGCCGGGCAGACAACGTCGACTTTGTCGTCGCTCACCGCGAAGGTGCTGATGCGCGTGTTACCGTCGTTCGTCAGTTCATACTCGTAAACGAGTTCGTCCGTGTCCGCTGTAATCGGGTTGGGACCACTGGCGAGCGTTTTGACAATGCTCAGACCGGTTTCAATTACAGCCGTGACTTCTGCATCGGCTGTGCCGACTTCGGTTACGCCACCAATGGTGATTTCCGCATCGACGGTGTTGGGCACCGTGCCGCTGTCCATGTCATCAAGTGTTATGGTGTAAGTGGCCGTACAGGTGACGGACGCATTGGGTGCAATCGCACCTGCAGGGCAGCTTTCATCGCTTGTCAGGGCGTCAACAATGGTCGGCGGAGCAGGCCACGTGACATTACCCGTGTTGGTGATCTCGATATCATAAGAGATGACGTCGCCTTCGGCCGCATAGGTTGTCGGCGTGGCAGTCTTGGTAACATCCATTGTTGGGGTTGCGACAGGTCCATCCAAAGACACAGTGTCGGACTCGCTGAGTGCGGTGTTGTCTGGGTCGGTCGCAGTTGCTGTCGCTGTGTTGTCCAGCGTCTGGCCGCTATTGATGAAATCGTCGATGTCATCTTGCGTGACCGTATAAGTGCCGGAACATGTCAGCTGGTTCGCCGCGCCGGGTGCTGCGGGCGGGACCGGCGGCAGCAACGTGGCCACACTACAAGACAGCGTTGGAATAAGAGGATCGGTCAGTTCTACATCGGTAAGTGTCGTGTTGCCTTCGTTGGTGATCGTAAAGTCATATGTAATGACCTCGCCCACAGTGCTGAACGTGGACGGCGTCGCGACCTTCTCAACAGTCATTACCGAGTTAAAGGCTGGACCTGTCAAAGTAACCGTATCTTCCAGCGCACCAAGTGAGCCGTATTCCGGATCACCAGTCGCTTGGGCGATGTTCGTCAGGGTTTGCGCGTCAACGTCTTCTTGCGTGACCGTATAGGTCGCGGAACAGTTTGCTGAGTTAGGAGCTGGTGCGCCCGATTCAACGCTTTCCAGCAATGTCGGGGTACAGGTCACGGCCCCGATCTTGTCATCAATCACCGCAATGTTGTCGATATTCACCGAACCAATGTTCGAAACGACGTAATTATAGGTGATGACCTCTCCGACTTGGGTAAACGTCGTCGCGCCGCCATCGACGGTCTTTACCAACTCATACCCAGGCGCGATCGTTTCGATCGCACCATTGGCAAGGTTATCACCGCGACGGAAATCCCAGTAGTTGTCATTCGGGTCGTCATCATAAACTTGCGATACAGTCTGTCCGGTGGACAGGATATTATCGAGAAGTGCTGAGTTGGTGGACGCAAACCAAGCGGTGTTAAACGTGTTGTTGCCGAAACCAGTTGTGGTGCCAAAGCTTGTGTTGCCATCAGTGCTGGTTATCTCGGTTGTGATGCCAGACCATGACCCAACATCATATCCGTTGATAAATAGGTTGATGTCGTCTTCATCAAAGCCGCCAACCTGGGTGTCGCCATCATACGCGGAAAAACGGACGTCCATCCGCGCGATGGACCCACCGAAATAATCAGAACAGGAAGAAAACCCGCAATCCAGCGAGATGGGATCGTTTACAGTAAACGGGTTACCTCGGAATGCTGCTGGGTCACCATTATTGTTAAACCCACGGAAAGCACCGTCTGGATCGCTGAACTGGTAGTAGATGTTACCGTTGGCACCGGTCAGAACGATGACCACACCACCCGCGGCAGGATACTCGGGCGGCAACGGAAGCGACGTCGGCGCGGGGACGTTTTCGGTATATGTGGTTGCGGATGCCGCAGCGGCAAGCAAAGTGGTCGCTAGGGTTGCTGCTATACGAAGAAAAGTCTTCATCTACTGATACGCCTAAGTTGGTGCTCTTATTTAACTATTAATGCAACTTTTTCACTGGGAATGTAAGTGCTGTAAGTCGCGCTTGGATCTAGGATTGATCGGTTAAGGGTCTTTTTGGTTTCCACCGTTTTGCACCCCAAAAACTTCGAAGCGGAGTGCGGAGACCAGTCGAGTGTCTGGATCGATCATCACGGACCAGCGCCGAGAGGTGCCCGGTTCTGGTCTTCGGTTTTTTTGGGTCGCGGTTGATGGTGTCATGCTTGGATGCAACTTTGTTATCTAATCAGGGGTCTCATTATTAGGCGTTCATGCCATGGGCTCACTAAACGGGTTCGCGCGCGTTCCGTATTGGGGAAATTTTGGAAGTATTCACCACAATCGGATCGCCACATTTTTGTAATCTGAGGGGCGCGAGGAATCAAAGCGTCAACCAGCGGTTAGATAGGCATTTTTTAGATTGATTCGCTCTTGTTGCGGATGCGCCACAAGACCTTCGATTTAATTGAGAGGTCGCTGATATATTGTGCGAGTTCTCGTGGGGAGTTGACGTAAACGTCGGCTTTGTTTCGATAAAACATTTTTTGGTCTTGAGTGGAGAAACGCTGGCAATGCCAAGAGTAAACGCCCTCCTTTCCGCGGTCCTTGCATTTTTGTCATTTCAGCTTGAGGGGCCCAAGGGAATTTGGCGTCTTGATGTGCCGTAATTGTCTGGAGGTGATGCGATGTGAGAGGCTGGGGCCAATCCGCAATGGCGTGGCGCTCGCTTTATTCGGCGCTGTTAACTTCAGGTGGTTCGCCCTACATCTAGGGAGGCAATGGCAAGCCCGCCTACCCTCTCCAGTCCTTGTGGCAGAGAATAACTTGTTCGCTGCGGCGGAGCCCTTTTTGCCCTTAAAGAGCGACCAAACCAAGTACCCCCCAGGAAAAGTATCGCACCCTCCTGTACGCAACATGCAATCCAGTCTCACTTGATTGACCTAAAACGACGAGGGGGGGCTACCCCCTGCCCTTTCAAGCCCGGTTCTGTCAGCGCGGAAGCGCCAACGCGAAAAGTCACTCACTACTGAGAATGGTTCGGGCCCTGCAACATTTGCCAAACCGGTGAGTTTTTCATGCTATTTCGACCGGCAAGCCAACCCAAATACCCCAACGATCCCACTCACCCCGCATGCACCGAAAGCGCGCTGCGAAGTTTACAGCTGTAAACTTCGGGCGTACTAGCAGATAGTCCGTAGTGTCTCATCTTGCGCATTATGCTGTGTTAGACACTAAATGTAAGAAAATCGTTGACTTAGTGAGGTGAATCGCACCTTTTATCCCCAAGTGGCGCGAAAAAAGCCACATTGAGCAAATTGGGGCAACCAGATGATTCCCACGACACCGAATGTAACAGACCGACCATCAGAGTTAGCAACGGATATCTCTGAGCGCTTAAACCGTGCGATCAGTGAGCATCTCCTCTCTGCTTTCGCCCCCGACAACACAAAGTCGTTGCGACCCTTCTCGGCCCCGGAGGCCGCCGAATTGCTCGGCGTATCTGGCCAATTCCTTCGCAAGGTTCACGGCGAAGGCACAATCCCAGAACCAACCGACGTTCGAGCCGGTCGCCGCTACTATAGCGCCCAAGAGCTATGGGACGCTCGCCAAATTCTTGAGAAAACGTCTCGAACAAAGGGCAGATACGTCCCTGGCCGCAAAGAAGGTGAACGACTGCAAGTTTGGCAGTTGATGAATTTCAAAGGCGGTAGCAGTAAGAGCACGTCGACAATTCACCTCGCCCATTACCTGGCCCTTCATGGCTACCGAGTGCTTGTGGTCGATTTAGATCCGCAAGGATCGCTGACGTCTATGTGCGGTATCAATCCAGAAATCGAATTCGATGGCCTCACCGTCTACGATGCGATCCGCTATGATGATCCGGTTCCGTTCTCCGATGTCGTCATGCCCACGTATTTCCCTGGGCTGTCACTCGCTCCCGCGCGGCTTTTGCTCTCCGAATTCGAGACTGAATCGGCGGTAAACTCTAATCCGGACCAGCCGTTCTTCCTGCGCATCCGCAATGCATTTGCGCAGGTTGAGGATCAATACGACATCGTCTTGATGGACAGTCCGCCACAGCTGGGCTTCCTGACGATCTCCGGCATGGCCGCAGCGACCTCCCTTATCGTCCCCCTCACGCCCTCAATGCTCGATGTGTCCTCAACGGCGCAATTTCTCGAACTTGCCGGTGCCTACATGGGCGTCATCGAGGATGCAGGTGCCGAGCTTCAATATGATCACTTCAAGTTCCTGATCACCCGCGACGAGCCAACTGATGTGCCGTCACAACAATTGACCTCGTTCATGCGTGCGCTCTTTATGGATCGCGTCATGGCAGCCACAGCTCTTAAGAGCACCGCGATTAGCGATGCCACGATGCTCAAGCAATCAATCTACGAAGTCGTCCGCTCCGAGATGACACGGTCGACCTATGACCGCGCCAAACAATCCATGGATGCTGTAGGCCGCGAAGTTGAAACAATGATTCACCAAGCATGGGGGCGTAGCTGATGGCACGTAAATCACTTCAGGATCTAAGTGGCATTGCAAAGACGATTGCAAATTCCAGCCCTCAACCCAAAGATCGAGCCACAAAAACCACAGCACCTGCCTTGGGCGCGCTGCAAGGGTCGCTGTCTGCCATTCGCGAAATAGACCCAGCCCTCATTGACGCCTGGGGACCGGAAGACCGCCTTGACGGGTTTACAGCTGTAAACACCGAAGATGATGGTGACGGCTTTGAAACCCTGAAATCCAGCATCAAAGACGGCGGCCAACAGGTTCCCATTTTGGTCCGCAGGGCAGGGACCGAGGGCCGGTTTGAAATCATCTATGGCCGCAGAAGACTGCGCGTCTGCCGCGAACTCGGACTAAAAGTTCGCGCCAACGTGCAAGACCTCGACGACGCCACAGCCCTTCTCGCCAAAGGCCTTGAGAATGCCGCACGTCGCAACTTGTCGTTTTACGAGAAGGCACGGTTTGCCGCCGTCATTCAAGCAGCAGGCCATAACACCAAGACCGTCCGGCAGGTCCTCAGCTTGTCTGCGTCTGGGCTATCCCACCTGACCAAGGTTACTGATAATATTCCCGACGATGTTGGAGATCAGATTGGAGCCGCTCCAAAGTCGGGACGGCCGAAGTGGACCGCCTTGGCCGAAGCCTTCGCATCCAAAAAGGTCAATGCATCATCATCCTTCGCAATCCTGTCAAAGTTGAGCGCCGAGCTGTCATCAGACGACCGCCTCGAGCAGCTTATCAGAGAGATTACGCGGCGTGGAGCGCGTCCAAGCGAGGGCAGGGAGACAACACCGGTCCCGGGCGTCACAATCAAATCGGGGCGCGGATCGATCGCGATGTCCATCAAGCGGGCAGGGGAGAACGCAGCATTTGCTGAATGGCTCGACCGTGAGCTCGAAGACATCATTAAGAAATCCTACCAGGAGTTTACAGCTGTAAACCCTGTGGATGACACCAGAGGCTAGAGCAACAAAGGAGGACGTAAGCAAAGAGAAACCCCCGAAACCGAAGCTTCGAGGGCTGAACGTATTTCTACGCTTCTCAGATTAGACACCTGAATCGTAGCAGTCACCGAATCGCTAAGCAATAAAAAACGCTCTTGGGCGAACGGGAATTCTTTGCCTGCAGGCAAATCATGAGAACAATTCAAGGAACGGCTCCTGCTGGAGCACGCTCGTCGCGCAAAGCGACGGGGCAGGGAGGTATTGCCCAAAACAAATGGCAACTCCTCAAGGTAATTGAAAACATCCGGGAGCCACTCGGCTTGAAAGGCACGTCCATCTCTCTCCTCAGAGCGATGATCTCCTTCCTGCGGGTGGATCAAGTCGATGCAACGCGCGACGACGGGCATATTTGCTTTGCTTCAAATGCCTCGCTGGCCAAGCGCGCTCATGTCAGTATTCAAACCGTTGAGCGCCACATTGCCAAATTGGTGTCCTTGGGCCTGCTGACGCGGAGATCGAGCGGTAATGGCAAACGCTGGGCCCGTCGAGACCGTCAGGGCAGCATTGTCCTTGCAACAGGCCTGTCACTTTTGCCACTCGCTGAACGTTACCCTGAGTTCGTGCGCATGGCGCAAGACCACCAAGACCTTAAAAACGAGCTGGGGCGTCTGAGGGACATGTGCTCAGCAGCCCTGAGCAACCTCAAAGCACGCCTCTTACCCGCAGAGTGGGACGAGGGCTTGCTCTCAAGAGCACGCAACCTGTTGAGACGTCAGCCAGACAAGCACGCTTTGAGCGTTCTTCTGGATGAAATCACTGTGGAAATCTCGAAGATAAGCTCTGCAGAACCAAATGATTTGAGGGCCACTGCCCCCGAAATTGAGGGGCATAAAGAGACTTCTAAGACTCAGTATGTTAAAGAAGAAACTTCTTTTCAAATTGAAGTAGACCAAGAGGAGATGGAGCGCGCCTACCCAAGGCTCTGCGCGGAACTCAGGTTTGCTAAGAACCAAGAAGATTGCCGTCGCTTAATGGATGATCTAGCCGGATATCTCAACCTCGGGAACACTTGGTTCTCGATAAAGGACCTTGGTCCAGCGCTCAGTTTCATGATCCTGGGGTATCTTTTGGAACGCACTGAGACGATCAGTAATCACCGTGGCTACGCGTTCAAATTGTCCCAGGACCTTGCGAATAAGAGCCTTGATTGGCGAACTCTTCTAAAGAAACCGAGGTCAAACTAAGAACGTTTTACGAGATCTTCTGCCCCTTGGCTTGCCTCGTTTTATTGCGTGCAGGTTGAACGGGGGTTTCAGGACTTGGAAGTCAGAAAAACATGACCTATTTTCTGACACAAGGAGAGTAAAGATGACTACGTCCAAGATTCTACAACGCATCAAAGGAAAGGGCAGGGGGGCTATTTTTGCACCATCCGATCTGCTGGACTTAGGGTCGCGCGCAAGCGTTGATCAGACTCTATCGCGTTTGGCGGGCCAGGGCGTGATCAGACGTTTAACGCGTGGCCTTTATGATTACCCAAAGATCAGCGCACGCTTTGGAGTGGTTCAACCATCCGTCGATGATGTTGCACGTGCGATCGCCCGCAAAGACCACTATGTGCTTCTCATGTCGCAGGCCGCTGCTGCAAATCTATTCGGTTTATCTACCCAAGTGCCTTCAAGGCCCACCTACATCACAGATGGCCCGACGCGGACCCGGACAGTGGGCCGGCAAGTGATCCAGTTTCGCAATGCCTCTCGCAAAACGTTGACTGGGGCAGGGCAGACGTCTGGAGCTGTGTTCCAAGCTTTGCGCTATGTTGGTAAGGACGGTGTGACTGATCGCGTGATCGATAAACTGGCAGGGGCGTTATCAGACAACGATCGTGATTTGCTTGTGAAGCAAAGTCGAGATGTTCCGGCATGGATGCAGCCGGTCGTTCAACAGATCGCTGCCCATGTCTGAACTGAACAGTTTTGCAAACGAGCAGCCAGTATCTCGCGCGGAGGCGTTTCAAGAAACAGTAGCGCGTTTAGGCATTCGTCCAAAGATGTTGCTTTGACGATGGCCCTTTGTGTGAAGCCTAGACGAAACATGCAGAACAGAGGGCACAGCTTTTCAAGCTTTGAACCTGATACCGGCTGATAGATTAACGCGACTTTCTGCAGTCTAAGGTGCAGGTGACTTTCCTGCCATAAGGACGAATCCTGACGGATGGACCGCAAAAGTATTGTTCATTTCTCTCCGCCTTCGGTAAAACTCTGCATTGCGGAGGCAGCGATTACCATGGTTCTGGCACATTGCTCTAAGCTGTCTCTAATTGATGACAGGTCATTGATCATTTCCAACACGGGGTCCTTGGTTCCACCGGAGCCGTGGGTGAGGAGCGCTTCGATCGAACTTAGCAACTTGCGAACGTCTTGGTGAAGCGTGGCATCGTTGGTCATGGGGTGAAATCCTCTGAGGTTGTGTTTGAATTTGGTTGGGGGGCGTGGTCGGTACCTGCGCTTGGGGTGGGTAAGCGTGACAGGGATGTCGCCAGATCGGTGAACAGGTTACGACTGTTGGCGAAACCGTTTTCACGACACCAATCGCCGAGGGCAGTGTTGCGTCGATAGGGCCAAGTCTTTGCCTTCAGAACGCCAACGACAGCCTCTGCAGTGTCTCGCACCATTTGGGCAATTGTCCGGCGTTCTGGTCGACCTTTTCGTAACCGTTTTATGACGTCTCCCGGGGCAGGGAGGTTCACTACCTCTGGCCCCAAAACTGTTCGGTTGTACTCAGCACATTTGGCCATGGCGCGGTACAGATTGTCCGGCGCGCGCACCAACACAGAATTGCGTAGGGCAATGGCGTCCGCAGACGGCTCGGCAGGATGTTCGGCACAAAGTGTTCCGCTCAAGATGAATGGATGTGTCTCTGGCGACTTGCGATCTCGGAAGACGATGCTGTCCGGACCGAGTAGGTCAACAACCCAATCGAGATCGTCTAGGATTGGCTGTAAGTGCGCCAACAGTTTGGAACGGCTTGGGGCCGCTGTCCGGGAATAGGCGCGAGTGGCGTACATGATTTTGACAGGGGCGGGTTCGTTCGGGAACCGCATGTTGATGTCCGGGAATGAAGCGACCAGATCCTGATCGGGGTCGCCCAGCCAACGCTCAAGTACGGCTGCGCGCTTCATAATCCAATCAGGGCCGGACACCCGTGTTGCACGTGAGGGGTCATACGGATCTGCCCATCCGAATATCTGGTTCAATGTGCCCTGATAGTAGTCCCAGACGTTGCGCTGTACGCCAGAGGGCGGGCAGGGGTTATGAGCGCGCGGAATGTAGCCGTCGCCTTTTCGCCTGATGACCGCACGCGGTGCCAGTACGTTGACCTCTAACCGGCCAGTATGGGTGTGCGTATTGGCGAAGAGGGGCGGGCGGCATTCGGGAACGATGCCGGCGAATGCGACATCTTCCCAGAGATCGAGTGCGACTGATATTTGCGCACGCAGCGTTTCATCCCCTGCGGCCCAGGCAACGAGGTCAATGTCATCCGGTGCGAAGGACAGAGTTGAACAGGCGTAACTGTGTTTGGTTTCGAGTGCGTCGATAAAAGCCCGAATGATGTTGGGATCACCGCGCAGTGTTTCGGGGGCAGGATCGCGGACAATCTGTGTTGTCCGGCGACCAAGCTGCGAAGTGAAGGTTGTTGAGGTTAGGTAGTTGACCACGTGATGGGACGGCCCTGAGGAATGGGGAGACCAACCGTTTCTCATGGACCAACTCCGCATTCAGGCTGGCTGTGCTCAATCGAAAGGCTAACGATTAACTGTAGGTGGCGCTCGATCCGATCAAGCTTGTCCAACGTGGTACCGCTCTCGAGGCGAACGCCCGACAGCGGTAGACAGTCGCAAATGTCGTGAAGCGTTAACAACACGGCTTTATGTGCCATGATGAGTTGAAGTTGATTTGGTCTGGCAGAACTTTCGTCCTTGTCAGCAAAAACGCAGTCTACCACATAGCGTGATTTTGAAACGTGAGCGTCGGCTGCAGCTATGCCAATGGACTTCCACTCGTTGTCGGTAAAACCGATCGGTCGGTTGCGGCGTGTCTGTGTAGTTCTAGGTTGCTTGCGCATATTTTCTCTCATTCTGACTCCGAAGAGGTATTCTTGGTTTCTAAGATAGGCTGATCGTTTAACCGTCAGACAATAAGACGTGGCCCATGCTGATCAGAGAAGAGGGATTGCGGAGATAGGTGTGGATTAACGGAAGGCGAAGCGCGCCTCAATCAGTCGCTAACTGATAGAAACACCTTATCCATAAGGGATTTAGACCGAGGGATAATGTTCACGATGAGTGAAGGTGCGTCCGTGAAAATGATTCAGACATTCTCGATTTGAGATCAGGGGAATCGCCTCGGGAAATAGTTTTACAAAGATTTTTTGCAATCGCCCGTGACTATGTGACTGCCACTCAGGAGCTGGCAGACTGCCCTGCTCTTCGGCGGCGACTTTCCATAACTGTTTAGCTATTCCGCACTACGAACTCGAACATGGTTTTAGAACCCCTGTTTATGTCCGGTCGCCAGGAGATGCATTGGACATGTTCTCGCTTAGAATATCAAGATGCGCGCTCGCTTGTTCGTGTGTCAGACAATGTCCGTAAATCAGGCGGGACCGTTCTGACCCATCTACACTGTCCGGAATCCTACGCATGTCCGCTAATTGATACCAGTGACCGGACGAACGCGCATGCTTGCCGGTATCCGGGAGTTGCCAGACCGGACTGGTCGTCAGCCACGTGTCACCAAGGCGGGGGTGACCGGACACTTGGCCAACCAATCGCAGTAGGCCGCGCTGGTCGACAGCGATCGTGTAGTCGGTGATGAGCGGGCCGGTAACGACGTTAGGCATTGGATCGTTCAGCCATGCCCGGACGCGTCGCAGGTTGTCCGGGTTCTCAAAAAGGGAAGGATCAAACACGTGCCACCTCGTTGGATGAGGTGCGCTTGTTATCCGGCCTAGGCGAGAGCAAGTCTCGCAACTGACTTGCATCGAGTTCCCGATGCTCGAGCAAAGCATTTGCAACGCGGAGCACTGTTGTCCGGTTTTCGCGCAGTGTCTGATTGGCCATTTTGGATGCAAGCTGCAACACTGCTTCGATGCGATCTTTGACATCATTTGGAACCATCATCCGATCAATCGTTTCGGACACTCCGTGATAGAGAGAGGGGCCGAGGCCACAGCTGAACTCGATCTCGAATGCAAGCTCGGTTGCAAGCGCAAGATCCGAATTTTTGTCTCCGCCTGCGCCGGATGAACAATCTCCGAGGATCATCTTTTCGGCGGCTCGTCCGGCGAGGAACATCGCTAACTCGCGCTCTGCCCGATCTCGCGTCAACGTGCTTTCTCGAGACGCTTCATAACCGCCGCCACATGCGGACAAGAACAGCCGCCTACCAGGTGCAAGTCCCAACGCATGTGCAGCAACAGCGTGTCCGGCTTCATGAATCGCTTTGCGGCGCATCAGTGTGTTGGACGGGGCGGGGGCATGGTGGTGGATGGCTGTCCGGACATGGCTGACGTTGATTGGTGAACGCGCCCGCCGTGCAGCGCCCTTGGCATCGCGCGCGATGGCTGCAACTTCGGCGCCGGATAGTCCGACAAGGTGCAACGGCAGGGAGCCGAGATCCATGTCTGGCGACCCCAGATGAGAATGCAAGATATCGGTGGCACCAACTTTGTCCGGCATTCCGATTGCGATTTTCTGATCAAACCTTCCGGCCCGGACAATTGCAGCATCAATGCTGTAAAGGTCGTTCGTTGCGGCGATCACAACGACGCCAGGCGCATTGTTAAGCCGGGTCAGCTGCTCGAGAAGGCCATTTACGACAGACCGCATGTATCCAGACGAGCGGCCCGCCATCATTGTCCGGTCTTGATAGCTGTCGAGCTCATCGATGAAGAAGACGGCAGGTGTGTTGTTGATTGCACGCTCGATTTTCGCGGACATTGCTTTCAAATAATCGCCAAGATGTCCGGCTTTCTGACAGTCGGCAAATGACGTCGAGATGAAAGTGGCGCATGCACTTCCGGCGAATGCTTCTGCCAGCATCGTCTTTCCGGTTCCGGGTGGCCCGTGGAACAGGATGCTAGAGGACACATCGGACCAATCAAGCGCGCCGGACCGCCATTCTGTGACGTCTTCTACAAGGAACTGAAGACCGGACACGACATCGGGTAAGCCGCGGACATCCCCCAGCGTGAAGCCGGAAGTCTCTGGGGTCTGGCGGGTGCATTGGGTAAGCCGATCCGCGACGCGCAGGCTGGTATCGGCGCTCAACGCATGAACGAGGGCGGGCCATGGCAGGCCCGCGAGCTGCCCGTCATCTGGAAGCCGTGCCCGCAGGTCGGTTTCGGCCAGTTGTCCGGTCGTGCTGTGCGTGATGCGTAAAAGCTTAATCAGAATGTCTTGGCTCAATGGAGGCCAGTCAACGTCAGTATGAAGCAACATAAGACCGCTTTCAGACAGGTCAGATTTAGCCGTAGCAAGCGCGAGAACTGATTGGTGTTCCGTGAGAGCCGCATCAAGCCGTACGCGGAACCTGTCATCAGCATCGGACTTATCCGAAATTGTATTCGGTTGGTGTAGAACCTGGTGGATACCAGTTTCGGGATGTTCGATCGCCATGAGATAAAATGGCAGGACGTGCTCCAACGTAGAGGCGACTTCTTGCCTGAGCGTGCTGTCAGTAATTTTGAGAAGAGTGACGCCGGTGGAGAGAGGGAGCTTGTCCGGTGGAGTATCGGCGAACGCGTGTACCAATGACACAGCGCACAAGAGATCGAACAGAACGGTGGGGTTGGTTGTCCGGGGGATCATTTCGCCAATTGATTGCGCCCATGGATCAAGCCCGGACGCGATTGAATTGCCGATGCCTTCTGCGGACATCGTGAGCGCCATGGGATCATCGCATTGTAGCGCTGCAAAAAACTGCGGCACCGGCTCATCGGTGGAAATGCGAATCCCGTCACTCTCCCTCGTCCGATGGCTGGCGAGGGAATCCTCATTCATCTTGTGGCAGCGCATGAGCGCTGTGCAAAGCAGTTGCGTGAGATGGTGTGTCCGGGCTTCAGTAGCGGGCTCGGCGCGGGTGATCTGGGAATGGGACATGGTGTGCCTCCGATAAATTGTGGTGAAGAGTTTGGCGTCAATCAGGTTTCGCTGCTGTCGGTGGGATGGCGATCTGCGATCTCGTTTAGCAACGCGTGAATGCGGGACAGAGCGTCTGGGCGGTAGATTTCACCCATTGTATTGATCGCGTCGCCGTAGTCGGATTTTGGAACGGCCCAGTTTGGGTTCTCTAAACTGAGAATTTTGTGTGCCGCCGTTTCTTCTTCGCGCGCTACAAACCCTGACGGCATCGGGATCACCCGAAGTACCTCAGTGTTCACATCAAGATCGATGCCGAGTTGATGGCGCAGTCGCTTGTGTGGTTTGCGGCTGTAGCCCAACTTGATGACCGGAAGGCCCGGCAGGTCGATCCGGAAGATGTAGATAAACGACGGCCGACCGGACGCGCCTTTTGTGCATTTTTGGCAGGCGATATCGCCCCACAGCATATTACCCACCGAGACGTCTTGAACGGTTCCGCAGGTGTGTTGATAGCGTCGATAGCCCGCTTTGTCTGAGACAGGACCCAAAAGGGTCCATCCGTACCTCTGTGCTTCCTTGGCGTAACGTTCCTCGCGGCACGTCTCACAGCCCGCGTTGTTGTCGCCACGCGCAGCTTTGTGCATGTTCACGCGCTGCCGGATGACAGTATGGCCGCACTTGAGGCGCCATTCTCGCAAGTGACGATGCCCGGCGGCTTTCGGGCTTACCAACTCGGCGCCGATCGCGACCGCTGCTGCTTCGTCTTTCTTGCGGATACAGCCTTCGCAGTCGATCTTACATTTCTTGACGACGTTGGATCGCCGCTGGATGGGTTGGCCGCAGGCGCGGCACCCCAGGATGATCATTTGAAGATCGGGCCCTCCACGGCCCAAAATAACGAATCCTTTTCGGTCGGCTGCGTCGTACTCATCGGGTGTAATGCGACCAAGAAATACGGGCGGATATTCACCGTCGATTTGGAACGGATAGTGGGCGGATGTGAATGGCATGTTTGATCCTCGCAAAAATAGGGGGCCCACGCGCTTGTGGAGCGTAGGAAAGATAGAAAAAGAGAGGGAGAGAAGGCGCACGCGCAGCCGCAACCGCGCCATGTCATGCGGGCACGGTTGTGGATACGGCTTAGATGAAGATCATCTAGTCTGTGACAGTGACGCGCTGCAGTTTCGACAGTTTCACATTCGCTTCATGCACGTGATAAATCAGCGCTGTGTCCATCATCTGATCCGCCAAGCCGTGGTCGGATTTGCGCAGGGTCTTGGATTTGTCGGCAAACGCTTTGAAGCACCGCTGATAGTCAAAATCTTCTGTAATGTGTTCCGGCAGCAAGCGTTGAAGATTCTGGGCCGTTACGCGCAGCAGTTTGCTTAAGTTTGGCATCATCAGCAAAGTATCCAACGCCGCTTCGCAATTCGACCAAGATTTTGCAGCGTGATCGCCAAGCTCCGTCCCGATGTCGGTGTGAATAGACGCGCCAGACAGGTACAGATTGCTCTCATGACGCATGGCGCGATTAAAGAGATCAAGCACTGCTTGAAAAGCAATGCGTTCCGGATTTAGGAAATAAAGTTTCCCAGCTGAATTGGCTGTGGTAGTCGAAGTCTTAGACATGTTGGTCTCCTGTTAGATCCATATGTTTAGCGTGGGCGACGGACTAGACCTCCGTCGTTCGCGTGATTTATAGATAATATATGCATGCAAATATTGCAAGGCCTTTCGATGAAAAAAGCTGGTCGACCGAAGAAAGAAACAGAGCAAGTCTGTGTGAGATGTGAGATGGACCTCATTAACGCGCTGGATAGTTTGCGTGATCAGGAAGAGGATCAACCGAACCGGCCCGAAATGGTTCGACGGATTATTGAACGTTACTTAGAAGATCAGAACGGCTGAGGTTGATTGACCAACGATGCGGGCTGATCGCCGGGGCAGGGACATCCTGGTTCTGACGCTCGTGTGCTCATGTTCAACTTGGTGAAGCTTATTGAGCATGACCGTGTACGGCGGTGACGAAATCCTTGGTCAGAAAGTGTAACAAGTGAGATGGTGACCCTCAATCTTACTAAGTCACTGAAAGTAAACGGTAAAGCCTAGTCTTGGGGCTCGACTAAACTCTCCCCAAAAATCGCCGTTACAAAATTTCAGAAGATAATTAATATATATCAATGACTTAACTTTTGTAACATGTAACGCTCAAACAAATGTCTTTGCGTGTGTGCGCGCGTGTGCGGGCGCGTGTGTATACACTTAGATATATATCGTTACATCGTTATAAATATATATAACATACTGATTTCATTGATAGAAAAGCGCAACAGAGAGCGTTACAGGCGAAAATTTCCGTTACAGTTTTGTTTTTACTCGGAAAACACGGTTTTTAGGGGGCAAAATTGAGCATGGCGTTACAAAACGGCGTATTCTGATAGGTAAATCATCTGGGGCCTCAGAGCTTTTCTTTGTGCGGCTCCCAGAAAGTGGTTCAAATGGGGCGTTACATTTGTTGTGTCCAGACAGTAAGGATCCGCTTTTCCGCAGTAACAACATCCCGGATCCTAGAAGTCTTCCCCCAGTGCTTTGCATATTGAATCGTTCTTCAGGTAATCCATAGGTTGAAAAATTATGTCGGCGTTTGGAAGTGTCCAAGCGGTGGCAGCTCACAAATTGTTGGAACAATGAGCTCAATCATGACCTTTGCCATCCCGGAATAGGCCTCCTGTGACAAGTTGATTGCGTCAGATGCTGAAGAAGTAATTTCGAACGATCGCAAACCAGAAGTATGTCGTTGACGAACGCTAATTGGGGGCAATGGCATGTTAGCCGAACCAAAACTCATGAAGCTGGGAAACGTGTATGCAAATCGATGAATGTCGAGGAACTGCGGCTATTGGAAGTAATCGTCGCCCCGATCCCCATAATTGGGGCGGTTTATGTCCGCAATTTCGTTGGGTTATAGAGAGGAGCAGACGACGTATGTAGACCTAATGTGCGCTAGTCCTCTTCCCAAAACGGCCGTTTTGGGAAGAATTTAACTTCCCGGATTTTATATTAAGACCTTTGTCAAAGCGCGCCGGATAATGTCATCGATTGGGCGATACAGTATGTAGCAGACAACCCCGCCGAGAATTGCAAAAACACTGGCTAGAAGCGGGTCAGGTGCCATCACAAATTCAAGAACCTGTCGGAACTGAAAATGCGAAAGGTAAATAATAAGGGATCCACCGGCTATCAATCTGACAAACGGAATCGCTAGACGGGGTAAGAATATATAGGGCACGAATATGAGAACAGGCACGGCCAGTATGAAGAAACTGACATCCGGCACGCCCATGCCGCTGAACAACCACGCACCAAGTGCAAACAGCAGCAAAGCAGTGCCACGACGCAGGGCGGTGTCAGCGTAATTGATCACGATCCCGCAGGCAAACATCCACCCCAGCAGATGTGGTAAACGGCGGTAAAGATGTTGGAAATCCACCAATTTCTCAGAGAGTGCGAGCGTACAAAGGAAACCCACGGCGAGTGCGGCAGAAACCTCGAACGGATACTTTTTGATATGCCTGCGTACCTTACCAAAGGCCAGGGGTATGGCCAACAGTATCATTGTCTGAATGTAGACCGCGACGAACCAAACTCCCCCCGGATAGTCTGGAGCGATCCAGTTGGTAATGAACAGATATCCAAAAACACCACCGTATCCCGTTAACAGCCAATTCAGGAACATGTAGGCCCATGTCAGAAACGATAGTCGCAGAAGAAGGATAAATATCGGCGCAACGTTATTAGACTGGATAACGGCAGGAATGGTTAAATTGGCAAAGTTCATCCCGGCGATTAAGAATAAGAGAAACGCACCCGTTCCCCCGTAGTTAAAAGCTTCGAAATGACCCAGAACAATAAGACAGATTGCAACAGCGCGCAGCGCGGTCTGCATGTCGACCCGCCCCAGAAGGCGTTTTGATGGAACAATCTCGTCCAACACTGAAATTGGTTGTTTTTCCCACTTCTCGGGCAGCCCGCCAAGCAGTCGTTCCAGATCCAAGGCAACGGACAAATAGCTTAAACTATCACCGCCAAGCATTTCAAAGCTCATATCTCCTGAGATTTCAGTGCGTGGAAAATGCGATTTGAAAACGCCAAGGACAGTTCCGACATCATCGGGTGCTGCTTTTAGGGCAGTTGCGCGTTGCGCAAGGTAGGTTTGTGTGATCGCTGCGCGTTGCACCTTGCCGCTTCCGGTGACGGGCAAGGCATCAACCATAAAAACCCTGAACCCGTCGCCGCCCGCGACACCATAATGCGCCATAATATCGCTCAACGAGTCCTCCAAGGCGGAAACCTCGGCTTGGATCGAATATTCGACGGTCAGCAGTGCTATTTGCCCGCGCAAGAGATCATCAGCAACGGCGATTGCGAAATGATCCTCTTTGCCCGGCACAGCCTTGCGCAGATGCTCTTCAAGCTGATCAGCGCTGACTTTGATGCCGGAAATGTTGATCTGGTCATCCAACCGACCCAAAAAGTAAAGGAAATCACCGCGAATTTCCCCGCGATCCTTTGTTTCAAGCCAGGTATCGGAGTGTGTGAGCGGAGCAATCAGACCTGCGGAGGTCAATTGACCCAACGCGACATGTGCGCCCCGCAAGCAAATAGCACCACTTTCACCGATGCGGACGTCAACTGGGCCATCAACCCGCCCAACCGAGCCCAAATCGTTTGCATCAGCCTGCGAAACGTTAAGGAACGTACTACGGGACGCTTCGGTCAGTCCGTAGTGCTGAAGTATCCGTGCGTTCGGGAACAAGTCCCGCATCGCGCGTTTCTCCTCTTCTGACATGAACTGGCTGCCAATTTCTATCCAGCGCACTTTATGAGCAACGTCAGCGAACAGAGTTTTGGATTTGATAAGAATACGACACAGACTTGGAACGACTGAAATGGCGTTGATTTCATTGCGCTTCAGCATTCCCTTGATCTCGGCGGGATCGAACTTTTCCGGAATGAAAAAGCGCCCACCTGCGGTTGCCACTGCACGCGCACGTCCAAGGCCAAATGAATATGTTACAGGAACACCGATGTATTCCCGGATATCAGACGTAACGCCCATGGCCTCGTTTAAACGTTTGACTACATCAGCAAGGTTGCCGTGACTGAGCACAATTGCTTTCGGACGACCCTGCGTGCCGGATGAGAACACGATCTGGGCAGGCGCAGACGACCAGTTTGGCCTTAGTTGCATATCGACCCAGCCCGACGTTTCTGTGGAATCCAGCTCGAATGTGTCAGCGCCTGTCAAACGGTCATCATTGGAAATATCAGGGCGAACTACTGCAAAAACGGTTGATTTTTCATAAAAATCAAATGCAGCGCGAACAAAATCTGGAGAACTTTCTGCGAAAATTTTTGTGATTTTTGCGTCGAACGATAACATATCATCTGCCATATAATTCACTCGGTTGTTCTATGAAGTGGTACTGCTTTTTAGGGTAGCTTTGCGGCACTGCTAAGATGCATCTGGTTTATGTTTATGTCGCTTTTCGTGTTTCAATTTGTTCGAAGTATGCCGCGTCTGGCGTGCGCTTGTCGAGGGCGTTCGCTGTTGTAGAACCCTATTCAGTCATCGATGATTCGCTTAGCGTCTAGCCCTGATCTGGCCTAGATTTGTAGGAAATGACATTGCGCACTGGAGCATCTATGCAAACATCGCGGATCGGGCAGGCCCCACAGGTTTTTGCAGAGCTGCGATACCGTAAAACCCGTGTATTTTCGTAGGCGCTGCGCAGTTTCAATTCGTGGCCTTCGAGGCAGGTGTAGCTGTCACTATCGGCGTCATACTGGAAGTAGCTGATGCAATTGAATCAGGGCTTTCAGCCCTGATCAAGAAAGGGTTTTTCACCAGTATGATCTTTCCAAAAATGGCCGTTTTTGGAAGGCTTGAAAATCACCTCGATTAACCCTGCCCACCCCCCCGTTCAGAACCCAACCAGTTGTTGAAGGTTTTTGGCTCTGTCTCAACAGCAGACATTCATGCATCACGCAGCATCGGTCGACATGGGCTCTTTGCTGCCGTTCGCTGCGCACCGCATGAATGGCCGCTTTGGTGATCTTGGAGCGCAAATCATGATATTTGCACCAACTCAGGAGGCTCATAGAAACAAGGTTCATAAATCAGGTGCGCAATGCTGCCGCGTGGCGTTGTTGCATGGACCGTCAGCCAGTCGGAACGCGGCCTTCCCGAGACGGACTTCAGGCGGTGCGTTCAAAACGAGGACGGCCAAGACCTGTCATCCGGTTGAGAACGCGGACACTAATCCTGGCTTCTGTTTTCTGATTTTTGAAGCTGCGCGCCTTTAGCTTGGGACCAATAACGGCTTTCCAGCGACCCATGAGAGTTTCACCTCGGCTGCGATGATTGTATCCTGAAGCCTTCGGCCAAACCAGTCGCCCGTGAGCTGCGATCTCATTGATATGGGTGTAGCGAACCGTTGGGTGTTGGGCGGCATGAGAGCTCAAGGCTGCGTTGACTGGTGGCGGTTTCGTGACCTCGATCGTTAGCCCAAACCGGGCGGTAAGCAGGTCAGATGTTGGTTGTCCATTGTAGGCGCCATCCGCCAGGAACAGATCAACTTGGCGGTCGATCTTATCCAACAGTTCTGGCAACGCGGTTGGGTCGCCAACATCATCCTTGGTCAGATCACCGCGCTGCCGTAACACTTCATTGTACGCAGACACTTTGGTCACCCGATGCTTTTGCTTCGGGATATTGTCACGTCGATTAGCGTTAAACTTGTGCGGCGTTTACAGCATCCTGAAAACAGACTGTTGTGATATCAGCGAGCGCGCGATCCGTGCAACAACGTCGGCTATATGAAAGACTGGAATGATGTGCATCGTGCGGCCGGGGCGCTGAGGCCGATGGTCGGGATTTCTGAGGATGCTTGGGACGTTGTCAACAAGGTCTTGGGTCCAGCCAGAGCGGCGTCGTCCATCGCGCTTATCCTTGATAAATCATCAGATGGAGAGGTAAAATCACTGGGCGGATACCTGCGCGGCCTGATTGAGAAGGCGCAAATCGGGGAACTACATCTGGATCGCAGCTTTTATGGCAGGCTCAATGGGGCAGGGGCGTCATGAGGAACGGATATGAGAGAAATGTCTCAACCTGTGCGCCGTTGGCGTATACGTCAGGGACTCATAAGGTCTAGCCACATTGCTGAATTGGGAACACGGGTGCCGCAGGCCAACTGGTCCAGCTCAGGTGCTGCTTGCGTTGATCTCAAGAAAGCCAACGGTGGTCCAAGACTTATTGAAACCGTAGGTATTCTAAAACCCCAAGGATTTTGATGCCCAAAACAGGACAACTGCTCTTTGGATCGATGGTCCGCCAGAGGTAAACGACAGTTTCGACGGGGGCGGATGTAGGTTTCAGTCTTGCGGTTCTTAGGTCACGTTCGGCACGATTGGTGCATAGGATTGACATCTATCGCTCAAAAAATTTATATTTCTGAGTTATAAAGAGGTTTTCTATCGCTCATGCAGTGGAATTGGCAATCATCCGAATGGCCGGAGTTCCGGTACGACAGCACAGCTTTGGCATTGGCGGAAGAGCGGTTTCTGCTGTCATCTGGTAGAATTCTTGGCGTTTTTGAACATGTCAAACCGGATGAGCGCGACCAGCTTCGTATTGATCTTTTAAGTGAAGAGGCGATGAAGACCAGCGCAATCGAGGGCGAGATGCTGGACCGGCAGAGCGTGCAGTCCTCGTTGCGGCGCCAACTCGGGCTTACCGTTGATAGCTATACCTCCTTGCCCAGAGAGCATGGGGTGGCTGAGATGATGGTGGATGTATATTCGACCTACGCAGCGCCCCTGACCCATGAGACGTTATTTCGCTGGCATGACATGTTGTTGTCCCACGATCGCCATCTGGAGGCGGTTGGTAGGTATCGCCAGCACAAGGATGCAATGCAGATTGTTTCTGGGCGCTTAGAACGACCAACAGTGCATTTTGAAGCGCCCCCGTCGGAGCAAGTTGCCCAGCAAATGGATGGCTACGTGGCTTGGTTCAACAGAACTGCTCCTGGTGGGGATGAACCGTTGCAACCATTGATCCGCGCGGGTCTTAGTCATCTTTATTTTGAAAGCATCCACCCTTTTGAGGATGGGAACGGCAGGCTGGGCAGGGCCGTCGCTGAGAAATCTTTGGCGCAGAACGTCGGCCAGCCAAGTCTGATCGCCCTCGCCTTTACAATAGAGCGGGAACGGTCGACCTATTATGATCAGTTAGAGCGCCACCAAAAGACCCTTGATGTGACACCTTGGCTTCAGTGGTTCGCAGAGATTGTTCTAAAGGCGCAGGATGTGACCCTTGAAAGGGTAGGATTCTTTATTTCCAAAGCGCATTTCTATGATCGGTATCGTGGCCGATTCAATGATCGGCAGGCCAAAGGCATCGCGCGCATGTTCAAAGAAGGGCCTGACGGCTTCAAAGGGGGGCTGAGTGCAGAGAACTACATTTCGATCACAAAGACCTCTCGTGCGACCGCGACGCGCGACCTGCAGGACCTTGTTGAAATGGGGGCTTTGGTGCGAACGGGTGAGCGTCGTTATACGCGCTATTGGCTTACGTCAGGCAACGATAGCAACTAACGAGACAACGACCCGCCGACGGTCGGTGTTCAGATGATTGCCAGCGGTCGCGTCCGTCTGCATGATCCGGATAAGGCGTTTTTGGTCTGGGTGGCAAAGTAGCAAGACCAAGGTTAAAGACAGGATTGAATGATGCACCGTAAGGCAGTTGGGCCGCATGATCTGAAGGAATTGGGCGCTTGGGTATGATGAACTGGATTGGGAACCGCACTGGCGACACGGGAGTTGTAGTGACAGTCCGTGATCAAGCGGCATTGCTGGAAGACCTGGGCCGACGTTTTTCAGATGGGTCGGGGTTTAGTGTGGCGACGCTCAATCTTGATCATGTGGTGAAGTTGCGGCGCGATGCTGATTTTCGCGCCGCCTACAGCGCCCACAGCCATATCACCGCAGATGGAAACCCGATCTGCTGGCTGTGCCATCTGGCTGGGCAAAAGGATGTGACCTTGGTGCCGGGCTCTGAGGTGATTGACCCTTTGGGTGCGCTTGCCGCGCAGCACGGCATTAAAGTCGGGCTGTTTGGTTCTCAGGAACCTTCATTGCAAGCCGCCGCCCAAGGGTTAAAACGCGCCCACCCACAGATCGATATTGCTATGATACGTGCGCCTGGTATGGGATTTGACCCCGAAGGCACGGAAGCAGACGCCGCAATCGCCGCGATCGCACAAAGTGGTGTGCGGCTTGTATTCATTGCCTTGGGGGCCCCGAAACAAGAGAAATTCGCCGCCTATGCGCAGGATGTCCTGCCACAGGTCGGGTTTGTGTCAATCGGTGCGGGGCTCGATTTCATATCTGGTCAACAGACCCGCGCGCCGTCTTGGGTGCGTGCGATCGCGGCAGAGTGGCTCTGGCGGATGCTGGGCAACCCGCGCCGTCTGGTTGGTCGTTACGCATCTTGCATCGCCATTTTGCCTAGCTTGACGTGGTCAGCCGTGCGTGCACGGATTCAACGATAAACTTTTGACTGCCTTGGCGCGTAAGACGTGGGCCGCGCCCGGGTCAGGTCATGCCACGGATGCCCGTTGCGGTCGTGCCTGTCTGCCAGACACGCTTAGCCCGCAGGGCAAAGGGTTGTCCGGGATGGATGCTGACATCGCCGATTGATCCGTCTGCGGCCGTGACCCGCACAATTCCCGGCGTGCGCACATTCAAAGCCAGTGTTGTATAGGGCAGATCGGTGGCATCATCGGGGGTCACTTCAAAAACACGAACCGCGGGGTCATTTTTGCTGCGTTCATGCTGGGACGAGAAAAGGTCGGACATTTTGGTGCTCCTGTAAGTAATCACACAGGGTATCGGGCACAAAGATTTCCAAGGCGTAATGGGGGAGTGCGCTGACGTCACCGTGTGCGCAACACCGCGCGTTGGGCGGGTTAGACCAACTTTCCCACCCAGGCTGTCACATCCTCGATCAGGGCGATAACAGACTGGTCTCGCGTGTCGTGATGTGCGCCAAACATCTGTTGGCGGCGGCCGGGTTGCCAGCTCAGCCGCACGACAATGCGGATTTCGGGCCCATTTTCTTCAAATTTAATGACCTCTAGATGCCCTGGTGTGCAGGGCAGGGGAAGATCACGCAGGGCGGCCTGCAGTCGGTCTTGTGCAGTGAGGGTGGCGCTGGTGCTTGCACGGGTCTGGGTCGCTAAAACCAATCCGCCTGATAAAGCCGGAACTGCGCCGATACTGCCCAGCACCGCGCGGCGCGACAAACGTGTCATGTCGTGGTTTTTCAAATGCGCCTCCTGTTTATAGAGCGAGCATCCGCTGAAATCAGAGAAAAATCAAAGGAAAAACAGGCGCGATAGCGCTTGGATCGGTGCATTTCATGCCGATTGTTTTATTTGGCGAAACGGTTTGTTCTAAAAAACGGCAAGGATTCACCTCTTGGTTGCCGTCCTTTCGTCACGATCTTCTGCGAGGCCTTCATCCGGAATTAACCATAATCTTCAGTTTACCGGCCATTTAGCGGCCAGGAGGAACAGATAAATGTTTGGAATGTGTAATGTCGATCTGCCGCAAGGGTGGATCGTATGATCTGGGCCATGCTGTTGTCCTTGTTCGGTGTGGTTGGTGCCAGTGGGGCATTTTCAAAATCGACGGCGCAAACCAGATCGGTCAAAGGCCGTGTGGTTGAGGATGATCCTGTCGAGGATCACACGGACCACACCGCTGACGATGACATGTCCGAGGACCACACGGACCACACAGTGGATGAAGACACGTCCGAAGATCACACGGATCACAGCACAGATGAAGACATGTCCGAAGATCACACGGACCACACCACAGATGAAGATACGTCCGAGGATCACGCGGATCACACCACAGATGAAGATACGTCCGAGGATCACGCTGATCACACCACAGATGAAGATACGTCCGAGGATCACGCGGACCACACCACAGATGAAGACACGTCCGAGGACCACGCGGATCACACCACAGATGAAGACATGTCCGAGGACCACGCGGACCACGGTGCAGATGACCATACCGCCACAATCACCCCTCCCGGAGAGGGGGCCAGTGTTGCCGAAATTGCAGCTTATGTGGATGCGGTTCGCGCCCAGCCTGAAGCCCACATGCACGATGACGACAGCGATAAAATGGCCGAACACATGGCCGCAATGGATCTGACCCCGCGCGACGAGGCGACCCATATTGCTGTAAGTGACGGTGATTGGTTTGACGCCAACACATGGCACAATGGCGAAGTGCCATCCGATGATGCCCGTGTTTTGATCCCCGAAGGACTTTCGGTGAATTACGATGACCTCGGCGAGGCGCGCCTTTTTACCGTGCGGGTTGATGGGGAACTGACGTTTGCCACGGACCAAGACAGTGAGATCACATTCGATACTTTGATCGTTAGCACGACGGGACGCCTTGAAATCGGAACCGAGGAAGCTCCGATAGAACAGGGATATTCGGTTGAACTGATTGTCGCAAACAATGGACCGATTGATGTCGAATGGGATCCGATGTTGCTGTCGCGTGGGATTGTGTCGCACGGCGATGCAAGCATCCATGGGGCGGTCAAGGATTCCCATGAAAAGGTCATCGATGATCCGATGGCCGGCGACAACACCCTGACGTTTGATGAAATTCCCGAAGGTTGGGAAATTGGCGATACGATCGTGATCGCCGGGACCAGCTACGAAGGGCACAAATGGGACAATGATATCAAGGCCGTACGCCACTACGAGTCCGAAGACGAAGTGCGCGTCATCACCGATATCGTCGACGGGACTGTTCATCTTGATACCGCGCTTGAATACGATCACGACGCGCCGCGCGACGATCTACAAACGTCGGTCGCCAATTATACGCGCAACGTAACCGTCGGCACCGAAGACCCTGATGATGCCGAAGTTCACGAGCGTGGCCATGTCATGTTCATGCACTCTGATGAGGTGGATGTCCGCTATGCCGCCTTTAACGACCTTGGGCGAACTGACAAATCCGAGGATTCTTTTCAGGTCGATGATTTCGACACGATTGAATCCGACAGCAACGTGCAAGGGCGTTATTCGCTGCATTTGCACCGCACCGGCGTGGATGATCTGGACAACCCGACCCAGCTGATCGGCAACGCGGTTTGGGGATCACCGGGGTGGGGATATGTGCATCACGATTCCAATGCGGTGCTGGAAAACAACGCCAGCTTTGACACCTTCGGCGCGGGGTTCGTGGCCGAAACCGGAAATGAAACCGGCGTGTGGAGCGACAACATCGCGATCTATGCCGAAGGCGAAAGCTGGCAAGCGGTTAAAAATATCACTGAACTCAGCGATGATGTGTTCGACACCGCTAAGGGCGGACACGGGTTCTGGTTTCAGGGCCGCTTGATTGAAACCACGGATAACGTTGCAGCAAGTGTGAACGTCGGGTTCGTTTATTTTCACCGCAACGGGGATGATCGCGAGATTGATTCCGATACATCGGCATTCGAATACCCAGATGTGTTTTTTGGCGATGAAACCACTCACAACGGCTCAGTGCCTATTTTGGACTTCTCGGGCAATGAAACCTTTGCCGCTCACGAAGGCCTGCATGTAGTCAAGGCTAATCCAAATCAGGGCCATGACGTTTGGAGTCATATTGATGATTTCACCGCGTGGAATGTGCAGAACGGGGTGTGGCTGGAGTATACGTCGCACTACATCTTGAGCGATTTGGATCTTGTTGCAAAAGAAGACACTGCGTTTAGCGCGTCCGGGAATGGTATTGGGTTTGGCAAGAACGTCAGCGAAATCGTTATCACGGACAGCGACATTTCAGGGTTTAACGTAGGCGCCAATTTGTACAAACAATTGATCAATATGAATGATGCGTTCGGTGTCGAAGATCAGGGTTACATAGTCATTGACACCGAGTTTACCGATATCAAGGATACTGATTTGCAAAACTATGATCCGTTAATTGATTGGGTTGGCACTACAGATGATCTTGACGCACAGTCGCCAAACTTGACGCTGAATCCTTTGAGTATTGTTAACGGCAAGGTCTCTATCAGTGGGGCCAAATCTGATGGCGTAGGGGAAACAGACTTTCCCGGTGGCACTGATGGAATTGTTATGGATCACTGGAATATCGTAAATACCCTAGAGGATAAAGGCTATTGGACCACATCTGAGGGGGATGCTTACTTTTTGACGGATGTCTATTTTACCGACCGTGCCACGGGGGATGTCTATTTTGAAACCCACTCCGTCTATATCGAGGACAACATTGCGAGCAAACTGGGCGAGCCATGGTGGGACTATAAAAACGCACAAGACAATGGTGTTCAGGACATCACCCAGACCGCAGATGGTCATTATGCTGGCGATATCGTTTTGGATAAAGCCGTTCTGGCAACATCGACCGTCTCCTCCCAAGATGCAGAGCACGATGAAATGACTGAAGCTCCGACAGAGGCCGAGATATTGTGGACCACATTGACAGAAGGGCAGCCTGTAATGGATGAGATGCTCCCTGCTGCAAGCGATCCGGACATGTCCCAAACCGCCAATGAGGAAGCTTTCTTATAACTGTCATCGTCTTTAAAAGGTTGACGAACGATCAGACAACAGGCCTTTTGAAGTGGGGGATGTTCCTCTATAATTTACACTGTCCGCCAACTATGTAGGCCTATGTTTTAAAACCGAGTTGAGGGTGTGCCAATGACAATCCGTTCACTGCAGTCGGCGACACCTGCCCATGTCCTTGTAGACCTGTCTGGCGGCTTTGCTGTTTCATGACGATTTGGATCGCTTTAAGTACGTGGCCTTTGGTAGCCTTAGTGTTCTTTCGCAAATGGTCGGTTCCGACGGCGGTAGCGGCAACGTTTATTGGCGGCTACTTGGTGTTGCCGGAACAGGGCGGCCTTAATTTGCCAGTCTTGCCCGCGCTCGGCAAAGGATCAATTCCGGCATTTTCCGCGCTATTGTTCGTTTGGTTGGCCAGTTCGCGACCATCAGCAACCAATACCATGATGCCTGGGTGGCTACCGAAAGATAAGATAAGTGTTATGTTGTTGGGACTTGCGGTGCTGGGACCCTTTGGGACTGCATTGACCAATGGCGACTCCGTCAACATAGGGTCCACGCGATTACCTAGCATGGGGGTTTACGATGGGTTTTCGTTGGCCCAGGCATCGCTTGTTGGCCTCATCCCTTTCATCATTGCGCGCAAAACAATGGCGTCACCGCAGGCACAACGTAGCCTATTGATCGTGCTGATTGTCGCGGCGTCTGCTTATACGCTGTTGGCTTTGTGGGAAGTGCGTATGTCGCCGCAACTGAACAGGACGGTCTACGGGTTTTTTCCCCATAGTTGGCAGCAACATGTTCGGAATGGCGGCTTTAGGCCGCTGGTGTTTTTGGGGCATGGCCTCAAGCTCGGAATATTCTTTGCAATTGCGGCGGTCGCTGCAGCAGGGATGTGGCGGTTCAGCTCGGGGCCAATGAAAAGTAGATTCTTGGCGGCCTGTGCGTTGCTGATGTTTACCATTTTGCTGAGTAAGGTGTTGGGAGCATTTGCGATCACGCTGCTTATGCTACCGCTGGTTCTCTTTATGCCGCGTCACGTTCAGGTGATCGCGCTGATGGGTGTTTCGATATCGGTGCTGAGTTTTCCGATCCTGCGCAACACCCAACTTGTACCGACAGACCGATTGGTTTCCATCGCCGAGAGCATCAGCCCGGAACGGGCGCAATCGTTGGAGTTTCGTTTTGATAACGAGGACATCTTGCTGGAGCGCGCTCGTGAGAAACTGATCTTTGGCTGGGGGGGGTATGGGCGCAACCGGGTGTTCGACGAAACGGGCGAAGATATCTCTGTCACAGACGGCCGTTGGGTGATCATGTTCGGGCAGGGCGGCTGGGTGCGCTACATCGGCGAGATGGGTCTGCTCTGTTGGAGTATTATTGCTATTTGCCTGCGGCGCGACAAAATCGATGGTATTACGATTGTGCTGATGTTTGCCCTTGCGGCAAACCTTATAGATCTGATCCCCAATTCAGGGTTGTTGCCTGTTACTTGGCTGCTGGCAGGGTCGTTGATCGGCCGTTTGGAATATTCCGGCAGTGCCGCGCAAGTTGCGCCAGACCCTCTTGACACGCGACCGACCGGACCGCGCTATACTCGTCAGAGCGACCTGATTACGCGGACAAGGCGGGGGGGGGAACAAACACCCAAACAGGGCGATAAACGGACTGGCGCGTCGGAGTTTATCGGCGGGGTTTATCGTAGACAAACAGTGGACGACCAATAACGGCCCCTTTCATAATCCTCATAAAAGACATGTATCCATGACAGCTAACCTTGCTATATCAATCATCAACTACCGTACGGCTGATATGACCATAGCCGCTGTGCAGTCTGTTCTTGATACGCTGTTGGCGCGTCCCGCCCGCATTGTGATCGTCGACAATGCCTCCGGCGATGGATCAGCTGATGCGATCGCCGACTGGATCACGCGTACGGCTGATCCTCGCGTCCAGCTTGTCAGATCCGCAACCAACAGCGGATTTGCGGGTGGACACAATCAGGGGATGGCCGCTGCACCGGATGCTGACTTTTACCTGATCCTGAATTCCGATGCTCTGTTGCGCGCTGACTTCTTTGACCCGCTTTTGGCTGCGGCTGAACAAAATCCTGATGTCGGGCTGATTGCACCGCAGCTGGAATGGGAAGACGGGACGCCGCAGATCAGTTGTTTCCGGTTTGCCAATATTGCCAGTGAATTGATGCGGGGGGCACAGACCGGCCCTGTTACATCTTTGTTGAAACGCTATGTACACGCGCTGGACCTACCGCCTGACCCGGACCAGATCGAGTGGTGTTCGTTTGCCTGCATTTTATTGCGCGGTGATATGGTTCGCCAAATCGGGCCGATGGATGAAGGATATTTCCTGTACTACGAGGATTCCGAATATGGTTTGCGCGCACGTCGAGCAGGCTGGGGCGTGCGCTATGTCCCGCAAGCTCGTGCCGTGCATTTTCGCGGCGGCAGCGGCCCGGTGAAATCGGCCCAAAGCACACATAAACGACTACCCCCTTACTTCTGGCGTTCACGGACACGGTTCTTGCGCCAGCATCACGGGCCGTTGGGTCCTCTTCTGGCCAATCTGGGATGGAATTTCGGGCGTGGCATTGCTTGGCTGCGGGTTTTGACCGGACGGGGTGTTCCGAAAACGGCGGACTGCGAATGGCGTGATATCTGGACGGGGTTTTTAACCCCACTCAAACCTGATGAGGCGCCACAATGACAGGACCGGACTATATCGTGATCGGGGCGATGAAATGCGGCACCTCGACGCTGGCCGCTCAACTGGGTGGGCAAAAAGGGGTGTTTATGACGACTCCCAAAGAGCCGAACTATTTCTCGGATGATGCGAATTATGCAAAAGGGGCAGATTGGTATCAGAGCCTGTTTGCACCTGCACAGTCCGGAGATCTGCTGGGTGAGGCCAGCACACATTACACCAAACGACCCGATTATCCGGACACGATTGCACGGATACAGGCACAGGTCGGCACGGATCTCCGGCTGGTCTACATGATACGCAATCCGATGCACCGCCTTGTGTCCCACTACATCCACAGCTGGAGCGAGGCGGAGACGTCCTTGCCTCTGGATGCTACATTGGCGCAGAATTCCCGTCTGGTGGATTACGGGCGCTATGGCTGGCAGATTGCACCATTTATAGAGGCTTTTGGCCGCAATAGTGTCTTATTGACCAGCCTTGAACGCCTGCGCCAAGACCAAGATGCAGAGCTTGCTCGCATCGCCTTGCATATCGGGCACAAAGGTCCTGTGGCATGGAACGATCCGTTGGGGGCACAGAACACTTCCGCCAAGCGCAGCCGCAAACTGCCAATGCATTCCTTGATCGTCGACCACCCTGTGTCCACAGCGCTGCGCCGCATGCTCGTGCCCAAGGCCTTGCGGACCTATGTGCGCGAAAGCCGTCAAGTGAAAAAGCGCCCTGAAATCCCGGACGCGGCCCGCGCTGATCTGGTCCGTCAATTCCTAGAGGATCGCGACGTTCTGGCAGAGTTCTTTCCGGGTGATCCGTCTTTGCACCTAGCCTATCCGTTTGCGCCATGACGCAGCACAGCGATATCGCCGTGGTCGCCATCGGCCGAAATGAAGGTGCGCGCCTGTTGGAATGCCTGACATCTCTCATGGGGCAGGCGGCACCGGTGGTCTATGTCGATTCAGGGTCCACTGACGGATCGGTCGCCGCGGCCCGCGCGCTTGGGGCCGATGTGGTAGAGCTGGATATGTCCCAGCCCTTTACGGCCGCGCGGGCGCGCAATGCTGGATACGAACGGGTGCGTGCACTGGCCCCAGATGGTCCGTACGTTCAGTTTCTGGATGGGGATTGCACCCTGGACGCGGACTGGCTGGCAACGGGAAAGGCGGCGCTACAGGCCGGCGAGACTGTCGCTGTCGTCTGCGGCCGCCGCCGCGAGAAATTCCCTGAAGCTACATTCTGGAACCGGTTGACGGATGACGAATGGGACGGCCCCGCCGGTGAAGTGCGCGCCTGTGGCGGGGACGCCTTGATGCGCCGACGTGCGGTGGATGCGGTGCAAGGCTACCGCGAAGACCTGATTGCCGGAGAAGAGCCCGAGATGTGTTTCCGGATGCGCGGGCAGGGTTGGACAATCCAGCGTCTGGATGCCGAAATGACCCGCCATGACGCGGCAATGACGCGTTTGTCGCAGTGGTGGCAGCGCTGTCGCCGTGCCGGACACACCTATGCCGAAGGGGCGGCCATTCATGGACGCAGCCCCGAGCGCTACAAGGTGACCGAGCTGCGACGCACGCTGTTTTGGGCGTTGGTCCTGCCTGCTTTGATCGTATTTGGGACGTGGTTGGTCAGTCCGTGGGCCCTGTTGGGGCTGCTGGCCTATCCAGCCCAAATCCTGCGCCTGACGCGCCAAGGCCGCCCCACAGCCTTTGCCACCTGTCTGGTCTTTGGCAAATTCCCGGAAGCCCAAGGCGTCATTGGCTATTGGGCCGGCCGCATTCTAGGGCGGCGCAAAACATTGATTGAATATAAGTGAGGTTGAGATGAATACTCCGAAACTGACGGTGATGCTGCCTGTATATGACGCAGAGCGGTATTTGCGCGAGGCAATGGACAGCATTCTTGCGCAGTCGTTCCGAGATTTTGAATTGATCGCAGTGGATGATGGATCCGGGGACAAATCGGCAGAGATACTGGATGGCTATGCCGCCAAAGACAGCCGTGTCCGTGTCATCCGGCAAACAAACGGAGGCGTCAGCGTCGGTTGCAACGCGGCCATCGATGCAGGTTCGGGTCAGTACCTTGCCCGCATGGATGCAGATGACATTGCCTGGCCAGACCGTTTCGAAAAACAGGTTTCCTATCTGGACACCCATCCCAAATGTGTCGGCTTGGGGACGTGCTTTCGTATTGTCGACCCTGAGGGGCGGCTGCTTCGGGTTGTGAGCGCCCCGCTGACCCACGAGGAAATTGATGCCCGCCACGCCAGCGGCAAGGGCCTTTTGTCGATTTGTAATCCTTCAGTGATGATGCGTATGGATGCTGTCAGGACCGTTGGCAAATACGATGTCGATTTTCGTTCGGCGCATGACATTGAAATTTTCTTGCGTTTGGCTGAGGTCGGGACCTTGGCCAATTTGCCGGACATCCTGTTCGATTACCGGATGCATATGTCGTCCATCGGCCATGCAGGACGTTCAAAACAGCTCAATTTTGCATGGCTTGCAGCAAAGATGGCGGCACAGCGGCGGGGGACTGCTTTTTCAGAACCCGAACCAGACGCACAAAGGTCGAGCGAACGAAAAGTTGATATCTACCGCAAATGGGGATGGTGGGCGCTTAAGAGTGGCGAAGTTGCCGTTGCGCGACATTATGCGGGGCGTGTGCTGCTGGAAGCCCCTACCGAAAAGGCGAACTGGCATTTTGCAATGATTGCCTTGCGTGGCGGCTAGGTTCGGATGCCGTGGGATGACGTCAACGCCTAAAGTCCCGTGAACGCCAAAGCCGCCGCAACAGGGACACGTATGGCGTCAAAGTTTATCCAGACGGCGAGGGTGCCGATGACGCAGGTGATAAGCCCAAACAACAAATCCTGACCTGGCATCCAACCTTTGTAAGGCCGAATAAACCAGATGGAGACAGGATAGAACAGGATGCCGGCGACGAAGGGTGTAAAGACTGCCCCCAAAATACCAAAATTGATGATACCCAAAACTAGGATCCCGGTCTGTAACATGGCCGAACAGACCATCATGACAGCGAACCGTTTGGAATCGCCACGCGCAAGAAGCATCGAGCCGTAGTTGCTGGTGACCAACTTGGGTAGATTGGCCACAGCCATCAAAACCAGAAGCGGTCCAGCCGAAGCATAGCGCGCGTCATAAAGAAATCGGATGATCAAATCGCCCGCCAAGGCAAGTATAACAGCAATCGCAAAAGTCGCTCCGACAACGCCAAGGCGCGCTTTGGCAAGGTTACGATAATTTTCGACGCTCTCTGCTGGTGGGCGGCGACTGTAGAGTGGAAACAGCACGGCATCCGAAAGCCGCTGTGCGATCATTCGCGGTACCGTCGCAAGAAAAAAGGCAATGTTGTAGTAAGCGAGTTCGGACAGCGTGATGAACTTCCCTAAAATAGCGCGATCCGCTTGAGAAATCATGAAACCTGCCAGTGTTGAAATGAAAATAAATTTTCCAAATTTGATCAGGCTTTTCGCTGCATCTGGATCAAATCTGAAGCGGTTGTTATGGCCGGGCATTAACAAATGCGAGGCAACCAGAGTTATCAGTGGTGCAACAAGACTGCCTATGGCTAAGGCCCATACACTTTGCCACCACCATGCCAGAAGCACTATAGCAAGCAGGCCCAAAAACCGCGTTGTCATAGAGATGACCGTCAGCCGTCCAAGTTTGATTTCACGGCTCGCCATGGCCATTTTGGTGGAATTAAACCCCTGGATGACTGCCACGAACCCTGCGACAGGCAGCAATTGGTAAAGGATTGGGGCGTCATAGAAAACGGACATGGGTTTGGCGAGCAGGCAGGTCGCCCCCCAAAGCACAAATCCCCGCCCGATCTGGAAGACCCAGGCTGTGTCCAGAAACAAAGGCTCAGCACCTTGTTTATTTTGCACGATCGACGCCCGCACACCCAGATCTGAGAACATATTCAGGCCGGTCAGGAACACCTGCACCAGGGCCATGATCCCGAAGGCTTCGGGAAACAGAAGCCGAGTCAGCACCAGATTGCCTGCAAGACGCAGCGCATTTTGCGAACCGAAATTCAGCCCGGTTAGAAGTGCACCGCGGATCGATCTGCCACGCAGTCCGTCTTCTTTTAAAGCGGTCAGGGTTTTCATTTAAAGACCGCTCTATTCATATTTAGCACAGAGGCGTTTGGCGGCATCAGGACGTACCGGCAATCTTCACAAGAGCCGCTTCAAATGCTTTCGCGGCATCATCCCAAGTGTAGCTTCGCGCCTGCTCATAAGCGGCGTCCGACATTGCCTGCCAGTCATCAGGGCTACGTTCCAGAACGTCTATCAGCCTTGCGCCAAGTGCTTCGGCATCTTCAACATCAACGATGTGTCCGTTTACACCTTCTGTCACAACTTCAACCGCCCCGCCGATGCGGGTACTCACAACCGGACACCGGCACCCCATGGCTTCCAGAGGGGGTAGGTGAAATCCTTCGGCACGACTGCCGCAGAGCCAAACGTCGCATTGCGCATAAAGCTCGGGGATCAGATCCTGACTTGGTTGTTTGTAATACTGTGTTACCGGCGGCAGCGGCAGATCAGGGGTCGGATCCTTGGCGCCAAAGGCCACGACCTTGAGGTCAGGAAAGGCTGCACGGGCGATTTCAATGGCCCTAAGACTGATATCCAACCCTTTGAACCGCACATTGGAATATAAAAGACCGACTGTTGGCTGTGCATTGCGGGCCCGAGGGGGGGCATTGAAATGGTCGGTATCGACACTGTTTTCAACTTTGACAACGTCGGTGTCGCCGTATTCATCCGCCATGGTGTCGACCAGCCAGTCGGCAATCGTAATTTTGTTCAGTGGCAGGTAATAGGTGCTACGCGTGATGTCCCACGGCAGGTGATCGTGGACCTCGTGGTGTTGCACGAAATAGACCTTTGCGCCTTTTTCAGGGGGCAGGGCGGCCACCTCAAAGGCGGTGCGCCACCATGTGGCGATCACGGCATCGGCGTCGGGCATATGGTCGGGATCAATAGGAAAACCTGCTGCCACTTCGACATGTCGGGCACCCATATCATCATAATAGGCCGTCCGGCCGGGAATGTCCCATTTGTCTTTGGTTCCGGTCAGTTTGTATTTTATCCGCCGCCGCAATGAAGGCTGGAACGGCAGGCGTGACACCACTGTTACATCATGTCCTCTTTCCAACAGCTTTTTGGCATAGATTGACACGACCCTGTTTCCGCCGTTGGGGCGCACAATCGGGTTGAGAAATGTGATCTTCATGTATTTTAACCGATCCTGTCGCAACAAAAGTATAAAAGATACCCGTATCAGACCTTACAGGGCATATGTCCAGCGTGCATGGCCTGCAGGGTCTAATATAACCTTGTCGCATCTGGTTTGAAAAGCTAGACATTCGAAATGGATAGGGCCCAATCTCGCAGTTACGTCATCATTTCGCCGTGCCGAAACGAGGCGGCATTCATGCGGCGAACATTAGACAGTGTCGTCGCCCAGACGTGCCCTCCGGCGCTTTGGGTGATCGTTGATGACGGTTCAACCGATGAGACCCCGCAGATTTTGGCCGATTACGCGGCCAAACACGACTGGATCAGGATCGTTCAAAAACCCGACAGGGGGCACCGCGCTGTCGGACCTGGTGTGGTCGATGCGTTTTACGTTGGATTGGATGCAGTGCCGAATCGCGAGAGCTTCACCTATCTGTGCAAGCTCGACCTCGATCTCGATTTGCCGCCGCGGTATTTCGAAGAATTGATAAGCCGCATGGAGGACGATCCGCGTATTGGGACCTGTTCGGGCAAACCTTACGTGATGCGCCACGGGCAGTTGGTGTCCGAACGACGGGGCGATGAAATGTCCGTCGGCATGACAAAATTTTACCGCCGACGCTGTTTTGACGCGATCGGTGGGTTTGTGCGCGATGTGATGTGGGATGCTATTGATTGCCACAAGGCGCGTCAGTTGGGGTGGCGTGCAGTGAGCTGGGACACCCCAGAATTGCGGTTCGAACATTTGCGCCCCATGGGGTCCAGTCAGGTTTCAATCTATGAGGGACGTCGCCGGCATGGATACGGGCAATACTTCATGGGCTCGGACCCGTTTTATTTTACTGCAACAGCTGCGTTTCGCGCATTGGAACCACCTTATGTTTTGGGTGGGCTGGCGATGATGCAGGGGTATTTCGGGGCGATGGTGCGGGGCAAGCCGCGACTGGATGATCCTGAACTCATCGCGTTTATTCGTGCCTATCAACGTCGCGCTCTAACACGTGGGCGTGCGGCGGCCATTGCAGACATTGACGCAAAACAGCGTGTGGCGTTTCCAAGCCCTGTCGGGGCGAGATCATGAGCAACGTCGCGATCTGCGCTCTGATGAAATACGAGGCGCCCTATATTGTGGAATGGGTGGCCTATTATGATCTGCTGGGGTTCAAGATGATCGTGGCCGACAATGGCGGCAATGACGACACCTCCCGCCTTCTGTCGGCATTGGATGCGGCTGGCATCATCGACCGCGTCGATTTTCGATGGTGTACACGCAAACCGCAAATCCCCGCGTACCGTGCGTTGGCTCGTGCGGCCAAACAGCTAGATTATGATGTCATCGGATTTTTGGACACCGATGAATTCTTCACCAGCGATTTTCCGATTACCCGCATCACGCCCGATATCGGGGCAAAGTACATCGCCGGTTTGTTTGAAAACCCCGACGTGAACCAGTTTACCTTTCACTGGACCTGTTATGGCAGTCAGACCGTCAGCACTGATAGCACGCGTCCGGTATTGGAACGATTTGAACATCATGCCGATGGGGATAACCCTTGGAACTTGTGGCCCAAAAGTTTTGTGCGCACCAATAAGTTGTTGCGCACCCGCGATCTGTTGGGCATCGGGCCGAACATAGATTCAGTGCATTTCTTTCCAGTTAAAAAGGGATGGTATATCGATGATTTGCCTGCAAAAACATACTGGAAAAAGCCTACAGTGCGCTACAAACGTGGCCGCGTGTTACACTATCAAAACAAAACCTGGGAAGAATTTCAGCGCAAGGTCGTGCGCGGCGACGCGACAACGGACCTCGCAGTAAACAAGAACAACCGCGATTATTTTGACAAGCATGACTACAACGCTGACCGTACCCGCATAGACCCAAGTGCTATCGCGACATTGGTTGCGCGTATGGCGGTGATCGAAGATAAAATTACCCCGCACATGGATGCAGGTGAAAGTGCGCGGTTCACAGCTGCTCAGTCGCGACGCATGGCGCGCGGCATATCAGGGCAGTATACGCGCAAGGCGATGATTGCCCTGCGCGGTTGGGTCAAGAAGTGAACAGCCCCTCGTACTAAAGACGGAAAACCAATAGGACCAACCATCGCCTTCACCAAAGGCTTGAACACATACCGAGCGGTTGCGCACCTGCGTGGCGCTAAGGCGTCATAGCGCCTTGTGAAATCGGGTTAGAGCGCGCGGTACCGTCGATAAATTTATTTGGCATGACAAACTGCCCGGCCGCACTCTGCCACGCTGCCGATTGGTTGTTTGCAGGCACGGCGAGGGGCACGGTTAGACCGTCCTGAGCAACACTAGTATCCATTGCGGGTAGCTTTGAATTTCGGTGCAGCTTCAATTTAGCGGTCAGGCTTGGTGACGTTCCATCAATGCCCCAAGTATAACCAGACGTATTGGTGATCACGACATTTGTGGCGTCTGCGAAACTCACAGTGAAATGGCCTAGATGTGCGCAAAAATAGCCAATGCCGCCAATTGCCAGTGTGTGCTGTGTGTCCGTACCAGCAAGCGATTGCCAATATGCCTGATCGGTATCCGTCTCACCGTTTACGTCAACTGTTTGATCACTCCCAGCCCCCGGTGCGGGGGTCAGTCTTTGGTGAATATCTGCATAAGGCACAGAGAGGGTTGCCCCGTTCGCGATTCCCGCTTCTGGCAGTGTGACAATAACAGGTTCAAACCCAGCGCGAACACCCTTGTACCGCAAAACCACATCAGGGACGTCACTCGTTAGGTCAAGAGGTGCGGAACCGACAACGGGAGTGCTAATATTGGGTTCGTGATACACGTTATTTTCCTCCACATAACTGGTGAACCCCGAAATAGAGAAGGGGGAATATGTCTTCGATCCCTTTTGCGTGTCGTTTCTCATAGCCGCGATAGTGTTGCTGTAACACGCAATTGGCGCGTCCTCATTGTCATCCTGTGAGTTGTTTGGATTAAACGAAAACATCTGATATTCGGAGCCACCACCCTGCCATGTTTGAACTGGTGGGATGTAACCATAATTTCCGCGAACTGTTGTTCCGCCTCTGTGGGAGGCAACAAAACTACCGTAAAATGTCGGACTAGCGACCAATAGGTTGCGCTGAACAATATGGTTCCCCGGCAAATCCTCTGTTTTAGAGACCGCCCCTTCAAGGCTGATCATCATATAACCACCCTCCATCACATTCCTGTCGATACAGGACCACTGGTCATGAAGAGCAGATGCCGCTGCACGTAAGCAATGCTGATCGGCTCCAGACCATCCAGTGCGTGAGAACAAGTCATTCATTGCAAAGTAATTGCCTGTAAGGTCGGCAACTCGGCAAGGCCCGTGCTGGTTCATCATAGCGACAGTTTTTTGACCGCCATTTAGAGCGTCTTCGTGTTGCACGATGCGGTTTCCTACAATGCCGCAGGTGTCACCATCGCCGAACACAAGCAGCATCCCGTATTCTTTCCAATCGGTAAAGGTGCAATCAGTGACCATGTATCTATTGGACGTGGTTCCTCGGATACCTTGGCCCAGCGTCATCCCTGTATACATGTTCGAAAAGTCTAGATCATGGAACAGGAACCTTGCGTTGAAATATTTATTTTGACGAATGAACACCAACTTATCGAGGCCCCAAAGACCTGTCTCTGATGTCGAGTCCCAATACGAACTAAGTTTTATGCCCGTAACAATGATAGTATTTGCAGTGGAAATATCATTGAACTCAATGCAGGCATCACCTGCAATAACACCGTCTTTGATAGTGGGCGGGCGCAAGAGCGGTTTCTCGGTAGAGGGGCCAAATCCGCTGATGTAGTTAGCCATCTTTTTCCACTCAAGGCGCAAGATCATATCGTCAAACACCTCGCCGCGCTTGAATAGGATACGGGTATTAGGGGTTGACCCCCGTGCAGAGACAGCAGACTTCAATGCAGCAAGTGTTGTCACATTAGTTGAGCCAGAGGGTGCACCTGTAAAGTCATTGACATAGGAAACACAGATCGTCGCAGTCGTGGGGTACTCAACATCAGGATCAGTGACAGTGATCGTTTCTGTGGCGGCAACTGCGGTGTTTCCGTCCTTGTCGATAACCACAAGGTCAATGATGTAATCACCCACTTCAGTAAGGCAGAACGCACTTTCTTGACAGTTAGCAACATTAGGATCGTTCCATTCAGAAGGCATGTTTTCAGGGGCGTTGAACGGCGCCAAAGGTTTGCCGCGGACCTCCCAATAGTAGAAATATTCATGGAACTCCCCCCGATAAACATTCCCTGTCAGGCTGAACGGGGCCAGACCCTGGATGTTGACCGCCTTTACCCAGACCTGCGCAGGCGCGACCAAAATATCCGGTACTGATAATTCAATCTCGACCGTGGCGGTCGCATTGACACCCCACGCCTGCACAGTACCGCTGCGTGTCTGGCCATTTTGGTTTACGCTCAACGCGACAGTTGACCCGCTAGAAAAGCCCCGAAAACTAAATCTTCGCATATGGTGCTCCTTAATTTCTAATGACGCTCACGTTCTTGAATGCTCCACACATACCGAACCGACCGAACGAAAAGTAGCCACCACGGCCTGCTGTGTCGTTTGTCGTCGCCGTTCCAATAACGCTATCGCCGTTCATCCTGTCAATCGTCACAGAGGCCGGTGTGACGGTTATTCTGTATGTGCCTTCTTCTCCGGTTGCAAAAGCTGCACCGTTGTAGGTGGCTTTTAAAGTATTGCCCGTATCAGAAGGGCGATAAATTTGCGCACGTCCGTCTTTCCTGAACAATACATTATAGGCGTTGTCGGACTGACCCGCTGCATCGGAATATGGCAGGTCTCCCAATGCATCATCATGCAAAGCAACAGCCATCCACTCTGATGTGTTGTTTGCCGTCTGATCGAACCGAACTGTAACGTTCAGAACGTAGTCGTCGTTCGCTTTATCCTCAGATGCCGTTGCCCAACCTTGCAAGACATAATCTTTCTGACCGTTTGCAGGGGCGGCCCAACCAAAATACCCGCCCGTCAAGATCGTGCCACGCCGTACCGCACTCCTATTGCCTATGCTTATACCGGCATCAAGGGGTTCTGAGTGATGCAACATTCCAGTCATCCACAGCCCGTTGTCCCAAGTGTCTTGGGTGACGGTGTTTGCCCCTTGCAAATAGGTAGCGTCGTCTGACCAGAAGCCGATGACATTGCTATTATAGGCAAGCAATTCGGCTGCGCGGTGGCGGCGGTTAACCGTCCAAAACATCACCTTGAAACCAGCGTTAGCCCAGTCGTCCGTCGTCGCCTGAGAATTGTCACTGCGCAGGCCAACCCATCCGACACCAGCAGACTGCGCAGCAGAAAGAAGGCCAGTCCCTGAACTGACGAGGATGAGGCTTTCGTAGCCTTTATCAATGGCCTTTCCTGTGCCCGTAAGATGGTTAAGATCGAAAGACCCAACAAGTGCGTTTTTGAAGCCAATTCCTGCAGAAACAAACTCAGAAACTAGGGTTATATCAGCGCCGTCGGCTTTGATTTGAGGTGTATAAATCGCCTCGTTGCCGAACGCAGAAATTAAGTCACCCTGAAGTATCGGGCTGGCGGCGCCTGAATTAAAGGTGTTTTCTGTCGTGTCGATAGTGAGGGCACGCCAACTTGCGGTGTCAAACGTAGATACGTCACCTGTCCCATCCGTCATCAAGGACACATCCGCGTCGTGTGTAACGGCCAGAGCACCGTCAGAAAGGCTGTAAACGTCACTGTCTACGCCCACAACGCCCGAGTCAAAAGCCGCCCGCGCGCCCTCCAAGGTGTATTCTTTATTCATCATCAGGTTGCCACGATGGGCACTGAACAAGGGATTAGCGTTCGTGTAGCTGTCGGCATTGACCGATCCGAGAATAAGCTGAGGCGCGCTCGTTGTTAGATTAGTGCCATTTGCGTCCGTTGCGGTTGATATCACGCTCAATGTTGTGCCGACATCTGCGTTCGTGACGGTATAGGTCTGCGCAACCTCACCGCTGATCGCCACCCCGTCGCGCATCCATTGATAGCTGATTGTCGGAACACCATTGTCAGGATCGTAAATCCACAACGCATCTGCTGTCAGAACCTCGCCTTGATCCGCCAGACCGCTGATAAGAGGGTCCAGTACGCTGATCGGGCCAGCCGCCAAATTGGTGAGGTCAACCTGATAGGTACCCGCAAATATATCCGGCGTTGTGATCGTGACTTCGAGCAATCCATCTTGTGCATTCCCCACAAGATAATTGCTGTCGTCGGGGCTGATCGAAATTTGCGGATCTACGATCGTCACTGTGACGGCGGCACTGGCTTGCGCCCCTTCGGGATCTGCGATGGTATATGAGATCGTATCGGCTGCATCGGATCCGGACGGTGGAGTATAGATGATCGTCCCGTTCGGTTCGACCACGGCCTGACCGTGCGTGGCCGCCGCGGCGATCAATGTCAGAACACCGCCTTCAGGATCGACATCGTTGGCCATGACATCCAGCGTCACGGAACCGTCCCAGCGATCCACCGATACCTCGTCGTTTACCGCGATCGGGGGCTGGTTGCCCACGGGAAGCTGCGCCTTGAGCAACAGATGCGCCCAACCGATTGTCAGCCCGTAAGGGTCGGTCAGCATCTGCATCAAACAGCCTCGCGTGCGATCAGGGCCGTACCATTGCCTTCCTTGCGGTAGCGCACCGTCACACCGGCTGAAAGATGCAGGGCGTGCATTTCATGCAGCCACAGACCATCTGTCAGGTCTGGGGTATCTGTGGTGGTGATGAACACGCTGCCGGCGCGGTTCTGCCAGACTTCCGCAGCCGTCAAGGTGACAGGGTTTGACCATATGGTCGCGGCATCAGTGATAAGGGTCATGATCAGGTTCCTTTATGAGTATCTGGTTGACCCAAATTCTCATCTTGAACCGTTTACGTTGCCTTAGGGGTGCGAACGTTGCGTCTCCAGCATTCCCTTTTGCGGCCGTTAGTCGCCCCCATATCCGTTCGGATTTGCCTTGTGCCAGGACCAAGCCGTCTGGATGGTTTTTTCAATGTCGCTGTACTGAGGTTCCCAACCCAATTGGGTCTTCAGCTTATCTGGCTTGGCCACCAGACGGGGCGGATCACCGGGGCGACGTTCGACAATTTCGCGCGCGATGGTTTGCCCTGTGACCTTTTCGCAGGCCTCGATGATCTGCATCACCGACTGGCCGTTGCCGGTGCCAATGTTGAACACCTCCCGTGTGGTGACGTCTGTGGCCATGATCGCCAGCAAATGCGCCGAGGCGAGGTCTTGCGTGTGCACATAATCCCGAATGCAGGTGCCGTCAGGTGTCGGGTAATCGTCCCCAAATACCATGATCTTGTCGCGCTGCCCAAGCGGCACTTCAAGCACAAGCGGGATAAGGTGGTTTTCGGGGCGGTGATCCTCACCGTGGCGGCCATCGGGATCAGCCCCACTGGCGTTGAAATACCGCAGCAGCGTGAAGCCCATACCGTATGCTTCGGCGAAATCCCGGATCATCCATTCCACGGCCAGTTTGGTGCGCGCATAGGGTGAAAACGGGTCCTGCGGCGTGGTTTCGGACATCGTTTCAGACTCTGTCATGCCGTATGTTGCACAGGTCGATGAAAACAACAGTCGTTTCACATCCGCCGCGCGCATCGCGTTCAGCAGGCTCAGCGTGCCGCCGACATTGTTGCGGTAATGATATTCGGGGTCTTCGACGCTTTCGCCTACATAAGTGGCGGCCGCAAAGTGCATCACCGCATCGGCGCCGAAGTCTTTGAGGGTCTTGGTCAACAGCGCGGTGTCAGCAATGTCACCCACCACAAGGGGGTGATCGTCTACAGCTTCGCGATGTCCCATAACCAGATTGTCATAGGCCATGACCTCATGGCCCTGCGCTGCCACATAACGCAAACAGGCGCTGCCGACATATCCGGCCCCGCCGGTGATCAAAATTTTCATGGGTCTCTCCGGTTCTCGGTTAAAACAGTCTCTGCACAGGCGCGCAGAGCGTCAATATTGGTGATTTCGGTGCGTGTCGATGTCCGCACAAGATTTGCCGTGACAGGACTCGGCGGATGCCCAAGGGCGGCGCATATCCGGTCAATTGTCTTTTGATGGTCCTGCATTTGTTTCAGGTCGTCCTCATACTGGATGCGCAAATGGGGCAGGCGGGACATTAACAGGTCTTCGTAGTCGAGCACGGCGCTGTGGTGACGCAGCTGGCGTGCAAAGATATCTTCATCCACATGGACCACGCGGGGCCCATTGGTGGCAGCATTATCCGATTTGCGCATGTGATAGCCGTGGCCGGCTTGTGCCACGGTCAGCGACAGGGCCTGATCAAACGTATCGCGGCGCACATGGATCAAGGTGTAGTCATCCGCGACAAGCCCCTCAAGGAACTGTGCCGGATCGCGTATCATTTGGACTTCGAACATCTGATAGCTGAGGACCTTGGACCCATAAATCGAAGCCTGTTTGATCCCCGCCAGCTGGTTGAGGAACCGATGCGGTGCGCATACGGCGTGATGCAGAACCTCACCGTCGCAGTGTAGGCCGACCACCTGATTAAGCAATTCACGCAGCAGTGACGTGCCTGAACGTGGCCGCGCCACAATCAGGAATTTGGCTGGCGTGTTGCGCACCAACAGCGACTTAAGGGCGACACGTGCTTCAAACGCGTACCCTCGCCAAGATGCGCGGTCCTTGTGCCAGCGTCCCAACACATAAGGGTCCCCAATAGGATCTGTCTTATGGACCGGATGATCCGCAAGGGCTGCACGCCAGTCTTGTGTGGAAACAGATGTCTGGGTCATCTATCCGACCCTGACAGGATTACCTGTGCTGCGGCAGAAAGGTCCGCGACATCGTGGTCAATCGCGCCCGCGTCGTGGTCATAGGCGGCCCCGTACCCCGTGCGCACCAGCACCGTGGCACAGCCCGCATTGCGCCCGGCCAACATGTCCGACACCGTGTCACCCACCATAAAGGACGCTGCCAGATCAATCTGCATATCCTGCGCTGCGGCCAAAAGCATGCCGGGGCCGGGTTTGCGCATGGGGTCCTCGATCACCGTGGAATCCTTGATGCTCGGGGCGAGGGGGCAAAAATAGATGCCATCCACATCCGCGCCAGACGGGGCGAGTTGACGGCGCATTTCGGCGTGAACCTCATCCAGTCCCGCTTCGGTTAACTTACCGCGTCCGATGACCGACTGGTTGGTGATGATCACCACCCGCCAACCGGCTGTGCGCAGATCGGCAATGGCGCGGCCCGCACCAGGGATCACTGCCACATCGGCGGGATCGTTCAGATGATGTACCAATTCGATGATCGTGCCGTCACGATCAAGAAACACCGCCCCCTTCATAAGGCCAGGCCTTTGATGTCGTGCTGGGCCTGCGTTAGACTTTCGGGCGTGCCGATGTCGCGGTGGTACCCTTGATGTTCAAACCCGCGCATCCGGCCTACAAATTTCGGGATCACGTCAAACCCGAAATCGAACGCATCCATATCCGCGATTTCACGCCATGCTGCACGGCTCAGCACATACAGCCCCGCATTCGCGAGGTCAGAGTCAGGCACATCCGGTTTCTCAACAAAATCCGTGATCCGTCCAGCACCGTCCAATGTCGCGATGCCACATTTTTTGGGGTAGGGCGTGCGAAACAGCGCCATGGTCACCGGATCATCGTGCTGTCGGTGAAACGTCAAAAAGGCGTTCAAATCAATGTCGCTCAGGTTGTCGGCGTAAATCACGACGACCTCGTCTGCATCGTCGGCAAAGTTACGGTTGGCATGCAGCGTTCCAGCAGACCCTTGCAGCTCAGGTTCAAAGGCCTCGTGTAAGGTCACGGGGCGGGTCGCGTTGATCTGTGTGATATAGGCCCGCACGGGTTCCGGCAGATGATGGGTGTTGATCAATGCGTCATGAACACCCGCGTGCTCCAGCGCATCGACCCAGTAATCCAGCATGGGGCGTCCGCCCACCTCAATAAGGCATTTTGGCACCGTGTCGGTCAGCGGGCGTAACCGAGTTCCCAAGCCCCCAGCCAACAAAAGCGCACGCGTGGTCATCCGGCATCCACCGTCCGCACAACACCAAGGGCGGCCATCATCTTGTCGGATTGCTCAAGGATATCTTCGGCGGGGGCGGCGTCTTCCATCCAATCGCGGTAGGCTGACACACTGTCGAATGTGCTGCGCCCCGGGGCCCAACCAAGGGCCTTTAACTTGGACACATCCGACAAAATATGGCGCGTATCACCAAACCTGTATTTGCCAGAGGCGTCGGGCACATAGTCATTTCGTCCAAACACCTGCGCCACGGTGCTTGCAAATTCGGCCACCGTTATCGCGCGGTCCCCGCCGACGTTAAACATCTCGTAATTGGCGCGGTCATCTTCCAGAACATGCAGATTGGCATCCACTACATCCAGATAATTGACAAAATCGCGTACCTGTTGGCCATCTTCGTACAACACCGGATCACGCCCCACATGAAACGACAGCGAGAAGATACGGCATGCCCCCGAATAGGCATTATACAGGCTTTGACGTGGGCCCTGAACGATGGAATAGCGCATCGCGACGGACGGGATGCCATACATTCTACCCAAGTTCAGGGCGACTTTTTCCTGTGCGATCTTGGAGGTGCCGTAGCAGTTTTGCGGGTTGGCCACGGTTTCATCCGTCGCCTGATACTGCAGTGGGCCTGCCTGTGAGCCGCTTGCCTGAATATCCCAGACCCCGCGGCGCAATTGATCGTCAGGGCGCAATCCGGGCAGCACACGGGTGCCGTTTGCATCAAGGTAAAGCCCTTCGCCCAACGCCGCCTGACTGGATGCAACAATAACCTTTTGAATGGGAAGTTTTTCGCGCAGGATCAATTCATAGATCAAAGCGGTCGACGTCACATTGGTCGAAAAGAAGCGTGAAAACTCGGGCAGATAATCCTGAAAGGCCGCCAGATGATACACAGCATCAACGCCGCGCAGGGCCGCAAGCAAGGCCGCCTCGTCGCGCACATCCCCGATCATCAATTCGATTTCAGGATCTAGATAAGCGGGTTTTGCACCCCCGCGATGCACAGGCTGTTGCAGAATATCCAGAACGCGCACGCTGTGGCCCTTCGCCAAAAGCGCATCCGCCGTATGGCTGCCGATAAACCCCGCACCCCCTGTAATCAGAACTTTCATAGCGTCTCCAGACTTGATGCATCCGCGTGGGTCTTAAAAGGCATAGCGATCCGAAATAAAGATCACGCGACTACCACGGCGGTCGATGTTAAAGGGCAATTCACGCGGGTGGCCACAAGCGGCCCGGATCGCATCATGGGTTTCGGGCGGCGCCATGACCAACAAGAACCCGCCACCGCCAGCCCCCAGCAATTTCCCCCCCATCGCGCCGTGCGCGCGTGCGGTTTCATACCACTCATCCACACCGGAATTGGTAATCCCAAACCCGAGTGAGCGTTTCAAAAGCCAGCCTTCGTGCAGAATGCGCCCGAAATCAGCAAGGTTTCCGGCCCCGCCCATCGTCATGCGCAATTCACCAGCCAGATCACGCATTTCGCGCAAAACATCCAACTTGTTGGCACTGCCCTCGGATTGTTTTTTCAAGATGACGTCGGCGTCCCGACTTTGATCTGTGTACAGCAACAAGGTGTGCTTTTCGATCTGGTCCAGAAAAGCGGGATCGCAGGGCACAGGTTCCACATCAACGCTGTGATCAGGGTTAAAGCGGATATAGTTTACGCCTCCGTAAGCGGCGGCATATTGATCCTGTCGGCCGATCGGCTTGCCCAGAATGTCGATTTCGATTTCACAGGCTTTTTCGGCCAGCATCCCGGGTGACGTTACTTGCCCCTTGTAGGCATAAAGCGCATTCAGCAATCCCACAGCCAGCGATGATGATGACCCCATTCCAGTGCCTGCGGGCACATCGCCCACGGTGGTAATTTCGAGGTATTCGCCAAGACCCGTCATCCGCAACGCCTCGCGCGCGATTGTGTGTTCTAGATTGTCGATTCCATCGGCAATCTCAACACGGGTATAGGCCATGCGGGTGGTCTTATCGAACCGCGGCGACACGGTGACATACATGTGCTGGGCCACGCCCATGGACAACACGGCGCCGTATTCATGTTCGTAAAATGCGGGGAGATCCGTTCCACCGCCGGCAAAACTGACTCTGTAAGGCGTTTGGGTAATAATCAACGGGACGTCTCCAATGCGGTACGATACTTGTCCAAAAGCGGTTCAAGGCAGGTGTTGATATCAAACGTCTCTCTGACGTGCACATGACCGCTTTGGGCCAATTTTTGGGCAAGAGGCTCATCACCGTCCAACCGCTGGATTGCATCGGCGAGCGCTGCTGCATCACCCGGGGGCACCAAAAGGCCGGTCGTGCCATCAATCACGAGATCGGGATTGCCCACCAGATCGGTCGTGATCACCGGTAGGCCGCACGCCATTGCCTCCATGCTCAACTGGGGCAACCCGTCCACATCATTGTCCTCAGCCCAGACACAGGGCAGGCAAAACAAATCACCGCCATACATAAAATCGGGGATATCTTCCTGCTTGAGTGCGGTGCCCGTCATCTCGATATGATCCGATAGGCCCGCATTAGCAATTTTGGCCCGCAGGTCGGCTTCCAACGGTCCACTGCCACCAATCGTGCAGTGAAACGCGACGCCGCGCTTGGCCAAAAGACCACAAGCCTCGATAAGGTCGGCAAAGCCTTTCTTGTCGACCAATCGGCCGGCGGATCGGATTTGTAGTGGCGCACCCTTTGGGCGCACGCGCCGACGCGGCGTAAAGTGGCTGGTATCAATACCGCAATACACCACGTGCAACTTTGCCGGATCAGCCCCGTGATCCAGATAGAATTGACGGTGAAATTCGGAAATACAAATGATGAAATCGGCGCGCGCGATCTTGTCACGCAAAGCACATCGTTCGCGAAACAAATCGGCAGCATGGCCGGTAAAACTGAACGATGTGTCGGTTAACCATGCACCATACATCGCCACCGTGCCCGCGGAATGGATCCATTGCGAGTGGATATGACTGACGTCTTCGTGGCGCAGATGGGCCGCCCAATGACAGGCCACCACAAAATGCCAAAGCCCCACAGCTCGAATGCGCAGACTCTCTCGCTCCCCGCTCAGGGCGTTCCACAGGGCCGTAAAAAACCGCATCTTAAACCGGAACGGCGCCGCAAGAACGTTGAACGCTGTGGCAAGACGCGGCAGCGGGTAGATGAAATGCGTTTCCCGTCCCATTTGGGCGATGTCATCGGAGGAGAAGTAATTCTGATCGGAGCGGCCAAGCGCATGCAACTTGCACGGAATGCCGTCCCTGAGAACGATCCGAAGTTCGTTACCGACCCAGGCGTCGGCGATCCCTCTAATAGTCATGTAATGAATCATAATGGTGCGGATCGCCCGAGATTTGTTACCCCATTTCTCTAAACCAGGGGCCGGAGCAAGGCAAGCAAAGGGCGCGTTTAAGGGGTAATGTGGCCTTTTTACACACGGGGCTCCGCCGATGCGCTCTTGCCCATGCCGTAACGTCTGTGATTTATTAAGGATGGTCGTATTTTGGACCGATGTTGTTCGCGAGATTCTGTTTTGACGCTCTTCGTTTCACTTTGCAGACCGGCCCTATTTTCCGGCATCCACCGCAAGGCCGCAGGATGAGCGGCTTTTGCTGGGCTATCCTTGGAACAGGTGCCGTGTCGCGCAAGTTTGCATTGGGGTTGTCGGCCCTCAAGGGTAAGGCGGTTGTCGGCCCCGTGGCCTCACGCAATTCCGAAAACGCCACCGCGTTCTGTCGCACGCTGGACCTTGGCGCACCCATGGCCAGCTATGAGGATGCGGTGCGTGCGCCGGGCGTCGATGCAGTTTACATCGCGACACCGCCCGCCCAGCACGAAGAGCACGCGCTGCTGGCTCTTGCTGCCGGAAAGCCCGTGCTGATCGAGAAGCCGCTGTCGATGGATGCTGCGGGGGCAGGGCGCATTGCTGCTGCGGCCGATGCCGCGGGCCTGTTCGCGATGGAAGCCATGTGGACCCGTTTCCAGCCGCTGATGATCAAAATTTCAGATCAAATTCAGAACGGCTTGATCGGCACGCCCCGCGGGTTCCACGGAAAATTCCTTAGTCCCAATATTGTGGACCCCGCCACATCGCTGTTTTCGCAGGCCGGCGGCGGGGCGTTGCTGCACCGGGGGGTCTATCCACTGTCACTGGCACGCTGGTTTTTGGGGCCTGTCACGGACGTTGTGGCACGCGCGCGGATTGGTGACAGCGGTGTGGACGAAGACATCACCGTTCTGTTGACCCACAAATCCGGTGCGATTTCGGACATCCGCGCTAGTCTGCGTGCGGGGGATTCGAATGCCTGTACCTTGTGGGGCGACAGGGCGCGCATCGAGATAGCTGGTCCGGTCTGGCGCCCCACGCAGGCCCGACTGTTCCAGACCCCACCACAACTCGTGACCACCCCCACACCGCGCCGGTTTGAGGCGTTTCGCGAAAGCCGTGCAGGCCAGACCATCGCCACCCTGCGCGGCAAGCTTCGCGGAGGAGCGCGCAGCACACAAACCCTGAGCGCACCTTTCTTGGGCAACGGTTATGCCCATGAGGCGGACCACCTGATGCAGGCCGTCGCCGCAGGGCAAACACTGTCGGACGTCATGCCGCTGTCCCAATCTGTAGAGGTGCTCGAAATCGTGGACACCGCCCTGCGCCAGATTGGACGCACGCCATGAAAATCGGATTTATCGGTTGCGGTTATGTCTTTGATCACTACATGACCACGCTGGCGCGCCACCCCAGTCTAAAGATTGCCGGGGTGTGCGATATTGATGCCGCGCGCGCCACTCGTGTTGGTGATTTTTATAACCTCAAGGTCTATGACAGCGCGCAGACGTTGCTTGCGGATGCGACGATCGACACGGTCGTCAACCTGACGTCGATCCCATCCCACTACAGCGTCAGCCGCGCCATTCTTGAGGCAGGCAAACACCTGTACTCCGAAAAGCCGCTGACTATGACAATGGAAGAGGCCCACGCCCTTGCCGACCTTGCCAAAGCGCGCAACCTGCGGCTATCCGCAGCCCCGTCCAATGCGCTATCAGCCACGGTGCAAACGCTATGGAGCTTGGTCGATCAAGGGGCGGTAGGCGACGTACGCATGGTCTATGCCGAGTTTGACGACAATCCTGTCTATCTGTTGTCGCCCGAAAAATGGGTTTCTCGTTCGGGTGCGCCTTGGCCTTATCTGCACGAATACGAAATGGGCTGCACTTGGGAACATGCGGGCTATCATCTGGGCTGGATGTGCATGCTGTTCGGACCAGTGCGCCATGTCACGGCGTTTTCACGCAAGACCCTGCCAGACAAAACAGATCAACCGCTGGAGCCTGCGGGCACGCCCGATTTCTCGGTCGCGACGCTCGATTTTGAAAATGGTGTGGTTGCGCGGCTGACCTGTTCGATTGCCGCACCGGTTGATCACCGGATGCGCATCATCGGTAATCGCGGCGAAGTATCGGCCGATACCTATCGTCATTACGAGGCCCCCGTGCGGCTGGATCCGTTCGTGCCATTCTCGCTCAAGGCGCGCAATGCGGCGTCGATCCGGCGCCACTCGGTGCTCGGTGCGCTGTTCGGTGTGGGCGGCCGGCGTGTCCCGCTTTTGCGCACGCCGCCACCCGGCGACACATTGCTGCGTGACGAGATTGCAGGCCAGGGACCAAAGGCCTGGCTGAAACGTTTGCGTAGGCGCGAATTCGGGCAGCAGGACAAATGCCTCGGGTTGGCGGAATTGGCCGATGCGATCAATACGAATCGGGCGCATTTCCCCAGTCCCGCTTTCACGCTGCACATCACCGAACTGACGCTGGCGATCCAAGGCGCGGGACCGGACGGGGCATGCCAGCGGCTGACGACACGATTTGACCCGATGCAGCAATCCCCGCAGCTGCGCGCCGCCGCCCCCGATTACATTAAATGGACGCGCCTTGGGCCTGTGCCGCGGTTTTTGTCAAAAATTCTGTCTCGCGCAGGGGCCCGGCGCGCGTAATGTCTTCATTTTGACATAAGGATGGGTATCCTAAACACGCAGGCCCATAACGACACATGATCCGCGTGGCACAGTATATAAAGGCATAACAATGACATCTAATGATTTTCAAAAATTTACGACATCCTATTACAAAAAATTCGCCGATACGCTTTTGTCGTTCGACAAGGGACCACTGGCCGATGTGCTGGCCGTCTTTGACGCCGTTGTGGCACGCGGCGGCACCGTCTGGATGGCCGGAAACGGCGGATCTGCCGCGATTGCGGACCACTCAGTCTGTGATTGCAGCAAGGGCACCCATGTGCCCGGAACCCAACCGTTTCGCACCATGTCTCTGGCGTCCAATGTGTCGATCCTGTCGGCTCTAGCCAACGACGTCTCTTATGACGATGTCTTCTCTGAACAACTGAAATACTATCTGACCGACAAAGACGCCCTGTTGGTTGTCAGCTCGTCCGGCAATTCGACAAATGTGGTTAAGGCTTGCGAATATGCCAAAGCCCAAGGCGTACCGACGATTGCTTTCGTGGGGTTCAGCGGCGGCAAGCTGGCCGACATCGCCGATACTGTCATCCATATCGAGATCGACAATTATGGTATCGTCGAAGACACCCATCAGAGTCTAATCCATATGCTGACCCAGTATATGCGTGCTCGGAACGAAGCGGCGGTTTCGTCCTAAAATATGGCCCAGAACACTTGGTATTCAGCCCCCAATCTGCACCGTACTGACGCTATACCTGACGGAAAAATCGGGGTGGGCGTCATTGCACCCAACTATGGGCTTGAGCATGTGTCCTACTTGATGGACGTGCCGCGTTACGCCCACACAGTGGTCCGCCGTGTTCCGCTTCAACGGCTTGAACGTAAGCGGTCCGGTAATTTCTGGGGCAATACCCCGATTGTGGTCCGGCCGCACGTCCCGCTACTGCATACGTTCAACATGCTGCCAATGAACGGCCCGCCATTTGTCGTCACGCTTGAGGCGCGCTTGCCGTTCTATCTGGGTCCGCACCGCGACTGGCAGCACAAGATTGGCCATGCGATCCTTGGCTCGGACCGGTGCCGTAAGATTCTTGCGTTCAGTGACACCGCCGCCATGCTGGCACGGCGCAAGTTCACCGCATTGAACCGCCCAGACATCGTCAATAAGATCATCACCTTTCGCGGTGCAGTTCTACCGTCCGACACCGAACAACCGCGCTCAGACCCGAAACCGGACGCCCCGCTGCGCCTGATTTTCGTGGGTGCCAACGGGTTGCGAAAAGGCATCATTCCGCTTTTGGACGCGATCAAACAGGTGCGCGGCGAGGGGGCTGATATCACGCTGACGGTCGTCTCATCACTGCCGCAACGCGACTATATCAATCCGCAGGATACCACCTCCGCCGACATCGTGCGCCAGCGTTTGATCGACACGGATTGGGTCGACTATCACGCCAGTATGCCCAATCCGGACGTGCGCGCGGCTATGCGTGACCATGATCTGCTGGCATTCCCGACGATTGACGAAACCCTCGGTTGGGTGACCATTGAGGCCGCGATGGAAGGTATCGCCACACTGGCCTCCAACGCCTTTGCGCTACCTGAATTGGTCGAAGACGGTGTCACAGGTCGGATCGTGCCGATCCCGCTCAACGAAAATTGCAAATGGACAGGTTTTGACGCACCGGACCGCAGCGCGGCCTTGATGGACACCTACGTCATGCTGCGCAACGGGTTGGTGGACGCCTTGCGCGACGCTGCATCCGACCCCGCAAAAGTTCATCGCTGGGGTCAGGCCGCCCGGACGCGGCTGATGGCGATGTATGCCCCAGACGCCGCAGCCCTGCGACTGCAGCAGATTTACGACGAGGCACTTGATGTGTCAGATTAATTAGTTAGCACGATTTAACATAACATACCTTATAAGAAAATTGCATGTGCCCAGGGCACATTCTAAACTGGGAAGTGGCTTTTCCACTAAAGTTAGATAAATTAGTTCTAAGAGGAAAATCAATGCGGATCATATTGCACCTTGGAACCTACAAGACCGGAACCTCAACCTTCCAAAACTTCCTATTTGAAAACCGTGATTTCCTACTGGACCAAGGGATATTACATCCGCGTACGGGCATTACGAATACACAAAATCTAGGCCATCGTCACGCGCCTTTGGTTCTAAATTACCTATCAGGCAAAAGTGACGCCTGCCCTGCTGCCCTTCTGCATGAATTGGAAACGTCAACCGCACACACCGCCATCATTTCGTCAGAGGCGTGGTCAAATCCGCTGCACTTTTCGCACCTTACACGGTTTGTGACGAGTTTAGAAGAAAATGGCTATACTGACATTACCGGCGTTCTCGCGCTGCGAAATATCGTTAATTATCAAGTCAGCCATTACCGCGAATTTATCGTAAATCAAAAAAACAGTCATAATTATTGGCGGTATGTCACTAGAGATATTGGAACATTCAACTATCTTTTTTTGGCACGAACATATAGATCTATTTTTGGGGATAACTTTTTAGCGCTGCCCTTTGATGGTAGCGCCGATATTACCATAGACCTTTTCCAAAAAATGGGCTTTGGGCATCTTTATAATGAAATGAAACGCGCAGAGCGCGCCAACGTAAAATCTGTGGGCCCTCTTGAAGTTGAGGCTATGCGCTGCGCCAACTTACTAAGCGTACACAAGAAGTCCGCGCTTTCAGCATTGTCTTCTGTCCTTTCTCAAGACAGCAACGTTAAAAAACAAGTCTGGACCGAACGATTTATCGGAGACACACCCGAATTTTCTACAGTCTATCGCAAAAACCTCAGTAATGAACTAGACTGGAGCGATGCCGCGATTGATATTCTTTTGGGTCAAGTCGATCCCTACGGACGCAACGTCCAAGAAGTTAGCGATGCTATAATCAGCAATTTAAGTTCCGGCTTTACAACAAGAATATTTCAGGTGCGCCGCTTAGTAAAACGCTTAATACAACCTTAGCTAGTCCGCTGATGCAGGCAAACAGTCTGAAATCAGCTTACACAGGCTACCCAGTCTAATAAAAATAGATTACATCGAGATTATATCGAGTGCTTGGTTTCAATGACGTAGTAAAAAAATACTATTATTCAATATTTTTAACAATTTCAATAATTTCAGTTGTTGAAATAGCCGGGGTACGAGGTAGATATTTTACCTCGCATTGAGAGGAAAACATATCGAACTTTCCGGTCCAGTCATCCCCCATAACAAGGATATCTGCACTATATTGCTTCAAATATCCTCCCTTCAAGTCAAGCGATTCTTCAATAAAAACCTCATCAACGAACCTGAGTGACGAAATTATTTTCAACCTTTGTTTTTCAGAATAAATAGGATTTCTGCCCTTCTTCGAAAAGTTCAACTGATCAGATGATATACCTACACAAAGGTGACTTCCGAGAGCCTTTGCACGCTCAAGAATATTGATATGGCCAATATGAAGTACATCAAAAGTTCCAAAGGTAATAACACGTTTCATTTTCTCTCCGCATATTTTTCAATTAAACTCACGATGGCCGTTGTCGCATTACCAGGGTTATATAGCATCACATCAAGCAGTTGACATCGTTCAAGTGCATGTGCGGTGGGCTGGGCTATACTTTTCATAAGGGCGTCGTGAAAAGACCCCGGATCAGAAACCTCAAAGGAGGCACGCCTTGTCTTCTCAATAATATCTTCCGCATCGTAAAACCCTGCCACCCCATCCTTGAGATACAACAGGATCGGGCGGTCAAAGATCAAAAATTCATACAGAACAGAGCTTATATCGCTCATCAGAATATCGGCTTGCGGCAACACATCATAGATGCTTGTCCCCGGCCCCGAGTGAATTCTAATCGCAGGATTGGTTGCTTCGGCCTCGTCCAGAAGCTGTTTTATCTTCGGATTTCCCTGACGCCCGCTAGACATCAACAAGGGATGGGGTCGGATGATGCAGTCACAGACATCTTGCGCGATGATGGCCTGAATAATTGCGCGATCCGCAGAAATCTGTTCGGGGTCTGCGCTCCAGCTTGGTGCATAAAGCAGCACAGGGCGGCCCTTCTTCTCATGTGATGGTTCTACAGTGGCTTTATCGTCACGAACAAACACATCTAGCGCCGGCAAGCCTGTCGATACTATTTGTGCGCCCGGTTTCAAGAATGGCCGCTGATGATCCGCAACAAAAGGACTTGGTGCCAATATCACATCAAATTTTGCAAGCTTGGGCGAGGCAAAATAAGATACCTTAGGGCCGATCCCGTGCAAAAAGAACACCAGCTTTGTTGTTGCAAACCAGCTAGGTGGATCGATAAATTCCGTTGTTAAGAACATGTCGACCGGTTTCAGGATATGCTTTTTCAAGTCCTTCTTATGGACAATTTCGACTCCCTCAACTGGATCGATATGCGCGCCCTCAAATGCGATAAGTTGGATTTTGAATGCAGGGTCTGCCGCCAACTTTTCAATAAGGGGGCGCAGGTGGAAAAAGTGGAAATCATTGGGACATGCCACTAGTAATCGGTATGGGCTTTTCGCAGTACGGAAAACTCCGAGCGCTAGACAATAAAGCTGGTAGAAAACTCGGAAAATACGGCGGCTCATAGACTTCCTTCTTTGTGGTCCAGATGCACCGGTCATCGATTTGACTAGACTTTTCTGGCTTTGAACAAGGGCATTAATGATCAAGTTTATATAGTTCGAGATCCGGTCTCACAACCAAAAGAGGGCGGTAGCTTCGAGAGCGAAGAAGAAGGCGGTTGGCGATCTGTCATAGCAGGTTAAGACGCGACGCCAGTCCTTGATCCTGCCGAACATTCCCACGAAAACGGCCTCGACTCTTCGGAAAGTAAGGCCGCAGACAATCCATTTGCTAAACTATCTTTTCTACAATGCCTATGCTGGGTCTGATTTTTCGCAAGATCAAATGCAATGTTTGCGCTATTGAAGAACTGCCGCGCTCCGGAACTAGCCGCTAAGATACTGGCGGAGCACCACGCTTTCACGGTCTCACGCGAGACGTTGCGCAAGCGGATGACCGACGATGGTCTATGGCTGTCGCGTATTTCATCAACCCAGATCACGACGGGAATGCTTTGGGGCCGGATTTGCCTCCACGTGCTCAGGTCGGAATCAACATAACCAAGGCTGCTCGCGATACACTTTTGGGCCAATACATCGAGCAGGTTCTGGGAAATCCGGCTCAGAGTGGTCTTGGTGACGAAAAGGATCGTTCCTTCGGGCTACAAAGCCGCCCACCCCAATAAAGATCCCGATCTGCGACCTCTACAAGTCGTGGATGGATTAGGGCCAAGTTTGCTTGATCCGCCTTGTGGATCAAGCGCTTTCTCCCTTCGCTGATGGTGCGCTCATGTGTCGTTCCAACGCGTCGATTTCGGCAACCTGTTCATCGCTCAAGACATCGCGGTATTTGGACAAGGATTCAATTTTTGGCGTTTCAACAAGCGTTAACGCGCCAAGGGTCGCGGCTTCCTCGGCGCTAAACACGCGGGCAAACTCTGTCGAGGGATCCTTGACCAGCGCCTCGTAGCGCACAGCGCGCAATGCTCCGTTCAGCAATCGAACAGTAAAATGCGTGCCAGAACGGCCCATTCCCACGACAAATACAGCGTTCGTAATATTTCCTATGCATCAGTACCAATGTTTGGGGACACGTTAGGCAACTTATTGGGGAAGCGCACTGTTTTTACGAAAACACGTCACTCTAAAACAGATCGGCGTAGCCTTCGCGCCGCAACGTCGGGGCAAGGCGGGCGCCAAATACCTGAACGCCGTGTGGGCTCCATTGGTCACGGTCGCGGTAAGTCAGCTTGTCGTCCACGATAGCATCTTGTGGCAACACGGTCCTAATAGCCTCTGCATAGGACAGATAAGCGACACCGCGCTCATCCAGCGTTGAGGCTGCGACCACGAGCACGAGAGCAGGTAAGATCCGGCGGGCGCGGCGTTCGTAGAAGTGCACGATGGAAAAGCGGTCGCGCTGAAGATCCTCCAAAAGCAGCGATGTGATCAAGAACCCCGAAATGACGAAGAACACATCAACGCCGACGTAGCCGCCCGCAAACCCCGGCAAACCGGCATGAAACATCACAACAGGCACCACGGCGACCGTGCGCAGACCATCAATTTCTTTGCGGTAGATCATGAGACCAACAAACCCTTTTTGTCGCCCTGCTAGGTCTTGTCTTAAAATTCCGTTTGGGGTGGAGAGAAAACGAGATTGGCCTGAAGCTCATCCCATATATCTTAACGATTTATTAACATTGAGCATTGGAGGGTTACGCTGCGCTGCACCGCTGCAGCCCTAGTGAGTGGCATGCGAAGAAAGCCCCCCTATTTCCTGCCGCCTTCGTGCGCCTCCAGATCGATGTCTATTGGTGGTTGAAAAGCCCCCTGATAAGTCTTCAAAATTTTCTTCAGCTTTGAAGAAGGTTTGAGACGGCAACAGCCGACTCAAACCCACGGTCAATGCCATCCTGAACGAGCAGAACCGGCCTTTTACCGCCCAAATACCGCAATAACGGGCAAAAACCTGCCTTTTAGGCACAATTCTTTGCGCAACGGTTGTCATGCGGGCTATGACCCTGCCATGTGGCTCTGTAAACGTTAACCACTCAGTGTAGTAGAAGAACCGAAGGGATAGCGGTTCCTCGAACGTGTAAACCATCCATCAAAAAGCGTGTCTAGAAACGCCCACATTACGTCCTCAATTTGGCCGTACTTGGTCTGTCTAGTCACAATACGAGGTACTAGGACCGAGCAGTTGTTCAAAGAAACGGCGCTTGTTTCATCGAAAGGGATTGAATTAAGATGGACGACACTACACCAGCTCTGAATCCGGCACGCGCCGAATTGCTCCAGATGTTTGCTTTGGACGCCAAGATCGTACGTGGCACCGGATTTTCGCTTTATGACGAAGACGATCGTGAATACCTTGATTTTCTGTCGCAGTATGGCGCGCTTCCTTTCGGCCATAACCCTCCACGTCTTTGGGACGCGCTGAATGCCGCACAGACCGAACAACTGCCCTCCCTTGTACAGCCATTGATCCCGGTCGAGGCTGAAAAGCTAGCCCAGCGACTGGCCGATATTACACCGGGTGATCTGTCCATCACCACATTTGCCAATAGTGGCGCCGAAACCGTTGAGGCCGCGATTAAACTTGCGCGGATCCGGACTGGTCGCACAGGCATTCTCTCCACACATAACGGGTTCCACGGTAAGACCCTTGGCGCATTGTCGGCCACCGGCAAACCTGTCTATCAAAAAGGGTTCAATGCCCCCGCCCCCGGGTTCGACTATGTCGAATACGGAAATCTGGATGCGCTGCGCGAACGGCTTGATGCCGCATGGGCCGGAACGGCTGCGTTTATCGTTGAGCCTATTCAGGGCGAAGGCGGCGTGATCTGCCCGCCTGACGGG
>NZ_JAHKQJ010000007.1:0-520289 GCF_018861045.1 Octadecabacter sp. B2R22
ACCGGACACGTGTCTGATACGTTGCAGGTGAAAACTCACGACGATGAGGACAGTATCAAATGAGTGAAGATGTTGTCAGCTACATAGAACCCCCAATGTAGCCCGTATGAGAGTGTCGCGCCGTTGTGTGTTGCGAGCATGAGGCTCGGTACAATTGCGCCGAAACAGATGGCAGCAATCGTAAAACGCGCGACGTAAAAGGCTGTGACGTCGTTGAATATCAACGACAAATGAAACAGTCCAAACAGGATCGCCGTCAGAACGCCGATTTGCGGTGTTTGCCACCCAAGTGCGGAAAACAGCAAAACAATCGTAAGGATCAGGACTTGCTGAAAGAGGATCTCAAAGGATTTGGGCACGTAATAGACGGCATTTGCAAACACGAACTCTGGGGGATCAAGAGGCGCGATGGACAGGTCGATCTCTGGCAATGCCGGAAGAACGACGAGGGTAAACACGGCCATCATGCCAATCACCGCGAGGATCGGAAGGACGCCATGGGCAAGTGGCTGCCACTTGCGCAAGCGGTGCTGGAACAGCAGGGCCGCCAAGACTGTGAAACCAAGATAGTAAGCAGAGAAGAGGAGCGGCGCATCCTTGTAGCCGTTGGGTAGACCCGCCGCATCCTTGATTTCATAATATCCGAATGATGAAACAGACCACAGCACCCCGATCATCAAAATATCGATGATCGGGCGAGCGTATGGCCTGTCGCCATCGGATAGAGTTGCCCAAGTGGTCAACGCGTCCTCGCTATCTATTCAACGTCGCGCACAAGACGCACGAAGTTGTTGATACGTTGCGCGTCACCTTGCGGGCCGTTGCCTTCTGGGAAGTCTGCCGCATCGCCGAGCTTTGGGTCAGACCGCTGTGACCCTGCGCCATGCACGTCTGTCCAGACGTCGTCGAAATACCCCATCGCGCGACCGAAACTGATGTAGGCGCCGGCGCTGCCCGGTTCGTCCGTCCAGTTGGAATGGGTGGTCGATGACCAAACCCAGCCAAAGTCGTCCTGGTCAGCTTCGTTGGTGATTTGTGTGCTTTCAAAGACGGGATCAATCGCAGGTGAGTCCGTCGTGTCAGGCGAACGGGTGTAATCTACGATGCCTTGCAATTCTTTGATGTTGGGCAGGCGCCAGTCGTCGTGACCGAGGTAGCTTTCCGCGTTGGCAGTTTGCGCAAAAGCAAGTGCCGCTTCCCAAGAGATCGCTTCGCCGTTGTCGGCTTGTGACCACATCAAACCAGTAGAGGCGTCTGTCACTGTGCCATCACCGTTGTCCGTGTAATCGTTCACGCCGTAGCCCGTGTCACCGCGCACATACATCACGAAGAATGGCTTGGGTTGACCATGCAGCGTCAGCCCGTAGCCTTTGATCCGACCGTCAGCAAAGTTCACACCAAACAAGGTCGCGTCGTTCGTCGCGTTGGTTCCGGAGACATAAAGGTTGGTTGAAACCATCTGGCTGTCGATGATCCGTTCACCTGCGGCGGTGTCGCCATAGGCAAAATCGAAATAATCGCGATCAATAAAGGGGATCAGGCCAGAGGTGTCTTCGCTCTCGTAACCCGACGGATCAACGCCGTCGAAATTCATTAGGGAATACATCTCTTTGATCGTCGGGACGCGCCAGTCGTCATACCCGCCAAGATCATAGTCTTGCGCACTTGCGAGGGCGTCTTCATAGCTCATCTTGTCTTCGGCAAGGATGTCCCCGTCGCCGTTCATGTCCGGCGTCTGCGCCCACATCAATCCTGTGATGTTGTCAGTGATCGTGCCGTCGCCATTGTCGGTATAGCTGGTTTGCGTGTCGGCGACCTGCGCGTCTTGACCAAAGAACGCCTCGCCCGCTGCGGGGCAATCGATGGCCTGCGTGGCATCATAGCAGGTGGACTGCATCGTGTCAGGGATCGGGAACGGGGCCTCGGCCAGTGCAACGCTTGCAGCAATTGCATAAGTCGGCAGTGCCAGTGAAACGGAAGTGAAAAGTGATCTTTTCGTCATTGTTTTTCTCCTTGGGTGATTGCGCTTAGCGCATGTTGAACAGTTCTTGATGGAAGGCTTTGCGGGGCAGTCCGTGGGCTGAAAGATCACGGCGCAGCGCGTCACCAAATCCAGCTGGGCCGCAGAACCAGACGCTTGCGGTTTTCCAATCGGGAACAGCGGCGCGCAGTTTGTCAGGTGTCAGAAACCCGTCTTGATCATCGACCAATACATGCAGGTTCACACCAGCCGCTTTGGCATCCGCCACCAGCTTCTCGCGCGCTTCGGGGGCAAGCTTTGTCGTGGTGTGGAACAAATCTACCTTTTGCGCATTGGGCGTTCTGGCAAGCTGTTTCATCCGTGCGATGAAGGGCGTGATGCCGATCCCGCCGCCGATCCAAATTTGACGTGGGGCCGTGTCGGAAAAGGTAAACCCGCCGTAAGGCCCTTCGACGATCGCCTTGCGACCAACCTCTACTTGTTCGGGTAGATGGTCCGTGTAGTCGCCCAACCCCTTGGTAATGAACGTGATGCAGGGATCACTGGCATCCCAGGCAGAGGCCATCGTGAACGGGTGCGCGCCCTCTTTCTTGTCAAAGGTGACAAAGGCAAACTGACCGCTTTTATGGCCTTTCCATCCGTCATCCAGCCGGATCGTTGTTTCGAGCACCTTCATTTCACCAAAGCTGTGCTGTGCCTCTACGGTGCCATTGACCTTCCGCTTTTTTCCGACCTGTCGTGTCAGAACAATCACAGCCGAAACCGTTCCGGCGACCAGCAAAAGCGCCGTGACGATGCCGACAGGCTGCGTCCACGATGCGAAATCCATCAACACAACGGAGTGGAACACGAGGACGAGATAGGCCACCGCGATGAACAGGTGGGTCTTTGCAAAAAGCCGGTACGGAAAGCGCTTGATCAGCGCCAATGCGATCAAAAGAACCGCGACATAGAACGCCTTTTCACCAAGCCCTTCGGCTGGTTCACGAAAGCCATTCAGGAACGATTCAATCGTAACGGTGTCCACTGCTTCACCGGCAGGGCGCTCGCCCCGCTCGGGGGCCGCCAAAAGACCGAGCGTCATGGCCCATTTAGGCGCGTTTACCACCACCCAGTGGAAAATCGCGGTCACCAAACCCGCAATACCGAGCCATTTATGCAAACGGTACGATTTGTCCAAACCGCCCAGCCAAGGCTCTAGCCAAACGGGCCGCACAGCAAGGATCATCGCCACGCTCATTGCGCCCATGGCGATCACGCCGGAAAGCTGCAAAAGCAGGTTGCGGGAATTCATAATACTTAGGATTTCGGGCAATGGCAGGTTGGCAATAAGCCACAGCGCTGTAAGCCCACCCATGAGTCCCCAAAGAGAGATTTTGATATTCCTTAACATGACCGTTGTCCTCGCAGATTCGATTTGGTGATCATTCTGGCGGGGAATTGTGCAGCCAACGACACGCCGTCGGCTTTATCGCACGTCACGAGGAAAGCGCATTTATGTTAATACTGTCAGAGGCTTAAAGGGATTTTCGGAGTTAGGGCCCATTACCACTATCTGCATGATCTCTGCACAATGCTGTGTCATGAAGGAGAAATGGAGCGATTGCGCAGTTCATTAACCATCAAGATTTTCCTCGCCATCGCAGCAACTGCCGCCTTGGTTATCGGGACGATGGCGTTGCTTGTGGCCTTGTCGATGCGCGACGGGTTCTCGCAATATTTGCTCCGAGGAGAATTGATCCGGTTTGACAAACTGGTGCAAGAACTGGCGCAGTCCCACGATCCCGAGGCACCCGGTTGGCCTGATCTGGCGGACGACCCACACGCATGGAACGACTTTGTGCGCGCGCATTTCACTCCGCCCGGAGGCACGGATCAAGACAACGTCAATGCCGATACCTTGATGATCGGGGATCGCCTTGCTTTGCTTGATGGATCAGGCCGCTACATTGCTGGCACAACGGAGCGCACTGCCGTCTCTCAGCGGCGGCCCATTTGTTTAGACCGCCATTGTTACGGTAGCGACGGACTTGGTTATATTCGCTTGAACGCACCTCTACAGGCCGAAGTTGCGCGTGATGCCTTCTTCCTCAAAGGACAATACGCATCGCTGGTTTATTCGGCATTGATTGCCCTGTTTGTCTCTGCGGCGGCTGCGTACTTGATCGCACGGCAAATCCTGACCCCGATCAAGCGGCTGGAAGTCGGGGCGAAAACGCTTGCTTCAGGTGACTACGAAACGCGGATCACACAAGATCGAACCGACGAGTTGGGCGACCTGATTTCGCATTACAATGCGCTTGCGCGATCGCTGGCGCAGACCACGCAGGCAGAGCGGGAATGGATATCGAACACCTCGCATGAATTGCAAACCCCGCTTGCCGTCCTGCGCGCACAGATCGAGGCCCTGCAGGACGGGGTACGCAAACCCGACGAAGCCACACTGGCTGAAATGCACGCGGCGCAAATGCGTTTGTCGCGGCTTGTGCAGGACCTCAAGATTCTGTCGTATTCTCGAGAGTCCAACCTTGCCACCGACATGGGCAGCGAAGATCTGGTTGAAATCGCTTCCGAGGCCGCGGAGGCCGCACGGCCCGCCCTTGAGGCGGCAGGCATCGACATTCAATGCGTTTTTCCCGAAACCCTTCTGCTGGGCTGCGACAGGCTTCGGATTGCTCAGATCATCGACAACCTGTTGCAGAACACGCGTCGCTATACGGATGCGCCCGGCAAGGTGCGGCTGCGGATCTGGCTCAGCGATGGCTTTGCACATTTGGCGATTGACGACACGCCGCCAACGCCACCTCACGAAACGCTGCCTCGGATTTTCGACCGTTTTAGCCGTGCAGAAGAATCGCGTTCGCGTGCCCTCGGTGGCTCGGGATTGGGCCTGTCTGTCTGCAAGGCAATTGTCGAGGCACATGGGGGAACGATCACAGCCGCGACGTCAGATCTGGGCGGCTTGAATATCACTATTGCGCTACCGGAGAAGCGGAAATGACCAAACCACGAATTTTGATCGTCGAGGATGAAATGGCCCTTGCGGAAGTTGTCCGCGACTATCTCCTCGCGGATGGGATGGAGGTGGACATGCTGGCTGAGGGCACACACGCGGTGCAAACTGCCTTCGGCACGGCCTATGACCTTATCATTCTCGATATCATGCTTCCGGGTGTTGACGGCCTCACCATTTGCCGCGAACTGCGCCAGAAATCCGATGTACCCATCATAATGACAACGGCGCGGGTCGAGGAAATCGACCGGCTCCTCGGGCTTGAACTTGGCGCGGACGACTATGTCTGCAAACCCTATTCACCCCGCGAGCTGGTCGCGCGTGTGCGTGCCGTCCTGCGTCGCCGCCCCCCCGCAGGGCTGGCCCCCAAGGTCGAAACGAACGCGGGACTCCAAATAGACGCGGACAGCTGGAAGGCCGAGCTGGACGGGGTTGATCTGGAACTCACACGGCGAGAACTTTCCTTGCTGGCAGCGCTGGTCAAGCGCCCGGGCCGGGTGTTTTCACGCGATCAACTCCTGACGTTGGCGTTTCCCGACAGTGCGGAGGTGTTTGATCGGACAATCGACAGTCACATTCGCAACATCCGTCGCAAGATCAGTTCAAACAGCGACTGGGACCCGATCCGGTCGGTTTATGGGGTGGGCTACGCATACGAAGGTTAGGGTTTGGTTGAACGGGTCTAGCTTCGGCGGGAAGTCGCCTTCGTTTTTCCTGCACAATCTCTTCATTCTGTCTCCAATGTGTCAGGACATATCTCAGGTTAACCAGACGCTAAAGGAATCAACATGCCCAGAATATTCACCCCAACGGCCCTAATGCTCGTTCTACCCGCTATTGCCACAGCCGACACTTTTTCGGCAGATGTATGGGCCGACAATTGGTTTGAAATGCGCGTTAACGGCGAACAAGTCGCCGAAGACAGCGTACCCATCACAACCGAACGGTCGTTCAATGCCGAAAGCTTCACATTTGAAGCAGAGCGCCCCTTTGTCATCGGGCTGGTGGCAAAGGACTTCATCGAAAACGACACCGGCCTTGAATACATCAGGACCGGACGCCAACAGATGGGCGATGGCGGAGTGATTTTCCAGATCAAAGATGCGGCTGGGGAAACCGTCGTGGTCAGCAATTCTGATTGGCAGTGCCTCGTCACCCACACCGCGCCCCTCGACAAAAATTGCGAGGATGAAAGCGATCCGGTCGCGGGAGAAGGCTCCTGTACCTTCGACATTTCGGCAGAGCCAGACGGTTGGGATACCGCTGATTTCGACGCCTCAGGCTGGCCAATGGCCGACGTCTACACCTCGGCACAAGTCGATCCAAAGATGGGCTACGACGATGTCACATGGTCCTCGGGCGCGGAATTTATCTGGGGGCCGGACCTTGAACAAAGCAACATCGTCCTGTGCCGCCTCACTGTGGAATAGGACCACACCCCCTTCGTTTACATAAAGGAAAACACCGATGACCAAGACCTTCACACTTGCCACAGCCGCCTTGTTTCTGTCAGCCGCAGTCGCCCAAGCCGATACAGTTGAGATCAACCTCATCGATATGCTCGACAATACGCAAGACGGATATTGCCTCGACATTTCGGGTGGTCAGGGGGCGCAAGCCGACCCAAGCAACGGACTTCAGGGTCATACCTGCTACAGCCCGTCGGGCGAGATCTTCGTGGACCAAGGTTTTGACACCGAACGGTTCGCCGACGGCCAACTTTACATGCCGGAATTTGATGTTTGCGCCGAAGTTTCATCAACCGAAGCTGGCGCGACCGTCGGCTTGGCCGATTGCAGTGATGACGTGAAACAAGACTTCGTCTTCTCTGGCGAAGGCGAGATTGTTCCCGCATCGGCGCCCGAAATGTGCCTGACGCTTGCCGAAGACACTCGGACGGGCCGCAGCGACACCAACCAGATCAAAGAACTCGCACTAGAGGCCTGCAGTGAAGACAGCGCGGCTAGCCAGACGTGGAGCCATCGTACTGCAGGCGAGTAATTTAACTCTGACTAGTCAAAACTGGGCCGCTTTTGGTATTTCCACCGAAAGCGGCCCCTTGGCGCTGCCGCAGGGAAAATTTGGATTGTCCCTCAAGCCGACCTTAGGCTGTCAAAATTCCACTCGAACTGTTGGTACGTGCAGCTAAAGTCCGCTTCGAGCCCAATATGTCATCTTTCTGTGCCGCAGCGAATGTCGGGTTTAATAAGCACTAACGAATTGACCTTTGGGATTCTGGCCCTCCCAGTATTTAGAAATTGTATGCAAAATCTGTTCGGCCCACAGTCTGATGACTTGCTTTTCCAGAACGTTTTCGGCTGTTGAATTTTTTGCAGCCCACCCATTCGAGTGAATTCAAGCGGGAAGAGCGGCCCTATGAAACTAGGATAGCTGTCCGTGTCTATTCCTCAGTTGGCGTTGCCAAGTGCAAAGCCGGAGATTCTTTGGCAACGTATTCGCGCATGTGTGCCGTGAATGCAGCGAGCAATGGGCTTTCAAGTCGATTGCTTGATGATACCATTCCGACAGACGTGGATGAAAGCGTGAGTTGCACTGGGAGCTCGGCCAACCTGCTGTTCTCCCCTCGGTGACGCAGTGCGTACCTCGGCAGTACGGTCAAAAAGTCGGTGTGGCGGAGCATCTCTAATATGGCTCCGGCGGATCCACTTTGAAACGCAATTTTCAGATTTCTGACACCAAGATACGTCAGCGCCGCGGCCATGTCTGACTGTAACTGGCTTTCGTCTGCGTGGCTGACCCAAGTGGCTTTTTCAAGGTCGTCCGCAGTGATCGTGCTTTGTTTAAGCAACCAATGTTCAGCGCGCCCTGCAATAACATGAGCGTCTTGGAACAACGGCGCGACGGTTAAGTCATCAATGGATGCTGTCAGCAAACGCAAGGGGCAAATAATGACGTCCAACTGGTTCAAGAGAATCCGACGCTCAAGTTGCGGGAAATACTCCGAGACAAGCTTCACCTCAATTTCGGGTCGATGTTGCAAGAAACTTGAAATGGCTTCGCCGACCAACCGCTGACACAAGAACGGCGGTGCGCCGATCTTGAGCTCTCCGCTCATGCCCTCCAAAACAATCTGTATATCTTCCAGCGCGCGGCGACGCGTGGCGTCTATAGTGCGCCCATGATTGGCCAGTTTTTTACACACCTCGGTTGGCATCAACGGGCGGCGGCTGCGCTCAAATAGCTGGGTGCCGATTCTGATTTCGAGGTCCGTGATCATACGGCTGAGCGCGGACTGCGATGTGCCTAGGCGTTTGGCAGCCTCATTGAACGTGCCGAACTCAAGGATGGCCGCAAGCTGCTCAAGATGTCTGGGGTCGATGTTCATATCAAAATCGCAAGTTAAGTTGTTGAATCATGACTAGACAGATATGTTTTGGGCGTCAAAGCTAAACGCCAGCAGTTTTAAACGCATTTGTTCGGGGAGGAGCACGGTCGTGAAACTTAATGGCGACACTTGGGGTGGTCCGCGCGCCGACGCGCGAAACGTGTCGCGGTTGTGTGCTTATGTCTAAGAGCAGCAAGAACGTTCTTTTCATTATGGCTGACCAACTGCGTTGGGATTACCTGAGCTGTTACGGCGCAGACCACATCGACACGCCCAATCTGGATTGGTTGGCCTCTCAGGGGGTCAGGTTCAACAAGACCTATGTGCAATCCCCGATCTGCGGACCCAGCCGCATGAGCTTTTACACAGGGCGATATGTCCGCTCGCACGGGTCGACCTGGAATGGATTTCCGTTGCGGATTGGTGAGCCGACTTTGGGCGATCACCTGCGCGAGATCGGGGCGAAATGTTCACTTGTGGGCAAGACGCATATGACGCCGGATCGCGAAGGTATGAAACGATTGGGGATTTCACCCGAAAGCACCATCGGCGCCCTCGTGTCTGAATGCGGATTTGACGTGAAGGTGCGTGACGACGGCACCAATAATTCTGCCTATCCGGGTCGCCATGGACAGGATTACGATCAGTACCTGCGCGATCACGGTATGGACGGCGAAAATCCTTGGGAGGAATGGGCCAACACCGCGATTGGACCTGATGGGAAAATGCGGTCTGGCTGGCTTTTGGACAACGCGCCACTGGCCGCCCGCGTCCCGAAAGAGCATTCTGAAACCGCGTGGCTGACGACACGGGGCATCGAATATATTGAAGAACAGGGCGATCAACCTTGGTTATGCCACCTGAGTTACATCAAACCACACTGGCCCTATTTGGCCCCCGCGCCTTACAACGATATGTACACGGCACAAGACCTTCCGCCCGTCAATCGCAGCGCTAAAGAACGTGACGCCACGCATCCCTTGATGCAAGCGTGGATGAACATGCGGGTCTGCCAAACCATGTCCAAAGACGAGGTGCGCGATTTGGTGGCACCCTGTTACATGGGCCTAATAAAAGAGCTCGACGATCAAATGGGCCGCCTTTTTGCTTACCTCCGCGAAAGTGGTCGCATGGAGGACACGATGATCGTGTTCTGCTCTGATCATGGCGACAACATGGGCGATCATTGGCTGGGTGAGAAAGACCTGTTCTACGATTGCTCAGCGCGCATTCCGCTTTTGGTTTATGATCCGCGCGCTGAGGCAGACGCGACGCGTGGAACAAGCACGGACGCCTTGGTCGAAGCAATTGATCTTGCCCCGACCTTCCTTGAGTTCATGGGCGGGCAAGCCAAGCCGCACATCATGGAAGGCCGCTCTCTTACGCCACTGCTGCACGGTCAAGACACAGACTGGCGCAGCTTTGCCGTCTCCGAATATGATTACTCCACGCGTGACGCGAGGCAGGACGTTGGCGTCGATCAGTCCGATGCGCGCCTGACGATGATCTTTGATGGACGTTGGAAATACACATACGTCGAGAAAATGGACCCAATGCTTTTCGATCTGCAAAATGATCCGGGCGAGCTGAGAGATCTGGGCACTGATCCCGACTTTGCGGGCGAGGTCGCGCGGCTTCAGGCGCTTCACTTTGAATGGACGCGCCGCCACCACAACCGGATTACGCGCACAGCTGAGGCCGTCAACAAGATGGCCGCAAACAAGGAACCCCCCGGTATTCTCATCGGGTTTCGGGACAAGGAAGAACTTGAGGGCGAAGGGAGGACTTTGCCCAACCACACGATTGGATAAACAGACTGTTTGGGAGGAACATTATGTCTAAGAAAACCACGATAACGGGGGCCTTACTGGCCTTGGGATTAACGACGGGGGCGCATGCGCAGGCAAACTTGACGGGAGAGACAACGCCTGCGACGCAAACCGCAGCGCAGGCAATGTTAGGGGTCGCCGAACTTGCGGCAGCTTCGGGCCTTGCCAATATTCAGGTTGCGACGGGTCAAACACTGACCAACTCAATTCAGAACGTCGCAGAAGGTAAAACGGACATCGCAGCGGCACCATTTGTTTTGCCGTTCCTGCTGTCCAGAGGGGCTGGACCCTACGCCAGCGTTGGGCCAGAGGCTGGTGCCGAATTGGCGTCCAACCTTTCGGTTCTTTATACTTATCAGCTTTCGGTGTTCGCACTGTCTTCCTATGAAAGTAGCAATTTTGGCGGGTGGGATTCGATCGAAGGCGCGACTATCTACAATGGCCCACCACGTGGCGCGGCCTTGAATAAGGCACGGGCGATGGCCCGCCTTGTTTCAGGATTGGACGACGGCGAAGGCTACACCGGTATTCAGGTCAACTGGGGCCAGATGGTGTCCACGATCACCGAAGGGTCAGCAGATGCGCATATTCTGCCCGTAAACTTTCCGGATGCACGTCATGCGCAAGCTGCATCTTCAGGTGGAATGGTTGTTTATTCCTTCCCAAAGGAAATCTTTGAGGGGGAAGCAGGAACAAACTTTAGCAATGCGCCGGGCAACGCTGCCGTGGTTGAGCCAATCGTCGATGATCTTGTCGGACCCAACATTCGCATCGTGTCCGAGGACGGAATGTTTCGCGGCTATGCCGACATTGGTGGGGACGTTGTGAACGTATCGATGGACGAAGAACTGGCCTATCAACTCACCAAGACCTTCCTTGACGGGTTGGAACAGATCACCGCAAGAACCCCTGCGATGGCCAGTGGCTGGTTGGGCGAAACGGACATCGCCATGACCGGAATGTGTGGTCCAAATCCCCTGAAATACCATCCAGGTGCCGTTCGTGCGTGGGAAGAAGCAGGCTATGTGTTGCCCGAATGCGCGCTGCCATAAGGGTCTGAAAAATGAGGGCGGCAATTTTGCCGCTCTCTCCAAATTCTTGGCGCAGGCGGCAATATGAACCAGACTTCAAGTCCTGATACCCATCTGGAGGCAAAGCCGCGCGGGGTTCTGTTTTGGCTATCCTTGTTTATCGTTGTCGCAGGATTGACGAATGCGATCCCCGGGGTTCCCGGACTGGACGACGGATTGCGCAATCTGACCGGGCTCGATTGGCTCAAGATCCGCAAATTCCCGACAGAGTGGTTTTACCCGTTTGCCTTTGCATGCATGATGCTGTGCGTCGTGTTGAAGCATTCAGCATGGAAATCATGGGAAAACGAACCCACCGGTAAACGCCGCCTTGGGTTGCTGATGGATATCGCGATGGTCGCCGCGGCCTTCACAGTCTCCGTCACTTACGTCGTTGAAATTGAATCGATCTGTTTGATCGATCAGATCACCGGCGAGAGGGCACGCCTAACCGCAGAGGCGCTGAGGATCGAAACCGAGATCGCCACGACCATGGGCCTTCCTCCACCCTCAACCGTCGAAGACCCCAGTTGTGTCGGTAATACGGGTGGCTGGTTGGTTCTGATTGTTGGCCTGACGGTTCTGATTTTTCTGGCCTACAATATCCGCGTTTGGGGTCTGGCCCTTGTTCTGGTGGCCCTTGCCGTGGCGCTTTACACCATCGTCACGGTCCTTGTTTGGTATTTTCATGGCCCTGAAGACATCAATAAATACCTGATGACCAAACTTGCTGGAGAGCCTCGCCTTCTGTCAGACGGGCGACCGCGTGTGCACGACATTCTGGTCAATAATGCATCCGGCCTGATGGGCCGGTTCATGGATATAATGCTCAATACGATATTCCCTTATCTCGTACTGGGATCGCTGTTCGGTGCCTCTGCCGGAGGGCAGTCGCTTATCAAACTCGCGTTTCGTTGGACGCGGAGGTTACGCGGCGGGCCAGCCCATGCCGCGATCGTTTCCTCGGCGATGTTCGGGACCATTTCTGGCGGGCCAATCGTCAACGTTCTGTCGACGGGTGTTCTGACGATCCCGATGATGGTCAAGCGTGGTTATTCTAAAGTGTTTGCCGGAGGCGTTGAGGCGGCCGCGTCATCAGGTGGATCAATCATGCCACCTATCATGGGGATTGCGGCATTTGTATTGGCGTCTCTCACGGTCGTTCCTTACTCGCAGGTCATCATTGCTGCGATTATTCCAGCCGTTGCTTACTTCTTTTGCTTGTTCCTGTCGGTCGTCTTTCAAGCCCGCAAACAGAACATCAAAGCGATCGGTGAGTTGACCGATGATATGCGCATGTCGCCGCAGGATATATTGAACCTGACCATGATATTCGGGCCAATTCTTTTGATCTTGTCCTTGCTGCTGGCGACGAAAGATACGGTGGGCTGCGGGGTACTGGGTGGTATTTTGGGTGCGGAGCGGAGCTTTGTGGATGGCACCTGCGTGGTCCAAAGCCTGTCATGGTTTCAACAGACCGTCCAAAATGCTGCCGGAGACGCTGGGAGTGCGGGGTGGTGGGCGGTCATCCTTCTGATCGCGCTGTTGTTTTTGGATCCGAACGTGCGCCAAAAGCCCGCCAAGATTGTCGATGCATTGTCAGATGCCGGCATTCTGGTGTCGTCGCTTTATCTCATGTTTCTGGCCGTTTCCGTTATCGACTTCTGCCTACAATTCACGGGCCTGCCGAACTTTATTTCTCTGGACGTCTTGGGGTGGCTCAATTCGCTGAACCTTGGACAAGACGGGTCCGTCGGTTTCCAGCTGCTCGCGCTGTTTGTCACGATGTTCATCGCGATCTTGCTGGGCATGGGCATGCCCGCTGTTCCTGCCTACATCAACGTCGCGTTGTTGATGGGCCCGGTTCTGGCGGGGCTCGGGATTGCGACCTTTACTGCGCATATGTTCATCTTCTATTTCGCAGTCGCCAGCGCGATAACCCCGCCCATAGCCTTGGCCGCATTTGCCGCCGCGTCCATCACTGGCGCAGGTCCGATGGCCACTGGATTTTCTGCTGTAAAGTCGGGCATCGTCATGTTCGTGATCCCGTTCATTTTTGCGCTTTATCCAGAAATTCTACTGATCGAAGCAGCCGTTATCGATCCGGTCAAAAGCGCCAGTGGGGCGCAAATCTACTTGGCCGGGTATGACGGTGAGACGAACTGGACAGCGCTCGCCCTCATCCTTGGCAAGACCGCCCTCGCGCTCTATTTACTGGCAAGCTCGCTTGCCGGATTTGACAAGCGCAAGCTGGCGAGTTGGGAAATCTTTATGCGCTTGGGTCTGGCCGTGACAATCATGTCGTTCAATACAACTCTTCAGGTTGCGGGTATCACGGGCGCCGTGATCATGATTGTTTGGCATGCAACGTCGAAGAGGCAAGGGCTGATACAAGCGTGACGTCCGAGATAGATACAGATGTGGCGATCGTCGGGGCCGGACCGGTTGGCTTGCTGTTGGCGATATTGTTAGGCCGCGCCGGTAAGTCCGTCACCATAGCCGAAAAATGGCCCCACATCTATGAGCGCCCCCGCGCCGTAACGATGGATGCGGAAGTAGCACGTATCCTTGCCACTTTGGGCATTGATTGCGACACCGATCCCGCCTTCGAGAACCACAAAGAGCTGTATTACTGGAAGAACGCGGACCTACAGGACTTGCAAATTGTCGACTGGGAAAGCCTCGCGCCGTGTGGCTGGCATGTCACCTATTGGTTCAACCAGCCCGAACTCGAAGCACGCCTGATCAAGATGGTTGAGACATTGCCCACCGTGACGCTTTTGCGTGGGTGGACGGCTGTGGATCTTTCGCAGGACAACGACCGTGTGCAGGTTATCACTCAAGATACAGCCACCAATCAAAGCCGCAAAACCCTGACTGCGCAGTTTGTTGTTGGGGCGGACGGGGCCAATAGCTTTGTGCGTGACAGTCTTGGGTTACCGGTGATCGACAAAGGCTATTTTTTCGATTGGCTCATCCTCGATATGATCCCGCATGCGGGGTATAAAACCTCGCCTGCACAGTGGCAGTTGTGCGATCCCAAACGCCCCACAACCATTGTGCCCGGCGGCCCTGGCCGTCGGCGTTGGGAATTCATGGTGTTGCCGTCCGAGAACACGGACGACATGGCCAAGCCAGAAACTGCGTGGCGCCTGTTGGAGCCATGGGGGCTGACACCTGAAACTGCGGAACTGGAACGCAGTGCTGTCTACCGTTTCCAAGCCCAATACGCAGATCAATGGCTGGCGGGGCGCTGCATGATAGCAGGGGACGCCGCACACCTGATGCCCCCCTTTGCGGGCGAGGGGATGTGTGCAGGCTTGCGCGATGCTGTGGCACTGGGATGGCGGTTATCTGGTATTCTTGACGGAAGATTCTCCGCGAAGGTGCTAGACAGCTATGAAAGCGAACGCATCGCCCACGCCAAACATTACATTCAGTTTAGCCAAGACCTTGGCGAGATTATCTGCATCGCCGATCCCGACAAAGCTGCAGCACGCGATGCGCGGATGATGGAGAATCTCGCGGCACGCGACCACAAGCCGATCACAGGGGATTTGGTAAAGCTCGGCTCAGGAGTGTGGTGCGACGATAGCCCCGGCGCAGGAGAGCTTTCCCCCCAAGGTATCGTGCGGTTTGACGGTAGACAGGACCGGTTTGATCAGGCTGTCGGGCAAGGCTGGATGGTGCTGGCGTTGGAGTGTGCAACTGAAGGCGTGTTGAACCACGTGCATCAGATTGCACTCGCCAAGCTTGATGGCCAGTTACTGTCGGTTGGGCCGGATGGCGTTGGATACGATGTCATCACAAAAGACGCCACATATGCCGATTGGGCGCGAGAGATCGATGCGCGATACATGATCGTGCGCCCCGACTTTTATGTTGCAGCGACCGCTAGAACCACCACACAATTGGCAAATTGCTTAGACACGATCATCGATAAGCTCGGCATTAGGACGATTTGACTATTCAGATAGTGGTTGATTGGCAATTCAGTCACGAGAGCACACGACAAGAGCTAAAAGCAGCCATTGGTGAAGCTGCAGCGAAGGTCGGGAAAGTCCGCATTGCAGTCATCGGCTCCATCAAAATGCTGCGCGATCGATCAATGTCCGCTTCGGGGAAGCTGCACCGCAGCATCTGTTCAACTCGCGAATGTCCGCTCTGGGCCGAGAATGCCCAAAATTTTGCTTCCGTATTGGCGTACCGCCAATATAGGCCTTGGTTGTTGATGCCAGAAGACTCTAAAATGAGGGCCGGTTGCAACGCTTACGCCGAGCCGAGACAGCAGTCCGATGGGGCGTATGACAGTGGGATTGGTCACAGCGCGCCACGCTAGACCACCCAAAACCACGCCGGCCAGAGCCATTTTAGGTAAAAGCGCGACCCCTATCCCCTGTGACACGAGGTCAAGCGCCGTTGTTGTTCGACCAACTTCGTAACTCCATTGCACAGGGGTAACTTACTTGTGCCCGCGGTAGCAACGCTCCGGACATGACCATGGGTCAGGGCTGTCACGGGCACTCTGGGCTCGGGATACTTAAAAAGACGGTGCAGACGTCCAACAACGAGAACTCGCGACTCGCGCGCAGAACGCACTAAACCTCATGGAACGCAGTAAGACCGAAACATGAATGTTTCAACGCTTGTTTCAAGAACTGAAATTTAGGAGGTGTGGCGTGGCTCAAGTTATTGAAAACGTTGGAGGCGAGTACCGGAATCGAACCGGTGTACACGGATTTGCAATCCGCTGCGTAACCACTCCGCCAACTCGCCGCCTGTGGTCTGAGTGGTCGTTTAGCCGCGTTGTCCGGCAGGTTCAATAGTCCGTTTTGCATCAATGCATTGGAGTTGTGCGCAATGGCCGTTGCTCCGCCTCGGGGGCTGTGGCATGTTGGGGCAACAGATACTGAACGAAAGAGTTTAGCTCGTGACTGACTTTCAAAACCGCAGGACATTGATGGTGGATACGCAGGTGCGTCCTTCAGATGTGACCAAATTCCCGATCATCGATGCGTTGCTGGATATTCCGCGTGAAGAATACGTGCCGGACGCATTGCGCGATGCCGCTTACATCGGCGAAAATATCGACCTTGGTGAAGGGCGCGTTTTGCTTGAACCGCGTACCTTGGCAAAGATTCTCGATGCAGCAGATGTGCAGAAAACCGATGTGGTTCTCGATTTGGGCTGTGGTTTGGGATATTCAACTGCAGTTCTGGCCCATATGGCCGAATTCGTCGTGGCCGTCGAAGATGACGAAGCCCGCGCAGAAGAGGCCCAGCAGAACCTGTCGGCCCATGGTGTGGACAACGCTGCTGTATTCGCAGGGCCGCTTGCGCAAGGGGCCGCCAAAAACGGTCCATATGATCTGGTTCTGCTGCAAGGTTCCGTTGAAGAAATTCCTGATGATCTTACGTCTCAGATCAAAGAGGGCGGCCGCATCGTTGCAATTTTTGCAGAAGGTGCATTGGGCGTGGTCCGCGTCGGACGCAAGATTGATGGCGTGATGAATTGGCGCATGGCATTCAATGCGACTGCACCGGTCCTGTCCGGTTTTGAAAAAGCGGCGGCGTTTGCGTTCTAGGAACGAAAAATTGCAGCCGTCTTACGACCTATATTGAGTTGCGAGAGCATCGAAGGACCGTTGAAATGCCAGCTATCAAACTGATCACCGCCATTTGCCTCATGGGCGCTATGCTGGTTTCACCCGCGCGGGCCGAAAGCTTGGCTGATGCGTTGCGGGATTCTTATCACAATTCAGGGCTACTGGATCAGAACCGTGCGTTGTTGCGGGCGGCTGATGAAGATGTTGCACAGTCTTTGGCCGCGCTTCGCCCTATCGTGACTTGGCAAACACAGGCTGTCTATTCCGAGACAGGCGGCGGCTCTACCAGTCTGTCTGATGACATCACGGCGTCTGCTTCTATTTCACTGAGCTTGCTGTTGGCTGATGGCGGGGCCAGTGCGCTGGCAACAGAATCGCAAAAGGAATTGGTGCTGCAAACACGCGAAGGCCTTGTTCAGGTTGAACAGGAGATCCTTTTCCGCGCGGTTGAGGCTTATATGCAAGTCCGCCGTGCGTCCGAATTCCTTGCGTTGCGTCGCAGCAACGTTGGGGTAATCAACCAAGAACTGCGTGCTGCGCGGGACCGGTTTGAGGTGGGTGAAGTGACACGCACCGATGTGTCTCTTGCTGAGGCACGTTTGGCTGCCGCTCAAAGCCTATTGGCTGCCGCGGAAGGGGACCTCGCACAGGCGAATGAAGAATTCCGCGCTGCCGTAGGGCGCGCACCGGGGCGTCTTGATGTGGTTAATCCCGCAAGCGTCGAATCCAATATTGAAACAGCGCGGGCGTTTGCCATGCGTCGCCACCCTGATGTGATTGGGGCGCAGCATGGTGTTGCATCGGCTGAACTTAACATTCGTCGCGCACAAGCAGGCTTACAGCCGGATTTGACCTTGGGCGGCGGCGTATCCCTTGATGAAGACGGAGACGTTACGCGCCAGCTTAGCCTCACGTATGGCGGCACGATCTACCAAGGCGGCCAATTGCAATCCTTGATCCGGCAGGCACAAGCCCGCCGTGATGCAGCGCGCTCCGGCCTGCTTGTGACAACGCAGGCGGTGAACCAGAACGTTGGCAACGCCTATGCTATCCTGCGTGTGGCTCGCGCCAGCCGCGAAGCCGCCGGTCTGCAAATCACCGCGTCGCGCACAGCTTTCCGCGGCGTTCGCGAAGAGGCAACGCTTGGCGCGCGCACAACACTTGATGTCTTGAACGCAGAGCAGGAATTGCTTGATGCGCAAGCCAGCCAGATTTCGGCTCAAGCCGATGAGGTGGTCGCAAGCTACCGTGTGCTGGCCACGATGGGGCTTTTGACCGCGGATCATTTGAACCTTGGTGTTCAGTCTTATGACCCTGCAGCCTACTATAACCTCGTGCGCGAAGCACCGGCGACGCATTCCCGTCAGGGGCAGGCGCTGGATCGTGTGTTGCAGTCGATCGGCGACTAATCGGCATGAAGGCGAAGTCCCGCGCTTAGGTGGTGAGTGGTAGGCTAAGGATTAGTGTCTCAAATCCCGACTATCTGTTGTTTGAAACACGGTGTCAGGTTAAAGTCATCGCTGAGGCAACAGTAGTAAAAATGCGGGATCAGCAATGTCCGAACCGGTAACCAATGTAGAAATCGAGGATGTCCTGACGTCTATCCGCCGCCTGGTGAGTGATGGAGATAAGGCCCGTACGCGTGACACTGCCCCAATTGCAGCCGAACTCGAGGCGGTCCTTGCGGTCCCGTCTTCGGACAATGACACTCCCGAATCGGACAGCGCGGCGCTGCCTGACAAATTGGTCCTCACGCCCGCCTTCCTTGTTGGGGGCAGCACTGAGCAATCGGAAGCCCCCGAAGATGAGGGTGAGGGCGACCAAGTTGAAGCCGCAAATGAAGGTGAAGCCGATCTTGCGGATCAGTTTGCAGACGCCTCAGACGATGACGACGATGTTGTTCCGTTGGAATTGACGGACATGGTTTGGGACGACGCACACGAACAGGACGACGATGGTTTTGAAGACGACGGCGACGACGGTGTCCACGTTGCAGTCGAAACGCCGGATCGCTCCGAGTTGGTGGCAACCATCGCTGAGCTAGAGGCAGCGATCAGCAGTGGTGAAGACGACTACGAACCAGACGGCAGTGAGATTGATGTAAGCGAACATATGGCTAAAACAATCGCTTGGCCGGGGACGATTGCGCGATCCGCCGAACAGATACGAGATGCCGAAACTGCTGAGACCTTGGATGAAGACGACGTCGCAAGTATTGACGACGATGACAAGGTCATGGAGTTTCATCACAAAGCCGTCGACGATCTGGTGTCCGTAGCTGATCAAGACGAAGCCGCGATGGAAGACGTTTCAAACGATGAAAACGTTGATCCAGCCAGCGATGACAGCAAGCCGGAGGCACCAGATACCGAAGCCGATGTTTACGCGGACGATGATCTTGATGGTCTTCTCGAAGCAGGCGGCGTGGCGTTGGACGAAGAAGCATTGCGCGCTTTGGTGTCCGATGTTGTGCGCGAAGAACTTTCAGGGCCTTTGGGGGAACGTATTACCCGCAACGTGCGCAAGCTGGTCCGCCGCGAGATTTATCGCGTCTTGTCGAGCCAAGAATTCGATTAACCGACCGGACTTAGGCGGCGCTCGGTTTTCATGGTCCCGTCTTTCATGGCCCTGGCGGGATATCTTCGGCCAATTCAAACAATAAATCTACATCCAGACAGGTCTCAAGGTGTGCGGCAAGCGCATCTAAAGTCGTTTCCACACCCGCGTCATATGACATCGCCTCAATAGGGGCCCCGAGTGCCGCCATAAAAGCGGAGCGAAACCCGTCAGCTGCAAACAACCCGTGCAAATAACAGCCCTTAACGCGGCCAGTGCGACTTGCGGCGCCTTCTGGCCGTCCGTTCAGGGTAAGCCAGCTGTTTTCCATGTCAGGGCCAGTGGTTGCACCCAAATGGATCTCATAGCCTGTCAGAACGTCTCCTGTGGCGTCGTAACGCGCATCACTCAACGCGACACGCTTTTGCGCCGTCATGGTCGTTGTGACGTCCAGCAGGCCTAAACCATCCACGCTTGTCGCGTCGCCTTCGATGCCGTCGGGGTCCGCGATCGTGCGTCCGAGCATCTGATAGCCGCCACAGATACCCAAGACATGCCCGCCGCGCCTAACATGTGCATGCAGGTCGATGTCCCAGCCTTGGGCGCGGAAATGGGCCAGATCAGCAATCGTGGATTTTGACCCGGGGATTAACACAAGGTCTGCGTCTGCGGGCAGGGGACGCCCGGCTTCGATAATTTCTACAGTGACGTCCGGCTGGGCGGCCAGCGGATCAAGATCATCAAAATTAGCGATGCGGTTGAGTCGTGGAACGACGACCTTGATCGCGCCGCCCTTGCGGGTTGCGACATCCATCACGTCTTCGGCAGGAAGTTTCCAAGCGTCTTCAAACCACGGAACGATCCCCAATTCAGCCCAGCCCGTATGCTCGGCTATTGCCGTCATGCCATCTGCAAAAAGCGTAGGGTCTCCGCGGAACTTATTGATCGCAAAGGCCTTAATGCGAGATCGGTCATCGGGCGGCAGGATAACATCGGTCCCAACCAGTTGCGCAATGACCCCGCCACGGTCGATATCCCCAACTAAGATGACTGGACAGTCAGCGGCTTCTGCAAACCCCATATTGGCGATGTCGCCGGCCCGAAGATTGACCTCGGCTGGCGATCCTGCACCCTCGATCAGGATAAGATCATGATTTGCGGCGAGCCGGTGGTAGCTTTCCAAAACTTTCGGGATCAGCTCTGCTTTGCGGCTTCCGTATTCGCGGGCCTTCATCGTGGCGAACCGTTGCCCTTGAACGATCACCTGCGCACCAATGTCACTCTCGGGCTTGAGAAGGACAGGGTTCATATCCGTATGCGGGTCGAGTTGTGATGCGCGGGCCTGGAGCGCCTGTGCGCGGCCAATCTCACCGCCATTCGCGGTTACAGCGGCATTGTTGGACATGTTTTGCGGCTTGAACGGCGCAACAGACAACCCGCGTCGCACAGCAGCGCGACACAGCCCTGCCACCAACATGGATTTCCCCACGTTGGAGCCTGCACCTTGGATCATGATTGCCTTCGCCATGAGAGGTCCTCCATGGTCTTACCTAACAGCCATACCGCCCGAGGGAAGAGCAATGAACGCCCCGTCGGTTGTTCTTTGGCGCATCGTGGGGGGCTGTCTGTCACCTCACTCGCGCGAACGGGGCTGGGCAAAAGAAAAACGCGACCCCGAGCAGAGGATCGCGTTTTCTGGCAGTCAAAACTGGGTTTGCTTAAGCGGCGCGGGTTTCTAACTCGGCAGCTTCTGCAACAGCGCGGCGTTCACTTTCTTCGCGAGAGAGCGCAACAGATGTACGTACACCTTTGCCGACAAAATCCATCAGGCCGGTTACAACACGTTCGTTCGGGTCGATTCCAGCGCAGGACAATACTTCGCGGCCATCACGAGAGCGCGCCCAGCGGGCGATCTGTTCGGGGCCGTTGCCGTATTTCTTGTCGTCTGCAATTGCGTCGTCCAATGCAGCCAGTACCACAGCAGCGAAGAGTTTCCGCGCGCGGTTGCCTTGTTCATTGTTAAACGCTGTGCCGTCGACGAAATCACGCATATTGGATCCTTCTTTGTTTTTAGTCTTGTATCGGGCGTAGGAGGCAATATGCCTATTCTTATCCGATTCGGGGTTCTTAATTTGGAATATCAGCTATGCGTTTTATGCATACCTCTCCCATTTCGTGAACAGTATTTGGTTGGCTTGCACGGGGTCACCACCCAAGATATAGGGCGCGTCAACCTTCCTTCAACCTTTTGACATTATTTGGACACATTTGGCCCATGGTAAAAATCAACGGCAATGAAATCCGCATCGGTAACGTGCTGGAGCATAATGGTGGCCTTTGGGTCGCAGTAAAAACGGATCATGTGAAACCCGGTAAGGGTGGCGCATTCGCACAAGTCGAAATGCGCAACCTTCGCAACGGGTCGAAGTTGAACGAACGCTTCCGGTCCGCCGATAAGGTCGAGAAGGTCCGTTTGGAGCAAAAAGATCAACAATTCCTCTACGAAACAGACGGAATGTTGACGTTCATGGACACCGAAACCTACGAGCAGATCGAGCTTCCGGCCGAGCTGCTGGGCGAACGTCGCCCCTTTTTGCAGGACGGTATGATCGCAGTTGTCGAATTCCACGAGGCAGAAGCCCTCAACATGCAGTTGCCACAAAAAGTGACCTGCAAGATCGTTGAGACCGAGCCAGTGGTCAAAGGTCAGACGGCAGCGAATTCGTTCAAGCCTGCAATCCTTGATAACGGCGTGCGTGTTATGGTGCCGCCGTTCGTCGGTCAGGACGAAGACATCATCGTAAGCACGGAAACAATGGAATACGTCGAACGCGCCTAAGCGCGTCGTCTAGGGCAGGCGCAGGGTTGCTGTGCCTGCCTGCATCTCTTCGGTGGCACGACCAAACCGAAGATGCGCAAGCGCGTGATTGCCGCTTTGCGTGTATAGGGTTCCAACAGATTTGCCGTCCGCCGTGATCTCGGTTCCGACGGGCGCATGCCCTTCGATCTCAACCTGAACCAGCCCCTTTTTCAGCTCTGTCTTATGCTTCATACGTGCGGCGATCTCTTGGCCGACGTAGCAGCCTTTGCGAAAGTCGATGCCATTGAGGCGCTCGAACCCGGCCTCAAGAATATAGGTGTCGGGGGTCAGCTCGATCCCCGTTTCTGGAATAACGTGGGCCACGCGCAGGGCATCCCAATCGGTCTCGTCACTGATGTCTTTGGTCTCGTAGGCGCGCCATCCCATGTTTGAATCGCGCGGATCAGCAAAGGCGCCGTCGGGGGCAGGGCCCGTGCCGCGCGACACCACATTGAAGCTTTCTGCAATGTCGACTTTGGCGCGCAGCCGATACATTGCCAGCCGTTGCGCCAGATTGGCCGCATGGGACGAGGCCACATCCAGCACCAAAGCATCCCCGTCCTCGAGCACAAAGAAATCCGCGATGAATTTACCCTGAGGCGTCAGCAACGCCGCATAGACCAAACCATCAGACGTCTTGGTCACGTCGTTGGTGATCAATCCCTGAAGAAAGTCACGGCTGTCTTCGCCAGACAATTGGATAAGGCTGCGATCGTTCATCACTGTGGTCCTCCGCGACGGAACAGGCGTGTTAGCCAGCTTCCCTTTGTCGGTATTGCCGACTGAGGTGCGGCTACGTGCGCTGGGCGGTTTGTGTCGTCCACGACCTGCTTTCCATCGCGGAATTGCAGGCGGTACAGGTCAGCATAAAGCCCCCCGCGTGCCAACAATTCTGCGTGCGTGCCCTGATCCACCACAGCCCCTTTGTCGAGAACGACGATCTTATGGGCGTTCTGGATTGTCGACAGGCGGTGCGCGATCACCAGTGTTGTGCGACCCTCTGCGAGCCGATCCAGTGCGCTTTGAACGATGGATTCGGACTTCGTATCAAGCGCACTGGTTGCCTCATCGAGCAGCAGGATCGGTGTGTCCCGCAATAAGGCCCGGGCAATAGCGACGCGCTGACGTTGACCGCCCGACAGGTTGGACCCGCGCGGTCCGGCGGGGCTGTCCAAACCAGCAGGCATTTTGTCGAGAAAATCCATAACGTGTGCGTCAGACAACGTTTTCTTTAGCGCGTCATCACTGACGTCTTCGCGGCCCAGCAAAATGTTATCGCGCAGGGTTTCGTCAAACAGGGCAGCGTCTTGGGACACCGTCGAGACCATTCCGCGCAAATCCGTCAGCGCCAGCGCATCAATAGAAGTACCGTTCAAGGTCACCGCGCCAGATTGTGGTTCAACAAGGCGCGTCAGAACATTGAACAGCGTGCTTTTGCCCGCTCCCGATGCGCCAACCAATGCCGTGGTTTGTCCAGCTTGCGCGACAAAGCTTGCTCCGTTCAAGACAGGCAGATCGCCGTAGCTCAGGGACACGTTGTCAAATGTGATCGTGGGTGCATCCGTTGGTGCGGCGACAGGTGTGTCGGGGGACAGCAGCGTCGGTTGTTCGTCAAACAGATCAAGCAGGCGGTCAATCGCCGCGGCGGCTGCTTGCCAAAGGCCTGCGATGCTGGCCAGCCGTCGAAGGGGATCAAACGCGATCGCCATAGCCGTAAAGAACGCCATAAACTGACCGACGGTTTTCTCACCGTCAATGATCTCGGAACCGCCATATAGGATCACAGCGAGAAACCCCAAACCCGCCATGATATCGACGGTGCTGGACATCAATCCTTGTCCGGCCGCGGCTTCGGTTTCTGAACTGATGCGTCGGCGGATCAGGCCCGCGTAACGTTTGGATTGGTAGGCTTCCATGCTGTTCAGTTTGATTTGGGAAATCCCGTGAAAGACTTCGTCAAGGCGCGTCGACATGTCCGCTGACACCTTACGCGATGCCAGTGCCTTGCGGCGCACGAAGGTCTGCAATCCAAAAGAAGGCAACACGACCACCGGAATGCCGACCAATGCGATCAGCATCCAGCGCCAGTCAATCATCGCGGCAACAAGAAACAAGCTCGTCACAGCGATAAAATCGCGCGCAACGCCCGTTAGCAAGCTGGTCCAAACCCGCCCCAAGGCCTGTACGTCGCCTTGCACACGTTCGATCAACTGGCCCGGTGGGTGGGATTGATGAAAGGACAAATCCAACCGCATCAGGTGGGACATCAAGTCACTGCGCATCTTTGCGGCGCATTTTGCGGACACGTATTTCATGATCACACGTTGCGCCAAGGCGGTCACCGCACGCGCTGCAAAGATTGCAAAGATCAAAAGACCCACGATCCAAATGCTTCCGCGGTCGCCACCGACGAACACATTATCGAACATGGGCTGCATCATATAGCTCAGGGAACCAAAGGTGGCGCCCTCAAACATCATCAAGATCGTCGCAACGACGAGCCATTTGGACTGTTTTTTGAGGTAGCCGTGCCACAGCCAGCCAAACATGGCCTTGCTGGTGCGGTCTTGGTTTAAAGTGGTGTTGGTCATTTGGGTTCCGTTGCCTTGTTTCATACGGTCTACGCGCATTCGTGAGGGGGGGGAAGGTGTGGCACGATTACTGGCATTGACGCGGCGCGCGGTGTGGATAATGTCGCCCTAAAGACACCTCATATTTCACAGTTAAGGACGTATCGCATGTTTGCCAATGGTCTGCCCTATCTCGCTATTCCGGGACCTTCAGTGATGCCTGACCGCGTGTTGCGCGCAATGCATCGGCCCGCGCCGAATATATACACGGGCGAATTGCACGACGTCACGCGCAGCTTGATCCCTGATCTGAAGGCCGTCGCCGGAACCAAACACAATGTCGCTATCTATATCGGGAACGGGCATGGCGTCTGGGAAGCAGCTTTGTCCAACGTGATTGGCGAAGGCGATACTGTTCTTGTGCTTGCAACGGGTCGTTTCTGCGTCGGTTGGGGCGAAATGGCGGATGGCCTTGGCGCGAAGGTTGAAACGCTTGATTTCGGCATGAGCAGCGCAGTCGATGTCGCGCAGGTCGAAGCCGCACTAAAGGCGGATACCGAAGGTAAGATTAAAGCCATCATGACTGTCTTGGTGGATACATCCACTGGTGTTTTAAATGATATCAATGGAATACGTGGCGCAATTGATTCGGTAGGGCACGACGCGTTATTCATGGTGGATTGTATCGCATCCATGGGCTGTGACGAATTTCATATGGATGATTGGGGCGTCGATATTGCCGTCGCCGCAAGCCAAAAGGGCCTGATGACACCGCCAGGGATTGGCTTCGTTTGGTTTAATGACAAAGCCGATGCTGTGCGGGGCGACATGAAACGCGTGTCCCGCTATTGGGACTGGCGGCCGCGCACGTCCGTTGAAGAATACTATCAGTACTTTAATGGCACGGCGCCGACGCACCACCTTTATGGGCTGCGCGAAGCCCTCGATATGATCAATGAGGAAGGTCTGTCGAACGTCTGGGCCCGCCACGATGGCTTGGCGCGTGCGATTTGGGCTGCGGCTGATGCGTGGGGGGCAGATGGCCCGCTTGAGATAAATGTAGCTGAACCATCACAACGGTCGCGCGCTGTGACGTCTGTTAAGTTGGACGAAGGGCAGGGCGATTCCTTAAGGGAATGGTGCGAAGACAAGATGGGTGTGACGTTGGGGATCGGTCTGGGCCGTGCACCCGCAAGTGCGTATTTCCGATTGGGTCACATGGGCCACGTAAATGGCCACATGGTCATGGGCTTTTTGGGGACCATTGATGCGGGGCTAAAGGCGCTGGGCATTCCTCACGGAAAAGGCGCGCTTGAGGCCGCATCCGCTGTTCTGGCCGATCTAGCGGGCGCCGATACGAGCCGCTCGAATGTGGATAAGCCCGTCGAGAAATGCTGCGGATAGCATGACCCAAACAATGCCTTTGATGGCTGCGAGTGTGAAAAACGCCATAAAGAGCGTTACCCCCGCCGTTACCAAAAAGGCGTTGGTGTAGTTTTCGACGCGTTGAATTGGGCGGCTCATTTTGATCCTCCGGCTAGGTTGGTGACTCCACCTTAGCGCGGTGACCTGAAAAATCACTTAAACCTTTTGTGCACTGTCTTTTGCGGCGACTAATGCCTTGGGAAGCGCCTTGGCGAACAGTTTCATGTCCTTGTTCGGCCCACACGACACCCTGATGCAGCGATCTTGTGGTGCAACGAAAGGCATGCGGACGAAAACTCCTTGTTCGATCAGGGATGCAAGCACAGCTCGCGCGAAATCACCGTCACCGCCGCAATCAATCGCTACGAAATTGGTGGCCGATGGGACCGCCTTTAGGTCATTGTCTTCAGCAATCTGATAAAGGGTCGCGCGCGCCTGTAAGACCTTCTCGCGCATCTTTTCAAGCCAATCCACGTCTTCCAACGCGGCAAGAGCGCCAGCTTGGCTGACGCGGCTCATGCCGAAATGGTTGCGCACGCGGTTGAAGGCGGAAATCAGACGTTTAGGGCCAATCGCATAACCGACCCGCGCGCCCGCCATGCCGTAAGCCTTTGAAAAGGTACGCAGGCGGATGACGCGTTCGTCCGCGGTATTGATCGGCGGCGCGATCCCGTTGGGCCCAAGTTCAACATAGGCTTCGTCCAGCACCAAAAGACAGCCGTCAGGGATGCTCTGGATCATTTGTTTTAGTGTTCCAGCCGTGTGCCATGTCCCCATCGGGTTGTCTGGGTTGGACAGGTAAATCAGTTTCGCGCCAACCTCGCGGGCCTTTGCGACCAAGTGATCGGGGTCCTCGTGATCTGCTGTGTAGTTGACTGTGTGGATCACTCCGCCATAGCCCGTGACATGATAATTGAACGTCGGATAGGCGCCAGCGCTGGTCACAACGGGCGTGCCTTCGGTCACGGTGAGGCGCACAAGGCTGTCCAACAAACCGTCAATACCGGCCCCAACCACAATCTCATCAGCGGCAACGCCATGTTTTACGGCCAATGCATTTCGTAGATCGTGGCTTTCGGGGTCGCCATACATCCACGTCTCTTTGATGGCCATTCGCATGGCACGGACCGCCTCGGGCGACGCACCAAAGGCGTTCTCGTTCGCGCCAAGCCTAGCCTTGAATGGAACACCCGCAGCGCGTTCCTGCGCTTCTGGTCCGACAAAAGGAACCGTCGCCGGAAGGCGAGCGGCAAGGGCGGTCAGGCGCGGGTCATTGTCTGAGCTACGGGACATAGGGGGAGTTTGGTCCGTCTGTTCCCCTTTGAAAAGAGTTAACACAGAGACCACCTATAATTTAGGAGAATAAATATGCCTAAACTTACACGACGCGGATTTCTTGCCACATCTGGTGCAGCCTTAGGGGTGCGTGGCGTTACACCACTCGCGCGGAGCGGTTCTGGCCGCCGAATTTTGACGCTGGTTTACGACAAATCGCTCGGCATGATGCGCGCGGTGGAACGGGTGGTTCACTAGGAACCACCCTGTCGTTTAGATTTCGTTGAGCTGAGCCAAAGCAGCAGACAGCTGCGCGATTTCTTCGGTCCGCAGCGCAAGGTTTGCCTTGGCTTCTTCGACCACTTCAGCCGTTGCGTTTTCGGCGAACTTGGGGTTGCCCAAGCGCCCGCGCAAACCGCCAGCCTCTTTTTCAACCTTGCCCAAAGACTTGGTGATACGCGCTTTTTCGGCGTCCACGTCGATGATGTCGGCCAATGGCAGCGCAAAGGTCGCGCCTTTGGTTCCGACCATCATGGATCCTTTAGGGGCCGCGCCAACAGTCAGGCTATCAACCCGCGCAAGACGTTTGATCAGGGCTTCATTGCCCGCCCAAGCAGCTTTTGCGGCGTCATCGGCCTCTGTTTGGATCAGCGGCACATATAGGCCAGCTGGAACGTTCATCTGCGCACGGGTTGAGCGGATGTTTTCGATGATCTGGATCACCCAAGACATCTCGCTGTCGGCTTGCGCGTCGATCAGGTCTGCCCCGTACTCAGGCCAGTCCTGATGAACGAGAAGGGAGGTGTTCCCATCCAGGGCCCACAGTTCTTCGGTGATGAACGGCATGATCGGGTGCATCAGGATCAGACACTGGTTCAAGACCCAGTTCATTACCTGTTGGGTTTCTAGTTTCTCGGCGTCGCTGCCATCCATCAACAATGGCTTGGACAGCTCTACGTACCAATCGCAAACCTTGCCCCAAACGAACTTGTACAGCGTGTCGGCTGCGTCGTTGAAACGGTAAGTATCAAGCGCGGCGTTGACATCTGCCAGTGCCGTCGCGGTCTCTCCGATGATCCATTTGTTCACGGATTGCGTGATATGGGTCGGGTATGGGTCCGATATGGGTCCGGTATGGGCGCGATCTGCCCCGAAGGCCCCATTCATTTCGGCAAATCGACAGGCATTCCAAAGCTTTGTGCCGAAATTCCGGTATCCGGCGATGCGCTGCGTGTCGAGCTTGAGTGCGCCGCCCAAAGAGGCCATCGCCGCGTTGGTAAATCTTAACGCGTCGGCACCGTATTCGTCGATGATATCGAGCGGGTCGATGACGTTGCCCGTGGATTTGGACATTTTCTTACCCTTGGCATCGCGCACGAGGCCATGGAGGTAGATCGTGTCAAACGGGATATCGCCAACAACAGCGAGCTGCATCATCATCATCCGCGCGACCCAGAAGAATAGAATGTCCTGCCCTGTGATCAGATCGGATGTTGGGAAGTATTTGGCGAGCTCGTCGGTTTCTTCGGGCCAGCCGAGCGTACCGATGGGCCAAAGGCCGGAGGAGAACCATGTGTCGAGGACGTCGGGGTCGCGGAACATAGGCAACTGCATCGGGCCTTCGAATGTGCGAATTGTCCCTTCGTCGCGCGTGTCGAGCAATTTGAGCTGCTCTTCAAGGACGGCGGTCGCCTCAAGGACATCAGCCACAATGCGGAACTCTGTGCCGTCGACGTTCTGTGCCATGGCTTTCGCGATGGCTTCTTCTTCGGTTGCTGCGCAAACCGAGAACCAGTCGTTCTGGCCCGGGTAGTACCAAACCGGGATCTGGTGGCCCCACCACAGCTGGCGGGAGATGCACCATGGTTCGATGTTCTCGAGCCAGTGATAATATGTTTTCTCGCCGGACTCGGGCAGGATTTTCACAGTCCCGTCCTTAACCGCGTCCAACGCAGGTTTCACTATTTTGTCGGTCTCGACGAACCATTGGTCCGTGAGCATGGGTTCGATGACGACCTTGGATCGGTCGCCAAACGGCTGCATGATTTTCTTGTTTTCGACCATCGGAACGGTCTCGGTCACGTCGACTTTTTCACCGTCGTCGTTTTTCACTTTGCGGGTGACGTCGTGCATGACGGCCAACCCCTCGGCGGTGATGTCAGCGATCACTTTTTCACGGGCCTCAAACCGGTCCAATCCGCGGTAGGCATCGGGGACAAGGTTCATCGCGGCAATCATCGACTCGTCGAATTCCTGTTCGCCATTGGCGATAGCTTGGGCGGTTGCAGCTTCCTCAACGTAGGGCTTACCGTCGGCGCGCATCGCGCCTTTGGTGTCCATGAGGGAGTACATCGGGATGCCGCCACGTTTGGCGACCATGTAGTCGTTGAAGTCGTGGGCACCGGTGATTTTCACCGCACCAGAGCCGAATTCCATGTCTGGATAGTCGTCGGTGATGATCGGGATCAAGCGACGGGACTCTTTCGGGCCAACCGGAATTTCGCATAGTTTTCCGATGATTGGGGCGTAACGTTCATCCCGCGGGTTCACCGCAACTGCGCCGTCACCCAGCATGGTTTCGGGGCGCGTGGTCGCGATAGAGATATAGTTGCGCTCTTCGCTAAGTATTACGTTTCCGTCTTCATCTTTCTCTTCGTAGGTGTAGGTCGCCCCACCCGCGAGCGGGTATTTGAAATGCCACATGTGGCCGTCGACCTCAACGTTCTCGACTTCAAGATCTGAGATCGCAGTCTCAAAGTGCGGGTCCCAATTGACCAGACGTTTGCCGCGATAGATGAGGCCTTTGTTGTACATCTCAACGAACACCTTAATCACGGCGTCGTGGAAATTCCCCTGCGCATCTGCGGGGGCACCGGGGGCGCCGGACATGGTGAAGGCTTCGCGCGCCCAATCGCAGGACGCGCCGAGGCGTTTGAGTTGGTTGATAATCTGGCCGCCGGATTCACCCTTCCATTCCCAGACCTTTTCTAAGAATTTTTCGCGCCCAAGTTCGGTGCGTTTGGGTTCGCCGTTTTCGGCAAGCTTACGTTCCACAACCATTTGCGTGGCGATGCCCGCGTGGTCGGTCCCCGGCTGCCAAAGGGTGTCGAACCCGCGCATGCGGTGCCAGCGCACAAGGATGTCTTGAAGCGTGTTGTTGAAGGCATGGCCCATGTGCAAAACGCCCGTGACGTTTGGCGGAGGGATCATCACACAATAAGTGTCATCACGTTTGGCATTGGCACCGGCCTTAAAGGCGTCAGCGGACAACCAGCGGTCAGTGATACGGGCTTCAGCCTCGTGTGCGTCAAATTTCTTTTCCATGGGCATGGGGGTGTGCCTTTCATCAAGTTGGGCATGAAATAGCCAAAGGGGACGGAAAGGGAAAGCGGCTGCGGGCGGAAACCACGAAAATTGGCGCCGGTTAATGGAATATGAACAGATGTTAACGGTTTGTTAGTACTTCGCGTTGCAAAATTAACTTGGGGATGCAGCGGGATGGGCTGCAACCCCGCAAAACAGGGTGCATGTTAATACGAGTTCCTATCGACCCGTATGTAGGCACCACTTACCCAGAAATTCCGTCTACGCATGACCCCTGTTTTGCCGCCTCCCGGCTCGGGGTTACCGCCTGCCGAGCGGTTCACGGTCCCCGACGCGAATAACGGCAGGGTCATAGGGCTCGCGGGCGAAGACCGTGTGCACCATGGGGGTGAAATATTCGATAGGCTTGTGCGGGTAGTCGGGGTCAAATGACGACTGATCCCAGCGTTCACAGAAGGTCGCGCAGTCATCGAAATAGGGGTGGCCTGCGTAGGCTTGGCGTTTTTCAGGGTCTGCGCCGACATGTTCGCCGTAATATACCAGCTGGAAATCACCGTGCTTTTCGACGACCCATGTGACCTGCTCGCGCACAAAGGGGCGCAGGATCGTCGCCGCGTATTCGTCATGATTGTAAGGGGCGAAGATGTCGCCAATGTCGTGCAGGAGCGTGCCGACAATCCAGTCGATATCTGCGCCATCGGCCTCTGCGCGGGTTGCGGATTGCAAGGAGTGCCCAAGGCGGGTGATCTGATATCCCGACAGGCTTTCGTCCAAACTGACCAGCGCGGTCAATAGGCGGTCCGCGGTGCCCTTGGTGTATTCGACTTCGTGTTTCGTCAAAAATGCGTAGTCTTCGGCGTCGCCGTCTTTCATTTGGGTGAACTTTACACGATCCATATGGGGCCTCTTTTTGTGTGCGTGCAACTTGCCGTAAGTGCAATTGCGTTCATCATGGCGAGGGGCGCGATCTGGCGCAATGAAATTGGCCCGTTAGGAATGATGGCGTGTTCGCGGTTTCGTTGATGGACAGTGAAGTCTGCTTGGGGGATGCTAGCTTTATGAACGGAGTAGTAACCATACTTGCGCTACAAGGATCGGAACTTACACGGCACAGGGGGCGTTTATGTCTCTGACGAGGTTTATGCGATCCCTGTTCGGGCGGCACGGCCACAGTGAGACAGGGGGCATCCGCAAACGCGGAGCAGCCACCCATGTCATCATTCTGGATGGGACGATGTCATCGCTCGAGGATGGGTATGAAACCCACGCCGGCCAGCTGTATAAGTTGTTGCGCGAGGCTGGAACCGGAGCGAACCTGACGGTCTACTACGAACCGGGCATCCAATGGAAAGAATGGCGCGCGACATTGGACGTCATGCAAGGGCGTGGCATCAACCGGCAGATCAAGCGCGCCTATGGTGTGTTGGCATCGCGCTACCGTGTTGGTGATACGATTGTGTTGGCGGGGTATTCACGCGGGGCTTATGCTGTGCGGTCGTTGGCGGGCGTTGTGGATATGGTCGGACTTGTGAAATCTGACTGTGCAACCGAGCGAAACATTCAACTGGCATATCGGCATTATCGCCGTGGCGGGCGCGGTGCGGCGGCCGAAGCCTTTCGTAAACGCATGTGCCATACAGACGTCGAGATCGAAGCGGTCGCTGTGTGGGATACGGTCAAAGCCCTTGGAATGCGGCTGCCGATTCTGTGGCGTTGGTCGCTTGTCGATCATGAATTCCACAACCATGCGCTGGGCGCTTCGGTGAAGAACGGGTTTCATGCCTTGGCCATTGATGAAACGAGGGAGGCGTACACGCCGGTTTTGTGGTCCTGTCCCCCAGGCTGGGAAGGGCGTGTTGAACAGCTTTGGTTCCCTGGGACCCACGGCGATGTTGGCGGACAGATTGACGGCGTGGACGCGGTTCGCCCGCTCTCAAACATGTCGCTGGTTTGGATGTTGGACCGTTTGGAAGCCTGTGGCTTGCCTTTGCCCGAAAGCTGGCTGGGTCGATTTCCGACGGATCAAACGGCCCCTTCGATTGGCCGCTGGAAGGGTTGGTCCAAATTGTTTTTGGCGCGCAAAGCCCGTGTGGTGGGGCGCGACCCTTCGGAACGGCTGCACCCATCCCTACTTGGTCGCAAAACACGCATCCGTCGCGTGCCATTGCCAAATTGAAGCCGCCTTTGGCGGCTGCTGTTTTCATTGGCGCGTTTGGTAAAGCTGAGCCAATCTCGGGCGCTCGCGCTCGCTGTTAGGCTACTTTTTCAAGCCGAACTTGTGGTGTCAGCCCCAAAGCGCGGCAGATGTCGCGGCTGAGTTCTGGTTTGTTAAGCGTGTAAAAGTGCAGGTGTTCGACACCTTCGTTTAGCAAATCGTCGCAGAGTTCGCTGGCTTGCGCCACGGCGAGGAGATCAGCCGTTTCCTGTGTGTCGGCATGGCCGAATGCATCCGAGAGGACCTTGGGGATCGCGGCGCCACAGCTTGCGGCGAACTTTTGGATGCCAGTCCAGTTTTCGATCGGCAGAATGCCGGGCAGGATGGGCGCGGTAATGCCCGCATCTGCGCAAGCATCACGGAACCGCAAGAACGTGTCCGGCTCAAAGAAGAACTGAGTGATAGCCTGCGTTGCACCAGCATCAAACTTGGCCTTGAGGTGATCGATGCAGGCTTGCGGGTTTGTGGCGTCAGGGTGAGGTTCGGGATAGGCGCCCACGGTCACATCAAACCCCTTGTCAGCAAGGGCCCGTGTCAATTCAACCGAACCGGAAAAGCCATCTTTAGCAGGCGTGAAGCCGCCGCTGCCCTTTGGCGGGTCACCACGCAATGCAACGATGTGGTTTACGCCAGCCGCTTTATAGCTGTCCGCGATAGACAAGGTTTCTTCGCGTGTGGCGTCAACGCAGGTCAGGTGCGCGGCCACGGTGAGATCCGTCGTTGTGCCGATTGTGTCCACAGCCTCATGGGTGAGTTTGCGGGTCGTGCCACCAGCACCATAGGTCACAGATACGAATTCAGGCGCGAACGGTGCCAAGACCTGCACGCAGTCCCACAGCCGGAAGGAGGCTTGCAGGGATTTGGGCGGGAAGAATTCGAAGGATACGGACGGGGTGGACATGGGATTCTCCTGAAGGTTGCGCCTTTATCGCGGATCGGTGTATGTGAAGCAAATTCATAACCTTCAATAAGATCATGAGGATCGTTGCGATATGCACATTGAGTTCCGTCATCTGCGCACCATCAAGGCGATTCATGACACAGGCGGATTGGCCCGCGCCGCCGAGACCTTGGGCATCACGCAATCTGCGTTGAGCCATCAAATTAAAGGGATTGAGGATCAGGCGGGCGTGGAATTATTTGTGCGCCGCTCCAAGCCTCTGAAGCTGTCGGCAGCCGGATTGCGGATGTTGGCTGCGGCCGAACGGATCCTGCCCGAGGTGGCCGCTTTAGAGCAGGAATTTACCGGATTGGTGCAAGGACGGGCAGGGCGCATGCATATTGCGATCGAATGTCATGCCTGTTTTGAGTGGCTGTTTCCCGTTCTCGAAGGGTTCCGTAAAGCTTGGCCTGATGTAGATGTCGATATCCGCCCGGGTTTGGCGTTTGATGCCTTACCTGCATTGCGCAAAGAAGAGGTTGATTTGGTCGTGTCCTCGGACCCTGAGGACATACCGGGTGTCACGTTCCTGCCGCTGTTCGACTACGAACCAATTTTCGTGGCCGCCACCAATCATCCATTGGCAGCGAAAGAATGGATCGACGCGGAAGATTTTCGTAATGAAACCTTAATCACCTATCCGGTCGAACGGGCACGGCTTGATGTGTTTTCACAATTGTTGACCCCAGCGAAGGTCGCACCAAAAGACCTGCGCCAAGTTGAACTGACTGCGGTGATCCTGCTGTTGGTCGCGTCCAATCGCGGCGTTGCTGTTCTGCCTGATTGGGTAGTGCGGCAAACCTCATATGGGTCGGACTACATCACGCGCCCGTTGACGGAAAAAGGGCTGACCCGACGCCTTTATGCAGCGGTACGCGAAGAAGAAGCAGACCTGCCATATGTGGCGCATCTTGTGCGAAATGCCCGTCAAGAAGCGGTGAAACTTCAACGGCCAGATATCGTTTAGACAGCATGATCGTCCAAATTCCAGTCGCAGTGGGCTAAAACCGTTCAATATCGATCTTGCTGCCCCTTGTCGGTTTAACTGCACTCCCCTATACGCCGCTTCGAATGAGTGCGTGGGCAATGCGGCCCGATCGTACAAAGGAGACCACCATGGCTTTAAGTGCAAATCTAAACGTGATGATGAAAACCGCGCGCCGCGCAGGTCGCGCGTTGCTTAAGGACTTCGGTGAGGTCGAGAATTTGCAGGTCTCCACTAAAGGACCGGGCGACTTTGTAAGCCGCGCAGATCGCAACGCGGAATACATGATCAAAGAAGCGTTGATGGAAGCGCGTCCAACCTACGGGTTCTTGGGCGAAGAAGGCACAGAAGTCGAAGGCGAGGACCCAACACGTCGTTGGATCGTTGACCCGCTGGACGGCACAACCAACTTCTTGCACGGCATGCCGCACTGGGCTGTTTCGATCGCGCTTGAGCACAAAGGCGAGATCGTCATCGGTGTGATTTATGACCCTGTTAAGGACGAGTTGTTCTTTGCGGAAAAAGGGTCAGGCGCATGGATGAACGAAAAGCGCATGCGCGTGTCTGGCCGCAACAAGATGATCGAAAGCGTGTTCGCAACGGGTCTGCCGTTTGCGGGCCGATCTGATTTGCCAGAAACGTTGCAAGACCTTGCACGTATCTTGCCAACCTGTGCCGGTGTGCGCCGTTGGGGCGCAGCTGCGCTTGATTTGGCCTATGTTGCAGCTGGCCGTTACGACGGGTTCTGGGAACGTCGTCTGCACCCGTGGGACATGGCTGCGGGTCTTCTGATCGTGCGCGAGGCAGGTGGCATCGTTGAGCCGTTGACTGTCGGTGGTGACATCATGGGCGACAAAGCCGTGATTTGTGCCGCAGAACCAATCTTTGACCAGTTCGCGAAAGTCATCCGCAACTAAACGTGCGGATTAAAGTTCAGCAAAAAGATCGATCTGATATCCGTCAGGGTCTTTGACCGTGGCGTACCGTTGACCCCAAAACGCATCCCAAGGTTCAACCGTCAGGGTATGACCTGCGGCCTTTAGCGCCGCAGCCGCCGCGTCAACTTCGGCAGGGGTATCGCAGAGCATTGCGAAACTGGAATGATTGGGCGGCACGGGCGCATGCCCCGTTAACTGTTCCATCAAAGCGGCGGTGTCGATCATCAAACGTACGTCGCCCGGCTTGGTTATGGGTTCAACGTGCTGATCTTCCGCGCCCCATTTAGGGAATTCAAACCCCAGTAATTCGTAGAACGCGACCGTTTTGGCCATATCTTTCGAGGAAACCGCCACGGCATCTAATCGGATCATGTCAGGCCTTTCGATCAGAGGGGTGATTAACCCCGTCATTCCATGCGATGGGTTCATGCTCTGCAGGGTTCACACCATCGATGCCGCCCATATTGACCCCGTATTCATTGGGGTTGGAGCGACGTTGGTGGTGCGTGTAAATCCCGCAGGTCTTGCAAAAATGGTGTTTTGCTGTGCCGGTGTTAAAGGAATAAAGCGTCAAGTTTTCGGCACCCTTTACCACTTCCAGATCGCCGACATTCACGGTGACGGCTGGGGCACCACGGCGCCTGCAAAACGAACAATCGCACCGCCGCGCAGAGTTCAGACCATCCGCCAGCGTGACCTTCAGCTCAACAGCGCCGCAGTGGCATGTCACTTTGGTCATCGGTTTCTCCGCACAATCGGGACATTGGAAGTCGGGTAATGGGTCTCAGGGTGTGGCGGGTGGCCGTGGGTGCGATCCCAATATTTGGTGGCCCCGCGGCGCAACCAAATCGGGATTGTAATCACCATGCCAGCGATGAACCCGCCAACATGTGCCCAGTAGGCTGTGCCGCCGCCATTGAGATCACTGCCGAGGCCGTTAAACACCTGCAACGCCATCCAGACGCCCAACACGACGAACGATGGCAGGGAAAAGATGCGAAAGAAGATCACAAAGAAAAAGAAAATGTCGACCCGCGCCTTTGGGAACAACAGCAAATAGCCCCCCATAACGCCAGCAATCGCGCCGGATGCACCGACCATCGGGATTTGGCTTCCTGTGTTGGGAAGGTATTGCAGGTAAGCGGCGGCAAGCCCGCTGGCGATGTAGAAAATCAAGAACGGGACATGCCCGAACTCTTCTTCCATATTGTCGCCAAAAATCCACAAAAACAGCATGTTACCAGCGATATGCATGAGGCCGCCATGCAGAAACATATGGGTAAACATGCCTGTGTAGCCATCACCGCTTTCAAACAGTACGGGCCAGAAAGCGTAGTCAATCAGGAACTGATTTGAGCTGCTGACATTCGTGAGAACGCCATATTGCCACGCAAAGACTGCGATGTTGATCGCGATCAAAGCGTAGGTGACATATGGCGTGCGTTCGGACGGGTTGTGATCTCGAATAGGTAACATCGTGTGACCGTCCGCCAATCACGACGGGCGGTCAAGGAATTATGCGCCCACTTCCGCCAGAAGCGCCGCATTACCGCCCGCTGCGGTTGTATCGACACAGATATGGCGTTCGTGCAGCACGTGCCCCGCATCCAGCGCACCTGTGATCAGCGGAACAATGGGGCCTGTGCGTTTCGCCAGCGCCTGTTCAAAGACACGCGCCGAGGCGTCATCGCCGTTCCAAACCACTGCAGCGCAGTTCACGTGTGCGAGGTCGGGCGCTGTGTCGTTCAGCAGCATCGGTATCCCACCAAGGTCGAGCACTTGATCCGCCTGCGCTTGTCGATCTGGCCCAAGGCACAGGATCGGCCCGCGCGGATGCGAGGACAACCGATTAGATTCACCCGTCGGGCCGGGCAAATCCACGGGCGCTGCGGGTGGTGTAGGGGCGTCTACGTGTTCAGCAAAGCGCGGCATATACATCGGTCCGCCTGCCTTTGGCCCCGTGCCAGAAAGTCCTTCTCCGCCGAAGGGCTGGCTGCCGACGACTGCGCCGATTTGATTGCGGTTTACGTAGATGTTGCCGGCGTCAACTTGGTCCAAAACTTGTTCGACGCGGTCATCGATGCGGGTATGCAGGCCAAAGGTCAGTCCGTATCCGGTGGCGTTGATGTCCTCGATCACCTTGTTCAGATCGCGGGCCTTGTAGGTGGCCACGTGCAGCACAGGGCCAAAGATTTCGCGTTTCAGATCGGCGATGCTATCTACCTTGATGACGGTTGGCGCGACGAAGGTGCCATCACCAGGGGTGGGCAGTGCGTGCAGCACTCGGCCTTCGGCATCAGCCACGTCAATGTGGTCTTGGATCGTTTTCCGCGCCGCCTCGTCGATGACAGGGCCAACATCTGTGGACAACATCCAAGGATCGCCCATGCGCAGCTCATCCATCGCGCCTTTCAGCATGTGCAGCACTTTGTCGGCGACGTCTTCCTGGACATACAGACAGCGCAACGCCGAACACCGCTGACCCGCGGATTGGAACGCTGATTGCAAGATATCGCGCACGGCATGTTCGGGCAGGGCGGTGGAATCGACGATCATTGCATTTAGCCCGCCAGTTTCAGCGATCAACGGTGTGCCGGGTTTGCAGGTGTCAGCCATGGCCGCGCGGATTTTCAACGCGGTGGCGGTCGATCCGGTAAAGGCAACGCCACCCAGCCGCGCATCAGCTGTAACAGCCGCCCCGATATCGCCGCCACCCGGCAACAGGTGCAACACTTCGGTCGGAACGCCAGCGCTGTGCATCAACTGCACCGCGCGATGCGCGATCAGGCCGGTTTGTTCCGCGGGCTTTGCAAGGACCCCATTCCCAGCCGCAAGCGCCGCCGCAATCTGTCCCGTGAAAATCGCGAGAGGGAAGTTCCACGGCGAAATACAGGCCCAGATTCCACGTGGAGTTGGGCCGCGTTCTTCGGCTTCTGCGGCGTAATAGTACAAGAAATCAACGGCTTCACGCAGTTCCCCGACACAGTCGAGCATGGTCTTTCCCGCTTCGCGGTGCAGCAGGCCAAAGAGTTCATTTGCATTGTCTTCATAAGATTTCGCAATGGCGCGCAAAACAGTGGCGCGATCTTTAACAGGGATATTCCACGGCGTTGCCGCGCCCATTGCGAATTGTGCGTCATCAATGCTGGCCCATGTAATATGCCCGACAATGTCATCAGGTTTGGCGGGATTGCGCACAGGGTGTGGGGTGGATGACGACGGGTCTGAAGACGTCAGGGGCGCTGCACGCCATTGATGGGTTTCAAAAGGTTTGCGACCCACCTCGATCGCATCAAGTGTGGGTTGATGCGTGATGTCCCAACCGCGTGAATTGGCACGATGGGGGCGGAACAGCTGCGGTCCTTTTGGAAGGTCGGGCGTATTTCCGATGCCCTCGAATGGGTCGGCTGCGACGACTACGGGCGGGACGGTTTCATCGACGATCTGGTTGACGAACGATGAATTTGCGCCGTTTTCCAGCAGGCGTCGTACAAGGTAGGCCAGCAGGTCTTCGTGCGCACCAACGGGGGCATAAATCCGGCAGCGGGTGTCGTTATCCTTTAGCACAATCTTATGCAGTGTTTCACCCATGCCGTGCAGACGCTGGAACTCAAAGGTGTCTTTCGGTGTGTCGCGCGCCATGTGCAAGATTGCGGAAACTGTATGGGCATTATGCGTGGCAAATTGCGGGTAGATGTGATCAGTGAGTGTGAGGAGTTTGCGTGCGTTAGATATATAGCTCACATCTGTGTGGTTTTTTGATGTGAAGACAGGAAAGCCATCTAACCCCATAACTTGGGCACGCTTAATCTCGGCGTCCCAATAGGCCCCCTTTACAAGCCGCACCATCAGTTTGCGATCCGTGCGTTGGGCCAAGTCCGCAAGCCTGTCAATCACATGACCCGCACGTTGACCAAACGCTTGAACAACTACGCCAAAGCCATCCCATCCCGCAAGGGCAGGGTCGCTGACCACGGCCTCGATCACGTCAAGTGAGAGCGAAAGGCGGTCGGCCTCCTCTGCGTCTACATTGAAACCCTGACCCGCCGATTTGGCCAGCATGGCGAGACTGCGCAGACGCGGGACAAGTTCGGCCATGACACGGTCGCGCTGGGCTTCTTCGTAACGCGGGTGGAGCGCCGAGAGTTTGACGGAAATCCCGGGATTTTCGGCGACAGTGCCATGGGTGCAGGCGACGGCAATGGATGAAATCGCGCGGGAATAGGCCAAATGATAGTGTTTTGCGTCCTCATCTGTGCGCGCCGCTTCGCCGAGCATATCGTAGCTATAGGTGAACCCTTGCGCCTCCATTCCGGCGGCCCGTTTCATTGCAGCATTAATGTCTACGCCCAGAACGAACTGCCGCCCCATTTCGCGCATGGCACGGGCTACAGCAGTGCGGATGACGGGTTCACCCAATCGTTTGATTGCACGGCGCAAAGGCTGTGCCATGCCGCGATCATCTTCCAGTACTCGTCCGGTCAACATCAGGGCCCAAGTCGATGCGTTCACAAGGCTAGAGGCGGATTTGCCCAAGTGGGTGCCCCAATTGGATGGGGCGATCTTATCGTCAATCAACGCGTCTATCGTATCGGCGTCAGGGACCCGCAGAAGCGCCTCAGCCAGACACATCAGCGCGATGCCTTCATCTGTAGAAAGCCCGTATTCGGCCAAGAAGACCTCCATCAAGCCAGGGTCGGACGCAGCCCGAATGCGGCTAACAAGGTCAGCCCCCGCCGCGGCAATATCTGCGCGATCTTGTGGTGACAGCTTGGCCGTCTCGACAAGCGAATTAACGGCAGCCGTTTCGTCTTGGAGGTATGTTGCGTCGATCTGTTGGCGAAAGCGGTTTGCTGAAAGGTGGGGCATTGGGGCCTCCTGATGCCAAAAACTAGGTTTATTTATTTCCTTTGATATCCTATATAGTCGGATCAAATGGACTTAAGGTGGCTTAAATTGAAGGCGCTTTAATTAAAGGTGGGGATAATTTGTGACCGAACGAACTTTTGAGATGGACGGGTTTGATCGCAAGATTCTCGACGTCATTGCAGTTGACGGTAGAATCAGCGTGACCGAGTTGTCAAAGCGGATTGGCCTGTCGAAATCCCCGACCCAAGCACGCCTGCGGCGGCTTGAGGAAAATGGCGTTGTGCGCGGGTACCGCGCTTTATTGGACCCAATTCGGCTGGGGCGCGACCACGTTGCGTTCGTTGAGGTGAAGCTTACCGATACGCGAGAAGCAGCGTTGGCTGAGTTTAACAACGCGGTGTTGCAGATTCCTGAGATCGAACAATGCCATCTGATCGCGGGCGCGTTCGATTATTTGCTAAAGGTCCGTACGGCCTCCATGACGAGCTACCGCGTTGTTTTGGCTGAACGTTTGTCGACGCTACCTTATTTGGCGAACACGTCGACCTATGTTGCCATGCAGTCTGTCAAAGAAGAAGCCGTTGCTCCGCCAGTTGGATGATCGCAAAGGCGTGAGTTGACGCGGCGCAGTTTTGGGCCATTCTTTGGGGTCATGAAAGCGCTAAAACATTTGTGCCTTGCTGCGAGCCCGTTCTTTGTCTCACCGGCCTTTGCTGTGTGTCCCGAAGACGTAGGCGTTGGTGAAGCCCTTGTAGAAATCGTTGAAAACATGCGCGACGCGCCAAGCGAAGCCTCAGCGCGCCAGTTTTCGAATGCAATGTGGGAAATCTGGTTGGATGCCCCCGATGAACTGGCACAGGCGATGCTGGACGAGGGCTTGGCCACGCAGCGATACGGTGACTACGACGCAAGCCGCGCTGTTTTGAGCGAGCTTATTGCGTACTGCCCGACCTATGCCGAAGGGTATAATCAACGGGCCTATGCCGCGTTTTTGTCTTTTGATTTTGAGGCAGCATTGGTTGATCTGGATATCGCGATAGATTTGCAGCCCGTCCACTTGGGCGCCCTAACAGGCAAAGCGCGCACCTTGATCGAATTAGGCCGCGACGACGAGGCACAGGTGGTTTTGCGTGAAGCTTTGGACATCAATCCTTGGCTTGCGGAACGTCATTTGCTGGATGGGTCAATCGAAAGCGATATCTGACTAGACGCCGCGCAACATTTGCCTATGTTCGCACTCGTTGCCTAACCCGTGTGCCCGCGTGGTGGAATGGTAGACACTGGAGACTTAAAATCTCTTGGCCGTATGGCCGTGCCGGTTCGAGTCCGGCCGCGGGTACCAACACTTTCTCAAAAGCGATGAACCGACGGCCGGCTGATGTGTTACATCCGTGCTGCTGACAGGGCGATGGCCTGTTGGTACACGGTTGCGGCATTCCATTCGTTCAACACGCGGAAGTTGGCGCTGCCTTCTTGATAGCCTTGTCCGGGTTGCCAGCCTTTTTGGCGCAAGAAGTTCGCTGTGGACGCAAGGCTGTCAGTTACAGAATAGAGATCAACACGCCCATTGCCATCAGCATCGACGCCATAGCGCAGCGCGTTGCCTGGAAGGAACTGTGTGTGGCCCATTTCACCGTGGGCTGCGCCACGCTGGTTCGCGCCGAGCCCGCCTTGGTCCACCAACATCAACGCGGCAATCGCGTGTGGTGTGAAGAACCCAGAACGGCGGCAGTCATACGCGACGGTCGTGATGCTATCGACAACTGGTGTGTTGCCCATTGTACGCCCGAACCCTGTTTCCATGCCGTGGATAGCCAGCAAGATGCCCGCTGGGACGCCATAAGCGCTTTCGAGAGAGGCATAGAAGTTGGCGTTTTGATTGTATTGACGGCGCATTTGGCCAGCAAAGCTATCAAGGCTGCCGAGGCGGATGCGGATAAACTCGTTCAACTCATAGCGCACACCCGTTTGGTTGCGGTCAGCGTTGATTGTGGATTGCGAATATTGCGCATTGGCCAAGGCAGACAGGCCAGCTTGCCCGACACCTGCAGCGGCGGCTTCGGCGGCAAAGGCTTGTTTCCAAGCGGCAAAACCGCTGCTGTCGTTGCCACAAGGCGCGGCAAGTGTAGGTGAGGCGAGGGCCGCAAAGGCGGCGGCAAGAACGAAACGCATTAAGAGTACTCCGATTGAATGGTTGATCAGAAGCTAACATGTTTTGTTCAAGTGGGTAGTCAGGTTTTCAAGGCCTTTTCTCTTTTCGGCGTTGCATCGCCAATTAAAGAGAAAGGATATCTGCGATAACATCGATCGCGGCGCGGATGGCGGGGTCTTGGCGGGCGTCCTGATGGGTGACAAGCCACTGCGAATGGGACAGCTGTGGGATGGGGTCGGAAAGCCGCACCATGGTTTCAGACGGATCACCTATAAACGTTGGCAGGATGGCACGGCCAAACCCAGCATTGGCCAGCTCGTACGCTATTTGTGGCGTTGAGGCCGTTGCGACGATCTGATCGCTATAGTGGCGAAGCAACCAACGTTGGGATGACCCTGCATGATCGCTCGGGGCTGGGGCAATGTAGCCCTTAACTGATGGATCGGTTCCGTAAATCGCGAACTCTACAGGGCGAACTTTTTGTCTTGCAAGCCAAGGGTGGTCTGGAGGCGCATTTCGAACTCCTATGTCCGCTTCGCGTCGTGCAATATCTAGGTGGTTGATCGTATCCAAGAATGCGGGGCGCCAATCAGGGGAGTTCGGAAGGTGACGCGCCAAATGCTTGAGCGTCCAAGTGCCGGATGTGATCCGAACCAGAGGCGCAGGGTCTGTGTTGTTGCGCCAGCGCCTAAGGCGATTTCGCACTTCGTTGAGGCTTGTTATTTCGTCGGCCAGCGAACGCCCGTCCTCGGTAAGGGCGACGGATGGTCCGTTGCGGTCCAGAAGGGTTCTGCCAAGTTCCGCTTCAAGGTGCCGCATGCGGCGTGACACCGTTGGCAGTGGGATCCCCATGCGTTGTCCAGCAGATGTAAGGTTGCCCGCTTCAACGACCGCAAGAAAGAGAGCGAGGTCATCAAGGCTAATTTCATTTTTGAAAGCCATGTTTGAAAATTGCGCAGTTTTAGGCGTCAATCAAGGGGTTATGTTTGGAACCTATTCGCATCAGTTCCAAAGGTGAAAAATGATATCGCTTATTTCTTGGGGCCCAAACGGTCAAAAAACCTATGCAAGAGACGAACAAGAACACTTTGAACGCCTGGTGAAAAGTCACAAGAAATGGTCATCGCGGCGTCGGCGGCTGCGATTGACTGTTTTTCTGTTCGGGCGTGCGAAGGTCAGTCGCGCTTCCCAGCGAACTTCTCGGTCCATTCTTCGCGTTGATCATCTGTGATTTTCGCAAACAAGTTGTCAGGCACCGTGAATTCGTGACCTTCTGGAAGAGCGGCAATCGCCACCGCCATATCCGTCGGCCATTCCGTGTCCAGAGTGTTCATCGCAGACAGCAATTTAGCGGATGCTGATGGGATGAACGGCGCGGACAGCACCGCGTAGATGCGGATCAGGTTTAGCGCGAGGCGAATTTGCGCGGCAGCTTGGTCTGGGTCTTCTTTGAACACGGCCCAAGGCGCGGCGGCTTGCAGGTATTCATTCCCCGCAGCCCAAATCGCGCGTAGTTCAGCGGCGGCCTTGCGGATTTCGATCTTGTCCATTGCGTCTTGATAGCTGGTCAATCGGGTCTGAAGATCGGCAATCAGCTGGGTTTCGGCGTCGCCATAGGTTCCGCCCGATGGGACGTTCTCTGAGAACTTAGAACGGCAGAATTTGGTGACGCGGCTGACGAAATTGCCCAGAACATCGGCAAGGTCTTTGTTGCAGTCCGTTTGGAACTGGTCCCACGTGAATTCGGAATCCGACGTTTCTGGCGCACGGCTGAGCAACCACCAGCGCCAGTAATCGGCGGGCAGGATTTCCAACGCCTGGTCCATAAACACGCCGCGTCCGCGCGACGTCGAGAACTGGCCGCCATCATAGTTCAGGTAGTTAAACGACTTGAGGTAATCGACGCGCTTCCATGGTTCGCCCGACCCAATGATGGTCGCGGGGAAGGACAGCGTATGGAATGGCACGTTATCCTTGCCCATAAACTGGGTGTAACGCACATCGTCGGCGCCTTTGTCGGTGCGCCACCAGCGCGCCCAATCGTCGCCTTTGCCTGCATCGACCCATTCTTGCGAACACGCGATGTATTCGATGGGCGCATCAAACCAGACGTAGAAAACCTTGCCTTCCATCCCAGGCCAATCCTCGTCGCCTTTTTTGACAGGAACGCCCCAATCGAGGTCACGCGTAATGCCACGGTCTTGCAGCCCGTCACCATCATGGAGCCACTTCTTGGCGATGGACGTCGTCAAAACCGGCCAGCCATCTTGGCTGTCGATCCATGCGTCGATGTCGTCTTTCAGTTTGGATTGCAGCAGATAAAGGTGCTTGGTTTCGCGCATTTCCAGATCAGTGGACCCAGAGATCGTGGAGTGCGGTTCGATCAGATCAACCGGATCGAGCAGCTTGCCGCAATTGTCGCATTGATCGCCGCGGGCGTCTTCATATCCGCAGTTGGGGCAGGTGCCCTCAATATAGCGATCCGGCAGGTAGCGGCCGTCAGCATGGGAATACATCTGCGTTTCCATGCGTTCTTCGATCAACCCGTTGTCGGCCAAGACGCCCGCGAAATGCTGAGTCAGCTTGCGGTTCTGTTCGCTGCTGGAGCGTCCGTAGTGATCAAAGGACAGCGAGAACCCCTCGGCGAGTTCCGCCTGAACGGTCCACATCTCAGCGCAGTAATCTGCAACGGGTTTACCTGCTTTGGCCGCTGCCAATTCTGCTGGGGTGCCGTGTTCATCGGTCGCACAGAGAAACAAAACCTCATCCCCCCGTCCACGCAGGTAGCGGGCATACAGGTCGGCGGGCAGTTGGCTGCCCACGAGGTTACCAAGATGTTTGATCCCGTTGATGTAGGGAATTGCGGAGGTGATAAGGTGGCGCGCCATGTAAACCGTCTATTATCTGAATGAAATTTCGCTTTATCAGGGGTGCATGGACCTTACCAGACCTTCCAACACTTTCCGCAAGGGCCAAAAGGCGTGCGGGACGCCTTGCTAGGGCATGAACCGTATCGAGCCGCGGATTTTATCTCGCCAAGAGAAGGGGGGCATAGGGCATCGGCGGAAGGACACCCCCCCCGGTATTTGAAACAATACCTTTTTCATGAGTTTCGGTCGCGACTGCGCCTCAGCAGCCGCCCAATCGTTGAGGAACTAAGCGGCGTGTGATGTGGGGTGCGAACAGCCAATTGGTTTGTCGTTCCAAGGGGTTACGTCGGCAATGGAACACCGCAGAACTTGCAAAGAGCGTTCCGGTGCTGGATAGTCCCCATATCCAGTGTCGATTTAGGCGAAATTTATGCGCCTGTGAGGCTGACATCTATTCGTAACGACCAACTATCTTGACGCGCCAAAAACTTTACCACCAATGATTTTTCTAAAAGGGAATTGATATGACGACCTATATTTACGACACCAATCAAACGACGAATCTCGACCTAGGGTCCGGCGACGAATACTATCTACTTCCAGGTGTTTCGCACTACAGCACTATTGGCAGTGTTATTGATTTAACTTCGGGGTCTGCAGGTGTTGATATCTCGGTGTTGGGTGCGATCGTTGGTACATCTCGGGCTTTGGGTTTAGACGATGCGACTGACGTGCACGTCCTGATTGGCACAACAGGGAGCGTTACAGCTGTCGAAAGCCAATTCGGCATCTATTCCAATGGCGACGACGTGCATCTGACCAATCTCGGAACGATCAGTTCAGGACAGCTGTATTTCGCAGGTGAGAACGCCGAAATTATCAATACGGGCACGATCACAGGATTATTTACTGATATATCAACCATTGCCGCGATAAACGGAAGCGGTGATAATTTTTCTTTCATGAATTCCGGTACCGTGACCTCCGTGTCGAGCGATATTTTCCAGATCTCTAATAATGCTACGATTTCGAACAGCGGTTCGCTTATTGGGGTGAGTAACGGGTTTGATCTTAATACATCGGTGGGGGAGAGCGTTACGATTTCAAACAGTGGACTGATCCAAACCAATGCAGATGCAATCACGTCTTCAAGTGGCAACTTGACCTTGAAAAATTCAGGGACAGTGGATGGTGAAATCACGTCGTCAGGTACAAGTGCTGAAGATACGATCGTGAACACTGGGACCATTTTGGGGGATATTTCGCTGAGTGGCGGTGCGGATGTGGTTCGTAACTTTGGCGCGATTGATGGTGATATTTTCCTTGGCGATGATGCTGACATTTACAGATCTATTGTAAATGGCGTTGTGGCTGGCGCGATTGAAGGGGGTGACGGTAATGACATTATTAGCGGCGGTATTGGTGAAGACGAACTCATTGGCGATGACGGCGATGACGTGCTGCGTGGTGGCGAACGCAACGATGCCCTGTTCGGCGGTTCGGGCGACGATGTACTAGACGGTGGCTCGGGTGATGATGTCATGCGTGGCCACGCAGACAACGACAGAATTTTCGGCAAGGACGGAGAGGACGTATTGTTTGGCGGCACTGGCGACGACATCCTAGATGGCGGTCTTGGCGAAGATGTCCTGTATGGTGAAGCCCAAAACGACAAGCTTTATGGCAAGGACGGAAATGACATCCTGTTTGGTGGCGACGGTGACGACATCTTGCGCGGGGATGCGGGCGATGATGCGCTTTATGGGGGGCTGGGAACGGACCAGTTTTATGGCGGTCTTGGGAACGACACGTTTATTTTCAGCGATGTTTTGGAAAGCCCGGACAGTGCTGCACGCGATATCATTCGGGATTTCACCCAAGGCGAGGATCTTATCAACGTATCGCAGCTGAGCAGCCCAGCGTTTGATTTCATCGGGTCGTCAGGGTTCTCTGGTTCGGCACCCGAAATCCGCGCGGTGGTTGGGGCCACTGGCGACACGAACTTGTATCTTGATACAGATGGCAACGGGGCGGCGGACATGCGTATCCTTGTGTCCGGCGTCGATGGTCTGACCTCGGATGATTTCATCCTTTAACGTTTATCGCGGCTGCGTCCCACCAGTCGCCCGATCGTAAACGATGTGCGCGGAGCGTAAACGTAGGGGGTTCTGTCTTCTCGTGTTTCGCGCACACGCATCCGGTTCAGACCGAAGATCAGCAACAGGATGTGTCCCGCTGAGATAAAGTAGAACAGTGCGGAAGGGCCGAAGCTTTCGATTAACAATGACGTCACCCACGGCGCCGCGATTGCGCCAACTGCGTAAAAGAACATCAATGCGGCCGACAATTCGATCCGTTCTTCGGAGGTCGCAAAGTCATGAGCGTGGGATGCAGCAACCGAAAAAACAGGGAACGTCGTAAACCCGAAGAAGGCCGCACTGGCCATGACGCCGATAGTGCCAAGCCCCGATGCCGCGACCGTCACGCCACATGACAGCACGGACGCCGCCGACAGCCAGATCAACACCCAGCGGCGATCAAATTTGTCCGCGAGCCAGCCTGCCGGATACTGCGCTGCCGCACCGCCCGCAACAAAGGCCGCAAGGAACAGGCCGATCTGGCTCGCCGCGAGGCCGACTTCCTGACCGTAGATCGGGCCGACCATACGAAACGACGCACCGGATAAGGCCGCCACAAGAACCCCAGCCACCGCAAGCGGCGACATACGCCACGCAAGGCCCGGGCGTAGGCGCGGTGCCTTTGGCGTGTCAGGCTGGGGTACGCGGGTCAAAGCGAGCGGCAAAAGGGACGCGCAGCACAGGATCGTCAGCAGATTGTACGCCACATAGGTTTCCATGCTGGCCAAGCTCCCGATCAGAAGTTGCGCCATCAAACTGCCCCCCATATCGACAACACGATACATCCCCATGGCGCGACCACGGTTTTCATTGGTGACTTTCGCCTGCAGCCAGCTTTCGACCACGGTGTAGCAACCCGCGATGCAAGCACCTGACATCACACGTAAAAAAGCCCAAGCTGTCGGATCAAACACAAGGATATGGCCCGCCATACCAATCGCGCCCATGGACGTGAAAACCGCAAAGGCGCGCGAATGCCCGACGTCGCCCATCAAACGCGGCGCCCACCAGCAGCCGACAAAGAACCCGACAAAGTGCATGGAGCCAAGAAATCCGACTTCACCCGTGCTGAAACCGCTTCCCAATCCGGTCAACGCATCCAGTGGCCCAACAGCCCCCGAAGAGAGCTGTAAGAGAAGGGCCGCCAAGAACAGGGCCGCAAAAGAGATGAACATCCGCATAAGGCCATAAACGCTAGAACTGCGGGCCAGCGCTAGGGTTAATTCGACATATTGTGTCGTGGAGGTCGTATCGGTTGAATTTATCACCGGCATGACCAAATCTCGGGAACTACGGGTTGTGCAGCGCCGTTCCAAGGTTATGTTTCCGCTTAGAAAACGTGAGGGCGCTATGAAACAGATCGAACTTGGCCGCACAGGCATTAACGTCAGCGATTGGTGCCTTGGCACGATGACATTTTCCACCCAAACGCCCGAAGAGGACGCGCATCGCCAGATCGACATGTGTCTCGATGCGGGGATCAATTTCATGGATACCGCGGAAATGTATCCAGTGAACCCGATCCGCAAAGCGACCGTCGGAGATTCCGAAAAATGCATCGCCAACTGGATCGCCAAAACAGGCCGCCGCAAGGATGCTATTATCGCAACCAAAGCAGGCGGCGATAGCCAGATGATCCGTGGTGGTGAAGGATATAGCCCCGAAAATATTCTCTCGATCTTGGACGGCAATCTGCAACGTCTCGGGACTGATTACATTGACCTTTACCAACTGCACTGGCCGATGCGTGGGTCTTATGCGTTTCGTCAAAATTGGTCGTTCGACCCGAGCAAACAGAACCGCCAGCAGACGATCGACCATATGGGCGGCGTTCTGGAAAAGCTGAAACAGGCGCAGCAGGATGGTAAAATCCGTGCGTTCGGCATGTCCAATGAATCCGCGTGGGGATCGACCAAGTGGATTGATATTGCCGAAGATATCGGTGCGCCGCGCATGGCGTCCGTGCAAAACGAATATTCGCTTCTGCACCGTCTTTACGACACCGACATGGCTGAAATGTCGGTCAACGAAGACGTCGTTTGTTTCTCTTATTCGCCGCTCGCCACAGGTCTTTTGACCGGGAAGTACCAAAATGGTGCGGTTCCAGAAGGGTCGCGCATGACCCATGGGCCGAAACTCGGCGGGCGGGTCACACCTCGTGCTTTTGAAGCCGTAGACGCCTACCAAGACGTGGCCAACAAATACGGCATGAAACTGGAACATATGGCGATGGCATTTCAACGATCACGACCGTTCAAAGTCAGCGCGATCTTCGGCGCAACGACTTCCGAGCAATTGGCGTCTTTGTTGGGCGGTAAAGACATTGAACTCTCCGCAGAAGCAAAGGCCGATATTGACGCCGTGCACCGTCTGCACCCGATGCCGTATTAGGTCGTCAGATCAACGCTGAACCGTGGGCCTGCGCCTGTGATGTCTTTGAGGATGTCCATCGCGCGGTAAGCCGCAATTGCGGTCTTGTTACTCGGGTCCGTCCCGATGGTTAATCGGGTCGCGCCGATCTTTTTTGCGTGGGATTTCGCGGCAAGGATCAGCGCGGTGCCGACCCCTGCGCTGCGGTGGGTTTCAACGACGAACAGGTGGTGAATATCGAGGCGGATTTTGCCTTCGTGCAGAACCATTGTTGGCGTAAGACCCGCATAACCCACGGGCGATCCGCCCTGTTTGGCGATCAACGCAATGCCCATCGGGGCAGGGCCAAAAAAGATGTCATCCAAATGGTCTAACGTGACCTGCGATTCATCCCCATGAAAGGCCGAAAGCGCACAGATCATGTTATAGAGCGCAGGCAGGTCGTCACGGGTGGCGAGGGCGATGTCGTTCATGAGCCATAAGAGGCGTTTTGAGGGCTTGCGTGTCAAGATGGTGGGGCTAGGGTTCTGGCAAATACAGGAGATTCCCAATGCCTTTGACCATGAACCGCGACGTTTTCATCACTGCTGCCATCACCGGATCAGGCAGTACGCAAGATCGCAGCCCACATGTGCCGCGTTCTCCTGAACAGATTGCCGCGTCAGCGATTGATGCCGCCAAGGCAGGGGCTGCCGTGGTCCATTGTCACGTGCGCGATCCTGAAAGTGGTGTGCCAAGCCGCCGCTTGGATCTTTACCGCGAACTCACGGATCGGATTCGGGCCGCTGATGTTGATGTCGTGTTGAACCTGACGGCGGGCATGGGCGGAGACATGGTGTTTGGTGGCGTTGAAAACCCGCTGCCCACCGTCGCAGGGACCGATATGGTCGGCGCGACCGAACGGGTTGCCCACGTTGCCGAGTGCTTGCCGGAAATCTGTACGCTTGATTGCGGAACGATGAACTTTGCCGAGGCTGACTACGTGATGACCAACACGCCCGGCATGCTGCGTGCGATGGGCCAGATGATGACGGACCTCGGGGTGAAGCCCGAAATCGAAGCTTTTGATACAGGCCACCTTTGGTTCGCCAAACAACTGGTCGCCGAAGGTATCCTAAAGCCGGACGCGCTCGTGCAGCTTTGCATGGGTGTGCCGTGGGGCGCGCCGGATGACCTGAACACCTTCATGGCAATGGTGAATAACGTGCCGGACGAATGGACCTTCAGCGCCTTCGGTCTTGGCCGCAGCCAAATGCCGTTCGTTGCGGCGTCCGTGTTGGCGGGTGGCAATGTGCGTGTGGGGCTTGAGGATAACTTGATGCTCGATAAGGGCGTACTGGCGACCAATGCGCAACTCGTTGAACGGGCTCATGGGATCATTGAAAACCTTGGTGCGCGGGTCATTGGCCCAGCGGAAGTCCGTGAGAACCTTGGCTTGGTGAAGCAAGCGCCCCGAGGGTAACACCCTTGAAACCTGTCATCTGTGCTATTTGGGTCAGCGTGCTTGCGGGAATGTCCGCCTGCACAGCTGTTCCCGCAGGTGACCCTTTGCCTGAACCCTTTGGTGTGACAATGGTTGAGGAAACCACCTGTAACGGGTTGGGTGGGCGTATTGTGATGGGATCGGATGGCGCGTTTTGCTTGATGGATCCCTGACGAGGGGTGAAATGAAGCGAATTATTAAGGCGTTGCCGTTTGTCGCTTTGGCGGCTTGTTTGGCTGAAGAACCGCAGGTTCCCGAAGGTGCGATCGTCACAGAACGGTTCAGGGATCAATCCGCGCAAATTGCATCCCAAACGGACGTAACACCTGACAGAATGGCGGGTGATTGGGTCATTCGGCAAAGATTTGCTGGCCAACCCGGGCCGTCCCATGAGATTTCCATCAGCACATTGCCGCAAGGTGCTTTGCAGATGAATGTGGTATCGTTTCGCTGTGCCGATGGTGTCTGCGCAGACGTTGAATCCCTTGTTTTACTTGAAGCCGCTGGCCCTGGTCGTTGGAAGCCGGCAGGGGATCAAACGGTTTTGTTTGATGGAGAAATCTGGGTGATGTGGATGGATTTTGACACCCGAACGGTGGCGATTGGCATTCCGACGGGGGAATTTGGCTGGATCATGGATAAAAATCCGACCGGAGGGGGGGATCGCATCACTGCGGCGCGGGACATTATGGATTGGTTTGGTTATGATGTGTCACGACTCCAAGAGGTAAGAAGATGAATCGTGTATTTGTAGGATTAGGGTGCGCTTTGGCGTTGATGGGCTGTGACGAGATCGCAATGCCAACAGGCGGCGGCGCAGGGTTCCCGATGGCGAGCGCGGCAACTGGCGGTAGTAACGGGCGGATGGAATTCCTCGTGCTTGGGTCCACAATGGGCTTCGAGGAATGCCGTTCTCGTGGTGGGATCATCATCCGCGACAGTGGCAGTCCGATGATTGCATGTGATCCGCGTGTGCGCCGCGAACCTGTTCCGGCCAATGAATTTGATCATCCAGACAGTCCAGTTCCCCAGACTGCCAACGTCGCTGAGGCCGTAGACGGTTAACGCCACAATAGGTCGTTATTTGGCTTGACGCCTCCCCTAAAAAAGCCTCGCATGAGCGGGGCTTTTGACATTAAAGGGGCAGACTTTGGCACAAGTAGCGGCAATCATCGGCGGTGGCGTAATCGGGGGCGGCTGGGCCGCAAGGTTCCTGTTAAACGGTTGGGACGTAAAGGTTTTTGACCCTGACCCAGAGGCGCAGCGCAAGATCGGTGAAGTTCTTGAAAACGCGCGGGCGTCCTTGCCGGGCTTGTATGACATGCCGATGCCTGCCGAGGGCCAGTTGTCGTTTTGCGATACTCTTGCGGAGTGCGTGTCAGACGCGTCTTGGGTGCAAGAAAGCGTGCCAGAACGCCTTGAGCTAAAGCACAAAGTATTCGCCGAAATTCAGGCACATCTTGATCCCGAGGCCGTCATCGGGTCTTCGACATCTGGGTTCAAACCTTCCGAGCTTCAGCAAGGGGCCAAAGATCCGACGCAGATCATGGTCACGCACCCGTTTAACCCAGTATACCTTTTGCCGCTGATCGAACTGGTGCCGGGCGATAATAATGACCCGCGTGCCGTGGATTGGGCAAAGACGGTACTGGAACAGATCGGTATGTTCCCCCTTGTGGTCAAAAAAGAGATCGATGCGCATATCGCGGACCGTTTCCTCGAAGCCGTCTGGCGCGAGGCGCTTTGGCTGATCAAGGACGGGGTCGCCACAACAAGCGAAATCGACGAAGCCATCCGCATGGGATTCGGGTTGCGCTGGGCGCAGATGGGGTTGTTCGAAACCTACCGTATCGCGGGCGGAGAGGCCGGAATGCGCCATTTCATCGAACAATTCGGCCCGTGCCTGTCTTGGCCGTGGACCAAATTGATGGATGTGCCCGAGCTTACCGATGAGCTGATCGACCAAATCGCGGACCAGTCGGACGCTCAGTCCGGCATGTACAGCATTCGCGAATTGGAACGCCATCGTGACGCCAACTTGGTTGGTATGATGCGCACGCTAAAAGCACGCGATTGGGGCGCAGGTGCCGTGTTGAATGGCCACGACAAGACCATGAACGAGCACAATGTAATCCCCAACTGTCTGACCGATGTCGCGGATATCACACGGCCCGTCAAAACGGTGGATCGTGCAGTGCCGCTGGATTGGACCGATTACAATGGTCACATGAACGAAGCGCGTTATCTGCAGGCGTTTGGCGACGCCACAGATCGTTTGATGCTGATTGTGGGCTGCACGCCAGACTATATCGCGTCGGGCGGGAGCTATTTCACCGCCGAAACGCACATCCGTCATCTGGATGAAGTGCACGCAGGGGCGCGGATCAGGGTCGAGACGCAGGTTTTGCTTGGCGAGGGTAAGAAAATGCAGCTGTTCCATACGATGTATGAAGGGGACCGCGCTTTGGCCACGGGTGAGCATATGCTTATCCACGTTGATCTGAAAACGCGCGCGGCCAGCAATCCTGCACCGCAGGTGGCCGCGGCGCTTACGGAACTTGCGACGGCACACGCTGAATTAGCGCTTCCAAACGGGGCTGGCGCGGCTGTCGGCAAACGCTGATGCGTGTTTTGATCACCGCAGGCGCGTCTGGCATCGGGTATGCGATGGGGCAGGCGTTTGAGGCGGCTGGCTATGACGTTTGGGTCACCGATGTTGATGAAGCGGCGCTCGCGGCGTGTCCGGATAACTGGACGACGCGGCGTGTGGATGCGGCATCCGAAAGCGACATGTCGGCCCTGTTTGCGGAGGTTTCAGCCACGGGGCCGTTAGACGTCGTGTGTGCAAATGCGGGTGTCGCAGGACCAACTGCGAAGGTCGAAGACGTGGCGTGGGACGATTGGAAATCCTGTGTTGATGTTACTCTCGGTGGCGCGTTCCTCACGGCGAAATACGCGGCCCCCATCATGAAAACGGCGGGGGCAGGGGCGATCTTGCTCACGTCATCCACGGCTGGTGTCTTTGGCTATCCCAACCGAGCCCCTTATGCGGCGGCCAAGTGGGGCGTTATTGGATTGATGAAGACATTGGCGATGGAGCTTGGCCCGTTTGGTATTCGGGCGAATGCGATTTGCCCGGGGGCTGTCGAAGGTCCGCGCATGGAAGGCGTGCTCGAACGCGAAGCTGCTGCAAAGGGCATGTCGCGTGATGCTGTCTATGATGGCTACGCAGCAGGCACCTCGATGAAGACCTTTGTTCGTGCATCCGACATCGCGGATATGGCTGTCTTTTTGGCGTCCAGTGGCGCGGGGCGGGTTTCAGGGCAGGTGATTTCAGTTGATGGCCATACCGAAAACCCCGATCCAAAGCCGTAACAACACATAGTCCCTATATGGCTATGGCCAATCCTATCTGGCTTTTGGTGGTCAAAATCGTCATGAGTAGCGAATGGACGCTTGGATTTACGTCACGATTTTAGCCGCTTTGGCCCAGACGGCCCGTTTCGGGCTGCAAAAACAACTGCGTGCCACACGGCTGAGCACGGCGGGTGCGACGTTTGCGCGGTTTGTCTATTCCGCGCCCTTGATCGCGATTGGCGTCCTGATTTACGCTGCCCTCACGGGGCAAGACCTGCCCGAAATTCCTGCGCGTTTTTGGCCTTTTGCGTTGGCAGGTGGATTGGCGCAAATCTTGGCGACGATGTGCGTCGTGGCGCTGTTCGCGCACCGTAACTTTGCAGTTGGTATTACGTTCAAAAAGACAGAAGCCCTTTTGGCTGTTCTTGTCGGCCTTATCGTGTTGGGCGAAGGTGTCTCGAGCTGGGGTTTTGCAGTCATCTTGATCGGTGTGGCTGGTGTGTTGCTGCTGTCTGATCCGCCAACGGAATCCAGTGATCCATGGCGCAAGCGGATCGTAAATCGTGCGACGGGGTTAGGTCTGGCGTCTGGTTTATTGTTTGCATGTTCCGGGGTTGGCTATCGCGGCGCGTCGCTTTCGCTGGAAACGGGGGATGTGTTTTTGCGCGCGACGTTGACGCTGGCTTGTGTGACGACCGCGCAGACCATCGCGATGGCCGTCTATCTACGTCTGCGTGAAGTGGGGGAAATCAGCCGCGTTGTGGCGAATTGGCGTATCGCGGGGCTGGTGGGGATCACCAGTATGATCGGATCAGCCAGTTGGTTTGTCGCGTTCACATTGCAAACCGTGGCCTACGTTAAGGCCTTGGGGCAGGTGGAACTGTTGTTTTCGCTGTTGGTTTCGCTTTTCTTTTTCAAAGAAAAGATCACAGCGAGAGAACTTTGGGGCGGTGCCTTGTTGATGCTATCGGTTCTGGCGTTGATCCTAGTGACCTAGACGTCCAGCGGGCTACGTCCGCCGAGCCGCGTCACCAAATGCGCCTCATCATCGTTGCGAAAGAACGGCACACTGGGCGCCGGACCGCGCCGCAAAGATGCCGAAATTTCAGCCAAGACAACTTCCGTGATGAACGGCAGGTCGAGGGCGCGGGCTTCATCCAAAGGAACCCAGTGCAGATGGCTCAATTCATCTTCTGCATGGGTGAAATCATCGGGATCACTGGCCAGACGGGACGCATCAACCGCAAAGAACCGAGCATCGAAACGACGGGGGCGGCCCTGTGGCGTGACCGCTCGAAAGACGAAATCAAGCGCAGATGCGTCAGGCAAATGGCCTGATGCTGCAAACCCACGCCAGCCTTTGGGCGGGTCTGGCCAATTGGCGGCTCGACCCAATATCTGCCCCGTTTCTTCCCACAATTCCCGTATCGCGGCGGCGGCAAGGGCTGTCGCAGGTCGTGTGCTGTCTTCGCTTAGATTGGCCTGCGTGGTGGCTGGCAACGAGAGGTCTATCGCGCCGTCTACGGTATCAACCGCGCCGCCCGGAAAGACATATTTGTTGGGCATAAAGGCCGCAGATGCCCCACGTTGCCCCATCAAAACACGCGGTTTTGTCTCACGATCACGCAGCACAATAACGGTTGCCGCATCGCGCACCGCTGTTTTGTCGATTTGATCGCTCATCAAATAGTTTGCTTTCTCGGCTTATGTGGTGCCGCCAAACCCATGCATTCTGCGGGACCATTGGATTGCGACGATCATGCCCTTAAAGCGCGGCAATAGAAAGAGCGACAACCCAACACAGATCACCGTCAACACAGAAGCAAATAACAGCGGATCAGGTCGGAACTGAGAGAACCCGAGGTGCATCAAGATCGCCAGAACATGGCCGACGACAAGAATAGTCAGGTAGGCAGGGCCATCATCTGCTCGGTTATGGGACAAATCTTCGTTGCAGACAGGGCAGTGATCTACGACCTTCAAATACCCGTCAAAAATATTCCCTTCGCCGCAATTCGGGCAGCGCCGACGCAACCCACGCAAGATTGCGGGCTTGGTCGGGCGTTCGGCAGTCTGTGCGACGTCTTGGGACATCTGGTCACCTCATAAAACAAAATCTGCTTCTTTGTGGCCTGTTTCTAACGCCAGAGACTATGGGCGATAGTGTCGCGGTTCACAGGCTGCACAATTTTTTTGCGTAAAAGCGACGGAAACTCTGAGCTGACCCGTTTCACTTACATCAGCGGCCAAGACGTCGCTCTATACAAACCAAAGATTGGAACTAAAAAATGAAGACCTTTATTCTTGTGGCAGCAATCGCAGCAGGCGCGACAGTAGCAGCAACCGCAGATGCACGTGACAACGACCGTGGCCAGCGTATGGAAATGCCAACATTCGAACAGCTCGACGTTAATGCAGACGGCGGCGTAACGCTCGAAGAAATCGAAACAGCAATGCAGACACTTGCGGCTGAACGCTTTGCTGCTGCGGATACAAATGGCGACGGTGGCTTGTCCGCTGAGGAAATGACCGCCCAACGTGACACTCAGCGCGCCGAACGTGCCCAAGAGCGCCTTGCCGAACGCATTGAGAATGCCGACACAAATGGTGACGGGCTTTTGCAGGCTGACGAAATCACAGCCCAGATGGAAGACCGCCAAGAGGGCCAAGGCCGTCGTGGGCCAAACCTTGAACGTATGTTCGACCGCGTAGATGCCAACGAAGACGGCACTGTCAGCGCGGAAGAATTCGAGGCAGCGAAATCACGTATGGCTGAACGCGGTGAGCGTGGCGAACGTGGCCAGCGCGGCGACAACTAAGAGAGACCTGTGGCACGGCGGACGACCCGCCGTGCCACCCTATCTAACCTTGTGACGGCCCAACGACATGGATAGCACTACGTTCTATGACAGACTCGGCGAAGACCTTAACAGACGCGGATTTACTTGCGGCCTTTTCTGGCGGCGACCGCAGTGCTGCGCTGGAATTGACCCAGCGGTTGACCCCGCGTGTCATGGGGCAAGCCTACCGAATGCTGGGCAACCGGGCAGAAGCCGAAGATGTCGCGCAAGAAGCGATGTTGCGCCTGTGGAAGATCGCGCCAGATTGGGACCCGGAACGGGCCAAAGTGACGACGTGGCTGTACCGAGTTGTGGCGAACCTGTGCACGGACCGATTGCGAAAGTCCGGTCGTGGTGTGGACATCGACAGTATCGAAGAACCCGCCGACACAGCGCCCTCCGTGGCAGAAACACTGCAGGATAAAGCCCGCGCGCAGGCCTTGCGTTCAGCGCTGTGTGACCTGCCAGAACGACAGGCAGAAGCGGTCACGCTGCGCCACTTAGAAGACCGAAGCAATCCGGAGATTGCAGAGATTATGAAGACCAATGTGCGCACAGTCGAAAGTCTGATAGCACGGGGAAAGCGTTCCTTGATCGCCAGGTTGGCGGGACGCAAAGCAGAATTGGGGTATGAAGATGACCACTGACATTGACGAAAAAATGCTGAATGAGGCCTTCGCGCAAATGCGTGTTGCTGATCCAGTGCCGTCAGAGGATCTGATGAACCGGATTATGCTGGATGCAGATATGGTCTTGGCCGATGACGCGACAGCGCCGCAACGGTCCAAACCTGGATTTGGCGCGATGCTTTTGGACGTCATTGGCGGCTGGCCGACGTTTTCGGGCCTTGCTGCGGCGACCGTGGCTGGCGTTTGGATCGGGGCGGTTCAGCCCGCAGCCCTTACGGATTTTTCGACAGAACTATGGGGAGACACCATTGAGGTGCCGCTTCTTGAGAGCGATTTATTTGCGGCGTTGGAGGGTTAAGAATGGCGAATGAGCAAGGAAAAACAAAACGGTGGCGGCGCGTCTTGCTGGTGTCTTCACTGGCGCTGAACCTTGTGGTTCTTGGCGTTGTTGCAGGCGTTGTTCTTAACGGTGGCCCTCCTGGTTCTTCGCAACGCTTTGATTTGACGGCAGGCCCGCTGACACGCGCGATGGATGACGACAACCGCACTGCGGTTCGCACGGCCCTGCGCGAGAGTGATGTTTTTCAACGTCGAGATCGCTCTGAGATGGAGGCTGACATGCAGGCGCTTGTGGCAACCATCCGTGCCGAGACCTTCGACAGTGAGAAATTCCTGGAGATACTCGAGCGACAACGCCACCGGTTGCAAGTTGGGCAAGATGCGGTGCTGGATGTGGTGAGTGCCGAAATCTCCAATATGTCATCTCAGGAGAGGGCCGCCTTTGCGGATCGTCTTGAAAGACAATCCCGTCAAGCACCGCCTCCGCGCGAAGATCGCCGCGCCCCCCGCAAGAATTGATCAAGCAGCCGACAAGCTGACTTTGTTACGCCCGCCGGTTTTCGCCGCATACAGCGCAACATCGGCAGAGTTCACCAATTCTTCGAGATCGGCTTCTTCGCCGTCGGCCTGCGGGCCGCCGTTCAGACTTACGCCAACAGACATCGTAACGCACAGTTCGGTCCCGTCTTCGCCTACGAAAAACGGGGTGTCGCCGATGAGTTTACAGAGCCGTTCTGCCGCTGTGCGCGCGTGCACGACGTCGCTATTTGGGATCGCGACCAAGAATTCCTCACCGCCAATACGCGCTAAAAGATCAACCGCCCGCAGGTTCCCTTGCAACCGCAATGCAACCTGCCGCAGCACTTCGTCACCTGCCTTGTGGCCATACGTGTCGTTGATCCCTTTGAAATGATCCAGATCGAGCGCCATGATCGCGAATTGACGGCCTGTCTTACGGCTTTGCTCAGAGAGCCTTGCCAGATGGGGCAGGGCATAACGGCGGTTAAACAAACCCGTCAAAGGATCTGTAATCGCAGCCTCAAGCCCCGATGCAACGGTGCGGCGCAAAGCGGCGGCTTCATGTTTGGCTTGCAGAAGAACGCGACACCGGTGCCGGATTTCATCATCCGCGACCGGAGATGTGACGATATCATTGGCCCCCAGATCAAGTGCCATAGCCGCGGCTTGACGGGAATTTGCGGGCAGCAGAGCTAGGATGCTGGAATGGCGGGTGCTGGACCGACTGCGCAATTCAGACAGCAGGCGAAACAAGACTGCATCGTCGAGCAGTCCTGAACGGAAATCCACAATATATAGATCCGCTGGCGCATTTCTTTCGGTGCCTGTGGTCAACTGCTCAATGGCGTTGCCAGAAACGTGGCAGTTATCAAGCTTCAGCGCGCCGCCTTCGGTTTTGCCTCCAATAGAGGCGATGACCACGCGCGATGGAGCGGTGAAGTCGCGGCAAGCCTCGGCAAATCCGAGGGCTGTGCGCGTTCCTTCTCGCATGCGGAGTTCTTGGCGGGCGTCACGGGCGCGCAACATGCTTCTGATGCGGGCCTGAAGGATATGATCATCAAAGGGTTTTGTAAGAACGTCATCCGCCCCGGCTTCCAGTGCGGCGACACGGTCTTGAGGGGAAGAAAACCCTCCCGTTGCAATAATTGGAATCAAACTTGTGTCTTCGTGTGCTTTCAGGGACTGGCAAAACGCCATGACCGCCGCAGTGTCCGTGCCGACGTCGATTAAGATAAGATCCGGAAGAGACGCCGTGATTGCGGCCTTGGCCTCGGCCACATTTGAACAAGGGCGAACGCGATATTGCGCCGCAAGCAGCTTGACCTTCAAGATGATCCGGTTGGTGGCGACGCAGTCTATAATCAGTATGTCCCCAGGCATTCTTGAAACCTTTCACGCTTTGCATCAATCTACTGTTCACTAAGTTTGCCTATTAAATGGTTAAGAAACCCTTTCCGCGAAAGTAATGAATGTGATGCCCCCCGAACGCGCTGAACAAATAGCTATTTTGGCACTGTCATGGCTTGGCCAGAGCGATGAACTTTTTCCTGTGTTTTTAGGGGCTTCGGGGGCAAACGCCGATGATCTGAGAGCACAGGCGGAAAACCCCGCTTTTCTGGCTTCGGTGCTCGATTTCCTCACGATGGATGATGCGTGGGTTGTTGAGTTTTGTGATGCTCACCGCCTTAAGTACGAAGAACCCTTAACGGCGCGTTATGCGCTACCGGGAGCAGAAGCGGTGCATTGGACATGACCCAGCAGGTGATAAAAGGGATGGTTTTTGACAAGGATGGCACCTTGTTTGATTTCAACGCGACATGGGGGGCTTGGGCGCGGGGAATGCTGGCCGCCGAGACGGCCAATGCGCCTGATATGCTAGAACCGCTTGCAAAGGCGCTGGGCTATAGCCTGGATGCCGGGCTTTTCGAGCCGCAAAGTATTGTGATTGCGGGCACCATTAAAGACGTGGCTCTGGCCGCGCTGCCCTACCTGCCGGACAGTGAAACGGGCTCGATCATTGCACGGTTTAATGCGGCAACGATGGATGTGCCGCAGGTTGAGGCCGCTCCTTTGGTGCCTTTCCTTGAGCGCCTGAAAAACGCGGGACTGAAACTTGGCGTGGCCACGAACGACGCTGAAGAACCTGCAAGGGCGCATCTGGATGTCGCTGGTGCGACGCCGTTCTTTGATTTTATCGCGGGGTTTGATTCCGGCTTCGGTGGCAAACCTGCGGCGGGTCAATTGCATGCATTCTGCGAGGCGACAGGGCTTTCGCCGGATGTTTGTGTCATGGTCGGTGACAGCACCCATGACCTGCACGCAGGCCGGTCTGCGGGGATGACAACGGTCGCTGTTTTGACTGGCGTTGCAGAGCATGCAGAGCTCGCTCCACATGCGGATGTGGTCCTGCGTTCAATCGCGGATTTGCCCGCGTGGTTGGGCGTCTAGCGGTCGGATGCTCGTTTACGACAATAGATAAGGGTATTGCACTGTATGGACATCGAGGTTCGCACCGAAGACTTCGACGCTTTCTTTGATGCTCCGTTCAATGCTTACGGAGCAGATAGCCCCTATGTTTCGCCCCTAAAGGGGGATTTGAAACGGTTCTTATCACAAGCAAACCCGTTGGTGAGCGGCGCTGGTGAAGGCGCGTTAACCTATTTTACGGCCCATCGCGGAGGCCGCGCAGTTGGTCGGATTACGGCGCATGTTCATGGCGCTTCGAACCGCATCCATGGTGTTGAACGGGGCTACTTTGGATACTTCGACTGTGCAGATGATGCCGAAGCCGCCAACGCGCTGCTAGGGGCCGCTGAAAACTGGTGCCGTGCGCGGGGTCTGACCGAGATTGCGGGAAATTTCAATCTCACGGCGATGCAGCAAATTGGTGTTGTCACAGAGGGGTTTGAACATGCTCCTTACTTGGATCAAACATGGTCACCGCCCCATATCGCCCGCCTATTGAGCGAGAACGGCTATGACGCGACGTTTCCGATGGCCACGATGGAAACCAAAGACCTGCAATCCGCTTCCGAAATGGCCCTTGGTCCGAAACATCAGGCGATCCTTGATGATCCAGACTTTGTTTTTGCACCTATCACGCAGGGCACGATTGGCCAACGACTTGAAGAGGCGCGTTTGATCCTGAACGCGTCCTTCGCCGAGAACCCGATGTTCGTTCCCGTCAGTGCACAAGAGTTTCATTTTCAGGCAAAGGATATGAAGTGGGTGATGGATAGACGCATCTCTGCGGTGCTTCATTACAAAGGTGAACCCGCGGGTTGCGTGATCTGTGTGCCGGACATGAACCCGTTCTTGCGTCGTATTCGGTCGCGGATCGGGATCACGACACCTTGGCACTTTATCCGCCAAAGGATGGCAAATAAACGTGCTGTTTTGATATTTGCGGGGATCATGCCGCATCTGCAAGGGCGGGGCGTGAACCCTGTGATCCTACATCATGTCCTAAAGAACGCGCGTGACGCGGGCTATATGTCTATCGGTAACACGTGGATTGCTGACGTGAACCCTATGTCGCTTGCTCAGGCGGAAAAGGCGGGCAGCAGCCGAATGCACCGCCTGCATTTGTTTGGCAAAGCGCTTTAGCCTGATGGTTCAGGCGTCGGTGTCCATCCAGATCGTGACAGGCCCATCATTGACCAAGGACACCGCCATATCCGCGCCAAACTGGCCGGTTTGCGTTGGAACCAAAGCGCCCATTTCAGCTGCAAAGGCTTCATAAAGCCGATTGCCGTCTTCAGGCGATGCCGCGGCAGAAAACCCCGGTCGATTGCCGCGTGAGGTGTCCGCCGCCAATGTGAACTGGCTGACAACCAAGGCTTGCCCGCCAATATCGGCAAGGGATCGGTTCATGCGCCCGTCGTCATCCTTAAATATGCGCAGTTTGGAAATCTTTGCCGCTAGTTTGGCCGGCAGATCATCAGTGTCGCCTTGCATGGCGCAGACCAACACCAAAACACCTGCCGCACATTCGCCAATCAACGCGTCATCTACATGCACTTGTGCTGATTTTACGCGTTGAACTAGGGCCCGCATTTAGAGACCGAGTTCCGCTGCCGTTGGCGGGTTCGCACCAGCACGGGACACAGTGACTGCCGCAGCGCGAACACCCAGATGCAGGGCTTCTTGGATTTCCTCTTTGGTGAGATGGGCAATCCGTTCTTTCGTCAGGCAACCAAGGCGGTCCAAGCCAGCCAAAGTACCTGCGTTGAATGTGTCGCCAGCGCCAACGGTGTCGACTACGACAGAGCGCTCTGATGGCACGTAGACTTCGTGCTCAGCAGTGTAACCGGTCACGCCATTTGCACCTTCGGTGATGCATACGAATTTGGCACCCTTGGTGATCAGACCGCGTGCAAGTTCCGCCAAATCACCTTCGCCTTCGAGCCAATGTAGGTCTTCGTCGCTGAGTTTGATCACGTCGGCCGTTGCCATCATGCGGTCGATCCGAGCGCGATAGGCGACCACATCCTTAATGAAGGACGGGCGGATGTTAGGGTCGATCATGGTAACGCGGCGCGGTGCTTCGCGCAGCATCATCGCTTCATAAACTTCTCCGCAACCGTTGCCCACGAGTGAGATGCCGCCAAAAAGCAGGGCGTTTGCCTCGATCTCGGGGGCCGCAGTGAGGGTGCGCATGGCAGAGTTTTCATCATAGAACGCGTATGTTGCCTGACCGTCGACCAGTTTAACAAAGGCAACCGTGCAAGGCGCGACCATGCGAGGGCTTGGCGTGTGATCAACACCGCTCGCGTCCAAGGCGTTGCGTAAGATATCGCCGAGGAAGTCGGACGACATTCCACAGAAAAACTGCACATCAACGCCCAGCCGCCCTAGGCCAATGGCCGTGTTGAACCCGGCACCACCGGGATAGGGGGTGAAACAATCTTCCCCTTCGGTGCTTTTACGCGGCAACATATCAATGAGTGCTTCACCACATGTCAGAATCATTTCTTATCTCCCCGAAGTTTGCGACGTATTATCACTGACTGTTAGCGATAACAAATCCGACGCAACCCGCAAGGATCAATCCCAAGACCACCGCGATTGCGATCTTGATTGCAGAATAGGGGCGTTCGCCCTGAACGCGGCCAGTCCGCCCGTTCACGACAAAGCGGTAGGTTTTGCCGCGATACTTATAGGCGGCCATCCAGACGGGCAGCAGAACGTGTTTGAACGTCAGCGTCCCGATCTTTGTGTCCACGGTTCCGACCCGTTGGGCGTCCCCCCCAATGTCGAATTTCACATCACGGTGGATCACGCGATCCATGACGTCGCGTGCTTCTTTAAAAGCATCCTCAAGTTCCACTTGATACCCTTCGGCGCGAAACCCAGCGAGGTATTCCGGCTGGTAAGGTTCCATCGCTGACAGGTCCCAAGGCTCCAACGCGTCGGTGTAACGTTTCGGAAGACTGCGTGACCCCAGCACCAAAACATCATCAAAGAACCGCGCCACACGGCCAGAAACGCCGCGCCATTTGGTTTTGCGGACGCGTACTTGTTGGCGTTTGCCATCGCGGGTGACGGTTTTGGTTTCGTAGTAATGGGTCCCGCGCTGTCCGGTATATGCGCTTTTGGTGTCGGCATCGAAGGTCCAGTAAGGCACGTAAATACCAGACAAAGACCGCCCTTTTCGTGCGTAGTCTTTCAACCCGTTTGGCGCGAACCAAAGCGAGCCGAGCCAGTCAGACATTGTGCCACGCGCCGCCCGTTCATCCAACGCAAACGGCAAAAGCCCCTTTGGTTTGATGTGACGATGCAGGCCGGTATCTGTGACGACAGGGGTTGCGCAAAACGGGCATTCGGCGCTGTGAACCGTTTCGTCGTATTCAGTTTGCGCCCCGCAATTGGGGCAGGAAACAACGCGGGTTTCCTCGATCTCGGCTTCCGGCATATCGCCAGAAACGGCCGCGCGGAAATCCAGCTCGGCCAAAGACCCGCCACGCCAAGGGCCCTGCGAAATCGGATGCGTATTTCCGCAGTGGTCGCAGATCAGCTGATCTTGACCGGGGTCAAAACGCAAATCAGCCCCACACTGATCACAAGGGAAACGGTGCTCATCGGCCGGTGTCGGTTTGTCTTCTAGGTATGTCTCAGACATCAAAACGTTTCATAGCTGAATGTGATGGTCGGCATGTGCCGCAAAACCCGAAGCTGTTCGGGCGATTGAAGGCGGCAATAAACTTGAATTGCCGCCTTTCGAATTTAAGCGCCCGGTGCCGGAGGTGGCATTACCGTGAACAGTTGCGCAAGTTCCGCGACCTCATCGGCGGTTTTCCAACCGTCTTGCCCAGCAGTCCAGACGTGCGTTTCACGGGTGAGGGACCCATCGGCGGCCATCTTTCCAAGGTCAGCCTTGGAGAACGGACCCGTTGTCTTGCCTGCGTTGGCAATGTGCCAAATGTGTTCAACAGGCGGTGGGGGCGGTGCAACAGCAGCAGGGACCGCCTGCGGTGCCGCAGCATTCGCCCACGGGTTCGCCATCTGTTGTGCCATTGCCATGCCCATGCCAGCGCCCATACCGGCCCCCATCGCACCTGAAGCCTCGCCGCCAGCGCGCAGCGCTTCGGCGGCAGCGTATTTCATGTGTGCGTCCAGATCGCCCGTCAAACCACGGGACGTGCGTGTGTCCAGCGCCTTTTCCACGGCAGGCGGGAGGCTGATGTTTTCGATGTAAAGTTCAGGGATCGAGATACCGTATTGCGCAATCGTGTCGGCAATCGCACCCGCGATCAGCTTACCCAGATCGGCGGTGTTCGCGGCCATATCCAGAACAGGGATCCCGGATGCCGCGATCGTGCGGGTAAAGGCCTGCACGATGATATTGCGCACCTGATAGCTGATCTCATCCATTGTGAATTCGCCGTCTGTGCCGACGATCTCGGTCAGGAATTTGGCAGGGTCCGTCACTTTGACGGAATAGGTCCCAAAGGCGCGAATACGGGTTGGACCGAATTCAGGATCGCGCAGCATGATCGGGTTTTTAGTGCCCCATTTCAGATCGTTAAACCGCGTCGTGTTGACGTAGTAAATCTCGGATTTGAACGGAGATTTGAAACCGTGATCCCAGTGGTTCAGGGTCGTCATGATCGGCATGTTGTTGGTTTCAAGCATGTACAGCCCAGGCGTAAACACATCCGCCAATTGGCCCTCATGGACGAACACAGCGGCCTGACCTTCGCGGACGGTCAGCTTGGCGCCATATTTGATCTCATGGTCTTCGCGTTCAAAACGCCAAACCATGGTGTCGCGCGTGTCGTCTGTCCAATGAATGACGTCAATAAATTCGCCAGTGAGAAAATCGAGAATGCCCATGTGAGGACTCCTTATGTTAGATCAGTATTCGCTTAGGCGGCTGGTTGCACAGCCCACCGAGCGGCATTCAGTAATCCGCGCCTGTAGAAAATCGGCGCGCGCACGGGTGACGTTCAAGGCGCAATCTACGTTCACAGTTGTTGGGCCAACCATGCAGGTCCGGTCGCGGTAGTCCAACCAGTTGCGTTGTGCTTGTCGCAACGTTCCGAATTCACCGCTGCTCAGCAGGCTGCGCATGGTGCGGTAGTTGTCGCCCATACGGGTGTCTTCGCCAATGTAGATCTTTGAGAAGCAGTAAACGCTGTCAAAACCGGTTAGGTTCGGCTGGTCGCAATTGTCCGCATGCGCTGCCATTGGGACAGCAAAGGCAACTGCCACAGCGAGGGTTTTCCACTTATTCAACATATCTATATCCTTTCGATCAACTTGGACCAGTATCCATCAACTCACGCGCAATAACCCGTGCGATTGGGGCTGCTTCCGCGGCGGCCATTCCTGTCTCGAAACGGTCATCATATAGCATCTTCAGAAGGAGTTCATCGTGGGTTGTCAGCAACCCGAATTCTTCGTCGTCGTTAAAGATACTGGGGCGCGCACGCGGGCTGTCGTTGGCCAGTCCAAGACCCTGCGCCAGTTCTTCGTGGATACAGGCAAGGCGCATCAAATCAGGGTGCTCTCCGCGGACCATTGCGACGGCTTGCGAATATTCGGGACTGTCATTCACGCTGAATGCCAAAACCAGACAAAGCGTATCGCGAGGCACGTCCAAAAAGGCCCGCACACTGGTTTCGTTGATGCCTGGCACGAGGGCCCGCAACTGGTCTTCAAATCCAAGTCGATCATCTTCGTTCAAGACCAGAACATGGAAATTGGGGTCCGTGTCGTCCATGCTCATGGAGTGGCCAGAAACACGTTCCAGGCGGGACACATAGTTGCGAATGTTTTGGCTGTCTTCGATCCGCTGGTCGTCCGGCACTGTGGGGCCGTATTGCACCGTAAAGCGGACCGGTTGTTCCCAGCGACGCAGCCGGCTGATGGTAGGTTGCGCACGTAGGCCAGTAGGCGTTGTTGCATATTCATCAAACAGCGCAATGCGAACGAAGTTTCGTGCCAGAACCGTGTCGGTGAACATCGTGTCGGGCCCACCGCCATCCGTGCGCAGCAGCCCACGCGCAATAAGGTCATTCTGAACACGTTGGTAATGGACGGAAAGGGCGTGGCTGGCATCCGATGGCTGCGGCCTGATCACAGGGGCAGGCGGCTCGACCGGCGGCACCAGCGCGCTGGGCCGTTCAGGCGGCACAACGGGTGGGGGAAGTGGATCGGTAAGTTCGCAAGCGGCAAGCGTGAGCAGGGCCGTCAAACCCATGCTGATCGCTTTGATGCCGCTTGCCATTGTCGTCAAGGATTAGGCCTCGCCAGCGGCGGAACCGATGTTGTGGCCGGATGCCGTGCCACGGGCCTTTGCTGCGGAAAGGGTCTCTTTCAATTCCGCTTCCATGTTTTGCAGCTCGGCTTCGGCTTCGGCACGCTTGCGCTTTCCCTCGTCGGCGATCTGCAAAGACTCTTCGATGGTGCCGATCAGGTCCGCATTGGCCTGTTTGATCGCTTCGATATCAAAGACGCCACGCTCCATCTCTGTGCGGATCATCTTATTGGCTGAGCGCAGGTTTTCAGCGTTTGCAGTCAACAGCTCATTGGTGAGGTCGTTGGCTTCACGGACCGCAACAGCGGCTTCTGCAGAACGCTGGATCGTAACGGCCTGTGCCAGTTGGGTTTCCCACAGTGGCACGGTGTTGATCAGCGTAGAGTTGATCTTTGTCACCAAGGACTTGTCGTTTTCCTGAACCAAACGGATGGACGGCAAGGACTGCATTGTCACCTGACGGGTCAGTTTCAGATCGTGAACGCGGCGTTCCAGATCGTCACGTGCGGCACGCAGATCGCGGAGTTCCTGCGCTTTCATCACGCCTTGATCTTCTGGCGCGGCGGCGACTTCGGCTTCTTTTGCTGGGATGACAGTTTCATCCATTTCAGCAAGCTTGGCTTCACCAGCGGTGATATAAAGACCCAGCTCGTCGTAGAAGTTCAGTGTTTTGTCATAAAGAACGTCGAGGCTTTCGATGTCTTTCAAAAGAACGTGTTCATGCTTGAGAAGATCATCCGTGACCTTGTCGATCTGGCCTTGAACGGTCTCAAACTTCGCCGCAAATTTCGCAGCAGGGGCCATACGACCCAAAAGCTTTTCCCACCAGCTGCGTTTACGGCGCACGTCCAGTTCGGAAACGTTAAAGCCACGGATCGTTGTGACGATCTCGCGCAGGGAATCGCCAGCAGGGCCAACGTCCTTGTTGCGCACGCCTTGCAGCATGGACTGTGAAATCGTCTGCAGTTCGGCTTGGGCCGATGAACCGAAGGAAATGATGGAATTGGTGTCTTCCATGTCCAGCTCGGCCATGCGTTTGGTGATTTCGGCGCTTGTCGGTTTATCCGCAGCTGCCAGTGGCACCAGTTCGTTTTTTGGTTCAGCCAAGATCACGGCAGTGACTTTTTCCAATTGCCCAAGGCTCGCTTGTGCGGCCTCCATGTTTTTTGCGACTGTGTCAGACATAATGTCCCCCTATAATACGGCCCGTTTACAGGCCTTCTCGCTGCAGTCGATCGCGCAGCACTTTGATTTCAATATCCATGTCGCTTCGGTCATCGAGCAACAGCTTTTCGGTCCGTGCGGCGAAGTTTTGCTCAAGATCGCTGAGCAAGCTTTCAAAATCCGCGCGTGCAGTTTCATCGCGTTGGCGTTTGTAGAGGTCGGCGAACTTTGCCGCCGCATCCCGCGCACCCATCAAGTACACGCCAAGAAATTTGCGTGCGCCGGTCAGATCACGCGGATCTTCTTCGACGGTGCGGATCATTTTGCGGGCCGTCGCTTGAAACTGCGCTGTGCGGGCTTCGAGGTGGCGGTCGCCAATGCTGCCGATGTGGTCTGTCATCGACGCTAGGTTTGCCTCGGCTTCGTCTACGACCTTTGCCACGCGATCCTGTTGGAAGGTGTCGATCCCTTCCATACGTTTGTCGCGCAGAGGGTCGATGCCAAAGGCCATTGTGTGAAGGCCGCCAGCCGCGACCCCATAAAGAATTGCCGCTAACATGCTGGGATCATTCATTAACGAAGCAAGGGCAACGCCAAGGCCCGTCAGCACGGACCCGATGATTTTGCGCGGAATGGCGGGTTTACGTGCCACTTTGCGTAGGTCATAAGCCGCCGCCGCGCGCATACCATCCCGCGTGAGCCAAGCCGCAAGCGACATCAACGCCGCGCCACCAAGCCCCATAAGAAGCCCTGTCGCGCCTTCGTTCAATGATAAGAACGCCAGCAAAACGCCTGGAACAAATAGCAAATTCGCCTTGGCGCCAGCCGCATTAACCTTGCGCTGATCAACGACCGCCTCGCGGATGCCGTCTTGCGTTGTTCCGTCAGGGCTAAATTTTCCACCAAACTTCTTGGCCATGCTCAAAGCCCTCCAAGCCAGCCCGTGACCACGCCAAGCATGAGCACAATGAGCAATGCGAAAGATATTGTCTTGGTTGTCTTAGGCACAAAAGCCTCCAGTATTCGCGATCTTTAACAAGGATAGGGGCATTACGTCCGTCTTACGAGTCCACGACATTGTTACGCACGGCGCATAGTGCGCGGAATAGTCCTGAAACTCTGGCAAAAAACGTGCCCCCAAACTTTGCTGCGTTCATCAGCACGCCTATCCATGCACAGCCACAAAATCTGGGCAAGGGTCATCTGTTGCCAGATTTCCCCCCTGTGCCCCCTCTTGAAACGCCAGTGTGGCGCTTGGCAGAGGCCGCGGTGCCGCGTTTTGGCGGTGGGCGTTTGCCCTTAGGCACGGGTCTTGACGGCTTTGGAGCGTCTCTCAATCCCATCTGATCGCGTACAATGCGTTGTTTTACTTCTTCAACGGCACCCGGTTTGAGCGTGCCCAACTGGAATGGTCCGTAAGAGATGCGCAGCAAGCGGTTCACGATCACGCCTTGGGCTTCCATGAGGCGCCGAATCTCGCGGTTCTTGCCCTCACGTAACCCCATCGTCAGCCACGCATTTGCCCCTTGCTGGCGGTCAAATTTCACTTCGACGCCAGCGTAACGCACACCATCGACTTCGATTCCGGCGCGCAATTCGTCCAACTTGGCCTCTGAAAGGGACCCTTTGATCCGAACGCGATACCGGCGCAACCAGCCTGTGGCGGGCAGTTCCATCGTGCGCTTGAGATCGCCGTCGTTGGTCAGCAACAGCAGTCCTTCTGAATTGATATCCAAGCGGCCAACAGACATCACGCGGGGCATGTCCTTGGGCAAAGCATCAAACACTGTGTCGCGGCCCTTTTCATCGCGTTCTGTCGTGACCAACCCAGCAGGCTTATGATAAATCCAAATGCGCGGGGCTTCGGGCTCGGCCAGTTCTTTGCCATCCACGACAATGCGGTCGCGCCCCGTCACATTCAGGGCAGGGGTCAGAATGGTCTTGCCATTCACGGTCACACGTCCGGCTTCGATGATCTTTTCGGCTTCGCGGCGGCTGGCGATACCAGCACGCGCCAAAACTTTTGCGATACGATCACCCGCGGGTGTCTTGTTCTTTTCATCTGTCATGATGTCCGCCTAAGCACTCGGCCGCCTTCACGCAACAGGCTTTCGCCCCGACACAGACGTCGCACAACCAAAGAAGTGGCGGTTTATCCGCACCTCAAGCCCTTCGGCGCGCAAGGCTTCCGCAATACCGTCACAGCCACCAAACTGCTTGGAATAGGGGCCAATCATGCTGAAATCCTCGGCGCCCTTAAGAAGAATCTTCTCAACCAAGGGGATCACCCGACCCTTGCAAAAGTCATCCAGATCAGCCCATCAAAGCGCATGAGTTTCAAAAGCCACATGGACGCCGCCCTTATTGAGGCCAAGTCCGCCGCCGCCCGCGGCGAAGTGCCTGTGGGCGCCGTTGTTGTTTCCCCGTCTGGCGACGTGATGGCGACGGCTGGCAATCGCACTCGTGAACTGAACGACCCGACAGCCCACGCAGAAATACTCGCTATTCGTGCTGCTTGTGCTTCGTTGGGCCAAGAACGCCTAATCGGACACGACCTTTATGTGACACTTGAACCGTGCCCGATGTGTGCGGCAGCGATCTCGAATGCGCGTATTGCACGGCTGTATTACGGGGCCGCAGACCCGAAGTCTGGTGGCGTAGCGCAGGGGCCTCGTGTTTTTGCACATACGCAATGCCACCACGTGCCTGAAATCTATGACGGCCTGTCCGCAACCGCCTCAGAAGAGTTGCTTAGGGGTTTCTTTGCCGCAAAACGTGATCGCTGACGCCACAATGGTTGAAGCCGCGCCGCGCCGCAGGTAAAGCGAACTTAACAGTCAAACCGGAGACCTTTCATGTCCATCGACACGGAAACCGCACGCCGCGTGGCAAAACTTGCCCGCATTCAGGTGCCAGAAGACAAATTGCCAGCCTTGGCCGATGAATTCAGCGCGATTCTTGGATTTATCGAACAGCTGAACGAAGTTGATGTTGACGGTATCGAACCGATGACATCCGTGACGCCGCAGCGCCTGAAACGTCGTGACGATGTGGTGACAGATGGCGATCAGCAGAAAGCCGTTTTGAAAAACGCACCCGATGCCCGTGAAGGGTTCTTTGCTGTTCCGAAGGTGGTTGAATAATGTCCGAGCTGAGCAAACTGAAAATCTCCGAAGCGCGCGATGCCCTGAAAAAAGGCGAAGTGACATCCGTTGAGCTAACCGAAGCCTGCCTGTCCGAGATCGACAAGGCTGGCACATTGAACGCATTCGTCCACAAGACGCCGGAAGTTGCATTGGAACAAGCCAAGGCAGCCGATGCGCGCAAAGACGGCGGTGACCTGAATGGTATTCCATTGGGTATCAAAGACTTGTTCTGCACCAAAGGCGTGGCAACGCAGGCGGCGTCCGGTATTCTTGAAGGGTTTAAGCCCGAATATGAATCGACAGTGACAACGCAGTTGTTCGGGCAGGGTGCTGTCATGTTGGGTAAACTCAACATGGATGAATTCGCGATGGGGTCGTCCAACGAAACCTCTGTCTATGGCAACGCCGTGAACCCGTGGAAACGCGGAAATGACGCGGCTGAATTGACACCTGGTGGGTCATCGGGTGGATCAGCGTCTGCTGTGGCGGCTGACTTGTGTCTTGGTGCGACCGGCACGGATACTGGCGGATCTATCCGCCAACCTGCCGCTTTTGCAGGGATCACAGGCATCAAGCCAACATACGGACGTGTTTCCCGTTGGGGCATCGTTGCGTTCGCAAGTTCACTGGATCAAGCGGGCCCAATGACCAAAGACGTGCGTGACAGCGCAATCATGCTGAGCGCGATGTCTGGTCACGATCCGAAAGATTCCACATCGGCTGATATCGCCGTGCCGGATTTTGAAGCAGCCCTTACGGGTGATATTCGTGGGAAAGTCATTGGTATTCCGAAAGAATACCGCATGGATGGCATGCCCGAAGAGATCAGCAAGCTTTGGGCTGATGGCACTGCAATGTTGAAAGACGCAGGCGCTGAAATCCGCGATATTACACTGCCACACACCAAATACGCGCTGCCTGCGTATTACGTGATTGCGCCTGCTGAGGCGTCGTCAAACCTTGCGCGTTATGATGGGGTGCGTTTTGGCCACCGCGCCAAGCTCGACGCAGGCGATGGCATCACCGAGATGTACGAAAAGACCCGCGCCGAAGGGTTTGGCCACGAAGTGCAAAACCGTGTGATGATTGGGACATACGTCCTGAGTGCGGGTTTCTATGACGCGTACTACAACCGCGCCCGTAAGGTTCGTGCGCTGATCAAGCGCGACTTTGAAAACGTGTTCGCTGACGGTGTGGATGCCATCCTGACACCTGCAACGCCATCCTCCGCTTTCGAATTGGGCGCGATGAAGGATGCGGATCCGGTGCAAATGTATCTCAACGACGTGTTCACAGTGACTGTGAACCTTGCTGGGCTGCCTGGTGTGGCCGTGCCTGCAGGCGTCGACAAAGACGGTTTGCCGCTTGGTTTGCAGCTGATTGGTCGTCCATGGGAAGAAGGCGAGTTGCTGAATACTGCCTATGCACTTGAGAAAGCTGCGCAATTTGTAGCAAAACCAAGCCGTTGGTGGTAAACCGCCTAAAAGCAACAGATTGAAGTCAGTCAGACAAGGCCATTTTCGTGGATAAGTATATGAAGAAGATTGCAATTCTTGGTGCGAGCCTATTGGTCCTTACCGCCTGTGCACCACAGGTTCCTGACAGTGGCGCTGGCGTTGGCTTTAGCGATTATGCCGAATTTGAACTTGAGCGCGCCCGCCGTGAGGCCGCGTTGCGAGGGGATACTGTTCCAACCACAGGCGCGACCACTGGAACGTTTGTGCCGCCAGCAACGAACGGTGTCACCACAAGCGACCTTGCTGACGCGGGGATCGCAACGACCACAACGACGCAAGACCCTGTTCAGCAACAGGGCGCGCTGGCGTCCAACCCTGATATTTCCGACGAACAAGACTTCAGCGCCGTGTCTGGCCGTGAAAGCATCGAAAGCGACGCTGAGCGTCGTGCCCGTCAAGCCGCCGCGTATCAATTGATCGAAGCAACAGCCTTGCCCGTGCGCAATGGCCGTGTTGAACCCAACATCGTGCTCTATGCCCTTCAAGCGCCCAACAACCGTGGCGAAGAAGTTTTTGATCGCTCTGGCCTGTCTGGGGATAGTCGGTTCCAGCGCAACTGCGCCAAGTACCGCACACCAGACGAAGCACAGCGCGATTTCTTGACCAGTGGCGGGCCACAGCGTGACCGTATGGGCATTGACCCCGATGGCGACGGCTTTGCATGTGGCTGGGACCCTCAGGCGTTCCGTTCGGTCGCAACTGGAAACTAAGATTGGGCCTTTCGCCTAATTTCGGCCCGCGTCGCGACGGCGCGACACCCGACATTATCGTTTTGCACTACACCGCGATGCCCGACTGGCGCAAAGCACGCGATTGGCTGTGCAATCCAGAAGCCGAAGTCTCCGCTCATTATCTGATTTCCCCGCAAGGTGAGCTTGTGTCCTTGGTCGATGAAGATCAACGCGCGTGGCATGCTGGGGCAGGGTCGTGGGGTAATGTTGCTGACGTCAATTCCCGTTCAATCGGGATTGAGTTGTCCAATGATGGTTTTTCGCCGTTTTCCGCGCCTTTGATGGACGCTGTCGAAACGTTACTGTCAAAGATCATGGAGCGCTGGGCAATCCGCCCAGAGCGCGTCATTGCCCATTCCGACCTTGCGCCAGGCCGCAAAATCGATCCGGGTGCGCGGTTTGATTGGGCGCGTTTGGTGCGGGCAGGGCTGGCCGTGAAGGCATCCCCCAATGCGCCGACCACCGTGAGTGAAGACGCCTTTCGCACGGACCTGTCTGCTATTGGTTACGGGGACGTCCCCGAACTTGATGTGCTGATCTCAGCGCTGCGGATGCGGCACCGTCAGGGGCATGTCGGCCCGCTGGACGGGTGGGATTGTGCAATCGCCGCCGATCTGGCTGCACGGTTCCCTATTGCTAAGTTCAACCTCACTTCTTAGGACACGTCTTACGCGGAGGATCGGATGGCCGCGAGCGGGGTAACCCGTTCGAGGAAAGTCCGGACTCCATCAAGGCACGGTACCGGGTAACGCCCGGGCAGGGTAACCTGACGGAGAGCGCCACAGAGAACAGACCGCCCCGTAAAGCGGGGTAAGGGTGAAACGGTGGAGTAAGAGACCACCGCGGCGGTGGCAACATCGCTGGCATGGCAAGCCCTACCGGGAGCAATGCCAAATAGGGGCCGCGCGTGAAGGGCAACCTTCGCAGGATCGTCTTGATCCGAGCAGGTCCGGGTTGGCAGCTAGAGGGTGTCTGGTAACAGGCACCTTAGATGAATGGTCATCGAACCGTTTCGTCTTTCGAGGCGAGCGGGGAACAAAATCCGGCTTATAGATCCTCCGCGTATTTTCGCCCGTAGGGGCGAAAATACGGGTGGCAAAGCGTGTCTGGCGCAGCCAGATCCGCAGCCACTCAGGACTTAAGGCGCGTCAGATAGATGTGAACGTGTTGCGTGTTTCAAGTGGCTCTGCCACGGTCTCCGCCAAAGGAGCCTTATGATGACCTATACACCCGCCGCTGACCGCTATTCCAAAATGACCTACCGCCGCTGTGGGAACTCTGGGCTAAAGCTGCCCGCCGTTTCCTTTGGCCTTTGGCACAATTTCGGCGGGGCAACAGCACATGATACCAAACGCGAGATGTGCCAAACAGCGTTTGACCACGGAATTACGCATTTTGACCTTGCCAATAACTACGGCCCACCAGCAGGCAGCGCCGAAGAAGCCTTTGGTGAAATCCTGAATACAGATTTTAAGGGCTACCGAGATGAGCTGATCATCAGTTCCAAAGCGGGCTATCACATGTGGGATGGGCCTTACGGCGAAATGGGCAGCCGTAAGTATCTGATCTCATCGTGTGATCAGTCCTTGAAACGTATGGGCGTTGATTATGTCGATATCTTTTATTCGCACCGTTTTGACCCCGATACACCGCTTGAAGAAACCATGGGCGCGCTGGATCACATCGTGCGTTCAGGCCGTGCCTTGTATGTCGGTATTTCGTCCTACAACTCCGAACGCACCCGTGAGGCCGCAGCGATCCTAAAGGACCTTGGGACGCCCTGTTTGATCCACCAGCCCAGCTACAACATGCTGAACCGTTGGGTGGAACGTGATGGCCTTAAGGACACGCTGAACGAACTCGGGGTGGGGTCGATTGCCTTTACCCCACTGGCGCAAGGGCTTTTGACGAAAAAATACCTTGGCGGCATTCCCGAAGGCAGCCGCGCGACGCAAGACAGCTCACTTGATGCGGGCGCAATTACAGACGAGATGATCGCATCCTTAAAAGGACTCAATGATATCGCCGAGGCGCGCGGGCAAACACTTGCGCAGATGGCGATCGCTTGGGTGTTGCGCGACGAGGGCATTACCACGGCCTTGATCGGGGCGTCTAAGGCCAGCCAAATCGTGGATTGTGCGGGTGCGGTATCCAATCTGGACTTCACCGAAAAAGAGCTGTCTGAGATCGATAAATTCGCGGGGGATAAAGGCTTAAACCTCTGGGCGACGTCTTCGGAGGATGTTTAGCGCCGATTGCTGTTGACTCGGTGGGCAAACCCCCTAAAAGGCGGGTTCAGATTCAATTTACGCGTCGCATTTTGCCGCGCGAAGCCGGAGACACACCATGGCGAAGCCAACCACGATTAAAATCCGCCTGAACTCCACTGCAGGCACTGGCCACTTCTACGTGACCAAAAAGAACGCACGTACGATGACTGAAAAAATGGTCGTTAACAAATACGACCCAGTCATCCGCAAGCACGTCGAATACAAAGAAGGCAAGATCAAGTAAGATCGCCTTTCTATGTCGGAATTACGGGCCGCCCCAGATTAAATTCTGCGGCGGCCCGTTTTCGTTTGTTAAAGCGTTAAGGGGGCAGGGCGGCCCCAGATGTTCAGGGTTTTCGATGTCGCGCAGACAAGGGTGCGGCCCGTCCATGAAAAGCCAAGAACCTGCAAGCTGTCGCCAGAGCGGTCCAGCAAGTAGAACGTATCGTCGTGGTCATACCCGTCCCATGACGGGCCGCGAAAATGGATCGATCCAAGGGCGGGTGTCAGGACGCGGTAGTGGTCCAATTGTTCGACCTTCCAGCCATCCTTGAGGTGGGTCCGTAGGCCCCCACCGAACAGCCCAGCCATGTCAAAGCGTTCGTTTGCAGGGTGGTCCAGTCGGGTCCCCTTAAGCGCCTCAGCGTCGAAGCCATCTTCATCGCGATTTCGATAAAGGATGTCGCCCGTCTGGCCGCAGATCACGCTTTGACCGTTACTGGTTACAACCAGCATGTCTTCGCTGGCACGGTCAAACCCGAGCGCCTTGATATAAGGGATGTCCAAAGCCGCGATGTGGGCCCATGGACCAGCGACTTTGGCAGTGTCGGCGGCCGCAAGTTCGGAGCGAACCAAAGTGGTCTGTTCGTCTGGCCCATCGCCGAAAAGTCGCTTCATCAAGTTCAAGAATTTCGCCCCATGTCGCCCCCAAGCCCAGACACCTGTGCCAGTGGTAAAGACGTTAGCGCCTCAATCGCATCAAAGAAACGGGCGGGGCGGGACAGTGCTGCAATCAAGCAGGTTACCGCCACCGCACCGTTAGATCTTGGGACGTCTAAAGCGTCGTAAGACATAAAAAGGCCGCCCCGGATGTTAGATCCGAGGCGGCCCTTTGCGTTTGGTAGTGCTGGTCTTTAGTCGTTGGACGACAGCAAGAACAGGATAGAGCGGAACATCGCGATGAACGAGATGTAGAGGCTCAACGCGCCAACGATGGCGGCTTTTTCAAGGTACTGCTCTGCTTCTGGACCACCGTACTGGCGGGCCTGCAGGTATTCGTTTTTGATGCTCTGCGTGTAGTAGGCTGTGAGGCCAGCAAAGATCACCAGCGCTGCAACGTTGATGAAGAACGACATGCCGCTAAAGCTAAAGCCGAAGATCCAAGACACCAGCGACAAAGCAACAAGGCCCCATGCACCCATAATCAAGAAGGCACCCATTGGCCCAAGATCACGTTTTGTGGTGTAGCCCGTCAGCGACAAGCCAAGGAAGGCAACAGACGTGATGCCGAATGCCAAGAAAATTTCGCCCAAGTTAAACATGGCGAAGATCACGGCGAGCGATGCGCCAGTGAGGGCTGCGTAGCCCCAGAAGATACCGTTCAGCGCGCCAACAGACAGGCGGGCGAAGCTGAAGTTTAGCACCAGAACCAAGGCCAGCGGGCCAAAGACCACGGCATAGAACAGCGGTGTGTTGTAGATTGTTGCCAGCGCTGCGTTGTTTGTGCCGATGAAGTAGGCAATCGCTGCTGTGACAACCATGGCCGCGGACATAAGTCCGTAGACCTTGTTCATGTGGGCGCGAAGGCCCGCGTCGATTTCTGCGGTGCGGACGCCAGCTCCAGCTGTCATCTGCGGGTTTCTATAGTCGGCCATGAAGTCCCTCCAGGGGTGAACGTTAAAATACGGGCCCGAAAAGAGGCACAACGCCTCTTATGAACTCCCTTGGATTGGATATTGGCACGTTCGCCCTGATTTTCAAGGGAAACCAGCGGCGCGGTGCAGTAAATCCGTGCGAATTTGTCTGGATTACTGCTCAGCGCCGCGTTTTCGGGGTCAAAGGGGCAGGTCCCAAAACGGGCGTGCTGCCTCTTTTATGGCGGCTTCTGCGGAAATGCCAAGGTCTTTCAGACGGTTAACATCCATAGAGGCCAGTTCGCGGCGTTGTTTCCAGACGGCCATGTAAGTGCCTAGGGTCGTGCGGGGAGCGGATTGGGATGTGGTGCGTGGCAGGCAATCTGCGCGGCTCAGTGAATGTGTCATTACAAGTCCTTTCGTGATGTGTTGTGCTATTCATATGTTGTAAGTTGATATATCCGCGATCCTATGGCATAAGTGAAATGAATGATTGATAGATGAAGCATCAGGATATTTGATATGGCGAGAAATTTGGACATGACGGCGCTGCGCTCTTTTGTGACCGTTGCAGATGCTGGCGGCGTGACGAAAGCCGCGGGCGTTCTGCACCTGACGCAATCGGCGGTTTCCATGCAGCTTAAACGGTTGGAAGAAAGCCTTGGGGCGTCGCTTCTGGACCGCTCTGCCCGCCAGATCGGCGTCACACCCGAAGGGGAACAGCTTCTTAGCTATGCGCGCCGGATGTTGGCGTTGAACGACGAAGCTTTACAGCGGCTGACGGCGGATGATTTCGAGGGTGAGATCACCCTCGGTGTGCCGCACGACATTATTGACCCTTATATTCCTGCAGTGCTGCGTCGCTTTGCGTCTGATTTTCCACGGATGAAAATTCATTTGGTGTCGGAACCGACGCGCGTCCTGCGGGAGATGTTTGATCGAGGCGAATGCGACGCGATTATCACCACCGAAGCTGAACCTGGCCCTGGGGGCGAGTCGCTCGTCACTTTGCCGCTGGTCTGGGTCGGGTCCCAAGGGGGCAACGCATGGAAGCAACGCCCACTACCTGTCGCGTTTTGCAGCAACTGTATTTTCCGCGCAGGCGTTTTGAAGCGTATGGACGACGCAAAGTTCGAATGGGAGATGATCGTTGATTCCCATACGGACACGGCGATCCAAGCGGTCGTGAGTGCGGACTTGGCCGTGCACGCTGTCATCAAAGGGGTCTATGCCCGCCAAACGGTGCCAATCCCAGCAGAGGCAAACCTGCCAGATCCGGGGAAATCACAGATCGTCCTTTATATGCAGTCCAAGGCCGATCCGGTTCAGGCTGCTCTCTATGACATGATCCGCCATTCTTACATGTCAGAATGGGCCGTCGAGGACGCACGTTTGCGCGCCTAGGGCGTGACGACGACTTTGCCGGTGCTTTTGCGGCTGCGTAAAAGTTCCAGCGCGTCACTCGCTTGTTCGAGCGGTAGAACGTGGCTGACATGGGGCGCGAGACGTCCTTGAGAGAACATAGTGAACAGCTCTGCCATGCTGGTTGTGAGCGCTTCGGGATTAAATTTAAGATAACCGCCCCAATAGAAGCCTATTACGCTGATGTTCTTCACCAGAAGGTGGTTGGCGGGAATTGGTGGGACATCGCCGCTGGCAAATCCGATTGTCAGAATGCGTCCCTCGCGGTTGGTTGCCCGCATCGCAGCGGCAAAGGCATCACCCCCAACAGGATCATAAACCACATCGGCACCGCCCAATGCTTTGACCTCGGCTGTGATGTCGGCGCTTGCATCAAAAACATGATCTGCCCCTGCGGCTTTGGCGATGGCGCATTTGTCCTCACCGCGCGCAACGGCAATCACGGTTGCCCCAAGCGCCTTACCAACTTCAACAGCCGTCAGGCCAACCCCGCCTGCGGCACCTAGAACCAACAATGTTTCATGGGCTTGCAACTGGGCACGACGTGTTAGCGCCAAATGGGAGGTTCCATAGGCGACCTGAAAACCAGCAGCTTGTTCAGCGCTCATTCCGTCCGGCACTTGCTGGCACAGATCAGCAGAGAAGACGCCCTGTTCCGCCAACCCGCCTTGCCCGCCAAACACCGCGACCCGCGCCCCTACATCGGGGGTTGTTACCCCCGGACCTTGTGCCAAGACCGTGCCGCAGACTTCCATTCCCAATGTAAAAGGTGCGTTTGGTGTGTCTTGATAAGTGCCTTTGGCCATCAAAAGGTCAGCAAAGTTAAGTCCGCAGGCTTCGATTTTGAGTAAGACTTCGCCTTGTGCGGGAGTTGGAATGGGGGCGTTGACGGTTTCGGGCTCGGCCCCTGACTTGATAACTTGATAGGCGCGCATGTGATCTTTCATGGAATTAAACCCTTTTGAGTCGGCGGGATACTGTATTGGGACGGGTTCATCAGGTGTTTGTTTTTAAGCCAAAGAAACGGAAGACTGTCCTTTTCGACAGGGTAGCAGATGCAAAACCTGTCCTAAAGGATAGGGGTGGGCGTGCAACCCTTGCGTGTTCTGTGCTTGGCGTCGTGTAAAGGCTCATCAGCAGAGAAATCTGTCACCCTATTAGTCTGCAAGGTACGACAAAATCGTTGCACCAGGCAGGCCGAAAAAACAGGAACCAAGTTATGAAGCACCCAGTTGACGTCCATGTTGGCAAGCGTATTCGCCATCGCCGTTGGGTAAGTGGTACAACTCAGCAGCAGTTGGCCGACCAAGTTGGAATCAAATTCCAGCAGATTCAGAAGTACGAAACCGGTATGAACCGTGTAAGTGCGTCCCGTCTTTGGGATATCGCTCATGCTCTGAGTGTTGACGTCTCTTTCTTCTTTGAAGGTCTAGATGCCGCGTTGATCGAAGCAGACGGATCAGACATGCCAAGCGATGTTCTGTCCGACAAAGAAGCGCTGGATTTGCTGCGCTCATACTATGCCATTCCCGAAAACCAGCGTCGCCGGTTGTTCGATCTGGCACGTGTCCTAAGCGAAGCCGCTTAAGCGACCCTCTTGACCTTTGACTGCCAGTCCCGCTACCGCTGGACACAGGCAGCCAAAGGGGGGGCACAATGACCCTAAAACAAATTACGTTGAACACGGACGATCAGGCCGCTTTGCGCGCCTGCGCGCACGCATTGGCTGACGCTGCACGCGCTGTGATCTTGCCCCTGTTTCGGACGGGAATTGCGTCTGACAACAAAGAAGCCGGCGGATTTGACCCTGTAACCGAGGCCGACCGCGCCGCTGAACTTGCCATGCGGGATGTTTTAGCGCGGTTGCGGCCTGATGACGGCATCTTGGGCGAAGAATACGGGACCAAAGACGGGACCAGCGGGCTGCAATGGGTTCTGGACCCGATTGATGGCACTCGTGGGTTCATCAGCGGCACACCGACATGGGGTGTTCTGATCTCGGTGCGTGATGCCAGTGGCCCGATCTACGGGATCATCGATCAACCCTACATCGGAGAACGGTTTGAGGGTGGCTTTGGCATTGGCGAGGTCGTCGGCCCCTTAGGAACAGCCTCTTTTGCCACCAAAACCACAACCGATCTGGCGGATGCGACGATTTTGACGACTTTCCCGGAAGTCGGCAGTGAGGCTGAGGGCGCCGCGTTCAGGTCAGTTGCCGCCCAGTGCAAACTGACCCGCTACGGGATGGACTGCTATGCTTACGCGCTGATCGCGGCGGGGCAGATTGATCTGGTCGTTGAGGCCAGCCTGAGCGCTTACGACATTCAAGCACCCATTGCAGTGATCCAAGCCGCAGGCGGGGTCGTGACAGACTGGCAGGGTGGTCCGGCCCATGAAGGTGGGCAGGTCTTGGCCGCCGCAAACGCGGACATCCACGCCCGCGCGCTTGAGATACTGTCAAAGGCATCGATGACTTGAAAACTGCCTTGATTTCTCGTTAATTCAAACCGTCGCGTCCTTACCCGTTCTGGCGACAGCATCCTTGCCGAACGGGATCGAAAGGGGGGCTTATGCCTGATGTTTTGATTAGGGGTGCTTCGACAATCCTGACAATGGACGACACGCGCCGCGAGCTGACGGGCGCCGATGTTCTAATCTCAAACGGCGTGATCACTGAAATCGGGGTTGGTCTTGAGGCCGGAACCGCCGATGTCATCAACGCCGCTGGCTGTGTCGTGACGCCGGGGTTGGTCAATACGCACCACCACCTTTACCAAACATTGACCCGCGCCGTGCCGGGGGGGCAGGACGCACTGCTGTTTGGCTGGTTGCAAACGCTCTATCCGATTTGGGCGCGATTTGGCCCCGAAGAGATGTTCATCTCGGCCCAAGTCGGGCTGGCTGAATTGGCGTTGTCGGGCTGCACGATGACGTCCGATCACCTTTACCTTTATCCCAACGGGTCGCGGCTGGACGACACGATTGCAGCGGCGTCCGAAGTGGGCTTGCGGTTTCATCCGACCCGTGGCGCAATGAGCATCGGTGAAAGCGATGGCGGACTTCCGCCTGACTCGCTGGTCGAAAAAGAAGCCGCCATTCTTGAAGATTGCATTCGTGTGATCGATGCCCACCACGATGCGTCCGAAGGCGCGATGGTCCGCGTTGGCGTCGCACCGTGTTCGCCGTTCTCGGTTAGTCGCGATCTGATGCGCGATGCGGCGGTCCTTGCGCGGGACAAGGGCGTGATGCTGCACACCCATTTGGCTGAAAACGACGAAGACATCGCATACAGCCTTGAAAAGTTCGGTTGCCGACCGGGGCAATACGCCGAAGACCTCGGCTGGACAGGGCCTGATGTGTGGCACGCACACTGCGTGAAGCTCGACGGGCAAGAGATTGATTTATTTGCACGAACCAAAACCGGAGTCGCCCATTGTCCGTGTTCCAACTGCCGCCTTGGATCAGGTATCGCACCGGTTCGCGCGATGCGGGATGCGGGTGTTCCGGTCGGTCTGGGCGTGGACGGATCCGCATCCAATGACGTTGGATCATTGATCGGAGAGGCCCGCCAAGCCATGCTGTTGCAGCGGGTCGCACAAGGGGCCGACGCCATGTCAGCTCGCGAAGCACTGGAGATTGCGACGCGCGGCGGAGCAGAGGTGTTGGGCCGTGATGACTGCGGGCAAATCGCTGTCGGGAAACGTGCAGACATCGCGATCTGGGATGTGAGCGGCGTCGAGAGCGCGGGGTCGTGGGATCCTGCTGCACTGCTCTTGGCCGGCCCAACCAAAGTGCGTGATCTATTGGTTGAAGGACGGCGTATTGTGGCGGATGGCCGCGTGGTCAGCTTTGATTTGAAGAGCGCGGTTGTGCGCCAGAACCAGATGGTTCAGAATTTGCAGACTTAAGGAGACAAAGATGCGCAGCCTTGTTTTTATCGCGGCCATTGCCCTTGCGGGCTGTCAGCCCACACAGCTTCCGACACCCATCGAAGTAGGGTCCGAGATTCCGGCGGACAATATGGTGTCTTTGCTGAATGCGGCGCGGGCAGATACGGGGCTTGGCCCTGTGCGTGAAAATGCGCGTTTGTCACAAGCCGCGCGGTTCCATGCGACCGATATGGTTGCGAACGACTATTTTTCCCACACGGGTCGGACTGGATCATCGTTCACAGATCGTGCGCGGGCGGCGGGATATGCCTGTGCTGCGGCAGAGAACATCGCGTCGGGACAAGAAACTGAGTCTGAGGTGTTCACGACTTGGATGAATTCCAGCGGGCATCGTCGCAACATCCTGCTTAGGGATGCGCGCGAGTTCGGCATCGGGCGTGTCGGGAACATGTGGGTCTTGATGATGGGGCGCGGCTGCTAGACTGGCTGCCCTGCCACATAGACCTGCGCGATTGCACGATCATCGCCCATCATGATGGTGGGGAACAGTGCTTCCCAAAACGTTTCTGCCTCAGCCGTGCGTTGCGCGGTGGCTGGGGTTGATGACAGATCGAGCACGACAATATCCGCCATTGCCCCGACATTCAGCGACCCGATTTCGCCGGACATATGAAGGGCGGATGCAGATCCTTCGCTCGCGAGCCACATGAGTTGAGCCGGGTGTAGTGCCGTCCCGCGCAATTGGGCTATTTCATAGGCTGCCGCCATTGTCCGCAACATGGAAAATGACGATCCGCCGCCTGTGTCTGTTGCCAGTCCTGTGCGGATACCGCGCGATTTAAGGCCGGCCATGTCAAACAGCCCCGACCCAATAAATGTATTAGACGTGGGGCAGTGGACCACGGCAGCGTTCATTTCGGCCAGACGGTCAATCTCTCGATCTTCAAGGTGGATCGCGTGGCCGTATAAGCCCCGCTCGCCCAGAAGTCCGAATGTTTCGTAGGTGTCCAAGTAGTCGCGGGCATTTGGAAACAACCCACGCACCCATTCAATCTCGTCCAGCTGTTCAGACAGATGCGTTTGCATCATAGCGTCGGGATGTTCGCCCCAAAGCGCCCCAAGCGCTGCGAGCTGATCCGGTGTAGAGGTCGGCGAAAATCGAGGCGTGATAGCATAGGTCGCTCGCCCTTTGCCATGCCACTTGTTCAGCAACGCCTTGCTGTCATCATAAGCAGTTTGTGCCGTATCTTGCAGCCCATCCGGCGCATTTCGATCCATACAAGTCTTGCCTGCGACCACTGCCATGTTCCGCTTTGCGGCCGCGCCCAAGAACGCGTCAACACTGGCAGGGTGAATCGTGCAAAAACTGGTGAGTGTCGTCGTGCCATGCGCCAGAGCAAGATCCAAAGAACGGCCCGCGATCTTGTCGCAATAATCCGGGTCCGCAAACCGCATTTCTTCTGGAAAAGTATAAGTGTTCAACCAATCAATCAGCCGCAACCCCCACGAGGCAATCATGGCTGTCTGTGGGAAGTGCATGTGCGCGTCAATAAATCCGGCCGTAATGACGTTGTCGCCGTGATCAATAACCTTGGCCAGTGGGTTTTCGCGCTGCAAATCAACGGCCTCACCGGTTTGGGCAATCTTGCCGTCACGCACTAAAACAGCCCCACGAGCGCTGGTTTTAGCGGCGTCTTCCAGCGGAACGGTAAATGGATCCGCCGTGAAGCGCAAAGTCTGACCAATAAGGAGAATGTCTTTCATTCCATCAACCTAGCCCCACTCCCCATGGTCGTAAATCGCGAAATCAAGGATACCTCTTGAGGGTTGCTGGCAACTGGATATGCTGCGCTGCAACAGGGGGTCCTATGGCCGATCAAATCAACACCATTACAGACGAAAAAGAGGCTCTTCCCAAGCGCCTTGTCGCGTCCGTTGTCGACGCGGTCGGCGCACGGGATGCCGTTGCATTGGAAGGGTTGCTTGACCCACTACACGCGGCCGACATCGCCGACCTGTTGGAACAAATCGACGAACGAGACCGTGCGTCTTTGCTGGCGCTTTGGGAAGGGGGGATGGACGGGGAAATCCTGTCCGAACTTGGCGATGATCTGCGTGAAGAGATTATTGATGTCCTTGGGCCAAGCGAATTGGCCGACGCCGTGCGCGACCTTGAATCTGACGACGTTGTTGATCTGGTCGAAGACCTGCAACAGGCGCAACAAGATCAGGTGCTGGACGCGCTAGAGGCGGGCGATCGCCTCGTTGTTGAAAAAGCGCTCGCCTATCCCGAGGAATCTGCCGGCCGTTTGATGCAGATGGAAGTCGTGCGCGCGCCGTCACATTGGACCGTCGGTGAAACGATTGATTATCTGCGTGCCAATGACGACCTGCCTGAGCATTTTTACCACGTCATTCTAGTTGATCCACGGATGAAACCAGTAGGATACGTCACCCTTGGGCGCCTTCTTGGCACACCTCGTCAGATCAAAATGACCGCGTTGACCGAAGACAAATTCCGCACGTTCCGCGTAGATCAAGACGAGGAAGATGTTGCTTATGCGTTCAACCAGTATCACCTGATTTCCGCGCCCGTTGTCGATGAAGATGATCGCTTGGTCGGTGTCATCACCATTGATGACGCGATGATCGTTTTGGACGAAGAACACGAGGAAGACATCTTGCGTTTGGCGGGTGTCGATGGGGAATCCAGCCTCACCGACAAAGTCATAGCGACCACCAAACGTCGTTTCCCGTGGCTGGCCGTGAACCTTGCAACAGCGATCGTGGCGTCGCTGATTATCTCGATGTTTGAGGAAACGATCGCCAGCCTAGTGGCGCTTGCCGTGTTAATGCCGATTGTCGCCTCCATGGGCGGCAACGCTGGCACGCAGTCGCTGACGGTTGCCGTACGATCCATTGCGACCAAAGACCTTACAGGCGCAAACGTCTGGCGCGTTATTCGACGAGAAGTGCTTGTGGGCTTGGTCAACGGCGTGATTTTCGCCGTCGTCATGGGGATCGTTGGCTGGATCTGGTTTGGTCAACCGATGTTGGGTGTAGTGATCGCGCTGGCTATGGTGATTAACATGGTTGTTGCAGGCCTGGCGGGGACGGCAATTCCCGTGGTGCTTGAGAAAATGGGCATTGACCCCGCTCTGGCATCGGGCGCGTTCGTGACGACGGTGACCGATGTCGTCGGCTTCTTTGCCTTCCTTGGCCTTGCCGCGGTGATGCTGTTATGACCCTGCAAGCCCGCAAAGACGCAGCCCGCAAGGCAGCCTTTGCCGCCCGCAAAGCGGCCCACGATGCGGGACTTAGCTACGCAGGCCACCTGTCCTCGGTGTTGGCGGGTTATCGCGGAGTGCCCCTTGCTGGGTATGCCCAAATGCGCACCGAGATTGACCCAACCCCTGCCATGGCAGAGGCCAGCGCCCACGGGCCGGTGGCGATGCCCGTGATCCAAGCCGCGGGGCAACCGCTGAAGTTTCGCGAATGGACGCCGGACTGCGTGATGGTGGATGGCCCGTTTGGGGCGCAAGTTCCGGAACACGGCGATTGGATCACACCAGAAATCTTGATCGTGCCCTTGGTTGCTTTCTCACGGGACGGCGGACGTTTGGGCTATGGCGGTGGGTTCTATGATAGAACCCTCGAACAACTTCGGGCAAAGAAATCGACACTCGCCATCGGTTATGCCTTTTCAGCACAAGAACTCGACGATCTCCCGCTGGAACCAACAGATCAACCGCTCGACCTGATCGTGACAGAACAAGGCATCATCGAACCCTGTTAACCCTGCCTTTGTTTCAAAAATACCTCGGGGGTGCGGGGGCTGGCCCCCGTTTGTGCAAATTCATCCTTGCTCAACCGTGGCAGGCTTGGAATACCCGACACCATGAAAATACTCTTCTTAGGCGACGTCATGGGCCGCGCAGGCCGCACCGCAATCATCGAAAGATTGCCAAAACTGCGCGAGGCATGGAAACTCGATTTCGTAGTGGTTAACGGCGAAAATGCCAGCAACGGTATGGGGCTGACATCAACCCACGCCAAAGCACTGCTAGACGCCGGTGCTGACGTTTTGACCTTGGGTGATCACGCCTTTGATCAAAAAGACATGATGCAATACTGCGAGGCAGAGCCACGCATCATCCGGCCCTTAAATTTCTCAAAAGCCGCCCCCGGCAAAGGCGCACGGGTCTTTGAGGCCACGCGCGGCCGCAAGGTTCTTGTCGCGCAGGTGCTTGGGCAGGTCTTTATGAAACGCGCCTTTGATGATCCGTTCTCTGCCGTGGACGCCGTGCTTCGGGCACATCCAAGGGGAGGCAATGTTAACGCCAGTCTGATCGATATTCACTGCGAAGCCACGTCTGAAAAAATGGCGATGGGGCACTACTGCGATGGGCGGGCCTCGATTGTTGTCGGCACGCACACCCATGTCCCGACGTCTGATACCATGATCCTATCTGGCGGAACCGCTTTTCAATCTGATGCAGGCATGTGCGGTGATTATAATTCCGTGATCGGTATGCAAAAAGAAGAACCGCTTCGACGTTTCATCACCGGAATGCCCAAAGCACGGTTTGAGCCAGCTAAAGGCGAGGCGACCCTATCTGGCCTGTATGTCGAAACCGATGACCGCAGCGGCAAAGCCACGCGCGTAGAACAGGTTCGACAGGGCGGGCTGCTGTCTCAGCAGGGGCCTATGTAGTGGAAGCTGCATTAATCGCGGCTTGCGCAGACGTCGCCCTCAAGCGAAACTGCGTTAACCTCACGCGAAGGACCTAGAAAACGTGGTCGAACTATTTGGAATAACACAAACAGGCCAAGCGGTGATGACGCTCACGGTGGTGGCGATCATGTTCGTTCTTTTCCTGCGCGAAACCTACCCTACAGAGGTTGTCGCGCTGACGGGCGTGTCGTTGCTGTTGGCATCGGGCGTGTTGCCCTACGAAGACGCCTTGACGGTTTTGTCCAACCCCGCGCCATGGACGATTGCGGCGATGTTTATCGTTATGGGCGCACTTGTGCGTACTGGCTCGCTTGAGGCGTTAACAGCACTGGCTGAACGAAACGCAAAAGATCGACCCTTTGTCGCGCTAGGCGCAATGATGACGTTTGTCGTTTTGGCATCGGCGATTGTGTCAAACACGCCCGTCGTTGTTGTTATGATTCCGATCTTTGTCCAGCTGGCGAAGTCCATGGGGCTTTCGGCATCTAAGCTGCTGATCCCGCTGTCTTATGGCGCAATTTTGGGCGGGACCCTGACGTTAATCGGGACCTCAACCAACCTGTTGGTTGATGGTGTTGCTCGGGCCGAAGGTCTTGAACCGTTCACGATTTTTGAAGTCACCCCGTTGGGCATTATCCTTGTGATCTGGGGCATGATCTATCTGGGCGTGATCGCGCCGCGCCTTTTGCCGGACCGCGACAGCATGGCAAACCTTCTGTCTGACCGATCAAAGATGCGGTTCTTTACCGAAGCCGTGATCCCTCCGGACAGCAACCTAATTGGCCGTGAAGTGACGGGCGTTCAACTGTTCAAACGCGATGGCGTTCGGCTAATCGATGTGGTGCGCGGGGATCTGTCGCTGCGTCGTAATTTGGCGGGTGTCGAACTGGCTGTTGGGGACCGCGTTGTTTTGCGCACCGCGATGACGGAACTGTTGTCGTTGCAAGCAACCAAGGACCTGCGGCGCGTGGATCAGGTCTCGGCGGTGGAAACCCAAACCGTCGAAGTGCTGATTACCCCTGGGTGTAAAATGATTGGTCGCACGCTGGGCGCGTTGCGCCTTCGTCGCCGCTACGGTGTTTACGTTTTGGCGGTGCATCGCCGCAATCAGAACATTGGCCGGCAGCTGGATGAGCTGGTCGTTCGCGTGGGTGACACGCTTTTGCTGGAAGGGTCCAGTGAGGACATCCAGCGCCTTGCCGCTGACATGGATATGGTTGACGTCTCGCGCCCGTCCGAGCGGGCCTATCGCCGTGCGCAAGCGCCGATCGCATTGATTGCTTTGGTTGGTATTGTCGGGCTTGCGGCCTTTGGGGTCGCGCCGATCTTCTTGCTCAGCATTCTTGCCGTTGCGGTGGTCTTGATCACACGTTGCATCGACGCCGAAGAGGCGTTTTCATTTGTTGATGGTCGGCTTCTGGCGCTGATCTTTTCGATGCTGGCGATTGGCGCTGCTTTGCAGGCGTCAGGTGCGGTGGCGCTGATCGTTGAGGCCGTCGCACCAGCACTGGCCATGCTACCGCCGTTCTTGATTATCTGGGCGATTTACCTGCTGACGTCGATCTTGACCGAACTGGTCAGCAACAATGCGGTTGCCGTTGTTGTGACCCCGATCGCGATTGGATTGGCGCAAGCCATGGGGCTTGATCCGCGTCCGCTGGTGGTGGCAGTTATGGTCGCCGCCTCGGCGAGCTTTGCGACCCCAATCGGGTATCAGACCAATACGTTGGTCTATGGCCCTGGGGGCTATAAGTTCAGCGATTTTCTAAAGGTCGGCGTTCCGTTGAACCTGACCATTGGGCTGCTCGCGTCGGCGGCGATCCCATACTTCTGGCCGCTATAAACTAGCGATACCGCTCGACGAAATTTCGCAAGATTGCGGGTGGGGCGGTGACATCCGCTGAATGCACCATGTCTGTCAGGGCTTGTGCATCCTCGGGCGGGAAATACCCTTTGTCTTTGTAGATACGAATACGTGTCGCAAAGCCGTGCCCGTCTGCTTCAGGGTGGAATTGTGTTGCGTAGACGTTTGATTTGTAACGGATCATCTGGAACGGGCAGGTGTCACCACTTAGCAATTGAACCGCCCCATCGGGCAGGTGCTGCACTGCTTCTTTGTGCCCCACAAAGGCATCAAACTGCTGCGGCAGCCCCTGCAGCATCGCATCGACCTCACCGTGGGCGGTCTGGGTGCAGGTGACCGCACTGACAGGTTCCCCGTACTGAGCTTTAGACACCTCCGCACCAAGGTGATGGGCAAGGATGCCAATGCCATAACAGCACCCCATAAAGGGATGATCCATTTCAGTGATCTGTGGCATCAGCGAAAGGCACGCCGCCTCAGCGCGGGCGTCCAGTTCGGTTTTGTCCTCGGGCGCATCGGACACGCAGCCGGGGCCACCTCCAACAATCACGCCAGCGTAGTCGGTGACATCAAGATCCGGCAGGTCATCGCGTTCCAGACGAATGCGGTGCGTGTCGGACGCAGCCAATCCACCAAAGCGCAAAAAGGCCGCGTATTCATCATCCGAGGCTTCGGCTTCTGGACGCAATTGCAGGATCAAGAATGGTTTAGTCATAGGGGCCAGAATACCAGAATTGCAGGAATGGAAACGGCAACCACAAGGATTTCGAGCGGTAGGCCGATGCGCCAGTAGTCGCCAAAGGAATACCCGCCGGGGCCAAGGATCAAGGTGTTGTTCTTATGTCCAATCGGAGTGAGGAACGCGCTTGATGCAGCAACGGCAACCGCCATGAGGAACGGGTCAGCCGAGACCCCGAGGGATTGCGCCATCTGGATGCCAACAGGCGCGGCAACAATGGTCGTGGCGGTGTTGTTGAGAACGTCCGACAGGGTCATCGTGACAATCATCAAAACCGTCAGGATCATCCACGGAGCGAGCCCTTCGGTCAGACTTACCAAGGCCCCAGCGATCAGTTCGGTGCCGCCCGAGGTTTCCAAAGCAGCCCCTAGCGGGATCATCGAGCCAAGCAAGACAACCACGGGCCACTCAATATGGGTGTAAAGTTCCGACAGCGGAACGATCTTGGCCAGCACATAAATGACAACCACAAGGCCAAGGGCGATAGGCAGGTAGACCAGTCCAAAACTGGCCAGTGCCACAGCGCCCGCGAACAGGCCAATGGCGAGCCAGACCTTGGAATTGGCAGTGACCGCGACACCACGGTCCGCAAGAGGCAGACAGTCGAGCCATTCAATCACGTCATTCGCCGCGTCCTGCGGGGCAAGCAACAGCAATATATCACCCGCTTGGATCACGGTTTTGCGCATCTGGGATTTGACAGCCTTACCCTTGCGGGACAGCCCCATCAGCACCGTGCGTTGCCGCCATGACAAGCCGATAGCCTCGGCTGTTTTGCCCGTAATGCGGGATGTTTCGGTCGCGACGACCTCGATCTTTACGAGCCCGTCGTTTGCGGCGGATAGGATTTCTTCACGTTTTGTATCGGAGAAATTCAGTTTCAATGCCGTCCGGAATTCATCCAATGCTTCTGGGGCGGCTTCCATAACCAAGATATCGTGACTTTGAAGGGTCGCGTTTTTGGCGGTGCCGTAGCGGCGTTTGCCGTCTCGGATCAATCCAAGGATCGCAACGTCGCTCTTTTCAGCGATCTCATAAAGCTCGCTTACGCGTTTGCCGATTTGTTTGCTGCCTTCTGGGACCGTCAGCTCGGCAAGGTAATCTGTATAGCTTTCGAGCGATGCACTGGCGGATTTGCCCTCGGGTGTCGGGATCAGGCGCCATCCGATGAGTGCGACAAACAGCAGGCCAACAATGGCGGTGATGCCGCCGACGGGGGCAAAATCGAACATCTTGAACGGCTCGCCCAGTGTTTCCTCTCGGATAGAGGCAATGATGATGTTGGGCGGTGTGCCGATCAACGTGGCCATGCCGCCAAGAATGGTCGCAAAGCTCAGCGGCATCAGTGACAAACCGGGTGAACGTCCCGCCTTTTTGGCGGTTTGGATATCAACGGGCATCAACAAGGCGAGGGCCGCAACATTGTTCATGAACGCAGATAGAACCCCGCCGATGGCCCCCATGATCGCGATGTGGGACCCAAGTTTCCTTGAAGAATCAACCAGCGTGCTGGTGATCAGTTGAACCGCGCCAGAGCGCACCAGCCCGGCCGAAACCACCAGCACCAAGGCCACAATGATCGTTGCGGGGTGTCCAAAGCCTGAAAACGCGTCCTTCGTCGGGACCGCGCCTAAGATGACGCCAATCATCAAGGCGGTGAACGCCACAAGATCGTAACGAAAACGTCCCCACAGCAACATGCCGAACACGGCGCCAAAGAGGGTGAATAGAATGATTTGATCTGTACTCATGTCAGAGGTGTAACGCGCCGGCCCCCAGACGAAAACACCGTAATTGACCAGTAGGCGAAGGTCTGACGCCGGATGGGATTGCAGGCAGGTCGCCCCGTGCCCTATAGAGGGCGGCGAAACGAGATGTGATCGAACGGGAGAGCAGCAATGGCCGGCCACTCAAAATGGGCAAATATTCAGCACCGCAAAGGGCGTCAGGACAAGATCCGGGGCAAATTGTTCAGTAAGTTGAGCAAGGAAATCACGATTGCTGCCAAGATGGGCGACCCCGACGTGGACAATAACCCGCGTCTGCGTATGGCCGTGAAAGAAGCCAAGAGCCTCTCCATGCCAAAGGATAACATCGATCGCGCTATCAAAAAGGCGATTGGTGGGGACGCAGAGAATTACGACGAAATCCGCTATGAGGGCTATGCGCCCGGTGGCGTTGCGGTGATCGTTGAATCGATGACGGACAACAAGAACCGCACAGCGTCTACAGTGCGATCCACCTTTTCCAAGGCGGGCGGCAATCTGGGCGAAACAGGCAGCGTTGGCTTTATGTTCGACCGCAAAGGGCAGGTGGTTTATCCAGCGTCCGTTGGCGATGACGACACTGTCATGATGGCTGCGATCGAAGCCGGTGCAGAAGACGTGCAAAGCGACGAAGAACGCCACGTGATCATCTGTGGCGATACTGACTTGAACGATGTGTCCAATGCATTGGAAGCCGAGCTGGGTGAATCTGAAACCACCAAGCTCATCTGGCAGCCAAACATCCAATCCGAAGTCGATCTGGAAGGCTTGGAAAAGGTCATGCGTTTGGTTGAGGCGCTTGAAGATGACGACGATATTCAGTCCGTTACGACCAACTTGGACGCGTCTGACGAAGTGATGCAGGCGTTTGCCGAAAGCGACGGTTGATCTGAATGGAGTGGCTAACGCCACTGCATGATTTTTAGACTGTAGTTTTGGTGTGAGCCAATCACGGAAAGCGGGGCCTGTGTTATTGATCGGTGCCATTGGCAACGGTAATTCTGAACAAGATACAAAGAAGGTTACGCAGTGCTATCGGCATATCTGAATGGGTTCGGTGTTGCGTTTTCTCTGATCTTGGCGATTGGGGCGCAGAATGCTTTTGTTCTAAAACAGGGACTTAGACGCGAATACGTGCTGCCAATTGCATTGGTCTGCGCGCTGTCGGATGCGATTTTGATTACCGTTGGCGTGTTCGGGTTTGCCGCCCTTACGAATGTGATGCCTAGTTTGGCGCCCGTGATGCTTTGGCTTGGGGCACTCTTCTTGCTGGCTTATGGCGCATTTAGTTTTTGGCGGGCTTGGAAAGGCGGCGCTGGTCTGGATCCAGCATCGGGTAAGGGCTTGAGCCTAAAAGCGGCGGTGATGTTTTGCCTCGCGATTACATGGCTGAACCCGCATGTTTATTTGGACACAGTCATGCTGATCGGGTCGGTGGCGACGCAGTTCCCCGGGTTTGAGGTCGGGTTTTGGGCGGGGGCGGTCACGTCTTCATTCACCTTCTTTTTCGGCCTTGGCTATGGCGCGCGATTGCTGGCGCCCGTCATGGCAAAGCCGCTGTCTTGGCGTGTGCTCGAGGCCTTGATTGGCTGTGTGATGTGGGCCATTGCTTACGGTCTTATTCGAGGGGCTTGATCTTCTGCCGCGAGAGGCGTCTGGTGCCACTATGGCAGCGCAAGATCGTCCCCTCATAGGTGTTTTCTGGATGGCCCTCACGGGGTTGAACTTCGTAGCGGTGACTGCGCTGGTGAAACACGTCGGGTCAGACGTTCCCGCCGCGCAGGGGGCGTTCCTGCGCTATCTGTTGGGTCTGGTGTTCTTGGTGCCGATGATCCGGCCCATTTTGGCCGCTCGCCTTACGAAACGTCAGCTAAAGTTGTTTGCATCGCGCGGGGTGGTGCACACCATTGCAGTCATCTTGTGGTTCTTTGCCATGGCGCGCATTCCAATCGCCGACGTCACCGCGATGAACTATTTGTCGCCTGTCTACATTACGCTAGGGGCGGCGGTCTTACTAAAGGAACCTTTGCCGCCACGCCGTTTGGCAGCTGTGGTTGCGGCCTTGTTGGGGGCCTTGATTATTCTTCGCCCCGGTCTGCGAGAGATCGATACAGGTCATATCGCAATGTTGGGCACGGCTTTGATGTTTGCAGCAGGGTATTTGATCGCCAAACAGTTGAGCGGTGAGGTCAGCGCGGCGGTTGTCGTCGGGATGCTTTCGATTACGGTGACGATTGGTCTGGCCCCATTCGCGGCTATGGTTTGGGAACCTGTGAGCATGGCCAACATTGGCTGGCTTTTTCTGGTAGCCTGTTTTGCCACCGCGGGTCACTATTCAATGACGTTGGCATTCGCTGCCGCGCCTTTGACGGTGACACAGCCGGTGACGTTTTTGCAGTTGATCTGGGCCGTGATCCTTGGAGCGGCCGTGTTCAACGAACCTGTGGATGCCTGGGTTTTGTTGGGCGGGGGTGTCATTTTGGCGTCGGTCAGTTTCATCACGTGGCGCGAAGCCGTGGCGAAGCGGCGGATCACTCCATCTGCGTATCAAACCAAAGGGTAACTGGACTCTAGCGCCAACAGACCCAATATAGACGTCATGTCATTGCCACCGGGATTTTTAGATGAACTGCGCACGCGACTGTCCATTGGGCAGGTCGTCGGGCGAAAGGTCATGTGGGATCAACGCAAAAGCAATCAAGGCAAAGGCGATCTTTGGGCGCCGTGCCCGTTCCATCAGGAAAAGTCCGCAAGTTTCCACGTGGATGACCGCAAAGGGTATTACTATTGCTTTGGATGCCACGCCAAAGGGGACGCGATTTCGTTTGTGCGCGAAACCGAAAATGTCGGGTTCATGGAAGCTGTTGAGATTTTGGCAGGTGAAGCTGGGATGCCGATGCCCAAGCGTGATCCGCAAGCGCAGCAAAAATCCGACCGACGCACTCAACTGGCCGAGGTTATGGAAATGGCCGTGCAATTTTATCGGCTTCAACTGAAGACGGGGGCTGGGGCAGAAGCACGTGCGTATCTGTCTGGGCGCGGGTTGGGTGATCGTGCACTTGAACGCTGGGAGATTGGCGTCGCACCGCCGGGATGGCAAAACTTATGGGATCATCTGACGGGCAAAGGCGTGGCCGAAGACTTGATCCTTGGCGCAGGGCTCGGCAAGCCGAGCAATCAGGGCAAGAAGCCATATGATACGTTCCGCCACCGCATAATGTTCCCGATCCGCGATGCGCGCGGACGTGCGATTGCCTTTGGGGGTCGTGCGATGGACCCCAATGACAACGCAAAATATCTGAACTCTCCTGAAACGGAACTGTTCGATAAGGGCCGTAATCTGTTCAACCTCAAACCCGCGCGCGAAGCCGCCGGAAAAGGGCAACCGTTGATTGTTGCCGAAGGGTACATGGACGTGATCGCGTTGAGCGAGGCCGGTTTTGAGGCCGCTGTCGCACCACTGGGTACTGCGGTCACCGAAAGCCAACTGCAGATGATGTGGCGCATATCGTCGGAACCCGTCATCACACTGGACGGGGACACAGCGGGTCAGCGGGCTGCAATGCGGGTGATTGATCTGGCTTTGCCATTGCTAGAGGCGGGGCAATCGGTTCGCTTTGCGATGATGCCCGAAGGGCAGGACCCTGATGATCTTCTGAAATCCGCAGGGGCAGGGGCCATGCGCGATAAGATCGAAGGCGCGTTGCCGATGGTGCAACTGCTTTGGGATCGCGAGGTTGAGGGCAAGAATTTTGACAGTCCTGAACGCAAAGCCGCCTTGGACAAATCGCTCCGCGAGAAAATCAAGCTGATCAAGGATCCGTCTATTCGCAGCCACTATGGGCAGGCGATCAAGGACATGCGCTGGGAGTTGTTCGGGGCGAAACGCCCGGCAGCCACCAGCGGCGGTCAGCGAAATACATGGACGCCGAAAGGCGCAAAACTGCCCGCGCAATCGAGCACAAAGGCGTCGATGCTGGCGGGGAACAGTCTATCCGAAGATCACCTTCGTGAGGCTGTTATCCTCGCGGTATTGATCCGCAATCCGTTGATTTTGAATGACTTCTACGGCGCTCTGGAGCGGATGCGCTGTTCCACGCCCGAGGCCGACCACCTACGCCAAGCCCTGCTGCGCATGGAGGCCGAGGAGGGACTGCAGGATCAGTTGATTGAACAGATTGGCGAAGAGCCACTTGAAATGCTGTTCCGCCAAGCCCACGTGGCAATTACACCGCCGGTTCGTCGGCCTGACAATGGTGACATGGCGCGTATGTGCCTCGCCGAAGAACTCGCCAAACTGACCGCACGGCGCGGCCATGCACATGAAGTAGAAGACGCCATCGAAGAGATGAATTCCGACGTGGCCGATGAACGGCTCACGCAACGACTGGCGCAATCCATTGCGGCCATGAACAACGCAGGCCGCCAAGACAATGATGACAGTGCCGAATACGACACCAGCGGCAACGGAGCCCGAATCAAAAAAGAAGAACGTAGTGCATTTGATGCACTTTTAGACAAAATCGACTTTGCAAAATCAGGCCGCAACACCTAAGTGGTTGTTCGAAATGCCTTATTGGTGAAAACTGCGCGTTAACCAGCAAGGATAGCCGCGGGGCAACAACCCAAAGAAACAAGACGTTTGGCCATTGCGAATCACTCTACAGATTGATTGATTCGTGGATAACCGAATCACTGCGAATCAGGTGCGGGCGAATCGCCCCACATTAGTCGAAGGAACAACGACACATGGCCGCCAAAGACACTGATGACCGCCACGCAGACGCCGACGGTGCACATTCCCTTGATATGAGCCAAGCCGCCGTCAAGAAGATGATCGCCGAAGCCCGCGAACGCGGCACGATCACCTATGATCAACTGAACGCCGTTTTGCCGCCCGATCAGGTGTCTTCGGACCAAATCGAAGACGTGATGTCGATGCTCAACGAGATGGGCATTCAGGTCACCGAAGAAGAAGAATCCGAAGAAGTCGATGACGACGGTAAGTCCAAAGAAGTGGCTAATGTGGCTGGTGGGCGTGAAGTTACTCTCGGTGCGGCTGAGACTGAAAAGCTTGACCGGACCGATGATCCCGTTCGCATGTACCTGCGCGAAATGGGCAGTGTTGAGCTGCTGTCGCGCGAAGGCGAAATTGCCATCGCGAAACGCATTGAGGCCGGCCGTAACACGATGATCCTTGGGCTGTGCGAAAGCCCCCTGACATTCCAGGCGATCACAATCTGGCGCGACGAATTGCTGTCCGAAGACATTTTGCTACGCGATGTGATCGATCTTGAGACAACGTTCGGCGACCAACTGGCCGAAGAGACCGAGCAAAGCGCGGTCGTCTCAGCTGGTGATGACGACAAAAAAGAAGAAAAACAGGAACTCGACGCAGACGGCAACCCAATCGCTAAAGACGATGACGATGATGAAGAAGATGCTGCGAACCTGTCCCTCGCCGCGATGGAAGCGCAACTGAAACCACAGGTTTTGGACACGCTGGAACTGATCGCGCGCGACTTTGCCAAACTGTCCGACATGCAGGACGCGCGTATGTCCGCGACCCTGAACGAAGACGATAGTTTTTCTGGCAAGGAAGAGAAAAAATACCAAAAGCTGCGGTCTGAAATCGTTGAACTTGTGAACTCGCTTCACCTGCACAACAACCGTATCGAAGCGCTGATTGACCAGCTGTATGGCATCAACCGCCGTATCATGCAGATCGACTCCAACATGGTGAAACTGGCGGACCAAGCCCGTATCAACCGTCGTGAATTCGTTGATGCCTACAAAGGCCGTGAACTTGACCCAACATGGCTTGAAGAGATGGGCCAGAAGTCAGGTCGCGGTTGGCAGATGCTGATTGAACGCTCCACCGGTAAAATCGAAGACCTGCGCGCTGAGATGGCACAGGTAGGTAACTACATCGGTGTCGATATTTCCGAGTTCCGCCGCATTGTGCAACAGGTTCAGAAGGGCGAAAAAGAAGCCCGTCAGGCCAAGAAAGAAATGGTCGAAGCCAACCTTCGTTTGGTTATCTCGATTGCTAAAAAGTACACGAACCGTGGCCTGCAATTCCTTGATTTGATTCAGGAAGGTAACATTGGTCTGATGAAGGCGGTTGATAAGTTCGAATACCGCCGCGGCTATAAATTCTCGACCTATGCGACGTGGTGGATCCGTCAGGCGATCACCCGTTCCATCGCCGACCAAGCCCGCACGATCCGTATTCCGGTCCATATGATCGAAACGATCAACAAACTGGTCCGAACAGGTCGTCAGATGTTGCATGAAATCGGCCGCGAGCCGACGCCGGAAGAATTAGCCGCCAAGCTGCAGATGCCGCTTGAGAAGGTCCGCAAGGTCATGAAGATCGCTAAGGAACCTATCTCCCTCGAGACGCCGATCGGCGACGAGGAAGACAGCCAGCTTGGTGATTTCATTGAAGATAAGAACGCTGTTCTGCCACTGGATTCCGCTATTCAGGAAAACCTGAAGGAAACCACGACGCGCGTGCTTGCATCGCTTACGCCACGTGAAGAACGTGTGTTGCGGATGCGGTTCGGGATCGGGATGAATACCGACCACACGCTTGAAGAAGTTGGTCAACAGTTTAGCGTTACCCGCGAGCGTATTCGCCAGATCGAAGCGAAAGCGCTTCGTAAGTTGAAACACCCAAGCCGGTCGCGTCGTTTGCGGTCATTCTTGGATCAGTAATCGAGTAACGGTAAAGGGCAATTTGCCCAATACAAGGGAAGACCTGAACATGGCCACCACGACTAAAAGCACGACGACAGCAACATCCGACGCTAAAAAAGACGGCCCAACATCAGAGCATAAATTGCGTATGCGCGTTGGCCGCACGATCGGTCGCGGTGTTTGGATGACTGGCTTTAAAGCCGAAAACCCCAACGCAACCAAAGAAGAACGTCGTGCCGCTTGGTACGAAGTCCAGAAAGACTTCACGAAGATCGGCATGAAGGCGCTGAAAACGTTGGAGAAGACGGGCTATCAGGTTATCGAAAAGCCTGAGTAGTAAACGCTTGTGATTTCTTCATTGGGCAGGGAAACTTGCCCAATGAACTTTGATATTCAGACATCTGGCGCTGGCCTTTATGAATTTACCCGCGACGTCGCAGGACAGCTGCACGGCACGGGGGTATTGACCCTTTTTGTGCGCCACACATCGTGTTCACTCCTTATTCAAGAAAACGCTGACGTTGAGGTCCAGTCCGACCTTTCGGCGTTTTTTGAACGGCTCGTTCCGCCCTCGGATCATCCGTCCATGTCCTACTTGCGCCACACCTATGAGGGGCCCGACGATATGCCAGCGCATATTAAGGCTGCAATCCTTCCAACCAGTTTACAGATTCCTGTTGTTGACGGGAAAATGCAGCTGGGGACATGGCAAGGAATTTACCTTTTCGAACATAGAACCGCTCCGCATCGACGGCAGGTCATCGGGATGATGTCATGACCAGAAGTGCCAACCAGATAACGGCTGAAAATTGCGGGAATTCTGTTTGGCGCACACCTGATCAGCCCGTAAACCGGTTGCGGGGCGCTATGGCAGGGGCGGGGGCATCATCACATGAAAAGTAGGCTACATTTTACCTGTGAACCTGCCGGCACAATGCGATCACCCGCACTGACGTTCGTCGAAATGATCAAAAAACGTCCAATCCAATCGCGGGCTGATTGGCATAATCCAACATTGGAGGCACTATGAGGCTCGCTATTGCCGTGATTTTTATCACAAACCCTGCTTGGGGCGCTTGCTTGCCGGGCGAACAGACATTTATGACCTGCCAGATCGAAGGCAGCAGCAAGAGCCTGCGCGTTTGTTTCAACGCGCACACTGCATATTACCGTTTTGGCGCGCTGGATGAACGTCCTGAGCTAGAACTGAAAGAGTCCATTGAGACGGTGTCCTATACCCTATGGCCCGGAGTTGGGAGATCCATCTGGGAGGCTGTTCAATTTGAGAACCTCGACTACTCATACGAAGTGCATGGTGGGTTCGAGCGGATGTTCGACGATGAGGAATATGAAGACGTCCCACACCGCAGTTTCGGCGGCGTCCGCGTGACGCAGGGAGAGACCGTCGTTCAAGAACTGAGCTGTGCACGTGAGACCGTCGATTTTACTTGGGATGTTACCCTCGGAGAAGCGAAAAACGACCTTGGTTATGCCTGGAGTTTCGAGGCAAATGAGTGGATCGCATTGCCCGACTGAATTCAGACTGTGGCCGATCCGACTCATGATGTTGTGGTTTGATTTGCCCACTACCCAAAACTTATCCCAACGCCTATAGTGGCTGTGGATAAATGGGGCGTTAGACCCCAGAGGCAGAAAAACGAGGACAGACATGCGTTGCCCCTTTTGTGGAAACGTCGACACCCAAGTGAAAGACTCCCGCCCTGCGGAAGATCACGTCGCCATTCGGCGCCGTCGGTTTTGCCCGGCTTGTGGGGGGCGCTTTACGACCTATGAACGCGTGCAATTGCGCGATCTGATCGTAATCAAATCCAATGGACGTCGCGAAGATTTTGACAGGCCGAAACTAGAACGATCCGTGCGGATCTCCATGCAGAAGCGCCCCGTAGAACCGGAACGCGTTGATCAGATGATTTCCGGTATCGTGCGTCGCCTAGAAAGCATGGGTGAGACCGATATAGGGTCCAAGCAAATCGGTGAGATCGTGATGGAGGCTTTGGCCCGTATCGACACCGTCGCCTACGTGCGGTTTGCGAGTGTTTACAAGAACTTCCAGGCTGCAGATGACTTCGACAAGTTCGTAAGCGAACTGCGTCCGCCTGAAAAACCGGACGATTGAGCGCGGATTTAGACCATAAATTCATGGGCATGGCCCTGTCGCTGGGGCGGCGGGGCCTTGGTCGTGTGTGGCCCAATCCCAATGTGGGGTGCGTGGTTGTGAAAGACGGTCGCGTGATTGGGCGCGGCTGGACGGCAGATGGCGGGCGACCGCATGCGGAACCTCAAGCGCTGGATGGGATCGATGCACGTGGTGCCACGGTCTATGTTACGTTGGAACCTTGCGCCCATCACGGTAAGACACCGCCCTGTAGTGAAGCACTGATTGCTGCTGGCGTTGCTCGGGTCGTGATAGCGGCCGGTGACCCAGACCCGCGTGTCGGGGGCAAAGGCATTGCTATGCTGCGCGCCGCTGGGATTACGGTCGATACCGGCGTGAGAGAAGACGAAGCCCGTTCTGATATGGCGGGTTTTTTACTTCGCATCACTCAAAACCGGCCGTTTGTGACGCTAAAGCTCGCGAGTTCATTTGATGGGCGCATCGCGACAGCAAGCGGTGAGAGCAAATGGATCACGGGTCCCGATGCACGCCGCGCGGTACATGCCATGCGTGCGCGTCATGATGCAGTGTTGGTCGGGGCAGGGACCGTTCGTGCCGATGATCCGACCCTGACCGTGCGCGACATGGGGATGACACTCCAACCTGTTCGCGTTGTCGCCTCGCGAAAGTTGGACATTACTGCGACGAACCTGCTGAACACCCAAGACATCGCCCCGCTTTGGCTGTGCCATGGGCCTGATGCGTCCGTGGGGGGCTGGGTTGATCGTGGGGCCACGCCAATCGCTTGCACAGCGCAGGGCCGCCAAATTGATCCGCTTGATATGATGCAGAAGTTAGCGACCGCTGGCCTTACTCGGGTCTTCTGTGAAGGTGGTGGCAGCCTTGCAGCGTCGTTATTGGGCGCAGGTTTGGTCGATGAACTTGTCGGGTTCACGGCAGGGGTGACGTTGGGCGCAGAAGGCACACCGTCAATCGGCGCGATGGGCATTGAGTCTTTGGCCGAAGCGCCACGCTTTCGCCTAATCGAAACTCGCCAATTGGGGGCGGACACGCTGCATCGCTGGGTACGAACCTAACGCCACAGGTGCGCATAGCTGGCAAACACCCCTTGTACCTTCGCCAGAAGGCGATTTGCCCGCGATGGGCGGGGGAGTGTCCCAGTTTCTAAACGTTCAATCACCACCTCGATGGGGCAGGGCTGGGACGTTACCGGATCAAAGTACCTTGGATAATCCACGAGAACAGCATGTACGAACTGTGCCAAAGTTGGCCGCGCCATGCGGCGCGGCGTTGGTATTGCGCGGTCGTCCGTCAGCCCCCACCCCGCATAAAACGGCGTGCCAAAACAAGTAACGTCTTTACCGCGCAGCAAGGCTTCGAACCCGATCGTTGATGTCATCGTCCAGACCACATCGACCGCGTCGAGTGCGGCGATCGGTGATGTGTGGGTTAAAACGACGTCGGCCAGTTCTGCGGCGTCTGGTACGTGGCCATCACGCAGGCCCGCTTCGACATCGGGGTGCGGTTTATACAGAATGACAGCGGCAGGGTTCGCCGCACGGGTTGCGGCCAGTAGGGCACGGTTTGTGTTAATGTCAGTGGCGCCCAAACGGATCGAGGCATCGTCTTCTACCTGTCCAGGCACGAGGATACGCCGCCCGTTGGGCAAGCCGTCTGGCAGGTCTGCGGCGGACAGATTGTATTTGCTCAACCCTGCGGATGTGATTTTGGTGATCAGGCTTTCGGCTCGGCGGATCGCGCCATCGTGTAGGCTTGAGGAAGCTTCGATCAAAGCCTCAAGGCGGCTAGGGCCTGTTGGGTCGTAGTAAATGCCAAGATCATCAACGACCAAAGACAAGGGCGCGATCAGGTCTGCGCCCAAGCCCCGAGATCGCAGAAACCCGTCTTCTACGCGATAAGCACTGTCATGATCGGCGGCTTTTCCCGCCCAAACCATCCGACCACGCCCTGTGTCTGCTGCGATCGCGTCCGCCTTTTCGGGATCATCCTCAAACACGACCTTGCGGTGCTGCCCAAAAACCTTTTGAAGCGGCGCACGTTTCCAAAGCCGCATGCCAGACGCGACCCAGCCGTTCGCATCGTCGCGCCAAGCGCGGGCCGCTGCGTCCAGCGATTGGATTACCGTTTCAATCTCGCAGAGAGTGTCGTGAAACGGGTCATACCAGCGCGGATAAAGGATCATAGCGCCCGCAAAGAGCTGCGCGCGGGTCAATTTTCGTTGGCGACGATCAAGTGGCATTCGGTCATCGCTCAGCCCCCAACCGATGTAGAACGGTTGACCAAACACAACGGGTTTATGGCCAGCGAGGATCGCCTCAAATCCGTATTGCGATGACACGGTGTAGACGCCCACGGCACCGTCAAGCAGCACATGAGGGGAAATCGGATCGCTGTAGAATTCGACATTCTCACCTAGATCAGCGTCGCGGTAATGGCCGTCGCGGTGGCCTTGTGCCGTTTCTGGATGCGTTTTGATCAGGATGCGCGCGCGGGGATGTTCTTCGCGGGCGACGAACAGCATTTCAAGGAACGTATTGCGATCGGCGCGGGACGCTGTGACGGATGCGTCCCCAGCGGTTTGGTCAATGACCAACACATAACCCGGTTCCGGCGCATCCAATCCAAGATCAAAGGCGTTGTATTTACTTAGGTGGGTGCGCTTGATTGCCTCCATTGCGTCGCGTGCACGGTTTAGCAGGGCGGTGTCATCCAATGGGTCTTCGCGCAGGATCATTTCCAGATCGGAGGGTTTAGACGGGTCGAAATGCACGCCGCGGCTATCCAGATGTAGCCCGATGGGCGGTTCCCCATCGCGACCAGGAAGGACGGACCGCAAAAACGCATCCTCAACACGCAAGACGGGGGCTGATGTGCGTTCGGAGACAGCCTCGCCCCGCCATGATGTGGGGGATTGGCCCCAAACGCCGATTAGATCGTTTGGCGATGGTTTCCCGATTGAAACGTCATAACCTGACAGCGCCAAAATGCGTTTGATGCGCGATTTGGTCAGAAAGCCACCGTTGTAAACGAAAAGCCGCCGGGAGGTTGCCCTCACGGCGGCTAGATCTTCTTTAACCATCGTCATGGATTAGAGGCTGGTTGCTGCATCAACCGCGTTCAATGTGCCGAATACGGCAGAAATGGTCTTGCTGAACTGGCTGTACGGCGCTTCGGTGACGTAAACAGTGTCGCCATCACGGATCGAAAAGTCCCGTGCCATGAACATGCCATTGGGCTCTGTTAGGTCGAGGACATAGACAACTCGTTGTGTTCCGACCAGGTCAGTGCGCCCAACAAGCTGGTTGGCGATCTCTTCGGGTTCATTGCGGAACACGAAAACACCTGTTGGATCGGCGAGGTTGGTACTTAGGCCGCCCACTTGGGCAATCGCTTCGATTGCAGAAATGGTCTGGCTTTCAAAACTCACACGGGACTGCGCGCCTGTTGCGCCCAATGCTGTAAAGTTGCGGGTGTCTTGTTCGACAAAGATCCGATCCCCAGCACGCAATGCGATGTCATGGCCGGGGTGATCATAAAGGTCTTCGAACCAGATTGATCCGGAATGGCTGCCGCGTACTACAGTCACCTGTGCAATTTCAGGCTGCACGGACACGCCGCCAGCACGGGCCAGCATTGCGGCCAAGGTGCGTGTTGGACGTTCGATCGCGTAGACGCCCTGTGCGCCAACGGCACCAACAACTGACACAGTAGCCCCATCGCCTGCCAAACGTCGGACTTGGACCTGTGGATCAGGTGTTTGTTCTTCGAGCTTGGTTGTAATGATGCGGCGGATGGCTTCTGGTGTGTTGCCAGCGGCGCGGATGCGACCTGCATAGGGCACAAAGATAAAGCCGGACCCGTCAACTTGCACTTCTGCAAGGACTGTCGCGTTTTGACCGGCTGGAACAAGCAATGGATCACGTACGTTTTCCCAGATCGTCAGGCCAAGCACGTCGCCTGCGCGGATCGTGTCGCTACCAAGGCTGGCGGCATCACGGAAACCAGCGGAAAAGCCGAGGGCAGGGGTCACGCTTGCGACCAGATTTACACGGTCATCAACCAACAGAACAAAGGCGTCGCCTTCTTCCATCACCGAGCCGGAGAAAATTTCATTCTTGGTTGGGCCCGAACGGGGCAACCCACAAGACGCTACAACTGCCAATGCGGCAATTAGGGCCACGCCTTTTGTCAGGCGCAATCTATTAGATTTCACTGCTCCGGTCTCCTCGACCTATTTAAAACTGCCTCAGTCGTATGCGGGCGAATTTTTATTCACCTCACCTTTTGTATGGAAGCTACGGGAATCCCGTCACAAAATCCAGTCTTACCTTGCACTGTTGGCGGGGTGTGGCAGCCGTGCCACCGGCCCCCCTAAGTATTGTGGTGCTTATTTGACGATACGCAACTGCTGGCGTGGCGGGGCCTTGCCAGAGCGTAGCGCATCATAAGGATCGCGCTGATCCAACATCATATCGACGACTTGGCGCATCAATTGCCTGCGCCCACGTGCGGAATAAAAGCCACCCGGAACCTGTGATGTTTCCAGCAGATAGCGGCGATAATCCTTGAACGCGCGGTTATCTGGTCGTTCGGGCTGGGCGAAGAACTTTTCTACGGGCAAATCGGATACGAATTCCGGTTTGGAATAGACCGCTTTGCCAAAGACCTTCAGCGGGATTCCTCGGTGCAAGACCTGTTGTGCGGCTGTCGAGTTGACGGTGACCGCCGTGCGGGCGTGATCCAGAACTTGCGCCAGTTTTCCGCCACGCACGTAGTGCACACGGTCAAAGACGTCATTTTCTTTGGACAATCGGCGGATGATCTTTCGCAAGGGGCTGCGACCGTTTTCAAGCGGGTGGGCTTTGAAAACAAGGTGGTGATGTTTCGGCGCACCCTTTGCAAAGCCCTCGATCACGACTGTCAGGAATTCTTCCATCCGGTTGAAGGGCGAATGCATCTGAAAGCTGCTGTCATGTTCCAGTTGCAAGAGCGCAATATGATAGGGGTAGCCGCCGTGTTTGATCCGAAACGTAGAAATGATCCGGTCCATCGCGATGGCAGGCATCAAAAGCAGGCGGCGGGTATAAAGCGCGGTTTCTGCAACAAGCGGAAGTTCACGGTGACGCTGAAAGTTGCGATATTCGCGATTTCTGAACATCACGAACCAATGATACAATGCGCCATAGAAAACATGGTGACGCATATCACCCCAATGGGCGGGCGCCTCTGGTACGTCGAGTTCGGATTGCGCCAACGCTGTGCGCATGTCTTCTACGCTTGTATTCATGAGCTTTGAATGGCCGTTGGTGCCGCCACGCTCATAGGTGATCCAGAACGGGCGCATGTAACCTTCTTCAAAGACATGGACGTTCAGGCCCAGTTCTTTGGCAGCGACAACAGCGTCAGCATGGATCGGGCGCGTGTCGCCATAAAGGACGATGTCGGTGATGTTTTTCTGGGTGACGATTGCGCGGAATGTATCGACCCAGTCATCCGGGCCGCCGTGATACGGGATGTACCCCTTACCCCCAAACCAGAACGCGCGATCCCCCGCGTTGAACCCAACGCGCCACACATCCGCCCCCGCCGCGCGGAGCATCTTGCCCAGCCGGTGGAAGAATGGCCCGTGGGGCCCCTGTAAAAACAGGAAGGATTTGGTGTCGTGCTCGCTCACTTCGATCCCATCGTTATCGCGCGGGGGTTTCCCTATGGTTAATGACGCAGTAGGGCCGAATTATGGCAGTTGCGCCGAGCCGTCAAAGACTGTGGATTACCTAGCCACCTTGCCCCCGCGCGATCAAGGGGATACGCCTGTCGTGACGCGGGGAAAATTCGAAAGGACATGCCATGTTTACAGGGATCATCACCGACGTGGGCACCGTTTTGGCCCTCGAAAATCGCGGTGATTTACGGGCGCGGATCGGCACGGATTACGACATTTCGGGCATAGAGATCGGCGCTTCGATTGCGTCAGATGGTGTTTGCCTGACTGTCGTGGACAAGGGGACTGACCCAAGTGGCTGGTATGATGTCGATATTTCTGCGGAGACTGTAAACCTGACCAATCTGAGTGATTGGGTTGTCGGGAAACGCGTTAATCTGGAACGCGCGCTTAAGGTTGGTGACGAACTGGGCGGGCATATCGTGTCTGGCCACGTGGATGGCGTAGCCCAAATCACTAAGATGGTGGATGAAGGCGACAGTACCCGTGTGACACTCAAGGCGCCTGACGATCTAGCGCGTTTCATCGCGCCAAAGGGGTCCGTCGCGCTGAATGGGACGTCCTTGACCGTGAACGAGGTTGATGATGCTTCGTTCGGGATCAATTTTATCCCGCATACAAAGACAGTCACCACATGGGGGGACGCCAAAGTCGGCGACGCCATTAACCTCGAGGTAGATACAATGGCACGCTATGTGGCGCGTTTGCAGGACTATTCGTGAGCGGCATCGGCCATAACTCGGGCCGTGTGGATGAGCCGGGCAAAAGCTGGCGCACCCATGTTTGGGCCAAGGCGCGTCAGCAATTGATGCCAAAGCTCCCGATCGAGGTGATCCGCCGCCGTGTGGCCCGCGCCAAAGAACTCGGGCTGCCCTATAAAACCTACGCGGGGCTGCGTGCTGCGTCTGGGGATGATCTGATCGGGTTTATGTTTTCCAACAATGCGTTGGATGTGTTGCGCCGCTCGGATGCCGTGCCTACGCCAAAGGCCGATAAATTAAGCGCGCTGAAAGATACGCGGACGCTGGGCGTCGTCCATGCTCCCATCGAGCCGACACAGTTGGTGCCGCCGTTAGAGGCGGCGTTCAATGCGCCAAAACCCTTGGCCCCGTGGGTGCAGACCCGCGCTGAGTTGCGCAATGTGTTCGCGGCGGCAGGTACGCCGTCCAGCCGCGTCGTGTTGATTTGCGAGACAGAATTAGAACGTGAATGGGCCGAAGCGGGCCGCATGGCGGGCGTTTTGAGCGCGTCCCAGTATTTTGAGGCAACACCATGAGCGATGAAGCAATTGAGATCGTCCAAACACTTCATGACGATGGCGACGCACGCGTCGTTGAAATCGCGCGTCACCCAGAGGGGCATTATACCTATGCCGAACTGCACCGAGAAGGCGACGAGTGGAATGCCGTTGACGGCGAGGTGCCAACATTCAAAACGGAATACGCAGCCTATTCAGCCGCAATGCGCAATGTTGATTGGCTTTTAGACTGAGCCGGGCACGCGCCCCTTTTCAACGGGCAGGCAAAGGGTTATTTGCGCTACAGTTGCTCAAAGGATCACCATGAACCAGACGTTCGAAAAGCCCGGCCCTGTTGAAGACGACTGGAAAGACGCGATTTCCAGCATCGAAGACATTCTTGATGACGCGCGTAACGGCCGAATGTTTGTGTTGGTCGATCACGAAGATCGCGAAAACGAAGGCGATTTGGTAATCCCTGCGCAAATGGCCACGCCCGATGCGATCAATTTCATGGCGACACACGGGCGCGGGTTGATCTGTTTGACCTTGCCAGCAGAACGGCTTGATGCGCTGGGCTTGCAATTGATGTCTACGCACAATTCCAGCCGTCACGAAACAGCGTTTACGGTCTCAATCGAAGCCCGCGAAGGCGTGACTACAGGTATTTCTGCTGCGGATCGCGCGAAAACGGTTGCCGTTGCAATCGACCCGACCAAAGGCGCGACCGATATCGCCACACCGGGCCATGTCTTTCCGTTGCGTGCTCGGGCAGGGGGCGTTCTGGTCCGTGCCGGTCACACAGAAGCTGCCGTTGATATTTCCCGTCTTGCAGGGCTGAACCCGTCCGGTGTGATTTGTGAAATCATGAAAGACGACGGCGAAATGGCACGTTTGCCCGATCTGGTTGCCTTTGCGCAAAAGCACGGCCTAAAGATCGGAACAATTTCCGATCTGATCGCCTACCGTCGCCGCAACGACAATCTGGTTCGCGTTCAGGGCGAAGAAACCATCACATCGGAGTTCGGTGGCGATTGGAAGATGAAGATCTACGCGGATGAAACCCATGGCGATGAACATATCGTTCTAACCAAGGGCGATATTTCCGGTGACGCGCCTGTCCTTGTGCGGATGCATTCCATGGATCCGATGCAAGACGTCGTCGGTATTGGCCCAAAGGGGCGCACCAATGAATTTGGTGAAGCTATGTTGCGTGTCGCCGAAGAAGGGCGCGGCGTTGTCGTGCTTTTGCGCGACACCGCGATGAAAATGCAGGCCCATGATGAGGTATCTCCTCAGACGTTGCGGCAATACGGATTAGGTGCGCAGATCCTGTCCTCGCTTGGGTTGGGGCAGATCGAACTGCTGACAAATTCACCCAAGCCCAAGATTGTCGGGCTCGATGCATATGGCCTTGAAATCATTGGCACACGTAAAATTTCGGAGCTTGGCTAATGGCCGGATCATCACATCACATTCTTGAACGCCCGAATTTTGACATGCCTGTCAAAGTCCTGATCGTGGCGTCGCCCTATTACAAAGAGATCAGCGATAATCAGATCGCGGGGGCCGTTGCCGAACTCGAAGCCGCTGGTGCGACTTTGGATGTTGTCCACGTGCCCGGAGCGTTGGAGATTCCAACAGCGATCGGAATCGCAGAACGCATGAGCAGTTTTGACGGCTATGTCGCGCTGGGCTGTGTTATTCGCGGGGAAACCACGCATTACGATACTGTCTGCAATGACAGTTCTCGCGCGATTCAACTGCTTGGCTTGCAGGGATTGTGCATCGGTAATGGCATCTTAACTGTTGAGACACAGAAACAAGCCGAAGTGCGGGCTGATCCGAAAGATCAAAACAAAGGGGGCGGCGCAGCAGCTGCGGCCTTGCACCTGATCGCACTCAGTCGTAAGTGGGGCAACTCTCGCCGGGGCGTTGGATTCACCAACGATATCTTGATGGCAGGCAATACGGATGGCAGCACCACAGCATGACGCAAACGCAATCAAACCAGTCTGGCAACCAGCGGCGTAAAATGAAATCCGCATCGCGGCTTTATGCGGTTCAGGCGTTGTTTCAGATGGAACACAGCGGACAGACCATTGACGCAGTCACAGCCGAGTTTCTGAATTTCCGATTTGGCGAAACCTATGAAGGCGCTGAAATGATCGATGGCGACATTTCACATTTCAAAATGTTGGTTGAGCGGGCCGTGGATCACCAGGCAGAGATTGACCAGATGACAGATCGCGCACTTGTGGCCCGTTGGCCATTGGGCCGGATCGACCCAACATTGCGTGCCTTGTTTCGGGCCGCCGGCGTTGAGCTGATTGGCCGCGATACGCCGCCGCGCGTTGCAATTACCGAATACGTCGATGTTGCCAAAGCATTCTTTGAGGATGGCGATGAACCGAAGTTCGTAAACGCGGTTCTGGACCATATGGCAAAAGAAGCCAAGCCTGAGGCGTTCTGACGCTTGGACATTGCGCCTTCAGCCCCTAAGTTAAGGGAAGGAGGCACTGTCATGTCCACTCAAAAACACCCAAATCAAATGCCTGAACTCATCAAGCTTTATATCAAGAGCTGTTTGATCGGCTTTCTTGCGTCGGCGGTCTTTGTTGGTCTGCTGATCGGCTTTGATGTGAAGGGTCTGCGTGGCCTGATCTTGGGGTCTGACATCGGTATTGTCGCTGTCATGATGATCTGGATCTTTAACGGGATCGTCTTTGCGGGCGTGCAATTTGCCTTTGCAATCATGAGCATGGCGGAAGATGACGACGACGAACCACGCGGCGGTCGTCCCGCTAGAGTCTTTCTCGCGGAACCGGTCCCCGTGCGCGTTGAGCGCCCTGCACAACGTCGTCGTGGATAACTGTTCGGGATAAGGTGGCGGGCCCCGCAGCGACCGTAGAGGTCTAATTCCCGAGGACCTGTATGTACAGGTGGTAGCCAGGTAACGAAGCCAGAGCCCCGACAGCGCCAGCCACCTCGGATTTGCTTAAGGCCACTGGAATGTTGCCTCATGTTTACGAGAAGAGCAGAAGCCCGCCGCCTATACAGGTAGTGCGGCACAGCGGGTCAAACAAGGGCTAAGTGCTTGTTTCCGGTGTTGGGGCTTCTCCGTTCAAGTGTCTACAAAGAGATCCGGCAAAGAAATGATCCCAGCCACGCGAGCAGACATCTAGGCACTGCAGGTCACTGTTTAACCCTTTGTGCGTCAACGTTATTTCGCTGCCAGTCCCCGCCGCAGAGATGTCCCAGATCAGGGATGTCCCCTCCCATTCCTCGGTGTCTGGGACATCTTCAATAATCATATGCGCTTTTGTGCAGGGCCAGATCATTCTCAGAGCAGGATCCATCGGGTCAAAAGCGAAGGTTACATGGCTGTTGTTGAACCGAACGGTCGCACCGTCCTCTTTCATCTCAACCTGAGTAGACCACCAGAGGTGCATTTCTTTACGGATCGCATGGCTAGCCGCCACCGGAGCAGCAGGTACCGTTATGGTCGCACAATAGTCCATTCAGCACTCCACCGTATGAATATCGTCGCGCATGCGGCCCAAGTGATCGTCCCACCCTTTGTCCAAAGCAAGCGTTAGACCGAAGGCGTCTTCGCCCTGCGGGAGACCGGAGTGTTCAAGAGAGAGCTGCGTGCCACCTGCGACTTCGGTCAAGGTCCAAGACACCGTGCTGACAGCATCGCCCATCGGGGCAATCGTAAATGTGTATTCCAGTTGGTCATGGGGCTGGGATTTTGTGACCTTGCCCCACATCAATCTGTCACCGGATTGCACGCCGTGCATCTCATAATCTGACCCTTCCGTGAGGGTCTGCGTGGGTTTGTGAAACCAAATCGCAAGCTTGTTCGGATCGGTCAGATAGGCCCAAACCTGTGCCTTAGTGGCGCGAAGATAGATGTTCTTTCTCAATACGTTGGTCATTGGACGTCCTTTTCAATAGCAGATTTCAAATCACCCAAGCGGTCATCCCAGAAGGCGTCAAAGTAGGACAGCCAGTCTTTGATGGGGGCAAACGCGTTCGGGTTTAGGGTGTTGATCTTTTCACGACCTTCGGCACGAACCGTAATCAGCCCGCCGTCCGACAACACGGTGAGGTGCTTTTTGACGGCTGCGCGGGTCATATCGAAGTTCTCCGCGACTTGCGCGATTGTCATGTCCTCTGTGCGGAGCATCAAAAGGATGTCGCGGCGAGTTGGATCAGCAAGGGCGCGGAAGAGGGGTTGGGGTTCGTTCATTTTCGACTCACATAGTACCAAAAGGTTTCATGTTTATGTGATACCAAATGGTATTGCGTCAAGGGTGTTTAATCAAACGGCCTGAGTCTTGACGGATGTTCACATATTGTTCATGTTTGAGGGATGCCTGATGACGCGATCCTAGATGACCTAACCGCCTATCAACCCGGCCAACTTCTTGCGCGGGGTGTATGCCGTCATCTTCGTAGTTTGGACTTTGTTTGTGTCGAAGAACTTGTGCCAACGCGAGGCCTACGCGTCGATGTCATGGCGCTAGGACCGAAAGGTGACGTCTGGATCATCGAGTGCAAATCCAGCCGAGCCGATTTTCAATCGGACAACAAATGGCAGGGCTATCTGGAATGGTGTGATCGGTTCTTTTGGGCCGTCGATGCGGATTTCCCGACAGAACTGCTGCCCGATGATACGGGGCTGATCCTTGGCGATGCCTATGACGCGGAAATCGTCCGTATGGGGCCAGACGACAAACTGGCAGCCGCGCGGCGCAAAGTGATGGTGCACAAGTTCGCCCGCACGGCGGCGCAGCGGCTTCACAGCTTTCGCGACCCAACGCACCACATGAAAAGCGGGATGCTTTAGCGCGGGTTTCGTGACAGGGCGAGCGATGCAACGCCGCTGGCAAAGATCACAGCCAGCCCGACGAAGGCGATCCAGTCAGGCCAATCGGAAAACACCAGATACCCAAGCAAAGTTGCTGACAATAGCTGCGTGTAGATCAGCGGGGCGATGATGCTCGATGGCGTTGTTTTACTAAGCGAGACGAGCAACAGGTTGCCAATCGCTGACCCTATGGCGCTGATCGCAATAAGTCCGAAAATGCCCCACGTGATCGCCTCGGGGCGCGCTGCCAGACCGAACGGGGCCAACAGGATGGCCCCCAACACCAGTTGTGAAATCAACAAAAGCCTTGGGCGGTATCTTGGTGCGATCCAGCGTGTGGCGACCACATAGCTGCCGTGGAAAACGCCCGCCAAAATAGCAAATCCCATGCCGATCGTTGCCCCGAACCCAGGTTTCACGACCAGAAGAACGCCGATAAAGCTCAGCCCGAGTAAGAGCGTCCGAGAGGTCGTTACCTTTTCTTTCAGCACGATGACGGACAGCACATAGGCCACGATTGGCCCGACAAAGAAGGCCCCGAATGCATTGGCGACGGGTTCTGTGCGGAGCGCCGTCAGAATACAGCTGATGCCGGCCATAATCAGAAGCGCACGCAACCAAACACCGGGATCGCGCAGGGCAGGGGCGTCGCTGCGGGTTAGACCGCTGAATGGAATGAGAAGGACCGACGCCAGCGCAAACCGTGTCCACGCGACAAAAATCGGGCTAATTCCGTCTTGGGATAGAACTTTGGCGGCTACGTCGCCCCCAACAATCAACGTCATCGACGTCAGCATGATGGCGCCGACCTGCCACAGCGGTGGCCCGTGCGGGGTCGTGGTCACTATATCAGGGCTTTACGAGCCGCGCAGCTTTCGCAGCGGCCAGAATTTCCTCGGCGATTTCTTCAGCTTCTTCTGGAAGGAAATCCATAGGAATTTCAATGCCTTCGCCTTCGATGAACAGTCGGACTTGCCCATGATCTGTCGGCCCGATCTGCAAGTTCGCTTCGATGTCGCGTTCGGTATTGATGCCCATGATAATGGTTCCTCGGAACTGCTGCTGTGTTTTAGTCCTTTGGATTTACCCTGCGCCTGTGGCCAATGACAAGGGGGCAGGCCCTTTCCTCGCGTGGTGGCCCCGTTGGGATCTGCAAACCTTCAAAAAAAGACCACTGTATTGTCTTGCAATCGTGGCGGGGCCTCGCTAAATCCCCCCTTGTTGCCGCCTTAGCTCAGTTGGTTAGAGCACTGGTTTGTGGAACCAGGGGTCCCCCGTTCGAGCCGGGGAGGCGGTACCACCACCCCTTATTTGTAGACGAGACGCTTTAGTCAGCCTGTCCTGCGTGACATGATCGTCGCGCTGGCCTAAGAGGCGTTTATGACTTCTCAAACTGTGACATTCACCATCTCCGAAAACCCGGCCCCGCGGCTGGACAAAGCCCTTGCGCGTGATGTGCCCATCGAAGCGTCGCTTAGCCGATCCCGTTTGATGCGGCTTTTGGCGGATGGCGCGGTAATGGTGAACGGGGTCGTCGTGACCGACCCACGCGCAAAGCCGGTTGAGGGGGATGCCGTTGAGATCGTTGTTGAAATTGCGGATGATTACCATGTCGCGGGCGAAGATATTCCACTGAATGTTGTGTACGAAGACGACGATCTGATTGTCATCAACAAGCCCACGGGCATGGTGGTTCACCCCGCCCCCGGTACGCCGTCGGGCACTTTGGTGAACGCACTTTTGCACCATTGCGGTGATGCGCTTTCTGGCGTGGGCGGCGAAAAACGCCCCGGTATCGTGCACCGGATCGATAAAGAAACCAGCGGGCTGTTGGTTGTCGCCAAAACTGATCGGGCACATCACGGTCTTGCTGCCCAATTTGAGGCCCACACCGTTGAACGCCATTACCGGGCGATTTGTTACGGTGTGCCTGATTCCGCTGACCCACGGGTGCGGGGGATCAAAGGGGCGTCCTTTGAGCCCGGCAATATCTTGAAACTGCAAACGCAATTGGCGCGTCATAAACATGACCGCCAGAAACAGGCCGTGGTCTGGCACAATGGCCGTCACGCGGTTACGCGTGCGCGAATTGTTGAGCCATTGGGCACACCCGCCGTTGCCGCACTGCTGGATTGTTGGCTGGAAACGGGCCGCACGCACCAAATTCGTGTGCATTTGGCCCATGCGGGTCACGGTTTGATTGGCGATCCGACCTATGGCGGTCGCCGCAAGCTGTCGGAAAAGGCCGTCGGCGAAGCAGGTCGCGAAGCCGCGCGCACTTTCCCGCGACAAGCACTGCACGCTGCGACACTGGGGTTCGAGCACCCAGTAACCAAAGAAATGATCCGTTTCGAGGCACCGATGCCCGACGACATGAACGAACTGATCGCCGCCTTGAACGCGCCAAAGGACTAAGCCATGCCCCAAGCTGATCTCAAATATTCGGTGGATATGAAGATTGATGCGGCCGCTTTGTTGGCTGCAATCGAAACCGAGATAAGTGACTTTGATAGCGGGGCAGGTGACTGCAAGGGACGCGCCTATCCGGCCGCTGAATTCAATCATACCCATGTTTTCCTCACGGTTCGGGTTTTGGACAAACCACATCGCGATGCCGCGTTTATGCAGGCATTGTTGGAAAAGCTGACGAGTGTTGTGGACCAACATATTGAGCAGTCGTGCAGCCGTTCGGTTGAGCTAGCGTTTTTGCCCAAAACTTATGCGACGGGTAAGGTTTCGGTATAATTCTACTGAAACAATCTTTCCCATGTGCGTGAGCGCGCAGAAACAACTCTGGTTATCCGTTCACACACCCTTAAGTCTATTTTACGAAAACTAAACGAAACGGTCTTGAATTGGGCATGCTTCATACCCATATCCATGTTAAGGCCGTAAACATAATAGGCATTACGCCATATAAACAACGGCGATCGACACTAATTTAGGGGGACACTATGAGCTCTTATTCAAATCTACCGGCGCCATCACCCGAGCAGGGGTTGAACCGCTACATGCAAGACATCCGCAAGTTTCCAATGCTGGAACCGGATGAAGAATATATGCTGGCCAAACGCTGGGTGGACCATGAGGACACCGAAGCGGCCCATAAAATGGTTACATCACACCTGCGTTTGGCAGCTAAAATCGCCATGGGCTATCGTGGCTACGGTTTGCCACAAGCTGAGGTGATCTCGGAAGCGAACGTTGGCCTGATGCAGGCTGTAAAACGTTTTGACCCCGAAAAGGGCTTCCGCCTTGCGACCTACGCAATGTGGTGGATCCGTGCGTCCATTCAGGAATACGTGCTGCGCAGCTGGTCTATGGTTAAGCTTGGTACGACGTCCGCGCAAAAGAAGCTGTTCTTTAACCTGCGTAAAGCCAAGAACCGTATTGGCGCGCTGGAAGAGGGTGATCTGCGCCCTGAAAACGTCGAACGCATCGCCAACGATCTTGGTGTGACAGAAGATGAAGTGATTTCAATGAACCGCCGAATGTCCGGTGGGGATGCATCGCTGAACGCTACTGTCGGGTCCGAGGGCGAAGGCACCATGCAATGGCAGGATTGGTTGGAAGATGAATCCGCCGACCAAGCTGGTGATTACGAGGCAAAAGACGAACTCGACATGCGTCGCGAACTTATGGCTGAGGCTATGGACGTTTTGAATGACCGTGAAAAAGACATTCTGATGCAACGCCGCCTCACTGAAAAGGCGGTGACGCTTGAAGAACTTAGCGGTCAATACGACGTAAGCCGAGAACGTATCCGCCAAATTGAAGTACGGGCGTTTGAGAAACTGCAAACCAAGATGCAAACATTGGCCCGCGAAAAGGGCATGTTGCCAGCGGCATAAACTTCCCTCCCGCAGAGGCGCCGACCGCAAGGTTGGCGCCTTTTGTTTTGGGTGAACGATATTGTTGTGGTTTATACGGCGGACGCCAAACGCTAGACTTGCCGGAACAAGGAGATTCGAACGATGGCCGATCCGAATGAATTTGACGACGTGATGCCGGAAAACACGTCCCGCCGACAGCCGGAAGAACCTGTTCAGGAAAACCTGTTCACACGTCTTATTTATATGATCATCATTGCGTTCATGATCTCGTTTGCGGGCACGGTGATTGGTGTGCTGGCGTTGATTCAATTCGTTATAATGTTGGCGAGCAACAAGCAGCCCAACGAGCGGATTGCAGAGCTTGGAACGGACGTCGGCATTTGGGTCGCTAAGGCGACCCGCTATCAGACGGCGGCGTCGGAAGTGAAGCCTTGGCCCTGGACCGAGTTGGACTGACATTTAAGTCGTCAGCGCCTGCGGCGGGCGGGTCAGGGGGGCCAGCCCCCCGTCGCTGAAGCGACTCCCCCCGAGGTATTTTCGAAACAAAGGCAGGTGGGCGTGTTAGCCCTCCATTGCTTCCAGCTCGTCGATCATGGACTCGATCATGCCGAGACCTTTGGCCCAGAATTTAGGGTCAGACGCGTCTAGGCCAAACGGGGCCAGCAATTCTTTGTGGTGCTTGGACCCGCCAGCTTTGAGCATATCAAAGTACTTGTCTTTGAACGCGTCGCCCATGTCTTCATAAACGGCATAAAGTGCATTCACGAGGCCGTCGCCGAACGCGTAAGCGTAGACGTAGAAGGGGGAGTGGACGAAGTGCGGGATGTAGGCCCAGAATGTTTCATAGCCATCCATGAAGTTAAACACGGGGCCGAGGCTTTCGCCTTGAACGGACATCCAGAGTTCGTTGATGTCATCCGGAGTGAGTTCGCCTTTGCCGCGTGCATCGTGGAGTTTGCATTCAAAGTCATAGAACGCGATCTGTCGCACGACGGTGTTGATCATGTCCTCGACCTTACCGGCGAGAAGAACTTTGCGTTCTTCTTGGGTTTCCGCCTGATCCAGAAGTTTGCGGAACGTCAGCATTTCCCCAAAGACGGAGGCAGTTTCAGCAAGGGTCAGTGGAGTAGAGCTGAGCAATTCACCTTGTTCTGCGGCCAAAACCTGATGCACACCGTGACCCAGTTCATGGGCAAGCGTCATGACATCGCGTGGCTTACCGAGGTAGTTTAGCATGACATAGGGGTGCACGGTTGTGACAGTTGGATGCGCAAACGCACCGGGCGCTTTGCCTTCTTTGACGCCGGCATCGATCCAGCCGTCTGTAAAGAATGGTTTGGCGATTTCGGCCATGCGCGGGTCAAAAGCGGCGTAGGCGTCCATGACTGTGGTTTCGGCTTCGTCCCATGAAACAGTGCGATCGGCTTCCATAGGAAGCGGGGCGTTGCGGTCCCAAACTTCCATTGTCTCAAGGCCCATCCACTTGGCTTTCAGCGCATAATAGCGGTGCGAAAGACGTGGGTACGCATCAACGACGGCGTTGCGCAGCGCTTCGACCACTTCGGGTTCCACGTGGTTGGACAGGTGCCGCCCTGCTTGTGGGGATGGCATGCCGCGCCAGCGGTCCTCGATCTCTTTTTCTTTGGCGAGGGTGTTGTGGACACGAGCGAACAGACCGACCTGTTCCCCAAAAACGCGGGCCAATTCGCGTGCACCTGCTTCGCGTTTGCTGCGGTCTTGTTCGGACAGCAAATTAAGCGTGCCTTCGATGTTTAACTCTTCGCCGTCTACGGTGAATTTCAGTCCCGCGATGGTTTCATCAAACAGTTTGTTCCATGCGGATGTGCCGACAACGGATTGATCATGCAGGAATTTTTCCAACTCATCAGACAACTGATAGGGGCGCATCGCGCGCATTCGGTCCATGACGGGCTTATAGCGGGCGAGGTCTGCATTGGCGGCGAGAAGACCATCGACATGCGTGTCTTCGAGGCGGTTAAACTCAAGCCCGTAGAACACAAGTGGGGTCGTGAATGTGGTGATCTTGTCCTGCATGTCGGACATGAACTGTGCGCGTTTCGCGTCTGTTGTGTGCTGATAGTAACGTAACCCTGCGTAGGACATGATCCGCCCCGCAGTGATGTCGATTTGTTCATATCGTTTGACCGCTTCGAGCAATCCGGCAGCGTCTAGGGCGCCAAGTTTGCCTTCATAGTCATCAGCAAAGCTGCTGCATGCCGTTTCCAGCCAGTCCAGATCGCTCAAAAGTTCTTTGGCGTCGGAGCTAGCGTACAGGTCGGTCAAATCCCATTCGGGCAGATCACCAAATGCGTCGCCAGATGACGCGTTCGCATCAAACGTACGGGGATCAGTTGCGGGACGGGGGGTGAAAACTGGGAATGACATAGCGCCTCACGTGTTGGTGTTTCCCCTTATGTAGGGGCGCGTGGGCGGCTTGACCATGGGTCGGTGTGGGCGAGCGTCAGAAAGTCAGGCCATTTCCGGTGAATGTGCAGAAAACAGCGCAGATGCACCGTCAAGAACGCGTGTGCGAATGTCAGGCACTTCCATCAGCACTTCGTGACGGCCTTTTTCAAGCACCACCAATTCGCCATTCGACCAGTTGGCCATGCGGTCGTAAATACGGGTCGGGTCTACGATGGCCTCATCGGACCCAAGGAACGTCAGACACGGAATGTCAGGGGACGGGCGCTGTGCCAGTACCCGCATTTCGCGCAACGATTCATTTAGCCAATGCAACGATGGGCCTCCAAGGGCCAGATCCGGTTGCACTTTCAGCTGTTGCTGCAAAATATCAAAGTTGGTGCTGTCAGAGGTCAACGTGTTGTCGTCGGCTGTAGCGCGCAACACATATGTTTCGGCTTGCTGACCTGGGGCGAACACGCCACCAAAACCAAGTTGTTTGCTGACCGAGCTAAGGCCCCAAGCGATTGGTCGCAACGCGGGGGACATTTTGATTCCCCACATAGGGGCAGAAAACACAGCGGATTTGACGGGCAGACCATCGTATAGAGACCGCAATCCGATGCAGCCCCCCATGGAATGGGCAAGCAGATGATAGGGCTCGGGCAGGCCAAGGGATTTGACGTGCAAAAGCGCGGCTTTCACATCCAGTTGGTAGTCTTCAAAGACATCGACATGGCCGACCGCACGATTGGGCAGCAGGCGATCCGCGATTCCCTGGCCACGCCAGTCAATCGCAACACAGGCAAATCCGCGTTTTGTAAGTTCGGTCGCGGTGCGGCCATATTTTTCGATGTACTCAGTACGCCCTGGGAAAATCAAAACAGTCCCTAGAGCGTTCGGGGCAGGCCAATGGCCTACTCGAATGCGGACCCCATCCACTGTGGTCAACCAATGGCAAATCCCGTCGGGATTGCCTGCAATATCAGCATGGTATGGGGCCGCTTGAGACATGTTAAGCCAACGCTCCTGCGAGCTTCATGGCAAGGCCCATGTCGCCATCAATTGTCAGTTTGCCGGTCATGAAAGCCGCTGTTGGGTTTTGTTCGCCCTCAAGAATCGCTTGGAACGTGTCGGCATCAGCGCTCAAGATGACATCTGCTTCGTCATCAGATTCGCGCGCGCCGTCAGCGTCGACAACAATTGCGCCTTCGCCTTCGATTTCGAACTTTGCTGTGCCGTCAAAGCCAGAACCGCCGATTTTATCGTTCAGGGCTGTTACAGCTTGGGAAATTACGTCGCTCATAGTTTGGTCAATCCTTCGGTTGCGGGCCTCGGTATTGTGAACAGTTTGCGTTCAGGCCCTCTGGTATCATGCGCATGATGCGCTACACTCTCACTATGGGCATTAAGAAACAGCTTCTCAATTCTATCCTTACGGCACTTTTTTTTGGAGTAGGGATTTCCACACCCGTTTGGTCACAAACCGAACGTTTGGATACGCTATTTGAACGTCTGCTTGACGCGGAACCCGAGGACGTGGCCCGCATCGAAGACCAGATCATGACCGAATGGAGCAAAAGCGCATCGCCTGCGATGGATTTGCTGCTGCGCCGTGGCGAAGACGCCATCGACGTGGGCATGCCCGAGGTCGCCTTGGAACATTTCAGCGCTTTGGTCGATCATGCGCCGAATTTCGCCGAAGGGTATAACGCCCGCGCTGCGGCTTATTACCAACTTGGGCTTTATGGCCCTGCAATTGATGATTTGCGGCAGGTTTTGGTGCTCGAACCGCGTCACTTCGGGGCAATGATCGGGGTTGCGGTGATTCTCGAGGAACTGGAACGACCAGAAGATGCGCTTGAAGTTTGGCACCGTGTTGCTGCCTTTAGCCCATCTGACCCCGAAGTTGTGGCGATGATTGAACGGCTGGAAATACAACTGTCTGGCGAAGCTCTCTAATTCGGTATCGGAATCGTAACTATGACCAATCGAGGCCGGATCACGGCTGTCTTGGGGCCCACAAACACGGGCAAAACCCACTACGCAATCGAACGTATGTTGGCGCATCGCACGGGTGTTATTGGTCTGCCGCTGCGTCTGTTGGCGCGTGAGGTTTACGATCGTATCGTTGCGATCCGCGGCCCGAGCGTTGTGGCACTGGTCACGGGCGAAGAACGTATCGTGCCGCCGCGTGCGGCCTATTGGGTCTGCACCGTGGAAGCGATGCCCGAAGATATGGGCGCGGATTTCGTTGCGATTGATGAAATCCAGCTGTGCGCCGATCTTGACCGTGGCCATGTCTTTACGGACCGCTTGTTGCGTATGCGTGGCCTGCAAGAGACCCTTTTCATGGGGGCTGAAACCATGTGGGGCGCGATTGCATCCATGGTTCCCGAGGCCGATTTTCTGAAACGGGACCGTTTCAGCACGCTCACCTATTCAGGTTCCAAAAAGATAAGCCGCATGCCTCCGCGCGCGGCGATTGTCGGGTTTTCGGTTGAGAATTGCTATGCCATCGCAGAGCTTTTGCGCCGTCAAAAGGGCGGTGCTGCGGTGGTTATGGGGGCATTAAGCCCCAGAACCCGCAATGCCCAAGTGGAAATGTATCAAAATGGGGATGTGGACTACCTTGTGGCGACGGATGCCATCGGGATGGGCCTCAATCTGGACATCGACCATGTCGCGTTTTCCAGCCTCACCAAGTTCGATGGCCGGCGCATGCGCCATTTGATGCCCAATGAGCTGGCGCAGATCGCGGGGCGGGCGGGGCGTCACATGAACAACGGCACATTCGGCGTCACAGGCGAAGCCCCGACTTTGGACGAAGACGTTGTCGATGCAATTTCAAACAACCAGTTCGCGCCGGTTAAAAAACTGCAATGGCGCAATGCACGGCTACAATTCGGGTCTACCGCGCGGTTGATACAAACGCTCGAAGAGAGAACGGATGATCCGTGGTTGTCCCGCGTGCGCGAAAGCGATGATCTTGGCGCACTCAAGGCTTTATCGGCCGACGCAGAGGTCGCAGCGCGGGCAACTGACGGCCCATCTGTGCGATTGTTATGGGATGTGTGCCGAATTCCAGATTTTCGGGGGATCAGCCATGCAGAACATGCGCTGCTTTTGACCGAGATTTACAATTTCTTACACGAATCTGGCCGCGTTCCAAATGAATGGCTGGCAGGTCGGGTGAATCGCATTGATCGTACGGATGGTGACATTGACGCGCTGTCCAAAAGACTCGCCTATATCCGGACTTGGACCTACGTTGCGCAACGCAAAGGCTGGGTCCAAGACGAAAGCCATTGGCGTGACGCGACGCGCGCTGTAGAAGACCGTTTATCAGATGCCCTTCATGAGCGTCTGACAGCAAGATTTGTGGACCGGCGGACCAGTGTTCTGCTTCGCCGGCTCAACCAAAAGGAGGGCCTCGTGGCCGACGTAAACGACAAAGGTGAAGTGACTGTCGAAGGGCAGTTTGTTGGTAAAATCGAGGGCTTCCGGTTCCGTCAAGATAAGGATGCCAGCGCGGAAGAGGCGAAAACAATTCGCGCCGCGTCCATTCAGGCGTTGGCGCCGCAGTTCCATCTGCGCGCGGATCGTTTCTACAACGCCCCCGACACAGAGATTGATTTCACCGAGCAAGGTGGCCTGATGTGGGGCGCCGAAGCTGTCGGTAAGTTGACCAGTGGCGATGATCCGCTCAAGCCTCGCGTCGAAGCCTTTGTTGATGACGAAGCAGGCGCTGATGTGGCCGAAAAGGTCCAGCGCCGTTTGCAGCATTTCATTGACCGCAAAATCGCATCGGCGTTCGAGCCGATGATCAAAATGCAGGCTGACGAAACTCTGACAGGTCTCGCGAAGGGTTTCGCCTTCCGAATGGCCGAAGGGTTTGGCGTTCTGCCACGCGGCGACGTTGCTGACGACGTCAAAGCATTGGACCAAGACGCCCGTGGCGCTTTGCGCAAACATGGTGTGCGTTTCGGCCAGTTCACGATCTTTATGCCGTTGTTGCTAAAACCTGCACCGACACGTCTTCGTTTGGTTTTGTGGTCTCTTTCCAAGGGCTTGCAGGACTTCCCAGAAGCGCCTCCTCCGGGTCTTGTGACGGTGCCAACGATTTCCGGCCTCGAGCCAGGAACCTACGCAATGTCCGGCTACCGTGCCGCAGGTGAGCGTGCGATCCGCATCGATATGTTGGAACGCTTGGCCGATATGCTGCGCGACCAGAACACACGTTCTGGATTTGAAGCGACCGCTGATATGCTGTCGATCACAGGTATGACGCTGGAGCAATTCGCAAACTTGATGGAAGGCCTTGGTTATAAGGCTGAAAAGGGCGAACGCGAGAAGGTGAAGGCTGTTGTTGAGGCCCCAGCCGATGATGCGCCGGCCAACCCGATCCCAGAGGGTGAGACGGCAGCCGCTGCCGAAGAAGACGCCCCTGAAATGGAAGTGTTCTACACGATCTCTTGGGCACCAAAGCGTCAGCAACGTCCGCAAGGTGACAAACCCCAGCGCCGTGGCCCACCAAAAGGCAAGGGCGGCAAAAAGGGTGGCAAACCCCAGCGTGACAAAGCGCAGAACTTCTCTGCGCGTCCACCCAAGAAAGAAAAAGCCATCGATCCGGACAACCCGTTCGCGGCTGCTTTGGCGGGGCTCAAGAAAGATTGAGCGAGGCGGACACACTCCGTTTAGACAAATGGCTCTGGCACGCGCGATTCTTTAAGTCGCGCGGGCTGGCCGCAGCACTGGTCAAATCGGGGCGGTGTCGTGTTGATGGCACACCCGTTTCCAAACCGAGCCGCACAATCAGCGCCGGTGTGGTTCTGACCTTCCCGAAAGAAGACGAAGTACGGGTGATTAAGGTCGTGGGACTGGGTGTTCGACGTGGTCCAGCACCGGAAGCCCAAGCCCTATACGAAGATTTGACTCCAGCGCGAGAACCGAAAGTTAACCCTTTAGAACATAGGGTTGGTGGCCGTCCGACCAAGAAGGACCGCCGCGATATGGACATTCTGAAAGGGTCGCGTTGACGCTGCCGCCATGTCGGCCCTTGAAGGCAGGGCAGGTGGGCGTTACAGACGTCGCGAAACAAGTTCTACACCCATATATTTGGACGCCCCATGACATACATCGTCAACGATAACTGCATCGCCTGTAAATACACCGACTGTGTCGAAGTTTGCCCCGTAGATTGCTTCTATGAGGGTGAGAACATGTTGGTGATCCACCCAGACGAGTGCATCGATTGTGGTGTGTGCGAACCAGAATGCCCTGCCGACGCGATCCGCCCCGACACAGAGCCGGACATGGAAAAGTGGGTAGAGTTCAACCGCAAGTATTCCGAGATGTGGCCGGTCATCATCACCAAGAAAGACCAATTGCCGAACGCCGAAGAGATGGACGGCAAAGAAGGCAAGATGGAGCTGTTCTCCGAAGCGCCCGGCGAAGGCGGCTAAAACGCTACGTTGCAATGCTTTCGTTTCCTGTGGGAATCAGCCGTTTTTTATGATATGGTGGCTTCAATGCCGCGTAATTGCTGAACCAGACCCGAAGATGCACTGACGGAGATCAAATGATCCCCGCCAGTCTTTTTGCGTCTGGTGATGCTGCTTTGAGCAAAGGAAATCTCATGGCGAAGAAGAAGTATGATTATAGCCCGAACGATTTTGTAGTTTATCCGGCCCATGGTGTCGGAAAAATCGTTTCGATTGAAACACAAGAAATTGCTGGTTTTGAGTTGGAAATGTTCGTGATCGCGTTCGAAAAGGACAAGATGACCCTGCGCGTTCCAACCAACAAAGCCGAAGAAGTTGGAATGCGTAGCCTTGCTTCTGCTGACGTTGTTGCGGACGCGATGAGAACCCTTAAAGGTAAGGCCAAGGTCAAGAAAGCCATGTGGTCCCGTCGCGCACAGGAATACGAGCAAAAGATCAACTCCGGCGATCTGATCGCGATTGCCGAAGTGGTGCGCGATTTGCACCGCGCCGATGATCAACGTGAGCAAAGCTATTCCGAACGCCAGCTCTATGAGGCTGCATTGGAACGCCTGACCCGTGAAATCGCGGCAGTCGGCAATGGCAACGAAACAGATGCCAACGCCGAGATCATGGAAACACTGCAAAGCCGCGCATCCGCTGCTTAAGTGTCTTTCAGACAATAAAAAACCCGCGCTTTCACCAACGAAAGCGTGGGTTTTTTTGTGTCTAAGGCGCGGCCTTAGAGGGCGCGGTGCCCGATGTCAGTGCGATAGAACCCTTCGGGCCAATCGATTTGACGCGTCATGTCATAGGCCTTTGCGTGGGCGTCTTTGAGTGTCGCGCCCCGTGCCGTGACGTTCAAAACGCGCCCACCAGTTGCAATGACTTGGCCGTCTTTTTCTGCCGTGCCTGCGTGGAACGTCATTTCCAAAGACGTCTCAGGCAGGGCACTCAAACCGTTAATCACGCTACCTTTTTCATAAGCCCCGGGGTAGCCATCCGCCGCCATGACAATTGTCATCGCGTGATCGTCCGCCCAGTTTGGCGTGACTTCATCCAGTCGGTTTTCGGCGCAGGCCAAAAGCAGATCAAGCGCCTGAGCCCCCAAGCGCATCATCAAGACCTGACATTCCGGATCACCGAACCGAACGTTGTATTCCACAAGGCGGGGCTGGCCGTTTTCGATCATCAGGCCCGCGTAAAGGATGCCTTCGAACGGTGTGCCACGCGCGGCCATTTCGGCCACAGTCGGGCGCACGATTTCGGCCAAGGCTTTCTCGGCGATTGCGTCTGTCAGGACAGGGGCAGGGGAATAGGCGCCCATGCCGCCGGTGTTCGGGCCTTCGTCACCGTCAAAGGCGCGTTTGTGGTCTTGGGCCGTGCCAACAGGCAGAACGGTTTTGCCGTCACATAAAATAAAGAACGAGGCTTCTTCGCCGGTCATGAATTCTTCGATCACGACCTCAGCACCGGCTTCGCCAAATTGGCCACCGAGCATGTCATCCACCGCAGCAAGTGCTGTTTCCAGCTCCATAGCCACAACGACACCTTTGCCCGCCGCAAGGCCGTCGGCTTTGATGACGATTGGTGCGCCTTGCTGCGTGACATAAGCCTTAGCCGCCTCAGCTTCCGTAAAATGCGCATAGCCAGCGGTTGGCGCATCGCAGGCATCGCAAATCGCCTTGGTAAAGGACTTGGATGATTCCAGCTGTGCGGCCGCTTTGGAACAGCCAAACACCAACACCCCGTCAGCACGCAGCGTATCAGCGACGCCCGCAGCAAGCGGCGCTTCTGGCCCGATGATGACGAAGTCGATTTTGTTCTCGACGCAAAAGGACGCCACAGCATCCCCGTCTTCAATGTTGATGGCAGCACAATCGGCGATTTGGGCAATGCCAGCGTTTCCTGGTGCTACAATCAAGCGATCACATTTGGGGTTCTGTTTTACGGCCCATGCAAGGCTGTGTTCGCGTCCGCCGCCGCCCAAGATCAGGATGTTCATCTGGCAATTCCCTTCTGGTTTGGCGCGTTCTATGGTGCCAGCACCCCCAGCACAAGAGGCCGCCCTTGGACTTGATCGACGAACCCGAAACCGCAGGCAACACACCCGAGTTTACAGTCAGTGAATTGTCAGGCGCGGTCAAACGCACGATTGAAGGCGAATTCGGCCATGTCCGCGTCAAAGGTGAGGTAGGGCGCGTAGTTTTGGCACGGTCTGGCCACATGTATTTTGACCTCAAAGATGATCGTAATGTGCTGTCCTGCATGACGTGGAAAGGCCAGATGTCTGGCCTTGATGTGCGTCCGGAAGAGGGGATGGAAGTCGTTGTGTCGGGTCGCATGACCGCCTCCGGGTTCAAGTCCCAATATTCATTGAATGTGCTGCAAGTGCAGGTGGCTGGGGTCGGAGCGTTGATGGCGATGCTCGACAAACGCAAAAAAGCACTGGAAGCCGAGGGGCTTTTCGCCTCGGACCGCAAAACAGAGATTCCGTTCCTCCCCGAGATTATTGGCGTCATCACGTCGCCGCAGGGGGCTGTTATTCGCGATATCCTGCATCGCTTGCGGGACCGGTTCCCGCGCAAGGTTCTGGTTTGGCCGGTTGCCGTTCAAGGCAAAGAATGCGCCCCGCAAGTGGCGCGTGCGATTGCTGGGTTCAACGCAATGTCCAAGGGCGGGGCTTTGCCGCGGCCCGATTTGATCATTGTCGCGCGTGGTGGTGGGTCCATCGAGGACCTTTGGGGCTTCAACGAAGAGATCGTGGCCCGCGCGGCTGCTGCCAGCGAGATCCCGTTGATTTCTGCCGTGGGGCACGAAACCGATACGACCTTGATTGACTACGTGTCCGACAGGCGCGCGCCGACGCCAAGTGCCGCTGCTGAAATGGCCGTGCCCGTTCGCCTTGAGCTCATGGCGGGAGTGGATCAACTGGGCGCACGGGCGTCGCGTTCTGTGGGCGATGGGGTCACGCGGCGCAAACAACGGGTCGCTGATCTGGCGCGTGTCATGCCCAAGCCGCAACAATTGGTCGAGGATGCCCGCCAACGGTTCGACTACTGGTCTGAAAAATTGGATTCCGTTCTGATTGGGCGCATCAAAGACGGGCGTTTGCGTTTGGGTGAGGCGTCTGGCCTTTTGCGACCCTCGGTGCTGAACGCGCAAATGCAGCGCCATCGCGAACGGCTTTCGGGCTGGGACGCACGAATGGCTCCGGCCTTGGGGCGCACGAGCTCTCAAGCCAAACGGGATTTGGATCAACAGACGCGCCGGTTGCGACCTGACGTGCTTTTGTCGGTTTCAAACCGGTCCACCAAAGAGCTTTCGGCGGTCGTGCAGCGTTTGACCACTGCCGCATCAACCCAAACAGAACGCAACCATAGCCGGTTGCGCGCATTGGACCGGATGCATGAGACGCTGGGGTATCGCGAAACGCTCAAACGGGGTTACGCGGTTGTGCGCGGAGACGGCGAGGTCGTCACGACAACCAAAAAAGCGACGAATGCCAAATCACTTGAGATTGAATTCGCCGATGGGACGATGGTTGCCGGTGGAAGCGTAGGACAGGCAACTCCGCCAAAAGCCAAACCTGCAAAGAAGAAACCTGATCCATCTGATCAAGGATCGCTCTTTTAGCGGAATATCACGCCCCCACGCCGCCACAGACCAAGGGTTCTGCTTCAACGGCCTCATAAAGTACGGTCGTTCCGGGCGCGTTCACAAAATCCGCGCGAATTTTTCCGTCTACGTCATAGACGAACCAGCATTTCGGGGTTTCATCGTTTTCATATACAAAGCAGATGCTTGGCCCTGTCTCGCGGGGGTCTTCGTACCATTCTCCGGCGACGCATTCACCGCCGACGAACGACCAGATTACGCGCCGGTTTGGGGCGTAGTATTCTGTTCCAAAGGGCGCCGTTTCTGCAGAGAACGTCAGAGTTTTCCCTTCGACCATGGATTCGAATTCGTCGCCTGACATTGGAGTTTCCGCAAGGGCAGGGGCTGCGAGTAGCGATAGGATTAATACGTATTTCATGGAGCAACTGTGCCAGAGCATTTACACGCTTACTAGTTAAACTATCGTATGCTGTTTAGCTGGCGGGGGACTGCCATTCTTTGGCGCGCGGGTCCATGACGCGACGCCAATAGCGTGGGAAAAGCGCAAGCGTGGCCATCACAGGTAAAGACCGTGGCAGCATCGGCATGTTTTCATCCAGCCTCAGGGTTGGATAAGGGCGCACCGGATTGGCGTGGTGATCGGAATGGCGTGGCGCATTCAGCATCAGAGCCGATGACATTGGCTGTGGGGCGTTCCAAGAATGGCGTGAATTCACCGGCTCGGGCTTGCCGTTTGGCATAATGCGCCGCGACAGACCGTAGTGCTGCACGTAATCTGAAAGCATCAACTGTGTCTGTGAAAAAGTTGCAAGAAGGAACGCCGCGATCACGCCATTGAGCCCACCAATAAGCGCCGCCAAAACCAAAAAGCCAATCGCACCGCCAATATATGCGACGTAGGGGTGGCGGTACGCAGGACGCCCTAGCCGAGGGAAGCGTTTGTTTTCAGCGCGTAAACCTTCTTTGAAGCTGCCAAACAAAGCACGCGGAAAAAAACGGTAAAACCCTTCGCCCAAACGCGCGGTGTTTGGATCGGACAGGGTGCCCACATGGACGTGATGCACCAACGTATGGGCGGATAAATGATGGCCAAAAAGGATCGAGATGTAGATCCAGCGACCTGCACGGCGCAGCCAACGCCCCGGTCTGTGGATTAATTCATGTGCATTTGAATTGCTTACTTGCCCCATAAACAGGGCCGCACCTTGGAAAACCGCAAGTTTTTCCCAAAGGACAAGTCCTGTCGAACCTGACAATGCCGCAACGATCAAGATCCAAAGTGCAAAATGCACGACAGCGAGCGTAAGCGAGAGGTAATCCGCCGCGGGAAATTCATCCCCTTCGACGGCCGGCAAGGTCGCGGTGATCAAGCGATCCAAAAAAGCGGTTAAGGCGGTCATCCAAAGCAACCCCGCCAAAGCCCAAACGCCGCCCAAAACCGCACCGGCCGCGACCAAGACTGGCGCGGTGAGGGTTACTGCGGTGAAAATCGGCATTGGGTTTCGCAAAATACTAATCCGAGATGAAGGGTGACCTAGGCGTTAACCTTTCGGTAACTATTTGTTAACCTATCGATTGCGGTTTTTGTACGGTGGAAGGGCCTGACAACCGTGCAAGAAGTAGAATAATTGTGCGCCGTGGGTTTCACCCGCCTTATTAGGCCATTAGGTATTACAAAACCTTTAGCGGAGCCCTGAATGGCGTTTTTTAAAAAGCTCAAAGATCGATTGTTCAAATCTTCATCCAGAATTGAGGATGGATTGGATGCCATTGTCAGTGATGGAGGCGTCGAAGAGAGCGTCGAGGTCGATTTAGAGAGCGTTGATGACGATGCGGTAGAACGTGCCGAAGCCGAAGCAACTGCAGCGGCCGAAGCTGAGGCAAAGGCGGTTGCCGAAGCTGAGGCGGCAGCGGCAGAAGCGCAAGCCGCTGCTGAGGAGCAAGCAGCACTGCAAGCGCAGGCCGACGCGGAGGAAGCCCGCCGCGCAGAAGAAGCAAAGCAAGAAGAGCTGAAACGCGAAGCCGATGCCGCCCGTGAGGCACAGATCGAACAAGACCGATTGGCCGCCGAAAGTGCCGCAGCAGCCGCCAAGGCCGAAGCTGAAGCCCAAAATGCCCGAGACGAACAAGCTCGCCGTGCAGAACAGTTGGCGGCCGAAAGCGAAGCCGCTGCCAAGGCCGAAGCCCAAGCTGCCGCTGCTGAGGCGGAACGTCAGGCCGCTGAGCGCGTCGCTGAAGCTGAACGAGTAGCCCTCGAAGCGAAACGAGCGCAGGACGCGCAGGCTGCTGAAGAAGCGCGCCGCGCCGAAGAGGCTCAACAGGCCGCAGAAGCCAAGCTGGCCAAAGAGGCACGTTTGGCAGACGAAGCCCGAGAGGCCGAAGAAGCCCGCGTCGCCGAAGCCGCGCGACAAGCGGAAGACGCGCGCAAAGCGGCAGACGCCCGCGAGGCAGAAAATGCCAAACTTGAAGAAGACCGAAAGGCCCAAGAGGCCGCTGCCAAACCAGGCCTTATTGGGCGCCTTCTGGGCCGTGGTGAAAAGAAAACCGTCCTGCGACGCGAACTTGATGATGACATGTTGGAACAGCTCGAAGAGCTTTTGATTACCGCTGACATGGGTGTTGATACCGCGCTGCGTGTCACCGCGAATATGGCCGAAGGACGCTTCGGGAAAAAACTCTCAACACAAGAAATCAAAGAGCTATTGGCGTCAGAAGTTGCCCGCATCATGGAACCAGTAGCGCGCCCTATGCCGCTATATCCGACCAAGCCGCAGGTGGTTTTGGTCGTCGGGGTGAACGGGTCAGGGAAGACGACGACAATCGGCAAGCTCGCCAGCCAGTTTCAGGCAGCAGGCAAAAAGGTTGTCATTGCGGCCGGTGACACATTCCGCGCAGCCGCGGTTGAACAATTGCAGGTGTGGGGTGAACGCGCAGGCGTTCCGGTTCTTACAGCGCCCGAAGGCAGCGACCCCGCGTCCTTGGCCTATGATGCGATGGAACAAGCCGCCCAAGACGGTGCTGATCTGTTGATGATTGATACGGCCGGGCGATTGCAAAACCGCGCTGACCTGATGGAAGAGCTGTCAAAGATCGTACGCGTGATCCGCAAAAAAGACCCCGATGCCCCCCACAACACATTGCTCGTGCTTGATGCGACCACGGGTCAGAATGCGTTGAGCCAAGTGAAAACGTTCCAAGAGCTGGCCGACGTCAGCGGCCTTGTGATGACAAAACTGGACGGGACCGCAAAGGGCGGCGTTTTGGTGGCCTTGGCTGATAAGTTCGGCCTGCCGATCCATGCGATCGGAGTGGGCGAACAGATTGACGACCTTGCCCCGTTTGATCCCGAAGAATTTGCCGCCGCTTTGACAGGACTTGACCGATGAAACAGTATTTTCTGGTGGGGCTACTTGCACTGAGCACGCCGACCTATGCCCAAGAACGCATGTCTTCCGAAGAATGCGTTTTGTCGGCTCAGGCCGTTGAAACATTGCTTGGCCGACCCGAAGGCGGCGATCGCGGTGCGGCAGAGGCAGATGAAGAGGGCTGGTGTGTCGTCCATGATCTGACTTTGATCACCGACCCACGACAAAGCTATCGCCTTGATACCTTACGGTGGCGCGCTGGCGGTATTGAGCGGTTGATTGAGGACGGGCTGCCACCGCGTTCGATCGAAGTGATTGGCAAGGGGGGCGCTGTTGTTGCGCAGACCGGTGACCCGGTCATGGATTATCTCATCGGGCTGCTCGCGAGTACCGCTGAGTCCGGTTTCGGGTTTTCGGTGCGCTGGGACGGCGTGCAAAATAGCCTCATGATCGAGGATTTGTATGTCGATATCTCAGCGGGCAACCGGATCGAGGCCTCGGCACGTATCGATAACGTCGATCTGACCGATGCCCAAACGATTCAGACGAGCTTCGGTTCGATGGGGCTCAGTGATCTTTTGATCACCAGTGATTTTTCCGGTTGGTTCGAGGCATATGTTGCGCTTCCGCTTGGCATGGAAGTGTTGGAAAGCGATGGCCCGCCGCCGGAAGCGCAGGTCGCTCTTCTCAAGACCCAAGCTGCTGATTTCCTTTCTGAATTCCCCGATACGGTCTTGCCCGATGCCAGTGAACAGGCTCTGGTCGAGTTTATTAATGAGCTGCCTGAACCGCGTGGGGCCTTGCGGTTCCAATTGGATGCGGACCCACCAATCGGCGCCGCACGCATGGCGCCATTCGCCTTGCTGGGGGGGGAACCAACACCAGAACAGATTATCGACCTCGGACTAGAGGGCGTGGATCTGTTTGTGACTTGGACCCCAACGGGAGATTGATCATGAGACATCTTGTTCCAGCCGCTCTTATTGGCTTGACCGCAGTGCCTGCAGCGGCGTTTGACAGGATGTCGCGCAGTGACTGTCAGGACGGCGTGCAACGGGCCGTTGATCTTATGCCATTCGAGAACGAGACAAAAAACGCGGCCATTCTAGATGCAATCCGGACCATTCGAACGACGCCGCAAGGGTGGTGTGAATTTACGGTGACCGACGCGATGGATAACCTGAACTTCAGGTCAATCGAATGGCGTATGGATGAAAGCATTCGTTGGACAAACGGTGGCATACCGCCCCTTGCCCTTGAGGTGCGCGTATTTGATGTGCGCCCGGATGACATCCAAGGGAGCGATGAAACGCCTCGCCCACCTGTCGACTTAGAAGTGACGTTGCGCCAAATTCCCGAAGCAGGAATGATCGTCGTTGAACGTGCCGTGATGGAAAATGATGCAGGCGACAGTTTGGCTGTTTCGGGTGTGTTCGAGCGCGTCTTTTTATCGTCCTCGTCAATGATGCAAGTGTCCATGGGGTCAGCGGCGTTCAAGGCAGGGTTGATGACCCTGACGTTAGACGGAACCCATGAAAACCCGTTCGGGTTTGGTGTCTCGGTGGAAATGCGCGGTGATCCTCAGGCGCAATTCGATGCGGCTTTTGAGACCATTTCGTCTTTACCGGATGGTGTCATTGATGATGCGTCTCGTGCGGAATTGACAGCCTTTGCCAGTGATCTGCCCAAACCGGTTGGTACCCTTGAGGTGTCGGTGGACTCAGTGGCCGGCTTGGGTTTGATGCAAGTCGTGATGTCGATGGCGACGATGGCGACTGACATTATGGATGAAAACGGCAGTGCGTCAGGGAACCAAATGGAAATTCTGTTTCATGGGCTGACTGTGTCCGCCGACTGGAGCCCTGATGCTCAGAATGCCGACTAAGCTAAGTGTCTGATTGGATTATCAACCTATCCGGAACGCCTGCCGGGGCGGCATGGGCGACGGCGTTGGCATTGATGTCGGCACTCGCGCACGCTGTGTTCGGTGCGCTGCAAAAAGGACGCCATGATCCGTGGCTGATGCGGGGGTCGATTGATGCCTCGTTGATTGTCATTTCCGCGCCGGTCGCCTTGTTCTTGGTGCCTTGGCCGAATGGCCCAACCTTCGTGATGTTGCTTGGTGCGATGGTGGTTCACTTTGCTTACAAAATGACGGTCGCGCTGGCCTATGAACGGGCGGCCTATACGGTCGTCTATCCGGTGATCCGTGGCACGGGGCCACTGGTGACGGTCGTCGGCGCGAGCTTATTGTTTCATGAGCATTTCGCGCCGCTGCAATGGGCCGGTGTGGTGCTATTGTCCGCTGCAATGATGATGCTAGCACTGCGCAATATGTCCGCCGAACAGGTCGATCTACGTGGGCTAAAGATCGGCTTGCTTTGGGCCTTCGCGGGCGGGATTCTGGTTGCGGTCTACACCGTTTGGGATGCCTATGGTATTCGACAAAGCCCTGATCCGTTTACATTTTTGGCTTGGTTCTTCTTTCTGACGGCGCTGGATTTCCCTGTGCTGGCCGCCTTTCGATATCGCCGCACGGGCGCGCCGGGTGGAATGGGGTCTTTGATCCGTCGCGGAATGGCCGGCGCGGTGATCGCTTGGATCAGTTTTGGCGGTGTGATGCTCGCGACCCGTCTGGGCGGCGTTGGCGAAGCGGCGGTGCTAAGGGAAACCTCAACGGTCTTCGCGGCCTTGATCGGTTGGTTCATTTTGGGTGAAACCGTTGGGCCACGTCGCCTTATCTTGATGGGTTTCATCGCTTTGGGGGCTGTAATGGTGCAAATTGGGGGTTAAGTGGTTCGCATGAGTGAGAAAAAGATAAACCCCGTGTTGAAACAAGTCCTCGAACTTGGGCCGACGATTGTGTTCTTCCTGCTGTATCTGCGGATCAAGGATGAAGTTTATACATACGGCGGAACCGAGTATTCTGGGTTCATCGCCGCAACGATCATCTTTGTGCCGATCCTTTTGGCCGCGATGGGCATCCTGTGGTTCCTGACTGGAAAACTCAGCCGAATTCAGGTGTTTACCGCCTTTATGGTGATCTTTTTTGGCGCCCTAACAGCGTGGTTTAATGACGAAAGGTTCTTCAAAATGAAGACCAGCATCGTCAACGGGTTGTTCGCTGTGATCCTTGGTGTGGGCTTGATGCGTGGCAAAAGCCTGTTGAAATATGTGATGGGTGAAGTGCTGCCCATGGAAGACGAAGGTTGGATGATTTTGACCAAGCGTTTGGCGATTGGCTTTGCTGTGTTGGCCATTGCGAATGAAATCGTCTGGCGGACAATGTCCACCGATGCATGGGTAAAGATCGAAACATTCGGCTTTCCGCTGGCCTTGTTCCTGTACCTCTGGGCGCAGATTGTGACGCTTCAGAAATACGTGATCGAACCCGAAGCGGAAGAAACCTAAGCCGGCGCCGTCAACACACGAATCGTGTTGAGACCATCACGAGACAACCGACTTTCAAATTTCAGGCCTGTCATGCGGGCCATGGTCCACATTGCCGTCGCGCGTGTTTGGCCCGATCCGTAATCAAGAACGAAAGTATCGCCCTTTTTTACCGAAGGTGCGCCAAGAACACAGCCGCCCCCATGGCTGACATTGCACAGCGTGGCCGCAAACATGTCAGGCCCTTTGCGCAGCACAACGGGATACTTGGTTGGGTATCTTTTATCACGTTCTGACATTGGCCACTCCTGAACTTACAGATCTATGGTCGCGTCAATTCGTGAAGATTTGGTTAGTCGCGCGGTTTGAAAAGAACGTCTTGGGCCGCTTTGTCTGGTTTGTAATCCCCACGCTTTTCAGCGGCAACGGCACGGCCCGCAATCACTGCAGGGCGCGCTGAGACAGTTTCCAACCACCGTTTCATATGCGGTTTGTCATCAAGTGTTTGCTGTTGGCCTTCCCAAAGAGAGGCCCACCCCCAAATCGACATATCCGCGATTGAATAGAAATCACCGGCCACAAATTCGTGTTTGGCCAACTGGCGATCCAGAACCCCGTACAGCCGAGCCGTTTCATTGCGATACCTGTCTTTGGCATAAGGAATATCATTGGGCGGCGTCATGTTGGGGGCGTATTTCAAGAAATGATGCGCTTGGCCTGCCATGGGTCCAAGCCCACCCATCTGCCACATTAACCATTGATCCACCGCGATACGGTCACGTTCAGTTGGGCCGCCGAATTGACCAGTCTTACGGGCCAGATATTGCAGGATGGCGCCGCTTTCAAAAATCGAGATCGGTTCGCCATCTGGCCCATCGGGATCCGTGATCGCGGGCATCCGGTTGTTCGGCGCAATTTCTAAAAAGTCCGGCTTGAATTGATCACCCGCGCCGATGTCGATCAGGTTGACGCGGTAGGGCAGGCCCATCTCTTCGAGGGCGATGGTGGTTTTCCATCCATTGGGGGTTGGCCAAAAATAAAGATCAATCATCGCATAGGCTCCTTTTCTTCGCACAATGCCTGTTCCACGATTGGGCGCAAGGCAGTTGACGACAGGTTGTCGCAGGCGTATCCCCCCATCAGTGGCGATTTGTTACCGGATTGCGGGCCACTTTAAACATGCCGCTAAAGAGGAACAGGGTCAGCCCTGATACCTTTACCGGTGTCAGGGTTTTTGTTTGCCGTAGGAGGGCAATTCAAATGGGCACAGAGAAAAAGAAGACTTGGAAGAAACGCACACGGGCCGTGCACGCGGGCACGCGCCGCAGCAGCTACGGCGAAGTCAGTGAAGCGATCTTTCTAACGCAGGGGTTTGTTTACCCGTCCGCCGAAGCCGCCGAAGCGCGCTTTGAGGCCCTTGGCGAGGATGAATTCATCTACGCCCGTTACGGCAACCCGACTGTGCGGATGTTCGAAGACCGCATGGCCGACCTTCTTGGGTATGAAGATGCATTTGCCTGCACATCAGGCATGGCCGCCGTATCCGGTGCGTTAACGGCATTGCTTAAGGCTGGCGACCACGTTGTTTCGTCGCGCGCCTTGTTCGGGTCGTGCCTTTATGTTTTGGAAGACATCCTTGCGCGGTTTGGCGTTGAAATCACATTGGTTGATGGCACCGACACTGCCGCTTGGGACGCTGCGATCCGGTCGGACACAACATTGGTGTTCCTGGAAAGCATCTCGAACCCGACGCTTGAAGTTGTTGATCTTGGACATGTCTGCAAGGCTGCCCACGCTGTTGGTGCCTTGGTCGTGGTAGACGATGCCATGGCCACGCCGATCTATTCGTATGCTGCCGAATGCGGTGTCGATCTAGCTGTTGTCTCGACAACCAAGCACACTGACGGGCAGGGGCGTTTGTTGGGCGGTTTGATTGCGGGCAACAAGGACTTGATCCGCGGCCCCATTGAAACCTACATGAAACACACAGGCGGCGCGATGAACCCGTTCACCGCTTGGACCCATCTCAAAGGGCTGGAAACCATTGATCTGCGGGTCAATCAGCAGTCCGCCACAACACTCGCGATCACCGAGGCGCTGGACGGCCACCCCAAACTTAACGCTGTCCGCTATCCGACCCACGCAGCGCACCCGCAACATGAACTTGCACGCGCGCAGGCTGAAACAGGCGGCACTGTAATGGCGCTTGAGGTGAAGGGCGGTAAAGAGGCCTGTTTCAAATTCCTCAATGCGTTGGAATTGTTCACGATCTCCAACAACTTCGCGGATGCCAAGTCTATCGTCACCCATCCGGCCACCACGACCCACCAGCGGTTGCCTCAGGACCAGAAGGACATGTTGGGCATTAGCGGGGGACTGGTGCGCTTGTCGGCAGGGTTGGAAGACGCAGATGATCTGATCGACGATCTGTTGGCTGCGCTAGACGCGATCTGAAACAGCCGTCTGGCGTTTCCATCGATTTACAGTCATCCTTCGCTGCGCGATCAGTTTCAGGAGCCGTATCAGTGGACAATTCCCCAAAACGACCCATCTTAGAGGTTCTAAGGGCGAGCCCTGAAGGGACCGGCATGACGGAACACACAAAGTCTTTTGACACCGAATTGACTCATGACGACGCCGCAGAGGCGCTCGAGCGGCTTCGCCATTGGGCGTCAACGGTCAGTGATGAGGAAATCGCAGCCCTTGATCCGTTGGTGTCACGGCTTGTGCCCGGGCGTGAGGTGAGCAATTACCCAGCCCTTGCACGCGCCTATCCCGAAGAATTCGAAGCCGATGAAATTTATCGCGCGACGATGCCTGACCTGCAAAACGGCCCAAGCAGCCTGATCAAAGGCGCCAAACGGGCGATCCAGCACGTCGGTATTTCCAACTTCCGCCTGCCAATTCGGTTTCACACCCGCGATGGCGCTGATCTGGCTGTGGAAACCTCCGTCACAGGCACGGTGAGCCTTGAGGCGGAAAAGAAGGGCATCAACATGTCCCGCATCATGCGGACCTTCTACAAACACGCCGAAGAAACGTTCAGTTTCGAAGTCATCGACGCCGCGCTGGATGCGTATAAGACGGACCTCGAAAGCTTTGACGCCCGTATTATGATGCGCATGTCCTTTCCGATGAAGGTGAATTCGCTGCGTTCAGGGCTGGCTGGGTATCAATACTACGACATCGCACTTGAGCTGATCGAAACCGCCGGAAAACGCAAAAAAATCGTTCATCTGGACTACGTCTATTCGAGCACATGCCCCTGTTCGCTTGAGTTATCCGAACATGCCCGCCAGTTCCGTGGACAACTCGCGACGCCGCATTCGCAACGCTCCGTGGCTCGGATTTCAGTGGAAATGGCTCCAGACGGAGAAATCCTATGGTTCGAAGACCTGATAGATCTGTGCCGCATCGCCGTTCCGACGGAAACCCAAGTCATGGTGAAACGCGAAGACGAACAGGCCTTTGCAGAACTCAACGCCGCCAACCCGATTTTTGTCGAAGACGCAGCACGCCTGTTTGCGGAAGGGTTGCATGCGGACGCACGGGTTCTCGATTATCGCGTGATCGCGAGCCACCAAGAAAGCCTACACAGCCATGACGCGGTGTCCGTTTTGACCGAAGGCACAACGTTTGACGCCGAAAGCCTCGACCCGCGCCTGTTCGCAACGCTGTTTCATGTGGGGTAAGTCCGCCGATATCTTAATAGCCTGTGGAATGATCTAACCCGTGATGTAATGGTACGGGTGCCAAGCCATCTAGGACGGACATCATGAATTTTTTGAAACGAAGCCTTAAACCCATCTCTTTCGTTTTCGCGCTGTCAGTCGCAACCGCAGCAACAGGGCAAACCCAAGCGCAGACCGAACGATTTGAAACGCTCGTTGAACTTTACCAAGCGGCGACAATCGTAGGGGTTCCAAGTATCGCCGATTGCACGTTGTCTGGCGGTGAAGAAACCCATTGTATGAAAATCACTGTGGTCGCTGCTCCGTCGGACCATATCACGGGTCCGTATTGCCCGACGTCGATAACGGATACGGCAGAAGAGGGTGGCAAGTGGTTCGTAGACGGTGAAGTTCGTGACGTCGACGGTGCGTTTATCGCCAACCTGTCCGAGATTTACGACGATGAAGAATGGCAGATGTTTGATCCGGAAACGGGCGACGTTTACGTTCGTGCGAACGAGATTGGTTGTATTGTTGCAGGTGACCCAAACAACGAAACTGATCAACCCTCCAATATTTGCGTTGATTGTGGGCTTGCCTTTATCGGGCGCACCGTTACTCAGACCTATTTTATTCCACTAGACCCCGTCGCAGTCTCAGAGGTTAGCGATCGGATAGGTCCGAATTCAGGCATCGGGTTGGCATTTAACGGCGCGAAGTTTGATGCGCCTGCACCTCTGGATCTTATCTTGGGCGGCCACACTTTAGGGCCGTTTGATGATTGCACGGGGCACATCAACCCTTACTCTGGGTACCATTACCACGGTGTTACCGAAGGCTGTGGTGCGCGTGTAGATGCAGCAATTGAAGGTCATGCGGCCCAAATTGGGGTCGCTATGGATGGGCATGACATCTATGACCGTTTGGATCTTGACGGCACGCAAGCCGCTGATCTGGACGCATGCCGTGGTCACGAAGTCGAAGGGCTCGGATATCACTACCATGTTAATCCTACCGCGGATAACCAGATCATCGGCTGCTTTGCTGCGGAGACCGGCTGCAGCATCTCGGATGCTGACGGGATGTGTGACGCCACAGACAGCGGCCGCCCGCCTCGACCCTAAGATGCGGTCTAGGTAAGGGGGTGACTTGACTATCGCCGCCTCACCAGCCAACCCTGCGCTATGATTGACGTTCGACCCGTTGGATATGTTATCGGCCTTTTGGTCGCGGCTCTTGGGGTCACCATGTTCGCGCCTTTGTTGGCGGATTTGATGGCGGGCAATGGTCATTGGCCAGTGTTTCTTGAAAGCGCGGTGATTACCATTCTGATCGGCGGTCTGGTTGCCTTGGCTTGCCAGAACGGCGTGTCATCAGGGCTTAGCATTCGACAGACGTTCTTGCTTACAACGATGGTCTGGCTTGCGCTGCCTTTGTTTGGGTCAATTCCCTTTGTTCTGGGCGGGTCGGCACTGAATTTCACCGATGGGTTCTTTGAGGCCATGTCAGGCCTGACGACGACGGGATCAACCGTCATCAGTGACATTGAATCCCTTCCGGAAGGTCTCAAGCTGTGGCGCGGCGTTCTGCAATGGCTGGGCGGCATTGGTATTATTGTTGTGGCCATGGTGTTTCTGCCGGAACTGCGCGTTGGTGGTATGCAAATCTTCCGCAGTGAAGGATTTGATACTATGGGCAAAATTCTACCACGCGCGACTGAGATTTCATCGCGTATTTCGGTTATTTATGTGGGGCTGACATTAGCCTGTGCCGTGACCTATTCGGCGCTGGGCATGAATTCGTTTGATGCCATCATCCACGCGATGACCACAATCGCCACAGGCGGGTTTGCCAATTACGACAGCTCGTTCGGGCAGTTCGGGTCCGGGGTGGAATACGCTGGCGTGGTGTTCATGATGCTCGCGGCTTTGCCGTTTGTGCGTTACGTGCAGCTGATTTCGGGCGGGGGGGCGACGCCAATACTGAAGGACAGCCAAATCCGCACGTTCTTTATCGTCGCGGCTGTGTTGGTGGTTTTGATCTCGGTTTGGCAATGGTCGCTTAGCGCAGAAATGACAGAAACCGCCTTTCGTAAATCCTTGTTTAACGTGGTCTCGATCCTGACTGGCACGGGCTACGCCAGCGCGGATTACATGCAATGGGGACCGTTTGCCGTCACCATGTTCTTCTTTATTGGCCTGATTGGCGGCTGCGCGGGATCAACGGCCTGTAGTGTGAAAATCTTCCGCTATCAGCTGCTGTTTGCCTCCATCAAAGCGCAAATCAATCGCATCCACAGCCCAAGCGGTATTTTTACGCCGCGCTATCAAGGGCGCCCTGTGGGCGAAGACGTTTTGAACTCGGTTATGGCGTTCTTTGTTGCCTTTATGGTGGCGATTGGCGTCGTTGGAGTGGCGCTGGCTTTAACGGGCCTCGACTTTATCACATCGATCTCTGGTGCTGCGACAGCGCTTGCCAATGTGGGACCGGGGCTCGGAAACGAAATTGGACCGGCTGGCAACTTTGCTGGCCTTAACGACGCGGCGAAATGGATCCTTGCGATTGCAATGTTGGTGGGGCGGCTTGAGATCATGGCCGTGTTCACAATTATTAGCTGGCACTTCTGGAGAGCATGATGACACGACCCCTTGAACGGCCCTTGGGCGCACAGATTTCCCATATGTTGAAAGACCGTGGTGTCGATACGATCTTTGGCATTCCAGGTGTGCACAATCAGGAAATGTATCGCGGCATCGAAGAGGCCGGCATCACCCATGTGCTGGCGCGTCACGAACAGGGTGCAGGGTTCATGGCAGATGGCTATGCCCGCGCAACTGGGGGCTTTGGCGTGTGCTATGTCATCACGGGACCCGGTTTGTGCAATATCATGACGCCGCTTGGCCAAGCCTATTCGGACAGTGTGTCTGTGCTGACTTTGGCGAGTTGTCTGGACGATGTGACAGGGCGAAAAGGCCAACTGCACCAGATGAAAGACCAAGAAGGCGCTGCTGCGACCGTCTGCGATTGGTCCGAAACCGCACAAGACGCGAAAACAGCATATCGGTTGATTGACCGCGCTTTGGCAGACTTCTCGTTTGGTGATCCGCGCCCTAAGACGATCAATGTGCCGATTGCCGCCCTAGAAGGCATGGCCGAACCACATGGCGCGCCTATCAGAGGTGCGGCAGGACACCCACCTGCGGCCGAGAACCTGCGCTTTGCGGCAGACGCGTTGAGAAAAGCCAAAAAGCCGCTGATCGTATTTGGCGGCGGCGCGAAGGGCATCGCGCCAGATCATATGACGCCATTGCTGGACCGCATTCATCCGGCGACGTTTTGTACCTTTGCGGGGCGAGGCATTGTGCCATTGGACTACCCGCTTCACTACGGACCCGCCTTGAGCCGCCCTGACAGCGTTCGCGTTATCGCTGAGGCCGACCTTGTTCTTGTGATAGGGTCACAGCTGGCAGAGGTTGATATCTGGCGTGAACACTTGGGCCATACCGCCAAGATGATCCGTGTGGATTCCAACCAAGAGGCGCTGACGACCTTTGCGGACGCCTATTACAACATCCGTGCTGATGCGGTGTCCTTTGTAGACGCTTTGTTGGCGGAACTGGGGGAGGGCAGCCAGCCGTCAGATTGGTCCGCGGCAGACGTCGTAAAGGCACGCGCGAAATGGCGCACGGAGGTCGACGCAGAATTCCCCAACATCCTTCCGATCATGGACGCCCTTCGGGATGCCATGCCGGACGACGCGATGATTTATTCCGATATGACCCAATTCGCCTATGCCGCAAAAGAATGCTGGGACATGACACGGCCCGGACATTGGCATCACCCATCCGGCTTTGGCACGTTGGGGTATTCGCTACCGGCATCCATTGGCGGGGCTGTCGCGCGTAAGGGCAAACCAACGGTCTGCATCATCGGGGACTACGGTATTCAATATACGATCGCAGAACTGGGGACGGCTGTTGAACTGGGGCTGCCTTTGGCGATCCTGCTGTGGGACAACGGTAAACTGGGCGCGATTGAGGACAGCATGATCGCCGCACAGATCGCCCCGAATTCAGTCATCCAAGGCAATCCGGATTTTCTGGCCCTAGCGCGGGCTTACGGGGCAGAAGCCGTGGAACCAAAGACGTTAGGCGATATTGCACCCGCACTTGCTGCGGCCTTCACAGCAAAAGGGCCGACAATCATTCGTGTGACGCCGACCCTTTGTCAGTAATTCTGCAATCGCGGCTTAGTCTTCCCAGCAGCTTACAAGCACGGCCATATCAGCGGCCATCAGTGTCAGCACTTCGGGGGTCATATAGGCAAGGGAATCGGTGGTTTGCACTGCCAGACCTGCATCCGTGAGGGATGTGATGATCTGGTCGGCATCCACTGAAAAAGACACCTCAGGCGGCAAAGACTGCCCGTTCGTCTGTACCTTTGGCAGCAACATGCCCAAGACCGCGCCGCCATTGTCAAAGACCGGGCCGCCAACATCACCGGGCTGAGCAAAGATCGACAGGCGTTTGACTTCGTCTTCACCGTTCAGACCGCGAATGTCAGCCAAGCGTCCAAAGGTCAGGGCAGGGGTCGTCAGCACGCCACCATAGGGGAATCCAGCCACAGCGATGTCCGCGTTCAGGCGTGGAACACCTGTCTGGAATTCCGCAACCGCTGGCGGCGACAGGCGATCTGTGGGGCGCAAGACCGCCAGACCAAGGGCATCATCTTGGTGAACGACAGTCGCGATGTGTTCCATGCCCAGCGTGATAGATGTGCATTCGGCGATGGCCTCAACACTGGTCAACACTTCGCCTGCAGTATTGATGTAAAAGCCCGACCGATCACGGACAGGTTTGCGCACGGCAAGCCCTGCGATCAAATCAATCGCTTGGTCTTCGTCAGGGCGCGAGATGGCCGGATCAAGGACACCATCAACTGTCGCAAAGCTCGCCTGCATTTCGGTCAGAATACGACGGCGGCGTTCATCGTCTCCCGCAGGCCAAACCAGTGTGAACCCTTTGATTTCGCCGTTCTCCAGCACAACAGACGTGTAGGAATGGATGTTTTCGTCGATGCCTTCGATCTCAAAGCCGCGATCGCGACGGCGACGCTCGCCCTCTGGTGGGATGATCGCCAGCGTTTGCAGGATTTCATAAAGCCCGAACATACGTGTTTGATCGCCCGGTTGGCTGATTAAAAGAACCTGCGCGTCAAGGTCGCCAGAGGCATCAAACCGTGCAAAGGGTGGTTCGTATTCGGCAAACTTAACCACACCCGTCGGGATCTGCATCTCGATACCAGTTGCATCATCACGGACCAATTGAAGCCCCATGCCATCAAGGATCGAGTTATAATCATTCAGCAATTCGGCACGTTGGTTCGTTGTTAGAACACCAGTCACTTCGTGGTTCTTGGCCTCTTGCCAGTCCCGCATCGATTGGCGTGTGCCTCGCCCATAAGACCCGTCAATCGCAGAGTTATAAAAGCCGGCCCACTGAAGCGCCGTCTGAAGCAGACGCTTTTCGTCCCGATCAAGGGCCTGTTCGCTGGCCTGAGCTTCGCGCAGGGTTTCGTCCGGTGTCTGGATTGGGTCGGGTTCTGGCACGACAACTGGTTGAACGTTGGCGACTGGCGTTTCCGTGGTCGCGGGTGTCTCAACGGCAACTGGATCAGCTGGGGCTGTTACGCCGACGGGCCAAAACTGGGTGCGAAAGCGTCCGCCATCGACCGTGTAGCTGTCGCTTGGGATCAGGCCGGAGGCGCGCAAGCGGCGCAGTTGGCTTGCGGCGTCAGCGGCTGAATAGGGGCCTAGGGCAATTCCGTACCACCCACCCGGTAGGGCAAATCCTGTGACATCATCCACACCGCGGGCCGCATAACCTCGTGCTGCGTCCTGCGCACCCGTGAGCGTGCGCTGGGCTTCGATCTGAACCCAAACCGGTTGTTGTGCGGCTGCGGGCAATGCCAAGAAAAGACTGACGAAGAGTGCTGAGAGAATCCGAAACATAATTGAATAAACGTCCTTAGAAATACGGTCGTCCGCCTTAGGGAGTCGGACATTTGGCGCAATTTATCACCACAGCGCCAAAGCGCACGCCCAAAGTGATGTGAAACGGGGTAAATTAACCTCATTCGGCTCGATTTAGCGGCATTTGCAAACATTGACCCCAACCGCGCGTCCCCCTATGCAAGCGCCATAATGCCAAGAGGGCCGATATGAGTGATACACCGCGCAGTTTTCAGGAGATTATCCTAAGGCTTCAGGCCTATTGGGCCGCCAAGGGGTGCGCAATTATGCAACCCTACGACATGGAAGTGGGCGCGGGGACCTTTCACCCGGCCACGACCCTGCGATCCTTGGGGAATGTGCCATGGGCAGCCGCTTATGTGCAGCCATCCCGTCGCCCGACGGATGGCCGCTATGGTGAAAACCCGAACCGCTTGCAGCACTACTATCAGTATCAGGTGCTGATCAAACCCAGCCCGCCCGATCTTCAGGCGCTGTACCTCGGGTCTTTGCAGGCCATCGGCATCGACATGGAAATGCACGATATCCGCTTTGTGGAAGACGACTGGGAAAGCCCGACACTGGGCGCTTGGGGTCTTGGCTGGGAAGTCTGGTGCGATGGCATGGAAGTGTCACAATTTACTTATTTTCAACAGGTTGGCGGTCACGACTGCCACCCCGTGTCTGGTGAGCTGACCTACGGTCTTGAACGCCTTGCGATGTACGTTCTGGGTGTGGATCACGTGATGGACATGCCGTTCAACGACCCCGATGCACCGATTCCGCTGTCCTACGGAGACGTGTTCAAACAAGCGGAACAAGAATATTCGCGGTTCAACTTTGACATCGCGGATACGGAAATTCTGCTGAAACACTTTGAGGACGCAGAAAAAGAATGTGCTGCGATCCTTAGCCATGAACAGATCGACCCGAAAACGGGGCACAAGATCGTTATGGCGCAACCTGCCTACGACCAAGCGATCAAGGCCAGCCATTTGTTCAACCTGTTGGACGCACGTGGCGTGATCTCTGTGACTGAGCGTCAAGCATACATTGGCCGCGTTCGCACACTTTCGAAACTTTGCGCGGATGCCTTTGTGCAGACCGCAGCGGGGGGGGCAGCATGAATGCGACTCGTCTTGCTATCGTTGCTATATTGGGGTCCGCTTTGATTGCCGCTGTCTTAATGTATTATCAGCTGGTCTATGCCGGCTATGCTGAGCTCACCCGTTCTGAGGTTGGAGAAATCCAACTTGTTAGCGTTGTTTCCGGCGAAGCAGAGCCTATCGTGTCGGATAATGTAAAGGCTATTGATACGGTGACAGACGGTGTTCGCTTGTCTGGCGCTATCTCTTTCCGAGCATGCTTCGAGACTCCACAAAGTCAGGCGATGCTGTCTGAGACCTTCGTGATCTTTGAGGACGCCGTGCCTTTGAACGCGCCGCCGTGGTTTGATTGTTTTGATGCGCAGGAAATCGGTCTTGCCTTAGAAGAAGGCAATGCAATTGCCTTCATGAGCGAAGAAAACATCTCGTTTGGTGTTGATCGCGTCGTCGCGGTTTTGCCGGACGGACGTGGTTTTGTTTGGCATCAGCTGAACGCCTGCGGCGAAGCGGTTTTCGACGGTGAAAATAACCCAGAAGGCTGCCCCGATGTCCCTGAAATCTCAGCGGAGGAAACCTGATGCCTGATCTTCTGATTGAATTGTTTTCCGAAGAAATTCCAGCACGGATGCAGGCAAAAGCCGCCTCCGATTTGCAACGTCTTGTGACGGATGGACTGGTTGAAGCAGGCCTCACCTATTCAGGTGCTGGCGCGTTCTCTACGCCGCGCCGCTTGGCTTTGTCCGTTGAAGGTTTGACCGCTGAATCCCCTGACACGCGCGAAGAACGCAAAGGCCCAAAAGTGGGCGCACCCGAAAAGGCGATCGAAGGGTTCTGCCGTGGTGCAGGTATTGCACGCGAAACCCTTGAGGCGCGCGACACGGGCAAGGGCGAAGTCTATTTTGCCGTGATCGAAAAGCCGGGGCGCAAAGCTGCGGAAATTATCGCTGAAGTGCTTGAGGATGCGATCCGTAACTTCCCATGGCCCAAGTCCATGCGCTGGGGCAGTGGTTCGCTCAAATGGGTGCGCCCGCTGCATTCAATTATCTGCATTCTCAGTGATGAAGCCGGCGCAGACGTCGTGGCCGTTGATATCGATGGCATCAAATCTGGCGATAACACTCAGGGCCATCGCTTCATGGCTCCGGATGCGTTTTCTGTAACATCTTTCGATGATTACGAGTCAAAGCTAAAGCGCGCCAAAGTCATTTTGCGCGCCGATGAACGCGCCGACATGATTTGGTCTGAAGCGTCCAATCAAGCTTTTGCCGCGGGTCTGGAACTGGTCGAGGATAAGGGTCTGTTGGCCGAGGTCTCGGGCCTTGTTGAATGGCCTGTTGTGTTGATGGGAACCATCGCGGACGACTTCTTGGGCTTGCCGCCTGAGGTCCTGACTGCGTCGATGAAAGAGCACCAGAAATTCTTTTCTGTGCGTGACAAGACGGGCCAAGTCGTGCGCTTTGTGACGGTCGCCAACCGTGAGACGAAAGACCACGGTGAGACGATTTTGGCAGGTAACCAAAAGGTTCTTTTCGCCCGTTTGTCGGACGCGAAATTCTTCTGGGAAAACGATCTTCGAATTGCCAAGACGGGTGGGGCCGAATGGCTTAACGCGCTTGGCAATGTGACGTTCCACAATAAGCTTGGGACTGTCGCTGAACTGGTCAACCGCATGGCGGCCCTTAGCGCTGACGTTGCGCCGCTGGTCAATGCAGATGCATCCGAAGCCGCAGCCGCTGCTCGATTTGCCAAAGCGGACCTGTCGTCTGAAATGATCTATGAATTCCCTGACCTTCAAGGGCTCATGGGGCGTTATTACGCCAAAGAGGCGGGCCTATCAGACGCAATCGCCGCCGCTGCACAGGATCACTATTCCCCGCTTGGCCCGTCTGATGATGTGCCAACCGCGCCGGTATCTGTCTCTGTCGCCTTGGCCGAAAAGATCGACAAGCTTACGGGGTTCTGGGCGATTGATGAAAAGCCGACGGGGTCCAAAGACCCATTCGCGCTGCGCCGCGCGGCACTTGGGGTGATCCGTCTGGTGTTGGAAAACGATCTGCGCCTTAACCTTGATAGGTTCATTGATGCGCAATTGGTCCGGCAGAAATTCAAGGTCGAAGACAGCCTCACCAACGACGAAGTGAACGAACTGGTTGAGCTGATCGCCAAGCATGGCGTGTTTGGCGCGGCTTACCGCACCATGAAAGACGTCTGGGGCAAGTCCGACAAGGTCTTGTCTGACGGCTTCGGGGCATTGGAGCAGTCCGTGCCTGACAAGTCTGTAGAGCTGCTGGCGTTCTTCCACGACCGCCTAAAGGTCTACTTGCGCGATGAAGGCATCAGCCACGATGTGATCGACGCCTCTCTCGCGATGCCGGGCAACGACGACTTGCTCTTGTTGGTGAACCGCGCCGAAGCTTTGGCTGCGTTCCTCAAAACGGACGACGGTGAAAACCTGATCCAAGGCTTTAAGCGGGCGAACAACATCCTGTCCCAAGCTGAAGAAAAAGACGGTGTTGAGTATTCATTCGGGGCGGACATCAAGTTCGCTGAAACCGATGAGGAGAAAGCGTTGTTCGCTGCGTTGGATGCTGCAGATGCCAAAATCGCCCCCGCAATGGAGGCCGAGGACTTTGCGGCGGCTATGTCTGCGATGGCTGATTTGCGCAAACCAATCGATGCGTTTTTTGAAACTGTTCAGATCAATGCGGACAGTGATTTGCTGCGTCGCAACCGTTTGAACCTGTTGCACCGCATCCGCACGATTTGCCTGAGTGTTGCCGACTTGAGAAAACTTGCCGGTTAAGGACGTATTAAGGTTATCCTTGCTCAACCTGTCTACCTGACTAAGGTGCGGGAAAAAGGAATGCTGCGGTGCAGAAGATTATTACGCTAAAAGACTTGTGTCTTGTTACCAAGACCGCGCCGATGGCCGCGGACATCCATGGTGGACGGGCAAAATGTCTTCAGCGGTTGATCCGTCTCGACATGCCTGTGCCGACGACTGTGGCGATATCATTTGATGCTATTCGTGCAATCGCTGCTGGTCAAGGCGCTGATATTAAACAGATTTTGAGGCACTTTGAGGAAACCCCGCTGCTGTCCGTGCGGCCTAGCAGCATGGACCCAGACTGGGGCGGCCCAGGGGCGATGCTCAACATCGGGCTGAACGACGTCAAGCACGCAGAACTGTGCGAAAGCTTGGGCGAAGACGTCGCAACACGCCTTTATATGCGCCACATCCAGTCCTTTGCGGTCGAAGTTGCGCGGTTGGACCCTGAAGAGTTTTATCTACCAGATCACCCGTCTCATGACGCTTTGAAGGCAATGTTGGCCACATATGAGTCGGAAATGGATGCCGAGTTCCCGCAAGATGCCGGTGAACAGTTAAGCGAAGTGCTACGTTCTATGGCCCGTGCTTGGGAAGGAACAACTGCGCGGTTGCTCCGTCAAGCAAAGGGCGCGCCAGCTGACGCAGGGCTTGGCCTTGTGGTGCAGGAAATGGCGTTGGCGCTTGGGGCTGGGGTGTCGGGTTCCGGTGTGGTGCAGTTCGTCGACAGCACCACTGGATGTAAACAGGTCATTGGTCGGTTTGTGCCGCAGGCAGCGCCAACCGCATCTTTGCGTGACAGCAAGAACGCCGAATTCCTATCGCGCGATAAGCGCGGACCGTCTTTGGAAGAACAAGCGCCAGAGGCCTATCAAAAACTCATTGAATACGGGGAACTGGTTCGCACGCGCTTGCGTGAAGAGATGGAGATCAAGTTCGTTGTGCGTGATGGCGCGCTGTCCATTCTGGATGGTATTCGATTGCCGCGATCCAGCCGCGCAGCGGTGCGGATTGCTGTGGATTTAGCGGAATCCGGCGTTATCGCCAAAGAAGAGGCCGTGATGCGGGTCAAACCTGCGGCTTTGTCAGAACTCTTGCACCGTCAGGTCGACAGCAGTGCGAAACGAGATTTCTTGGTGCGTGGCATTGCCGCCAGTCCAGGGGCCGCAAGTGGTCGTCTTGTCTTTTCAGGCAGTGAAGCACAAGCCAGTGCGGCCCGTGGCGAAGCTTGCGTACTTGTGCGGCGTGAGACAACGCCCGAAGATATTCGTGGAATGCATGCATCCGCAGCCGTGGTAACTTTGCGCGGCGGGGTAACAAGCCACGCTGCCGTGATTGGGCGCGGCATTGGTTTGCCTTGTATCGTGGGTGCAGCGGATCTTGACGTTGATGAACGCAAACGCTGCATTAAAGTACCTGATGGACGCAGCTTTTCCGCCGGTGACATGGTGACTGTAGATGGTACGACCGGCCAATTGCTGGCGGGCGAAACGGCGATGTTGGAAGCGGCCCTCGATGATGGGTTCCAAACCTTGCTGTCTTGGGCGGATGAGGTGCGTGATATCGGCATCCGTGCGAATGCAGACACGCCTGCAGATGCGCAGACTGCACGCAACTTTGCCGCTGAAGGTATAGGGTTGTGCCGGACGGAACATATGTTCTTTGACGGGGATCGTATCGATCTAATGCGCGAGATGATCTTTGCGGAAACATCAGAAGGTCGCGCGGCTGTTTTGGAACGCCTGCTGCCGCTTCAAAGATCCGATTTCACGGAATTGTTCCGCATCATGCAGGGCCAGCCGGTTTGCATTCGTTTGTTTGACCCACCCCTGCATGAATTCCTTCCTGCGGGCAAAGCAGGCATGCGCGAACTTGCTGAATTGTTGGATGTGCCTTTGGCGCAGGTGACAGCGCGTGTTGATGATTTGTCCGAGTATAACCCTATGTTGGGGATGCGTGGCGTGCGTTTGGGGATCACGGTCCCTGAAATCTACGAAATGCAGGCCCGCGCGATTTTTGAGGCGACCGTGGCTATTAACGCTGAGGCCGAAGCCGTCGTGCCGGAAATCATGATCCCGCTGGTGAGTGCGATGCGCGAGGTCGAGCTGGTCCAGTCGCGGGTCGATTCTGTGGCTGCGGCTGTGCACGCAGAAACGGGTGTTGAGTTTGATTACCGTCTTGGCGTCATGGTCGAAACACCGCGTGCTGCGTTGCGGGCGGCGGATATCGCCGAGCACGCGGCCTTCTTGTCGTTCGGGACAAACGATCTGACCCAGATGACCTATGGGCTGTCGCGCGATGACGCAGGCAAGTTTATGTCGGAGTACGTTAACCAACATGTCTACGCCGAAGACCCCTTTCACACCCTTGATCTGGAGGGTGTTGGAGAGCTGTTGCAGCTTGGCGCTGAGAGGGGCCGGCAAGGCCGTCCTGATGTGACATTGTCGATCTGTGGTGAACATGGCGGGGACACCAACGCCATCGCATTCTGCCGAGCGCAAAAGTTTGATTATGTGTCTTGTTCACCGTTTCGTGTTCCAGTCGCGCGACTTTCCGCCGCTCAATTGGCAATCGAGGACAAAAAAGAACCTCGCTAAGCGTCCATCCCTTGATTGGTTTTTTTGTGGTTCCGCAATATCTTGTGAGTCATAGTTTAACTAGTGTCTTAACCACAGCACTGCGCGTTCCTGACGCATCAGACATCCTAGACTGTTGCCAAAGTTTCCCTTAAAGGCGGGGCGCTTGCATGGGGCTTGCCATGTGCCGATCTGGACTGATTGATGATTAAGCGACTGGGAATGCGTATTTGCGCGACGGCTGTTTTGGCCACGAGCATGGGAATTGCGGCATTGGCACCTGCGAACGCAGATGAGGTTTTAGCTGCCCGCTTGGGTGCATTGCTTGGCCAAGAACGTGCTGCGATCCAACAAGTGCCAGACGCGAGCCTTGCGGCGTTGACGTCTGTGCCGCCTGCCTCCGTACGCAATATCCCGACCGCGCCTGATGTTATCACCTATGACAATGCGTTTCTGGCGACCCAGCCCGCTGCTTCGGGTGGTGAACAATGGCGCTGCCTTGCCGAAGCGCTCTACTTTGAGGCCCGCGGCGAAAGCGTGCGCGGCTTGTTCGCGGTTGGCGAGGTCATCATGAACCGCGTCGATTCCCATCGTTTTCCGAGCACCCTGTGCGGTGTGATCAACCAAGGCACAGGCCGCCAATACGCCTGCCAGTTCACCTATACCTGTGACGGTGCCGCTGAGGTCATCCATGAACCTGCCGCTTGGGCGCGTGTCGGTAAGGTAGCGCGTTTGTTGGTCGATGGTGCACCGCGCACATTGACGGATGGCGCAACGCATTATCACACTCGTGCCGTGAACCCACGTTGGGCGCGTGTTTTCCCACGCACGACCACCATCGGGTCACATCACTTTTACCGTCAAAGCTAGTCGCGTCCCTTAGGCAACGTGCCGCAACAGGCGCTTGCCGTCGCGCTGTGCGCTTAGTATCCCATATCGGATACTAAAAAGGGCGATGACATGAGCAGTGACACCAAATTGGCATTCGCCCACCCATCCGAGAGGGCAGAGGCAACTGCCCCTAGCGGGCTACGTGACCGGATTTCCTTGCGTGACTATACGCGTGAAGTCGAGATCGGAGCGTTCCAACAGGAACGTGGCACGCTTCAGCGCATCAAATTCAATGTGGTTGTTGAGGTCGAACCCCTGACAGGTGCCATTGACGATGATGTGGATCGCATCCTGTCCTATGACCGCGTTACAGAAGCAATCGACGCCGAACTTGGCGATGAACGCCTAAACCTCCTTGAAACGCTGGCGGCCCGCGTGGCGGATCGCATTCTGTTGGAACCACAGGCTTTGCGGGTTTTTGTGCGGATCGAAAAAATCGACCGTGGGCCGTATTCCCTTGGGGTTGAGATTGCCCGCGAAAAGGGCGGGAATTTGGATGCCGCTGTGCAAACCGTAGAGGCCCCACACCCGCGCATGGTGTTCTTGTCAAATGAGGCCATGGCCTCTGGTGATCTGGGGCGTACGATTGACGGGCTGCTACAGGATGAGACGCCGTTGATCTTTTGTCTCGGGGCTGGAGGCACTGCCGCGCCACGTTCCAATATCCCGCAAGCACAGCGTCGCATTGATTTGTTGGCCATTGAACAAAACGCATGGGTGCTTGCGGGGCGCGACAAACGCTGTGTTGTGGTCGGGACCCGTACCGAGCTTGATTGGGCGATGAAGAACGGTCAAATCTGTGTTTGGGCCCCGTCCAAGATTGTGCTGGATGCCGTTGATGGCCCCGATGCAGGGCCGAATGATGCAGTGGCGTTGGCGGCGTGGTTTGCAGGCGAAATGCAGGCAGCTGAAATGATCGTAATCGGGGCAGATGCACCTGATGTGGATTTTCCCGTGCGGGTGATGACCGCAGGAGAAACCGTGTGACGATATACCGACGCGCGATCCCTGAGACCTTTCAAGGCATATCCCAAACGCAGTTCTGCGGTTTAGGCGGCAGTGGCTATGTTCATTTTGATCGGTTGGAACAGATCGTTCGCGCAGAGTCCCCAACTGAACTGCGTCTGCAGGACGTACCACAAGACGCCCGCAACCGGTTGAGCGCACCGCGTGCGCCAATGTGCGGGCTTACGTTGGATCGCCCACGTATCATGGGGATTCTGAACGTCACGCCAGACAGCTTTTCAGATGGCGGGGATTTGGCAACGGTGAAGCAGGCCGTAGCGCGCGCTCGGTTGATGGCGCAGGACGCTGATATCCTCGATATTGGCGGCGAGAGCACCCGCCCCGGGGCGGCTGAGGTTGATGTCCAAGAAGAAGTGACACGCACGGCGCCTGTCATTCGGGCGATCCGCGACGCCGGAATAATGACGCCTATCTCGATTGATACGCGGAAAGCCGCCGTTGCTGCTGCGGCCCTCGCGGCGGGGGCGGATATGGTGAACGACGTAACCGCATTGCGGTTCGACCCTGATATGGCGGGGGTTGTCGCGGATGCCGGAGTGCCCGTGTGCCTGATGCATTCCGTTGAAACGCCAGTGACCATGCAGGATGATCCACAGTATGACGACGTGGTGTTGGATGTCTTTGATCACCTTGCAGAACGTATCGATTTTGCGATTACAGCAGGAATATCCCGCGATCTTATCATCACAGATCCCGGCATCGGGTTTGGTAAGACACTGCAACACAACGTGACGCTCCTTCGCCACTTGGCGATCTATCATGACCTTGGGCTACCAATCTTGCTGGGGGCTTCGCGCAAACGGTTCATCGGAACCATCTCTGAAACGGACGTTGCTGCCGATCGTATGGCGGGTTCGGTTGCCGTAGCGCTACATGGGGCCGCACAGGGTGTTCAGATACTGCGGGTCCATGATACAAAGGAAACCAGACAGGCGCTAAGCCTGCAAAAGGCACTGAGCGGAGTAGACATAGATGGCGCGTAAATTTTTCGGAACCGATGGCGTTCGGGGCACAGCTAACAAATACCCAATGACAGCCGACATGGCGCTCAAGATTGGCGCGGCTGCGGGGCGATATTTCCGTAATGACGGGTCCAACGGCCACCGCGTTGTTATCGGCAAAGATACACGCCTTTCTGGATATATGTTTGAAAACGCACTGACGGCGGGGCTAACCAGCACGGGCATGAATGTGCTGTTACTGGGCCCCATCCCGACGCCGGCCGTTGGCTTGCTGACAACGTCTATGCGCGCTGACCTTGGTATTATGATTTCTGCCAGCCACAATCCTGCGATGGACAATGGCATCAAATTCTTTGGCCCTGACGGTTTCAAACTGTCTGATGAAGCAGAGGCCGAAATCGAGCGTCTAATGGAAAGCGAAATTGAACCAGCGCAGGCGAACAACATTGGCCGTGCAAAGCGCATTGATGATGGCCGTTTCCGCTATGCGGAACGTCTGAAAGGTACCTTTCCAGCGGGCATGCGCCTTGATGGTCTTAAAGTGGTTATCGATTGCGCCAACGGGGCGGGCTATAAAGTCGCCCCCGAAGTCCTTTGGGAGCTTGGCGCGACAGTTATTCCCGTCGGCACCGCGCCAGACGGGTTCAACATCAACGAAGGGTGCGGGTCGACATCACCACGCACCGCGGCCGAAACCATTGTGACCCACGGCGCAGATGTTGGCATTTGCCTTGATGGCGATGCAGACCGCGTGATGATCTTGGACGAAAACGGAGAGGTCGCGGACGGCGATCAGATCATGGGCCTCTTTGCGACCCGTTGGGCCGAGCAGGGGCGTTTGAATGGCGGCACTTTGGTGGCCACGGTCATGTCCAACCTCGGGCTGGAACGCCACCTCGAAGATAAAGGCCTAACACTGCTGCGCACCTCGGTCGGGGATCGCTACGTGGTTGAGGGCATGCGTGCAGGCGGCTTTAACCTTGGCGGTGAGCAATCCGGCCATATCGTCATGTCCGACTTCGCGACCACAGGCGATGGCCTACTGGCGGGGCTACAGTTCCTTGCGGCGATGATCGAAACCGGCAAACCCGCGTCCGAGCTGTGCCGCGTGTTCGAGACAGTGCCTCAGATGCTGAAAAACGTGCGCTACGGCGACGGGGCCGATCCACTGGGCGAAGCGTCGGTTAAGGCTGCAATTGCGTCGGCTGAAAAGGCCCTCGTGGGCAAAGGCCGTTTGTTGATCCGTAAATCAGGAACAGAACCGCTGATCCGTGTCATGGCGGAATGTGTGGATGATGCATTGTTGGAAAAGGTTGTCGACAGCATTGTAGCCGAGGTCGAAGCGGTCGCTACTGTCAGCGCCTGAACATTGCCTTTAGGCTGTTCCATTGGCTGATGGCCAATCCGGTTAGAATGATCGCGAGTGCCACGAAAAAGCGCAGAGGTAGGACTTCGGACAGGACCCACGCACCGAATATCATGGACCAAACAGGGACTTGGTAGTTGACCATCGTCATAAAGACGGCGCCTGCGGTTCGGATCGTCGCGACCCGCAACAGGGCCGCGAACGCCGTTGGAACGAGCCCAAGAAAGACAATGGCGTAGCTGGAACGCGTGCCAGTCCATTCAGGAATACCTTCAAACACCAACATCGCCGGTATCAAACAGATCGCGCCAACAACGAGGGTCAGGGCCGCCATCGTGATGCTGTCGATCGGCGGGCAGCGGCGGGTCAACACACTGGAAATCGCATAGCTGAAAGACGCTCCGATGCAGGCCAATTGTGGCAGGGCGAGGGACCCTTCGGAGAAATCGAACGCCGTTGGCCCGATCAGGACAGCCGCCCCGAGAAAGCCGAGCATGACGCCGAGCAATTTACGGGAAGACAGTTTCTCGTCGGTAAAAATATGGGCCAAGGGCAGCACGAAGAGGGGTAGTGCGGCCATTGAAATACCGGCAAAGGCCGACGGGACATACTGCTGGCCCCAAGACAGCAACGCAAAGGGCAGGGCCGTATTCAAAACGCCGATGATCCCGAGGTAGGCAAACACAGCACGTCCGCGCGGCAACGGGCGGTTCAACAGCCGCACAAGCAGTAGCAAAGTCACGGCACCCAAGGTCGTGCGCGCACAGGCCACCGTCAGGGGGCCGTAACCCTCCAGTGCAATGGCCACGACCATAAACGTCCCGCCCCAGATGAGGCCGAGCAGGAAGATGGACAGCCAATTTGTTGCGGTTGGTTGGGATGTCATAGAGGCCTTGGACCAGATGGATTGGGGCATGTCCAGTTGCCATGTCCATTGGATAACGCGGTGCAGATCGAGGTGGCGTGTATTAGCTGCCTTGTCTCTTCTCTGAGAGTTTCGCAGAGTGGCCATAAGAAGCACCCATTGTTGGGTGTTTATAGTGTCGAAATGGAGTTTCGCGAAATGGCTGTGAGTGTTGGAAAGATGATTGTTGGGGTTTGTCTTTTGGGGGCCGTTGCTGGCTGTATGACGGTTCCTGAGGGGTTCGTTTGGGGCACCAATGAAAGCCAATGGGCAAATGACGGGGATTGTGATGATCCGCGTTTCGATGGCCCCGGTGCGCACACGATCTTATTGCCTGAGGATGCCTACACAGACGCAAATGATTGCAGGGCTTTGTTTAATGCCGGTCGTATTCACCTGCGTACGGGATACCAAGAGGGGGTCACTTACACCAATCCGGGTTATGTGCGCCAAAACCTCTGAACTGCAGGCCATCATCTGGCGGGAACAGAACCTGAAAAACAAAAGGCCGCCCACATATGGGGCGGCCTTTCGCGTTCTAAATGCTTAGAACTTAGTTCTTCGCTTTGTCGACCATTTTGCCTTCGGAGATCCAAGGCATCATTGCGCGCAGCTTTGCACCAACCTGTTCGATCTGGTGCTCGTCGTTTGCACGACGGGACGCTTTGATTGTTGGCTGGCCAACAGCGTTTTCGAGCATGAAGTCACGAACGAATTTACCGGACTGAATGTCGGCCAAGGATTCTTTCATTGCTTTCTTCGTTGCTTCGTATGGCAGGATGCGCGGGCCTGTGACGTACTGGCCGTACTCAGCTGTATTGGAGATGGAGTAATCCATGTTCGCAATGCCGCCCTCATAGATTAGGTCCACGATCAGCTTTGTTTCGTGCAGGCATTCGAAGTACGCCATTTCAGGCTCGTAACCAGCTTCTACGAGTGTCTCAAAGCCCATGCGGATCAGTTCAACGATACCGCCACACAAAACAGCCTGTTCGCCGAAAAGATCAGTTTCACATTCCTGACGGAAGTTCGTTTCGATGATGCCGGAACGACCGCCACCGATTGCGGAACAATAGGACAGGCCGATTTCTTGGGCTTTGCCGGATGCGTCTGTGTCGATCGCGATGAGGCACGGAACACCGCCGCCTTTTGTGTATTCGCCGCGCACTGTGTGACCTGGGCCTTTTGGCGCCATCATGATCACGTCGATACCTTCTTTAGGCTCGATCAGGCCGAAGTGGACGTTCAGGCCGTGTGCGAATGCGATAGCTGCGCCCGGCTTGATGTTGTCGTGGACGTATTTTTTGTATGTTTCTGCCTGAAGTTCGTCGGGCATTGTGAACATGATCACATCGCACCAAGCCGCAGCTTCTGCGATGCCCATAACTTTCAGGCCTTCGCCTTCGGCTTTGGCTTTGGACGGGGAACCGTCACGCAAAGCAACGACGAGGTTCTTCGCGCCGGAGTCACGCAGGTTCAAAGCGTGGGCGTGGCCTTGGGAGCCATAGCCGAGGATGGCGACTTTTTTGTCTTTGATGAGGTTAACATCGCAGTCACGGTCATAATAAACGCGCATGGGGAAATCCTTTGGTTGCGGTTAGATTGCGGTCCTTATGGCGTAGGTTTTGGATGTATGCGAGTGTCGTTCTTATGGGTTTATTTCATTTGATGAAGTTGTTATTCGTGATTTGTAGATAAATTGAGATAATCATGCTCGACGATACAGATCGCCGTTTGCTGCGTCAGTTGCAGGCCGAACCTACCTTGACTGCCGCCGAATTGGCGCAGCGTGCTGGTGTGTCTGCCCTAAAGGCCACGCGCCGTTTAGGGCGTTTGCAAGAACAGGGCATTCTTAAGGGGCAACATGCCGTAATCGATTGGGCAGCGTTGGGCTATGCGGTTGGGGTTTCGTTGCGGATCACCTTGGACAAAACCCAAGCCCGTGCCTTTGACGAATTCATGGAAGCGGCCCGCGGCATCGCCGAGGTCACCGAGATCCAGACGTTTCTAGGGCGCGTCGATGTGCGCCTGAGCGTGATCGCCCGCGACATGCCGCATTACCAGCAAATCTACCGCGGCCAAATCCTTGCTCTGCCCCATATCGCGGACATCGAGGCCTTGATGACCGTGGCGACGTTGTTGAATGACGAAAGCCTGCCGTTATGACGCTGGATGACATGGATCGCGCCATCTTGGCGGCACTGCAACGGGATGCAACGCAGACTGCTGCGGCTGTTGGGGGCCGCATTGGGTTAAGCCAACCCGCGACATGGCGACGGATAAAACGCCTGCGCGAGGCTGGAATTCTTGCGGGGCAACGGGTGTCGCTGGACGCGCAAGCGCTTGGGTTTGGGGTTACTGTTTTTCTGGGGGTTAAGCTGGCGACGAAGGGGCGCGTTAGTCTGGATGACTTTGAACGCGCCGTGACAGCGATCCCCGAAGTGCAGTTGGTTGAACACGTGCTGGGGCTTTATGATTACCGCATTCGTGTCGTCGCCCGCGATCTGGCCGATTTCGAACGGGTCTTGCGGCGCCGTGTCATGACGTTACCCGGTGTTGGCGATGTAGAAGCCAACGTGTTGTTGAGCGACGAACGCAGACCCGGACCCATTTAGGCCTAGTCCGATTTGGGCCAAGTTCGATTTAGGCTAGACAGTTTCCAGTATTCTGCGAAAGACTTTGCACAACCAGTTGGGGCACAGTGTCGTTGCCTTAACGTGCAAAGGATATTCAGATGACCGCTAATCATTCCCCAGTTGATCCCGATGGCTTGATGGAATTTTCCGTCGTGTTCACCGATCGCTCGTTGAACCACATGTCAAAGGTGTTTCAGGGCGTCATGCGCGATCTGAACGGGATGCTGGCGAAGGTTTATAGCGCGGACGGCGTGGCGATTGTGCCCGGTGGCGGCACCTATGCGATGGAAGCCGTTGCACGTCAGTTCGGGGCAGGGGCGCACGCGATGATCGTGCGCAACGGCTGGTTTTCATACCGTTGGAGCCAGATTTTCGATGCGGGTGATTTTGCCGCCAAGCAGACGGTTCATAAGGCACGCCAGACAGGCAACGACAGCCGCGCGCCATTCGCGCCGGCGCCAATCGAAGACGTCACAGCCGCCATTCGTGAGGCAAAGCCTGATGTCGTCTTTGCGCCGCACGTTGAAACCAGCGCGGGAATTATCCTTCCTGATGATTATGTGTCTGCCCTTGCTGAGGCCGCTCATGAGGTTGGCGCGTTGATGGTTCTGGATTGCATCGCATCCGGTTGTGCGTGGGTTGATATGAAGGCCACAGGCGTTGATGTGCTGATCTCGGCCCCGCAAAAGGGTTGGTCGTCCAGCCCGTCCGCTGGCTTGGTTATGATGTCTGATCGTGCTTTGGAACGTCTCGAGGCGACGACTTCTGACAGCTTCGCAGTCGATCTGAAGAAATGGCACTCGATCATGCAGGCCTATCTGAATGGCGGTCATGCCTACCACGCAACAATGCCGACAGACGCCCTGCGCGATTTTCGCGACACGATGCAGGAAACCGAAGAAATGGGCTTTGACGCACTGCGCGACGCCCAATGGAAACTGGGCGACGGCGTGCGGGCCTATTTCGCAAGCAAAGGCATCAAATCCGTTGCTGCTGACGGCTTCGGCGCACCGGGTGTGGTGGTCAGCTATACGGATGATCCAGATATTCAGAACGGTTCAAAGTTCGCAGGTGCTGGGATGCAGATCGCAGCTGGCGTGCCATTGGCCGTCGATGAACCTGCAGATTTTCGCACATTCCGCGTTGGGCTGTTTGGCATTGATAAACTGCGCGACGTTGATGCGACGCTAAAAGCGTTCACGGACGTCGCTGATCAAGTCCTTTAGGCTAAAGGGTCGGCGTCTCAGCGACGCCGATCAACATGTCTGACAGAGGCCAAAGATCACCAAAGGCACCATCCAAATGTTCGACCAGATCCCCCGACATCTCGGGCTGCCCTGTGGCGACCAGCCCTTTTTGGCGCAAAAGGTCACCATGGGGGTGATCTTTGTCAAAGGGGGGCGGCACACGTTTTAACTTGGGTTCCCAAAGGGCGTAGCCCTTATCCGTGACGGGGCGAATGCGGCCAACCATGTGATCACCATCAAGGTCGACCATCTTGCGCCAGTCCATCAGCACGTCCTTGCTAAATTCCATCATTCCGGTGCCAACCGTGACCTCAGTCAGATTGATGCCAAAGAACACGACGGGATTTTGACGCGCGCCAGCCTCAACCGCCCACATCATATGCAGATGGGTGGTGTAGGGTGTTTTGTCTTTTGAAAACCGGACGTCGCGATGGGCGCGGAACAGCTTTGGCGTCACATCAAACCCTGTAAGCGTCGTAAGCTTTGGTGACATCGTTTCCAGCAGCGCTTTGGCGGGGTCGCGCAGCTTGCTGTCATATTCAGACTTATGGGCGTGGAACCAATCGCGGGTGTTGTCGTGCGACAGGGCGCGTAGAAAGAGCTGCGCATCGTTTATCAAAGTATCAAACATTGTGCGCTCCGCTTCACAGACATTGGCTAGACCCAAGCCAAGATTGGGCCTATGCCGATCTCATGTCTACTCCAATGTCATATCAAACGCATGTCTCGCGACTGCTGAAACTGGGCCTGCCTTTGGTCGGGGCTAACGTTGCAGGCTTTTCGATCCATATGACGGATACGATCATGCTTGGGTGGTATTCGGTTTCGTCCTTGGCTGCAGCGACTGTCGCAACCGGTCTGTGGTTTGTGATCTTTATCATCGGGGCAGGTTTTGGTCGCGCGGTCACACCAATGGTCGCCGAAGCGATCGAGCAGGGCGATGAGACCCGCGCACGCCGCGTGACCCGCATGGCGTTGTGGCTTTCGGCGATCTATTCAGCGCTACTGATCGTTCCGTTTATGTATGGCGAACAGGTACTGCTGCTGATCGGGCAGGAACCGAGCGTTGCCGCCGAGGGTGGGCTGTATCTGCGTATTGCGGTGCTTGGCATGTTCCCCGCAATGGGCGCGCAAGTGATGCGGTCCTATCTGGGCGCGATGGAACTGACGGCCGTGCAATTGTGGATCACTTTGGTTGCCCTCGGGGCCAATGCCTTGGTCAATTACGCGTTGATTTTCGGTAATTTTGGCGCACCTGAACTTGGCATCGAAGGGGCGGCGATTGCATCAGTTGTGATCCAGTTGCTCCAGATGGTTGCCCTCATGATCTATACACAGCGCACCAAGCCAGAGGCCGAATTGTTCCGCCGTATTTGGCGCAGTGACGCCGAAGCAATGGGCGAAGTGTTCCGGCTTGGCCTGCCGATTGGGCTGACGTCCTTTGCCGAAGGGGGGCTGTTTGTTGGGTCCTCAATCATGATGGGATGGATCGGCGAAGTAGAGCTGGCAGCCCACGGGATCGCGCTGCAACTCACGGCTTTTATGTTCATGTTCCACGTCGGCATGTGCGAGGCCGCAACGATCCGCGCCAGCCGCCATTTCGGCGCGCGCAACGAAGTTGACTTAAAACGCGGGGCTTATGCGGCTTACGGTGTTTCGTTGACCTTTGGGTTGCTGGTTGTCGTGGTCTATCTGGCGATGCCGAGTGTCTTGGTATCCATGTTCATTGATCCTGCCGACCCGGCCCGTGACGCCGTTTTGACGCTCGGCATTTCACTGCTGATCGTTTCGGCGTTGTTCCAATTTGTGGATGCAGGGCAGATCGTGGCGCTGTCGGTGTTGCGCGGCGTGCAAGATACGCGCGTTCCTATGTGGCTGGCGATTGTCAGCTATTGGGTGATCGGCATTCCGGCCAGCTACCTTCTGGCGTTTACCTTTGGGATCGGGCCTGTCGGATTGTGGTTGGGTCTGACAGTCGGGCTAGGTGTCGCTGCTATTCTGCTTAGCCTACGGTTTTGGAACCGCACACCGCGCAGCACGAGCTGATCGAGGCGCGATTATTCGGCAGCGTCTTGCGCTTTCATCAGGCGGTCGGCCTTTTTGCGCACAAGAAGCGAACGCAGGTCATGCATCGCCAAAAGCAGATCGTCAGTCACCTCTTCCAACTGGTCATCTTCCGCCTTTGACTGAACCCACTGCGTCGTGATGTTGAGGTAATCCACAGCGCGGTGAATGTCGTCGATATCGCGGCGCGCAAGTAGGGCTTTGCGCTCGGTCATCCAGTTTTCGATTTCTGCGATGTCTTCTTCGCTTAGCGTGCGATCCCCGTGCGGCTTTACTTCACCGTTCTTGATGTTGATGACCGCAATCTGGTCCATCTCAATGCGTCGCTGCCGGTTTTCCGTGTCCACACGAAACACCGCAGCGCCGTTCTCACGGACACGGAAATAGTAGTCGGGAAGCTCTGCACTCATGGTGGGGCCTACTTGCTGGTTTGCGGTATCTTAGCAGCGCGAATGTGATGTCGCTAGGGCCTAGCGCAGACCCGCACAGAAGGTTTGAATACGAGTGCACGCGTCTTCCAGCGCCTCATCCGACGTGGCATAGCTCACGCGGAAATTCGGGCTGAGGCCAAAGGCCGCGCCGAAGACAACAGCAATACCCGTTTCCTCAAGCAAGGCCGTTGCGAACACTTCGTCATTGGAGATTTCGGTTCCAGCTGCGCTGGTTTTGCCGATGCAGCCCGCGATGCTGGGGTAGACATAGAACGCGCCATCAGGGACGGGGCATTCAATACCAACGGCGTCGTTCAACATCGACACAACCAGATCGCGACGGCGTTGGAACAGTGCGCGGTTACTTTCGAGGAAATCCTGTGTGCCGTTCAGGGCTTCTAGCGCGGCCCACTGGCTAATGGTGCAGGGGTTGGACGTGGACTGGCTTTGCACTTTGCGCATGGCATTGATCAGCGCCACAGGTCCGCCCGCATAGCCAATCCGCCATCCTGTCATGGCATAGGCCTTGGACACGCCATTGGTGGTCAATGTCCGTTCATATAGTTGCGGTTCAACTTGCGCGGGGGAACAGAATTTGAAGTCCCCATATGAGAGGTGTTCGTACATGTCATCCGACATGATCCAGACATGGGGGTGGCGCAGTAAAACGTCTGTCAGGGCCTTTAGCTCGTCCCAGCTGTAACCCGCGCCCGTTGGGTTGGACGGAGAGTTGAAGATCAACCACTTTGTCTTGTCGGTGATCGCCGCCTCAAGCTGCTCTGGCGTCAGTTTGAACCCATCCTCGATCGTGGCTTCGGCGATGACGGGTGTGCCGCCAGCCAGCAGAACCATATCGGGATAGCTGACCCAATAGGGCGCAGGGATCACGACTTCGTCGCCCTCATTCAGGGTCGCCATTAACGCATTATAAAGGATCTGCTTGCCGCCCGTGCCGACCGAAATCTGGTTGGGCTGGTAGGACAGGTCATTTTCGCGCGCGAACTTATCGCAGATTGCCTGCTTCAGCTCGGGGATACCGTCGGGGGCCGTGTATTTCGTCTTGCCGGCATTGATCGCGGCGATCCCTGCGTCCTTGATGTTTTGCGGCGTGTCAAAGTCAGGCTCACCTGCGCTGAGGCTGATGACGTCCTTGCCTGCGGCTTTCAGTTCAGCGGCTTTGGTGCTCATGGCAATGGTCGGGGACGGTTTGACGCGGTCGAGTGTCGCAGAAAGGAAGGGCATTGGGGGCCTCGTGTAGCAAGATGGGTTAAGACCTGTCATATGGGGCAGGGTAGGCGCTGGCAACGCGCAATTCAGATAAGGCACAAGCATGACTGACGCAGACGACAATCAAGATTGGTACAGTGAAGAAACTGCAACCTTTGGGGATCGCTTGGCTGCGGCTCGAGAAGCCGCCAAACTGAGCCAAAAAGGGCTGGCGCAGCGGGTCGGTGTTAAAAACAGCACGATGCGCAATTGGGAAAACGACCTGAGTGAGCCGCGCGCGAACCGGCTGAGCATTCTTGCAGGTATCCTTGGGGTGTCCCTTAGCTGGCTTTTGACCGGCGAAGGCGAAGGCGTTGAGGCCCCCGAAGAAGAGGATCAGTTGGCCCCTGACATGACGGTATTGCTGACTGAACTGCGATCGGTACGTGCACAAATGGCGGTGTCTGCCGAGCGTTTGGCCTTGTTGGAAAAACGGTTCCGAGCGGTGGGGAAATCATGAGCGAAGCATTGGACGTCATGCGAAAGCGGCTGCACATGCGGTCTATCCGCCGCGGCATCAAAGAAATGGATATCATTTTAATGGCATTCTCCGAGGCGCATTTAGCAGACTTGGATGAACCGCAGCTGCAGCAATATGATGCGCTTCTGTCAGAAAACGATCATGATTTATATCAATGGGTTACGGGGCAAGTGGTAGAGCCTGACCACTACACGGGCTTGATGGCGATGATCCGTGAAGGTGCTGTTGGCCTGACCAAACCTTAGGTCGAAACCCTCGACAGGTCGTATCGAATTTCCAGCAATTTAACGGAATATTTTATCTCCGCATGGCAATCGAGTCGCAGAAAATCTTGTGACGGAGTTTAAGATGAGCCTGCATTCGCTGCCGCCCACTTCCAGCACTGCCCCCACTGGGGCCGAAGCTGAATTCATGACGACCTATTTAGACGCACTGACCTTGGTCGAACGGCTGCATCGCCTGCTGTTGGACGTCATCAAAGACGAATTCGAACGGGTTGGCGTGTTGGAAATCAATGCCGTTCAGGCACTGCTGCTGTTTAATATCGGTGACAACGAAGTCACCGCCGGAGAGCTGAAAAGTCGCGGATATTATCAAGGCAGTAACGTCAGCTACAATCTCAAGAAACTGGTTGAAATGGGCTATATGCACCATCAACGTTGCGAGATTGACCGCCGATCCGTGCGCGTGCGCCTCACCGAAAAGGGACGCGCAGTCCGGGATGTGGTGTCGCGCCTTTTTGCCAATCACGCAACAGGCCTGCAGGAACGGGGCGTGTTGGACATGAACGGCCTCGATGAAATCGCAACCGCGTTACGTCGCGTTGAACGATACTGGACAGACCAAATTCGCTACATCTACTGACCGAGCTCTTCTAAGCGGTGCGATTGGCCAATCACGAGCACACCCAATTCCCTGATCAGCTTGACCTCCATTGCGCGAGCGATGTCTTCAAACCCGTCAGCGGTCTGGACGAAGGCGGCGGGCCCGCGGATGACAGTGCGCCGATAGTAGTCGACCAAATCGGCATCGGGGGCACGGGCGGCCATGTCTTCAGGGACATTAATGACCAACCCATTGACGGTCACGTCTTCAAACGGAAAAGCCGCATAGGCGCTGCTAATGCTAATTCCGTCATTGTTGGGGCCATCACCTGAGACATCGATGGTTTGCGCATCACACAGTGGCTTTGCTGCAACATTGTTGCAGCAAAGCCCATAGCGTGCCCGAGTGCCGTCGGATAATTGGAATGGCTGCGCGGTGTAGATGAAACACGACTGGCCGCCGCAAGCAGCTCTGCTTCGCTGTGGATCAAGGTCCAGTCTTGCAAGACCATCTGATTGTAGCGGCCCGACCACTCAAAGATGGCCAAGGCAACGGGGGCGTTGCCCGCCAAGAAGGCCGCCTGAACACGCGGGGCGACAAGGGCTGCCGCAACGCCTTGGCGTTGTAAGATGTCTTCTTCGGCGTTCACTGAGGAAGACACGTCCAGCGCCAACACCAAGGCCAGTCGGCAGGCCTGAGCGCCAGAGGCCCAGAACCCGACCGCCAAACACAAAAGCGCCGCGCGGATCATGGCATTACCAGTGGCCCGTGTTTTCCATGCTGGCCCAAGGCTCGGCAGGGGCGAGACGGTCACCTTCTTGCAGCAGCTCAATCGAGACGTTGTCAGGGCTGCGAACGAATGCCATATGGCCATCGCGTGGCGGGCGGTTGATAGTGATGCCATTGTCCATAAGTGTCTGACATAGATCGTAAATATTATCGCACGTATAGGCGAGATGACCGAAATGACGGCTGTCGGACGGCAGCGCATCATCGCCGTCCCAGTTGTAAGTCAGTTCTACGTCAGCATGACCGTCGGCCTGATCCGGCGGACACAAAAAGACCAGCGTGAACCGCCCGCCTTCGTGGTCTGTTCGTTTTCGTTCAACGAGACCAAGCAGTTTGTAGAATGCAATTGAAGCGTCCAGATCTTTGACGCGGACCATTGTGTGTAGATACTTTAGGGACATGTGACCTCCTAGGTTATTAAGCGGAACCTATCATGGATGTTACAGAGGACCAGTCGTTAGAAGCTGGATCGAAAGTTTATTCCGGCTTGCACGCCTTCCGTATCAAAACGCGGCACGGATGAATCTGTGCGCCGACCTTGGACAGTGACGACGGGTTGGAACCCGAAAAAATCCACTCTGCTGATTCCAACATCAAACCGAAGCGATGAAATCCGATCTTCACGGCCCGCCGGATCAAAGGCAGACGTTTCGTAGACGCGGAACTGTTCAGAATAGCTGGTCTCGAGGTCGATCCCATCGATGATGTCACCGAAGTCATAACTGACCCCAATCGTGGTGCCGTGATAGGCGAGGTCCGTGGTGTCGGACGTCGCGTGCGCGCGTTGCGCGTTGAGGCTAATCACGTCACGGTTCCCAAGGGTCCGCGCCCAACGCCCCCTTAGCGAATAGGTGAGGATTTCGGAGTCACTGTTATGGCGAGACGTGTGACGCACCCCGCCCGAGATAGACAGGCGGTCTTCGTTGGCCAAGGTAAACCCTGTTCCAAGGGTTGCATCGATTTCGAATTGGTATGGATCGCCCCCCGACCAAGCGTTTGTAAAGTTCAGCCGTGCAAAATAGGGATTATTGGGCCCCTGCGGACGCCATTCATGTAGAATGCCGGTCGAGACCTTATAGTAGGACAGGCTTTCGCCCGTGACATCTGGCGCGGATTCTCGTGCTTGCGATGACATAATATAGGTGCGCCCGAACAGACCGAATTCGAGCGATGTGCGGTTGGTTTCCGATTGAGCGATGCGGTATCGCAGGTCAGTCTGGAGCGAAAGTTCCAACCCCGCGAGGGGGCGTTCATCCGCAGGCACAAGCCATTCGACTTCCCCAAGCACGCCGGGCAAATAGGCAAAGTTGATAGTTTGGTTTGCATTGCCGGAGTTGACGTTGTCGGACGGCGCCAGCCCGAAGCTGAGCTCTATTGCAAGCGGGTTCGCTCGCCGCACGCGGCGAAAGGCCTGCACGGCGACCTGTTCGGCTTGGGTGTTTGGTGCATGTTGGATTGCGCGACGTAGCCAGAATTGCGACCGCGTGAACCGTTCCGATTGTGCCAAAACATCTGCCATCGCGAGAGAGGCGAGATAATTTTGTGTCGGTGTTTGCGCCGCTGTCTTGGCTGCGCGGGCTGCGGTGATGGCGGCGTCGTGATTGCCCAGTGCAATCTCGGCCCGTGCAAGGGCAACCAGTGACGCGACATCGTTCGGATTTGCATCCACGAGGCTCAACGCGATTTCGCGGGCCGCAGCTGGTTGGCGCGCGTCGATCAACTGACCGGCGAGGGTCCGCGCGTCTAGCGGTGTCATCCGTTGGCCTTCGGTTTGCGCAGCTACGCCCGCGGGCAACCAGCCGGTACTCAACGCACAACTGATAACAGCGGCTTTAGCCCAAGCCACAATCAGGAGACGCGGGCTTTGCATCGCTTAGGGCTGAAGGTCGGTGACGAAAACGCCAATTTCACGCGCGTTGTAATCGGTTTGGATGTCGATGGTTTCGGTCGTTGTGCTGAGAACCGTTGCGGTCGCAGGAATATCAATCCCCCCGGTGACACTCAGAAGCCCAACCGGGTTACCATTGTTCACTGTCGTTTGGATAGCTACGGCATCGGCAACGTCATAGCCGTTTGTTTCGTTAATGTTGCCGTCAATGTCTTCCCAAATAACAACTTCGAACTCGACTGTTTGGATGTCGGCCACACCTTCGACGATAAGATAACCACCCAGTTCTTCGCCATTTGTTCCAGCGATCAAGCCGTCATATGTCCCGCTATCGCGTTCGATGCGGTCGCCGTTAACGTAATCGTATGTCCCTGCATCGCCATCTTCCCAGACGCCAGTATCCGTATTGAACGTGACGGTCCGAAGGGAAATATCAGGCAAATCGCCGACCATTTGATCCCCGATGCCGTCGCGTGTGCGGTTTGTAATGTTGCCGGCTATGGTGCCCTGCAGCCCATCCAGTGGGTCAATATCCGGAACATCAAGTCTCAGAGTTGCATCGCCGCGAATAAGTTCAAGACCGCCGCGCTCATCATAGGTTCGCGTTGCTGCATAAACGCCAGCATAGACGTAAGATCCTTGGAAATCATCGGGGATAACATAACTTTCCCGGTTCACATTCGCACCAGCAAAACCGAAATTGGTCCAGTCCTCACTTGCGGCGGATGACGCCTCTAGGAAGTCGCTTCTGACCATGACGGCATAGTATTGTATCTCGCCACTGATGGTATTTTCTGTGTTTTGGAAGATGTTCGTCGTCTGACCATCGGCGTTGGTTGTATCCGCACCCGCGATATCATCATAAACGCCATCAGGGCCGTCAAACGGCAGGTTGTTGATGACCACGGTATCATCCGTCGGGTCATTTGGGGTACCGTTGTCATCGTAGTCGACGGAGTTCATGGTGAGGTTCCGCTCAGGATCATAAGCAAACTTGTTGTCTACGTCTGTATTGGGATCATTGTCATCCACGAGTTCGGTTTCACCGGTCTCTTCGTTCGTTGCGACGACTTCATCCTGAAACGGGTTTTTCCCATCACACCCTGCCAAGAGGGCCGCTATAGAAAGTGCGGTAATAATTCTGCTCATAACGGCCGTCCCCAGATTAATGCTGCGCTGTTTGCGTTCTTGTCGTGCATAGTCCGAAATTGACGCGCTCAAGTCAACGCGTGGTTAACGAGAAACTCCACCGTATGTGGCGGTTTTCGCCACTTTGTTGCGCAGATATAGTATGTCAGATGCTTGAAGGCAGAATCACCGCCTACGATTTGTACCCAAGCGGGGGGAAACGACACATTCAATTGACCTCCCCACGTGTAGGCGCACTGTGCGATCTGTCAGGCGAAAATGGGGCGAGCCAAGGGTGCACGCAATTGGATGGCATATCGATCTAATCCTCGGCATGATGACCGGGCAAAGACATGAGAAACGAGGACTAAAGTGCGGCAATACCACGATGCATTGAACACGATTCTGGAGAATGGCGAAGAGTCCTCGGATCGGACGGGGACGGGGACGCTGTCTTATTTTGGGCTGCAATCGCGCTATCGTCTCGCGGACGGATTTCCGTTGGTTACAACGAAGAAACTGCACCTGCGCTCCATTATACATGAACTTCTGTGGTTCTTGTCTGGTGACACCAACATCAAATACCTGAAAGACAACGGCGTTTCGATCTGGGATGAATGGGCCGATGAGAATGGTGACCTTGGCCCTGTTTATGGCCATCAGTGGCGCTCTTTTCCTGCGCTTGAGCCGACAGATCAAACGCTTGACGGAGAGCCGTTGTTCAAGGGGCGCGAGATCGACCAGATCGCCAATCTCGTAGAGATGATCAAAACGTCGCCTGATAGCCGCCGTCTTATCGTTTCGGCGTGGAACCCGGGTGATGTACCGCGCATGGCTTTGCCGCCATGTCACACGATGTGGCAGGTGCGTATCATCAAAAACAAATTGCACCTGCAATTGTACCAACGCTCCGCCGACATGTTCCTGGGCGTTCCGTTTAACATCGCGTCTTACGCCTTGCTGCAGGTGATGCTGGCCCATGTGACCGGCTATGAGCCTGGCGATTTCGTTCATACCTTGGGGGATGCGCACATCTATTCCAACCACATGGATCAAGTGCAATTACAACTGTCGCGCACGCCCAAAGTATTGCCGCAGATCAAAATAACACGGGATGTGTCGTCGATCTTCGATTTCCGCTACGAGGATTTCGAGATCATTGGCTATGAGCCCGATCCTGCAATTCGCGCACCAGTGGCGGTTTAGACTATGATTACATTGATTGTCGCCCGTGATGAAAACGGAGCCATTGGCCGAGACGGGACAATCCCTTGGGACATCCCCGAAGACCTGAAATCCTTTCAGCGTGAAACCTTGGGCGGTGCGCTGATTATGGGGCGTAACACGTGGGACAGCCTTCCGTTTAAGCCACTGCCGAAACGCCTTAACGTGGTGGTGTCCTCGAGGGCCGACGCCGCGGAAACCGTTGTGTCTTCCGTAGCGGAGGCGGTGCAGTTTGCATCGGACCAAGGGTATGATCGCATCTATGGCATGGGCGGCGCTGGGATTTACTCCGAGATGCTCCCGCTGGCGGATCGGCTGTTGGTTTCAGACGTCGCGATGCGGGTTGAGGATGCCGATACGTTCTTTCCTATGGTCGACCTGAGCGACTGGCGGATGGTGAACGAGAGATCCCTGCGGGCGGATGACCCGCTCTGCATCGTCCGTGAATATTTGCGGCGCTAACGCGCCATCTTGCCCAGCGGAATTTGCCTAGAATAGAGAAAGCCAGACCTCATGATCCTTTACGGCCTCCCGACCTGTACTGATTGCAAGAAAGCGCTCAAGGCGTTTGAGGACGAGGGGATCAAGGTCACCTTCCGTGATGTCCGCGCAGAACCTTTGTCCGAAGATGAGTGGACAAGCCTGATCGCTGAGTTCGGGGACAATCTGGTGGACCGCAAGTCCCAAGCCTATCGCAACCTCAACGCATGGATGAAAGAAAGCGAGGCCGAGGCGCAATTGGCCGACACCCCAGCCGTAATGGCGCGCCCCGTTATTACAGATGGAACCAAGTCCACGTTGGGTTGGGACGAGGCGACGAAAGCAGAATGGCTATAGCACGCGCCAAGCACTGAAAGTCGGTCACCGATAATAGGTTACGTAATCTCCTAATTAATTGGGGTGGTGCCCCATCGATTCGTGCAAGAATAAGGCAGCACCTGTCTGCTGGCGGCCACATTCGTTAACTATTGGTTCGATATTTGGAAACAATAGGCAGCAATTATTCCGACTGTTTCTTTTACGGAATTAATAGGCGTTTTTTTGAGGTGCAATCTAATATCTTGAAAAAATTGAAAAATCCGCCGTCGAATCGGAGAGTCAATCCATGTGACGCTACGTGCTCTGGGGAATGGATATTTATTGTTCCCGCTTTGGTCAGTCATTTCGCCCTGTAGAAAGGTTGCATCACCAAAAACCTATGGGGGCTAAAGTGAAAACGACAGTAACAAGTACTAAACCAACACATACATTTCCAAAAATCCGTACGGATCTTTTGGATCGCTTGTCCGACACCGCCGACGGACTTGTAAAGAACGATCCACCCGAACCCGTAAAGAAGCGGTGGTTCTTCCACTGATTTGAAATGTATCAGGTGCGGGGAATGGGAAATCCATTCTCCCCTGATATTGCTGCCAAGGGTGCGCCATATGTATTGCATGAAAAATCAAACAACACAGCACAACCCACTGTACCCGCTGACGCCTCAGCAGGTACGGGAATTATTCTCTAAGCTGATAGAACAGGACGCGAAGTAGGTTTAACCTACTTGCAAATTCCCTGCCATTTGACGCCCGTCACGACCTTCGATCAGGTCGTATTCGATGGGCATGTCATCCGCCAAACCAGTTAGGCCAGACTGCTCCACAGCAGAGATGTGCACGAACACATCTGCGCCGCCTGTCTCAGGTGCGATAAATCCAAAGCCTTTGGTTGTGTTGAACCATTTCACTGTGCCTTTGGCCATTGTCTTCTCCTTCATATTGTCTTTCGGGCATCGCAAGGCGGACCCTTGCGCTACCGTTAAGACTTGAATGAAAAAGGCAAATGACAATCTTGAGAAATCAGGGGATGATACGCGAAATGATTAAAACGGAGGCAGTCTTGCGGTTCTTTGGCTTAAAAACATGTGATACGTGTCGCAAGGCGCTCAAGCAGCTTGCAGGCCGCGAGGTTGAAGTCATCGACGTGCGCGCCGATGGCGTGAGCGCCGAGGATCAAGCGGCAATGATTAAAGCGTTTGGGGCAGCGGTTCTGAACACTCGTTCAACGACGTGGCGGGGGTTAAGCGAAGAAGACCGCGCCCGCGATCCAGCCGCGCTTTTGGCGGCCCATCCGACCTTAATGAAACGCCCCGTGATCGAAATGGATGGCGCATGGCATCAAGGTTGGACACCTGCTACCAAAGCCGAAATAGGAGTAGAATAATGCGCAACGCAGCAGCCATTTTGGGCATCATTGCAGGGGTTATGGGGATTTTCGTCGGGCTTTTCGGCTACGGCTGGGTCACCCTCACCAATGAAGTCCCTGAAGCAAGCCAGTTGGGCATGTTTGAACGCCCGGGCTTTGTCCAGTTCGCAAGCTTTGCCGCGCCATTGGCCTGTATCGCAGGGGGCGCGATGGCCAAGGCGCGTGCGCTATGGGGTGGAATTGCATTGTTGATCGGCGCTGGCCTGTTTTATGCCGCCTTTGGGTTCAACGTGGCGACGATGTTCCCGATCGGGTTCGCAGGCTTGGGCGGTATCTTAGCGATAGCCGCCGGCAAGCCGGATGAAGACGTCGCGCACTTTTAACGGTTTTTTCTGAGCAGGCGGTCCACGGACAATGGGCCGCCCCCTTTGAGCACCAGCGTCACCAGAACAACCATCCAGAACGCGCGTTGGTCCAAGATCGCGCCTGTTGGCAGCCCGTCAAACCATTTGCCAAGCGTTTCGGTGTGCGCAATCCCGCCGTGGCCATAGAGGTCTGTGAGGGATTGTACGACGACAAAGCCAATCATCCCGAGGGCGGCGAAACGTGTGAACAAGCCAATCACGATCAGCAATGGCAGGATGTATTCCGCCAAGGTGCCTGCCACAACGACGGCCCAATGGAAGATGGACATTTGCGAGATGTCATAGCCCACGGCTTCCATCGCCTTTGGGAAGATCTGCGCATAGCCGCCGACGCCGGGTGAAAATGGCGTGCCATCCCATTTAGTATTCGCTGAGTTCCAGAAATAGAACAACAACGTCGCTGCAAAGACGAAACGGGCCAGCGTAGGCAAGATCGCCGCTGCAGAAGCGTTCAGGGACTGGGTGAGGCGGTCATAGGTTGCGAGCATAGTATTGGTCTTTCAGGTCTTGAGGGAAATCAGGGCATTACGGGACAAAATCAGGCCAAGAAGCGGGCCGAGGTCAAAACCAGCACCACCATTTTGCAAGGCTTGGCCCAACGGTTGGCCGCCGATCAGGGCTTGGGTGACGGCGGCTTGTTCTTGCGTCAAGGCATCGACCATAGGGTCAAATTCAGGGCGCGTCACCAGTGCGGGTTGCGCGACTTTGGCGATATCGCCGCCCGATGTATTGGCCGCCCAAATCGATTGCAGCGGATAGCGCGACGGGATCAGGTAAACAGAAGGCGCAAAGGTGAAAGTCACCTGCGGCAGGCTGTCGGGTGCGATCTGTGCCAGCGCATCGGCTGCGATCGGGGTTGCGTCGCTGGCGTGGTAGCTGTGGCGCAAGGCCAGCTCAAGACGGGCGATGTCTGGCAAATAGGGCACGGATTGTGCAGGGCCAAACCCCGCAAGGAATTCAGGCATTTCTTCGCCATAAAACATCATCACAGGTGAGCTTGGCGGGTGGGCACGCAGGTAAACCCCCGCCATTGCGCGAAAAAAGTCATCTCCGACGAGCTTGGCAACAACTGGAAAGGCAGCGCCCAAGGCGTCTGTCAGGCTCACGGCGACATTGTTGCGGTAAACGTCAAACCGTTTGGTGGCCTGTACGCCATCAGGGTTTCGCACGCCTTCTGGCGGCGGGCTGGTGGGGTCCAGAAGGGCCGTGCGGAATTCCGTCTGCGTCGTGATCATGCGAGCACCGACAGGGCCGTATCGGCGCGTCTGGTTTCTTCGACCAGAACTGCCCATTCGGGAACATCGGTGTCCCATTCGATCAGCAAAGGTTTGGGGCCAGACTTGGCCAAGGTGTAATCGAGCAAGGCCCAAACAGGATCGACAACTTCAGCGCCGTGGCTGTCGATCAACAGCGGGGCACCTGTTTCGTCTTCGTCCGCGTCGTGGCCACCAAGGTGAATTTCCTTAACCGCATCAAGGGGGTAGTCGTCGATGTAGCCTTGCGGGGAATAACCAAGGTTGGTGGCGGAAACAAAAACATTGTTCACATCCAGCAACAAGCCACAGCCAGTCCGCGTCACGATTTCAGAAAGGAAATCTGTCTCAGACATGTCGCTTTCGGCGAAGGCGAGGTAGCTGGACGGGTTTTCAAGAAGCATTTGACGACCCAGCACAGATTGCACTTCGTCAATGTGATCGGCAACGCGGGTGACCGTTGCCGCCGTGTAGGGCAGAGGCAGAAGGTCGTTCAAAAATGCGCTTTCATGGGTGGACCACGCAAGGTGTTCGGAGAAACTGGCTGGGTTCAGCCAGTCACATAGGGTTTTCAAACGTGCAAGGTGGTCGGCATCCAAGCGGCCTTCGCCGCCAATACTCAGACCCACACCGTGGACGGAAAACGGAAACTGTTCGGAAAGGTGGCGCAATTGCGCGAGGGGACGGCCACCCATTCCCATGTAATTTTCAGCATGAATTTCGAGCCAGCCAACGGGGCCTGCGTCTTTCATGATGTCATTAAAATGCTGGGCCTTGTAGCCGACACCAGGGCGATTGGGCAGGGAAGGTTGTCGCGTAGCATCAAGCATAGTCGGGCTCCTTAAGGGTATGGCGCCCACCCTAATGCGGATGGGCGCCAAAGTCACAAAACGAACTGGATCAGCTTATGCTGGGATGTCGCGGTCCAGCTCAGTCAGGGAACCGGAACGCTCAGGGGAGTCGCCCATTGCTTCGATCATCGTGCCTTCGCATGTGCCTGCTGGAACGAATGTCCATGCGTTGCCTTGGTAATCAATTGTGGATGTACCAGCGCATGTTGTGCCTGGGCCAGCTGCACAGTCGTTTTCGCCAGCAAGGGAAATACCGAAGCACTTTTCGTTTTCCTGAGCGTGTGCCGCTGTGGACAGACCAGCGATTGCTGTTGCTACGGAAGCTGCGAGTGCGAGTGAAGTTGTTGTCTTGGACATGGGATAATTCCTGTTGTTCAGTTGCAGAGATGCGCCGTGATTGGCGACTTCCTAACTTTATGCTGGCGTTGGCGTGTTAAGCTATTCACGGGCGCGTGTATCGCGTGTGCGTTATCTGACGTCAGAACGTAGTGGTTCGGAATTCCATAAAAATAAGGCCCGACCGCACGGGGCGATCGGGCCTGTAACACTGCTGCGGTGCAGAATGTTACAAAAGATCGGGTGGTGTGGCCGATTTTTGCAGCTCTTCAAGGATCGCATCCAGAGATGTTACAGATGTTTGCTTCTGACCAAGGCGGCGAACGGAGACTGTACGCTCTTCCACCTCGCGTGCGCCGCAGGCCAGAATCACCGGAACCTTACCGAGAGAGTGTTCGCGGACCTTATAGTTGATCTTCTCGTTGCGAATGTCGGCTTCGGCGCGCACGCCGACGGCTTTGAGGGCAGCTACAACTTCGTGCACGTAATCATCCGCGTCCGAGATGATGGACGCCACAACAACCTGACGCGGGGCCAGCCAGAACGGCAGCTTGCCTGCGTGTTCTTCGATCAAGATGCCGATGAAGCGTTCAAAAGACCCGAGCGTCGCGCGGTGCAACATAACAGGGCGGTGCTTTTCGCCATCCTTACCGATATAGTTCGCGTCCAGACGTTCGGGCAGGTTGCTATCAACCTGCAAAGTACCGCACTGCCATTCGCGACCAATCGCATCGGTCAAAGTGAATTCCAACTTCGGACCATAGAACGCGCCTTCGCCTTCAAGGATTTCGAAGTCGTGACCAGCGGCCTTACAGGCCTCGCCCAAGGCTTCTTCCATCCGGTCCCAGACCTCATCCGACCCGATCCGCTTTTCAGGGCGGGTGGACAGTTTGATGCTCCAGTTGTCGAAACCAAGGTCGGAATAGACTGTGGATAGAAAATCGATGAACGTTTTGGTTTCAGCAGTGATCTGATCTTCGGAACAGAAGATGTGGCCATCATCTTGGGTAAAGCCACGCACACGCATGATACCGTGCAAGGCGCCAGATGGTTCGTAACGGGCGCATGATCCAAACTCGGCCATCCGCAAAGGCAGGTCACGGTAAGATTTCAAACCTTGGTTGAACACCTGCACGTGGCACGGGCAGTTCATTGGCTTAAGCGCATTGACGGCCTTTTCGCGTGCGTGATCCTCGTCCACTTCGACGATAAACATGTTCTCTTGGTATTTGTCCCAATGGCCCGACGCTTCCCAAAGCTTACGATCCACAACCTGCGGTGTGTTCACCTCAACATAATCGCCAGCCTCTTGTTTGCGGCGCATGTAGTCTTGCAGGGTTGTGTAAACCTTCCAGCCGTTCGGATGCCAGAACACCTGACCGGGGGCTTCTTCTTGCATGTGGAACAAGCCCATTTCTTTACCCAGCTTGCGGTGGTCGCGTTTGGCCGCTTCCTCCAGCATGTTCATGTGCGCCTTGAGCTGTTCCTTGTTCTGGAACGCGACACCATAAATACGCTGCAACATCGCGCGATCACTATCACCGCGCCAGTAGGCGCCTGCGATGGACATCAGCTTCCATGAATCGCCCGGAACTTGGCCTGTGTTTTGCAAGTGAGGACCACGGCACAGGTCCTGCCAGTCGCCATGCCAATACATGCGCAATGGCTCGTCGCCCGGAATGGCGTCGATCAGCTCGACCTTATAGGGTTCGCCCTTGTCCTTATAATGCTGGATCGCAACATCGCGGTCCCACACTTCGGTGCGCACGGCGTCGCGTTTGTTGATGATCTCTTTCATCTTCTTTTCAATCACCGCGAGGTCTTCTGGTGTGAAAGGTTCCTTGCGATCAAAATCGTAATACCAGCCGTCTTTGATGACAGGCCCGATGGTCACCTGAGTGTCAGGCCAAAGTTCCTGCACCGCGCGCGCCATGATGTGTGCGAGGTCGTGACGGATCAATTCCAGCGCAGGTTCTTCGTCTTTCATTGTGTTGATGGCAATGGATGCATCCGCATCAATCGGCCACTGCATATCCCAGTGCTGGCCATTTACGGTCGCAGAGATAGCCTTTTTCGCCAAGGACGACGCAATAGATGCAGCCACTTCAGCAGGGGTTACGCCTGCGTCGTAGTCACGTGAATTGCCGTCAGGAAATGTAAGGGAGATTTGGGCCATGCTATGGGCTCCTCGTCAGTTTGGCGCCTACAAAGCGCCCGGTTGCGGGTTATGATGTAAGCCGCTTTTGGCCTAGCACAAGTCCCCCGTCAAGGGTGGCGGAACTGTCGGGTCAGACGCGAAGGGAGAGGGCCAAAAGCCCACCCCCCGCCAAAAGAACAGCAACTCCTGAAAACGCAGTACGGATATGGTTCCAAAGCAGCCAAGGTGCAGAATACTCTGCCCAGATTTGCGCGGCGGCGGTTGGATCATCAGGGATTATGATTTGCGCCAAAGCTTCGTTCATCGGCACGTTCACGAGCATCGTCAGGATCAACCCGCCACTCAGGTAAATGATTGCTGCGGCGCCAAATGCAAATGCTGCGGGTTTGGTTGTGCCATAAGCCGACCACGCCGACAGGGCGAGCAGAACAGGCGTCAGGAAGAATGCTGGAAAGAAGGCGGCGTTTCGTACCTGTGAATTGATGCCTTGCATAGCTTCGATGGCGGTGGCGGGGGCCACGACATCCAACCCCCACATGGCCGAAACCGAATAGGCATAGAAAAATCCAAAGATCGCAGCGGTAAACAGCAGAGCGACTAGGGCGAGGAGATTGGTAAGCATGTTATGTCCATTTCCGTAATTACAAATACGCATTTACAGTATCCGTAATTCTGAATACAGATTCTGTCAAGGAGGCATCATGCGACCAGAAAATCGTGAAAAGCGCGAAGCGCAGATTGTCGAAGCGGCTTATGCGCTGCTCGAAGAAAAGGGGTTTGACGGGGTGTCGATGTTGGGCGTTGCCCGTGCGGCGAAAGCGTCCAATGAAACGTTGTACCGCTGGTATGGGGATAAGCAGGGGCTTTTTATGGCTCTTGTTGCACGCAACGTGGCGGAACTAGACGCGCACCTGAAAGTCGGAAACGGTGAACTTCGCGATGTGTTGGCAGGGTTCGGGCCTGCCTTGTTGGGCATGCTGCTGGGGCCGCGCGCTATTGCGCTAAATCGGGCGGCGGCAACGGATAGCTCGGGTGAGCTGGGGAAAGCGCTGGCAATTGGTGGGCGCGATGTTGTGCGGCCGCGTCTTGTTGACGTGATGGGCACGTTCCATGGCGAAAAGTCTGCATCTGAACTTTTCGCAATGGCTGAGCTCTATTTTACGCTTTTGATAGGTGACCTTCAAATCCGGCGTGTGACGGGCGTATTACCGCCCTTGAACCCGCATGAAATTCAGGCGCGATCAGATGCAGCACTTGAAACCTTTTTGCGCATAGTTCTTGATTAGGTGCGTTCACGGTGAGGACACTGACATGAGACATTTCGACGAGATTTTGGATATCGCCGCGGATCGCAAAGGCGGGCGTGGCGCGGTTCTGGATGGCATAGACCTGCCGAAATCCCGCGATGAGATCGCAGCAATTCCAGCGGAGGCCTTCCTCGCCTCCTTTGCCGAGGGGATTTTTCAAACAGGGCTGGCGTGGACTGTCGTCAAAAACAAATGGCCCGATATCCTCGAGGCTTTTCACGGCTTTGATGTGCCCCGCATCGCGATGATGTCGGATGACTGGTTCTATGATCTGGTCGAAGACAAACGCGTCATCCGCAGCGCTCCGAAAATCCGCGCAATCCAGGAAAACGCCGTGATGATCCAAGAGGCCGGCGATTTCGGGGCCTTCATCGCTGACTGGCCACGCGAGGATTTCGCAGGGCTAATGCTCTGGTTAAAGAAAAACGGATCGCGCTTGGGCGGGTCAACGGGCAGCTACGCGTTACGTCGTCTTGGCGTCGACAGTTTCTTGCTCTCGCACGACGTGGTCGCTCGGTTGGTCGCCGAAGGGGTCATCGACAAAGCGCCGACGTCACAAAAGGCAATGGCAGCAGTGCAGGGCGCGTTTAACACATGGGCGGAACAATCAGGCCGAGGGTTAACGGAAATCTCACGCGTGTTGGCGCAAAGTGTTGATGGGTGACGTCCGTCGCACTTCGGACGAACGTCGATTGATCTAGGACGCCGCGAACACCGAATAGGCCATGATCAGGACGCAAACATAGCCAAGCACAAAAATGATCGGGCGCAGCGGGAGCTTCGCAAGACCCGTGATCATGCCGACAGCATGGGCGATGCGCAGCCAGAAAAACGCAATCGCAGTCCAATATGTCAGGGAAGTAAAGCCATCCAACCCGTCGATGATCAGCACAAGGATCGCAAACGGAAATGCCTGCTCCAGAAGGTTGAGGTGTGCCCTAAACGCGCGGTGCACCCAGGGCTTCATCTTCGTCACGTCATGAGGGCGAGTGAACCCGTCTACTGCGCCTTCGTCGTTGTTTGAGCCGACGATAAACGGAATCCACAATGACGCCGCAAGGATCATTAGGCAGGTCAGTATGCCAAGTTCGGTTGGGAAATTATCCATGAGTTTAGTTCCTTACATTACCGCCTTAAGCGGTTCACCAGTTTCAAGAAATGATTTGAGAGATGCCGCCAATCGCGCCCAACCTTCGGCAAAGCCGTCTTGGCCAGGTGCCATATCGTAGTGCTCGATTGTCAGCTTGCAGGTGTCGCCTTGCGGTTCGATCAAATAAACCATGTGGCTGGGCGGAGCGTCGGGGCCCATGAACAAGGGTTCAAATGTCATCGCGATTTTGGATTTAGGATCAAGCGCCGTTGTGACCTGCCGCAACATCGCTTCGCCGTGCGGCAGGATAAAGGTCGTTTCCCCGCCCACGGCTGCGTTGCCTTGCACCGTGTTACAAGCGAAATGGTATCGCGCCATATCATCGGCTTGGGTTAGGGCATCCCAAAGGGCGTCTTGGGTGCAGCGTATAAAGGTTTGCATCATAAAATCGGGTTTTGACATCGACGTGTCCTTTTCAAGTTTGGCTTTGAGATCGGAAAGGGCCTTGGCTTGTGGTTGCAGAAATGGTGCGACCCAGCGGTCCATGACGTCCTGCAGGGGCAGTGCGTTGAGGTAGTGATGTTTGAAACGTCCTGATTTGCGCGTGACGATAAGGTTGGCATCCTCGAGCAGCTTGAGGTGCTTCATGACCCCAAACCGTGACATCGCCAGCGAGGCCTCTAGCTCCGTGAGCGTCTGACCATCGCGGCGGCGCAGTGCATCAAGCAATTCGCGGCGGGTTGGATCAGAAAGGGCTTTGAAGATATGTTCCATGAAGACTTTATACGTGAGTAATTAGTCACGTGACAATAGGGTAACATGATTTACCTCGTGTTGCGACTGCGTTAAGATAGCCGTGACATTTAGTAGAGCTTTGAAATGACTGATGCATTCACAACCACCAAGGGGCGCGAAATCGCCTATCATCTGACTGCAGGGCAGGGCCCAGCCGTGGTGTTCTTGGGCGGTTTCAAGTCGGATATGGCCGGCACAAAGGCCGTTTTTCTTGAAGATTGGGCAAAGAATCAGGGCCGCGCGTTTCTGCGGTTCGACTATTCGGGCCACGGTGAAAGCAGCGAAGCCTTTGAGGATGGCTGTATCGGCGATTGGTTTGAAGATGCCTGTGAAGCGATCGCGCTGATTGATGGTCCGTTGGTCTTGGTTGGGTCCAGCATGGGCGGCTGGATTTCACTGCAAATTGCGCGCGCGCTTCCCGAACGGGTCGCAGGGCTTGTCGGGATCGCAGCTGCGCCTGATTTTACAGAAGACGGGTTCTGGGGCAATTTCACGGATGCGCAAAAGCTAGAATTGGAAAGTGATGGTAAGGTCGCGCTGCCGTCTGATTACGGCGACCCATATATCATCACCAAACGCCTGATTGAGGAAGGCCGTGACAGGTTGGTTTTGCGCACGCCATTATCGCTGCCGTTTTCCGTGCGGTTCTTACAAGGCACGGCGGATACATCCGTTACCACTACAACTGCGATCCAGCTTTTGGACCACGCGCAAAGTCCGGATATGCGGCTCACGCTTGTGGACGGTGCAGATCATTCGTTTTCGACGCCAGAGTGTTTGCCGCTGATCACCCAAGCGATTGAGGATGTGACCCTACGTTCCGCTATGGATTGATCGGGTCATCTGGCTAAGGTCCCCACATTATCCTTGGGAGGGGGCAGCATGGCATTATCACTCGGGCAAAAGGCGGGCTGGGGTCTGGCGGATATGGGCGTTGTCGTTTTCGTAGTGGTCAAACAGCTTTTGGTATTTGCTTATTTGACGTCCGTCTTGGGTGTCCCAGTAGAAATAGCCGGTCTAGCGACGACAGGCGTGTTGATATTTGACATGATCACTGACCCGCTGATCGGCTATCTGAGTGACCGCACGCACAGCCGGTGGGGCAGGCGCGCACCTTGGATGGTTGTAGGCGCGGTTGTGATGTCGGTCGGAATGGTGGGCCTGTTTTCGGTCCCAGACGGCATGACGGGTGTCGCGGCGCTGCCTTGGGTGTTGGGTTTCTTCGTGTTGGCGACCTTGGGGTTCACGATGGTGTCTATTCCTTATGGCGCGATGGCAGGCGAGGTCACGAAAGACCCGACAGAACGATCAGCAATGACCGCTTGGCGTATGGGGTTTGCCTCGGTTGGTATCTTGATCGGCGGCGCGCTTATCCCCGGTATTGCCGCCAATGAGGGGTATTCCGTAGCCGCGTTGAAAGTGAGCCCGCTGATTATCGGTGCGATTTGGCTGTCCGTTTTCGCAACGCGGCGCGCTCCTCGGGTTTCCAAACCGTCCAGCGTTAGTCCGGTCCGGATGCTTTCATTGGTGGCGTCCAACCGCGCGTTTGTGATCCTTGCAGCCCTTTATGGCGTCATGACTTTGGCGATCGCTCTGATCACTGCAGGCTTGCCATTTGCGGCCATCTATTTGGTGACAGACACAGGTGATACGCTGCTGTCGGGTGCGGCTAAGGCGTTGAGCGTGCTAAGCCTTATGTTTGCGGCCTTTACTGTCGGATCAATTCTAAGCCAAGCCGGTTGGGTCTTTGCGTCTGCCAAGCTTGGAAAAGTAGGCGCTTTGGTCCTTGGGCTTTGCCTGTATATTGCGCTGCTTTACGGCCTGTTTTTGGTTCTTCCGTCCGTGAACGTTACGGCCGTAGCTGGGATGTTCGTGCTGGCCGGGATGACGAACGGATCGTATCAGCAGATCCCTTGGGCGATGTATCCCGACCTTATGGACGTCACGAGCAACGAAACAGGCGAAGCAATCGAGGGTGCATTTTCAGCGATCTGGCTGTTCGGACAGAAGGCGGCCAATGCAATCGCCCCCCTGATCCTCGGCTTGATTGTCGGCGCCTACGGTTGGGTAGAAACGACAGAGGGTATCGCAGAGCAGCCCGAAGCAGCCTTGAACGCGTTGCGCTGGGCGGTCACATTGGTGCCTGCTGCAATTTTGGCCCTTTCAGTTGTCCTGCTTTGGGGGTTTTATCGCCCCAAAGCGAAAAGGGTCCTAGATGTCGTATGAATTGCCAGAACTTGCCGGTCTTGATGCCTATCTGAGCCAGAACGAAGCTGCCGTCGGAGGCATTCGTCCTGGTTGCGAAAAACAGATCATCTGGGCGGATGGGCCCAAGAAGACAAAGGTCGGTGTGGTCTATGTCCACGGGTTTTCGGCCAGCTTGGGCGAAGTGCGCCCGCTTCCGGACCTGATCGCGAAGGCCTTTGGAGCGAACCTGTTTTATACGCGGCTTACAGGGCACGGTCAGGATGGGGCCGCGATGGGACGTGCAACGCTTGATGAATGGCACGCGGACGTCGCAGAAGCCTTGGACATCGGGGCTGCGATCGGGGACGAGGTCATCGTCATCGGGTGCTCGACTGGGTGCACATTGCTGACCAGCGCATTCGCGCGGGGGGCGGATGTGAAAGCCGTCGTTCACGTCTCTCCAAACTTCGGCTTACGCCATGTTTTCGCGGGGCTATTGCTGCGAATGCCCGGAATTCGAACATGGGGCCGCTTTGTTGTGGGCAAGAACATCTCGTTTGAACCGCGTTCGGATGCGCATGAGAAATACTGGACCATCAACTACGACACGCAGGCCGTGTTCACGATGGAAGATGCAGTTAGCGACGCCCTGAGCCAACCTATCGAATCCATCACAAGGCCTGCCTATTTCGCCCTGTGCGACGCGGATCGGGTCGTCCATCCTGCGAAGATACGGGCCGTTATGGCGCGCTGGGCGGGGCCGACGAAAGAAGACGTTCTTGTCCAAGGGCCCGACGACGACACAGACGGCCATGTCATGGCCGGCGACGTCATGAGTCCGCGGCAAACCGCCCCTTTGGCGGACCGGATCATCACATGGTTGCGCGATCTGTAGATTTGGGTTGCGTCTGGGCGCTTGGCATGAACAATCATTCAAAACAGGCAACCGGATAGACAGAAAGAAGCTATGGCCGAACCCCTTATTCTATTGCCAGGTATGATGTCGGACGCGCGCGTCTGGGCGACACAATTGACGGTGATGAGCTATGAACGTCCGGTCACGATTGCGCCCGTCTGCGTTGGCGACCGCATAGAAGAGATCGCGTCCGGCTTGCTGTCTTCGTTGCCTTCAAAATTCGCGCTTTGTGGGCATGGATTGGGGGGGGCGATTGCCCTTGAATTGGTGCGCCGTGCGCCCGAACGGGTGATCCGGTTGGCGCTGATTGGGACAAACCCTTTATCGGACACCCCGCAAGAAGCCGCTGATCGCGAACCGCGTATGATTGGCGCGAAATCCGGACGGTTCGAGACGTTACTGGAAACGGATATTTTGCCACGCCATGTCGGGCAGGGGCCATTGCGTGCCCATGCGATGGCGGAACTACAAGAAATGGCGCTGTCGCTTGGCCCAGATGTCTACGCACGTCAGGAACGGGCGATGCAGCGGCGGCGTGACCAGCAGTCGACCTTGCGACGCATTACCCAACCGACTTTGGTTCTGGCGGGGGGGGACGACAAAATCGTGCCCTTGAAACGCCAAGAATTCTTGGCCGAGCTTATTCCATACGCCAAGCTGGCTGTTCTCGACGGGGTCGGGCACATGACGATGCTGGAAGACCCCGAAGGCACCGCAGAGGCGTTATTCGCTTGGATGCAGCAACCGTTGGTTCTGCGTTAAACTGGCTAGGTTTGTCGTACGCGCGCGCGTTCTTGCGCGGTGAGCTGTTTGATCGAGGTGATTGTTTCACCTGTTGCATCAAAGAATGGCGTATTTCGCCAAGCGCCCGAAATACGCGCCCAGATGGTGCGGCGGGCGAAACCAGCGATGAAACCTACGAACCCTTTGGTTTTTGATTTGCCGTTGGGCATAGGCTTGAATGCAAAAGCAACAGCAGGGCCCAAGGCGTCGGGGGTGCTAAAGCGTTCGGTATTGATGCTTGCAAAGGCCCATTTGGGGCTGTCCAGCGTGTTGAACATTGGTGAGCCGCAACAGGGCGCATACCAGCGCAGCAAGCGCCCTTTTTTCCATTTGAACACGCGAAGACTAGCGAGCCCCGTGGCGAAATCTATCCGGTCTGGAGTGGTCTGATAGTAGTGGATGCCATTTGGAGTCGGTGTGACATCTCCTGCCCAAACGGCAGCTTGTCTGCAATCAGCGCAATAGCAACGCAAATGCCCACCCGACCTTGGACGAATGTCGCGCAAAACGCCCCTTACTGCTCCGCAAGAACAGGTAAAAGGAACGTCTTTTGACATGGGTTAGCTCGCTTTATCGACCGCGTTCTTGTTCGCAGGTTTTTTGACGGCTTTTGCCGGTTTCGTGGGGGCTTCAGAATTTGCGTCAATGAAGTCCAGAACCAGCGGGCGGATGTTGTTGCGCCAGCTTTTGCCTGCGAAAATCCCGTAGTGACCCGCGCCCGGTTCGAGGTGGGACGCTTTCTTGCTGTCTGGCAAACCGGTCAAAAGGTCCAACGCCGCCAAACATTGGCCCGGCGCAGAGATGTCATCATTTTCGCCTTCAACGATCTTTACCGCAACGGTTGTTACCTTTGCGAAGTCGACCTTGTGGCCTTCCACGGTAAAGGAATTTGTCGCGATTTCACGGTTCTTGAAGACCCGCTCAACTGTAGAAAGGTAGAATTCCGCAGTCATATCCATGACGGCAAGGTATTCATCATAGAACGCATTGTGCTTGTCGTGTTCGGAGCCTTCGCCCTTTGCAACAGCCATGATCTGGTTCTGGAAGGCCTTGCTGTGCATTTCGCTGTTCATGGAAATGAACGATGCCAGTTGCAACAGACCCGGATAAACCATGCGGCCCACACCTGGGTACTTAAAGCCAACGCGCTGGATCATGGTTTCTTCGAGCTGGCCCATCGTCACAGAGCGGCCAAAGTCGGTGACTTCGGTGTGGTTCGCTTCTGGGTCGACTGGGCCACCGATCAGCGTCAGGGAACGGGGCTGCGCCTCTGGGTCTTGCTCGGCAAGATAGGCCGTCGCCGCAAGGGTCAAAGGAACCGGCTGGCAGACCGCAATAACATGCGTGTCGGGGCCCATTTCTTTCATGAATTCAGAAAGATAGAGTGTGTAATCTTCAACGTCGAACTTGCCCTCGGATACGGGAATGTCGCGGGCGTTGTGCCAATCGGTCGTGTAAACTTCACAATCGGGCAGCAGGGACATCACTGTTTTGCGCAGCAAAGTCGCGTAGTGGCCGGACATTGGCGCAACCAGCAAAACTTTGCGTTTGCGTTCCTGACGACCAACCGCACAGAAATGGATGAGATCGCCAAAAGGCTTTTCGACGACTTTACGCACAAGAATTACGTGGTCTTTGCCGTCTTCCGCCGGAACGCTATCGATTCCCCAGTCAGGTTTTGTGACCATGCGGGAAAAGCTGCGCTCGGTGACTTCACCCCAAGCACGCAGCATTTCCATGCCGGGACCAGGCCACATTGCGACGGCAGGATAGGATGCCATGGCACGCGCAGAGGCACCTAACCATTCATTTGTGTTCCGAATAGTTTCCATAACGTCATATGTTGCCATATACTTCATGTGTTCGCGTCCCGAAGCTTGTGCCGCTACCTGACTGATGAAGGTCTGAACGACCTAAGCCTCGAAGCGCGACGATATTGGTCACTTTGACCCGGCCCCCTGCTATTCGGGAGTGGGACTTAGAAAATGCTGCAAGTGCATAATGCACGAAATAACGATTGGGGCAACAAGGATTATGACGGTCAAAGACTCAACGAACGATGAACCAACAGGCGATAACGTTGCAAAAGACGCAGCTTTACCCAAGCTGGAGGCAAATCTTGAACGAATTCAAGAGCTGACCACGCGCTTGGTCAACACAATGTCGCATGCGCGCAAAGTGCCGCAGGACCTGCAAGGACCCGCGCCAGAACTTTATGCGAAGGCGACGTCGTCATATATCAATGACTTGATCCACAATCCGTCAAAGATCATTGAACAACAGGTGGGGTACTGGGGCAAAACGTTGCAACACTTCGTCGAAGCACAACAAGTCCTTGCAAGTGGAAAGCTCGAAGCGCCGACAGATAACACCAAGACAGATCGCCGTTTCAAAAACGAACTTTGGGAAACACACCCCTATTTCAACTTTCTCAAGCAGCAATACATGCTGAACTCCGAAGCAATCTCCAAAACCGTGTCCGAAATGGAGGGTTTGGATGATGAGGAACGCAAGCGGCTGGAATACTTCAGCGGCCAGATCGTTGATATGCTCGCGCCGACGAATTTCTTGGCGACCAATCCTGACGCATTAGCAAAGGCTGTCGAAACCGAGGGTGAAAGCCTCGTGCGGGGTTTGGAGAACATGATCGCGGATATGGAGGCCCATGGGGGCGACCTTGTAGTGTCCTTGGCTGATGAGAACGCGTTTACGGTCGGGGAGAACCTTGCGACCACGCCCGGCGAAGTGGTTTTTCGAAACCATATGTTTGAACTCCTCCAATACACGCCAACGACCGAGAAGGTGCACAGCACTCCGCTGATTATTTTCCCGCCATGGATCAATAAATTCTACATTCTTGACCTGAAAGAGCAGAATTCCCTGATTAAATGGATCGTCGATCAAGGGTTCACGCTGTTTGTGGTGTCTTGGGTCAACCCGGATTCGTCCTATCGTGATGTTGGCATGACAGACTACGTTGAAGATGGATACATCACCGCGCTTGAGACCGTCCGAGAGATTTGCGGCACCAAGAAGGTTAATGCGGTTGGCTACTGCATTGCAGGCACGACGTTGTCTTTGTCGCTGGCCGTCATGAAGCAACGCGGCCTTGATTACGTGAACTCAGCCACCTTGTTCACAACCTTGACCGACTTTTCTGATCGCGGGGAAGTTGGCGTTTTCCTGCAAGACGACTTTGTAGACGGCATTGAAGCGGAGATTTCTGAGGCAGGTGTCCTTGAGAGTTTTTATATGAGCAGGACGTTCAGTTTCTTGCGCTCCAATGACCTTATCTATCAGCCCGCGATCCGCAGCTACATGCTCGGCGAGGCGCCGCCCGCTTTTGATTTGCTGTATTGGAACGGGGACGGCACGAACCTTCCGGGGAAGATGACAGTCGAATACCTGCGTGGGCTGTGTCAGGACGATAAGTTCGCGACCGACGGATTTGAAGTGGCTGGCTGTGTGGCAAAGATCGGGGACGTCGATGTGCCTTTGTTCGCCATTGCCTGCGAAAGCGATCACATTGCCGCTTGGAAATCGTCATTTCGTGGGGTCCAAAAATTTGGATCCAAGGACAAGACGTTTGTCTTGTCAGGGTCGGGCCATATCGCGGGCATCGTGAATCCGCCGTCCAAGAAGAAATACGGTCACTGGACAAACACTGACCTGAGCCTGTCTCCGGACGACTGGCAAGCGAGTGCAGAGGCGCATGAGGGATCGTGGTGGCCGATGTGGGGCGCGTGGTTGGCGAAGAAGTCGGGCAAAAAGGTCGACGCCCGCGCTCCTGGGAGTGCGACTCACCCGCCTATTTCACCTGCTCCGGGGACCTATGTCGCTCGCGGGTAGGGTGAATTTTCGCATAAAAGTCTCGATATTTCCCGCATGGGTTGCGGGGTTCCGCCTTGTTTTTGTTTTAAATCAAACCGTTAGGGTGCGACAAATTGAATTTATGCTGCACTGCAGAAAAAAACTTGAAATGCTGCGCTGCAGCATGTAGGTTGTTTGCAGACGCAGAAACGCTGGAATGATCCGGCACTTAATTCAAGGAGCACCACAATGGCTGCTAAGACACAAGATTTCACCGCCGTACTCAAAGACGTTATGGGCGCACTTCCAGTAGACACAAAAGCATTCGAAGATGCGTACAAAACACAGACAGCTCTCTCCGAGAAACTGTCCGCTGTTTCCATCGACGCTGCAAAGAAATCCACTGAGATTTCCGCAAAATGGGCTCAGGACACACTGGCGAAAATCACAACAGTTGCTTCCGCTAAAGCAGAGCCAGCTGACTACGCCAAATCCGTAACTGATTTCGCATCCGCTTCCGCTGAAGCTGCTGCTGAAAACATGGCTGCTTTCGCTGAAATCGCGAAAAAAGTTCAGACAGAAACTCTTGAGCTTCTGATGGCTGCTGGCAAAGACATGGGCGAAGACATGTCCGCTGCTGCTAAAAAAGCAACTGACGATGTTGCTGCTGCTGCTAAAAAAGCCACTTCCAAGTAAGTGACTGAATAGATCGCGCGTTTCCTCCTCCCTAAACGCTGCGGTTAGAAAGAAGCCGCGCTGTCCCTCTCCCGGCAGCGCGGCTTTTTTATGTTTGATGCAAATAGGCGGTTTCACAGGGGCCTTTCCATTTGCGCATATGCGGCATAGGCTTCTCTGCACTGCAACATTTGCTAGGGAGAGCACGCGTTGGCCAACACATCACAGCCCTTACTCATCAAGCGCTACGCAAGTCGGCGGCTTTATAATACTGAAACCAGCGACTACGTGACTTTAGAAGACATCGCAGCGTTCATTCGTGAAGGGCGTGAAGTGCAGATCGTCGATCTGAAATCCGGTGATGATCTTACCCGCCAGTACCTCCTACAAATCATCGCCGAACACGAAAGCCGCGGCGAAAGTGTGCTGCCGGTTGATGTTCTGACCGATTTGGTTCGCTCTTACACATCCCAAAGCATTTCCGTTGTTCCACAGTTTCTTGCGCAGTCGTTTGATTTGTTGCGGGACCGCCAGTCTAAGATGATGGAAAACATGGGCGCGATGAACCCATTGGCAACCATGCCCGGCTTTGAAGCGATGAAGACCCAGCAAGAAGCGTTCATGAAGGCGATGACTGGTGGCATTGTGCCGACCGGTCAAGCTGATGGGGCCGCACCCGAGGGCGCAGCCAGTGATAAGGCTGAAAAGGCCGAAGACCTTGATGACATCAAAGCTGAACTTGCCGCATTGCAGGCCAAGCTTTCAAAGCTTGGCAAGTAATAGACCCGTTAAGCGGCCTTTTGTGACGTAGCGTCCTGCACCGCTGTAACAAGCGTTTGCGCGATGACGTCGCAGTCTTCCAGCGTTAGGCGGGCAGGGAGGCGTACATCGCAGGCCCGCATCAACATTGAGCGGGTCATCGGTAGTTTTGGCGCTTCTCCCAAGAATTCCCAATTCCAGAAGGCCCGTGCATTGTCGCTCGATTGGCCGAAAATCTGGACCTTGAGTCCCATGTCCGCTGCTTGGGCAGCAAAGGTTTGGGTTTGGGCGTCCGTCATATTCACAAGGTTAAACTGGATGGAATCCGGTGCGCGTACCTCACCAGATAGTGGTGCAGGGACGTCTAGATAGGGTGAACGGTTAAGCTGCTCTGCCACATGGTCATGGTTGCGCAACCCGTCGCGCACGCGACGCGGAAGTTCATCCAATTGCGGTCGAATGATCGCTGCGGACAGGTTCGAAATCCGCAAGTTGTAAAGCGGTAGCTTGTTCTGCCAGTGCTGCATCGCCTTTTGCGGCACGGCATGCTTCATCCAAGTATGCTCATACGCGCCGGACATTATGATCGCCCGTGCCACCAAGTCGGCGTTATCTGTAACCAAAATTCCGCCTTCGCCCGCGTTGATCATCTTATAGCTTTGGAAGCTAAAGCAACCGATCCGCCCGATCGTGCCGATCTTGCGGCCGTTCCACGTCGTGCCAAGGCTATGTGCCGCGTCTTCGATCACTGGAATGCCTGCCGCATCGCACAGGGTCATGATCGCATCCATATCCGAGGTGTGGCCGCGCATGTGTGAAATCAATACGGCATCGGCCTGCGGCAGCTTGGCCGCGAAATCGTCCATGTTGATGCGGTAATTGTCGCCGCATTCCACCAAAAGCGGGACAAGATCTGCATGGACAACCGATGACGGTACAGCCGCGAAGGTAAATGCAGGGATCAAAACACGCGCACCGCGCGGCAGGTCCAAGGCTTTCAGAGAGAGGAACAGGGCAGCGGAACAGCTGGACACGGCCAGTGCATATTTGGTGCCCATCATCGCGGCGAACTCTTGTTCCAGCAAGGAAACAGGCGCATTTTCGGCAGCCGTGTAACGAAACAGGTCCGCGGATGTAAGAAGTTTCATAACCTCGTCTAGGGCGGTGGCTGGGATGGGTTCTGCGTCGTAAACATTGGGAATCTGGGTCATCTTGCTCGACTTTCCTCAGTTGCGTTTTGCCAACCTTATAGGAACGAAGCAGGGTCAATGCTACGGTAGTTTTGCAAGAATTACATTTCAAATGTAACGTTGCATTGTTGCGCCAGTTGATTAAAAGCCCAAGCGATCCCTTAAGGAATACCATGACATCGCCGCCGCCAGCAGCGGGGCACGCAGCATTGTTCCGCCCGGAAAGGCAGGTGTCGGGAGACTTGCAAACACGTCAAACCGTTCCGCCTGACCGCGCACGGCTTCCGCCATGAGGCGGCCTGCAAACCCAGAATGCGCAACGCCGTGGCCGGAAAACCCGCCCGCGCTCACGATATTTGGCGCGACCCGTGTGACAAGTGGCAGCCGTGATGGCGTGATGCCAAGCGTGCCGCCCCACGTGTAATCGATGCCGATGCCTTCAAGCTGCGGGAACATGTGTTCCATCCGTTTGCGCAGGGCAGGTTCGATGTTTTGCGGAAATCCGACGCCGTAGTTTTCACGCCCGCCAAACAACAGGCGATTGTCCTCGGAGAGGCGGAAGTAGTTTACGACGAATTTGCTGTCTGCGACCGCGATATCTTGCGTCAACACGTCCTTGGCACGATCGCCCAAGGGTTCAGTTGCCGCGATAAACGAATTGATCGGCATCGTACGGGCCGCGACCTTGCGTTTGAGGTTCGGTAAATATCCGTTGCCGGCCAAAATCACGAAGGGTGCCTGTACTCGGCCTTGACCTGTTGCGACAGTCACAGTCGCGCCGTCGTCGATATGGTGCACTTCGGATCGTTCATAAATCTCGGCGCCAGCATGTTCTGCGGCCTTCGCAAGCCCAAGCGCATAACGCAGCGGGTGGATGTGGCCCGCGCCGCGGTCGATCAAACCGCCTTGATAATGGGGCGATTTAACAATGGCTTGAAACGGATCACGGGTCAGACCCTCGATGTCGTCGTAGTTGTAAGTGCGTCGTAGGAACTCAGCCTCATCGCGCAGCTCTCGGGCTTCCACGGCGTCATAGGCACCGTGGGCGACGCCAGACCGAAAACGGGCTTCTGGTGCGTGTTTTTCGACCTTTGCCTTGAGCAGGTCCTTGGCCTCTTCGGTCATGTCCCATAGTGCTTTGGCGGGGCCTTTGCCCAACCGTGCAGACAGCCAGCGCTGGTCCTTGTTGAAACCACTACCAACCTGTCCGCCATTGCGCCCGGACGCTCCCCAGCCTGCACGGTGCGCGTCCAGAACGATGACTTTCATGCCCGCCTCTGCAAGATCCAAAGCCGCCATCAATCCCGTAAACCCAGCCCCGACAATACAAACGTCTGCCGTATGTTGGCCCTTTAGGGCAGGGCGTTCGGCTGGAATGTCTGCTGTGGCTGCATACCAACTTTTGGGGAACGCGCCGGGACGGTCATTGCGATACAGAGCATTTGACATGATGTTACGGTGCCTCGCGTAGGTCGTAGTAGTTCAGATAATAGGCTTCGCTACGCCAATCAAAGGCGTGGGCTTCATCGGAATAACCGCCCTCAACCTTTAGAAGATAGCAGTCGACGCAATCGGTTTGCAGGCGGCTTGTCACGAAGTCGGGGAAGGCGGCGTCGATATCGACCTGCCGCAGGCTGGCTTGGGTCAGGGCGTTATAAACATCTGTCGGCAGGGTCGTGACGCCGTTGATGCGGGCGCGAACTGAATAAAACTGCGCGTCTGTAAAGACGATAGGAACGCCGCCTGCCATCACTGGGTGATTGTTGTCTTTGTCCGCCAGAACGGCAGGCCCTTGGTCGGTAATCTGCACCCAGTCCAAATCTGCCCCGTCAGGCAGCAATGGCACGATTGCGGTTTGCACCAAGGCTTCGTGCAATGTCGGGTCAAACGAGGCATCATCGGTGATGACATTGGGCAGTTCAACAATCAGATGGGCAGGCCTTTGTGCCAGTGGGAAATCGACCAGCGGGCGTTGATCCAACAACATATAATTTGGGTCGTTCGCAATGCCTTCGATCGTCGCGATGTAGGTCTCATAAGTGCTGAATTCGTCGTTGATGGTCTGATGGGGCACACTGATATCCGTCAGCCCAGCGTAATTGATATCCGAGCTGTCGGCGAAATGACCGCAAGACGAACTGGGGCAGCTCACCGCAGCAATAAGGACATCATCCCGGAAAATCTGTGCGATGGTTTCTTCCGACGGGGCGCCCATCATATTGAGCAATAAGCTACCGGCTTCTTCGCCGTCCGGCGTTGTGGTGTTCACAAAAGCCTTGTCTTGGGCCGCAAGCAGGGCGTCTTGATCGCGAATGATCAGGCGCTCGTGATCCGGTCCGGCCTGAAACAGGACCAGCGTAATTTCCCCGATCTCAAAATCGATCCCGCGCAGGAAGAACAGCTTTTCAACTTCTGGCGTGTCGGGTGCTTGCGCGGCTGGGCTGGGGCCATCAGGGGTGCCCGTGGTGATTTCGGTCGGCTGCCCCTCGCTCCCCTTGGCAAGGTAGAACGCTGAAAACGTCAGAATGCCAGCAAGTAAGATTACGGCGGTGAAAGCGAGTTTAATCATACGTTTAACAGGAGGTGTTCACGCTCCCACGGGCTGATGACTTGCAGGAATTCTTCGTATTCGGCGCGTTTGACGATCGAATAGACCCGAGCAAAATCTGGACCGAGAATGTCGTGCATTTCCGTATTTGCATCAAACAGATCAAGCGCTGTGAACAACCCTTGAGGCAACTCACCGTCGCCTTCATAGGCGTCACCGTTGTATCGTTTGTCCGCCCAACGTTCGTTCTTGATGCCAAGATAACCACAGGCCAGTGACGCTGCGATGCAAAGATATGGATTGCAATCCATCCCCGCGAGGCGATTTTCAATTCGGCGGGCTTTGGGATCAGACAGCGGAACGCGCAGGCCAGTTGTGCGATTGTCGCGGGCCCATTCAAGGTTGATCGGGGCGGCGTGGTCTTTCACGTAACGGCGGTAGCTGTTCACGTAGGGGGCCATGATGGCGACGACGCTTGGCAGGTATTCCTGTAAACCGCCAATGAATTGGAAAAACGCATCCGTTTCCCCACCCTGAGGGCCCGTGAAGATGTTGTTGCCATCCTTATCAAGGATCGAGTGGTGGATGTGCATCGCGCTTCCGGGCTCGTCTTCGATCGGCTTGGCCATAAAGGTGGCAAAGCAATTGTGTTTAAGCGCGGCTTCTTTCAGCAGACGTTTGAAGAAGAAGACTTGATCGGCGAGTTCAACAGGATCACCGTGGTTGAGATTGATCTCAAGTTGACCAGCGCCACCTTCTTGGGTGATGCCATCAATCTCAAAGCCTTGGATTTCAGCGAATTCATAGATGTCGTCGATAACGGGCCCATAGTCGTCCACGGCAGTCATGGAATAGGCTTGGCGCGCAGCGGCAGGACGTCCGGAACGACCGATCATAGGTTCAATCGGTTTGGCTGGATCCGTGTTTGGAGCGACGAGGAAGAATTCCATCTCCGGCGCGACGACAGGCGTCCAACCTTCGGCCTCGTATAGGGCCACAACACGTTTCAGCACATTGCGCGGCGAAAACTGGATCGGATCACCGTTGGTCGCAAACGCGTCGTGGATCACCTGTAACGTTCCGTCCTCGGCCCATGGGGCCGCTGTTGCCGTGTTGTAATCCGGCTTCAGGATCATATCAGGTTCGGTAAAGCCCGCATCACCGGCCGCTTCGCCCCAACCGCCCGTGAGGGTCTGGAAGAAGATGCTTTCTGGCAGGTGGAACTGTGTTTGCTTTTCCCATTTTCCAGCCGGAACCGCCTTACCGCGGGCAATGCCGGGCAGGTCGGAAATCATACATTCCACTTCATCTAGCCGATTGGCTTCCAGATAGTCGCGGGCCGCTTGTGGGATTTTGGTCATCCAGCTCATACGGATTGGCCTTTCAAAAATGCCCCGATCTGCGCCGCCAATCGGGCGTTTTCCACATCGGCGTTCAGACGCTCTTGTGCCTGCGCGATAAGTTCGGGAGGGACAGCGCCACCGCGCGTGCGTATCAACCCGTCGATGACATCAGAACCAAATTCAGGATGGGCCTGCACGGTAAAGGCCTTGTCGCCATAAACCACTGCCGCATTTTCGCAAAAACTGTTGGACGCGATAGGCCGCGCGCCGTCAGGGAGCTGCGTGACCTGATCTTGATGCCATGCATTCAAGGACACTTGTTCACCCTGCCAGTTATAGGTTTGGTGCCCCACGGCCCAGCCATCTTTGAACTTTTCAACCTTACCGCCTAACGCCTGCGCGATGATCTGGTGGCCAAAGCAAATACCAACCAAAGGCCGGCCCGCTGCGTAAATGTCGCGGATCAAGATTTCGAGCGGGGGAATCCAAGGATGGTCCTCGTAAGCGCCGTGTTTGGAGCCCGTAATCAACCAGCCGTCGCAGACGTCCACTGCCTCAGGGAACACTCCGTCAACAATGTTGAATGTCTCAAAGTCAAATCCTTGACCGTCCAGAAGGCGTTCAAACAAGTTGGAATAGTCGCCCAACACATCCCGGAGTTCGTCCGGAGAGTGGCCTGTCTGCAATATGCCGATTTTCATGAAACACCAGTATTTAGCTTGGCTCTAACTTAGTCCGAGGGGGGCTGTCACACAACCCGTGCCGCGCTAGACAGTGTCCAAATATAAATCAACCTGTTCTTCGGGGCTTAGGTCCGCAAAGGCCTTTAACTCCTGCCGCTTTGTCGCAACGAAATTGTTAATCAATTCAGCCGGAAATATGCGGGCGATCTCGGGGTCTGTTTCAAAGCGATCAATGGCTTCGGCCCAACTGGCGGGGAGCTGCGGCAGGCCTTGGTCGTAGGCGTTGCCCGTGATTGGCGCGGGCGGGTCCATCGCGTCTTCGATACCGTTCAGAGCGGCGCCCAAGACGACCGCCAGCATTAAGTAGGGGTTCACGTCCCCGCCAGCGACACGGTGTTCAATGCGGCGGCCTTTGTGGTGACCACCAGGTACGCGGATTGCCGCTGTGCGGTTTTCATAAGCCCAGCAAATCGATGTAGGTGCGTGGGCATTCGGGACCAACCGGTCATAAGAATTGCCATGCGGGGCAAGGATTAGCGCCGATGCGGGCAGGGCCGACATGCAGCCAGCAATAGCGTGGTGCAAAGCTGGGGTGCCTTCGTCGCCACCGTTGTCAAAGATGTTGTTCCCGTCCTCATCAAGCACCGAGAAATGCACATGCAGACCATTGCCGGAGTATTCGGGATAGGGTTTCGCCATGAAGCTGGCGGCGAACCCGTGCTGACGCGCAAGCCCGCGCATTAGTAGTTTGAACAGCCATGTATCATCCGCAGCTTTCATCGCGCCGCCATGAGACAGGTTTATTTCAAATTGGCCAAGACCCGCTTCGGAAATGGCTGTCTCGGCGGGGATATCCATGGCCTCTGCGCCATCATAAAACGCCGTGAAGAAGTTATCGAAGGCATCGAGTGCGCGCAGGGACAGGATTTCCGCACCCGGGCGTCGTTTGCCAGACCGAGGGGACGGGACCACAGCAAGGTCCTTGCCGCTGTCATCCACAAGGTAAAATTCAAGTTCCGTGCCACAGATTGGCGTCAGCCCGCGGTCTTTGTAGCGTTTCAACACGGCGGCCAGCGCATGGCGGGGGTCGCCCTCAAAGGGGCGGCCATCTTCGCGGTGCATCCACATCGGCAAAAGCGCCGATGGGCTATCGAGCCATGGCATTGGAATGAAACCGCGATTGGTTGGCAGGCACACACCGTCCGGATCGCCTGCTTCAAATACCAGTGGGCTGTTGTCGATGTCTTCGCCCCAGATATCCAAGTTCAGCACTGACAACGGAAGCCGCGTTCCGTCTTCTTCGATCTTATCAGCAAACCGCACTGGAATACGTTTGCCGCGTGCAATGCCATTCAGGTCTGCGGCTGCAACGCGGATTGTCTTGATATCGGGGTTCTCATGAAGCCATGACATAAAGGGTTACCTGATGATTTGAGGACGAAAACGGAACTTGGGGCGGGGGGCATCCTGCGGCAGGTGGCGGTTCAAACGTCGGCCAATACGCCCCATTATTGCGATAATCACAAGCGTCACGAGGATGAAATAGAACGCCAAAATGGGGTAGGGTACGAACGGGTTGAACGTCTTGTCCGCAAAGAAGCTCGCGTAATACAGCGCATCGCCCTTTTGCTGCCATGCTGGAAATCCGCTGAAATAGACCAACGTGGTTGAGTGGAACAAAAAGATTGCTTCGTTGGTGTAGGCGGGCCACGCAAGGCGCAGCATGGTCGGCCAGATCACACGGCGAAAACGGGTCCAGCCAGATAACCCATAGGCGTCGGCGGCCTCGGTGTCGCCTTTAGGGATGGACTGCAACGCACCATAGAAAATCTCTCCCGAGTAGGCGGCGGTGTTGAGGAACAGTACGATCAGCGCTCCAAGCCATGCGGCGGTGAAGGGGCTGAAAAAGGCGAACTGCCCCTTGAGCGACAGAAAGAAGAAGTAGGCAAAGAAGAATTGGATGAACAGCGGCGAGCCACGGAACAGGAAAATGAACCACTCAGATGCTTTACGGATCACAGGGTTCTTCGCAGCTTTCCCAAGAGCCACAGCGGTTGCCAAAAAGAAGCCCGAGACCAATGCAATTACGCCGAAATACACGTTCCAGATCATGCCTGACCCGATCAACGTGAACTGTTGGCACAGTGTGAAATCCGACCGTGGCAATAGCCGTTCACCAAACCCGATCGAGCGGAAGGCATAGTCTGATATGGTTTGAAAACACTCTTCCATCAGCCAGCCACCCTACGTTGGGCTTCGCCGCCCGATGTTGCCTGACCGCGTGTCAAACGGCGCATCGTGCGATCCAATGCAATTTCAGACACACGCGTAAACGCGAGGTAGAAAACCAGCAACGCCAAGAAATACCACATGCGCCAGTCGCCGTGGGGGTAGCTGGTGAACTGCGGTGTTTTGGTCGCGCCAAGTTCACGCGCCCAATAAACGATGTCCTCAACACCCAGCAGGAACAACAACGGCGTCGCCTTGATCAGTACCATCCAAAGATTACCAAGACCGGGCAGGGCATAGACCCACATCTGCGGCACAATGATGCGCCAGAATGTCTGGCGGGTGTTCATGCCATAGGCCTGCGCGGTTTCAATTTGGGGCTTGGGGACAGCCTTCATCGCGCCAAACAAAACGTTGGCCGCAAAAGCACCAAAAACGATCGCAAAGGTGAATACGGCAATAAAGAAACCGTAGGTCTCATGCACCCATTGCGGAGCATTGCCGAGCGGCATTTTAGCTGCCGTGCAGACGATAAAGTCATTGCCTTGGCGGATAGCGTCGGGCCAGTCAGGGCATTTGATCTGGTGGCGGATGTATTCAATGCCCTGATCTAATGCGATCACGAAGAACAGAAAGAACGCAATGTCAGGTACACCGCGCACGATTGCGATGTAGCCTTTGCCAAACCACGATACGGGCGCGATTTTGCTGCGGGCGGCCATCGCGCCGCCAAATCCGAATGATAATGCGAGCGGGGCAGTGATCGCCAACAACGTCAAAACTGTTAGAAACGACCAATAGAACCCTATATGCTTGCCTGTGGTCAGGTAGCAGCTGAGCCATTGGAACGTCCCCAGGACGTCGGGATCTGCGCAAAATTCAAAGATAGGATGTTCGATCCAAGGTTAGGAGTGTGCCCGCCCTGACAAGAAGGGCGGGCACATTATTTATTATTCGAAAGTAGACGCAACTTCCCACTTAACGATCAATTCGTTCAGGGAGCCGTCGTCTTTCATGGACTGGATTGCCGCGTCGAATGTTTCGCGCAGCTCAGTGTCGCTTTCACGGATACCCATGCCAACGCCGCCACCCAAGATTTCTGTGCGCTCAAGCATGACCAATTCGGACTGGCCTTCCAAAGCACCGGCGAGGAAAGACTGATCTGCCAGAACGGCATCAGCTTCGCCACCGCGAACAGCAGCGAGTGTTTCTTCCGGTGTAGCGAATTCAACGACTGTCCAACCTTGGTCAGCGATGAAGGATGCCTGAATTGTCCCAGTCTGAGCCGCGACAACAGCGCCTTCAACATCCAGATCCGCATCCAGCGCAAGGTAGGCGGATGGGTCAGCAGGTGTATAAGCTTGTGTGAAATCAATGATTTCGTCGCGTTCAGCTGTCACGGACATACCTGCGATGATGGTGTCATAGTTGCCAGACACGAGGTTCGGGATAATGCTGTCCCACTCGTTTGTGACCCATTCACATGTCAATTCAGCACGTGCACACAGCTCGTCACCGAGTTCACGCTCGAAACCGTCAACTTCGCCAGCGTCGTTGATGAAGTTCCAAGGTGCATATGCGCCTTCGGTCCCCATGCGTACAACGGAATGGCTTTCAGCCAGTGCCATTGTGGATGTCAGTGCGACAGCAGCCGTCGCCAGAACAATATTTTTCATTTGGTTACTCCAAGTTGGTTAGTTTGTTTCTTATGCCAATGCGGTTGGGTCAAAGCAGCGCGAAATCGTGTCACCCGAATCTCGACCAAGCCACCGCAATTGCAACTGACCTAGTGTTCCATCCGCCGATATCTTTGCCAATAGGTCATTGAGGTCCGCGAGCAACGCCGTAGCGTCCTCAGACACACCCAGCACAGTTCCGCCTGAAAATGTCGGATATTCGCCGACTTCGTAAAAGCCGCCGCGCCCTTCGGCGTCCGTCACCATATTGTGCGATCCGAACACCACATCGATTTCACCCGCCGCCAGTGCATCCAGTGCGGCAGCCTCAGTAGGATAAGAGCGAACATCGCGCTGGGCTTGTTGCATGGCCTTTAGGTACAGGGATTCGTCCAATGTCCCGATCCGCGAGGTGATCAGATCAACCTCTGGGCTGGCCCCCACGAAATGCCCCGCGCTTTCGCCGCTGTAGACGTAGGGGCAGGTGAAATCCACAATTGCATCCCGTTCAGATGAATAGCCGAACCCACCTGTAACCACATCCACGTCGCCGCGTGCGAGGGCCTGAAAAATATCGCTCATCGGGAGGTCGACCCAGACGCAGTCATAGTCGCCGCGCTGGCAAATTTCGTCTAACAAATCCTTGTCGAACCCGCGTGCCTGTTCGGTTTCAGGGTCGTAAATATAGGGTGGAAAATGCCCGCCCGTAGCGATCCGCAACGTGTCAGCCGCTGCCGTGCTTCCCAGCAGGGCCAGAACAATCGCAAGCGCCTTCATGCCGGCACCGTCGCAGAAAGGAATCCACGCAAGCGTTCTGATTGTGGATTGTTAAACAGCTCCTTTGGTGGGCCCTGTTCTTCGATCATGCCTTGGTGCAGGAACACCACGTGATCGGAAATGTCATGGGCCATGCGCATATCGTGGCTCACGACCAACATGGTGCGGCCTTCGGCGGCTAGGTCTTTGATAACTTTAACGACTTCTTGTTCCAGTTCTGGATCAAGCGCCGAAGTCGGTTCATCAAAAAGCAGCGCTTTGGGTTCCATACACAACGCCCGTGCAATCGCTGCACGCTGTTGTTGCCCACCCGAAAGCTGTGCGGGATAGACATCGCATTTGTCACCGATCCCAACCTTGTCGAGGTATTTGCGCGCGCTTGCCTCAACCTCGTCGCGGTCCCGTTTCAGGACGGTGAGGGGGGCCTCCATGACGTTCTGCAGAATGGTCATATGCGCCCAGAGGTTAAACTGCTGAAACACCATCGACAGGTTCGTGCGAATACGGATCATTTGCGCATGGTCGCTTGGCTGACGGTTAAGGCCGGTGCCTTTCCATTTTACGGGTTCACCGCAAAACAGGATATCGCCTTGCTGACTGTCTTCCAAAAGGTTCGCACAGCGTAACAAAGTTGATTTTCCAGAACCGGAGGACCCGATCAAACTGATGACGTGACCCGCAGGCGCTGAGACATCCACACCCTTGAGCACCTCTAGTGTGCCATAGGCTTTGTGAAGGTTTCGGATTTCGAGAACTGGAGAAGTCATGCGGCCTCTTTTGAAGATTTGGTCGAGTAGGGCTTACTTTTCGGGCGATTGCAATGTGCCTTAGGGCGCAGCCGCCAGCGCCATATCATAGGCAGCGTCTGGCAAAACAACCAAGCCGCGCAGGCCCAATGTGTCCGCATGTTCTGGCGCGAGGGTCGAGATCGCCGATTGTAGCGCCGCTCGGATCGCGGCTGCATCATTTTGTGGCGCGGTGATGAACGTCATTCCGGGGGATAGTCCGGTTCGCCCGACAACACGCAATTCAGTCGCGCGTGGTTCCCAAGCTTCGAACATGCGCCATGTGACAGCATCAATCGCGGTTAGATCAGCACGCCCATCGGCCACGGCCAACATGCTATCGTAATGTGCACCGGTTCGCACCGTCGTGTGGAATGTCAGACCCATGTCGTTCACGCGGGCCAGCGGTGCACCCCAACCAGATTGAGACAGCGCGTCATTGTAGGCGAACCGCCCCAATGTTGCAGGCGCGAGACCACGGCTGGCGTCCTCAGCGCGGACCACAAAAACGGAATGATAGTATCCTGCGGGCGTATCTTGCAGACTGTAGTCCGCACAGCCGATCCGCGTCACGCGGTTGCGAAAATTGGTACGGTAGTGGAGGTTACATAACTGCCCGAGCTGCAAATCCTCGCACCCCCAGCCTTCATCATAAGCGGTTTCGCGATCGATTTGGGGGTCCCCATAGCCGAGGATGTCTCTGACACCCGACCACAGTGCATCATGCGCCGCGGCATTTTCCGGGCGATCATACATCGGCAGTCGTGCGATCATTTCCGGTTCATGATCCGGTGGCGGGCCTTGTGGCTGTCCTGATCCGTCACGCCAAGCAACGGCGCAACCATACGCAACAATGCATCTTCGTGATGGTCGCGATCTCCGTCGGCCAATGCCACAGACCAAAGCGCCTCAACAACGGCTTCTCGGTCCTCATAAGCGACGGCTTCTTTAATCGCTTTCGTAAACCGCACCGTATCCGGCGCTTCGGTTTCGGCAATCTCGCACTTCGCCCGCAAATCTTGGGCGTCTTGCTGCGACACTCCATAGCGGTCCATCAACACAGCATCGATTTGTGCAATTTCAGCGCTATCATAAATGCCATCTGCACGTGCCAAGCGCACAAGCAACGCACCAAGCGCGACACGCGCATCTGTATCTGAAAATTCTACAGGGTCGGGGGCTGTTAGCCGCTTAAAGAGTTCACCAAACATAATTGGGATATAGGCTCGCTTCTCACAAAGTCCAAGACTGGATTACGACCGCAAGGCTTCTGCTGCCTCGGGTGCCATCCCAAACGTCTGAGTGGCGATCGCCACAACCTGCTGTTCGGTGTCATGGCGCTGACCATCAGCGTCCGCCACTTTCCACAGCGCACTCACCAATTCGTCACGCTCACTGCTGGTAACTTCGCAGGTTAGGATATTCGCCAGTTCGCTCGTGTCGGGCATCGCGGCTTCCAGCTTTTCACACTCGGCTCGCATCCGGGCAGCCCCGATGGCGTTCAAATCGTAAAGGTCGGCCAGCAAATGGTCGATCTCTTCAATCTCCTGAAACAGATAGGCACCATCAGCCTTGGCCACACGGACCAACAGCGCACCAAGTGCATGGCGTGCATCTGCCTCGGGCATTGGCGTTAAATCGGCCGCAGAGGCGGTGAGGCGGGCAAGGATTCTTTCAAACATAAAGGGTAGTTTAGGCGTGTTAACTATTCCCGCAAGCCTCAAAGCTGCTCAAAAGCATCCCCAAGGTCGTTTAACGCCTCATCAAGCCCCCAAGGCGGGTTAACGATGAACATTCCTGACCCCACCATGCGGTGGCCGTCACGCGCTGGTGCAAAGCGTACTTCGTGGGTCAAAGCCTCAGGAAACGTGGTCTGCAAGGCCCGTAACATCCCGCGATGGCGCATATCCGTAAGGATAGGATACCAAAGCATCAACACCCCAACAGGCCAGATTTTCGCAAGCTTTGCGAAATGGCGTGGGATATCCATATATTCGGCCTTCACCTCGTAGGATGGATCAACCAGCATCAACCCACGGCGTGGGGTCGGGGGACACAGCGAATACGCCATATCAAAGCCGTCTTGACCGTGAATATGGGCGCCCGCGACGGCCTGTCTTAATGCGGCATGTTCTTGCGGGTGCAGCTCTGCGACGTGCAAAACATCATCACCGCGCAAAAGATGGGACGCGATCCATGGGGATCCGGGGTAAGCGTTGTCGCCGTACTCTTCACGACAGGCATTCAACGCCGCTGCATAAGGATGGCCTTCGTCAAACCAATCGCCAACGCTGCCGATCCCTGCTTCCGCTTCACCGGTCTTAATAGCCTCATCAGCGGTCAGGTCATACAATCCACGCCCGCCATGGGTCTCGATGTAACTCAGCGGTTTTTCCTTGCGGGTCATGTAATCCAACACCCACGCGAGCGTGGAATGTTTATGCACATCCGCCAAATTTCCCGCGTGATAGAGGTGTTGGTAAGACAGCATTCAAATACTCACTCTTTCCGAACTATTTGCCTTTGTTTCACAAATACCTCGGGGGGATCCGGGGGGCTGGCCCCCCGGCGGATCGGATGAGCGCAGCTCATTCGAATTTAAACCAGACGCGACGCCTCGACAGCTGCGCGCACGAAATCTGCAAACAATGGGTGCGGCGCAAAAGGTTTGGATTTCAGCTCTGGGTGGAACTGCACACCAATAAACCAAGGGTGGTCCGTCCACTCGACAATCTCTGGCAGTTTGCCGTCCGGTGACATTCCCGAAAAGATCATGCCGCCTTCTTCAAGCTGTGCGCGGTATTTCGTGTCGACCTCATAGCGGTGACGGTGGCGTTCTTCGATGGACGTTGTGCCATATATCTCGGCCACTTTAGACCCTTCGGTCAATGTCGCATCATAAGACCCAAGGCGCATGGTTCCGCCTTTGTCGTCGCCTGTTTTGCGCTTAACTTTGGCGTTGCCCTGCACCCATTCTTTCAGGTGATAAACCACGGGTTCAAACCGTTTCCCGCCAGCTTCATGGTCGAATTCTTCGGACCCGGCTGTGGAAATGCCGGCAACATTACGTGCCGCTTCGATGACGGCCATTTGCATGCCCAAACAGATGCCGAAGTACGGGATCTTACGTGTGCGCGCGAATTCAGCCGCTTTAATCTTACCTTCGGTGCCGCGTTCGCCAAAACCGCCAGGAACCAGAATGGCGTGGTAGCCTTCAAGGTGCGGGGCTGCGTCTTCGGAATCGAAAACTTCGGCATCGACCCATGATACGTTGACCTTCACACGGTTGGCCATGCCACCATGGGTCAGGGCCTCTTTGAAGGACTTGTAGGCGTCTTCAAGCTGCGTGTATTTGCCGACGATCGCGACATTCACTTCGCCATCGGTGTGGTGAATGCGATCTGACACATCGTTCCAGATACGCAGATCGGGTTTGGGTGCAGGCGAGATGTTGAACGCATCCAATACTGCCTGATCCAAACCTTGTTCGTGATAGGCAAGCGGCGCTTCGTAGATTGATTTCAAATCATAGGCCGCAACCACCGCATCTTTGCGCACGTTACAGAACAGCGCGATCTTTTCACGTTCTTTGTCAGGGATCGGGTGCTCTGAGCGGCACACCAGAATATCAGGCGCGATGCCGATGGACTGCAATTCTTTGACAGAGTGCTGTGTCGGCTTTGTCTTTAACTCGCCAGAGGCGGCAAGGTATGGCAGCAACGTCAGGTGCATAAAGATACATTCGCCGCGCGGCTTGTCGTGGCTGAACTGGCGGATGGCCTCAAAGAAGGGCAGGCCTTCGATGTCGCCCACGGTGCCACCGATTTCACACAGCATGAAATCGACTTCGTCTTCGCCGACGTGCAGGAATTCTTTGATTTCGTTGGTCACATGGGGAACAACTTGGATGGTCTTACCCAAATAATCGCCACGACGTTCTTTTTCCAGAACGGTGGAATAAACACGGCCAGAAGACACCGAATCCGTCATCCGTGCCGGCACACCCGTAAAGCGTTCGTAGTGCCCAAGGTCGAGGTCGGTTTCAGCCCCGTCATCGGTGACAAACACTTCGCCGTGCTCGAACGGGGACATCGTGCCCGGATCGACGTTCAAATAGGGGTCTAGCTTGCGCAACCGCACGGAAAACCCGCGGGCTTGCAGTAAGGATCCCAATGCAGCTGACGCGAGGCCTTTGCCAAGTGATGAAACCACACCACCAGTGATGAATACGTAACGCGCCATAAATCAGGAAACCCCCGTGAAGCCTGCCAGCCAGAATTGGCTAAATGAGTGGATACCTTGCCGGCGGAATAACCACCGGAAAGCATGTATCACGGGATTTAAGTCTAGTCGGATTCGGGGGGCTTTGGCAACCAGCCCCAAACAACTTTAGACGGTAAAACCGCAATATACTGTGGATAGAACGCCTTAGCCCGCAACCCTTAGTGGTGTTGAGGGCTAAAGGGCCGGTTTAGTCGGCGTCAGGTGTCAGCGGTTCGTCTGTCGCTGCATCTACTGTTGGCGGCAACAGGCTCTCGCCCGCGCTTGGCGCAACTTCGCCGTCGACTGATTCCGTTGGAACACCAGCGCCATCTACAACAGACGCATCGCTGGCCTTCTGAGCGGACAGGATCGTCAGTGCAATCGACGTACAAATAAACGCAATCGCAAGGATCCAAGTGACCTTACCAAGGGCCGTCGCACCTGGGCGTCCGCCTTGGGCGCCACCGCCACCGCCGCCAATACCAAGGCCGCCGCCTTCGGACCGCTGCAAAAGCACAACGCCAATCAATGACAGTGCGAGCAAGAGGTGGACGACAAGAACGACATTTTCCATGGATCGGAGCCTTTAAGGATTGGACAGGGGGTATCTAGAAGCGAAAGTGGTGCGTCGCAACCCCCTCAATGTTGGGTGAAGGTGCTGATTGGTATTTGATTGCAATGTTTTTGAGTATTTCGTTGATTTGTGAATGTCCGCTTTGCGGACGAGGTTGCCTTTCGTTCAGCGCTGTTCAATGTCCGTTTTGGTCTTTAAGGAAATTAGCAGCTTTGGCAGCCCATTCCTTGGGTCGGCTCTACGGATCGGTAGCCCTCGTCCAGAACTCTCAGCATGCCACCATCGATGTCCACAACGGGAAAATCGACTAAGCCTGCGATTTGCCTCGAGGCGTGGGAGGTTCTGTTCCCCGAGCGACAGATCAAAGCCAAACGTTGCCCGTTTGCAAGTTTTGGGATGACGGTCCTTAGAAAGTCTTCAGGTGATTCATACGTTACCAGAAGTGCCCCTTCGATTACGCCCGTTTGTTTCCATTCTTCTGGACGCCGAATATCGACCAAGAGCGTATTTTGATCAGAGGCAAGATCTGATCCAGACGTTGGCTCAAGGGTTAAATTTCTAGGAGTATTGGGAGCTGCGAAGCGCACAACCCCAAATGCTACTGCTGCAGCTGCCGCACCCGTGACAATGGAAGTGCGCCGATTTATCACAATTCATCCTGAATCTTGCGCCACGCGTTTAGCCCGCCGCCGATGAATTTTGCATTGCTATAGCCCATGTCGAGGAGGCTCGCCGCAGACAAGGCGCCCCGGTTATATGCGTTGCAATAGCACAAAATGACGGTATCGAGCTCAGGCAGCATCCCTTCAACATTCATTTCCAGCTTTCCCCGGCTAAGGTTGATCGAACCGGGAATATGGCCATTCGCGTGCTCATCGGGATCACGGATATCCAGTGCAACCGCGCCATTTTCCATCAATTCAGAAACATCTTCGGGTGAGACCTCCTGCGCTTTTTCGCGTGCTTGGTCTGCTAAGGTTTGGAATTTGGTCGTATAAGCCATCTGGAGCTCCTTTGAATATCTTACGAGATACACATATTCCAAATCATGCATATATCAACCCATACCGAGAAGCGTATTTCTCGTAGTGGGGAAACATGTAAACCAACGGGCACCTGGCATTCAGTCGTGTGGACCTTATTCATCGCGTTGCAGTAGGCCGCCAAGTTTTCTGAAAAATTCGTCGCGTGCCGATCCGGGTCGCCACGCAAGAACCACGCGACGTGGGCATGCGTCGGGGAGCGGGGTGAGGCGAACGTCGCTGCCGCCTACGACCCCCGCTTCAATTGCGAGGTTCGGCAAAAGTGTGACGCCTAACCCCTCGGACACCATCGCAATCAATGTCGTGAGGCTGGTCGCCGAGAAGCTGCCTTGTACGGACAGGATGCGTTCGGGATATGCTTCCAATGCGTGGCGTTGGAGGCAATGACCCTTTTCCAGCAACATAAGCTGCCCGCCCTTCGTCAGTATTTCTGTCCCGCGCGGGACAGGCCAGTCCGCAGGGGTGGCCAGCTGATATCCGTCTTCAAAAAGCGGCATGATCTCCAAAGCCCCCGTATCAAAGGGCAGCGCGATCAGGATCAAGTCAAGACGCCCTGCATGGAGCCCTTCTATCAAGCTCTCGGTCATCTCTTCGCGCATGTAAACGCGCAGGTTGGGAAACGCGTTGCGGATTGCGGGCAGGGCATGTGGCAGCAGGAAGGGGCCAATTGTCGGAATTGCCCCTAGTTTCAAGTCGCCCTCAAACGGATTTCGATGGGCCTTTGCAACGGTCTCGATCTCTGCGGCATCCAGCAAAAGCTGACGGGAACGCGCCGTGATGTCTTCTCCGACGGTTGTTAGCATCACGCTTTGGCGGGTGCGTTCGATCAATTGAACCCCAAGACGATCTTCGAGTTCTTTGATGCCAGCGCTGAGTGTGGGCTGCGTCACAAAGCACAGTTCAGCCGCGCGCGAAAAATTCAGCGTATCCGCGACGGCCGTAAGATAGCGCATTTGGCGGAGCGTGATCACTTATAGATTTCCTCTATCATTATTAGTTCTATATTCAATTTCCTCTATCTGTGTCCAGCGCCTATCCCTGTCTCATCGAAACGCTGAATAGAAGGACAGCAGACATGACCGACCAAGCACAACAGCCCGGCGCCCGTTTGAATGAAGCCGCACCCGCATTTGACGCCCCAACCACACACGGGCGCAAAACACTCGAAGATTACCGTGGCAAATGGCTGGTTCTGTTTTCCCACCCTGCTGATTTCACACCAGTCTGCACCACGGAATTTATTGGTTTTGCTAACAAGCAGGACGACTTCAACGCACGCAATACTGAACTGCTGGGTCTGTCCATCGACAGCCACTACAGCCACATCGCGTGGATGCTGAACATCAAGGAAAAGTTTGGCGTTGAGATCAAGTTCCCGATCATTGCCGACCTTGATATGGCGGTGGCCCAAGCCTACGGGATGATCCAGCCGGGCGCTTCCGATACCGCCGCTGTGCGGGCAACGTTCCTGATCGACCCCGAAGGCGTGCTGCGTGCGATGGTTTACTACCCGATGAACGCGGGCCGCTCGGTGGATGAAATCTACCGTCTGTTGGTTGCGATGCAGACCGCGGATGAAAATTCCTGCGCAATGCCGGAAAACTGGAAACCAGGTGAGCCTGTGATTGTTCCGACGCCAGCAACCCCAGAGGCCGCGATGGCCCGTGCTGATGAAGGCTTTGAGACGGTGGATTGGTATTTCTCGACCCGCATGCTCTGACACGAAGGGCGGGCCATCACGGCCCGCTCTCCACCGCCCCGCTTTTCTAAATCTGCCGAGCGCAATGAATTCATAGCCCAAGGAGAAAGCCCCATGACTGACGTATCTCAAAAGAACATTGATGCCCTGAACGCCGTATTGGGTGAAACATTCCGCCTTTATGTCCAGACCCACGGGTATCACTGGAACGTAGAAGGCCCCAATTTTCGCCAGCTGCACGTGATGTTTGAAGAGCAATACCAGAACCTCTGGGGCGCTTTGGACGAAATCGCCGAACGTATCCGCACGCAAGGTGCCTATGCGCCGGCCTCCGTGGCCGACCTAATGGCATTGGCTGGTCCGGAAGACACGCCCGCCCAGTCCTCGGGCGAGATGATGACAAAACTGATCGCGGGACATGAAGCCCTTGCCAACACGCTGCGCGGTGCCATCGCGGCAAGCGGCGACGCGGGCGACGAAGTCTCTGCGGGAATGCTGACAGACCGTCTTGAGTATCATGAAAAAGAACTGTGGATGATGAAGGCCAGCACCCGCTGACCCACTGACGCCAAGCCTTCGGGCTTGGCCACCCTTCAAACCACTCACGCACAGGAGAGAACCAATGAGCAATCCAATCGTAAAGGGCTTCTGGGACAAACCGACCGGAAGCTGGCAATATGTTTTCCACGACCCTGAGACCATGAAAGGGGCCATTCTTGATCCGGTCCTAGATTATGATCCGCTGGCTGCCGCGACATCGACCAAGAACGCAGAGATACTTTTGGACTACGTGCGCGAAACAGGGATCGAGCTGGTCTGGATCTTGGACACCCACCCCCATGCGGACCACTTTTCAGCCGCTCCGTGGTTAAAAACCCAAACCGGCGCGCCCACGGCAATTGGCGAAAAGGTGACGGGTGTTCAAAATCTATGGCAGGACATCTACAACCTCCCCAAGGATTTCCCGACGGATGGCAGCCAATGGGACCGCCTGTTTGCCGATGGCGACACGTTCATGGTGGGCAATGTGCCGGTTACGGTGATGTTCTCGCCGGGGCATACGATGGCGTCGATAACCTATGTGGCTGGGGATGCGGCCTTCGTGCATGACACGCTGATGATGCCGGACCGCGGCAGCTCTCGGGCGGATTTCCCGGGCGGCAGTTCGGCGGCGCTCTATGACAGCATTTCGGCCATTCTTGCATTGCCAGAGGACACGCGCGTCTTTGTTGGGCACGACTACGCCCCTGAACGCGATGCCGCATGCGAAGCTACGGTTGCACAGCACCGAGAAAGTAACATCCACTGGAAGGATGGCCCGACCGAAACCCAATATCGCGCCGTGCGTGATGCCCGTGATGCGACGTTAGCCTTGCCCAAGCTGATGCTGGCCGCGCTACAGATCAACATTCGGGGCGGACGCCTTCCAATAGCGGAGGACAATGGCCGTTCCTATTTGAAGGTGCCCTTGAACTACTTTGAGAGCCGTTAGCCAGCGGCCCCATTTTACAGGATGACGTCACTTCGTTGATGTCATCCTGTCTCTTCTGATGAGAATTTCGGCGTAAGCCTGTGCCACTTTGCCACTGCACTGCGACTGCGGGCGGATTGCCCTTTCCGGTGAAATCTCATCCTCTTAAGACTTGCATTCAACCCTCCATTTACAAAGTGATCCTTATGACACGCGCAAAAGACTTTATCTTCGTATTGGCGGTGGCGTTGGCGGCTTGGGCCGCGATCGCGCAGCCTGCAGGTATGACGGGCGAACAGGCCACGACCTTTGGCATTATGCTTGTCACCTTGGCGATATGGGGTACGGGAGTGGTGCCAGGCTATGTCGGGTCGACGTTCTTGTTCACCGCGCTGATCTTGGGCAATCTGGCCACCCCACAAGAGGTCTTTTCCAGCTTCTCATCTACCGCGATCTGGCTGGTGGTGGCGGGATTTGTCATCGGGGCGGCGATCACCCATTCGGGGCTGGGCGCACGCATGGGAGCCTTGGCGCGGCCGCATCTATCCAAAAGCTACGCGACGTTGATCGCAGGGCTTATGATACTGGGGATGCTGCTGGGGTTTGTGATGCCGTCCTCTCTCGGGCGGGCTGCGGTTTTGGTACCTGTCGGCATGGCGCTGGCGGATGCCTTGGGGCTTGGTAAAGGATCAAAAGGGCGCACGGGCGTTGCGGTAATTATCGCGATCGGGACGAACATGCCTAGCTTTGCGATCCTGCCGTCCAACATCCCCAACATCATCCTGTCAGGCGTGGCCGAGCAATCCTTCGGGGTGCATTTCAGTTACGCCGACTACTTGTTGCTGCACTACCCTGTATTGGGTGTGCTGAAATCTGCCGTCATCGTCGGCCTCGTGCTGTATTTCTTTCCGGGACAGGTCCAGTCTACCGATACCCCAACGGAACAAGGTGCCGTAGCGGGAGGGCGCCAAACCGCGCTGATGGCAATCCTGTTGCTGACGCTTGGCCTATGGGCGACGGACCAGTTGCACGGGATCAACGCTGCATGGATTGGCTTGGGCGCATCGCTGGTTTTGATGGTGCCGCAGTTGGGGTTCGTGCCACCGCCGGTTTTCAAATCATCGGTCGATTTCTCGATGCTGTTGTTTGTGGCCGGCGCTTTGACGCTTGGCACGATCGTGGCCTCTAGCGGGCTGGGCGATATCATCGCAACCGAGGCATTTGCCGTCCTTCCATTGCAAGCCGGTCAGGACTTTATGAACTTCATGTCCTTGTCGGTTTTGGGAACGGGCACGTCGATCTTTACTACCGCGCCCGGCGCGCCGGCGGTTTTGACTCCGCTTGCGAGCGATCTGGTGGAAACCACGGGGTTCTCGCTCACCGCTGTTCTGATGACACAGGTCATCGGGTTCTCGACCGTCATCTTTCCTTATCAGGTCGGCCCGTTGATCGTTGCTATGGGGTTGGCGGGGGAAAACACACGCCCGCTGTTGAAGGTGACGGTTGTCTTGTCGATCATCACGCTGCTCGTCCTCGTGCCGCTTGATTTTCTGTGGTGGAAGCTTCTTGGCGTCATCTGATTTAAGACGGTGGCTGCCCGACGCACTGCAGACATCGGTGGATGATGCAGCATCCGGAGCTCTGGGCTCAAACCTGACTTTCGCCGCGGTTAGGCCTATTCATCAACATCATCCATATCCGCCTGACCAGACAGGCGGCGGCGGACGTGGGACCAGGACAGGCCGATTCCCAGAACGATGGACATGGCGATAAGGCCGATCCAAGTGTTGGCAGTTTGATTTTCGAAATTGAGCCAGCCCAGATCATAGGCGACCCAAAGAAGGGCGGCGACAAGCCCAAGCACAAGCGCCATGCCGAACACGCCGATAGATCTCATCGTGGCACGCATGTAGATGATGTAACCTACAATCAAAAGCAGCCCGCACAGAACGGCAATCGATAGATTCTCAGAGCCGTTTTCCATAACCCACGACGTGTAATTCCATTGGGTTGGGTTATAGGTGGCGGCCAACAGGATAAATGCGAATAGCCAACGTAGTGCAAAACCGCTCATGATCGTCCTTAGAGTGTCGTTGTTTTGGCGCAAGATGACGGGGGCGGGGCGATCTGTCCATAGGATCACTAAAATGTCCGCTTTCACACCGGAGCATGATGCCCTAAGAGGGGCACGGGTTTTCAGACCTTACACTGGAACACTCTGGAATTACTCTGGCACCTTAGGGGACTCAAAATGGCGAACGTGGTAGTTGTCGGCGCACAATGGGGCGACGAAGGCAAAGGCAAGATCGTGGACTGGTTGTCCGAACGGGCGGATGTGATCGCGCGCTTTCAGGGCGGACACAACGCAGGCCACACGTTGGTTATTGATGGGGCGGTTTACAAACTGCACGCTTTGCCATCCGGCGTTGTGCGTGGCGGCAAGCTTTCGGTCATCGGTAATGGTGTCGTGCTCGACCCTTGGCACCTGATGAAAGAGATCGCCACGATCGAAGCGCAGGGCGTTGAAATCAACCCAGGCAACCTGATGATCGCCGAAAACACGCCGCTTATCCTGCCGATCCACGGCGAGTTGGACCGTGTCCGCGAAGAAGCCGCAAGCAAGGGCACCAAGATCGGGACAACAGGGCGCGGCATTGGCCCAGCCTATGAAGACAAAGTTGGCCGTCGTTCGATCCGCGTTGCGGATTTGGCGGACGCTGCCACACTTGAAGCGCGTGTTGATCGTGCATTGCAACACCACAACCCGCTGCGCAAAGGTCTTGGCTTTGACGAGATCGACCGCGATGCGCTGTTGGCGCAGCTGCAAGAGATTGCGCCGAAAATCCTGCCCTATGCCGCACCGGTTTGGAAAGTGCTGGCCGAGAAACGCAAAGCCGGTAAGCGTATCCTGTTTGAAGGTGCACAAGGCGCGTTGCTGGACATTGATTTCGGCACCTATCCCTTCGTGACCAGCTCCAACGTGATTGCAGGGCAGGCGGCGACAGGTGTTGGCCTTGGCCCAACAGCAATTGACTACGTTCTGGGCATCGTGAAAGCCTACACAACGCGCGTGGGCGAAGGACCGTTTCCGACGGAACTTGACGACGCTGATGGGCAACGCCTTGGTGAGCGCGGCCATGAATTTGGCACCACGACGGGTCGAAAACGCCGTTGCGGTTGGTTCGATGCGGCATTGCTGCGCCAAACTTGTGCGACATCCGGCATCACGGGCATTTGCCTGACGAAACTTGACGTTCTGGACGGGTTTGAGACGCTGAAAATCTGCGTGGGCTATGATCTGGACGGCGAACGTCTGGACTATCTGCCAACGGCTGCGGACGCTCAGGCACGTTGCACGCCGATCTACGAAGAAATGGAAGGTTGGTCTGAAAGCACCGAAGGTGCGCGGTCTTGGGCACAGCTTCCGGCACAGGCAATCAAATATGTGCGCCGTGTGGAAGAGCTGATCGAATGCCCTGTGGCGCTTGTTTCCACGTCTCCGGAACGCGAAGACACGATCCTCGTCACTGACCCGTTCGCGGACTGATCTGATGGCGCTGAGTCACAAAGCCCGCAAACGTTGGTCGCTGGTGATCTTGTTGATCGGGCTTCCGGCGTATCTGGTGGTCGCGGTGACGGTGATGAACACGCTGTTTCCCGATCCGCTGGATCAGCCGCCCTTCTGGGTGAATTTCGCGATCTATGTCGGGCTTGGAATTCTTTGGGCCTTTCCGTTCAAGTTTGTCTTCAAAGGCATTGGCCAAGCGGACCCCGACGCCTGATACGACCCAAGCGGAGCCGCTGCGCGGCGTTGTTTTTATAAGACATCGTGGCGACCTGAGCCCATCGCGGAGACGGGGCATCACAAACGAAAACGGCGCGCCGGGATGTCCCGACGCGCCGTTTTTTGTTCGTTTAGAGAGATTAGCTTGCGCGCTTCTCAGGGTTGAAGCGGCTGTCATCGGCCACTTGGAAGCGACCATTGCGCACTTTGGTGAAACGCCCTGCCTTGAGCAAGTCTGCAAAGCTGCGCAGCCCGTCTTCTCGATTGAACTCGTCGCTGGCCACAGTGCGCACGCGGCGCAGGATCTGTGGGCGAGAGAATTCATCCGCACCTTCAACGAAGGCGGTATAGGCGGCGGCGGCTTCCAGCAGGTCCGGCAATTCTGACGCACCCATGTTTTCCGCGAATTCCGCAAAAGAACCAGCGGCCTGTTGCTGCTGTGTGTCGTCCTTACGGGCGGCAACACGGCGTGGCACAACTGGGCCATCGCGCTGTTCCGTTTCAGGGAGGTCGACGCGCTGGGCGGCAACCAGTTTCAACGGAGCGGGGCGCGGGCGCTCAGTGCGGGTCTTGTCACGGAGTACCGGACGTGGACGAACCGCACCGCTTTCAGGCTGAACAACCTCGGAGAGGTCGTTGCGGAAAGCGTTTTCGACGTCCTGGTCGTCGTCATCCGCCTCACCAGCCATGCGCGCAGCTTCTTTGGCTGCAACAGCGGCCTTGAGCTGTGCGATTGCATCGCGGCGACGGCTGCCTTCAGGTTCCTGCATTTGAGCGTCTGTTTCAGACATCAAACGGTCCAGAGCGGAATCATCGACCTGTGGTTCTTCGGCGAAGAATTCAGAAGCAGCAGGGGCGTCTTCGACAACAGCTTCGACACTGTCTTCCATGTCGGAGTCGTCAACGTCGCTGACAACCGCATCTTCGTCTTGGTGTGCCATAACGCCAAGAATTGCACTGCTGAGGGTCGCGTCGGATGCAGCTGCATCTTCTTCCAGCTCTTCAGTTTCAGCATCGAGAATTTCGGCCTCTGCATCGTCTTCTTGCGTAACTTCAACGACCGTTTCAACTGCGTCCGCTTCGTCCTCAATGATCACATCTTCATGGATCGATTTCAGGTCTTCTGCGAGGTCGTCGTCAAGGTCAGCATCCGTATCGATATTGATGTCAGCGTCTGTAAAGTCGCTGTCTTCAAGATACTCATCCAGATCATCGGCACCGTCCAACAAGGCAAAATCAGGGCCCGTTGGTGCTGCTGATTCTGGTGCCTTTTCTTCGGCCATGGCTTTTTCGAAATCGGCACGTTTCATCCGGACAACACGTGCACGAGGGGCGTCGGATTGTACGGCGGCGTCTTGGATGTCCGCCTCATCTGAATTGTGTGCCATCACACGGGAGATTGTGTCCGACCCGTCTGTTGTATCGTCGTCATCATGTGCGGATGCGTCTTCGGCATCTGGCAAGAACGGTTCCGTTAGATCGTCGGAGTGATCATTGGACGGAGACATATCAGAAGACTGGCCAACAACAGCGCGGATACGCTGGAGTTTTGCAGCAACGCTTTCGGAGTCAGGGTGGGCTGGAACGGCAACCGTTTCGCTCACCTCTGTTTCGGGCGCTGGGTCTGACGCCGCGAGCGTAGAAGACAGCGCGTCATCGCGCGTTTCTTCGACGTCGGACCCAAGCGCCGCGTCCGCCGCCTCTGCCGTCGCAGTGCTTACGGATTCCAAAAGGGTTGTTTCATCTTGTGATGCATCGGTTGCCTCAGCCTCAGCCTCAGCCTCAGCCTCAGCCTCAGCTTCCGCCTTGGCTTTAATTTCAGCTTCCGCTTTTGCTTCGGCTTCCGCCTTAGCCTCGGCTTTGGCCTTCGCCTTAGCAACCTTTTCCGCTTTGCGTTTAGCTTTGGCGGCGGCCTTCTCGGCTTTGCGAGCGGCCTTTGCCTCTGCGTCAGCTTTGGCTTCTGCGGCTGCTTCAGCCTCTGCTTGTGCGGTACGCTCGGCAATATCGTCGGCGTCCTCTTGGACAACGCTATCATCGCCGCTAGATTGATCGCTCAATGCGGCGGCCCGCAGGACGATTTCACCATCATCCATGCGAGCATCTACGCGGCGTGAAATTTCACGCTCGGCGATTTTTGCCAACATGTCTGCATCAGGGGTGGGGGGTTCCGCACCAAAATACCGATCATCAGCGGCCAGACCGCGGAAATATTCCGCGATTGCTTTCATCGTGCTGAAGGAATCGTCGAATCCTTCAAGTGTGCACGAGAAAGTGCCGTATGAGACGGTAAGAATCTTACTTGTTCCAACCATTGTTTGCTCGCTTTCTACCCAACCAGTGATACCTTGTTTACCATCAATTGGTTCGCAATCCGGAACAGAACAGCGATAAACTGGGTATTATTTCGTGACCGTTTCAAGGCAAGTTTCCAAACTCGAGGGTAATCAAACGTGATCCGGCCAATTGTTTCAAGTTCCAGTCCAATAACGCTTATCGGCGGTGCAAACCCTGCACCAGATGCTCTTACCGTTGCGTTAAAGTGGGGCGAAACTGTGGTCTGCGCGGATGGCGGGGCGGATATGGCCCTGCTTGAGGGGCTGAACCCTGCCGCAGTTGTGGGGGATATGGATTCGATCTCCGAGTCGGGCAAACATGCCTTGAGAGACGTGCTGCACCCTATTTGCGAACAGGATAGCACCGATCTGGATAAGGCGTTGCGCAATATCGAGGCGCCCTTAGTGCTTGGCGTGGGGTTCAGTGGTGCGCGGCTAGATCATGAGCTGGCGGCCCTGACCGTTTTGGTGCGTTATCCTGAACGGCCCTGCATCCTTATCGGTGAAGAGACGTTTTGTTTACTTTGTCCGCCTGAGATTAACCTTGATCTCGAGGTTGGGTCACTGGTCTCACTTTTCCCGATGGCGGATGTAGGGTGTTCCAGCGAGGGGCTTCACTGGCCGACCGATGGGTTGCGGTTGGCACCGGACGGACGGGTCGGGACATCAAACAAGGCGACTGGACCTGTCACATTGCGGCCCGATGCACCGAAGTTGTTGTTGATTTTGCCGCGCGGCGCGCTGGAGCTTACGGTGCAGGCGCTTTTGCAAGGCTCTGGGCGATGGCCCGCTCGCGCAGGATAACATAAAGCCCAGCGGCGATCGTGATGCAGATGCCGACAGCGGCCAGCCCGTTGGGGAGGTCGCGAAACACCAGATACCCGATCACAGTCCCTATGGGGATTTCCAAGTATTGCATCGGGGCCAATGTGGCTGAGGGCGCGAACCGCAGGCTCCACGTCATCAGCAGATGGGCGAGGGTCCCCAAGACGCCGAGCCATAACAACAACCACCACGCCGATCCTGAGACGGGGGTGGTCTCCAATATCGAAACCGTTGGGAAGATCACCAGTGCGATCCCAACCAGCGGTGCGGCCATCAGACCGGAGAGGGCTTGTAGGCCAATTGGGTCGACATCCTTGGCGATTTTACGGGTTACCAACATAAAGAGGGCAAAGACAACGGCGACCCCCAAAGGAAGCAACGCAGGCGCGCCCACATCTATAAAGTTTGGCTGCACAACCAAGAGCGTGCCGCAAAACCCAACGGCACAGGCAATCAGCCGATGCGGGCCGATGTCTTCGCCCAAGAAGACCCGCCCAAGCAGCAACATGATAAACGGCATGACAAAGGCGATGGCGATCGCGTCGGCCAGCGGCAGATACTGAAGCGATGAAAACATCAATCCAATGCCCGCGATATGCAGCAGAGTGCGCAGCGCCGTCAGGCGCAACAATCGCCGGCCATTTGGCATCGGGTAGCCCAAAAAGACCACGAGCGGGAGCAGCAGCGCTGCCTGCACAGAAAATCGGATGAACACCAAAAACCCCACTGACATCTCGTCTCCCAATAGCTTGGCCGTAGCGTCGCCCAGCGGAGCAAGCACACAAAAGCCGAGCATCAGTAGAATGCCAAGGAACGGGCGATCAGGGGATTGGGACGTCATCAAGGCACGCTAGGGGGGATCACGTGGCGCGTCTAGAGAGATGGGCCTAAATCGGTGCCGCAGGGAGTTCGATCTGGCGGGCGTTCACCCGTTCACGGTGTATGACATAAAGACCTGATGCCATGATGACGAAGATACCGATCAAGGCCAGCCCGTTAGGGAAGTCGTCAAAGAACAGATAGCCAAGAAGTGCCGCCGTGATGATTTCCAGATAGTGCAGGGGCGCAAGCGTCGCTGCAGGGGCCATCGACAGCGCGTAGGTCATCATCATATGGGCCACAGTTGCAAAGAACCCGACGCCGAAGATCAACAGCCAATAGATCCCCTCGGGCCAGACCGGATCAAGCGTATCCCAACCACGTCCATCCGCGACCCATATCAGTGGTACAATCATCAGCGTCGCGGCCAGTCCTGTTTGAAACTGCATTTCAACGGGGTGCAATTGCCCGCGCAAGGACCGTGTGCTCAGCACATAGGCGGCAAACGTAAAGGCCGTTCCCAAAGGCAAAAGTGCGACATAGCCAAACGCCACAAAGCTGGGCTGGATAACCAACAAGCAGCCAGCAAAGCCCACAGCCGCCGCCAGCAAACGGCGCGGCCCGATGATTTCGCCAAACATGATCTTGCCAAACAGCAAGATGATAAAGGGTTCGACAAAAACAATCGCCAAAGCATCCGCCAAGGGCATGAACCGCAATGCGGCGATAATGAAATAGGTCGAAAGCATCAAGAACAGCGCGCGCATCGCGACCGGGACCCAAAGACCAACACGCAGCCGCAAAGACAGCCCCATCATCAGGCACACCGGCAACATCAACAAAGTTTGCACCAAAAATCGGCCAGCCGTGATCTGGCCAACAGGGATCGCGTCAGCCGCGATCTTCGCACACACGTCGAGCATGGGTGCGACCACGCAGAACCCGATCACCAGAGCCATGCCGAGAGGAACCCGATCCGGGCCCTGCGAAATTTGAGATGTTGTTGTCATCCAAGTGGTATGGTTGTCGCGGCACAACGCGTCCAGTCTGGAAACGACGCTTTCTATAACGATCGGCTCGGTTCAACAGTTCGGGACGTTCACCGCCAAGCCCCCCAAAGCCGTTTCTTTGTACTTTTCGGACATATCCGCGCCGGTTTGGCGCATGGTCTCGATAGCGGCGTCCAGCGGCACAAGGTGCGTGCCGTCACCGCGCATCGCCAAGGACGCCGCAGACACCGCCTTGATCGCGCCCAAGCCGTTGCGTTCAATACAGGGCACTTGAACCAACCCCTTTACGGGATCGCAGGTCATGCCGAGGTGATGTTCCAATGCGATCTCAGCCGCGTTCTCGATCTGCTCAGGTGTACCGCCCAGCACGGCGCAAAGGCCCGCCGCCGCCATTGCCGCAGCACTGCCGACCTCGGCCTGACATCCAGCCTCGGCTCCGCTGATCGAGGCATTGAATTTCACCAATCCGCCAATGGCCGCCGCCGTCAGCAGAAAATCTGGTATCTTCGTAGCCGTCGCGCTGGGCACATGATCCATGTAGTACCGGATCGTCGCGGGAACGACGCCTGCCGCACCATTGGTGGGGGCGGTGACAACCTGTCCACCAGCTGCGTTTTCCTCGTTCACGGCCATGGCGTAGGTCGACATCCAATCGTTGATCGTATGGGGCGCAGTGAGGTTCACACCAGACTCCGCTCTCAGCGCGTCATGGATGCCCTTGGCCCGGCGTTTGACGTTCAGCCCACCGGGCAAGATGCCATCCGTTTGCAGCCCGCGATCAATGCAGTCGTTCATCACCGCCCAAAGCCGTGTTAGCCCAGCATCAAGGTCCGTAGCATTCCGTCGGCTGAGTTCATTGCGGCGTTTCATCTGTGCGATGCTGATTCCACTTTGTTGCGCCATTTCAAGCATTTCAGAGGCGCTCTTAAACGGAAAAGGCACTGGCGCACCTTCGTCTTTATCAACGCCCGCCGCGAGTTCTTGTTCGGTCAGAACGAACCCGCCGCCGATCGAATAGTATGTCACTTCGGTGACCACATCGCCCTGCGCGTCCGTCCCCATGAGCTTCATGCCGTTGGCGTGACCGGGAAGGTTGGGTCCATAGTCGAATTCAAGATGTTCTGTGGGTGCAAATGTCAGTTGGCCTAACCCGTCAGGGGCAACCCAACCTTCAGCCGCGATACGGGCCATTTCGGCGTCTGCTTTGATGCGATCATAATCATCCGCGCGAAACCCCGCGAGGCCCAGTATCGTGGCGCGATCCGTTGAATGACCAACGCCCGTAAACGCCAATGATCCATGAAGGCTGGCCCGTAAGCCACTAACTTTAAACGGTTGCGCGCGCAGGTGGTCCAAGAACCGAGCGGCGGCAACCATGGGGCCAATCGTGTGGGAAGACGACGGGCCGATCCCGACCTTGAACATATCGAATACGGATAAGAACATCTAAACGGCGCTCCCTTCTGGTGGATTGGGCGGCTTGGGGGCGGTAAATGGGTGCGCCCCAAGACCCTCTGTGCGCATTGCGCGAAAAGCGGGTTCTGTTTGTTCCATCCGCTGCGCAAATGCGAAAAGGCGCGGGTAATCCGCCAGATCAAACCAGTGATCCCCACCGTAGATCGCGCACCATCGCAGCAATGGCGCAAGGTAGAAGGACGGTGCGGATGGTGCGGCTTCAAGCCAGTCCGCGTCTTTCGCGTCAGACAGCAGCGTCAACAGGCGTGCGATGCGGCGCCGTGTGGGCGCGCGCAGGTCTTCGATGTCCCCGTCGGTGTATGTATCGGGATAGAACATCATCCGTTGACTCGGGTGCAGGGTATTCCCAATCCATATCAGCCATTTAAGTGCCGATGTTCGCGTGGTATCGCCAGTTGGCATCAGGCCCCCAAACCGACCCTCCAACCAAAGCAAGATCGCGGTGGTCTCAAATATCGCGCCGTCCGGCGTGATCAGCGTCGGGATCAGCCCATTTGGGTTGATCGTAAGATATGCCGGATCGCGCTGTGCCGCGCTGGCACGATCCACCAAAACCGTCTCGAACGGCAGGTTCAAGTGATCAAGCGCAAGGCGAATAATCAGCGATGCGTTGTCAGGGGCGTAATGCAGGATCAGCTTTGTCATGGTTCAAGGATTCAGCATTCCAGTCACGCCAACCCGCCCAAACGCGACCGATAGAACGGGCTTTGCGTAAATTAGCCCGATTTGGACCATAGCGCCGCGCGTCCGAGCATCGTATATAGACAGGAAGTCTTTATCCCAGCGCAGGAGCTGCCCCATGCCGTCTGAACTGTCCCCCATCGACAAAGCCAAATTCGTTGCTGCGAAACAGGCAACCCAATACGTCGAAGATGGTATGAAAGTCGGCCTTGGGTCGGGGTCCACTGCTGCGTGGATGGTGAAATGCCTGGGAGAGATGGTCGAGAAAGAGGGTCTGCAAATTCAGGGCATTCCGACATCCACCCGCACCGCTGACCTTGCCCGTGAAGTTGGGATCAATGTGATCTCCTTGGATGAGGCCAAATGGCTCGACATCACGATTGACGGTGCGGACGAATATGATGGCAATCTCAACCTGATCAAGGGTGGTGGCGGATCACTGTTGCAGGAAAAGATCGTGGCAACGGCAAGCGATCAAATGGTTGTCATTGCGGATGCGTCCAAATCCGTTGAGACGTTGGGCAGTTTTCCCCTCCCGATTGAGGTGGTTCCATTCGGTTGGCAGACCACAAAAACACTGGTCGAAGAAACACTGATCGGCATGGATGTGCTGGGCCGTGAAATCAGCTTGCGTATGAATGGGGATGCTCCGTTCTACACAGACGAAGGCAACCATATCCTTGATCTTCACCTCAACCGGATCGGCAACGCGCGGCAATTGTCATTGGTTGTCAATCAGATACCGGGCGTTGTTGAGAACGGTTTGTTCATCGACATTTGTGACGTGGTTGTTATCGGCTACGGCGACGGCCGCGTGGAAGTTCGCGACATCAATCAAGGCACTGTCGAAGAAGACCGCATTGATTTTGTAGAGAACGAAAACCTGTTTGCGGACCTGAACGACTAGGTCTGTATCGACGGGCCAATGAACGGTACTGTGACTGGCCAAGCCTGCAGTGCTGTGCTTTACCAAGGTCCAAATTATCCCCCTTAGAAAGGCGCGCCCGATATGGCTGATTTTGATTACGATTTGTTTGTGATTGGTGGCGGATCAGGTGGCGTACGTGCCGCGCGGGTCGCTGCGGCAACAGGGGCCAAGGTTGCACTGGCCGAAGAATTCCGGATGGGCGGAACCTGTGTGATCCGTGGCTGTGTCCCCAAAAAACTGATGGTTTTCGCGTCTGAGTACCAAGAGATGTTTGCCGATGCCCGTGCGTATGGTTGGGACGTGCAAGACGGATCGTTCAATTGGTCAAAGTTCCAACCCAACCTTCACGCTGAACTAGACCGTCTTGAGGGGATCTACCGCAAATTGTTGGGCAATTCCGACGTCACGATATACGATTCCCGTGCGACTGTCAGCGGCCCCCATGAAGTGACCCTTGCGGATGGCTCAACTCATAGCGCCAAGCATATTCTCGTTGCCGTCGGCGGCCGCCCGTCTGTGCCGGACATGAAGAACGCGGATTTGGCGATTACGTCCAACGACATTTTCCTGCTGAAAGAGCTTCCCAAGAAGATCTTGGTTGTGGGCGGCGGTTACATCGCATCCGAGTTCGCTTGCATTCTCAACGGCCTCGGAGTCGAGGTGACCCAGTTCTACCGTGGTGCGCAAATCCTGCGTGGCTTTGACGACGAAGCCCGTGGGTTGGTGTCCGAGATGATGATCGAGAAGGGCGTTGATCTGCACCTCGGGACAAACGTCCTTGAAATGGAGAAGCACGAAGACGGAATTTGGGTCAAATGCACCAATGGGTCCGAAGCGGTTTACGATCAGGTGATGTATGCGACGGGCCGCTCGCCAAACACTGATGGCCTTGGCCTTGAAGAGGTCGGGGTTGAACTGGGCCGCAATGGTGAAATCATCGTGGATGATTACAGCCAGACCAAGGTACCAAGCATTTACGCCGTTGGAGATGTGACGAACCGTGTGCAACTGACGCCGGTGGCGATCCGTGAAGGCATGGCCTTTGTTGAGACCGTGTTCAACGGCAACCCAACAAAGCCAGACCACGAACTGATCCCGTCCGCGATTTTCACCCAGCCTGAAATGGGCACCGTTGGTCTGTCCGAAGAACAGGCCGCCGAACAGGAACCCGTAGAAATCTACGCCACATCCTTCCGACCGATGCAGACGGCGTTTGCAGAACGGCCCGATCGCGTGTTGATGAAACTCGTTGTATCAAAGGCAACGCGCAAGGTTCTGGGGTGTCATATCGTCAGCCCGCATGCGGGTGAAATGATCCAGCTTGCGGGCATTGCTGTGAAGATGGGGGCAACCAAAGAACAGTTTGATGCGACCTGCGCGGTTCACCCAACGATCAGTGAGGAACTTGTGACAATGCGCGATCCCGTGCGAACTGCTTGAACTTTGCGCGTAAAAGCACACTTATAGACAAGATGAATATGACCCGGAGGAAATGGGTCGCAACAAGGGAAGACAGGCTTAATGGCTGGAAACAACGGCGGCCCCTGGGGGGGCGGAGGCAATGATGGCGGTGACGACGATGACCGTCGCCGACCAAATGGCGACGGAAACCGCAATGGCGGGCAACGTCCACCGAACGATCCGCAAATCCCTGAATTTGATGAAATCATCAATAAAACCAAGGACCAACTGCGTGTTCTGATGGGCGGTGGCAATGACCGTGGTCGCGTCGGCGGCGGTGGTGGCGGTGGGGCCGGCGGTCCACAAGTCAGCCGTGGCATGATCGGTCTTGGTGTATTGGGCGCAGTCGTCCTATGGGCCGCGTCGAGCTTTTATACAGTTCGTCCTGAAGAAAAGTCGGTTGAGCTGTTTCTTGGCGAATGTATGGAACCGTGTATCGGTGACAGTGGTCTGAACTTTGCCCCGTGGCCTTTGGTCACATACGAGATCGTTCAGGTGACACGCGAACAAGTCATCAACATCGGTGAAGACCCTGTTCCACAAGAATTGTCCGACAATCCGTCCGTGTTGCGGATGCTTGAAGGCGACATCGGTTTGATGCTGACAGGTGACGAAAACATCGTCGATATCGACTTCCAAGTCGTTTGGAACATCACACGCCCTGATCAGTTCTTGTTCAACCTAGCTGAGCCAGAAGAAACAATCGCGGCGGTTTCTGAATCCGTTATGCGCGAAATCATCGCGCAGTCTCAGCTGGCGAACTTGAACCAAGATCGTGACAGCATCGAACAACGGATGCAGGAACTTACTCAAGAAACACTCGACAGCTACGATTCTGGTGTGAACATCGTGCGGATCAACCTTGGTGCTGCCGATCCACCCGCAACCCAAGTGCTGACCACAGATATTGACGGTGTCGAAGAAAAGACTTCGCCGTTGGCCGCGTATCGTGACGTGCAGGATGCAGAACAAGAACGCATCCAGCTGCAAAACCAAGCGGACGCTTATGCAAACCGTGAAACAGCTGGCGCACGTGGTAACGCCGCGCAAATCCTTGAAGACGCCGAAGGGTACCGCGCTCGCGTGGTAAACGAAGCCGAAGGTGAGGCCGCGCGTTTCGTTTCCGTTCTTGAGGAATACCAGAAGGCACCTGATGTAACCCGTCAGCGTCTGTATCTAGAAATGGTCGAAGACGTCTTTAGCTCCGGCAATATCATTTTGCTGGACGAAACAGGCGGCGACGGCGGGGGCGGCGTTGTCCCGTATCTCCCACTTGACCAACTGCGTAGCCCATCAACAGGAGGGTCGAACTGATGAATAAGTCACTTTATATTCTGCCAGTGATCGTCATTTTCTTGGCGGCAATCATCAGCTCGATCTTTATTGTGGATGAACGTGAAAAGGCTCTCGTGCTTCGATTTGGCCGCGTGGTTCAGATCAAAGAAGATCCAGGTCTCGGGTTCCGTATTCCAATGATGGATCAGGTCGTGACCTACGATGACCGGATCATTTCAATCGATATGGCCGCTCAGGAAGTCATTCCAAACGATGACCGTCGCTTAATCGTGGATGCCTTTGCCCGCTACCGGATTTCGGATGTGGAACTGTTCCGTCAGGCGACTGGTGCCGGTGGCGATCAAGCGATTGCAGTCGCAGATCTACGTCTTGAACGTATCCTGAACGCACAAACACGTGCGGTTTTGGGCTCGGTCTCTTCCGGTGACATCTTGTCCACGGACCGTGACGCGTTGATGCTACGTATCCGTAACGGTGCGATTACGCAGGCCAATTCCTTGGGTCTGACAGTGATTGACGTGCGCCTAAAGCGGACGGATCTACCAAGCCAAAACCTTGAACGTACGTTTTTGCGGATGGTTTCAGAACGTCAACGTGAGGCCGAGGACGAACGGGCACGTGGTCGCGAAGCCGCGACACGGATCACTGCGCAAGCGGATCGTACCGTGGTTGAACTTGAATCCGACGCCAGCCGTCAGGCGCGCATTACTGAGGGTGAAGCCGACGCGGCAAGCAACGCGATTTTCGCAGACGCCTATGGGCAAGACACTGAGTTCTTTGAATTCTACCGCTCGCTCGAGGCATACCGTGAAGGTCTGGCAACAGGGAATGCTCGGATGGTCATGTCGCCACCAGATGCATTCTTTGAATACTTGCGTTCACCGACGGGTGCGACCGAGTAATGATCGGAATAATCACCCTGGCCTTCGGGCTGGTGCTGATCGTAGAGGGGCTGGTGTACGCACTGGCCCCTTCGCTTGTGGAAGACATGCTTGCGGCGCTGCGGGCCATGCCTTTGGAAACGCGGCGGATCGTCGGGTTCGCTGCACTTTGCGCGGGTGTCGCATTGTTATGGTTGGCCGCCGCACTGGGCGCCTTGGAATAGACGCGACTTTTAGCTTATGAACGCTCACGTCTCGGTGACGGTTACGTGTTTGCCGTTGCGCCCAGCGTCTTTGGACCTACATTCTATGTCAACGGGCGCGCGCGCCCTTGTTAAAGTTTCAAGAAGGAGACGCTTTGTGCAGATGACAAAGAGATCACACCCACAGGCCGCCGTGCGTGCCCAAACCCAACAAGACAGTCGTCAGAAATGGCTAGGCGCTTTGTTGGTCGGTATGGCGCTCGCCGTGGCGACCGTTGTTCCGGTTGATGCGCAAAATCGCCCTGCGACTTTCGCTGAGTTGGCGGAACAAGTCAGCCCGTCGGTGGTAAACATCACCACCAGCACAGTGATCGCCAGCCGGACAGGCCCGCAGGGAGTCGTGCCTGAAGGCTCCCCGTTTGAAGACTTCTTTAATGACAACAACGATGGCGGCCAGCGCCGTTCGTCTGCTCTTGGATCCGGTTTTGTGATCTCGGCAGATGGGTTCATCGTAACGAACAACCACGTCATTGAGGGCGCTGACTCGATCGAAATCGAATTTTTCCCCGGTGATGGGCAGCCATCCGAACTCCTGCCAGCCGAGCTGATCGGCACAGACCCGAACACGGATATTGCGGTTCTCAAGGTCGAACACGACACACCCCTGCAATACGTCAGCTTTGGCGACAGCGATGGCGCGGGTTCTCGTGTTGGTGACTGGGTGATGGCGATGGGCAATCCGTTGGGGCAGGGGTTCTCTGTGTCTGCGGGTATCGTATCGGCGCGCAACCGCTCCCTGCAGGGGACCTATGACGACTACATCCAGACAGATGCCGCGATCAACCGAGGGAACTCGGGTGGACCGCTGTTTAACATGGATGGTGACGTGATCGGCGTGAACACCGCAATCCTGTCCCCGAACGGCGGCAGCATCGGCATCGGCTTTGCGATGTCGTCTTCTGTTGTGACCAACGTCGTGGATCAGTTGCAAGAATTTGGCGAGACCCGCCGTGGCTGGTTGGGCGTTCGTATTCAGGACGTCACAGCAGATATGGTTGATGCGATTGACGGGCTGGACGAAGCACGCGGCGCAATGGTCACGGATGTTCCCGCTGGTCCCGCAGAAGATGCAGGTATGGAATCCGGCGACATCATTTTGACTTTTGACGGTGTAGAGATCGAAGACACCCGTGAGCTGGTTCAGATCGTTGGCAACAGCCCTGTGGGCAAAGAAGTTCCCGTCGCGACACTGCGCAATGGTGAAATGATCGATCTGACGGTCGTACTTGGCCGCCGTGAGACAGCTGAATCGGTTGCCTTCCCAGATGATGGACCAGATGCAGGGGAACCTGACACAACCAACATGCTTGGCATGACCTTGTCCGAGGTTTCACCTGAAATGGCTGAGGAATTGGGTCTTGAGTTGGGCAGCGGTCTTGTGGTTGTCGAAGTCGAAACGGATAGCGAAGCCGAGACCAAAGGCCTATTGGCGGGCGATGTCATCACCGAAGCGGGACAACAGCCCATCACAGGCATCGTTGATTTCGAGGCGCGTGTTGAAGAAGCCCAAGAGGCTGGCCGCAAGTCTTTGCTGCTGCTTGTACGTCGCGACGGTGCGCCACGGTTTGTGGCACTTGGCCTCGAATAAATTAGACATCAGTCTAGTACGAAAGGGCGTCCCAATGGGGCGCCCTTTTCCGTTTAAAGCTGGTCGCGCGGTAGGGCGACCAACCCCAAGGAGCGTGCCGTTTTAAGGGTTAGGACACCTGTGTGGACATCGTTTTGGTCGGTCTGAAACCGCTCAATGGCGGAGACTGTACGTGTATCTATGGCGCCAGTAATCGTGCCACGGTAGTACCCGCGCGCCACCAATGCACGTTGCACCGAGGCGATGAATTCGGGCGTTTGAACGTGACCGCAAGGCGTCTCGAATTCGACCTCGCGGCGTTCGCGAAGGATACGCTGGCGCGTCACTGTACGGAATGCGGCGGGTTGCTCGACACTGCCATCGCTGCGCACGACAGCAGGTTGAACCATGATCTGTTCGGTCACGGTCTCAATGACGGCGGGTGTCGTGTCGCGCGCAAAGCAAGTGCCGATGTTGGAGTCCACGACCACGGGCGTTTCGAGTGGCCCTATGCTGTGATCCGCGGGGGTTTGATCTAGACGGGTGGGCGGCGTTTCAACACAGCCTGACAGGCCTATGATAACGGCAGCCGAACATACCGCGCCGAAACGGGCGGCCAAGCGAGTACGCTGGATCGGTGATGTTTGCATCTGCTCTGCCTATGGGTCTTTGCGCCCTATAATTGAGCCGTGTTAGCGCGATTTCGCCGTTTTACAAAGCACACAGCCTAGATGACGCAAAAATGAGCGGTAATGGTGTCGTATCCGCCACCAATTTCGCGCAAATGGGCTAGAAGGCGGGCGCGCTGCGGCCTATCTAGGGACAACGGAATGATTGAAAAGGGCCAACACAATGGCAAAGATTACATACATCGAACATAGCGGAACAGAACACGTCGTGGACGTTGCAAATGGCTTGACCGTTATGGAAGGTGCCCGCGACAATGGCATCCCCGGGATCGAAGCCGATTGCGGCGGCGCATGTGCCTGTTCAACATGCCACGTCTATGTGGATCCGTCTTGGGTCGAAAAGATCCCGGCCAAGGACGCGATGGAAGAAGACATGCTGGATTTCGCGTTTGAGCCAGATGCAACGACATCACGCCTGACATGCCAGTTGAAGGTTACAGACGATATGGACGGCCTGATCGTTCGTATGCCTGAAAAACAGATTTAACATGGCGCCGCGTCTCCCATTGCGACCGCTGACGGGTCTCGTGCGCGGCGCGGGGGTGATGTTGTGCCTAGGTGCAGCGTCACATGCGGCTGCCGAAGAGATTGTCGGGGCCGAGTTCGCGGGCCCGACGCAGCGGTATGCGCATGGTGTTTTGGGCGATGCGATTGAATATTCGGAGCTGGTGATCCAGACCCGTGACGGCAACAACCGCATACAATACCGTGCCACATTGCCAAGCGATCATGTGTTCGAGGATTTGACCCCGCGTCTTTGGGACATCACCGGTGATGGTGAACCCGAAGTGGTGGTGGTTGAAACAGATATGGCGCGTGGCGGGTCATTGGCGGTTTATGACGAGACTGGCAAAGTCGCTGAAACGGCGCATATTGGTCGGTCCAACCGGTGGCTGGCCCCCGTCGCAGCAGCGGATTTTGATGGTGACGGGCGTGTCGAAGTGGCATTTGTCGATCGTCCCCATTTGGCGAAAACCTTGCGCATTTTTGAATGGGACGGCGTTGGGCTGCGTTTGGATGCTGAAGTGTCAGGGCTGACGAACCACCGGATTGGCGATGCGTTCTTTTCCAGCGGCATGCGGGATTGTGGGACTGGGCCAGAAATGGTCACGGCGGATGCGGATTGGAGCGATCTTATGGTGATCCGGTTTGTCGAGGAATGGCAGGTGCGCTCTTTGGGGGCCTTTACGCCAGAGCGGTTGGCGGAGGCGCTAGACTGCGGGCTTTAGCGCCTAAGTCAGCACCGCAACGAGCGTCATCAGCGCTGCAATTTCTGTGATCTGTTGCGTCGCGCCAAGGACATCACCTGTTTGACCACCGACTTTGGCGCGTGCAATTTGCGCACAAACCAGTGTCGCCAGCAGGGTCACGATCAGAACCCATAGCGCTGCAAGCTGCAAAAGAATGATGGCAGCAAACCCTGCAATCCCCAAGGCCACCCAAGCTGTAGCGGGCTGCGGGCGACCCACAGAGTGGCTCAGCCCTTCGGTCCGCGCATGGGGCAGGTAGGCCATCATCGGCACCATCGCCGCACGGCTCAGCATCGCAACACAGATCAGCGCTAGCCAAAATGGGGTCACAAGCAGGAGAGCAACCGCCTGCCAACGCAGGCCAAGGCCGAGCACCAGAGCAATGACACCATAAACGCCCGTGTGGCTGTCTTGCATGATCTTAAGACGATTGATCCTGTCCCAGCCTCCCCAGAACCCATCTGCGCAGTCGGCCAACCCGTCTTCGTGCATCCCGCCCGTAGTGATGGCCAATGATGCAACGATCAGCCCCGCCGCCAGCGAAACCGGTAGCCCCAACCAAAGAGCAATTTGCCCAACGCAACACGCGATCACGCCGATGGCCAAGCCCGCGATGGGATAGGCCCAAGCGGCGGCCCCCCCGCGAGATGTCGCTAGCTCGGTGTTCACCGGAACGGGTAGGCGGCTTAACAATCCCAAGGCTGCGAACATATCACCAGCCGAGAAAAGGGGTGTTGTGTCGTCCTTAGGTGTCATCGGGCCGTTTCCTGTCTGGTCATTTCCGTTCCATTGGGTAGAGAGTGAGGCACAAATTTGCAATGAGGCCACGCCATGACCGCACCGTTCACCACACTTTCCGAATTCCGCGCCACGTTAGAGGCAGCGACAGGCCCAAATATGGCATCAATTGCAGGGGCAAAGGACCGCAACAACCAGCTGACCAAACCTCCGGGTGCGTTGGGCCGTTTGGAAGAGCTTGCGATTTGGTATGCGGGCTGGCGTGATACGGACCGCCCCAGCATCGAGGCACCCCAGATTGTGATCTTTGCAGGTAACCACGGTGTTTGCGCACAGGGCGTTTCTGCGTTTCCACCGGAAGTGACTGTGCAGATGGTGGCAAATTTTGAACATGGCGGGGCCGCGATCAATCAGTTGGCAAAGGCCAATGGCGCAAAAATGGATGTTCATGCGCTGGAGCTGGAAACGCCGACTAAAGATTTCACAGTTGAGGCCGCAATGAGCGAAGCCGAGGTAATTGCCGCACTAACTACTGGGTGGAATGCCGTTGATCCAACCGCGGATCTTTTCGTGACAGGTGAAATGGGCATCGGCAACACGACGTCGGCCGCGGCTGTCGCTGCGGCTGTTTTGGGCGGCACAGCGCAAGACTGGGTCGGGCGCGGGACGGGCGTTGATGATGATGGGTTGGCTCGAAAAGTAGATGTTGTTGATCGCGGACTTGCTTTGCATGACACAAGTGATCCGCTTGAGGCCCTGCGCTGCCTTGGTGGGCGTGAATTGGCGGCAATGGCTGGCGCAATTGCCGCGGCACGTCATCACCGCATTCCAGTGATCTTGGATGGTTTCATTTGTTCAGCCGCGGCCGCCACTTTGGAAAAGGCCGTTGAAGGGTCTTTGGATCACACCGTTGCGGGCCATCTGAGCGCAGAGGGCGCACATGGCCGTCTTTTGGATGCTTTGGGCAAACCGCCAATCCTGTCTATGGGGCTGCGTTTGGGCGAAGGGTCCGGTGGGGCTTTGGCGATTGGCGTTCTTAAATCCGCCATCGCCTGCCATTCCGGCATGGCAACATTTTCTGAAGCAGGCGTCGCGGCAGGTTAGTCTTGATTGGGCCGCTTCGCGCGGCCACCGAGACGGCTTTGATTGCGCTCTGTTTCATCCAAAGCCTGCGCCAATTGCGTTTCTAGATCGCGGTTGGCGGCCTTTGCGCGTTCGACATAGGCTTTGTTCTGCGCAATTGGGGTGTCTGGGTCCCAGACCTCTGCAAGGTCACGCAGGGTGGCGCGGTCATGGTGATAGAACGCCATCTCGGCCTCTGAAGCCTCGTAATCTGACAGCCCTAGATTTTCCAGAACATAGCGGCCCGCCCGCAATGACCCGTCAAACAATTCGCGCACGATATCGTTCGCGCCCGCCGCATAGAGTTCGTAGACGTGAACACGGTCACGTGCCCGTGCCACAATGTGCAGGTCGGGATAGTGTGTGCGGGCATATTTCACGAGGTTCACCGCCGAAGCTTTGCCATCCAGAGCGACCACAAGGACTGATGCCTGATCAATTCCTGCTGCATGCAGTATGTCAGGGCGGGTGGGATCCCCAAAGAACCCTTTGAACCCGAACGTGCGCATCAATTGCACCGTATTCAGATCGCTATCGAGCACCACAGTGCTGTAACCGCTGGCTTGCACAAGGCGGTTCACAACTTGTCCGAAACGCCCGATGCCTGCGATGATGACTCGCCCTTTTTCGTCAATATCGTCTTCTTCGTGCGGTTCCTTGGCATCCGATCCCATGCGGTGGGACAGGCGGTCATAGGCAATAAACAACAACGGGGTAATCAACATGGACAGTGCGACGACCAGCAGCAATTCTGCACTGAGCGCCGCTCCGATGACGTTTTGCTGCTCTGAAAACGCCAGCAACACGAAACCGAATTCACCAGCTTGCGCGAGGCCAAGTGTGAACAGCCAACGGGCGCGACCGCGTAAATCAAAGATCCGCGCCAGCAGATAAAGCACAGCCCCTTTGGCCAGCATCATCGCGATTGTTATGCCGAAAATACGAACCGGTGCGGCGAAAAGGGTGCCGAAATCGATCCCAGCCCCAACCGTGATAAAGAACAACCCAAGGAGCAATCCCTTAAAGGGGGCAAGGTCACTTTCTAACTCATGTCGGAATTCCGAGTTCGCAAGAACCACGCCAGCCAGAAACGTACCCAAGGCGGCCGACAACCCGACAAGGCTCATCAATGCCGCAATCGACACCACCATAAGCAGGGCCAACGCGGTGTACATTTCACGCAGGCGCGCGTGGTGGATGTAGCGAAACAAGGGGCGGGTCAGGAAGATCCCCACGAGGATGACTGACGCAACCGCTGCAATGGTCACAAGCGTCACCCCCCATGCAGGGAGACCGTCAACAAGGCTGATTGTGTGATGTGCAGCGTCGTCTACGTCGCTGCCAAGAGCCATAGAACCGTCGTCTTGCATTACAACCGGCGAACGCAACGCCAAAAGAGGCAACAACGCCAACATGGGGATAACGGCAATGTCTTGGGTCAGCAGAACCGAGAACGTATTCCGCCCGCCGCTCGTTTGCATAAGGCCTTTTTCATCAAGGGTTTGCAGAACGATCGCCGTCGAGGACAACGCAAAGATCATGCCAATGGCGAGTGCTGTTTGCCACGCTTGCCCTAAGGCCATGAACCCCACCATCAGCAACAACGTCGTTAGGCCGATTTGGAGGCCGCCAAGCCCGATCAGACGGTGCCGCATCCCCCAAAGGGCGCGTGGGTCCAGTTCCAATCCAATCAGGAACAACATCATAACGACGCCGAATTCTGCAACATGTTGAAGCTCTGCGGCTTCCGCCCCTAACAAGGGACCAATAGCGACCCCCGCAAGCAGGTAGCCAAGCACCGATCCAAGGCCAAGCCGCGCGGCCATCGGCACGGCAACCACAGCTGCCCCCAAGAGCAATGTCGCGAGAATGAGCGTGTCTTGCATCGGTATCCTGTCCGCCCATAGGCGGGGTAAATATGAAAGCTTAGCCGCCAACCTCAAGAGTGATGGCACGGCCCCGTTTTGTATAACTCAGAGCGCTGGCACTGATCGCAGTCACCCGACCGCTATCAAGACGATCCCCGACCGTGACCCGCACATAGCGGCCGTTGGCCAGGCGCACCAGGGCGCGCCGATCGCTTGAGCCACCGTAGATGCCAATGAGGTTCACTTCACGTAGGTTGATGGCGTTTTCCAGCGTTGCGTTCTGCGCCACGGAACCGGACGTCGGCCCGCTTGGCGCAACCGCAGCGGCGCGTGGCACGGCGGCGACTTGGGTTGCCGCGCGTTCTTGAGCGGCAGCCGCACGTTCAACGATGCGGGCCATGTTGCGCGGGCGGGTGTCAGGACGTTCACTTACGGCAACCGCTTGGGATGTCGCGTTGATGATCGGATCCGGACGGTTTGCGGCGGCTTGCACAGCGGCGGCAATCTCAGGCGAGATTTGCAGGCCAGCGGGGTCCTCAGGAACGACGGCAACTTCGGGTTCTGGCGCGGCGGGAGTTTCGGGATCAGGTTGTGGCTCGGGAGCTAGACCAGTAGGGCGGGTGCGGGGCCTGAATGCAGACGCCTGCGCCGTGGTGAGTTCTCCAAGCACAGGAGCGTTGGCGACTGCAGCGGCGGCTTGTGTCACAGCCGCGGGGCGCACAAGCGGGCGTGGCGTGTCGGCCGTTGGCGTTTGGGCCGTGCCGGTCGAAAGGGCTGCAGCAACCTCACTGGAGAGTGTTTCAACAGCGGCGTCAATTTGTGGGGCTGTTGTGCCAGGGCGTGCGGGTGGAAGAATCGGTGGCGCACCGGCGATAACATTCAACCCCTCGGGTTGCGGCGAGGTCAGTTCGGTTTCTGGCGCGGTCGCAACCGGCGTTTCAGGTTCAACTGGCGTGACGGGCGTCGCCGTGGGGGCAACCGTCCCGGGCCGGATCGGCGGTAGAACTGTTGGTGTACCGGCCAGCACCAAAAGACCGTCTGTTGCAACGAGAGGCCCTGTGCCATCTTCAACAGCGGCAACCGTGGGCGCGGGCGCTGGGGCCGTGGTCCCCGTGCGAACTGGCGGTTCGATGACGGGACGGCCATTGATGATTACGACGCCGTCCGGCGCGTCTTCGACAGGTTCGGCTGTGTCAGGAATGACTGCAGCGAGTTGATCTTGTGGAGTAATCTCAGGGGCAACAGTGCCAGGGCGTGTTGGCGGGTTCAGGGCTGGGCGGCCTGCAATCACGACGATCCCGTCAGGTGTAGCACTGCCTTCAGGCGTTGCGACAACAACGCCGTCAGCGCCAAAGTTAAAGGTTTCGTCTGGGGCCGGTGGGTCAATCGGTGTCGCGATCAAAGCGTCGCCTGCCACGCTGCTGGCACTGGCCAGGGGGCTGGGCGGAACACGTGGAACCGCCTGCGACGCTGTACCAACCGCCATCGCGTCGATGCTGGTTGTACGGGGGGTAAGTGGAATGCGAGGGGCCCTTTGCCATACGCCGGTCGCGGCGTAGATGCGTGTTGCTTCTTCTGGGGAAAGGACCTGTCCTCCAGAAGGGGGTGTCGGTGTGGCCAAAGCGTCAGGCGCATTGACCGCGGCGTCGGCGTCGTCTGGCTGCAGCGCGGCCACCTCCGAAGCCGACGGGTCAACGGTGTCAGGATCGGCTGCGATCTGGGTATCGGAGCTGCCAAAGCCAAACCAACCTGCGATGCCGTCTTCTGACATCGCCGCGAATGCCGCAAACGCCAGCAAGAAAAGCAGTAGAACAGCTGTCAGGATCAATCCCAAGAACCGAGGCTTGCCGCCAACAACGGGCTTGGGCTTGGGCTGCTTGCGTGCTCCAAACACTGTAAGACGGGATTTCTCTTCTGGAGCGGCTTCTTTTGGTTCCGGCGCTTGGGCCTTTGCATCGGCGCGGGCCATGCGGCGGCTGGCAAACATGCCACCCACGGTGCTTCCAACGGCGGCGGCCGCGCCAAGTGCTGCCGCAGCAGCGCCTTTGCCGTCTGAGGGTTCCGTCACTTCGTCTTCAACGTGATCGGGTTCAACCATCAAGGACGCAGACGCGACAGCGGCGTCTACGGGCAGGGCGGTAGAGGATTCGCCTGTGATTGCGGGGGCCGTTTCCGGCTCGGGCACGTTGGCCGACAAAGTGGGTGTTGGCGCCTGCACGGGGGGCATTGTTTCATCACGGGCCGGTGCGGACACGGGCGGCATTGCGTCTGTGCCTTTGCCTGTTGGAACCGCAAGAGGCGGCGGGGCCGTGCGGCTGAATACCGGTTCCGTGCGCTGGGGCGCGGCAGGTGCTTCGGTGGCAGACTGTGGCGCGGGGTGACCATCGTTGCGATCTGCGCGAAGGCGCGATGCGAACACGGGCGCTTCTTCGGGGATTTCCTCGGGCGTGTCCTCAGTGATCTCTTGAGTTATTTCCTCTTGAGCCTCGTCTGAAACGGCTTCGACGTTCTCCGCGATTTCGTCGACCAAAACTTCAGGTGTTTCAGCCTCTGCTTCGGGTGCCTCAACCTCGGGCGCCGCTTCAGGCTCAGGATCAGCGGGCGTTTGATCTTCGAAAATGTCGTGGACGGGTTCCTCTGGCTCTGGCTCTTCAAGTACAGGTTCTGCGACGTCGACTGTTTCGGTATCTGCCGCGTCCTCGATGAGGGTTTCAACTTCGGGCTGTTCATCCTCGACGGGGACGTCTTCATCACCTGCTTCAACTTCAGACGTTTCGGGTGCGGCAGTGGCCGCGATGACCACATCCGACTGACCCGTTACGATGACCGGCTCTGCATCTCGCTCTGCTGTATTGCCCTCGGTCGCGCCAAAAAACGCTTCGCCCACGTATGTGAACGGTTCGGGTACTGCGGCAAAACCAACGGGGTTAAACCCGTGTTCGCTCGCAAACTGCTGGGCTTCGCTTAGGGTGTCCTTGGCGACGGCCGCGACATAAGTGCGGCCCCCACCTTTGACGTAGTCAAAGGACAGGTCCTCAACCGCGTAAGGGGTGGCACCGTCCAAGGCCGCCCAAACATCGGCCTCCTCTGCGCGGGTGGTGTCCAGCGCGAGGTATTTGATTTGGTCGTTTGGAATCAAAAGTTTGGTTGAGATTCCTGAGGGTTCAAGCGTCTCGGCGGCATCGCGTAGGTTCGACAAAGCGCCAGTCAGGTCAGGGTTGTCCAACGCCACCTGACCGACCAAATGCCAACCATCCGCAACGCGGTGCATGAGGCGCAAACCATCAAACGACAAAGACAGTGCAAAATTCGTTTTCATCTTCGTGACTTAGCATCCCCAATCGAGGCTGCAAACACCCCTTTTTCTTATAGATTCAAGGTATAGCAAGGAATCGCGCACGCCAAGGTTAAGAATCTTGTCTTTCTCCCCAAGGATCGGGGTCTGATATACGTCATACATAGCATCAGTCCTAATTCTCGGAGAAATTTTATGCGTTCAATTATTGCCCTGCTGCTCGTGGCGGCCACTTTGGCCAGCGCCGCACTTGTCGCCCCTGCGTCAGCGGAAGAAACACCACGTACAATAACCGTAAACGGCAACGGAGAGGTCAGCGTGGAGCCCGATATGGCAACGATCAACATCGGCGTTCAGACCGAAGCCGAAGACGCCGCAACGGCGCTGGATGGTGCGAGTGGTGCGACGGCCGCTATACTGGCCACTTTGGACGTTGAGGGGGTTCTGCCTGAAGATATCAGAAGCGGCGCCATCCGTCTTAACCCGCGCTATAGCCAGAGCGTTCTAAGTTCGGGCAATCAGATCACGGGGTATCAGGCGGTTAATTCTGTCGAAGTGATCGTGAATGATCTGGATCAGCTTGGTGGGTTGCTGGCGGCAGTGGTCGGGGACGGGGCGAACCGGTTGGATGGTGTCCAGTTTGGTCTTCAGGATCCAAGCGAAGCCATGGACGAAGCGCGCCGTCGTGCTGTCGCCGAAGGCGCTCGATTGGCCGCGCTTTATGCAGGGGCGGCGGGTGTTCCTTTAGGTGATCTTTTGCGTCTGAGCGAAGGTGGTTCAAGCGGCTACAACCCAATGCGCGCTGAACCTGTGATGTTGGAAATGGCGGCTTCGTCGCCCCAATACGATGTGCCCATCTCGGCTGGAAAGATCGAATTGCGGGCGTCGGTTTCGTTGGTCTATGCGATTGGCGACTAAAGAAATTGGCTTCGCCTTTCTGGGGCGAAGCCATTGTTTTGTAATGCGGATTTGTGGTGCGACTACATCTTTGGAAAGTAGTCCTCGCACGTACCTTCGCGGTAGACATCCGCTGTGCAGCAATGCAACCCGCCACCAAAGGCATAAGCATCGCGCAGGTCAACTTCGACCACTTCCATACCAAGTTTATCCATCTGTTCCGCCTGATAAACCTCTGATTTTTCGACACAAACTGTCTTTGGGTCTAGAACCAGAACATTCATCGACAGCCACGTTGAAGAATAACAAAGCGGCGGCGGCGTGTTGTGGGACGGCTGGGCCGCATCGACGATTTCCCAGTCGTTGTCTTCAAACATTTTGCGTTGATCGGCTGGCAAGCGGCGCTGCGGGTTGTTCAAGATCAGACCGGGGCGCAGGGGCGTGAACGTCGCATCAATGTGAATCGGATAAGGATCACCGGGGAAGTTCACGGTGTGGACGCGGTGATCGGGGAAGTGGCGGCGCAGCCATTCGATGCCCTTAAGGTTCGTTGTGAACCCGTGTTGCACCACCAAATCACGGCCAAACCGCAGCACGTCGGCAGCATCAAAAAGCGGTTCTTCTTCGGTGGTGACAAAGAACTTTTCAGCCGCCCACTGCAAGCGCTTTGCATCGCCAATCTTCTCGGACAGATAATCAGGGTGATAATCCGCATCCGTCAGGCGTGGTTTGGGCGCAGATTCGTGGCGGAAATTCGGGTCCTCATCGAAATACTGCTGCATCAACGGGCGGTAGTTGAGATATTCAAACCAGCGGCAGCGATAGGACATCGTCGCCTCAAGCATCTCTGATCCGACTGTCAGCAAGACATCCCGTGGTGGCATGCAGCCAAATTGGCTATCGGTATGAAAATCCGGCGTTGTGGCGGGCAGGGAATGGTCGATGGACGTCGGGCGATCCACGCGAACGCCACGCTTTTCCAACATGGATGCAAAGTTATCCAGCAGTTCATTGGCGCGGTCGATGGTTTCTTGCGGGCGGCGGCCCCATTGGCCGCGCATGTCGCTGTCCTCGGGGACTTTCGCATCCAGTGCGGGTTCCTCTGGCGGGATGTGGCAATCATCTGCACGGCCAACAATCACGTGGCGAAGCGGGTCCCATTCGTTCCAGCTGTTAACGACAGTTTTTTGCATCATGATCCCCTTCAATGCCAATTCTTGAACATTGGTAGGGAGGTTTATTTGACCGCACAAGACATAAGAAAAGGGCCCCGATTAAGGGGCCCTTTGCAATGATGTAAACGATTAAGGTTTAGGATGTCGCCTTGGCCAATGCCTGATCCAGATCAGCGATCAGATCATCGGCATCTTCAAGCCCGATAGACACACGCACAACGCCCGGACCGGCAGACGCGGCCTCTTGTTGTTCGGCTGTCAACTGACGGTGGGTCGTGGATGCAGGGTGGATGATCAGCGAACGTGCGTCCCCAAGGTTGGCGACATGGCTGAAGATTTCCAATGAGTCCACAAGTTTGACGCAAGCCTCATAGCCGCCCTTGACCGCAAAGGTGAACAGGGACGACGCGCCCTTTGGGCAGACGTCTTTGACGCGGTGGAAATAGGGGGAAGATTCAAGACCCGCATAGGTCACGTAATCCACGCGATCATCACCCTCCAGCCAGTTGGCAAGCTTGGTCGCATTTTCCACATGGCGGTCCATCCGCAAGGACAGGGTCTCAACCCCCATCAACGTGTAGTGCGCCGCTTGTGGGTTCATTGTCATGCCAAGGTCGCGCAGACCGATGGCGATGCCGTGGAACGTATAGGCAAGCGGGCCAAACGTCTCAGCAAACTTTAGGCCGTGATAGGCTGGCTCAGGCTCGCTCAGGCTTGGAAATTTGTCGGACGCGGCCCAATCAAATTTTCCGCTGTCGACTACGCAACCACCCGTCACGGAACCATTACCTGTGAGGTATTTGGTTGTGGAATGCACAACCAGTGTCGCGCCATGTTCAATCGGGCGGCACAGGTAGGGCGTCGCTGTTGTGTTGTCGATGATCAGCGGAACACCCGCCGCATCAGCAATATCTGCAATCGCGCGCACGTCCATGATGTAGCCACCAGGGTTTGCAATCGCTTCGCCGAAGACGGCGCGGGTGTTGTCATCAATCGCCGCTTTCACCGCATCGGTGTCGTCCATGTCGACGAACTTTGCTTCCCAGCCAAAACGTTTGATTGTCTGGCTAAACTGCGTGACCGAACCGCCGTAGAGGCGGGTGGAGACAACAACATTCTTACCAGGCGACATGATCGGGAACAGCGCCATAAGTTGAGCGGCGTGACCGGACGAACAGCAAACTGCACCAGCGCCGCCCTCAAGGGTTGCGATACGTTCTTGCAAAACCGCAACCGTTGGGTTGGTCAGGCGCGAATAGATGTAGCCGACTTCTTGCAGGTTAAACAAAGCCGCCGCGTGGTCCGCATCGCGAAACACATAAGCCGTTGTTTGATAGATCGGCGTGTTGCGTGCGCCCGTTGCAGGATCAGGCCGTGCGCCTGCGTGAATTTGCAGCGTGTCAAAGCCGTAGGATGTCGTTTCGCTCATGGTGTCCTCCCAATTTCAGTTGGGGGGCAACGTAAGGGCAAAGCCAAGCAACCTCAATGACCTCGCCAAAGAGGCGGATAGCCCTACGACGCCTTAGAGAAAATCGCCTTGGTGTCGGAGTAGCCGTCATAAAGCTGCACAATGATCCGCACGAGGGCGCGGCCTTCGGGCAAAATCCTCAGCCCATTTGGCCCGCGCTCGGTCACGCCATCGAATTTGGCAAGCGCCTGTGCGTGAGTAGCGTCGAGGGAGGCTGCGAGCTCACCAAAGGTGTCAGCCAGCTCGGCATCATCGATTTCGAAATTGCACATCAGCATTTCGATGACGCGGGCGCGAAGTTTGTCCTCAACAGTGAGTTCATGGCCGCGAAAGCCGGACAGATCCCCATCTTGAATGCGCCGGGTATACGCACCGGTGGCAGCGGCGTTTTGCACATAGCCTTGGGCGAAACGCGAGATTGAAGACGCGCCAACCCCGATAAGGGTCGAACAGGTGTCTGTGGTGTAGCCTTGGAAGTTGCGTCGCAGATCGCCGCGCGTTGCGGCCTGTGCCAGTTCATCGTCTGGCTTGGCAAAATGGTCTGTCCCGATGGCCTGATAACCCGCCTTGCAGAACATGTCGGCTGCAAGGGTCGACAGCGCAAAACGGTCGGTGTCCGAGGGCAGGGTTTCTTCTTTGATCAACTTTTGACGTTTTGCCATGTGTGGCACATGCGCATAGCCGAACAAAGCAATGCGGTCAGGGTTCAGTTCCAACACCTTTTGCACGGTATCTGTGATTTTCTCTGCGGTCTGGTAGGGCAAGCCATAGACCAGATCAGCATTGAGCGACGTAATCCCCGCCGCGCGTAAGGACTGCACGCAGGCTTGCGTTACCTCAAACGGCTGTTCGCGTCCGATTGCGGCCTGAACATCAGGCGAGAAATCCTGAATGCCGATGCTAGCGCGGTTCATGCCCTCGCTCGCAAGGGCTGCGATCTTGGCATCATCAACCAAGGTTGGATCAATCTCGACCGAGAATTCGAATTTTTCGGCGGGCGGGAAGGTGGCTTTTGCCGCTTGGGCCAGATCATGGATCAGGGCAGGGGGTAAGATCGTCGGAGTGCCGCCCCCCCAATGCAAACGCCCCATCTGCACACCGTCTGGCAACAGGGCAGCCATCTGGGCAAGCTCTTGTTTCACGGTCTCGATATACTGCTCAACAGGGCTGAGCGTGCGGGTCCCTTGGGTGCGACAGGCGCAGAACCAGCACAGGCGTTCGCAAAATGGGATATGGATATAGACCGACACAGGTTCAGCGGGATCAAGGGCCGCAATGGCCACGGATTGAAAAGCAGCGCCAACGTCTTGTGAAAAGATGGGGGCGGTCGGATAGCTTGTGTAACGCGGGACTTGGGCGTCAAACAGGCCGTGGCGGGTGAGAAGATCGATATTTTCCATGACCCAGCGATAAGAGGGGGAATCGAGGCGGTCTTTGCGCTCGATCAAATAAAACGCCCTTAGCGCATCCAGAAGCCTTCGCGTTTGATGCGATTGCGCAACTGGCGTTCGCGCGGGGGCAGGTCGTTCTGGTCAAACAAATCGCGCACCTTTTGGCCGCGCTTTTGGTAGATCATACGCTTGAACGGATCATACTGCTTGAGCCACTTTTTCACTTTGTTGGGCGCAGTGACGTCTTCAAGTGCTGTCACTACGGCATCGGCCTCACGGGCATAAAGTAAGGGCAGCAGACGGTAATGACAGGTGAGATCCCCATCAAGTCCAGCTAGATCATCACCCGGGCGGCCCCCGCCAAAACTATGGATCACAAGGGGCAATGTGACTTGGTCGAGCCATGGATCAAAGGATTGCAGCACCAGTTCTTCGGGGCGGTTGTCACGGGTTTCAACGGCCCAATCGCGCCAGCGCGCACCGAATGTGGGCGCATCATGCCCCGTCACCCAGCCTGCGTTGAAGTAAAGGTAATGTTCCCAATATTCATCCGGCTGATCAGGGTCGAGCGTGCTTTCGAAATCCAGATCATAACGGTCGTAAAGGGATTTCCAGATCGCAGAATACCCCGGCCAGTAAAGTTCTTCTTCGGGCCATGTTCCCGTGCGCCGCATAGAGGCAGACGGACGTGAGAAATCAGTCGCCAGCGTGCCAATATCGCCAACAATCAATGTGTCGCTATCAAGGAATAGAAAATTCCGCCCCTCTGGCATCGCGCAAAGGGCTTCGATTTTGTTGCCGTTCGGATAGCTTTCTCCGAAAGCGGTGTTCTCGAAGGGCAGGATCACCGCACCAAGATCGGTCAATGCGCCTTTAATATCGCCTGCCATGGTCGGGTCTTTGTCCCAAAGCGGGCCCGCTTGGGGTTCGGCCACGTAAAGCGTGCCAGAAAAACTCGGCGCATTTTCTTTCAGGGAAGCAGCAAGCAAGAGGCATTCATACTGCAACCGACCGGACTGACCGACGATGACAATATCAAAGTCCGATGACAGCTGTTCCGCCGCCTTGGAAGATTTCTTTTTCGCCATTTTGCTTGCCTGTGTGCTCTTTAGGGGCAGTATAGGGGTGCTACAGCCCCCAAGGGAAGGGCCGAATGCCGCATATTTTTTGCATTGGAGACCTGAATGATTGATCTATTTTTACCGCTCATTATCGGGCTCGGGATCGGAATTGAGCCGCCCCAACCCAAACAAACTGAAACCGCCGCTGCCCCAGCGCCTGCCGTAGAAGAGGTTTTACCGTTGGCCCTTGGGTCTGGTGATGATCTGAATGCGGACCGTGAGCCAGAACCACAAATCCCGACAGGTAAATACACCACGGCCATCGAAATCCGTGCGATCCTTAGCATGACCAAGAATAACTGGGTCGGGGTGCGTGAATATGACGGACAGGATCTGGTTTATTTCAGCCATCTTATGGCGTGGCGCTGCGGTCTTTGGGATATCCGCTACGGGATCAACGGAGAACCTGCGACGAACGTGATGCCGATGGAGCCGTGTAATCTGGACTACGCACAACCCAATGTGATGATCGATCTGGATAACTATCGGCCCTATGTTTCGTTCCCGCCTGGGTCCGTTGAAAGCATCTACGTTGAGATCGTCTATGATGACGGGACCAGCGATTTTGGCCAGTTTGAGCGCAGCGAAGTTCGAATTCCCTGAACGCCGGCATTGTCCCTAAAACCCACCCCGCCCAGTCGTTCTGGGCGGGGTGTTTGCGTTAGATCAACGAATGACTGAATGCCGCACGATACCTACGACGGAAAGCCACGGCTTAAACGTAGTAGAATAAATCGCCCCATTTGGGCGTCTCTTTGTATCGGAGGTAAACGATGACCATCAAGAGTATCAACGGCTGCATCGGGTGTCAGGAATGCGTTAAATCCTGCCCCTGTGACGTCATTCGAATGGAGCACGGCAAAGCCGTGATCGCCTATCCTGCGGATTGCCAAATTTGCCATCTGTGCCGGATGTATTGCCCCGTTGACGCCATCGAGATGTCGCCGGAAAAATCCATCCCTGTCATTGTGCCGTGGGGGTAAGTCATGAAACTCAGTGCCCAAACCTATGCCATCCTTTCAGCTCTCGCCGTATTCGTCGGACTGCCGCTGTTGTTTTATGCTCTCGGTGATGCGCCGCGGCGCACTTTGCTCAAAGAGGGCCTATCGCTGATCACGTTGTTGGCCTTTACCATGATGCTTGGTCAGTTCTTTTTAGCGCGCAGCAACGAAACCTTGCTGAGCCTGTTCAAGCCGCCCCAAATTCAAAAGGTCCATAAGGTCATCGCCTATTCGGCGATTACCATTATCTTTGTGCATCCGGTTTTGATCGTTTTGCCCCGTTACTTTGAGGGTGGGATCAAGCCATGGGATGCATTCGTCACCATGATCACGGATTTCGGAAACCCCGGTATCGTTTTGGGTCTGATCGCTTGGGTTATTATGGTGGTGCTGGGTATGACGGTTTTCTTTCGTAGAAAACTGATCCCAAAATTCACACTCAAATACCGTGGTTGGCGCTATTTCCATGGCGCGCTTGCGGTCGCGTTCACCGTGTTTGCCCTGTGGCATTCCATCGCCTTGGGCCGTCACACTGACGTCGCGATGTCCGTCTTCTTTATCGTCCTAACCGTTCTGGGGTTCGCCATGCTGGCCCACATGTATTGGGGCACCTCAACACCCAAACAGAAACCTGCTTCTAAAGGAGCCACATCATGACCGCGCCGACTGAAACACACGCACCCAACCGTCGTGAATTCCTTGCGCTGTCTGGTGCAACGGCAGGGGCCGCGTCCCTCGGGATGGCTGCTTGGGCGCAGAACGTCGTTGAAATCGACGTAGATGCGATCACCAACACAGATCACGCAACTGACGTTCTGGTCATTGGCGGCGGGATGGCAGGTCTGTTTGCCGCCGTTAAGGCCCATGATGCAGGGGCGTCCACGATGATCGTCTCAAAAGGGCGGCTTGGTTCATCCGGGCTTACGCCGTTCGGAAAGGGGTTCTTTGTCTTTGATCCTGACGTTGAAACCGACACGATTGATGACTTCGTTGATACGGTCGCGCGTTCGGCGCTGGGCACAAGCAATCCGACCTACACACGCCAGATGGCCGAACATTCAATGGCGCGGGCCGCAGACCTGCGAGAGTGGGGATATTTCGATCAAACGCTGTCCAATCGCCCCTTTATGAAACCTATCGAAGATCGCGACATTCCGCTTTTGGAACGGGTCCACGTAACACACCTGATCAAGGAAGACGGCAAGATTGCAGGCGCGGCAGGCTTTCGCATCGACGCTGAAGAAACTGTCACGATCCGCGCGAAGTCGGTGATTTTGTGCACGGGGGCAGGTGGGTTCAAACCCAACGGTTTCCCATTGGGTGATCTGACCCATGACGGCACGATCATGGCCTATGAAATTGGCGCAAAAGTCACGGGCAAGGAATGGAATGACGGGCATATGACACGCTCCGATAATCCCGCCGCCTGTTATGACGGCTGGGGCGATATGTTTGAACGCGTGCCTTCGACCAATGGCGTTGAGGTGCACCACGACCTTGGCGTCGATCTGAACTACACGGCCTACATGACAGGCAACCCCGTCGCGGGTGGCCCCGGTTCTGCGCCAAGTGATGAAGACGCGGTAGAGGTCGAAGGCGGCCCCCAGACGCCAGTAGAATTCCAGCGCGATTTTGGCGCTCCGGGTGGGGACGACGAAGGGGGTGGCCCGCCCTCTGGCGAAGGCGGCGCGCCAGGTGCTCCGCCTCCGGGGTTTGAGCCAAGCGCCAATGTTGGCGGTGCTTCGGCGGGTATGGCCATTCACAAGTCCGAAGGTTTAGTCCCGTTTGATGGTCGCTGCGCGTCTAATATCGCGGGGCTATATGCGGCAGGCGACGCGCTGGGCAGCCATATGTCGGGTGGCATCTATACGCAGGTCGGATCGTCCCTTACGGGGTCTGCCGTGCAGGGCGCAATTGCGGGCGAAGCGGCGGCAGAATACGCCGATACTGCGGACACGCCTGTTATTCCCGACGCACGGATTTCTGAAATAGTAGACGAAATCCTTGCGCCCCTACGTCTTGATGCGGGTTACGGGCCTGCTTGGGTCACGCAAACTCTGCAGGGGATCATGATTCCTAACTTCGTCCTGTATATAAAGAAAGCGTCCATGATGACGGCCGCATTGGCCTACGTCGAAGAACTTCGAGATCACCATGTGCCGATGCTGCGGGCCGCCAACATGCACGAGCTGCGATTGGCCCATGAGACCCGTAACATGATCCTAAGCGCGGAAATGAAGATGCGCGCGTCTCTAATGCGCACGGAGAGCCGCGGCAGCCACTACAGGTTGGATTATCCAGATATGGATGATGTGAATTGGCGCGCTTGGATCAACATCTATCAAGGTGAAGATGGGTCAATGCAGCTTGAAAAACAACCGTTTGACACGTGGCCTACATAATGGCCCACACGGGGGGCACGTCGTCTGCGGGCGTGCTCCGCAGGTGTTAGACACTGGTGTGTGGTAGTGGTGGGCGACCCTGGAATCGAACCAGGCGTGCGTCTCCGCGAGGGAGTTACAGTCCCCTGCCACACCTTGCGGCCTGTCGCCCACTGGCGGCGTCAATAGCTGCGGCCCCAATGCGCGTCAACTGCAAAACGGACGGAAAATGGGTGTGCTTGAAACTTCCTTGTTTCAGGCGCGCCGATACCCCTGATTTCCAGTGCAAAATGTCCGTTGCTGATCACCACAACCCGCCCTGTAGGGTGTGGTGCGGTTGCGCCCAGTAAACCGCGCTCTCTTGCGCCAAACCATGCTAATCGCTAGGGCAGGGCCATCACAAAGGAGCACACCGTGAAAAAACCTCAGTGGGTCGTCGATAAGGAACGCGATAAGCGCGCCGCAGCCAATCATACCGTTTGGCTGTTTGGTCTGCATGCGGTCCGTGATGCATTGCAAAATCCCGCCCGTGAGAAACTGCGCCTTGTCGTGACGCGCAATGCGCTGGATCGTTTGGGTGATGCCGTGACGCCCGGTGAAAACGGCTGTCCTGAACCGGAAATGTCGGACCCGCGCAGGTTTGCGGCCCCAATTGATCCGCAATCGGTGCACCAAGGTGTCGCCCTAGAAGTTAAGCCGCTGGATTGGGGCAAAATCGCGGACCGTTGCATGGGCGACGGTGTTCGCCCTCCGCGTGTGGTCTTGCTGGACCGCGTGACGGATCCGCATAATGTTGGCGCTATTTTGCGGTCTGCCGAAGTGTTTGGCGCACAGGCTGTTGTGGCCATGTCACGCCATGCGGCACCAGAAACCGGTGCTTTGGCGAAAACGGCCAGTGGTGCGATGGAACGCCAACCTTACCTGCGAGTGCGCAATCTGGCGGATGCTATCGTTGAACTTCAGGGCATGGGATATCTGGTGCTTGGCCTTGATGGCGAAGCGGAAGGCACAATCGAAGCGGCCGTTGAGGGCAAACGCGACCGTGCAATTGCGCTGGTCCTAGGGGCCGAAGGGCCGGGATTGCGTGAAAAGACCAAAGAAACATGTGATGCCTTGGTGAAGATCGACTTTGCGGGCGAGTTCGGGTCCCTCAACGTGTCAAACGCCGCTGCCGTCGCTCTTTATGCGAGCCGTGGTTAAAGGTCGGACCCAGTTATGCCCGTCCGTAAGATAGCAACCTGTTGTTACTGTGGGACCCGCGCCGCGCTGGTCTTTTCTGGCGAAGGGCGCCATGAATTGAGCTGTTCCAGCTGTGGTGCGCCGCTTCATGATCTCAAAATGTTACCGAAACAGGCTGTGCAGACGCGTTCTGCCGAACCAGCCAAACCGCGGCGAAAACCCAAAACAACCCATCCAAAGCAGCCCCATCCACGCCCCCGTAAGGTGGAAAAGCGCAGGAAACGCAAAGGGTTATGGTACAAGATCGCCGAAGAGATTTGGGACGACATCGAAGATATATTTGATTGAAACAATTGCTCTCGCTTGGTCACGAGGAGGCGAGGTGGGTTCTTTTGGGGCGCGGATTGCGCCAAATATGAACCAACGCAATTGATTTAATTGGAGGTTTGCGATGCTGACCCGACGCACTCTTTTGGCCGCAACGGCCGCTGCCCCTTTGGCTGTTCTGTTTAACCGCCCGGCTATGGCCGCCGAACCGGAGGTCTTTTCGGACGGCGGGTTTGCCATTCGGGGCGCTGATCCCGTCGCCTATTTCACCCAAGGCGCACCGGCACAGGGCGATCCTGCCAACGCCGTGATGTGGCGTGGCACGACATGGCAGTTCGCCTCAGCCGAGAACATGGAACAGTTCATGGCCAACCCAGAAACCTACGCGCCGCAATATGGTGGCTACTGCGCCTTTGCGATGTCAAAGGGTTCGATCGCATCTTCCGTGCCCGAAGCGTGGACCGTGCATGATGGTAAACTTTACCTCAACTACTCGGTCAATGTGCGCCAAGTGTGGTCCGAAGACATTCCGGGCAATATCGAGCTTGCGAACGGGTATTGGCCCACGATCTTAGGCTAGATCACGTTTTCCTGATCTGTTCTACTTTTACGGAAAAACGTTCCTATATCTTAATCAGGAAACGAAGACTGGAACCCTTCGTTTCGTCTCACTGTCCCTCGTTCCGCACTTGCGCCCGCACTTTGATGCGGGCGCTTTTTTGTTTGAAGAAACAGAGTTAGGGTAGCGACATGTATAGCGATGATCATCTGAAAGACGTCCTGCAACGCGCCAAAACGGTGGCCGTGGTCGGGGTGTCAGCGAACCAAGTGCGCCCGAGCTATTTCGTGGCGCGTTACCTTAAGCGGCGGGGGTTGCGTGTCGTGCCCGTGAACCCGGGATTGGCGGGGCAAAAGCTGTTTGACGAAACAGTTTACGCATCGCTGAGCGATATTCCCTTTGATGTGGATTTTGTCGATATCTTTCGACGCTCAGATGCCGTGCCTGCCATCGTGGATGAGGCATTGGCCAAATGGCCCAACCTACAGACGATCTGGATGCAAATCGGCGTTGAACACGCTGAGGCCGCAGCAAAAGCACAGGCGCGGGGTGTAACCGTCATCCAGAACCGCTGTCCGAAGATCGAATATCAAAGGTTGTTTGGTGAATTGCGCATGGGTGGGTTCGCCACCGGCGTCATTTCGTCAAAACTTTAGCCGTTAATCGAGCCGTAAATCCGCGGCCACCCGGATGTCACGCAGTGGGCGAACAAGGCGGATGCTTTCTGCATAAAGCGGGTGGGCTTTATATGCGGCGAGGGCCTCTTCGTCCTTGATGTCGGCCATGACCACGAAGTCAGGGTGGGGGCCCGGAATTTCATCAAGGTTAAGGTTGCGATGCACCGCGAAGCTTTCGGCGTGAGGGTTGTCTTTCAAAACCCAAAGGCCTGCTTCGATGGTATCAAGATCATTGGGATCAATGGCCGAGAAAAAGGCGATATGGCGGATCATCGGCTGGCCTTTTCGGCAATGCCGGATTGGGCGGTGCGATTTGCCAGCTCTGCCTCGATATCATCGAGCGTCACCCCATGCGCCGCGCACATGACCAACAGGTGATACATCACGTCCGCTGCCTCAGATGTCAGTCGGGCTTTGTCGCCTTTGGTGGCTTCAATAATGGCTTCCACGGCTTCTTCGCCGAATTTCTCGGCGGCTTTGTCGGGGTTCGCCAATAGCTTTGCGGTCCAGCTTTCGCTTGGGTCAGCGCCAACGCGGGCTGCAATCGTCTGGGCGAGGTTTTTTACGGACATATCAGGGCCTTACTGGGACGCCAGCGGCGGCCATATGCGCCTTGGCTTGGGGAATCGTGTAGGTTCCGAAGTGGAAGATCGAGGCAGCCAAAACAGCGGATGCGCCGCCTTTTGTGACACCCTCAACGAGGTGATCCAGCGTGCCGACACCGCCAGACGCGATAACGGGAATGTTGACCGCATCGGTCACCGCTTTGGTCAGTTCCAGATTGAAACCGGATTTTGTGCCGTCGTTGTCCATGGCCGTCAGCAGGATTTCCCCTGCGCCTTTGGCTTCGGCGGTTAGGGCGAATTCAACAGCATCAATGCCAGTGGCGCGGCGCCCACCGTGGGTAAAGATTTCCCATTTTCCGGGGGCCACGGTTTTGGCGTCAATGGCGCAAACGATGCACTGGGACCCGAAACGCAATGCGGCCTCGGTCAGCACATCAGGATTGGCCACAGCAGCCGAGTTGAACGACACCTTATCCGCCCCCGCCAACAGCAGCTTGCGCACGTCTTCATGGGTGCGCACGCCGCCACCGATTGTCAGCGGCATAAAGCAGGCCTCGGCGGTACGGGTTGCCAGATCATACATGGTGCCGCGGTTTTCTTCGGTCGCCATGATATCGAGGAAACAGAGTTCGTCTGCGCCTGCGTCATTATAGGCGATCGCGCTTTCGACGGGGTCGCCGGCGTCCACGATATCAACGAAATTCACGCCTTTGACCACGCGGCCATTGGCGACGTCCAGACAGGGGATGATGCGGGTTTTTAACATGGCGCTGGTGTACGGCCTTTGGTGTAAAAGGAAAAGGGGGCTTACCCCGCGCGGGACACGCGGCGCAGGGCATTTCGGGCAATCAAGATATGAAACGGTAGGATCGCCGCAAGGTAGAGTTTCCCGCCCCAGTTGTGTGGCGACACCCACGTAGCAAGGCTTACTTGGCCGTCCTTGGACAGAACCGAGACGCGAAAGTTCAGGTGTTTGTCGTTGAACCCCGCAATAACCTCCTGCGCGGTTTCGCTTTCTATCGGAAAGATCCCTGCCTTATCGGCGGCTTCAGGACCGTCATTGTCGAGCCCAAACGGGGCTGTCACGATCCCTCGGATCACCAAAAGATACTGCGCCCATTTGGGGAAGTCTGTAATAATTTCAGAGGCCTGACGGGGGGGCATGTTGGACGCCACTGAGTAGCAATCCAGGAAGTCACCGGTTTCATGGCGGGCATGAAGTGCGCTCTCAGCAGGAAGGTGGATCTTTTGAACACGGTTGGTCATCGGGTTGGTCCCTAAATGTTACTCAACTGGAGTGTTGCCGCGTTCAGGGCCGTGGGCAATCGCCCAAAACGCCGCGGCTGTTGTGCCCTTCACGCAACCGTGAGTGTTGTCGCTCATGGCTTGCTTCTAGGGTGCACCCAGAAGGAGATCACACATGAAAAATTATCTACTTACGGCAGCGGCAGTTCTTGGATTGGCAGTTCAGCCTTTGATGGCGGAAACCGTCGAAAAGACGAGTACTTTGAACGTGGAAGACGCGATGGACGCCTTGGAAAATGCGGTGACGAATGCGGGCGCAACTGTTTTTGCCCGCGTGGATCATTCACAAGGCGCGGTGTCCATTGAGATGGAATTGCCCGATGCGCAGTTGTTGATTTTCGGCAATCCGATGATCGGCACACCCGTCATGCAACAAGATCTGCGCGCGGGACTGGTCCTGCCGCTGCATGTTTTGATCTATAACAACAATGGTGAAACCACGATCCGCTTTGAGGATGCAGGCACATTGTTTGAAGGTTTGGATGTAGCTCCGGACGCTCCGTTTATTGAACGGATTAATGGTGCGTTGAACGGTTTGACCAATCAGGCCACAGGCGGCTAAGCCACCAAAATACGGCCCCCAAGGGAGCGGGGCCGTTTTTACGCCGAGAAACCCCAAGACACCACGACCGCAAACGGGCGGGCTTACGCGAGCGTTTCGAGCGCCTGCTTTAGATCAATGGCACCATCATACAAGGCACGTCCAGAAATCGCGCCCGAAATCACGCCAGTCGCTTTGAGCGCCTCAAGATCAGCCATAGACGACACGCCACCTGACGCGATGACTGGAATATCGACTGCACGGGCTAAGGCTTCGGTGGCGGCGATATTGGGGCCCTTCATGGCGCCGTCGCGCATGATGTCGGTGTAGATGATCGCCGAAATGCCCGCGTCTTCGAACGATTTGGCAAGGTCTGTGACCTGCACATCAGTCTCTTCCGCCCAGCCTTTGGTCGCGACAAACCCGTTGCGCGCATCAAGGCCAACAGCCACATGACCGGGGAATTCTTTTGCAGCTTCGCGCACGAGGTCAGGGTTTTCCACCGCCACAGTGCCAAGGATCACGCGCTGTAGGCCGCGATCAATCCAACGTTCGATGGTTTTCATGTCTCGAATGCCGCCGCCAAGTTGCGCGGGCACCTTACAGGCCTTCAGGATCGCCTCAACCGGGGCGGCGTTTACGGGTTCGCCTGCAAAGGCCCCGTTCAGGTCAACCAGATGCAGCCACTCACAACCGGCCTCAACGAACTCAAGCGCCTGCGCGGCAGGGTCGTCGTTGAACACTGTGGTTTGGTCCATGTCCCCATGCACCAGTCGCACGGCTTGTCCGTCTTTGAGGTCGATAGCAGGGTAGAGGATCATAGCAGTGCCTTTCACGTGTTTGGCCGCTTTATGCACGGGTGAGCAGGGGATGCAACGCACGGTGCGTTTCAGCGCAGACCCGTTGCGACCCTACGTTATCCTTGAACAGAATCGCCCAAGCCCTGCAAACTGCGTCCAATCTCAGGGAGGAGATATCAAAATGAAGACTATCGCACTTACACTTGCGGCGACGCTGGGTTTCGCTGGCGCGGCGTTTGCTGATCCACTGGAAGGCAATTGGCGCACACCTGCGGACGACAATGGCAACTCTGGCATCGTCAACGTCGCACCTTGTGGCGCGGCGCTTTGCGGCACGCTGACACAAGCATTCGACGGCAATGGGGCCGCTATGCAATCCGCAAATATTGGCCGTCAGATCATCTTTGATACGACACCGAATGGTGGTGGCGAATATCGTGGGCAAGTTTGGTCCCCTGACCGTGACAAGACCTACAACTCGCGCCTGCAGTTGAACGGCAATACCTTGTCCGTGTCAGGCTGCGTTCTGGGCATTTGTCGCGATGGCGGCACGTGGACACGCAACTAAAGCGTCACGTTAGGATCGTCCTTTAGGGATTTGATAAGACTCTTTGAAGTCGCGCTTGGATTTCTCCGAGCGCGGCTTTTTCTATGGCGCCCATTTCAGGAAGTTTGCAATCATCCGCAAACCAGCATCTTGGCTTTTCTCGGGGTGGAATTGCATCCCGATGATATTGTCATGACCAACGATCGCAGTGATGTCGCCAGCGTAGTCACAATGGGCCAAACGTTGCTTTGGGTCGCCCATTTGCATAGCCCATGAGTGGACGAAATAGGCGTGATCCCCTGTCGCAATACCGTCCAGAACCGGATGCGGTATGTCGATGACCAGATCATTCCAGCCCATGTGGGGCACGGGGAAGGTCGGATCGCTTGGTGTGATCCTTCTGATCTCGGCGTCAATCCAGCCAAAGCCGGGTGTTTCTTCGTATTCGAAACCGCGTTTGGCCATCATCTGCATGCCAACACAAATGCCAAGGAAAGGCACGGCGCGGGTTTCAACCGCTTCGACGATGGCTTCGGCCAGACCGGAGATCCCGTGCAATTCGTCCTGACAGTGGGGGAACGCGCCATCACCAGGCAAGACGATACGCGTCGCGAGACGCACCACATCAGGGTCGCCGGTGACAACAACGTCGCCCGCGTCGGTTTCCAGCGCCATGCGTTCAAACGCTTTTTGGGCGGAGTGAAGGTTGCCGCTGTCGTAATCGATCAGAACCGTTGTCATGGCGTTACAGCGCGCCTTTAGTGGACGGGATCGCATCCGATTTACGAGGATCGGATTCAACAGCAACACGCAACGCACGGGCCACGGATTTAAACGCAGCCTCGACGATGTGGTGGCTGTTAAATCCGTGCAAACGGTCGATGTGCAACGTGATGCCGCCGTGTGTGGCGAGCGCTTGAAAGAACTCGCGCACCAATTCGGTGTCAAACGTGCCGATCTTGGCAGTAGGAATATCCAAGTTGCAGATCAAATAGGGGCGTGCGGACAGATCAAGCGCACAGCGGATCTGTGCGTCGTCCATCGCAAGGTGGCAGTCGCCATAGCGGTTGATGCCGCGCTTATCGCCCAGTGCTTCGACCAAGGCTTGGCCAATGGCAATGCCCACGTCCTCAACAGTGTGGTGGTCATCAATGTGCAAATCGCCCGTGGCGCGCACGGTCATGTCAATCAGGCTGTGACGCGACAATTGATCCAGCATGTGGTCAAAGAAACCAACGCCTGTTTGGTTGTCATAGACCCCGGTTCCATCGAGGTTCAGTTCCACAGAAATATCTGTTTCAGCGGTCTTCCGGCTGATTGTTGCGCTGCGCATAATTCCAGTCCCTTAGGTTCAGCGCCCTTATAGGCCGCGTTTGGGCCTTCGGGCAACCGCCATCAAATGGCCTGCAACAGTCGGGCTTTGCGACGGTTTTCTTGTTTGGATGCGTGGGTGATCGTGCTGAGTTGGTCTTTGGCCGCTTCTGCCTTGCCTTGCCCCATCAAGAACTCGGCGAGGTCCATAATAAGCGCAGGACGCCCGCCTGAAACCTTGATCGCGCGTTTGAACCACGCTTCGGCACGCGCATCTCCGGCTTGGGCCAGCGTTTTGGCCATAACCCGCATCGGCGCTGGTGAATTCGGTACGTCCTTGGACCATTCATGAGCGGCCTGAACGGCCCCCATATGATTGTCTGTCGCGCTATGAGCACGGATCCGCAGCCCGTACATGCGCGAACGATGTCGGGCATCTTGTGGGCGCCCCTTGAGCGCTGCCAAGGCTTGTGCTGGTTCGTCGTTCACCATGTGCAGCGTAGCCGCCAAGCATCCTTGCGGGTCGTCAGCCAGCGGCAAAGCAATTACTGCAACATCAGGGCGTTCTGCAGCGATGCAACATTCCACAAAGACGGCCGCGATCTGTGGGTCGGCACAGACATCCGTGTTGTCACGGATCGCTTCGAACCCAATTCTTGGGCGTTGGCGATACTCATCCAGCTTTTCGCGCACCTCTTGGATGTCAGTCCCTTGATCGGGGTTGAATGTCGCGTCTGGTTTGGCGTCTGATACGTGCATCGTTGCAATAGGCATGTCGTGTCCTGCTAGGGTCATTGTTTCCTGTCACCAAACAAATCGTTTCGGTGTGACGGGAATGGGGCAGGAGTTTGGTTATTGGCGGGTAATGGTTTGAGCAGAATAAGGACGTACCATAATGAAATCTGAGTTTTGGGATGTGCCGCAGGGCAAAATCGCCGCCGTGGTTACGCATTTGCAGATGTTTGAGAGGCCCGCCGAACGCCCGGCTCACTTTGATGCGGGGACATTGATCGCCCACGTCACACCTGACCTTGAGTGGTATCGCGATCTGTTCACGCGGGTCGGCGGACAGGACTGGCTTTGGTTTTCGCGCCTCGGGATGAGCGACGATGAATTGGCAGCGATTCTGAACGATCCGGCAAACCAGATATATTCTGTGACTGTTGATGGCCGCGATGTCGGGATGCTTGAGCTGGACTTTCGCATCGCTGGTGAATGCGAGATCGGCTATTTTGGACTGATCGCCGATATGGTCGGAACGGGGGCAGGGCGCTGGTTGATGGAGCAGGCCCTGAGCAAGGCATGGGCCGAGCCGATCACGCGACTGCACGTCCACACCTGCACGCTAGATAGTCCACAAGCCCTGCCGTTCTACGTCCGAAGCGGGTTCACAGCCTTTAAGCGGGAAATCGAAATTGCGGATGATCCTAGGCTTGTGGGCGCCTTGCCAAAAGACAGTACCCCGCAATTGCCGATCATTCCTGAATAATCAAAACCGGAGCGTTTCAGACCCACCAAAGCAAAAAGGCCACCCGAGGGCGGCCTTTGCACTTCCAGCTGGGTGAACTGGATCGAAATGGAGCGGGCGAGGCGATTCGAACGCCCGACCCTAACCTTGGCAAGGTTATGCTCTACCCCTGAGCTACGCCCGCACCGTTTCGTGAGGCAGCATTTACAAAGTCGCGCGGGACCCCGCAAGAGGAAAAAACGTAATTCGCGAACCTTTTTGTGAAAGCTTGGGAAAACCTCAGAAAACAAGAATAATCAGAGCCAAAATACTCAGCAGATAAGACGCCAGCGTCAGCATCATTCCGGATTGGCGCATCGCCATGATGGGTGGAGAGGCCGAAAACCCGTACCCATGCACTATGCGCCCCGCCAAAAGGGTCACACCGATCAGGTGCAAAAGCGGGGCATAGCCATTCTGGAGTTCGACCAGTGCCATCAGCAGCACCCCAAAAGGCGCATACTCCGCACAATTGGCCTGCGCGCGCATACGTTTCATCAGGCTTTTGTTCCCGTGATCCCCAAGGCCAATCTGATGGGCACGGCGGTACAAGATAACCCGAGCACTGAGTGCGATGAAAACAATGGCGACGAGAGCGGCGTAAAGACCAGTGATCATGGGAGGCTCCGATAATTAAGGTGACGCCAAACATGAAAGAGGCGGCTGCTTGATGCAACCGCCTCTTCCTGCAAACGCGAGTTGTTTCGTTTAGAAGTTGTAAACGAGGGAAACGCCGTATGTGTTGTCAGTGCTGGCCAGGCCTGCTTCTGGCTCTGTGTGGTATTCGGTTACCAAGGATGTACGCAGTGCCAGAACTTCTGTCATTGCCACGTTAAGGCCCAAATCGTTGTAGACCACAGTATCGCTATCAGACGAGATGATGTCAGTATCCATGGTGACAGCCAGTGTCTCGTTGAGCTGGTTGGAATACGCGGACCCGATTGTGATCGCGCCTTCGTCCAAATCGTCAGCAGAGCTTAGATCTGCAACGCGGTATCCGATACCACCCTGAACGGCCCAGTATGTCTTGGCTGTGTCATAGATGCGGTAACCGGCCCCGAAGCCGAGAAAGTTGTCGGATGTGTCCAGCGGAATGCTTTCAACGCTACCTTGCAGTGTTGCGAAGCCGTAGTAGGACGTGCCGAGGTCACGTGTATATTCCAGATCGTACAACAGGCTGTCTTCGTCTGTTGTGCCGTCATTTTCGGAGAACAGATAGCTCAACTGTGCTGTGTAGCCGTTTGTGCCATCGTAATAGCCCAAGTCAGCGCCGATGCCGATGGAGGAGCTGTCTGTGTTGCCGGATGTTGCAGACCCTTGCAGGGACATGGAGCCGTCAAAGCCCAATGCGCGGCCTGTGTTGCCGAACGTGCTGACGTCGCGGTCAAAGTCATCTGCGATGTTTTCGGCCAGCTGTTCGTTGCGTGTATCAACGGCGCTGTCGCCGAATGTCTGGGCAGTCGCGCCAGTCGCAAGAATGGACAGTGCTGTGCCCGCGAAGAAGAGTGTCGTATTTTTCATTGTTTTCGTTCCTTCAATGCATTGTTGCGCACGGGAGAGGTGCGCTGTGTAGGAGACCTATGAGCCACCTGAGAGAGAAACGAGGGGGAAAAGAAACGGTTCCATAACACTCCCGTTTTTGTGAACTCGTTGTGATCTTTCGAGAGCGTGAAAGGTGCTTTAAGGGGGCTGCTTGGCGGCTCGGTTTCTTTGGTAAAGGTAAAATAAAGTATATTAAAAATAGTACCTTATGTGCATTTATCGCCGTGATGGGTCATGGTTCGTAGGTGGATTCTTGCCAGCCATCTGGTCAAAAAATGTGCACTTTGGTCGAGCAAGAATAGGCGGATTACCTCCATCTTTTGGGGGGTAGTCGGCGGAATGTTTCTCACGGAAATTGGGTGTCGCTACGGCAGGCTGGACCGAGTGAATGGTGTTGGAGGATGTGCGGCGTCTGGCCGAACGAAGAATCGTCAATCCGGGTGGTACTAGGCGAACTCGATCAAATCCCAGCGGTTGCCGAAAGGATCATTGAAAACCGCGACAGTACCGTAGGGTTCATGGCGTGGCTGTTCCTCGAATGTGATGCCGTTGGTTGTGAACGCGGCGTAGTCGCGGGCGAAATCGTCCGTCTCGAGAATCAACCAAACACGCCCGCCGCCTTGGTTGCCAATGGCCGCGATCTGTTCTGGCGTCGAAGCCTTTGCGATCAAGAACGCGGTTTCAGCCCCTTTTGGTGCCACTTTGACCCAGCGTTTGTGGCCCTGATCCGTGTCTTCCAGCAGATCAAACCCCAGCTGGTCGACAAAGAATGCGATGCCAGCTTCATAATCCGGCACGAGGATTGAGAGTGTCGACAGTCGTTGGTTCATTGTGGGACCCTCAAGGCGATCTTTCCGACGTGGGTTTTGGCTGCGAAGGCGTCTTGCGCGGCGTGGATATCCCGTAGGTCATAAGTGGCCGCAATTGTAGGGCGTAGCTTTCCGGCCTGCACATAGCCGATCAGATCCGAAAACACGGACGCGGGTTGGTAGGTGCTGCCAAACAACGTCAGATCGTTCAGGTAAAGCGTGCGCAGGTCGAGTTCGACCATCGGCCCCGCAATCGCGCCCGACGTGACATAGCGCCCGCCACGTTTCAGGCATTCCAAAAGGGCAGGCCAAGACGGGCCGCCGACAAGGTCGATTACGACGTCAAAGTGGTGTTTGGGCAGTTCTGTGTCACGCCCCACAGTGTTCTTTGCACCGAGAGCGCGAACGGCGTCGGCTTTGCTGTCTTGTGTCATGGCCGTCACGTCAGCCCCGCGCATTGCGGCAAGCTGAACCGCCGCGGCCCCGACACCGCCGGACGCGCCAGTTATCAGCACGGTTTCCGCCCCGACCGATGCGCGCTGCAACATACCTTCTGCTGTGGAAAACGCACAGGGGATGGTCGCCCATTCAAGATCGCTCAGGCTGTCGTCAACGCGAAAGGCTTCGGCGTCAAAGGTCTTGGTGTATTGCGCAAAACCGCCATTGTGCTCGGACCCGAAGGTGTCGGTGATAAACGGTTGATTGCCTGATCCAGTAGATTGCATCGCGCGCACGATCACCCGCTCGCCAATGCGCGACGGGTCCACATCGGACCCGACAGCAACAATATGACCGCAGCAATCCGCGCCTTGGATCAGCGGAAAGTTCAGCGGTGTTCCGGCCCAGCCCCCATCATCAGCATCCATATCGCCCACCGCATCGGTCGCGCCTGTAACCGTCTTGGAATACCAGCCAATCCGCGTGTTGATATCAGTGTTGTTCACCGCCGCCGCTGCGACCTTGATCACGACCTCATTGGCGCCCGCCACAGGCACAGGAAGATCATCGCGCCAGACCAGCATTTCGGGGCCACCATGCCCAAGCGTGGCAACGCCAGACATTGTTTTGGGAAGATCGTGCTGGGTCATTAGAGCCTCTTGTGCGCAAGTAGGGGGGATATGTGCGATCTAAGCACAGATCACACGCCATTCCAGCGCCAAAATCAGCAAAGGCCTAGAAGATCGCGTGCGTCACAAGGCCAAGTGAGGTCAAGATCATCATCAGATAGGTCAGCCCCATCCCCACGGATCGGCCAAACGGCCAAGGCGTGGAACGCGTCAGGGCAACCCCGTGCAAGACACGGCCGACCAACAGCATCACCCCTAAACCGTGGACGGCAAAAACAGGTGCGCCCTGAACTTCGACCAAAGCCAAAAGGATAAGGCCAAGTGGAATATTTTCGCCTGCATTCCCATGCGCCCGCATCCGCCGTTGCAAAGGTTTGTCGTCACCATCCCCTAGGCTGACCCCAGCAGCAAAACGCCCTTGGATCACGCGCCATGACAGCGCGAGATAAAGCATCGCCAAGAGGCCAGCGTAGAGGGATGTGAGTGTCAGCATCACTCCAACTCAATCAACAGGTCTTTGGCGTCAATCTGCCCACCCGCCTGAACATGCACAGCTTTGATCACTGCGTCGCGCTCTGCGTGGATACCCGTTTCCATCTTCATTGCTTCGATGGTCAGCAACAGATCGCCTTCTTTGACCTCTTTACCGACAGTCGCGGCAACCGTGGCCACAACACCCGGCATTGGCGCACCAATGTGGTTTTCGTTGCCAGCTTCGGCCTTAGGGCGCTGTTGGGTTGAAGATGTGACCGCACGGTTTGGCACACGGATCGTGCGCGGCTGACCGTTGAGTTCGAAGAAGACTTTGACTTCACCTTCTTCGGTGGTCTCTGACACGGCCTGAAGACGGATTTCCAAGGTCTTTCCTGGGTCGATTTCAGCCGAGATTTCTTCGGAAGGTTCCATACCATAGAAGAACGTCTTCGTTGGCAGTGTGCGAACAGGGCCATATGTCTCGTGGCGTTCTGCGTAATCGGTGTAGACCTTTGGGTACATCAGGTAACCGTTCAGGTCTTCGTTATCGATCGTTGCACCGTCCAGTTTTTCGGACAGTTCTTTACGAACAGCTTCCAGATCCACTGGTTTCAACGATTTGCCAGGACGCTCGAGGTTCGGCTTTTCGTCTTTCAGGACCTTTTTGATGATTGTGTCTGGGAAGCCGCCCGGAGGCTGGCCCAAATTACCGCGCATCATGTCGATCACGGAGTCAGGGAAGGAGACGTCAGTTTCTGGGTCTTCGACCTGTTCGCGTGTCAGGTTCTGGCTGACCATCATCAACGCCATGTCGCCAACCACTTTGGAAGATGGCGTAACCTTAACGATATCACCAAACATCTGGTTCACATCCGCATAGGTCTGGGCGACCTCATGCCAGCGTTCTTCAAGACCCAAGGATCGTGCCTGCGCCTTGAGGTTGGTGAACTGACCACCTGGCATCTCGTGCAGGTAAACCTCAGAGGCAGGGGCCTGTAGGCCGGATTCAAACGGTGCATAGTGGGCGCGCACAGTTTCCCAGTAGTTCGAAATCTCGCGGATTGCAGAGATATCCAAGCCCGTGTCACGTTCAGTGCCTTTCAGTCCTTCAACAATAGAGCCCAACGTCGGTTGGGATGTGTTGCCAGAGAAGCTGTCCATCGCCGCATCAATACAATCAACACCCGCAGCCGAGGCCGCAAGAACCGTGGCGATTGCAGCGCCAGATGTGTCGTGCGTGTGGAAATGGATCGGCAATCCGACCTCTTCTTTCAGTGCTTTGATCAGGGCGGTCGCGGTGTTGGCCTTCATCAAGCCTGCCATGTCCTTGAGGCCCAGCACATGCGCGCCGGCCTTTTCCATCTCTTTGGCCATCGCGACGTAGTATTTCAGGTCATACTTAGACTGGTCAGGGTCCATCATATCGCCCGTGTAGCAGATCGTGCCTTCACAGACCTTTTCCGCCTTGATGACGGCGTCCATCGCGACGCGCATGTTTTCTACCCAGTTCAGGCTGTCAAACACGCGGAACACATCTACGCCGGACGTGGCGGCTTGGCGCACGAATTCTTGCACGACGTTGTCAGGGTAGTTGGTATAGCCAACCCCGTTGGACGCCCGCAAAAGCATCTGCGTCATGATGTTTGGCATCTTTTCACGGATGTCGCGCAGACGCTGCCATGGGCATTCCTGCAAGAACCGGTAGGCCACATCAAACGTCGCACCGCCCCAGCATTCCATTGAAAACAGGCCAGACATGTTCGCCGCATACGTCGGCGCAACGCGGATCATGTCCACGGAGCGCATACGCGTCGCCAGCAAGGACTGGTGACCGTCGCGCATCGTTGTGTCGGTAATCAGCAGTTGCTTCTGGTCACGCATCCAGTCCGCCACGGCTTCGGGGCCGAACTGGTCAAGGATCTGCCGCGTGCCGGGAGTATTGTCTTTGGTCCGTGGCGCAGGGGCCTTGGGTGGCAAAGCATCCGCACCCGGTTTGGCGCGGCCTTGAGTTTCTGGGTGACCGTTCACGGTAATATCCGCGATGTAGGTCAGGATTTTTGTCGCACGGTCACGGCGCGCCTTGAAGTTGAACAGCTCGGGTGTCTCGTCGATGAACTTGGTGTGGTATTCGTAATTCAGGAACGTCGGGTGCTTCAGAAGATTCTCAACGAAAGCAATGTTTGTGCTGACGCCGCGAATGCGGAATTCGCGCAATGCGCGGTCCATGCGGGCAATCGCAGCTTCGGGCGTCGGCGCCCATGCGGTCACTTTGGTCAACAAGCTGTCGTAGTAACGGGTGATAACAGCGCCGCTATAGGCCGTGCCGCCATCCAAACGAATGCCCATGCCGGTTGCCGTACGGTACGTCCCAATGCGGCCATAGTCTGGGATAAAGTTGTTGGTTGGGTCTTCTGTGGTGACACGGGTCTGCAACGCATGGCCATCCAGTTTGACGTCATACTGGGATGCACAACCTGTGGCTTCGACCAAGGATTTGCCTTCGGCAATCTTGATCTGCGCCTGTACGATATCGATGCCGGTAACTTCTTCGGTAACAGTGTGTTCCACCTGAACGCGCGGGTTTACCTCAATGAAGTAAAACTCACCGCTGTCCATATCCATCAGGAATTCGACTGTACCAGCGCATTCGTAATTGACGTGTTCGCAGATTTTCTTACCCAAGTTACACAGCTGTTCGCGCTGGGTGCCCGACAGATACGGGGCAGGGGCGCGTTCGATAACTTTTTGGTTGCGGCGTTGAACGGAACAATCCCGTTCCCACAGGTGGTAAATCGCGCCGTGGCTGTCGCCGAGGATTTGTACTTCTACGTGACGGGCCCGCACGATCATCTTTTCAAGGAAACCCGCGCCGTTACCAAACGCAGCTTCAGCTTCGCGGCGCCCTTCAAGCACTTTCTCTTCCAGCTCGTCCTCGGAATTGATGGCGCGCATACCGCGACCACCGCCACCCCATGACGCCTTAAGCATCAACGGGTAGCCAACTTCGGCCGCCTGCTTTTTGATCTTGGCCATATCATCGCCAAGAACATCAGTTGCCGGAATAACTGGGACGCCTGCGTCTACCGCGACATCGCGCGCGCTGGCTTTGTCACCCAACATGCGCATTGTTTCAGCCTTTGGGCCGATGAACTTGATGTTGTTGGCTTCGCATGCGTCTACAAAATCAGGGTTCTCTGACAGCAGGCCATAACCTGGGTGGATCGCATCTGCGCCACACTCAAGCGCGACGCGAATAATTTCTTCAATGCTGAGATAGGCAGCGACCGGACCCAATCCCTCGCCGATGCGGTAGGCTTCGTCCGCTTTGAAACGATGCAATCCCAGCTTGTCTTCTTCGGCATAGACGGCGACCGTCTTTTTACCCATTTCGTTAGCGGCCCGCATGATGCGGATGGCGATTTCACCCCGGTTTGCGATCAGGATTTTCTTAAAGTCGGCCATTATTGGGTCCTCTGTTTTGCACTTGCAGCAATAAAATCGATATTTTCCGAAGTGTAAACTGGTTGATACTGGGTATTTAGCGCTAACCGCTTTTTGCGTTGCGGCGACGAAAAATTCAAACCGATAGTTGTGTTTGCGAACATAGCGCGAACATGGGCTTTTCTTGGCGGGGCATTAACGCTAGATTACCCGTCATGAGCAGTTATTCCGACGAAGACGCCTTTGAGGCCGCAGCAGCCCCGCAACAAGCAGGCGGGCAATCCCTTTCACAACGGGCGATGGGCGCACGCGCGGCCCCCTATCTGGATGAGCTGAACCCGGCCCAACGCGAAGCCGTCGAAACGCTGGATGGACCTGTCTTGATGCTCGCGGGTGCCGGAACCGGTAAAACAAAGGCGCTGACCTGCCGCATTGCGCATCTCTTGGTGACGGGCAGGGCGCAGCCCAACGAAATTCTCGCGGTGACGTTTACCAACAAAGCGGCGCGCGAAATGAAGAATCGTGTGGGTGCTCTGATGGGCCAAGCCGTTGAAGGCGTGCCATGGTTGGGCACCTTCCACGCCATCTGTGTGAAACAACTGCGTCGCCACGCGGAACTGGTGGGCCTGAAATCCGGTTTCACTATTCTGGATACCGATGATCAGCTTCGCCTGCTGAAACAACTGGTCCGCGCCGCTGAGATTGATGACAAACGCTGGCCTGCACGCATGTTGGCGGGAATTATTGACGGCTGGAAAAACAAGGCATGGACGCCGAGCCAAGTGCCCGTCGCCGAAAGCAGTGCCTATGACGGCAAGGGCATTGAGCTGTATGCCGCCTACCAACTCCGCCTTAAAGAACTGAACGCCTGCGATTTCGGTGATCTGCTTTTGCATATGGTGACGATCTTTCAGACCCATCCAGACGTGCTGCAGCAGTATCAACGCTGGTTCAAATATATCCTTGTGGACGAATATCAGGATACCAACGTCGCCCAGTACCTTTGGCTGCGTCTGTTGGCGCAAAGCCACAAAAACATTTGCTGTGTCGGGGATGATGACCAATCCATCTACGGTTGGCGCGGTGCAGAAGTCGGCAACATCTTGCGGTTCGAAAAAGACTTTCCCGGCGCCCATGTCGTGCGTCTGGAACAAAACTACCGCTCGACGGGCCACATCCTTGGTGCCGCGGCGGGCGTGATTGACGCCAACAAGGGCCGCCTTGGCAAGACCCTGTTCACCGATGGTGAAGACGGCGATCAAGTGCGCCTGATCGGTCATTGGGACGGCGAAGAAGAGGCTCGCTGGATCGGTGAGGAAATCGAATCCATGCAACGCGGCACCCGTGGCAATCCACCTTTGCCGTTGAATGGTATGGCGATCCTTGTGCGGGCTTCGCACCAGATGCGTGCCTTTGAAGATCGCTTTCTGACCATCGGTTTACCATACCGCGTCATCGGTGGTCCGCGTTTTTACGAACGTTTAGAAATCCGCGATGCCATGGCCTATTTCCGGCTGGCGGTGTCGCAAGACGACGACCTTGCGTTTGAACGCATCGTTAATACTCCTAAACGCGGGCTGGGTGACAAGGCCGTGCAAACGATCCAGACAACCGCCCGTGCAAACGGGGTCAACCTGATTGAGGGCGCGCGTCTTTGTGTCGAAGGGGCCTTGATAAAGGGGAAGGGCGGCAATGCCCTGCGCGAGCTGGTGCAGGGGCTGGATCGCTGGCACCGCCAATTGCACGACGAAGCCGATACGCATGTCGAGATGGCCGAAGTGATTCTAGATGAATCCGGCTACACGGGCTTTTGGCAGAACGACAAAACACCCGAAGGTCCGGGGCGGTTGGAAAACCTGAAAGAACTCGTCAAGGCATTGGAAAATTTTGAAAACCTGCAAGGGTTTCTCGAACATGTGTCGTTGATCATGGACAACGCGCAGGAAGAAGAAGACGACAAAGTTACCATCATGACGCTGCACGCGGCCAAGGGCCTCGAATACCCTGCGGTGTTCCTGCCCGGTTGGGAAGACGGGCTGTTCCCGTCGCAACGCAGTATGGATGAAAGCGGGCTAAAGGGCCTCGAGGAAGAACGGCGCTTGGCCTATGTCGGCATCACGCGGGCCGAGGAATGGTGCACGATTTCGTTCACCGCCAACCGCCGCGTTTACGGTCAATGGCAAAGCCAATTGCCGAGCCGTTTCATTGACGAGCTGCCAGAAGAACATGTCGAAGTGCTCACACCGCCCGGCCTTTATGGCGGTGGTTATGGTGCCGCAGGGATGGGCGGTATGTCCGCCCAAGCCAACCCCGCCAGCGACGGCATGCACTCGAACCTGCACGAGCGCGTCGCCAGTGCGGATGTCTACAACTCCCCCGGTTGGCGCCGCCTGCAACAACGCAGCCAACAACGCCCCGTCAGCCAACCCAAAGAGAGCCGCAACATGGTGATCGATATGGCCGCGACCAGTTCGTTCACCACGGGTGATCGGGTGTTCCATCAAAAATTCGGCTACGGCGAAGTGATGGAGATCGAAGGTGACAAGCTTGTCATCCAGTTCGACAAAGCGGGTGAGAAAAAGGTCGTGGCGAAATTCGTCGTTGATGCTGACGCGGCCAGTGACGTGCCATTCTGATAAGTTTAGACAAGTCGTTCGAAATATTAGCTCAAGCTTTCAATAGATTAAGGCCCGCCGTTTAGCGCGTCTTCATTGCCCTGCCTTAACCCTCGCTCTGTGGAATGAGGTGGGAAAATGGCTTATACAATATACGCATCGGACAATGAGTTCGCTGCCAGCACGGGTGACAACGTTAACAGCGGTGCCGGAATCAGCACGTTTGATTATCCGCCGACGGCGACGAAAAACCTGACGATTAGCTCGTATGACGGGGACGATAGCCCAACTGTCTTTTCTGTCGGCGATACCTATGAAATCAGCTGGACAGGCATGGGCGGCGGGCAAGACCCGATCCAGTTTTCCGTCATTCGCTCCGACCCTATTAGCTATGAGGGGCAAGATGGCCATGCGGTCGTTTTCGAGGGCACGGATGAAGACGGCGACCCTGTTCACCTTGTCTGGTCCCCCGGGATCGATCTTGAAGACTGGTATTTCGACAATTTCTCGGGCGGGGAATCCCCGGGGTTCTACACAACCGACCAGAATGCGGCCGAACAGTATCAATATGTCTGTTTCGTGAAGGGAACCCACATCGCGACCCCCGGTGGCATCACACGGGTTGAGCACCTGAAGGCGGGCGACCTCGTTTTGACGCTGGATCATGGGCCGCAACCACTGCGCTGGATAGGGCAGCGCAAGATCAGCGGGCGCTATGCTATGGCCCCTGTGGTGTTTGAACCCGAAGCACTGGGAAACGCCCTGCCACTTTGCGTTTCACCCCAACACAGAATTTTAACGCAGTCTTGGAAGGCGGAACTTATGTTTGGCCATGACGAGGTGCTGTTGCCGGCGCGCGCCTTTGTTGGGCAACCCGGGGTGACGCAAACGCCTGTTGATCGGGTGACCTATGTGCACTTGCTATTTGATCGTCATGAAATCGTGCTCGCCGAGGACGTCGCCTGCGAAAGCCTGCTTTTGGGTGAAATGTCGATGAACGTTTTGCGCGCACCCAGTGACGACGCGACGGCAGAAGCAGGGGCGCTTTTCCCTGATGTGCTGTCCATGGTCGATCTGCACGGCATGAAGGCCGCGCGCCCAGTGCTGCGGATGAAAGAGGCACAGGCTATGATGGAGCATATTCCGCCTCCGGTTATGCGACCGCTCGAGTGTCTTTTGTAACGCCTAACCTGTTTGGCATGGCCGCTAGGTTGCAGACGTAAACAGGTTTGGGAAAACCAATGGGATCAGCGTGGCGATCAGCAGGGCGGCCATGGTCCAATTGAAAGCCCGCAGGCGCGCCGGTGACGTCAAGAACCGCCGCATTTGTTGGCCGAGAACTGTCCAAATGGTTATCGAGGGGAAGCTCACCATGAAAAAGGCCAGCGTCACGATCCCAACGGCCAACAGTGATCGCGTGCCGTCCGCATCCGTCGCAAATCGGGTGATCGCATAAACGGCCATGGACCATGCTTTGGGGTTGACCCATTGGAAGGCGGCGGCCTGCAAAAATGTGATTGGACGCCCTCCGGTCTGGGGCGCATCCGGAAGTTTTGGCGCTGCAGTGCCAATCTTATAGGCCAACCACAGCAAATAGGCGACTGAAACGACCTTAAGTGTTTGATCGACAACCGGAAATGCATCGAAAACTTGCATCAACCCAAGACCAACAAGCGCGATCATTGTTGGGAACCCTATGGTGATCCCGAACATATGCGGCAGCGTCCGCCGCAACCCGAAATTTGCGCCCGACGCGACCAGCATCGCGTTGTTCGGCCCCGGCGTAACGGTTCCGACGAATGCAAAACTGATGAGGGCAATAAAGGTTTCAAATGACATACTGCGATTTTATGCGAAGGATGACGCAATGTAATTGCATAGTTGTGACGAAACTCCTTAAGTTCACAATATATGATGGATATTGACCCGATAAATGCTCAGATATTGCGCGCGCTTCGCATCGATGGGCGGATCAGCAACTTGGCCTTGGCAGACAAGGTGGGGCTGTCGCCGTCTGCCTGTCTGCGACGTGTTCATGATCTCGAACGTCGTGGAGTGATTACGGGCTATCGCGCCCAACTGGATCCTGCACAAACTGGCAAAGCCTACGTGGTCTATGTGGCTGTTGGCCTTGCTGAGCATTCCAAGGCCGCGCAAGAGGGTTTTGAGGTTGCGATGGCGCGTTTCGATGAGGTGACCGAATGCCACAACATCGCCGGAGCCTTTGAATATTTGCTACGGGTCGAGGTGGCAGACCTGCCTTCCTACAAGACGTTCCATACGGATAAATTGGGCACAGTTCCCCATGTCCGATCTATCACAAGCCATATGGTCATGGGGTCGCCCAAAGACACCCGCGCTTGACGCTCACAACAGTAAGTTGCCGAAAACAAAAAAGCGACGAAACCCTGGGAGGAGGATTTCATCGCCTTTGTGGTGGGTCAGCCTGTGGGAGGACAGGCGGCCCAGTCTAGCTTGATCAAGTGCGGCGATGTCAGGGAGGAGGAAAGACATCGCCGCGTCTTGATCTATGCGCTTTCCCCGTGGGAGGACGGTTAGAGCGCGATCACAGGGCGGCTTCTGGGAGGAAGAAAAGCCCCGATCCTTGTATTCTTTGAGATCAAGAACGGCGGTGTCAGGGAGGAGGAAGACACCGCCGTGTCTTGATCTGTGCACCCGACCCCTAGGGAGGAGAAGCGGGGTTAGGTGCGATCACGATGCGTCTAAAGGGAGGTAAAGCCGCATCGATTCCGGTATTTCTTATGCTTCGCCGTAAGCAGCCTCACGAGCGATTGTGTTCAACTGGCTCTTGTGCAGGCCAAGGTCGTTCAACTCGCGAGTTGTCAAAGACTGAAGCTCAGCCAGTGTGGAGTTATATACGCGGCGCTGTTCCATCTTTGTGCGGATGGACTGGACCAAGCCAGAAGCGAATGTGCGGGCGTTGGAAACTGCTTGTGCGTTACCAGCGGAAAAATTTGTGTCAGTAGCGTGTGCCATCTTTAGTCTCTTTTCTAAGTCGGCCCCGAACTCCGGGGCTTTCTGCTCTAGCGCCGTATTGCGCCTTCCTGATTGAAAATAGGCAATTGCTGCAGGTGCACAATCCCCCCGATGCTCAATGCCGCTATGCAGAAACTGCATGGTTAATGTCTTGAAACTGTTGCGTTTAGCGCCATCTAAGGGATCGGACGTAGGGTCACCCTTAAAATTGCACAAAACTTCATCGTTGTTGTCCTGACGTCAGGCAGTTTAAGTATCCACTGAACTCAGGCAGGTGAATCCATGACGCAAAATAATGAAACTATTCTGGCGGCCCTTAAGACGATTGGTTTGCCTGACGGCGGTGATTTGGTGTCCCGCGACATGATCCGTGCCTTGCAGGTACAGGGCGACTCGGTCCGTTTCGTAATCGAAGCGCCAGACGCGGCTACGGCTGGCCGTATGGAACCCATCCGCCAAGCGGCGGAAATGATCGTTTCAAAAATGGATGGCGTGTCTTCTGCATCCGTTGTGCTGACAGCGCCAACGAACGCTGGTACGTCAAACCAGCCGCCACCACCTGCGGATAAGACGCCGCCGAATCTGACCATTGGTCGTCATCCGACGCCACAAGCCGGACCAGAAGGTGTGCCAGGTGTGAAACGGATCATTGCCATTGGGTCCGGTAAAGGCGGGGTGGGTAAATCAACTGTCTCCAGCAACCTTGCGGTCGCTTTGGCCAAGCAGGGGCGCAAAGTTGGCCTGTTGGATGCCGATATCTACGGGCCAAGCCAGCCGCGCATGATGGGGGTCAGCAAACGCCCTGCATCCCCTGACGGCAAAACCATCATTCCCCTGCAAGCGCACGGCGTCACGATGATGTCCATTGGTCTTATGGTTGACCCCGCAAAGGCCGTTGTCTGGCGTGGTCCTATGTTGATGGGTGCGTTGCAACAGATGCTGACGCAGGTTGAATGGGGTGAACTGGATGTCCTGTTGGTCGATCTGCCGCCCGGTACCGGTGATGTGCAGTTGACGCTTTGCCAGAAAACCGCATTGACGGGGGCTATCGTTGTTTCGACACCGCAGGATGTGGCTTTGCTTGATGCGCGTAAGGCGCTCGACATGTTTAACACGCTTAAAACCCCTGTGCTGGGGCTGATCGAAAACATGTCTACATATATATGTCCCAGCTGCGGCCACGAGGCACATCTATTCGGCCATGGTGGCGTTGCCAAAGAAGCAGACGCGATTGATGTGCCGTTCCTTGGTTCACTGCCGATTGATCTGGATACACGGTTGGCTGGTGATGCGGGTACACCAATCGCGGCGGGCGACAGCGATATGGCGCAGGCCTACGCGGTACTCGCTAAACGTCTGATTGATGGTGGCATGAGTTGATACGCCGCGCCACAGATGCCGATTGGCCCGCTATCTGGGCCATTCTGGAACCTGTGTTTCGCGCGGGCGAAACCTATGCGGTGGATCGCGACATATCCGAGGGCGCCGCAAAGGCAATCTGGATGGACGCGCCCGCCGCTACCTTTGTTGCGGACGACGGCAAGGTTTTGGGCACCTACTATATAAAGACCAACCACGCGGGCGGCGCGCGCCATGTCTGCAACTGCGGCTACGTTACAGCAGCAGCGGCTCAGGGCAGGGGCATCGCGCGTGCGATGTGTACCCATTCCCTTCATCAGGCCAAAGATCTCGGCTACCGCGCAATGCAGTTCAATCTTGTGCTGGCGTCCAATGTCGGCGCTGTGGCGCTTTGGCAAAAATTGGGGTTCGACATCGTCGGCACGTTGCCGTCTGTCTTTGATCATCCGAAGCTTGGCTTCGTTGATGCGCACATCATGTGGAAGACACTCTGACGGGGAGGGCGGTTTCGCATTCTTGGGAAACCATGGCACTTAACCGCCAATCCGAATCAAGTTTACTAAATCGGACGGATTCACGCCGTGGAATCGTGTCTAGAGCAAGATTCTTGCCCCTCGTATGGTGGTTTTTGGGGGATTCGGCAAAAATTCTGGGAAAGTCTGGAACTTTTTTTAACGCGGCTTGAGTGACTACATCTTGTGCCTGCTTGGGTTTCACTAACAGCATTTTGCTCAATCTCGGTGGTTTCGGCACAAAGTCTTGTGTTCAATGGACCCTGAAAACACCATCTAGTACCATGAAGTCCCAGAAAGTACTTGGCGGACCATGAATTCCCGTGCATACATGATGACAAGAAGACGGGCAGACAATACGGGGCACCAAACGACCCCACCGACACTAAGAAAACTTAGGTCAGGTTTCATACAGGCACCCAAATTCTTGAACGAAGAGATCCGGCGCGCGAGCGAGCAGACATCCCCCCAGGTGGCGCGCGCAGCTGGACAGCCCGCAAAGCGGGACGAGGGCGGCGGATTGATCAGTGGCAGCAGATCAATCCGCCGTTTTCCGTTCTAAACCAAGTTTTTATCGGGGGACGAGTGAGGGAGCCGCGGGACAGTGGGTCTGAGTTTCAGAGGCGAATTCAACCAAAAGGTTGACGGAAAGGGGCGCATGTCGATCCCCGCCGATTTTCGTTCTGTGCTTGCAGATGGCGATCCGCGATGCCCCGAAAATCCTCTCCCGCGTATGGTCGTCTTGCACGGCACTCACCTGAAAGATTCAATCCACGCCTATACGATTGAGGCGATGGAAGAGATTGAAGAGGGCATCAAGGCCTTGCCGCGTGGCTCTGAGGCCCGCAAGCGCGCAAGCCGGATGATCCTTGGTAAGTCATGGGACACCGAAGTTGATAAAGATGGGCGCATCGTTTTGCCCCAGCGCCTTCGCCAGCAGATTGGTCTGACAGGCGAGGCCACGATGGTTGCCATGGGCGACTTCTTTGAAATCTGGAATGCCGAGACCTACGCCGAAGCCGAGGCTGCCGAAGCTGCCGCGATGGAAGAAGAATTCGACGGTGATTTCGATCCGCTTTCCCTGATCTACCCGCCAGGGTCTGAATAGATGGAGAAAGCTGCCGCCTCTCCCCCACATATTCCCGTATTGATCGGGCCGCTCGTTGCGGCCTGTTCGCCTGTTCAGGGCACGTGGCTTGATGGCACATTTGGTGCTGGCGGTTATTCCAAGCAACTGCTGGACGCAGGTGCCACGAAGATTATCGGCGTTGATCGTGATCCTGATGTTTTCAAAAACGCACAATGGGCGGTCGATGACCCGCGAATTGAGCTTGTAGAAGATACATTTTCCAATCTTGATGCGATTGCATCCAATTTAGACGGGGTCGTTCTCGACCTTGGGGTTTCGTCCATGCAGCTTGATCAAGCGGAGCGTGGTTTTTCATTCATGAGGGACGGTCCGCTGGATATGCGGATGGGACAGGAGGGACAAAGTGCAGCTGACATTATCAATGAAGCAAGCGAAACCGATCTTGCTGACATTCTATTTACGTATGGGGAAGAACGTGCGTCGCGGCGTATTGCCCGTAAAATCGTCGCAGAACGTGATCGTGAACCTATTACCACCACGCTCCGCCTCGCGAAGCTGATTGAGAGCTGCTTGCCGCGCTCCAAACCAGGGCAAAGCCATCCAGCAACGCGAAGCTTTCAGGCGATCCGCATCGCTGTGAACGACGAATACGGTCAACTTGCCGAAGGGCTAGAAGCCGCAGAACGCGCGCTGAAACCTGGTGGGCATCTTGCGGTTGTGACGTTCCATTCCGTTGAGGATCGCATGGTCAAACGGTTCTTGCAGCAACGTGGCGGCGGCACCGGAAACGCCAATCGCTATGCCCCTGCAATCGAAGCCGTAAAACCAGCGTTCGATATACTCACCAAAAAAGCCGTTGGCCCTGATGAGGCCGAACTGGAGCAAAACCCGCGCGCGCGCTCTGCAAAGCTGCGTGTTGCACGTCGCACCGATGCCCCAGCAGGGCCGGTCGATCGCAATAAACTCGGTATGCCGCAGCTGAAAGGCCACAGGTAATGCGTTCTATTTTTTACATTTTGTCGGCAATGATTGTCATTGGGCTGGGCTATTGGGCCTATCACGAGAACTATGAAACGCAGGCCTCATTGAAAGATGTGCGCAGTTTGCACCGCCAGATTGGTGCGGCGCATGAACGTTTGAATATTCTTGAGGCCGAATGGGCCTATTTGAACCGTCCCGACCGTCTGCGCGACCTTGCCGAGCTGAACTTTGACCGTCTTGGTCTTTTGCCGCTGATGCCGGATGCGTTTGGGCGGGTCGAACAGATCGCCTATCCGACAGGTATCGTCTTTGACATCGCCAATTCCGTGACCGTTTCGTCTGACAACGCGCCGCTCCTTGATACTCAATTGCCCGTGGAACCTTCACAATGATCCGCACACCTCTTCGCCCGCTTGCCCGTATCTTGAAAGCCCGCGATCAAGGGCAAAACCCTGATGCAATCGAGGCCGAGAACATCAGGCTGCGCCATGAGGATGACCGAGACCGTGACCGCACCCGCGCCGAAGGGCGTCTTCTGGTTATGGGGATCGCGTTCTTTTGTGCATTTGTGGTGATTGGTGCGCGTATGGGAACATTGGCGGGCTCGGTTCCAGAGGAGCCAACTGCGCAAGCCTCTGGCTCGCCGATTGTTGGTCAGCGCGCTGATATCATTGATAGAAATGGTCGTGTTTTGGCGACCAACCTCGACACGCACAGCCTTTATGCGCAAATTCCTGACATGATTGATCCACAAAAGGCGGCGACTGATCTGGCTGCGATTTTCCCTGAACTGGATGCCGAAGAACTGCTTGAGGACTTCACAGGCCAGCGCCGTTTCCTTTGGATCAGACGTGAAATTTCCCCAGAACAGATGCAAGCCGTGCACGACATCGGCGATCCTGGCTTGTTGTTTGGACCACGTGAAATGCGCCTTTACCCGAATGGGTCCGTTGCCGCGCACATCCTTGGTGGCGCGACCTATGGCCGTGAAGGCGTGAACAGCGCCGAAGTTGTTGGCGTCGCTGGTGTTGAGAAATACTTCGATGATTTCCTGCGTGACCCCGCCAACGAAGGCGCGCCGCTGGAATTGTCCATTGATCTAACTGTGCAAGCCGCAAGTGAACGCGTGTTGCAGGGCGGCATGATGCTGATGTCTGCAAAAGGCGCGTCCTCTGTGTTGATGGATGTGCACACTGGCGAGATTGTTTCGATGGTGTCGCTGCCAGACTTTGACCCCAATAACCGCCCGCGTGTTCTGACGGCTGCGGATGGGGCAGGCGATCAGTCTGATAGCCCCCTGTTTAACCGTGCGGTGCAGGGTGTTTACGAGCTGGGCAGTGTGTTCAAAATCTTCGCCACAGCACAGGGCATGGAACTTGGTTTGATCAATGCCAATACGATGATCAATACGCGTGGACCGCTGGAATGGGGCCGTTTCCGTATCCGTGATTTCCATGATTACGGCGCTGAACTGACTGCGACGGATGTGATTGTTAAATCCTCCAACATCGGCACAGCCCGCATCGCTATGATGATCGGTGCTGAACGTCAGCGCAGTTTCTTGGAAACCCTCGGTTTCCTTGAGGCCACGCCGGTTGAAATGGTCGAGGCCCCGACAGGCCGCCCTCTGCTTCCGCCCAACTGGTCTGAAATTTCAACAATGACAATCTCTTATGGACACGGGCTAAGCTCCTCTCCGGTGCACCTTGCGACGGCGTATTCCAGCCTGTTGAATGGTGGGTATCGTGTAGAACCAACCCTGATCCGTCAGGACGGCCCTCAGCACGGTGAACGGATCGTAAGCGAATCCGTTTCAGCGGCTGCGCGTAACATGTTGCGGGCGGTTGTGGATCGCGGAACGGCATCCTTTGGGGATGTAGCGGGCTACGAGGTTGGCGGCAAAACCGGTACAGCCGACAAACCGCGCCCCTCTGGCGGCTATTATGACGATCGCACAATCGCGACCTTTGCCAGCGTATTTCCTGCGTCCGATCCGCAATATGTATTGATTGTAACGCTCGATGAGCCCTCAGTTGACGCCTTGGGCGAAGAGCGCCGCACAGCAGGTTGGACGGCCGTTCCCGTCGCCGCTGAGATGATCCGCCGCGTGGCGCCTTTGCTTGGGATGCGACCGGACGTTGAAACCAGCACGCCAACAGGTGTAACACTGACCTCAAACTAGGATCGGTGGGCTGGACCACCAACCACGAGGGCAGCCATGAGCAACGACACAACCCCAAAGACAATGGCGCTATCTGCCCTTGGCCTGCGTGCCCAAGGTGGGCGCAATCCTGAAATAACATCCCTGACTGTGGACAGCCGCGAGGTGCGTGAAGGCACGTTGTTCTTCGCGCTTCCGGGCAGCACGGTGCATGGCGGCGAGTTTATTCAATATGCGCTGCGCATGGGGGCGGCGGCCGTTTTGACCGATGCCAAAGGTGCGGAAATCGCAGCGAAAGAACTGGCCGACAGTGATGTTGCATTGGTCATTGCAGAAGACCCACGCGGCGCTTTGGCACAAACCGCCAGCCTGTGGTTCGGGGCGCATCCCGCAACCATGATGGCCGTGACGGGCACCAATGGTAAAACGTCCGTGTCCACATTTGCGCGCCAAATCTGGATCGAAATGGGATTGTCTGCGGTTAACCTTGGCACCACGGGTGTTGAGGGCGCATGGACCCATCCGCTTAAACACACCACACCTGAACCCATCACGCTGCACCGCACTTTGGCCGAAGCCAAAGCGAACGGCATCACCCATGTCGCGATGGAGGCATCGTCCCACGGGTTGGATCAGCGCCGTCTGGATGGTGTTGTGCTGTCAGCGGCGGGGTTCACCAACTTCACCCAAGACCATCTGGACTATCACCAAACCTTTGAGGCTTATTTTGACGCCAAAATGGGCCTGTTCACGCGCCTGCTTCCTGAGGATGGCGTGGCTGTAATCAATATCGATGACCCAAAAGGGCCTGAGGTCGTGAGCATCGCCGAAGCCCGTGGGTTGGAGGTGATCACTGTCGGTCGCAGAGATGACGCGCGCTTACGTTTGACGGCGCAGCGCTTTGACGCGACGGGGCAGGAAATCCTGTTTGATTGGCAGCGCGGCAGCCACAAAGCACGCCTCAACCTGATCGGCGGGTTCCAAGCCGACAACGTTTTGCTGGCTGCTGGATTGGTCATTGCCGCAGGTGGTGATCCAGAAGAAGCCTTTGACACGTTGCCCTACCTGACCACCGTGCGCGGACGCATGCAGCATGCAGCGACCCGCAAAAACGGCGGGTCGGTTTTTGTGGATTACGCCCATACACCTGATGCGGTGGCGACCGCCCTGAAGGCGATGCGCCCGCATGTGATGGGCAAATTGATTGCGATCGTGGGGGCGGGGGGCGACCGCGATGCGTCCAAACGCCCGCTGATGGGGGCCGCTGCTGCGGAACATGCTGACGTGGTCTTTGTGACCGATGATAACCCGCGTTCCGAAGACCCAGCCACCATCCGAGCCGCTGTCATGGAAGGCTGTCCTGATGCGATTGAGGTTGGTGATCGCGCCGAAGCAATCTTGCGCGGTGTTGATGCGCTTGGACCTGGTGATGCGCTTTTGATTGCAGGCAAGGGCCACGAAAGCGGACAGATCATTGGCGATGATGTGCTACCCTTTGACGACGTGGAACAAGCAAGCGTCGCAGTCGGCGCCTTGGATGGAGATTTGCTATGATCCTTTGGACCTCGGCAGATGCTGCGAAAGCGACAGGCGGAAGCCCCGCCGTAAAATGGGACGCGTCGGGTGTTTCTATTGATACCCGTACGATTGCACAGGGTGATTTGTTTGTCGCGCTCAAGGCGGAACGCGATGGCCATGACTTTGTGAAAATGGCGTTGGAAAAGGGCGCTGCAGCGGCCCTTGTGACCCATCGCCCTGACAACGTGCCAGACGATGCGCCGCTGCTGATTGTTGCCGATGTCTTAAAGGCGCTCGAAGCACTCGGGCAGGCGGCGCGGGCGCGCACCAATGCCAAGGTTCTGGCGATTACGGGATCTGTCGGCAAAACCTCAGCCAAGGAAATGGCCCGCACTGTTCTGTCGCGCCAAGGCCGGACCCATGCCGCTGAGGCGTCTTATAACAACCACTGGGGCGTGCCGCTGACGCTGGCACGGATGCCAAAGAATACCGAATTTGCTGTGATCGAAATCGGCATGTCCAACCCCGGTGAGATCGCGCCGCTCGCCCGCATGGCACGCCCTGACGTAGCAATGATTACAACGGTCGCCGCCGCACACCTCGAAGCCTTTGACGACATCACAGGAATTGCTCGCGAAAAAGCTTCAATTATTGACGGGCTGACCTCAAACGGCGTGGCCGTTTTGAATGCCGACACGGAAACCAGCGCGGTGCTGCAAAACTACGCGTCCAAACGCGAAGTGCGTCAGGTGCTGTTCGGGCAAATGTCGCGCACGTGGGAATTGGAACATGTGTCCTTGGCCGAAGGTCAGACGCTGGTTCAGGCCAATACCCCGAACGGGCCGTTGATGTTCAAACTCTCCACTGCGGGGCGCCATTTTGCGATGAACGGGCTGGGCATTCTGGCGTCTTGCGATGCCATGGGCGCTGATCCAGTCCAAGCGGCGCTTGATCTCGGCCAATGGGCACCGCCCGAGGGACGCGGAACCCTTGAAACCGTGACGATAGATCCGGCGACCCAAGGCGAAACCTTGGCGCTATTGGATGACGCATTTAACGCGAACCCGACATCATTGACGGCTGCGCTTGAGGTTCTCGCGTCATACACACCGCGTGACAATGTGGGCCGCATCGTAAAGGGCCGCCGCGTGGCGATCTTGGGCGACATGCTGGAACTGGGCAGCAATGAAATGGAGATGCACTCAGGTGTTGCTGATGATCCGTCCATTCCGGCGCTGCACCTCGTTCATTGTGCGGGACCACGCATGCGTCACCTTTACGATGCTTTGCCGGAAGGCCAGCGCGGCGAATGGGCCGAAACCGCGGCTGAGTTGTCAGCCCGCGCATCACAGCTTGTGGATAGTGGCGATGTTGTGCTGGTGAAGGGCTCAAAAGGATCAAAAGTCAGCCTTGTCGTTGACGCCATCCGCAAACTGGGGCATCCCGATACGCTCTAGCGGTTGCCTCGCAACCGACATGATATAGTAGCGCACAAAAAGGGTTCTCGCATATGTTGTATTGGCTAACGGCACTTTCTGATGGTGGCGATGTCTTTAACTTGTTTCGCTACATCACATTTCGTGCCGGTGGGGCCTTTCTGACAGCGCTGATTTTCGGCTTTGTTTTTGGGCCGAGCCTGATCCGTGTTTTGCGCAAACGCCAAGGCAAAGGTCAGCCAATCCGTGATGATGGCCCAGAGACCCATTTCGCCAAAGCTGGCACACCCACGATGGGCGGCTTGCTTATTGTGGGGGCATTGCTGACCTCAACCCTTCTTTGGGCGCGTTGGGATAACCCTTTTGTGTGGATGGTGCTGTTTGTCACAATGTCCTTTGCGCTGATCGGGTTCGCCGATGATTACGCCAAGGTTTCCAAGCAGAATACAGCTGGTGTGTCAGGCAAATTGCGCCTGCTTCTCGGGTTTATCGTTGCAGGCATTGCGTCCTATTGGGCCGCACAATACCACCCCGACGGCCTTGCCTATCAACTGGCGCTGCCCGTTTTCAAAGATACGCTGATTAACCTTGGCTTCCTGTTTATCCCGTTTGCGATGATCGTCATCGTGGGCGCGGCCAACGCGGTCAACATGACCGACGGGCTTGATGGGCTTGCGATTATGCCAGTCATGATCGCCGCGGGCACATTCGCCGTGTTTGCCTACTTCGTCGGGCGTGTCGATTTTACGACTGAATTGGGCCTCCACTATGTGCCGGGGACGGGCGAATTAGCCATCTTCGCAGCGGGCCTCATTGGCGGCGGTTTGGGTTTCTTGTGGTACAATGCGCCACCTGCGGCGGTGTTCATGGGCGACACTGGGTCGCTTGCTTTGGGCGGCGCGCTTGGTGCTATCGCTGTCGCGACAAAGCACGAAATCGTTCTGGCGATTGTTGGCGGCCTTTTCGTTCTCGAAGCTATGTCCGTCATCATCCAAGTGCTATATTTCAAGCGCACAGGAAAACGCGTCTTCCTGATGGCACCGATCCACCACCACTACGAGAAAAAGGGCTGGGCAGAACCCCAGATCGTGATCCGTTTCTGGATCATTTCCCTCATCCTCGCGGTGATTGGTCTGGCCACGTTGAAGGTGCGCTAAGCCCCTAAACGGGGACGTTCCATTCGTCGTCATCCTCTTCTTCTAGATCGGCCCTGGCCGTGACATCACGCTGCGAAAGCCAAGCCTCGGCCTCGGCCTCTTGATCAGACGCAAAGGCTTTGATGGTCAGCCCGGGGATGATCGCGCCTTCGACTTCGGCCGCCGTGCGCACCCAAGCGATGTCTGTGACAACAGCGCAGACATCAAAGTGATGGATCACTTTAAACAGCTTGGGCAGGCGCAGCATTTCAGCGACCAAGGCCCCGCCAGTCGGCATGGAAAATGACGGAATCTTATACATCATCACGCCGTTTTTGATGTCTTTGGATTTCTCGACCAGATCATCCAGCGCAAGGGCCATCATGTCACCGTCCAGAACGGCGCTCAGTTCAATATCGAGACGGTTAAGGGTCGTTTTGTGGATCGTTAGCATCGGTTACCTCCTGTTGGTTCCTTTGGAGTCTACTAGCCCGCGATCTTGGTGGCCTTGATGTCGAACAAAGGAACCACATTAGTTCTATGCGGTTTTTAGCGTTAACCTGTCTTGCGTCGCGCACCCGTGCGCGGCACTCTGCGGCGAGTTTGGAAAAGGGCGCTAAATCATGATTCCAGTGCAGGGATATTCTGGCAAGACCGTTGCCGTTTTGGGTCTTGGCCGCTCAGGGCTGGCCACTGTTGCCGCCTTGCAGGCAGGCGGCGCTGATGTGGTGGTTTGGGACGATAGCCCAGATGCGCAAACCAAAGCAGATGATGCGGATGCGACCCTGCGCGACCTCACGAAGCCCAATGCCTATAAGGACGTGGCTTCGTTAATCACCAGCCCCGGCATTCCGCATCTCTACCCTGAACCACACCCAGCGATCGCGCGCGCCATGGCCGAAGGCTGCCCTGTGGACAATGACATCGGGCTGTTCTTTCGCAGTTTCGCGACCTCCGAGTGGGACAACTTCGAAACCATCCCCAAAGTCATCGCCGTGACCGGCAGCAATGGCAAGTCCACGACCTCGGCGCTGATCCATCATATTCTGGAAGAAGCCGGCAGGCCGACACAGCTGGCGGGCAACATCGGACGCGGGGTTTTGGACATCGACGAAGCCCATGATGGCGAAGTCATCGTTTTGGAACTCAGCAGCTACCAAACGGATCTTGCGCGGTCTTTGACGCCAGATGTGGCTGTGTTTACGAACCTGTCGCCTGACCACCTTGATCGTCATGCGGGCCATGGGGGTTATTTCGCCGCCAAACGTCGCCTGTTTTCCGAAGGTGGTCCTGATCGTGCCGTGATTGGCATTGATGAGCCCGAGGGCCTTTATATCGCCAACCAGATGTCCGAAGGACCAACCGATGATCGCGTCATCCGCGTGTCGTCCGGTCAAAAGCTTGGCGGTGACGGCTGGAATGTTTTTGCCCGCAAAGGGTTCCTGAGCGAAACACGCAAAGGACGGCAGGTGGCCTCGATTGATCTGCGCGCCATCGCTGGATTGCCCGGTGCGCATAATCACCAGAACGCCTGTGCGGCCTTTGCTGCCTGCCGCAGTCTTGGCATCGGGCCGCGTGTCATTGAACAAGCTCTGCACAGTTTTAAGGGTTTGCCGCACCGCAGCCAGTTGATCGCTGAACGCGATGGGGTGCGGTTTGTGAATGACAGCAAAGCCACCAACGTCGATTCCGCGGCCAAAGCATTGGCGGCTTTTGATAAGATCCGCTGGATCTGTGGCGGCTTGGAAAAAGAGGGCGGCCTTGAGGCCCTGTTGCCTGCGCCGACTGTCGTGAAAGCCTATGTGATTGGGCGGGAGGCTGGGGCCTTTGCCATGAAGCTTAAGGGTCTCGATGTAGAAGTCTGCGGCGATATGGCGACGGCTGTGGCAAAGGCCGCAGCAGAGGCGCAGACGGGCGAGACCGTTCTGTTGGCGCCTGCTGCGGCATCGTTTGATCAGTACAATAGCTTTGAGACACGTGGCGATGATTTCGCAGAACAGGTCGCCAAATCGCTCTAGGCGGTTCGCCGTTTCCATATCTGCCGCGGCTTGGATTTTTGCGCCTTTAGGTGTTTCTTAAGCTCGGTATACCCGCCGACTTTTACGCCATCGATTATGATCAGTGGCGTCGTGGCGACGCGGTGTTTGTCTTTAAAATCGTCCGTTTCGCGGCGCGTACGAAGGATGTGTTCTTCTATTTCGAACCCGTTGTCGCGCAATAGGTCGCGTGCAGCGGTGCCGTAACCGCATGTGTAGTTGGGCAGGTCCATACGGTGCAAAGTTGCTTTGGGCATTTCGTGTTTCCATTCTCAGCCTGTGGTCTTGAACTGATAAAGGAGGGGACAGGCCCAAAAGCAAGCCAACGAGAAGTCACATTGGTGTGCTTAGTGTTACGAGTTCTGTGCAATCGCAGTGCCCGCAGCATAGCCCGATGACCATGCCCACTGGAAATTATAGCCACCAAGCCAGCCCGTAACGTCCACGGCTTCGCCAATGAAATACAGGTTGGGATGCGCTTTGGCTTCCATGGTTTTGGACGAAAGCCCGTTCGTGTCCACGCCGCCCAATGTGACCTCGGCGGTGCGGTAACCTTCCGTGCCTGAGGGTTTCAGGGACCAGTTGCGCAAAGCTGCCGTCAGCTCATCTATGCGGGCGTCCGACAAATCCCCCGTATTGCCGCTCAGGGTGAGGTCGGCCGAAAGGAAATCGATCAGTCGGGAGGGGAGGTATTTCGCCAACGTTGTGCTCAACGCTTTGCGACCTTCCTGCGTGCGGTCCGTTTTCAACGCGGTCGCAAGATCAATGTCCGGTGACAGGGCCACGGTGATGTCTTCGCCTTCGCGCCAATAGCTTGAGGCTTGCAATACGGCGGGGCCGGACAGGCCGCGATGGGTGAACAGCAGAGCCTCGTCAAAACTGGTTCCGTCGGTCGTGATCACGCGGGCGGGGGCCGCCACACCGGCGAGGGGTTTGAATTTTTCATCCGAAAAGGTGAAAGGGACAAGCGCCGCGCGGGTCTCGCTCATGCTTAGCCCGAACTGGGTTGCAATATCATAGGCGATCCCCGTAGCCCCCATCTTCGGGATGGATTTCCCACCGGTGGCCACGACGAGGGACTTTGCCTGAACGGTATGAACCTCTCCTTTGCGTTTCAGGGCGACGTGGAAAACCTTACCGTCGTGGCGGATATTGCCAATGGTCGTATTCAGCCAGAGTTTCGCATTCGGTGCCATTTCGGCCAGCAGCATCGCGATGATGTCTTTGGCGCTGTCGTCACAAAACAACTGGCCCAGCGTCTTTTCGTGCCATGCGATGCCGTGGCGATCCACAAGCTCAATGAAATCCCATTGCGTATAGCGCGCCAACGCTGATTTCGCGAAATGCGGGTTCTGGCTGATGAAATTGGCGTGGGTGGTGCCAAGATTGGTGAAGTTGCATCGCCCACCACCGGAAATACGGATCTTTTCACCTGCCGCCTTTGCGTGATCGATTACCAAAGTTTGTGGCCCCGCGTGTGCGGCACAGTGCAATCCAGCGGCGCCCGCGCCAAGAATAAGGGTGTTTACTTGCATGGCTCTCAGGTGCCTTGAAATCACGAGCAACGCAAGGGTGGACAAAATTCCCCTCATTTCACTGGAATCGTGAACGTTTTAGGGTTACAGATTGAAACAGACCCGGAAAACGGGCGAACAGAGGCAGTAGGTAGTAACCATGACAGAGATGGTTTTCGGAGCGATCCCCGTGCAATCGGGCGATCCGGTTCTTCCACGTTGGTGGCGGACCGTTGATAAATGGACGTTGTCGTGCATTTTGGCGTTGTTTGGCATTGGCCTGTTGCTTGGGTTGGCCGCGTCGCCGCCCTTGGCTGCTAAAAACGGGTTTGAACCTTTCCACTATGTACAACGTCAGGCGTTCTTTGGAGCGATGGCGATTGTTGTCATGTTTGTCACGTCGATGATGTCCCCGACTTTGGTGCGGCGTTTGGCCGTTCTTGGGTTTTTGGGGGCGTTTATTGCGCTTGCTGGTTTGCCTTTTTTCGGCACAGACTTTGGTAAAGGCGCGACGCGCTGGTATTCGCTTGGATTTGCGTCTGTTCAGCCATCCGAGTTCCTGAAGCCTGGATTTATTGTTGTTGCCGCATGGTTTATGGCCGCGAGCAAGGAAATCGGTGGACCTCCGGGGAAAACCTATTCGTTAATTCTGACCGTTGTGATCGTGTTGATGTTGGCCATGCAGCCTGACTTTGGCCAATCCGCGTTGATCTTGTTTGGCTGGGGCGTGATGTATTTCATTGCAGGCGCGCCGATTGTTTTGCTGGTCGGGATTGCCGGTATCGTGGTTTTCGGCGGCACAGTTGCCTATTCTAATTCCGAACACTTTGCGCGACGCATTGATGGGTTCTTGAACCCTGATGTCGACCCGACAACACAGCTTGGCTATGCCACCAATGCCATCCGCGAGGGCGGGTTCTTTGGAGTTGGTGTTGGAGAAGGGCAGGTCAAATGGTCCCTGCCTGATGCACATACAGATTTTATCATCGCGGTTGCGGCCGAAGAATACGGGCTGATTTGCGTGCTCGCGATTATCTTTCTTTATGCGACGATTGTTGTGCGCTCACTGATGCGTTTGATGAAAGAACGCGATCCGTTCATTCGTTTGGCTGGGTGCGGGTTGGCCTGCATCGTTGGCGTACAAGCGATGATCAACATGGGAGTTGCAGTCCGTTTACTGCCAGCCAAAGGCATGACATTGCCTTTCGTCAGCTACGGCGGGTCGTCCGTAATCGCATCGGCCATCGCCGTCGGTATGCTGTTGGCGTTCACACGGACACGGCCACAGGGCCAGATCGGTGACATTCTACTGAGACGAGGACGCTAATGGCCGATCCACTATTGATTATCGCAGCGGGCGGCACGGGCGGACATATGTTCCCCGCGCAAGCATTGGCTGAAGCCATGCTGGAACGCGGCTGGCGGGTAAAACTGTCCACGGATGCCCGTGGCGCGCGCTATACCAGTGGCTTCCCCCATGCTGTTGAAATCGAACAAGTCGGGTCTGCCACTTTTGCGCGCGGCGGTATTGCGGCCAAGGCACTGGTCCCATTTCGCATTATTGGCGGTGTTGCGTCTGCTGTCGTAAAGATGCTGCGCGATAAGCCGCGTGTTGTTGTCGGCTTTGGTGGCTATCCAACTATTCCCGCAATGTCGGCGGCGTGGGTGCTGCGTAAGCCCACAATGATCCATGAACAAAACGGCGTGCTGGGGCGCGTGAACAAGATTTTCTCAAAGCGCGTGAACAAAGTTGCTTGCGGCACGTGGCCGACAACCTTGCCAGACGGTGTGGACGGTGTGCCCGTCGGCAACCCCGTGCGCGGTGCAATTTTGGAACGGGCAGGGGCTGGTTATATCGCACCGGGGGACTATCCGATGTCGATCCTTGTGATGGGCGGAAGCCAAGGTGCACGCATTTTGTCTGATGTAGTTCCACCTGCGATCAGCGCGTTGCCAAGCGGAATTCGCCGTAACATTCGGGTGTCTCATCAGGCGCGCGAAGAAGACCTCGCGCGCGTGGCGCAATACTATGCGGACGAAGGCATCCCCGCGGACGTTCAGACTTTCTTCAACGACGTGCCGACGCGCATGAGCGAAGCACAGTTGGTCGTGACACGGGCAGGGGCGTCATCAATTGCCGATCTAAGTATCATCGGTCGCCCGTCCGTTTTGGTGCCCTACGCCGCAGCCGCGTCCGACCACCAAACCGCCAACGCCAAACAGTTGGTAGAGGCAGGCGCATCTGTGATGGTCACGGAGGCTGATCTGCATGTGGACAGCCTGTCAGACCAGATCGCAACCATTTTGGCCGATCCAACTCTGGCCCTTCGAATGTCACAAGCAGCCCTAAGCTGCGGCAAGCCTGATGCGACACAAACACTCGTGGATATGACGCTGGAATTGGCCACACCAGCACCGTAAAAAAGTAAGAAGCAGTATGGACGGAAATCCCATCATGAACTCAGCAACGAAACTCCCACTCGACGTAGGTCCGATCCATTTTGTTGGGATTGGTGGCATTGGCATGTCCGGTATTGCCGAGGTTTTGTTGTCCCATGGGTATATCGTGCAGGGGTCCGACCTTAAGGAAACCCCGATCACGAAACGGCTTAAGAAACTTGGCGCTTTCGTGTTTGTCGGCCAGTCAGCCGAGAACATCGCCGACGCAGAGGTTGTAGTGATCTCAAGCGCAATCAAACCGGGCAACCCAGAACTGGACGAAGCTCGTCGACGTGGTCTTCCGATTGTTCGCCGTGCTGAAATGCTGGCCGAACTGATGCGTTTGAAATCCAACATCGCCGTCGCGGGGACGCACGGAAAAACGACCACCACGACGATGGTCGCAGCCCTGCTGGATGGTGGCAATTTCAACCCGACTGTCGTGAACGGCGGCATCATTCACGCTTATGGATCCAACGCCCGTGTGGGCGATGGCGAATGGATGGTCGTAGAGGCAGACGAGTCCGACGGCACATTCAACCGCTTGCCCGCAACCATCGCAATCGTGACCAATATCGACCCTGAGCACATGGAACACTGGGGCACGGAAGAAAACCTGCACCGCGGTTTCTATGATTTTGTGTCCAACATTCCATTCTACGGCTTGGCTGTCTGCTGCACCGATGACAGTGATGTTCAGGCCTTGGTTGGTAAAATCACTGATCGCCGTGTGGTGACGTATGGGTTTAACGCGCAGGCTGATGTTCGAGCGACGAACCTGACGTATAAGAACGGTGTCGCGCATTTCGACGTGGTTTTGCAGAACGAAGACTTGGTAATTGAAGACTGTGCCTTGCCAATGCCCGGTGATCACAACGTGTCCAATGCCTTGTCGGCCATTGCCGTTGCGCGCCACCTTGGAATGAAACGCGAAGAAATTCGCGCTGCATTGGCAAGCTTTGGCGGCGTGAATCGTCGCTTTACGCGCGTGGGCGAAGTCGATGGGGTGACCATTATCGATGACTATGGCCACCACCCGACCGAGATTACCGCAGTGCTAAAAGCCGCGCGCCAAGCCTGTGACGGGCGCATCATCGCCGTGCACCAACCGCACCGCTATACCCGTGTCCATCACCATTTTGACGATTATTGTGCCTGCTTTAATGACGCAGATGTTGTCGCAATTTCCGAAGTCTTCGCCGCCGGTGAAGAGGTGATTGAAGGCGCAACACGCGATGATCTTGTCGCTGGATTGATCCGCGCGGGCCACCGTCACGCCCGGGCGATCACCGACGAAGATGATCTCGTCCGGTTGGTCAAAGAGCAAGCCAAGTCGGGCGATATGGTCGTTTGCCTTGGAGCGGGTTCTATTTCTACATGGGCCAATGCTTTGCCTGAGAAGCTTAAGGCGTGACTTATGAATGGCTGATCCTTGGGGCGATTGTCGTCGTTTCCGTTCTGCCTATGATCAAATGGCTTCGCCGCCTGTTATGGGCGTTCATGATCGCCTTTGTCGGGATGTTGCTGGTTCATATGCAGCATAATCCGGGCGAGGCGACGTTGGCACTGGGTGCAATGGGGGGCGGTTTGATGTTTGCGCGCCCTATTCGTCGTTTGGTATTTGCGGGATTGGCATGATGGGGATCGAATTGGCTGCGCCAATCCGATCCGGCGAGGGGCCAGCCCCTCGCGCTCCCCGAGGTATTTTTGAAACAAAGGCAAAGGCGGAAGGTCGATCGGCATGAGTTGGTCTATTGCTATAGCTGTTGCGTGGGTTTTTGCGGCAACTGGAACCGCGTTGTTGCCGATGCGACGGCAGTATGTGCCCGGGGTGATGTTGTTAATTATGGCCCCCGTTCTGATTGTATGGCTTGGGTTTGATTTCGGCTGGGGGTGGAGCTTTGCGGCACTTGCAGCGTTTGTGTCGATGTTTCGTAATCCGCTTAAATATCTGTTTGCGCGTGCGCGTGGGCTAAGACCGGAGTTACCGAAGTGATGGCAGTTGGATTAGGGTTTTTGTGGCTGATAACGGCCAATGTGCTGGCTTTGTTGCCGAGCAAAGACAACCATTGGCGGCGCGCCTATGTGTTGATCGGGATTGGCATCCCTTTGTTGGGGTATATCACCTATTCAAACGGGCCTTGGATCGGTCTGTTGTTTTTGGTTGCTGCCTGCAGCGTGCTGCGCTGGCCTGTCATTTATTTGACCCGTTGGGTGCGTCAGGTGTTCAGCCGCGCAAACGGGTGACTTGGCAGAGCTGGTGTGTCGCGTTAAACGGGCCCCATGATGTTGACTGATTTACCCGATGCGCGTGGGGTTTTGACCCCGAACCGAGACCTTTCCAGCCTGACGTGGATGCGTGTGGGCGGGCCTGCAGATGTATTGTTCCAACCCGCTGACGAAGACGACCTAAGCGCGTTTTTGGCGGCGCTTCCTTCTGAGGTTCCGGTATTTCCAATGGGTGTCGGGTCCAACCTGATTGTCCGTGACGGTGGCGTGCGCGGTGTCGTTATTCGCCTCGGGCGCGGTTTCAACGGGATTGAATTTGACGGTGATGTTGTGCGGGCAGGGGCCGCCGCGCTGGATGCCCATGTCGCCCGGAAGGCCGCGAGCGAAGGGTTAAACCTGACATTCCTGCGCACGATCCCCGGATCCATTGGTGGCGCTGTGCGTATGAATGCGGGTTGTTACGGCGATTACGTTGCGGATGTGCTGCAAGGTGTTCGCGTGATCTTGCGCGATGGCACGGTGCAAACCCTCTCAGCCGCCGAGCTTGATCTGCAATATCGCTCATCATCGCTGCCAGATGGCGCGGTGATTGTATCCGCCACACTGAAAGCCCCGCGCGAGGATGCCGCTGTGCTTGAGGACCGTATGGCGGCGCAGCTCACCAAGCGCGATGAAACGCAACCGACCAAAGACCGCACTGCAGGCAGCACATTCCGCAATCCGGCTGGATTTTCCAGCACAGGCGCGGCGGATGATGCGATGGATTTGAAGGCGTGGAAGGTCATTGATGACGCTGGAATGCGCGGCGCGACCCGTGGTGGTGCTGTCATGAACACCATGCATTCTAACTTTCTAACCAACGCGGGCGGTGCCACTGCGGCGGACCTTGAAGGACTTGGCGAAGATGTCCGAAAAAAGGTTTACGAAACCAGTGGATTAACGCTAGTATGGGAAATCATGAGGGTCGGTGAACCGGCCCCGAAAGACTGATCCCCTATAATGGATCATCGTCCCATAGGCGGGGGCGCTAAAAAAGACGGTAAAGTAAGCAAAAGACAGGCCAAAAAGGCTTGCGAAAAGGCGGTAGTGTGTCGAGCAGGACACCCAAAACAGTGGCTGTGCTATTGGGCGGCCCTTCGGCTGAACGAGAGGTCTCTCTTAGTTCGGGTAAAGAATGTGCGGCTGCTTTGCAGGTCGCAGGTTTCGACGTGGTCGAGATTGATGCGGGCGCTGATCTTGTCGAGCAGCTGAAATCCGCCAAGCCTGATGTCGTGTTTAATGCGTTGCACGGTCGTTGGTGCGAAGATGGCGTTGTGCAAGGCGTGCTGGAATGGCTGCGCCTGCCGTATACGCATTCCGGGGTTCTGGCCTCTGCTATGTCCATGGATAAACAAAAGACCAAAGATATTTACCGCGCGGCAGGGCTGCCGTTTGTGGATAGCGTTTTGGCGACCAAAGCACAGATCGAAGCGGATCACGTGATGGCGCCGCCTTATGTGGTGAAACCGTTTGATGAGGGGTCCAGCGTTGGCATTTACCTCGTCCACGAAGCCGCAAACGGCACACCAAAGATTGCACCTGAATTGCCTGACGTCATGATGGTCGAAGCCTACGCGCCAGGCCGCGAGCTGACGACGGCTGTGATGTCTGATCGCGCCTTGACCGTGACGGATATTATCGTCGATGGCTGGTACGACTACGAAGCAAAATACGGTGACGGCGGATCAAAACACGTCCTGCCAGCTGATATTCCGTCCGAGATTTTCGACGCCTGTATGGACTACGCCCAACGTGCCCATGATGCACTGGGATGCCGTGGGTTAAGCCGCACAGATTTCCGCTGGGATGAAACCCGTGGCTTGGATGGCTTGATTTTGTTGGAGACAAACACGCAGCCCGGTATGACGCCAACGTCGCTTGCCCCCGAACAGGCGGCCCATTGCGGCATCAGTTTTCCTGCCTTGATGACTTGGATGGTGGAGGACGCGTCATGCGATCGTTAAAGGCATCTCGCCCGGACCAGCCGCGCCGTGATCCGGCGCCGTCGCGTTGGGGCTACCGCTACCAGCGTTTGATGTTGACGCCGGGTTTCCGCAAGTTAGTCAAGGTTGGGCTTCCGGCGCTTGTAGTTTGTGGTCTGGTTGCCGGTTGGGGCGCACGAGAAGCGAACCGCCAAATGGTGGCTGACGCCTACAACGACATGAAGACGCAGATCCAACAGCGCGATGAGTTCATGGTAAAGGTCATGGCTGTGGATGGCGCTGACGAAACCCTAAGCGCGGATGTGCGTACGGTTCTGCCAGTAGAATTCCCTGTGTCGAGCTTTGACCTCGACCTCGAAGAGATGCGTCAGACGGTTGCCGCTTTGCCCGCTGTGGCGGATGCAACCTTGCGTGTGCGCCCCGGTGGGATTTTGCAGGTCGGTGTGACTCAACGCCAACCGGTAGCAGTGTTTCGCGGACCTGATGGGTTGAAACTGATTGATGTCGAGGGCGTTCTTATTCAAGCGATCGTCGCACGTGCGGATCGTTCGGACTTGCCCCTTATTACAGGCGATGGCGCGCGCGATTTCTTAAGCGAAGGCCTTGAGATTTATCGGGTCGCTGGACCGTTGCTGCCGCGTATGCGGGGCGTTGTTCGTATGGGCGAACGTCGTTGGGATGTGATCCTAGAATCCGGCCAACGCATTTTGTTGCCAAACGCAGACCCGGTGATTGCATTTGAACGGGTGGTTGCCCTGAACCAAGCGCAGGATCTTCTTGAACGCGATGTCGCTGTTGTCGACATGCGCAATCCAACCCGCCCCACAATTAGAATGAACGAGCAGGCCGTGACGAATTTACGTCAAACAAGCGCCCCACAAGAGTAAGAATAGGTAAAGAACATGAGAGACCTCTATCAATCCCAGCGGGCCATGCGGAATATGCGTCAGGCGGCCATGCAGCGCGGCGTGGTGGCGATTTTGGATGTCGGGTCCTCTAAGATTGCCTGCCTTGTGTTGCGTTTTGATGGGCCGGAACAGTTTGGCGATGCCGACGGTGTTGGGTCTATGGCTGGGCAATCCAGCTTTCGCGTGATTGGCGCGGCGACGACGCGGTCCCGCGGCGTACGCTTTGGCGAAGTTGACGCCATGGCAGAAACAGAACGCGCAATTCGCACGGCTGTTCAAGCGGCACAGAAGATGGCGAACGTACGTGTCGATCATGTGATTGCGTGTCTTAGCGGTGGCCGTCCTCGCTCTTATGGGCTTGATGGGCAGGTTGATGTGATGGGGCAGGTGGTCACCGAAGGCGACATCGGCCGTGTCTTGGCTGAATGCGAAGTTCCAGATATCGGCGAAGGCCGTGAAGTTTTGCACGCACAGCCGATCAACTTTGCTTTGGACAACCGAAGTGGTCTTGCTGACCCGCGCGGTCAGATCGGTCAAAGCCTGACGACAGATATGCACCTGATGACGGTTGAAGACAGCGTGTTGGAAAACCTGCTGTATTGTATCAAGCGCTGCGATCTTGAACTCGCAGGGATTGCGTCATCGGCCTACACGGCTGGTATTTCGTCCCTTGTTGAAGATGAACAGGAACTTGGTGCGGCATGTATTGATATGGGGGGCGGTTCGACCGGTATCTCCATCTTTATGCGCAAACACATGATTTATTCGGATTGTGTGCGCATGGGCGGTGACCACGTAACATCCGACATTTCCATGGGCCTTCAGGTTGCGCCTGCCATGGCGGAACGGATCAAAACATTCTACGGCGGCGTTTTGGCGACGGGCATGGATGATCGCGAAATGATCGAAGTCGGCAGTGACACTGGTGACTGGGAACGTGATCGCCGCACCGTTAGCCGTGCCGAATTGATCGGCATCATGCGCCCACGTGTAGAAGAAATCCTCGAAGAGGTCCGCGTTCGTCTGGACGCAGCAGGGTTTGAACACCTTCCAAGCCAGCAAATCGTCCTGACAGGTGGCGCGAGCCAAATTCCAGGGCTTGATGGTTTGGCGACTAAAATCCTTGGCCAGCAAGTGCGCCTTGGTCGCCCGTTGCGTGTGCAAGGTTTGCCACAAGCGGCGACAGGATCAGCGTTTTCTGCTGCAGTCGGGCTCAGCCTTTTTGCAGCACATCCGCAAGACGAATGGTGGGATTTCGACATTCCCGCCGAAAAATACCCAGCACGATCGTTCAAGCGCGCAGTGCGTTGGTTCAGGGAAAACTGGTAAATCACTGGTCCTACGGGTCCAGCACTACGCAAGATTTCGCCGATACCCCCATATACGGCGGAAAATCACGACCGAGGGCCCATATTTTGCGGTTTTTTGGTACTTTGGACGTGACCCATGGGGAAGAGGCCGTTAAGGTCCTGTAAAAGTATATTGAAGAACGCTCGGTGGGACGGGCCAACACAGACAGGCGGACAGCACAATGACATTGAACCTTTCTATGCCCGGACAGGAAGAACTTAAGCCACGTATCACCGTATTTGGTGTTGGCGGCGCAGGCGGCAACGCAGTGAACAACATGATCGAAGAAGCACTGGAAGGTGTTGAATTCGTTGTTGCAAACACTGACGCGCAAGCACTGCAGCAGTCGCGTTCTGATGCGAAAATTCAGATGGGCGTGAAAGTAACCGAAGGTTTGGGTGCTGGTGCACGCGCAACTGTAGGTGCTGCCGCAGCCGAAGAATCAATCGAACAAATCGTCGATCACCTTGCTGGCGCACACATGTGCTTCATCACGGCGGGTATGGGCGGGGGCACCGGTACGGGTGCTGCTCCGATCATCGCACAGGCAGCCCGTGAACTTGGTGTTCTGACCGTTGGTGTTGTTACCAAGCCGTTCCAGTTTGAGGGCGGCAAGCGCATGAAGCAAGCTGACGAAGGCATCGAAGCCCTTCAGAAGGTTGTCGACACGCTGATCATCATTCCAAACCAGAACCTGTTCCGTCTTGCGAATGAAAACACAACATTCACCGAAGCCTTCTCCCTTGCAGATGACGTTCTGTACCAAGGTGTTAAAGGCGTGACAGACCTGATGGTCCGTCCGGGTCTTATCAACCTCGATTTTGCAGACGTTCGCGCCGTAATGGACGAAATGGGCAAGGCGATGATGGGTACAGGCGAATCCGAAGGTCAGGATCGTGCGGTTCAGGCGGCTGAAAAAGCCATCGCCAACCCACTTCTGGACGAGATTTCCCTCGAAGGCGCACGCGGCGTGTTGATCAACATCACAGGTGGCTACGACCTGACGTTGTTCGAACTCGACGAAGCAGCCAACAAAATCCGTGAAAAGGTCGATCCAGAAGCCAACATCATCGTTGGTTCCACGCTGGATACTGGCATGGAAGGCAAAATGCGCGTGTCTGTTGTTGCAACGGGTATCGACGCTGTCGCGAAAACAAACGACATGCCTGTGCCACGCCGCCCAATGGCCGCACCATTGACGCAGCACGTAACAGCGGAAGCAAAAGAAGAAGCACCAGTTGCTCCGGTTGCTGCTGAAGTGGCTGTGGAAGCTGCGCCAGAACGGTCTTTGTTCGACGAAACAGCCGCCGCACCTGCACCAGCGCCAACGTTTGATGCACCTGCAGCAGCCGCTGCCGCTGAATCCGACCTGCCGCCAGCCGCGTATCAACCACGCGCGGAACCAGCAGAAATCGAAGCGCCGACAGACGCATTTGTTGCGCCACAGCGTCCAGCAGTTGGCACTCCAAGCCAGGAAACACTGGATCGTTTGCGTACAGCTGCAGCGCGTTCCGCACCAGCAGCCCCAGAAATGGCAGCTGCTGAGTCCGAGGACGAAGCAAAGCCACGTATGGGCGGGCTTAACAGCTTGATCAGCCGCATGACGGGCCACGCTGAAGGCGGCGCAAAAGAACGCCCACAGCCACCAGTTGCGACACTTCGTGAAGAAGCGCCAGCACCTGCAGCAGAGGTCGATCCAGACCAAGAACGCATCGAAATCCCTGCGTTCTTGCGTCGTCAGGCCAACTAAGATCCATGTGACGTCAGGTCACAATTTATAACGAAGGGCCGCCCAGCTGTGAAACTGGGCGGCCCTTTTCTGTTTAATAACAGGGGCTTGCTGCGGCGCGGCGAAATGATCAGCATTATCGCGCCTGAATGTAACAAACATGTTTCAGAACGTTGCAAACTGTGTGTTGAGGGAAAGGACTGTGGGTCTTAGGACATTATCAACCAATAAAGGCTTTGACCGTGCAGACGACTGTAGACTCCATAGTGGCATTTGAAGGCAAGGGGCTCCACCTCGGGGAACCTGTGTCTGTTGTCGTGCGCCCTGCACCAGCAGACTATGGTATCGTCTTTCGCCGCACAGACGTGGATGTAGCCGACGCTGACGTTCCTGCGCTGTGGAACAATGTCATTGTCTCGCCTTTGAACACACGTATCCAGAACGCCGCTGGAACATCCGTTTCCACAATCGAACACATCATGGCCGCTTTGGCGGGCTGTGGGTTGCACAACGTCCTGATCGAAGTGTCCGGCCCAGAAGTGCCAATCCTAGACGGATCGGCTGCTGAGTTTGTCGAAGGGTTCTTGCGGGCAGGGGTCCGCACCCTGAGCGCTCCACTGCGCGTTATCGAAATTCTCAAGCCCGTGACTGTCAAAGTGGGCGACGCTGTTGCGCGCCTTGATCCGTCTGACACGCTTCATATCCGGTTTGAGATTGATTTCGCGGATCGTGCCATTGGGCACCAGACGAAAACCCTGAACATGGCCAATGGCGCGTTCGTTCGCGAACTTTGCGACAGCCGCACGTTCTGCCGCTCTTCTGATGTGGATGCCATGCGTGCACAGGGCTTGGCCCTTGGCGGCACATTGGAAAACGCGGTCGTTGTTGATGGTGCAGACGTATTGAGCCCGGGTGGCCTACGTCACTCTGATGAAGCTGTACGCCATAAGATGTTGGATGCATTGGGTGATTTGTACACCGCTGGTGCGCCAATTCTCGGTCTCTATACGGGGTCCAAGGCAGGCCACGCTGTGACGAATGCCTTGCTGTGCGCCTTGTTTGAAGATCCTGATGCTTGGGGTTGGGCAGACGTAGATGCCCGCACAGCGGCGCGTCTTCCGGGTGTTGGTTTGCGCTGGTCCGACCTTCCTGATGTGGCGTAAAGCCACTCATTCGAGCCATCCATTTCTCAATCGTGATCAGCTAGACGCAAAAGGCGTTTTGCACCCCAATATTGTGTGCTAGACAAAGCCAACCGAAACCTATTTTTCGGACAATAATCGTAAACGGGGGCGCCTCCATGTCGGGTCGCAGCAGCATTGCAAAACTTCGGATGGGTCTGGCAACAGGCGTCCTTGCGCTTGGTCTCTTGTCCGGGTGCGGCGCTCTCTTTGAGCCGGGCGTTGATGCGAATCTTGAGGTCTATTCAGCGCAAGAGATTTTCGAACGCGGTGAGTTTGAACTCGAACGCGGACGTGGCGACGATGCGGCGTTCTACTTTGGTGAAATCGAACGCCTTTATCCCTATTCTGAATGGGCCAAACGGGCGTTGATTATGCAGGCGTTTGCCTATCATCGTAACGAAGATTACCCCAATTCCCGCGCCGCAGCGCAACGCTACATCGATTTTTACCCCGTGGACGAAGACGCAGCCTACGCACAATACCTGCTGGCGCTCTCCTATTATGATCAAATCGACGAAGTTGGCCGCGATCAGGGCCTTACGTTCCAAGCCTTGCAGGCGTTGCGCGTCGTAATCGAACGCTATCCTGACACTGAATATGCACGTTCGTCTGTACTGAAATTCGACCTCGCCTTTGACCACCTTGCCGCCAAAGAGATGGAAATCGGTCGTTACTACATTAAACGCGATCATTTTGCAGCGGCGATCAATCGCTTCCGTATCGTGGTTGAGGACTTCCAGACGACGTCCCACACCCCAGAAGCGCTTCACCGTTTGGTCGAATCTTATCTCTCATTGGGTTTGGTCGAAGAGGCACAGACCGCTGGTGCGATCCTTGGATTCAACTACCAGTCAACTGAATGGTACGAGGAAAGCTACGCCTTGTTGACAGGTCAGGGGCTTGAGCCGATCTCGATCGGTGACAACTGGTTGTCCGCGATTTACCGCCAGATGGTGCGCGGCGAATGGCTGTAAAAAGCGGTCAGCACATAGACCGTTCCTTGGTGTAATATGCTGCGTCACTTAGACATCCGAGACATGCTTATCATTGACCGGCTGGAACTTGCGTTTCAGCCGGGTTTGAATGTTCTCACCGGTGAGACAGGCGCGGGTAAGTCTATCCTATTGGATTCGCTCGGTTTTGTTCTTGGTTGGCGTGGACGTGCCGAACTGGTGCGCCAAGGGGCCGAGCAAGGCGAAGTCATTGCCGAGTTCGAATTGCCGGAAGATCATCGAGCTTGGGCAGTGCTTAACGAAGCTGGTTTCACCTATGATGATGCGTTGATCCTACGACGGATCAACACGAAGGACGGTCGCAAGACGGCATGGATCAATGACCGTCGGGTGAGTGGCGAAATCCTGCGCGCGGTGTCGGAAACCTTAGTGGAACTGCACGGGCAACATGACGACCGTGGATTGCTGAACCCACGTGGCCACAGGATTTTGCTTGATGATTTCGGCAGCCTGTCAGGCCGTTTGATCAAGGTTCGTAAAGCTTGGCGAACCTTGTCTGACGCTCGAAAATCGCTTGCCGCGGCCGAGGCATTGGTCGCTGAATTGCAGGCCGAAGAAGAGTTCTTGCGTCACGCAGTTGCCGAGCTGGACGGGCTGTCCCCCGAGGCCGGTGAGGATGAAAGCCTGGATAAGCAACGTCGCCGAATGCAGGCTGCTGAGAAGATCGGTGAAGATATTTCCAAGGCGCATCAGGCACTTGGCCTCAACGGAGCCGAAGGCAACCTAGGCGATGCGGCACGTTGGCTCGCGGATGCTGCAGGCGAAGCCGAGGGCACGCTTGAAGGGCCTCTGGCGGCGCTTGATCGCGCGATGGCAGAACTCAGCGAAGCGCAGGCCGGTGTTGAAAGCTGTATAGATGCATTGGCGTTTAATCCGATGGAGCTTGAGCAAATCGAAGAGCGTTTGTTCGCCATTCGTGGTTTGGCCCGAAAACACAACGTTCTGCCGGATGAGCTTGGTGTTTTCGCTGATGGGCTACGGGACCGATTGGCGACGCTGGATCGCGGCGCGACTGATTTGGTAGACCTTTCCGTAGAAGTAAAAGCCGCACAATCGACGTATGACGCCGCCGCGAACGATCTAACTGACGCACGCCGCAAGGCCGCTGTGAAATTGGACAAAGCGATGGCAAAAGAATTGGCCCCGCTCAAAATGGAACGCGCCGTGTTCCAAACTCAGATCTCTGAAATAACGGCGGGACCAGACGGCGTAGACGATGTGGCGTTTTCCGTAGCCACAAATCCCGGCGCGCCTTCTGGCCCCATCGGTAAAATCGCATCGGGCGGTGAATTGAGCCGGTTCTTGTTGGCGCTCAAAGTGTGTTTAACAGGAACAGATTCGGGCCTGACCCTCATCTTTGATGAGATTGATCGCGGAGTAGGCGGGGCCACAGCGGATGCCGTCGGACGCCGTTTGTCTCAGCTGGCGCAGCAGGGGCAGGTGCTTGTCGTGACCCACAGTCCGCAAGTTGCCGCACTTGGGGATCATCATTGGCGCGTTGAAAAACGTCAAACCAAAGAGACGACGCTTTCGACAGTGATCGGGCTGGAAGAAACGGATCGTGTCGATGAAATCGCGCGCATGCTAAGCGGTGATCGCATCACCGACGAAGCGCGTGCAGCTGCGATCGCTTTGTTGACGGCGCAATCCGCGTAAGGTTGCAAAAGTAATATTTCCAGACATTTTTGGCGAGTAAACGCTGCTAGTTTGTAGCAAAAACAAAAGCGACCGATGGATGTTTAACGCTCTAATACCCGCGTCATTGCCATCCATCGGCCGAAATATGCGCCGGTTGCCCGACTGATCTGAAAAAGTTGCATTGCGCGTAAACGCTTTACAACGGCTGAAAACGAATTCTGTGCTGGTCAGCAATTTTGAAAAAATGTCCGTTCAATGGAATCAGGTTAACCAAATGGTCAACTTTCCGCTTACCCCAAATAGGGTAAATCGACGGAAAACCATGAATTACCGGTCCTTTAGGAAGGGTGCCATGCGATCCAGAACCTGTTGCCACTTGGAAAAGAACAACAATTGGCCGCCGTCAGGGAAGACATCAAACACAATCCAAGGATAGTCTCGGCGAAACTCTGCAAGGGTTTCCGGTGGCGTTTGCGGGTCCTGTAAACCGTTCATCAAGATCAGTGGAATCTGATCTTTGAACGCTAGAACGGATTCAGTCCAATCAGTCGTCTCGTGGGCGATAACCTCGCGGGCAAAGGCGTCATGGGCGCTGTGTTTGTCTGATAACGCCACTTCGGACCCCACGACGAGCGCTTCGAGCGCTTCGACATCGGCAATCGTGGTCATGTCGGCGTCGGATTTGCCGTAAACCGCGTGAAGAAACCCTTGTTTCCCGAGACGTTTGGCCAAAGCAAAGCCCGCTTTAACCATGAACGGCAGCAAGTGCGGCGTATATCGTGCCCCCGCTAGGATAAAGCGGTGCCATTTATCCATTCGGTCGTATTGCTCGGAGCGGGTGAGAGGAAGAACGCCCGCACACGCCACGAGGGCAGTTAGCCGACCGGGGTGAAACACGTTGAATTGCGCGGCGATATGACTATCGCCCCCAAGCGTCAGGAATGGCGCGGCATCCACACCCAAGTGATCCAGCAGGGCCGCATAATCATCGCAGAGTTGGGGCACATAAGGCGTCCGTTTGGGCAATGATGTTGAATGCCCGTACCCTGCGCGTATCGGGACAATAACTTTGATGCCGCGGCGTTCAGCCTCGGCTTCGGCTTTGGCGGGCCAGCGAACTAAACCGTAATCCAAAGGAGAGTAGACCAGTGGAACCCCGTCTGGATCACCCAGTATGAGATAATCCATCCGCCGCCCGTCAACCAAACTCAGCGTTTGAAACGGGCGCGGTTCTAACGCGCCATACCCTTGAGATATATCTTCAGCGGTGTCCGAGATTGACGTGGAATACTGCGCGATTTCCATGGTCGAAAGCGTCAGTCGCACGAGCTCTGATTGGCTGCGGGTTTCTGTCTTTGCCATGATCGATTTCAGTTGGGCGCGGATCGTATCGACACTGCGGCCACGCGCTTCTGAGATTTCCTGTAGGGTCTGGCCCTCGGTGAGGGCGCGGACAACCTCAGATTCAACGGGGGTAAATTCGAACGCCGCGCGAAGCATCTCACTGAACCCGCTTGGCCATTGAATCGCTGATGAAATGACCATGACGTAGGGGGCGGCGTTTTCTGCACGTACAACGCGCAAATGAAACAGGATGACCCGCTCACTGACTTTCAGGCGGCCCCGTAACACCAGCGGTTCGTCACGATTGGCAGACAGCAAACGGCCGATATGGTGGGTGAGCTGTTCTACGTCACCATCACCCAGAACCAGATCTGACAACTTAGTACCTGCACGCAGGTTCAAAAGCTGGGTCGCACTGTCATTGGCCGTGATGACATTCATGTCGCGATCCACAGCAAAGGCAGCGGACCTGTCGATCTTATCCAGAACCGCCTGCGGGCCACGTTGATCGGATGGCTCATCCGCCGAGAGAACGCGGTCCAGCACTTGGCCGGCGCGTTCGACATGTCCAGTTAGGTAATCAAGTTTGAGGATCGGCGAGGATTGCGCTGCTGTTTGGCTTCGCTGGGGGGCGATCATTGCTTCCCAGTGATCCAAAAGAGCCTCATAACGAGAGGGATCTACGGCCACCTCATAAAGGCGGTCGATCATCTCATCGGACGGGAGCTGAGGTGTTTTATCGTCTTGTGGCATTCGAATCCTACTTTACCCGACGGTAGCAGGCCGTTGATTGCGCGTCACTCACCCGTTAGAGCGCACCATCTTTCCGGGGTTGAGGATATTATGGGGGTCCATTGCACGTTTGAGCTGACCCATCACATCCCAACCTGCACCATGTTCGTCCGCCATATAGGTGAGTTTCCCCATGCCAACGCCGTGTTCCCCCGTGACAGTTCCGGACATGTCCAAGGCACGTTTGGCCATGCGCGCTGAAAGGTCCTGTGCGACTTGGCGTTCCTCGGCGCTTTCGGGATCAATCAAAAGAATAGCGTGAAAATTACCATCCCCGACGTGGCCCAAAATGGGGGCGGTGATTGAAGATGCCTCTACATCCGCTTGGGTTTCTTGAACCGCTTGCGCCAGTCGGCTTATGGGGACACAGACGTCGGTGACGATTGCGGTGGCACCCGTGCGTGATGCCAGAATGGCCCAATAGGCGTGATGGCGCATGTGCCAAAGGCGATTGCGGTCTTCGGTCTTGCTTGCCCATTCAAACGAGGTGCTGCCAAAGTCCTCAGCGATTTCGGCGAACCGTTCAGCCTGTTCTGCAACGCTTGCGTCGGTGCCATGGAATTCGACCATAAGATGGGGCGTTTCTGGATAGGCGGTTGAGGAATAGGCGTTCACGGCGGCCACGCTGGCGGCGTCCAAGAACTCGATCCGTGCCATGGGGATGCCCATGGCAATGGTCGCTGTAACGGCATCTACGGCTGCGTCGATGGTTCCAAAGGCGCAGGTGGCAGCGGCGGTGGCTTCGGGCTGGCCCTGAAGTTTCAGGGTGAGTTCGGTGATCAGGCCCAATGTGCCTTCGGCGCCAACCATCAGAGCCGTCAGATCATAGCCCGCACTGGATTTTCGTGCGGCACTGCCTGTTCGGATGATCCGCCCATCTGCTAACACGACCTCAAGCGCCATAACGTTGTCGCGCATGGTTCCATACCGCACCGCGGTCGTGCCGCTGGCGCGTGTTGACGCCATGCCGCCAAGCGACGCATTGGCCCCGGGATCAACTGGAAAAAACAGCCCCGTCGCACGCAAGTCTTCGTTCAGGGCCTCTCGGGTGATGCCGGGTCCGACACGGACACACATGTCTTCGGCTTGGACCTCGATCACCTGCGCCATGTCGCGAAAATCCACGGCAATGCCGCCTTGAACGGCCAAGGTATGGCCCTCAAGAGATGTACCCGCGCCGTAGCCAATGACAGGACAGCGGTGCTCATTACAGATCTTTACGATGGTTGAGACGTCTTCAGCATTTCGTGGATATGCCACGGCATCTGGCGGTGTTGGGGCAAAGTGGGTCTCTGATTGGCCATGGGCGGCCAAATCGGACTTGGACAGCGACAGCCGATCGCCTAACACTGGTGTAAGCGCACGAAGTGCGGCGTCAATGGACATGGAATTCTCCCCCTTTGGTTGCCGCGACACTAAGACAGCTTCGCACGAAGGGGAAGTTATGGCGAAGCCACAAAAATCGCTGATCGGGCAGGGGGTCGAAGACGCCCTATGTGCCTGTCGCGATGGCTGGACCGTTGTGCGCACCCGTGGTCCGTCGCAGGTGCAGTTCTGGTTCATCGCCCTGTTCGTCGGGATCGCGGCGAGTTTTGTGGCCATTGGTTTCCGGTTCGGGATCGAGAACCTGCAAGCGTGGATTTACGGGACAGATGACATCACGAACTTACACACCTTCGCCGCGGGGCTGGATTGGTGGTGGGTGCTGGTTATCCCGATGGCAGGCGGGCTTTTGGTTGGACTGATCCTGAACCGGTTCACGGATGATGGCCGCGTGCGCTCTGTTGCGGATGTGATTGAGGGGGCCGCCCTATATGAGGGACGGGTTGAGCGGCGCAAAGGGATCGCATCCACATTGGCGTCCTTTATCACGCTCTCCACAGGGGGATCGACGGGTCGTGAAGGGCCGGTTGTTCACCTCGCGGCGATCATTTCAACGGGTGTTAGTAAACTGATCCGTGCGGACGGAATTACAGGGCGCGACTTGTTAGGCTGTGCCGTAGCCGCGGCGGTGTCGGCCAGCTTTAACGCACCGATTGCTGGGGCCTTGTTCGCGCTCGAAGTGGTGTTACGCCACTTTGCCGTACACGCCTTTGCCCCGATTGTGATTGCGTCTGTGGCAGGCACTGTGATCAACCGCCTTGTCTATGGCGATGTGACCGAGTTTTTGATCCCGAACCAGAACGTGTTGGCGTTCTATGTTGAATTGCCTGCCTTCCTGATCCTTGGGTTGGTATGTGGGTTGATCGCCGTGGTCCTGATGCGGTCTATCTTCTGGGCGGATTCAATCGGGAGTGCAATTCAGGATCGGGTCGGGCTGCCACGTTATTTGCGGCCCATGGTTGCCGGCACGTTGCTGGGCGCTATCGCGATCTTTTACCCCCACATCATCGGCGTGGGTTATGAAACCACGTCGGACGCTTTGACGGGCCGCCTGTTGATGCATGAGGCGATTGTTTTTGTCATCATCAAGATCATTGCCGTCGCCATCACCATGGGCGGGCGCATGGGGGGCGGGGTGTTTTCTCCAGCCTTAATGGTTGGCGCTTTGACGGGGCTTGCGTTCGGGTTTGTTGCGACTGGTATTTTCCCTGACGTCTCGGGCGAGGGGACGCTTTATGCCTTGGCTGGCATGGGGGCGGTGTCTGCCGCGGTGCTTGGCGCGCCGATCTCGACCACGCTGATTGTGTTTGAACTCACGGGAGACTGGCAGACAGGGATTGCTGTGATGGTGTCGGTGTCATTGTCATCCGCACTGGCGTCCCGACTTGTCGATCGCAGCTTCTTTCTGACGCAACTGGAACGTCGTGACGTCCATTTGGCGGCGGGGCCACAGGCCTATCTGCTTGGCACCTTCAAAGTCGCATCGGTGATGCGCGGCGTTGACCACCCTCGCGCCGCCGACCCAGAATCCTGCACCAACCTTATCAATGAGGGCACCTACGTGTTTGAAACCATGACGCTCGATCAGGCTATGCCAATCCTCGAAGCGACCGGTTCAACATTCATTCCTGTTGTCACTGCAGCCAAAGGCGACGGGCCACCGATGTTGCGCGGTGCCCTTTTTCAACTGGATGCTTTGCGGGCGTTTAACCGTGCTTTGGCTGCAACTGCAGCCGAAGAACATTCCTGATTTGGCGCTATAGCTGCTCTACGGCGACGTTTGTTCCAAAGAACGCCAGATATCCTTTGATTTCGGCAACGTCTGCTTTTGGGTCTTCATAAGACCATGCCGCGTCGGCGAATGTGCCGCTCTTAGCCTCAAAGTTATAATAGGTCGCCGTGCCTTTATGTGGGCAGACGGAATGGGTGTCTGATGTGTCAAAGAACGCCATAGAGATGTCTTTACGCGGGAAATAGATCACCGGATCACGCCCGCCTTCCAACAGCTCAATGGCTTGGCTGGATTCACCCAAAACAGCGCCCGCAGCGCGAACGACCCAAGTGCCTGTAGCAGGCCGAATTTCAATATGCTTTGTCATGTCGTGTGATCCCATTTCATGTGCCATGATCCCCCCGACCACGGCAGTGTATTTAAGACCCAAGTTTGAAGGTTTTGTGAGCGCTATACGACTAGAGCGGCGCGCACGCTGCTGTTAGCCATTCAAGCGCCCGCCCATCCACGCGCGGTCCAATTTTGCGCAACGTATCAGAATGATACTGATCAATCCAAGCCCGTTCGTCATCGGTTAGCTGCGTCACATCGACTAGGGTGCGATCCAACGGCACGAACGTCAGTGTTTCAAAATCCAACATGTCGCGGGCATCACCGCCTGTTACTGGCGCAGCTTCGCGCACAGTGATGAGGTTTTCGATCCGAATGCCAAAAGCACCTTCACGATAATAGCCCGGTTCATTGGATAGGATCATGCCTGTTTCCAACACGGTATCGGCCCGACGTGACAAACCTTGCGGCCCTTCGTGGACGGACAGATATGACCCCACGCCGTGGCCCGTGCCATGATCGTAATCCTGTCCCGCCAGCCACAAAGGATAGCGCGCCAAAGCGTCCAGATCACGGCCCCGCACGCCTTTCGGGAACCGCACGCGACTAATCGCGATCATCCCTTGCAAAACACGGGTGTAGCAGGATTTTTCCTCGTCCCCGGTTTCACCGACGGCAATCGTGCGGGTAATGTCGGTGGTCCCATCAAGATACTGGCCACCAGAATCCACAAGTAACAATTCACCCACATCTACAGCACGATTGGTGTCTTCGTTTACGCGGTAATGGACGATGGCCCCGTTCGGGCCTGCGCCGCTGATGGTCTCAAACGAAATATCTTGCAGTGCGTTCGTATCGCGTCGAAATCCTTCGAGCGATTTGACCACATCGATCTCGGTCAACTGGCCTTTGGGGGCCTCATCCTCCAGCCACGCCAAAAACCGCACCATCGCCGCGCCGTCGCGCAAATGGGCCTCTCGGCTGCCTGCGATTTCAACCGTGTTCTTGCGCGCCTTTGGAAGAATGCACGGGTCAACGCCATCCACCGCCGTAACAGCCAGTTGGGGCGCATCGATTATCGAAAGCACCGCATTCGGAGTAGACGTTGGTGCGACTTGCAACGTGCCATCCAACGTTGAGATGTAGTCACCCAGATCAGCGACGCCGTGAACCGTAACATCGGCGCTCAGATGCGAGAGTGCCGCGTCATCAAACGTCGCATCACTGAACACCGCAACTTGTCCAGCGTCGTTCAAAATCGCATAGGACTGAACCACAGGGTTGCGCGGAATATCCGTGCCGCGGATGTTCAAAAGCCAACAGATCGAATCCGGCAATGCAATGAATGCGCGGGTGTCTTGGTCAAGAGCGGCAGCCAAACGGGTGCGTTTGCTTTCATGGCTTTCCCCTGCAAGTTCGTCTGGTTGAATACGAACGGGATTGCGGGGTGGGGCGGGGCGGTCGTCCCATATGGCATCGACCAAATTATCGACGGGCTCCAGCGTTATGCCTGCTGGGTCAAGCGCGGTCTTAAGGTCTCGGATTTGGGTGACGGTATGCAACCACGGATCAAAACCAACAACGCCGCCATCCGGCAGTTGTTCTTTCAGCCAATCAGCCAAAGACGTTTCAGGCCAATGCACAGGTGTAAACACACCCGCGATTTGATCACGCACCTGCACGCGGTAACGCCCGTCAATGAATACGCCTGCGATATCAGATAGAACCGCGCAAAAGCCCGCTGATCCAGTAAACCCCGTCAGCCAAGCCAAGCGTTCATCACAAGACGCAACATATTCACCCTGGTACTTGTCCGCACGTGGCACCAGAAACCCGTCCAACTGACGCGCCTTCATTTCACCGCGCAGCGCCTTCACACGTGCAGGCCCCGTGTCGGGAGAAGAGGAAACTTCAAAGGTCTGGAACATCGCTAACCTATTGCCTTTGTTTCAAAAATACCTCCGCCGGAGGCCCCGCCCGCCGCAGGCGCAAGCTAGCCGACTTTACGCATCCCCAAGACCCGAGCGCGTTTGCGCGGGTCGGTGTCAAACAAGGACGCCAGTTGTTCTGTCATCGCGCCCGCCAGTTGTTCGACATCTGTAATGGTCACAGCGCGGTCGTAGTAACGCGTCACATCATGGCCGATGCCAATCGCGACCAATTCAACGGCTTTGCGTTTTTCGACCATGGCGATCACATCGCGCAGGTGCTTTTCCAGATAGTTGGCAGCGTTCACCGACAGGGTGGAATCGTCCACTGGCGCACCATCAGAAATCACCATCAGAACCTTACGGGCCTCTTGGCGCGCAGTCAGGCGGCGGTGCGCCCATTCCAGTGCTTCGCCATCGATGTTTTCTTTCAGCAGGCCTTCTTTCATCATCAAACCAAGGTTATCGCGGCTGCGACGCCAAGGGGCATCGGCGCGTTTGTAGATGATGTGACGTAGATCATTCAGGCGGCCCGGATGTTGCGGGCGACCCTCAGCAAGCCATTCTTCGCGGCTGATCCCGCCTTTCCACGCTTTGGTGGTAAAGCCCAAGATTTCGACCTTGACGGAACACCGTTCCAACGTGCGCGCCAGAACGTCGGCACAAATCGCAGCAATGGAAATCGGGCGACCGCGCATGGATCCAGAATTATCGAGCAACAGCGTCACGCAGGTATCGCGGAATTCGGTGTCTTGTTCGACCTTAAAGCTCAGCGGCGTTGTGGGATTTGCGACAACCCGCGCCAAACGACCGGCATCCAGTATGCCTTCTTCTTGGTCAAACGACCAAGACCGGTTCTGCTGTGCTTGCAAACGGCGCTGCAACTTGTTGGCAAGCCGCGAAACCGCGCCCTTAAGGGGCTCCAGCTGCTGATCAAGATAGGCACGCAAGCGTTCCAGCTCGGCTGGTTCTGCTAAGTCTTCCGCGCCGATCTCTTCATCGTGCTCGGTGGCATAGACAACGTAATTGGGATCAGCATCCGACACGGGCTGCGGAGCGGGGGGCTCCATTGGGGCCTCGCCTTCGGGCATGTCGGCTTCTTCGGCCATTTCACTTTCAGCGGACTCGTCCATGCTGACTTGCGCTTCGGCGGCGTCTTGTTGTTCTTCTTGAGACTGCTCTGGCGTGCCTTCGGTCTCGTCTTCGTCGCCGTCGTCTTGGCCCGTGCTTTCGGGTTCTTCCTCTTCTTCGCCAGTATTGGCTTCGTCCTCGAGGTCATCGCCCATGTCGTCAGGGTCATCGCCCAACTGGTCGCCGTAGCCCATGTCTTGGATGATCTGACGTGCAAATTTGGCAAAGGCCGCTTGATCTTCGAGCGTGTCTTCCAGACCTTCCAGCGTGCCGCCTGCATTATCTTCGATAAATCCGCGCCACAGGTCCATCACATTGGCGGCACCACCGGGCATGTCACGACCCGTCGCAAGGTGGCGGATCAGATAGCCTGCAGCGGCGGCCAAAGGCGCCTCGGACGCTTCGCGTACTTGGTCATAGCCTTTGCGCAGGGCCTCGTTGCCGATTTTGGCGTCGATGTTGCCCGCCGTGCCAGGCATATGACGCGCGCCAACGGCCTCAACCCGCGCGTTTTCCATGGCGGTGTAAAGGTCTTGCGCCAACTGCCCGTTTGGCATGTATTTCGCGGCAACCCCAGCATCATGGTATTTGTGACGCAGGGCATAGGCATCCGCCGTGCCACGCGCGATCAAAACCTCTTCGCGGGTCATCCGACGGCTGACCTGTGGCAAACGCACCGTTTCCGCCGTCGCCCCCGGAGGGTCCACGGTGAAGCTGACTGTCAATTCAGGATCATCCGCCATGACCTTGGTGGCCTCAGCGAGCGCTTTCTTGAACGGATCAGCAGGGTTATCGGTTGGCTTTTGCATGGTGGTCCTTTGGGCACACGTTTCGCGGCCAATCTAGTGCGCAAAGTTTAGGAAAACCAGAGCGCGTAGACCTTCAAGACATCATAATTGCCGTACAGGCCCGCACCATTTGTGCAGCCCGTTGGGCGGCCCATGTGTCTTCGCGAAATGTTGCGCGTGTCAGGAGGCCCGCGTGGGCTGCTTTGGCCTCAATACGCCATGCCAAAACCTGTCTCCCTTCGTCGGGCTCCATGGTTGCGAACAGTAGATCAATCATAGCCGCGCGATGGTCTTCTGTTTGCTCTGCGTTTTCATCCGACAACAGCCATTCATGTTCCATCTGCGCCGAAAGCCGCCCTGTGCAAGATGCGAAATAGCGCAAGGGATTTTCAATATCGGCAGAGGTGGGGGCAGGGGCAATCAGCGCAAAAAACGCAAGCAGCCCGATGGGGGTATATGTTTTTATTCCGCCCATAACTTATGCAAGCATGGTGAAAAGGCGCACGTCAAGTGTGCATTTTGAAAACTTTTATGGGTATTGGGTGATGTTAAGGGGAGGCGGGGTACGCAATAGGGGCAATGGAGGCAATCTCAGCCTTGTGTTGCGAGCAGCGTTTTCTACGAGGTCTCGGAGCGCGCTTTCTTGAACGGATCAGCCGGGTTGTCGGATGGTTTGTTCATTTATCTAGACGCATCGCTTTGAATGTCGCTGATGGGTTTATCACACAATGCATTGGACCGCAGCATAACTTGGTTTTTCTGACCAACGGAAGCGCCTTCGTGGCCGAACACAAAAACCAATCCACCAATCGTTTCAGATACCGCTTCGGATCGTTGTTCTTCCCCGTTGGGGTAGAGACGCTTAAATTCTTCCATAATCGCGGGCGCATGTGTGCGTGAGATTTCGCTCGGATAGTCCAGCAGGTCATCTCCCATAAACCACGCGGCGCAATACGCGATATGTTCTTCATAGGTCAAATCGTAGTGTTGGGCCGAAGCATATGTCAAAGGCGCTAAGACAGCCGCGACTGCGGTAAGGAAAAGCGACTTCGTCAAAATCTTCACCCCAAGCTCAAGCTTGCAGCACTCTCCGGCAGTTCTTCATCAAAGCAACGCTGGTAGAACTCGGCAACCGTCTGGCGTTCCAGCTCGTCACATTTGTTGAGGAAGCTCAGACGGAACGCATAGCCGACATCTTGGAAGATACGTGCGTTTTCGGCCCATGCGATGACGGTCCGTGGGGACATGACGGTAGAAAGATCGCCGTTCATGAACGCGGTGCGCGTCAGGTCGGCGACGGTAACCATCTGGCTGATCTGCTTGCGGCCTGCCTCGGTGTTGAACGTTGGTGCCTTGGACAGGATGATGTTGGTCTCCGCATCATGGCTTAGGTAGTTCAACGTCGCGACCAAGGACCAACGGTCCATCTGGGCTTGGTTGATCTGCTGGGTGCCGTGGTACAGGCCCGTCGTGTCACCCAAGCCAACAGTGTTGGCCGTGGCGAACAGGCGGAAGTTCGGGTTTGGTGTGATGATTTCGTTCTGGTCCATCAACGTCAACTTACCGTCGGTTTCCAGAACGCGCTGGATCACAAACATCACGTCGGCGCGGCCTGCGTCGTATTCATCAAACACAATCGCAACAGGGTTACGCAGCGCCCATGGCAAGATGCCTTCGTGGAATTCCGTAACCTGCACACCGTCTTTTAGTTTGATGGCGTCTTTACCGATCAGATCAATCCGGGAAATGTGGCTGTCTAGGTTCACACGCACACAGGGCCAGTTCAGACGAGCTGCAACCTGTTCGATGTGTGTCGATTTACCTGTGCCGTGGTAGCCCTGAACCATGACGCGGCGGTTGTAACCAAAACCGGCCAAGATTGCCAAAGTGGTGTCAGGGTCAAACTTATAGGTCGGATCGACCTCGGGCACGCGGTCGCTGGAGCCAGCAGGAAACCCTTTGACTTTCATATCCGTATCAATGCCAAACACATCACGAACTGAGATTTCTTCGGTTGGTTTCATCATCGGGTCTAGCGTGTTCTCGGCCATGTCTGCGGGCGCCTTTATTTACAAATTGAGCGTGTCTATTCCTTATGTCGAAATGCACCATATCAAGGCCCGCCGCAAGGGGAAGGGGTGCAATGTGTGGCTTGCGCTTGTGCGTGATTATGTCATCCTTCGCTCCCATGAAGAGATTGCCCTTATGACCAGCGTGCAAGACATCGAAAAGATGATCCTTCGGGTTGCCCTGCAGGACCGCAAGGCATTCGAGGCGCTTTATTCGGCGACCTCGGCGAAACTCTTTGGTATTATCTTACGTGTCTTAAAAGACCGCGCCGCTGCGGAGGATGTTTTGCAGGATGTTTACCTGCGGCTTTGGCAGGGTGGGGCTGGGACGTTTACGAGTGGGACGGCAAGCCCAATCAGCTGGCTGGCGACTGTGGCACGCAACCGCGCCATTGATCGCTTGCGACAGCTGAAACCAAGCCGCCCCCTTTCGGATGCGCCAGAAATTGCGGATGCCAAGCCGGGCCCAGAAGCTTTGGTCATGGCGGCATCTGACCGTGCGCAAATCCATGCGTGCCTTGAAGAACTCGTGCCCGACAGGGCCGCCGCTGTGCGCGGGGCTTATTTGGACGGGGATACATATGCCGACCTTGCAGCGCGTTTTGGCGTGCCGCTGAATACAATGCGAACATGGCTGCGCCGCAGCCTCTTGAGTTTGAAAGACTGCTTGAACCGATGACGGATGACACCATCATTCCAGACGAAGACTTTTCCGGCGACGACGTTTTGGCGGCGGAGTACAGCCTTGGTCTGTTGGAAGCCGAGGAGATGGTGCAGGTCGCCCGTCGCGCCCGTATAGATCTGGAGTTCGGCGCCTTAGTGGAGCAGTGGCAAGATCATTTCAGCGCGCTCACCAATGAGGTGGAGCCGGTCGCCCCGCCCAAAAACCTGTTCAAAAAGATCGCCTCTGAGGCCTACCCGGACAGCCCGAAACGTATTTGGCATCAATTGGGTGTCTTGCCCGCGCTACTCGGGGCAGGCGCGGCTGCGCTTGTTCTCATTCTCGCGTTGCAGTTTGGCGTGGTGAACCCTCCTGAACCAACGGTGGCAACCTATGCCGCACGCATTGCCGCCGAGGATGACAGCCTTGTGGTGCAGGCCGCTTACGTCAATGACACTGGGACGCTCTTTGTGGAGCGCCAAGCAGGGTCGGGTGTGGCCGAGCGCTCTCACGAGTTGTGGTTGATCGCGGGCGACGACGCGCCGCTTTCCTTAGGGGTTCTGGCCGCTGATGGATCGCTTGATGAAATTACGATCCCTGCCGCGCTGCGCGATCGTCTAGAAGGCGCGACCCTTGCGATTACGGACGAACCGCTTGGCGGATCACCCACAGGCGTCGCAACGGGCGCCATTCTGGCGGCTGGTCTTATCACGGTGCTGTGAGCCCCTGAAACATCTGAAACTTATCTCCGGCCGCTTACGTGGCTTTGGGCATCGAGGTCGCAATCACGTGACCGAAATGAACCAAACTGGAGAACTCTCATGACCCTCAAGACCTTTGCAACTGCCGCTGCCCTCGCTGTAACTGCCAGCATGTCTTTCGCGGATGGACACGCGGCCAACCCGATGGTGGGCGGCGCTGAAATGCTCGCTGAAAAGAATATCATCGAAAACGCTGTGAACTCTCCGATCCACACGACACTGGTTGCGGCTGTTCAGGCGGCTGGCCTTGTGGACACGCTGTCAGGTGACGGCCCGTTCACAGTGTTTGCACCAACAGATGATGCGTTCGGTATGATTGCCGAGGGAACCCTCGCGGCCCTGCTTTTACCTGAAAATAAGGACCAGCTGACACAAATCCTGACCTGCCATGTTGTCGGTGCGGAAGTGTTTTCGGATGCGATTGGGGGTATGATCGCGGATGACGGCGGCATGCACCCTGTTGCGACGTTGGGTGGCTGTACGTTGATGGCACAAATGAACGGCGACATGATCACGCTTACGGATGAAAATGACCGCACCGCGACCGTAACGATCGCCGATGTGGACCAATCCAACGGCGTTATCCACGTAATCGACCGCGTAATGCTTCCCCAGCAATAAGCGTTCGATTGATCTGAGGCATTTCCCATCCCGAGTGGCCTCAGGTCACAATCCTGTGCGCTGCGCCAAAATCTGTCCCCAAGGCGCGGCGCACCCCTTAAGATGCCCTAAATCAAGAAGGATATCGTTATGAACCGCCGCACATTTTCCCTCGCTGCCCTTGCGACTGCATTTGCCCGCCCAAGCCTCGCGGCCGAGGGCACCTTTGAAGTGACCCGCACCGATGCGCAATGGCGCGCCATGCTGACGCGCGCGCAGTACAACGTTATGCGTGAAGAAGGCACCGAGCGGGCAGGGTCTTCGCCATTGGATAAGAATTACGCCGCAGGCATCTACCACTGCCGTGGCTGCGATCAGGCGCTGTATTCCTCCGAGCATAAGTTTGACAGCGGCACGGGCTGGCCCTCGTTTTATGACGTCTTGCCCAGTGCGATCGAAACCATGGAAGACAACCGCCTCTTCAGCACCCGCACAGAATGCCATTGTGATCGCTGCGGCAGCCATTTGGGGCATATCTTTAATGATGGGCCGGCACCGACTGGCCTGCGCCACTGCCTGAACGGCGTCAGCCTCGTGTTCCGCGCGGCCTAATCACCCGCTGCACAGTCGCTCCGTAGAGTGACGGAAGCCATCTGATAGCCCTCGTTCAAAAACATTGAGCGAGGGTGTTATGGGTATTAGGTCGATTGGTTTGGCGTTACCGGGCGGTGATGCGATTTTTTACTTTAAAAATAAGGCTCTACGCCGATATTAATCGTTAACTGTTCACCGTGCTGAAACAGTTCATTTCCCTATACGTCACCTGATGCCACAAGGCTGCCCCAAAGCGTCTCCATACCGGATCAACCACAATGGAGACTTTATGCATTACGGAATGCGCAGATTTAGAAAACCGACAGAAGGAGAACGCGCCCGTTTGCTGGCGTTCTTCCTGTGTGGTTTTTGTAGCGCTGGGCTGGGGTACCTTGCCGTTCTCCACCTTGATCGCGCTGCAATGTTCAACGGGCTCAGCTTGTATCAAACTTGGATCGTTGTTGCGTCCGGTATCGGTGGTCTTGCAGCGTTGTTCTTTTCTGGGGATCGCTTAGGTCAATCTGGTGCGGTCGGTGCAAGGCGCGGCGTAGCAGGGGCAATCTGGGTCACTTTTATCGGCGCCTTGATTGGCGGTACGCTGAGCTTGCCATTTTATGGCACGATGTTTGGCCCGTTAATTGTTTGCGTTACTTTGATGGGCGCGCCAATCCTCGCGATGCTTTGGGTGGTTAACCTGTTGGGCATCCACATGTTGCTTGGCATCCACCAGCGGGAACGTGATTCCATATTTACGCCCGAGAGAATGCGAATTCCCGGTCATTCAAATGAAACCGCGCCCCGATCAGGCGGGCGTTTTATTTAAGCTCTGAAATGCCTGCTGGCCTTGATCTGATCCCAAGCCCAAACAACTTCGGCAAGTTGTTCTTCTTGTGATCGGTCGCCGCCATTCATGTCAGGGTGCAGGACCTTGATAAGTTTCTTATAGGCTTTACGAACTTCGGCTTTTGTCCAGTGATCTTTGGCTTCTAGCACTTCAATTGCACGGCGCTCTGTGGCGGGCAACTTGCGGGTAGACCCTGTGACCGAACGGCCTGGGTTTTGCGTTGCGTTTTCACCAAGCACCTGATGTGGATCATCCACGCCGAGGCGGGCCCATGCGCGTTGCTCGTCGGATTTGCGGAACGGTTTTGTGTCGCGTTCCCAAACTCGGTCTTTGCTTTGCTGTGCGTTGATCTCGGCCTCGGTGGTGCCGTCAAAGAAGTTCCAGCCGAGGTTGTATTCCCGAACGTGGTCTTTGCAGAACCAGTAGAAGTCATCCAAGACGTCAGGGTTCTTGGGCGCGCGGTATTTGCCTGCTTCTTCGCAGCCCGGCTTTTCACAAACGCGGTTAGACGTTTCGGATGCGCCAGACATCCCGCGGCGTCCGCGCGGGTTCTTCTTTTTGCTGGCTGAAACCGACATATTGAAGCCAAATGGATCGTCTTTATTCATCACATCACCTTTCCGACTCGGACATGAGACCTTAAACCATGCAGAGCAGGATTGAAGGGGGCAGAGGTAAAAATAATGACTTTAGAAACAGAAATTCGTGATGCATTAGAGGCATCTTTTTCGCCAACGGTTCTGGCGGTCATAAATGAAAGCCATTTGCACGCAGGCCACGCGGGCGATGATGGGTCCGGCGAAAGCCACTGGCGGGTTGAGATTGCGACAGCCGCACTAGATGGAAAATCCCGAATAGCCAAACACCGCGCGATTCACGCAGCCCTTGGTGAGGATATCATCAGGCGAATCCACGCGCTGTCGTTACAAGTTAGCTAGGGCCGGGGTTACTCGGCTGCGACGTGGTCGTCGTCAGTTTTCTTCTTTGGGTTTTGGGACGCGACACGATTGTTCCAAGGAAACGTAAAGGGCGCCTGCAATGTCTCGTCGACGCGGTCTTGTGCCTCGGGGGTGTTTTCGTCCGCGGCAGGTCCGGCGCTCGTTTCTGGGGCCGGTTGGGCGACGACTGCGGGCTCATCTTCCACGTGGTCTTGTGCAGGGAGCGGCGTTTCGACGGTTTCTTCGACCTGTGTCTGATCTTCGATCAGGGCCGCAACGGGGGCGGCGTGGGTGTCTTCAATTTCAATGGCACGACGAAACACCAGCATGTTTTGAAACGAGGTGGATTTGCCGGTCAGGCCTTGGCGTTCTTCGACGGGGAGGGTGTCCGTGCGCTGGTATTCCCAACCCTCTGCGCCAAGCTCGTTCATGACCGACTGCAAAGCATTTGCGAACCGCGCCGGAGTGCCTTTAACGCCCTTCGCCTTAAGGCCGCGCATCGGGGCTGGCACTACTTTATATTCAAATCCGGTCATAACTCACCTCAATTGTCCCGCGGCATTTCTAACAAGAAAGGCCTGCAACGCAAAGACATCATTAAGTTTTTTGGAATAACACCACCCTTAGTAGGGGCCGCGCAGGCGACCCCCACATCTACGGTTTAGCCGTTCAGTTTCTGTGAAACCAATTTGTTCACGGCCGCTGGGTTGGCCTTACCGCCCGTCGCTTTCATCACTTGGCCAACGAACCAACCCGCAAGTTTCGGGTTCTGTTTCGCTTTTTCGACTTGATCAGGATTGGCGGCGATAATCTCATCCACTGCGGCCTCAATCGCGCCCGTGTCGGTGACTTGTTCCATGCCTTCGGTTTTCACGATCTCTTCCGGATCACGATCAGAGGTATAGGAAATCTCGAACACGTCTTTGGCGATCTTGCCGCTGATCTTGTCGGACTTGATCAAAGCAACGATCTGGCCAAGACGGGCCGCAGAAATAGGGCTGTCGCTGATGTCTTTGTCGTCCTTTTTCAAACGGCCAAACAGTTCGTTAATGACCCAGTTCGCAGCCAGCTTACCATCGTTGCCATCGGCAACTGCTTCGAAATACCCAGCATTTTCAACATCGGCCGTTAGAACGGAGGCGTCATAGTCGCTCAACCCGAAGTCATTAATGAAACGGGATTTTTTGTCGTCTGGCAGTTCGGGCAGGGTGGCTGCGATATCATCAACCCAAGCCTGCTCAATCTCCAACGGCAACAGGTCTGGGTCAGGGAAGTAGCGGTAATCATGCGCTTCTTCTTTGGACCGCATAGAACGTGTTTCGTCCTTGTCGGGATCATACAGGCGTGTTTCCTGAACGATCTCGCCACCGTCTTCGATGATCGCGATCTGACGGCGCGCTTCGTGTTCAATTGCGGCTTGGATAAAGCGCATGGAGTTCATGTTCTTGATTTCGCAACGGGTGCCCAAGACGCCAAAGTCGCCCGTCTCTTGGAACTTCTCATAATCGCCGGGGCGGCAGACGGATACGTTCACGTCAGCCCGCAGGTTGCCGTTTTGCATGTTGCCATCGCACGTGCCGAGGTAGCGCATGATCTGACGCAGTTTGACCACATAAGCGGCCGCTTCTTCGGGGCCACGGATGTCAGGGAATGACACGATCTCCATCAAGGCAACGCCTGTACGGTTCAGGTCAACAAAGGACATCGTTGGGTCCATGTCGTGAATGGATTTACCCGCGTCCTGTTCAAGGTGGATGCGTTCGATGCGCACATTGCGCGCAGTGCCATTGCCCATTTCGACCAACACTTCGCCTGTGCCGACAATCGGGTGATACAATTGCGAAATCTGATAGCCCTGCGGCAAGTCAGGGTAAAAATAGTTTTTGCGGTCAAAGGCGCTCATCAGGTTGATTTCAGCCTTCAGGCCAAGGCCCGTTCTTACGGCATATGCCACGCATTCTTCGTTGATGACGGGCAACATGCCGGGCATGCCTGCGTCAACGAAGGCCACGTTGCTGTTGGGTTCCGCGCCGAATTGGGTGGAGGCACCAGAAAACAGTTTCGCCTTGGTGGCGACTTGCGCGTGGACCTCAAGCCCGATCACAAGCTCCCAATCGCCAGTCGCTCCGGCAATGGTTTTGATTTTGGGGGTCTCGTAGGTGAGGTCTAGCATGGTGTGCTCCGCATCGGTGTTTGAGTGTTGAATAGGCCCAAGTGGGGCGGGCTTCAAGCGGGGCAGTTGCGGTTCTTTTCTGCCGCGCCCCAATATCTGGTAGGTCGCGGCGAAAAATGGCCCGTAACGCCCCGAATTGGTGCAGTTTTCTTGCAAATGTCATCGCTGCGGGCCATGTTCCGCCAGATGTTTGCACTAAGAACTCTCCTGGGGGGGATTCTCGCGATCACGATGGGAACTGCTGCGTTGGCTGAATGGCCTGTGGGTGGCCCTGAAAGCGAAACACGTCCCTTTAGCCGCGCTGATGCGGTTGTCTTGCGCGCCAACGCGGCGTTTGAGAGGGTTGAAGTTGCGCGCGCTGCGCTGGCCTCGTTCAAACCGTTGACCCGTCCTGACTATATGCTGCGCTATCCTGTGGTGATTTCTGAAAACCCGACCCAGCGCCCTGTGATGCGGACCAACTACATTCCGGATGCCCGCTGGGATTTCAAAAGCGGCAGCGACAGCTGGACCCGCGCCGCACTGGCCGCACTGCGCAGTCACGGCACACGGATGGAAGAAACCGTTCCTCGCGATATCGAGAACTGGTGCCCTGCCTATGAAGACAACCCGCCGCATCTACGTCGCGCGTTCTGGGTTGGGATGATGTCGGCGCTCGCCAAACATGAAAGCACTTATCGCCCCGAGGCTGTGGGTGGTCCGAACCTTTGGTATGGGTTGCTTCAGATTTACCCAGACACCGCCCGCCGTTACGGCTGTCGTGCGACGACGGGGGAGGCGTTGAAAGACCCCGAAGACAACCTTAGCTGTGCCATCCGCATTATGAATGTGACCGTCCCGCGCGACAACGCGATAGCTGTGCGTGACAGTCGTTGGCGCGGTGTTGCAGCCGATTGGGGGCCAATGACGCACCCCAGCAAGATCGCGGAAATGTCGGCATGGACGCGGCAACAGGAATATTGCGAAGCGCCTGTAAACATCGGCAGCATCCGCCCAACGGCACGCCCGCAGGTACAGGCAACGCTGTCGACAATGAACGAAGGCTAGTCCCTAAGACCAAAGCAATCTTCGCGTTGTCTTGACCAAACTAACTGTTTGCGCGCCTGCGTTATCCCCCAAAGCCAGCGTCGCTTTACGCAAAAGAGCGATCCCGTCTTCAGTTTTTTCTGGCAACGCTGAGGGGGATATCGGCTCACCTATGGTGACGGAATAGGGCTGCTTGGCCTTGTTCAAGGTCTCATGGAACAGCGTGACATCCCGAAGCGTTGGATGGATCAAATCGAACAGGTAGAACATCGCGGAATTGCGGGCGCGGATGTTGACCGGAATGACCGGAAGTTTGAATTTGCGCGCCAGCATTGCAGCCGATCCCATCCATGGGCGCTCAAACAGGCGTAGACCACGGCGTTTAGCCAAGCGTCCTGACGGGAAGATTACTCCTAAACGGTCATCCGCCACGGCCTTGCAAAGATAGCTCATGGTTTCGCGTGTTTTACCGTGGGACCGTTGATCCTTGCGCCATTCGACAGGGGCAATCATGTCTTCCATCTGCGGCATCACCCGCAAAATATCTTTGTTCGCAAAGAAATATGCGTCCGGCCGCATTTGGGAAATCAGCCCGTGCAGCATGATACCATCTGCGATCCCTGTCGGATGATTGGCAACGATCAACGCCGCGCCCTGACGGGGCAGGTTTTCTAAACCCGAAACCGAGACCTCTTTGCCGATGCGTTCATACATGGCCGTCATAATGCCTGCCGTATCCAACCCTTGAAGTTGCGCGGCAACATTGACGGTCTCGTCATAAGACAAGCCACGGTTCAGAACTGCGCGCGCCGCACGTGTGGCGATTCCGTCTTTGAAAAGCCAAGGCGCACGTTCTTTGATCAAAGGGTCAATGCGATGTCTCATGGCGCAATAAGAACCACAGGATTGTAACGGTTCTATGGACGGCAGCGGCCGCATCTGATTTGGGCAATAACCTGCCTCAAGAGGGCGGAGAATGGGTGTCTTTGTGCCGATAAACCCGCATCCGATAGTGCAGTTTTGAAGGCACCCACCGGTGGTTCTATGTCTGGGGGCCGCCGTCCTTTGCGTTCATTCGTGTAAATTACCGAACCCGCATTGCGCGTGTGATGTCTTCCAGCGCGTCTCTTTGGCGATCACTAAGCGCGGTCACACTGCCCTTTAGCACGGTCATCAACGGATCCATTTGTTCTGCTCCGCCCAATTTATAAAGCTTGCGCGAAATCCGTGCGATGGCAGGCTCCGCGCCGCCGCATTCGGTCATGAACCAGCGGCCCAGAACTTCCATTTCTTCGGTCTCTTCCGCATTCGCGCGCAGGACGGACCGAATTTGCACGGTCAAAAGTTGCCGTTGTTCGGCTGTTGGTAGGTCGTCCAGTTCAATAAATGCAGTCGCGATGGACGCAATCGCAAGGCGAGGATCCTCAATGCTTTCAACGGGGTGAACGTTTAACTTACGGCTAAACCCGAACCGACGCGCAGCAAGGCGAACATCATTGGCCATGTCCGCGACATCCCCGACGACGTCGCGGGCGTTGCGTGCGCGCTGGGCCCAAAAATATGCGGCTCCGACAATTCCAAGTAGGGCAATAATAAACGGCACTGATAAACTCCTTAAGACCTTTCAGAGACACTATCGCCCAAGCTGCGGTCGGGAAAGTCTGCTATTCCAGCATGCGGCCAACCATTTCGGAAGTGTCACGCGAAAGTCCCGCCGTGCCTGCAATGTCTTGAAGGACCGCACGAATTTGCGCTTGGCGGTCGGCATCATAACGGCGCCATGTTTCAAAAGCCGTGGACATGCGTGCGGTGGTTTGTGGGTTGATCGCGTCCAGTTTTTTCAGCCAATCCCCAAGAAGGCGATAGGCAGACCCATCCGCCGCATGAAATCCTGCGGCGTGACCGGCCAGAGCGCCAAAGACGGCTCTAAAGCGGTTTGGGTTTTTCATGTCGAAATCGGGTTCTTCGGTCAGCTTTTGTGCCGTTGACGCCGCTGCGTCAGGCCCCGCCGCCGAAACCGTCAGACCGAACCATTTGTCCATGACCAATCGATCACTCCGCCATTGAGTGCGGAACGCCGCGCTTTCTTTCTCGCCTGTTCCGTTGCGCAACAAGGCCGCAAGGCCGCCAAGCTGCAGCGTCATGTTATCGGCATCCGCAAACTGCTTGGCCGCTGCAGCACCACCATCAAGACGGGTGATCAGCCCAAGGGCGGTGTTTCCAAGGCTGCGTTTTCCAGCGGATTTTGCATCGGGAGAAAACGGGCCAGTGTTCATGCAGTCAGCATAAATACGGGGCAGAATGTCTTGCACGTGCTGGGCCATCGCCACACGCAACGCTTCGCCCGCGTGGTGGATTGCTATCGGGTCAGGCGTAACGCCCGCATCAAACAGAACCTGCGCCATGTCGCCTTCGGAGGGCAATGTCAGGACAAGCGCACGGAATGCTGGGTCGAGCGTGTCATCGCGCAAAATGGCTGCAATTCCATCAAGGTAGGCTTTGTCTGGCGCGGCCCCTTCGGTCACCGCCTTTTTATAGACCGCGCGCGCCAAGGCTTCGCCTGCGTCCCATTTGTTGAACGGGTCCGTGTCGTGGGCCATGAGGAATGCACGTTCCGCATTGGTCTGGTCGCGCTGCAAGATTACCGGCGCAGAAAAGTCGCGCAGGACTGAGGGCACAGGTTTGCCCGCAAGCCCATCAAAGCTAAAGCTCTGGCTTGCTTGGGTCATTTCCAGAACGGTTGTTGGCTGCACCTCATCCCCGTTTTGGGACAGCAGACCCACGGCAATCGGGATGACCATCGGGTCTTTGTCGTTCTGGCCTGGGGTGGGCGGTGTTTCTTGCGTGAAATGAAGGGTGTAGGTGTCGTCTTCATAGCTGTCCGAGACCGTTAGTCGCGGTGTTCCGGCCTGCGAATACCAGCGTTTGAATTGCGACAGATCGCGGCCTGTGCTGTCCTCGAATACCTTGAGCCAGTCCTCAATCGTTGCGGCGTCGCCGTCATGGCGACTGAAATAAAGATCGAGCGCTTTGTAATAGTCCTCATCTCCGACCAGACGTTTCAACATTCCGATCAGCTCGGCACCTTTTTCATACACCGTGATGGTGTAGAAGTTATTGATCTCAATAAAGCTTTCGGGGCGCACTGGATGGGCGAGGGGGCCGCCGTCTTCGCGGAACTGGCGCGATCGCAGGGTGATCGCATCCTCGATCCGTTTCACTGCGTGACTGCCTTGGTCGCCTGTGTATTGCTGATCGCGGAACACGGTCAGCCCTTCTTTAAGGCACAGTTGGAACCAGTCGCGGCAGGTGATCCGGTTGCCCGTCCAGTTGTGGAAATATTCATGGGCGATGATCGCGTCGATGCGTTCAAAATTAGCGTCCGTACTGGTCTCGGGCGAGGCCAGTACGCAGCTGGAGTTGAAGATGTTCAACCCTTTGTTTTCCATCGCGCCCATGTTGAAATCATCCACTGCGACGATGTTGAAAATGTCGAGGTCGTATTCGCGGCCATAAACGTCTTCGTCCCATTTCATCGACCGTTTCAGCGCTTCCATGCCAAAGGCGCATTTGTCCTTATCAGGGCCGGGGCGCACGAAGATGTTTAGCTCCACGTCATTTCCGGACATGGTTTTGAAAGTACCCGAATGGGCTACCAAATCACCGGCGACCAAGGCGAACAGGTAAGCCGGTTTGGGCCAAGGGTCGTGCCATTCTGCCCAACCTTCACTTGAAGCCACTGGGTTGCCGTTGGACAACATGACGGGGTGGTCACCTTCAATGCGGACGGTGAAGACGCTCATCACGTCGGGGCGGTCGGGGTAGTAGGTAATCTTGCGAAAACCCTCTGCCTCGCATTGGGTGCAATACATTCCGCCTGACGTATAAAGCCCCTCAAGTGCCGTGTTGGTTGCGGGCGAAATTTCGACCTCAGCTTCCCACACGAACGGGCCGTCGGGAACATCGCAGGTCAGCCCGTCGTCCGTGATCGCGGAGGTCACGTCCTCCCCGTTGATCTTGGCCCAAATCAGAGTGACGTCTTGTCCGTGCAAAAAGAACGCCCCCGGAAACTCCGAATTTGGTCGAAACGAAATGCGGCTGATCACGCGTGTTGCTGTCTCAGCCAATCGGAACGTCAGGTGGACGTCATCCACCAGATACCCGAACGGGCGATAGTCGCTAAGATAGATGGTTTGGGGGGCTGCGTCTTTCATGGGGGACTCCGTTGGGTTCGCTCAAACCTATGGTGCTGATCAAAGGGCTACAAGACGAAGGCAACCAATCGGCACGGATTATCAAGTTTCCTTATGAAGTGTATCAGGACAGAAATTTGGCCCGTGAGTTGCGCAGCAAGGTTTCAACGCGTAGCTCTATGGCAAGGCCATAATTTGGCTCCTGATTGCGACCCAAAGGGGGGAAGACCATGACCAATCGTGTTACGCGCGGTGAACTTTCAATTGCAGCCGAACTTGTCGAGTTCATTGAACAAAAGGCGTTGCCCGAAACAGGGGTGACTGCGGATGCGTTCTGGCAAGGGTTCTCGGATCTGATCAATGATTTCGGTCCTGAAAACAAAGCATTGTTAGAGGTGCGCAGCAAAATGCAAAGCCAGATAGATGACTGGCACAAGGCGCGCATCGGCACGTTGCACAACGAAAAGGCCTACGACACCTTCCTGCGCGAAATCGGTTATTTGGTCCCTGATGGAGACGACTTCGAGATCGAAACCACCAACGTCGATCCTGAAATTGCGAAAGTTCCCGGTCCGCAATTGGTTGTGCCAATCACCAACGCACGCTTTGCACTGAACGCCGCGAACGCCCGTTGGGGAAGTCTTTATGACGGGTTCTACGGCACGGACGCCATGGGGCGCACTCCCAAAGGCAAAGGCTATGATCGCGGTCATGGTAGCCGAGTTGTCGCCCGCACGCGGGTGTTCTTGGATGACACGTTCCCGATCGAGGATGCCTCTCACGGGGATGTTGAACACTACACGGTTGTAGATGGCGCGTTGTTGATTGATGGCAATCCGCTCATGATGCCAAAGCAATTTGTTGGCTATACAGGCGACCCTGCCAAACCGAAGACGATCTTGCTCAAGAACCACGGCCTACATGTCGAACTGGTGTTTGACGCGAACCATGTGATCGGGTCCCACGATCGGGCGTCCTTGGCGGATGTGCGTTTGGAAAGTGCAGTTTCAGCGATTATGGATTGTGAAGATTCCGTGGCCTGTGTGGATGCCGAAGACAAGGTCGTGGCTTACACCAACTGGCTTGGTCTGATGCGCGGCGATCTTGAATCCACGTTTGAAAAAGACGGCAAGACCATGACCCGTCGCCTGCATGACGACCGCACATTTACAACGCCTGAAGGCGGGTCTTTGACGCTCAAGGGGCGTGCTTTGTTATGGGTGCGCAACGTTGGCCACCTGATGACCAACCCGGCGATCTTGGACCGTGACGGCAACGAAGCCTTTGAAGGTTTGATGGATGCGATGATCACAACATTGATCGCAAAACATGATCTTGCACGCGACAGCGGCAATTCGGTGCATGGATCCGTTTACATCGTGAAACCAAAGATGCACGGCCCTGATGAGGTTGCCTTTACCAACCGGATCTTCAGCCACGTTGAAACCGTGCTGAACTTGCCTGCCAACACCATCAAAGTCGGGATCATGGACGAGGAACGCCGCACGTCGGCCAACCTCAAGGAATGCATCCGCGCCGCGAAATCACGCGTGGCCTTTATCAATACAGGGTTCCTTGATCGCACGGGCGATGAAATTCACACCTCGATGGAAGCAGGGCCTGTTAGCCGTAAGGATTTTATCAAGCGAAAAGGCTGGATCGGCGCATATGAAAACCAGAACGTCGATATCGGTTTGGAATGCGGTCTGTCTGGGCGCGCCCAGATCGGCAAGGGCATGTGGGCGATGCCTGACGATATGGCGGGTATGATCGAACAAAAGGTCGATCACCCCAAGGCTGGCGCAAACTGTGCATGGGTACCAAGCCCGACTGCCGCGACACTGCATGCGCTTCACTACCACAAAATCGATGTTTTTGCCGTGCAGGCGAAACTGAAAGCAGGGGGGCGGCGCAGCTATCTGCCTGCGCTGCTGGAGATCCCACTGGCAAGCTATCGGGCATGGACTGATCAGCAGATCACCCGCGAAGTGGAAAACAACGCTCAAGGTATTCTGGGGTATGTCGTGCGCTGGATCGATCAGGGGATGGGGGCGTCCAAAGTGCCCGACATCAACAACATCCCGCTCATGGAAGACCGCGCGACCTGCCGGATATCGGCACAGCACATTGCAAACTGGCTGCACCACGACATCATTGACCGTGGGTTGGTGATGACGGCCATGCATAAGATGGCCGCTGTGGTCGACGAACAAAACGCAGACGATAAAAACTACACCCCAATGGCGCCCGATTTTGGCGGCATCGCGTTTCAGGCGGCGTGCGATTTGATCTTCATGGGGCGTGAACAACCTTCGGGTTACACAGAACCTGTTTTGCATCGCCGCCGACTTGAGCTAAAAGCACGCGATAACGTTTAACAGACCAAGCGGAGCACCCAATGGCTGATATTTCGACAAACAAAGCACGCACGATCATTCGTAAAGGCCTGATCAAGGCGCGTGAAATGGAACTCCGCCCGATGGGCATTGTTGTTGTGGATGCTGGCGGCCATGTCATCGCTTTTGAGCGCGAAGACGATGCGCCTCCCGGACGGTTTACAATTGCGCAGGGCAAAGCCTACGGCGCTGTGATGCTTCGTATGGCGGGCACGGCGCAGATGGCACGCGCCGAAGCGCAGGCCTATTTCATGGCCGCGGCAAACGGCGCGTTTGGCGGTAAAATGATTCCACTTCCGGGTGGTGTATTGGTGCTGGACAAGCGCGGAAAAGTCGTCGGCGCCGTTGGTGTGACCGGTGATACATCGGATAATGATGCAATTTGTGCTGTTTTTGGTATCGAAGCAGCCAATTTGTCGGCGGAAATTTAACGTTTTGGGGTGAAAACAGGGGCGGCGCCCTAACGGAGCTTTGAAATATTGACGCATCTTGCTAGGTAGATGCAAAAGAGGTGATGTATGCGCAAGCCAGTCGTTGGTATCATTGGCAACTTTTACATGATCGGGGACGACTACCCGTCGCATTCGACAGGTGTAATGAATTCCGAAGCGGTGGCGCACGTTTGCGGTGCCATGCCGTTGATTGTACCGTCTGACCCAAGCCTAGTGAATGTCGACGACTTGATGGAAGTTTGCGACGGGTTTTTGTTTACAGGCGCCCGTCCCAATGTTCACCCCGAAGAATACGGTCACGCGCCAACTGAAGCCCACGGTGATTTTGATCGTGAACGCGACGGATTGGCGCTGCCCTTGGTGCGCAAATGCGTTCAGCGCGGGCAGCCGATCCTAGGTGTATGCCGTGGGTTTCAAGAAATCGCTGTTGCTATGGGCTGCACCCTGCATCCCGAAATCCGCGATATCGAAGGGCGCGACAATCACCGCATGCCGCCGGATGGCACGCTGGACGAAAAATTTGCATTGCGCCACGTTGTATCCTTGAAAGAAGACGGCGTGTTCCATCAAGTGATGGGATCGACCGAAGTGATGACCAATTCCTTGCATGGTCAGGGCATCATGGAGACGAGCGATAAGATCGTCATCGATGGCTACGCGCCCGATGGCACACCGGAAGCGATTTACGTTCGAGACGCACCTGGCTTTACGCTCTCCGTTCAGTGGCATCCCGAATACCAAGCCTGCGATGACCCCGTGTCGCGCCCGTTGTTCGAAGCGTTCGGCGAAGCGGTGCGCAGTTGGGCCAATCGTGAAGCGCAACCGCTGCGTAAGACCGCTTAGGGTTTACACACCTACAACCGCTATTGCCGCATTGCGCAACACGTCATTGCGGTTGGATTGGCAATACGCGGAAAGCGCCCCTGAAACAGACAATGTATCCGGCACGGCAGATAACCTGCCAGCCAACACGGCCGCGCGTGCGCGTCCAAGCGTCCAATCCGTTGCCGCATCCAAGGCTGCGGTGTTTGACAGTTGATCACAGCGAATAAGACCCGGATCCATAGGCATTGTGAAGGGTTGCGCGAGCACGGCCGCGTCGGATGTGGGTTGTGGGGCAGGGGCGATGCAGGCAGATAGCGTTGCAACGGGCAAAGCAAGAAAAAGATAACGCATAAATGACTCCGGGCCAGTGTTTTGAGAACACTGGCCCGATGCCCAATTTCATTCAAGGGCTGATCTTACAAATGGATCAGACGTGCTTCGTGGGCTTTCAGGCTGCGACGGGCTGTTGAACCATAGAACGAAGGATCTGCCCGCAGTTCGGGGAAGATCGCGAAAAGTTCTTCGCGGGCTTCGTCTGATACAGCGCTAAAGCCGATATCGCCGGGGTGGAAGCTTTCGGTGGGGGCGCCTTCTGCGTAAATGATCTCATGTTGGTCGAACATGATGTGCACATAGGTGACCATGCCAGATTCTTCTTGAACAACATCCACGCCGTCCACCAAGTGCTTTGCAGAGACCAAAACCTCGCTTTCGCCGAACAGCAATTCGGCACGATAGCCTTGGAACAAGACGCGGTGTTGTGGCGACACGATCAAGTCGCGCTCCTGACCTGCCAGTACGTTTTTCGAGATACGCACAGGGGCGAACCGGTCGACGGCAGGCACGGTGCGGCCTTCGGTCCAACGAACGGGCTGCAAACCGTGGTCGCGTGTGACCACCAGATCACCGATCTCAAGATCGTCAACAGCCACCAAACCGCGCTGCGTCGCGATGCGGGTTCCTGGTGTGAAACAGATGATGTTCTCGATCTCGGAGAAATTCAGGATCGTGCCGTCGTCTAGCGTTACGGAACCAGAATAGCTGCCAGTGCCGTCATCAACGAATGTATCACGCACAGCTTGGGTCAAGACACCGAGGTCGCCCAACTTCAGTGTGTCGCCGCCTATCAGCGGGCCGTCACCGTCTGGGTCAGGCGTTTCGCTGCCAGAGCCGCCATCAATTGTAATCGTGCCGTTGCTGGTTTCACCAAGATCTTCGAGCGTGAACGTGTCATCTCCAAACCCGCCATACATCGCATCCCCTTCAGAGAATGTGATGTCGTCATCGCCGCTGCCAGCGTAGAACGTATCTTCGCCTTCACCAGCGGTCATTGTGTCGTCACCAGCGCCCGCAAACACCAGCTCGTCGCCAACGCCACCGTCAACAGTGTCATCGCCAGAGCCGAGGTTGAACAATTCAACCTCCGTGAACGAGGCCGTGTTTGTGCCGTCACTCAACGTGCCTGTTTCTGCGCCAGTGAAGTCCAAAGTTACGCCAGTCGTCATGCCGCCCGCATCGACAACGTCAATGTCAACGAGACCCGCGTCTTCGCCAGCGGTGATGTCGTCAGTACCGAAGCCTTCGCCAAGTACGAAGCTGTCAGAACCTGTTCCGCCGTCCATAACGTCATTGCCAGCGCCGCCAGTGATGGCGTCCACACCCGAGCCTGCAACGATACTGTCGTTACCGGAACCACCTGTAATCGTGTCGTCGCCCGCGCCTGAATCGACCGTCATACCCGCGCTGTCATTGCTTAGGTTGATGACGTCGTCGCCACCTTCGGTTTCAATCGCCTCGATTTCGCTGAATGTCGCCGTGGACGTTCCATCTGAAATGGAGCCAGACTCATCACCCGTCGCGGTGACGGTGACGTCAACGTTTTGAGTGGACCAGATTTCATCGGTGTCAGTGCCGCCTTCGCCGCCCTCAATAACGTCAGACCCAAATCCGGATTCTTGCACGAACGTGTCGGCATCATCGCCACCATAAAGGGTGTCAGCTTCATCGCCGCCGTTGATGATGTCGTCGCCTGTGCCACCAAAGGCCGTATCGCTGCCAACGCCACCAAAGATGAGATCATCCCCAGCTTCGCCATAGATGGAATCATCGCCGTTCCCGGCAATGACGGTGTCGTTTCCGGCACCTGCTTCGATCAGGTCGTCATTGGGTTCGTGGCCCGCAAGGATCGCGTCTGTGCTATCAACTTGATCGCCATCGGGGTCACCAACGTAAGACGCATCAATCGTATCGTCGCCCGCGGTCCCGCTGACGGTGCCGTCAGGCATCGGGATACCAATCGCGTTTAGATAGAACGGATCGTCTGCATCTGTCGGATCGATGCCAACAAGCGTGATGGTTTCACCGTTCGGGAAGGTCAGCAACGCGTTGCCGGACCCGTCATCAGAAACCACAACATCATTGGTCAGAACTGGTGTGCGATCTGGATCGCCGAGCGGCAGATCGTACAGGCCCGACACGTCCAATGTGTCGATGCCATTGAATGTTCCGTCGCCATTTGGGGTAGGGGCGTCGAAGCCTTCGACGGTATCGTTGCCAAACCCGTCTTCCAACACGACGACATCGGCGTCGCCGTCAGGGGTATCAGTGCCGACACCCAGATCGATGTTATCATCGCCTGCGCCAGCATTGATCGTGTCGGCGCCTTCACCAAGCGCGATATTGTCGGCGCCAGAAGAACCAGTGACACTGTCATCTCCAGAGCCGAGATAGATGTTTTCAATCTCAGAGAAAGTTGTCGTAGATGTGCCATCGCTGATTGTGCCGGATTCAGGATCCGCAGGGTTCAACGTTTGCAAATCGACAATAAGATCGTCTGTTACAAATCCGGCAAACAAGCTGTCGCCGTTAGTTTCACCCGTTTCGCCACCGGTTATGGTGTCGTTGCCAAAGTCGTCGCCCAGTTCGATATAATCGTCACCAGCATCGCCGCTCAGGACATCGTCGCCAGTGCCGCCAGCAACAAGGTCGTCACCTGCACCACCGCTAATGGTGATGTCAGAGGTATTGAGCGTACTGTCCAGAAAGTCGCCACCGTCCGTACCAACAATCGCTTCGATGTTTGTGAATGTGCCGTCTGCAATACCGTGATCGACATCGTAGGTACCGGCTTCATCGCCCGTGACCTGAACAATGACGCGGTCAACTGACGTAGATGAGAAGTCAAGCGTGTCGATGTCTGACAAGTCGCCATCTTCGCCACCGTCGATTGCATTCGTTCCGCTGGTTTCGTTCAGGATAATCGTGTCATTTCCAGTGCCAGCAGTGATCGTGTCATCACCAGTACCACCGTCAATCGTGTCGTTTCCTGTACCGCCATAGATTTCGTCATCGCCTGCACCAGCAGTGATGCTGTCATTCCCACCGTAGCCGTAAATCAGGTCGTCATTGTTCGTGTCACCAGCCAAGATCGCGTCGCCTGCATCGACCATGTCGCCATCTGGATCGCCAGTATAGCTTGCGTCGATCGTGTCTGCGCCCGCGGTCCCGCTGACCGTGCCGTCAGGCATCGGGATGCCAATCGCGTTGAGGTAGAACGGATCATCTGCATCAGTTGGATCGATCCCAACAAGCGTGATGGTTTCACCGTTCGGGAAGGTCAGCAACGCGTTGCCGGACCCGTCATCGGAAACCACAACATCATTGGTCAGAACTGGTGTGCGGTCTGGATCGCCCACAGGCAGATCGTAAAGGGCGGAAACATCCAAAGTATCGATACCCGTAAAGGTGCCGTCGCCATTTGGAGTAGGGGCGTCGAATTCATAGATGGTATCGTTGCCAAATCCGTCCTCAAGGATCAGCACATCCGCATCGCCATCCGGCGATCCATCGCCAAGGTAGACGGAATCGTCACCGGACCCAGTTGTGAACGTATCCGCGCCTGCGCCGCCAAAAAGGTCAAGGCCGCTGCCATCCGCAGACGTGTCAAAAATATCGTCATTCTCGGTGCCACCAAGCCCTTCGATTTCGGCGAAGGTTCCTGCTGCTGCCGTGCCGTTGAACGAATAGGTGCCCATTTCGGCACCGGTGGATGTGACTGTGACGCCTGCGCTTGTTACGTAATCAGAGAACCAAACGCTGTCCCAATCGCCATCGCCGACATCTTCGCCGCCGACGATGGTATCGGTGTCGTGGTCGTCGGTGATCCAGAATTGGTCCGAACCTGTTCCGCCATCTAGATAGTCGTCGCCAAATGCACCCGTGATGGTGTCGTCGTCCGCACCGCCATAAAGGCTGTCATTGTCTGCGCCGCCATTGATGAAATCATTGCCCGCGCCACCGTAAACGGTGTCGTTTCCGGCCTCTGTGGACCAATCGCCAAAGGTGTCGTTGCCGTCGCCAAGGGAAACTGTGTCATTCCCAGAACCACCCGATACCGAGTCATCGCCGATACCACCGTCGATGCTGTCTGCGCCGTCACCGCCGTATAGCGTATCAATCCCGGCGTCGCCGCTGAGGGAGTCGTCACCCGTGCCACCGTAAATGGTGTCGCCATCCGCGTTGCCCTGGATCGTATCATGGCCTTCGCCGCCATAGATTTCATCGGCGCCATCGCCACCTGAAATTACGTCGTCAGCGTCGCTGAATTCAGCGATTGGAACTTGGCTAAACTCAACGTCACCAATGCGGATCGCGTGATTGCCGTATGCTGTATCAACGTTGTTGTATTCGATCACAATTTGCGCGACTGGACCGGCAATGCTGACTTCAAGGAAACCAGTCTGAGCTGACGTTAGACCCGAGCCACCCGAATTCACAATCGAGGTCGCTGTCCCAGTCGCGTTATCAACTGTGATCGTGGATGCGTCGCCTGCGGTAAGAACAACAGGGACGGCATTGCCCAAAGCATCATATGCCGTAATGATCAGCTGGTCGATGAACTGGTTTTCCAGTTCGTCGATGTCATGGATACCAAAAGTGACATCGGTGACTTCATCACTATAGCTCGTGGGATCATTGGCTGAGAAATCAAGCGTGACCGTTGAGGCGTGTTGCCCCGTGCCGGTACCGCCGCCGTAGAGTTCAATAGAGGATGAATCGCTACGATCATCAAAGTCGTAAAGCGTGTCATTGGTTTCCATCGAGGCACCGGTGAAGTTGACGCCCTGTGTGACAGAAACATCGACCTGAATGTCGCCGCTAATAGAGGTTCCGGTCAGCCCGCCAGCGATGCTTGCTTCATCCGCAACACCCTGTTCATCCCAGCGAAACGCTGTTTCAATGTTGCTGCTTACAGATGTGTTGGTGTCGCCGTAAATGACGTCATTCCCGTCACCACCATCAATGCTATCGTTGCCGCTACCACCAGAGATCGTATCAGAACCCGTGCCACCATAAACGGTATCATTCGCGACGCCTGCATCCACGGTGTCATTGCCACCGCCCGCGACGATTATGTCCTCGTTGGTTCCGTTGCTGTCGCCACCGTCAACTTCGTCGTTGCTGCCTGTGTCATTGTAATTAAAATCAATGTCATCATCGCCGGACGTCCCGTCAATCGTGCCATCGGATGGCACAACAGGGTAGGTTGGCGGACCGTCAGCTTGGGCGGTGCCGCTGGTAATCATGTAATTGTCGGGAATAAAGTAAACATTGCCATCGGTGGCTTCGTAGTAGACGCCGGAATCCTGAATGTTGTTGTAAGAGTTGCCGCCATAGGTGCCGCTCCAGATCCAATTGCCTGCGCCAATTGTGCTGGATGTTGTGAACGTTGACTGGGATCCGCTAATCGCGTCTCCACCGTCGAGGATTCCGTCTCCTAATGTTACCAAATAACCTGTTGGCATAACTCTATAACCTCATTGCGCGGGCTTTCGCCCTGTATTGAACATCGCCGACCATGCGCTGGGCACAGCTCGACCTTTAGAGGGTTACCTACGGGTCATAGGCGGCATGAATGGGGTGATAAGGGGGCTATTGATCCCTCAATTTTGCTAAGATCATGGCAAAAATAAGTGCGGCACACGGCATGCGTGTTTTTGACTGGAGAAACGGGGCAACCTCTGGCAAGAAATGCATATGAAATGGTTAGACATCCCCCCCGTATGGCTCGTCGCGGCATTGTGCCTCACTTATTGGCTTGGGCAATGGCGGCCCTTAGGGCTTAGCTTGGCGCATCCGATCACGCAGTTTCTTGCGGCCGTACTTATCGGGGGTGGGGCGATTTTGATGCTTTTGGCCGTGATGGAGATGCGGCGTCAGAAGACGACCATAATCCCGCATATGGACGCTGAAAAACTGGTGCAATCCGGTATTTTCAAACGCTCACGGAATCCGATTTATCTTGGTGATATCTTGATCTTAGCGGGTTTCGTTCTGCGATGGGACGTGCCGTTGGCCTTGCCGCTGATCCCGATTTTGTTCTGGCTGTTGGAAACACGGTTTGTCATCCCCGAAGAAGACCGCCTACGCCGCAAGTTCAGGCAGGATTTCTATCGTTACACCGAAAAGACCCGCCGCTGGCTGTAACCCTCACAGCGCTTTTGGCGTCCATCCAATGACCCGTTGAAGCCAGCATGTGCGGGCCTTTGACCACGTCGGATGACTTGTGGTTCAAGTCCTGCACCGCTACGACTGCTGCAAGGAAGACTTATAAGGGGGATGTTCCATGAGAATTGGCACACCAAAGGAACTATTTGAGGGTGAGAACCGCGTCGCGATGACGCCGGCATCTGCGCTCGAACTGCAAAAATTGGGCCATGAATGTGTGGTCGAAACCAAAGCCGGTGCTGCCGCGGGTTTCTCGGACAAAGATTATAAAGATGCAGGCGTTGAGGTCGTAAAGACCGCCGCTGCGTTGTGGAAAACGGCTGACATTGTCGCCAAGGTCCGTGTCCCTGATGACGGTGAAATGAAACGTCTGCGTGCGGATCAAACATTGATCTCATTCTTCAGCCCCGTCGCTGACGAAGCAAAGATGAAATCCGCTGCCCATAAAGGTGCAACCGTTGTCGCAATGGAAATGATCCCGCGTATTTCGCGCGCTCAGAAAATGGACGCTTTGTCGTCCATGGCGAACATCGCGGGTTACCGCGCCGTTATCGAGGCAGGTAATAACTTCCCACGTTTCTTTACAGGCCAGATCACTGCGGCCGGTAAAGTTCCACCTGCCAAGGTTCTGGTTGTCGGGGCAGGGGTTGCCGGTTTGGCTGCTATCGGGACATCGACGTCCCTTGGTGCGATCACCTACGCATTCGACGTGCGCCCTGAAGTGGCCGAACAGGTCGAATCCATGGGCGCCGAGTTCGTCTTCCTCGACTTTGAGGAAGAACAGGCAGATGGCGCGTCATCAGGTGGCTACGCTTCTGTGTCTTCACCAGAATTCGCGGCGGCACAGCTTGCCAAGTTCCGCGAAATTGCGCCGGACATGGACATCGTTATCACAACGGCCCTGATCCCGAACCGCGAAGCGCCAGAGCTTTGGACGGAAGACATGGTGAAATCCATGAAGCCGGGGTCTGTGATTGTTGATCTTGCGGCGGAAAAGGGCGGCAACTGTAAGCTGACCGTCAAAGACGAGAAGATCGTCACGGACAACGGTGTGACCATCATTGGCTACACAGACTTCCCATCCCGTATGGCGGCGCAGTCTTCTACGCTTTATGCGACCAACATCCGCCATTTGATGACTGACCTGACACCTGAGAAAGACGGTGTCGTCGATCACAACATGGAAGACGACGTGATCCGCGGCGCGACCGTGACCCACGACAAAGAAGTGACTTTCCCGCCGCCACCACCAAAGGTGCAGGCGATTGCGGCACAGCCAAAGGTCGAGGTCAAAGAACTGACACCAGAAGAAAAGCGTGCAGAAGAGGTCGCAGCGTTCAAAGCGCAGACCAAATCTCAGGTGACACTGATCGCGATTGGTGCCTTCTTGCTTTTGGCCGTTGGCCTTGTGGCACCTGCCAGCTTTATGCAGCACTTTATCGTGTTTGTTTTGGCCGTCTTCGTGGGCTTCCAAGTCATCTGGGGCGTCGCACACAGCTTGCACACGCCTCTCATGGCGGTGACCAACGCGATTTCATCGATCATCATTCTGGGTGCTTTGATGCAAATCGGATCGGGGAGCTTCCTAGTGGTTCTGCTCGCGGCCTTGTCGGTCTTTATGACAGGTATCAATATCTTCGGCGGGTTCCTCGTCACACGGCGCATGCTTGCCATGTTCCAGAAATCTTAAGGGGGGCTGGATAATGGAATTTGGTTTCACAACAGCGGCATACGTCGTCTCTGCAGTTCTTTTCATTCTGTCCTTGGGCGGTCTGTCTGGCCAAGAAAGCGCAAAACGCGCTGTTTGGTACGGTATCGTTGGTATGGCCTTGGCCGTGGCAGCAACATTGGTTGGCCCCGGTGCTGGCTATTGGCTTCTTTCGATCTTGATGATCATTGGCGGCGGCGCGATTGGGTACCAACTCGCGACCAAAGTTCAGATGACACAGATGCCAGAACTGGTTGCAGCGATGCACTCTCTGGTTGGTCTGGCAGCGGTGTTCGTGGGCTTCATTGCGCATATCGAACTGAACCGTGTCTTGGGTATGGACCATGAAACCCGCGAGGGCCTGACAGGGTTCGCAGGGCTTCTGGCGCATAAATCTGGCGTAGAGATCGGCATTTTGCGGGTCGAGCTGTTCCTCGGCATCTTTATCGGTGCGATCACGTTCACAGGGTCGGTCATTGCTTACGGTAAGCTGGCTGGCAAAGTGGACAGCGCGGCGACGAAGTTGCCGGGCGGTCACATGCTCAACATCGCGGCGGCGGCAGTCGCAGTGATCACGCTGATCTGGTACTTCAACACAGGCGGGTTCTTCCCACTGTTCCTAATGACTTTGGCGGCACTGTTTATCGGCTACCACCTGATCATGGGCATCGGCGGCGCGGATATGCCTGTCGTTGTGTCCATGCTGAACAGCTATTCCGGTTGGGCTGCAGCGGCGATTGGTTTCTCCCTTGGGAACGACCTGTTGATCGTTGTTGGTGCACTGGTTGGCTCAAGCGGTGCGATCCTGTCCTACATCATGTGTAAGGCGATGAACCGTTCGTTCGTGTCCGTTATCTTGGGTGGCTTTGGCGGCCCAGCGGGTGAGCAGATGGCCGTTGAAGGTGAACAAATCGCCATAGATGTGGACGGTGTTGCGACGGCTTTGGAAGAAGCTGACAGCATCATTATCATCCCAGGCTACGGCATGGCGGTTGCACAGGCACAGCAAAACGTCGCTGAACTGACACGTCGTTTGCGCGCTAAGGGCAAGAACGTGCGCTTTGCGATCCACCCAGTTGCGGGTCGTCTGCCGGGTCACATGAACGTACTTCTGGCGGAAGCCAAAGTGCCATATGACATCGTCATGGAAATGGACGAGATCAACGACGACTTCCCGGAAACGGACGTCGCCATCGTGATCGGGTCCAATGACATCGTGAACCCAGCCGCACAGGATGATCCGAACTCCCCAATCGCGGGTATGCCGGTTCTGGAATGCTGGAAGGCCAAACAGGTGTTCGTGTCCAAACGTGGTCAGGGTACTGGATATTCCGGTATCGAAAACCCGCTGTTCTTCAAGGACAACACACGCATGTTCTACGGCGATGCAAAAGCGTCCTTGGACAGCTTGCTGACCAAGATCGATTGATCGACTGGGTTTCAGACCTGAAATTGACAAAGGGGCTGCAGGATTGCGGCCCCTTTTTTTGATCTAATCCCAGACAGGACCCGTAGTAAGATAAACTGGAAAGGGGTTACTCATGCGATCTATTATTCTGTTGGGTGCATTGCTGGCGCAGCCATTCGCGGCACACGCCGATATCAACGTTGTTTTCCAAGACGGCGCACCGGTTGATCGATTTACCATACAAGCGAGCGATGGATGCATGGGCACGCCATTTGATGTGTCGCTGGATCTGAGCGGGTCTGCGGCAGGCCTTATCTTTGATGTGACAGCGCAAGGCGCGGGCGTTGAGGTCTACCAGCCGCTTGTCCTCGTGGAGCAAAGCGAGCGCGTCTTGCGGGTATCCGAGATATCGGATGGCGCGACAGAGGTATCACTCTCCTTGAACGGTGTGGATCAAGGGGCGCCTGTTGTCTTTACCGCAGACCTCGATGACACCTTGGGGTCGCGCGGCATAACGGTCAGTGGTCAGGAAATGGCAGGCGTGACTGCATCGGTCACTCTCGACGGCACCAGCTACTCGGCGACATTCGACAGCAGTGGCGTAGCGCGTGTCGCTTTGCCAGATTGCATTTCTTAACGGGAAGGGGCGGCCCGAAACCATCTTCGGAAAACGGGCCGCCCGACGACTTAGGTTAGATAGGTGTTGAACCAATCAATCGTGCGGGACCACGCAAGCTCGGCTTTTTCTTCGTCATAGCGCGGCGTGCTGTCGTTGTGGAACCCGTGGTTGGCTGCCTCGTATATATGGCCCTCATAGGTGGTGCCAGCTGCCTTTAGGGCCTCCTCATAGGCAGGCCAGCCCGCGTTGATACGTTCATCCAACTCACCATATTGCATCAACATTGCGGCTTGGATTTTCGGCACGTCGTCAGCTGCAGGTTGGCGGCCATAGAACGGAACAGAAGCCGCCATCTCGGGGTAGGCCACGGCCAGCGCATTACAGACGCCACCGCCGTAACAAAAGCCCACAGCGCCGACCTTGTCGGTGGTGTCGTCGCGGGCCATCAAGTGTTCGAACCCTGCAAAGAAGTCGTTCATCAACTCCGTGCCATCCACCGTGCTTTGTAATTCGCGGCCTTCGACGTCATTGCCCGGATAACCGCCCACTGAGGTCAGACCATCAGGGGCCAAAGCGATAAATCCTGCCTTGGCCACGCGGCGCGCCACGTCTTCGATATAAGGATTGAGGCCACGGTTCTCGTGAATAACCAGAACGGAGGGCACGGGGCCTGTTACGTTTGCGGGTTTCACCAGATAGCCGCGCACGTCGCCCGTGCCATTGGGGGACGGGTAGGTGATGTATTCGGGAAAGATATCCTCATCCGTGAACGAAACCTGCTGTGCCAATGCATAGTTCGGCGACATCATATTCAACAGGGCGACGGCGGTCACACCACCGACAGCGAATTTACCGGCGCGGTTTAAGAACTCGCGTTTGGTGATCTTGCCGTGGGCATAAAAGTCATACAGGTCGAGCAGTTCTTGATCGAAGTCTTTGGCAGTCATGCGGGTCATAGTAGGTCTCCTCAGGTGGGGCCGTGGTCGGCTGCGCTTACGTTACCTCAGGTTGTAGAAGCTGCAATTCACGTTTTTGCGCGTTCGTCCCGCCAGCGGCCTTGTGCCAATCCATCCAATGTCCACGCGCCGACCGACCAGCGCACAAGCCGCAAGCACGGAAATCCGATATGGGCGCACATGCGGCGGACCTGTCGGTTGCGGCCTTCGGTGATCGTAACTTCGATCCAGCGATCCGGAATGGACTTGCGCACCCGCACAGGTGGGTCGCGCAGCCATAGGTCGGGCGGATCAATAAGACGCACTTTCGCTGGCAGAGTTGGGCCGTCCTTTAGGGTGACGGAACTGCGCAGGGGGGCAAGGTCAGCCTCAGATGGATCGCCCTCGACTTGCACCAGATAGGTCTTTGGGGTTTTGAATTTCGGGCTAGATAGTTTGGCCTGTAGTTTTCCGTCATCGGTCAACACCAATAACCCTTCGCTGTCACGGTCTAATCGACCGGCGGCATAGACGTCCTTGGGAAGATCAAAGCCCGACAAGGTCGGACGTTCAGTCGGTGACTTTGCGTCCGTGAACTGGCTGAGAACACCGAAGGGTTTGTTGAACAAGATCGTGGTCATGCGCGTTTCGTAGACCCGTCAAATGCGGAAGGAAAGCAGAGATATCCGCCGTATTGCGGTGAGTGTATGCAATGGTATTCCGCTAATCATATGAAATTACACGTTTTTCTTTACTCTTACGCAATTTAGCTTAGATTGCCTCGAAACGCTTTTCGGAAAGACTGATATGAGCCCGATCGCCGATCACCCGTTGCGCTATGCGCTGGCCAATGAATTGCACGCCCGTCCGTTTCCAACATTGGATGCGCCGTGTCGTGCGGCCTACCTTGCAATAAAGCCTGCGCAAAATGCCGCCGGACGCGACCGCGCGGCTGATATGGAACACCTAAAGGCATTGCTAGATCATTACGCGGCCCCGCACCCCGAAGAAGGGGCGACGCATTATTTCGGGCAGGTCGGTCGCCATTTGCTGAAGTGGGAAAGCCATACGGAATTCGTGACTTATACGGTGTTCGGCGAGGGTGTCGCAAAGACGCCCTTTGATGCTGCGACGTTCGGGATGTTCCCTGAGGACTGGTTGGCCAACGCGCCCGGAACGCGGGTCACATCTGCCTTGATCCGTGTGGAACAGCAAAGCGGTGATGCTGGCATCGGAGACAAAGTTAACAAATGGTTCGTGCCTGAAAGCGTCGCCGTCAGTCGGGTCTTGGATGATGACGCCGTGATTGCGGGGGACTACAGGATCGATCAGGGCGGTCATATGCGATTTGCGGTGTTTTCCCGTCCCGAAACCGGAGAGAGACGGGTGGGGCGGATTGTGCAACGCCTGTGCGAGGTTGAGACATATAAGGCTATGGCGATGCTCGGCTTTTCGCGCTGCCGCGATCTGGGTCGCGATATGGGTGCCCTTGATGGCCGCTTGAATGGCCTTACCGAGGCACTGAGTGGCGCGCCCGAGAAAACCGAAGAAACCTTGGATGCATTATTACAGGTATCAGGAGAGCTGGAATCGCTGAGCGCGCAATCGACGTTCAGGTTTGGCGCAACAGCGGCCTATGAAAAGATTGTAAACCAACGGATCGAAGTCCTGCGGGAATCCCGCTTTGAGGGGCGGCAAACCTTTGGGGAGTTCATGATGCGGCGGTTCGATCCTGCAATGCGGACAGTGGCCAGCACCAAGGAGAGGCTGGACGCCATGTCGAGCCGCGCTATCCGTGCCTCTGATCTGTTGCGAACACGGGTCGATGTGGAACGCTCCGCCGAGAACAAAGCACTGCTGGAAAGCATGGACCGGCGGGCAGATATTCAGCTGCGTCTTCAGGAAACGGTCGAAGGGTTATCTATTGTTGCGATTTCCTATTACGGGGTGAACCTTGCGGCGAACGTGACAGCTCCGTTTGCTTATGAACTGGGGCTCGGTGACAAAGGGCTAAAGGCTGTTCTAACCCCAATCGTCATAGGCTTGGTTTGGCTGATGGTGCGACGAATACGAAACGCGCTGCATTGAATATTGAATATCGGGTAGGACGACCTTCGGTCGGCGCCTGCGGCGGGCGGGGGCCAAAATTCAAGAATTTTGGCAGACAGACTTGATGTGTATTGCGGCCGGACGCCTTAGGCCTTGCGCAAAGGGCGGGTGAGGGCTTCCGTTCCCCAAAGCCCGATGAAAAGCCAAATGGGGGTGAAAAGGCCGTGCACAAAGAGGCTCAGGATCGCTTCCCATGTGCGCCACGTGGTGCCGAAATCGATCTGAAACAGGAACGAAATATTAGCAGCCCCCATCCACGCGCCGATCAGCCACGCCCCCAGAACGATTGCCAATCTGAACTTTGACGGGGCTAAAACACAAAGGGTAAAAACGGCCAGGAAAGACACCATAAAAGCACCCGTCGCATACATAAAGAACGTCATGTAAGTGACTGGCATTGATGGGTAAAGTGGGACCACCCCGCCATCCAAGTAATCGCGAATGATGCCGAAAGACCAAATTCCGTGAAGCGCGCTCATGATCCAACACCAGAGTGCTGTGACCAACGCAAGAAGAGCTGCGTTGCGCAGAATCTTGGCCATGTTGTTAGCCCCCGGTGTGGCTCATGTGGCGGGAGACTTGGCCGTCGACTGTTTGACGGGAATAGTCGAAATCATGGCCTTTGGGCTTAAGCCCGATTGCTGCGCGAATGGCATCTTCTAGCACGGCGTCATCACCACCGTTGGCCGCGCTGGCGCGCAGCGGTGCGCGTAGGTCTGAATGACCTTCTTGCCCAAGGCAGGTATAGATTTCGCCCGTGCAGGTAACGCGCACACGGTTGCAGCTTTCGCAGAAGTTATGGCTCATCGGGGTGATGAGACCGATTTTCTGACCAGTTTCTTCGATCCGGATGTAGCGGGCAGGCCCGCCCGTGCGTTCAGCCAAGTCACTGACCGTAAAGCGTTCTTCCAAACGCGCGCGCAGGTCCTTGAGCGACCAATATTGGGTGATGCGGTCTTCGTTTCCGATGTCACCCATAGGCATGACTTCAATGAATGTCAGATCAATGTCCCGATCCGCGCACCACGCTTGAAGGGTAAATAATTCGCTTTCGTTAAACCCAGCCAAAGCGACCGTGTTGATCTTTACGCGCAGCCCAGCCTTTTGGGCTGCGTCAATGCCGCGCATCACCTGCTCAAGGCGACCCCAGCGGGTGATTTCTGCGAACTTGTCGTCATCCAGCGTGTCGAGCGAGACGTTGATACGGCGCACACCTGCCGCATAAAGGTCGGCGGCATATTTCTCGAGTTGGGACCCGTTTGTTGTCAGTGTCAGCTCTTTGAGAGCGCCTGTCTCCAGATGGCGTGTCATCGCATCAAAGAAGGTCATGATGCCGCGTCGAACCAAAGGTTCTCCGCCCGTTATTCTAAGCTTTTCAACACCTAAGCGGATGAAGTTCGAGCAAAGCCTGTCGAGTTCTTCGAGCGTCAGAAGGTCCTTTTTTGGCAGGAACGTCATATTTTCAGACATGCAGTAAACACAGCGGAAATCGCATCGGTCTGTGACCGAAACCCGCAAATATGTAATCGCGCGTGCAAAGGGATCTATAAGTGGCGTTGTCATGGCGTGACCGTAAGGACGGGCAACAGCCCGCGCAAGGGAATTGCGCCTTCAATTCCCCCTCGACAGCGACTTTGGGCAAACGTAGGTTCTGGCGTATGAATAAGTTGTTAGCAATCTCGGCCTTTGTTGGGCTTTCCGCCTGTGCGAATGGGCCCTTTAACTCTCCGTTTCAGAATGCTGATCCTGCGATTGTCGCACCTGTTGCGGTGTCCGCTGTAACGCCTGATTTGTCGCCGTCTTTGGGGGAGGCCTTTGCGCCACCTGTTCGTCCGACCTTGGATAGAACCCAGACGCGCCCCGATTTTCCGCCACCGCCCTCCGCGACGGCGCGCACCGTTGAGCAGTTTGACACCACAACCGCCGAAGATCGGGCCGCCGCCGTGGCGACGCCCGTCAGCAGCGGGGAGCGCCGTTTGGGCACGACCATTGCCAGCCTCGGCAGCCCCACGGACCCCGGAATTTGGTTCAAGACACCTTTGGTGAGCGAAGTGACCCAAGGGCGCGTTGTCTATAACGGTAATTCCGTCGCAGTTGAGTTGCGCCCCTCTGGCGGCGTTGTTGGGTCAGGCAGTCAGATTTCGTTGGCTGCAATGCGTTTGATCGAGGCGCCCCTAACAGGGCTGCCGGAAGTGACGGTCTATGCCAACTAATGAGCCTTTCTGAATGTTGCGGTCCGCCTATGCCGTTTCTCGACAAGTCATTGATGACTTAGGGGAAAAGAATGCGGGGCTGATTTCGGCGGGTGTCGCCTTTTACGGGCTTTTTGCGATCTTTCCCGGCATCGCCGCGACGATTTCGTTGTTTGGTCTGTTTGCAGACCCTGTGGTGGTCGACAGCCAGCTTGATCTGATGTCTGGCCTCATGCCGCTTGGCGTGTTTCGATTGTTCGAGGCTCAGATAGATGGGTTGCTGAGTGCGGGTGGGGCGACGCTCGGGGTTACGACATTGATTTCGATTGGCATCGCGCTTTGGTCTGCCCGCACAGGTGTTGCGGCGCTTATTCGCGGGTTGAATGCCATTTTTGATCGACCGAACCGCGGCAGCATTAGGCATATTTTTGTTGCGCTGTTCATGACCGTCTGCCTTGTGGGGATCTCGATCATTGCGCTGTTGATGGTCGTGGTTGCGCCAATTGTGCTGGCGATTATTCCGTTCGAAACGGACAGTGCACTGTTGTTAGAGGGTGTTCGCTGGTGTGTGGCCATTCTTGTTTTGCTGATGGGGTTGGGTATTCTTTATCGTTATGGGCCCAATCGGCGCCTGTCGCGGTTGGGGTGGGTCACCCCCGGGGCCGTATTGGTGGTGGTTTTATGGATCGCGATGTCGCTCGCATTTACGGCCTATGTCACCAATTTCGGAACCTACAATGAGGTCTACGGATCCATTGGTGCTGTCATCGCATTGTTGATGTGGTTCTACCTAAGCGCCTATCTGATCCTGCTGGGCGGCGCTCTCAATGTGACGCTTGATCGCCGCAAACCCCTCTGAAACATACTGAAATACTTTGATTCGCAAATGATTCGTTCATTGGAAATTTCCCCCTAGAAATAGTTGAGAAATCAACATATGGTGGTTGCAATGTATATAATGCGGCAAAAAAGCCGTGAACATGAGGCGGAGTGAGTACCATGTCAGCGATTAGTTTCGTTGTCCGTGATGTTGCGGGCAATATTTCCAGAGGTTCTGTGGCCGGAGAAGGTGTTCCTTCTTCATTGATTGTTGGGGCGGGGGCCGATGTGTCGCTGAACCTGAGCCAAGGTCAGATCCTGTCTTATACCCGTCAGGGTCAAGCGCTAGAGATCACTTTGGTCGATGGGCGCACGATTGTGATTGAAGGTTTCTTCACAATGGACGGCGTGAGCGAGAATGAATTGTTCCTGTCTGCCAATGGTACTTTGACAGAAGTCGACCTCACCGCGGGTGCTGGGTCCGACTATTATGCCTCTTACACAGGTGGCGATGCTGCGATTGGAAAATTCGCGACAAACGACGATCTGTATTTCATGCGTGATGCAGACGTTATGCTGGCAGATTCTTATGTTCCCGTAGATGATGAAGTCGGCATGCTTGGTGCGATGGCGCCTCTCTTTGGTTGGGGTGGTGCTGCGGCGGCTGCGGCTGCTGGTGCAGCGGTGTTGGCTTCTGGCGGTGGCGATGGTGATAGTGGCGGTGACGATGGTGTTGCTGCTCCTGTGGTTTCGGTAACAGCTGGCACTGAAGCGGCAGAGCATGTTGTGAACGAAGAAGATCATGCTGATGGCGTTGAAATCGGCGGGTCTGGTACTGCAGGTGCAACGGTTGAGGTTGTCATCGATGGCGTAACTGAAACAACAACCGTTTCTGAGGACGGTGAGTGGACTGTCACGTTTGATCCTGAAGATATTGCAACAGGTGAGTACGAAACTCCTGTTGAGGTCACGATCACCAATGAAGGTGGGTCCACCACTGTTACGGATACCTTGATCGTAGACACTGTGATCGGTGTAGATGTCGAAGCCACTGGTGGCGCTGATGGTGTAATCAACGCTGCTGAATATGATGGTGGCGTTACGCTGACGGGTACTGTGACTGGCGGCGAAGCTGTTGTCGTGACGATCAATGGTGTTGATTACGACGCCACGGTTACAGACGGCACATGGACGCTTGATGTTGATAGTGGCGTGATGGGCGAGGGTGAATACACTCAAGAGATCACAATCACTGCAACTGATGCGGCTGGGAACTCTTCTTCCTCATCTGCGACGGTCGTTGTTGATACCGTAACAAGCGTTACTTTGGATACTTCCGCAGTGGGCGGTTCCGACAATGTTGTGAACGGTTCCGAGCAGCCGAGCGGTGTAACCCTGACGGGGACAGCGCAGCCAGGTGCATCTGTTGTTGTAACAATGGCAGGTTATTCCCAGACCGTTACTGCAACAAGCGACGGTACATGGTCTGCAGATTATACCGCCGCGCAGGTTGGTACCGGCGAGGCAACACATGACGTGACTGTTGTGGCGACAGATGCTGCGGGTAACACTGCATCCTCTTCCGGCACCGTGGTTGTTGATACTTACGTCAACGAACTCGAGATGACTTCGAACTCTTCTGGTGGGTCCGATAGCGTTGTTAACTTCAACGAATCCGGTGAATCCATCACGATGGCAGGGACTGTAGAACCCGGTTCCACCGTAAGCGTGAACCTGCATGGCGTCGTTATGGCGGCAACGGTTGATGCGGACGGCAATTGGTCTGTGACATACCCGGGCGGCACTCTTGAGGGTGGCGAGTACGAAACATCCGTAACTGTGACGGCGACGGATGCCGCGGGCAACAGCTCGTCCATTTCCGAAGCGGTCAATGTTGATACGGTTGCTGGCGATCTTGCATTGTCCACTCAGCCGATCGAATTGGACGATGTTGTGAACTTCGACGAAGCAAGCGATGGCGTTGTGATCAACGGCACAGCGACACCGGGCCTGACTGTTACGGTTGGCTTTGGTGATGCGACGATGGATGTCTTGGCGCAGTCTGACGGCACATGGTCCGCGAACTTCCCTGCGGCTGACGTTCCGGCTGATACGGCATCAGCGCCGATCACGGCCTCCATCACGGATGCTGCGGGCAACTACAAAGAAGTCAGCGACACTGTCGAAATCGATACAATCGTTCAGCCGCACGAATGGTCTGCGGCGCCTATTGAAGGTGACAACATCATCAACGCGGCCGAGGCTGCGAACGGTGTGACATTGTCCGGCACAACTGAGCCGGGTTCCTCTGTTGTTGTCGAATTTGGCGGCGAGACTGTGACTGTAATTTCCGGCGCAAGCGGCGCTTGGAATGCGAACTTCTCTTCCTCTTCGGTTCAGGCCAACTATGAGGGCACAGCTGCTATGACAGCAACGGCAACGGACCCAGCAGGGAACGTGTCGGTCATCACAAGCTCGGTTGAAGTCGATACATGGGTGAACGAACTCACAACGACCGATCCGGTTGAAGGTGACAACGTTGTTAACAACGCTGAAGCTGCGGATGGTGTTACGCTGAACGGGACTGTTGAAGCGGGCTCTACTGTGAGCGTCGTTTACAACTACGGTTCCGGTTCCATCACACGTGACGCGACTGTCGATAGCTCTGGCAACTGGTCTGTCACATACGACGCTGATGAGTTCCCAGCAGGCGAATACACAGCCAGCATCACAATCGGTGCTACGGATGCCAACGGCAACTACTCCGAGATCACGGACACTTTTGAGGTCGACACAGTTGCGCCAGACGCACCTGGTGTTGAAAGTGTTACGCTGACGGCTGACGGTGTCGAATACCTTGGTATCGATACAACGGACAACGACGTTACAGTCAGCGAAGTCACATCTTCCGGCGCTGTAAACGAGCTTGCGGATCAAGATGACGGTGCGACGCTCCCATGGGGTGAAACACTGTTCAACTTCGACCCTGCTTTGTCCGATGGCACGCACCTTGTGGTCAACGAAACTGACGGCTCCTCCAACTCCAACGCAACGTATGTTGTGATGGAAGAAACCGGAACGGATGTTGTTGATATGGGCGGTTTGGGCGATTTCGACATCGGCGCGATTGACCTGAGCTTTGCTAAAGACAGCGAACTGACATTGGATGTTTCCACGCTCGAAGGTCTGTCTGATGCGGACAACAACCTTGTGATCCACGGTGGCGATGACGACTCCGTCACGCTGGCTGGCGCATCTAACAGCGGCCAGACAACAACGATCGATGGCAAGTCCTACGACGTCTACACAATGGGCGACGATGCTCAGGTCTTCATCGAAGACGGCGTAAACGTGACCATCTAAGACCCTCGCTCTCCTCACAGTGGGGGAGGGCGCACGACACTTGCGGAGGGCCGGACCAACCGGCCCCCGCACCGCAAAAGATAAGCGAACTGGGGTATTGAGTGGGACAGGCTTTCAACATCAAAACATCATTTGCAGCGTTCGTATGCTGCGGCGTTTTGAGCGGCTGCATGGCAGAGAATTTTGGTGGAGACATCGTTTCACGCGCAGGCGGTATTCTAGGAAATGATAACGCAGTTGCTGCCCCGTCAGCTGATACTGCTGCCTTGGATGGCGAGCTGTCCAACGGCGAACGCTCCGCCCTGATCGACGCCCTCCTTATTCGCCAATCTGTCCTGCCATCTGGTCCCTATGCTCAGGTGGCACAAAGCGTTCTAGAGGCAAACTCACGCGCCGCAGAGGCAGATTTGCGCGCCGCGATGCTGCGTGCAGAAGCCCGAGAACTGAACTGGCTCCCGTCCATTGGCCCGTCAATCTCTTTGAGTTCTTTGGGGTCAGTTGTTGCAGGTCTTTTGATCGAACAAACTTTGTTTGACGGTGGCGCGAAACGCGCCGAACGTGAATTCGCCCGCGCCGACGTAGAAGTTGCCGCTGTGGCTCTTGCTCAAGATACAAATGATCGCGTCTATCAGGCGCTTGATCTTTACCTGACCGCACAAGCCTCCGAGGCCCGCGCCGCCGTGAACGAAGGCGGTATGGCGCGGATGGAGCGGTTTGAATACGTGATGTCGGAGCGTGTAAACGCAGGCATCAATGACCGCGCTGATTTGCAACTGGTGCAGCAAAAGCTGACACAGATGCGCTCGGACGTTTTGGAAGACCGCGAAAACGCAAATTCCGCCCGCGCAGAACTGGCCGCGATGTCTGCGACCTCGCTTGATGGTGTGTCGGGCATTTCTTCTTTGGGTGATGTTGTTGGCACAGCCCAACCGCTTGACGTGATGAAGACCCAAGCAGAAGGCACCCGTGGTCTTGCCGAAGCACGCGCGCTTCAGGCTGGTTACATGCCAAATATTTCTGCATCTGGGACCGTGGGCGTTAGTGATAGTGCGGGGATCGACGTGGGCATTCCAAACGGGCTCGGATTTGGCCGCGGTGCTGACATGGCTGCGATTGATGCAATGGGCGAAGCTGCAGAATTGCAGGTCGCAGAGCAGCGCGAAGACAGCGCCCGTGAAGTGGCCGCAGTTCAAGGGCAGATCACGTCCTTGCGCCGCCAGCAGGGCAATATCCAGACAATCATTTCGCAGGCACAGGACAACTACACATTGTTCGAAGAACAGCTGCGTGCAGGTCAGCGGACCGTTCCAGAAGTGGTCGGCGTGTTCCGCACCAAGCTGGACGCAGAACGTGAAGCGGTTGCTTTGCGCTATGACCTCGCCCGCCAAGAGCTGATCTTGGCGCGCATTTACGGCACTTTGGTCGATGGAGATGACATATGAGCGGTCCGGTCCTTGCATTCGATATTAACGCCACCCGTGGCGGCAAGTTGACCCGCGTCGCCAAACCAGAAGCCGAAGCCGAAGCGACACCAGCCACGAACGTCGAATTACCGATCCGCGCAGAAGTAGAACAAGTCGAACAAACCATCGCAATCCCGACATTTACGGGCGATGACCGCTACAGCGACAAAGCCAAGTCTCGTGCCGATCTGGCCGCGACCTATGCCGGGTTGTTGGGCGTGGATATCGTGCGTTCTGATCTTCTTGAGGTAATGACCACCGAAGATGGCGACGAAATCACCCCGCGCGCCATTGCCAAGGCCCTAAAAGAGGCTGGCATGGTGACGTCTGTGTCGTTGGACGCCAAACCAACACCAGACCAGTGGCCCGCTTTGGTTGAGATGACCAGCGGTCAGATCTTGTTGGTCTTGGATCAAACAGATGACTCGTTTGTGGTGTTTGACACCACATGCAAAGACAACCGCGCCGAAGTCAGTCTGACAGAGTTCATGCCGCATTTCAGTGGCTTGATCTTGCGCGCCGACATGGCCGTGAAAGACTTGGCCGCGAAACACGCCAGCAAAGGCAACAAGGCTCATTGGTTCTGGGGCGAGATGCTCCAGTTCCGCCGCCACTTGCTCGAGATTGCGTTGGGATCGTTTGTGGCAAACCTTTTGGCTGTCGCTGTCGCGCTGTTTTCCTTGCAGGTCTATGACCGCGTTATTCCACACCAATCCACCGCCACTCTTTGGGTTCTGGCGATTGGTGCGGGCCTTGCGATGTTGCTTGAGGCCGGTTTGCGGATTGCCCGCGCTCGTCTGATGGACGGGGCAGGGCGCAAGATTGAATTGCAGGTCCAAAGCCTGTTGATGGACCGCCTTTTGGGGATGCGTCGCGGCAAAGAGGGCCAAACGCCGTCTGGTCTGTTTTCCGCTGTGCGTGAATTCGGTTCCGTGCGGGAATTCTTTACCGCGTCCACCATCGGCACGCTCACAGATTTGCCCTTTATCGTTTTGTTCTTGGCACTTGTGGCGTCAATTGGCGGCAATGTTGTCTGGGTTCTGTTTGTCGGCGGAACGCTGATGGTTTTGCCCAGCTTCTTCTTGCAAAAGAAGATGATCGCGCTGACACACCAGACCCAAGGTGCAAGCGCTAAATCCAACAAACTGCTTCACGAAGTCATCTATGAGGCTGACACAATCAAAGCACAGCGTGGCGAAGACCGGTTCCGCCGTCTTTGGACAGAACTGTCCGCTGTGTCCTCTCTTGCGACGTCCGAGCAACGTAAACTCGCCAGCACCCTGACATTCTGGGCGCAGGGCGTTCAGCAGGCGACCTATGTTGCCGCCGTAGTTGCTGGGACGTTCATGGTGTTCACAGGTGAATTCACCGTCGGTACAATCATCGCCGTTGGTATCCTGACCAGCCGGACACTTGGCCCCCTAACACAGCTCGCCGCGACATTGGCCCGTTGGTCCAACGTCAAAGCCGCGCTCGAAGCATTGGGCGAAATCGCAGACGCTGAACAAGACCAAGAAGAGGACCGCACATATCTGCGTCGCGAAACCATGAAGGGCGGCTTTGAGCTGCGCGACATCGCGTTTTGCTATAACGAAGACAGCGGCCAGACACTGGATATTCCGGGCCTTAAGATCGAACCGGGTCAACACATTGCTGTGCTTGGATCGAACGGGTCCGGTAAGTCGACGATGCTAAAACTGTTGTCTGGCATTTACCGTCCGACAAAGGGCCGCGTTTTGATCGATGGCGTTGATATGGGGCAGGTGATGCCACGCGATCTGCGCCGCTCGATTGGTTACCTGAGCCAAGAAGTGCGCCTGTTCTCTGGCACGCTGCGCGAAAACCTGAACCTGACTTTGCTGGAACGCGATGATGACCGTCTGTTGGCGGCGCTTGATTTTGCAGGCCTTGGTCAATTTGTTCGCAACCACCCCAAAGGGTTGGACCTTGAAATTTCTGATGGCGGCGAAGGTCTGTCCATCGGTCAACGTCAATCTATCGGCTGGGCGCGGCTTTGGCTGCAAGACCCCAAAGTATGCCTTTTGGATGAGCCAACTGCGGCATTGGATCAAACACTCGAAGCAACCTTGGTCAGCCGTCTTGAAACATGGCTGAAAGGGCGTACCGCGATCATCGCGACCCACCGTGTTCCGATCCTTGAACTTACACAACGGACAGTCATCCTGCAGAACGGCCGTTTGGCAGTGGATGGACCCCGTCAAGAAGTGCTGGCGCACTTGCAGAAAAACAATAAGAAAGCGAGCGCCTGATGGTTACCTTTGCAGACGAATTCGAGAGCCGTTCACGTGGGCCAAGCCTCCTGATCTGGTTGATCGGTGTAACCGTTCTCGTGTTTATCCTTTGGGCGAAATTCGCATCAATTGATGAAATTGTGCGGGCCAATGGGTCGATCGTTTCCGCATCACGCCCGCAGATTATTCAAAACCTCGAAGGCGGTATTTTGGCGGAATTGTTGGTTGCCGAAGGCGACGCGGTTGAACCTGGCGATGTGCTGGCGCGTTTGCGTGGCACACAGTTTGAAACATCGGTGACAGATCTGCGCGAACAGGTGATTGCTGCCGAAATTCGCCGTCTTCGCCTTTCGGCAGAAATCGACGGCATGTTCGATTTCGAAGTGCCTGAGGCAATCGCATCCTTTAGCCCCGAGATGGTGGCCAGTGAACGTGCGCTGCTTAATGCACGTCAGTCCGACTACGTGAGCCGCACGGAAGGCGCGCAAGCGATTGTCACTGAAACCCGCCGTGAACTTGGCGTGATGGAAGACCTGTACAACCGTGACATCGCAGCCCTGATCGAGGTCACTCGCGCCCGAAAGGCAAACTCTGACGCCCTTAACACATATAACGAAATCGTCACCCGCGCCGAACTTGATCGCGCGTCTGAACATTCCGAAGTGCTGTCCGTCCTTGCGACGCTGCGCCAAGACCTGCGTGTTGCAGAAGACCGTTTGGATCGCACGATCATCACAAGCCCGATGCGCGGGATCGTCAACAACCTTGGCGTCACAACAATCGGCGGCGTTATTCGCCCCGGCGAAGAGATTTTCCAGATCATCCCGCTGGATGACGAGCTGTTCGTAGAAGCCGAAGTGTCCCCATCCAACATTGCCAATGTTATCCCGGGGCAGGCAGCAACGATTAAGCTAAGCGCTTACGACTACACGATTTATGGAACACTGTCCGCTGAGGTTTACCTGATCTCTGCAGATACGTTTGAAGATGAACGCGACCCCAACGCACCGCCGCACTACCGTGTAACGTTGCGTGTGGACACAACTGATCTGGGGCCACGTGAATCACAGATCGAAGTCCGCCCGGGCATGCAGGCTAACGTGGAATTGCACACTGGTTCCAAGACCGTTTTGCAATATCTGACCAAGCCGCTGTATCGCTCGCAAGAAGCCCTGCGCGAGCCATAGGCCGACCTCAACCTTTAATTTGCGACCGGTTGAATTCCGTTTGTCGGATGCTTTTATCAAGCACCTGCTCAAACCCCGTGTGGCCCCCTTGTAGCCCCCGAAATGCACCACTAAGGTTTGGGTAACGAATATCCCATACACGGGCGCGAAGTCGCCCCAATTCCAAAGGCCGAAGCTATGCATGATCCAGTCGAAACCTACATGAACCTCGTGCCGATGGTGGTCGAACAGACCAGCCGTGGCGAACGCGCCTATGATATTTTCAGCCGCCTGCTGAAAGAACGGATTATCTTTGTAAACGGCCCCGTCCACGACGGCATGAGCCAGCTTATCGTGGCGCAGCTTCTGCACCTCGAAGCTGAGAACCCGAAGAAAGAAATCTCCATGTACATCAACAGCCCCGGTGGCGCGGTGCATTCAGGCATGAGCATTTATGACACGATGCAATATATCCGTCCGAAGGTGTCCACATTGATTTGCGGCATGGCAGCGTCCATGGGATCTATTATTGCGGTTGGCGGCGAAAAGGGCATGCGCTTCTCGCTGCCGAACTCTGAAATCATGGTTCACCAGCCGTCTGGCGGCGCGCAGGGCAAGGCGTCAGACATCCTGATCTCGGCCAAGCACATCGAACAAACCCGCGAGCGGATGTATAAATTGTACAACAAGCACACCGGACAGACCAAAAAAGAGGTCGAAAAAATGCTTGATCGCGACAGCTGGATGACACCTGAAGAAGCCAAGGACTGGGGCCATATCGACGAGATCGTCGAAAGCCGCGGCAAAATGGACGACGACGCATAAACCATTTGGCGTCTTTTTGACGTTGTGGACCATTTCGGGCTGCCTTAGGATATACGCCAAAGCAGCCCGAAACACATTTTAGTGCCCCCCTGATTTAGGACTTGGCCAAGGATATTGACATGACGACCACGTCTGGCGGTGACAGCAAGAATACCCTCTACTGCAGCTTTTGCGGTAAGAGCCAGCATGAGGTGCGCAAGCTGATTGCAGGCCCAACGGTCTTTATTTGCGATGAATGTGTAGAACTGTGCATGGACATCATTCGCGAGGAAACCAAATCCTCGAGCTTGAAGTCCAGCGAAGGGGTGCCAACGCCCCTCGAGATTAGCCAAGTGCTCGACGATTACGTTATCGGTCAGGCCCACGCCAAACGCGTGTTGTCCGTTGCGGTTCACAACCACTACAAGCGTTTGAACCATGCGGATAATTCCGACATCGAATTGGCAAAATCCAACATCATGCTGATCGGCCCAACGGGCTGCGGTAAGACATTGCTGGCCCAAACATTAGCACGCATTCTGGATGTGCCGTTTACAATGGCCGACGCGACGACCCTGACCGAAGCCGGTTATGTGGGCGAAGACGTCGAAAACATCATCCTGAAATTGCTTCAGGCTTCTGAATACAACGTCGAACGCGCACAGCGCGGCATCGTCTACATCGACGAAGTCGACAAGATCACGCGCAAGTCTGACAACCCGTCCATCACACGCGATGTATCCGGTGAAGGCGTGCAGCAAGCCTTGCTGAAAATCATGGAAGGCACCGTGGCCTCCGTTCCTCCGCAGGGGGGGCGTAAGCACCCGCAGCAGGAATTCCTGCAAGTTGATACAACGAACATCTTGTTTGTCTGTGGTGGTGCATTTGCGGGCCTCGACAAAATCATTGCACAACGTGGCAAAGGTGCTGGCATGGGCTTTGGTGCCGAAGTGCGTGGCCCTGATGATCGCGGTGTTGGTGAAATTTTCACGGACCTCGAACCAGAAGATTTGCTAAAGTTCGGCCTGATCCCTGAATTCGTAGGCCGTTTGCCTGTTATCGCGACACTCGAAGACCTCGATGAGGACGCGCTTGTCACGATCCTGAGCCAGCCAAAGAACGCTTTGGTCAAACAGTACCAACGCTTGTTCGAATTGGAAGACGTTGCGCTGACGTTCACCGAAGACGCGCTGACGGCGATTGCGAAACGTGCGATCGAACGTAAAACAGGTGCACGTGGCCTGCGCTCCATCATGGAAGACATCCTGCTTGATACGATGTTTGACCTGCCGGGCATGGACACAGTGACCGAAGTCGTCGTCAACGAAGAAGCCGTCGGCCCAGACGCGTCACCGCTGATGATCCACGATGACAGCAAAAAAGAAGCCGAACCAGCGTCAGCCGGCTAATGCGCATCAAACGAATCCAGTCCGGCGGAGAGTTCGAAGGCAAGATCGGCTATTGCCGTGCAGTTGCCGCAGGTGGATTCGTCCATGTAGCTGGAACTGTGGGGCAGGGCGATGACGTGGTCGCCCAGTGCGCGTCGGCGCTCGACATCATCAACGCTGCGCTTGCCGAGGCGGGCACAAACCTCGAAAACGCCGTGCGGGTTAACTACTACCTGCCCGACGCTGCAGAATTCGAACCCTGCTGGCCGCTTTTAAGCGCCGCATTTGGTGAAAACCCGCCCGCCGCGACAATGATCGAGTGCGGTTTGATTGACCCAAAGTACCGGATCGAAATCGAAGTGACCGCACTCGCGGGATAGTGCCGATAGGCAGCACGGGCCCTCTGGACCTTGGCGGCGTTATCGGGCATCACCACACTAAGCAATTCGGAGCGATAGCCATGGGCGCCCTTAACTTTATCAAACGTATTTTCACTTGGTGGGATGGGCAGACTCTTGGCACCCAGCTCTGGACTTGGCGCAATGGTAAAAAGGTCGGCGAAGACGATGCCGGCAATATTTATTACACCAACGCCAAAGGCGACCGTCGTTGGGTCATTTACAACGGCGAAGTCGAAGGCTCCCGAGTGAGCCCTGACTGGCACGGTTGGCTGCATCACACGTTCGACGAAACACCGGACCAGTTGATTCATAAGTCATGGGAAAAGCCCCACATCGAAAACCTAACCGGAACTGACGCCGCCTATGCACCTGCCGGGTCCTTGCGCCGCAAAGATCCAGCACCACGCAACGATTACGAAGCGTGGACGCCGGAGTAATCCATGCGTGAGAACACAACAGAAGTCGTCGTCGGCGCTGCGGTTCTTGCAACAGCCGTTGCGTTTCTGTGGTTCCTCCTCAGCGCGACCGGCCTAAGCGGCGGCACGCCTGGCATGACGTTGCAGGCAAATTTCCGATCCGCTGAAGGGTTGAGCGTTGGCACAGACGTCCGTCTTGCTGGTGTGTCCATCGGCACCGTTGATGGGCTGGACCTCAACATCGAGACTTACCGCGCAGAAGCTTCATTTGCCATAGACGAAGGCGTCGTGATTCCAGACGATAGCGCAGCCGTGGTTGCATCCGAGGGCCTTTTGGGCGGCACATTTGTCGAAATTGTCCCCGGTGGTTCGTTTGAAATGTTTACAGACGGTGCGTTGATCGAAGACACGCAAGGTGCCGTGAGCCTGATCCAATTGCTGATGAAATTCGTCGGCGGAGACGAGGCGTGAAAGCGTTCCTGACAGCATTGGCGTTTCTGGCGGCCACGGCTGCTCCTGCCTTTGCGCAACAGGCCACGTCGGCACCAGGTGGTACACTGCGTGTTCTGGATAAGATCACGGGCCGCACGATAGACATGGATTTTCGCAATGGTCAAACGCAGGTCGTGGGCTTGCTCGCGATCACCATGAGCGAATGCCGCTACCCAACTGGAAACCGCTCGGGCGACGCCTATGCGCTTTTGACGGTTGTCTATAGCAATGCTGCCGATCCGGTCTTTCGTGGCTGGATGATCGCATCGGCCCCCGCACTCAATGCGTTGGACCACCCGCGTTATGACGTCTGGGCGTTGCGCTGTAGCAGCGAATAAGCATCCGTTACGTCGCCTTGGCGATCAAACGCCGCATCATTTTCCAAAGCGGCGCTCAGCTTCTGTCGATAGGCAGGGCGGGGGATTTCCAACCCTCCCAAGCTTGCCAAATGTGGTGTGATAAACTGCGTATCAAATAGGCTAAACCCGCCAACACGCAAACGATCCACCAAATAGGCCAACGCCAGTTTGGACGCGTCGGTTCGCGTGCTGAACATACTTTCCCCAAAGAATGCACCACCCAAAGCGATACCAAAGACGCCACCGACCAATGCTTCGCCGTCCCAAACCTCGACCGAATGGGCTACGCCACCACGATGGAGCTGGCCATAAAGATCGGTGAGCATATCATTGATCCAAGTCTCCTCGCGGTCGGCACATCCTGCAACGACACCCTCGAAATCCGTATCAAAGCTGACGTGAAACCGGTTTGAGCGGATCGTCTTGCGCAAGGATCGAGAGATGTGAAACGCGTCCAACGGCAAAACCCCCCTTTGACGAGGGTCGACCCAGAAAACATCGTCATCGTCGCGGTGCTCTGCCATCGGGAAAACCCCAGTGGCATAGGCAGACAGCAGAAGTTCCGGTGTTAGCGTCGTGGTCATAATGGTCCTATTTCACGCCACGGTTGTTGCATGATTGACAGGCTTCGTAAATAATTCTCATGAACGCACAGAGGGTTAAGTCATTGGGTTTTTTCGATTTCATCGCAGATTTGCCGCACTATCAGGACCATTCTGCGCCCGTGCCGCGGATGAATAAACGATTTGATGCGTTGATTGCGCCCTTTGCGGATGAAATTGACGGTGCGCGGGTGCTTGATCTCGCGTCCCACGACGGGCGCTGGTGCTATGCCTTTGCGGGTGCTGGGGCGGCGTCGGTTGTCGGCATCGAAGGGCGCCAAGAGATGGTCGATAAGTTCACCGACTACCCTGATGCGGACCTACGGGCCAAGATTGAGCTGCGTGTCGGGGACCTGTTCGAGGGGATGGAGGAGGCGATAAAGAATGGCGAAACCTACGATGTCGTTGGGGTTTTCGGCATTCTATATCATGTGATGGATCATTTCCGCCTGTTCCAATTGGTGCGGAAATTACAACCAAAACTGGTGATCGTGGACAGCGAATTTATGCTGCGACCCGCTCCGATGATGATGTTGAAAACTGAACGCACATCTAACGTGCTGAACGCCATTCCGCAGTTTGACGGGCAAGAACGTGCCATCAAAGCTGTGCCTAGCTTTAAAGCGATGGATCACATCGCTGAAGCCTTGGGATACAAAACGGAGTGGGTGGATTGGGACGCCCGCGCCAAAGATGATCGGCGCGGGGTCTCTGATTATTATCGCGAGAAAGACATGCGGCGCGGCACCTGTGCGCTGCGACCGATGTGGTCTTAGGCGAGGTTTTCTTCCAGCCAGTGTTCGAGCCAGTGGATGTTGTAATCCCCTGTTAACACCGCGTCTTCTTGCAAGAGAGCATGGAACAACGGCACGGTCGTATCCACGCCATCCACAATCAATTCACCCAAGGCCCGTGCCAGACGTGCCAGCGCTTCAGGGCGGTCACGGCCATGCACGATCAGCTTACCGATCAAGCTGTCGTAGTAAGGCGGGATTGAGTAGCCGTCATAGAGCGCAGAATCCATGCGAACACCCAGCCCGCCGGGTGCATGAAACTGCGTGATCTTGCCCGGGCAGGGCGCGAAATTCGGCAGTTTTTCAGCGTTGATCCGAACCTCAATGGCGTGGCCACGGATTTTGAGATCGTCCTGCGTGAATGACATGGGCAGACCAGCCGCAACGCGGATTTGTTCCCGCACAAGGTCTTGGTCAAAAATCGCTTCCGTAACAGGGTGTTCCACCTGCAAGCGCGTGTTCATCTCGATGAAATAGAACTCGCCCTTTTCATACAGGAATTCGATCGTGCCGGCGCCGATGTAGTTGATACGTGCACAGGCGTCCGCGCAAACCTTACCGATTGTTGCGCGTTCTTCTGGTGTGATGGAGGGGCCGGGGGCCTCCTCGAACACCTTTTGGTGGCGGCGCTGCAAGGAACAGTCGCGTTCACCAAGGTGAACTGCATTTCCCTTACCGTCGCCAAACACCTGAATTTCGATGTGGCGCGGTGTGGTGAGGTATTTCTCGATATAGACGTCTGGGTTGCCGAAGTTCGACTTGCCCTCGGCGCGTGCTGTCTGGAACGCCGATTTCATTTCGTCAGCGGAATTAGCGACTTTCATCCCTTTACCACCGCCACCAGCGGTGGCTTTGATGATGACCGGATAACCGAACTCTTCGCCAATTTTCAGGGCGTCTTCAACAGTGTCGACACCGCCTTCAGATCCCGGAACGCAAGGCACGCCAAGGGCCTTCATGGTGTCCTTGGCTGTGATCTTGTCACCCATCGTACGGATGTGTTCAGCGGTCGGACCAATGAACGTAAGGTCATGATCTTCAACGATTTGTACGAACTGAGCATTCTCGGACAAGAACCCGTAACCCGGGTGAATAGCCTGCGCGCCAGTGATTTCACAAGCGGAGATCAGGGCCGGAAAGCTTAGGTAGCTTTGCGGGGATGCAGGTGGTCCGATGCACACACTTTCGTCTGCCATGCGCACGTGCATGGCGTCAGCGTCTGCGGTGGAATGAACCGCGACCGACCCGATGCCCATTTCGCGACAGGCACGAATGACACGCAGGGCGATTTCGCCACGGTTCGCGATGAGGATTTTATCAAACATGGCCATGTTATTCCCGTGGCCCCTATTCGACGATCATCAAGGGGGCACCGAATTCCACAGCGGATCCGTCGGCGACGACGATGCGCTTAACCGTGCCGGAAGATGGCGCGGGAATGTGGTTCATGGTCTTCATGGCTTCAATAATCAGAAGCGTGTCGCCTTCGTTGACGGTGTCGCCAACTTTTACAAAGGCAGGTGCGTCAGGTTCTGGTGCCATATAAACAGTGCCGACCATTGGTGATGTCACTGCACCGGGCAGGCTTGCGGGATCCGCGCTTGCCTCTGGGGCAGCGGCGGCGGGGGCTGCTGGTGCGGCCGTCGGGGCCGCAGCAACGGGGGCGGCGGCAATCTGGCTGATCACTTGGGCCGGCTGATGGCGGCTTACCCGCACGTTCAAACTATCGCTTTCGCCGTACTCGCGTTTGACCTGAAGTTCTGTCAGGTCATTTTCGCGAAGCAATTCAGCCAGCGCTTGGATAAAGCTAACGTCGGTGTCTTGAGGCGTCTTTTTTGTCATTTTATTCCCAGCTCTTTGCCTATCGTTGGTGCGATTGCGGTGCTGTTATCGCAATCAATGCCAAACACCTACACCAAGGCGGCGAGAGGGGGAAGCACGGCAAACGGGGAAAATTACGTAACGTGAACCCCGTTAACGTTCGTTAGGTAAAGATTGCTCTGGGGCATCTTGGCGTTCGGGCAGCATCGTGATGCCATAAGGTTTTAGCACCCGTTCGGCAGCTGAAACGCCCGATGTGTCCAGTTTGGGGGCGACTTCCTTGTCGGATATCACCGCTTTGCTGACCAACCCTGTCTGGGACTGGTTGGCGGGTATGGGAAGTGCCACCTCGGGCGTTGGGTCTTTGGTGATGGCTGCAGCGTCAGCCGAGACACGACCATCCTGTTCTGCCGGGGCAGGGGCGGTCTGTGGCGCGGTCGGCGCGGTGGCCAGTTGTGCCGTTGTGTTCGGAAGTTCCATTTCTCAAGCTCCAATTCTCAAAAAGGAGCCCCCACCACGGCAACTATGCGACGTGAGGCATTAAGGAAGAATGAAACTGATAAAGAAAAAGCCGCGCAGGCATATGCTGCGCGGCTTTTTGTTGTCACTCGGGTTTGAGCCTTAGTCGGATTTGTTCATCCGGTTCTCGATCAGGTCATCCACAACGGACGGATCCGCCAATGTGGATGTATCCCCCAAGGCACCAAAGTCATCTTCGGCAATCTTGCGCAGGATACGGCGCATGATCTTGCCTGAACGTGTCTTCGGCAAACCAGGGGCCCATTGGATCAGGTCTGGTTTTGCGATTGGGCCAATCTCGGAACGGACCCAAACTTCGAGCTCCTTGCGCAGTTCTGGAGTTGGTTCTTCGCCGTTCATCAAAGTGACGTAAGCGTAGATGCCTTGGCCTTTGATGTCGTGCGGATAGCCAACAACGGCGGCTTCCGCGACTTTGACGTGCGCCACAAGAGCAGATTCGACTTCTGCGGTGCCCATGCGGTGACCGGATACATTGATCACGTCATCCACGCGGCCCGTGACCCAGTAATCGCCATCTTCGTCACGTTTGCAGCCGTCCCCAGAGAAGTAGTAGCCAGCGTAATCGCCGAAGTACGTTTTCTCAAAGCGTTCATGATCGCCGTAAACGGTCCGCATTTGGCCCGGCCAGCTGTCTTTGATGCAAAGAACGCCTTCGACGCCGTTGCCTTCGATTTCGACACCTGATTGTGGGTCCAGAACCACGGGCTGAACACCAAAGAACGGTTGCTGTGCCGCACCCGGTTTCAGTGTTGTCGCACCGGGAAGGGGGGTCAGCATGTGACCGCCTGTTTCCGTCTGCCAGAAGGTATCAACAATCGGGCAGTTTCCTTTGCCGACGACGTCGTTGTACCAGTTCCAGGCTTCTGGGTTGATCGGTTCACCCACAGAGCCAAGAATGCGCAGATCGGACAGGTCATGCTTTTCAACCCAGTCGTTACCAGCGCCCATCAGGGCACGAATAGCCGTCGGAGCTGTGTAGAACTGGTTGACCTTATGCTTGGCGCAGACTTCCCAGAAACGACCCGCGTCAGGGTAAGTTGGAACGCCTTCGAACATGATCGTTGTCGCGCCGTTCGCCAGTGGACCGTACACAATGTAGCTGTGCCCTGTGACCCAACCAACATCAGCGGTACACCAGAAGATGTCACCGTCGTGGTAATCAAACGTGTATTGCTGCGTCATCGCGGCATAAACAAGGTAGCCACCCGTCGAGTGTACAACACCCTTTGGCTGACCTGTGGAACCAGACGTATATAGAATGAACAGCGGGTCTTCTGCGTTCATCTCTTCTGGTTTTTGGTAGTCGTCAGCCTCAAGCAACATGTCATTGTAGCTATAGTCACGATCGGTCCATGTGGTCTGCTCACCGGTGCGTTTCACAACAAGGCATTTGACGCTCTCTTTGCAGTGCAGCAGTGCCGTATCACAGTTGGATTTCAATGGGGTAGAGCGGCCACCACGTGGCGCGTGGTCTGCCGTAATGACAACTTTGGCGTCGGACCCGTTGATCCGTGCGCCAAGTGCGTCTGCCGAGAAGCCAGCGAAAACGATTGAGTGGATCGCACCGATCCGCGCACAGGCCAACATGGCGTAGGCGGCTTCTGGGATCATCGGGAGATAAAGGACAACACGGTCGCCTTTGCCCACACCCAATTCCTGAAGGATATTTGCCATCTTACAGACGTGAACCTGAAGTTCAGCGTAAGTGATGTGCATGGATTCTGTTGTGTTTGGATCATCCGGTTCCCAGATGATTGCAGTCTGATCACCACGTGTCGCAACGTGGCGGTCCACGCAGTTTGCACTGACGTTCAGTGTGCCGTCCTCGAACCATTTGATATCGACATTGCCTGGCTCAAAGGAGGTGTTCTTTACCTTGGTGTAGGGCTTGATCCAGTCAATGCGCTTGCCGTGCTCTCCCCAGAACCCTTCTGGATCGGACACGGATTTGGCATACATTTCAGCATAGCCTGCGGCATCAATATGGGCGCGTTTGGCAACTTCTGCGGTGGGGGGGTAGGTCTTTGACATGGGCGTTCCTTAGGTCGAAAGAGCAACAGGGAACCCGTATGGAATGCATATGGAAACCATATGGGTATTGCGGGGCCAAGTTGACCCCGCAATGAGATCAGATCGCGAGGTACTTGGAGCGAAGCGCTTCGTCTTCGAGCACTTCTTTTGCAGAGCCGTCATAGACGACCTTACCAATGTCGAGGATCACAGCGCGGTCTGCAAGCTTCAACGCGGCAACGGCGTTCTGCTCAACGATCACTGTTGTGATACCTTGGTCGCGGATCAGTTCCAGTGTTTTGGCAATTTCCTGAACGATAACAGGGGCAAGGCCCTCATATGGTTCATCGAGAAGTAGCACTTTAATATCCCGGCAAAGGGCCCGTGCGATGGCAAGCATCTGCTGTTCACCACCAGAAAGCGTAACGCCTTCTTGAGTGCGGCGTTCCCTAAGGCGCGGGAACAGGTCGTAAACGCGGTCTAAAGACCAGCCCTTAGGTGGTGCGATCTGCGCCAGCTTGAGGTTCTCTTCCACGGTCAGACCGGGAATGATGTTACGATCTTCCGGCACCAGCTGGATCCCAGCTTGCGACGCTTCGTGAGAACGCATGTTGTGAAGCGGCTTATGGTCCAGCCAGATTTCACCGTGCTTCAGTTCGGGGTCATCCATTCGCGCGATCGTGCGCAAAGTCGATGTTTTACCCGCACCGTTGCGGCCCAGTAGGGCGAGGATTTCGCCTTCGTGGATGTCAAAGCTAACGCCCTGAACGATGTAGCTTTCGCCGTAGTAAGCCTCGATGTCCCAAACACTGAGGTATTTGGGGGCGGTTGCCGCCATATTCCGCTTCTTGTCGAATTTGCCTTCGATATCAAGATGTTCAACGTGTGTCATAGTTATTCCTTGCTTGCGTGGATGGCCGAAGCCATCCGACGGCTCTTAGACCTGAGCTTCGCCGAGGTAGGCTTCGCGGACTTTTGGGTGACCTTTGATGTTGTCTGGCGTGTCTTCGACCAGCGGCGTACCTTGGGCCAGAACAGTGATCCGTTCCGCCAAAGAGAACACAACGTTCATGTCGTGCTCGATGATCGCCATTGTCAGACCACGTTCCTTGCGGATCGTTTTCAACAACTCAATCGTGTTTTCCGTGTCGGCGCGGGCCATGCCGGCTGTTGGCTCATCGAGCAACAGAAGACGTGGTTCCTGCACAAGGCACATCGCCATCTCAAGGCGACGTTTATCCCCTCGTGACATGGAGGACGCGATCATCTCGCGCTTGTCGAGCATTTTCACCTCTTCCAACATGGCTTCGGCTTTCTCGATCATGTCGGCTTCGTGACGTACGCTTTCGATGGCGTGCATACGGAATGCACCATCACGTTTCGCGAAGCAGGGGATCAACATGTTTTCCATAACGCTGAGGTCTGCAAAGATCTCGGGTGTTTGGAACACGCGGCTGATGCCCATCTGGTTGATTTCGTGTGGCTGACGACCCAGGACCGACTGCCCGTCAAACACGACAGAACCGGAGTCAGGGATCAATTTGCCAACCAACACGTTGAGGAGGGTGGATTTACCGGCCCCGTTCGGGCCGATAATTGCGTGGCAGGTGTTTTCTGCAACATCAAGGTTCACATCACCAAGGGCTTGCAGACCACCGAAGCGTTTGTTCACGCCTTTTACTGAAAGTAGTGCCATTGTTTCGGCTCCTTATTCTGCGGGCTTGCTGGCGCCATCAGGCGTGTCAGCGTTTTTGGTGCGGCGGAACTTAGCGGCGATACGTTGACCACCTTCTACGAGACCACCAGGAAGGAAGATCACGACCAGCATGAACATGATGCCAAGTGTCAGATGCCAGCCTTTACCGATGAACGGGTAGACGAGGGCAACCATGAAATCTTCAAGGCCGTCCGGCATGAAGGCGAACCATTCGTGCAGGATGTCTTTGTTGATCTTGGAAACGATGTTTTCCATGTACTTAATGAAACCAGCGCCGAGGACGGGGCCAAACAAGGTGCCCGCACCGCCAAGGATCGTCATGATCACGACCTCACCGGAGGCTGTCCAGAACATGCGTTCCGGGCCAACTTGGGTGTCCATTGCGACCATCAGGCCACCGGCCAAGCCAGCAAACATGCCAGAGATGACAAACGCGGACAGTGTGTAGCGCTTTGGTGTCAGACCTGTGTAGTTCATCCGTTGCTGGTTGGATTTCACAGCGCGCAACATGATCCCGAACGGGGAGCGGAAGATGCGGATACTGAGGTAAAACGCGGCCAGCATAAAGGCAGCTGCAATGTAGTAGCCAAGGTTAAATGTGAACAACCAGTTGCCGATGTTCAACTCGAACGAGTTGCCCATTTCGGCCCCAAAGAGGTTCGCACGACCAATGCTGCCATCTGTTGGCCCGCCCAAGAGAGGGCTGTCGGTGTTCTTGATCTGCAGACCCGTTTCACCACCGGTGATAGGCGTCAGAACAGAGTAGGCGAGAGCATAAGACATTTGCGCAAAAGCCAATGTCAGGATCGAGAAGTAGATCCCTGAGCGGCGCAGCGACACGTAGCCAACCACAAAGCTAAAGGCACCTGCAACGATGATCGCAAAAACAATCCCAGGAAGGACGTTCAGAGTGATCAGCTTCAGCGACCAGATCGCTGCGTAGGAACCGACACCCAGAAAGGCGGCGTGTCCAAAGCTGAGGTAGCCCGTGAGGCCGAACAGCAGGTTAAAGCCAATCGCAAAGATACCGAAGATCACGAAACGCTGCATCAAGTCGGGGTAGCCCGCGTTGAACTGCGCCATAGCAGAACCTTCAGGGAAGGGGTTGAGGATAAAGGGTGCCAAAATGACAAGCCCGATGACGATCAGCATTAGTTTGCTGTCTTGTTTAGTTAATCCGAGCATGGGTTTAGTCCTCCATCACGCCTTTGCGACCCATCAGGCCACGAGGGCGGGTCAACAAGATAACGATTGCGACAAGGTAGATGATAATTTGGTTGATACCTGGAAGGATATCGACAATGACGGGCATCGAGGCAAAGCTTTCCAGAATGCCGAGCAGGAAGCCTGCAGCAACAGCACCAGGCAGCGAGCCCATACCGCCCACAACAACCACAACAAAGCTGAGGACCAAGAAATCCATTCCCATATGGTAGTTCGGAGCAACGATTGGCGCGTACATCACACCGGCAACACCCGCCACGGCGGCAGCAAGGCCGAACATGAACGTAAAGCGTTTGTCGATGTCGATACCCAAGAGGCCAACAGTCTCACGGTCAGCCATACCTGCACGCACAACCATCCCGAAGGTGGTGAACTGCAAGAAGGCGAACACAGCGGCGATGATAACAGCCGAGAAGAAGAAGTAGACCAAGCGCCAGTACGGATACATGATCGCGTTGGCTTCGTAGCCAAGGAACACACCGAAGTCCAAAGAGCCTTTGAACGCGTCTGGGGCAGGGGTCTGGATCGGGTTTGCACCGAAGAAGTACTTGATGACTTCCTGCAAAACGATGGCAAGGCCGAAGGTCACAAGGATCTGGTCCGCGTGTGGGCGCTTGTAGAAGTGCTTGATCAAGCCGCGTTCCATAATGAACCCAACACCGATCATAACCGGAATAGAGAACAGGATCGCCAAAGGCACAGCCCAGTCCATAATCGCGGCGCCGGCGGCTTCACCAAACATGTCTTGGACGTAGAACACTTTGTTCATCGCGGGGTTACCCAGAAAGTCCAGGCGGGTAGGGTCGGCAACTTCGTGCGACGCTGACAAAATACGTGACAGGATAACGGCACAGAACGAGCCCAGCATGAACAAAGCGCCGTGCGCAAAGTTCACAACACCGAGCGTGCCGAAAATGAGGGTCAGACCAAGAGCAATCAGCGCATAAGCGGAGCCCTTGTCTAGACCGTTGAGAATTTGAACGATGATCTGGTCCATGGACGGCGCCTCGGTTCAGGAGAAATAGGAAAGGGGGGTGCAACGATTTGGTGTGGATGCGCGGCCAAAGCCGCGCATCCGAAGTATTTTAAGAACAGTCGCTTACGCGCCGTTGTTACACTCACCGAGAGTGGCTTCTGCGCCGCCCATCTGTGGGTGATCAGGAGAGTACATAACCTGATCAACCGGAGTAACTTCGACAACTTCGAGAAGGTCGAATTCGGACTCTGGGTTGTCTTTACCCTTCACGACCAGCACGTCTTTGAAGCACTGGTGGTCATCGCCACGGTAAAGTGTCTTACCGTTGCCCAAACCGTCGAACTCAAAGTCTTCAAGCGCTTCAGCAACCGCACAAGGTGCGAAGGAGCCAGCACGTGTAACCGCATCCGCGTAAAGCAGTGTTTGCACGTATGTTGTGTGCGCTGCTGTGGATGGTGGGAAGCCGTACTTGGTACCGAAGGAGCGAACAAACGCCTGAGAACCTTCGTCCTGCAGGGACCAGTGCCAGTTGGTGGAACCAAGGATACCCTTGATGTTCTCGCCAGCACCACGTGCCATCAGACGGGAGAACAATGGAACAACGATTTCGAAGTCCTTGCCGTTTGCCTGAGCTTCACGAAGACCGAACTGAACAGCAGAGGTCAAAGAGTTGACCATGTTCCCGCCGTAGTGGTTCAGAACCAGAACGTCGGCACCGGAGTTCAGAACTGGTGCGATGTAGGAAGAGAAGTCAGTCTGTGTCAGTGGTGTTTTGACAGAGTTCACTGTTTCCCAGCCAACAGCTTCTGTGGAGGCACGGATGGCTTCCTCAGTTGTGTAGCCCCAGTTGTAGTCTGCAGTCAGGTGGTATGCTTTACGGTCAGAACCGTAACGCGCCGCCAGAACCGGAGCCAGAGCAGCACCTGTCATGTAGGAGTTGAAGAAGTGGCGGAAACCGTTCGCTTTACGGTCTTTACCAGTTGTGTCGTTGGAGTGTGTAAGGCCAGCCATAAAGATGACGCCAGCTTCTTGACACAGAGCCTGAACAGCAACAGCCACACCGGAGGAAGACCCACCAGTAATCATGATTGCGCCGTCTTTTTCGATCATGGAACGAGCAGATGCACGGGCAGCGTCAGACTTTGTCTGAGTGTCACCTGTTACATACTTAACTTCGCGGCCCAGAATACCTGTACCGTCGAGCGCTTTGGAGCTGAATGTGCTCAGCATGCCGCCGTCGCCACCGCCGTTGATGTGCTCAACAGCCAGTTCGTATGCGCGCAGTTCGTCCGCACCCTCGTCCGCGTAAGGACCAGTTTGTGGAACGTTGAAGCCGAGTGTGACTTCGCTTGCGCCAGGCGCGTTCGTGAAGCCGGACTCTTGAGCGCGCAGATATTGTGGAAGCGCCATGCCAGCACCAGCGACGGCACCAGTCTTAAGCACACCACGACGTGTGAAGTTTGATTTGGACATATAGTATCCTCCCTAGAGAAATGCGGAGAGCCTCCCAGCTAAATCCGCACGTGCTTTTAGTAGCTTCATCATTAGAGGGGGGATTAGAAAGTTTCACAATAAGGCCTCCACAAGAAAGGTTATTTTTGTAAAGACTTCGACGCTGCGTTGCGGTATTTTGTAAAAAAGTTGTCAACGCGCTGCGGCATAGCGATGAAAACACTAAGGGAATCTTAATGGCGGAACGGATACTGACAGGGACGCGGGTTCGAAATCGCAGACTGGATCTGGGGCTCAGACAATCTGCGGTCGCAGAACAGGTCGGGATTTCTGGGTCCTACCTGAACTTGATCGAACACAACCGTCGCAGAATCGGCGGTAAGCTTCTGGGCGCTCTCGCGCGGGTTCTCGAAGTCGACCAAGCGCAGTTGGAAGACGAGACATCTGCATCCGTTATTGCACCTCTCAAGGTGGCGGCGGTCGAGTTCCCCAGCTTGGCGGTCGGGGCCGAAAGCGCAGAAGATCTTGCCTCTCGTTTTCCCGGGTGGGCAGGGGTCATCAGTGCCCAGCAAGCCCATATCGAAAGGCTCACGGCGAAAGTGGATGCTTTGGCAAACCGTCTGGCCCACGACACCAAGATTGCGACGTCCCTGCATGAAGTCATTTCGACGGCGACGGCTATTCGCTCAACTGCGTCGATCCTGGTCGAAACGCCTGATCTGGATGCGGAATGGCAGGGCAGGTTCCACACCAACATTGATACCGACAGTGCCCGACTGGCTGAAAGTTCGCAGGCGTTGCTAGGATTGCTGGACATCGAAGCCGGAGGAGATGCATCTGACGTTTCGACCGTTGTCGAGCAAGCCGAAAGCCTTTTTGGCGCGCGGGGGTTTCATTTGCCTGAGTGTGAGAACGGGAATGAGCCAGAGTGGCCGGAGGCCGTTGATAGTGTCGTGGGTGAAATTGCGGCGGGCTGGGCACGCGATTACATCGCAGACGCGGCACGCTTGCCGCTCACGTTGTTTGGCCCGGCAGCAGAACAAATGGCATTTGACCCAGCGCGCTTGGCGGCGCGGTTTGATGTCCCTGTCGAAATGGTCCTGCGTCGGTTAGCGCAACTTCCGGCGTCAGCATCGGGTCCTCCGATGGGGTTGGTCAGGTGTGACAGCGCGGGGGTCATCACGTTCCAAAAGCCCATTCTGGATTTCCGGTTGCCGCGGGCGGGGGCGGCATGCCCGCTGTGGCCGCTTTTCCAAGCCCTATCCCAACCGGGACACGCGCTGCGAAGCGTTGTGCGTATGGGCGGTGCTGCACGAACCTCGTTTGAGTGTTTCGCGATTGCAACCCGTGTCGGGCCGGTCTCTTTCGGGGCGCCACCGCGTATTGAGGCGACGATGCTGGTGCGCCCGGCCCAAAGTGATGAGGTGCCAAACCCCGTCGGTCCTGGTTGTAGAATTTGCACCATTGAGGGGTGTTCAAGCCGCAGGCAACCTAGCGTGCTGCAACCTAAGGGATAATCGTCACGCTGCCTTTGACACTATGGTCGCAACCCGCGATAGTTAGACACGAACACTTGGGAGGTGTTTATCGCTTTTTGGGGAGGAAGCTATATGGGCCAACGTGTCCTGCTAATTGAAGACGAGCCGAACATAATCGAGGCCGTCAGCTATATTCTAAGCCGTGACGGTTGGACCGTTCACACCCATTCGGATGGGGAAACGGCGATCGAGAAGGTTATGCAGGGTGTCCCCGACTTGATCATCTTGGACGTCATGCTGCCGGGGCGGTCTGGATATGACATCTTGCGTGATCTTCGTGCATCTGCGGAAACCAAAGAGACTCCGGTCATGATGCTAACGGCACGGGGGCAGGCCAAGGATCGCGAACTTGCGATTGGTCTTGGGGCGACACAATTCATGACCAAACCGTTTTCAAATGCGGAAGTTCTAGAAAGCGTGCGCGCTTTGGCGGGTTCCTAGCCCATCATGACACAAGCTCTGCCCAATGACAGCCCGCCCAAGTCTCCGATCAAATCGGGACCGCGGACCAAGTTTCTAGAGCGCAGCAACTACCGCCAACGCCGTTTTCGTGATGCAGCCCGCTGGTTGCCGCTGTTCGGCGCGGTCTTTATGGTTTTTCCATTGATGTGGCCGCGCGAAACGCCGGATCAAAGCCTGACCAGCACCAGTATGATCTACCTTTTTGCGCTTTGGGTTATTCTGGCTGTCTTGGCGTTCGTGCTGAACCGTGTTTTGCGGGTTTCAGATACCATCGACGGGAGTGAAAGTACGGATGAGCGGGGCAGCGAATGATTTCGTTTAACCTGCTGGTCCTTGTGTCGCTGCTCTATGTCGCGTTCCTGTTCATTGTGGCCTTCGTGGCGGAACGGCGGGCGGCGTTGGGTAAAACCGGCTGGCTGCGATCATCTGCGATTTATACGCTTTCGCTCAGCATCTATTGCACGGCTTGGACGTTTTATGGCGCAGTGGGCTACGCCGCCAGATCGGGGCTGGAGTTTCTGACAATCTATCTAGGTCCGACGCTGGTCATGATCGGCTGGTGGTGGTTGGTCCGTAAACTTGTGCGGATCGGGCGGGCGCAACGCCTGACCTCTATTGCGGACTTGATTTCATCGCGATTTGGCAAGTCTACAGGGCTTGGGATGATGGTAACGGTGTTGGCGATTGTTGGCATTACACCTTATATTGCACTGCAACTTCAATCCGTTACACAATCTATTGCGGTGTTCGCCGCGAGCAGTGGAGAAATCTGGGCCCAGCGTGATTTAGATGGTGCCGCGATGTGGGTCGCGGTTGGTCTGGCTGTTTTCACAGTGGTCTTCGGTACGCGAAATCTGGATGCCCATGAACGTCATGACGGGATCGTTTTGGCCATCGCCGTGGAGGCCGTGGTTAAACTTTTTGCGCTCATCGCGGTCGGTGTCTTTGTGGTTTGGGGCGTTGCTGGCGGTGTTGGCGCGACGATGGATTTGATCGATGCCTCGGCGCAGTCGCAATGGGCTCCAAGCCCAAGCAGATGGATCGGCCTTATCTTTGTGTCTGGTGCTGCATTCCTATGTTTACCGCGGATGTTTCAAGTGCTTGTCGTTGAAAACTCGGACGAGCGGGCCTTGGGAACCGCCAGTTGGGCGTTTCCGACCTATCTGATGTTGATGAGCCTTTTTGTGGTACCGATTGCGGTTGTCGGCTTGGATCTGATGCCGGAAGGGTCAAACCCCGACCTTTTCGTAGTGACCTTGCCCCTCAGCGAGGGGCGCGAAGGACTGGCGATCCTTGCGTTCTTGGGGGGCTTCTCTTCGGCGACGTCAATGGTGATCGTTGCAACGCTGGCCTTGGCCACGATGGTAAGTAACCACATCGTGGCCCCCAGCTGGCTGACGTCCCGCACAACCGGTGCCGCCGTAAGCGGTGACGTCCGTGGAGTCGTGGTCGCATCGCGGCGCATTGCGATTGGGGTCATTATGGCCTTGGGCTACATCTACTTTCGCCTGTCCGGTGGCGGGACGGCCCTTGCGGCGATCGGCTTGGTGTCCTTCACAGGGATTATGCAAGTTCTTCCGGCGATGATTGGCGGCGTCTTTTGGCGCGGGGCGAACCGTTGGGGCGCAGGGGCAGGGATTGCCATTGGGTTCGCGATTTGGGCGTGGACGCAGTTCTTGCCCAGTTTTGGTGTTGATGGGGTGATCTCTCAGGCGGTTTTTGACAACGGTCCTTTCGGGATCAATTGGCTGCGGCCACATGCGTTGTTCGGGATCGATGGTATCGATCCGTTGGTGCATGTGGCGTTCTGGTCGATGTTGCTAAATTCGGGCGCGGTGGTTCTGGTGTCGGTTTTGACGTTCCCGAACCCGCTTGAACGTCTGCAAGGGGCGCAGTTCGTCAATGTCTACGACTATTCCAGCGATGCTCGCGTATGGTCGCAATCTGCAGCCCAAGCCGAAGACTTGCTTGTCATGACCCAGCGCATTTTGGGCAGCGCTGAGGCGCAGGCGGTTTTCCGAGCCGAGGCGCAGATGCAAGGCAAATCGGGGTTTCTGCCGGACGTGACGCCAGATTTCATTGGGAAACTGGAACGCGAAATGTCTGGTTCTATCGGGGCCGCGGCGGCCCATGCGATGATCGGCCAGCTGACGGAAGGTGCGACAGTGTCCGTCGATGATTTGATGGCGGTGGCCGATGAAACCGCGCAAATTGTTGAATATTCCAACCAGCTCGAAGCCAAAAGCGCCGAACAAGAACGAACGGCCCGCGCGCTGCAAGAAGCCAACGACAAGCTGACGGCGCTGTCGATCCAGAAGGATGCCTTCCTGAGCCAAATCAGCCACGAATTGCGCACCCCGATGACGTCGATCCGATCTTTCTCGGACATTCTGCGCGACGGCGAAGTCGATGGCGACGCGCGTCGGCGGTTTGCGGGGATCATCCACGATGAAACAAATCGCCTAACGCGCCTGCTTGATGATTTGTTGGACTTGGGCGTTTTGGAAAGCGGGCAGGTGCAGTTGAACATCGCTGAGGGCCGTTTGGCGGATGTCCTTGACCGCGCTGTGCTGGCGTCGGGCATTGACGAGACGCGGGTTTCGATCTCGCGGCGTGCAAACGCAGAGGCGGTAACGTTGTCGACCGATCTAGAACGCTTGTCGCAGGTGTTTATCAACCTGATCAGCAATGTCGCCAAGTATTGTGATGCGGATAAGCCTGAACTGCGGATCATCGTGCGCCCCATGGAGGGGCAATTGGTCGTTGATTTTTGTGACAATGGCACGGGCGTCCCGGAAGAAAGCCAGTCTGTGATTTTCGAAAAATTCTCGCGCCTTGAGGACGAAGGTAAAGCGGGCGGTGCGGGGCTTGGTCTTGCGATTTGCCGCCAGATCATGACTGCCATTGGTGGTGGGATCGCCTACCTTCCCGGGCAAGGTGGCGCGGCCTTTCGGGTCACGATCCCAACGGCGTGAACTTCCATCACCAATCGGTTAAATCCTGAGGAATATTAGCAGGTTGGTAACCTTGATTGAGTTATGAAAGGCTATGCAATGCCAAGTAGGACATCATCATGGATAGGATAAACCCAATTCTCTCCCGAAAAATGGGTCTTACGCCGCCTGACGCGGCCCCCTCGACCGAAGAGCCGACGCCAGATTCGCCGGTCCGGCAAATGCGGCGCGCTCTGGCACGGGCAATGGATGAAACTGTCGGTCTGTCCGCATCTGTCAGCAGTGTCGCCGAAGAAGACAGCGAAGCCGAAAGCCTGATTGAAGACGGGCCTGATGATTGGATCGTATTGGGGCTTCGCGAGGGTGCAAGCGCGGGGTTGTCTGGTGTCTTTCTGATGGATCCGCCGCTGCGATCTGCATTGGTTGAAATGCAAACGATGGGCTATCTTCTGCCCGTGGCGTCAGACCAGCGCAAGGTGACACGCACCGATGCAGTGATGAGCGTTCCGTTTGCGGATAAGTTCCTCAAAGAACTGGCAGATGCGGGGTTTGGGCAGGATGACTTTGATATGGCAGCCTTTGACATCGGCCCGATGGAGGACTTGCGCACGGCTGGATTGATGATGGCTCAGGGGACCTATCGTGTTTGGCGGGTGTCGATCCATATCGCAGGAGGCGACCATCACGGTGAAGTTCTGATTGCCCTGCGCCCCAAGGTCGACAAGGCTCCTGTTTCCGAGGCCCGCGGGGGGGAATGGGCCACAAAACTACGCGCTGCCCTTGAAGAGGCGCACGCAGAGCTAGATGCGGTGTTGACGAAGTTTTCAATGCCGATCAGCAAGATTGAACGCTTTGAGGTGGGCCAGCTGTTGACCCTTGCTGGCACAACCGTTGGATCGGTGACGTTAACAGGCCCCGCCGGTGAGGCCGTTGCAACTGCTCGGTTGGGGCAAGTCGCCGGCAAACGCGCGGTGCGCACCGAAGTAATGGATATGCAATTGCAGGATGACACGCCAAAACCCGCAGCGATCCAAAACCCCTCGGACGGGCGACCGAGGTCGAGCAAGGGTGATCTGGCCTCTGAGATGGTCGAAGGCTAGGGCCGTGCGCAGCTCAGCCTTGTTGGGCAAGCATGTCCAACTGGCCACGCATTTGGCTGAGATTGTAGCCGTTGTTTGCGGCGATCTGCACAATCTCGTCCGTTTCGATCTGACCAGCTTGCCCCAAGGCCCAAACAATCGTGCTGCGATTGCCTGAAGCGCAATAGGCTAGAACCGGGCCAGCCGATGCGGCAATGGCTTCTTTTTGGGCCGCAACCGTTTCAAGCGTGAGCGTCGCGTGGGACACGGGAAGGGTCACCAATGTGATGCCAGCGGCTTCGGCGGCATTCTTCATCGCATCGTTTTGATGGGACGGCGGGTTTTCTTCGTCGGGCCGATTGTTAATCACCGTTTTATATCCAGCTGCAGCGATTGCAGGCAGGTCTTCGGGATTGATTTGTGGCGACACAGCGTAGGCGGGGGTAAGTGGGCGAATATCCATAGGGGCTTTTTAGGTGGCGCTGCCCGTGGCGTCCAGTGGTCACATTTGGGCGCGGTCTGAAAACTGGGGCTTTCCCTTTCGTAAAAGGACCTGCATTCTGGGGCAAACCTGTACGGTGGTCCGTGCAGTGGCGGTTGCACGAAGGTGGGTACATGGCAAAGTTGGTTAGGTTTCGGGTCTTGGACGGTGTCGCCGTCGTGACGCTGGACGCGCCGCCCGTAAATGCCCTGTCTGGTGCCATGCGCGCAGGCCTGTGGGACGTTTTTACTCGTATCAACAGCAATGATGACATCAAGGCGGGCGTTTTGATGGCGGCGGGCCATTTGTTTTCAGCTGGCGCGGATATTCGGGAATTTGGCGGCGCGGTGCGGGATCCATCATTGCGACAGCTTTGCGATCTTATTGAGGGCTGCGCGAAACCTGTTGTCGCGGCCATTCAAGGCCAAGCGTTGGGCGGCGGTGCGGAATTGGTGTTGGCGGCGCATTACAGGCTGGCCACGCCAGACGCGCGGATTGGTCTGCCAGAAGTCGCGCTGGGCCTCGTGCCGGGGGCAGGCGGCACCCAAAGGCTGCCACGCCTGATCGGGCCGGAACGCGCGCTTCAGATGATGATTTCGACCAATTCAATCGATGCGGGCTCCGCGCAGCGGGCCGGTTTGGTCGACGGTATCGTTCAAGGCGATCTTGGCTCCGGGGCAATTGCCTTTGCGAAAGGCCTGATTGAAAGCGGAAAAGGCGCCCGTCCAACCCGCGCCAACCGAAGCCACCTGCGCGATGGTCGCGCCTATCAAGCGGCCATTTCAAAGGCCCGCACCGCTTTGGTGAGCAATCCACTTCATGCGCCGCATCGGGTTGTCGAATGCGTTGAGGCCGCAGCCCTGTTGCCGTTCGAGACGGCGATGGCGCTTGAAAGTGACGCCTTTGACCGCTGTTTGGCGCACCCGCAATCCTTGGCCTTGCGCCATGTATTTATGGCGGAGCGTAGAATTGACGATGCATTGATAGAACGCGACGGAGTCGCCTTTAAACCCGTCGTGCCGATTGGAAAGGCCGTTGTTTTACGTCTTCGCAAAGCAATGCGCACGGCCGCTGAAGCTCTTGTGAAACACGGGCAATCTGAGGCCGAGATCGACGCGGCAATGGTCGCATATGGCTTTCGCAAGGGCCCGTTCGGTGGACGGGATGCCAGTGTCGCAAATGACGCGATTTCACGGCGTCTGATCGGGGCCCTTGTCGTGGAAGGGTCACATTGCGTCGAAGAACAAGCGGTGCAGCGTCCAGCCGATATTGACGCTTTGGCGGTTCACGGGATCGGGTTTCCGCGTCGAAACGGTGGGCCCATGCGGGCGGCACAGTCGATGGGGCTTATCGGGGTGCGCAGTGATTTACGGGATTGGGCACAAGAGTCTGACATCTGGGCCGCGCCTGAGCTGCTGGACGCTGCGATCAAAGATTCCAAAGGGTTCGATGCGTTAGCCTAAAATGACGCCGACCACGACGCACATCAAACCAAGAACCGACAACAAGAACGCGCCAAGGTTCAACGGCAGCACGGCTTGAATTTTCGCGCGCAATTCCTCGTCTGTTTCACTGCTTGCCTTGGCGCGGCGTACTTTTACGACACTCCAGATGATGCCGATGATCCCGACCAAGGACAGTAGTGCGCCAATTCCAACAAGTAGTTCCATCTTCGCCTCCGCAGTGATGGCGCTGCGTATCGTGTCAGCATCACGCACGCAAGCGCTTGCCGAGGTGGACAGGGGCGGTTAGGGAAGGGGCCGACCCTATTCATGTACACCCAGATGAGGCCCGATATGTCCGATATGTCTTCCGATACCAGCTACCGCGTAACAGCCGACGAATTGCGTCAGTTCATCGAACGGATCGAACGTCTGGATGCTGAGAAAAAAGACCTCGCTGAGCAACAAAAAGAAGTCATGGCAGAAGCGAAGGGCCGCGGTTACGACACCAAAGTCATGCGCAAGGTCATTGCACTGCGCAAGCGCGACCAGAACGATATCGCCGAAGAAGAAGCGGTGTTGGAAATGTATAAAGAAGCGCTTGGTATGTAGGGCGCATTTCTGTGAGCTCGTTCAGAGCGTCACAGTGCCTTTTATCAAAATATTAGTATGCCCACCGATGCGGATTTCCCCTGCATCGTTGGGGATTACGTGAACGCGGCCAGTGCGGTGAATACAGCTGCCTTGCGCCACGACATAGGGCTGGCGCACGCGGCCCTGTGATTGCAGCCAATGGGCCAGTGCGGCATTCAATGATCCAGTGATCGGGTCCTCATGGGCGCCGCGTTTGAGGTCAAACATCCGAACTTCAAACGCCACATCGCCTTTGGCATGGGGGGCGATCAAGCCAACGGCGAACCCGTTCAAGCAGTCGTCTGCCACGATCTTGCTCGCATCCAAATCAAGTAGATCACTGGCATCGGCCAATTCCAAAACATGCCAAACAGGACCGTTGTCCAAGACCGCACCGCTACGCACATGTGCTGCATCAAATCCGAAGGCTTCAACCAGCGCATCCAAGATGCTTTCAGGTAGCTTCGAAATCGCCGTAGGGGGCGCCACAAACGCAGTTTGATCACCGGTCAGGTCAATGTCGACAATCCCCACACCGCAGTTCTGACGTATCACACCACCCGCCTTTGGGGTGTTACCGGCCGCAAGCCAACAGGTCGCTGTGCCCAAGGTCGGGTGCCCCGCGAACGGCAGTTCACGTTGCGCCGTGAAAATACGAATGTCGTAGTCTGCATCAGGATGACTGGGCGGGCGAACGAACGTCGTCTCCGCGAGGTTCGTCCAGCGTGCAAATCCCTGCATGGCCGCATCATCCAAACCGTCACCATCAAGCACCACAGCCAGCCCGTTGCCGCCCGTCGGCGTTGTGCTGAACACATCGCACTGCATGAAAGGGCGGGAATTAAGGGGCAATGAAGGTCACCCCGTCCATCCGTTCGATACGATAAACGTCATCATCATAACCGGCGGTTAATGTGGCCACGGTGTCCTCGGTCCAACCGGGGAGGTCGATTTCGTCCTCGACCTCATCTTCAAGCGCGTACTTTTCGAGGAAGGCAGCGATGATCCGCCGTTTTTGCGATTCCGTCTGTGGCGGGTTCGCGCGCAGATAGCTCACAAATTTCTTCATTCCGTCGGGGCTCATGATCGCGCTCAGCAAATCGAAACCACCTGTGATTTTCACCAATGGATCAATGCCACCGAGTTCTCGGATCAGCTGCGCCCAAATCATCGGAGTATCTTCATTACACCACACTGTAACTGTCGCCTTGGGCAGGATTTTTCGGATACGTGCGATCAAATCAGACCATCGCAATTGCATCGGATCAAAGCCGTTCAGAAACGACTCAAGGTCATCGACTTTCGAGTCGCCAAAAACAGCGGGAATAAACGTCGCGGGATTCCGAATCCCGAGGAAAACTTCGATTTCATCTTCGGGAAAGAGGCTGGCCAAGCCCGTAAGCTTGTCTTCCGCTAACGCGTAAAAGATACCGTCCTCAAAAATACGGCGATGCACACACATGAACTGCGCATGGCTCATCACAAGCCGATTGCATTGCTCGTCGTCAAGAATCGCATCCAGCAAGATTTCGCGCGTGTCAGGGGCGGGTGATTTTCCGTCAAGCGATTGAATTGTCTCACGAATAAGGCGTCTGTACTTTCCTGGTCCTGGGACCTTCACACCTTGGTTCGCAAAGGTGTCTGCGTTCTTGAGAACAGATTTCAACAAGCGATCCTGATCGGTGCAGTTGGCGCCGATGTGATAGACAATTTGCATAAATTTGAGCCTGCTATTTGAACTGTTTACTGTTGAAAACAAGCATACGGGGGAATTGACAGCAGTGGAACCTGCGATGATGTGAGAAAAACGTCAAAGACCCTCTTGCGCGTCCCGAAACTCTCCCTTAAACGACCGCCCAGTGCCCCTATAGCTCAGCTGGTAGAGCAACTGATTTGTAATCAGTAGGTCCGCGGTTCGAGTCCGTGTGGGGGCACCATTTATCTATAAATTTCAAATACTTATGACGTGCGAGCATTCGTCTGGAAGTTGCGCCGAAAATCCGGAAGCTTATCCTCATTCTGGTAGCAAACTTTATACTGCTCAGCAAAAATGCCTATTCTCAGTCATTCATTTTTTCGATCTTGTCGCTCTGCGCACTATATTTTTCTATCTTGTAAATACCACCGGTTCAGGAAACCGAGAACCTGCAGCATGTTGCTATCCCGCTTGGGATTTTCGGGATATTTGCCGCTTTGTTCATTGATAGAATATTGAAAAATAACGAAAAATCTCAGGCTTCATCGCGTGAAGGATCGTCAAACGTGCATAAGCCTTCTATCGGCGAAGGGTTGTACTCGCATTACATTTTTGTGCTTTGGATACTTGGGACTGGATCAGTCTTAAGTATGATCGCATTTCGTCCCGACAACCGCATTGAGATCGAATTTGTTTCTGCCTTTGTTGCCGTGGCCGTGATCTACATTTGTTTGGTACCGTTGGAATTCTTGGCGCTGTCTCGCACTGATAGAGAACCAGAAGACCACGGAAATGCGATTTCTCCAAGAGACACGACTTTGTCTCTTGTTACGTCAGCGCTGTTCATCGCATGTCTTTTTGCTCTGTATCTCTTGGCGCTCATTCAAGACGTTTCCTTGGACGTCTGAGTTGGGGCAACAAACACAGCGCGGGAAATTTTACGACACAGGTATCGGGGCAGGGCAGCAAACAAACACCGTGCTACCATAAGCTATGCTGCTCATTTCGGACGTTCGATATGGCTCGTTGAACAGCGAACAACGGCGTAGAACCCACGGTGTGGAGTGAAGTGAAGGCCTGATATTGGGAAACCATTACAGAAAATGGCGACATCACGCCAAGGAACGAGCCCAAGACCAGATGTCCTAATTCAGAATACAATCGCGCGCCGAGACGTTAATTTTTAACAGTTAGCCAGAGTAAAGTTGAGCGATTTCATAGGGCTGCTGAACGTCAACGACCCGTTGCTGATCATAGGCAAAGGCCTGCGCGATTTCGGCCAATGCGGAGATTGCGATTAGATCGGCATTTCGCAGGGATGGCACAAGACCAATTGGCCCCGTGATCCGTTGCAAATCCTGTTCGCAAACCCCCATGTTCGCCAACTGGGAGAGACGGGCAGCGTGTGTTCGTGTGCTTCCTAACGCACCAATGAATCCAGCGGTGGTGCCCAAGGCAGCAACAAGGAACGCGGGTTCCCAATCATGATCGTGAAACAGAGTTAAGAAGCCACTGGTCGCGTCCAGATCAAGGTTGATGGCACCTTGCTGGGACGTCACATGCGTTGGGGGCGTCAGACAGTAGGGTAGGACGGCATCAAGATCATGCAGATCGGGGGAAAAGCCCGTCACATCAAGTCCGATGGCATGTGCAACTTTGGCGGTCGCGCGGAAAATTGCGCCCCGCCCTGCAAGGGTCAAGGCAACTTTGGGTTGATAGGCGATCGTGATCGCATCTGTCCCCTGATTGGGGTCTGAGCAGGGATAAAATGTAAGCGTAGCAGGGGTGCGGGCCAGCAATGCCGTGTACGCTTCCATGAGTGCTACGGTGTCGGGGGCAGGGTCGATCCAAATTGACAAAGACCCACCACAGGGCAAGGTCAAATCATGGAACGGCGATCCATCCCCGTACCGCAACATGCGGGCTGTCCCCGACTGCAAACACTCCAGCGCCTGAAGTAGTATATCCTGATCAATGCATCCGTTGGACATATAACCTGTCATCTCGCCCTCATCATTGACGACAGCCAATGATCCTAGATCACGTGCGCTGCCGCCTTTGATGTCCACAGACGTTATCAGCACAAACCTCTGCCCTGACCGGACATAGGCCGCAACCTGTGCTAAAACGTCGACCGCGTGGTCTTGATATGTGATGGGGTTAGCCAACCGTTTCGCCGTCCAGCACTTCGGCAAATTTCTTAAAGAACTTGGCCGCGAGCTTTTTGGCAGTGCTTTGGATCAGGCGGCTGCCCAGTTGCGCCAATTTACCGCCGATCTGCGCCTTGGCGTCATAACTCAGGATTGTTGTGTCACCGTCCGCAACCAGTGTAACGTCCGCTCCACCTTTCGCATGGCCCGCAGCACCGCCATTGCCCTGTCCTGTTAAGGAAAACGCGTCGGGTGCGCCGCTTTTGTCCAGTTGGACGTCTCCGCTGAACCGTGCTTTGACTGGGCCAACTTTCAGTACGATCTTTGCTTCAAGTTCAGTATCGGAGTGTTGGATCAGTTCTTCGCACCCAGGGATGCATTCGCGAAGGATGTCGGGATCGTTCAATGCTTCGTAAACACGTTGCATTGGCGCATTGATGATGATTTCGTCTTTAAGTTCCATGTTTTCGCTTTCTAACAGCAGGGGAATTTGACGGATGCTAGTGTTTCCACTTGCTCCGGTGAGAGGGCCCATTTTTGACGATAGGCTTGGAAAAGGCTGCGTAATTTTCTCATGTCAGATCCTTTAATGTTGTTGATTTATTGAAGGTTTCAAACGCGGTTGGCGTATCGATGTCATTGAAGAATCCAGGTTGAGTCATTGTGTGGTGTTGGGCCAGTTCGGGATGGTCGCGGGTGAATTTCCCACAACCTGGATTGGCTTGATCTGCCAACAATCGAGCCTGCATGACTGCAGGAACAACGACAGGATTCCCCCGTGTCGTACCTTGGTAAGGGATTGAAATCTTCTGAACGTCGCCCGCCAAATGCGCCGCAATCAATGCACGCAGATCGCCACCCGTTAGGTCTGGCTGATCGCCAAGACCGATCAGATAGTGGCCTGCGCCCCGTGCCTCAAGAAGCCCCGCCCGGACTGAAAACGGCTGCCCCGCCTCGAAATTTTCATTGTGTACGATGTGCACATCCAGACCCTGCAGCGCGGCTTCAATCCGTTCGTTCTCATAGCCAGTGACAACCCAAACCCGTTCGTTGACTACGGACAAATAGGTTTCAACGACGTGGCGGATCATCGGCTTTCCGTGGGTTGGCAACAGTAATTTGTTGCGATCTCCCATGCGTCGCGACAGACCTGCCGCTAGGATTATCGCGCCAAAACTATCCATTTTGGGCAACCTTTGCCAAACGATCACGTTTGACCTGCGTGAGTTCCGCAAGGATCGACAACGCGATTTCGGCCGGTGTAACAGCGCCGATGTTTAACCCAGCGGGCGCACGGACAGCGGCGATTTGCGCGGGATCGGTACCCGCCGCGATCAGCTTTTCGGTAAGGCTTGCGAACTTTTTGGAGCTGCCGACAAATGCGACGTAATCAACAGGTTCAACCAGCCCCGTCTTCAATGCAGCGAGATCACCTTGGCCTTGCGTCGCAATCACAAGATAGCGGGCGCGATTAGGTGTGCGTTCGTCCAAAGGGGCATCCACGCCAACAGGGGCGACGGCCCATCCAAACTGTGGGGCAAGCTCTAACAGTTTCCCCGCCACGGGGGAGTCCCCAAAGACCAGTAGATCAGGCGTCGGAAGGTAAGGTTCGATAAAGATGTCGATGGTGCCTTTGGACGGGCATCCGTTGCGTGCAAATCGGACACCATCAACGTCATCGCCCGCCCGCACGCCTTTTTCCTTCAGGTCTTCTTCCGGAGCGACCGAGATGAATTGCGGTTGCCCCGTCGCATAGGCCCGCAAAGTCGCGTCCCTGATCGCACCGCGCACGCAACCTCCGCCAAGCCAGCCTTCTAGGATCGTGCCATCTTCGCGCAGCAGCGCTTTGGCACCGGGTTTGGCTGAGGTGGTTCCGGCGGTGCGCACAATCGTGGCGATGGCGAAACAGTCTTCGCCTTCGTTCAATCCATGGTCTGTGATCTGTTTAGGTGTCATAGCCGCTCCATTTCGGTTTCAAGCGCGGCCAAGTCACCCAACGTGTTGGCTGCGCGAAACAGATCCAGATGTGGCAAGGCACCAGCCATTGCGCGGGCTGTCGGCGCATAGTCATCCCAGCCTTTGAGGGGATTCAGCCAGATAAGTTTACAGCCGCGCTTTTTCAAACGAACGAGCGCGTCGGAAATTCCGTCAGGGGACGCGGTGTCATAGCCGTCCGACAAGATGATCACGACCGTGCGGTTATCGACAAACCGGCGGCCATATGTGTTTGCGAAAGTTTCAAGGCTTTCAGATATCTTTGATCCGCCCGCGAACCCTTCCGCCAACAAAGACAGACGCGCCAAGGCCCGCAGCGCATCTTTGTCGCGTAAGGCTTCGGTTATCCGCACAAGGCGCGTGTGAAAGAGGTAGGCATCGGCGCGAGGATCGGCGCGCATCAGGCCGGCAAGAAATGCAAGAAAAATACGGGAATAGACAGTCATCGATCCCGACACATCGCAAATCGCCGTAATCCGCATCGTGCGATCCGGCCGCCGACGTTTGGGCAGCGCGAAGGGGTCGCCACCCGTCGCAAGGCTTTGCCGCATGACTTTGCGAAAATGGATTTGATCGCCTTTACGGGCGGCTTTGCGACGACGCGAACGGCGATCACGCAAGGCAGCGCCAAGGCGTAGCGCGATCTTTTCAGCCTCGGCAATATCCTCGGGTTGGACAAGCTCGCGCAGGTCTTTCTTGAACAGGTTGGCGACGTCAGTCGCGACCAGCTTGCCTTCGCCATCGCTTTGCGCTTCGCCGTTGCCTCCATCTGGGGCGGTTAGGTCGCCGGCGCCGCTGCTGTCTTCGCCGCGTGCCTCGCGGTTGGAATGTACGTTTTCGTTCTGGCTCGGGGTTGCCGTGGTTGTCACTCGGGTTTTAACCCGCCCGCCATTCATCCAAAAACTGTTGAATAGCGCGTCAAACTGGGCGGCCTCTTCGGCGCAACCTGTGAAAACGGATTTCAGTGCGCGGCGCGTATCATGCGGGTTGGCTGCGTCTATGAAGGTGAGCGCGTCTAGCGCCATACCTGTTTCCCCGACGCCCAACCGCAAGCCATTGTCGCGCAGATGCGCCACAAATCCAGCCATGCGGGCTGCAGGCCCGGGGTCTCGGGCTGCGAATTTAGTCACAAGGCTCATGCGGCTTTTCCGGCTAAGCGTTGTGCGATTTCCGTCGGGATCGCATCGCGGTCCATTTGCGTTTTCAGCAATGTCGTCAGTGTCGCCTGCAATGTCGTAGGATCATCCGTGAGATCCGCAACACCCAGCCCCATCAACGCCGCCGCGAAGTCGAGCATTTCTGCGATGCCCGGCTTTTTCTCCAACTCTTGTTTACGCAAAGCTTGAACGAAACCGACGATTTGCGCGCACAACCGATCCGTAATGTCGGGGTAGCGCGTAACCAAAATGGACAATTCGGTTTCATGATCGGGGTAGGGGACATGGGCGTAAAGACAACGGCGACGCAGCGCGTCGCTGAGGTCGCGGGTGCCATTGGCGGTCAGGATCACAATCGGGCGTGTGGTCGCTGTGATCGTCCCCATTTCAGGGATCGTAATCTGAAACTCTGACAGGATTTCGAGTAAATAGGCCTCAAATTCCTCATCCGCGCGGTCAATTTCATCGATCAGCAACACGGGTGCCTTTTCTTGTCGGATTGCCTTTAGCAAAGGCCGTTCCAATAGGAACTCGTCCGAAAAAATACGTGCCTCTACGCTTTTGCCCGTTTCGCCGTCTTCAGATGCCGCGCGAATTGCCAGCAATTGGCGTTGGTAATTCCATTCATAAATTGCTTGGGCGGCGTCCAGCCCTTCGTAACACTGCAATCGGATCAGTTGCGTGTTTTCGGTTGCCGCCAGCACGCGGGCCACCTCGGTTTTACCGACACCTGCTGCTCCCTCAAGCAACAAAGGCCGTCCAAGAGACAGTGCCAAATGCAGCGCCATCGCCAGATCGCCCGAGGCAATATACCCCTGATCGGCCATAGCCGTTTGCAACGTTTTCCAAGTCATTGTTGTCCTCCCAGACGATGCGGGCCGCGCAGATCGCCGCCCGCATCAAACCTTTAGTCGTGCATGCCTAGATCGTTGGCTGTCTGCCAAATGCGCCAGTGGTCGTGGGGCATATTGGTGTGACGGTTGCCAAACGGGCGGAACGCATCCTGCACCGCATTCGAGAAGCACGGAACACCGCCAACATGCGGGCTTTCGCCCACGCCTTTGGCCCCAATAGGGTGGTGCGGGCTTGGGGTGACGGTGTAATCCGTTTCGTAGTTTGGAACTTCCCATGCCGTTGGCAGGAAGAAGTCCATCAACGTCCCCGTTTTGACATTGCCCATGTCGTCATAGGCAATCTCTTGGCCCAGTGCGACGGCGAGGGCTTCTGTCAGCCCTCCATGGATTTGCCCTTCGATGACCATTGGATTGATCCGCGTGCCGCAATCATCCAGCGCATAGAAGCGGCGGATTTCCGGCACGCCCGTATCGACGTCGATGTCCATGACGCAGACATAGGCGCCAAACGGATAGGTCATGTTCGGCGGATCGTAGTAGCTGACCGCCTCAAGCCCAGGTTCTAGACCAGGAATGGCTTGATTGTAAGCAGCGTAGGCGATGTCTTTCATCGTCTTGAACTGCTCAGGCGATCCTTTGACGACGAAGCGGTCCACGTCGAATTCCACGTCGTTGTCGTGAACTTCGAGCAAATACGCCGCGATCATCTGTGCCTTGGCACGGATTTTACGCCCTGCCATTGCTGCCGCTGCACCCGCAACTGGAGTGGAGCGGGACCCATATGTGCCCAGACCGTAAGGTGCTGTATCGGTGTCACCTTCCTCAATCGTGATGCTTTCGGCGGACAGGCCAATCTCGGTCGCAAGGATTTGCGCGAAGGTCGTGGCGTGGCCTTGGCCTTGGCTGATCGTCCCCAGCCGCGCAACGGCAGACCCTGTCGGGTGGATGCGGATTTCGCAGCTGTCAAACATACCCATCCCAAGGATGTCGCAGTTCTTGACAGGTCCCGCGCCAACGATTTCGGTGAAGAATGACAAACCGATGCCCATGACCTTACGGGTTTTGCCTGCCTTGAAATCCTCAACCCGTTGAGCTTGCTCAGCACGCAGACCTGTATAGTCAACGGCCAGTAGCGCCTTGTCCCACGCAGTTTGATAGTCGCCGGAGTCGTATTCCCAACCAAGTGCTGCGGTATAGGGGAACTGTTCCTTCTTGATGAAGTTGATCGAACGCAGTTCTGCGGGGTCCATGTTTAACTCAATCGCAAGGACTTCGATCATGCGTTCGATGAAATACACAGCTTCCGTGACGCGGAACGAACAACGGTAAGATACGCCCCCCGGGGCCTTGTTGGTGTAAACACCATCGACGCCCAGATAGGCGACGGGGATGTCATAGGACCCCGTACAGATGTTCATGAAACCCGCTGGGAATTTGGTCGGGTCAGCACAGGCATCAAATGCGCCGTGGTCAGCGGTGACGTGGCAATGCAGGCCGGTAATCTTGCCCTCTTTGGTAGCGCTGATCTTGCCCTTCATCCAGTAGTCACGCGCGAAGGCGGTGGACATCAGATTTTCCATCCGGTCCTCGACCCACTTCACAGGGACGCCCGTCACAATCGAGGCGACGATGGAGCACACATAGCCCGGATAGACACCGACCTTGTTGCCGAACCCGCCGCCAATATCGGGGGAAACGACACGGATGTTGTGCTCCTCAATACCTGACAGCAGTGATGCAACCGTGCGCACGACGTGTGGTGCTTGGAAGGTCCCCCACAGGGTTAATTTGCCGTTCACCTTGTCCATCGACGCTACAGATCCACAGGTTTCAAGCGGGCACGGATGGGTGCGGTGGTAATACATCTCTTCGGTGGCGACGACTTCGGCGTTGTCGATCACCTGATTGGTGGCTTCTTCTTCGCCCGCTTCCCAAGTGAAAATATGATTGGGATGCTTACGAGGACCGTGGGCACCGTTGGGGATTGAACCGTCTTCGGCCACCATATCCTCACGCAGTACCACGTCTGATTGCAGTGATTTGAACGGATCAACGATCACTTCAAGTTCTTCGTAATCCACTTCGACCAGCTCAACCGCGTCGGCTGCGATATAGCGGTCATTGGCCACAACGAACGCTACTTCCTGACCTTGGAACAGCACTTTTCCGTCGGCGAGCACCATCTGTTTGTCGCCCGCCAGAGTCGGCATCCAGTGCAGGTTTAGCGGTTCTAGGTCTTTGGCTGTCAGCACGGCAACAACACCGGGCAACGCCATCGCGGCGTCGATGTTGATCGATTTCACCCGTGCGTGCGCATAGGGCGACCGTACGAAATCGCCGTGCAGCATGCCCGGTAATTTGATGTCGTCGACGTAATTGCCTTTGCCTTGGGTAAAGCGTGCGTCTTCAACCCGCTTGCGTGAACACCCCATGCCCTTAAGGTTTGCGACCCGTTCGTCGCGTGTGATTTCGTCCTTCATTGTGCCGCCTCCTTGGATGCGTTCAACTCAGACGCCGCTGAGAGAATTGATTTCACGATGTTCTGGTAGCCCGTGCAGCGGCAGATGTTGCCAGCGATGCCAAAGCGGACATCTTCCTCGGTTGGGTTAGGGTTTTCTTCCAGCAATTTGGCTGCGCGCGTGATCATGCCCGGCGTGCAAAAACCGCACTGGAGGCCGTGATGCTCTTTGAAGTTCTCTTGCAAGACGTGCAACGCGTCGGGGGAACCGAGGCCTTCGACAGTAGTAACCTCAGCGCCATTGGCTTGCGCCACAAAGACGGTGCAGGATTTAACGGACTTGCCGTTCATCGTAACCGTGCAGGCCCCACAATGGGAGGTCTCGCAGCCCACGTGCGGCCCTGTGATATTAAGCTTTTCACGCAGCGCATAGATCAGCAGCTCGCGTGGTTCAGCAAGGAATTCGTGGTCCTCACCGTTAACGTTAAGTTTGACGTGCATCTTGTTTGACATAGTTTTTTCTCCCTTACGCCCGTGACCAAGCGCGCGCGATGGCGCGGCCAAGGACGACACCAGCGGCGTGGCGTTTGAATGCGACGGGGCCGCGGTTGTCTTCGGTTGGATCGATGTCGTCCAGCATGGCGGTGACGGCTGCCTTTACGGCCACCTCATCGCAAGTCGAACCAACAAGAGCGGTGCCCGCGTCTTCGGACCAGACCGGCGTATCGCTGAGGTTGGTCATAGCGATTGAGGCCGCAGAAACTTTGCCACCCTCTTTAAAGATTTGTGCGGCAGCAGCGGCCGTCGCATAATCGCCGATCTTGCGCTTTTGCTTTTCATAAGCGAAGCCACCGACGGGGGCTGCAAAGCTCACAGCAGTCAGGACCTCTTCGTCCTCGCGGTCGGTCATATAGGCTGCCTCGTAGAAATCGCGCGCATCGACCACGCGGTCCCCATCAGGGCCAACAAGGTGAAACTGTGCGTTCAGGCACTGCATCAGGCCAGGCATGTCGTTGCCAGGATCCCCGTTTGCAACGTTGCCACCCACGGTGCCCATGTAACGAACCTGTGGGTCTGCAATTTGCAGCGCTGCCTCTTTCATGATGGGGGCAGCTTTTTCCATCTCGGCAGAATTAATAATCTCGTGTTGGGTTACCATCGCCCCGATGGTGATGGAGCCGCCTGAGATGGCGATCTCGCTCAGACCTTCAATGGCTTGAAGATCAATCAGATGTGGCACCTCGGCCATCCGCAACTTCATCATGGGGATCAGGCTGTGCCCGCCCGCCATGACGCGTGCGTCGTCTCCGTGTTCTTGGAGCAAGGCTATTACGCCCGCCATATCCGTGGGCCTATAGTATTCAAACGCTGCTGGTATCATCGCTTCACCTCCCGTTTCCGCAATCATGTGTCAGGAGGACAGGTTGTACGCAGTCGTATGCAGTGGCTTGCGTTATTGAACGAAATGATCGGGTTTTTTCACGAAATGCGCCTAGGGTTGCACGAAGTGCGAAATGCTAAAGGCCAAGTACGTCGCGCACACCCTTGAGGTGGGAACGACTGACGGGGACCGAAGGCAATTGCGGCGATGCGAAGCGGCAAACGCCCGTATCTTTGAGCCGTTCAAAGTCGTTGACCATAGCAGGGTTCACCAAATAGCTGCGATGGGTTCGAATAAAACCAGCCGCTTCCAATCGTGTGATCGCCTCTGTAATCGGCCAACCGCAAAATTGCTTTGCGTCGGCGGTAAAAACGTTGGTGTAGTGCCCTTCGGCCTGAACAAATGCGACCTGTTCTGAGGCGATCAATTTCGTGACGCCATTGTGGTCGCACGGAATGCGTACGGTTGCTGGGGCCGGATTGAATACAGGTTCAGTTGTCTTTGGTTGTTGTACGGCAAGAGGGGGAGGGGCTGGTGTCCCCGCCGTGGGTGCAAAGAACGTCACCCCCATCCAAAGGAACGCGCCAAAAATGACAAAGCTGGAAAGAATGACACCCATCGCGAGCGTTTCATTGCTCATCACAGGGCCAAATTCGTGCATCGTCGGAACGGCAATGAAATTTGTGCCTGCCATCGCGGCAAAATGAACAGCGCTTACGGCCGTCCCAAAGCACAGCGTTCCCAATAGAATGTTGCGATTGGTCCGGCGGCCATAGGCAATCCAGAACGCGGCGATACAAAGTCCCACGGCAGAAACGACGGCCAGTAAAATCCCAAGCGGCGTGTAAACGGCGCGGCACAATTGAAGGCCTGCCATTCCGATATAATGCATCGCCAGTATGCCACAGCCAACCAATGCTCCTGCGGCTGACAGGGTAAAAGGCGTCCGTTCGCGAAAGTGAAGTAACAGCAAAGCCGTTCCCACAATCAAAATTGCCAACAGCGCGGACGCGAGTGTTATCGCCGCATCGTAATAAAAAAGGATGGGCATCTGAATGCCGAGCATGGCCACAAAATGCATCGACCAAATGCCGCCCCCTAGGGCGATAGACGACATCGCGATCGATACCTTTCGACGTGCCACACTTTTCGTTGAAAGATCTTTGGACAACGTCAAACCCGTAAAGCCAGCGACAAGAGCAACGATGATAGAAGCCAAGACAAGAGCGGTATTGTTGGTGGTGTCTAAAAATTCCATTCTGGTTGATGGCATCAAATTTCAAACAAATCAAACGGGCAAACACCGCGTCCACATCAATCCCGCGTCATCCGCCTTGTTTGCCTGACGACATACTAGTAGCGCAACAGGTAATGGATTTGCGATTAATTTTCGGGCGAACTGCAGTTTATTGACTGAAAATTAGGCAAGCCTCTTGGGGGTCGCGTGTTTTCTAGCGCGATGCGTTGCCTTGCTGCGGTGCGGCGTCAAGTCTCGCCCTGCCTCTTGATGAGGGGCATGAGTGCCAAGCGAGGGCGCGATCCTGGAAGATAACAACCCTCGCATGGCTGCAACAATAAGCTGCGGCAATAGGGATACCGTGGTTTTCGCCTTTCGAACAGGCGTAACTATCGGGCCAAGACCGCGGCCGAATTCCAAATGGGGGAACGATCCTTTGAAGACGTCCACAAAACTTCTTTCTACTCTTTCAACGATGACCTTGATTGCTGCTGGCAGCAGCGCGATGGCGCAAGACTGCACCATCAAGGTTGGCGTTTTGCACTCGCTGTCCGGTACAATGGCGATTTCCGAAACAACTTTGGCTGACACCATGCAAATGCTTGTCGCCACACAAAACGAAGCAGGCGGCGTTCTGGGCTGTGAACTGGAAGCGGTCGTTGTTGACCCTGCATCCGACTGGCCACTGTTTGCTGAAAAAGCTCGTGAGCTTTTGACTGTGCACGAAGTCGACGTGATCTTCGGCAACTGGACATCGGTGTCCCGTAAATCTGTTTTGCCAGTTATCGAAGAACTGAACGGCCTTCTGTTCTACCCAGTTCAGTACGAAGGCGAAGAGTCCTCACGTAACGTATTCTATACCGGTGCCGCACCAAACCAGCAGGCCATTCCGGCTGTCGATTATTTCCTCGAAGAGCTGGGCGTAGAGCAATTTGCGCTTTTGGGGACAGACTATGTCTATCCTCGCACCACCAACAACATTCTCGAAAGCTACTTGATTTCAAAGGGTATCGCGCCAGAGAATATCTTTGTGAACTACACACCATTCGGTCATTCTGACTGGGCAACGATTGTTGGTGACGTTGTAGCGCTGGGCGCAGACGGCAACCAAGTTGGCGTAATCTCGACAATCAACGGTGATGCGAACGTCGGTTTCTACAAAGAATTGGCTGCTGCCGGCGTTTCTGCTGACGACATCCCAGTTGTTGCGTTCTCTGTTGGTGAAGAAGAGCTGTCCGGCTTTGACACATCCGAGCTGGTTGGCCACTTGGCTGCATGGAACTACTTCATGTCCGCTGACACCGAAGCCAACACGCAGTTCATCGCTGATTGGCAAGCCTACACTGGCGACGACACACGCGTCACAAACGACCCAATGGAAGCCCACTACATCGGTTTCAACATGTGGGTGAACGCAGCAGAAGCAGCTGGAACCGTTGAAGTCGACGCCGTTCGCGCAGCAATGTACGGTCAGGAATTCCCGAACCTGACAGGCGGCACAGCCGTAATGTTGCCAAACCACCACCTGTCCAAGCCAGTTCTGATTGGTGAGATCACAGCGGACGGTCAGTTCGACATCATCAGCCAGACAAGCGAAGTTCCAGGTGATGCATGGACAGACTACTTGCCAGAATCTGCGGTCCTTGTTTCCGATTGGAAAGACCTCGGTTGCGGCATGTACAACACCGAAACTGAAACATGCGTTCAGCTGACATCTAACTACTAAGATGCGTTTTGGGCGGGCGGGGCAGGTGCCTCGCCCGCTTCACGACCAATGAAAGAATACCCAATGCTGCGACTTCTGCTCGCGTGCCTGTCCCTGTGTGTGGCCCTCGTTTTGGCCCAACCCGTTCAGGCGCAAACCCTCCAAGACGTTTTGCAAAACAATGCAGAGGCCGTTGCCAAACCCTCCCGCCGCACAGTTGATGATGTTATTGCCGCCTTGGTTGCGTCCTCGGCCACTGGCATTCCTGATTTCCTAGAAGGATGGCGCGCCAAAGAGATTTGGCAGCGCGACGCCGACGGTTTGTTTTTCCGCGCTGTAGAAGACGGGGATGGTTTGATCCTTACCGATCTGGACACCGCAGAGGTCACGACCGTTGCCGATGATGACGGATTTAGCCAAGCCAAACCCAATGCAGGCGTGCGCCGCGTGATCAGCAGCGCTTTGGTTCAATTCCTGCTGTCTGACCCTGACATCACCCGCCGCCAGTCCGCGCTTGATGCGATTGGCCGCGATCCGTCGGGGGATCAGCTTGCGCCACTACGGGCCAGCCTTGAGGGCGAGCCAGATGCAGATATCCTTGCGCGCAAACAACAGCTTGAACGCCAGCTAACGGCGCAGTTTGATGAAGACCCAGCCGCGCGGATTGCAGCGATCAATGATCTGTCAGGTGACGTCAGCGTCGAAGTGCGCGGTGTGATCAGCCAAGTTCTGGCCACACGCCAATTCGTGGCCGTTGATGTTCCTGAGGGCACAAACCTCGCTCGGATCCTTGAGGTCGGGGAAAACCTGTCAGCTGATGATGCGTATCAACAACTGGTTGAAGCGGACCTCGCACCCGCAACCGTTTCCCTTGATGATGTTGTCGCAACGCTTACGGCACAAATTTCAAACGGGCAGGTGGCTGGTGTGGACGTGTCCACGCTCGACACTGACGACGCACGCATCGCCGCCTATGAAACCTTGGTGGCCAGCGGTGACGCACCTGCGATTATTTTGCCAGATGAACGCGCGGCAGCGATCAGTGCGCATACGTTCTACCTCGCCTATACCGAAGAGAATGCCGATATCACGGGGGCCGCCGAAGACGCGCAATCCGCGATTGCGGGGTATCTTGGGGCTGGTCAAACGATCGATCTTACGATGGATGCCCTGTCGCTGGCATCGATCTATTTTCTCGCAGCAATTGGCCTTGCGATTACGTTTGGCGTGATGGGGGTCATCAACATGGCCCACGGCGAATTCATAATGATGGGGGCCTATGCTGGCTACGTCGTGCAGCAGGTTGTGCCAAATTACACGTTGTCGATCATCATCGCGCTGCCCGTCGCCTTTGCGGTGACCTTTGCAGCTGGGGTTGCGATGGAACGCTTGGTCATCCGGCATCTCTATCATCGACCGCTGGAAACCTTGCTTGCCACGTTTGGTATCGCAATCGTCCTGCAGCAACTGGCCAAGAACATTTTTGGCACGCAGGCCCGTCCACTTACGTCACCTGACTGGTTGGCTGGCGCTTGGGTGGTCAATGATGTGATCCAGATCAGCTATATCCGTATCGCGATTTTCGTTTTGGCGCTGCTGTTCTTGGGGCTGATCTTGTTCATTCTGAAACGCACTCGGCTAGGGCTAGAAGTCCGCGCCGTGACCCAAAACCCCGGCATGGCCGCGAGCATGGGCATCAACCCTGATCGCATCAATATGCTGACGTTCGGGCTTGGGTCTGGCATCGCAGGGATCGCAGGGGTTGCCATTGGGCTTTATGCCAAGGTGACATCTGAAATGGGTGCGGATTACATCGTGCAGTCTTTCATGACAGTCGTTGTTGGCGGTGTCGGTAACGTCTGGGGCACGCTTGCTGGTGCGTCGCTGATCGGGTTCACCCAAAAGGGGATCGAATTCTTCAACCCATCCAACACGTTGGCGGCACAGACCTATATGATCCTGTTCGTGATCCTGTTCATCCAATTCAGACCCAAGGGTATTGTTGCCCTCAAGGGTCGTGCGGCGGGGGACTAGATCATGAAAAACACCTTCATCGCGCGTAACCCGTCCGTCTTGTGGTTCCTTGCTGGGCTGGCGATTTTCACGATCCTTGTGACAATCATGAGCGAAGCCACAGGGTTCGGTCTCATCTCGACCTCATTCCTGAAGACCTTGGGCAAGACCCTGTGCCTGTGCCTTGTGGCCATCGCCATGGATGTTGTCTGGGGCTATTGCGGCATCCTAAGCCTTGGGCACTTCGCATTCTTTGGCATTGGTGGGTACGCCATCGGTATGTGGCTGATGTATGCGCGTACCGAAGGGATCGTGCTGACCTCTCTTAAGGCGAATGCGCTCCCTCCGACCGCGACCGAGATTACAGACGCCATTGGTGGTCAGATTTTCGGTGTCGTTGGCAGTTCGGACTTCCCGATGATTTGGGCGTTCTCACACAGCCTGCCACTGCAACTGCTGGCAGTGATCTTGGTTCCCGGGGTGTTGGCATTGGTGTTTGGTTGGCTGGCGTTTCGCAGCCGGGTGACAGGGGTCTACTTGTCCATCCTGACCCAAGCGATGACACTGGCATTGTCCCTTTACTTTTTCCAAAACGATACCGGTTTGCGGGGCAACAACGGGTTGTCAGGTTTGCAAAACATTCCAGGTCTTGAGGATCAAAGCCAAGCGGTTGTTTCGCTCTGGTTCTTCTGGGCCTCTGCGATTGCGCTGGCGCTTGGCTATGTGCTGTTTGCCTATGTGGTGTCTGGTAAGTTCGGGTCCGTTATTCGCGCCATTCGCGACAACGAAGCCCGCGTTAGGTTCCTTGGGTATCACGTTGAACACTATAAACTTTTCGTCTTTACGCTGACGGCAATGATCGCTGGTGTGGCTGGGGCTTTGTATTACCCGCAAGCGGGCATCATTAACCCCGCCGAGATCGCGCCGATTGCATCGATCTATTTGGCGGTTTGGGTCGCCATTGGTGGACGTGGGCGGCTTTATGGTGCGGTGATTGGCGCGGCGTTGGTGTCACTGTTGTCATCTTGGTTCACAGGCGGTTCCGCCCCCAACATCAATCTTGGTTTCTATGTGATCAAATGGACCGACTGGTGGCTGGTGCTGCTTGGCCTGTCCTTCGTGTTGGTCACGCTGTTCTTTCCCAAAGGCATCGGCGGCATCTTTGATGCTTTGGCGAAAAAGACGCCACCCAATCGCGAGGGCGATTTTGGCCCCGACAAGGGCGCGTGGCGCAATGAAGAGGGGGAGCCATCATGAGCACGCTTCTTGAAGTTTCCGGCGTCTCGGTCACGTTTGATGGGTTTCGCGCCATCAACAATCTGTCGATCCAGATCGCGGAGCCTGAACTGCGGGCCGTCATTGGCCCCAATGGTGCGGGCAAGACCACGTTCATGGACATCGTGACGGGCAAAACCAAGCCCGACGAAGGTCGAGTGGTGTTCGGGGATCGCGGAGATTCACTGCTCGGGATGAGCGAAAGCCAGATCGCGCAGGCGGGCATTGGCCGCAAATTCCAAAAACCTACAGTGTTTGAGGCGCAAACCGTGCGCGAAAACATCGCCATGGCGTTGAAAAACAAGCGTGGTCCGTTTGATGTTCTGTTGCGTCGCAAGACCGAAAATCGCGAAGATCGCATTCGCGCTATCAGCGATGAGATCGGTTTGACAGACGCGTTGGATCAACAATCAGGCTCGCTCAGCCACGGTCAGAAACAGTGGTTGGAAATTGGCATGTTGCTGGCGCAGGACCCGCGTTTGTTGCTGGTGGACGAACCCGCGGCGGGCATGACGCCAGCAGAACGTGAACACACGACCGATCTGTTGGTTCGGGCCGCCAAGACACGCGCTGTTGTCGTCGTCGAACACGATATGGAATTTGTGCGCCGGCTGAACTGCAAAGTGACCGTGCTGCACGAAGGCTCCGTTCTGGCCGAGGGCAGCTTGGATCACGTGACGAAAAACAAAGACGTCGTTGACGTCTATCTAGGGCGATAATCATGTTGGAAGTCAAAGATTTAACACTGAAGTATGGCCAAAGCCAGATTTTGAATGGCATCAATATCACCGCCAAAAAGGGTGAAATTACGGCCGTGATGGGCACCAACGGCGTGGGTAAGACGTCGCTTTTGAAAGCCATCGCAGGGCGCCATCCATATGCATCTGGCACGATCTCATTGGACGGTGAGGTTCTTGGTAAACATTCAGCCGTGAACGCCGCGCGGGCAGGGATCGCATATGTCCCGCAAGGGCGCGAAGTGTTCCCGATGATGACCGTGACGGAAAACCTAGAGACCGGTTTTGCCTGTCTTGAGGGCCGTGCCCACGGTGTGCCCGACCATATCTATGATCTGTTTCCTGTGCTGCGGGACATGTCCGCTCGCCGCGGCGGGGACTTGTCAGGTGGTCAGCAACAACAACTGGCCATTGCGCGGGCGTTGATCACCAAGCCATCCGTCTTGTTGCTGGATGAACCGACCGAGGGCATCCAGCCCAACATCATAAAACATATCGGCAAGGTCATCCAAACGCTGCGTGATCAAGGTGAGATCGCGATTGTGTTGGTCGAACAGTTTTTCGATTTCGCTTTTGAACTTGGCGATCGGTTTGTGACGATGGATCGCGGGACAGTCACGTTGGATGATGTGTCGGCCAACGTCGGGCGGGAACAGCTGCTGGAACTGGTGTCAGTTTAACGGCAACCCGCCAATGTCAGAGATGAGGCTGAGAACTTCATCGATGCCCTGATCGTTTCGCAAGGAACAAAACACAAAAGGACGGCCCGCGCGCATTCTTGTGGCGTCGCGGTCCATTACGTCTAGTGACGCCCCGACATGGGGGGCCAGATCGGTTTTGTTGATAACCAGAATATCCGATTTGGTGATTGCAGGCCCGCCTTTGCGCGGGATCTCTTCGCCAGCTGCCACATCGATCACGTAGATCGTCAGATCCGCGAGTTCAGGGCTAAACGTGGCGGACAGATTGTCGCCGCCGCTTTCGATCATTACGGCGTCTAGGTCATCGAAGCGTTTGCGCATCTCGGCAATCGCTGCGAGGTTGATTGATGCGTCCTCGCGGATTGCAGTATGGGGGCATCCGCCGGTTTCAACGCCAATCACGCGCTCCTGCGGTAGGATTTGCATGCGCATTAGCGCTTCAGCGTCTTCTTGGGTGTAGATGTCATTGGTGATGACCCCAATGGACAACCGTGGGTGCAGCGCCCGCGCCAAAGCCGCGGTTAGCGTGGTTTTACCCGCTCCAACGGGGCCGCCGATACCAATGCGAAGGGGGCCGTGTTTGCTCATGAGCGGAAAATCCTTGGTTGGAGTGTTTCATGTTGCATCGCTGCGATGTCAGACAGGAACGCCGTGCTCTGCAAATCATCGAGGGTGGCGTTTGCGGTGTCTTCGGCAATTTCGATGCACAGGGGGGAGAGGGCGGCCAGTACTGCTTGGCCCTCGGTTTGCCCAAGCGGCACCGCCCGTACAGAGGCAGACACCAGATTGCTGCAAAAGGCCTGTAGATACATTGAGGCTGTAAGTGTTTGGTCGATGCCCTGTCGCGCTGCTGCCATCCCAACCGCCACAGGTAGGGCAAGTTCAGGAAGGGTATTATCACCCCAGATCGCCGCTGTTGTCTGGCAAAACGCCGCCCCTTGCAAAAGCGTCTCTTGGATACGTTCTGATGAGGCCGCAAAGGCGAGGGCGGTTGCGTTCACATCTGCCAATCCATCATCACCACAGTCATATCCCGCGCGCAGCAGGATGCAGTCATTGCGGCCACTGCCGTGTGCCAGCAGGTCTGTCAGCCAGTCTTGAAGGTCTGTGGCTGTCGCGAGAGTGCCGTTCGCAATCGCGGTTTCCAGACCGTGGGAATAGGCAAAGGACCCAAGGGGGAAACTCGGGGAAAGCCATTGCGTCAGGGTTAAGACGTCGCGGTTAGTGGTCATGTGCGGTTGCCACATGTTCATGGCTGTGGGTGCGCCCGTGCCCATAGGCGCCGCCTTCTGGTGTGAAGGGGGCCGTTACCTCTGCCACCTGAGCGCCCAAGTGTTCCAACATATGACCAATGACAGGGTCCGCTTGGATCAACAGGTAATCGGCTTCGATCTGACAGGGGGTGTGGCGGTTGCCAACATGCCACGCCAATTGCACCAGATTATCGCCAGTCACTTGGTAAAGCGGTTCAGGGGCCGCGTGAACTTCGATCATCTGGCCATCGCCCAGCACGAATGCGTCCCCTTGGTTCAGGGACTCGGTGTTTTCCAGATCGACAAGGAACTTCACCCCGTCATCTGTTGCCAGCATCTTGCGGCGCAAGAACCGATCATCATAGCTCAGAGTGCAGTGGCCCATTGGTGCTGCGGCGTGGGCGTGGCGTTTGATGATCTGTGCGGTTAGGTTGGTCATTTATGTCTTTCACTGCGCCCGAACGGAAACGAAGGTGAACTCATCCCGACCGTCGGAATCAGAATAGGCCGTCAGCACCGCTGTCCCGAGGTCCGGAAAATACAACGCTTCTTCGATGTGGTCGTATTCACGACTGGTGTATTTCACGCTGACAGGGATCGCATCCAACGTGCAGTTGCCCATGGTGTATTGCGTTGTCGCGCCCCAACGATGACTTACGCGTTCGATGGTTGTTTCACCCATCTGGATTTGCGTTGTCCGTGCGGACCACGTCCCACCCGCGACGGGGACGGGTAGGTCCGCAATCGGTTCTTCGAATACAAACTGCCACAGTGAATCTGGAATGATCCGCCCGTTTTCAATCGAACTCAGCTGAAGGACGTGAACCCCGTGTGCCAGGTAATTCAGGCTTTCATCGCCATCGAAGTATGTGTTCTGCTGGATCGCGCCATTGGACGCCATGCGATGGATTTCGTAGTCACCGTTGTCTTGTGTGAACCGGATACCTTGCCCGTCCAGCATGTCCGCTGATGGGCAGGTGGACTGTGCAGCCGCGCCGATAGGGGCCAGAAGAAGACCCGCCACAAAGGTTGCGCGGAGGGTTTGGAAAACATGTGCCATTGGGGCGCCTTTCAGAACATAAAGTAACGTTGCGCCATGGGTAGCACATCTGCTGGCTGACACGTGAGTAATTCACCGTCCGCGCGGACTTCATAGGTTTCGGGATCAACCTCAACCTCGGGTGTGGCGTCGTTCAGCAGCATGTCGGATTTACCGATTGTGCGCGTGTTCTTCACTGCAACCGTTTGTTTCGCCAGTCCCAAGCTGTCACGCAGGCCTGCGTCTTGGGCGACACCTGATACAAAGCTGACAGAGGTGTGCTGCTGTGCGCTGCCATACTGGCCAAACATCGGCCGTGTATAGACGGGCTGTGGCGTCGGAATAGACGCGTTGGGATCACCCATTTGCGCCACGACGATCGTGCCAGCCATCAACACCATTTCTGGTTTGACCCCAAAGAACGCGGTGTCCCAAAGAACAAGGTCCGCCCGCTTGCCGACCGAAATATCGCCGATTACATGGCCAACGCCCTGCGCAATGGCGGGGTTGATCGTGTATTTCGCGATGTAGCGGCGCACGCGCATATTGTCGTTGTCGCCTGTTTCATCTGCCAGCGCGCCGCGTTGCTTTTTCATCTTGTCGGCGGTCTGCCATGTGCGGATCAACACTTCACCGACGCGGCCCATGGCTTGGCTGTCAGACGCGATGATCGAAAACGCGCCGATGTCATGCAGGATGTCTTCGGCGGCGATGGTTTCACGGCGGATACGGCTTTCGGCGAATGCGATATCTTCGGGGATCGATTTGTCGAGGTGATGACACACCATAAGCATATCGAGGTGTTCTTCCAACGTATTCACCGTGAAGGGGCGCGTCGGGTTGGTCGAACTTGGGATGACATTGTCATGGCCGCAGATCTTAATGATGTCTGGTGCGTGCCCACCGCCTGCGCCTTCAGTATGGAAGGCGTGGATCGTGCGGTTCTTGATCGCGCCGACTGTGTGTTCAACAAAGCCGGATTCATTCAGTGTGTCCGTGTGGATCATCACCTGCACATCGAGATCATCCGCTACACCAAGGCAGCAATCAATCGCAGCAGGGGTGGTGCCCCAGTCTTCGTGCAGTTTCAGTGCACAAGCACCGGCTTGAACCATCTCAACCAGAGCGTCTGGTTGGCTGGCGTTGCCTTTGCCCGACAGGCCGATGTTCATGGTGATGCCGTCAAAGGACTGCAACATCCGGCCGATATGCCAAGGACCCGGCGTGCAGGTCGTGGCCAATGTCCCGTGCGCGGGCCCCGTGCCGCCGCCAAAACAAGTGGTGACACCGGAATGCAGGGAGTCTTCCATCTGTTGCGGGCAGATAAAGTGGATATGACTGTCCACACCGCCCGCCGTCAGAATGCGGCCTTCACCTGCGATAATCTCAGTGCCTGGTCCGATAATGATATCGACGCCGGATTGGGTGTCAGGATTACCTGCTTTGCCGATGGCATGGATGAGGCCGTCTTTCAGCGCCACGTCGGCTTTGTAGATGCCGGAATGATCCACGATCAACGCATTGGTGATGACCGTATCCACGGCACCGTTTGCACGGGTGACTTGGGACTGGCCCATACCGTCACGGATGACTTTTCCGCCGCCAAACTTCACCTCTTCGCCGTAGGTCGTAAGATCGCGTTCGACTTCGATAATCAGATCGGTGTCCGCAAGGCGCACTTTGTCGCCAGTCGTCGGGCCGAACATGGCGGCATATTGGGGGCGGGGAATTTCACGAGGCATCTATAGGTCTCCCATAACTTCTTGGTTGAAACCAAAAATCTTGCGATCGCCACCAAAGGGGATCAGTTGGACGTCGCGGCGTTGGCCCGGCTCGAACCGCACGGCCGTTCCGGCGGCGATATCAAGACGCATGCCGCGGGCTGCGGTACGATCAAAATCCAGCGCTGGGTTGGTTTCTGCAAAATGGTAATGGCTGCCGACTTGCACAGGGCGATCGCCGGTATTGGCAACCTGCAACGTGATTGCCTCCGCGCCTGCGTTCAGGGTCAAAGGGGTATCGGCTGGGAAAATCTCTCCGGGGATCATGTTGTTCTCCTACCTAATCGGATTGTGAACAGTGACGAGCTTGGTGCCGTCAGGAAAGGTGGCTTCGACTTGCACCTCTGGGATCATCTCGGGGATACCTTCCATGCATTGATCGCGGGTGACGACCAAACCGCCAGCTTCCATCATGTCAGCAACGCTGCGCCCGTCGCGGGCGCCTTCAACCACGGTGTCCGTGATTAGGGCAATGGCCTCTGGGTGGTTCAGCTTTACGCCACGGGCCAGTCGCTTGCGGGCGACTTCGGCTGCCATGGCGATCAGCAGTTTATCTTTTTCTCGCGGGGTAAGTTGCATGGCCTAAAGCCTCCATGACGCGGGGAGAGGGGATTGGTTAAGGTGTTCAAGAACGGGGATCAGATCGCGGCGCAGATCATAGCTGTCTGGCGCAAGATGGCGGATGACCAGAACGTCACTGCCAAGAACGCTGGCGCCTGCCGTTTCGGGCAGCAAGGCGCGTACGCCTGTTAGGTGGCGTTTGGCGTCAGGGGTGACCATCACGACACTGCACATGGCCCCAGAGCCCTTGGCGGTGGCGGTGGTGGCAAGGTGGGCCGCAGCATTGCCGTGTAGGTCCGCACCGTCGATATAGATCGGTACACCATTGCGGGTAATCTTGATGCGGTCTTTGAAGTGCACATCGCGTAGGGTTTCGCCCATGGCGGTGCGGCCAAAGACAACGGGCTCGACCATCAACAGCTCGGCAGACGCATCCAGCTGTATATCAAGGCGGCGGTGCAGGGTGCAGCCGTCAAACAGGATCATCTCTTGTGGCAACCAGTTAAGCCGCGCACCAGCGTTCACGTTCAGCCGCGTGTTTAATCGGCCCGTTTCACCGGTTTGCGCACGATAGGCGCGTTCGGCGGCTTGGGTTGTCAGGGTGAGCGTCGCATTCGGCCCAGCCGTAAAGGCGAAATCATAGGCGTCGCCGCCGGTGATGCCGCCAGCGGTGTTGACGATGACAGCCTCAAGGTCAGGGCGAAACGTTTGGGGGAGCACCAATCGGGTCGATCCTGACTGACGCATGGTTTGTAAGCGTGTGCGGCCAGTATCATCCGCGTGCACGGCCAAAGACGCTGCACCAACAGCGCGGGGTTGCAGCGCATCAGCGTCTTGCAAGGATATGGCAGCCACTTTGGTGATTGTATGCTCCGACAGGCGTTATTCGCCTGCTTAGGGACCACAGTGAGCACTAAATTGACAGTTGATGGACGGTCACATGCCCGCAGCATCCTGTTCGCAAAAACTTAATGCTTAAATTTTATGCGAGATGCCTAAATGGTAATCTGGTTTAGTAATTCCAAAGTGTGCCATCTTGCAGGCGCACCACTGGATGGCTGCCGGCTGAATAATTGTATTTTTGGGCTTCGGTTTCATCGAAATCCACCCCAAGGCCCGGTGCATCGCTGACGTAAACCATCCCGTTTTCCATGCGGTGATCGCTCGGGAACAAAGCATCACATTCGGGCGTTCCCAGCACCAGATATTCCTGAATGCCAAAATTCGGGGCCCATGCGTTCAAATGGTATTGCGCGGCCATGCTGATGGGCGAATGGCTTGGCGCGCCATGAAAACCCGTACGAACGTGATGAAGGCCCGCGAGATCGATGATCCGTTTCAGGTGCGTGATGCCACCGCCGTAGGTCGCAGCCACGCGGATAAAGTCGATCATTTCGTTTTCGATCAACTTGTTGCAGTCCCAGATTGAATTGAACACCTCGCCGATTGCGATGGGGGTGGTCGAGTGCTGGCGGATCAGTTTGAGCGCATCTTGATCGTCGGCAACTGTCGGGTCTTCGAGCCAGAACAGGTCCACGGGTTCGACGTCTTTGGCAAAAGCTGCGGCCTCGCGCGGGGTAAGGCGGTGGTGGACGTCGTGTAAGATGTGCAGGTCAGGACCAAATCGTTCGCGAATGTCGGCCAAGGCCTGCGGCATGTAACGCATGTATTTGCCTGTGTCCCATGTCTCAACTTTGGGTCGTATGCCGCTGAAATTGGTCATGTATTCGGTTGATGCGCCCTTTTCCTCGGGCACTGCATAGCTGGCGCTGGGCATGCCTGGAATACCGCATTGAACGCGCACGGCTTTGTAGCCGTCATCGACAAAATGCTGGACCGAGTCCATGAGGTCGGGCAGGTCAGCGCCCGTGGCATGGGCATACACCATCGCACCATCGCGGCTTTTGCCGCCAAACAAATCGTAGCACGGCAGCCCCGCGATCTTTCCTTTGATATCCCAAAGCGCCATGTCGATCGCACCAAAAGCGGCCATCGCAATGGGGCCACGGCGGAAATAAGCGCCGCGATAGAAGAACTGCCAGATGTCTTCGCTGCGCCGTGGATCCATGCCAATAAGGGCAGGGATCAAGTAGTCCTGAAGATAGGCGGCGGGCAGGGTTTCGCGGTTGTTCAGGGTCGCGTCACCAAGGCCGTAAACACCTTGGTCGGTCATGATTTTCAAGGTGACGTAATTCTTACCGGGACCACCGACAAAGACCTGCGCACTTGTGATTTTCATGACTGTTTTCCTTTCGTCTTAATGGCCGATCATGCCAGATCAGTGACGTCCGTCCAATTGTCGTTTCGACGGATTACATCGATGATCTGCTGATACTGTGCCCCGTCTTTGAATGTCGGATAGGGCGCGACGTCTTTGCCTTGAATGTCGGCTACAAATTCGCGCACCAAATAGTGCCAGCACTGTTCGGTTTCGCCTTTGACGTCGGGGTTGGCGGCTTTGATATCTTCGGGCAAGTCTTGGTCGACCCAAGCGCCGTCTTGGTAAAGCGACAGTTGACCGCTGCCATAGTGACCTTTGATGTAGATCGCGCCTTTGGTGCCGTAAAACACGATGTGATCGTCATGGAACCGAGGCACCAATCCGCCATGTTTGAAGAGAACCGAAACGGGTTTGGGCGCGAACGGGCTGCCGAGCTTTGCGAGAACCGTATAGGACCATTCCACATCGCTCCCACCCCATTTCAACGTTGGATCATCCAGATCGTCAGGGATGAAATCGCGCCGTGTCATGAAGTTATGGACACCCTCAACGATGGGCGCGCGGCCAAGGTCATCGCGGACTTCACCGATGATGGATTGAATGTCATCACCGACAACCGAGGCCACGATGGACAGGGTATGGGTAAAGTTGTTGTTGAGCCGCCCGCCACCTGCCGCCGCCTCATGAGACCACCCGAACGGGATGTTGCGATCTAGGTTGAAGTGGGAAACGCATTCGACCTCGGTCGGCTCACCGATGGCACTCTCTGCAACCAACCGTTTGGCGTGCAGGATGCTGGGGGCGTAGCGGAACGATGCTGCATAAGCGGTCTTCACGCCTTTGGCCTGTGCGAGGTCCCGCAGTTCGACCGCGGTTTCGCCGCTATGGGTCATGGGTTTGTCGACAAAGACATGACAGCCGCGCGCCAAAGCCTGTTTTATGACCTCAAAATGCGCTCCACCCGGTGTCGCGATGGAAACGATGTCTGGTTGGCAAGCATCCAAGGCCGCGGCCCAGTCCGTTCCAGCGTGAGGGATTGCCATCTTGTCGGCCACGTCGTGCACAACATGTTCAGTGCGTCCGACCATTCCGACCACATCAGCCCCAGCCCAACGGAATGCATCTGTATGGCCTTGCCCTGCAAAACCGGTTCCGTGGATTAGGACTTTCATAGTGTACCTCTGTAAAATTCGGGGTCAGTCGGTCTCGATCTGTTGTTTGTTGTAGCGGACCGACGAAAACAAAGAGACGCCAATCAAAGCGACCCCGATAGAACCTGTTATGGCTTCGGGGACGTGACACAGCGCCTGTAAGAACATGATGATGGAAAGCGCAAAGATCGAATAAAACGCGCCATGTTCGAGGTAGAGAAATTCTTTCAACGTGCCTTTTTCGACCAACATGATTGTCATGGAGCGCACATACATCGCACCGATCCCAAGGCCGATGGCGATCAGCAGGATGTTGGTCGTCAGGGCAAAGGCACCGATCACCCCATCAAACGAGAAACTGGCATCGAGCACTTCGAGGTACATAAACGCCCCGAACCCACCCGCGGCGCCAACCTTTGTGGCGTCTTTGGCAACACCATCAAGCGCTTTGCCGAGGCCTTCAACCATCGTGAAGATGATAATGCCCATGATGCCTGACAGTAAGAAACCGGTCTGTTTCGCTGCGGGCAGGGCGAGCGAAACCCCAGCCACAATCGCCAGCACAAAAGCGATTTCCAATCCACGCACAGACCCACACTGGCGCAGGCGTTTTTCCAGCGGCCCAACCCAGTCGATTTCTTTATCCGGATCAAGGAAAAAGCTGAGAGCGACCATCATCAGGAACGTGCCGCCAAAGGCCACAATCGAAGTATGCGCGCCCTCAATGATGCGGGCGTATTCGTCCGGCTGTGCAATCGCCAGCTGCATCGCCTGTATCGGATTTATCTTGGCGAAGACGGCAACAATCGCCAGCGGAAAGATAATCCGCATACCGAAGACGGCAATCAGAATGCCCCATGTGAGGAAACGCTGACGCCAGATGGGCGTCATGTCTTCCAGTTTGTTGGCGTTGACGATTGCGTTGTCAAAAGACAGCGCAATTTCAAGTGCAGCCAACACCAGCCCGATCATCAAAAAGGACAGCACCGCGCCGAATGTTCCGTGCGTTGCGTAACCCAACCACGCCGACAATCCCAAGCCGACAACAGTTACGATCAAGGGCCACTTAAGGTAGTGCAGGGCGGGTTTGGTAACTGTCGACATGTTCGTCCTAGCAAATGAAAGAGGCAGCCCGCAGGCGAAACCGTTCTATGAGAAGAACGATTTCACCCAAGCCGTAAAGACTGGCAGGTTTTCAGGCAGCCACAAGGACACTGCAGGGACGTAAGTGACCAAGATCAACGCGCCCAGCATTGCCAGATAGAATGGCCAGATGGATTTCAACGCTTGTTCGATCTTGATCTTGCCCACGGCACAGCCCACGAACAAACAGGTCCCGACAGGTGGCGTACACAGGCCCAGACCAAGGTTCATCAGCATCATGATGCCGAACTGCGTTGGATCCATGCCAAGGCCTTTGGCGATCGGCAGGAAGATCGGCGTACAGATCAGGATCAGCGCGGCCATGTCCATGATCATACCAAGGATCAGCAGGATAACGTTGATCATAAGCAAGATGATGATCGGATTGTCCGAGATCAGAACCAATGCGTTGCTCAGACGTTCAGGCACTTGGTAAAGCGCAAGAAGGTAAGCAAACGAGCTGGCAAAGGCGATCAGGATCATCACCATCGATGTCGTGCGAACAGTGCCCGTCAGGGCCGTGATGAACGATTTAAACGTCAGCGTGCGGTAATAGAACGTCGTCAGCAGGATCGCGTAGATCGCACCAAAGGCACCGGATTCTGTCACTGTAAAGATACCGGACAGTGTCCCGCCAACGATGATCACAGCCGTAAAGAAACCTGGGATTGCGTCTGCAGCAGAGCGACCAACTTCGCGCCAACCGGGGAAGGGCTCAGCTGGGTAGCCGTGTTTGATCGACAGGATATAGGCCGCAATCGCGAGGCTGAAGCACATCAACATGCCTGGAACAACGCCAGCAAGGAACAGGCCAGACACGGAAATGCCGCCACCAGCTGCAACCGCAAAGATGATCATGTTGTGGCTCGGCGGAATAACGATCCCCGCGATAGAGGACGTCACAGTCACGTTCACCGCAAAATCTGGGCGGTAACCGCGTTCTTTCATAACAGGCACAAGGATCGATCCCAGCGCCGAGATGTCCGCAACAGCGGACCCAGAAATACCGCCAAACAGCATGGATGAGAAGATGTTCACCATCGCGAGACCACCCTTAAGGTGACCGACAAGCGCGGAGGCGAGTTTTACGAGCCGCACGGCGATACCGCCGTGCAGCATGATCTCACCAGCCAATACGAAGAATGGAATGGCGAGAAGGGAGAAAACAGAAACACCAGCTGTCGCACGCTGGAAGGTGATTAGCATCGGGAAGCCTTCGTACCAGAACGAAGACGCCGCAGCGATCCCCATGGCAAAAGCAACCGGCATGCCGATGACAACACCGACACCAAAAACGAGCATTAAGATTAGCAGACCCATATCAGGACTCCTGAGTTTGGGGCAGCGGGTGCCACTGTGAGAAAGTTAGCAGGCGGATGATCCCACGCGACCCCGCGTGCAGAACAATCAACGCACCACAAAGTGTGATCGCCAAAGTCCGGAAACTTTCAGGGACGTTCAGCATTGGAATGAAAGAATCCCAACCAAACCTCATCAACTCTGTGCCCGCCAGGAACATTACTGTTCCAAAGGCCGCAAGGATGAAGTCGATGAAAACAATAAGAACTTTTTGTACGCCTTCTGGGGCCATGTCACGAAACAGAGATACGCCAAGGTGCGTATCGTCGCGTACACCAGCGGCCGCGCCGAGAAAGGCAATGTAGCAGATCAACATCAACGCCAATTGTTCAACCCACGTTGGCGTAACGTTGAGAACATAGCGGCCAAAGACCAACCACCCGAAGGTGACAATCAAAATTGCAAGGGCAAGCGACGCTGTAAAGATACTGGCCCATTGAACCGCCCCCAACACGGTCTCGCACTTGTCAATTATGGATTTACGACCACTCATCTTTGCCCCTCACGTTTTTTGGTAGATAGATTGCAAAACGGCCCATGCCATATTGAGGCACGGGCCGTCTGCTAAAGCAACTTAGCTTAGCCGCCGTTGCGGATCAGGTTAACCAGATCAGCAAGGTCAGGGTTCGCTTCGAGGAAGCCTTCGTAAACTGGCGCCATAGCGTCCTGGAATGGACCCTTGTCAGCGATTGTGTTCACGACTGTGCCGCCAGCTTCTACGATTTCCATAGATGCCGCTTCACGTGCCTGCCACAGTTCGCGCTGCAAGACAGCGGAGTTGTGACCAGCTTCACGAAGGATTGCCTGGTGCTCTTCGGACAGACCATCGAATGTGATCTTGGACATGCAGAGACACTCAGGAATGATCAGGTGCTCTGTCAAAGAGTAGAAAGAAGCAACTTCGTAGTGGCTTGTGGATTCGTAGGATGGTGGGTTGTTTTCCGCACCGTCTACAACGCCAGTCTGGATAGACTGGTAAACTTCCGCAAACGCCATTGGTGTCGCGTTACCGTCCATGGATTCAACCATCTGAACGAACAGATCGTTGGACATCACGCGGATTTTCAGGCCTTCAACATCAGCAGGTGTGTTGATCGGACGTACGGAGTTGTAGAAAGAACGAGCACCAGCATCGTACCAACCGAGTGGCTCAACACCACGTGCACGCATGCCTTCAGAAATCGCTTCACCAACTTCACCGTCCATCATTTCGTACATCGCAGGGATGGATGGGAAGATGAATGGCAAGGAAACAACGTTGGCTTCAGGAACGGATGTCCCGAATGGGCCGAGGCTGAATTCACCAAAGTCCAGAACGCCGAGGCGCAGCTGTTCGATCGCGTCAGGCTGGCTGCCCAGAACGCCGTTGTGGAATGTTTTCAGTGTAAGGTCGCCACCTGTGCGCTCTGCTACTTCTTCAGCAAAGGCTTCCATTGCGATGGAAACAGGGTAGTCTTCTACGTGGATGTTCCAGCCGCGAAGTTCTTCAGCGGAAACAGTTGTCGCAGCCAGTGCGAGGCAGCTGCCAGCAACGGCACTGCTAAGTGTAAATGTTTTAGTCATGTGATCCTCCCAGATACATTTTATGTTTTGCCCCCGCGCGATTCCCTATCGAGCGGGTGGAAACATGTATACTAGTATTGGGAAGATGACGCCAAGTCAAACATTGCCAGTAAATTTTTCGGGGAGAAGGGCAAAAAAAGGGAAGGGTGTGCAGAGCGAAATTGTAAAAACGCCGCTCAGCACTATGTTCTTGCGTCTTAAGCTGTACCACGCGGAGGGCGGTCGTTTTCGATCGTAAAGATCATACCATCCAGCAATTCAACAAGGTCGGGGCGTGCAGATGGGCCATTGGAGATCGAGATCAGCAAGATGCTACCGTCAGGGCGCAGCACGAATACACCCGGTTCAGCGAACCGGCGATCTGTTTCAGTCGGGGAAAGCGGATCGGACACGTAAACGCCCAAAACACCCATTTGTTCTTCTGTTAGGCCATACCCTAAGTCGAATTCCCAACCGAATTCGGCAACATCTGCCTGTGCTTTGGCTTCGGTATCTGCAGACACGACAGCCACATCAAACCCGGCATCTGCCCAGTCGCCGCGCATGTCATTGAGAATTTTCAGGTACTTCTTACAGCGACCGCAATGTTTGCCACGATACACGATAAAAAGCGTCCACTTGTCGTTCTTGCCGCCGACCGACAGTTCACCGCCGCCCAATTTGGGGAACGACATTGGTGCCAGAATACTGCCGGCTACTGGTTTGGGTGTTGGCATCTGAATGTCCTTTGTAAATGTTGTGTTCAGGTTCGCATCTTGGGTGACAGCTAGCACCAAGGCAACTAGGATACCAGTTGAGCTAAGCGGGGGAAGCTATGACATTGTTGAATGAGGACCGTCTGTTTCCGGTGGAACCAGCTGTTCGTGAAATCGCGCGTACTTTGTATAATGACGTGAAAAACTTGCCGATTATCAGCCCACATGGCCACACGGATCCGCGCTGGTTTGCGCAAAATGAACCCTTCTCTGATCCCGCTCAACTCTTTGTGACGCCGGACCATTATGTTTTCAGGATGCTGCATTCTCAGGGAATCCCGCTTGAGGCGATGGGCGTACCGCGCGTTGACGGGGGTGCTATCGAAACCGACCCGCGCAAGATTTGGCAGCTGTTTGCACAGAATTATCATCTGTTCCGTGGAACGCCTTCCCGGATTTGGGTCGATCACGCGTTGCAGACTGTTTTTGGTGTCACGCAGCGTCTGTCCGCCACGACCGCTGATTCTATTTATGACCAGATCGCAGACTGCCTGACACAGGACGCGTTCCGTCCTCGTGCATTGTTTGAGCGGTTTAACATCGAAGCGATTTCTACCACCGAAAGCGCGATTGATGATTTGCGCTGGCACAAGATGATCGGCGAAAGCGGTTGGGCAGGGCTGGTCATAACGGCGTATCGCCCTGACGCGGTCGTTGATCCCGAATTTGAAGGCTTTGCCGAAAACATCGAAACCCTCGGAGCGATGACGGGCGAAGATACGTCAACTTGGGCAGGGTACCTTGCCGCGCACCGCGCCCGCCGTGCCGTGTTCAAATCCTATGGGGCGACGTCATCGGACCACGGGCACCCAAGTGCGCGCACCGAAGATTTGCCAGCAGATGTTGCCGCCGCTCTATATGACAAGGCCCGCGCGGGAACCTGCACCGCGGATGAGGCCGATGCCTTTCGCGGACATATGCTAACGGAAATGGCGCGGATGTCTTTGGACGACGGGCTGGTTCTGCAAATCCACCCCGGATCGTATCGAAACCATTCTGGTGGGATATTCGCGCAGTTCGGGCGCGACAAAGGTTACGACATCCCGATGCGAACCGATTACGTGCATGCTTTGGCGCCGCTGCTGAATGCCGTTGGCCAAGAGCCCGATTTGACCATCATCGTGTTCACGCTAGATGAAACGTCGATCCCGCGTGAATTGGCGCCGCTTGCAGGCGTGTATCCGGCGTTGAAACTGGGGCCGCCGTGGTGGTTTCATGACAGCGCCGAAGGCATGCGCCGGTTCCGTGAAACGGCGACCGAAACGGCGGGGTTTTATAACACCGTCGGGTTTAACGATGACACCCGCGCATTTTGTTCGATCCCCGCCCGCCACGATGTGGCTCGCCGTGTGGATTGTGCGTTTCTCGCGACGCTTGTTGCAACGGGTCGACTTGACCTTGATGAAGCACCAGACGTTGCCCATGATCTTGCCTACGGGCTTGCCAAGAAGGCCTATAAACTATGACTGCACCTCGCTTGAAACGACCAGACACCCCACGCCCCGCAACAGGGATCGTACACCTTGGCTTGGGTGCATTCTTTCGCGCATTTGGCTGTTCTTATGTGATGGACGCGATGGCCGCAGGCGGTGGCGATTGGGGTATTGTGGGTGTGTCGTTGCGCAGCCCTGACACACGCGACGCACTGCGCGATCAGGACTGGGCGTATCGCGCCGTGTCCCTTGGCGCAGATGGTGAAAGCAGCCGCATCATTGATGTTCTGAATGACGTCCTTGTGGCTCCAGAAAACCCGCAAGCGGTTCTGGACGCGATGGTCAACGAAGCCGTGCAGATCGTGTCGTTGACCGTGACAGAAAAGGGCTACTGCCATCATCCGGCGAGCGGAAAGTTGAACCACGATCATCCTGATATTGTTCATGATCTGGCCCATGATCTTCCGCGTTCGACCATTGGTTATTTGGTGCGCGCCCTTAAGGCCCGTCGCGCCGAGGGCATGCGTCCGTTTACAGTTCTGACCTGCGATAACCTACCGCAAAATGGCCAACTCCTGCGCGGGCTGGTCCTAGAGTTTGCAGAACTTTTGGACCCCGATTTAGCGCGTTGGATCGCGACCGAAGGCCGTTTTCCAAGCACAATGGTCGACCGCATCACCCCCGCAACAACAGACGCCGATATCGCGCGCCTGTCTGATGCGGCAGGAACCTATGATGCGGCCCCCGTACTGCATGAGCCATTTTCGCAATGGGTCGTAGAAGATGATTTCGTTGACGATGCGCGGCCCGACTTTGGCGCAGCAGGGGCGCAACTTGTACGCGACGTGGAACCCTTCGAGGACATGAAACTGCGGATGCTGAACGGCACCCATTCGGCGCTGGCCTACACAGGGTATCTTGCGGGTCATGAAACGATCTCAGACACCGTTTCGGATCCCGTTTTTGCGGCCTATGTTCGTGCCCTCTGGGGAGAGATCATGCCCAATGTTTCTGCCCCTGATGGGGTGGATTTGGCTGGGTATGCGGATGCGTTGTTTGATCGGTATGCCAATCAGAATATCCGCCATAAGACGTGGCAAATTGCGATGGATGGCAGTCAGAAACTGCCGCAACGGATGTTTGGAACCTTGCGCGAGACCTATCAGGGGGGGGGCAGCGCGCCGATGCTGAGTTTGGCTATCGCGGCATGGATCAAATATGTAGGCGGAGTGGATGAAGCAGGCGCGCCGATCGATGTGCGTGACCCGTTGGCCGAGAAACTGCGCGAAGTGCTCGATGCGGCCCAATCGCCAGCCGACAAAACCGCTGCCGTGCTAGCGATCCGTGAAATAGTGCCAGCTGATTTGGCACCGCGCCTTGGCGATCCTGTTATGGCTGCCGCGCAGGACATTTGGGCGCTTGGCACTCGCGCGGCGATCGAAAAGGCCTTGGGTTAACCCAAGGCTGCGATCACACCGCGCATTTCCGCCAAGCCACGCAGACGTCCGATAATCGGATATCCTGGCTGGGTTTCGATCTGATCGTCCATCAAAAGGTCATGGCCATGGTCAGGCCGGAATGGGATCGTCACGCCGCGTTTGGCTTGCGCGTTAAGAAGTTCACGAACCAGTGCGACCATATCGGTATCCCCGCCAAGGTGGGCGGCTTCCTCAAAGGACCCGTCAGGGTCTTTGGCGACGTTGCGCAGATGCGCGAAATGAATGCGATCCCCAAAGCGGCGGGCAATGGCAGGCACATCGTTGATCGGGTTCGCCCCAAGCGAGCCTGAACACAGTGTCAGCCCGTTCTCAGGCGCATCAAACGCATCCATGATCCAAGCGATGTCATCGGCGTTGGACACAATGCGCGGCAGACCCAGAATGTCGCGGGGGGGATCATCTGGGTGGACGCAGAAATTCATTCCCAGCTCTTGCGCCGTTGGTATAACTTCTTGCAGGAAGCGTTTGTAATTGCTTCTTAAATCGTCTCGGCTGATGCCGTCATAAGTGGCCAACACTTCGCGCAATTGCGGAATGTCGTAGCGATCAAACGCACCCGGAAGCCCAGACATAATGGAACGCAGAAGGTCCGCGCGCATCGCTTCATCGCTGGCTTGAAACCAGACATCAGCGGCGGCGATGGTGTCCGTGCTATAATCATCACGCGCGGCATCGCGGCCCAGCATATGCAGTTCAAACGCGGCCATTTTCGGGGCTGAAAAGCGCAGACATGTGCCGCCACCGGAAACAGGGGATTTCAGGTCCGTCCGCGTCCAGTCGAGAACAGGCATGAAGTTGTAGCAGATCGTCTTGATGCCTTCCGCCGCGAGGTTGGCCATAGATTGGCGGTAGTTTGCAAAAAGCGGTTCAAGGTCACCTTCGCCTTTCTTGATCCGCTCGTGGATTGGCAGGCTTTCGACAACATCCCATGTGAACCCAGCGGCTTTGATCTCCGCGTTGCGTTCAGCAATCAACGCCTGAGGCCAGACCTCTCCGTAAGCGATTTCATGCAGTGACGTGACAATTCCTGCCGCGCCCGTCTGTGTGATTTGGGGCAGGGTGATCCCGTCAAACGGCCCGTACCAACGCCAAGTTTCTCTCATGATGTTCTCGTGTCTTTCGGTTTTTAGCGTGCAGCCCAGATGCTAGGGCAGCATGGCCATATCAGTCGAGGACCATGTCAGCGGGCAGGGGCACAAGTGCGCCCTTTTGGCTGATACAATGGCGCGCGACGGCTGAGGCTTGCAAGATCGCATCCGATGCAATGCCGTGTTTGGTGATCCCCACAAGGAACCCCGCGTTGAAACTGTCACCCGCAGATGTGGTATCGACAACGGATGTCGCGGCAGGCGGCGTTACCATGCCGGTCTTGCCGTCATGGGTATAATGCACGTCGCCTTCGCCATTCTTGACGATAACGGTCGTCGCACCTGCGCTGAGATAGCGTTCGCGGGTGGCCGTGATGTCAGCGTCGCCAAAGTGATCCTGCTCATCATCAAAGGATGGCAGCACGATGTCACAGGCAGATGCCGCGCGCATAACGGCTTCGGTCATTTCGGTATTGGAGCCCCACAGCCGCGGCCGCAGGTTTGAATCAAACACTGTCGTCTTGCCCGCAGCACGGGCATCACGGACCACATCAAGCAAGGTATCTCGCCCGACAGTATCGAGGATCGCCATGGTGATGCCGGAGAAATAGATTACGTCGCCGTCATCGATGGCAGCCTTAAGGGTTTCACGATCATCGGCCAATTGACGCGCCGCAGAACTGTCGCGCCAGTAAGAAAAGCTGCGTTCGCCGTTCTTGAGGCTGATCATATAGAGCCCCAATGACCGCTCGTCGCTGCGCAAGATATGGCTGGAATCGATGCCCGATCCTTCCATCATGGCAAGCATACGGTCGGACACCACATCTTTGCCCACACGGGACACGAACCGCGATTGGGCGGATGGGGACAGCGCTTTGATGTACCAAGCGGTGTTAAACGTATCACCCGCGAACCCCAGTTTGTATTCGCCATCAATTGAGGCGGGGGCCATCTCGATCATGCATTCGCCGATCGAAACAAATCGCGGTGTTTGTGGTGCGTTAGAAGGGGAAGAGTTTGGCATGTCGTGGCGATGTCCTATTTGAACAAAGGGCGGCGCAACGATTGATGCGCCGCCCCTTATCGGGAGGTCTTAGCTGAACAGCATTCCGCCGTTGATGTCGACGTTCGTACCCGTGATGAATGCAGAGTCGTCGCAGGCGAGGAACAACACAAGGTTTGCCACATCTTCTGGCAGACCTTGGCGACGCACAGGTGCGTTTGCTTCCAAACCACGGCGCGCCGCGTCTGGCGTGTGGATGTTGTGGAAATCCGTGTCGATCATGCCTGGGCAAAGTGCGTTAACGCGAATGTCGGGGCCGAGCTCTTTGGCCAAGCCGCGTGTCAATGTCATGACCGCACCTTTGGATGCGGAGTAGGCAACCGAACCGGGGCCACCGCCATCACGACCAGCTTGGCTGGCGAGGTTAACGATCGTGCCTGTTTTCATCTTGGCCAAGCATGCTTTGGTCATCATGAATGTGCTGGTCAGGTTCAGATCCATCACATTGTTCCAGTGCTCAAGCGACATTTCAGCGATCTTGATACGTGCGATCAAGCCCCCTGTGTTGTTCACCAGAACATCAACGCTGCCGAAGTCGTCATAGGCTTTGTTGACCAAAGCATCGACGCCTTCTTGCGTGTTTAAATCACCCTGTAGGGCGAACGCTTTGCCGCCTGCTGCAGTGATCTCAGCGACAGCGCTGTCCGCGCCTTCGCTGCTGGAAAAGTAGTTGATCGCAACGGCAGCGCCTTCGGCAGCCAGTTTGATTGCTACGGCGCGCCCGATGTCGCGTCCGCCACCAGTAACGATGGCTGTTTTGCCTTGAAGTTTCATAGTCTGTCCTTCGTCCTTAAGTTTGGGCTTAGCCCTGAAGCTTCATGAAGTAATCAAAAATTTCCGGCACGTTGCCGTCACCCATGCCAGCGTCAACAGCCGCTTGCAGGTTATGGGATGTGCCTTCGGCAATCTCGGCGCGTGTACCCATGTCTTCGACCATTTTCAGGAAATAGCCCAAGTCTTTGTTGGCGTTGTTGAGCGAGAAGCCCAGATCGCTCACACCGTCGACTGCGTAGTTCTTGCAGAACCCCATGAAAGGGGAGTTGGATGGGCCAGTGGACATGATGTCAAACAACTGCTGGCGATCGACGCCCGCACGGTCTGCGACTGCAAACGCTTGAGACATCGTCGCGACTGTTGTCATGCCCATGAAGTTGTTGATCAGCTTGGTAACGTGCCCAGCACCCAGTGCACCAAGGTAGAAAACGTTTTCGCCTTGTTCGTCCAAGACGGGTTTCACCTTGTCGAATGTCGCTTTGTCGCCACCACACATGATGTTGAGCAAACCGTCCTTGGCGTGCGCTGGTGTGCGCCCCAGTGGTGCGTCGATCATGCCAACGCCTTTGGCTGCCAGATCAGCGCCAATCTTCTTGGTTGAAGCAGGGATGGACGTACCGAAGTCGATCAGTACAGACCCTTCTTTGATGCCAGCCAAAATGCCGTCATCGCCATAAACCAGCCCTTCAACCACGTCCGAAGTGGTCAGCGCCAGCATGACGATGTCACTTGCTGCGGCCAGTTCTTTTGGTGTGCTTGCTTCTGACGCGTTGCCGCGATCAAGAACTGTTTTCACAGCGTCTTTGTTGAGGTCCATAACAACGACTTCAAAGCCGCGCGTCTGAAGGTTCTCAACCATGTTCCCGCCCATAAGGCCGAGTCCGATGAATCCGATGGTGGGTTTGGTCATGCCCTGTTCTCCCTAAGGTGTTCTTTTAATTATATTAGTCGAGGAAATCTTCACGGTGTGGCGTGAACATATCCAATAGCGTTCCAGCTTCGAGGCAGGTCGCCCCGTGCATGATGTTTGGTTCTTTGTAGAGGCTGTCACCAGCCGTCACGATGTAGGTCTCGTCGCCGACAACGAATTCGAACTTGCCGGAGATAACGTAGGTGATCTGTTCGTGGGGATGGTTATGCAGTGCGGCCACGGTGCCCGTTTCGAATTTCACTTCGACGCACATCATGTTGTCGTTGTAGGCGCCGACTTTGCGTGTCAGTCCGCCGCCCGCGTCGAAGAGCTTGTTTTCCTGAGCGGGAAAGTAGTTTTTTACAGTCATTGCGTCGTCCAATTTCAATATTCGTGTTGGGTCGGCTTAAGTATTGGCCAGCTTTTTCATCACCACCTTGAAGGTGTTTTCTTCTGGGTCGGTGAAATAGAGGTCGGCATCGTAGCCTTGGTCATCCATGAAGTGGAAAATCCGTTTCGGCTCAGCGAGGCGGTAAGGGACAACCAGCGTGGCAATCCGGTGACGTGTAGACGCCGGATATTGCGCATGCAGGCAGGTGCTTTCGTGCAGGCCTTTGTAGTCCTCTGGGTCCACGTCAGGGAAACCGGTTTCCTGTGTCAGGGTCGGTTTGCCCGCTTCGGACCACACAACCTGACCATAGAACCCAGCCTTGTCGCCGGTGTTGCGGAACGACGTTTTGCCCAGGTCGTAGGTGTTGTTGGCGTGCAGCAACCAATCGATTGTCACCGGCGTTTTTGCATCGACCTTATCCACGATCACGAAATAGCTGCCGCGCACGAAATAGATTTCGCGTTCGGCCAGCGTCACTTCCGGGGATAGGCTTTGGTAGGCCGCCGTCGCATCGCCTTTGATAAAGATATGATCTTCGCGCTGTTCAGCGGCCATGATCTTACCCGTGGCGCGCATGGCCTTGGACTTATCCTTGTCCGCGTATTGGCCTTTGCCGTTTATCAAAATCGCGTTCTTGGATCGCGTCTGACGGCGCCAGTTGCGGTGCATAGATGAGTTAAATGCAACGTAATAACCGGACTGGATCGCCATATCCTCGCCGTAGGCCGCCATACAGAACGCGTTTTGGTCGCCGTGGCTGTGGCTGATGGATCCAAACTGGGACGACTTGAACACGAATTGAACGTGGTTGTCGTCATCACCCAGCGCGTGCTGAACGCCGACCCAGCCAATACCTTTGAAGTGACGGAAGCCGCTTGGCGGAGGGGAGGCCTCAACCGGTGCGCAGCTGGACGTGTAGACGAGATCGTCAAAGTTGGTGTCCCACCAACCCCAGTTATAAAACGCCATTTCGGTGCCTGGGTTCATGCGAAGGTTTTCTTCATAATACCACTGATACGCACCGTTTCCGGTCTCGCCGCCAAACTGGCGCAGGTTGATGCCAGTCTTAATGCCGGGCAGATCGCCCTGCGTGCTGTCATCCCCAAACGTCGAACGGCGCGTGTTCGGCGCTTTGCAATACAGCGGGAAATCACCCGTGTTCTGAAGGAAGGGCCGTTTATACAGATCAAACCCTGTGTAGGCCTTCAACTGGTTGGCCGCGTCGATCAGATAGGCCATGCCCATCATCCAATAGTTGGACCCTTCGGCCCAGCCGCCATCGCTGTCGCCCCAAGGCGAGTAGACGGTGAACAGGAATTCGATGCAGTAGTTCAGCCAATCACGGGCTTCGTCATCCTCGTCATCCCCTAGCAGCGCAATGCAGGCCGGAATGATCGTCAACGACACCGAACGCACAGCGTGGCTGTCATACGGGAACAGGTGGATTTTGGCGTTAATAATCGCATGTTCTGCGATGTCGCGTGTGCGTTCGAGCAATGCGGTGCGTACCGTTACGCGTTCCTCATCGCTCAACTGGTCATAAAGCCAGTCATAGCCCCACGCCAAAGCGTTACAGACACGATAGGCCCATTCATCGGTATAAGCGCGGGAAGTGACCCCCATCGGGTCCCAAGATGCGGCTTCCAGCAACCATTCTTTAGCGCGGTCCAGCATCGCTTGATCGCCCGTGACCTGACCACCGATTGCCAGATGGCGTGTCGCGTAGATAACTTCTTGCAGGTCGATGTAGGTCTGGCGCCAAACAGGGGCGACACGTTGATGGTTCGGGTAGCCCGCGGGCTCTTTGTAGACGTCCTTTTCCATCCATGGAAGAACAGACTTTTCGTAAAAATTCGCCCACGTGCAGTGGTCGCCGTCTTTCGCAACGTCTTTGCGGAATTGATCCAGACGATCGGCCGTCAACCAAAGGCGCGGGTGGGCGCTGCTGACGTGATCCAGTCGGGTGGCGCGCAAGGGCAGGGGCACTTCGGGCAGGTCCGCAGCGACAGTAAAGGCGCGGTCCTTGCTCCAAGTTGTCGATGGTGCACCAGTTTCGGCGTCCCATACGGCGTAAGACCAGACATAATCACCTGCTGGCAATGCAATGTCGGGTGTAAAGAAATTCAAAGTGATACCAGGGTAGGTATGCGTGGTTTTGGCTGGATATTTCGGATCGCCGGAGATGCGCAGCACATATTGCGCCTCATCCTCGATCACCGGAAGCCAGCTAAAGCGTGGTGGGTTCTCGGCGATGTCATCGCCATTTGGCGCATAGTCAATCGTCAGGCGGCCTGCATTTGGTTCATCAAGGGTCGTGAGGGTTTGGCCAGACATGGAGCGACTGCTTTCTGATTAACTGAGAGAATTGAAAAGGGGGAGCAGAAGCACCGCTCCCCCCATTTTTTTGAGGGCTCGCTTAGCCGCCGTACTGGCGTGTGTAAGCAGAGTTCATGACTTCAAGAAGGTCCTGATAGCCCATGGAGTCGAGTGTCTCGAGGTAAGCATCCCAGTCTTCGTTGACGTCGGAGTTACCAAGGATCCAGCCCTGCTGGCGCTCGAGCATGTAGTCACGGATAGAGGAGAACGTGCGGTCATAAACGCGCTGTTCTTCTGCATTCAGTGCGACACCGAGGAACTGGTCGATCAGGTAATCACCTTCGTCGTAAAGAGCGATACCAGCCAGAGCGAACTCGTTGGACCACTGCTGCTCGTAGCGGTAATCCTGAAAGTACCCACGCGCCTGAAGCTGGGACCCGACGCGATACAGCTGGTTGTTGACCGGCTCGCCGTTTGTCAGGAACTCTTCGGTGAATGTTGCTTCACCATCGACCATTGTGTACTGCTGGCCTTCGACGCCAAAGTTGGCCAAACGACGACCTTCTTCGGAGAACCAGAAGTCAAAGTACTTGATCGTTTCGATTGGGTGCTCGTTGGTTGCACCAATCGCCCAGCCATCCGGCTTGATCGGGATACGGCGGTGCTCTTCCATGCGAACGCCGGACACGGATGCTGGCGGTGCAAGGGCTTCGAATGCGAAACCGTCGATTTCCTCGGACAGACGGTTGTAGCCGCCAGTGGATGCGAACCAATCGTGTGTCATGCCGCCAAGGTTTTCACCCAGCAGGAAGTCACGGGAAGAGGAGCCGCGTGTGAAGATTTCTGCGTCGATCAGGCCTTCAGCATACCAACGGGACAGGTTTGTGATACCTTCGCGGTAACCGTCCTGTGCGTAGGGGTGCAGCAATGCGCCGTCTTCAACGTAGAAGTCATGGTATGTGTCGGAACCGGAAGACCGGCCATCCCACAGTGTTACCAGACGGATAAGCTCTGGCCACTGACGTGCGAAGTATGGAACTTCGTCTGCGACACCGTTGCCGTTTGGATCGCCGTCACGGAACGCGATAAGAACTGCTTCGAGTTCTTCAACTGTTTCAGGGCGCTCAAGGCCGAGGATTTCCAACCAGTCAGTCCGGATGAAGTATGCACGACCGTATTTGCCGTCTGGCAGATATGGAATGTAGTACATGTTGCCGTCAGAGGCTGCGATTGCAGACTGAATTTCTGGACGCTCTTCGAAGAAGGCTGTCAGGTGTGGTGCGTGCTCAGCGATCAAATCGTTCAGCGGCAAGAATGCGCCTTCTGGACCGTACTGGTTTACGAAGTCTTTGATGCGGCTGGAACCCACGATGTCAGGGATCGCACCAGCAGCAAGCATCAGGTTCAATGCTTCTGTTTTACCTGTGTTTTCGTCTGTACGCATGTTCGCGCCAACGGTGTCGTCAACAAGGTGGATGTTGGTCAGCTCACGAGCGACTTGTTCAACAGGCCAGTCTTCTTGGTACGTCGGGTAACGGACGTGGTTCATCTGGATCGTAAGTTCCAGTGGCTCGTCTGTGATCAGCAGGTGACCGTCGGCAAATGCCGGAGCCGCCAAGGCCGTGCCCGCAAGCAAAGCTGAAGTCAGAGTTAGTTTACGCATAAGGTTTCCTCCCAGAAGTTGCGTTTTCGTTCGTTATTCTTTCACCCCACCCAGCATGATACCTTTTTCAAAGTATTTCTGGATGAACGGGTAGACGATGAGCACCGGAATAATCGAGCATACGATAATCGCGGCAGACACCGTTTCGACAGAGTAGGGCGCATCAATCAGAGTTGCCCCGAATTCGTCATCGTTAGAAAGCGTCGCGATGGTGTGGCGCAGGTAAACCTGCAACGGGATTTTCTCTTCGTCCCGCAACAACACCATGGCCCAAAAGAAGCCGTTCCAGCGCGACACCAAGCAGAACAAGGCGACAGTCGCGATGGCTGGTTTGGCCAGCGGCATGTAGACCTTCCACAAGACTTGGAAGTCATTTGCGCCATCCATACGGGCGGCTTCCTCAAACGAGCTTGGAACGCCTTCAAAGAAGTTGCGCAGTAGGATCAAGTTGAAGCCGTTTACTGCAAAGCCGATCAAGATACCGATGTAGCTGTCCAGCAAACCAAGATCACGCATGTTTAAGAAGAACGGGATCAGGCCCGCGTTGAACCACATGGTAAAGGCGACCATCAGGTTAAAGAAGCGACGACCATAAAGCTGCGGACGTGAAAGGGCATAGGCGCCCGGGATCAAAAACAGCAACGACGTGATTGTGCCAAAGATCGTATAGAAGAACGTGTTCCCGTAAGAGACCCAGAACATCCGTTGTGACAAGATGTACTTATACGCTTCGATCGTTGTGTCGATCGGCGTCAGAACAACCTGACCCGCCCGTGCTGCAAAGCCAGAGCTAAGCGACAGTGAGGCGATATAGATAAACGGATACATCGTTGAGATCGTGAAGATCGCGATGAGGAACATGTTGATTAGGACAAAGCGTTTGTCGCTGCGCGAGTAGAGATTAAGATTAGCCATTGGTTTTCTCCCCTACCACAGCGATGTGCGCGAGAAGCGCTTGGCGATTGTGTTTGCACCGATGACCAAAACGAAGGCCACAACAGCGTTGAACAGGCCAGCGGCAGCGGCAAAGTCATATTGCCCGTTCTGCAAACCCTGACGGTAGATGAAGGTGTTCACAACATCTGCGGTCTCATAGGTACTTGGCTGATAGAGCAGGATGATCATCTCGAAGGAGACTTCGAGCATGTTACCGATGCGGATGATCAACATGATGATGATCGTCGGCAGGATAGATGGAATTGTGATCTTCCACATCATCTGCCAGCGGCTTGCCCCATCCACCACAGCGGATTCATACAAAGTAGGGGACACGCCAGCGATGGCCGCAAGGAACACGATGGATTGGAAACCAGCCTCTTGCCAAATGGTCGTACCGATAAAGATCGGGCGGAACCATTCAGGTTTGGTCAGGAAGTAAATCGGGTCGAGCCCAAACCACCCCATTACAGTATTCACGATACCTGCACCCGGTGAGAACGCCGTGATAACGATACCAGCAATAATCACAGACGAGATGAAGTGCGGCAGGTAAACGATTGTTTGCGCAGTGCTTTTGAATTTCCGATGAAGGATTTCATTGAACATCAGCGCCAAGAAGATCGGCATTGGAAAGCCGATCAGCAGGCTCCAGAAACTGATCGCAATCGTGTTGCGCAGGGCCCGCATGAAGCCTTCACTATTGAAGAGGGTTTCGAAGTGCTCAAATCCGATCCAAGGGCTGGCAGCAACGCCGCGAAAAATACTGTAGTCTTTGAACGCAATCTGCAGCCCGTACATCGGCTTATACAGAAACACGAGAAGCCAGATGAGCGTCGGCAACAGCAGCACATAGAGCTGCCAATCTTTCTTCATGTGATCAACGAGGCGCTCCATGCGGCCGCGCGTTGGTATTTGTAGGGTTTGGGTTTCTTCGATGTCAGGTCCAGAGCTCATGCTGCACGCGTCTGGCCGGCGAGGGCCATACCTGTATCAGCATCAAAGACCTTGATCAGGTCAGGCTGGGCTGTGAAGCCAGTCACCGCGTCGAGCACCCCCATTTTATCAAGGGTGTCGGTGCGGATTACAAACGGATCATCGCCAACCGTTGTGTGAAGCAGGGCTTCGGAGCCGAGCGTTTCAACAAGGTCGAGATTACAGGATACGGAACCGGCAGTGGGCTCAGTGACGATCTGTGCGTATTCAGGGCGGATGCCAACAATGACTTCTCGGCCAACAGCATTCTGAAGGTCGGCCAGCGGTGCCAAGGCCAACTCACCACCTGCAAACTGCGCCAAGGGGCCGGTATCACCAGCCGCGATCGTGGCTTTGATCTGGTTCATCGGCGGGGCACCAAGGAAACCCGCAACAAATGAGTTAATAGGGTTCAAGAACAATTCCATCGGCGTGCCGATTTGTTCGATCCGGCCATCGTTCATCACAACAATTCGGTCTGCCAGCGTCATCGCTTCGACCTGATCGTGCGTCACATAAAGGCTGGTTACGCCAAGACGTTTGTGAAGACGTTTGATCTCTGCGCGCATCTGTGTGCGAAGCTTTGCGTCAAGGTTGGACAGCGGTTCGTCAAACAAGAACACCTTTGGGCGACGCACGATTGCGCGGCCCATTGCGACACGCTGGCGTTGGCCACCGGAGAGGTCGGACGGCTTGCGATCAAGGTATTCTGTCAACCCAAGGATACCGCCGACTTCAGCAACAGCATCTTCGATGTCTTGCTTGGATTCTTTGCGGATTTTCAGGCCGAACGCGATGTTGTTTGCAACATTTAGGTGCGGGTAGAGCGCGTAGTTCTGGAAAACCATCGCCACATCGCGGTCTTTAGGGGCGACGCGGTTCATGACCTTGCCGTCAATCGTCAGCTCACCGCCGGAGATTTCTTCAAGGCCGGCAACCATCCGCAAAGTCGTTGATTTGCCGCAGCCAGACGGGCCAACCAAAACAACGAATTCCTTTTCCTGAACCTCAAGATCAATCCCGTGCACAACCTGCACGGCGCCATAGGCTTTGACGATACTCTGTAGCTTGACGCCAGACATGGCTGCCCCCCTTATTGTAGCGCTTTGCGCAAATCTCCCATACACGGAGCTAGAATCACCGCGTTCCAACTAGTATGCCAGTTGCGAATCTGGAATACTAGTATTGATTTCTGAATGAAAAGAGTGTCGACTGATTGAAAGCCTCGGAGGAGATTGTTCGTTTTGCTAGGGCAAGGCAACAGGAAAAAAGGCGAGGGGGGAGACGTTCGACACGCTTGTTGTGTCATCTGATGCGCAGGCGCGGGTGGCATTGATTGGACTGGCGGGTTTGAGCAGAGGGTCTCCATTACATTTTATTGGCCATTTGTTTTTCAAATGGCTATTCAAGCCGAAACTTGGAGATAACTATGTCGAATTCCACCCAAACACGGGTCCGCCGCACAAGCGTCGATGAGGTATTTGATTTTCTTCGAACAGAGATATCTGAGTCCCGCCTTTTGCCCGGTGACAAGATTTCTGAATCCGAGATTGCAGCCAAGTTCGGTATTTCACGCCAGCCCGTGCGCGATGCGTTCAGCCGTCTTGAAAACCTGGACCTTTTGTTGATTCGCCCGCAACGGTCAACCGAAGTGAAACGGTTCTCGATGCGCGAAATTACAAAATCCCGTTTTGTGAGATCATCCGTAGAGGCCGAAGTCTTGCGTCTTGCGGCTGCCAACTGTGATGCGTTAGGCGCAGCACGGCTCAAGGCGAGCCTGGAGCTGCAAGCCGCCATCGTAGAGATTGGCGACTATGACAAGTTTGGTGAAATGGACTACGAATTCCACCAAATCCTCTGCGATATCGGCAAGGTCGATTTCGCGTTCGAGGTCATCAAGCAAGAGAAGGCGAATGTGGATCGATTGTGCCAGCTTGGCCTAGCACAGGAAAACCGGATGCCTCAGCTATTGGACGATCACCGAGAGATCGCCAAAGCGGTTCAGGAACATGACGCAGAGGGCGCGGTGAAGGCCGGTATGAAGCACTTGCACCGCCTCGACGCGACGATTGACGCCGTTTCGGATGCCCATGCGGATTACTTCGATCCTTAAGGGGTCAGTCGTCAAACACCGCTGCGCGTTTCCAATCGCCGCGCCATAGGCGTTTGTGGAACATCGGAAATTTGACCAGTTCTTCAAACAAAAGCAGCGACAATACCCATGCGACGTGCACATCAAGAACCAGCACCAGCAGGGCCGTGACGGGGACTTTGAACCCCCATTGGCCGATGATGAAAATATTCATAACAGTCAACGTGTCGCCTGAAGCGCGCAGCGTCTGACCGCAAATCGCGTTGGACCCTTTGGGAAACGGAAGAACCAACAGCACGGGCAGGAACGTCAGCAGGATCGCCGTCGTTTCAGGTTCTAGGTTGCTGTAGATTTGTCCCGAAAACAGGCACAAGATCAGATAGGCCAGTGCAACAACCCCAGCAGCCCAAAAGGCCGCGCGCCATGCTCGGCTTAGAAATTCGTCCAGCGCGGTTTCGCCCAAGTTGCGCCCCAAAAGCTGGGCCACGGCAATGCCTGTCGCTTGTGCCCATGCCATGCCAAAGACCCCTGCGGTTTGAACCCAAGGCAACATCAAAGTCATCGCCGCGAATTCATTCACCGAAAGCGTCGCGTAGATCAAAACACAGGTCTGATTGCCGATCGACGTGCTGATAAACGTCCCTGCGATTGGCAGTGAAAAGGCCCAATGCCGTCTTAACGCTTGCGCGAATGTCGGCTTCGACCAGCCTTTGGCCCCTAGAATTTCGCCATCTTCTATAAAGAACCGCCACCCCATGAACAGCAGCCGTGCGCCGGATGATGTGGCGCTCCCGACGGCGGCGCCCATAACGCCGAGTTCGGGAAACCCGTAAAGCCCGTGGATTAACACCAAACTGACCCCGATGTTGATCGGCACGGCGATTAGGTAGCTGTAAAAGGGGATGCGCGTCTTACCGCAGCCGTTGAAGTGGCTTGCAAGACATTGACCAACGGCCTCAAACGCGGCCACCCAAAGGAAAACATGCAAGTATCTTGAGGCCTGTTCCGCAATCCAAGGCGTGTGTGCAAACCCGTCGATGATCCGGTCACCAAACACAAACACCAAACAAATGCCGAGGATCGTCGCGACTACATTGATCAGAAGCCCGCAGTACAGACTGGTCTTGAGCGCGACTGGCCCCGCTGCGCCAAATGCCTGCGCCACTCTGATTTGTGTCGCCGTCGAAAATGAAAACAGCACGCCCATCAAGAGACCACCGATGGCCCCCGCAAGGCCCATAGCGGCCAATGCGGTTTCCCCTAAAGGCGCAACAAGCAGCGCGTCGATGACAATAATGCCTTGCAACATGATCGTTTTCAGCCCCAAAGGCCAAGCGAGCCCAAAGAGCGCGCCAGTCGAAAACGTTCCCGACTGTTGATGGTGAGAGGGCAAATTAAAGCCTGAGTTTAGGATTGAAATTAATGCTGGAATACTAGTCTTAAGTCGCTGGGATGCAACGGCGAAGTCTGATCTCTCAGAGCTAAAATCGAGGTGGATGCGATGATCGGTGGCGCGAACGCTTGCATTCGCGGCACGAGGTCTGCTTGATAGGGGTCTTCTATCGAAAGGCCGTGAAATGATCGACAAACTGGAAATGTTCATTGCTCTCGCCCGTGAGGAACACTTTGGCCGCGCTGCGAATGCGCAGGGGGTGACCCAGCCCACGTTGTCCGCGGCAATCAAACAGCTTGAGGATCAGCTGGGCGTTATGCTGGTCTGGCGCGGGTCGCGGTATCGCGGGTTAACACCAGAAGGGCAGCGTGCGCTGGATTGGGCGCGTCGGATCGTTGGGGATGCCCGATCATTGCGGCAAGAAATGCGCGTCGCCCGCCAAGGGCTCTCAGGGGATCTGCGCCTTGCTGTGATCCCGACGGCTCTAACCGTGGTCAGTGACCTGATTGCGAGCTACGCCGAATCCCATCCCAATGTGCGGTTCTCGGTGCAGTCAAAAACATCAATTGAGGTCCTTAACATGCTGGAAAATCTCGAAATAGATGCCGGATTGACCTATCTGGACAACGAACCTTTGGGCCGGGTGACGACAGTGCCAATCTATTCGGAACGCTATGTTTTGGTCGCCAAAGCTGGGCATCCTTTGCTGGGTGGTCCGGTGCGGTGGGCCGACCTTGCGGATGTCCCATTGTGTTTGATGACACCGGATATGCAAAACCGCAGGATCATCAATCAACATCTCGCCAAGGCGGGTGTCGAGGTCACTCCGCAGATCGAAGCGTCCTCGATCGTGGTTCTTGTCAGTCAGGTTGTGAACTCCAATTTGGCAACAATTCTGCCCGTCCGCGCGGCCGAGATTTTTCTGAAAGGGGATGATCTTGGCTCTGTGCCACTGATTAAGCCCGATGCCAGCCATACTGTTGGCCTTGTGGCCCCCCAACGAGAACCCTTTACGCCTGTGCTCGCGACGCTTTTGGACCGCGCAAAGACGCTTTCAGCCACCTTGTCCGCCTGATAGGATTCCTCTATCGCTATACGGGTTAACGATATTGATTACCCGCGTGAAAACCGCAAAGATACTTCATCCCGATGGAGTGACTTACATGGCTGATACTGCGACGACTGAAATTATGGCCGCGATCCTCGCCGAACTTGGCGATCTAGAAGGGCCGATGTTGCCCATTTTACATGCGGTTCAGGCCGAGTTTGGCTATATCCCCAACGACGTCATTCAGATCATCGCGGATCACCAGAACATCACCCGCGCAGAAGTGTATGGTGTCATTACGTTCTATCATGACTTCCGTGACGCGCCTGCGGGCAAGCATGTCGTCAAGATTTGCCGCGCTGAGGCCTGTCAGGCCGTTGGCGCGAACGCGTTGTCTGAACGTGCCTTCGAAAAGCTGGGCGTGAATTGGCACGGCACCACAAGCAACGGAAACGTAACATTGGAACCGGTTTATTGCCTAGGCCTGTGCGCCTGCGGACCTGCCGCCATGGTCGACGGTAAGGTCGTGGGGCGTGTGGACGCTGCAAAGCTTGATCAACTTTTGGCGGAGGCAGGCGCATGAAGATTTTCGTCCCACTGGATTCAGCTGCTAAGGCGCTTGGCGCTGACAATATTGCCGCCGCGATCCAACGCGAAGCCGAAAGCCGTGGCCTGGATATAACCGTAGTGCGCAACGGCACACGTGGGATGATCTGGCTTGAACCATTGGTTGAGATTGAAACCGACGAGGGGCGTGTTGGATATGGCCCCGTCAGTGCCGATGATGTGCCTGCTTTGCTTGATGGTAAGCTGCAAGGCATTGGTTTGGTTGATGAATTGCCATGGATGAAAGGTCAAACGCGTCTGACGTTCCAGCGCTGCGGCGTGATTGATCCGCTTGATTTGACCGATTACCAAGCCCACGGCGGTTTGGCGGGCTTGCGCCGCGCAGTGTCGATGACCCCACAAGAAGTCGTCGAAGAAGTGACAACATCCGGCCTGCGTGGTCGTGGCGGTGCTGGGTTCCCGACGGGGATCAAATGGAACACCGTTTTGGGGGCAGAGGCTGATCAGAAATACATCGTCTGCAACGCGGACGAAGGCGATAGCGGAACATTCGCCGACCGCATGATCATGGAAGGCGACCCCTATACCGTGATTGAAGGCATGGCGATTGCCGGCCTCGCGGTGAAGGCGACCAAGGGCTATGTCTATCTGCGGTCTGAATACCCTGATGCCATTGATATCATGGAGAAAGCCGTCGTTCTTGCCCGTAAGGCGGGTGTTCTTGGTGATGACGTTCTCGGTTCTGGCCTTGCGTTTGATATGGAAATTCGTGTTGGTGCTGGCGCCTACGTTTGCGGTGAAGAAACCTCGCTTTTGAACTCGCTTGAAGGCAAACGTGGTGTGGTGCGGGCGAAACCGCCGCTTCCTGCCCTCGAAGGGTTCTTGGGCAAGCCGACGGTTGTGAACAACGTGATATCCCTCGCCACGGTGCCTGTGATCCTTGAGAAAGGCGCGCAGTATTACGCGGACTTTGGGCTTGGTCGCTCGCGTGGGACGATCCCGATGCAGATTGCGGGTAACGTAAAATACGGCGGGCTTTATGAAACTGCGTTCGGCATGCCCTTGGGCGAAGTGGTGAATACTGTTGCTGGTGGCACATTGACGGGCCGTCCTGTGAAAGCCGTGCAGGTTGGGGGCCCATTGGGCGCTTATATGTCCGCTGAAAAGTTTGACACGCAATTCTGCTACGAAGAATTCGACGGCCAAGGTGGCTTGATCGGTCACGCGGGGATCGCTGTCTTTGATGATAGCGCCGACATGCTGAGCATGGCACGGTTCGCAATGGAATTTTGCGCGATTGAAAGTTGCGGGAAATGTACGCCGTGCCGTATCGGCGCTGTGCGCGGTGTTGAAACGCTTGACCGGATCGGGCAGGGCGATGCCTCTGCTGTCGAACTGCTCGAGGACCTGTGCGAGACTATGAAAGACGGCTCTTTGTGCGCGTTGGGCGGCTTCACACCATATCCGGTTCTAAGCGCACTCCACTATTTCCCTGATGATTTCGCCCCCGCCAAAGAGGCCGCGGAGTGAACGCAATGACCGGCATCCCTCTCAGGCATGGCGCCCTTGATGCGATGGTGGAGAAGTTCAACCTCGTTGAGGAACCCGTGGATATGTGGTTGCGCCAGTTGAGCAGCGGTCTGGATTACGGGCGGCTGATTTTCGGCCAACGGTTTCAGGCCTTGCAATCCTTTGCGGCCAACCGCCACGGCGAAGTCACTAAAGGCGAAAAGCTGCATTTCTTAGGCTATTTCTTTTTCCCGTTTCATGACGGGCTGCGGCTGTTCTTTGAACGCCGTGATGGCGGTAAGCTGATCCTCGAATTCGAGGAGGGCGCCAGCAATGACGAAGGAGAGGTTGATATGATCGACAACCGCAACGTCGATCAGTTTTTCGCACCTGTGCGATTTGACCTCTCCAAAAGAACCAAGCGGCTCACTGCAGCGCGCGCGATTATTGAATTCCACAAAAAGCGAGTTCGGCCATGAAAGACTTCATTATCCCGACCAAAGACATGGACATGGGAACACCTGCGTCCAAATCCACGCAGATGGTCACGCTGACCATTGACGGATTTGACGTGACGGTGCCCGAAGGGACCTCCGTTATGCGGGCCAGCGCCGAAGCAGGGATCAAGGTTCCCAAGCTGTGCGCGACGGATAGCGTCGAAGCGTTCGGGTCTTGTCGGTTGTGCGTCGTGGAAATCGAAGGCCGCCGTGGCACCCCAGCATCCTGCACAACACCAGTTGCCCCGGGTATGGTTGTGAAAACGCAATCATCGCAGGTTAAAAAGATCCGCAAAGGCGTGATGGAGCTTTATATCTCCGATCACCCGTTGGATTGCCTGACCTGTGCAGCGAATGGCGATTGTGAACTGCAAGACATGGCAGGCATGGTTGGCCTGCGCGATGTACGCTATGAAGCGCCCGCAAATGGCGGCTTTGTAAATCACTTTGAAGCGCGCGATACCTCTGGTGATGTGAACCCGCAGTTCATTCCCAAAGACGACAGCAACCCGTATTTCACCTACGATCCCTCCAAATGCATTGTCTGTTCGCGCTGCGTACGCGCCTGCGAAGAAGTGCAGGGGACGTTCGCGTTGACCATCGAAGGGTCAGGTTTCAACAGCCGCGTTTCTGCGGGCGCTGGTGGCGATGATTTCCTAAGCTCGGATTGTGTGTCTTGCGGTGCCTGTGTGCAGGCCTGCCCCACGGCGACGTTGCAGGAAAAATCCGTTATCGAACTCGGCACACCAGATAAATCCGTCATCACAACCTGCGCCTATTGCGGCGTTGGGTGTTCGTTCAAGGCCGAACTGAACGGTGACGAACTTGTGCGCATGGTGCCGTATAAACACGGCGAAGCGAACCGAGGCCATTCTTGCGTCAAAGGGCGCTTTGCCTACGGTTATGCCAACCACAGCGACCGTATCCTGAACCCGATGATCCGCGATAAGATCACAGACCCTTGGCGCGAAGTGTCATGGGACGAGGCGATCAGCTACACCGCCAAGCGCCTACGCGATCTTCAGGCCAAACATGGCGTGAAATCTATTGGTGGCATCACATCCAGCCGTTGCACGAACGAGGAAACATACCTCGTTCAAAAACTGATCCGTTCCACGTTTGGCAACAACAACACAGACACCTGCGCGCGTGTCTGTCATTCGCCGACGGGCTATGGATTAAAGACAACGTTTGGCACATCCGCCGGAACGCAGAACTTTGACTCCGTCGAAGAAACAGACGTCGTGATCATCATCGGCGCCAACCCGACCGATGGGCACCCCGTATTTGCCAGCCGCCTGAAAAAGCGCCTGCGGGCAGGGGCCAAGCTGATCGTAATCGACCCGCGCCGCACCAACATCGTGAAATCAGCGCATATCGAAGCGCAGCATCACTTGCCGCTGTTACCAGGCACGAACGTTGCGGTTCTGTCTTCCATCGCCCATGTCATCGTGACCGAGGGTTTGATGGACGAAGAGTTCATCCGCACCCGTTGCGACTGGGACGAGTTTGCCCATTACGCCGAGTTCATCAGCGATCCACGTCATGCGCCCGAAGCGACAGCGCTGCTGACAGGTGTAGACGCACAAGACCTGCGCGCGGCAGCCAAACTGTTCGCCACAGGCGGCAACGGGTCGATTTACTACGGCCTCGGCGTCACTGAACACTCCCAAGGGTCCACGACCGTTATGGCGATTGCGAACCTTGCAATGATGACAGGCAACTTGGGTAAGAATGGCGTGGGCGTGAACCCGTTGCGCGGCCAGAACAACGTGCAGGGCGCCTGTGACATGGGATCATTCCCGCACGAATTGCCCGGTTACCGCCACGTGTCTGACGACGCCACACGCGACGTATTCGAGGCGATTTGGGGCACCAAGATTGACCCAGAACCCGGCCTGCGTATTCCGAACATGCTCGACGCGGCCGTCGATGGCACATTCAAGGGCCTTTATTGTCAGGGCGAAGACATCCTGCAATCGGACCCAGACACCAAACACGTGCAAGCAGGCCTTGCGGCGATGGAATGCGTGATTGTCCATGATCTATTCCTGAACGAAACCGCCAACTACGCCCATGTGTTCCTCCCGGGATCTACGTTCCTTGAAAAGGACGGCACATTCACAAACGCCGAACGTCGTATCAACCGCGTGCGCAAAGTCATGGCACCAAAGAACGGCTATGCGGATTGGGAAATCACCATGATGCTGGCCAACGCTATGGACAGTGGCTGGACCTATACGCACCCCTCCCAGATCATGGATGAAATCGCGTCCACCACACCGGGCTTTGCCAATGTGAACTACGAGATGCTGGAAACCCGTGGGTCTGTTCAGTGGCCGTGTAACGACGATAAACCCGATGGCTCGCCGATCATGCACATCGACGGTTTTGCCCGTGGCAAAGGACAGTTCATCATCACCGAATACGTGGCGACGGACGAAAAGACTGGCCCACGTTTCCCGCTGCTGCTGACAACGGGCCGCATCTTGTCCCAATACAATGTTGGCGCGCAAACGCGGCGGACAGAAAACACAGTGTGGCACGAGGAAGATCTCCTCGAAATCCACCCGCACGACGCCGAAGTGCGCGGTATTCAGGATGGGCAATTTGTGCGTCTTGCCAGCCGCGCGGGGGAGACTTCTTTGCGGGCGACGATCACGGATCGTGTGTCACCAGGGGTCGTCTACACGACGTTTCACCACCCCGACACACAGGCCAACGTCATCACAACCGACTATTCTGATTGGGCCACCAACTGCCCAGAATACAAGGTCACAGCAGTACAGGTGGCCTTGTCCAACGGGCCGTCAGACTGGCAGGAAGACTACAACGCGCAGGCCGAACAGTCGCGCCGCATTCTGCCTGCCGCCGAATGACACAGCGCCGATCAAGCAAAGGCGCACGCGCGACCGATGCTTTGGTCGTGCGGGGTGGTCTGGCAGAACCCGCCACACGCAACCTCCCAGAAGAGGTTCCCGTGGCGCTTGTCTATAATGGCACGACACAAGCGGTCATGATGGCCACGCCTTGTGATCTTGAGGACTTTGGCCGTGGGTTCACGCGTACCGAAGGGTGGGGCGAAGTCGACAGCGTTGAGGTCGTGAGCCATCCGAACGGGATCGAAGTTCAAATGTGGCTGCCCGAAGATCAGGCAGAAACGCTGGCCACCCGCCGTCGCGCGATGGCGGGGCCGGTTGGCTGCGGACTTTGCGGGATCGATAGTCTGGATCAGGCCGCGCGGGCCGTTCCACCCGTGACAGCAGACGTGCCGTTCACGCCGCAAGATATCGCCACGGCAATGAAGGCCCTGCGCGGCGGGCAAGACCTGCACGACACAACACGCGCGGTCCACGGGGCCGGATTTTACACATCAGGGCAGGGGCTTAGCCTCATCCGTGAAGATGTGGGGCGCCACAATGCGCTGGACAAACTCATCGGAGCGACTGTTGATTGTAGCGCAGGGGCCGTTGTTCTGACGTCTCGTGTTTCGGTCGAAATGGTCCAAAAAACCGCAATGGCGGGTTGTGCCGTGATCTTTGCCGTGTCCGCGCCGACGACCCTCGCGGTTGAAACCGCACAGGCCGCCAATATCACCCTTGTCGCCCTAGCGCGTGACGACGGCTTTGAAATTTTCACCCATTCCCACCGCATTCAAACAAAGGACGCCTCCCATGTCGCATGAAAAACTAGTCCGTATGGCCAATCAGATCGCGACCTTCTTTGAAAGCCAGCCCGACGCCGACAAAGCAGGCCGCGTTGCCGAACACCTAAAGGAATTCTGGGAACCGCGTATGCTGGAACAGCTTGCCGATCACCTCAGCAGTGGGGCCGATGGTCTTAGCCCTTTGGCCACCGAGGGCAGCAAACGGGTTCTTGGCCTGCCTGCCTGACGCTATTCATGGTCAGGCTTTCCTTGCTTGCCTGTCTGCCAGCACAACCATAGTTTGATGTGAACAACATCAGGCGCAAATATGCTCGGACCGATCCTAAAATCACTTCGCCACGCCTATATGGACGTGACGATGCGCAATGGGCGGGATCGTGTGGTGCGTATTTTGGAACGCCCCGGTCGCTGGATGTCGCAACAAGACCTGCAAACCCTGACATCTGACTTGCGCCAAATCGCCAGTAAAACACTGGACGAGGGCGATTTGACCTATGGCGTGTTTTCGGGGGATCGCGACAGGCTGCGCGACACCATCGTCACCCTCGTTACCCTCAAGGACGGCACGCCCATTGCCTTTAATGCGCTTGCGATCATGACCGTTGACGTCCAGCCTGAACCTGTCGATGTGTTGCATCTTGGCCTCGTGATGGTGGATCCAGATCAACGTTCGGGTGGCTTGTCTTGGGTTCTGTATGGACTGACATGTTTCTTGCTGTTCACCCGCAACCAATTCCGCCCGCTTTGGATTTCAAACGTAACCCAAGTGCCCGCCGTGGTTGGCATGGTCTCTGAGATGTTTTCCGATATCTGGCCGAAACCCGAAGCTGACAGGCGCACGCTGAACCACGTGCTAATGGCGCGCCGGATCATGGCGAACCACCGCCATGTGTTTGGTGTGGGCGCTGATGCCAAATTTGACGAAGACCGTTTTGTCATCACCAACGCCTATACGGGCGGGTCTGACGATCTGAAAAAGACATGGGAAGACGCCCCGAAACATCGTGATGCCCAGTTCAACGAGTTTTGTGAGGTCGAGCTGGATTACGCACGTGGCGATGATGTGCTGCAGCTTGGCAAGATGGATTTGCCAGCGATCCGGCGCTATTTAACCCGCGAAGTGCCACGCACAGCGGTGTTGAGCGTTATCGGGGCGGGCCTTTATGTGGCGCTGCGTCGATTGATCCTTCCAGTATTGTATTGGTCCGACAGCACCCGCCCGTTTTCTATCCTGCGCCCCGCAAAAGGGGACAAGTGATGTTCGACTATGAAGAATTCACCACCCGCAACATTGGCTTTGTCACGCGGGCCGAGCAGGACAAACTGCGCGGCGCGACGGTTTTCGTGTGCGGCACGGGCGGAATGGGCGGGGCCTGCATCCTAGGCCTTGTGCGCGCTGGGGTAGGTAAACTTATCATCGCGGATCTGGATGAGTTTGAGGTTAGTAACCTTAACCGTCAGGTGTTCGCGTTCACCCACACGATTGACCGCCACAAAGCCGACGCCACCGCCGAGATCGCGCGCCAGATCAATCCAGAGATTGAGGTTGAAGTCCATCATGCTGATTGGACCAAACATGTAGACGACCTGATCACCCGCTCGGCAATTGTTGTGAACGGGACTGATGATCTTGGCGCATCTCTGCTGCTTTATCGTCGTGCTCGCGTGCTTGGAAAAACTGTGATTGACGCTTACGCGTCGCCGCTACCATCGATTTATGTCACTTTGGCCAGTGACACCCCCCATGAAGAACGACTTGGTTATCCGACGACTGAAACTTCTTGGGATGCTGTGTCCGATGATCAAAGATCTCAGGCTTTTATCAAGGAATCAGAATGGGTTGTAATTCATTCTTCATCTCGAAATTACATTGATCTGGATATCGTTGGTGATGTTGTGGCAGGCAAACGGTCCCGCATGTCGTTTGGACCAATGGTCATAACGACGGGCCAGTTGATGTGCTATGAGGCAGTGAATGCAATTCTTGGCAGATCGCATGGCACTGACAACCGTGGATATTTTTTCAACCCCTACAAGGCGCGTGTTGAACGGCCCAAGCCAGCCTTTGTTGCGGCCTTGATGCGTCCAATCGTGCGGCGCTTTCTGAATGGGTTGATGTCGTGACGCTTGTGGCCGCTGATACAGTCAATCTGTTCCTGTCTCTCGCCGCATTGGCGGGGGTGTTTATCTTGCAACGTGTCATTTGCGCGCGTGATCCATGGGCGCCTTTGAACCGTCGGTTCCTGACGGGGCTGCGTGTTATGATCATGTTGTTTGCAGGGCGTGCGTTGCTGGTCCTGACGGGGTGGGAGTTCTTTCGATTTTTCATCCTGCTCGGCGCCAGCCTTATTCCACTTTCGGTATTGCTATTGTCCGAAGGGCTATTGCGACGCCATGCGCCGAGATGGGCCAAAATCTGGGTCGGCGGTGGCACCGCGATTTTCGCCATCCTGTCTTTGTGGTGGTCGGACAGCATCGACCCTGCGCGTCTTGTGGGGCTGTTGGTCTTTCAGCTCAGCGGGTTCGGGATTGGCGCGTGGTTGGTCCTGACACGAGACAAAGACAGCCTTTCGGTCGCCGAAAACCAGACCGTTGAACGTCTAGCATTGTCGTTGCTGTTGCTGATCCCCTTGGCCGCAGCTGATTTTCTTTTCCTATATCTGAATCTGCCCGCACAAATATCCGCCCTTGGGGTGCTATTCTTGTGTTGGTTGGCGGTCTCCTTGGGGCGGGCACAGGCGCAGCACCGTGCTCCGCTGGTGTCGTTTCTGGCGATCGTTATTGGCGCAGGGCTGTCGGGTGGCGTCGTTGCTTATTTTGCCGCTATGGATCGTGACACGACGATCCTGACGTTCGTGGTGATCTTGGCAGCGGTTCTGGTCGCGGTCCTATTCATCGAAGCCCAGACATTGCGCGCCGAAGAGCAATCCCAGACCTTGCTGCGCCACATCGCAGATGATCGATCCGGTGATGCGTTGGTCTTTCTTCGTGGACTTCAGGCGCATCCCTTGGTTGAGGGTGCGGCGCTCATCTCGGACCCACAGCTCAAGGACTTCGATAGGGCCGTTCTGACCCACATCTTTCGCCGCGCTCCAGTTTTGCGCCGCTCTGATCCGCCGTTTCAGGACGGGGCCGAAGGCGATCACATCACCCATCTATTCCACTTGTTTGATGCCAGCCACATTCTGATTGCCGATGACGCGCCGCTTAAGCTTGTGGCGCTGTCTATGCCGTCGCTTGCGACCTCGCCGCGGGCGGAATTGGAACTGGCAGCTGTACAGCGCATGGCACGGTTGATGTCACAACGGCAGGTTGGGTAGTATGTTGATATCTCAATATATATTTGAACAATGTGTGATGCGGGCAGGGCTTGCACCAACCGTTCACAACACCCAGCCAGCCCGTTGGGTTCGCGACGGTGATGCGCTTTCGTTGTTCTGTGACACCAACGTTGGCCTGACGGTCGGGGACCCGACGGGGCGCGATGCGGCGCTGTCATGCGGTGCTGTGCTTGAGGCGATGGTCTTGGCACTGTCGGCGCATCACATCGCGGCGCAGGTTACCCTGACGGACACTGACACAGCACCGGGCCAAGGGCTTGTAGCGGTGGCGCATCTGACGTTGTCGCAGGGCGATACTGACGGCTTGCACAGACAGCTCGAGACCCGGTTTACATGGCGGGCAGGGTTTGCAGATCAACCGGTTCAATTGTTTGGCTGGACCCGTGATGACACGCGTTTGGTCTTTGACCAGCCTGCGCGCGCTTGGCTGGCGGAGCGAAACGATTTTGCCAGCCATGAAATCATGCAAGAGGCGGCGTTTCGCCGTGAGCTGGTTGATTGGATGCGCCTTGATCCGCAACACCCGCGGGCCGGGCTGGACGGCATGGATCGCGCATCGATGCACATGACCAATTCCGAGGCCTTTGCTGCGCCATATGTTTTGACCAATTTTTGGCCGATACTATCGCTTTTTCGACAAACCAGAAAGCTGGCGTCAGAGGCTGAGGCGACATTAACATCGCCCGTTATCGCACTGTTTTATCGCGATGAATTTGAAAATTCGGCCATATCTGGCCGTGCATACATGCGCTTGTGCCTTGAGGCCGCGTCGCTTGGTTTGGCGGGGTGGCCTATGGCTGCGTTGTCCGATTGCGCGCAGACCCATCAAGAAACCTGTGAGCGTTTTGGCATCCCAGCAGGCCAGCGGCTTGTCCAGGCTATTCGGTTTGGGGTTCCGACAGGACAGGCCCCAATCCGTGCCAGACGCCCGCTTCACGAGACGCTACGATAGCGATCGAAGCCTCCCTTTCGGGCATTGGCTGCTGAGACGCGTTGCCCTTTATGTCCCTAGAATAAGGCCCAACCTTCAAATTATCACCATTATAGCGTCAACTTCGGGTTGTAAAAGCGGCCGCATACCGAGCCGATGTTCTGGCTTTTGTGAATAGGATCGTGACCCATGGCCGATACGTTATTAAGTGGAATTGTCATCAGCGAGATCTTCGTTGACCCGAATGGTGCGCAGAACTTTGACACCGATGGCAATGGCACAGCGGCGGCCACGGATGAGTATATTGAGATTTACAACGCGTCTGGCAGCGCGATTGATATCTCCGGGCTTGAGCTGTGGGACGCGGGCGCCGGGAATTGGTTTACGTTTCCTGACGGAACGATTTTAACCGCTGGAGGGCACGCGATGGTCCTCACTGGGGTCCAGTCAGGAGGCAGCTTGCCGACCGGTGGCGCGGATGATTTGTTCTTTGATGCAGGTCGTGGGACCGCACTCATCAACAATGGGGGCGACAACGTCACCCTTTTTGATCCGAGCAGTGATGAATTCGTTCAAGCGACCTTCAATGGCGATACCTTGGATGATCCGACCAGCTATTCAGGGTTTTCGGCGACGGCCACACAGGTGGGCAGTGGCGAGGATTTCGGCAATGACACCGACGGTGAATCCCTGCAGCGCGCAAGTGACGGCACGGATACCTTTACGAGCGACACCCCCACACCCGGCACAACCAATGTGTGCTTTGCGGATGGGTCTCGGATTGAGACCCCGACAGGCGATATCGCCATTGAAGATCTGAAAGTCGGCGATCCTGTTATGACCTTGGACAACGGGGCGCAGCCAGTGCGCTGGCTCTACAGTTGCACGTGGCGCGCAGATCAGGTTGCGCAATGCCCCAGCCTTGCTGCTGTCCTTATTCAGGCGGGCGCGCTGGGTGTTGGATACCCGACGCGCGATTTGCGTCTGTCACAGCAACACCGCGTATTGGTGCGTGGCGCAATTGCCCAGCGGATGTTCGGGACGTCCGAGGTTCTGATCCCCGCAAAGGCGTTTTTGGCCATTAAGGGCGTATCGCTAGATAAATCGGCACCGTCGGTGACGTATTACCATGTGATGTTAGGCGATCATGAGGTGATTTTTGCCAACGGCATCGCCGCTGAAAGCCTTTATTTGGGCCGTCAGGCGATTGAGACGATCCCATGCGCGGCCTTGGCCGAGATCGGTTTGATCCTTGATCTGCCTGTCGACGACCTTGGGGATGCAACGAAGATGTCGCGTCCGGCACGCGGGTTTGTTCGGGGCAGACGGGCGGCAAAACTGATCGAACGTCATGCAAAGAACAGCCGCCCGATAATCTAGCCTGCCTAAGCAACCTCGCGGCGTTCGACCTCTGCCAAAATCGGCAGGTGGTCTGACGCGTGTCTGCCCTTTGCCTTTTGCGGAATATCAAGCATCCGGACTGACAGGCGGTGGCAATGGGCAACGCGGTCCAATGCGCCAAGCGGCAAGCTGGCAGGAAACGTGCGCCCCGGTGTCAGGATGGTATAGCGCCGTGCAAGTCGTCCCAGCCCGACTTTGCGGGACCATTCGTTAAAGTCACCCAAGATCACGGTGGGCCGTTCTGGTAGGGCGTCCAGCTCTTCGCGGATGTGATCCAGTTGTGCACGGCGTGAATGGCGCAGCAACCCAAGGTGAACCCCAACGATGCGCAGATCGGGCAGGTCAACGGCGACAGCGCCGCGGGGTTCTAACCCCGGCAACGGGTATCGGTGCACCTGCTGTGCAACCAGATCAGGCCGCGCAAGCAGGGCAATTCCATGCCAGCCCAAGCTTACACCATTTTCAGCAACGGGGAGCGGCACAAGTGACGTGCGCTGCGCGATTGCATCACGCGGTAGGGCGGTTGGGCGTTTGCCTGTGCGAAAATCGGCCTCTTGCAGAGCGACGATATCAGCATCAAACGACGCAATCGCATCCAGGACCCTCATTGGATCGCGGCGCAGGTCCATGCCGAGCCCTGCACGGATGTTATAGCTTGCCAATCTAAGGGGTGCGTCTGGTCTCATAACGTTTATATTGGGGTTAAGCTGGCAGAAAAGTAGGGCCATGGCCAAATCAACTCCGAATTTTGTCGTATTAGCCATTCAAGCGGTGCTGGGCATGGAAGTCGTGACCGGTGTCATGACACAAAACTTTCCTGCAATCTTTGTGGCCTCTGTCACCTTAGGTCTGACGTTCCTGCCAAGCAGGTTCGCGCGTTTCTTCGGGGTTTCCTTGCCGCGCACTGTGTTGGCCTCAATCGTCGTTTTCATCTTTGCAACGCTGTTCTTGGGCGAGGTCGGGGACTTTTACGAAAAGTTCTGGTGGTGGGATGTTGCGCTGCACTTCATGTCCGCCCTGAGCTTTGGGGCGATGGGGTTCTTGTTGATTTTTATGCTGTTTGAGGGCGACCGTTACGCGGCCCCTGCATGGGCGCTTGCGACGCTGGCGTTTTGCGTCGGTATGTCCCTTGGTGGCCTTTGGGAAGTGTTTGAATATTCGATGGACTCACTCTTTGGTATGAACATGCAAAAATCCGGTCTCGACGACACAATGCAGGACCTGATTGTGGACGCCATTGGGGCCGCAATCGGTGCGTTTTCGGGGTATCTATATCTGAAGGGCCGCCAGTTAGGGGGGCTTGGTAAAATGCTGGAAGACTTCGTGCAGGCAAACGCGCGGTTTTACCGCAAGACGCCTAGAAAATAGATGTATCAACCGTTTCGCTTCGTCCGAGACCATTCTATTTGCAGCTAATTTTATCGCTTAAGGCCTTGCTAAGCAGTGGTCGTTAATCGGGGTTTGCTTAGTAAGGAGTAAGCCTATGATGAACAGTATCTCAACCCAGACCACCAGCATGATGCAACAGATGGGTGTCGGGCAGGCGCCCCCGCCGCCGCCACCGCCGCCCGAGGAGGGGACCTCCACCGGTAGCGCATCCGGCATGACGGACGTCCAAGAAAGCGGGCAGGGTGATCGCCCGCCGCCACCACCCCCGCCGTCCGATGGCGGCGGTCAAATGGGCGCGGAAACAAGCGGCATGGATGCGCAATCCATGTTGGAAGGCTTGTTTGAAGCCCTTGAGGACAGCGATGATGACGCGGCTGAAAGCTTGCTTGCTACTTTGACGGCAGCAACTGGTTACGCCGACGCGCAATCCGTGTTTGCTTAAGTGATCTTGTAAGGGCGGGCACCCCCAAAGGGTGCCCGTTTTACTACCCCTTTAGGGACACGAACCGCCCGGCCTGAAACAGCAGCGGCAACCCGTCACGAGATTGCGCCCGCGTCACGCGACCAATCAGGATCACATGATCTCCGGCGTCATGCTCTGCTTCTAGCGTGCATTCGAACCGCGCCAGACATCCGTTGATCAAGGGCACATCGTGGTCACCGGTTTCCCAGTCCAGTGTTGAGAACGCAGACCGGTCCTTGGTGAAATCGTTGCAACATTCCTGTTGATGGCTGTCCAACACATGGATCGCAAAATGCGGCGCGCCCGAGAAATAGTCGAACCGTTTGGACCCCTTGGCAGGGGACCACAGCACCAAAGGCGGATCGAGCGAGACCGAAGCAAAGCTATTGGCTGTGATGCCGATCGGGCCGTCCGCAGACGGCACCGTCACGACAGTCACACCCGTGGCATAGGCGCCAAGGGCCGTGCGAAACGCACGTTGATCCTGAACAGGGTCGAACGGGGTCACTTAAGCAACCTCATGACCGAGTGCTGCTTCGTAGAGTTTGAACCAAGTTGTGCGGCTCATGTCTACTTTAAAAGCATCAGAGAAGCCTCTGATACGGCTCAAGTTATTGGTTCCCATTACGGGCATGATTTTGGACGGGTGCGCAAGCAACCATGCAACGGCAACGGCCGCGCGATCCACGCCATTTTCGCCGGCGACGTCATCCATCACACGGCCAAGGGCATTGTTCTCAGTCATCAACGCTCCGCCGCCCAGCGGAGACCACGCCATCGGCGCGATGCTGCGTTCTTGCAGAAACGCGAGGTCACCATTGGTCAGGGCGTCATGGGCCGAGAGGGACACTTCGATCTGGTTGGTGACCAGCTGTGTTTTCATCGCCGATTGCAAAAGCGTCCAGTCATGCAGTTTGAAGTTGGACACACCCACGGCGCGCACTTTGCCCGATGCAACAACCTCATCCAGTGCTGCACCCGTTTCATGGTGATCCATCAGCGGATCGGGGCGGTGGATCAACAAAACATCGATCTTATCGAGCCCCATCAGCCGCAAAGAATGGTCAACAGACGCGAGGATATGTTCGCGGCTGGTGTCATAGTATTTGCCAGGTGCGTTTTCATAACGACCCGCTGGGATCAGGATATCGCATTTGGTGACAACTTCGATCTGGTCCTTAATGGACTGGGTCAGGCCCGCGCCCATGATTTCCTCGGCCATGTAACCGCCGTAGATGTCGGCTTGGTCCATCGTCGTGATGCCTTGCTGAAGGCAGGCCTCGATCTTGGCTTGAACGGTTTTGGGGGATGTGTCGTCCACATCGCCAAGCCGCCACATGCCGTAAACCATACGAGAAAGTGAGAGGTCTTTTGTTAGGTTAACACGTTCCATTAGATGCGAGGTCCATTTCCGAGAGGGGTTGCAGGGGTGTCACTTGGCACGCGGCCATATGCATGGGGAAGAGAGCAGGTTTCAAGCTCTGGCATGACCAATTTACCGAAGTATTTGGCTTCGTCGATGTGCGGGTAGCCCGAGAAGATGAACGAACGGATGCCCATCTTGCGGTAGTTTTCGATTTTGGACAGCACTTGGTCGGCGGACCCAACCAGCGCCGCACCACAGCCAGAACGCGCGCGACCAACACCGGTCCAAAGGTTTGGTTCAACGTAGCCGAATTTATCGGCCAGTTCCCGTGCCTTAGCTTGGTGCGAGACACCAAGCGATATGCTGTCATGTGCGCGATCGCGGATCAGCTTACCGTATTCATCATCCAGCTTGCTGACCAGATGGTCGGCGTATTCGCGGGCCTCTGCCTCTGTGTCGCGCACGATCATATGGACGCGCAGCCCGTAATCCAGCGTGCGGTTGTAGCGTTCGGCGACTGCATTGACGTCTTTCATTCGCTGGGCAAGGTTTTCTTCCGGTTCTGGCCACATCAGGTAGACGTCGCAGTGTTCACCACACAGCTCAAGCGCGGCGGGGGAGTAGCCGCCAAAATACAACAATGGACCGCCTGTTTGATACGGCGTCGCTGGGGCGGTTGGCACGCCTTTGAATTGGTAGACTTCGCCGTCGTGGTTGATTTCGTCCTGCGTCCACGCCTGTTTGAGGATTTGCACGACCTCGCGAGAGCGCTGATACCGAAATCCGCTTTCGGCCACTTCGCCGGGGAAATCCGATGAGATGACGTTGAGCGTCAGGCGACCCTTCATCATGTGATCAAGGGTGGCGACAGTGCGGGCCAGCATGATCGGCTGCATTTCACCGCAGCGGATCGCTGCGAGCATGTTGATTTTCTCGGTGAGGGGCGCCATGCCCGCGACGAAACTTAGCGTGTCCTGACCAACTTGGTAGCTGGACGGCGCCAACACATTGCGAAAGCCTTGCTTTTCGGCCTCAAGCACGATGTCGCGGCAGTGTTCCCATGACGAACGCAACGCGCCATCTGGTACACCGAGGTAGGCGTAATCATCTGAACACAAAGCGGAAAACCAGCTAACTTCGGATGCTGTTAGGTCGGCGGATGTTACAGGTACGACTGTCATGATTCCCTCCTCGTGAGATAAGTTCTGGGGCCTTGCGTAGCACTCTACTTGCTGTGTATCAATCCTGTATCAATTTTGGATCGCTGTAATAGGGAGGCGAACATGACAGACCGTGAACGTCCCACAGCGCTGCCAAAATACGTGCAAATTTCCGAAATGCTTGTGCGGGATATCGCGGCCGGTCGTTTGGCCGATGGCGCACGTTTGCCGCCAGAACGAGAGATGGCCGACAGCTTGGGCATCGCAGTGGGAACCCTGCGCCACGCCTTGGAGGTTTTGGAGGAGAAGAAGCTTCTGGAACGGGTGCAGGGGTCTGGCAATTATGTGCGCGCACGTGGCGATGTGCCTGCGATCTATCGCTTCTTGCGGATCGAACGAAAGCAGGGCGGCGGTTTGCCAACGGCTGAGGTGCTGTCGATTGATCATATGGCAGCGCCAAGTGAGGCATCGTTCCAAGACCCCAACGGGTTCAGGTTTCGCCGCTTGCGGTTTATGGACGCCGTACCCGCCGCGATGGAAGAAATCTGGCTGGATGGTGCGGTGACGGATCATGTTGATGAAAGTGCAGTTTCAGAAAGCCTGTATCATTATTATTCAAGCGTTCTGGGCGTCGTCATCACCAGCGCGCAAGATCATATCAACGTCGATGCGACACCGGATTGGGTTGACCCACGGTTCGGGCTGTCCGCCGGAGAGATGGCCGGATATATCGAACGAATTGGCCGAAATCACGCCGGACGGATCGTAGAATTTTCTCGAACTTGGTTTGATCCAAGCGAAATCAATTACGTCTCAAGACTAGGAAAGAACTGACCTCGATGGACATGGTGAACTACGGAATTATTGGCTGCGGTATGATGGCCCACGAGCACATCCAAAATATCGCATTGCTGCCCCACGGCCGTGTGTCGGTTGTTTTTGATCCTGTGCGCGAACTGGCCGAAGCCGCCGCCGAACTGGCAGGTCATTGCGGGGCCGCACCAGCCCATATTGCAGATACGCTTGAGGACCTGCTGGCACATGCGGATTTGGATGCTGTTGTGATCGTTAGCCCGAACCACATTCACGCCGAACAGTTGCGCCAAATCGTTGCGACGCGCCCATTGCCCATCCTGTGTGAAAAACCCCTCTATACCGATCCGTCAGACAAAGCAGAGCTCATTTCTCTTTTTGAGGAGTATCCCCATCCCGTTTGGATCGCGATGGAATACCGCTACATGCCACCCGTTGCGGCGCTGATTGAACAAGCCGAATCTGCGACAGGCGGGATCGCGATGCTCACGATCCGCGAACACCGCTTTCCGTTCTTGCCCAAGATCGGCGACTGGAACCGGTTCAACGAAAACACAGGCGGCACTTTGGTTGAAAAATGTTGCCACTTCTTTGACCTTATGCGTTTGATCTTGAAGGCAGAACCTGTGCGGGTCATGGCCAGTGCGGGGCAGACACTGAACCACAAAGACGAGACTTATGATGGACGTGTCCCTGACATTTGGGACAACGGCTATGTGATTGTTGATTTCGACAATGGCAGCCGCGCGATGCTTGAGCTTTGCATGTTCGCCGAGGGCGCGCAGTACCAAGAAGAAATCAGCGCCGTTGGGCCAAAGGGTAAGATCGAATGCCGCGTTCCGGGACCAGGGCGGTTCTGGCCTACCGATCTTGGCCCTGCGCCGATACCGCAATTGATTGTCAGCCCGCGCGCGCCCAAAGGGCCGACTTTGGTCGAAATTCCCGTTGATCCGACGCTTCTGGAAGCAGGCGATCACAACGGATCGACGTTCTACCAACACCAGCGGTTCAACGCCGTTGTGCGCGGGCAGGGTGCAGTCGAGGTGACAGTCAGCGATGGCGCCAAAGCCGTGGCCATGGGGATCGCGGCACAAGAAAGCGCGAAAACGGGGCAGGCCGTGGACCTTTAGGGATCAGCGGCTAACGTCCGCAATGCGGACTTTTAAGACATTCGCTGCTTTGCAGCCAATGGCCGGTTTTGGTGCATCGCGACGCAGCTTAACATGCGCAGTTCGTTCTCAATACAAGCTTCCGGCAAGGAGCGATATTGTTGGTGACAAACGTTTCAGACGGTCTGCGCACCGACAATCGACCTTTCATGCGCTGCATTCATCACATTGATTTAGCCCTGTCATAGAAGCTCTTGCAAATGCCATGCGAGAACTTGGTTGCTAGACATCACCGGCTTGCCAACTTTATCCTGAATCTTGTCGAGGACATCAAGCGTACGCAAGTTTGTGCATGACAGGAATATAGCGTCAAAATTTCCCTTAAGATTTGCGGCAGCATCATGCACGCTAGATGGGTCGATCCGAACGACATTATACTCTAGGGGTTCATCAAAACTCGCGAAGGCTGTGACATTGATTCCATTTGCAGCCAGTACATCGCGCAGCTTTTGTGAGACTTCACGGATATAAGGACTGATCATGCCAAGCCGTGTGATGTTCTGCGCCCGGCATGTGGCGATCAGGGCGGAGACCGGCTCTGTCACGGCTGCCGTTGTGGCACCTTTCCGGATCAGTTCGGCGATTTTGGGACGTCCAATTTCGGCAGACCCCGACGTGCACCCATAGGCCACAGCATCAAATTTAATGCCCGCAGGAAATAGCTGCGCTGCACCCGTCAACGACTGTGTCATCGCTGCCAACGTCTTGGTCGAGACTGAGGTGCCTGACGGCACCCGAGACACCAGAACGTTGACATTGTCTGGCAAGATCCTGCGCATGTCTGCCTCTATTGTCTCATCCGCTTGTAAGACGATCAATCCAATTGTCTTCCATGTCGTTGGGATGATTTTGTAGGGCAATGCCATTAAATAACTCGCATTTTTTCAGGTTGGAAACGCGATAGGAATTGTGGGGTGTTAACAGTGATCACAATATTTTCCTCGTGAACCATCATTTTGTCGCCAAAGACTACGACGCCGGGTTCCAAGGTCAGGACCATCCCCGCAGCCAAAGGCGTATGATCATCTGGAATAATTGATGGCCATTCCGTCAGTTGCATCCCCACACCATGCCCCAGACGCCCAGCATCAGAGCCGGATGCATCCGGATTCACCACATCATTCATCGCATAAAATAGGTCCGCCATCGTCGCGCCAGGGCGCGCAATATCAAAGGCTGCTTGGGTGGCCCGCATAAGCGTGTCATGCGCCGACTGCACCTGTTGCGACGGAGGTCCAACCGAGAAGTTACGGTCAAAATCACAAAAGTATCCGTCTGTGACCAAACCCGTATCCAGCATGAGAACATCCCCGTTTTCTAAAGGATCATCTGCTGCTGGTGAAATGACATCAGCGTATCCACCCTGTCCGGCTGCACCTGCAAGATAGGCGACCCAGTCAGCCCCTTCATCAAGACACAGCGCCTGAAACTTTCGAAAGATCTGCGATAGCGGGACGCCAGCCTGCGCGATCTCCGCCACGCGATCAAACGCGCGTTCGGCAATGTCGCATGACGTTTGGATCTTTAGAACTTCCGCGTCAGACTTGATCATGCGGATATTACGCACGATGGCCGCATCACTCGCAAACATACGCGACTTAAGCCTCTGCTGTAAACGGTTGAGGTCCGAAAATGGCATCCGCACATGAGTTTCCATCTGGTCTGGAATGCCAATGCGCTCTCCAGCAGACGTTACCTCTGTCAATGTGTCTGCCAGCAAGCCAATGCCATCGTCATCGTAGTTAGGCGCGCGCCAGGTCCGGACGTCCGTTATCCACGTCTGCCCCATCAAATGCGCACCGATCGCCGGTATAACGGCGATTGGCTGGCCTTGCGCTGGGATCACAACAAACCAAGGCCGTGTCGGGCTTTCCCAAAAACGTGTCAAAAAACCGGTGAAGTAGCGCACATCTGGCTCTGTCGTGAGCAATAGCGCGGAAAGGTCTGCCTTTTTCATCAAGGCCTGTGCTTTCGCAAGTCGATGTGCAAACTCTGGCATCGCAAATCCCCGCGTTTGGATCATGTGGCGGCTTCGCTCAATATGCACAACACATGGGATGTCTCATCCAGTCCCAAGGCATCGCCCGCCACAAGTAATCCCGCGATACCCGCCGCACCCGATGCGGTTGAGGTGAACCCGGCCTGTGTAGCAGCCACATGCCCCGCTTGTCCTTCGTCTTCCGTGATCAGCATGAAGGCATCCGCATCACGGGCAAGTCCTTTGAGTGCGATTAAGGATGGTGTCTTGCAATCTAAGCGACCCATCTCAGATACAGGGCCGTTGGTAACTTGCGGTCGCCCTGCTTTTATCGATGCGTGAATTGCTGGTGCTGCGTCTGGTTCGACAACGATGATCTTTGGTTCAGCACCCCAAACCTTTCGCGCATAAACCGCACATGCCGCAGCAAGGCCGCCAACACCCGCTTGCAGAAAAATATGAGTGGGCGGCGTACCAATCTGCTCTGCCGCCTCGGCCATCAACACCAAGTACCCTTCCATCAAGGTATGTGGGCGATCCATATAGCCAGCCCAAGAACTGTCCGAGAGCAAAACCCACCCATGGGTTGATGCCGCATCCTGTGCGCCTGCCATGGCGTCTTCATATGTGGTGCCATGCCAGACGACTTTCGCACCGATTGCGGTCAAGCGATCCGCGAACGCCTTCGGCACAGTTTCGGCTAGATAAATCACAGCACTCGCGCCAAACGCAGTAGCACCAGCAGCAACCGACAAGCCGTGGTTGCCGGCACTTGCAGTGACATAGGTTTGCCCTTTTGCCGATCCTGTTTCCGCATCCCGCGCAATCACATACGCCGCCCCCAATGCCTTAAAGCTTCCCAGCCCCATACGTCCGCGCTCGTCCTTCAGCATCACACGCGCCACACCAGCTTTTTCGGCAAGTGCAGGTGCGCTTGTCAGGAGCGTTCGTGCGGCCGACGGGCACCTGTTTAGCAAGGCTTGGGGCCGCTCGACGGCGTCACTTGGCCAAGGTACATTAATTAAATCATTCAAGGGTAAGCGGGGGTTTAGCAAAGTTCTCATAGAGTAAAGCGTAGCAGAGTTCTGAAAATAAGCATGCCCAATTCCGACATACTCTTTGACATTGTGCGACTCCACATCGGACCATACCGAGTGACGATTTTGCGCAATTGTGGTCATTCATGCACTGCGCAGCATCGGTCAAGGAGGGCTCAAAGCCGCCATTCGCCGCATGTGCATCTACTTGAGCGCGTCTTGAAGCGTTACAGATGACCGCTCTGCGGCCTTTACTGTCGTTGCAGTCCACAGCTTGAAGGTCGACTTTCGGTGAAAGTTCCAGTTATGCCGCCTCTGCCTCTACGCGGGCGTCGTCACCCTGTCCGATGATCCGCAAACGCCAATCTCGTAAGTGTTCAGGCTTGGAAAACAATGCTGAGACTTGAGCCGCAAGATCATCTCGTCTGGCACCCGTACAAGGATAAAACCCACATCGCCCCAAAGTGACGGCACAGAAACCTTCGTCAGATTGTTCTGCCAAAATCATCGCACCCCACCAATCTTCCCCGGTGAGCGGCAGCAGCAGGCGCGCGTTGGGCGCAAGCCGTGCGGTCCATATGGACGGAACGTGAGTGACCCCGGCAAATGACACAACAAGGTCAAATGTGTCAGTGCCTGTCAGATCAGTCGCGGCGTTGCCATAACGTACTTCCACGTTGTCATAGGGCGACAGGTTTGCTGCCGCACGATCTGCAAGCTCTTTCTCAACTTCATAAGCAATGACTTGGCCATTTGGCCCCACAAGTTCACTCAATATGGCGGTGTAATATCCGACGCCAGCGCCGACTTGTAGGATGCGTGCTCCGGGTTGAACATCAGCACGGGCCAAAAGACCGACCCAAAGGCTTGGGTCGCCGATGTTGATGCCTTTGTTTTCATCCAGAACAACAAGGACGCTATGGTAGAGCCACTTCGGATCAGCGTCCGGCGTTGGTCTCGGCGGCAATGTGACATCGGCAAGCGCCGAGCGCACTTTCCACGGTCCTTTGCCCGCAAAGTCTTCACGTGCAACTGACTTGAATGCGGCCAAAGTTCGTTCAGTTGGCGGATTGCTTTCCAGAGCGGCGAGGACGCGCAATTGGTCGATGAAATAGTCGGCGTGCATTAGCATTCTCCACCCGATTGACGATGAGAGCGTCGGCGACAACTCAGTTCCGGCAGTAACATTCTAGCAAGAGCTGACATTCAGACAAGGCGCAGCATCGGTCAAGAAGGGCTCCAAGCAGACATTCGCTGCGGCAGCAACGTAGAAAGTAATTAACGGTTGTAGATTACCGGAAACCAATCGTCCCTTAGTCGCTGTCCCTGAACCATGTCATGCCCCGGAAAGGGTGGTGACGATGGGCCGGGGCGTTCGGTGTAACGGGCGTCATCGCCCAGCAAACGCAGAGAGAACGCGCGGCGGCGGCTGGTGGTTTCATTGCCGCGTGCGCCGTGCAGGATGTTGTAGTTGAACGCCACTGCATCGCCGGGCTCCATGCTCCATTCCCGAATATCCATACTTTCGGCGTCAGGGTCCGGCACGGGCATATAGTCGTCCTCGTTCGGAAAAAACGCGGTTTCGGCGAGCCAGCGTGTCGGCAACACGGGCTTAGGCCAAAGGTGCGATCCCGCAACACAACGTAGCGATGCATCGGTCACCGGATCAAGGGGGGACCAGAAGCTGACAGTCTGCTGACCTTCGACAAAATAGTAGGGACCATCCGTGTGCCAAGGGGTCGGTTTGCTCGTTCCCGGTTCCTTCACCAGCACATGGTCATGAAACAGTTGAACGGTCTGGCTTTGCATAAGATCAGCCGCGACCTGAGCAGCGGGGCTGTTGCGAATGACGGCTTCAAATTCGGGGATACGCTGCCAATTGCAGTAATCATCGAAAAAGCGACCCTTTTCGTGGTCATGCAGGTTTTCGGCGGCGTAGGGGCCGGGCTCTGCCATGTTGCGATCAACGCCTGCGCGCAATGTATCTACGTGATCGGCAAACAAGCCTTTGATCAGGACAACGCCGTCCCGTTGGTAAGCGTCGATCTGGGTTTGGGTCAGCAATGAATGTGTCATTCGTCTTTGGTGGCCTCGCGCGTAAGGCGCGTCAAGGGATGACAGCAGGCGCGTCACGCCCTATATGCCCGCCCATGACCTATTCGAACCCACACCTTTTGCATTCAGCCGCCCGTTTAAGCGTTGCACCGATGATGGACTGGACAGACCGCCATTGCCGGTATCTGCACCGTCTGCTGTCCAAGCGTGCGTTGCTATATACGGAAATGGTCACTTCGCCTGCGTTGGTCCGTGGTGATGCGCGGCATTTGTTGCGTTTTGACCCAAGCGAACAGCCCGTTGCCTTGCAGTTGGGCGGCTCTGATCCGGTTGAATTGGCTAAGGCTGCTGTGATGGGCGCGGAAGAGGGTTACCCAGAGATCAATCTGAATTGCGGTTGCCCGTCTGATCGTGTGCAATCGGGGGCGTTTGGGGCTGTTCTGATGACCCAACCCGCACTGGTCGCCGACTGTTGCCGCGCCATGATTGCGGCCCAACCCGCAGAAGTGACAGTGAAATGCCGGATTGGTGTGGATGACCAAGACCCCGCAGAAGTGCTGCCCGAGTTCTTGGCGCAGATCGTTGCTGCGGGGGTCGAACGCGTCACGATCCATGCCCGCAAAGCGTGGTTGCAAGGACTCTCACCAAAAGAAAACAGGGACATTCCACCACTGGATCATGATCTGGTGTTTGAGATGAAGCAGCTGTTTCCGCATCTGCACATCTCAATCAACGGCGGTATCGCAAGCTTGGAACACGCAAAGACCCTTTTGGACGGCGGATTGGATGGCGTGATGATTGGCCGTGCGGCTTATCACAACCCGACAGACATCTTGCGCGCGGCGGATGCCGAGATCTGGGGTGAGGCCTTGGGCCCAGACCCTGTGGATGTAGTGCTGCAAATGCGCGACTACATCGAAGCCCATGTCGCGGATCAATCCAAAGGTGGGGGCAAGCTGGCCCATGTCACGCGCCATATGTTAGGCCTGTTTGCCGGACAGCCCGGATCGCGCCAATGGCGACGCCACCTGTCAGAACATGCCTACCGTGCCGGAGCAGGGTGGAGCGTTGTCGAAGATGCATTGGCCGCTATGGAGCAAGCCGCAGCCTAATGGTTGTCGCGCCGCTGTTTTCAGGGCAAAGCTAACGCACACCTAAACCGGAGCCTACTATGCCTGAAATGTCTGTCCTTCTACCGCTCATCGGGTTGCTTATGGTGATCGGGGCTTTTGCTGGCGTTTTGGCTGGCTTGCTCGGTGTCGGGGGCGGTATCGTTCTTGTGCCCGCGTTCTTTTATGCCTTCAGCGCGCTGGGCTATGACAGCCCGCAGCTGATGCAAGTTTGCTTGGCGACCTCTTTGGCGACGATTATCGTGACATCTCTTAGATCATTGAACTCGCACAATAAAAAAGGTGCGGTTGAATGGGGTATCTTGCGGGGGTGGGGTGTTGGAATTGTCATTGGTGCGATCATCGGTGTGATGGTTGCCACCCAGCTGCGCTCTGTCGTGTTGCAAGCCTTGTTTGGAGGGCTTGGGATTTGCATTGGTATCTACATGGCCTTTGGAAAATCGGAATGGCGTCTGGGCGATGAGATGCCGCGCGGCCTTTTTCGCACCATCGGATCGCCCGTTATCGGTTTCTTATCGGTGTTGATGGGCATCGGGGGGGGATCGTTTGGGGTTCCTACGATGACGCTGTTTGGAGTGCCCATTCACCGCGCTGTCGCCACCGCAAGCGGGTATGGTGTGATTATTGCGCTGCCTGCCGTTATCGGGTTCTTGTTTGCAGATATTGATGTCGCACCGCCTCTAACGGTCGGGGCCGTTAACTTCGGCGCTTTCGCTGTCGTTGTCTGCATGACTTTGATCACGGCCCCATGGGGGGCTGCACTGGCCCACAAGATGGACCCGAAACCGCTTAAGCGGGTGTTCGGGGTGTTCCTGATTCTGGTTGCGCTCAACATGCTGCGCAAAGTGCTGATCGGTTAACGTTTCAGGCGTGCCGCACGACCACCACGGCGTTTGGTGATCAGTTTCGTGCGATTTGGCAGTTCTTCCATCACCGCTCGTCGCGCATCCGTAGACAGCTGAGACCAAGCGCCGATTTCTTCAATGCTGCGCAGGCATCCCGTGCACAACCGCGACGTGGGCTCCACAACGCAAATCTTGATGCAGGGGCTTTCGATTTCGTCGCGCTGCCAGATGTGGTCGGTGTTGGGATCTTCGCTCATGATGCGTTTTTGAGGTTGCGAAGGCGGTCCAGCAGCCCCTGAAGGATCACACCCGCCGCGACATGGTCGATCACTTCGGCGCGGCGTTTACGGGATGTATCCGCCTCAAGAAGGGCGCGTTCAGCCATAACCGTGGACAGTCGTTCATCCCAATAGGTGATCGGCAAGTCTATCAGCTTCGTCAGGTTACGGGCAAAAGCGCGTGTGGATTGCGCGCGCGGCCCCTCGGAACCATCCATATTGCGGGGCAAGCCAAGCACGATACCCGCAATTTGACGGTGTTCGATGATCTTCTGCAAGGCCGCCGCATCCGCTTGAAATTTGGTGCGCTTGATCGTCTCCAATGGCGTTGCGATCATGTGCCCCGCATCAGACACGGCAACGCCAATTGTCTTTGTGCCAAGGTCCAAGCCCGTAAGGGGCGCATAGCTGGGCAGGGCGGCGGCGAATTCGATGGGGTCTTCAAAGATCATTCGATCAAGCCTGCCTCAGCGGCGGCGGCGCGCACGATGGCTACCGCCTGCACATCCCCGCCAAACGCGAGTTCGGCTTCTGCCAAGATCGTGCGAGCGGTCTCTTCTTCACCCAACACCATGAGAGACGAAATCAACCGTGCCCAATCTTGAGGCGGGCCGCCTTCGCTTGCAAGGCGATCAGCCAACTGGCTGACCATGCCTTGGATCATCGCTTGGCGATCTTCGGGGGCCATATCTTCGGCGGCTTCAAGGTCCTCAGCCGATGGTCCGCGCTGATCGGGTAGCGCATAATCAATGGCCAATTGCGCGGCGACATCTTCGATCTGGCTCGCGGCAAGGCGCCAATGAAAGATGGATTGATCCCCGTTTTCAACCACACGGCGCCACAAATCAAAGGCACGATCGGGGCGGTCGTTCTGGGCATACATCAGGCCTGCGTAATAAAGTGCAGGTAGGTTGGTCGGGTCACGGCGCAGAACCGTCAGCGCAATCGTCTCCGCCTCCGGAGAGACATAGCCCCGCGTGCCGATGACAAGGAAATCCAACAGGCGGACGTAGTCTTCGTTTGTGGCGGTGTCGCCCAGCATTGAAATGGTGCGTTCTTGTGCGCGGGCGGCACGTTGCATGTTGCCGACGCTGGCTTCGACCTGTGCGAGGTAAGCCCAGCCTTGAATGTCGTCGGGGCGCTCAAAGGTGGCACCGCGCAGCGCTTGCAGGATTTCCGCGGTTTCGGGCTCGGCTTGTGTGATGGCGTCCAGTTGCGGGTTCGCGGCTTCGGCCTCAAGCTGAAGAGGGCGTTCTGCGCGGCGTTCTTCTGATGCAGCGAGGCGCACAGCGCGGGGCACGTCACCATAGCCAAAAGCCCCAAGCGAGAGGTACAGACCAGCAGCCGCAGCAATCAACCCGATGCTCAGCACAGCCGCAACCGTGCGGCTGGCGGTGCGTGGTGCATCTTGTGCCACGCTGCGCGCGCCAGCATCTGCAGCCAAAAGGCGGCGGGAAATTTCGGTACGGGTGCGGGCTGCTTCGCCCTCGTCAAGGACACCGCGTTCTAGGTCACGATCCACTTCGCGCAATTGGTCGCGGTAGATATCGATATCCGTATCAACCTTGCCCTCCGCGTCCCGAAGACGCGCGCGCCACATAGGTCCAAACATTGCCAAAACAGCCAGCGCCAGAAGTGCTGCACAGATTAGCCCGAAAATGATCCATTCACCTGTCATGGCACTGATGTAATGATTAATTCGCCGCCGCAAAAGCACCAACTGCATCTTTAGATGCGACGTTTGCGCCGCGTGTCGGAAAAACGCGTTTAAATGCCGCGCTGAGTATCCTATTTTTCGACAAAAGGCCCAAAACCAAAGTCAGCACCTAAGGGATCGGGGATCAGCCATGCGCCGTTTTTCAGCTTTTGCCATCGCACGAGAGGCCGCACGCTATCACAGCGGCTGGGAACGCCATTGGCGCAACCCGACACCAAAGAAGAAATACGATGTAATTATCGTTGGCGCAGGCGGTCACGGGCTGGCGACAGCGTGGCACCTAGGTAAACACTACGGCATCACCAATGTGGCGATCATCGAAAAGGGGTGGCTTGGCGGCGGCAACACGGGGCGCAACACGACCATCATCCGCTCCAACTACCTGCAAGACCCATCCGCCGCGATCTACGAAAAGTCACGGTCCTTGTATGAAACTATGTCGCAGGATTTGAACTACAACGTCATGTTCAGCCCGCGTGGCGTTATCATGCTCGCCCAAACCCACCACGAGGTGCGCGGCTATCAACGCACGGCCCACGCCAATGCGTTGCAGGGGGTGACCACCGAATGGATCACACCGGCGAGGGTCAAAGAGCTCTGCCCGATCATGAACATCGAAGGGCCGCGTTATCCTGTCTTGGGTGGTTTGTGGCAAGCACGCGGCGGCACCGCGCGTCACGATGCTGTGGCGTGGGGCTACGCGCGTGCGTGTAGCGACATGGGCATGGACATCATCCAGCAATGCGAGGTCACGGGCGTTCGATCCGAGGGTGGCAAGGTTGTTGGTGTCGATACCACCAAGGGCGCGATTGATTGCGATAAGCTCGGTATGGTCGTTGCGGGCCATGCGTCCCATCTGGCTGAAATGGCTGGGTTCCGGTTGCCGATGGAAAGCGTCGCGTTGCAAGCGCTGGTGTCAGAACCGATCAAGCCTTGCATGGATATCGTTGTTATGGCGAACACGGTGCATGGCTATCTGTCCCAGTCCGACAAAGGCGAGATGGTCATTGGCGGAGGCACGGACGGGTTCAACAACTACACCCAGCGCGGGTCGTTCCACCATGTTGAGGAAACCGTGCGGGCCCTGAACGAAACCTTCCCGATCCTGAGCCGCCTAAAGATGCTGCGCCAGTGGGGCGGTATTGTGGATGTCACTGGGGATCGCTCTCCGATCCTGTCCAAAACCCCTGTCGAGGGCGTGTTTGTGAACTGCGGCTGGGGCACTGGCGGGTTCAAGGCCATTCCGGGGTCTGGCTTTGCGATGGCAGAACTGATGGCGAAAGGCGCGTCACCACTTACGGATGAGTTTTCAATGTACCGGTTCAGGGAAGGGAAATTCATCGATGAGAGCGTTGCCGCGGGGGTGGCGCATTGATGCTATCTGTCGTTTCCCATCATGCCCGACATCGCGCTTCTGGCGATATCGGCCTTATCAACGCCAGTGTTTGGCGCGTTCGGCCGGTGTTCACGTTGGGCATTGGCCCGTGTGATGCGACGACTTTGGACGGCCAAAAAAACGACCCAAGCTGCAAGAAACAGCAGGGCCAGTGGGATTATGATCTGATTTGCTGTCATACACCTAAGGTAGTGGCAGACTTTGGCCCATGCAAGGCAGGGCTTCAGGCCACCTCCCGCCCAAACGCTCCGGCGTTTTCCGCTCATATTCCAACGCACGTAAATCCCGCCATTCTGTCCTCATCCAAACAGGAGGACTTCACATGGCTGACTACGATTTTTCCAAACCGGCGCCTGACCGCACGCACCGTGTCCCGATCAAAGAAGGGTCCGGCATGGGCGGGCTTGGCTTTATGCTGGTCGGGGCTGTTATCGTGCTTAGCGTGCTTTACGCCGTCTTTGGTGGCTCTGCAGCACCTGTGCCTAACGACAACGCACCAGCAGCGGTCGCAACGCCAAGCGAATAGCACTCAACCAACACCACTCATGAACCGAGGGCGCGCCCATGTGGCTGCGCCCTTCGTCTTGCGTACCCTCAACATCAATCGTGGGGGCGCAACGGCCTTCACGTCGGAGGTTTCCCCATGCTGATCCTAGAATGCCCGTATTGCGGCGTCCAAGCCGATGAAACTGAACTGCACGCAGGCGGTGAAGCGCATCTGAAACGCTTTGGCCCAGACAGTTCGGAAGAAGATTTCGAGGGCTATCTGTTTGTGCGCGAAAACCCCAAGGGGGTGCATCTGGAGCGCTGGCGTCATTCGGCAGGCTGCGGCAAGTGGTTCCATGCGGCGCGCTGCACCATGACGCTTGAGGTGTTCGGCACCTATCCCGCACAAACCCTTGCACCACCAAAATACATCGTTGAACGGATCAAGGATAAACGACCGGGCTGGTCTTGGAGGAATTTCTCATGAGCACACGTTTGGCCAGAGAAGGGCGGCTGATTGACCGCTCCAAAAAGATTTCCTTCCAGTTCAACGGTAAGCAGATGCACGGGTTCGAGGGAGACACCTTGGCGTCCGCGCTTTTGGCGAACGATCAGGTGATGGTGGGACGCTCGTTCAAATATCACCGTCCGCGTGGAATTGTCGCCAGTGGTGCAGAGGAACCCAATGCCTTGGTCAATCTGGGCAGCGACGGTCGGTTTGAACCAAACCAACGCGTCACAACCCAAGAGCTGTTTGACGGGCTGACGGCTACGTCCCAGAACCACTGGCCGTCCTTGGAATTCGATGTGGGTGCTGTGAACGCAAAGTTGGGGCGGTTCATGCCAGCTGGCTTTTACTACAAGATGTTCATTCATCCACGCCCGCTGTGGAAACACGTCTATGAACCGATCATTCGCCGTGCAGCGGGTCTCGGCAAAGCCCCCAAAGAGCGTGACGTGGATACTTACGAACATTTCTACGCCCATGTGGATGTGATGGTTGTTGGTGGCGGTGTGGCTGGATTGTCAGCGGCGCTGGCGGCGGGCCGTGCTGGAGCGCGCGTCTTGTTGGTTGAACAGACGTCCCATTGGGGTGGTCGTGCGCCTGTAGATGGTGCTGAGATTGATGGTCTTGATGCGGATGAGTGGGTGAAGAATGCCCTGCAAGCCCTTGAAGACATGAATAATGTTACCTGTGTTTCACGTTGCATGGGGGCGGGGGTTTACGATCATGGCTATGCTTTGGCTTATGAACGTTTGACAGACCACACGGCCGATAAATCCGGTCCAAGGCATCGTCTTTGGCGCGTGCGTGCCAAACAGATCGTTACAGCAACGGGCGCAATTGAGCGCCCACTGAGCATGGCCGGAAATGACGTGCCCGGTGTGATGCTGGCCAGCGCGCTGCGTGACTACGTGGTGAATTACGGTGCATCCGTCGGGGATCGCACTGTTGTCGTCACGAACAACGACGACGCCTACCGCACTGCGATTGCTTGTGTTCGGGCTGGATTGACTGTTCCTGCGATCGTCGATGCGCGTGACGCGGCGGGGCCTTTGGCCGATAAGGCGCAAAGCCTTGGTATCCGTGTGCTGTTCGGTAAGGGCATCGCATTTGTGAAGGGCGGTAAACGGGTTGAGGGCGTAAGCATTTGTTCGCAAGCTGGTGAAGGCACTGTGCTTGAGGAAATCGCCTGCGAAGCTGTCGCAATGTCGGGCGGTTGGTCACCTGTCGTGCACCTGTGGTCCCACTGTGGCGGAAAACTGATCTGGGACGAGGCGCAAAGCCATTTCCGCCCTGATCCTGACCGCCCACCATTGGGGGCGGACGGTAAAGGGTTTGTCAGCACGGCTGGCATCGCCCATGGCGAAATGACGACCCGTGATTGTGTGGCCAATGGCCATCTGGCGGGTGTCCAAGCGGCTGCCGCAACAGGCCACAAACGTCGCGCGGGCGCCGCACCCGTCGGGGACGCCGCTGATGAGGCACCAATGGCGCCGGTCTGGATGATGCCACAAGGCGCAAGCTATAAGCTGCGCAGCAAGATGTGGCTGGACTATCAAAACGATGTGAAAGTCAGCGACGTTCAATTGGCCGCCCAAGAAGGTTATGAAAGCGTCGAGCACACCAAGCGTTATACCACATTGGGGATGGCGACCGATCAAGGTAAGCTAAGTAACATCAATGGCTTGGCGGTTCTTTCTGATGCGTTGGGTCAACCTATTCCTGCGACCGGAACAACAACATTCCGCCCGCCGTATACACCGATTTCTTTAGGATCCATTGGCGGCGAAGCCAGTGGCGATTTGTTCCAACCTCTGCGCAAGACGCCGGTCCATGAATGGTCGGATGCCAATGGTGCCTATTGGGAACCAGTCGGCCAGTGGCGTCGTGTTTACACATACCAAAACGCCGACGAAAGCATCGAGGACGCCGTGAACCGTGAGGTCAAAAACACTCGCGAGAACCTTGGGCTGCTAGATGCTTCTACCTTGGGTAAGTTGGTGGTTAGTGGGCCGGACGCGGGCAAGTTCCTCGATATGATGTATACAAACATGATGTCGACGCTGCCTGTCGGTAAATGCCGCTACGGGTTGATGTGCACCGAACAAGGGTTCTTGAGCGATGACGGCGTAGTTGCACGGATCAGCGATGACAGATGGTTGTGCCACACCACAACGGGCGGTGCAGACAGCGTCCACGCGCACATGGAAGAATGGTTGCAGACCGAATGGTGGGATTGGGACGTCTACGTGGCCAATGTCACCGAACAATACGCACAGATCGCGGTTGTTGGCCCCAATGCCCGCAAAGTGCTGGAAAAACTGGGCGGCATGGATGTCAGTGCGGATGCTTTGCCATTCATGCAGTGGGCTGATGGTAGGATCGGTGGGTTTGAGTGCCGCGCTTATCGCATCTCGTTCTCGGGTGAGCTGTCGTATGAAATTGCTGTTAAGGCCAGCGAGGGGCAGGCGTTCTGGGATGCGCTGTTTGAGGCGGGCCAAGAGTTTGGCGTGATGCCATATGGGACCGAAGCGCTCCATGTGTTGCGGGCCGAGAAGGGGTTCATCATGATTGGTGACGAGACCGACGGCACCGTGATCCCGCAAGATCTTGGGCTGAGTTGGGCCATTTCTAAGAAGAAAGAGGACTTCTTGGGCAAACGCGGGCAGCTGCGCAGCCATATGGTTGATCCGAACCGCTGGAAACTGGTCGGGCTTGAAAGCACAGACGGGTCGGTGATCCCTGATGGAGCCTATGCGGTCGCTGATGGGACAAACGCCAATGGGCAGCGCAATGTTCAAGGGCGCATCACATCCACGTATTACAGCGCAAATCTGGAACGAGGGATCGCCATGGGCCTCGTGCACAACGGCCCGGATCGAATGGGTGAAGTGATTACCTTCCCCAAAACGGATGGCACACAAGTTCAGGCCAAGATTGTGAATGCGGTTTTCTATGACCCAGCAGGGGAGAAACAGAATGTCTGATCTGGCAACAGTGAGCCGCGCACCGGCGCGCGGCATGATCACACTGCGCGGTGATTTTACCTCGGCAAAACTTAAACGGGCCGTAAAGGCTGCAACAGGCCATGCCGTCCCCAAGTCGGGTCGGATTGCGGGCGATGGGCACAAGGGCGTCGCGTGGATGTCCCCGGACGAGTTGTTGTTGATGGTACCTTACGCGGATGTCGCCTCAACGGTGGACAAAATCGCCTCTGACATGGGCGGTACGCACTACCTGACAGTCGATGTGTCAGATGCCCGTGCCGTGTTCAGCATCACAGGCCCAGACGCAAACGAAGTCTTGGCGCGCCTGTGTCCCGTCGATCTGCACAAAGACAGCTTTGCAATCGGGGATTTTCGACGCACACGGTTGGCACAGGTGGCGGCCGCGTTCTGGCGACATGACACAGGATTTGATGTGGTCTGTTTCCGCTCGGTTGCCGATTACGCAGAGGGCGTTTTGCAACGCTCAGCACTGGCCAGCAAGACGGGCGCACTGTAGACAGGACAGAGACAATACGAGGGGCTGCACAAGGATTACTGGCGAAATTGGCCACAATCGTGCGTTTTTCGATGCCCTATGCCGAGTGCGACGAATAAAGGTTGGAACGAGATGCGAAAGTTCTACGAGCAGTACCACTATTACAACCGCCCGATCTCCAAGGTGGGACCACGCTACATCCCTGAATATGTTACGGATTTTGTGAAGTGGAATGAACAGAACCTCGCCGAGACCACGAACGTCAAAGACGGCCGTGACTACATGACGGCACAAAGCATTCTGAAGACAAAGCAGTTTCGCCAGATCGCACGTCGCGGGATCGGCGGCTATTGTAACAGCATCGGTGAGTGGCCTGATTTCTATCAGCCGAAATCCTTTGCCGCGATGAATGTTCTGCACGCGATCACCATGCCAATGCCCAAGGTCCAGCCGGCAGATAAGCTCCACGTGGGTGAGTTCATTCCATCTTCGCTGTCCGATCAGGTCAGCACCGCGCAGGTCGTGCAGTCGTGGGACAGCGGTAACGATGTGAATTTCGATGGCATCACGCCGGGTGTTTACTATTTCAAGGCGAACCACGGCAGTGCGTATAACATCAAAGTCACCATTCCTTGCTCTGATGAGGAAATGACCCATATCCGCAGTGAGGCGGATCGTTGGCTTAACACCTCATACGGTGAAAACTCGTGCCAGTGGTGGTATCGCTTTATCGATCGCAAAGTTTTCCTTGAGAAAAGCCTGACCTCTAATCCAGACGATGGCCCGCTTCAGGATTTCCGCTTTCACATCATTAACGGCCGCTCGGCTTTGTTACAGTTGGACGTGGGCCTTGGCACCGAAGACCGTCATAACCCCGTTTATGACGAAAAGCTGAACTACATGCCCCATGAATTCCTGCGGGAAAACCTGAACGAAGTGCCGCTGCCCGAGATGACCGAGGCCGCACAAGCCGCAGCGATCAAACTCGGGTCACCGTTCCAGTATTGCCGCGTTGATCTTTATGTTCAGAACAAATCAATCATTTTGGGCGAGCTGACGTTCTTGCCAAATGCAGGCCGTCGCGCCGTGCAATCGGCTGAGTTGGACGAATATCTCTGTTCATTCTGGGATGGAAAGATGCCAGAAGTCACGCGGATCACCTAGATCCACGCGCCTTGCAGCGAATAAGAATAAGACGATCGCGGCCCTAGGCCGCGATTTCTTTTGCGGGCAAACATTCGTTCACCCAGTCAGAGTTTTCAGCATAGCCAAGCGCCTTCAGCGCGTCTGCGTAGCGTTCCGCATAAGGTTCGGCGATCTCGCGCGGCAGTTTGGTAACCCACTGCGCCTTTTTGCCGGATGATACATGCAACGCGACACGATCTTCACGATCATCCTTCTTGGCCAAGCCGCCAAACAAGGACAGGTCCCAATAGCTTTGCACCGCCTTGTCGATATCGATGCCATCAATGTTGAACTCTTCAAGCATCCCACGGAAGATCGCGCAGTCCGTATCCTCAATCAGGTCTTCATACTTGATGTCGGCCACACGATCATTTGGCACACCATATTCATACGGCCAGTTGAGCATTTCCTGCACGGTCTTGTCGTGTTTGTTCTCCATCTCGAACATCAAACGCGCATGATCGTCGGGCAGGGCGTTCAGATGGTCCTGATAGTTCTTTCCGCCCCATTCATCGCGCTTTTCACGCAGGAATTTTTCATTCCCCAGCGGCGCAATCCGGTGGTAGCGCATGCCAGACAGCAGCACATCGCGCGGGTCACGAATTATATGGATGAACCGCGAATGGCCCATCTCCAACAACTGTTGTGGAAATGAAGACGACCAATTGACGATGATCTGCGGACCCGTTTCAGCGGCCTCCGCCAGTTTCTTGGCGCGGTAACACTGCATGAACGGCACGTTTTGGTCATTGCTGATCGCGCGCAGAACTTTGCGCATCCAAATTGTACCCGTCTTGTGGTGGGTGCCGACGCAAAGAAAGCGTGCGTCTGTTTTGGTCACAGGCGTCATGAGTCCTTGTCCTTCATCGGGGTAAAATGGCCGGTATCAATGAATGTGCGGAATTCAGGAACCGTAAGCTGGTAATCTAGGACACGCTGGGAACAATCCACACACGCGCGGGCAAGGGCGGACAGATCGGCGTCTTTCAACCATTCATCCATTTGCGCGCGCACGCTATCTGTCGGGATCGTTGTGTCTTCATGGGTGTTGATGTCGTATTTGTCCCAATACTCCATGTCGATGCGGTCTTTGTTCTTTGAGTTGGCTGTACCGCGCAGACGTTTGAGCAAGAAATCTTCACGCGATTTGATCGCGTAGTGGTTCACTTGCGCGAATTCATTGGTGACGTTCTCGGAATTACCGCGCCAGCCCTTTTCAAGATATTTGTCGCCCATAGGTTTGCCTGCGGCGTTGGTCCAGGTGACCATGCCGGGCGTGACTTCAATCTTACGATCAAACTTGGGGCGGTGAACGCCGAAGTAGCTGAACTTTTCGGGGCGGAACAATGTTTTGAAGCCCCACACGAGGCCGTTTTCAGGGTCCTCAAAGCTGGACCCTTTGGTGAAACGTTCCGTGACCAGTTCCCCTTTAAACGGGTCGATGGACATTTTGGACTGCCCTTGGCTGCCCATCAGGCGCCAGTTCACAGAGATCGCGTCAGGGCTGCCGCAGGCGTCAATCAACGCATCAATACTGCGATCACCAACATGGATGTTCAGAAATTCATCCGCATCCACGATCAGCACCCAATCGGCGGATTTGACCCACTCCAACTTGTTGGCACGGCTATAGGCAGATCGCTGCGGATCCATGCGCGGACCTTGCGGGTTGTCGTAGTGTTTCACGACGCCCATCTGGTCCAAGCGGTTCAGCATCAGATTGGTGCCGTCCGTGCAATCATTTGAAAAGATGCAAAAGTCGGTGATTCCGATGGATTTATGATAGGCCAGCCATTCCAGCAGATAGGGGCCTTCGTTCTTCATCGTTGAGACAAGAACTTTACGGCCAGTATTGGGAGCAGTGCTCATTTGGATGTCGCTTTCTTGGGCGCGACGGTACTTTTGGTCGCTGGTTTCTTGGCGGTCGTTTTGGCAGTGCTTGTGGTCTTTGCAGCGGTTTTCGTCGCAGACTTCTTTGCCGTCGTCGATTTTGCAGCTGCTGTTTTAGTCGTGGTGGCTTTCGCTGCTGTGGACTTGGTCGTCGTCGCCTTGGAGGCCGCAGGCTTAGCCGGTGTTTTGCGCCGCGAGGTGGTGCTTGGCTTCTTCGCAGGTGTTTTACGAGCAGCCGGTTTCTTGGCCGCTGGTTTCTTCGCTGCCGGCTTTTTCGGTGCGGGCTTCTTTGGGGCCGGTTTCTTTGCTGCCACATCAGTTGGAACTGGAACCGTATCCTGCGGGCTTTCGATTGTGGTAGACGCCTCAACCGTTGAGGCCGCGACGATCTTGTCAATCGACGGGGCAGGTTGGTCGAGGTCGATCGTTGCAGTACTAGGGGCTTCGCTCACAGGCTTGGGTGCAGCTGCCATTGCTTTTCGCGCGGCTTCGGCCTTTGCGATAAGGCGTGCACTGGACGCGTCATTCGGGTCCGCAGCTTGGGCGGCCAATGCGATCTTTTGGGTGCGTTCATTCATCAATGGCACGCCAAGTCCCGCCGCCGCATCGGTATTCAGAAACGGATTGTCCAGCGTGTCCCCTTTGGACGACTTATCCTTCAACTGGTGCGCATCGAGCTTCTCTTCCGCGTTTTCGCCAGCCGCTTCAAGCAACGCTTTACGCGTATCGCCCTTTTTGGCGGTCTGGGTCTGAGCGATCATCTTGGCGATCTTTTTGTCCGGAATGCCTGCGGCTTGCAGTTCTTTGACCTTTTGCTGCCATTCTTTTGGCAGGTGCTGGACGAACAGAACCTCATCGAGCTTATCAAGCGGAACTTCGGATGCTTCTTTCAGATCCTTCAGCCATTGGTCGTATTCACCGGATGTCCGCAGCATTTCAACGCGATTAGCGTGAAATTCTAGTGCTTTGTCCTGTAGCTCGCGCATGATCGGATCAGAAAGGATTTGCGCCATTTTCTTTTTGGTGCCGCGCGCGTGGCGGGTCACGTTCATGTGCTCTTCTTCGTTGCGATCAAACAAAGCAAAGTAGGCGGCGTTATATTTGTCTTCTTTGTTGTTTACGTTGCCCCGCACGCGGCGCAGCAAATAAGCCTCATAGGACTTAACAGCGTAATGGTTCAGTTCGGCCCATTTGTAGCCAAGTGTAGGCTTGGTAGAGCGCCAGCCTGACAGCGAAAACTCGTCAGGCATCGGATTGCCGGACCCGTTCAGCCATTTTTGATCAAATAAAAGTTTAGCGTTTGCAGGTTCTTGCTTGGCTTTCTTAATGTGCGGACGGTGGATGCCCAGCTTAATGTCGCGGTAGGGTTTGAAGATCGTCTTCACGCCCCAACCCTTTTTGAACATGTCAGGGGCCGCGCGGGTGTAGTTCTCGATCACCAGACCGGGGTTCCAGTCGGTGATGTCATTGGCCCCAAAGAACCGCCAGGTGATCGCCATGGCATCAGCGTCTTCATCCATCCTTTCAACAAGGTCACTGACCCAGCCGCGCCCGACCTTAACGGACAGGAATTCATCGGCATCCATCGTCAGGATCCATTCGGAATCCATGACTTCGTCGTTCTTGGTGGCCAGCATCAGCGCGTTTGGTTGCGGCTTCTTGTCTTCGGGGACTTCGTTTTCAAAGTGCTGAACCCAACCCAATTCTTGCAGGCGGACCAACATCTTATCCGTGCCATCACCGCAGTTGTTGGTGTAAACGCAGATATTATCGAAACCGATATGTTTGTGGTAGGCGACCCATTCGACAAGTGAATGGCCTTCATCCTTCATCATAGAAAGGATGGTGTACGTATGTTTGGCCATTAGATGCGGCCCCGCTGGTTAGAATTCACAATATACCTGCTCTCGTTGCGCAATTTCCGCGCTGGTGCCGATTTTTCCGGCCTTAAGCCGTAGCATAGCGACCTTACCCCTCAAGTCCACTGTCGCTAAGGGGGAAACAATGCCAAATGCGACCATTTTGATGCAAACAACCTTGACGTTCGCGCTCCAACAGCTTTGTTACGGGGCAGACAAAGATTTTTACCAAAGAGGTTACAGATGGCTTTCGAACTTCCAGATCTTCCCTACGCTCACGATGCACTTGCCGACAAAGGCATGTCCGCTGAAACGATGGAATACCACCACGACCTGCACCACAACGCTTATGTCACGAACGGCAACAAGGCGATTGAAGGAACAGAATGGGCTGGCAAATCCCTCGAAGAAATCATCGTAGGCACATATGATGCATCTGCTGTTGCGCAGAACGGCATCTTCAACAACATCTCCCAGCTTTGGAACCACAACCAGTTTTGGGAAATGATGGGCCCGGGCGCGTCTCCCATGCCATCCGAGCTGGAAGCAGCCATCAAAGAGAGCTTTGGCTCCGTTGATGATTTCAAATCCCAGTTTTCCGCAGCAGGCGCGGGCCAGTTCGGTTCCGGTTGGGCATGGCTTGTGAAAAACGCTGACGGGTCATTGGCTGTTACCAAGACTGAAAACGGCGTGAACCCACTGTGCTTTGGTCAGACTGCATTGCTGGGCTGTGATGTTTGGGAACATTCCTACTACATCGACTTCCGCAACGCGCGTCCTAAGTACCTCACAAACTTCCTCGACAACCTTGTGAACTGGGAAAACGTCGCATCCCGCATGTGATAAGATGAAGACCAGAATAACGAAAGGCCCGCCCGTTTGGCGGGCCTTTTTGCGTTTGGAGAATGGCCGCTATATGGACAGGTTAGCTTTCGCCGCGGCTACTCTAAGGGGCGCTTTCGGGTTTTCCTATACCACCGTCCGATTGCAGAGGGAGACCAAGTATGCTCGAGCATGCCATTGGCTGTTTGACTTTGCGAACACATTGGCACGGGCAAAAGGGCAATGAAACGTTTCCATGAGATTAAGTCAGGACGTGTTTTCTATGGCTCAAAATGGCACGTTATCGCGTTGAACCTAATCAAAAAGTTCTTTGCTAGCATACGTGACCTGATGCTCAAATACTTTGGCCTGAGCCACGCGTTATCTGTGGCGTCGGACAGCAGCTTCAACGGCGAGGATCGCGTGACGAATATCCTCGGATGTTGTGCGATGATTGACCAAGGCCGCACGGAGACAAGCCTTACCTTTGATGACGGTCGTCGAGAACACTGCATCACCAGACAGTTGAAGCTCGGCTGCGATTTCGTTCACGTCTCCATAGGCGACATAGAAACAACAAACATTAGAAGCGACGGGAAATGAAAGGTCCAACACATCCGACGTCTCGACCAGTTCGGCCATCAACGCGGTTTGCTTGCAGTTATCAGAAATGGATGCGGAGAAGGCTTGTGTTCCGATCGATTTTATCGCGGTCCAGACCTTAAGTGCGCGAAATCCGCGCGACAGTTCCAGCCCATAATCGCAGAACCATAGATCGCCTCCTCCCAGCCCTTCTTTTTGCTGTTCAAGGTAGTTGGGGCGTGACGTAAACGTGTCAAAGTGCAGGGTGCGATCATAGATCATGCAGGCCCCGCAGTCGTAAGGAACGGACATCCATTTGTGAAAGTCACAAGAAATCGAGTTTGCCCGTTCCATCCCGTCTACAAGCTGCGCCCAAGGATGATCCGCAAGACGCGTCCAAAATCCAAAGGCGGCGTCCACGTGAAGCCAGACATCTTGATCCGCACAAAAATCCGCAATCTCGTTCAAATTGTCAAATGAACCTGTGTTAACCGAGCCCGCTGTGCCAATCACCGCCAAAGGAACGCGACCCACGGATCTGTCTTCTTCAACAGCGCGTTTCAATGACGCAATATCCATTTTCATATCATCGTCAGTATCGACAACATGGATTGAATTTGTCCCGTAACCCATGGCCTCAAGCGCCTTACCGATACACGAATGGGTCCCCCGGCGCACATAGACGGCAACCCTTGGGAGCTCCTGAATGCCGGTCTTTCGAACATCATGACCAAATCGATGATTGCGCGCTGCGGTCAAGGCTAAGATCGTCGCTTGCGACGTGCCGGTTGTCAGTATGGCAGATGCGTTCTCGGGCAATCCCGAAACTCCAAGTAGCCAATCCAACGTGGCCCGCTCGACCTCGATAGCACCATGATCGCGGCCACCGCAGTTGCTGTTCATTGTGGCGGCAACCAACTCGGCCCCAACAGAAACGGGCAGTCCGGCCCCATGCACCCAACCAAAGAAACGTGGATGCGTGTTGCCTGTTGCGTAGGGCATGATGTCGTCGGTCAGCTGCGCGAATGCCTGTTTAGGGCCGACGCCAATGGCCTCGGGTGTCAAGGAGAGGCAGGTCGCAAGATTGTCGGGCTTAGGTTGCCACGGAAAATCTCTCGCGCTTTTCATTCGCGTTAAGCACTGATCCATCAACTTGTGCATCTCAAGGCTGAAATCATCCCAGTCATTCGGGTCCAGATGTGTTCCTTCTGAAGTCATAGCAAGATCCCTTTTTTGACGGATGGTCTTGAGGGGCTTTAGGGCATCACGGGTCTGAGATTCAAGCCGCTTTAGGGTTAAGGTCTTCCAATAGCATGCTTCGATTTAATCTGCTGCACACCTTAATGAAAAACCGCTTTTCTCTGGAAGGCTGTCTCCATAAGAGCGGACTTTGGTGCAGACCACAGCATCCATCACAATGGGCTCAAAGCTGCCGTTCGCTGCGGTTGGCTTGGGGCGCTTATGTCACGCGCCTTAAGGGCGGGCGTGATCAGCCAGCAACTCAGCCAAAGCGTTGACATCGGGCACAATTGTCAGGAACTCCAACAGGCTGGCATCTGCAAAACCTTGGTCGACAATTTGGTCCAGCAACGCCAGCAGGCTGTCCCAATATCCGTTGGTGTTCAGGATAAACACAGGCTTGTCGTGCAGGCCTAGCTGACGCCATGTCAGGGCCTCGAACAGTTCATCAAGGCTGCCAGCGCCGCCGGGTAAAACCACCACGGCCTGTGCATTCATCAGCATGACCTTTTTGCGTTCGTGCATGGTCTCGGTGATGATGAAGGTCGTCAGGTCTGTCTTGCCGACTTCCCAGTCCATCAGGTGTTGGGGGATGACGCCAAACGTATCGCCGCCACCCGCCTGTGCCGCACGGGCAACGCGGCCCATAAGGCCGACGTCGCCTGCGCCATAGACCAATCTCCAGCCTTTGGCGGCCAGCATCGCGCCTACATCTTCGGCGGCTTCGGCATAGGCCGGATCAGCGCCATCGCGTGATCCACAGTAAACACAAACGGAAAAAGGTAATGCGGCCACAGAATAGCTCCAGTCACGTTTAACGGATGCTGCGCACAGCAGCTTTGACCCGTGATAGCTGCGTTGCTAGTGTCTGCCAACGGGTGGGGAGAATTTTCGTGCAGACTAAGACACTTTCAATTGTTGGCGGCGGGGCTGTCGTTGTTGCAATCGCAGTGGCGATCTATTTGCGGCCACTGCCGGATTTGGCCACAGCCGATCAAGACGACGTTGTGGAACAAATGCCAGTAACAGAGGTTCCCGTTGCCCAAAACAGTGCTGATCCAACCGAACAAGATGTTCAGCCGGCACCTGAGCCTGAAGTTTCTGCAACCGATGATGTGGCTGTTGAAGCCGATGATGCGGTAGTTGAAACCGATGGCGATGTCGTTGAGGTAGCGCCTGTACGCGCGCCAGAACTTACGGATCGGCGTTTCGAAGCGGACGGTAGTCTGTTGGTGTCGGGGGTGTCCGAACCAAACAAACCCGTCGCCATCTTGATTGACGGAACGGAGTTCGTACGGGCGGATGCAGACGCGGATGGGGCCTTTGTTGTGATTGGTTTCATCGGGTATTCCGAAACCCCAAGGGTGATGGAACTCCAAAGCGATCCTGACGGTGCTGCACGTCTCGCTGACCGCAGGTTCATTCTGGATGCAAACCCCGCACCGATAGAAACTGCGGCTGCGGATGTAACGGCAGTAGCAACACCGGAACCAGCGCCGGAAACGACGGATGAGACCACAAGCGAGCCCGAGCAATTTCCTGAGCCTTCAGAAGCTGAGCCTGAGCTTCCCGAACCCGCGGAGGCAGTTTTAGTCGAGGAAGACGAGCAACCCGAGACGGTCACACCCGCGGCCCCTGTGGTCTTAGCCTTAACCGAAGACGGTGTGGACGTTGTACAGCCGGCAATCGCATCTAACAGCCCGCCCGAGGTCATGTCCTCGGTCGCTTTGGATGCGATCACCTATGACCCCGACGGCGAAGTCGTGTTGCAAGGACGTGCCGTTGGGGACGGGTTCGTTCAGTTCTATGTCGACAACGCGCCCATAAGCCGTTTGCCGGTAGATGCCGATGGCGGCTGGCGCGGGGATCTGCCGGACGTTGATACTGGCGTATATACTTTGCGGATTGACGAATTGGACGCTCAGGGCGCTGTCGTAAGCCGCATCGAAACACCGTTCCTGCGCGAAGCCCCCGAAGACGTCGTTGAGGCCATGGCGGCGGACGTCGCAAACCCAGACTTCACGGTCGCAACGCGAACCGTGCAACCGGGGGCCACGTTATGGGCCATTGCCGAAGAACGCTACGGCAGCGGGGTGCTATATGTGAAGGTCTTTGAGGCCAACCGAGAGAGCATCCGCGACCCGAACCTTATCTATCCGGGGCAAGTCTTTACGATGCCACGCGACGACGCGGGAAATGGAAATTGATAAAGTATAACAATGTTTTACAGCATGCTCTTGAGTGGTCCAGGTCGGGTCAAAACGTTGCCGTAGCGACTGTTCTCGAGACTTGGGGCTCAGCTCTTTGCGGGGCCGGAAGCCAGTTGGTGATCCGTGAAGATGGACACATGATGGGATCGGTCTCTGGCGGCTGTGTCGAAGGCGCTGTCGTCACCGAGGCGCTGGATGCGCTGGAGGACGGCGCGGCTCGAATGCTGGAATACGGCGTCAGTGACGAGGACGCCTTTGCCGTAGGGTTGGCCTGCGGTGGCCGGGTGAAAATCTTGGTCGAACCCGTTGGCGGAACAGGACAAGGAGCTATGCCATTGGACGTCCTCGAAGACCTTGGCACAGCGATCAATACCCGTCTGCCTGTCGGTTATGTCGCCGATCTGAACAGTGGCGCGCGGTCTTTGGTCGGACCGGAACGTTTTCCCGATCGGTTCAAATCAAACCGCTCGGGGCTGGAGGAGGGCGACAAGACATTTGTCGCCATTCACAACCCACCGCTTCGGGTGTTTGTGGTGGGGGGCGTTCACATCGCGCAACACTTGGTTCCAATGGCAAAGTCCTGCGGCTTTGATGTTGTGTTGATCGACCCGCGCCCCGCGTTCGCATCCGCTGTCAGGTTTCCAGATGTCGCGCTAAGCGACGATTGGCCTGACGCGGCACTTCACGCGGCGCAATTGGACAGCCGCAGTGCTGTCGTAACGCTAACCCACGATTCCAAATTAGATGACCCCGCGATTAAGGCCGCTTTAAGAACTGATGTGTTTTACCTCGGATGCTTGGGCTCGACACGGACCCATGCAAAACGAGTGGAACGCCTGAAGGAGGCCGGGTTTGATGACGATGATATTGCACGAATTCATGCGCCGATTGGGCTGGACCTCGGTGGTCGCGCACCCGCAGAGATCGCGGTGAGCATTATGGCCGAAATCACGCAAATTCTGCATAAGGGTTAAGTCATGAGGTTTGGAGATGTTCCATTGGCCGAAGCCGCTGGCGCGATTTTGGCGCATGGCGTCCCCATAGCTAGTCTGAGCAAAGGAATCGTTCTTGGGGACGGGCATCTGGAAACTCTTGCGGCCTTCGGTTTGCACAGGGTCTCAGTTGTCCGACGGGACGACGACGACATCCCCGAAAACGACGCCGCGTGCCGACTGGCTGAGGCGCTGGTGCCAAATCCTGACCGTGCAGGTCTTTATCTAAGTAAGGTGAATCAGGGAACCATCACCATCCGCGCCCATCGCGCAGGCCTGCTTGAACTTGACGCCAAGCGGCTCACTGCGCTGAACCGAATTGAACCACGTATTGCGCTGGCCACACTGCCAAAATTGCATCGGGTGTCGGCTGGTGTGGTTGTCGCCAATATCAGTGTCATGTCCTACGGGGTGCGCAGGGACAGTTTGGATCAGGCGTGTGATGCCGTGGCGGGCACGACGCCAGCCATGAAAGTCCGTCCGGCAGAACTGACGCGGGCCACATTGATTGAAACCCATCATGCGGGCGCGCGCCATCATCCCAATGGTCGCCGCTCCCTTGATGAAAGGTTGGATCGCCTTGGATGCTCCCTGCAGGAGGTTGTTGACATCCCGCACGATACCCCCGCCGCAATTACCGACGCATTGACCCGGGCAAAAGGGGAGGTGATCTTTCTTTTGACGGCCGCAGCGACCTTGGATGAACATGACGTTGCCCCTAGCGCACTGCGCGCCGCAGGTGGAGAGGTTCTGCATTTTGGAATGCCGGTAAACCCCGGTCATCTTTTGTTCACGGGCCACATCCGTGATGTGCCAGTTATCGGTTTGCCGACATGCGCGCGTGCTCTTGGGGTGAGCGGCGCTGATTTTGTATTAGAACGGATACTGTGCGGTTTGCCCTGCAACGGCGACGTGATTGCCGCAATGGGGGTTGGCGGCCTGCTGAGCACCATGCCCGAGATCAACAACGACTAAGCCCGACGAAGAACCAATCGCAAACGAAAAGAGCGCCGAACAACAAAGTGCGGCGCTCTCGAAATTGATCTGGTTCGAATTCGAACGGGGAGGCGTCTTAGCCTTTTTGCGGCAACGGTCCGATGATCATAACCATCTGGCGACCTTCCATTTTCGGGAAGTTCTCGATCTTACCGTGTTCTTTGGTGTCTTCTGCAACACGTTCCAGTAACTCACGGCCAAGGTTCTGGTGAGCCATTTCACGACCACGGAAGCGCAGGGTAATCTTTACCTTGTCGCCGTTATCCAAAAACTTGAACACATTGCGCATTTTGACGTCGTAGTCATTGGTATCTGTGTTTGGCCGGAATTTGACCTCTTTGATCTCAATGATCTTTTGTTTCTTGCGCGCTTCGGCTTCGCGTTTTTGGGTTTCGTATTTGAATTTCCCAAAGTCCATGATTTTACACACGGGCGGCGATGCGTTCGGAGAGATCTCGACCAGGTCCAAGCCTGCTTCGTCGGCCATTACCATGGCGCGTTCGGGCGTAACAACGCCGACATTTTCACCCTCAGCGCCAATCAGGCGGATTTCGGATGCACGGATGCGATCATTGATACGAGGGCCGGTGTCGCGCTGTGGCGGCGCATTATGAGGTCTGCGGGCTATTGGACTTGTCCTTAAATTGTTTTGCCTTGGTGCCTAGAACTAACTGCGCGACGGGCGCACTTCAAGGCGCAAACGTCGGAATCACCCAGTAAGGCGCGAACAATCGCATAGGGGGAATGCTGGGCGCCGCTTCCCGCTTTTCTTTGCACGCGCAGCATGACATACCTCGCGCCGAGGTCCAGTTTGGGGGCCATGTATTTAAAGGACGAAGATCATGAGAGGTACGATCGCAATTATCGTTATCGCAGTACTGGGCTTTTTTGGCTTCCAGTGGGGCGTGAACGGCAAGAACCCAGCGCAGGTGTTTTCCGGCGCGGCTGAAATGGCTGGCGATGCTGCTGAAGGCGCAATGGACGCGGCTGGCGACGTAGCTGAAGGCGCTGCTGACATGGCTGAAGGCGCTGTTGATGCGGCAACCGACGCAGCTGGCGACGTTGTGGAAGGTGCGACTGAAATGGCATCTGACGCGGCTGACGCTGTAACGGACGTTGCAGAAGGCGCTGTTGATGCGGCTGGCGACGTTGTTGAAGGCGCGACTGAAATGGCATCTGACGCGGCTGATGCTGTTGTTGAAACAGCCGAAGGTGCTGTTGATGCGGCAACTGACGCAGCTGGCGACGTTGTAGAAGGTGCGACCGAAATGGCATCCGACGCAGCTGACGCTGTTGCTGACACAGCTGAAGGCGCTGTTGATGCGGCGACTGACGCGGCTGGAGATGTTGTTGAAGGTGCGACTGAAATGGCATCCGACGCAGCAGACGTTGTGACTGACACAGCTGAAGGCGCTGTTGACGCAGCTGGCGACGTTGTTGAAGGCGCAACCGAAATGGCATCTGACGCGGCAGACGTTGTTACAGATACCGCTGGCGACGTTGTTGAAGGCGCGACTGAAATGGCATCCGATGCGGCGGACGTTGTTGCTGACACAACTGAAAACGTTGCAGACGCGGCAACTGACGTTGTTACGGACACTGCTGAAGAAGCTGTTGATGCTGCGACTGAAACTGCAACTGAAGCAGCAACTGAAGCAGCAACTGAAGCGGCTGTCGACGCCGCAACTGATGGCATCGACATTACAAGCCTGCTGACACCAGAAACATTCAACGCCGATCAGGTAAACGAATGGATCGACGGGTCTGACCTTGGCGCATTGGTGTCCACACCGCTTAAGGCCGCTGTAAGCGCTGCTGGCGACAACCCTGACCTTGTGTCTGGCGTTATCGATCAGATCAAAGCTGCAATTGGCATGTAAGCCTTCCGGCATAACAAACGAAAAGGGCCGCTCAATCGAGCGGCCCTTTTTGCATTCTGTACCAATGATTTAGTCGAGGAAAGCTTTCTCAACCACATAGTGCTGCGGGTTGGAATTTGCGCCTTCTACAAGGCCGTACTCTTCGAACATGTCTTTGAGTTCGAGGTTGAACGCCATGTTGCCGCAAATCATCGCGCGGTCGCTTGCTGGGTTCAAGGGCGGCACGCCGAGGTCTTCAAAAGCTTCGCCAGACTTCATCAGGTCTGTGATGCGACCCATTTTAGGGCTCTCTTCGCGTGTCGTGGTCGGGTAGTACTTGATCTTCTTCCAGAACCCTTCGCCAATCACTTCGTTCAAAAGCTCGTCTGTCTTCAAAGCCTCGATCAGGTCGCGGCCATAGGTCAGCTCGCCCGCTTCACGGCAGGTGTGCGTGATGATGACTTCGTCGTAGTCTTCATAGGTCTGTGGCTCACGAAGAAGGGACGCGAAAGGCGCAAAGCCAGTACCTGTCGCGAAGAACCAGATGCGTTTACCCGGAAGCAGCGCATCGTGCACCAAAGTGCCAACAGGTTTCGGGCGCAGGATGATTTCGTCACCGACGTTGATGTGCTGCAATTTAGACGTCAGCGGGCCGTCTTGAACCTTGATGGAGTAGAATTCCAGTTCTTCATCCCAGCTGGGTGAGGCAATCGAATAAGCTCGCAACAACGGCTTCACTTTGCCAGTCTCGGGGTGGGGATCACCCATCAGACCGATCATTACGAATTCACCCGAACGGAACCGCATAGACGCGGGGCGTGTGCAGCGAAAACTGAACAGGCGGTCAGTGTAGTGTTTTACGTCCGTTACCGTCTGCGCATCGGGCAGGGCGGGAACGGCTTTGGGTGCGGTTGCGGTATCAGTCGTTGAATTTGGCACGGGCGTCATCTCTGTCATGTGTCTTTGGCACGAGCCTTAGCCCGCGCCCCTCTGTTACGCGTTGATCTATGTCAGTTAAAGGGGGGGCTGGCGACTACCCGCGCATGCGCGCCTGATAATCATGGGCTTGCCAATTCGCGCGGGCCAACCACTGTGGTTCTGGTTGGCGTGCAGCTAGATCATCAGAGATTTCAACCTCATCAAAACCGGACCGCCGTGCCATGGCATATTGATCGGCAATCACATGGCCACGCGCCCGCAAACGACCCGTGAACCCCATGCGGCGCAATTGGGCGGCGATGGTAAAGCCACGGCCGTCTGCAAAACTTGGGAAATCCACGCGGATCATCTCGAAGTGGTTAAGTCGATCGGCGATGTCGTTTGGTTCAGCGTCGGATGCCAGATTAAGGGCTTTTGCGCCGCAGTCATTTGCAACCAGTGCATCAAGGGCCACGAACTCGGTGGTCCAATCATCGGCGCCAAATCCCGTATCGGTAATAATTACAGTCATTGTTTTGTCCTTTCGCGCCTTACGCGCTTTGACGTTGGGCTTTGCCACTGCCAAAATGAATTCCGCATTCCGTCTTTCCTTGATCGCGCCAGCGACCCGCACGCGGGTCTTCACCAGCCGCGACGCGGGTGGTGCAAGGTGTACAGCCAACAGACGGAAACCCTTTCGCCACAAGCGGGTGGCGCGGCAGGTTGTGATCGCTGATATAGGCGCGCAGATCGTCGCTGTCCCAATGGGCCAGTGGGTTGATCTTGGTACGAGGCAGGCGGCCCAGCGGGCGTTCGATCTCAAAGAACTCGAGCGCCGCACGGCTGCCGCTTTGATACCGTTTGCGACCGGAAATCCAAGTGTCATAGCCCTGCAGGGCCTTTTCCAGCGGTTCCGTCTTACGCAGATGGCAGCAGGCGTCAGGGTCGTGCAGGTGCAACAGGTTTTCATTGTCGCGCTCAAAAACGGCCTCACGGGAGGCGCGAATAACCTGCACATTGCGCAGGCCCAAATGGGCGGCCACGTCGCGTTGATATGTCAGCGTTTCTGCGAACAACATTTCGGTGTCGATAAACAGAACAGGCACATCGCGGTCGATTTGCGCGGCCATGTGCAGAAGCACGACGGATTCAGCGCCAAACGAGCTAACAAGAGCCGTGTCATCAAAGCTCTTCAAGCCATAGTCGAGCACATCGACGGCGTCTTTGCCCTCATAAATGCGGTTCAGCGTCCTTAAGCGTCCATCAAGCGGCATTTGCAGCCTCCTTCGGGTAAAGAATGTCTTTGAACGGCGCCGCGCCAAGGCGTCGGTACGTTTGGATAAAGGTCTCATCGGCGCTGTCGCGCAGATCCATGTAGCCAATCACAAGGCGCTCAATGGCCGGCACGATATCGTCCGCAGAGAAGCCCGGTCCAGCGCGTTCACCAACGGTGGCGGTTTCTGTGTGATCGCCCCCCAGAGTGATCTGGTAGTTTTCAACACCCGCACGATCGAGACCAAGAATACCGATGTGGCCCACGTGGTGGTGGCCACAGGCATTGATGCAGCCCGAGATTTTGATCTTCAGCTCACCGATGTCATGTTCGATCTTCAACTCGTCAAAGCGGGTCGCAATTTGCTGTGCCACTGGAATAGACCGCGCCGTTGCAAGCGCACAGTAATCCATACCGGGGCAGGCGATGATGTCGGACACAAGCCCGATGTTCGCCGTCGCCAGATCAGCGGCCCGCAATTCGCCGTAAAGGGCTGGAAGGTCGGATTTATGGACGTGCGGCAGGATTACGTTCTGCTCATGGCTGATGCGCAGCTCGTCGTGGCCGTATTTACGCGCAAGGTCAGCCATAACGCGCATCTGGTCTGCGGTCGCATCCCCCGGCGTGTCGCCGTGTTTCTTGATTGAAATCGACACGATTGCATAGCCATCCGCGCGGTGCGCCGTCAGGTTTGTATCCGTCCAGCTGTGAAATGCTGGGTTGGCAAGGCGCGCGGCTTCAAACCCGTCCGTGCTGGCGGTTTTGAAGTCTGGTGCAGCGAATTGGGACACAATCGTGCGCAGGATTTCTTGATCAACGCCGTTAAAGGTTGGTCGAATTTCAGCAAAGCGTTCGTCCACCAAACGGCGGATTTCATCAATGCCGTGCTCGTGCACGGTGATCTTGATGCGTGCCTTATACTTGTTGTCGCGGCGACCAAGACGGTTCCAAACGGAAACGGTCGCCTCAATGAAGGGCAGCAAGTCAGCTTCTGGCAAGAAGTCGTGCAGCACTTTGCCAATCATTGGTGTTCGGCCAAGACCACCACCCACAAGCACTTCGTAACCACGAACACCGTCGCGTTCCAGAATGCGGATACCAATGTCGTGGGCTTTGATCACAGCGCGATCGGCCGCAGCGCCCGTCACAGCAAGCTTGAACTTGCGCGGCAAGAATTGGAACTCAGGGTGGTCTGTGGACCACTGGCGCAGCAATTCAGCCACTGGGCGCGGGTCAGCGACCTCGTCAGCAGCGGCGCCAGCAAAGTGGTCAGCCGTCACGTTGCGGATCGTGTTGCCGGAGGTCTGAATTGCGTGCATTTCCACGTCAGCAAGGTCTGACAACATGTCAGGCACGTCCTTCAACTCGGGCCAGTTGTATTGAATGTTCTGGCGTGTGGTGAAGTGGCCGTAGCCTTTGTCATATGTCTCAGCCAAGTGGGCGAGCATATCCATCTGTTTGCTGTTCAGCGTCCCATAAGGAACCGCCACGCGCAGCATATAGGCGTGCAACTGCAGGTACAGACCGTTCATCAAACGCAATGGTTTGAATTCGTCTTCGGTCAAAGACCCATCAATACGGCGTTCCACTTGGCCGCGGAATTGCGCGACGCGTTCACGGACGAAGGACTCGTCGAAGTCGTTGTATTTATACATTTGTTTCTACCTGTTTGCCGTGCGCGTAGTTGGATGGGCCGCGTGTGCGGAATTCTTCGCGAAAGTGGGTGGCCTCTGGGCCGTTTTCGCCCAGCTTGGCATCAGCCAAATAAGCACCAACCATCACGTTTTTCTGTGTGTTTGCTTCAAGAAGGCGCAGATCGGCATGGGCTTCGTCTGTCATGAACTCGGCGTCGGCGATATCGCCGGACCATGTGTCGTTGACTGTGAACCAAACCGCATCGCCCTCGATCAAAAGGTTGGATGTGATCACTTTAGGTGTGAATGCGCGGGCCATTTTATAGGGCCTCCTGTTGTAGGTCGTAAGAAGATACCGCGGCGACGGCCGCACGGGGCGCGAGCCCCAGGAATGTCAGGGCAGGGCCAGTCAGCCCCGCAGCAGAAATAGTCGGTTCCATTTCCGCCACAGTGGTCGCCAAGACGCGCTGATCCGCGCGTGAGACGTTTTCGATGACTGTGACGGGCGTGTCAGGGTTTGCGCCATGCATCAGCAGGCGGCCTTGCACGAAACGCGCAGATTTCTTGCCCATATAGATCGCCGCGACTTGGCCTGCTTCGGCCAGTGCGCGCCAGTCGTGATCCGCGTAGCCTTTGGTGTCGTGGCCCGTGATGAAACGTACCGCAGAATTGCGACCGCGCTTCGTCAGGCTTTGGCCGATACCAGCAACCGCTGCAGAGGCCGCCGTGATGCCGGGCACGATTGTGTAAGACAGATCTGCCGCCTCAATCGCTTCGATTTCTTCGTCCAAGCGGCCAAAGACAGTTGGGTCGCCAGCCTTAAGGCGCACAACATGATGGCCATTCGCACCATGTTCGACGATCAACGCGTTGATATCGTCCTGCGCCATGGCTTTGCCGAAGCCTTCTTTGCCTGCGTCGATCATGATCGCTTCGCGGCGGGCCAGTTCTAGGACTTCCGGCGTGACCAGACGGTCGTAAATGACAACGTCGGCCTTATCGAGGGCCTTGCGCGCTTTCAGTGTCAACAAGTCTGGGTCACCGGGGCCCGCGCCGACCAGATCAACATGGCCCGCTTTGGCCTGTGTGTTCAGGTGCTTATCCAGCAACCGATCAAGCGCGACTTCGACTTCGGCCTTGCCATGTGCAATCGCACGCGGGCCTGCTGTGTCGTAGTATTCCGCCCAGAAATCACGTCGCGCGACACCGAATGGCAGTTTTTCAGCCATGGCGCGAAAGCCTTTGCCGATGCGGGCGAGCGTGCCAAGCGAGGCGGGGAGTTTTTCCTCGAGGTCTTTTTTGATCGCGCGGGCCAGCACAGGGGCTGCGCCTTCGGTGCCGATGGCCACGGTCACAGGATCGCGGTCAACGATGGCCGGTGTGATGAACTGGCTGTCGTGCAAATTGTCTACGATATTCACAAGCGCACCATCTGCGCGGGCGATGGCAGCTGTGCGCGCGTCTTCCGTCGCATCTTCATCGGCGGCATAGAACAATGCGGCACACAGGGTGTCGCCCACATCCATGGAACGTTCGATCAAGGTCAATTGATCCGCTGCGGCCCATGCTTGCAGTTCAGGGGCGGGGTTCGCCGCGAAAACTGTCACCTTGGCTTCGGTCTTCAGCAGCAGGCGCAATTTAGCCAATGCCGCGTCGCCACCGCCCGAAAGGACAATGCGGCGCCCTTGCGTGGCGAGGAAGATAGGGAAGTGGTTCATGACGGTCTTTCCGGTTGCTTGGGGTCAATATAGAATATTATTCCGTCAATTGCGCTATATGGACGGTTGAAAGGGACGTTTGTTCGCCGTATTGGTGAGGTCAGTCAGATAATTTCTGTTTCGGAAGGAAAAGCGAATGGATGTTCGGGTAGATGAGTTAGACAGGAAAATCCTACGCACCATGCAAGCGGATGCAGGCCAATCTCTGGACGAAATTGCCAAATCTGTTGGGTCCTCAAAGACCCCGGTTTGGAACCGGATTCGCAAAATGCGCGAGGCGGGGGTGATTGGCCAGCAAACGGTCATGCTGGATGCCGAAGCGCTGGGGTTTGAAGCGTGTTTTTTCGTCCTGATCCGCACGTCGGAACACGAAGCGGATTGGCAGGCTAAGTTCTTGAAAGCCTTGATGGAACGCGATGAGGTTCAAGAGGCACACAGGCTGGCAGGAGACATTGATTATATCCTGAAAGTGCGGGTCAAAAACGCCCGTGCTTACGATGTGTTTTATCAGGCGCTGATTTCCGAGGTGCGGGTGTTCAACGTCACGGCGCTTCTCAGCATGGAAGAGATCAAATCGACGGTGGCTTTGCCGCTCTAGCCGAAGACGCGAGAGACCTCTCGCAGGATCTTTTCACGGATCGCACGGGGGTAATCGCGGTGCCGCCGCGCTGTAATTACAAAACCGTCGCGGGTGATCACTGCGCGGGTGAAAAATGTAGTGATCGCGACCCCCATGCTTTCAATAGCGATGCCGTTGATGGTGACGCCACGCCGCTCTGCCTCGCGGGCTGCGGTGCGGGTGTCACTGCCGGCGTTTGGTGTGCCATCGCCTGAAATATCAATGACTTGGCGGTCGCAGGTCGGGGCGTTGTTGAACTGATCCAACGCGAAATAAATCGCGTCCCCAAGGGCCGTGTCAGACTGCACAAAGGCACGCGGCATAGTGCGGGCGTCCACGGCAAAGTCCTGAACATCTGAGATTGAGCGTATTTGGCGCCACGGGATCGACACCTCTTGGTGCCCAACGCCCGACCACTGCATGACTGCAACAGCCACTTGTCCTTGGATCAACGCCTCGGAGACCTCAGCGCCGAGAACCGCGTCGGCCATCCCGTCTGTTTGCAGGTCGTATTCAGCGCCGTCGATTGAATTGGAAACGTCGATGGTCAACAGAAGGGCGGTGTCACAAGCGAAAGCCTGCGATGTCGTAAGCATGAATGCAGTGAACCATCCCTTCATCAGGGCAGTGTGGCGCATAAATCTTGGTGTGGGAAGTGCAGGTTTCTGTTGCCAGGTACCTGCGAACCCCGCCCTAGGCTGCAAAGCGTAGGGGCTTAAATTTGGATATTTCGCACTGCTTACGCAGCGAGAGCAACCCGAGCATTGTTGTCATTTGCAACTAGCTTAAACGTACCGATAACGGTGGTAACTCACCGAAACAAAGCTAACCCCTTTAGACGTTCGTCGATCCTATTTCGTCCCCAGACTGGCCAAATGAGCCGTTTCCCGCATGCCCTGACGGACGGTTGGGTGTTGGTGGAGACGCCGGGTACCGCCCCCGGGTCCGATCCGCTTATTGCGAGCGCGTTTATGTTCATAGTCCCGAAGGACATTCCATAAATAGGCGGGCTGATGGCGCTTTACAAGGGGGCAGTCGGGCTACTTTGCGCTGGCCGAGGCCACGGATTGGCCGAGCTCGGTGGTATAATCCGCCAGTTCCGCCAAGAGCTTATCGACGGTTTTCGCATCAGATGCCTCAAGAGCGTCGGCAATGTGTGTGTGCATTGCGACGATGTGATCGCGACTGCGCGCGGTGAAGGTGATCATGTTCATCAACGGTTCGATCGCCTCAACAGCGCCGGCCAATTGATACGACAAGACCGGATTGCCAGCACCGTCCACCAAAGCGCGGTGAAACGCGACGTCTGAGGCGCAAAAGCTTTCGTCGCTTAGGCCTGGTTGGGATTGTCGGGTGATTTCGGCCCTCATGGTCGCTAAGTGATCCGCGGTTCTGCGTTGTGCCGAAAGCGGGGCGCAGGCGCGTTCTAGTGCAAATCGGGCTTCGCAGGCGGTGACGAAATCGACGTCATTCATGCTCAGCAGCAGGGCAGAGGTTGTGATTTGCTGGCCGTAAGCGTCTTGAAACGTAAGCCGATTTACGAAAGCGCCGCCTGTTGCGCCCCGCTGGGTGCGGATGAGCGATTGCGCCGCCAATCGTTTAAGCGCCTCACGCACGGTTGAGCGCGATACGTCAAATTGTTCGCTTAGCTCGGCCTCGCTTGGCAAACGTTCATCTACAGGCAAATCGCCTGAAACAATGGCGTCACGAATGGACTTGGCGATCTGGGCGGAGAGGTCTGGTGCATTTTTCATTTGTCAGACATTTAATTGTCTGACATTTGTTTGGCAAGGATTGAGTCGCACTTCATGTCGGGGAGGACATATGCGCGCTGAATGGATCAGAGGAATGGGCGCACCGCATTGGCTGGTGTTGTTTGGCATCGTGTTGGCGGGCTGGGCTGCTTTGTATCTGATGGCCATACCCGCAGAATTGCGAGAGCTTTCACAGATTTACGGTGCGCAGTTTTGGGCTGATCTATGTCGCGTCACACCAGATGCCGCCGGCGTGCTAAAACTTACGGCGATGTGGGCCTTGATGTCGGCGGCGATGATGTTGCCCACGGCATTGCCCGCATTTGCCACCTTTGATGACCTGCCCGGATCACGCGGTGATTTTGGCCGTCTGGTGGGTGGATACCTTGCCGTTTGGTTGGTGTTTTCGGCCCTTGCAGCGGTGGCGCAAATGGCGCTTTGGAGGCTGGGTTTGCTGGATCAAACGGGCCTAAGCGTCAGTGTGGTTCTTTCGGGCGGATTGCTGGTTCTTGCGGGGGCTTATCAGTTCAGCGCGTTCAAAGCGGCCTGCGTTCGCAAGTGCCGCGCGCCATTCGCGTTCTTCATGCAGCATTGGTCCGATGGGCCTTGGCGCATGGGGGTGCGGTTGGGCGCTGTGTGTCTTGGATGTTGCTGGGCGCTTATGCTGCTTGCCTTTGTGGGCGGCGTGATGAGCCTTGCGTTTATGGGATTGGCGACAGTCCTGATGGTGTTTGAAAAGCTGCCTGACTTGGGCGCTTGGCTGACGCGGCCCTTAGGGGTTGCCCTGATCGGCGCCGGAGTGGCCGTCGTGATTTTCGGATAGGAAGGATTAACAATGAGTAAGTCAAAGACCAAGGTTCCCGCGGATCGCTTGCCTGTAAGTCAGCGGATCGACAGTAAGATGGACAGCCATCCTTTGCGCCGTAAGTCACGCCCAACGGATTGGGCGATCAAGGGCGAGCTGTTCTTGAACTGTAATTGTACGGTGTTTTGCCCCTGCGTTGTGAGCCTTGGGCAGCATCCGCCGACCGAGGGCAACTGTAAGGCATGGATGGCAATCGCTATCGATGAGGGGCATTTTGAGGGCGAAGACCTCTCAGGGATCAACATTGGGCTTTTGGCCGAGATTCCAGGCCGTATGGCCGAAGGCAACTGGAAGGTTGCGGTCTATATCGATGAGAAAGCCACGCAAAAGGCCTACAACGGGTTGCTGCAGATCCTGTCTGGCGCGGCTGGGGGCACGACTGGGCTGTTCACCGTTCTGGTGAGCGAGATCATCGGCGCTGAGCGCGAGAAGGTCGATATCATGCGCGAGGGCACGAAGCGGGGCCTTTACATCGGGCGCAAGGTTCAAGGTGAGATCGAAATGCTAACGGGGGCCGATCCGGATCAACCTGTGGTGATGACGAATACCAAATACTGGATGGGTTCGGACGTGATTGCGGCGCGTGGGTTGAAATCCAAGGTGCGGGACTATGGCCGCGTTTGGGATTTGTCCGGTAAATCCGCTGAAATCTGTGCCATCGATTGGAAAGGTCCCAAGCCGTGATAACGCCGACTTTTTGTCAAACGATGGCGCGCTATAACCGTTGGCAAAACAATGGTTTGCGTGATCTTGTTAAGCAGATGGACGAAGATGCTTTGCGCCTTGATCGCGGCGCGTTCTTTGGGTCGATTTTCGGCACGCTCAATCATCTGCTTTGGATCGACAAACTTTGGATGAACAGGTTCGAACCAACCATCGCCGCCCCAGACAGTGATGATGTCGGCGTCAGCCACACCGCCAACCCGACCGATTGGGCAACTGAGAGGTTCCGAATGGATGGGGCTATTGTTGAATGGGCACGCGGGCTGCGAGCGATCGACCTGAGTGGCGATGTCAGTTGGTATTCCAAGGTCTATGGAACTGATATGTCAAAGAAAAAGGATCTGTGTGTGATGCAGTTGTTTAACCATCAAACGCACCACCGCGGGCAGGTTCACGCAATGATGACGGCCGCGGGTATGACGCCAATTGGCAGTGATCTGCCTCTTATGCCGGAGATCTGACATGGCAACGATAGCAGGATCGCGCCGTCTGCGCCGCACACCGTTTTCGGATGGCGTCGAGGCGGCAGGTGTTAAGGGATATACGGTCTATAACCATATGTTATTGCCTACGGTTTTCCGCAGTGTGATAGAGGACTATCACCACCTGAAGTCCGCTGTGCAGGTGTGGGATGTCTCTGTCGAACGACAGGTGGAAATTCGTGGGCCTGATGCGGGGCGGCTGATGCAAATGCTCACGCCGCGTGATCTGCGCGGGATGCTGCCCAGCATGTGCTATTACGTGCCGATGGTCGATGAAACGGGCGGAATGCTGAACGATCCGGTGGCCGTTATGCTGGACGAAGACCGCTATTGGGTTTCGATTGCCGACAGTGATTTATTGTACTGGGTCAAGGGGTTGGCCTACGGTCTTCGTCTGGATGTTCTTGTGGATGAACCCGATGTTTCGCCCTTGGCCATTCAAGGCCCCAAAGCAGATGAGCTTGCAGCGCGTGTTTTTGGTGACGCCGTGCGGGACTTGCGGTTCTTCCGCTACGGGCGGTTTGATTTTCAAGGCCAGCAGATGGTTGTTGCGCGGTCGGGCTATTCCAAACAAGGCGGCTTTGAAGTGTATGTCGAAGGGACCCAAAACGGTATGCCGCTTTGGAATGCTTTGATGGAAGCGGGGCGTGATTTGGATGTCCATGCGGGCTGCCCGAACTTGATTGAACGGATCGAAGGTGGCCTGTTGTCCTACGGCAATGACATGAACCGGGATAATACCCCCCACGAGGCAGGTCTTGGGCGTTTCTGTTCAACACAAACTGCAATTGGCTGTGTGGGGCGCGATGCCTTGTTGCGGGTGTCCAAAGAGGGGCCCGTAAAACAGGTTCGCGCACTGAGGATCGAAGGCGATTTGCCGCCGTGCGATCGAGCATGGCCCATAATGGACGGGCAAATGCAGGTTGGGGCCGTGACCTCATCCGCAAGGTCGCCTGATTTTGAAACGAACGTCGCAATCGGCATGGTTCGCATGACCCATTGGGACCCAAAGACAGACGTAGATGTCGTTACGCAAGCCGGAGTGTTTCCGGCAGTCGTGAACGAAACCTTTTGGATTTAGACAGTTAAAGGAGAACCCCATGTTCAACGCTTTGGTGGTAGAGAAAGACGACGACGGCAAAACAAGCGCATCTGTTCAGCAAATTGGCGAAGATCGCTTGCCTGAGGGCGATGTGACTGTTGCAGTTGAATATTCCACGGTGAACTACAAAGACGGGCTGTGCATTGGGCCAGGCGGTGGGTTGGTGCGCAACTACCCGCATGTTCCGGGTATCGACTTTGCGGGCACCGTCGAGGCTTCGGATGATCCACGCTATAAGGCAGGCGACAAGGTCGTGTTGACGGGCTGGCGTGTCGGTGAGGCCTATTGGGGCGGCTATTCGCAAAAGGCGCGCGTCAAGGCGGATTGGCTTGTGCCACTGCCAAACGGTTTGGACACAAAACAGGCGATGGCCGTCGGGACGGCGGGCTTCACCGCGATGCTTGCGGTCATGGCGCTTGAGGATCACGGCATCAAAGATGGTCCTGTCTTGGTCACAGGCGCTGCGGGTGGCGTTGGGTCTGTCGCGACTGCGATATTGGCGGGCCTTGGGCATGAGGTTGCAGGCGTAACGGGGCGACCTGAAACTGCTGATTACCTGAAATCACTTGGTGCGACCCAGATCGTGGCCCGTGAAGAGCTGAATGAAACCACAAAACGCCCGCTTGAGGCTGAAACTTGGGCTGGCTGTGTGGATGCCGTTGGCGGCGAAATGCTGGCACGCGTTCTGGGTCAGATGAAATACGGGGCATCGGTGGCGGCAGTCGGCTTGGCCGGTGGTGCAGGGCTTCCGGCGACGGTTATTCCGTTCCTGCTGCGCGGTGTTAACTTGCTCGGCATCGACAGTGTGATGCAGCCCTATGACAACCGTCTGCGCGCGTGGGAACGGATTGCCGAGGATTTGCCGATGGATAAGCTGGATGCGATGGTGCAACCTGCCGTTCTGTCCGATCTTCCAGCCTTGGGCCGTGATATTCTAAAAGGGCAGGTTCGGGGCCGTGTGGTCGTTGATGTAAATGCTTAAGGAATAATATGAAGCCGGTCATCTATTGGGTTCGACGTGATTTACGCTTGGCGGACAATGCCGCATTAAATGCGGTACTTGCGTCGGGCCGGCCGGTCATTCCTGTTTTTATCAACGATGCGTTGATAGACGGTCTTGGGGCTGCCGCTAAATTTCGGTTTGGCGAAGGTTTACGTGTCTTTGCAACAACGCTCGGGGTCCTCGGGTCGCAGTTAGTCTTGCGGCGTGGCGATGCCTTGGAGGTTTTGCGTCAACTGATTTCCGAAACTGGGGCAGAGGCTGTCTACTGGAACAGGCTTTATGATCCCGCCGCCAAAGCCCGCGACACTGAGGTCAAATCTAATCTGAAATCAATCGGCATCGAGGCGCGGTCTTTTGCCGGGCATTTGTTGTTTGAGCCATGGACGGTCGAGACGAAAACGGGCGGGTTCTACAAGGTCTTCACACCGATGTGGAAGGCCGTGCGCAGTCGTGATGTTGCTTCACCGGTGCCTGCGCCCTCAAACGTGCCTGCGCCTGCCGTGTTTCCTGACAGTGACGATCTGGCGGATTGGGCAATGGGGGCCGCAATGAAGCGCGGCGCGAATGTGCTTGCGCCTCATATGCGTGTAGGCGAAGCGGCGGCGCAAGACCGGTTGGCCGAATTTATAGAACACAAGGCCGCCAATTACCCGACAGATCGTGATCATCCGAGCGTGGATGGCACATCCGGTCTGTCAGAAAACCTGACCTATGGGGAAATCAGCCCCGCGACCTGTTGGCATGCAGGGTGGGCTGCGATCCATCGCGGGGTGTCTGGTGCCGAAGTTTTTTGCAAGGAACTGGTCTGGCGCGAGTTTGCCTACCATTTGATGCATCACACGCCGCATATTCTGGACAGCAATTGGAAAACTGGCTGGGACAGTTTTCCGTGGAACACCCAAGACACACCAGAGGTGATCGCGTGGAAACAGGGGCGCACGGGTGTTCCATTTGTCGATGCGGCCATGCGGCAGATGTATGTGACAGGTATCATGCACAATCGCGGCCGCATGATTGTTGCGTCTTATCTGACCAAACATCTGATGACCCATTGGCGGATTGGGCAGGCATGGTTTGAGGACTGCCTGATTGATTGGGACCCCGCGAGCAACGCAATGGGATGGCAGTGGGCCGCTGGGTCAGGGCCGGATGCGTCACCGTTTTTTCGAATTTTCAATCCCGTCACACAGCTCAGCAAGTTTGACCCCAAAGGTAAATACGCGCCGAGCTGGATTGCTGAAGGGCAGGGTGACCCGTCCGCGACGTCGTTGTCTTATTACGACGCAATCCCGTTGGCTTGGGGCTTGTCACAGGATGACGCTTACCCAGAACCGGTCGTTGGCCTTGCTGAGGGGCGAGCGCGTGCGCTCGACGCGTATCAAGCGAGGACAGCCTGAGCGGGTTAAATCGCAAATCCCGCCCCAAAACGCAGGACATTTCGCAACTGCTGGCGTTGATGATGCCTCACTAGATTGCGGAACTTTTGCCTCGCCTCTTGCGTGGAGGGCGTGCGGGGGGGTATTTGCGAAGGAACGCAAATCGCGATGACCTGACACAGCTGGCGTAGATCAGTGTTTTATTGTCTGGCATCCTGCGAAGACCAAGGAGCAGTACAATGCCGACGATGGGACGAATAGTTGGGGCAATCCTTTACGGGGCGCTTGCGTGGTACACGACGATCTTGATTGTACCGTTGTTTCCCGAAGGCACCAATTTGGGCTGGTTTCAAGAGATCAACACTGTGTTTGGCTTTTGGGTCGGATGGACGATTGCAGGGTCTCGCGCGGGAACCGGATATACGGCAGCGTTCAGCTACGGGCTGACCGCGACAATCGCCTTGGTTGTCTCTGCAAACTTCTTTAATTCCATTCTTGTAATGCTCGATCAATCCTTACGCCGCCGCTATGACGGCCCCGGTGAGGCCGTAACGGCCGTCTTTGAGATGTTCGTCCAGCACGGTGCTATGATTATGACCGCACAGATCATTACCACATTGTTGATCGGTGGGATTGGCGCGGCGATGATCGTAGAATTCTTTGGAAAAAGGTTCACTTAATGGACCTGTTCTTGTTTGGAACACTGCTCCACATGCCGCTATTAGAAGTGGTGAGTGGTGATCTTGATGTGCGCAGCCGTGTTGAATTCGCAACGCGTGTCGATTTCACAGTGAGCCGCGTCAAAGGGCAGGTGTTTCCAATTCTGCACGAAGCCAAAGGCGGTGTCGCTGAGGGCGTGATTGTATCCGGTCTGAGCGATGAAGCCTTATCCCGACTGGACTATTACGAAAAAGCCTTCGGTTATAATCGCACTGAATTTGTTGTGCTGGACGCGGACCATCAACCCCGTGACGTGGCGGCCTATCTTCCAGACGCTGGCCTTTGGACCCCCGCTGAAAGCTGGGACCGCGGTGGTTGGATCACTGCGATGGGCGAATTGACGACCCTGACCGCCCGCGAGGCCATGTCAGGGATCGATCAGACCCCCGCAGAAACGATGGGCCGACGTTATAAACAGATGATGGCGCGGGCCGCGTCTCGTTTGCGGGCTAAGAATACGGCGCACAATGCCGCTGTGGGGCGCGGTGACATGGTGCAGGGGGATGTGAGCCTGCTGAAGTCGCAAAACCGTTATTCTGGTTTTTTTAATGTCGAAGAGGTGGATCTCGCGTTTCGCCGTTTTGATGGGGCGATGTCACAGCCTGTTAATCGCGTTGTTTTTGTCGGGATGGATGCAACGATTGTCCTGCCCTACGATCCTGTTCGTGATCGTGTCTTGTTGGTCGAACAGTTTCGCACGGGCGCTTATTTGCGCGGGGACGCGAACCCCTGGACGATCGAACCTGTCGCCGGGATAATCGACCCCGGTGAGACTCCAGAAGAGGCCGCAATTCGCGAAGCGAAAGAAGAGGCAGGCATCACTCTACGTGATCTCACTTGCGTGTCGGCGGCTTATCCAAGTCCAAGCACCACGACTGAACATTTTTATCTGTATGTTGGCCTGTGTGATCTGCCTGACGGGGCTGAGGGGCGCGGCGGGGAAGACACCGAAGATGAGGACATCCAGTCTTATGTTATGGATTGGGCTGACTTTGACGAGGCCTTGAATGCTGGCAAATTCCGGCTTTTGCCGCTTCTGGTCGTGGGGCATTGGCTGGCACGAAATCGTGACCGTTTGCGCGCTGCTGCTTGAAGGCCGCCGACCTGTCGCCTACACCTTATTACAAATGTGAAAGGCTCCAATATGACAATCCGATCCGATCTCGCCGAAACCGTTGGCAGTACACCCCTTATCCGTCTGCGCGCCGCGTCCGAAGAAACCGGATGCGAGATTTTGGGCAAGGCGGAGTTCATGAATCCGGGTCAATCAGTCAAGGACCGCGCGGCGCTTTACATCATCAAAGATGCCATCGCCAAAGGCGAGCTGCGCCCCGGCGGGACGATCGTTGAAGGCACGGCGGGTAATACAGGCATCGGTCTGGCGCTTGTCGGCGCGTCGATGGGGTTCAAGACGGTTATCGTCATTCCTGAAACCCAGTCCGAGGAAAAGAAAGAGATGTTGCGCCTTGCGGGGGCCGAACTGGTGCAAGTCCCAGCAGCGCCGTATCGCAACCCCAACAACTTTGTGCGTTATTCTGAACGTTTGGCCAAAGAACTGGCGCGCACGACCAACGAAGGCGTTGTCTGGGCGAACCAGTTCGACAACGTCGCCAACCGTCAGGCCCACATCGAGACCACTGGTCCCGAGATTTGGGAGCAAACGGACGGCAACGTTGATGGGTTTATCTGTGCGGTTGGATCGGGCGGGACTTTGGCGGGTGTCGCTATGGCGTTGCAGCCGAAGGGCGTGAAAATCGGTATCGCGGATCCAGACGGGGCCGCGCTTTATAACTATTACACAAATGGCGAGTTGAGCATGACCGACGGCGGGTCGATCAACGAAGGGATCGGTCAGGTTCGGATTACCAAGAACCTCGAAGACCTGAAGCCGGACTATGCCTACAACATCCATGACAAGGATGCGTTGCCTTACGTCTTTGACATATTACAAACCGAAGGCCTGTGCCTTGGCGGATCATCTGGTGTGAACATCGCAGGGGCTGTGCGTATGGCCAAAGAAATGGGGCCGGGGCATACGATTGTGACGATCCTGTGTGACTATGGCACGCGGTATCAATCAAAACTGTATAACCCTGATTTTCTGCGCGAAAAGGGTCTTCCCGTGCCAAGCTGGCTGGACAAAGAACCGGCTGTGATCCCAACGGTATTTGAAGACGTATGAAACGCGTCCTTGCTCTGCTGATCGCGCTTTGGGCTGCTCCGCTCCTTGCGCAGGATGACGCCGTTATTGACGTCGAAACAACGGATGCGACTGTTGTTGAGACAACAACTCTAGCTGACACATTTGCCGATCAGGCAGAGTGGGAGGCTTTGGCGGGTCGTGTCGAAGTCGCCGTTGAAAACGGGCAAACGTCAAATTCGGTACTGGGTGAATTGCGTTCTGATTTGGCGGATTGGCGGGATACCTTCTTGGAACTTCAGTCGGCCAATGCGGGGCGCATTGATACTGTTCAATCCCAGATCACCGCGCTGGGGGCTTTGCCAGAAGACGGCAGCGACGAAGACCTCGCCATTGCGTCCCGTCGAGCGACACTCACAGCGCAATTGAGTGAGCTTCAAGCCCCCGTGGTCCTTGCAGCGGAAGCCTACGCCCAAGCGGATGGCCTGATCGGAGAGATCGATACATCACTGCGGGATCGTCAGACCGATGAATTTACCGAACGATCCCAGTCGCCCTTGGTGCCGTCTGGCTGGTCCACCGCATGGACGGCTGTATCAACATCCTTTGTTTCTATTGGGGCAGAAATCACGGGTGAGGTCGAAAACCCCAGCCGTCAGACTGAGTTTTTCAATAATTTGCCCGCAATACTGGCCTTGTTGGCCGCTGCTCTGGTTCTGATTACGCGTGGACGCGCATGGGTGCGTTGGGTGTCTGGACTTTTTGGGGCGCAATCGTTGCGGGGGCAGGGCGTTTGGGACTTTGCTTTGTCTTTGGGGCAGGTTGTCCTGCCGTATCTCGGCGTGTTGGCCTTGGCGCAAGCGCTGGACACGACCGAAATGCTCGGGCGGCGCACATCGGTCCTGATCGACGCAATCCCGGGGCTGGCGTTGCTCCCGATACTTGCGCACTGGTTGGCAGGCCACTTGATGCCGACCAATTCAGCCCCTGAGAGCCATCCTCTTAACCTTGAGCCAGAAGTATCGGCGCGTGCGCATCGCCGCTTTATCACGCTGGGCTATATGCTGATGGCGTTTGGCATGGTGCGAACTTACGCCGATGCCAATGCTCTCAATACGATAGCGAGCGCGGTGATTTTGTTCCCTGTGGGAGCGCTCTTGGCTTGGACGCTCTATTGGCTGGGGCATGTGCTGAGACGTACATCATCTCCCGACGCCGAGGATGCGCCGCGCTCCTTCCGCGTCGCGCTGCGGGCGATCATAAGCCGCGGTTTGATGGTGGCGGCAATTGCTGGTTTGATCTTTGCAGCGCTTGGGTATTCCAATGCGTTCGAGTTGATCACTGAACCCGCCGCCCAAACGCTGTATGTACTTGGCGTTTTGATCTTGTTGCAACGCCTGTCAGTGGACGTCTACACGCTCCTGTCAAAACGCGAAAACAGCGCCCAAGATGCTCTCATTCCGGTTTTGATTGGCTTTTTGTTGATCCTTGTGTCCTTGCCAGTTCTGGCACTGATCTGGGGCGCACAGATGACCGACATCACAGAGCTGTGGACCCGCTTTCGGGAAGGGTTTTCAATTGGAGACACGAAAATATCCCCGACAAGCTTTCTTCTGCTCGCAGTGGTCTTTGTCATTGGGTACACGATCACCCGGTTGCTGCAGGGCGCGTTACGATCAACGGTTCTGCCGCGTACCAAGATGGATGCAGGCGGGCAAAATGCGGTTGTGTCCGGCATGGGATACATCGGGATTTTCTTGGCGGCCGTGGTTGCCATCACCACAGCCGGCATTGATCTGAGCGGCCTTGCGATTGTCGCGGGGGCTTTGTCCGTGGGCATTGGTTTTGGCTTGCAGAACATCGTGTCGAACTTTGTCGCCGGTATCATCTTGTTGATTGAGCGCCCCATCAGCCAAGGCGACTGGATCGAGGTGGGCGGTCAGATGGGCTATGTGCGCGACATCTCTGTGCGCTCTACACGGATCGAAACCTTTGATCGCACCGACGTCATCGTGCCCAACGCGGATTTGGTCAGCAATCAGGTGACGAACTGGACGCGCGGCAACAACGTCGGGCGGGTTATCGTTCCGGTTGGGGTGGCCTATAGCACCGATACCGAAATGGTTACGGGCATCCTCAAAGAGATCGCAGAGGCGCACCCAATGGTCCTGTTGAACCCGCCACCATCCGTAGTGTTCCAAGGGTTTGGCGCAGACAGCCTTGATTTTGAAATCAGAGCGATCCTGCGGGATGTGAACTACGTCCTCAGCGTTAAGTCAGAAATGAACCACGCGATAGCAAAACGCTTTGTCGAAGAAGGCATAGAAATCCCGTTCGGCCAGCGTGACATTTGGTTCCGCAACCCAGAGGCCTTGGACTTCGGGGCCAAACCGGCTCGCAAGCCAGCAAAGAAAACACCACCAAAAGAAAAGCCTGACACATGAGTAAGCCGCTTTTTATTGATGATGCCTATAAGCGCGATGCCTCCGCCGAGGTCTTTGCCGTGACAGATGAGGGCGGGATCATTCTGGATGAAACCATCTTTTACCCCACAGGCGGCGGCCAGCCCGGCGATTCCGGAACCTTGACCTGGGAAGGCGGCAAGATCGACATCGCAACAGCGGTCAAAGGCGATGGCGGCAGCATCATTCTTGTGCCTGCCGAACCCAACCCTCTGCCGCCGGTCGGTAGTAAAGTGACGCAAACCCTAGATTGGGAACGCCGTCACCACCATATGCGCGTTCATACGGCGCTGCATCTGTTGTCTGTCGTGATCCCGCTGCCCGTGACCGGTGGATCGATTGGCGTCGACAAAGGGCGGCTTGATTTTGACATGCCCGAAGCGCCTGAAGACAAAGCCGAGCTTGAGGCGACCTTGAATAAGCTGATCGCTTGCGATTTCGAGATATCAACGGAATGGATCACGGATGCGGAGCTGGCGGCCAATCCCGGATTGGTCAAAACCATGTCCGTGCAGCCGCCCAAAGGGGCAGGGCGCGTGCGTCTGGTCCGAATTGGCGAAGGTGAAAACACCGCCGATCTACAACCCTGTGGCGGGACTCATGTGCGGTACACGTCAGAAATCGGAACCGTTCGTCTTGGCAAGGTCGAAAAGAAGGGAAAGCAGAACCGCCGCGTGTATCTGCATTTGGAAACCTGATGTATCGTCCGTTGATGAGTGTCGTTGGCATCTTTGCCGCTCTACTAGGTCTGGTGCTCATCTTTGCGCCGATGCTTTATCTGTCGCTCTATGTGCCCGATGCTGCGCCTGACATGGCATTTGCCGCACAACGGCTCGGCCCCGTGGTCGTAGGTTTGGGCGCATTGATCTGGGCGGCTCGCGGACTTGCGGCGGGGCCGGTTGCATCAACTTTATGCCTGATCGGGGCAGGGGTCTGGGGCGGCGTCGCAGCGACGGGCGTTTTTCATTACCTGAGCGGAACAGCTGGGTTTTCCATTCTGTTCGCCGCCGTCTCAGAGCTGGTTTTGGCGCTACTTTTCTTCATTGCGTCGCGGCAGATGCGCCACGGCTGATAATAAAACATTTTTCGCACAAAGGGGCCTTGCAAAGCCCACCCATTATTGGCTAAACGCCCCCCTACGGACAGGTGGCCGAGTGGTCGAAGGCGCACGCCTGGAAAGTGTGTAGGCGGGAGACCGTCTCCAGGGTTCGAATCCCTGTCTGTCCGCCACTTCCCCCAATTCGTTATAGACCGCTGAATTGCTGTCGGATTACTCCGCTGGCAAGAACCCTTCGATCAAGTGGCGCAGGCCGATCCAGCAGCCTGCGGCAATAGAGGCAAACGCCAGCGGGGCGGAAAACGCCAAAAGCGAAAAGGCTGACAGGCCTTGGCCGATGCTGCATCCCAAGGCGACGACAGCACCCACGCCCATCATAGCCGCACCGATAATCTGGCGGCGCAATTCGCGTGGGTCTTCACAAGCTTCCCAGCGGAAATGCCCTTTGATGAGACTGCCGATGAAAGCCCCAACCCAAACGCCCGCAACTGAACCAATTGCAAAGCTAAGCGTCTGGCCGCTTGACGTCATGATGTAAAAGATCGTTTCGCCCACAGGGGCAGCAAAGGTGTGGCTGACGACGGATACTCCATCAAATCCATTTGCGGCGATCCAACTGGTGGAGGCCCAAGCGCTGACAATCGCCAACGAGACCATGACAGACCAGAACACCTCTTTTGGTTTGCCGCGCAGGGTAGGCGTCCAAAGCGCGATGCCGACAATACACAGACCAATCAATATCCCGACCGCCGCAACAGGAGCATTCGTCAGCCCGCCGAGCAGATGCGCGATTCCTTGCGGAGCGTCAGCGGGCCCTTGCGGTGGAAACAACGCTACACGCAAAACAGCGCCAGGACCGGAAATAGTGGCATAGGCAGAGATTCCCATCACGACCACAATAACAAAAGACCGCAGGTCACCGCCGCCCAAGCGCGCGACCGCGCCGTAACCGCAGTTGCCCGCCATGGCCATGCCATAGCCAAACACCAAACCACCGACGATTGTGGCGATCGGGGACCAAGACTGCGCAAGATAAAAAGACTGTTCTGCAGAGATTAGGCCAAGCCCAATAAGGCCAAAGCTGCCTACAATTGCTGCGCCAATAGCCAGTACCCACATCCGGATACGCAAATCCGAGCCGCCGTAAACGACGTCTTCAATTGCGCCAAGTGTACAGAAACGTCCCAACCGTGCCGCTAGGCCAAGCAGTATCCCCCCGAACGCCCCAGCAAGTGCTGCAACGTTCCCATCACCCCATGCGTCAAGCATCGGTGTCTCCTCCCAAATGGCTCCCAATGGTCGTGAAATGGTAGTAGCGCGACCAGTTAGTCCTGATTGCAGAACAAATCGTAGACTACAGAGATAATCCGCTTACAGCGGTCATCCGTCAAGCTGTAGTATATGGTCTTGCCATCGCGCCTTGGTGTGACGAGACCTTCAAGGCGCAAACGCCCCAGTTGTTGGGACACGGCGGCTTGGCGTGCAGAGATGAGATCTTCGAGTTCGGTGACTGATTTTTCGCCCGTCACAAGGTGGCACAGGATCATCAACCGACCCTCATGGCCAATAGCCTTGAGAAAGTTGGTCGCCGTTGTCGCATTGTTCAACATCGTGTCGAGCTCATCGTCGCTCATGGTGTCATTGAATACGGGTAGGGCCATCGTCGGTATCTACTTAAGTTGTTGGACGAACTTCATCTAAATCGGTGGGTGTCTCTTACGCCTATGGCGCTGACTTGGCGAGAGCGGGAAGCCAAATAATTAACGAAATGTGTCATAACTGCCCGTCGGAATTAGGGTCAGCTTGTTCAAATTCGATGTCATTCTCGTTCAAAAGCACACCGAGCAGGCCCCAGAAAAAGTCTTCCCCTGCGTAACCCTCAAGCCGTCCGACCTCGGTGCCGTCAACGAGCAGCACAAATGTCGGTGTGAAATTAACGGAGCGCGCCAATGTGATGTCTTCTGGAATTGGGTCCGTAATGTCGACGCGCCGAAGTGGGGCAGCATTGCCTTCGTGGGTCTTGTGATAGGCATCGCCGACCTCGGCGTTCCAGCGGGCACACCAAATGCAGCCCGGCTCTTCTGCCATCATGAGTTGTGTGTCTGCTGCTGCGACAAACGGGGCGAGTGCAATTAAGAGGGTAGCCAAAGCTTTATACATTCAACTATTGTAATATGAATGAATCACTGCTGCAAGGATGTTGGTTGTGCTTGAGATCACCTTTTTGGGAGCAGCCTTTGCGGGCTTGCTGTCGTTTTTTACACCCTGCATTTTGCCGATGGTGCCATTTTACCTGAGTTATATGGCTGGCCTGTCCATGAGTGAGCTGCGCGGGGATGACCAATTTCCACCCGGCACACAGCGGCGTCTCATCTTTTCCGCCATTGCCTTTGCGCTGGGTGTGACAACGATTTTCGTCTTGCTGGGCATGGGGGCAACCGCCGTTGGCGGGATGTTTGGCCAGTGGAAACAGGAATTGCGCTGGGTCGCAGCTGCGGTGCTGACGCTGTTTGGTTTGCATTTTCTGGGAATTATGAAAATTCCGCTGCTTTACCGTGAAGCACGGGTCGAAAGCTCTGCTGCGCCATCATCGATGGTTGGCGCGTATCTGATGGGGCTGGCCTTTGGGTTTGGGTGGACGCCGTGCGTCGGTCCGGCACTTGCATCGATCCTGATGATCGCAGGTGGCATGGGCAGCATCTGGGAGGGCGGGGCGCTCTTGTTTGTTTACGGTCTCGGGATGACGTCGCCGTTTATTGTTGCGGCCTTGTTTGCACGGCCGTTCCTTGGTTGGGCCGCGCGCAACCGCGCCCTGTTGGGCTATGTTGAAAAGGTAATGGGCGCGATGTTGATCGTCTTTGCGATCCTGATCGCGACAAATTCGGTGAACCTGATCGCGGATTGGCTGATCAAGATGTTCCCAGGCTTTGCTACAATTGGATAGAGGGAGGACACGACATGTTTCGTAATTTGCTTTTGGCTACGGCCTTGATGGTAACACCGGTCTTTGCGGCTGAGGTCGGGGATGATGGTCTACATGAGGCCGCTTGGATCCAAGAGACGTTTAAAGATTTGCGCGAAGATCACGAAGAAGCGGTCGCACAAGGCAAGACGCTTTTGGTGATCATTGAACAACGCGGCTGCATTTACTGCACACGGATGCACGAAAACGTCTATCCTGACCCCGAGATCGATGCGGCCTTGCATGACAGTTTCTACGTCGTGCAATTGAACATGTTCGGTGATGTCGAAGTGACAGATTTCGATGGTACAACGCTGCCCGAGAAAGACATGGTCGAACGCTGGAACGCTCAGTTCACGCCGATGCTGATGTTCTTCCCGCCAGAAGTGCCAGAAGGCGCGATTGCCTCGCAGTCAACGATCGTCACATTGCCGGGGGCCTTTGGTCGGTGGACAACACTCAATCTTCTCAACTGGGTTCGCGAAGGCCACTACGCAGGGGATGAATCGTTCCAGCGCTACCATGCACGCATCCTGCAAGAGCGCGGAATTGTTGAATAATTTACCAAACTGGTGATTCATATTCATAAAGTCGATTTTGTTGTTGCGAGTTCACGGGATCGTGCGCTACGGTATACAACAGGGAGACGACCAAGGGAGAGACCATGAAACGTATTGTTCTAGCAGCCGCCGCTGCGAGCATAAGCACGTTTGCCTACGCGCAGACGGCTCCGAACGACGTCACGTTCGGTGACTACGGCGAAATCGAAGTATCGCTAAGTGGTGAGGCAGGCGACGCAGCGCGCGGCCTCGAAGTAATGGTGTCTCGTGGCAAGGGCAATTGTATTGCGTGCCACGAAGTAACAGCACTTCAAGACTATCCGTTCCACGGTGAAGTCGGGCCAATGCTCGACGGAGCTGGTGATCGCTGGACCGAAGCAGATTTGCGCGGCATCGTTGCCAACGCAAAGAATGTTTTCCCAGAGTCAGTCATGCCAGCATTTTACCGCACGGACGGGTTCACCCGTCCAGGTGACGCATACACAGGTCGCGCCGCTGAGGGCGAACTTGATCCGCTTTTGACCGCTCAAGAAATTGAAGACGTAGTCGCATATCTAATGACGCTGACAGATTAATCAGTGTTCACGACAACAGGAGACATCATGAACTTTACACGTAGAAATACGCTGTGGATGGCAATGGGCACCGCAATCGCGACCGTCCTACCATTCAAAGCATTCGCAGATGTCGATGCCGACATCGCAGCTTTCACAGGCGGCGCAGACGTCGGTAGCGAAGGCATCACATTGGTTGCGCCAGAGATCGCTGAAAACGGCAACACAGTGCCCGTCGAAGTGAATGCACCCGGCGCAGAAGCCATTATGATCTTGGCCGCAGGCAACCCAACACCCGCTGTTGGTACGTTTAACTTTGGTCCGCTTGCCGGGTCCCAGTTTGCGTCTACTCGGATCCGTTTGGCCGGCACGCAAGACGTTGTCGCCATCGCACGGATGCCAGACGGCAGCTTCGTTCAGGCCTCCCAAGAGGTTAAAGTTACTATTGGCGGCTGCGGCGGCTAAGCGAGAGGATCTAAGACAATGGCAGATAACGTAACACCCCGTGTCCGCGTCCCTCGTGATGCAACGGCCGGCGAAACGATCACAATCAAAACGCTGATTTCCCATCCAATGGAATCCGGTCAGCGCAAAGATGGCGATGGCAACACGATCCCACGCTCAATCATCAACCGTTTCACATGTGAATTTAACGGCGAGATGGTGATTGACGTCACTTTGGAACCAGCGATTTCCACGAACCCGTTCGTCGAGTTCGAGGCAGTTGTTCCAGAAAGCGGTTCGTTTGTTTTCACTTGGTACGATGATGATGGTGACGTCTACACAGAAACCAAAGAAATCGCGGTCAGCTGATCGTTTGCAGCCGGGGAGGGGCTTCAATATGAAAACCAAACTTCTAGCAACTGCGTCAATTTGTGCAGCTTTGACGGTCCCGTTCGGGACTGTCATGGCTGACGAAGACGCAAATCTAATTATCGATGGTGAAATCGAGATTACGGTTCGGGCTCCGGCTCCGGATCATCTTGAAAACCTTGATGAAATCTTCTCGGGCTGGGTCTATCGGGCAACCGAAACTCAAGCGCTTCAAGCGGATGACTTTGAAAACCCGGGTATGATCTTCGTTGATTCCGGTCATGACCTTTGGAACACGGTTGAGGGCGAGGCAGGCGAAAGCTGTGCAAGCTGTCACGGTGACGCTGAAGAAATGGCAGGCGTCGCGGCAACCTATCCGAAGTGGAACGATGCCACCGAAGAAGTCCGCACAATTTCCATGCAAATCAACGCCTGCCGCACAGAGCAGATGGGTGCCGAAGAGTGGAATTTGGACAAATCCGAGCTGTTGAACATGACGGCTTTGTTGGCGTCCGTGTCTCGCGGAATGCCGGTGAACGTCGCAATTGACGGGCCAGCTCAAGCGACATGGGAAATGGGGCGTGATCTGTATTACACCCGTACCGGCCAGCTTGATCTGTCTTGTGCCAATTGCCACGAAGACAACTATGGCAACAACATTCGTGCCGACCACCTAAGCCAAGGTCAGATCAACGGTTTTCCAACTTACCGTCTGAAAAACGCACGTTTGAACGGTGTGCATTCCCGCTTCCGCGGTTGTGTTCGCGATACTCGGGCCGAAACCTACTCGGTTGGCAGCCCAGAGTTCGTCGCACTTGAGCTTTATGTAATGTCACGCGGCAACGGTCTTTCGATCGAAGGCCCGTCCGTTCGTAACTAAGTTCCCTTAGGCCCGCGCATTGGTTTGCGCGGGCCTTTCTTTCATTAAATACATTCAGCTTTGCGCATATGTGGGGCTGTTAACCAACAGGATAGCACAATGATCTCACGCAGGGATTTCTTGCAGGCCAGCATGGCCGCTAGCGCAATCTACGGCGCATCAGGCTTCGGTGAATGGGGCAAATTGGCCGCGCAGCAGGCGCTGACGCAAGATCAACTGCTTGAGTTTGATACGTTCGGAAATGTTTCGTTGATCCACGTGACGGACATTCACGCGCAGTTAAAACCGATCTATTTCCGCGAGCCCGAGATTAACCTCGGCGTTGGTGGTAACAGAGGCGCCGTTCCACATATTACAGGCGCAGATTTCCGCCGTGCCTACGGTATTGAAGATGGAAGTCCGTCCGCTTACGCTCTGACATACAACGATTTTTCTGCCCTCGGCCAGATGTATGGCAAGATGGGTGGCATGGACCGCGTGTCGACTGTTGTGAACCAAATTCGTGCAGCGCGCCCTGATGCGTTGCTCTTGGATGGTGGCGATACATGGCACGGGTCCTACACCTGCTATCACACCGAAGGTCAGGACGTCGTGAACGTCATGAACATGCTGAAACCAGATGCAATGACATTCCATTGGGAATTCACATTGGGCAGCGGACGTGTGCGCGATATCGTCAACGATTTGCCGTTCGCAGCCCTTGGCCAGAACATTTTCGACAGTGAATGGGACGAACCAGCAGAAGATTTCGCACCGTATAAGTTCTTTGAGCGGGGCGGCGTTAAGATCGCTGTGATCGGTCAGGCTTTCCCATATATGCCAATCGCCAACCCGGGCTGGATGTTCCCTGAGTATTCCTTCGGTATCCGCGATCAGCGCATGCAGGAAATGGTCAACGAAGTGCGCGCAGCAGGGGCCGAGCTGGTCGTTTGCCTGTCTCACAACGGATTTGACGTGGACAAAGCCATGGCCGGCCGTGTCACAGGGATCGACGTGATCCTTGCGGGGCACACCCATGATGCGCTTCCAGAACCTGTATTGGTTGGCGACACCATCATCATCGCATCCGGTTCTAACGGTAAATTCGTCAGCCGCGTTGATCTCGACGTTCGTGATGGCAAGATGATGGGTTTCCGCCACAAGCTGATCCCGATTTTCAGCGACGTGATCGAACCCGACGCCGAAGTGACCGCGGTCATCGACGATCAACGCGCCCCTTATGAGGCTGAGCTGACCGAAGTGCTGGGCCGTACCGCTGATGACACGACGCTTTACCGTCGTGGGAATTTCAACGGGTCATGGGATGATCTGATCTGCGATGCGCTGATCAATGAACGCGAGGCCGACATTGCGATGTCGCCGGGCGTGCGTTGGGGGCCGTCCATTATGCCGGGTCAGGACATTACGCGTGAAGACCTTTGGAACGTCACCTCCATGACATATCCAAACGCCTATCGCTCTGAAATGACGGGTGAATTCATTCATACGATCCTCGAAGATGTGGCAGATAATCTGTTCAACGAAGACCCGTATTACCAGCAAGGCGGCGACATGGTCCGCATTGGTGGCATGGGGTATCGGATCGATATCAACAAACCAATCGGTGAGCGGGTCAGCAATCTGACGCTACTGAAAACCGGTGAAGCCATTGACCCCACCAAGACCTACATGGTCGCGGGTTGGGCGTCTGTCAACGAAGGCACAGAAGGTCCGCCTATCTGGGATGTCGTTGAAAATTATATCAAAAATCAAGGCACCGTGAGTGTGGCACCGAATACGAGTGTCGACGTGGTTGGTGCATAAGGAGAGCAATGAACATGGATGACTTCGCAAAAACATCCCGACGCGCATTCCTGCGCGGCTCTGCGGCGGTCGCTGCAGGGTCAGTGGCGGGGACGGCGGCAGCGCAAGATGCCCCCGATCCGCTGATTACGGAACTGCAAGACTGGGCCACCTTTACCGGCTACGGCGTTGATGAAACGCCATACGGGCTGCCGATCAAATATGAGGACGACGTCGTGCGCCGCAATGTGGCGTGGCTGACTGCGTCTCCGATCTCGTCGATCAACTTTACGCCGATCCACGCGCTTGAGGGGACGATCACACCGCAGGGCTGCGCGTTTGAACGTCACCACTCCGGTGCAATTGAGCTGACGAAAGACGATTATCGTTTGATGATCAACGGCTTGGTGGATCGTCCTCTGGTCTTCACCTACGCCGACTTGGAACGTTTGCCGCGGGAAAACCACGTGTATTTCTGCGAATGTGCGGCCAACACCGGTATGGAATGGGCGGGCGCACAGCTAAACGGCGCGCAGTTCACCCACGGTATGATCCACAACATGGAATACACGGGCGTTCCGCTGCGCACGTTGCTGGCCGAAGCGGGCCTCGATGCGGCAGGTGATCTGTCTGACAAATGGGTCTACGTCGAAGGCGCCGATGCGTCGTCCAACGGCCGTTCTATTCCCATGGAGAAAGCTTTGGACGACGTGCTCGTTGCATTCAAAGCCAACGGCGAGGCCTTGCGGATGGAGCACGGCTACCCAGTTCGCCTCGTCGTACCAGGTTGGGAAGGCAACATGTGGGTCAAATGGATCCGCCGGATGGAAGTCACCGATGCTGCCGTTGAAAGCCGCGAAGAGACGTCCAAGTACACCGACGTTTATGAAGATGGTACAGCGCGTAAATGGACTTGGGAAATGGATGCGAAATCCGTTGTCACATCACCCAGCCCGCAAATGCCGATCACCCATGGCACAGGTCCGCTGGTCATTTCCGGCCTTGCTTGGTCCGGCCATGGCAAAATTACCCGCGTTGATGTGTCAACTGATGGCGGCGCGAACTGGCAGACGGCACGTCTTGGAAAACAGGGCGATACCAAAGCCTTGACCCGTTTCTACCTCGACATTGAATGGGATGGCAGTCCGATGTTCCTGCAATCGCGTGCGATTGATGAAACAGGTTACGTCCAGCCGACCAAAGAAGCACTGCGCGAAGCGCGCGGTGAGAATTCTGTCTATCACAACAACTGCATCCAGACTTGGTATGTAAACGAAGAAGGGGTCGCCGAGAATGTCGAAGTCTCTTAATTTATTCGCCCCCGCACTGGGTGGAACGGCACTTATTGTTGGGGTGGCTTATGGCATCTCAACAAAGAACTACGGTGCGCAAACCATTGAAAACCTTGAAGCACAGCTCGCCTCCAGCCAAGCAGGTGCCGAAACGGCCTCTGCGAAGGTTCAGGCTGCCGATGCTGAGATCACCGAACTTATGGCTGAGCGTGATGCCTTGGAAGCGGCTGTCGCAAGCGGTGGTGGGCTAACGCAGCCAGCACCTGCGTCTGATGCACCGTTCAACCTTGGCCGCGAAGCATTGCCAGAAGAAGTTGCCGCGTGGGACGTTGATGTTCTGCCTGATGGTCGTGGATTGCCTGTTGGCAGCGGTGACGTTTGGACCGGCGAAGAAGTCTTCGTTGAGCAATGCGCGTCCTGTCACGGTGATTTCGCAGAAGGGTCGGGGAACTGGCCCGTTCTTGCGGGTGGTTTTGGGACCTTGGCCGATGAAGACCCTGTAAAAACTGTCGGGTCTTACTGGCCATATCTGTCCACCGCGTTTGACTACATCAACCGGTCCATGCCGTTTGGCGCGGCGGGCACGCTGTCAGCGGACGATACATACGCGATCGTTGCTTACATCCTCTATTCCAACGACATGGTTGATGATGACTTCGTTCTTAGCAACGAGACGTTCCTTGACGTTGAAATGCCCAACGCGGGCGGCTTCGTTCTGGATGACCGTGCCGAACTGGAATATGCCCATTGGAGCGCTGAGCCCTGCATGAGCGACTGTAAGGAAACCGTCGAAATCACAATGCGTGCTTCCGTTGTTGATGTGACCCCGGAAACCGAAGAAGAAGCCTCTGCCGAGCACTCAATGGCTGAGCCGGAAACGGAAACCGAAATGGCGGCTGAAGCGCCCCAAGAGGCAGAAGTTGTCGAAGCCGCCGCTGATCCTGCATTGATCGAAGCGGGCCAAGGCGTGTTCCGTCAGTGCCAGTCTTGCCATGAAATTGGTGCTGGTGCATCTGATCGCACAGGCCCACAGCTGAACGGGATTATCGGTCGCACAATCGGTGGTGTTGATGGCTTCCGCTATTCCAATGTCTTCAAAGACGCAGCAGAAACCGGTGACGTTTGGACTGCAGAGGCGCTTGATGCGTATCTCGCCGATCCACGGGCCGCGATGCCTGGCACGAAAATGTCGTTCCGTGGACTTCGCAATCCTGAAGATTACGCCGCATTGCTTGCGTATCTTCAGAGCGCCGGTGCTGAATGATAGGACTGCGCATTACGACGGTTTTGGCTGTCGCCCTCTCAACGGGGGCGACTGTCGCACATGCAGAGGCAGGGGGTGACGCTGAACGCGGCGCCACTTTGTTTCGCCAATGTTCAGGGTGTCATCAGGTTGGTGAAGGCGCAGTAAACCGCGTTGGGCCGCATCTGAATGGCATTTTCGATCGACCTGCAGCTGAATCCGAGGATTTTCGCTATTCAGACGGTCTTCAGCGAGCTGCGACCGGTGGGTTGGTTTGGACTTATGAAACATTGGACGCCTATATCCACGATCCGCGCGCACTTGTGTCGCAAACGCGGATGAGTTTTCGCGGTATCGAGGACCAGCAAGAACGTGATGATGTTCTCGCGTATTTGCGCCTTTACTCGGACAACCCGCAGGACATTCCAGAATCCGCACCAACGGCTGTTGCCGTTGACCATGAAGTTGCGCCAGAAATCCTCGCGATTGTCGGGGATCCTGCATACGGCGAATACCTGTCGGGGGAGTGCACGTCTTGTCATCAGTCAAGCGGAGCAGCGACAGGTATTCCAAGTATCACACACTGGCCGACAGAAGATTTCGTTGTCGCGATGCATGCCTACAAGGATGGCGTTCGCACGCATCCCGTCATGCAAATGATGGCTCAGCGACTAAGCAACGAAGAGATTGCGGCACTCGCCGCATATTTTGAAGACGTCAACTAATACGGCGTCACTAAAGGGAGGAAACTATGAAATTTAACAGACGCGCCTTTATTGGCACAGCGGCGGCAACTGCGGGTACTCTCGCTGCGCCGACGTTCGCCCGTGCAGATGGTCACGGTAAACCACGTGTGGTTGTTGTTGGCGGGGGCGCGGGAGGCGCCACGGCTGCACGCTACATCGCAAAAGACAGCAACGGTGAAATCGACGTCACGCTCATTGAGCCGACACGTGCGTATTACACCTGCTTCTTTTCGAACCTGTACCTTGGCGGTTTCCGCGAGATCGACAGCTTGGGTCATTCTTACGGCACGCTGGCATCTGCTGGTATCAACGTTGTGCACGACTGGGCGACCGGCGTGGACCGCGATGCCAAGACCGTTACGACAGCCGGTGGGTACACCATTCCCTATGATCGTCTGATCCTAAGCCCGGGCATCGACTTTGTTGATGGTGCGGTTGCGGGGTGGGACGTGAGCGCGCAGAACGCGATGCCACACGCCTACAAAGCGGGCTCCCAGACGGAACTGCTGAAATCGCAGATCGAAGCGATGCCAGCTGGCGGCACATATGCGATGGTTGCGCCGCCAAACCCGTTCCGTTGCCCTCCTGGGCCATATGAGCGGATCAGCATGGTCGCGCACCTCCTGAAAGAGATTAATCCAACGGCCAAGATCCTGATCGCGGATCCGAAGGAAAACTTCTCAAAACAGGGGCTGTTTGAAGAAGGTTGGAGCACCCACTACGCGGGTATGATTGAACGCGTCGGGCCGGACTTTGGCGGCGCAGACGTCGAAGTTGATCCTGCCGCCATGACGCTGAGTATTGACGGCGATGTAAACAACGTTGACGTCTGTAACGTGATCCCAGCCATGAAGGCCGGTAAGATTGCTGACATCGCCGGCATCACTGAAGGCAACTGGGCTCCTGTTAACGCGGCCGATCTGTCCTCAAAGATGGATGAAAACATCCACGTGCTGGGCGATGCCTGTGCACAGGGTGATATGCCAAAGTCCGGCTTCTCCGCCAACTCTCAGGCCAAAGTCTGTGCCAATGCTGTGCGCGGTGCGCTGACGGGGTCCACTGTGTTCCCAGCTCGTTTCGCCAACACATGCTGGTCGCTGATCGACACCAACGACGGTGTCAAAGTCGGCGCGACATATGAGGCCACTGAAGAGAAGATCGCCAAGGTTGATGGCTTTATCTCTGAAACGGGTGAAAGCGCGGATGTGCGTCAGGCCACTTACGAAGAATCCGTAGGTTGGTATGACGGCATCACGGCCGACATGTTCGGCTAAGGCCAAAAAAGCGGACCGGACCCTGATCTAGATCAAGGTCCGGTCCAACCCAGTGATTTAGCGTTCCTTAACGCCACAAGGGAGGACCTCATGAAAAACTTTATTATTGCAGCATGTCTTACTGCGGCTGGTACTATGGCAGCCGCCGAAGGCTCGACACATTATACGTTCGATGGAACCTTTGATGACGCGACCTTTGCAGTTGAAAATGCGATCATCGGGCAGGGCTTGGTTATCGATTACGTCAGCCACACGGGCGAAATGCTGAACCGGACAGGTGAAGACGTCGGCAGCGATGTTGAGCTGTTCACCGAAGCTGATATTTTCGTCTTCTGTTCCGCGTCCTTGTCACGTGAAGTGATGGAAGCGGACCCAATGAACATTGCCCATTGTCCGTACGGTATCTTTGTTGCCGAACGTGAAGGTGAAGTCATGATTGGTTTTAGAAATTACCCCGAAGGCGAGATGCAGAAAGTGCAATCGCTTCTGGATGAAATCGCACAAGACGCCTTGGGTGGCTAAGCTAAGCGCATAGGATTGATATGGACTACACTGGATTTTTTCGCGCCGAACTTGACGCCTTGCGCGACGAAGGCAACTACCGCGTGTTCGCGGATCTAGAGCGCGAACGTGGGGCATTCCCTAAAGCCGTCAATCGGAACGGCGAGCAAAAGCGTGACGTCACCATTTGGTGTTCAAACGATTATCTTGGCATGGGCCAACATCCTGATGTTTTAGGCGCAATGCACAACGCGTTGGATACCGTCGGCGCTGGGGCAGGCGGCACACGCAATATTTCCGGCACGACCCACCACCATGTGTTGTTGGAACGCGAATTGGCGGATTTGCACGGCAAAGAAGCAGCGCTGTTGTTCACCAGTGGCTATGTGTCCAACTGGGCGGCCCTTGGCACGCTGGCGGCACGTATTCCGAACTGTTTGGTTCTGTCGGATGCGCTAAACCACGCCTCCATGATCGAAGGCATTCGTCATTCCAAAGCGGACCGTCAGGTCTGGCGTCATAATGACCTCGCGCATCTTGAGGAATTGCTGGCCGCGCAACCGCTTGATCGCCCGAAACTAATCGCCTTTGAATCGGTCTATTCAATGGACGGCGACATCGCCCCGATCAAAGAGATTTGCGATCTGGCAGATCGTTACAATGCCATGACTTACCTCGACGAAGTCCACGCCGTTGGCCTTTACGGCCCACGCGGCGGTGGCGTTGCCGAAGAACGCGGTCTGATGGATCGTTTGACCGTCATTGAAGGCACGTTGGGCAAGGCATTTGGCGTTATGGGCGGCTATATCGCGGCCTCAACCGAGCTGTGCGACTTTGTGCGGTCCTTCGCGAGCGGGTTCATCTTTACCACGGCGTTACCACCTGCTGTTGCGGCTGGTGCTGCGGCCTCTGTGCGTCACCTGAAAACGAGCGGGGCTGAACGTGCGGATCAAAAACGCAAAGTTGCCGAAGTGCGTGAACGCCTAGAAGCGGCTGGCATTCCCCACATCGACAACCCAAGCCACATCATTCCCGTGATGGTTGGCGATCCGGTGAAATGTAAGTTCCTGTCTGACGTGCTGATGCGCGATCACGGTATTTATATTCAGCCGATCAATTATCCAACCGTTCCAAAGGGCACAGAAAGGCTGCGTATTACGCCGTCACCAGTGCACAGCGCACAAGATATTGATCACCTAATTACGGCGCTCGAAGATCTTTGGGGGCAGTGTCAGTTGGCGCGGATACCAATGGCTGCGCAATAAAGGTTTTACCTTAACGCGCGGCGCTAACGCTCTGTATTCCATTTGGAATTAGAGACAGAAGGTACGCTATGGAAAACCTGTTAGAAACCTACGGTGAAGGCGCGGTGCTGCTGGCAGTCGGGGCCTTGGTTGGCATTCTTTTTGGGGCAGCAGCACAGCATTCACGGTTCTGTCTGCGCGCCGCCACCGTTGAGGTCGCGGATGCAACACCCGGCCCAAGGTTGAGCATCTGGTTCATCTCTTTTGCCGCAGCAGTTTTCTCCGTCCAATTCGCAATCGCTATGGATTGGCTGCGCGTGAGCGACGCGCGTCAACTGGCCAACGTCGGCAGCCTGTCGGGGGCGATCATTGGTGGGCTGATGTTTGGCTCTGGCATGATCCTTGCGCGGGGCTGTGCAAGCCGTCTGTTGGTGTTGTCGGCCACAGGAAATCTGCGAGCCATCGTAACAGGGCTGGTTCTCACAATCGTCGCGCAGGCGTCGCTGACAGGCATCTTGGCGCCATCCCGCGAAGCCCTATCGAGCCTGTGGCAAGTGCCCGGAGGCGAAGCCCGCGACATGTTGAACTTGTTGGGAATAGGCGCGGGGGCAGCAGCCGCCATTGCCGCCGTCACACTGGCGGCGTCGGTCTGGTACGCGGTGCGCTCACAGGTCCGCTTATCCCATATGATCGCGGCGGGGCTTGTTGGACTTGCCGTCGCGTTGGGCTGGATTGGCACCTATTGGGTCGCGCAGTCTTCTTTTGAAGTGGTTCCCATTACGTCCGTGACCTTCACCGGACCGTCAACGGATACACTCATGGGGCTTGTCGCGGCGCGTGACATGCCGATGGGCTTTGGTGTGGGGCTGGTACTGGGTGTGTTCGCGGGCGCGGGGCTTGCCGCACTGCTGACAGGTGAATGGAAAATCCAACGCTTCGGCGCGGATACACCAATGGAGCTCTACCTGATCGGGGCGGCACTGATGGGGTTTGGCAGCATGCTTGCGGGTGGCTGCGCCGTCGGAGCAGGGATGTCCGGCGGGGCAATATTTGCGCTTACAGCATGGGTTGCGGTGTTCTGCATGTGGCTCGGCGCTATGGCGACACGGCGTTTGATGCAATCAACGGCCCTGCGCCGCACGGCTTAGCTGTCTTGAACAAACCGGAAGGCATCGCCCATCCGCTCCACCCGACCAATACCATTGCCCGCAAGGTGAAAGCCCAAGACTTGCATTTGATCCGTCGCCAGTTGGTCCAATAAGGCAACCCGTGTGGCAGCGCCAAGGTCGCCATTTTGGTCTGATCCTGTGATCAAAGCGGGGTGTTCAAACGCCATGTGATGGTTGCCGATACAATCCCCCAGAACCATCAGCGCATCAGAGCCATTGCGTATTTCGAACGCCATATGCCCCGGCGTGTGGCCGAACGTGGCACGTGCTGCGACACCAGAAAGAACCTCATCCCCGTCGTTAAAGAACGTGATGTTATCCTCAATCCGCGCAAGGCGGCGTGCCGCGCCAACCGCAAAGGTGGTGCGCCCGCTATCAATGGTGTCCACGGTGTTCGGGTCGGTCCAATAGTCCCATTCCTTTTGTCCGATCATGTAGGTCGCATTCGGGAACAGAAGGTCGTCGAAATCATCAACCAAACCCCAGATGTGATCGGGGTGGGCGTGGGTAAAGATGACATCAGTGATGTCCTCGGGATAAAGGCCCGCTGCATCCAACGCATCAAGGATGAACCCAGCCGAGGACATGAATTCTGACCCAGCGCCCACATCAAACAACACATTGCGATCGCCTGTTTGCAGCAGCGTCACATTGCAAGGCGGCGTCAGAACGTCCGTCAGCCCATATTTTTCCCGCAAGGGCGCAAGTGTGGCTTCGGGGACGTGATCAAAGATCATGCCAGCTGGAAGAGTTAGATTGCCGTCCGAAATCGATGTGATCTTGTTTGCGCCGATCATTGTTTGGCTAAATGCGGGGCTGGCAAGCAGGCTCGCTGCGCCAAGGGTCGTGAACTGTCGTCTCGTAAGGGTCATGCTGCGTCCTCCCACACATTCTGAATAGTGAATGTGTAAGGGGGTTGCGCGTTTAGGTCAATGTCAGGCTGTCAGTTCTTTGGCGGCGTCATATTGCGACAAAAACACTTTGCCCGTCAGTTCCGACAAGAAATGCCCACGTTCCAGGCGGTCCATGACGGGGCCTTTGACCTCGGAAAGGTGCAGCTTCACGTCCATCTCTTTGAGTGCTTCGTTGATCGCCTCAAGGGATTCCAACGCGCTGAAATCGATCTCATTGATCGCAGCGCATTGCAGGACCACGTGACGGATGCCTTTGTCGCCTGCAACGCGGTTGTGGATCTTATTTTCAAGATAACGGGCGTTTGCAAAATAAAGGCTTTCGTCCACCCGTAAGCTAACGACGCTCGGGTCGGTGATAACGTCATGGCGCAGGATATTGCGGTAGTGTTCAGTGCCGGGGACTTGGCCGACTTCTGCAATATGAGGGCGCGATGTTTTATAAAGGTGGAGCAGGATCGACAATCCGACACCAACGGAAACGCCAATCTCCACGCCCAACCCGAGGGTCATCAGGATGGTGGCCAGAACGGCAGCAAAGTCTGCCTTTGAGTAGTCCCAACTGCGTTTCAGGATCGAGAAGTCCACAAGGCTCAGCACGGCGACGATGATCGTCGCGGCCAGAGTGGCCTTGGGAAGGAAATAGATCAACGGCGTCAGGGCGAGGGCGGCAATGGCTAGACCGATCGCCGTAAAGGCACCCGCAGCGGGCGTTTCAGCGCCGGCGTCAAAGTTCACCACAGAGCGGGAAAACCCACCCGTAACAGGGAAGCCGCCCGTTAGGGATGCGCCGATGTTGGCCGCACCAAGCCCGATAAGTTCTTGGTCAGGGTCAATGCGCTGTCGTTTCTTGGCTGCAAGGGTTTGCGCCACAGAGATCGATTCAACGAAACCGATGATGGAAATCAGGAACGCAGGCACAAGCAGTTGCCCAATCAGGGCCGGTGAGAAGGAGGGTAGGGTCAAGGGCGGCAGGCTTTGTGGCACTTCGCCAACGATTTTGACGCCAAAGTTTGCCAAGCCAAACAGCCAAACTGCGAGGGTCGTAAAAACGACAACAGCAACAGGCCCTGTTTTGACCAACACACCTGTCAATCCGCTGGACAGACCAAAGCTGACCAAAAGGGGCTTCAACCCACTGCGCACCCAGAACAGGAACCCAGTGGCGAGGATGCCGATGATCGTGGTGATCCAGTTAATCTCGGGCAGGTGTTTGACCAGAGAGATCACAAGATCAAGCAGGTTGTGACCGTGCGCATCAATCCCAAGGATATGCTTCAGCTGACTTGCGGCGATGATGATCCCTGAGGCGGTGATAAACCCAGCAATAACAGGGTGAGACAGGAAATTCGCAATAAACCCGAGCCGGAAAAGCCCCATCGCCAACAAGATGATGCCCGACAAAGCCGCTAGTGACAGCGCCGCAACGCCGTAGCCCATGGTGCCTTGCTCGACGATATTGCTCAGCGCGGCGGCCGTCATCAACGACACAACAGCCACAGGTCCAACAGCCAAGGCGCGGCTTGTTCCGAACACCGCATAAAGCAGGATTGGCACGATAGACGCGTAAAGACCGGCTTCGGCTGGCAAACCTGCCAGAAGCGCATAAGCCAGCGACTGCGGGATGAGCATGATCGTAACGATCAAGGCCGCAACGAGGTCATTGGACAGGGCAGAACGATCATAGGTCCGCCCCCACGTCAGAATGGGGAGGTAGCGTGTCAGATCAGGTTTCATGGTGTGCTCGGTAGATTGCTGGCCCCCGCATGAGCGCGGAGGCCTGAGTAGATTTTACTTGGCGACGATCTTTTCAGGTTTCGCCATCCATTCACGGCCCTTCAGCATGCCTTTCCAATAGATCGGAGGCAGCATCTTTTCTTTCAGGAACCACGCAGCGCGGCTTGGCTTTGTGCCGTCCACGATGAACTTTGGAAAGCTCGGGAGCATAACGCCGCCGTATCCGAATTCAGCTAGAACGATCTTACCGCGCTCAACAGTCAGCGGGCAGGAGCCATAGCCGTTGTATTGCGCAACGGGATTGCCGCCGTTGATGTCCGAAATGATGTTGTCAGCCACAACTGGCGCCTGAATGCGCGCAGCCGCAGCCGTCTTTGCGTTCGGCGCGTTCATCACGTCACCCAAGGACCAGACGTTGTCATACGTCTTGTGGCGCAGGGTGGATTGGTCAACATCGACCCAACCACCCGCATCCGCCAAAGGCGACACGCGGATAAAGTCAGGGGCTGTTTGCGGTGGGCAGACATGCATCATGTCAAATTCCATCTCGACGCGTTCAACAGGCGTGTCCGGCTTGGACACGTCGAACCATGCCTTCTTGGCAGCGCCATCAACGGCCACGAGGTTGTGGAAGAAGTTCAGCGAGGCGTCGTATTTTTCAACGTATTCCATGAGGGCAGGGACGTAGTCTTTTACCCCGAACAGCACGCCGCCAGCATTGTTGAACTGGATGTCGATGTTGTTCAGAACACCACGGCGGTGCCATGCGTCACCAGACAAATACATCGCCTTTTGTGGCGCACCTGCGCATTTGATCGGCATAGGGGGCTGCGTAAAGATCGCACGGCCTTCCTTCATGCCCTCAACCATCTTCCACGTGTAGGGTGCAAGGTCGTAGCGGTAGTTGGATGTCACGCCGTTCTGACCAAGTGTTTCGACAAGACCTTCGATCTTGTTCCAATCCAGCTTGATACCAGGACAAACGATCAGGCGGTCATATTTCACCACACGACAGCCATCGAGGATCACGGCGTTGTTTTCCGGTTCAAACGCGGCAACCGCAGATTTGATCCAGTGAACGCCTTTGGGGATCAGAGACCCCAAGGTGCGCGATGTGTCCTCGGGGTCAAAGATACCGCCGCCCACCATTGTCCATCCTGGCTGGTAATAGTGAATGTCGGCAGGGTCGATGATCGCGATTTCAAGATCGGGTTTACGGGACTTCAGGCTGGCTGCGGCGGCAATGCCACCCGCGCCGGCGCCAACAATCACAACGCTATAGCTGGCGTCGCCTGTATCAGTTGGCGTTTTGCCGCCATTGACGATGCGGCGCACAACGCCGCCCATGTCATAGCCCGCACCTTTGGTCGCCGCGAGGATATCAGCAACACTGCGCTGCTCAGCCTGTGATAGCGACCATAACGTCGCGGAACGGGTCCCCGTCCGGCAGTACGCAAGCACTGGGCCGGGCAGGGTGTTCAATGCACTGTCAAAGTCCGACGCATCCTCGTCAGAGACTTTGCCTGCAACGATCGGAATATATGTGGCCTCAAGCCCCAGCTTTTTGGCCGCCTTAGAGATTTCGTCAAAGGTTGGCTGATCAGCGCCTTCGCCGTCGGGACGGTTACAGATGATGGCGCGGTATCCGGCATCTTTGATTGCCTTCAGCTCGGACGGCAGGATTTGCGGGCTAACAGATAGGTTCGCCGTGAGGGGTTTGAGTTCCATGTTATTTATTCCTGATTAAAGAGCGTTGACCGGTACTTTGAGCATCGGATTGCCGTCCTTATCCGTTGGGACTTCTCCGGCACGCATGTTCACTTGAAGGGACGGGATGATCAGTCTTGGCATGGCCAACTGTTCATCGCGCTCAGTGCGGAACTTGATGAAATCTTCACGGGTTTTGTCGCCACCAACGTGGATGTTCTCTGCCTTTTGCTCGGCTACTGTGGTTTCCCATTCGATTGCGCGACCATTCGGGCCGTAGTCGTGGCACATGAACAGGCGTGTTTCGTCAGGCAGGGACAGAACCTTCATGATGCTATCATAAAGCGTGGCCGCATCGCCGCCCGGGAAATCTGCACGTGCAGAGCCGCCATCGGGCATGAACAATGTGTCGCCCGCAAAGGCCGCATCCCCGACAACATGCACCATGCACGCAGGCGTGTGACCCGGCGTATACATGGCAAACGCCTGCATGGAGCCGATCATATAAGTGTCGCCGTCTTTGAACAGCGCATCAAACTGGGACCCGTCACGTTCAAATTCGGTGCCTTCATTGAAGACTTTGCCGAACGTTTCTTGAACGACCATGATCTTTTCACCGACGCCGATTTTGCCGCCCAGCTTGTCTTGCAAGTAGGGGGCCGCACTCAGGTGGTCCGCATGGACGTGCGTTTCGATGATCCAGTCCACAGTCAAACCACGGGAGTTGATTTCTTCGATCAGGCGGTCAGCGGCTTCATAGGTGATGCGGCCAGCTGCGTAATCGATATCCATGACGCTATCCACGATAGCGCAGTGATTGCTGTTGGGGTCTTTCACGATGTAGGTGATCGTGTTTGTCATTTCGTCAAAGTGTGCCGAAACATCAGGTTTGACGGACATGTCGATTGGATAAGTCATTTGTGTTTCTCCATTTTAGTTCTAGCGGGCAGCTCAGCTATCTAGTGGCTGATCCCGCGTTCCATCATCATTTCGTGCACCGCCTGCATGCCGCGATCGGACATGGCGGTCACTTCGGCGGCGTGTGTCTGTAGGGCCGCCACAATTTCTGGATCCTCTGAGGTCTGAACGATGACCAAGCCGTCGTCCGTCATCTCGATATAAGAGAGGATCCGGTCCCCACGCAGAAAGAAGATATCCAGCGTCGGGCTTTGAATTCTGATCTTTGGGTCGTCCATCTGGCCAACCCGATCGATCATGCCAACGGCGTGGTTCACCAAGTGATCCATCACGGTTTGGTCTGACGACCGCGTGACCGTGCGTATGCCGTCTGGCAAGTTCTCAACGTCGCGCGTGATCGTGTCGAAGTTGCGAAACAAGACCTCAAGCTCTGCACTTTCCTGCGGGCTTGCGTTTTCGCCTCGCAATCCGGGCATCGTGACTTCATCATGGCCTGCGCCATCATGCACGTGACTGTTCATCATGCGGTCGTGATGCCCTGCAGCTTGGTCTGACGAGGCAAGATGAGCCCCGCCAAGACCTAGACCAACGACGACCACCAAAGCAACGCCATTGCGAACGGGGCTGTTGGTGAGCCAGTTCATCACGCGGCCTGTTTGGTTGTATTCATGGATTGCAGCGCCTTGGCTGCAAATATCCCAGCGACAAGCGCGGCCATGAAGATCAGAACGTTGATGTTACCAGTGCCAATCGCAGGCAGGGCGCCACCCGGGCAGAACCCGGCAATCCCCCAGCCAACCCCGAACAGGGCAGAGCCACCGATCAGTTTGCCGTCAAGATCGCTGCGTGTGGGCAGCATGAACCGTTCGGACATGATTGGTGCAGGACGCTTAAGCACAAACCGGTAACCGATAAAGGCAACAACCACAGCGCCCCCCATGACGAAGGCAAGACTTGGGTCCCAAGTGCCTGCAAAATCAAAGAAGTTCAGCACTTTGGCAGGGTTCGCCATGCCAGAAATCGATATGCCGATGCCGAAGACCAAACCGATCAGATAAAGAGTAATCATGCGCATGGGTTAAGCTCCTAACACGTGACGGATCACATAGACGGTGATCGCGGTCGTAATCATAAACGTGATGGTTGCAGCGATTGAGCGGGGCGAAAGCCGCGCCATGCCACAGACACCGTGACCAGATGTACAGCCAGCCCCGAAGGTCACGCCGATCCCGACAAGAAAGCCGCCAACAACGAGCATGAGCGTCGAAACGGGCACTTGAACCGCAGGCATGCTGCCTGTGACCAGCATCACAACAAGAGGGCCACTGACCATTCCAGCCAGAAGCGCCGCGCGCCAAGACCAATCGGACATACTGGAGGGTTGCATGAACCCCGCCAGAATGCCGGTTGCGCCCATAATACGCCCGACGGTCGCCATCAGCAAAACCGAAGCGAGACCAATCAGAACACCGCCACCAAGCGATTGAAAAGGTGTGAACGCCGTCTCGATCATCGTTGGCACGTCTTAACGCCGACGATGCGGTACAATGGGCAAAAGCGCATGGACGCCGTTGCAAGCATCACGATGCCGACAATGACTGAGATCACGGTTGCCGGTGTGGACGCAAACAGCGCCATGCCGGTTACGAAGGGGGCCAAGACCAAGATAGCGCCTAGGACGAAGCGGAATACACGATCAATCGTGCCAATATTTGCGGTCATTTTGTATTCTCCTACAGATGTTTGATTCTGAATAGCAGGAGTCGCTTCTGGCAACGGTGATATTGTCACCAAGCGTACAAAAATCTTTAAATGTTATGTTTGGCCAAGCGTTTTAGTTGGTCCACATCCAATAGGGTAACACTGCCACGGGCTTGATCGATCCAGCCTCGCCGATGAAATTCTTGCAACTGGCGCGACACAACTTCGCGTGCGGTGCCAAGTTCAACGGATAATTTTTGATGAGTCGTTTTGACGACGTCGTCGGGGCCGGCAAGACTGAGAAGCCTATCCGCTAGGCGAACATCGATCCGTTGAAAGGCAACCTCGTCGATCATGCGAAACAGATCGGTAATGCGTTTTGAGAAAGCCGCGAACACAAAATCCCTAAATGACTTCGATTGCGACACAAGATCATCAAAGACATCGCGCGGAACGGCCGCCGCTTGGACAGGGGTTTCCGTGATGCCGTCCGCAGCGTAATCTTCATAGGCCAGCAGGCAAGCGGTCGTCAGAACGCAGCTTTGACCGGCTTGAATGCGGTATAGAACGATTTCATGCCCGGTCTCGGAAACTTGTTGCACGCGAACCGTGCCATCCAAAAGAAACAGCATGTTCTCGGGGGAGTTTTTGGGCCCAAAAAGGGTCACGCCCTCGGGGACGTCGATGATCACACTGCGGGTGGTCAAAAGCTGTTTTACCGATGGTTCCATACGTGACAGGCCAGGGAACCGTTCAACCCAATCTTCTTGAGATGTCATGACGGAGAAGCCTTTTCATGCGGTACTTCCAGCGGCGCGATGCGATCCAGCAGCTGGCCTTTGTTGGCGGAAATATCTGCAATCGTCAGGTCATCCAAGACCGCCATGAAAGCGGCGGTCGCGTCGTGTAGTTTTCGCGACAAAATACAAACGCCCCTTAAGACACAGGTGTTTTTCTCAGGATTGAAACACTCGACCACATCAAGCGGGCCTTCGGTGATCCGCACCACATCACCAACGACGATTTCTATTGGCGCCCGCGCCAACCGAAACCCGCCGCCGCGTCCTCTGACTGTTTCAAGATAGCCCGCCTTACCAAGTTCATGGACGATCTTCGTGATGTGAGGTCGGGAAAGAGAGTGGATCGTAGCAACGTCATCCACACGCACAAGATTAGGGGATTTTATCGCAGCGAGCTGGAGCGCGCGCAGCGCGTAGTTGGTGTAACTGGTGAGTTTCATAGAGCATCCTGTTGCAGGCGATAAAGTTATATCAGGGGTGTTTCTTTTGCAATCAAGCGTTCCCGGAAGTAGGGGTCGCGCCCGCTGAATTGCCGTGTTATGAACGTCGCCAGACAAAAACGATCAAGAAAAACAATACGTTCAACTAGGAGACGATAAATGACCCTCAAGACAAACCTTCTCAAAGGCGCGGCCGTTGCCGCCCTCATGACCTCCGGCTCTGCGGCTTATGCCGAGTGCGGCGAAGTCACGATCACAGAAATGGATTGGGCATCTTCCGCTGTTGTAACGGCCGTCTCCGCATTCTTGCTGCAGCAAGGTTATGGCTGTGACGTTCAAAAGATTCCGTCCTCTACAGTGACTGCGATTACATCTATTACAGAAACAGGCGAGCCTGATATTCTGACCGAAGTCTGGGCCAACTCCACACCAGCCTATGAAGGCCTGTTGGAAGAAGGCAAGCTGATCGAATTGGCTGACGTTCTGTCCGACGGCGGCGTAGAAGCGTGGTGGATTCCTGCATACCTTGCTGAATCCAACCCTGAGCTGACAACATGGGACGGCATTATCGCTAACCCTGACCTAGTTGGTGGTCAGTTCCACGATTGCCCATCGGGCTGGGCGTGCGACATCATCAACAACAACAACCTGATCGCAGCTGGCGCAGAAGCCGCTGGGATTGAGCGTTTCCAGCACGGTTCCGGTGAGACACTGCAGACATCCATCGCGGCTGCATTTGACGAAGAAGCACCTTGGTTCGGCTACTACTGGGCACCAACAGCAGTTTTGGGTAAATACCCAATGGTTGCCGTCGAAGTGCCTGCCTACAACGAAGAAGGCCACACATGTAACGGCGACCCAGATTGCGCGAACCCTGTGTTCTCTGCATACCCGGCGTCCAAAGTTGTAACGGCTGTTGCAAACGGTTTCCCAGAGCGTGAACCAGAAGCAGCTGCCTTGATGGCAAACGTGTCCTTCACCAACGAACAGATGGGTGAAGTTCTCGCATGGCGCTTGGACAACAACGCGTCCTACGATGAGGCTGCGGTCTACTTCCTGACCACCTACAAAGATGTCTGGGCTGGCTGGCTGGACGACGCCGCCAAAGAGCGTCTGTCTGCTCTGCTCGACTAAACGACTTAAAGCCCCCCGTCGAAAAATCGGCGGGGGGTTTTGCTTTATACAGGGGACGGGGACAGCATGGCGTTTTACGATAAATTATTCGAGACCTTAGGCTTGAGCAATTGGTGCGGCGAGGCCGGTAGCGGCGCGCCGTTGTCCATGGCGGATTTGATGGCGCAAGCCAGCGGAGATGCGGCATCTGGCCCGTTCTTCCCATTTCCCTCGCTTGATAACCTTAACGAAAGTTGCAGCGCGATCCTTCAGTCGCGTGATGTCACCAAAGGGATCGAAGACGGCTTTCTGGCCGCCAAACCCGCGCTCAAATCCGTGCTGGATCCGCTGACCCAGCCGCTCAGCTGGATGCTGGACGGCGCGTTGTGGCTGTTTGAGGCGACCCCGTGGTTCATCATGATCCCCGTGCTCGTGGGCATTTCTTGGTATGCGTCACGCTCCAAACCTGTGACGATCTTTGTCTTCGTGGCGATCATGTTGCTGGGGCTGGTGGATCACTATGATGTTGCGATGCAGACGCTATCCATCATCTTTGTCTGTACGACGATATCGGTTCTGCTTGGGGTGCCCATAGGCATCGCCATGTCCAAATCCGATAGATTACAAAAGTTTACGGTCCCCGTGCTCGATCTTTTGCAGACCTTACCGACCTTTGTTTACCTGATCCCGCTGATCTTCTTGTTCTCGGTGACGGAATCCAAGCTCTATGGGATTGCAATTATCCTGTATGCCATCGTGCCAGTGATCCGCCTGACGGACCTTGGTATCCGGCTGGTTGATCAAGACGTGATCGAGGCTGCGGATGCGTTCGGTATGAATTCCAAACAGAAACTGCTGCGCGTTCAACTGCCCTTGGCTTTGCCCAATATCATGGCAGGGGTGAACCAAACCATCATGATGAGCCTCGCGATGGTCGTTATTGCGTCGCTGGTGTCGGCCCCGGGATTGGGCGTCAACGTGCTGCGCGGTATTCGAAACCTTGAATTGGGTGTCGGGATCGTTGCGGGTATTGGCATCGTTCTTTTGGCCGTGATCCTTGATCGCGTGTCCAAGGCTGCACTCTCGCGGGTCGATATGACCCACGTCAAACACTAAGGAGCTGACGTCATGACAGAACCAATGGTCAGCCTTCGTGGGGTTTACAAAATCTTCGGCCAAGACGGCGCGTCCGTTATGGATCATGTGAAAAACGGCATGGGCAAAGAAGAGCTTCTTGCCGATCATCAACACGTGCTTGGCTTGAACGACATCAATGTCGATATGCAGGCCGGTGAAATCACCGTCGTCATGGGCCTGTCCGGGTCCGGTAAATCGACACTCATTCGCCACCTGAACCGATTGATCGAACCCACCGCCGGTGAGATTATCGTCCAAGGCGAAGACGTCATGCAGCTGTCTGAAACAGGGCTGCGCGAGGTTCGCCAGCAAAAGATGTCGATGGTGTTTCAGAAATTCGCACTCTTGCCGCATAAGACCGTGCTGCAAAACGCAGGGATGCCTTTGTCTGTGCGCGGCGAAGATGCCGAGGTGTGCAACCGTGAAGCCGCCAAATGGCTGGACCGTGTGGGCCTTGCGGGGTTTGAAAACCATTATCCGGCTCAGTTGTCAGGTGGCATGCAACAGCGCGTCGGAATTGCCCGTGCTTTGACGGCCAATACCGACATCATGCTGATGGACGAAGCGTTTTCAGCCCTTGATCCGCTGATCCGCACCGACATGCAGGACTTGTTGCTTGAACTTCAAAAGGAACTGCACAAGACCATCATCTTTATCACCCACGATCTGGATGAGGCGCTTAAGCTGGCAGACCATCTTGTGATCCTGAAAGACGGCTATGTTGTTCAGCAGGGTGAACCACAACACATCCTGCTGAACCCCAACGATCCCTACATCGAAGACTTCGTCAGCGACATTAACCGCGCGCGTGTCTTAAGGGTTCGTTCCGTCATGACGCCGCTAAGTGATGGCGCAGTGCCAGATGGCGCCCATGGTGATGTGGATGTCGATGACACGCTGGAAAGCATGATTGCGCGGTCTGGCGGGGATACATCCCACGCTTATGTGGTCAAAGATGGTGACGAAACGGTCGGAACGCTGGACATGACTTCACTTGTGCGTGCCCTCGTACCACGTGTGTCGTCCGATGATGGCGTGCGCAACTACTAGCGGCGCGCGTTTTCCCAATCCTCAAACATCTGCGCGTGCTTGGCTTCAAGCCGCGTGGTTGTTGCGGCACTCAACGACATGTCGTTGGGCGGAGAGACATTGCGTTGGGGCAGGGTGATCGTCGTTTTAAGACGGTCCTCAAGGAAATCCACCAACAGATCCATCTGTTCGTACTGAAACAGATGATCCACGACCACGCGCCCGTCGTTGTCGCGAATAAACCGCGGTGGATGCCCGACCCGTGCCCACGCCGCAGGATCATCGGCCGCAAATTCAGCGACAAACTCCTCAAAGCTTATGTCTCTGGTGCTGTTGGAACTGCCGTCTTTCGCGGGGCGTGCGCGATACCGATACCAACTGCCAAGCCAGTCAACTGGGTGGCGCACGACGCACAGGGTTTGCAGATTCTTTAGCCCGCATTTCTCCAGATAGGTCTTCAGATATTTGTCATATCGATACCCTGGTGTGTGTTTTAGATTCGGAGCCTTGCGCATCACCATCGCGGCTTGTGGTTCTAGAACACTTTCCAAAGCGGTCGTTCCCGTCTTTGGTAGGGCCAGAAAAACCAGCTTTTCTTTTGCGAATACAAGCATCTAGGTAAAACTCCGGTGGGTTTCTTATCTGTAAACTACTCCTTAACTTCTTCACGCGAAAGCTAAGATAGGTACGATTTTAGTTGAAGTGTTCTCTTTTTGGTCCCATACGGATGAGAACAAGAGGTGAACGAAGCAATCAATTGCAGCCCCCAATTGTAGAAGGTTGGTGGGCGTGGGATAAGGATCAAAATCATGGCAACGGCAGAGCTTTTAAAAATGACCGATAAGAAATCCGCAGACAAGCAAAAGGCGCTTGATTCCGCATTGGCACAAATCGAACGTCAGTTCGGTAAAGGCTCCATCATGACGTTGGGCGGCAATGCTGTGCAAGAGATTGAATCAACTTCGACAGGGTCTTTGGGCCTTGATATTGCGCTCGGCATCGGCGGTATTCCCAAAGGCCGTATCGTAGAAATCTACGGTCCTGAAAGCTCTGGTAAGACGACGCTGACGCTGCACTGCGTCGCTGAAGAACAGAAAAAAGGCGGCGTTTGCGCCTTTGTTGACGCGGAACACGCGCTTGACCCTCAATACGCAAAGAAACTTGGCGTGAACCTCGACGAGTTGTTGATTTCCCAGCCGGACACAGGCGAACAGGGGCTTGAGATCGTGGACACGCTTGTGCGGTCTGGCGCTGTTTCCATGGTTATCGTCGACTCCGTGGCGGCTCTTACACCGAAATCCGAACTCGAAGGCGACATGGGCGACCACTCCGTTGGTGTTCATGCCCGTCTGATGTCCCAAGCAATGCGTAAGCTTACGGGGTCTATCAGCCGCACCAAGTGTACTGTGATCTTCATCAACCAAATCCGCATGAAGATCGGCGTGATGTTTGGGTCTCCTGAAACGACAACAGGCGGTAATGCGTTGAAATTCTATTCATCCGTCCGCTTGGATATCCGCCGGACAGGCGCCATCAAGGACCGCGATGAGGTCGTTGGCAATGCAACCAAAGTCAAGGTCGTCAAGAACAAGGTCGCGCCGCCGTTCAAGCAGGTTGAATTTGACATCATGTATGGCGAAGGCATCTCGAAGATGGGTGAGCTTGTCGACATGGGCGTTAAGGCCGGTATCGTTGAAAAGTCAGGCTCATGGTTCTCCTACGGGGATGAACGTATCGGGCAGGGCCGCGAGAACGCCAAGAACTTCCTGAGAGAGAACGAACATTTCGCGATCGAAATCGAAGATAAAATCCGCGCCGCACACGGGCTGGATTTCGACGGATCCGAAGACATGCCTAATGGCGACGAAGACGCGCTTTTGGAAGATTAAACAGACCGACACCGGTTCTGATGGGGCGCATGGGAAACCTTGCGCCCCTTTTCTTTGGTGCTGCCTCGCGGGCCCTGTGGACTTGCGCCATAGGGAGGGCTATCTCTGGCCGAACCTTTAACTTCGCTTGAAAGCCCGCGCCATGACCAGCTTGTCAGACATCCGTTCGACCTTCCTTGATTACTTCAAACGTCAGGGACACGAGGTCGTGGCCTCAAGCCCGCTTGTGCCGCGCAATGACCCGACTTTGATGTTTACGAATTCGGGGATGGTTCAGTTCAAGAACCGCTTTACCGGCATGGAATCCGGCGACTATCAGCGCGCGACAACCAGCCAAAAATGTGTGCGTGCCGGCGGTAAGCACAATGACCTCGACAATGTCGGCTACACAGCACGTCATCATACGTTCTTTGAAATGCTCGGCAACTTCAGCTTTGGCGACTATTTCAAAACCGAGGCGATCCCGTTTGCATGGGACTTGTTGACCAAAGATTTCGGCATCGACAAATCAAAACTGCTGACGACCGTCTATCACACCGATGACGAAGCATTTGATATGTGGAAAAAAATCGGCGTGCCCGAGGACCGGATTATTCGCATCGCTACAGATGATAACTTCTGGCGCATGGGCCCAACTGGTCCGTGCGGTCCTTGCACCGAGATTTTCTATGATCACGGCGATCATATCTGGGGCGGCCCTCCGGGATCGGCTGACGAAGATGGCGATCGCTTTATCGAAATTTGGAACGTCGTTTTCATGCAAAACGAGCAGTTCGATGACGGCACGATGAAACCGCTAGACATGCAGTCCATCGACACAGGTATGGGGCTGGAACGGATCGCGGCCTTGCTGCAAGGCGGTCACGACAACTACGAAACCGATCTGTTCAAAGCGCTGATCGAAGCCTCCGCCCATGCGACCAGCACCGATCCGTTTGGCGATCAAAACGTCCATCACCGTGTCATTGCGGACCATCTTCGGTCCACGTCCTTTCTGATTGCGGAAGGCGTCTTGCCGTCCAATGAGGGCCGCGGCTACGTATTGCGCCGCATCATGCGCCGCGCCATGCGTCACGCGCACCTGCTGGGTGCGCAAGACCCGGTTATGCACAAACTGGTGCCTGCGTTGGTCCAGCAAATGGGCGCGGCATACCCTGAACTTGGTCAGGGCCAAACGCTGATTGAAGACACGCTCTTGAACGAAGAAATCCGTTTCAAAACAACGTTGGATCGCGGCCTCAAGCTGCTCGATACTGCTTTGGTTGACGTGCCCGAGGGCGCTGATCTGCCGGGCGAAACAGCATTCAAACTTTATGACACATACGGTTTCCCGCTCGATCTGACCCAAGATGCCTTGCGCGAAAAAGGTCATGGCGTGGATACCGATGGCTTCGATGAAGCCATGAAAGCCCAAAAGGATAAGGCCCGCGCGGCGTGGTCTGGCACAGGCGCTGCTGCGGATGCCGCGATCTGGTTTGACCTTGCAGACAAGAACGGCCCGACCGAATTCCTTGGCTACGAAACAGAAGCCGCCGAAGGTCAGCTTTTGGCAATCGTAGCTGGGTCTGATGCAGCGGATAGCGCTAGCGAAGGCGATAGCGTCACATTGATCTTCAACCAATCCCCATTCTACGCCGAAAGCGGGGGGCAGGTAGGTGATGAAGGTATCGCAAGGACCGACACGGGTACGGCCAAGATCACCGACACCAAAAAGGTCGCGGGATTGTTCCTGCACATGGCCGAAGTGACTGAAGGCAAGCTAACACAAGGCCAAGGCACCGAACTGGTCGTCGATCACAGCCGACGTTCGGCAATCCGTGCCAATCACTCCGCGACGCACTTGCTACATGAGGCATTGCGCGAACGTCTGGGCGATCACGTGGCCCAGAAGGGCTCGTTGAACGCACCGGACCGTTTGCGGTTTGATTTCAGTCACAACGATGGTCTGTCACTGGAGGACCTGCGCACTGTAGAACATCAGGTCAACGCGATGATCCGCCAGAACTCACCGGTGGATACTCGCATCATGACGCCAGACGACGCCCGCGCAATTGGCGCTCAGGCGCTGTTCGGTGAGAAATACGGCGACGAGGTCCGCGTTGTTTCCATGGGTCGTGCCGATACCGGCAAAGGGGCCGATGGCAAAACTTGGTCGCTTGAACTGTGTGGTGGTACCCATGTGCGCCAGACCGGTGACATCGGTGCGTTCGTAACCCTTGGCGACAGCGCGTCGTCTGCTGGTGTGCGCCGGATCGAAGCCCTGACAGGACAGGCGGCATTGGATTATCTGCAAGAACAGGACCAACGCTTGGCTGCAACCGCGAGCATGCTGAAATCCCCAGCTGGCGATGTGCCCGATCGGGTGAAAGCATTGATGGATGAACGCAAAGCCTTGGCCAACGAAGTGGCGCAGCTGCGCCGCGAAGTCGCGATGGGTGGCGGAACCAAAGAAGAGGGCGCAAAGCCGAAAGATATCAATGGGATGGCGTTCAAATCTCAGGTGGTTCAGGGCGTCACAGGTAAAGACTTGCCTGCCATGATCGATGAGATGAAATCAGTGATGGAAAGCGGCATCGTGCTGTTGATCGCAGACGCAGATGGCAAAGCTGCTGTTGCTGCAGGTGTCACTGAAGATCTGACCGACAAAGTCAGCGCGGTTGATCTTGTGCGGGCCGCTGTTGCGGAACTTGGCGGAAAAGGCGGCGGTGGTCGCCCTGATATGGCCCAAGGCGGCGGTAAGGATGCAGCGAACGCGGATGCTGCCATTGCCGCGGCGGAGCAGGTTATCTCTTCTTAACCATTTGCCTTTGTTACAAAATTACCTCGGGGGTCCGGGGGCTGGCCCCCGGCTCTGACCCAAACAAAAAGGCCCGCGCTT
>NZ_JAHKQJ010000007.1:520305-899402 GCF_018861045.1 Octadecabacter sp. B2R22
AAGCGCGGGCCTTTTTGTTTTCTAAATCAGTGAATTATCACTCTTTCTTCGCGTGGCGCTTACGCTCGTGCGGGTCAAGGTAACGCTTACGCAAACGGATCGCATTCGGCGTAACTTCAACCAGTTCGTCGTCATCAATGTAAGCAATCGCTTCTTCCAGGGACAAGATTACCGGTGTCGTCAAGCGAACGGCTTCATCCGTACCGGACGCGCGCACGTTGGTCAGTTTCTTACCTTTCAGCGGGTTCACTTCGAGGTCGTTCTCACGGCTGTGTTCGCCAATGATCATACCCGTGTAAACGTCAGCCTGTGCGCCGATCATCATCTTACCGCGATCTTCGAGGTTCCAAAGGGCAAACGCAACGGATGTACCGTTTTCCATGGAGATCAAAACACCTGCGCGACGGCCAGGGATCTTACCTTTGTGCGGTGCCCAGTCGTGGAATACGCGGTTGATCACGCCTGTGCCGCGCGTGTCTGTCAGGAATTCGCCGTGGTAGCCAATCAGGCCACGGGACGGGACATGGGCGATGATGCGGGTTTTGCCTGCACCGGCTGGTTTCATCTCGACCAGTTCACCCTTACGCGTGCCAGTGATCTTTTCGATAACTGCGCCAGAGTATTCATCATCTACGTCGATTGTTGCTTCTTCGATTGGTTCCATACGGACGCCATCGATTTCTTGGAACAGAACCTGAGGACGGGAGATCGAAAGTTCGAAACCTTCACGGCGCATGTTCTCAATCAAAACTCCCATCTGAAGTTCGCCACGACCGGCAACTTCAAAGGCGTCACCGCCCGGTGTGTCTGTGATCTTAATCGCCACGTTGGATTCGGCTTCTTTCATCAGGCGCTCGCGAATAACGCGGGACTGAACTTTCTTGCCGTCGCGACCCGCGAGAGGGGAGTCGTTGATGCCGAAAGTCACTGTGATGGTTGGCGGATCGATAGGCTGCGCTGGGATCGCTTCAACAACGGAAGTGTCTGCTAATGTGTCCGCAACGGTCGCCTTTGTCATACCGGCGATGGAAACGATGTCGCCAGCTTCGGCGGTGTCGATCGCTGTTTGCTCCAATCCGCGGAATGCGAGGATCTTGGTGCAGCGGAAGTTTTCGATCAATGTGCCGTCGCGCGACATTGCTTTGATGGACTGGCCAGCCTGCAATGTGCCTGTTTCAACGCGACCCGTCAGCAAGCGACCCAAGAAGGGGTCGCCGCCAAGTGTTGTGGCCAGCATAGTAAAGGGTTTGTCAGTGTTTGCGACCTGCGCAGGGGCAGGGACGTGTTCAATGATGAGATCGAACAAAGCGTCCAGACCGTCACGCTTGCCGTCCAACTCGTGATCGGCCCAGCCAGAACGGCCAGAGGCATACATCGTTGGGAAATCAAGTTGCTCGTCTGAAGCATCAAGGTTGGCGAAAAGGTCGAAACATTCGTCCAGTGCGCGATCAGGTTCGCCGTCTGGCTTGTCGACTTTGTTCACAACAACGATCGGGCGCAGGCCCAGTTTCAGCGCCTTGGACGTCACGAACTTGGTTTGTGGCATCGGGCCTTCGGCCGCGTCTACCAGCAAGACAACACCGTCAACCATGGACAGGATGCGTTCTACTTCGCCGCCAAAGTCTGCGTGGCCCGGCGTATCAACGATGTTGATGCGTGTGCCTTTCCATTCAACCGATGTCGGTTTGGCGAAAATCGTGATGCCGCGCTCACGTTCCAAGTCATTGGAATCCATGGCGCGTTCTGTTGTCGCTTGGTTTTCACGGTAGGTGCCCGATTGCTTCAGCAGCTCGTCCACAAGGGTCGTTTTGCCGTGGTCAACGTGGGCGATGATGGCGATGTTACGCAGTTCCATTGGTAGTCCTTAAGTAAAGGCGCTCTGGGACGTTGAACACGACCTCAAGTAGCGAAGCGATAAGACATAATTCGTGGTTGCGCGGGCCATACCGTGCCTTGCACCAAAAGGCAAAGGGGTAATGTGCGCTGTTAGTGAACTGCCGTTTTAGAGAACAGCTGAATGATCACGATCCCAGACAGGATCATCCCCATTCCAAGGATCGCGGGCAGGTCCAACGTTTGACGAAATACCACCCAACCAATCACGGAAATCAGCACAATGCCCGATCCAGACCAGATCGCATACATGATCCCGACCGGCATATGTTTGAGCGTCAGGGCCAGCAGATAAAACGCCAGCGCATAGGATATGACGACAATCACCGAAGGCCCGAATTTGGTGAATTGTTGGCTGGCTTGCAGGGCGGTTGTCCCGATGGTTTCAAAGATGACAGCAACGAAGAGCGTGATGAAATGCGTAGGCATTGGAGTATCCTTTAAGTGGCGACATACCAGTCTTTGCGGTGGTTAAACGTGATAATCATATTGACGATAAACGCGCCAAGCATCGACAGCAGAACGGCGCTTGGATCGAGGATAAAGAAGGCTGCGCCAAAGATGCAGGCATCAAACAGCAGCTGCGTGTAACCTGCGCGAAACCCTGTGCTTTCTTGAATATACAGCGCCAGAATGCCGACACCGCCCAAAGACGCACCATGACGGAAAATGGCAAGCAGCCCAGCCCCTGTCAGCACGCCGAATAAGGCTACGCCATAGAACGGATTAAGGGTTTCGAATGTCATAAGCATAGGAAAATATATGGAAAAGACAGAAACAAGAACCACAGAGATCAGTGTTTTGACAACAAACCGCGGCCCAATTCTTTTGTAGCCGAGCCAATAAAACGGCAGGTTTACCAGAAAGAACGTCACCGCAAATGAATATCCCGTCACATAAGACAGAAGCATTGCAAGCCCAGCGGTTTGCCCTGTGACCAATCCCAAATGGGTCAGGATTACAAGGCCCGTCGCGGCCATGCCGGTGCCGGTGACCAAGCCTTGAGCGTCTTCAAGAAGGGTGTGCCGGCGTGGACGGTTCTTTGGTGGAATGTTTTGAGTGTTTGCCATGAAAATTGGGTATCGGTCCGATTTCGGGCTGTCTATCAAAAAGAAGGCCGATTGTGGGTTAGATCGCGATATAGCGGTCGCGGCGATGGTTGAGCAAGATAACAAGGTTAAGAACGACAGCCCCCAGCAGAGACCAGACAATGATCGATGTGGGGAAGATCAGCCAAGCGATTGCAAAGATCACACCATCCGTTGCCAGTTGCACATACCCCGCTTTAAGCCCCCATTGATCTTGCGCGAGAAGCGCCAAAACACCAACGCCGCCCAAACTGCCATTGTGGCGAAACACAGCCAAAAGCCCGAGCCCCGTGAGAGCACCAAAAGTCACGGCGCCCATGGCGGGATGAATGGGTCTCAGCGGAAAAATCTGCGGCAGAATTTCCACAATGATCGACAGGGACGTAACGCACACGATTGATTTTATTGTAAAAGAGGGACCCAGCCTGCGATAGGCGAGCAAGTAAAAGGGGAGGTTAACCAAAAAGAACGCGGCGCCAAATGACAGGCCTGTTGCATAGGCGAACAACACAGCGATACCCGCAGTTTGCCCTGTGACCAGCCCAAGATGGGCCAATACATGCACGCCAAGACTGGATAGAAACACACCAAGCGCGAGGCCCTGTGCATCGTCGAGTGTCGTGTGGTGCGGGACTGCTGTTTGGATTGCCATGCATAAATGATATGGCAGTAGTGCTGACCTTTCAAGTCACCCGAACGCGGCTGGCCATAAAAAATGGGCCATCCAAACGGACAGCCCATTTTTTCATCAGTTTGTCCCGTCTTATGCGGTGAGGGCAGCCTTTAGGTTTTCGTCGATTTTCTCGAGGAACCCTTCAGTGGTCAGCCAAGACTGGTCTGGTCCAACCAAAAGCGCCAAATCTTTGGTCATAAATCCGGATTCAACAGTATCCACGATGACCTTTTCCAGCGTTTCGGCAAAAACCTTAAGCTCGGCGTTGTCATCCAGTTTCGCACGGTGCCGCAAACCACCGGTCCATGCGAAAATCGACGCAATGGAGTTGGTGGACGTCGATTCACCTGCTTGGTGCTGGCGGTAGTGGCGGGTCACGGTGCCGTGGGCCGCCTCGGACTCGACGATCTTGCCATCTGGCGTCATCAACTGGGATGTCATCAGGCCAAGGGAACCGAAGCCCTGTGCGACGGTGTCAGACTGAACATCGCCATCATAGTTCTTACAGGCCCAAACATAGCCGCCGGACCATTTCATGGCAGAGGCCACCATGTCATCAATCAAGCGGTGTTCGTACCACAGGCCAGCTTCTTCGAACTGGGTTTTGTATTCTTCGTCATAGATGCGCTGGAACGTCATCATGAACTGGCCGTCGTATTTTTTCAGGATAGTGTTCTTGGTGGACAGATAGACGGGGAAGTTGCGCTTCAGGCCATATTCAAATGACGCACGGGCGAAATCCTCGATAGATTTATCAAGGTTATACATCGCGAGGTAAACGCCAGAGGAAGGTGCATCAAACACTTCTTCTTCCATGACGGTCCCGTCTTCACCGACGAATTTCATGCTCAACTTACCTGGGCCAGGGAATTTCATGTCCGTGGCTTTGTACTGATCGCCATACGCGTGACGGCCAATGACAATCGGCTGGGTCCAACCGGGGACAAGGCGCGGCACGTTGGAGCAGATGATAGGTTCGCGGAAGATCGTGCCGCCAAGGATGTTGCGGATCGTGCCGTTCGGCGATTTCCACATCTTCTTAAGGCCAAATTCTTCGACGCGGCCTTCGTCAGGTGTGATCGTAGCGCATTTGACCGCTACACCGACTTCTTTCGTCTTTTCAGCAGCATCGATCGTGATCTGGTCATCCGTGGCATCGCGGCTTTCCATGCCAAGATCGTAATACAGCAGATCAAGATCAAGATAGGGCAGGATCAGCTTGTCTTTGATGAACTTCCAGATGATGCGAGTCATTTCGTCGCCGTCCATCTCAACGATTGGATTGGCTACTTTGATCTTATCCATGGGGGATATCCTAATACTGGTGCGAATTTGGTGACTGGATAGCGCGTGTTGGCGCTGGTGAAAAGGTCTGTATGCAATTGTATACAGAAATAACGATGAGGAGCATGACGCTAAGACCGCGGCTATGCGACCTTTGTTAATACAGTCTTGCCGGCGGCCTAATTTGGCAAGGGGAATTACCGTAAACTGTCACCCAAACCCACGTCTTTCTTAGGTGTTGGCGGAAAACCAAGCATCAATTCGGGGGGCAATAGCGTCCCAAACCGCAGGAGCGCCGCGTTTGACTTTTACGGCGACACGAGTTTCGAGCTGTTCGCGCGTGACGTTGTAATCGCGCCAAGATCCGCCACCGGATTCCAAGTTGCAAATCAACGGTTGCACACGGTCCAAAGACTTGGCGAAAACCGCATCCGTGCTGCTTGCGGTCTCAAACTCTTCCCAAACCGCGCGGCAGTGATCCCGTTGGGTGGGGGGCAGCATTCCAAATAGGCGATCAGCGGCCAATTGTTCCTGCGCCTCGACGGCTGCAACATCATAGTCGCCATGGATCGGGTTGTCGCCCGCGTCGATCTCAACGAGGTCATGCAGCAGCAACATCATCAACACGACATCCAACTGGACGGGGGCGTGGCTGTGTTCTTCGAGCGTCATCGCCCAAAGCATGATGTGCCAGCTATGCTCGCCAGAGTTTTCGTGCCGTGAGCCATCGCAAAGGGTCGTTCCGCGCAGCACCGACTTGAGCTGATCCGCTTCCATCACAAACCGCAACCGCGATGCAAAAGGGTCAAGCGGCATAAGGCTACGCTTGTTCAGAAGGTTAGAGGCGTGTTGGTAGGCGTCTGGCCAGTCGTTTTTCAGATCAGCAAAACGCCCTGTGTCTTGGATGGCGTGCAGTATATCGCGTTCCGTCGGGCCAAGGCCGGGGTTTGCAAGCTCAAGAAACATCGGCGCGGCTTTGTCGATCATCCGCGCGTAATGTGCATCGGTCGTTTTACCAGCCTCAAATTCATCCCAAAGCAAACGATAAGCGATGGCCTGATCATCTGGCAGCAAGGCATAGAGCCGATCAGCGGCAGCGGTTTCGGCTTTGCGGACGTCATCGGCGTTGTGGGGCAGGTGGATCGGATGATCGCCTGCGTCAATCTCGATAAGGTCATGCAGCAGCAACATCTGGATCACGCGTGGAATGTTTGCGCCACCTGATTGATCCGCAAAAATCAGTGCCCAAAGGCAGACATGCCATGAGTGTTCGGCTGTGTTTTCCAAGCGCGACCCATCGGCCAACACATTGGCGCGGGTTACGGATTTGAGCTTATCCGCCTCGATTAAAAAGGCGAGTTGCGCTGCGATGCGATCCAGCATTTAGGAGCTTTCGGGTTTTGGGAAATCAGCTGTCTTGCGCGCACGAACGGGCAGGGCATTTTCATCACGCAGCATAAGCGTGAAATAATCGGGATCAGGAAATCCGTCCCACGGGTAAAGCCCCTGCACGGCGTTCACAAAGGCTTCGATATGGGTTGCGTCAACGGTGTCGAACAGGTCGAGCGCTGTGTCGTGATAGGGCGCAATTCGCGGAACGGCCTCATAGCCAATGATCGGCCAGATATCGGAGGGCAGATCGGCAACCTGAACGCAGAGCGCTGCAATTACATCGTCATCTGCGAGGGCGCGCGGCGTGCTGCGGGGCGTTGCAACCTGATCGGTGAAGAACAGCAACGCCAACCCGTTCTCAACCCGCGCAATCTGCGCCAACGCATGTTGGCCATCAAGAAGCGGGATAAGAACAAGGTCAGCTGTTTGCATGTCTCGGGTACTAAGTCTGGCTCGTGGCTTGTGCCGAAAGCTCGGCAATCTTGGCGTCTAGATATTTACGCGCCACGCGCTCGGCCAAGCGGATACGCACTTCGGTCATGAACGCTTCTTCAAGGGTTTGCGATGCTGAGCCAATGACTTCGCCAAGTTCGATGAACAGACGGCTTTCGCCTGTCGCATCTTGAACGTCGACAACATCTTCGGCGAGCTTGGCCGCCAGTTTGGTTACGGTGTCAGACATCAGCGGGTGTTCTCTGTCAGGCGTTGCTTCACATAGCCTTGCACTGTTTCAATCATCGGATCCATGTGTGGGTCTTCAAAGAAGTGGCCCGCGCCGGGGACTTCGTCGTGCGTGACGGTGATGCCCTTCTGTTCATGAAGTTTGTTCACGAGGTTCACAGTATCCGCAGGAGGCGCCACGCGGTCCGCCGCGCCGTTGATGATCAGGCCAGAAGACGGGCACGGCGCAAGGAAGCTGAAGTCATACATGTTCGCTGGCGGAGACACAGAGATGAAACCCGTGATCTCCGGGCGACGCATCAACAGCTGCATGCCAATCCACGCGCCAAAGCTGAACCCGGCGACCCAGCAGTGCTTGGAGTTGTTGTTCATGGACTGGAGATAGTCGAGCGCGGAGGCCGCATCAGACAATTCACCAACGCCTTGATCATATTCACCTTGCGAGCGCCCAACACCGCGGAAGTTAAACCGCAGAACCGTAAAGCCCATCTGGTAGAACGCGTAGTGCAGGTTGTAGACGACCTTGTTGTTCATCGTGCCGCCAAATTGCGGGTGGGGATGAAGAACGATGGCGATCGGTGCGTCGCGTTCTTTTTGGGGGTGGTAGCGGCCTTCGAGGCGGCCTTCTGGGCCAGGGAAGATGACTTCGGGCATAGGAGTCCGTTCATTACTAATTCGGTTTCGTTGGAGTCACTGGCATTCTTGACGAAAACCCTCGACCACCTTAGAAAGATTCTAAATCGCGCGCCCTTAGGGCTGCGTTGTCTGACTGAGTTAATAGGGTGCTGGGGCTACGTCAACGCCTGCGCGACCCGAAGTGGGGGCGAAAGCTATGAAATTAAGCACAAAAGGCCGTTATGCGATGGTCGCTTTGACGGATATCGCGCTTCAACCCGCTGACACGCTTGTCAGCCTTGGGGAATTGTCGAAACGTCAGGATGTGTCTTTGCCCTATCTTGAGCAGTTGTTTGTGAAACTGCGCCGTGCGGGGTTGGTCGAAAGTGTGCGTGGGCCGGGTGGCGGTTACCGTTTGGCAAAAGCAGCGTCAGACATCCGTGTCGTTGATATCCTTGGGGCGGTTGATGAGACCGTGAGCGCTATGCATCAAGGGGCCGGTGCCTCTGGTGGGGCGTCGGGTTCACGCGCCCAAAGCATGACCAACCGTTTGTGGGAGGGGCTGAGTGCGCATGTCTATGTGTTCTTGCACCAGACGCGGCTGAGCGATGTTGTCGAGAACGGATTGGCGCCTTGTCCGGCCGTTCCGAACTTGTTTGAGGTTGTGGACGGGTGATGAGGGGGAATGATCTTGCGATCAGCGCCTGCGGCGGGCGGGTGCAGGGGGCTAGCCCCCTCGCGCTGCGCGCTCACCCCCGAGGTATTTGTCAAACAAAGGCAATGAAGAGTGGGTTGAGGTGAAGCGGGTCTATCTGGATCATAATGCGACCACGCCTGTTTGTGCGCAGGCGCGCGCCGCGATGATTGCCGCGATGGATGTGGTGGGCAACCCGAGTTCGGTGCATGCCGAAGGGCGCGCGGCCAAGGCGCTTTTGGAGCGAGCCCGTGGGCAAATTGCGGACGCCATTGGGGCGTCAGGTGCTGATGTGGTGTTTGTATCTGGTTCAACCGAAGCTGCAGCGCTGGCTTGTAAGGGGCGTGGGCTGCATGGGGCCGCAATTGAGCATGATGCGCTTAAGGGCTGGGTTGAGACGGATTTACCCGTTGAGCCCTCTGGGCGGGTTATCGTTGCGAATCCCGATGTCAGTGTTTTGCAATGGGCCAACTCGGAAACCGGTGTTGTGCAGGATTTGCCGCAGGGGTTGGCCGTATCCGATATTACGCAGGGGGTCGGGCGTTTGCCGTTCTCCTTTTCGTGGTCTGGCATTGGTATGGTGTTTCTGTCGGCCCATAAGTTTGGCGGCCCCAAGGGCGTGGGCGCTTTGGTTTTTCCGCAAGGGACGGATGTCGCTGCACAAATCACCGGTGGTGGTCAGGAAATGGGCCGCAGATCGGGTACTGAAAACATCATCGGTATTGCCGGAATGGGCGCTGCAATCGAGGCCGCGATGCGCGATCTTGAAAGCGGTGTTTGGGAGCGTGTCGAGAAACTTAGAAGTATTCTAGAAAATGGGGTTGAGGCTGCGTCAAAGGAGACTATTTTGGTCGGGAATAAGCAGGCGCGGTTGCCCAATACATCTTGCCTGCTCACGCCGGGGTGGACGGGGGAGCGTCAGGTCATGGGGCTGGACCTTGCGGGGATTGCGGTTTCAGCGGGGTCTGCCTGTTCCAGTGGCAAGGTCAAAGCAAGCGGGGTCTTGCAAGCCATGGGGTATAGTGAGACTGACGCCGCAAGCGCGATACGGGTGTCTTTGGGCCCCGAAAACACAGTGGACGACGTCAACCGGTTTGTTGACGTCTGGACAGACAGATTGGCCAAGCACCGCGCCCGCCACGGGTAACGGATTGGTCGCAATGATGCCCGCCACACGTGAACGTGTGGCGCAATGAAGGAAGAGAAGCAGATGGATGTGAAAGATAAAGTAGACGTGAAAGACGGCGTCGATCAGGACACCGTAGATGCGGTTGCCGCGCTCTCTGGCACCTATAAATACGGCTGGGAGACGGACATCGAAACCGATTATGCGCCGCTTGGTCTGTCCGAGGACATCGTGCGTCTGATCTCTGAAAAGAACGAAGAACCAGAGTGGATGCTGGACTGGCGTCTGGCGGCTTACGCGCGCTGGCTCAAGATGGAAGAGCCTGAGTGGGCGATGGTCGATTACCCAAAGATCGATTTCCAAGACCAGTACTACTATGCGCGCCCCAAGAGCATGGAAGTGAAGCCAAAGTCCTTGGACGAGGTGGACCCCAAGCTGTTGGCGACATACGCCAAGCTGGGCATCCCGCTGAAAGAGCAGGCGATCCTTGCCGGTGTTGAAGGCGCAGAAGAGATGTCAGACGCGCCGCGCAAAGTTGCTGTGGATGCTGTGTTTGACTCCGTCTCTGTTGGGACCACCTTCCAAGACGAGCTGAAAAAGGCTGGCGTAATCTTCTGTTCCATCTCAGAAGCGATCCGCGAGCATCCTGAGTTGGTCAAACAGTACCTTGGGTCCGTCGTGCCGGTACAAGACAACTTTTATGCGACGCTCAATAGTGCGGTATTCTCGGATGGATCGTTCGTCTACATTCCCAAAGGCACTAAATGCCCGATGGAACTGTCCACCTATTTCCGCATCAACGCTGAAAACACAGGCCAGTTCGAACGTACTCTGATCATCTGTGACGAGGGCGCTTATGTGTCCTACCTTGAGGGCTGTACCGCCCCTAAACGGGACGTGGCACAGCTGCACGCCGCTGTGGTTGAGATCGTGATTATGGACGACGCTGAGGTGAAGTATTCCACCGTTCAGAACTGGTACCCCGGTGACGAAAACGGCAAAGGTGGTATCTATAACTTCGTGACCAAACGCGCCGATTGCCGTGGGGATCGCTCCAAAGTGATGTGGACCCAAGTTGAAACAGGCTCCGCTGTGACATGGAAGTACCCATCCTGCATTCTGCGTGGGGACGACAGCCAAGGCGAATTCTATTCCATCGCTATTGCCAACAACATGCAGCAGGCCGACACAGGCACAAAGATGGTGCACCTTGGCAAGAACACCAAGTCACGCATTGTGTCCAAAGGCATCTCAGCGGGTAAAGCGCAGAACACCTACCGTGGTCTGGTGTCCATGCACCCGAAAGCCAAAGACAGCCGCAACTATACACAGTGCGACAGCCTTTTGATTGGCGACAAGTGTGGCGCACACACAGTGCCCTATATCGAGGTGAAGAATAACTCATCCCGCGTAGAGCACGAAGCCACGACCTCCAAGATCGACGATGATCAAATGTTTTACTGCCGTAGTCGCGGGATGGACGAAGAAGAGGCCGTGGCTTTGATCGTCAACGGGTTCGCCAAAGAAGTGCTGCAAGCATTGCCGATGGAGTTTGCCATGGAAGCACAGGCTTTGGTCGCGATCAGCCTTGAAGGCTCTGTGGGGTAAACCATGCAGACTGCGTTGCCCTTGATTGGGAATATCTTGATCGCTTCCTGCGTGTACTTTGGTTTTATCGTCCTGATCGGGTCGAGAGAGATCGGCGACGCTGCATTGGACGCGCTGGTTTTTGCTGCGATCTACGGCGCGGTTAAAATCGGCTTCTACCTTTATAGAAAGGGCAAGCAATGATTGTTACGACAACACCTTCTATCGAAGGACAACGCATCAAGGATTACAAAGGCATCGTTACTGGCGAGGCTATCCTTGGCGCCAACATCTTTCGCGATGTTTTTGCTGGGATCCGCGATATTGTCGGGGGCCGCTCTGCTGCCTATGAGCAGGAACTCGGCAAAGCGCGGGTCACGGCTCTCCATGAGATGGAAGAACGAGCGGTGGCCTTGGGCGCAAACGCGATTGTTGGCGTTGATCTTGATTATGAAGTCATCAACAACATGCTTATGGTCAGTGCATCGGGCACGGCTGTGACGGTCACGCGGGACTGATCGCACGTCATGACCTACAGCTCCCCCCTCAAACTGTTCTACTACAACAAAGAACAGAACTTTGGTGACGCGATCAGCGCCACCATCGTCGCCCATGTGGCAGGGCGGGATGTTGTATGGGCTGGGCATAAAAACTGCGAGATGTACGCGCTGGGCAGCTTGATGAAGATGGTCAAGAACAACCAGAACGAGCCACGCGAAAAGGGCGGTAAGCCGTTTATTTGGGGTACGGGGGCCATGTCGGGCATCGCGGACCTGAGTTTCCTTAAGAACGTACGCGTGGCTTTGCTGCGTGGGCCGATCACAGCGGCCTTGTTGCAGCGCGATGATCGCTTGTTCGGTGATACGGGGCTTTTGATCGCCGATGCGCTGGGCGATCCGCCTGAACGCCAAGATGTTGTCGGCCTCGTGCCACATATGCATTTCGCGGATGATGAACGCTTTGCAAAGATCGCAGCCGATAACACGCACATCAAGCTAATCGACGTGCGCAATCCCGATCCCCATGCCGTGGTGCGTGAGATCGCAAGCTGTTCGCATGTCATAAGCCAGTCCTTGCACGGGCTTATCACGGCAGACGCGTATGGCATTCCCAACACTTGGCTGGACCCGCTTGGCATCCATGGCGGGGCCATGCTGAAATTCCATGATTACGCTGCTGGCATTGGCCGTGCGCTGGGCACACCGATCGAACAACATGAAATCACAGATGTGGCGTCGAACGCGCCAAACGGGACGCTGCCATACGCCGACGGAATCGCCATCGCAAAAGAAGCGCTCGTTGAAAGTTTTCCTGACGGGCTTAAACAAAGGGAGGCCGCATAATGGCACTTTCTTTGAACGGACGTAGCGTCACTTTGCCAAAAGAGGCTACGATTGCCCAAGAACGCCCCTGTGCTGCCCGTGGTGCGCCCCATTTCGGCCTCAACTCACCACTAAAAGTTGAGTCGGAAATTAGAGGGATCTTCGGTCATGGCTGTCAGCACAACAACATTTGCGGAACGGATGAGCAAAATCAATTCCGGCAATACGACATCATGGACTGTTCCCGGTCAGGGCCTCGCCACGACGAGCGACGAGCGCAGTTTTCTGAAGAAAACACCTGTGAAAATGATGAAGAAATCCACCCAGAAGAAGCGCAATCCGCTGATTTATGTGGCCGCATTGGTTGCAGGAGCGGGCAGCGTGATCGCTGCGCGTTGGATCGACTTTACGTACTTCGACAAAGCAATGGCATTTGCCGCCGAAAAGGGCGTGGACGCCGCTTCGGTCTTGTCCAGTTTACCAATCGCTCTGTCGCTGGCCGTTCTGATCAGCCTCGTGACCATGTTCGTTTTGGGTCTGACCTCCAAGCGGACCGTGCCACTGCAAATGGCTGGCTTCGTGGGCGCAGTGATGTTCGAAGCCGATCTTGTGAAACTCGCACCCGAGGTCTACGCGCGGTTCTATCCGGACGCGTGGGTTACAGAAATGATGGCCAGCGCGACGCTGCTCACCTAAACCTAACACCAACCTACATGATGAAATCAACGATGAGGGCCGCATCCGTGCGCGCCCTCTAGCCGTATTTGGAAAGAGAAAAAGATGCTAGAAATCAAAAACCTACACGTCAAACTTGAAGAAGAAGACAAGCAGATCCTGAAAGGCGTCAACCTGACGGTTGAGCCCGGTAAAGTGCACGCGATTATGGGGCCGAACGGGTCTGGTAAATCCACGTTGTCCTACGTTCTGTCCGGCAAAGAAGGCTATGAGGTCACTGAGGGTTCTGCGTCCTTGGGTGGTGAAGAACTGCTCGACATGGAAGCCGAAGAACGCGCCGCTGCCGGCTTGTTCTTGGCGTTCCAGTATCCTGTTGAAATTCCGGGCGTTGGCAACATGACGTTCCTGCGCACAGCGGTAAACGCACAGCGCAAAGCGCGCGGCGAAGACGAGATGTCTGCTGGCGAGTTTCTGAAAGTGATCCGCGCTAAGGCGAAGACGCTTAAGATCGATGCGGATATGCTGAAACGCCCTGTGAACGTTGGTTTCTCCGGTGGTGAGAAAAAGCGTAACGAGATCCTTCAGATGGCCATGCTTGAGCCAAAGATGTGCATCTTGGACGAAACAGATTCCGGTCTGGACGTTGATGCGATGAAATTGGTTTCTGAGGGCGTAAACGCGCTGCGTGACGAAGGCCGCGGTTTCCTTGTAATCACGCACTACCAGCGTCTATTGGACCACATCAAACCGGACGTTGTTCACATCATGGCGGATGGCCGTATCATCAAAACGGGCGGCCCAGAGCTGGCGCTTGAAGTTGAAAACAACGGCTATGCCGACATTCTGGCGGAGGTGGCTTAATGGCTGCTCCAAAGAAAATGCTGCAAATCAAACAGGACACTACGCAAGCGCGCCTGTCCTCGATGACTTTGCCAGACGGTGCGACGTGGGCGCAGGACGCCCGTAAGGCCGCATTGGCCCGCGTTGAAACAATGGGCCTGCCACACGGGCGCGATGAGTATTGGAAATTCACCAAGCCGGACACGCTGGTGCAGGCAGAGCCACCAAAAGCGGCAACGTTTGACGGTGGCGAAGCGCCGCTGTGGGACCACGTTGATCGTCTTAAGATCGTGTTCGTGGACGGTGTGTTTGATGCGGACGCCTCTGATGATCTGTCATTGGAAGGGGTCACGATCGAACGCCTGTCCGATGTCATGAACAAAGACATCCACTGGGCGAAAGACCAATACGGCGTACTTGAACAGCGCGGCCAAGAGGTTGTTGAACGCCCACTTGCGGCTTTGAACACGGCCTTTGCGACCGACGGGATTGTCCTTCACGCGACTGGCAAAGTCAGCAAGCCGATCAACCTGATGTACCTTCATAAATCAGACAATTCTGACGTGATCCTTCATCACTGCATCAAGTTGGACGAAGGCGCAGATCTGACACTGCTGGAAACAGGTCCGGCCGCGGCACGGTTTAACAAAACCATGGAAGTCGAGGTCGCGGATCACGCAGGGTTCCACCATGTGCGCGTCCAAGGACGTGATCATGAACGCCGCGCGGTAACGGGCATTTTCACCCGTCTTGGCACGGAATCCACGTTCAAATCGTTCACATTGACGATGAATGGCGTGTTGACGCGCAATGAATGCGTGATCGAACTGACTGGCGACGATGCAAAGGCGACTGTGGCTGGGGCCTGCGTTGGGGATGGTGCTGATTTTCACCATGACGACACGGTCTTTATCACACATGACGCCGTGAACTGTGAAAGCCGTCAGGTGTTCAAGAAAGTGCTGCGCAATGGCGCGACAGGTGTGTTCCAAGGCAAAATCCTTGTGAAAGCAGACGCTCAGAAAACAGACGGTTACCAAATCAGCCAGTCTTTGCTGCTGGATGGTGACAGCCAGTTCCTCGCGAAGCCTGAACTTGAAATCTATGCGGATGACGTGATCTGTTCGCATGGCTCAACCACGGGTGCGATTGACGAAGAGGCGCTGTTCTATCTGCGTTCGCGCGGGGTTCCTGAAGCCGAAGCAACCGACCTGTTGGTATTGGCGTTCTTGGCAGAAGCCTTGGAAGAGATCGAGGATGAAACCTTGGCAGAAGCCATGCTGGACCGCCTTGAGGGCTGGCTTGCGCGGCGCGCGAGCTGATGCCTGTCACGCAGGACATAGTGGAAACGTATCGCCGTCCGCGCCAAGTGGTGCGGCGGCTTTACGGCATGGGGCCACGCGAAGATCGTGGCATCCTGTGGTTGATGATTGGCTGCTTCTTGATGTTCATCTCTCGACTGCCTGGTTTGCAGCGACAGGCGGTTCAGACGGGCAGTGATTTTCAACAAGACACCATCTATGCCTTCTTTACGTTGCTGATGCTCTTGCCGCTGGTGTTCTACCTGATTGCAGGCATTCTGTTTGCCGTGACCAAGCTGATCCGTCCAAATGCGACGGGGTATGGCGCACGGGTTGCGGTGTTTTGGGGCTGGCTGGCAGCGACGCCGATCGCCCTGTTTTATGGGCTTCTGGTCGGGTTAAACGGTTTGGAACATCCGGGCACCACACTGGTCGGTGGGATATGGCTGGCCGTGTTGTTGTGGTTCTGGATCAGCGGCTTGGCCGAAATTTCAAAGGCGGACTAATGGATCTTACATTCAAAAGCATGTTGGAGTGGGTCAAGCTAACGATCCGAAATCCAAGGATGGCATCATCTCTTGTAAAAGAGGCGCGCCTGCCGCTTGAGGTTTCGATCATCTTGATCGTTCTGGCTGGCGTTGTGTCCGGCATCACCTTCGGCATTTTTTCATATGCGTTTGAAGCGATGCTCGCCAACATTGAACTCGCTGAGCAACAGATAACGCCACTTAGCCAAAACCCCCTTATGGAAGGCGTGCTGTCGTCGCTGCAAGGCATCGCACTTGCCTTTGCGGTGCACCGCATAGGTGCTGCTATGGGCGGGCAGGGCGGCTTGAATGATATTATGGCGGTGACGGCGGTTATTCAGCTGGTCGCGGCTTTGATCTTCTTGGTTGTGATCGTCGTATTCTTCATAGAACCGATCCTAGGTGGGCTTTTGGCCTTGTTCGGCGGGTTTGTGTTTTTGCGCGGGCTTGGAAATGCTGTGAATGTTGGGCACGATTTCAATAACATGGGTAAAACCGTTGCTGTGATCGTTCTGTCGTTCCTCGCTGTTTACATCTTTATCACTGTCTTGGGCGCTGTGTTTGGACTTGGTCCCGACGCAGTCGTCGCGGGGGAAACACTATGACTTTTGACGTCGCCTCGGTTCGCGCCGATTTCCCGATCCTCAGCCGTGAAGTGAACGGCAAGCCGCTTGTCTATCTCGACAGCGGGGCCTCTGCTCAGAAACCGCAGGTGGTGATTGACGCCATCACGACCGCCTACGCGGAAGAGTATTCTAACGTGCACCGCGGGCTGCATTATCTGAGCAATCTCGCCACCGAAAACTACGAAGGCGTGCGGGCCAAGATTGCCAAGTTCCTCGGTGCGACGGACGAAAACTCCATCGTTCTGAATTCTGGCACCACAGAAGGCATCAACACGGTTGCCTACGCTTGGGCCATGGAAAATCTGAAAGCGGGCGACGAGATCATCCTGTCCGTTATGGAACACCACGCCAACATCGTCCCATGGCATTTCCTGCGCGAACGTATGGGGGTGAAACTGGTTTGGGTGGATATCGACACCAATGGCGATCTGGATCCGGCACGCGTTCTGGATGCTGTGACGGAGCGGACCAAATTGATCGCCGTAACCCAACTTTCAAACGTTTTGGGCACGGTTGTTGATGTCAAAACGATCTGCCACGCGGCCCGTGAAAAGGGCATCGCGACGCTTGTAGACGGCAGCCAAGGTGCGGTTCATATGCCCGTCAACGTCGAAGATTTGGGCTGTGATTTTTACCCGATCACCGGCCATAAGCTTTACGGGCCGTCTGGGTCAGGCGCGATCTACATTCGCGCCGAACGCATGGCAGAGATGCGCCCCTTTATGGGTGGCGGAGATATGATCCGTGAGGTCCACAAAGATCACGTGATCTACAACGACGCCCCCATGAAATTCGAAGCCGGAACCCCCGGCATCGTGCAAACCATCGGTTTTGGTGTCGCGCTTGATTACATGATGGGCCTCGGGATGGAAAACATCGCAGCCCACGAACGGACATTGCGCGATTACGCTCGCAGTAAACTGGACGGTTTGAACTGGCTTAACGTGCAGGGGACGTCGGCGAACAAAGCTGCGATCTTTAGCTTTACATTAGACGGTGCGGCGCACGCCCATGACATTTCGACAGTGCTTGATAAAAAGGGCGTCGCGGTGCGGGCAGGGCAACATTGCACGGGGCCATTGATGGACCATCTGGGGCTAACAGCAACCTGCCGCGCGTCTTTTGCGATGTATAATACAACCGATGATGTGGATGCTTTGGTCGATGCGCTTGAATTGTGCCACAAGTTGTTTGCATGACGCTCGGCCCGAGGCTATAGCGACGACATGGACCGTTAGCTCAGCTGGATAGAGCGCTGCCCTCCGAAGGCAGAGGCCAGAGGTTCGAATCCTCTACGGTCCGCCATTACCCTTTTGTAAGTGCTACGACAGACGCCGTTAGAGTCGCAATCTGGCCTTCGAGCTGTTCGCGCGTTTGCGCGGTTTTACTGATCGCGAGCTTATTGGTCTCCACGAACTCTGCCAGTTGTGATGGCGAGAGACCATGGGTCTCCAGCGCGGTTGAATATGGTTCGAAAAGCTCCGCCAAAATTTGCCGTTTGAGCAATGACGAACGAGCCATCGCTGCTTGGCCCTCCGGGCTGTTCGCCGCCTCGATAAGGTCAGAGGCGTCCGGGCTTTGGTTTAGCATTTCGAACGTGGAAACGATGCTGATCGTTGCGAACCCATCCATGGCATCTTCAATCGTAGCGGCCTCTAAGAAGGCCGATTTTAGGTCCGCGACGATGCGTTGGGTGTGCAGGTCCAGTCCCGCGGCATAGACCTCGTCCTTATTGGCGAAGCGGGAATATAGCGTTTGGCGCGATAGGCCCGCTGCTTTGGCGATGTCACCCATCGTAGTCCGCCGAAAGCCGTAGCGTAAGAAAACCTCAAGGGCGGCATCTAGAATTGGTGTGTGTTCTGCGTTCATTAAATCAACTTGACAAAAATTGACGAAATGTCAAGTTGCGGAAACCCAGTAGGAGGCGAGCCATGCAATTGAATGTAGACGGAACCACCCATGAGGTCGATGTCGAAGACGACATGCCATTGCTTTGGGTCTTGCGCGATGAAATCGGCGTCAAAGGCGTGAAATACGGTTGCGGTATTGCCCAGTGTGGCGCCTGCACTGTGCATCTGGACGGGGTCGCTGTACGATCGTGCCAAACGTGGGCTGTCGATGCGGTTGGCGCGGAGGTCACGACGATCAACGGCCTTGGCACGCCAGACGCAATGCATGCCGTCCAAGAGGCATGGGCCGAACATCAGGTTGCCCAATGTGGCTACTGTCAATCAGGTCAAATCATGCAAGCCGCAAGTATGCTGGCTGCGATCCCTGACCCAACGGACGAGGACATTGACGCTGAGATGTCCGGAAACCTGTGCCGCTGTGGGACATATCCTCAAATCCGGGCCGCGATTGTCACCGCCGCCGCAAAACTGCGGGAGGGTTAAGCCATGGGTCGCATCAAAACAATTGCCCGCCGCACGTTCCTTATCGGATCTGCCGCAGTTCTGGGTGGGGTCGCCTTTGGCGCATATCTTTATAAGAAACCTGTCGCCAATCCGCTGCTGGAGGGTCTGGCCGAAGGTGATGCTGCGCTGACGGAATATGTTCGCATCACCGCTGATGGGGTGACGCTGATCACGCCTCGCGCGGACAAAGGGCAGGGCGTTTACCATGTGCAGGCCGCATTGATCGCAGAGGAACTCGATATCGATCTTGATCAGGTCACTGTCGATCCGGGTCCGCCATCGCCAGCCTACTACAACACCGCCCTCAGCGACGAAGCACCGGGATTCATGCCGACGGACGACGGGTTTGCAGCCAACGCGACCCGCACCGTGCTGGACGCAGCGATGAAAATCATGGGCGTGCAGATCACGGGTGGGTCAACCACTGTGTCTGACAGCTGGGATAAACTTCGGGTGGCCGGTGCCGTGGCACGCGAAACGCTCAAGGCCGCCGCTGCCCAAGAAACGGGCGTGGCCGTCGCCGATATGCAGACTGAACGCGGTGCGGTAATATTGCCCGATGGGCGCCAGTTGGCTTACACGGATTTGGCGGCGACTGCGGCGGGCCTTGATCCTGTGGACAACGTGACCCTTAAAGATCCTTCCCAGTGGCGCTACATTGGCAAAGACATGCAGCGCATTGATATTGTGTCAAAATCCACTGGAACGCAGGCCTATGGTATCGACATGGAACTTGATGGCATGGTCCATGCCACGGTCATCACCAACCCACGCAAGGGTGGCGCGATGCTATCTGCGGACACGTCTGACGCCGAAGACATGCGCGGCGTTTTGAAGGTTGTTGCGGTCCCGAATGGTATGGGCGTCATCGCGGACAACACATGGCGGGCGTTTCAGGCGGCGCAGGCGATTACATTTGAGTGGGGTCCTGCAGAGTATCCCGCAGAACAAGACGACCATTGGGCCGTGCTGGCCGAAAGTTTTACCAAGGACCACCAAGACAGCCAGTATCGCGATGATGGCGATGCCGACGCTTCATTGTCCTCGGGCGATGTGGTCGCGGCCGAATATCGCGCGCCGTACCTTGCCCATGCTCCGCTTGAACCGCTTAACGCGACCGTGCTGATAACCGATGAACGCGCCGACGTCTGGACAGGCACGCAAGTGCCACGATTTGCACAGGACGCTGTGGCGGACGTCACGGGATTGGACAAAGACGACGTCCATATTCACGTTCTGATGATGGGCGGGTCGTTCGGGCATCGCCTTGAGATTGATGTCATCACGCAGGCGGCACACCTTGGGATGGCGATGAAGAACACGCCGGTCAAACTGACCTATTCACGCGAAGAAGACATGACGCACGACTACACCCGCCAGATTGCGATGGCGCGGATGCAGGGCACGGTCAAAGACGGTCAGGTTGAAACTCTGGATCTTGGCATTGCAATGCCGTCGGTTGTCTCGAGTCAGATGGGACGCTTGGGGCTGTCCATGCCCGGACCGGATGCGATGATCACGGCAGGGGCGTGGGACCAACCCTTTGGCATTCCCAACTACCGTGTGACTGGATATCGCAGCGCTGATCTTGCGCCGATTAGTTCTTGGCGCTCTGTCGGGGCGTCCACCAACGGGTTCTTTCATGACAGCGCCTTGGACGAGCTAATCCACGAGGCAGGCGCCGATCCGATGGACGAACGCATTCGCCTTGCATGGGATGACAACAGCCGTGCCGTGCTGGAAGAGGTCGCGCAGATGTCGGGCTGGGATGGGCCGTCGATGGGGGCGAACAGGGGCAGGGGCGTTGCGTTTTGTATGTCCTTTGGCGTGCCCTGCGCAGAGGTGGTCGAGGTCACCAACACCGACCGAGGTATCCAGATTGATAAGGTCTTTGCTGTCGCCAATGTTGGCCGAGTGGTTGATCCCCAAAACTTTTCCCGTCTGATGAGCGGCGGTATCGTTTGGGCGCTCGGGCATGCGATCTCGGGTGAGATTACCCATTCGGACGGGATGACGGACCAGCTGAACTATGACGGGTTCGAAGCCATGCGGCTGTATCAAGCCCCTGAAATTACGGTAAAAGGTCTTGAGCTAGGCGATCACGTGCGTGGCATTGGTGAACCGCCTGTCCCACCTGCGGCCCCAGCCCTTGCAAACGCGATTTTTGCCGCAACAGGGCAGCGCATTCGTGAAATGCCGTTCAACAAGCATATCGATTTCGTCTAGATCAGCGCCTTTGCTTCGCGCAGGGTCAGAACCTTGCGCGCAGCAGCTGGCCGCAAATGCGGGCAGCGCCATTCGGGGAACAACGTCAGTATTTCATCTCGTGCAGCGTTGTCCAGCGCGCTTAGGGCTTCGGCACCGGGGAAGAAGCTTTCTGAAGGGATGCCTTCGGCGACAACGATTTCGTGGGCATCAAAGGCGATATGCACATAGGTAACAGTGCCGCCCTCGACCCGCCGGATTGATCCGTCGTTTGTCAGCGCTTTGGCAGGGGCGAGAACCTCGTCCTCACCGCAGTGCATTTGCACGCGCCAGCCATCCAGCATCATCCGGTGTTGCGGTGAGACGAGTAAGTCACGTGCGTTGTCCATCGCGCCTTTGCGGATCATGATCGGTGCCATTGCACCCCGAGCAGGAACGGTCGCGCGACCAACCCAAGCGATTGGTTGCAACCCGTTGTCCATCGTCCAAACCAGATCCCCAACTTGCAGGTCTTGGATCGGCAGCTTGCCGCGTTCAGTGATGATCAGCGTGCCAAGGGTAAAACAGGTGATCCGTTCGATCGATTTGAAATCAAAGCTTTCGCCAGTATCGTTTCCGTCCTCATCCTTAAAGAAGACGCTGCCATTCTTGGGGTCCGCATCGTATTCAACACGTGCAGGACCATCCAGTTCGAGCGTGTCAAAGCCACTCCCCCCGTTCACATCCGAAACGCTCGCCCCAGTGGAAACGCGGATACTGTCATTGCCGGACCCAAGATCGATGGTTCCGCCGACCGTGGCGCGTGCGCCAATCGTAACATCATCGCCACCATATCCGGTGTCCAGATCCCCGCTGATTTCTGCGCGGTCTTCCAGCACCACAGTGTCATCGTTATGGCCCGTCTGAACGTTGCCATGCACACGTGCCATGTCTTCCATCGCAAGGACGTCGTCACCGCTGCCAAGGTCGACATCACCTTCGATATCCGCCGTGCCGGTCAACTCGACCGTATCTTCGTCACGGTCGGTGTCGACATCGCCAAGGATTGCGCCGCTGGACGCAATCAACGTATCGGCCCCTTGACCCATTTCAACATTGCCGTCGATGGTCGTACCGCCGGTCAAGATTACGGTGTCATTGCCTGAATTTGTGTAAAGAGTGCCGTCCAACGTCTTGGCGGCAAGTTCGATGATATCCGCGTGCCACGTTGTTTCAATATCCTCGGCCGCGCTCAGGCTGCGGTCTGCGGCAAGAAACACATCGTCTTGGATCATGTCCACGTCGGTTGTGCGTTCAATGATCGTCGCGAAGGTGCTGCCTTGAATTTCTTCAAGTATTTCAGCACCCAATGCCGAGTCGAGCGTCCCAAAGGTTTCATCCGCAGCGCGGGTGCGAGTGAATTGATCGGCAATGATATGAGTGAACAACGGACCCATCTGCGTGCCATCAATCGCATCTTCGGCCAATCCGCCGGTCCACAATTCGACCTGATACACATTGTCATAGGCCTGCGCAAACCGCGCCTGAAGGTCCTCGTCGCTGGTGATGATAGAAAAATCCTGCGGGTCCAACGTATCAGGATCAATGTCGCCAATCAGGGCGGCGCGCACTTCGATGTAGCTTTCTAGCCCGTGATCCAAACTCCGTGCGAGGTTTAGGGCCGCCAGCGAGAAACCGGTGATGCCGTCCTCGGTGAACAGGAAGAAATTCAGGTCATCCACGATCTGCGCGTCGAGCTCTTGGGCGGTGGCATCCAACTGCCCACGGATCAGCGCATCAATGCCGCTTTCCTCGACGGGGGTGTGGTTAAAGAACGCTTCCATCAGGGCCAGCGACCCTTCATCCGTGCCGTCCTCGCCAAGGATATCAATCTGGGATGACACCAGCGTATGCCCGAACCGGAATGCCGCTGTTGAAAACTCCACCGACATTTCACCAACGACATCAGCATCATAGCCCGCGTAGTCGGTCATATCTTCACCGGCTTCAGTGCCGATCAAATGGGGCAGCCATTCGTTATAGGTGATCTGTTGCAGCTCGTATTCGACAATGGAACGTGCCGCATCATAAAGCTGGTCATCGTCCCAATCGGGGTTTTCGTCGGCCAGTCGATCCGCCCAATAATTGTGTTCGCGCACAAACATCGTGTGCATTGATAGCAAGTTCGGGTTTTCGTTGGCGCGGATGTCACCGGCCAGATAAACAGGGTCATCACCTTCGATGTCACCCGCCATGAAGCTATCCGGGTCAGCATCGGGCAACATCTCTGAGGCGGAAGTGGTGTCTTCCTGCATGCGCAGCTGACCGCCTTCAAAGCTGCGCAAATCTTCTGCGCGCGCCTCTGTTGATCCATAAATCTGTGAGCCATCAATTTGCCACGTCACAACATTGGTCGGGGCGATGGTTTCTCCGTCGCCAATTTCCTCGGCGACCTGAGATCGGTCAATGTCATGGGGCATACCAATGAGTTCGATGCTGCCCGCGTCGTGATCTTCGGGGGTCAGGACAAGGTCATGGTCCAAAAATTGGCCGAACGTCGTGAACAACGTGCTGAGGCCCGCGGAATTCGGCATGTCGCCATCTTGGTCAAATACCACCATGGAGACCGTGACGGGATCGGCGGCATCCGAGAACAGTTCGGACACGCCATCTTCATAGCGCGCGTCAACAAGACGTTCTTGTGCTTCGATATTCGCGAGAAAAGGACAGCTACTTGTCACCATGTCACCTTCGACTTACCCGCCTGAAGTTCTAGGAGGACAGTGAGGGAATGGCAATTATTTCCCGTTATATTCGGGGGGTTATGCACAAAGCCCGAACATTTCTGTTCGGGCTATTGGATTGTCTTCTAATTTGGAACAGTACGGGGTGGCTGTCTTAGCTGCCCCAAGCGCGAACTGGGCCGCAATCGACGTGCACAAAGTTGGAACCAGAGTAGCGGCCAACGCCACCGGCGCTACAGCTTGCAGCGGCACGCGCCATCTGCTGAACCGAACGGCCTTGCATACGCAAGTCAGATGCTTTGCCCTGAAGGTGCAGGGAGTTCCGTGCAACACCGGACGAGTTCGCACGCAGCATCGCGTTTGTCTGAGGCGAGCGGTAGCCGGAAATCAGCGTATAGGGCTGATCGTTGTCCAAAAGGTTTTGAGTGGCCGCGATAATGTCGATCGTACGGGTGTCGATCTGGTGCGTCTGGCCATTGCGCCAATCGCGGAAGAAGCGGTTCACTTCGGTCATGGATTCGCCGATGTACTGGCCTTCGATCCAATAAATCGTATCGATGCTTTCGCCTGTGCGGCCAGAGTACATCTTGAGGCGGCGAATATCGCCACCACCGCGCAGGAAGCCTGCTGCATTGGAATATGTTGGGGCGGCTGTGATAGCCGTCGCAGCGAATGCGCCTAGCAAACCACGCCGAGAGATGCTCGATGTCTTCAGTGTCATATCAGCGCTGTCCCGTCGCTTACCTGTAAGTCCGTGATTCCACGGATTTTTCTGCCATTTGATCCCAAGTGTGAGGGCTATATGCCACAAAACGATTCGCCGACCAAGCCCTTTTGGTGTCGCAGTCTCAATCAAGGGGGAAATCGGCGAAATTTTGCGCAGATTGTGTGCATTTCACCATTTGTTGCATTTGTGCCAATAAGAGGGTGGCGCCGAGGCGACAGCCTGAAAACCCTTTCAATTGCTAGCGCAAATGTGAATAGACTTATTAGGATCGCTGCCTGATTCACTAAACTTATAAATACTTACGATGCGTTGGCGCTGTGTGTTCGCGCTAAAATGTTCCGGGGGGGACCAAATGACTACGCTTAACTACCCAATTTTCCGCGTCTTGGCGCTATTGACTGCCGTGTTTGTCTTTCTAATGCCGCCACAAATGGCCGAAGCGCAGACGACTGCGTTCCGCCAAGCTGTTGCAGAGGGCGCTGCCCGTGACGAGGCTCTTGCTGATTTTTACCGCGCGCGCGACTTCGATGGCATCTGGACCGGAACGACCGGCCGTGACCGTACCCGCCGCAATGCTCTTTTGGCCGCATTCGCCGGGGCTGGGGATCATGGTTTGCCAGCAGCGCAATATGATCCAGACTCCTTGATGGCGCGCTTGCAAGCTGCAAACACGCCCGCCGAGAAAGGCGCCATGGAAGTCGAGATGTCGCGCCTTTTCTTATCTTACGCGCGCTCCCTTCAGACCGGTATTCTGACACCTCGTAACGTCGTTGCTGAAATTCGCCGCGAAGTGCCCCTGCGCTCACGGCTTGGATATCTGCAAGGGTTCGAGCAATCCAACCCCGCTGCTTATTTGTCCTCATTGGCCCCAAGCTCCCCAGAATATGCACGCTTGCTGCGTGAAAAGCTGCGCCTTGAGCGTCTGTTGGCTGTCGGCGGCTGGGGACCATCTGTGTCCGGTGGCGGACTTGAGCCAGGTGCATCCGGATCTAACGTGATCGCACTGCGAGATCGTTTGGTTGCGATGGGCTATATGGAGCGCTCTGCCACGCAGACCTATGACGCGACCGTACAAGCCGCCGTTCAGCGGTTTCAAACATCCCACGGGTTGACCGCGGATGGTGTTGCTGGGGCAGGGACGCTTCGTGAAGTGAACGTTCCTGTTGCCAACCGTTTGCAACAAGTCATCGTTGCGATGGAACGCGAACGCTGGATGAACCGCCCGCGTGGTCAGCGCCATGTCTGGGTTAACCTGACAGATTTCACCGCTGCGATTATGGACAATGACAGCGTCACATATCAGACGCGCTCCGTCATCGGCGCCTTGGGCAGTGATCGCGAGTCACCGGAATTTTCCGACGTGATGGAGTATATGGTCATCAACCCAAGTTGGTATGTTCCGCGTTCTATCATCGTGAATGAATATCTGCCGGCGCTGCAACGCAACCGTAACGCCGTTAGCCATATCGAGATTACGGACAGCCGTGGTCGTGCCATCAACCGCAGCTCTGTGAACTTCAGCCAGTTCAACGCAAGCACGTTCCCGTATTCCATGCGTCAGCCTCCGAGCCGCGGTAACGCCCTTGGTCTGGTGAAGTTCATTTTCCCGAACCAGTACAACATCTATCTGCACGACACGCCTGCAAAATCGCTGTTTAGCCGTGAAGTGCGTGCGTTCAGCCATGGCTGTATCCGACTGAATGACCCGTTTGATTTTGCCTACGCCCTTCTGGCGGCTCAAGAATCCGATCCAGAAGGGTTCTTTCAGTCTCAGTTGCGCACAGGTCGTGAAGCACGGGTGAACCTTGATGAGCCTGTACCGGTGCACCTCGTGTACCGCACAGCGTTCACGCACACGACGGGTCAGTTGAACTTCCGCCGTGACGTCTACAACCGTGACAGCCGCATCTGGAATGCTTTGGCGGGTGAAGGGGTGGCGGTCCGCTCGATTGGCGGGTAAATCTGTCCCCAAGGTTTAGGGGAACAGCATGCCACAGACATTACAAGAACTTGCTGCGTCGCTTGGGGCTGAAACCCTTGGCGACGCATCTATTTTGGTAGACCGGTTGGCCGAACCTCTCGAGGCACGGGCAGGGGATCTTGCACTGGCAGTGGCCCCGAAATTTGCCGACACCCTGAAAAACTCAGCAGCTCGCGCCGCCGTGGTCTGGCCGGGGGCGGACCTAAACGACCTTGGGCTTGATGGGGCGATCGTTGCGCCACGGGGGCGGCTTGCAATGGCGGGCCTGACGCAAGCCATGGATGATGATCCCGCATTTGCAGGGCTGCCTGGCATTCATGCATCCGCTGTGATTGACCCAAGCGCCCAGATCGCTGGCAGTGCCCAAATCGGCCCGTTTGTGGTGATTGAAGCCGATGTTCGGATCGGCCCCAATGCACGGATCGCATCGCATGTTTCGATTGGGCGAGAGACCGTAATTGGTGCGAATGCATCACTGCACGCAGGTGTCAGAATTGGCCCTCGGGTGCGGATCGGTGACGGGTTCATTGCACAAATGGGCGTCGCCATCGGTGGAGATGGGTTTTCATTCACCACAGATGGGCCAAGCAACGTAGAACGCGCCGTGCGGGCGCGTGGTGCACCGCTTGAACCGATCGACGGCACATGGCACCGCATCCATTCTCTTGGCAGCGTAGAGATCGGTGACAACGTAGAAGTCGGTGCGAATTCGACGGTTGATGCGGGCACCATCCGTGCGACGCGCGTGGGCAATGGCGTCAAGATCGACAACCTTGTTCAGGTTGGGCACAACGTTGTGCTTGGTGAGGATTGTTTGCTTTGTGCGCAGGCGGCGATTGCGGGGTCTTCGGTGCTCGGTGCGCGGGTGATCCTTGGCGGCAAATCTGGCGTTGCGGACAACCTGACCATTGGCCGCGATGTCGTTGCCGGCGGCGGTGCAATTGTTTTAGCTGACGTGCCGGATGGGGTTTTCGTATCCGGCCATCCCGCACAGCCGACCCATGAACACCGCGCCGCCCAAAAGGCCTTGCGACGGTTGAGTAAGCAATAACGGTTCCAAATTGGGCGGTTGCACATTAAATGGGTGCCAACACCAGAATGAAATGGACGACGTAACATGAGCATTGAATCCCAAGTTGTTGCGATTATTGCAGAACAAGCTTTGCTTGAGCCGTCAGACGTGTCCCGTGACAAGACGCTCGAAGATTTGGGCATTGATAGTCTTGGTCTCGTCGAAAGTATTTTTGCAATCGAAGAAGCCTTCGACATCACCATTCCGTTCAATGCCAATGACCCCAACGAAAGTGAATTCGACATCACAAACGTCGGCACGATCATCAGCGCCATTGAAACCCTGGTGAAGGATCAATCGTGAAACGGGTTGTCATTACGGGGTCTGGCACGATCAACGCGCTCGGCCATGACGTGCCATCAACCCTGAAGGCCATGGCCGAAGGGCATTGTGGGATTGGCCCGCTGGATATCCGCGATGTGGACCGTCTTGCGGTCAAGATTGGAGGGCAAGTCACCGGATATGATGAGCACAGTCATTTTAACCGTCAGCAGATCAGCCTTTATGATCGTTTTACGCAGTTCACTTTGTTGGCTGCCGAGCAAGCCATTCTGGAGGCCGGGCTGACGTTTTCGGGCGCTTTGGCGGATCGTTCTGGTGTCATTCTGGGCACGTCTGGCGGCGGGCTGAACACACAGGACGAAAACTACCGCGCCGTCTATGAAGAGGGCAAAAACCGTGTGCACCCGTTCATCGTACCCAAGCTGATGAACAACGCAGCCGCCAGCCATGTTTCGATGCAATACAACCTGCGCGGCCCGTCGTTTACGGTGGCCACGGCCTGTGCGTCCTCCAACCACGCTATGGGGCAGGCCTTTGCGATGATCCGCAGCGGGATGGCAGATGTGATGGTGACGGGTGGTTCTGAAAGCATGCTGTGTTTTGGCGGCGTAAAGGCTTGGGAAGGCCTGCGCGTGATGTCAAAAGATGCCTGTCGTCCGTTTTCCGCCACCCGCAACGGGATGGTGCAAGGCGAAGGCGCGGGTGTGTTTGTGTTCGAAGAACGCGATCACGCCATGAAACGGGGCGCCACCATCATCGCCGAGGTTGCAGGCTTTGCCATGTCATCGGACGCGTCCGATATCGTTACCCCAAGCAAACAAGGTGCCGCGCGTGCGATTGCGGGAGCTTTAAAGGATGCACAGCTGAACAAAGGGGACGTTGGCTATATCAACGCCCATGGCACGGGGACGGCTGCCAACGACAAGACCGAATGTGCCGCAGTGGCGGATGTGTTCGGGGCGCATGCGGACAATCTGATGATGTCATCCACCAAGTCGATGCATGGTCACTTGATCGGCGGAACGGGGGCTGTCGAACTTCTCGCGTGTATTATGGCCGTGCGTGATGGCGTTATTGCGCCCACCATCGGTTTTGAAGAACCGGACCCTGAATGCGCGATGGATGTTGTCCCCAACGAAGCCCGAAACGTCAAAGTGGACGCGGTGCTGTCGAATGCATTCGCCTTTGGTGGCTTGAACGCCGTGATCGCATTGAAATCAGCCTAAGAACGCAAAACGCCGCCCCCTTCAAGAGCGGCGTTTCAGTAGAATTGGCCCGTTTTATTGGGCAGAAACTGCGTTATACGCAGCTGTGAATCCAGCCAGAGACATTGTCACAGTTACCGTTTGATCCGGTGCTGCTGCTGGTGCCATGGTCATCGTTGCAGACGCGCCGCGGCGGAACAGGGCGATGTCTTGTTCTGTCAGGCCAAGGCGCGTGACACAGCCACCAACGTTACAGAAGTTGAACTGGAAGCGGCGTGCCGTGCCGCCGTCAACACGCATGGTCAACTGTTCGGTCAACAAAGTTTCCAGTGGCACAACGATTGTCGCACCGGCAACCGCTTGGCCGCTGTTTGGCAAAGACACAATCGCGACCTCAGCAACAGAGTTGCCGTCAGCGTCGTTTAGCAATTGATACATCTGACACGGGTCTTCGCCTTCTTCGACTTTCAGGCAGCGCAGGGCCCAGTCACCGTGCACCTCTTTGAGGTACTGCTGACCGACCTGTGGTTCTTGTGGTTCTGGCGCGATTGGATCGCCGTTCTCATCCACTTCTTCACCCATATTGAAAACGCTGTCCGGTTGTTCTTCTGTGGCAGCTTCTTCAGTCGCTTCTTGTGCCAAAGTTGGCTGTGCCAAAAGGCAGGCAAGAGCTGCGGCAGATAGGGCGTGAGAAAGGGACGTGTTCAAGAATGTCATAGATCTTTCCAATACAAGTAAGTGCAAGGGTGTTGGTACTTGCGCGGGGTTTAGCATGGGTTGAATAGGCTGTCAGCGCAAAAGACACCTTCGGCAATGGGACGCTTACGGAACACGGGACATTGACGAAAGTACTGTTCCAAAATAGAAAAAGGGCCCCCAGAGGCCCTTCTTCGTCTTCTCCCTATCGGACTTGGCCGACTTATTGCGCAGACGCTACGAAACCATTTGGCACCCGTCAACTCCATCATCTTCACGTTTTTGAGAAAAATGCCTTCGGATCTGTTTGATAATTAAGATTTAGGCCATTTCAGCGGCTTTCTTTGCCGCAAAGGCTGGACGAAAAAAACCGCGCCTCAGAGAAAATCTGGGGGCGCGGCAAGTCTGACAGGGAGGAAGTCACGGGCCAACACGAGGACTCATGCGGCCCGTACGAATATACTGGCCCATAAAGGTTAAGAATGTATTTTAGCTGGTGAATGAAACGACGGCTCCAGGTGGGTCGAGGCAGGGAACAAAAAATGAGCAACGGAATTTTCGTAGGTGGCGGCGGCGATGGATACGGCACAGCGCAGGAATTGCAGTATCAATACGCAAACCGCCACGGGTTGATCGCTGGGGCGACAGGTACCGGCAAAACAGTGACGTTGCAGATCCTTGCCGAAGGGTTCTCGGCTGCGGGCGTGCCTGTATTCCTGTCTGATGTAAAAGGCGACCTGTCCGGATTGGCAAAATCCGGCACAGCGGACATCAAGCTGCACGAACCCTTTATGAAACGCGCCGAGACGATCGGCCTTGATTTACAGTACGATGCTTTTCCGGTTACGTTCTGGGACTTGCTGGGCCAGCAGGGTCACCCGATCCGCACCACAGTTGCCGAAATGGGCCCGCTGTTGTTGTCTAGCCTGATGGGATTGAGCGAAGCGCAAGAAGGCGTGCTGAATGTCGCCTTCCGCGTCGCGGACGAAGACGGCCTGCCGCTGCTTGATCTGGAAGACCTGCAAGCCTTGCTCGTTTGGGTCGGTCAGAACGCCAAAGACCTGTCATTGCGGTACGGCAATGTGGCGTCGTCATCCGTGGGCGCGATCCAACGGCAATTGCTGGTTCTGGAAAACCAAGGTGGCGCAGAGCTGTTCGGTGAACCGGCGTTGGACCTCCATGACATGATGCACACCGAAGCCGACGGGCGCGGGCGCATCAATATTCTTGCCTCTGACAAGCTTATGGCGTCACCCAAGCTCTATGCGACGTTCCTGTTGTGGCTGCTGTCTGAACTGTTTGAAGAACTGCCAGAGGTCGGCAACCCAGACAAACCCAAGCTGGTCTTCTTCTTTGACGAAGCGCATTTGTTGTTTGACGACGCGCCCAAGGCACTGGTTGATAAGGTCGAACAGGTCGCGCGTTTGATCCGCTCCAAAGGCGTAGGCGTCTATTTCATTACGCAGAACCCAGCAGACGTTCCCGAAGACGTTCTGGGTCAGCTCGGCAACCGCGTGCAGCATGCGCTGCGCGCGTTCACTGCCAAGGACCAGAAAGAACTGAAACAGGCGGCCGACACGTATCGCCCGAACCCATTGTTCGACACCGCCGAAGCGATCCGCGAAGTCGGAACCGGCGAAGCCGTCACGTCTATGTTGATGGACAAAGGTGTGCCCGGCATTGTGGAACGCACCTTGATCCGTCCGCCATCTTCACAGCTTGGCCCGATCACCAAAGCAGAACGCGCCGAGGTCATGGCCGCATCTCCGATGTCGGGCAAATACGACGAACGTTTGGACCGCAATTCAGCCGCTGAAATGCTGGCAAAACGGGCAGGTGACGCGGCTAAAGCGGCCGAAGACGCCGAGGCCGCAGAAGAAAAACTAGAAGCCGAAGAACGCGAGCACAAACAAGGCCGTCGCTATACGGGCAGTGACGGAGAACGCTCGACCAGCCGCCGTTCGTCCTCCAAGGACAGCTGGGGCGGTGCGATTGCCACCGTCGTTGCCAAGGAACTTAAGGGCACCACAGGTCGACGCATTGTGCGCGGTATCTTAGGTGGTTTGTTTAAGGGCCGCTGATAGCGACGGGTCAGCCGCAGCACCCGCTTGTGCAGGTGCTGGCGGCTGGCTTTAGATCTTCGTCGATCAAGGGCAGGGCGCCTGTCAAAGCCAAAGGCGTGATGTGCAGCGCCTCGGCTAAGTTGGACAAAACCGGTTCGGGCACCGCGGCCCCCTTTGTTTCCAGCTTTGCAAGCTGACGTTCTGTCAGACCCGACAGTTTCGCCAATTTCGGGCGTCCGATTTTACGCGCCTTGCGTACAGATTTCAGTCGGTCAGCAAGGATTGTCTCAGAGGTCATTTCAATTTGTCCTGTGCGGTCTTGGCGCGTTGCGTTGCTATAGCTCTGAAATCTTCAGCTCGGAAACGCGGTTCTCATCCTTGGCGATCACTTCAAAGCGGAAACCGTGAAAGCTGAACACTTGGCCGGCCATCGGAATCATCTGCGCCTCGTGGATCACCAGTCCAGCAACGGTATTGGCTTCGTCATCTGGCAAGTTCCAGTCGGTCGCGCGGTTCACGTCGCGGATCGTCATGGTGCCGTCCACCGTATAGCTGCCATCCTCGGCCGCGATGAGGTCGTTTTCCTCGTCAGTGTCGAACTCATCGGTGATTTCACCGACGATTTCTTCAAGGATGTCTTCCAGTGTGATCAAACCTTGCAGCGTGCCGTATTCATCGACGACCAGCGCAAAGTGGCGACGTCGCGCCAAGAACTGATGCATCTGGTCATCCAGCGTCGTGGTTTCCGGCACGAAGTAAGGTTTCATCGCGACCGTCAGAATATCAAATCCGGCCATTTCGTCTGGTTCGATCCGGCCATCGGCCAGCATCTTATGCATTGCGCGCAGCAGGTCTTTGGCATGCAAGACACCAACGATGTTTTCCGGCTCATCGCGATACAGCGGCAGGCGCGTGTGGTTGCTGTCTAGACAGAGCTTGAGGATTTCAGCAACGGGCAGGGCGGCGTCGATCATTTCGATATCTGTGCGGTGAAGCATGATTTCTTCAACCGTGCGATCACCCAGATCAAGTGCACCCAAAATACGGTCGCGGTCTTCTTTTTCGACGACGCCTTCGGAATGGCCCAATTGCAAAGCGCCTGCGATCTCTTCACGCACGGCAAGGATATTGCTGTCAGGATCGGTCTGAACCCCGAACACCTGCAAAACGCCACGCACCAACATGCGGACCGCCGTCACCACAGGGGCAAAGATCGTCACGACCAACGAAATCGGACGCGCGGCCAGCGATGCGGCACGTTCAGGATTGGTGATGGCATAGGTCTTGGGCAGAACTTCGGCAAAGATCAGCACCAACAACGTCATGATGATCGTCGCAAAGGCCACGCCGTTTTCTCCGAACAGGCGCAAGAACATGGTCGTCGCCAGCGAGGTCGCAAGAATGTTGACCAGATTGTTGCCCAGCAAAACCGACCCGATCAGCCGTTCTCGGTCCTCCGTGACATCAAACGCTTTCTCAGCGCCCTTATCGCCCTTATCGGCATTGGCACGCAACTTGCCGCGTGAGGCGGCTGTCAGCGCGGTTTCGGACCCTGAAAAGAAACCCGAAAGCACAAGAAGAAACAGGATCGCACCAGCGGTGATCCAGAACGCAGCGTCAAGCATGGCAGTAAATCTTTATCATTGGAGTGTTATGGTGGCGCATGGGGGCACGTTCAAGGGGGGCTAGTCGTCTTGCGCCAAAGGATGGTGATCCAGCACCAGTTCTTTCAGGCGTTCATCAAGAACATGAGTGTAGATTTCGGTCGTGGCGACATCCGCATGGCCCAGCAACGTCTGGATGGATCGCAAATCAGCACCGCCTGCCAATAGATGGGTCGCAAAGGCGTGGCGTAGCGTGTGCGGGGTAACCTTTGCAGGGGATACGCCACCCGCAACGGCAAGGTCCTTGATGAGATTGAAAAAGCTTTGCCGCGTGAGATGGCCCAGCTTACCGCGGGATGGGAACAGGTACTTTGATCGTGGTGCTCCGTCTTTCACGGCCGCGTCCTCGGCCTCATCGCGTGCGGTGAGCCACGTGGCGGTGGCCGTGCGGGCAGGTGGGGAAAGGGGCACCATGCGTTCCTTGTCGCCTTTGCCGCGTACCAACAACATGCGCGGATCACCCCGTGCGGCGGCAACAGGCAGGGACACCAATTCGGTTACTCGCATGCCCGTCGCATACAGCAGTTCCATCAGGCAGATCGTGCGCAATGTGTCTTTGGGTGCGGCGCGTGCGGCGCCCAACAAGGCATCGACTTCTTCATGGCTTAGCGTCTTGGGCAGACGTTTGTCGCGCCCGGGGCCACTGATCTGGATTGCAGGGTTGTCATCGCGCCAGCCTTCTTCAAAGGCGAACCGATAGATCTGCTTGATCGCGGACAGGCGTCGCGCCCGCGTGGATTTCGCAAGGCCTTGGTCATCACACCAGATCAAATAACGCTCAACGTCACCTTGCGTGACGTCGTTGAAATGCCCGTCCAACCAGTCAGAAAACGCGGTCAGGTCACGGGCATAGGCCAATTGGGTGTTTGTAGCAGCGTCCAGCTCTGCGGCCTGTGCTTCAAGAAAGGCTTGGATCCAGTTGGCGTTCGGGCGTTCAGCCGCGCTCATGGGAGCAACAGATATTGCAAAGAGATGCGTCGCGCGGCGTCTTCCAAACCAAGCGCGCGCAAGGTTGCGATCCCATCTTGAAAGGCCTGTGCATCGCCGTCGATCCCTTGTTGAAGGGTCGCAATGTTGCGCAAGATCGCTTCGCCGGTGCGGCCTTGGCTTGCCATTTCAACCAGAGTTGCATCCGGTTCTGCCTCAAAGGCTCCGCGCACCAAAGGATATTGTGTGCGCTCAGCGCCGACGTTTGAAAAATCACCGCCGCGTGCAATCGCGGCCAAGGATGGATCGGTGATGGCGAGGTCTTCGTTCAGGGCGGCTTCTTCGTAACGATCGGACAACAAGAGGAACTTAAACACCAATGGATCAGCCGGAACCGCGCCTGTGTCCAACATCAAAGGTGCGAAATATTGGGCCATTTGAACGGTGACGCCAACGGATTGGGCCTCGGTCCACAGGCGCGTCAGGGCGTCATTCATTGCGCCTTCATCTTCGCTCGTTAGCGCAGTGGTCAATTGATCAACGGCGCGCGCGCGTTCCCATACACCACCAGACGCGGCGGGTACACGGGCCGTATAAAGCCCCATCAACGCATTATTGGCGATGGCCCCAGATCGTGCCAACCTTTCGGCCGCCTCAAGCTGGGCTTTCCAACCGACATTGGCCCGCAAATCTGCATGAGAGAACGCACGGGGAAGCCCCTGCGTGCTCAGCGGTGAGCCGATGGCTTCAAACATTCTGAAGGTCAGCGGAGTGGTGTGGTCGGGCGGGGTGAGATCGGGCTCTTCTTCAAAAAGTTCAGGATCAAGGAACCGCGACAGCAACGCGCCAGTGTCCTCATCGATATCACCAAGCGCCATCCCTGTGTTCAATGTCAGGGCCGCCGCAGACCAATCACCAGATCGCGCCAGACAAAAAACACGGGCCGACGGTGTGGGGGCCACATCAGGGCGCGACTGCAATTCACGGCAAGCAGCGTCTTCCGTGCCCGTCAGCAAAGACACATCAAACCAACGGCGAAACAAGGCGGGCGTGTCTGGGCTGGCGGCTTCAAGCATCGCTTGTGCACGCTCCAACGCACCGAAATCCAACAATTTATCGACACGTGCCAAAAAGAATGCGTCGTCGCCCGATCCCAGTCTTGGCGGGTTTGCTTGGCTCATGGAAAGGGTCATGATCAGGTCTTGCACCGCAGGGAGCGTATCAACCTGCTGTGCCATCAACAGGGCGGCGATGGTGTCAGGTGCGCTGTTTTCCCAGATGTCTACGGGGAGGCCCGTGATCTCAGGGGCCAAAATACCCAAAGCACGAGGGGCAGGGCCGCCCAATGTCTGAACCGAAACATTCGGTGTGGTGGCGGATTGTGCGACCGGATCTTCATCGGCATCAGGGATCCGTGTCGCTTGCGTTCCCAAAACGGGGGCCGCAACCGCGACTTCGGGTTGTTCAACAGTTTCCGACAGCCAATCAATGGCCGACAAAGGCGTATTGTCGTCAGTTTGCGCCAGCACCGGAGCAGAACATATAATCAAAACACTCGTAAAAACTCCGAACCCACGCATCACTCGCTCCCTAATGTCACCGGTATAACCACCTGTTCGATTGGGGCTGCAAAATCGTCGGGCATAAAGATCGGCCCGAGATAGGCAAAGCCGATGAAAGCGATTGCCGCTAGAATGCACAACACCAATAGAAGTTTTATCAATCGCCACATGCTGCTCGGTCCACCCTTTTGCCCGTTTCTTTGCCCCAAATGCGCGGCCTTAGTTGCCGCTTGTCCTGAGGTTATATATGTCCTTTGCAGCAAGATCACGCCACCGCTTAGCATATTTTTTCAAACAGGCGGGGCTTGGCCGATACGATTTGGCGGTGAGCTTTGATAATAAGGCTCAAACTGGGGGATATACAGGTGACAGAAGGACCAGAAATCACAGTGGGCCCGAACCAGGACTTTGTCTTGCACCGCACGGTTGTGCTGGTCGGGATGATGGGATCAGGCAAGACGGCCATTGGTCGTGCCCTCGCGCAGCGTTTGAATGTGCCTTATATCGATTCTGATGCCGAAATTGAATCTGCCGCCAACGCTACGATTTCGGAAATCTTTGAACGCTCCGGTGAGCCGTTCTTCAGGGATCGCGAGGCCGAAGTCATCTCCCGTTTGCTGGCGGCTCAGCCTTGCATCCTGTCCACGGGGGGTGGCGCCTATTTGGCAGAGCGCAATCGCTCCGAGATTTCGCAGCACGGTGTTGCTGTGCTGCTTGATGCGGACCTAGATCTTCTCTGGGAAAGGGTTCGCCATAAGGATACGCGCCCCTTGCTGCGCACGTCTAACCCGCGCAAAACCTTGGGCGAAATCTATCAGACGCGCGCTCCGATCTATGCAAAAGCCGAGTTACAGGTCCAAACCAAACCCGAATACTCAATCGAACAAACAACCGACGTCGTGATGGACATCCTTGCCACGCGCCCTGACATTCTGGAGCCCGCCCCATGAGCGACTTGATTGAAACCGTTCACGTAAACCTGCCAGGGCGTTCATATGACGTGGTGATCGGACCGAGTCTTTTGGCTGAGGCGGGTGCGCGGATCGCACCGTTTTTGCGACGCCCACGCGTTGTGATCGTGACCGAAGACAATGTCGCGCCGCTGCATCTGGACGCCTTGCGCGCAGGGCTCGAAGCGGAAGGCATCACATCAGAAAACCTAGTTTTACCCGCAGGTGAAGGCACCAAAAGCTGGCCGTTCCTTGAGAAAACCGTCGAATTTCTGTTGGCACAAAAGGTCGAGCGCGGCGATATCGTGATCGCATTTGGCGGCGGTGTGATTGGTGATCTGGTGGGGTTTGCGGCCGCCACAGTGCGCCGTGGCGTGCGGTTCGTTCAGATTCCAACATCCTTGTTGGCACAGGTCGACAGTTCCGTGGGCGGCAAAACGGGGATCAACTCGGTTGCGGGTAAAAACCTGATCGGCGCGTTCCACCAGCCGACGTTGGTTCTTGCGGATGTGGCCTTGCTTGGCACCCTAACAAACCGTGACTTCCTGTCGGGCTACGGCGAGGTCGCTAAATACGGGCTGCTGGGCGACGCTGATTTCTTTGATTGGCTGGAAGTGCAAGGGCCAAAGCTTAAGCCACTGTTGAACGACAATAATATTGTGTCTTCGGATGCCGTATCTGATGAGGTTATGGCTGCGAGGGTCGAAGCTGTGCGTTGGTCTGTGCAGATGAAGGCCGACATCGTCGAACGGGATGAAACCGAACAAGGGGATCGCGCTTTGCTGAACCTTGGCCACACGTTCTGTCATGCCCTTGAGGCTGCGACTGGGTATTCAAACCGCCTGCTTCACGGCGAAGGGGTTGCGATTGGCTGTGCCATGGCCTTTGAAGTTTCCGCTCGCATGGGGCTGTGCAGCCAAGAAGCGCCAAGCCGCGTGCGCGCGCACCTCAAAGACATGGGGATGAAGACCGATCTGAAAGACATCGATGGGGAGCTGCCCGATGCCGAAGCGCTGTTGGCGCTTATGGGGCAGGACAAAAAGGTCGTCGATGGCAAGCTGCGCTTCATTTTGGCCCGTGGAATCGGTGAGGCCTTTATCACATCTGACGTGCCAGCGGACACCGTGCTGGGTGTGCTGCGCGATGGGCTTGCGGCGCGGTAGACCACGCTATTATCACGCCACAAATGATGAGGGGCCAAGCAATGCTCGGCCCCTTATGAAATGTCTTTGGTGTGGTGGCTTAGAACGGGATTTCGTCGTCCATGTCACCGCCGCCGCCACCGCTGCTGCCTTTTTCGTCGCCGCCGCCGTAGTCGCGGCCTTGGTCGCCACCACCGTAGCCACCGCCACCATAACCGCCGCCTTGATCCCCGCCGCCGTAGCCACCGCCACCGCCGCTGTCGCCGCGCCCGCCGATCATGGTCATGACGCCGTCAAAGCCCTGCAAAACCACTTCGGTAGAATAGCGGTCATTGCCGGACTGGTCCTGCCATTTGCGGGTCTGCAGTTTGCCTTCGATATAAACCGTCGAGCCCTTCTTGAGGTATTGTTCGGCAACACGCACCAAACCTTCTTGGAAAATCGCGACAGAGTGCCATTCTGTTTTTTCGCGGCGTTCGCCAGTGTTCTTATCTTTCCAAGTCTCAGATGTGGCGATGCGAAGGTTACAAACCTTGCCACCGTTTTGAAAACTGCGCACCTCTGGGTCGCGCCCCAGATTGCCGATAAGCATGACTTTGTTAAGTGAACCGGCCATTATTCGCCTCTCCTGTAGAATCTTTAAAGGGTTTTAACCCTGTTACAGCACCCGTGATAGGCCCGAAAGCCTTAACGGACCCTTAGGGTTCATTCCGCACGGGATAAAACCATGCTGCAATATGGTCAAACCTTGGATGATAGGTTATATTTTTGCAAAATGTGGGGGCATGTTTATGCGCGTATTGGCAAGTGTGGCGGCGTTCGCTACTGTTTTTACTACGATTTCAATCACTTCGGTGCCAGCTGCTGCTGACACCCTGTCGACGCGCAACCGCACCACTTTATTCAGTTCGCAGCTTGATGTGCTGGATGGTCGGGCTGCGTCTCAATACGCCAATTCGATCCGTTTGCAGCCACCTCGCATTGAAGTGCCGACAACAACGAACACAGGGCCGCAATATAGCGGCAGCTATCGTGGTCAGTTTCTTAACATGGCAAAAGCCGCAGCACAGCGTAACCGCGTTCCCGAAGATTTGTTCCTGCGTTTGGTCCAACAAGAAAGCGCATGGAACCCGAATGCACTGTCCCATGCGGGGGCAATTGGACTAGCACAACTGATGCCGGGGACAGCACAGTATTTACGTGTAAACCCTCGTGATCCTTACCAAAACCTAGATGGTGGTGCGCGCTATTTGCGTGAACAGTATGACACTTTCGGGTCATGGCGCTTGGCGCTTGCGGCCTACAACGCGGGCCCGGGCGCGGTTCAGCAGCACGGCGGTGTGCCACCTTACCGTGAGACGCGCAATTACGTGCGTGTCATCTGGGGCAGCTAGAAACCTAACAGGTCGTAAATCTTGAGGCGTCGCATGAAATGCGGCGCCTTTCTTATTGATAAACATAACTAAATACTTGGCGGGTGTCTCGAGGCAGGTGCCGCGTATCAAACGGGCTTTGCAACACGTTTGGGGGGCGCGCGCGACATAACCCAAGCGCAAAGCGCGATGTTGTATATGTGATCGCGTGGGTTTAGGGCGACTGATGAGCCTTAGACCTTAGACGGAGGCAAGTGGCCCTTTTTTGCGGAATTGAGACGGGGTCATTCCGGTCTGCGATTGAAACGCGCGGGTGAAATAGGCCGGGGATCCAAAGCCAAGCGATTGGGCGATTTTGTTCACCGGAGCCTTGCTGTCACGCAGCATAAGGCGCGCTTCGAACAGAATACGATCGTTCAACAACGAGAGAGCTGATTTCCCACTTGTGGCCTTGCAGCAGCGGGCGAGATGGGTCGGGGTCACGCCCAATTTCGCGGCGTAGTCGGCAACACCGCTGTGCAGATGATAGTCCCGCTCGATCAGATCAGTATAGGCTGCCACAAGACGCGCCGAAGCCGTATCCGAGCGGCTGTCTTTGCTGTCATCGGTGCGCAGGCCAAGTTGCCGTTCAAAATAGATCGCGAGCAGGCCAAGCTGGTAATGGGCCGCGCGATCATGGCCGGACTGATCGGACTTCAATTCTCGTTCCAAGGCATCCAGATGTGCGGCGAACTCTTTTTGGGCAATGACATCTCGCAGCCGCAGATGGGTTGGCTCCAAAGGCCATTCGGTGGCCATGGCAGACGGGATGGTCAGCATCTGCCCAAACACGGTCGGGCCAACTTCGAACCCGTACATAGTGCCTGCCGGAATATAGATCAGGTTGTTGGCGCCAAAGCCGCTGGTCAACCCCGCAATGGTGATGCGTCCCTGACCACGGGCGACGAAAATCAGACGCGGAGAGGCATGCGACCGCATGGCTTCCGTCCGCCAGCGACCTTGCCCAGCGTTTTGGGCGATTGCTGTCAAAGCGAGGCGGTTTTGCGGGTCAGTCATCATGGGCGTATGGTCCAGTCTTAATCAAAAGTGATGTTCGATTAGGACAATTTTGACGCCAAGAAATTGTAAATCAACGTTATTTTTGTGGACAATCTGTCACTGGGCTACATCTGGTAGAGGCAGGATTTGCCACCGCTTCATGCGGGACCGCAACCAAGTGCGTTGACGTTTGGCGTAGCGCCGTGTGGCCACAATTATTGCTTCACGGGCCGAATCGGTTGTGATTTCACCGTTAAGCAGTTGGACCATCTCTTGGGCACCGATGGCTTTGGAAGACGGGGCGTGGGGATCCCACTTTGGCAACATCGCCTCGGCCTCGGCTATGGCCCCAGCGTCCATCATCATTTCAAATCGCTGTTCAATGCGCGCGTTCAGCCAGTCGACGTCCGGCATCAGGGCAAGGGCGGTGCAGTCTTCCAACTGGAGCAGCGGCGGCGGTGTGTCAGCTTGCCATTTACGGATGCTTCGGCCCGTTGCCTGTTGCACTTCCCATGCGCGTTGAACGCGGGCGCGGTTGTTGAGGTCGATACCGTTTGCCGTGTCTGCGTCCAATCCTGCGATCAAATCGGGCAGGGCGATTGCATCAGCTTCGGCCCGAACGTTTGGGGGCGTTGGGGGAATGTCTGCCAACCCTTCGGTAAGGGCGGTAAAATACAATCCCGTACCCCCGACGATGATGGGGCGCACGCCTTTAAGGAATGGCGTGACATCGCGCAGCCAGTCCCCAACGGAATAGGGCGCGTCATAAGGAAGGTGGTTATAAAGATGATGTGGCGCACGTGCCATATCTTCAGCGGGGGGCTGTGCGGTCAGGATGGGCCAGCCCTGATAGATCTGTAACGCATCTGCATTGACGATCACGCCACCTTGGGCCTCAGCGATTTGCAGTGCCAAACCGGATTTGCCGCTGGCCGTCGGCCCGTAAATCAAGACAGGCTTGTCTGGATCGATTTTGGTGAGGTCAAACATCATATGTCCCATTGCGTCCGGCCCCCTTTTGCGACATTTTGCGCGAAACGGAAAGCAGCAGCAGGGGGCAGCGATGTCAGAGACCGAAAAGACCACTTATAACAGGGTCATGCTGAAGATTTCTGGTGAGGCGTTGATGGGCGACCAAGGGTTCGGCCTGCATCCGCCAACCGTTGAGCGGATCGCCAAAGAAGTTCAAAGCGTTCAGGAAATGGGCGTTGAGATTTGCATGGTCATCGGTGGCGGAAACATCTTCCGCGGGCTTCAGGGCTCTGCGCAAGGGATGGAACGCACCACGGCTGACTATATGGGAATGCTTGCGACGGTGATGAACGCACTTGCGATGCAAGCGGCCCTTGAAGGCCTTGGCATCCACACACGGGTCATTTCTGCGATCACAATGAACGAAGTGGCTGAACCCTACATTCGCCGCCGCGCTGTGCGCCACCTTGAAAAGAAACGGATTTGTATCTTTGCGGCGGGTACGGGCAACCCGTATTTCACGACAGATACTGCGGCCACGTTGCGCGCGTCCGAAATGGCCTGCGAAGCGATCTTTAAGGGCACCAAGGTTGATGGCGTCTACGACAAAGACCCTGCAAAACACGACGACGCCAAGCGTTATGAAAAGATCACCTATGATGAGGTTCTCGCCCAGCACCTTGGTGTGATGGACGCCAGCGCCATCGCATTGGCGCGTGAAAACAGCCTGCCGATTGTGGTGTTCTCATTGGACGCAGAGGGTGGGTTCAAGAGCATTCTGGACGGCACGGGCACATCGACGGTCGTGACGGATTGATGCGACTGGCCGTTGGTTTTGCACTCATGGCGTCGCCATGTTTTGCGGAACCCGATTGGCCAGCTACGGTTGAACACCTCGAGGTTTTGGAGCTTCTGGGCGGACATGGCTGCACCCTGAGTGATGACAGCTTGGCGGACGCATTGGCTGTTGGACTAGCCTTTGAGGCCATCCAGCTCGTGGCGTTGTCGGCACAAGCGACAGGGCAAGCAAAAGCGCAGGGCTCGTTCATTGTCTTTGATGAAAGCGTTTGCACAATCCGCCTGCCAAGGATTGAAAGCAGTTTGACGATTTCTGACTTTGGATCGCGGGTACTGTAGCCATACACTCCCAAAAAGGTCGGCGATGTCTTGGGCCAGATTGTAGCCAACGATTGCACGCTGGATTAGGAGTTTTTGATTCTTGCTTTGACTGGCGATTCTGAAGAAGAAATCCAGCGCGCCAATTATGTGGAGTTTGTTGCTGCAAATATCGTATCCTGAGATGTGCGGTTATTTAGTAATAATAAAATTTCGGCGTTCGGGATAGCTGACTACCACTTCACGAGCGGCGGTTGTGCAAGTTCAACAAATGCTGACGACCTCCGAGTAAACCACGGAATTCATTTGTCTGGTTTCGCTCGCTACGTTCGCGAACTCGGAGAACAAAGTGAGTGCGGCGTAAGAGCGACCTCCAATAGTATCCGGGTGGCCAACAAAATTCAGGGATACGACCGGGCCAATGTTGAGCCGCAGTCGGTTCAAAATATCTATTTGTTTGCCGAATACGAGTTGATTGCAGAAGCTGTTGGCTGGCGCAGTGGCTTTTGGGAGCGGGCAGTTCGCCCACCGCTTTGTCATTATCCGACCTGAACCCCGCCGATCTGCACATGTTCTGCGCACATCCGCTATACAAATGCGACTAGATAACTGTATATCACCTCAAACGAACCCAAAAGAGCAGCCCAATGTCAGATGATTTTATCCTAGATACCGACGATTTGCAGCGACGCATGGATGGCGCAATCGCCAATTTGCGCACTGAATTCTCATCCCTTCGCACAGGCCGTGCGTCCGGCTCCATGCTGGACCCTGTGATGGTTGATGCCTACGGCTCAATGACGCCGATCAACCAGGTCGGCACCGTCAACGTGCCAGAGCCACGAATGGTAACCGTGAACGTTTGGGACAAGGGCCTTGTCGGCAAAGTCGAAAAAGCGATCCGTGAAAGTGGTCTGGGGATTAACCCACAGCTGAACGGCACGATCATCATGTTGCCGATTCCGGAACTGAACGAAGAACGCCGCCGCGAATTGGGCAAGGTCGCTGGCGGTTACGCCGAAAGTGGCCGCGTCAGCATTCGCAATTTGCGCCGTGACGGGATGGACCAGATCAAAAAGGCAAAGAATGACGGCATGTCAGAGGACGATCAGAAGTTCTGGGAAGGCGCCGTTCAGGAATTGACTGACGATTATATCAAGCGGATCGATGATCAGCTTGAGACTAAACAAGCGGAAATCATGCAAGTCTGACACGTTGTCAGGATCAATTACGAGTAGAGCGGGGGCCACATTTATGGCCAAAGACAGCAAAGCCGGGCCAAATCACGTCGCCATCATCATGGATGGCAATGGGCGTTGGGCTCAGATGCGCGGTCGCCCGCGGCTTTTTGGGCACCACGCTGGTGCCAAGCGGGTCCGTGACATCGTTGAATCCTGTCCCGGATTCGACGTTAAGTATCTGACAATATTTGCATTCTCGACAGAGAACTGGAAACGCACTCAAACCGAAGTCGCAGGTTTGATGAAACTGTTCCGCCGTTACATTCAACGCGAAGCGCGTGATCTCTTGGCGCGCGGTGTGCGGGTTCGTTTTATTGGTGATCGGGTTCGGCTGGACGATAAGCTCGTCAATATGATGGACGAACTAGAATTGTTGACCCGTGACAACGACAAGGTCCATCTGACGATTGCGCTGAACTATGGTGGGCGCGACGAGGTTGCACGCGCAACGAAACGTCTAGCCTATGACGTAGAACAGGGGCGTTTGGCGCCCAAAGATATCGACGATGAAACACTGCCGAAGTATCTGGACACCTGTTTCCTGCCAGATCCGGACTTGGTAATCCGTACAAGCGGCGAAGCGCGGATTTCCAATTTCCTCCTCTGGCAATCGGCCTATGCCGAGTATGACTTTATCGACACGCTTTGGCCTGACTTTACTCCAGCGGTCTTTGAACAGGTGCTGGATGGTTTCAAAGCCCGCGACCGCCGTTTTGGGGCGGTGAAAGTCTGATGGCGGCCAACTGGGAAGACCTCAAACCGCGGTTGTTGTCCAGCGTGTGGATGGCGGCAATCGGTATTGGTGCCATCATTATGGGCGGCGTCTGGTTTCAGATGCTTGCGGTCTTTGTGACGGCTGTCATGGTTTGGGAATGCTGGATTATGATCCGGGGGGCTTCTCCGACATCGGGGATGTTGCTGGCGGCGGCGGTGGCCTCGATCTTGTCCGCACAGGTTTTTGGCGGATCTCAAGCGCCTGAATTTTTGGTTCTTTTCCTTGTCGTGCCAGTTCTCGGTGCTTTGGTCCTGAACCGCGAACGCATAACGTTTTTCGTCTTTGCATTGGCTTTGCAGATCGCGGGCTGGGGCTTGGTGCATTTTAGGATTGATTACGGGTTTACGTGGTTGATTTGGCTGGTTGGCATCGTGGTCATGACGGATGTTGCTGGATATTTTGCGGGTAAATCACTGGGCGGGCCGAAATTCTGGCCGGCGATCAGCCCCAAGAAGACCTGGAGTGGGACAATAGGCGGCTGGATCGGCGCGGCATTGGTCGGGTTTGTCTTTACGCTTTTCACCAACGCGGGTCTGTCGATCATCCTCTTGTCTGTTGTGATCAGCTTTGCTGGGCAGATGGGCGATATCGCGGAAAGTGCGCTCAAGCGCCGCCAAGGTGTCAAAGACAGTTCGACATTGATCCCCGGCCACGGCGGGTTGTTTGACCGCTTTGATGCTTTACTTGGTGCGTCGCTGTTCATGTTGCTTGTGGCCAGTATCTTTAACGTCCCCGGAGTGGCCTTTTGAAGCGGATTACTGTTCTCGGGGCGACGGGGTCTATCGGGCAAAACACCATTGATCTGATCCGACGCGCGCCTGACAATTACGATGTCATTGCCTTGACGGGCGCGACTAACATCAAGCAATTGATCAAAGATGCCAAAGACTTGCGCGCTGATATCGCTGTCACGTCTGATGAAACCCGACTATCGGAGTTGCGCGATGGATTGGCGGGCACAGGAATTGAAGCTGCGGCCGGTGACGTAGCACTGATAGAAGCGGCTGCACGTCCTGTCGATTGGATCATGTCGGCCATTGTTGGGTTTGCCGGCCTTGCACCGGGGCTCGAAGCGCTCAAGCATGGCACAACTTTGGCGCTCGCAAACAAGGAATCCCTAGTTACGGCTGGCCCGCTTTTGATGGGTAAAGCCAAGCGGTTAGGGGCGACCGTCTTGCCTGTCGACAGTGAACATTCCGCGGTTTTCCAAGCATTGATAGGCGAAGATATCGCTGCCGTGGAACGGGTCATCATAACGGCCAGCGGAGGTGCGTTTCGTGACTATCCAATCGATGCACTTGCCAACGTCACGGTGGCACAGGCGTCCCAGCATCCCAATTGGGACATGGGGCAACGCATCACAATCGATTCCGCGACCATGTTTAATAAGGCGATGGAACTGATTGAAACAAAAGAGTTTTTTGACGTTTCTGCGTCTCAAATCGAAACAATCATCCACCCCGAAAGCCTGATCCACGCCCTTGTGGGGTTCAACGACGGGGCTTTGATGGCCCATGTCGGACCGCACGATATGCGACATGCAATCGGGTTTGCGTTAAATTACCCCGACCGCAAGACATTGCCGGTCGAACGGCTGGACCTTGCCAAGATCGGGCAGTTAAATTTCCGCGCACCTGATCCTGCGCGTTACCCAGCCCTTGCCATTGCCGATCAGGTCATGGCCGAAGGTGGGCTATCCGGCGCGGTCTTTAACGCCGCCAAGGAGCAGGCATTGGATCATTTCATTGCGGGCGATTGTGGGTTTACAGACATGGCGCGGGTCGTTCAGACGGTGCTTGACGTTATGTTGACCCGAGAGGGGCTGCAAAATGCCACGATCACATTAGATAGCGTGAGAGAGGCCGACGCCATGGCGCGCGCACTCACAAGCGAAGAAATTGCGGACACAAAGGGCTAAACCTTGGAAATTCTGAATACGTTGATCTCGTCTTTTGGCAGCTTTGGCTGGACGCTTGTGTCGTTTGTGGTCGCTTTGTCGATCATTGTGGCGATCCACGAATATGGACACTACATCGTTGGCCGCTGGTCGGGCATCCACGCTGAGGTGTTTTCCATCGGGTTTGGCAAAGTGCTCTGGAGCCGGACGGACAAACGCGGAACCGTTTGGCAGATCGCGGCTTTGCCCTTTGGGGGCTATGTGAAATTCTTAGGCGACGCGAATGCGGCGTCCTTTGGCGGTGACACAGATGTCGAAGGTTCACTGGACGATGACAAACACGCGAAGAATCTTTCGCCTGCGGCACAGGCCCATGTGAATACGCTCACGTCGCGCAACACTATGTTAGGCGCACCACTTTGGGGCCGTGCGGCGACAGTCGCCGCTGGCCCTATCTTCAATTTCATCCTGTCTTTCTTCGTGTTTTCGGGTCTTTTGTTGTTTCAAGGTCAACCAATTACGCCGCTGACCGTTTCCTCATTGCCAAGTTTCCCTGATAGCATCGAACAACAATTGCTGCCGGGGGATCAGGTGATCAGCGTTGAGGGCAACGCGTTGGATTACCCTGATGGTTTTGCAGCGGCGATTGCTGGTTTGCCGTCTCAGCCGTCACTTGCCTATGAGGTTGTACGCTACGGAGAGACGATGACAGTGCAGGGGCCACAGCCTCAGCCTGCATTTGTTCAATCAATTACACCGCGTTCTGCCGCAGATGATGCGGGCCTGAAAATTGGCGACGTCATCGTCAGCATGAATGGCACGGCGGTGTATCAGTTTGCTGATATGATTAACGAGGTAAACGCCACGGGCGCCAACCCGATCGAGCTGGAAGTCTGGCGCGACGGAGAGATGCGCATTGAAACCCTGACACCGCGTTTGCAGGCAATTCCGCAGCCGGACGGGTCAATGCTGGATGAGCCAAAACTAGGGATCGGCAATGGCGGTTTGTTCTTTGACCCTGCAACCAGCAGTGCCGGAATCTTGGAATCTGCTGGGCTGGCCGCAAAACAGGTTTGGTTCATTATCGTTCAGTCGTTGAACGGCTTGAAGCAGATGATCATCGGCAACATCAACACATGTAACCTAAGCGGGCCTGTCGGCATCGCTGAAACCGCAGGATCTATGGCCAGTCAGGGCGCTGTGAGCTTCATCAGCCTGATCGCGGTTCTATCCACGGCTGTTGGCCTGTTAAACCTGTTCCCAATTCCGGTTCTGGATGGGGGACACCTTGTGTTTCATGCCTACGAAGCGGTGACAGGTAAGATGCCAAGTGACAGCGCATTACGTATTTTTATGGCCATCGGCCTTGCGATGATCGGAACACTGATGCTGTTCGCAATTGGTAATGATCTGCTGTTTTGCCCGTAAGTTTCCTTAACGCTGCCCAGAAGTTGCCACATTTGAATGCGATCGTTCTGCACAACACAAATACCTGTTAGTACCGAAGGGCGTAAAGATGCAAACAATCACAGCTGGATATCAAGGCGTTAGCCTTTTGGTGAACCTGAACTGGGATCGTCTTATTTACATCGCTACTATTGCTGCCGCTTTGGGTGGCGGTGCTTGGCTTGGATCTTACCACTAGAACGGTCCGCCAGTGCGGCACATACAACCGCCTAACGGCATGAAGATGCGCGTCCCTCGGGGCGCGTTTGTTCGTTTTGACAAGCGTTGTTCAGGGGAGTAGACCAGTTGTAACTGGGACCCCATACGAGCAAAAAAAATGAAAAACGCGCAGCAGGCTGTCATCGTAATTTCGGATCGTTTTCGGGTAGGGGCTTTTGCGCTCTTTTTACTCGTTTCGGGGATGATGGCGCTTGCCAGCCCTGTATTTGCTCAGAATTTCACGTTTTCTAACGTTTCCGTCGAGGGGAACCAGAGGATCGAAACGGGTACGATCCTGACGTATCTTGGGTTCGGACAAGGCGAAACTGTTACAGCTGGGGCGGTCAATGACGCAGCCCAAAGGATTCGTGGCACCGGCCTGTTTGAAAGCGTCGATGTCGTCCCACAAGGCAACACATTGGTTATTCGGGTTGTCGAATTCCCAACCGTTAACCGCATTACGTTTGAAGGCAACAGCCGCGTTCGTGACGCTGAGCTGTCCGCCGTTGTGACCAGCCAAGCCCGCCGTGTTTACAGCCCGTCCCAAGCCGAAGCTGACACGGCTGCGATTACCCAAGTCTATGCAGATCAAGGCCGCGTTAACGCGACAGTTGCCCCGCGTATTATTGAACGCTCTGACAACCGCGTCGATCTGGTGTTCGAAGTGTTTGAAGGTGGCTTGACCGAAGTTGAACGTATCAGCTTTGTTGGCAACCGTTCGTTCGGTGAAAACCGTTTGCGCCGCGTATTGGAAACCAAACAGGCCGGCATTCTGCGGGCCGTGATTGGGCGCGATACATATATCGCTGACCGCGTGGCGTTCGACCAGCAGGTCCTAAGCGACTTTTACCTATCTCGCGGTTATGTGGACTTCCAAGTTCAGAACGTTGACGTCTCCCTGACGCGCGAACGTGATGCCTACTTGATTACGTTCAACGTCCAAGAGGGCCAGAAGTTTGAATTTGGCAACGTAACGCTGACGTCCGAAATCGTAGGCGCGGACCCCGAGTTTTATGAACGTGCATTGCGCCTGCGCACCGGCGTAACCTATTCGCCAGAACTGATCGAACGCGACATTTCCCGTATTGAACTTTTGGCACTGAATGAAGGTTTGAACTTTGTGCGTGTTGAGCCACGGATCACACGCAACGACCGCACCCTGACACTGGATGTCGAATTTGCCATGGTAAATGGCCCGCGTATCTTTGTTGAGCGGATCGATATTGAAGGCAACAATACAACCTTGGACCGCGTTGTGCGTTCTCGTTTTGATGTGGTTGAGGGCGACCCGTTCAACCCGCGCCAAATTCGTGAATCTGCGGAACGAATTCGCGCTTTGGGATATTTCTCAACCGCGGCGGTGGACGCTCGTGAAGGGTCTAGCTCTGATCAGGTTGTCATTGATGTTGACGTTGAAGAAGCGCCAACAGGGTCGCTGTCCTTTGGCGGTAACTTCTCAACTGACAGTGGATTTAGCCTTTTGGCGAAATTTAACCAGCGCAATTTCCTTGGTCGTGGCCAAACGCTGAGCTTTGCATTGCAAGCGGGTGAGGACGATCAAACGCTGAGCTTCGGGTTCACGGAGCCGCGCCTGTTGGGGCGGGATTTGTTGTTTGGCCTGAACGCCAGCTACAATACAAGCGACAGTGACGACACAACGTTCGACACAACCACAGCACGTTTTCAGCCCCGGATCGGGTTCCCTGTTTCTGAAAACGGCCGTTTGAGCCTGTATTATTCCTATGAATACACCGACATCAAAAACGTAGACACAGATGCATCTGCCTATATCGTAGACGATGAGGGTTCTGTTGGGACACATGCGTTGGGGTATGCCTATAACTACGACACCCGCCGCACCGGTCTAAACCCGAATGCAGGTTTGTTGTTCGAGTTCGGTCAAAAATTCGGTGTTGGGGATGCGTCCTTTATCGAAACCACTGCTGAAATTACCGGACAAACACGTGTTTTGAACGAAGAGCTGACCTTGCGCGCCACGTTGGAAGGCGGCCTTTTGAGCTATTCTGACGGCAACAGCCGCATCACAGACCGTTATTTCCTCGGCAGCAGCATTATGCGTGGCTTTGAAGTGGGCGGTATTGGCCCGCGTGACACCGCAACAGATGACGCCCTTGGCGGTAACGCATATGCTGTGTTGCGCCTCGAAGCTGAATTCCCGCTTGGACTACCTGAAGAATACGGGATTTCCGGTGGTGTGTTCCTTGATTACGGGTCTGTTTGGGATACTGGCATTTCAGGTGCTGGATCTGGCATCGAGTATGATGATTTCACACCGCGTACAATTGCGGGTGTCTCTATCTTCTGGGACACACCGATTGGCCCACTGCGGTTCAACTGGACCGAGCCGCTTGATGTGCAACCCAACGATGTAACCAAGCAGTTTGACGTTACGATCTCGACCGAATTCTAATGGGCGGTCTTGCGTCCAGACTGCTGGTCGCTTTGGCGATCGCCAGTGGCGCTGGCAGCGTCGGCGCACAACAGGTTAGTGATCCTTCGGTCTTTGAAGTGCCCTCGGCGCAGATTGCGCCGTCTTTGCTGACAGTTGATATCGAACGTCTGTTTTCCCAATCACAGTTCGGGCAGCGCATCGCGGAAACCTATACCCAAAGCCGTATTGAACTGAATGACGAGAACCGCCGCATTGCAGATGCTTTGCGGGCAGAAGAGCTTGACCTAACCGCGCGTCGCGCGGGTATGGATGCGGATGTGTTCCGCACAGAAGCCGAAGCCTTTGATGAGAAGGCGCAAGGTATCCGTCGCGCCCAAGATGCCAAGGAAACAGCCCTTCAAGAGTCGTTGGATGCCGGGCGGGCGCAGTTTCTTGAGGTGACCCAACCGATCTTGGGCCAGTTGATGGTCGATCGGGGAGCATATGCGATTTTGGATCGTCGGTCGGTTTTGTTGTCTTTGGGCAGCATTGACGTAACGGACGATGCGATCGCGCGCATTGATGAGACCATTGGCGATGGGGCTGAAGCGGGGGCAACGCCGGAGGATGAGCCGGACGCAGAACCCGAAGAGACCCCAACACCAGAGGCCGAGGCTGGCGACAACTAAGCGCACGCGCGGGCTTCGCGGCTTGCCCAGACGCGGCGAGCTTGCTAGGCAGATAAAACAATAACGTCCACGCCTTGTCTTTTGACCGGAGAGCTTCATGTCTGACGCCATCACAACCGCCGACATCCAATTGATCCAACGGATTATCCCACACCGTTATCCGTTCCTTTTGGTGGATAAGGTGATCGATATCGATGGCACATCAAGCGCGACGGGCATCAAGAACGTCACCATGAACGAACCGCATTTTCAGGGCCATTTTCCAGGCACGCCAATCATGCCGGGTGTGACGATTATCGAAGCGATGGCGCAGACATCCGCTGTGATGGTCGGCGCGACCATGGGGCTGATGGACAAAGATATGTTGATCTATTTCATGGGTATCGATGGCTGCAAATTCCGTCGCAAGGTTGTTCCAGGTGACGTGCTGGAAATGAAGGTCGAAACCACGCGCGGTAAGCCCGGTGGTAAGGTTTGGAAATTCAAAGGCGTTGCAACGGTTGAAGGTGAACTCGCGGCCGAGGCCGAGTTCACGGCGATGATGGACCTGCAAGGCTAAGATATGGCCATTCATCCGTCAGCCATAATCGAGGACGGCGCACAACTGGGCGCAGACGTAACTGTCGGGCCGTTTTGCATCGTCGGTCCCAAGGTTGTTCTTGGGGATCGGGTCGAGTTGAAATCCCATGTTGTTGTGACAGGGGATACTAACATTGGCGCGGATACGGTGATCTTTCCGTTCTGCTGCATCGGTGAAATTCCGCAGGATGTGAAATTCAAAGGCGAAGCGGCAAAGCTTGTGATTGGTGAACGCAATCGCATCCGCGAACATGTAACCATGAATCCGGGCACTGAAGGCGGCGGTGGCATTACCAGCGTTGGTGATGACGGCTTTTTCCTTGCGGGGTGCCACGTGGCCCACGACGCAATGATTGGGAACCGCGTGATTATCGTGAACCAATCTGCTGTCGCAGGACATTGCGTGATTGAGGACGATGTCATCATCGGCGGCCTTTGCGGCATCCATCAGTTTGTCCGCATCGGGCAGGGCGCGATCATTGGTGCGCTGTCCATGGTGACCAACGATGTGATCCCTCATGGCTTGGTCATGGGGCCACGCGGTGAGTTGGATGGCCTTAACCTTGTCGGGCTCAAGCGGCGCGGGGTGGAACGTAAAGACATCTCGGCCCTGCGGGTTGCGTTCCAAACGCTCAAAGACGGCGAAGGTTCGTTCATGGATCGTGCCAAACGGCTCGGTGATGAAGCGGACAGTAAATATGTGTCGCAGATGATGGATTTCATCATGGCGGACACGGATCGCCATTTCCTGACGCCACGATGACGATTGCCCTGATCGCAGGCACGGGCGGGTTGCCGCCCCATTTGGCCGGCAGTCTGATGGTCCAAGGTCGCACGCCGATCATCTGTGAAATGCGCGGGTTTGTGTCCGAGATCGTGGGGGATTTCCCACGGGTCGGGTTTCGGATCGAAACCCTTGGAACATTCCTTAAGGCCCTGAAAGACTTGGGGGTCACCGAAGTTTGTATGGCCGGCGCGATGCAGCGTCCCGATGTTGACCCAGCCGCGATCGACCCTGCCACAGCGCCGCTTGTCCCGCGTCTGATGGCCGCTATGGCCAAGGGGGACGATGGCACCCTGCGCGAGATCATTTCGATTTTTGAGGAACACGGCTTTTCGATCCTCGGAGCACATGACGTCGCGCCGGACCTGTTGCCGATCAGGGGTCAGCACACCACGGCGTCCGTCCCTGATTTGACGGCGGACCTGACTGCGGCAGACGTTGCGCTGAAAGAAATGGGCCAAGCAGATCAAGGGCAGGCGATGCTATTGCGCGATGGTGCCGTGATCGCCCGTGAAGATGCGCGCGGCACAGAAGCCATGTTACGTGATTTTTGTGAGCCACTGGAACAATACGGCGGATCGGGCGACCCCTTAGCGGATTTGGTTGAAGGCGCGGTGGATCTTGTAAGCGATGCGATTGACTGGATCACGGACAAACCCGAGGACATAGCGCCCAACGCCAAAGGGGCGATCTTGTTCAAGGCGCCCAAGCCAGACCAAATATTGAAAGCGGACATGCCTCTGATTGGGCCAGACACTGCGATGCAAGCCGCAGAGGCTGGCCTTGCGGGGATAGTCATTCCTCAGGGCCGTGTGATGGTTCTGGATTTGCCGCAGGTGGTGGCGATCCTGAATGCCCAAGGCATGTTTTTGCAGGTGGTGGCATGAAGGTCTTTGTTATCGCAGGTGAGCCTTCGGGCGATAAACTGGGCGCGGCCCTGATGGACGGCCTAAAAGAGCTGGTCCCTGATGTGACGTTTGAGGGCATAGGCGGTGCGTTGATGCAAAGCCATGGCTTAACCAGCCAGTTCCCGATGGAAGAGCTGTCCTTGATGGGCATCGCCGAAATTCTACCCAAATATCGCCATCTAAAACGTCGTATCCGCGAGACTGCGGATGCGATCCTCGCAGCGAACCCAGACGTTGTGATCACCATTGATAGCCCCGATTTCTGTTTGCGTGTAGCGCGGTTGGTCAAAGCGGCGTCTGAGATTCGCACGGTGCATTATGTGGCGCCGACGGTTTGGGCATGGCGGGCAGGGCGTGCGGCCAAGATGGCACGCCATATCGATCATGTGCTTGCGTTGTTCCCGTTTGAACCGCCCTACATGCAAGAGGCGGGCATGGAGTGTGATTTTGTCGGCCATCCCGTCGCCGCCGAGGCGCCTGTGTCCCAGCAAGAACTGGATGCATTTGTGGCCAAGACGGGCGCAGAATTGGGGGCGAACACCATCGTTGTTCTGCCCGGGTCCCGCTGCTCTGAAATTGAACGGTTAAGCGAGACGTTTGCCGCCGCGATTGACGCGATGGACATATCCGACAAACAGGCCATCATCCCAACGCTCCCCCATTTGCGAGAGACTGTGGCTCAGGTCTTTGAGCCGACGCTCAACCGCTGCAACGGCGTCTTGCTGGACGGAGAAGGCCTGTCACCAGAAGCCGCCGCGCGCGAACGTCTTGTGGCGATGGCCTATGCGGATGTGGCTTTGGCCGCCTCTGGCACGGTGTCGCTGGAACTCGCCGCTGCGGGCACGCCGATGGTGATTGCCTATGATATGAACTGGATGAGCCGCCAGATCATCAGCCGCATGTTGCTAACGGATACGGTGACCTTGGTGAATTTGGTCAGTGAAACCCGTGTTGTGCCCGAATTCATCGGCGCGGATTGTCAGCCCGACCCAATTGCGCAGGCCCTTAGCGAAACACTCGCGGACCCGTCTTCGCAACTGGCCGCCCTTGATCTTACGATGGAGCGATTGGGCCGTGGCGGCGAACGCCCCGGTCTTCGCGCGGCGCGCGCGGTGCTTGCGCGGATCTAGCGTTTGGGCGAAGCTGCGTCAAAACCAAAGGACGTCGCACATGCCAGCCCCCAAGAACGCACTTAAAGCCGCTTTACTGAACGGGGATACGCAATGCGGTGTCTGGATGACCCTCGCGAATGGGGCTGTGGCCGAGATTGCGGGCAACGCAGGGTTTGCGTGGTGTTTGATTGACGGCGAACACGGCCCCAACACACTAAGCACCATTCAAACGCAGCTGCAGGCGCTTGCTGGTACAGCGGCGCAAGCGGTTGTGCGTGTGCCTGCGGGAGAGGATTGGTTGCTCAAGCAAGTGCTGGACCTTGGTGCGCAAACGATTGTTGTGCCGATGGTGAACACTGCCGAACAAGCCGCCGAGGTCGCAGCATCCGTGCGGTATCCCGGCCAAGGCACACGCGGTCATGGCACACGCGGCATGGGCGCGGCGCTGGCGCGGGCGGCACGGTATGGCGCAATTGTTGATTATGTCGGGTCGGCCAATGACCAGATTTGCCTGTTCGTGCAGATCGAAAGCGCTGAGGCCGTTGAAAACGTGGATGCGATCGCAGCAGTGGACGGCGTTGACGGGCTGTTTGTTGGTCCAGCCGATCTAAGCGCGGATATGGGGTTTGTCGGGCAGCCCGATGCACCAGAGGTCGTGGCCGAGATCAACCATGTCTATGAACGTACACTGGCCGCAGGCAAGATCGCCGGAACGGTGGTGTTCGATCCTGCCGACATCTCGTCGCAAATTGAACGCGGTGTTCGGTTTCTCGGCGTGGGGTCAGATAGCCTTGTGTTGCAGGCGGGGTTGCAAAACCTCGCCGCTCATCTGCCAGAACAGTCCTAGTAGGGCGCGTCTTCGAGAACGCCGTGGGCTGACATCTGCTGATACAATAGCCCCTCGCGCAGGCCCCGATCCGCGACCGACAACCGATCCGTGGGCCAAAGCCGCATCAAGGTCTGCAAGATGGCAGCGCCGGACATAATCAAAGCTTGGCGATCTTTGCCAATCCTTGGGTCCGCTTTGCGACCTGCCGCGCCTTGTTTCAGATAGCCATGGATCACCGCGTCAATCTGATCGGACGTCATCCGCAACCCATCCACCTTACTGCGGTCATAACGGCGCAAGCCAAGATGGCTCGCTGCAACTGTCGTCACAGTTCCGGAGGTGCCGACGATCTGGAAATTCTCGCGTTTTTGCTCCATCGCGGAGGGCGCGAATTTTTCTAGGTTTTCTTCAAAGAACCAAGACATCAAGGCGAAACGGGCGGAATCGTCTTCCACATCGGCGAACTGATCACGCAGGGTCGCCACGCCAAGGGGCACGGAAATCCAATCGACAACTTTGGCCGCGGCAAACGGCCCTGCATCTTGTCGAAACCCGGCATGCAGGCGCATGATTGCGCGGGGGCGTTCGCGTTTGGGCACATTTGTCAAATCAATCCAGACCAGCTCTGTTGATCCACCACCAATATCCACCACCAAAAGCTGTTCAGTCTTGGTGCTAACAAGCGGGGCGCATGAAATCACCGCCAGCCGCGCTTCTTCTTCGGGTTGGATAATCTCGAGGGACAGGCCAGTTTCGCGTTTGACCTGATTGATAAAGAACTGGGAATTGCGGGCACGGCGGCAGGCCTCTGTGGCGACAAGGCGCATGTTGGTGACGTTGTGACGCTGGAGTTTCTGGCGGCACACACGCATAGCATTGACCGTGCGAGCCATAGACGCACGGCTGAGTTTGCCAGTCTGTTCCAGACCATGCCCAAGCTGGACAGATTTGGAGAAGCTGTCGACCACATGAAACTGGCTGCCCTTTGGTTGGGCAATCAGCATGCGGCAACTATTCGTGCCCAAATCCAGCGCTGCATAAAGCGCAGATGGATCGGGCGGTGTCGGCGCGGGGCGCTCTACCGGTTTTGGGAACGCGCCCGCACCATCGGGACGCTTGGGCGCCATATTAACGCCCTCCATTTTCGAGTTACCCCCAAGGTATGCCCGCAACGGGTTTGGCGCAAGCGTTGTGATGCACCTCATTCTTGTCATGAGGATTTTGGCAGCACAGAGGGACGTTCGGGGGTCGCCAATCGCCCGCTCAATGTCGAAAATAGGCGTCGTTGATAGAATAACCCAAGCTAGGTGTTGGGTAACGCAAGAAAGGCGCAAGATTCGCATGGCAGACGTCACAGTAGTTTATTGGCGGGATATTCCTGCTCAAATCATCGTCGGTAAAGGCCGTCGTGGAACCAAGGTTCAGCTCAGCGAACGCTTTGAGCAAGCCATTGACCGCGCCGCAATGAAATCCGGTGCCGCTGGCACTGATGACTACCTTGCCGATTGGCGCAAAGCCGCACCGTATTCGGTTGACGGCGCGGATGCCGATGTTGCCACAGCAGAGGCCACGCGTCTGGAAGCTGAATACGACAAAGATAAACTGATCGAACTCATCAACAACGACGGCCGTGCGTGAGCACGTTAAAGGAGACCCTGATGGCGCTATTGAATTTCCGTAAGAAAGTCGAAGAACCAAGTGGCGCGAACCCACATCTTGAAGCTTTCCTCGACGGGTATTCCATAGAAGTCATGCCGCGCACCGCTGAAAAGGTCGAAGATTTCACCCAGTTGCTGCCCAAAGGCACCCGCGTTTACATCGCCCACATCGAGGGCACTCCGATTGAGGACATGGTCGCCACGGCCAAACGTCTGGCCGCTGATGGCTACCCAGTGATGCCACATTTCCCGGCCCGCATCATCAAAGATGAGGCGACGCTGAAAAACTGGATTGCTATGTATCAGGGCGAAGCAGACGTCGATCAGGCGCTTTTGCTGGCGGGTGGCGTGGATACGCCGCAGGGGGATTTCCATTCGTCTATGCAATTGCTTGAAACCGGAGCCTTTGGCGGGTTCAAACGGCTTCATGTTGCGGGCCACCCAGAAGGCAACAAAGATATTGATCCAAAGGGCGGTACAGCCAACGTGGATGACGCTTTGCGCTGGAAACAAACGTTTAGCGAAACCACAGACGCCGAAATGGCGCTCGCCACGCAATTCGCGTTTGAAGCGGGCCCAATCATTGAATGGGCCGACAGTCTGAAAGAGGCGGGGATCACGATCCCGATCCACATTGGCATCGCGGGGCCGGCGAAACTACAAACCATGATCAAGTTCGCGATTGCTTGCGGTGTTGGCCCATCCCTAAAGGTTCTTCAGAAACGCGCCAAAGACGTCACCAAACTGCTGTTGCCGTTTGAGCCAACACAGGTGCTAACCGAATTGGCCGCCCATAAGGCTGCGAACCCAGACAGCAACATCGAGAAGGTCCATTTCTTCCCCCTCGGCGGTATCAAAACCAACGCCAATTGGGCGATTGAAAACGGCGGGGCGTCTGCGGTGCCTGCGGTCAAAAGCTAAGTTCACTGATTAACGTGAGATTCAGGCTTGTCGTGAACGTCGGATTTAAGCCCGACGCGGCACATGCTGCATTGTTCTCCGATGATTGCTATTGGCGAGAAATCGGATCGTCGCGGCAAATAACAAGACAAGAAAAAAGCGCCCGAGGAGGCGCTTTCATCAAAAACTTTGCGGGTCCGAACGTTTGTCAGTAACGCGCCTTTCGGCGGCGGGCCACAAGACCGGATCCAATCAACCCAAATGCCAACAGAGGCAAACTAGCTGGCACAGGCACTGCGGGAATGTCAGGAACTAGATTTGTCTTGATGCTACCACTTGAATTGCTGGTGCTCTGGGCCCGAACTGCAAACCCTGAGAAGGGGCTGTTCGCGAGATTAGCTGTACTTGAAATATCAAACACGACAGATTTCACGAAATTAATACCGCCCTGTCCACCACCACCGTTCTCGCCAATGCGAATGATGTAATCGAACAAAGTCGCGCTACCAGCACCATTAAAGTTACAGCCCCCGCCACAGACGTTTTGGCTCAAGCTGTTGTCCCCAAATAGCTCTAGGTCAACTATGCTAGGGGAATCGTCCTCTCTTGTCGCACTGACGAAGGATATATCGCTTTGATTAAGCGACGTCCCTGAGAAGTTGAACGCGAGCGCTAGATAATCGGCCGTTCCAACTGTCGTTGATAGGCTAAAGCGCAAGTTGCCTGCTGAAACTGTGTCATCAACAACCATTGTCATTACCGGCGTTGGCTCGGCGTTTGTGAAGGTCATCGTTGCGGCTGTTGCGGTTGTCGCCAGTCCCGAAGAAAGAACGGAGGCCACAACCAATGCGTGAATTTTACTAAACATGGACTATTCATCCCCTATTTTCGAATCGTACTCAAATACTTGTTGTCGTGCAGAAATTGCCGAACTTGGCTATAAAAAATTAGCTATTTATTAATGTTATTGTATTGGTTGGGCGTTAATAAATCAAACAACGCAGGGTTGTGGGGTGGCGAAGGGTCAATAAACGTTGCTGAATTTGTGCGTTGGATTCCGATTCGGTTGATTTTTGGTCCCGGTCCAAACTTGTAAAATTCACAGTACTGGTGTCCGCCAAGCTGACCCCACTTTTGCTTGAAGCCGTAAATAAATCTGGCTCAGATCGTAGCTTTCCGCCTTCGACGTCACTGTCAGGCTTGAACCGTGAACAGGCTTCGCATCACAATAATAAAAGTCAGCTGTTTTCCACAAAGCGCACCCTCAACCTCTTTGATGTTCTTTACCTCATAGCGTTTCTGCCAGTTCCTCATCATTTACATGAATACTATTCGGGGTGACGTCGCGGTTGGGGCTGGCTATGTCGCAAGTACGCCGTACTTCAAGCAAATGCGCTCTAGGGTTCGGATATAACACACCTACGGAGAGGCCAGTATGACCCGCACTGTTATCGAATCCAAAACCAAGACAGCCGTGATGGGCTTTGACGAACCGTTCTGTGTGATCGGTGAGCGGATCAACCCAACGGGCCGCAAAATCCTGAACGAAGAACTGGAGCGCGGTGACTTTTCCCGCGTTGAGGCAGACGCGATTGCACAAACCATGGCAGGTGCGACGGTTCTGGATATTAACTCTGGTGCGGTGTTCTCTAACAAAATGGCCGAAGATCCGCGTTATGCGGACAACAACTTTGTTGAGCCTGATTTGATGAGGCAGTTGGTCGAAAAGGTACAGGCGGTTGTGGATACGCCGTTGTGTATCGACAGCTCCGTTCCGGGCGCGCTTGAACAAGGGTTGGCCGCTGCCGAAGGCCGCCCACTGTTGAATTCGGTCACAGGCGAAGAAGAACGCCTTGAGCTGGTTTTGCCTCTGGTGAAAAAATACAACGTGCCGGTTGTGGCAATTTCCAACGACGACACTGGCATCTCTGAGGACCCAGACGTGCGGTTTGCCGTCGCCAAAAAGATCGTCGAACGTGCGGCTGATTTCGGTATTCCAGCTCATGACATCGTGGTTGATCCGCTGGTGATGCCAATCGGCGCGATGGGGACCGCAGGCTTGCAGGTCTTTACGCTGGTGCGTCGTTTGCGCGAAGAACTGGGTGTGAACACGACCTGTGGCGCATCTAACATCTCCTTTGGTCTGCCAAACCGTCACGGCATCAACAACGCCTTCCTGCCAATGGCCATGACCGCTGGTATGACATCGGCGATCATGAACCCTGTGGCGCTGCCCGTTGGCCCGAAAAAGATCGCCGCCAAGAAAGAAGAAATCCTTGCGTCCGGCATTATACTGCCAGACGGCATGGACGACGAAGCCTTCGTTCAGATGTTCGGCATGGGATCGACCAAGCCACGCGCGGGTAAGGAAATGGAAGCCATCCGCGCTGCCAACTTCCTGACCAACAACGATGATGGTGGTGCTGCGTGGATCACCATGAACCGCGAAGCCCCGAAAGCTGGCCAAGAAGGCCGCGGTCGGGCAGGGCGCAAAGGTGGCCGCCGCCGCGGCTAACCCCAACCTGAACCAATATTCCTAAAACGCCCGCCACATTGTGCGGGCGTTTTGCGTTCCTGCGCATTGCGCGGAAACCCATACGAATATGTATGGGATGTCTCAGGATTTCGCCAATTCCTGCCATGGTTCGGGTGATCTAGACAGTCTTCAGACACACAACGACTTCAAAACTTAGCAACTGCTTTGACGGGACCGTTTGAGCAGACAACCCCTCATTATCTGGAGAAGGGCCTGACATGACCTCAGCATTTCCATCACATCACCTTCCGCGTCTTGCCGGTGCATTCTATCTCGCGATTGCTTGTGTTGGCGGTTTTAGCATTGGCTATGTACCGCAAGCGATCGTTGTTGCTGGTGACGCTGCGACGACCGCCAGCAATCTGTCTGGCAACCTCGGGCTGTTCAAACTGGGCGTGCTCGCCGACATCTTTGTCATCTTATTCGAAATTGCCCTCACGGCGATCTTGTTCGTCATGTTTCAAAGGGACAGCCCCGTTTTATCAAGCACCGCGATGATCGCGCGGGCAGGGATGGCCATTGTAATGGGGCTGAACGTGTTGATCTGGGTAATGCCGCTGACGTTTCTAAACGATCTTTCAGCCCACACGGATCAAATGATGATGTTCTTTGACGCTCATGCGCTTGGCATATTTGTTTGGCAGCTTTTCTTTGGCGTGCATCTTTTGGCGCTCGGCGCGGCCATCTTGCGCACTGGCTTAGCGCCAAAGCTGTTGGGCTGGGGGCTGTTTGTTGGTGCGTTTGGTTATCTGGCGCAGGGCATAGCGAAGCTGATGTTCATCGAGGTCTTGGCCTTGAACATTGTTATCATAGGTCTCTTGGTGATCGTAACGCTGGCCGAACTTAGCTTTGCGGCTTGGTTGATGATCTGGGGCCCAAATAGGTTCGCGGTCACGAACCATTCGTCAGCGTGTCAAAAGAACACTTGAAAGGCCCACAGTGTCATGTGGCGTTTTTTATTGTGGGCCGTCCAGTTTGCGATCCACTGGAATTGGCGCAACGAGTATCATTGCGTTTGCTTAGGGAGGGCCAAAACCGCTCGCGGTCGAGCATGATGCTCTGGTCGATTTTGGCTACGCTGGGCTCATCCGAAAACATCTTTTAGGGGGCCGAAGGATTCAGTGACACAAGAGTAAGTCGTTTTTAATTGAAATTACTTATGCGTGTAATACATTAAAATCACTCAATTATTAATTGAGGATTTATTTGAAGAAAACCTCGGCGAGTCTTAATGGAAGTACTTTTATTGTTGTGCGTGTTCGGAGTGCTGATCGGACTTATAATAAAGCTGGCCAAAAACAGCGGAACGCCCCAACCTCCTAAAAAACGGGCGGCGAGATCTGAACCGAAGATTGATGATCCTTTACCACCATTAAATTTTCCAAGCCCTCCACGCCCTAAGCCAGCACGAGCGCCCGAAAATTCAGGCCCGAATGCGGCATGGCGTGCGCCTGAACCTCCGGTGAGGGTCATAGAAGGGCGGGCATTTGTCACAGACGGCGATTCACTGGTTATCAAAAGTGTCGAAATCCGGTTGTTTGGTGTCGATGCGCCTGAACTAAATCATCCTTTCGGAAAACGTGCTAAGTGGGCGCTTCTCGCATTGTGTAAGGGTCAGGTTATCAAAGCGAAGGTTCACCATGTTGATACCCATGGGCGAACCGTTGCGAAATGCTATCTGCCGGATGGTCGGGACTTGTCCGCTGAAATGGTCAAGCAGGGCTTGGCCATAGACTGGCCCAAATTTTCGGAAGGCGCCTACCGAGCGCTTGAAATTCCGGACGCCCGCAAGAAGATGTGGCTCGCAGATGCGCGGCAAAAAGGCCGGATGCATGTTTGGAAGCAGTTTGAAGCGAAACAGAACAATCGAGCGCCGGGGGCTAAATAACCGCTTAGAAAAGGTGGATCACCGCGCCCAGCAAGGCCAAAACGAGCAATGCTGCAATTGGTCCGAGAGTAAGCATGAAACCAGTACCGCGCTTTGACGGGTCATTCATATAAGCTTGTTGATACAACGTGCGGCCGACCAGATAAATGAGGCCGATAGGGGCTATCATCCATGCGGGCCAGTATTTCCCAGCCAACAGCAACACGGGAAGAAACGCGATCATAAGTTCAAGCGTGTTCATCTGGACGCGGTAGGCCCGCTCGAACCCGTCATGGCCTGTCATCGCGGGGGCCTTGAGGCCTGAGTCGCGGCGCTGCATACCAACTAAATAGCCAAAATAAAGGAACTGGGCGACAGCAAGAAGGGCGATGATTTCGATCAGGGGCATTGATAACTATCCTAAGAATTGGGGTGTTGAGCTAAAACGGGGCGTTAATACCCGCGCCATATCCAGCCGCCACCAAAGATGCGGCTGCTGTCGCCGTCGTAAAATACGCAGGCCTGTCCGGGGGACACGCCTTCTTCTGGGGTCAGAAGGTCGACTTCGGCGGTGGTCGCGGACAAGGGGCGTAAAACGGCCTCGACGGGTGGTTTGGTGGACCGAACTTTGACTGACACATGGCGTTCGGGCACAGCATCAAAGGCATCATCACCCAGCCAGTTGATTTCGCGCACAGGGACGGTGCGTGTGGTCAGCATCTCTTTTGGTCCCACAATCACGTGACGTTTGTCGACGTCCAGTTTCACCACATACAAGGGGGTCGACAATCCGCCGATGCCAAGTCCTCGGCGTTGACCGATGGTATAGTGAATGACACCGTCGTGTTGCGCCAAAACCTTGCCGTCCGTGTCCACGATGTCGCCCGGCTCAGCCGCACCAGGGCGAAGCTTTTCGATGACGCCAGCGTAGTTGCCATCAGGCACAAAGCAGATGTCTTGGCTGTCGGGCTTGTCCGCCAGCGCCAGACCATACTTGCGCGCCAAGGCACGGGTTTCTTCCTTGGACGCGTGATGTCCGAGGGGGAAGCGCAGATAATCCAATTGTGCGGGGGTGGTGGAAAACAAGAAGTAGCTCTGGTCTTTGGTCGGGTCTGCCGCGGAATGCAGCTCAGGCCCGCTGTCACCCATCATCCGTTGAATGTAGTGCCCTGTGGCCATGCAGTCCGCATCCAGATCTTTGGCAGTTTCCAACAGGTCCTTAAATTTCACGCGTTCATTGCAGCGGATGCAGGGAACAGGGGTGGCTCCGGCAAGATAGCTTTCGGCGAACTCATCCATGACCGCTTCTTTGAAGACGTTTTCATAATCGAGGACATAGTGCGGAAAGCCCATTTCCTCGGCCACGCGGCGGGCGTCATGGATATCACGACCCGCACAGCACGCGCCCTTTTTCGCCAAAGCGGCGCCGTGGTCATACAGTTGCAGCGTCACGCCAACCACATCATAACCTTGTTCGGCCAGCATGGCGGCGACAACAGAACTGTCCACGCCGCCCGACATTGCCACGACAACACGGGTTTCTGACGGGGGCTTGGCAAAACCAAGAGAGTTTATCGCAGGGTCGAGGGGCATGTTGTATCCTTTGCGACTGGCCCGACGGGGCATCAGCCTGAATGGTATCTGCTGCAATATAGGAAAAGTGTAATCACTCTCAAGGGGCGGCTTTACCATGTGTTAGCTGAAACCACGCAATACATCCCAAACCAATGTCACAAAGGGGTGTGAGAGATGTTTTTGAAGAAAATCGACGGGCCGCGCTCGGTTAAACTACCTGATGGGTCGGTAATGACCCGTGCAGATTTGCCATCGCCAACGACGCGACGCTGGGTTGCGTCCCGAAAGGCGCTTGTGGTGCAAGCTGTTGCCTGTGGCTTGTTAACGAGGGCGGATGCCTCTGAAACCTATGGGTTGTCTGACGACGAACTTACAGAATGGGAAAGTGCCGTCCGTGATCACGGCGTAAACGCGCTCAAGGCAACAACTTTGCAAAAATACCGACAACCTTAAGGGGAGTTGCATTCTTTTACAGGTCCAGTAACGTGTGGTTAACCATTCTTATCTTATGGTCACTCTACACACCGAGATCGGAGAAGCGGAATGCGCGTATTGCTGGTAGAAGATGACCCAACCACGGCCAAGAGCATCGAATTGATGTTAGGCCATGCCAATTTGAATGTGTACACAACGGACTTGGGGGAAGAGGGGATCGATCTTGCGAAGTTGTATGATTACGATTTGATCCTTTTGGACATCAATTTGCCTGACATGAACGGCCATGATGTGTTGCGCCAATTGCGGCTCAGCCGGATTGAAACACCCATCTTGATCCTGTCCGGCGAAGATGGAACCGAAAGCAAGCTTAAAGGCTTTGGGTTTGGGGCTGATGACTACATGACCAAACCGTTCCATCGCGAAGAACTGGTCGCCCGCATCCACGCGATTATCCGTCGCTCCAAAGGGCACGCGCAATCCATCATCAAGACCGGTGCTGTTGCGGTCAATTTGGACGCTAAAACCGTTGAGGTGGAAGGTTCGCCAGTGCACCTGACGGGCAAAGAGTATCAAATGCTTGAGCTGTTAAGCCTGCGTAAAGGCACGACCTTGACGAAAGAAATGTTCCTAAACCACCTTTATGGCGGCATGGATGAGCCTGAACTCAAGATTATCGACGTGTTTATCTGTAAGTTGCGTAAAAAACTGTCCGAGGCGACAGGCGGTGACAACCACATCGAAACCGTATGGGGACGTGGTTATGTGTTGCGTGACCCGGATCCTGTCAGCATGACCGATCCGGAACGCATTGCAATCGGCGCCTAACACAAGAACCCAAGTTTCAGCCCCAATTGCAACAGCGGGGCTGGACCTGCTCAAAACACAGACCTATCACTGAGTTAGTTTGCAGGGGCTGACCATAACGGGGGGTAGGGTGTGACCGCAGAGATTTCGGTTAATGATCTGGCTGAAAAGGAAGCCGCGCAGGAACTTGCGCGGCTCTCGGCACTTTTGCGGCAGGCGAACGCGGATTATCACCAAGCCGATGCGCCGAAACTTTCAGATGCCGACTACGACGCTCTGAAACGGCGCAATGCCGCGATTGAGGATCGATTCCCGACGCTCAAGCGGGATGACAGCCCCAGCGAACAAGTGGGCGCGGCCCCGACGTCTGGATTTGGTAAAGTGGCGCATGTGGTTCGGATGCTTTCGCTCGGCAATGCCTTCACCGATGAGGATGTAACCGAGTTCGACAGCTCAATTTCCAAATTCCTTGGCATAAGGACAGGAAAACTCGCGTATACAGCAGAGCCCAAAATTGATGGGTTGTCGCTTTCTTTGCGATACGAGAACGGAATTTTGCAACAAGCCGCCACGCGCGGTGATGGTGCGACGGGTGAAAACGTAACCGCAAACGCACGAACCATTTCGACCATCCCGCAGACCCTTACCGGTGCGCCCGACATCCTAGAGGTGCGCGGTGAGGTCTACATGTCCCATGCGGATTTTGATGCCTTGAACGCCCGCCAGAGCGAGACAGGCGACAAACCCTTTGCCAATCCGCGCAATGCAGCTGCGGGATCATTGCGCCAACTTGACCCCACGATTACAAAATCACGCCCGCTTGAGTTTTTTGCTTATGCGTGGGGAGATCTGTCCGCGCCGCTTGCCGACACGCAATCAGGTGCCATTGTGCGGCTCGGCGAGCTTGGCTTTCAGGTCAATCCATTAACAAAACTGTGCGACGGGCCCAGAGAAATGATCGCGCATTACAAAACGATTGAGGCGCAACGCGCGACGCTGGGCTATGACATCGATGGTGTTGTTTACAAGGTGGATGATCTGTCTTTGCAGGAGCGTTTGGGCTTTCGCTCCACGACGCCACGCTGGGCGATCGCCCACAAATTTCCTGCTGAACTCGCTTGGACCAGACTTGAAGCCATCGACATTCAAGTTGGCCGCACGGGCGCATTAAGCCCCGTTGCGCGTTTGGCGCCAGTGACTGTTGGTGGTGTGGTCGTGTCCAATGCGACATTGCACAACGAAGATTACATTGCTGGACGTGGCAATAAAGGTGAGGAAATTCGCGGCGGTAAAGACATTCGGGAGGGCGATTGGGTTCAGGTCTACCGCGCGGGCGATGTGATCCCTAAAGTTGCGGATGTCGATTTGTCCAAACGGCCCGAGGATGCGACCCCTTACTTGTTTCCGACCAAATGCCCCATCTGTGGCTCGGACGCGGTGCGCGAAGACGGGGACGCTGTTCGCCGTTGCACGGGTGGGTTGATTTGCGCCGCGCAAGCCGTTGAAAAACTGAAGCATTTTGTATCCCGCGCGGCCTTTGATATTGAAGGCCTCGGCGCGAAACAGGTCGAAGCGTTTTATGAAGACGATCAGCTTTCCGTAAAAGAGCCCGCCGACATCTTCACGCTAAACCAAAGGGATGCCGCAAGTTTGGCCAAGCTTTCCAATCGTGATGGTTGGGGCGATACAAGTGTCAAAAAGCTGTGGCAAGCAATTGATAATAAGCGAAAAATAGAACTGTCCCGACTGATCTTTGCGCTGGGTATTCGTCATGTGGGCGAAGTGACCGCCCAAGACCTCGCGCGGCATTTTGGCAGTTGGGATGCGTTGCAGGTAAACGTTGAAAAGGCGCGCCCAGCGGCCTTAGCGCATCGCGCAGCGGACGAAGCAGAACGCGTGGAACGAGAAAACGCCGCGCAATCAGGCCGCAAACCGCGCCTGTCCGAGGCCCGTAAGGCGGCGATCAAACAGTGTGATGTTGCGCCGGATGCCGACACGGCATGGTCGTTCTTGATTGATGCTGACGGGATCGGGGCGACGGTTGCGCTGTCGCTGTCTGACGCCTTGGCGAACCCTGATGAAAGCGGCGCAATCACCCGTTTGATTGACCAGCTGAGCACAATCATCCCCCCAAAGGCCCAAAGCACGGACAGCCCCGTCGCGGGCAAAACGATCGTCTTTACGGGGACGTTGGAGCGGACCACCCGTGCCGAGGCCAAGGCCCGTGCCGAAGGGCTTGGCGCAAAGGTCAGCGGCTCGGTCAGCTCCAAAACCGATCTATTGGTTGCAGGCCCAGGGGCAGGGTCCAAAGCGACGAAAGCTGCCGAACTTGGGATCGAAACCTTGGATGAGGACGGCTGGCTGGCGCTGATAGCGGACGCATGAGCGGTCGGCCGGAGATCCTCTGGCCGCTGTTTGCGGACCTCGAAACCCTCGATGGGATCGGGCCAAAGTCGGCTCAGGCCTTGGCCGGTGCGCATATCGAAAAACCGCGTGATTTGCTGTTTACGTTGCCGCATTCAGGCGTGGATCGCCGCCGCCGTGGTTCTATTCTTGAGGTGCAGGCGCCTGCGGTGTGCACGGTCGAAGTCACGGTTGGCAAACACAATCCACCGGCGCAACGCGGGCGGCCTTATCGGATCATGGTTGAGGACGCGCAGACGACGTTCCAGCTGGTATTCTTTCGTGCCCATGGCGAATATCTGCGAAAGTTATTGCCGACAGGGCAACGTCGCGTGGTGTCTGGAAAAGTTGAACTATTTGATAACGTTGGGCAAATGGTTCACCCGGATCATATCCTTACGCCGGATGACGCTGAGGACATTCCGGTATTCGAACCCGTTTATCCGTTGACCGCAGGCATCACGCAAAAGCCGATGTTCAAGGCAACGACGGATGTTTTGGGCAAGGCGCCGGACTTGCCGGAATGGATTGACCCTGCTTTGCGCGCGAGAGAAGGGTGGCCGGAATGGAATGCCGCCTTGCAGCAGGCGCACCGACCGATGTCATCGGCTGAGTTGCAGCCAACAGCCGCGGCGCGACAACGGCTTTCTTATGACGAAGTACTCGCCCATCAACTGACCCTCGCCTTAGCCCGTGCACAGGCGCGGCGCGGCAAGGGACGCGGGACGGTCGGCGATGGCAGTAATCAAAAACGGGTCTTGGCCGCGTTGGAGTTTGCCCCGACAGGTGCTCAGACCCGCGCTGTGGGTGAGATCGCGGAGGACATGGGCAAGCCTCATAAGATGAACCGGCTTTTGCAGGGGGATGTCGGATCGGGCAAAACCTATGTGGCGTTGATGGCTTTGTTGATCGCAGTTGAAGCTGGCGGGCAGGGCGTGATGATGGCCCCGACAGAAATCCTGGCGCGGCAACACCTTGAGGGCCTGCGCCCTTTGGCTGAGGCTGCGGGTGTTGTGCTTGAGATTTTGACAGGGCGGGATAAGGGCTCGGAGCGGGCGGCAAAGCTGGCGGCACTGCTCGCGGGTGACATCCATATCCTTGTCGGGACCCATGCGGTGTTCCAAAAAGATGTTGTTTTCAAAGATTTGCGCTTGGCGATTATCGATGAACAACACAGGTTTGGTGTCGCGCAACGTATGGAGCTTGGCGCTAAGGGCGACGCCGTAGACGTCTTGGTAATGACTGCCACGCCAATCCCACGCAGCCTGGCGCTGGCGCAATACGGCGACATGGACGTCAGTATTCTAGATGAAAAACCCCCAGGTCGAACGCCTGTAACAACGGCCCTTGTGGCAACATCCAAACTGGACGCGGTGGTGGATCGCTTGCGGGCGGCGGTGGCAGAAGGGCGACAATGCTATTGGGTCTGCCCCTTGGTCGAGGAATCCGAAGTTAGCGACATGACCGCCGCAGAGGAGCGGTTCAAACGTCTGCGCGCGGCCCTGGGCGAAGGCGTCGTCGGGCTTGTCCACGGTCAAATGCCGCCGAGCCAAAAGGACGAGGCCATGCGGGCCTTTGTGGCGCAGGAAACCAAAGTTTTGGTGGCCACCACGGTGATTGAGGTCGGGGTGAACGTACCCAATGCCTCGATCATGGTGATTGAACGCGCAGAATCCTTTGGGCTTGCGCAGTTGCACCAGTTGCGCGGACGCGTCGGACGTGGGTCTGCGCAATCCACCTGTTTGCTGATGTATCAGGCCCCGCTTAGCGAAAGCGGGCGTCAACGGCTCGAGATTATGCGCGAGACCGAAGACGGGTTCCGCATCTCTGAGGAAGACCTTGCGATGCGCGGCGCGGGGGATGTGATTGGGACGGCTCAATCAGGACTGCCGCGGTTCCGCATCGCGGATCTGGAACGCCAGACCGCTTTGATGGCGTTGGCGCAATCTGATGCGCGTAAACTGCTTTTGGATGACCCCGACCTGACAACAGAACGCGGGCAGGCGGCGCGTGTTCTTCTTTGGTTAATGGAACAGGATAAGGCTATTCGTTTAATTTCAGTGGGTTAGCGCATTTTAGCGCATTTTGTTCACTTTTGTTCTCAAAAAGTTCTTGCTTTTAGATTTGGTTAATGAGAACAAAGGGGCAACAAAGAGAACATCATTGAGGAGCACCAAAATGGCTAAGGAAATCAAAAGCGTTATCGTTCGTTCATCTGACACGATCATTGCCGACGCCCTTGGAATGGCTGCCCTTGTCGTAATGATGTTCGCTGCGTTGAGCCTACCGAACTTTTTCTAACTGTCTGTCCAACCCTCGCGTTTCGTGCCGGTGCCCCCAGATCTCTGTCCCAACTTGATCTGCCGACGTCCGACACTGCCTGTCAAAGTACCGTCTGGGAAACTGCCTTTCCCGATTTCACCGGTCCCACACGAAACGCATATCTCCCGCCGCTTTCCACTGTCCCGGAAAGCGGCGGTTTTTTCTTTTGGGGAAGGGATCAGACGGTTTTTGCGTTCCGCGCGTCAGCAAAGGCATCCAACGTCGCGTCCAAGGTCAGCAAGATAGACGTATGACGGTTCTTATATTCTGCAGCTGGCGCCAAAACGCCAAGGCCATCAAAGGGCGCGTCAGGGGCTGGGCCTGCGGATTTCAACATGGCGGCCAATTGATCGCGGCCTGTCAGCACCTCGGCCTCAGTCAGGCCGATGATGTTATGACCCACCACGGATGCCGCTGCTTGCCCAAGGGCGCAGGCTTTTACATCTTGGCCGAAAGCGGAAATTTTGCCGTCTTCAAGGTTCAAATCCACGGTTACGGTTGAACCACATAGGGGGGAGCGACGTTTGGCGGTTCCATCAGGCGTATCCAATCGCTCGCGGTGCGGAATATCCGCAGCCATTCCCAAGATACGGGTTGAGTATAGCTTTATCAGGTCTGTATCTGCGGTCATCTCAATTGCCTTTGCGGATCACTCCCCCTAGATAGGGCCGCGCGCACCCATTGCCAAAGGAAAACATGTCATGAAGTTCGATCCATCAACATTGCGTTATGATTCCAATGGTTTGATCCCATGTATTGCACAGCAAGACGGCACGGGCGAAGTGCTGATGATGGCATGGATGAATGTTGAAGCCGTCGCTAAGACCCTTGAAACAAAGCGCGTCACCTATTGGTCGCGGTCCCGCCAATCGTTCTGGATCAAGGGCGAAACATCTGGCCACACCCAAGAGCTGATTGATCTGCGGGTAGACTGCGACCGCGACTGCTTGTTGGCCGTGGTTAACCAAGTCGGGGCAGCGTGCCACACAAACCGGCGGTCATGTTTCTACACATCTGTCGTGGACGGCGAAGAAACCGAACTGATGAAACCGCTGGAAGACTAAAGCCCGACCATCGCACGGATGTCGTCAGGGCTGGCGCCGTCTTGACGGTACTTTGAAATAGCGCGTGCATCGTCGCGTTTGGCAAGGCGTTTCCCTGCGTCATCACGGATGAGTTTGTGGTGATGGTAGGTCGGTGTTGGAAGTTTCAGAACACGTTGTAAAATAACGTGAATTTTCGTGGCTTCGAACAAATCCTGACCGCGAACGACATGTGTGATGCCCTGTTCTGCATCGTCTAGGACCACCGACAAATGGTAAGACGTGCCCATGTCACGCCGCGCTAGAACAACGTCTCCGATGGTTTGGATGGCGTCTGCTACGGTGAATTCGATCAGCCCCGTTTCGCCGTTTGGGCCTTCACCGGTTTCTAAGAACGAGAAGGTATCAGCCCCCGTCAAAGCGCTGCCATGTTTGCGAGCGACGGCGTCCATCGACAGACGAATTGCGGTGTCATCGGGGAACGGGACCGTGCCACCGTGGCAATGGTTTGCCCGACATGTGCCCGGATAAATCAACCCGTCAGGGCCATGGGTGACGCCTTCTTGGGGGGCCGACATTGCGTTTTGGATGTCACGGCGCGTGCACGAACAGGCAAAAGCATAGCCATGGTTCCAAAGCCAACGCAGTTTGTCGTGATAGACCCCAAGGCGATCCGACTGGCGCATCACAGGCTCGGGCCACCACAGGCCAAGCCATTTCAAGTCGTCGTATATCTGTGTTTCCCATGCGGGGCGTGCGCGGGATTGGTCAATGTCTTCAATTCGCAGTAGAAAATCACCTCCAGCCTCAAGCGCCATGTCATAAGCTAAAAGCGCGGAATAGGCGTGGCCAAGGTGCAATGGCCCCGTAGGGGATGGCGCAAACCGGGTGATCATCTGTCAGATGCGTCGAGCCAGCCCTGCCAATCGAGTTTAGCACGGTCGGTGTAGGCTTTGTAACGGTCCTTGCGGCCTCGTCGCCCACCCTTAAGGCCCTCAACGGGGGGGAATAGGCCGAAGTTGACGTTCATGGGTTGGAATGTCTTGGCCTCGGCGCCGCCAGTGATGTGTGTGACAAGCGCGCCTGTTGCGGTCGTGTCTGGTACAGGGCCTAAGGATTGGCCCTTCATTTCTGCAACAGCAAGGCGGCCCGCAAGAAGCCCCATCGCAGCGCTTTCAACATAGCCTTCAACGCCTGTGATCTGACCTGCAAAGCGGATGTTTGGTTTTGATTTCAGACGCATTTGATCATCGAGCAAGGTCGGTGAGTTCAGGAACGTGTTACGGTGAATACCACCAAGACGGGCAAAGCTTGCGTTCTCAAGGCCGGGAATGCGTTTGAAAACATCGGTTTGTGCACCGTACTTCATCTTAGTTTGGAACCCGACGATGTTGTAAAGCGTGCCAAGCGCGTTGTCGCGGCGCAGCTGGACAACGGCGTAGGGCTTGTTTTCCGGATCGTGCGGGTTTGTCAGGCCGACAGGTTTCATCGGGCCAAAGCGCAATGTTTCACGGCCACGCTCTGCCATGACTTCGATCGGCAGGCAGCCATCAAAGTACCCCGCTGTTTCGCCTTCTTTAAATTCAGCTTTTTCGGCCGCCAGCAGGGCGTCGATAAAGCCCTCGTAGTCGTCTTTGCTCATCGGGCAATTAAGGTAGGCGGTACGTTCTTCTTCGGTTTCGCCCTTATCATAGCGCGACTGCATCCACGCTTTGCTCATGTCGATGCTGTCATGATAGAGGATCGGCGCGATGGCATCGAAAAACGCCAAGGCTTCGGCGCCAGTTTCCGCAGCAATCGCATCTGCCAGTTTTCCAGATGTCAGCGGACCTGTGGCTATAATCCAGTTTCCGTCATCAGGAAGCGCATCGATTTCTTCGTATGAAACCGATACGTTAGGGTGCGATGTTAATGCAGCGGTCACGGCCTCTGCAAATGGGTCACGATCCACCGCGAGAGCACCACCCGCAGGCAGTTTGTGTGTATCAGCCGTCGCCATAATGATACCGCCAGCGGTGCGCATTTCCCAATGCAGCAGGCCAACCGCGTTTTGTTCGTCATCATCCGAGCGGAACGAATTGGAGCAAACCATCTCCGCCAGGTTGCCCGTACGGTGAGCAAAGGTTTCCACCTTGGGGCGCATTTCGTGGATGACCACTTGGATGCCTTGATTAGCCGCTTGCCAAGCGGCCTCTGATCCGGCCATTCCGCCGCCGATGATGTGCAATGTATCTGTCATGTGGCTGACTTAGGCGCTTGGTGTCCTATTGAAAAGAGATGAATTCGCTCTTGCGAAGGGCTTGGTCCAGTCGCCATCCTGCGATTACAACAAAAAAGCCAGACAAACGACCAAATCGGAAACGTGGCGCGTATCATATAGAAATCGACCAATTGGAGAGCGCGCAACATGAAACAGCTTCACATCGGACTAATCGCGGTACAGGCCGCATTTATCGCGCCGCAGATGGTCTTGGCTCATGATGATGCGCAGCATTGCGAGGCCGTGCAGCTTTCGGTGTCCGAGGCGGGGTTTTCGGAGGCTGTGTCGGTGAGTTGTGACGGTGGAAACGCTGTTATCAGCTCGGACAGCTATCCCGATCATGAGCTGATGACGGGCATTGTTGGCACGAACGAGCAGGTGCCAGTGCCCGCAAAGAGCTACGACGCACCTATTCCCTTGCTGCCCGTTCTTGGCGATACACCGCAGACCCGCGACGCGGCCCTTGCGGTAGCTGTGAATGGTGTGCCGATTTTCGACTACACCGGCGGCGGCGAGATGAGTCAGGACGACTTGGTTCATTACCAGTCACAGCATGATACTTTAGCGACCCAGCAGCTTGATATTTGTGGCGGTCATGCGGGACGTGGGGATGATTACCACTACCACGTCGCGCCGACTTGCATGATCGAGCAGATGAAAAACGCAGGTGATGATGCGATCATTGGCTGGGCGTTTGACGGGTTTCCGATTTATGGCGACAAGAACCCTGATGGCACCGAGATCGCCGAAGGGGACCTTGACCTGTGCAACGGCCAACCCGATGAAACCTTCGGCTATCGCTATCACACCTCAACTGAGGCTCCGTATATCGTGCAATGCTTGATGGGTGAGGTCGCCAGCTTGCGTGATCTTCCGCGCACAGCACCGTTAACACTTGCGTCAGGGGGTGGCGGCATTGAACCGGGGCGTCCGCCACGTGGCGGCGTTGAGGATCTCATTTTCACTCAATTGCCCGACGGAACCCGCAGCATGGATTACACCTATGAGGGCGAGGCCTATTACATGCGGTATTCACCGAGCGAGACGGCGGGCTGTTACAACTTTGAAACTCGAACCGTGACCAACGATGGTGCGCTCGTGTCCGAAGAATATTGCCGCTAGGTTAGCTGCGTTTTTCAAGGGCAGCGGCGATGCGTTCAACCGCCGCTGTTTGCCGTTCAGCCAATTCCATTTGTTTGCGCTGGTTGGCTTCGATCCGCTCGTTTGTCTTTTGCATCCGCTTGCCCCGTGGAATTCCCACCGCGACCATGAGGCCCAAAAGGGCGATCATGATTGTGAACGCGATGGGAAGGAAGATATCGGGGTTCATTCCTCGGAGCCTTCGTCCTCACTGTCTTCATCGTCGGCTTGATCGGCGATATAAGCAACAGAAACAACGACTTCGTTCTTACCGGTATTGAACACCTTAACACCACCGGCGGACCGGCTGCGGAACGAAATGCCTTCAACTGGAACACGGATTGATTGGCCTTTGGATGTCGCCAGCATGATCTGGTCGTCCATTTCAACAGGGAAGGACGCGACGATTTCACCACCGCGCATTGCCTTGTCCATGGCCGTAACACCCATGCCGCCACGTCCGCGAACGGGGTAGTCGTGGCTTGAGGACAGCTTGCCAGACCCACCAGACGTGATCGTCAGGATCAGGTTCTCGGCGGCAGACATTTCAGCATAGCGTTCGGTGGTAATGTCACCCGCTGGCGCTTCTTCGTCTTCGACTTCTGCGTCATCAGCGAGGCCTGCCATTGCGCGGCGCATTTTAAGGTATGCGGCGCGTTCATCGGCTTCGGCCTTGAAGTGGCGGATCACAGACATGGATACGATGGTATCGTCGCCCTGAAGCTTAATGCCACGTACCCCAAGGGAATTGCGTGAATTAAACACACGCACATCCGTACTTGGGAAGCGGATCGCGCGGCCCGAGTTCGTCACAAGCATCACATCGTCATCATCTGAACAGATACGCGCATTGATGAGCTGTACGCCTTCGTTCTCGCCTTCGAACTTCATTGCGATTTTACCGTTGCGCATAACGTTGGTGAAATCGGACAGTTTGTTGCGGCGCACGGTGCCTGCTGAGGTTGCGAAGACGATTTGAAGGTCGTCCCAGTCTTCCTCATCGCGGTCCACGGGCATGATGGCGGCAATCGAAACACCCGTCGGGATCGGCAGGATGTTGACGATGGCCTTACCTTTAGACGTGCGCGACCCTTGGGGCAGGCGCCATGTCTTGAGTTTGTAGACCATTCCGTCTGTCGTAAAGAACAACAGCTGCGTGTGGGTGTTGGCGACGAAAAGCTGTGTAACAACATCGTCTTCTTTCAAAGACCCACCAGAGATGCCTTTGCCGCCGCGTTTTTGCGCGCGGAAGTCAGCCAGAGCTGTCCGCTTGATGTAGCCGGATTCAGTGACCGTTACGACCATATCTTCACGCTCGATGAGGTCTTCGTCTTCCATGTCGCCAGACCAGTCAACGATCTCGGTGCGACGTGGGACCGCGAACAGGTCTTTGCATTCTTGCAGTTCGTCACGGATGATCCCGAGGATACGGTCGCGTGAGCTAAGGATCGCGAGGTATTCTTTGATCTTCCCAGCGAGTTCTTCCAACTCGTCAGTTACTTCTTTCACGCCGATCTGTGTCAGGCGTTGCAGGCGCAATTCAAGGATCGCGCGGGCCTGAATTTCGGACAGGTTATAGGTGCCATCATCGTTGGCCGTGTGGGTCGGATCATCGATCAGCGCGATAAACGGCAGGATTTCTTCGGCAGGCCAGGCGCGGGTCATCAATGCCTCACGTGCCGCGGGGGCATCCGCAGACGCGCGGATTGTTGCAACGACTTCGTCCACGTTGGACACAGCCACGGCCAGACCACACAAGACGTGGGCACGATCGCGGGCTTTGTTGAGTTCAAACGCGGTGCGGCGGATAACAACATCTTCGCGGAAATCGAGGAAAGACGTCAGGAAACGGCGCAAAGTGAGCGTTTCAGGGCGGCCGCCATTCAGCGCCAACATGTTGCAGCCAAAGCTGGTTTGCATAGGCGTAAAGCGGAACAATTGGTTCAGCACGACTTCGGCGGTGGCATCGCGTTTGAGTTCGACGACAACCCGAACACCGTTGCGGTCGGATTCATCTTGAACGTGAGAGATACCTTCGATCTTCTTGTCGCGCGCCGCCTCGGCGATGCGTTCGACCATGGTGGATTTGTTCACCTGATAGGGGATTTCTTCGATCACGATGGCGAAGCGGTCCTTGCGGATTTCCTCGACCTTGGTCTTGGCGCGGGTCACAACGGATCCGCGACCCTCGAGGTAGGCTTTGCGGGCGCCAGAACGGCCCAGCATGATGCCACCTGTCGGGAAATCAGGGCCCGGCACGTATTCGATGAGTTCTTCAGACGTAAGGTCAGGATTTACGATCAAAGCCAAAGTGGCATCAATGACTTCGCCCAGATTGTGGGGCGGGATGTTGGTGGCCATACCAACCGCAATACCGCCTGCGCCGTTAACCAGCATGTTGGGGTAACGGGCGGGCAGGACGGTGGGTTCGCGGTCTTTGCCGTCATAGTTGTCTTGAAAATCGACGGTATCTTTGTCGATGTCAGCTAGCAGATACGCCGCCGGTTTGTCCATGCGGACTTCGGTATAACGCATCGCGGCTGGGTTATCGCCGTCCATGGAGCCAAAGTTGCCTTGACCATCCAGAAGCGGCAGCGACATGGAGAAATCCTGCGCCATACGAACCAAGGCGTCATAGATCGCGCTGTCGCCATGCGGGTGATATTTACCCATGACGTCGCCGACGGCACGGGCCGATTTGCGATAGGGTTTGTCGTGGGTATTTCCGCCTTCATACATCGCATACAAAATGCGGCGGTGAACCGGTTTTAGCCCGTCACGAAGGTCCGGAATCGCACGTGATACGATCACAGACATGGCGTAATCGAGGTAGGACGTTTTCATCTCGGCGGTGATCGAGATTTGAGGACCGTCATACGCAGGGCGTTCAGGTGGCATTTCTTCTGTATTTTCAGGAGTTTCTGGAATGTCGCTCATGTCGTGTGCCTGTCCGATTCGCCGCGTTTCGCGGGTTCTATATTTAGTTCAGGACAGACTATCAGAGGCTAGGGGTGGTGCAAATGGTAAAGGGCCGATTTTGCACCGTTTGGATCGCTTGGTGTAGTGGCGTTGCAGGCCCCATAGCAGCAAGTGGGGGGCCAGCCCCCCGTCCTGCGGACTCCACCCGAGGTATTTTCGAAACAAAGGCAAAGGGAAAATGCCTATTTGGAGCGGTTGAGCATGCCGTAAAGATCGCGTGGGTCGTCTGGATCAGCGAGCATATCAAGGTCGATGTAGAAATCAGTGCCTTGGATGGCGTCAAGGATGCAACGCAGGGCTGAGAAGTCTTCGATCGCGAAGCCGACGCTGTCAAAGAGGGTGATTTGTTTGTCAGTTTTACGCCCCGCGATGCGGCCAGCAAAGACATCGTGGAGTTCAATAACAGGGTGATCTTCGGCCAAGGCCTGAATTTCGCCCTCAACGCGGGTTTGGGGGGGGTATTCAACAAAGATGTCGGAGCGGTGCAGGATGTCGTTGTGCAGTTCGGTTTTGCCCGGACAGTCGCCGCCGATTGCGTTGATATGCACACCTGCGCCGACCATGTTGTCGGTCAGGACAGTGGCATTCTGTTTGTCGGCAGTGCAGGTGGTGATGATCTGCGCGCCTTGCACGGCGTCTTCTGGGGTGGTGCAGGATGTGATGTGCAGTCCTGAGTCCGCGAGGTTTGCCGCACATTTTTCCGTCGCTGCAGGGTCGCTGTCAAAAAGGCGCACATGGGTGATACCGCAGATCGCCTGAAACGCGCGGCACTGGAATTCGGACTGCGCGCCATTGCCAATCATCGCCATGGTGGTCGCGCCTTTGGGGGCGAGGTATTTGGCGGCCAGGGCAGACATCGCGGCTGTGCGTAGGGCGGTGAGCAGGGTCATTTCAGACAGCAGCACCGGATAGCCGGAGTGCACATCTGCAAGTAGGCCAAAGGCGGTGACGGTTTGCAGGCCTTCGGCGGTATTCTTGGGGTGTCCGTTGACGTATTTGAAACCATACATTTCACCATCAGATGTGGGCATCAGTTCGATCACACCAACGTCAGAATGGGACGCAACGCGCGGGGTCTTGTCGAATTGATCCCACCGCAGGAAGTCTTGCTCGATTGTGTCCGCGATGCGAATAAGCATGCTGTCCAGCCCGTTGGCATGAACCAGACGCATCATGTTTTCTACAGAAACAAACGGCACGAGAGCGAGGTTTGAGGGGGATTGCATAGGGCTTATCCTTAAACGAAAGAACGAGTTGGGCGGTCAAAGACCCGGCGGCCCATGAGCGAAGCTGTAAGATCAACCATCAAGGATGCGGTACGGCCACGTTCGTCCATGAAGGGGTTGAGTTCGACCAAATCAAGCGAGGTTACGCGGCCAGAATCGTGCAGCATTTCCATGATCAGGTGGGCCTCGCGTAGGGTCGCGCCACCTGGAACAGTGGTGCCAACGGCAGGGGCGATATCGGGGTCGAGGAAATCCACATCCAAAGAGACGTGCAGCAGCCCGTCCGCGGCGGCGACACGGTCAAGGAAGTGTGCCAGCGGGGCGCGAATGCCGAATTCATCAATGGCGCGCATATCTGCGATGTGCATCTCCGTATCCGCTAAAGCTGCGTGTTCTTCGGGATCGACCGAACGCAGGCCCATCATACAGATGTTTGCTGTCGGGACAGGATTGTTGACCGCGGGAAAGGCATCAAAGCCGTCGCGGCCCGTGAAATAGGCCACCGGTGTGCCGTGCAGGTTACCGCTGCTGGTCGTGTCGGGCGTATGATAATCGGTATGTGCATCCAGCCAGAGCACAAACAATGGCTTGCCGACGCTGGCAGCGTGATCGGCGATCCCAGTCACTGTACCAAGGGCCAAGGAATGATCCCCGCCAAGAAAGATTGGCAAGCCTTTGGGGGCGGCTTCTACAGCGGCGGCGTGAAGGGTGCGGGTCCAGCCCACGGTTTGTGGCAGGGCAACAAGGTGGTCGTGATCGGGGATTTCGGTTTGTTCGGCCGTAAGATTGCCGTTGTCGATTACGGTGCACCCAAGGCCGGCTAACGTGTCTTCAAGGCCTGCGGTGCGGTAGGCGTCTGGCCCCATGATGCAGCCCTTGCGGTCTTTGCCGCTGTCTACGGGGGCTCCAATGAAGATGATGTCTTGCGCGGTCATGTTGGGCTCCTGTTGTTTGGATCATCATCGCGGGGCTTGATTGATTGGGATAGCCCGCGCATTGTCCAAAATGAGCGAAGATTATTCAAAATGGGCAGCTGCAATGGATGAAATGGATAGTAAGCTGGTCAAGGCGTTGCGGCGTGACGGTCGCGCCAGCGTGTCGGAGCTGAGTGCTGATTTGGGCGTGACACGTGCTACGGTTAAGGCCCGCATGGATCGGCTTCGAGATAGCGGTGAGATTGCGGGATTTACGGTTGTGACACGCAGCGATGTTGCAGCCCACGCCGTCCGAGGGCTGATGATGCTGGGGATCGAGGGGCGCGGCACAGAAAAAGTGATGCGCACGCTGACGGGCCTGGTCGAGGTACAGGCCGTTCACTCCACCAATGGGACGTGGGATTTGATCGTCGAGATCGGAACCGAGACCCTGGATGCCTTGGACGAGGTCTTGTTTCGCATCCGCCGTCTGGACGGCGTTACGAGATCGGAAACAAGCCTGCTATTAAGCACACGGCGGGCAGGGCGTTAGCGCCGCGCCGCTGCAATCCAAATAGCGGCCAAACCGAATGAGATCAGCGCGTTGTAAGATGCCATAGACAGACCCAGAAGCGACCAGACAACATCATCGCACATCACGATTGGCGCAATGTCAGTGCTGAGTAGATCGCCGCTGAGAGCGCCACCGCTTGTGCAGCTTGTCGGGCCTTCCCACCAGCCACGTTCAACGCCTGTATGATAGACGCCGATACCGCCCGTGATAGCGGCTGCAATCGCGCCCAAAATCGCAAGCTGCGATTGGAACCGGCCTAACAGAATCGCCAAAAGACCGACCACAACCGCGACTGCATGTGGGTAGCGTTGCCACAGGCACATCTGGCAGGGGGGAAAACCCATGAACTGAAACATGAACGCTCCGGCAAGGAGGGCAAAGCTGCCAAAGGCGGCGAGGGCGATGAGGCTTGGTTTTGTCATAGGTACCGCACTAAGAAGAAACCGCCGACCAAGACAACGCAAAATAACGTGAACATCAGGCCGAGGCGTTTTTCGATGAAATCACGGATCGGAGCGCCGAACTTCCACAACAAGCCCGCGATGATGAAGAACCGCAAGGCGCGGGCGATGATCGATGTGACCATAAAGGTGCCCAGTGGCATCGCCGTCCAGCCGGACATGATAGTGATAACTTTGTATGGAAACGGGGTCAGGCCCGCGATCAAGACGGCCCAGAACCCGTAATCGTTGAACTGGGTGCTGAATTCTTCCATTGAATGGGCCTTGCCCAAGGATTCCAGAATAGGCTGGCCGACGGCCTCAAAGGCAAACATGCCAATGCCATAGCCAAGAAGCCCGCCTAATACGGATGCCACCGTCGCAATACCTGCGATCAGGAAGGCGCGGCGCGGGGTCGCGATGATCATTGGGATCATCAGCAAATCCGGCGGAATCGGAAACACAGAGCTTTCAATGAAGGCCACAAAAGCCAACGCCCAAAGCGCGTAGGGCGATGTCGCAAGGGACAAAGTCCAGTCATAGAGGCGTCGGATCATGTGATTTACCTTGGGTCTGCTCTTATTTGTTTGGTTTCTTAGGCCAGAGAGAGGCGATATGGTCAACCGTAGTATTATGCAGAGGATGTGCAGTCATGAAATGGCAAGGTCGGCGTGGAAGCAACAATATTGAAGATCGTCGCCGTTCCGGCGGTGCGCGCAAAGCGGGCGGTATCGGTGGAATCGCGGGTGTTCTGATCCTGCTGGCAGGTATGTATTTCGGGTTTGATACATCAGGTTTCGTTGATCTGGGGGGCACGCAGGTTCAGTCCAGCGGTGAAGTGACCGAAGCGGATGAACGCGCTGCACAGTTTGTGTCCGTAACATTGGCCGACACCGAAGAAATCTGGGCCGAAGTTTTTCAGACGCAGATCGGTCAAACCTATGCGGCGCCGACCTTGGTGTTGTTTAAGGGCGCGACGCAATCACCTTGTGGCGGGGCAACTGCGCAAAGCGGGCCATTTTATTGCCCCGCAGACAGCAAAGCCTATCTGGATACGGATTTCTTTGTGACGATGGAACGCCAGCTGGGTGCGGGTGGTGATTTTGCGGCCGCTTATGTGGTCGCCCACGAGGTAGCACACCACGTCCAGAACGAACTTGGGATTCTGGGGCAGGCCAACCGCATCCGCCAACAAGTAAGCGAGGTTGAAAGCAATGCGATTTCTGTGCGCTTGGAACTGCAAGCGGATTGTTTTTCCGGTGTCTGGGCGCGTTACGCACAAGAACGCTTTAACAGTCTGGAACGCGGCGACATTGCCGAGGCGATGAATGCGGCCGCCCAGATTGGCGATGATACCTTACAGCGTAATGCTGGCCGTACAGTGCAGCCGCACACCTTTGAACATGGCACGTCCGCGCAGCGTCAACGGTGGTTCCAAACTGGTTATGATACGGCGCAGGTCGCGGCCTGTGATACGTTTTCGACCAATGATCTTTAGGACAAGATGCAAAAGGTGAAATTGCGGCGTTGACGTCCCCGAATGGGACGGCTATTGCACGCCGCATACCAATGCAGCCCATATGGTTGCATGCGTGCCGGTGTGGCGGAATGGTAGACGCAGGGGATTCAAAATCCCCCGATGGTGACATCGTGCCGGTTCGAGTCCGGCCACCGGTACCACTTTAAAGGGGAATGCACGCACCCCTGATACGGCCCCTCAAATGCCCTCACTAAATGTTTGGTTTTGAAACGCTTATGAACGGGCGCGGTAGGCGTCCCAGTCTTGGGGCGTATCCAGATCAAGCCGCGCACGATCCCCTTGTAACGCCACGAATTCGATGTCTGCCGTGCGACCCGCCAAAAGACCGGATGCACCGCGATCCCCCGTTATCGTTGAAAGATCATCGAATTGACTGGCCGCAAAATAAGTCGGGTGACCGGGACGCCCGTCTTCGGTCATTGCGCGCAGGATTGGCGCATCGGATTGGCGTGCTGCTGACCCGATCAGCGCCAAGTCATTGGCCGTGATGTCCGGCATATCCGCAGGCAAAATCAAGACGCCCGTGGTTGCTACGGGCAGGGAGGCAATGCCCGCCTTTATGCTGTCGCTCATCTGGCCATCTACCACAATCACCTGCACCGCTGCCGGCAAGATGGCGTTTCTTTTGTGGCTGAGCGAGGGAACGGTGACGTAGGTCGGCCCGACGGACAAAGCACGGTCGGCCATGACCTGCAAAAGTGGCGCACCACCAACATCTTCCAGCAGTTTATCGCGCCCGCCCATGCGCGATGACGCACCCGCCGCAAGGAGGAGCGTTGCAATCATCCGCGCAACCGCGCGCCATCGGCGTCAAATCTAGAGGCGGTCATAGAAGGGGCACAGCACATACCCCCTATTATATTGATTTCGATCCCTAGACCAGCACGGTGCCTGATCGCATAGGGCAACGATAAGTCCGATACTTGCACCCATTGGCCTTCGGTCTGTCCACAGAGTTGTCCACAGGCTGGAGGATGACTCGCAAACCAACAAGAGTGTGGTTCTGGACGTTATGCACGGAGTGATCGCCAGCCGTTTCCTTGCCTAAACGTGAAAGAGCCGTTCATCAGTATCGTGACAAGGTGGTTTGAGATTATCCTTCACGACCATTTGTCGTTCTGGAAGCTGCTTATTATCTTTGTCGGCTTTGTCGCAACGATTTGGCTTCGGCGACACCACCGAAAAAATGCGACGGCAGCGACAGTAAATGTCGCCTTGCGGCAAACCAATGACCGCTGCGGCTTTCAGTCTAGGGCAACATAAGGAGACCCACATGAGGACCCATGCCCAAGCCGTTGTCATCGGAGGCGGCGTTATCGGCTGCTCGATCCTGTACCATCTGGCAAAGCTGGGTTGGACCGATGTTGTGCTGCTGGAACGCGACGAACTGACAAGCGGATCAACATGGCACGCGGCGGCGAATATTCACGGGCTGCACGACAGTACGAATATCTCTCGCATTCAGCACTATACGATGAACCTTTATAACGAACTGGAGGCCGAGACGGGCCAGTCCTGCGGTGTGTTTCAACCCGGCAGTTTGTATTTGGCGCAAACCGAAGATCGCGAACACCAGCTGCGCCTGCAGGCGGCGAAGGCCAAGTTTTACGGTATGAACTTCCATGAAGTGAGCCGCGAAAAGGCGGAAGAGCTGCACCCGATGGTAAACTATGATGGCATCCGCTGCATTATGTATGAACCTGATGGCGGCAATGTTGATCCTTCCGGTGTGACCAATGCTTATGCAGTCGGGGCCCGCCAACGCGGCGCTGAGATCATCCGGTTCTGCCCCGTCACAGCGACCATTCAGCAGCCTGATGGCTCGTGGATCGTCGAAACTGAAAAGGGCAACGTCGCAACCGAATGGGTCATCAACGCCGCGGGCCTTTGGGGGCGTGAAGTGGGCAAGATGGCTGGGATCGAACTGCCGCTGCTACCCACAGAACATCAGTACTTCGTGACCGAAACCATAGCCGAGATTGCAGCGATGGACAGGCGGTTGCCATCTGTCGCGGACCGCGACGGTGAGTACTACTTGCGCCAAGAAGGTCAGGGCCTGCTTGTCGGGGCCTATGAAAAGGACGTTCGGTTTTGGGCTGAAGACGGTACACCACAAGGGTTCGGCCATGAGCTGTTTGCCGATGATCTGGAACGTATTGAGGACAACATAATGCGCGCCATTGATCGTGTCCCAGCGGTCGGTGAAGCGGGGATCAAACGGGTCATTAACGGGCCAATGATCTGGTCGCCAGATTCAAACGTTCTGTTTGGTCCGCACCCTGATTTGCAGAACTATTTCTGTTGCAACGGCATTATCCCGGGGTTCAGCCAGTCTGGCGGCATGGGGTTGATGGCGGCGGAATGGATCACCAAGGGCGAAAGTTCGTATGATATGTTCGCGTGGGATGTGGCGCGGTTTGGCGCTTGGGCTGATGCAAAATTCACCAAGGCGCGGGTCGGGGACCAATATGCCCACCGTTTCAAGATCCACTTCCCGAATGAGGAACGTGATGCAGGGCGACCAGTACGGGTGCGATCTGTCTATGAGCAACAAAAGGACATGGGCGCTGTGTTCGGGCTCAATTACGGCTGGGAACACCCGCTGTATTTCGACAAAGACACCCCCGAAAGCGCGGGCTTTACGCGCCAACCTTGGTTTGACAGCGTTGGCCGTGAAGTGAATATGTTGCGGCAATCTGTTGGTATCATTGATATTTCCAACTTTGCGAAATATCGCGTTGCTGGGGCTAGGGCCGAAGACTGGCTAAACGCTGTCTTTGCCAACACCATGCCGAAATCCGTGGGTAGATCCTGTTTGACGCCCCTGATTGGCGTGAATGGGGGTATCGCTGGGGACTTCACGGTCACACGTATGGACGAGGACGAATTCTGGATCATTGGGTCCGGTATGGCGGAACGGTATCACCAGCGGTTCTGGAACATGGTGCCGATGCCCGACGATGTAACGTTTGAAAGTAAAACCGAAGCGTGGTGCGGGTTCAACATCGCGGGCCCTTCGTCTCGTAAGGCGCTGCAAACGCTTACGAATACATCTTTGGAAACGGCGGACTTCCCGTTTATGCGATCAAAGTGGTTGGACATTGCGGGCGTGCGTTGTCTGGCGCTGCGCGTGTCCTTTACGGGCGACTTGGGTTGGGAAATCCACTGTAAGGCCGAAGATCAAGCCGCAGTTTACGCAGCGCTTTTGCAGGTTGCTGACGTAGAAGGCGGCGGTCCAGTTGGTAGCCGCGCTTTGATGTCCCTGCGGGTCGAAAAGGGTTACGGGTCTTGGGGGCGCGAGTATTCACCTGAATACTGGCCACAGGAAGTCGGTCTTGATAAATTGATCAAGATAGATAAGGATTTTCTACATAAAAACAGTTACCTGAAGATCAAAGATAACCCATCCCGTGAGGTCCTGTCTTTGATCCATGTGCGAGATGTCACAACGGCGGACGCCACAGGTGGCGAGCCTATTTTCCTGCATGACGGCACGCCGGTTGGGCGCGTAACGTCTGGCACGTTTGGATACTCTGTCGATATGAGCTTGGCGCTTGGTTATCTGAAAGACACACCCGCAGGAACCGAGGTGGATGTTATGATCCTCGGCAAACCGCATCGTGGTGTCGTGCTGGCTGAGCCGCCCTTTGATCCCAAGGGAGAGCGGCTCAGAGCATGATTTATGGGATGATGCGCGTGTATTTGGTGCCTTCGATGGTGGCTCCAGCCCGAAAACCAGCCTGAGCGAAAACAACCGCAATCACAGGCGACAGGGACGTTGTCGTCTCTGCACGCAGGGTTTGGCCGTCATCGCGCAACGCATATTCAATGTCCGCGCCAGCTGCCCAACCGTTTGCACGGCGGAAATCTGTCAACGCTTCTTCCGTCATGAAAAACAGCACCGTCGAGAATTGTTGTGCGCCGATTTGAAGGCCCGCACTGGCGGCTGCGGAAGAATAGTAATCAACCGTCGTCTGCCCGATGCGCAATGCACCGCGCCCGTAAGACCCGCCGAGGCCAAGGCCGGCTTCGGTCACGACGGGCATCACAAGCATCCCGCTGGCCTTGTTGGCCAGATCACGGGTGCCAGGATAGCTATCGTACATGAAATTGATTGTGCTATCGACGCGGCTGTCGATCACATCGGCGCCATTGCCGCCGATGCCGTTGCCGCAGGCCGAAAGGGTGGTTGTTGCCAGCGCAGAAAGCGCAAAGCTGCGTCTTGTAAGTAGGGTCATGTCTGTCTCGCCTCTAGGATCGGGGTTTTTTCCCGTTATGCGCACACCATAGGCGGTATTTCGCGCCCTGTCAGCAGCTAGATGCAGGGCGGCAAGATTTAGCCCGTTTTGATCCATACGGTTAGTGGGCCGAGTATGGTAAACCCCATAGCTACAAATGGGGCGGGGTCCGTTTCATAACCGATCAAACTGTCACCAACGGGAAGATCGCTGAGACCATCGAGGACGCGGCTTGGGGAACCGAACAGGTTGGAAATACCTGTGACGCCGTTCTTATGCCGGTTCGTAATGACACCTGCATGAAAATCAGGTGTTGCGCGCATTCGAATGTCAGTTCGTGCCAGAATGTCCGGCGTAAAGTTGGCGTGTGCGATCGAGTTTCCGGAATTCCATGCATCTAGCCAGCCTCGCAAGCTCAATTCATCCTCAACACGATAAAGCGGTCGCCCTGTCACGGGCGTTGGCGCCCGTGCAATCCAATGGGCATTGACCACAGCGGTAAACCCCGTCTGTGAAAGATCGAGCGTCGCAAAGCTGTCTTTGATCCCAGCGCCAATGGGCAATGTGGCGATATGGGCAATCGTGCGGTCGTCTAAGTGCGGCTTGTGGGTAATGACGCTCGGAAAGTACGGACGTGGCGCGCCATAAAATAGGGTGGCGCAGCCGTGAGATTGCGCTTTGATACCAAACTGCGACAGCACTGTGCGACACAAGTGAACATTGTTGTCGATGGCGGTGTTTAGCATGCTTAGCCGTTCAACAGGTTGGCCGCTGCCGGAGCGAAGTATGTCAGCACGCCATCACAACCCGCACGTTTGAACCCCATCAGGCTTTCCATCATGACTGCATCACCGTCCAGCCAGCCATTGGCGGCGGCGGCTTGCATCATCGCGTATTCGCCAGACACTTGGTAGGCAAACGTCGGCACGCCGAATTCGGTTTTCACGCGGCGCACGATATCGAGGTAGGGCATGCCTGGTTTGACCATGACCATATCGGCGCCCTCCGAAAGATCACGTTGCACCAGTCGCATGGCCTCGTCTGTATTGGCGGGGTCCATTTGATAAGTGTTCTTGTCGCCTGTCAGCGCAGAGGACGCGCCAACCGCATCGCGAAACGGTCCATAAAACGCAGAGGCATATTTCGCGGTGTAGCTCAGGATGGTGACGTTCTGGTAATTTTCGGCCTCAAGTGCGGCGCGGATCGCACCAACACGTCCGTCCATCATGTCAGATGGGCCAAGGATGTCCGCACCACATTCCGCCTGTGTCAGCGCCATCTTGACCAAGGCGTCTACCGTACGGTCATTGATGATTTGGCCATTTTCAACAAAGCCGTCATGGCCGTTGATGTTGTAAGGATCCAGCGCAATATCCGTCATCACGGCCATTTCGGGCACTGCTGACTTAATCTCACGGATTGCACGGTTGGCGATGTTGTCTGGCGACCACGCGAGCGCGCAGTCTTCGGTGCGTTGTTCCATCCCCGTATACGGAAACACGCAGATCGCTGGAATGCCAAGATCAAAGGCTTCTCGGGCGGCAGCCCCGATGCGGTCGACCGTGCGGCGCACGACGCCTGGCATGGATGCGACAGGTTCTTCGGCGTCGGTACCTTCCATAACAAAAACTGGCCAGATAAAATCGGACGGGGAGAGCGTGTTTTCACGGACCATCGCGCGCAGCGCAGGGCTTTGGCGTAAGCGGCGCAGGCGCGCAGTCGGGAAGGAGGGGACAACAGGTTTCATATGCAATCGGGCCTTTCTGGTCACACCTATGTGCTGCCATGGAATTCGTCGCTTCACAAGGCTGGGCATTGGCGCACGTCGCGGTTAGGTTGCGAAAAAATCAACTCAGGCTGCCGCACCGTGAATTGGACAAATACTCTTTTTGAAGTCATCGACATGCGATCCTTCAGTAACCTTTGGTACTGGATTGCATTGGCTGTTGTCTGGTCATCTGTAAGCCATTGGGTGCTGGGTGTCCCGTTTGACATGATCCAGAAGGCCCGCAAGCTGGGTGATCAGGCAGAAGCCGACCTTCAGGACATGGTCCGCATCAACGTCAATCGACTGCTTTATATCGGGCAGGTGTCTGGGCTTGTTTTACTGACGTTTCTGACGTTCGCCCTGACCTCATTAGGGATCATGGCGTTCTTTTATGATGTCGAATTTGCGCAAGCCGTGTTCCTGTTGGCCTTCCCGATGACCTTGGTTGGAGCGCTTAGCATGGCGACAGCTAACGTCATCGCCCGTGATCAACCTCAGGGCGAAGCGTTGTTCGCGCGGCTCACAAAGCACCGCGTCATCACCCAATTCATTGGCATGTTTTCGATCTTTGTAACGGCCATGTTCGGGATGTATCAAAACCTTGCCGTCGGTCCCGGTTTTTAATTGCCGTTCTAGCGGTTGACACTAGGGCCGCGCAGAGTAGGTCGGTTCTTATGTCCGAAAACAAACACATCACCGTATCCGGAGCCCCCGAAGGGTTTGATGCCCGCCTCATTCTAGCCGAGGCGAAAGACGGCCCCGTCGTGCATGTCTGTCGCGATGATAAGCGCCTTGAGGCCACGCGCGCGGCGTTGGCGTTCTTTGCGCCCGATATGCCTGTGATCGTGTTTCCCGGGTGGGATTGTTTGCCCTATGACCGTGTGTCCCCGAACGCGGATGTGTCGGCCGCGCGTATGGCTGTTCTGGCGGGCTTGGCACATGCGGATCAAGGCGGGATGCCGGAGCGCTATGTTCTGCTGACCACGCTAAATGCCGCGACGCAGAAGGTGCCTGCGAAGGCCGTCTTGCAAGAAGCCGCGTTCAAGGCTGTCGTTGGCAACCGTATCGATGAAGCCGCCCTTAAGGCGTTCTTGGTCCGTATGGGGTTTGCCCAAGCGCCAACCGTTATGGAACCGGGCGATTACGCCGTGCGTGGCGGGATCATTGATATCTTCCCTCCGGGTCAGTCAGGGCCTGTGCGGCTTGATCTGTTTGGCGACGATCTGGATGGCGCACGCCGCTTTGATCCCGCCACCCAGCGCACAATCGAAAAACTGGATGTGGTCGAGCTTGCGCCTGTGTCCGAGGTGATCCTTGATGAGGCCGCGATCACGCGGTTCCGCCAGAGTTACCGTTTGGAGTTCGGCGCAGCAGGAACGGATGACCCTTTGTACGAGGCGGTTTCCGCAGGCCATAAACACGCAGGCCTAGAGCACTGGTTAGGGTTCTTTCACGAAACCCTCGAGACGCTGTTTGACTATGTTTCCGGCGCAACCATTACGTTGGATGAACAAAATGCCGCCCAACGGCAGGCGCGGTGGGAAAGCATTGATGATCAATACGATGCCCGCCGTGAAGCCATGCTCGCCAAGGGGCGAATGGATTCCGTTTACAAGCCAGCTCACCCAGAGGGGTTATATTTGGACAATGCCGCTTGGGACGCCGCCGTTGCGCCGTTTCGAGTGGTGCAGTTCAATGCTTTGCCGCTGCCAACGGGGCTTGGTGTAACGGATGCTGGCGGGCGGATCGGGCGTAATTTTTCGCCGGAACGTCAGCAAGAAAATATCAGTCTTTTTGGGGCGTTGGCGCAGCATCTTAAAGCGAAAATGGCGGATGGTCCCGTTGTCGTGGCCTCTTATTCAGAGGGCGCGCGCGAACGCTTGATGGGGCTGATCGAAGACGAAGGTATCGCTGAGACTATTCCTGTCACCAACTTCAATCGCGTTGGAAAGTCTGGCTTGCATTTGGCCGTTTGGGCGTTGGAACACGGGTTTGAAAGCAATGGCGTTACCGTCATTTCTGAACAAGACGTGCTGGGGGATCGCCTGATCCGCCAAACCAAAAAGAAACGCCGCGCCGAGAATTTCTTAACAGAAACCCAAAGCCTTAGCCCCGGCGATCTGGTGGTCCATGTCGATCACGGGGTCGGACGCTATTTGGGGCTGGAAGTGGTCACAGCGGCAGGCGCCGCGCATGAATGCCTGCTTTTGGAATATGCAGAAAATTCAAAGCTTTACTTGCCCGTTGAAAATATCGAACTGCTCAGCCGCTATGGCCATGACGTTGGATTGCTCGACAAATTGGGTGGAGGTGCGTGGCAGGCCAAGAAGGCCAAGCTCAAGGAACGTATCCGCGAGATGGCGGAACGGCTGATCCGTGTTGCCGCCGAACGCGCCTTGCGTACGGCACCAGCGCTGACAGTGCCTGACGGAATGTGGGATCAGTTCCTCGCGCGGTTCCCTTATGCGGAAACCGAAGACCAGTTGCAGGCCATCGAAGACGTTTTGACAGACCTCGGGTCCGGTCAGCCGATGGACCGTCTGATTTGTGGTGATGTGGGCTTTGGCAAAACCGAAGTGGCCATCCGTGCCGCGTTTGTGGCCGCGATGTCTGGTGTGCAGGTTGCGATTGTTGCGCCGACCACCTTGCTGGCGCGCCAGCACTACAAAGGATTTGCCGAACGGTTCCGTGGTTTTCCGATTAATGTCAGGACGTTGTCGCGCTTTGTGAGTGCAAAAGATGCCGCTTTGACCAAAGACGGTCTGGCCAAGGGCACGGTTGATATTGTTATCGGCACCCATGCACTTCTGGCCAAGAACGTGCGGTTCAAGAACCTTGGCATGTTGGTGATCGACGAAGAGCAACACTTTGGCGTGCAGCACAAAGAACGCCTGAAACAGATGCGCACGGACATCCACGTTCTGACGCTGACGGCCACGCCAATCCCGCGCACGCTGCAATTGTCGCTGTCAGGTGTGCGTGAACTCAGTATCATCGGCACGCCGCCCGTGGATCGCCTTGCGATCCGCACCTACGTCAGCGAATTTGATACTGTAACGATCCGCGAAGCGCTGCTGCGCGAGCATTATCGTGGCGGGCAGTCGTTCTTTGTTGTGCCGCGCATCAAAGATCTGCCAGAGATCGAAGATTTCCTCAAACGCGAAGTGCCGGAAGTCACCTATGTGACAGCCAACGGCCAAATGGCGGCAGGTGAGCTCGATGACCGGATGAACGCGTTCTATGACGGCAAATTCGACGTCCTGTTGGCCACCACGATTGTTGAAAGCGGTCTGGATATTCCGACGGCCAACACCATGATCGTGCATCGGGCTGACATGTTTGGCCTTGCACAGCTCTATCAGATCAGGGGCCGTGTCGGGCGTTCTAAAACCCGCGCCTATGCTTACCTGACCTATAAGCCGCGCCAAAAATTGACACCACAGGCTGAAAAACGTCTGCGCGTGCTGGGGTCTATCGACAGCCTTGGAGCTGGGTTTACGCTCGCGTCGCAGGATCTGGATATTCGCGGGGCAGGTAACCTGTTGGGCGAGGAACAGTCCGGCCAGATGCGCGAAGTCGGTTATGAACTGTATCAGTCCATGCTCGAAGAACAGATCGCCAAGATTAAGTCCGGTGAGGTCACATTGGTCGAAGACGGCCAATGGGCGCCGCAGATCAACCTTGGTGTGCCAGTCTTGATCCCTGAAAACTACGTGCCGGATCTAGATGTGCGACTGGGCCTTTATCGCCGTTTGAGCGATCTGACGACTAAGGTCGAACTGGAGGGCTTTGCGGCTGAACTGATTGACCGGTTCGGTACTCTCCCCAAAGAGGTCAACACGCTCATGTTGGTCGTGCGCATCAAAGCGATGTGTAAACGGGCAGGGATCAGCCAGTTGGATGGCGGGCCTAAGGGCGCGGTCATCCGGTTCCACAACGACAAGTTCGCATCCCCCAAAGGGTTGGTCGAATTCATCGAGGATCAACGGGGCTTGGCCAAAGTCAAAGACAACAAGATCGTTGTGCAGCGGGATTGGGGCACGGATCGCCTGAAAATCCAAGGCGCCTTTGCGATTGCCAAAGACTTGGCGGCGAAGGTTAAAGAGGCGACAGCAAAGAAGGCTTAGCCCCTTAATCGCTGTCGCGCCGGATCAAGGACGTGAGCCAAAAGGCGAGCACTGCGCAGATGAAGACACCAATTGCTAATGGCATTGGGGTGCCGTTGAAACTCAGGCCGATGGGCACGGCGATCAAGACCGCGCCGACCGTTGAGAGCGCCGTGATGATGGAGGCCGCAGACCCTGCGATGTGGCCCATTGGTTCCATCGCCAACGCGTTCAGGTTGCCGATTGTTAGACCCGCCTGAAAGAACACTGAGACAGTCCAAGCCGCGTAAATCAACAGCTCTGTGTGGTTTGGCAAGTGCAATGAAACGGCTAGGATCATCAGCAAAGACATGCCCGCCTGCACAATAAACATGGCCTTGACGATCCGTCGCATTCCAAGCCGTCCGACAAGGCGTGCATTGATGATCGATGCCGTCGAAGCGAGGACCGCAATGCCGCCAAACCAGTAATGGAACGTCTCGCCTTGGCCGTAGGTTTGGTCAAACACTTGCTGTGTTGAACTCAGGACGGAAAACAACATCCCAAAACCCAGTGTTTGAACAAAGATGGACAGGCGCACGGTTGGGTGTGCGGCGACCTCGCGGGCGGCTGCGGCAAGGGCGGCGAAACTAAGGGGGCGGCGATTTTCGACCGCGAGTGTTTCTGGTTGCCGCAGCATCAACCACAGTGTCACCATACTGGAGAAAACCGCAAAGGCGATAAAGATCCCACGCCAGCCTGAAAACGCAATGATGCCAGCGCCGATGGTTGGCGCAAGGGCAGGCACCAGCGCAAAGATCAGCATTACGAACGACATAATGCGCGCCATTTCGCGCCCTGAATGGATGTCGCGGACAAGCGCGATGGAGGCAACGCGCGGCGCCGCTGCAGCCAGTCCCATCAACACGCGAGAGGCGATCATCGTTTCGAGTGTCGGGGCCAAGAATGCGAAAAGGGTTGCTGTAACGTAAAGCGCGGCGCCACCCACGATAACAGCCTTACGCCCGAAACGGTCCGCCAATGGTCCGGTGAAAAAAGTTCCCAAGCCCATACCCAGCACAAAACTCGTGATGATCAGCTGTGCTCGGTTCTCGTTTTCTGGTGTCAGTTCGGCTGCGATTTCGGGCAGGGCGGGCAGCATGGCATCGATGGAAAATGCCACAGTTGCCGCCAGCATGGCGACGAGCGCGATGAATTCTGTTTGGCCAAGGGGTTTGAGCGAGGTTCTTGAAGCACTTATCATCGTTTAATCCAAAGCCAGACTGCAGCCATCCAGATGAGTATTTCCAGCCCAAATACCCAATGGAGAACGAAATTCAGAACCCACCAGTCATGAACTGCGGGGATCGTTACCAAGTGTGTGAAGTCATTGGACCATGGCCAATGCCATAAAATATCGCCAGCCAAAGTATCGAGACACAAGTGCAAAAAGAGCGCGGCAAAAAACGCCAAAGCGGCTGGTAAGAAACGCTTAGCGATCAATGCAAGCGGCGGCAAGACGGCGATTGCAACCAAAGCCCAGAATGCTGGGATATGCACCCAATAGCGATGATGATGAAATGCGCGATCATCGACCAAGTAGAACCAGATCATGTCGAAATCGGGAAGTATTCCGCCAACCACGGCAGCAGGAAGGATCAAAGGCCATCGGGCGCCGCTATTCTGAAGCAATCGTCCGAAAACATACCCCGAAGGAAGGTGAGCTGTGATCACGCATCTGGCCCTTTTTCTTCCGCTGCTATCGCGCGTTTTTCGGCCAAAGCGGCACGATGGCGTGCTTCTGTAATGGCCTGACGTGCTTTGATACGGTTGTTCAAAGTGAAGGAGCCCAGTTGCTGAATAACGGCTGCAACGACGATCAACCCGACAAAAATCAGTATGGTTGTGCCGATCTTGCCGACGGCTGTTACGGGCACGAGGGAGCCATAGCCGACCGTGGACAGGGTTACGACCGTAAAGAAATAGGCGTCCAGCCAGCTCCAGCCTTCGACGAAGTGAAAGAAGACCGTGCCCAAGCCGACGATCGTCGCGAGGGTGGCAAACAAGAAAAGGATAACGTCACGGCTCACTCAGCGGCCTCGATCTGCTCCATGATTTCACCGATGACTTTCACCCAAAGCTCGGCGGGCTGTGCACCGGGAACGGCATGTTTGTTGTCGATGATAAAGGTCGGCACGGAGTTGACGCCCATTTCACGGCTATGGGTATCGCGGTTGCGAATGCCGTCAATGTCCGCGTCAGACGCCAGCAGTTTAGCAATCACACCTGCGTCCATTTCACAGCTGTCTGCGATATCGGCCAAGACTTCGATATCACCAATGTCACGGGCGTCACGGAAATAGGCTTCGAACAGACGATGCACAACGAAAGTCTGGCGGCCTTCGATGCCAGCCCAATGGATCAAACGATGCGCGTTGATAGTGTTAGGTGTGCGTTTCATGCCCTCGAAATCGATCTTAAGCCCGACCTTTTCGGCCATCTCAACGATGGGTGCATAAGCGCGAACAGCACCGTCTTTACCGCCGAACTTGCGCTCGAGGTATTCGCGGCGATCCATGCCTTCGGCGGGCATCTCAGGGTTCAACTGAAACGGATGCCATTCAATCTGGAATGGGTGATCGGGGATTTGTTCCAATGCGCGATCCAGATTGGTTTTGCCGATGTAGCACCACGGACAAATTGGATCAGAGATAATATCAAGCTTGACCATGGTCGGTCTCCCATTGGGTTCTGAGCGCGCGGCGCAGCAGTTTGTTGTTTGCCCCGCGAGGCAATGTCTCGGCGTGAATAAACAGGCGCGGGCATTTGTACCGCGCAAGATGTGTGGCCGCATGCGCGGCCAGTTCGTCTTCGTCTATCACACCTGCGCCGGTGTAAAAGGCGGCAATTACGGATGCGTCGGATTTAACGCGCAGCTCAACGGCGGCGGCGTCATCAATGGCGGGATGGAGCGCAAGGGCGGTTTCGACTTCAATCGGTGAGACGCGGTAGCCGCCTGCATTCATCATATCATCAACGCGCCCCGCATAGGCGATGGCACCGCTCTCGGTGCGGTGGCCCATGTCGCCCGTCAAAAACCAGTCCCCGTCAAAACGGGCAGCTGTGTCGGTGGGGGCGTTGAAATACTCAAGCATGAGGCCCGGATCGCTGCGATGAACGGCGATTTGACCGTCAGATACCGTCGGATCACCGTCTTGCATCAAGGCAACGCGCCGCCCTGTCTGAGGCTGCCCAAGGGTTCCAGCCTCAGCGGGGGTCGTTGGGCTGCCCGAAATGAAGGTAGAACACTCCGACATGCCGTAGGCCTCAAAGATGGGCGTTCCAGTGGCGGTCTCCCAAGCGGTGCGGGTCATATCGGGGAGTTTTTCACCCGCCGATAGCCCGTGCCGTAGGTCTGGTAGCTGAGGCAGTTCGCACTTGAGGAGTTGTCGGTAAACGCCTGGTGCAGCTGCGAAAATAGTTGCGTTATGTTTGCGTAGCAGCGCAGGGATATCTGCTATGGGGGTGCTTGCTGCGGGAATAAGGGCCGTTGCGCCAATGGTCCAAGGGTCCATCAATCCGGTGCCCAGCGTATAGGTCCAGTTAAACGCGCCCGCATGAAGAATGCGGTCTTTAGGCGTTAGGCCTGTCCAGCCATCTGTCATCATCCGGCGTGCCCAAATCGCGCGGTGTGCATGAACAACACCACGGGGTTTGCCCGAGGTTCCAGACGTAAAAATGATATACCCGACGCGGTCAGGATCACCCAAGGTGAAGGCGGCAGGTTCATGTTCATAAAACCCGCGCAAGGTGGCAGTTTCGATGACGGGCGCAGGGTGATCGGGCAAGGTGATGCCGTCCCCTGCGATAATGGCCTTGGGGGCGATGTCCTGTGACATTGCGGTGATTTCAAACGCGGTCAGCTGTGCCGAGGTCGGCACGGGAACAAGATCAACAGCCAGACAGGCCAGAAACGCGATCGGAAAGTCCGGTGTGTTTCCAAGACGCAAAATAACCCGATCGCCAGCCGTCAGCCCCGTAGACAGCAAACCAGTAGCCGCCCCGCGAATGGCTTGCTCCAGCCGTGCGTAAGACCACTCATCGATGGTGTCAGAGCCAATAATGCTCAGCGCGGTTTTGTCAGGCAGCTGTGACGCGTGCCCAAGGACATAAGCCGCGAGGTTAAAGGGCGAAGGGACAGGATCATGTGTCATGCCCAAGCGGTATCTTATCCGTACAGGCAGGTGCAACTGCCAGTATTGGTCAGGCCGCCGCGCTTTCGATCACTGGCGCTAGTCGGCGTGTGGCCCATTCGCCTAACGTGTCATAGCCTTCGGCGACCGTGAGGTCATAAACCCCGGCGAAGTAGCGCACGATGCCGTCCCAATCAGATTGCCGCTCATGTAATGTGGTCTGATCGAGAAGCGAAAAATCCCGGCACATCACAGTGGGGAAATCTGGCTGGAACTTCAGTGTGTCGGTCCAAGTCATAAGATGCCTTTCTGCCCTGACAAACCGCCAGCGCAGGTTCAGATCATCACAACAGCCTTAAAGCGTGGTTAATAGTCGCTCTTGTCAAACAGGAAGCGAATAACGGGCAGGGCGACTGCCAACCCGATCAGCTGTGCTAGAATAAAGCCGACAACATGGGTTGGATCGATCCCCGCAAAGGTGTCAGAAAACGCCCGAGAGATGGTGACGGCAGGGTTGGCAAAGCTGGTCGAGGACGTGAACCAATAGGCCCCCGTGATGTAAACCGCCACCAAGGTTGGCACGGTATCAGGGCGACTGCGCAAGCCGCCAAAGATTACCAACAACAGACCAACAGTGGCAAAAACCTCAGATGTCCATTGGTTTACACCTGTGCGTGCGGTGGTGGAGGCCTGAATGAAATCAAGGTCAAACATCACATGGCACAGCCACACGCCCAAGATGCCGCCTATGATCTGCACCGGAATATAACTGGCCACCAAACGCCAAGGGTGTTCGCCCTTAAGCGCAAAGGCCAGCGTCACCACCGGGTTAAAATGCGCGCCCGAAATCGGCCCCAAAATGGTGATGATGAAATACAGCGTGCACCCCGTGGCAATCGCGTTAGCGAGCAGCGCCAGCGCAATATCATCCGTCAGCGTTTGCGCCATGATGCCTGAGCCAACAACGCCAATCAGCAAAAGCGCAGTACCAAGGCCTTCAGCAACGAGTTTTTGAGAGGTCATACATCAGCAATCTTGTTTAGTGCAGTTTTCAAGTCTGCACGATCCATATCCTCTAGTGGCAGCGCCATCAATGCTGCTGCTTTTGCGGCCAAGGCCGCATAGGCAGTTTCAAACGCCTGCGCCCAATCTGGTTCTGTTGCGGCGGCGGGATCAGGAATGCCCCAGTGGGCCTGAACGGGTGGCGTGTCGCCCGTCTGCGGCCAAAGGGGGCAGGTCTCTGCGGCGGCGCTGTCGCAAACCGTAATCACGATATTCATTTGCGGCGCGTCTGGTCCGGCGAAATCATCCCAGCTTTGGGACGACAATCCTTCGGTCGCATACCCCTTATCTGCCAAAAGCGTCAGCGATTGCGGATGCACTTTGCCCGACGGCGTCGAGCCAGCGGAGTAGGCCGTAAAACGACCGTTGCTGTCGCGGTTGAAGATGGATTCCAAAAGGATCGAGCGGGCCGAGTTACCGGTGCAGAGGACAAGTATATTCATGATGTTTCGTTAGTTCGGGAATGTAACAGGGGTGTGACGGGGCTACTGCGTGGCGGCTTCTGTTAATCTGGTCCAGACGCGGGCTTCGGGTGAGGATGGATCAAATTCTGCAATGCGGTCTGCGAGCCGTTCGTAGGACGGCGTTTGCGGGCGCGCATCTAGGATGGCGCGTTGCATGTCGACTGTCGCAGCGTCCAGATTACCGATCTGCGCTTGTGCGATGCCGCGCTCTAGGTGGATGATCGACCCTTTCTGCCCGTCGCTAGGGAAAATCCAAGCCGTGCTGATTGCCAGATTACACCGGCTGAGTTTTCGGGCGGGGTCGTCGTCAACCTTGCGGCAGCTGGATGCCATCAACCCCGTGAGCATGCCAACACACCAAAACGCGAGGAATGCCCATATCAATATGGCCTTGATCCATGTGGTTGCGCTGTCTTTTGCAGGGGCTACTTGGGTCATACTTTGAGAAACAAAGCGCCCCAGTTAAGGGGCGCTCGTTTTGTTAACCTTCTTCAAACCACCAGACATCTGGCTGCCAACCGGGCCAGTCGCCAAAGATCGGCATGGTGTCGGGGTAGTGGAGGTCCGCGTCATGGGCGATGCGGCTGATGTTCCATTGATAGATCGGGATCACATAACGGCCTGAAGTGAGCAAACGGTCCATCGCGCGGGTGGCGGCGACGAAATCGTCCTGACTGTCAGAGGTCAAAAGCAGGTTGATCATCTCGTCAATCGCTTCGGACTTTACACCCATCAGGTTGCGCCCACCGGTTACGTCCGCAGCTTCAATCCCCCAGTAGAGGTATTGCTCGTTGCCCGGAGATAACGACAGCCCGCGACGATGATAGGTCATTCCAAAGTCGTAAGCGTCAGTGCGTTCGCTATATTGGGCGTTGTCGACCACGGTGATCGTTGGCGTAATGCCAAGACGGCTGAGGCTTTCGGTGAACATGTCGATGATGGACTGGTTCTCGCTCGATCCGCTCTTGAGCAAAATTTCAAAGGTGAATTCCTCGCCGTCGGGGCCTGCCATCACGCCGTCCTGAACAGTGTAACCGGCCTGTTCCATCAGGTCCAAAGCCGCCCCGATGTTGGCGCGGTTGCGTTCGGATCCGTCAGAAACGGGCAGGGCATAGCCGCTGATTGCATCCGCGGGAATGCTGTCGGCAAAGGGTTCAAGGAACTCGAGAACACGGCCCGTTGCGGGGCCATCCTGCATCGCCAGTGGAGAGTTCGAGAAATAGCTGGTGATGCGCGGCTGCGCGCCACCTGTCATCGCGTCGTTGATGAACTCAAAGTTGAACGCATGCATCATTGCGTCGCGCACGCGGATATCTTCGAACTGGGGCAGACGGGTGTTCATCACAAAACCCGTAATCCCGCTTGGGCGCGAGTGCGGCAAGATTGAACGCACATAATCGCCGGATTGCATCAGTGCGAAATCATACTGGCTGTCCCACTTCGCGACGTTGAATTCGCGGTTGGTGTTTACGTCACCGACCTTGAACGCCTCAAACGCCGCCGTTTCGTCGCCGAAAAACTCCATGCGGATGGTGTCGAGGTTATAAAGCCCGTTCACAAACGGCACGACGTCGTAGCCCCAATAGTCTGGGTTGCGTGTGAGTTCGATGTGACGACCCGCCTCAAAATCGGTGATGGTGTAGGGCGAGGAGGTCACAGGGATCACGTCGAGGCCGCTTTCGGCGAAATCCAAACCTTCCCATTGGGCTTTCTGCAGGATTGGACGCAGGCCCGCCAAAAGCGCCAATTCGCGGTCTTGCTCTGCGAAGTTGAACCGCACACCGCGTTCGCCAACGGTCTCGATGCTTTCGACCTTATTGTAGAATCCGTGGTAGCGCGGGTGGCCCACGGTGCCGAGGGTTTCATACGACCAGATCACGTCTTCGACCGTCACTGGGCTTCCATCAGAGAATCGGGCCTCAGGGCGCAGGGTGAATTCGACCCAAGACCGATCATCTGCGGTCTCAACCGATTCGGCGAGAAGGCCATAAAGCGAGAAAGGTTCGTCCAAGGAACGTGCCATTAGGCTTTCACCCATCAAGAACCGAAGCTGCCAGTGAACGGACCCTTTGACGATGTAGGGGTTAAGGCTGTCAAAGCCGCCGATGTTGGCCGTAACGATAGAACCGCCTGTTGGTGCATCGGGGTTTGCATAAGGGAGATGCGCAAAATCTGGGGGTAGAGCAGGGTCACCATACATAGCTATGCCATGGACGGGCTCGGCTGCTGCAAGTGTTGCTAGGACGGACGTTGACGCTGCTAGCGCGAATACGCGCAAAGTTGCCGCCGTTGTTGATAGAATTTGTACGGACATTTTGATGTCGCTCCCCCGATTTTCACCGCCTGTGATCGGCGGTATTACGACTAACCTAGATGGGGAAACAAACCTTTTCAAACTTTTAGCTTGGATGCGGGCGGCCAATTGCTTATAACAAGGGCACTGCTCGATAGGTTTCTTGCCTGTATGAAACCTGCCTCAATAACTTAACCCCAGCTTCGGCTGGGGTTTTTTTCTGCCCACATTTATTGGGGGTTTTGCGGTTGAGAGAGCATTTCAAATCAACCAGAATCGCACGTAGATCCGGCGCACGGAATCACTTGTGGGCCCGTGTTAAGAATCGTTAACCGGACAGCAAAACGGCCCCGCTATCCGTGACAGGGGGCCGCTTGTTTTTGTGTTGGGATGCCGCTGCAGGGCTGCTGGATTAAAGGAACCCGAGCATGAAGTCCTCAACGAGGCCCTCGGACGCGATGGATCTCTCACCTGTGTCGTCGTCTTCATGCACCTCGAGCGTGTAGAAATCGTCAACAGTGATGTCTTCAAGGGATGTTTTCAGCAGGGACATGACATTGCCCTCGCCATTGTCATAGCTCACGCTTTGGCCCTTTTGGGTTGCGCCAGCCGTGAAGATGTCAAACATCTCTTGCGCCGTAAGAATATCACCGGTGTTAAGGTACAGGTTGTCTTCGCCGTCCGTAAAGTCGCGAACGGTCATGACACCGCCGTCCTGGGTTTCGTCCAGAAGGAACGTATCAGCGCCATCGTTGCCCGCGATCTGATCATCATCGTCTCCGCCAACCAAAACATCGTTGCCATCACCACCAGTCATACGGTCATCGTCTGCGCCCCCGATGAGAACGTCATCGCCGCTGTTGCCTGACAGTTTGTCATTGCCTGTGCCGCCGTCCAAAACGTCGCCGCCTTGGCCGCCGCTGATGTCGTCGCGGCCTTCGCCACCATAAAGCGCGTCATGGCCGTTGTTTCCTGTGATACGGTCGTCGCCGGTCATGCCGTAGGCCGTATCGTCACCGTCGTTGCCGTAGAGGTAGTCATTTCCCTCGTCGCCGGACAGGGTGTCTTCACCGCTCCCACCGCTCAGGGTGTCATTTCCGAGGCCGCCATAAAGGTCATCAAGGCCGTCGCCACCGGATAGACGGTCATTATCGTCGCCACCATACAAATCGTCGTCGCCCGCGGCCCCACGGATGGAATCCGCGCCCGCGCCCCCGTCGATATAGTCATTGCCGTAACCGCCTTGTGCTTCGTCTTTACCGTCACCACCAAAGAGAGTGTCGGCACCGTCGTTACCGAACATTACGTCGTTTTCCTGGCCACCATAAAGAGTGTCGTCACCTTCGCCACCGAGCAGGGAGTCTTTGCCTGCATCGCCATAGAGAGTGTCGTCGCCAAGTCCGCCCGCGACATAGTCCCGCCCGTCACCGCCATAGATTTCGTCGTTGCCGGTTTGGCCACGCAGATCGTCCGCACCTTCTGCGCCATGAAGCGTGTCATCGCCAGCGCGCCCCAGTAGGGTTTCGCCTTTTTCCGACCCTGTAAACGTGTCACCATCGGTGCCGCCGCTCCAGTTAACTTCACCGTTTCGGTCCAACATTTCCGTTCCAAAGAAATGGGTAGGGTCATACCAAGGCGTGTCCGCCGTTGCGAAAGCATTGTCCAAATGGATGACCGATGCGTCGAAATCAGTGAACTCCGCGTGCAGGGTTTGCATACCGTCTTCTGTACGGGTCTGCAGTTCGATGCGGTCAATGTTTCCGCCGTTTGGAAGACCAGTATCAGGATCATATGTCAGGTCAGAGCCAAACACGACAACCCCATAGAAAACGGGTGCTGTGCCTTCGTCAGAAAATGAGCCAAACAAAAAACGGCTCTCATGGGTATTCGAAATCACAGGGTCAGTAAGTGGCATATCTGCCTCCGGTGGTGAGTATTTGGTTAATTCACCGAAAGAGGTACCCATCAATTTGGGGAGAAATATGTCATTAAACAGGAGATTGGGTGTCGTCGGGAAACAATCAGAGCATGAATTTGTCGATTGTGCGGCAGCCGGACGTGCTCGTTGGTTTATGAGCGTGGTGTCGGTTGCCGCAGGGCTTTAAGGGCTAATAGGTCGCGACGACCTCGCCTTGGGTGTCAACAAAATTGTCGAGTGTCAGGTCGTCGATGTCCAACCGTTTCAACACAATTGTATTGGTGTCACTTGTCCAGATTACATGTTGATTGACCTGCGTTGCACCTGCCATGAAAGCATCAAACTGTTCTTGTTGGGTGGTGGTCTGAGCGAAATACAACGAGAAAACGTCTTCTGCCGCATTGAAGTCCCGGATCGTAGCAACAGTCGATGAGGACGCCACGAAGAGGAACTGATCAGCGCCGCTGCCGCCGATCAAGACGTTCGTGCCATTGCCTTCCGATCCAAGAATGTCGTCACCGGCGCCGCCGTTAACAATTTGGTCACCTTCGCCCAGAATTATGGTGTCGTTGCCATTGCCGCCGAACAATCGGTCATCGCCGTTGCCGCCGGCCAGGACGTCATCGCCATCGCCGCCGAACAATCTATCGGCCGCATCGTCTGCTACAAAGTTATCATCGCCCCACAGATAATCATTGCCGTCGCCGCCAAAGATGTCATCGGCACCCATGCCGCCATAAATGGTATCAACGCCGCCATCGCCGAGCAGTCGATCATTGCCAGAATGGCCTAAGATTATGTCGTCCCCGCTACCGCCGAAAATGACGTCCCGCCCGAAGTCGGTGACACCGTAATCCTGTATCGTTTCCGAGTCTCCGAACAGCCAATCGTGACCGTCGCCACCGTAAATGCGGTCGTTTCCAGCACCGCCAAGGATTGAATCATCATCGTTTCCGCCGAAAACCTGATCATCGCCGGTGCCGCCATAGAGTGAATCATCACCATAGTTTCCAAAAAGACGGTCGGCCCCTTCGCTGCCCGACAATGTGTCAGCGGTTTCCGATCCCTTTAGGATGTCATCACCCAGACGACCATCAACAGCGCGGTTTTCAACATAGATGTGGTCAGTCAGGGTAATCCGATCATCGCCACTCGTTCCGACAAATTCACCGTTGCTAAATGTCAGGTTCATCGTCAGTTGAGCTTGCGCTGCGACGAACTCCAAAAAACTGGCCGGTTCAAACCATTGAATTGACCCAGCGTTAAGAGTTGCAACATCCGTTTCGGTCAATGCAGGAAGCCCAAACATGCCTTCAGGGGCATCAATAAGCGATCCGTAATTGATGTATTCCATCCATCGTACGGCGCCAGTGATCGGTAGTCCGGTCACTGGGTCATACGTCAGGTCAGTCCCTTTGACGGTGACGCCTTGGAAGATGTCCCCTCCGACGATGATTCCAAATTGAAAGGTCTTCGGGGTGGACTTGATGACGATCGGTTCCATGGGGATTCTCACAAGAAATAACTGTTACCAAAGATTTAATTTTCGAATCTGGCACAACTATGGCGCGAGACCTGTTGCTGTCTTGGTTCAGCCGCCTATGCTGCATCGCAACATGATATGCAGGAGAGCACCATGACGTCCAACGCACCTCTTTCAGGTAAAACCGCCGTAATCACGGGATCGAATTCGGGTATTGGTCTTGGGGTCGCCCGAGAGATGGCCAAAGCCGGCACCAATGTTGTTTTGAACTCCTTTACGGATCGCGAAGAAGATCACGCAATTGCAGCCGAGATCGCGAAGGAATTTGGCGTCGATGCGACGTATATCGCTGCGGACATGTCCAAAGCCGACGACTGCCGTCGCTTGGTTGCAGACGCAGGGACCTGCGATATCCTGATCAACAACGCCGGTATCCAGCACGTCGCGCCGATTGATGAATTCCCGACTGAAAAATGGGACGCGATCATTGCAATCAACATGAGCTCTGCGTTTCACACCACAGCGGCCGCATTGCCAATGATGCGCAAGGCAGGTTGGGGCAGGGTGATTAACATTGCATCTGCCCACGGGCTGACTGCATCGCCTTATAAATCTGCCTATGTAGCCGCAAAGCACGGGGTCGTCGGGTTGACCAAGACCACAGCACTAGAAACCGCAGAAGAACCAATCACCTGCAATGCGATCTGTCCGGGTTATGTGCTGACACCATTGGTCGAGGCCCAGATCCCCGACACGATGAAAGAATACGATATGAGCCGTGAAGACGTGATCAAGAACGTCATGTTGAAACGCCAGCCGTCTAAGGAATTCGCGACGGTCGAACAGCTTGGCGGAACGGCTGTGTTCCTCGCGTCTGATGCTGCGGCACAGATCACAGGCACGACCATCAGCGTTGATGGCGGTTGGACAGCTTTGTGAACCGCACCGTGCTGGCGGTCGCCCAATGGTAAAACGTATCAACCTCGCGCTTCAGGGCGGTGGAGCCCATGGGGCGTTCACATGGGGCGTGCTGGATCGCATCCTTGAGGATGAGCGGATCGAGATCGCCTCGATTTCGGGCACCTCTGCGGGGGCGATGAATGGCGCTGCGCTAAAAGCGGGTATGATTAGCGGAGGACGAGACGGCGCGCGCGAGAACCTTGATTGGTTCTGGGGGCAAATCGGGGCGGTGACGGACGACGGCCTCGCAAGCTGGATGGATGCATGGTCCCCCGCGACGTCAATCCTGTCGGCCGCCATGTCATATTCACCTGCATACGCGGCGATAGATTTCACGTCGCGGTTGATGTCGCCTTATGGGGCGGGGCTTTTCTATACGAATACGTTGAAACCAATCGTCGATCAGATGAAGTTTGATGCCGTCTGTGCTGAAACGGGGCCTGAGCTTTATGTTTGTGCGACTAACGTGCGTTCGGGCAAGATCAAGATGTTTTCTGGCGACGAAATTTCCAGCGATGCGTTGATGGCGTCAGCTTGTCTGCCGACTGTGTATCAGGCGGTTGAAATCGACGGAGAAGCCTATTGGGACGGCGGGTACACCGGCAACCCTGCGCTGTTTCCGTTGTTTGAAGGGCATTTGCCCGCGGATATTGTTGTGGTGAACATCAATCCGCTGCACCGCGACGACATTCCCACGGATCCGCAAGCCATTCAAAACCGCATCAATGAGATCAGCTTCAATTCCTCGCTTCTTCGCGAATTACGGGCGATTAAATTCGTCAAACGCCTTCTGGCGGCGGGATCGATGGATGAGGATGCAATGAAGAACGTCCTCGTGCACATGGTGTCAGATGACGCCTTGATGAATGATCTTAGTGTTGCGACGAAATCCGTACCTAACCCTGTGGTTCTGTCACGTTTAAAGACGGCGGGACGTGCGGCGGCGGACGGTTTCCTGAGCGTTCATTTTGATGATCTCGGCAAACGTGACACTGTCGATCTTGAGGCGATGTTTAACGCCTGATCTTAGGATTCAGGCGTGCGCTGATGGGCGATCTTGTCGGCAAGTTTGTCCATGGCATCCGGCAGTTTGGCGTCTTTTTCGCCCGGATAAACTAGCCCTGCCGAAATAACGAGCTTGGCTGCGTCTTCGACACTCATGTCTAACTCGATGATATCTTCGGTCGGAACCAGCAACAGAAACCCCGACGTCGGGTTCGGCGTCGTGGGCAGGAATACGGACGTCATTGGCCCAGTGTCGGCCTTGACCAGCAATTCGCCCTTTGTGGCCGTTGAAATAAACCCGATCGCCCAAATTCCCTTGCGCGGATATTCGATCATGCAGGCTTTATCAAAACTGGTTTCTGACTGGGCAAAGACCGTTTCGGCGATCTGTTTGACGGCATTATAGATAGAACGGACCACAGGCATGCGCGCGACCAAGCCTTCGCCCCAGCGCAAGAAACTGCGCCCGATCAGCCCTTTGCCCATCCAGCCAACAAGCATCGTGAAGACCAAGAAGATCACAACACCGATGCCGCGCACGTTCACCGGAATCCAGCTGTCATCCGCTTGGGAGTTGCCCAAGAACCGGTTCAACAGCTCCTCTGGTTGGTAGGCATCCGGCACGAAAGGCCACACAAAACTATCGACCCAGCCCACGACCGTCCAAATCAGCCACAGCGTTAACCCAATGGGGGCAATCACCACCAAACCGGCGATGAAATTGTTGCGCATGGCCGTCAGAACAGCGCGGCGCGGTTTTGGGTCTTGGGGTGTGCTCACAGAAAGGACCTTTGGGAAACCGTTATTAACTCTAGATGGTTATGTAGGGTAGGACCTATGGAACGGCAATGGAGGACAGGATTTGTGCCCCGTTATCCCGCCCAAACGCATGCAATTTGGGCAGCGAGCCGTGCATTGTTTCGCACAAGGGCGATATTGGCCACCAAAGACGCGCCATCTGTAAGTTTAAAAATACGCCCCAACAAGAAGGGTGTGACGGCCTTGGCGGCTATGCCTTGGGTTTCGGCCTCGCTCAGGGCTTGCGCAATGATCGGCGCAAGGGTTTCGGCGGAAATCTCGGCGTTCTTCGGGATTGGGTTGGTGATCAACTGACCGCCCGGAAGTCCCATTTCAGTACGCATCTGCCCAGCGCGTGCGATGTCGCGGGGGGTGTCCATGCGCAAAGGTGCGGGCAGGGGCGATGTGGCGGACCAGAACGCGGGCAACACGTCCTGACCATAGGCGATCACCGGAACGCCGAGAGTCTCAAGAACCTCATAGGTTTTGTCGAGATCGAGGATCGCTTTGGCACCCGCAGCGACGACGGTTACAGGCGTCTGCGCTAGCTCATGCAGGTCAGCCGAGATATCAAAACTGGTTTCAGCCCCCTTATGCACACCGCCAATGCCACCCGTGGCAAAGACGTGAATGCCTGCAAGGTGCGCGGCGATCATGGTCGCGGCAACGGTTGTTGCACCTGTGCCGCCTGTGGCGATGCACGCCGCCATATCCGCGCGGCTGAGCTTGGCGACGTTCTTCGTTTGAGCCAACGTGTCCAGTTCGCCGTCCGTAAGCCCAATGTGCAGCTTGCCGTCCATCACCGCGATCGTGGCTGGAACTGCGCCAGCATCACGAATGTCACCTTCTACCAGACGCGCAGTTTCGACGTTCTGGGGGTAGGGCATGCCATGGGTGATGATTGTGGATTCCAGTGCGACAATCGCTTTGCCTGCCTCTTTGGCGGCGGCAACTTCGGGTGCGTAGTGCAGTGGGATCATGTTGGGGTTTCTCCTGAAACGTAGGTGGCGGCGGCGTTAAGGGCGCGTTCAAGGGCAGCTTGTGGGTCCATGCCTTGCACTTCGGATGCGATATGGGCTGCCATAAATGTATCACCTGCACCTGTTACGCGGGTGACAAGGACTTCGGGCGGTTGTGCGGTGCGTAAGGCGTTACCATGGCCCTCTGCGGCAAGGTTGCCGCCATCGGTGACAAGGCAGCGATGGACGCCGCGCTCTGTCAGTGCCTTTGCTGCGTCCGCTGCCAGATCAAACGTTGTCTGGCACAACAATCCGGCTTCTTCGAGGTTCACATAAAGCGTCGCGGAGGCATGCCCGACCAACGCGAGCAAGCGTTCTGCCTTGCCCGGTGAGGCTGGCGCGACCCGAAGATCGGATTTGGCAAACAACGGGGATTTCGCGATGTCACCCAACAGTTCGCGGGTCAGATTGCCGTCCAGCGCCACAAGGCCGTTCCACGGGGCGTCTGGCGTCCCAAGGGCCCCCTCAGACATTGGCCGTAAAATCTTGGTCCCAGCCTGTTCCAGTGAATGGGCATCGGCAATCGCCGCAATAAGCCCGTTTGCGCCCTCAACGGCCATATAGGCATCGGTCGGCAGATCCTCGGATCGGTAAAGGTGGTTGGTTATCATCCCGAGCTGATCCGCCTCAGCCACCAGCTCATCGCCCTCAGGGTCGCGGCCCACGGCGGACAGCAACGCAGGGGTCAGGCCGAAATTGATCAGCGTCATCGCAATATTCATCGCAACACCACCCGGAATACGGGTAATCCGGCCGGGAACATCAGACCCTGCGCGCATGTGGCTGGAAGAGCGCCCGATGATGTCCCAAAGGACCGAGCCGATACAAAGGATATCTGGTTGTGTCATGAGGTGTTGATGGCTTGCGCCATCGAGGAGGTCAACACACGGATTGGGGTCTGGGTTTCCTTACTCGGGTGAATTTTCTCTTGTCGTTGGGGTAGGGATGAGATTAATTGAACAATGTTCACGATTTAATGCAGTTCCCCTCACGCGACCAATCTGTAAAGGTTCTCCCATATGAAACGTTTCTTAGACAATACCTTGGGCAAATGGACCCGCCACTTCTTTTTCGTGTTGCTGCGGACCTATTACGGGTTGTTCTACAACGTCAGTGCAGCGGGCAAACATCTGCTGCAAGATACAGACGGTGTTTTGATCCTTGCCACTCATGTCAGCCGCCATGATGGGCCGTTGATCGCCACGACCCTCTATTCCACCAAACGGGTCCGTCCGACGGTGCATTACGATGAATACCACAACCTCGCACAGTGGTTTCCAATGTATGTGGCAGGTGCGGTCCCTATGTCGTCGCCAAAATCATGGCCAGAGGACCGACGCACGGCCCGTAAAGAAGAAACCCTATCCAAAATTCACGACCTGTTGGGGCAGGGCAATTCGATCCTCTTGTTTCCTGCAGGCAAGGTGCGCCGCCAGCCCGAAGAAATCGTTGCTCCGTATTTGACAGGCGTTCACGAAATCCTTCGTGCGGAACCGGACACGCCGGTCATGCTGCTGCGCCTTGACGGGTTGGGTAAGTTCCAACGCGCCACCTACGATCTGTTCTGGAGCTTTATCGGTCGCAAAAAGGGTCGTCGCCATGTCAGCCTTGATCTGCAACCCATCGAGCTGGACGCGGGGCTAGAGCTGGCGGAGTTCAATGCTGAATTGGAGCGGTTGTTGAATGGGTGACGTGCGGCCAGGACGGCCGCTTTGCATATAAAGCAGCCTTTTGTAGAGCCAAAGTCAAAGCCCATTTACCATTTGTATCGTTCGTGTTGAGACCGCTCAGACCCGAACGGTTAGGGGGTGAAAACCTAAGCAGCGTCCGTTTCAGAGTTATACCGCATTCTGGATTCGAATAAGGGCCGTTGGTTTTTGAGAATACGCGACACTAACTGCTTGGCCCTTTTGTTATCGACAATCAGGCGAGCAGGTCCGTCATTCGTTCGACCACCTGCATTTTTACCGTGGATCTTCGCATTGACGTGATCCGTGACCATAAGGCTTTCGACCAACGCACCTTCGGCCGCAATGACTTCGTGTCGCTCGAAAAGAATATGCACAAGAGTTACCCCATCGTCAGGAACTCTCAACTCGATACCCTCAGCGTCGAGCAGTTTTACAGCAGGGACCAAGACCTCGTATTCGCCGGTCATACGTTCGGCAACAGGTGACGAGATCAACACACGATGTTGCCTTGAGACAGTTAGATCGGATTGTGGAAAGCCGGGGGCCAAACTGTCTTTCGTAAGTGTGATCGGTTGTTGCTTTGGGTTTTGCGCCAAATACTCCGCAGAAAGCTCTGTCTTGCCGAGCCATTGAATAGGCTGAAAGCCATGGTCTGCAGTCCAAACCATATCACCTACAATCAGGTCTTTCGCGTGCAATGCGCCACGTTCTGTTCGGACGCGCGTATCGCCAGCGAGACACAAGACGGAGTCACCAGATTCGATTGTCTCATAGGTAAGGTTGCCAAAGATGTCCCACTGGTAGCTTTCCCCAACCGCAACATCCGTATGTTCCAAAATAGCTTCAGATGTCGCGCCATCCGCCGCACCTTCTGTTACGGCGAATGCCGCAATATTGTCGGCGCTATAGAAGTTGATTACCGTATTGGTATCGATATTCGTCAGCGCAATGCCGCTCCCTTCGTTGGAGTCGCTTGCAGCGTTACGCAGCCCTACAGGGATGGTGTAGATGGTGTAATCCGAATTGTCTGGGTGCGTCGTTCCAGTCAGCGTTCCAAGGTTAACTTCACCGCCTGCAATCCCAGCACCCGTATGCAAGGTTCCGTCATCATCATAAACTGAAACAACAAAGTCGGCAGGGTCATCATCGGGGCCAAGCGTGATCTCCACAAACTCTCCCGAGTTTGCAACACCTGTGCCACGAAAGTGCACTTCTGATACGAACGCCATGCTTACTCCCTCCGCAAGGGTAACCCCTGCTGGATTTGACTTGATATACAGCGAGGCCAAAAAACGGCATCACTTTCGGAAAAAGTAACAAAATATTATGTCTATTTTTTGTCGGTTTCTCAGCAGTGAATTTGGACTCGAAACTGGCGGTTGCTGGGTCTCGTACGTAGGCTTATTCTGGCACGCCAAACGTCAGGGCCGCCCAAAGGGTTTCCCATTCGATATCTGCCTGAGCCGCGAGGGCTTCTGATGGTTCTTGCAGAACGACGTGATCGACCAGATAGCTATGCCCAGCTTGTACGGGTAGGGTGGCGATCCCGTCGGCATCTGTACGGTGGTATGTGATGTCTACGGTTCCATCTGGTGCTTTTTCAAACAGTTCAACCTGACCATCCGCTACGGTGTCGGCCAAGAAATATAGCTGCACCCGCAGACCGTCGGACAGATCATCTGTGTAGGGGTTGTCGAGCGCGACAAATTCCACACCAAGGCCCACACGGTAGTCACGGCCTACGCTATGGCCGACCCCGATCAGGCTTTTGGCGAAACGCCAGTAGCCTTCGGTGAAATCTTCGCGGGGCAGGCCGCGGGCATCGTGACGGGCCTCGATGTCCTCAAAGCCTTTGTGCTCGGCGAAGCCCAGGAACTTTTCCCAGTCCGTGTAGGTGATTGTGGACAGCTGCGCGCCGTAAGTGACGATGTTCAACCCTTCGCTGAGAGGTGCCACATCCAATGCGGGACGCGCACCAAGACGGTTTTCGACGTTCGCGCGCTGCATGCCTGCCGAAACGTTGAAACGATCAATACGTTGCGGCAGATATGCCTGTTCTACGCCGCCAAAATCTTCTCCATTCAGGAGTTTCCCTTGCATCCGGGCGTCAGGTTCGATTTGAAAGGCGAGAGGCTCGATCCAGAACTCGTGAGCAACAAGGGCCGATGGAACGGGCAGGGCGAGTGTTAGGGCTGAAAGGGCTGCAAGAATGCGCATGAAATTCTCCGATAAAGTTATGGGCACAGTGGCCCGACTGCTGTCAGTGTCAATGGCTACCGTGATCTGGTTCACGCTTACGTTAGCGGCGCAGGCCCACGAGGTGCTGCCGAGCATTGGTGACATGGAAGTCGTAGACGGTCAGCTGACATTCAAGGTCGACGGCAATCTCGAGAGCCTCGTGGCCGGGATCAATCTGGACGGTCTGGAAGACACAGAAGCCGCCCCAGAGGCCGACCGCTACACCGAGTTGCGTGCCCAAGAACCTAACGACTTCATCGCGGAGATCGATGCTTATTGGCCGCAAATGTCTGAAAGCATTAAGGTTTTGGTCGATGGCGCACCAGTTGAGCTGACCCTGACAGGCATTGCAGTGCCGGAAGTGGGCAACGTTGATATCGTGCGCACCTCCACTTTGGAATTCACAGCCACACTGGCTGAGGGCGCGGAAGCGATGCAAATTGCTTGGCCCGCGGAGTATGGCGTTTTGGTTCTACGACAGATGGGCGTTGAGGCCGGTTGGGACGGGTATCTGTCTGGCGGCGGCATGACGGATCCAGTCCAACTGGGTGGTGGCGATGCCATGACGGGCGGCGAGGCTTTCGTGCGGTTCATTCCTGTTGGTGTCGAACACATTGTGCCACTGGGGCTGGATCACATCCTGTTTGTGTTGGGCTTGTTCTTCTTGTCGACACGTATGCGCCCGTTGCTGTGGCAAGTTACGGCCTTTACGGCGGCGCACACAGTGACGCTGGCTCTCGCGACCATGGGTTTTGTTAATATTCCTGATGAATACATGTGGATTGTTGAATCCATCATTGCGGCATCTATCGTTTATGTCGCCGTTGAGAACATCTTTACCGATGGCCTAAACCCATGGCGGCCGGCGATTATTTTCTGTTTCGGTTTGTTGCATGGGCTTGGATTTGCGTCTGTATTGACGGCTTACGGTTTGCCAGATGGTGCAGTTCTCCCGGCACTGATTGGCTTTAACATCGGCGTCGAATTGGGTCAGCTTTTGTGCATCGCGGTTGCGTTCATCATTGTGGTGTCGGCGGTGCGGCTCTCTGAGGATGGTAAGGTCAACAAAGGTGCGGCTTGGGCCTATATGGGGATTGCGATCCTTGTCGTTCCATTGGCTATCATTCCAATCAGCGCCATGGGGCCTGACGCGGTTGAAGCCTATTTGCCGCTGTTGTTCATGGTTGCAGCCCTGTCCGGCCTATGTGCGGCGTCATGTGCGGTGGAACGGTTTGAAACCTACCGTCATATGGTCGCCATGCCTGCAAGCATCGGCATCGCGTTGATTGGCGCCTATTGGGTGGTGGAACGGGTCTTCCTTTAAGGCGACGTTTTCGACCAGACCTGCTAGGGTCTGCCGGATCCGTAATGCGTCATGGTAATTCTGACGCCACATAATCAAATATTAGGAACTTCACGCCAGACAGGCGTGGAGTTTTTTCTTTTTGGTACTGTTGATGGATGACTTTTCTAAGCTGCTTTTGACGTTCTTTGATGCAGTTGCCATGCTTATGGCACTCATACTCGTTTTGAGCATTCTACACCGAAGTGATCGCCGGGGTTTGATGCACAGCGTTCAGCTTGGCGCGGTGTTTTCTTTGGCAGCACTCGTTACGATGTCTGACCCGATCGATATGGGGGCGGGCGGCATTTACGACATGCGTGGGTTGCTGATCGGCACGGGAATGGCGCTTTTAGGGCCCGTGGTTGGGCTTATGACGGCTGTGACCGCTTTGATTTTCCGTCTCAGCATTGGCCCACCCGGTTTGGAATCGGGGATTGCGCTTATTGTCGGGGCCTGTGCTGGCGGACTTGTCTGGCGCCTGGGGATTAAACCTAAAGGCTTTGCGCAATGGAAAAAGTCAATCATCCTCGGTTTGATGATCTCGCTTCAATCTGTCGGAATTTTTTTCGCGCCGCCCCATTTGTGGTACGGAGTGCTGACCCAACTGATCCCCTACATGGTCGTCTCGAACGTGATCGGTGCTCTTGTCATCAGCCATTTCTTATCTGGGGAACTGTCGTTCTTGTCTGCAGCCGAAGCTTTGCGGCGGGACGCGAACACGGATCAATTGACAGGCCTCCTGAACCGGCGGGGATTGCAGATGGCCTACTCACAATTGTCTTTCCCGACTGCACCCGATCAAGGCCGCGCGTTGCTTTATTTCGACATTGATCACTTTAAATCGGTCAACGATTCCTATGGGCATAGAATTGGCGATGACGTCTTAAAACATATCATTTCCGAGATCAGTGACGTTCTGCGATATCAGGACATTTTCGCACGCATTGGCGGGGACGAATTTGTCGTGATCCTCAACCAGATTCCGCGCAGCAAAGCCGAAGACATCGCAGAAAGATGTCGTCGCGTCGTATCGGTAAGTGAGATTGTCATTGATGGGCGTGTTCTCGACCTGTCGATTAGCGTTGGCGCAATTTGGGCGGAGCGCGCCTCCAGCATCGACGAACTCATCGATCAAGCGGACGCGGCGCTGTACAAGGTAAAACAAAGCAGTCGTAATAATGTAGAATTTCAATTATTAAGGCCTTCTGTTGTCGCTGAGGACAGCCAAGTTGCGGCCTGAAACCCAGCGCCATAACGCTTCAGCAAAGTGTCGTTTGGGGCAGGGGGCGATATCGTCGGTAACGGAAAGCCCAAAACAGCCGTAGTTTATACCCCCAACCCCTTGCGCCATGGGCGAACTCGATCTATAGGACCCCCACGAAATCCCCAGACGGGGGCGGGTGCATTGGGGAGAAATCCCAAGACATCCACCGGTTGGCGAATGCTGATACCCCCGTCCAAGGCTATGAAACCGGAAAGGAAACGACCATGGCTCTTCCAGAGTTTACCATGCGCCAATTGCTTGAAGCAGGCGTACACTTCGGCCACCAGACACAGCGCTGGAACCCGAAAATGCAAGAATTCATCTACGGCGCCCGCAACGGCATCCATATCATGGACCTCACACAGACGGTTCCTATGTTGGACGCTGCGTTGAACATCGTTCGTGATACAGTCGCTAAAGGCGGCCGCGTTCTGTTCGTTGGCACCAAGCGTCAGGCGCAAGCGCCAATCAAAGACGCTGCTGAGAAATCCGCACAGTTCTACATGAACCACCGTTGGCTCGGCGGCACGCTGACAAACTGGCAGACTGTTTCCAAGTCCATCCAGCGTTTGAAAGCGATCGACGAAGCTGCTGAGCGCGGCTTTGAAGGCCTGACCAAGAAAGAACGTCTTGGCATGGAACGTGAGCAGGGCAAACTCGAAGCGTCCCTCGGCGGTATTCGTGAAATGGGCGGTGTTCCTGATCTGTTGTTCGTCATCGACGTCAACAAAGAAGATCTGGCAATCGCAGAAGCACAGAAACTGGGCATCCCAGTTGTAGCTGTTGTTGATACAAACTGCTCCCCTAAGGGCATTGATTACATCATCCCAGGCAACGACGATGCGGCACGTGCGATTGCACTGTACACAGACCTCGCTGCACGCGCTGCACTCGACGGTATGACTGCTCAAATGGGCGCAGCTGGCATCGACATCGGTGAAATGGAAGCTTCTGTTGAAGAAGAAGTCGCCGCCGAAGCACCAGCAGAAGAAGCACCAGCCGCTGAATAAGCGCTGACGTTTCACGAAACTGATACCGGGCGCGACTATCTGCGCCCGGACCCTATTCATATCTAAGGAGACCAAAGATGGCGATTACAGCTGCATTGGTAAAAGAACTGCGCGACAGCACAGGCGCAGGCATGATGGACGCGAAAAAAGCGCTGACAGAAACAAACGGCGACATGGACGCTGCTGTTGATTGGCTGCGCACCAAAGGTTTGGCGAAAGCTGCTAAGAAATCCGGCCGTACGGCTGCTGAGGGCTTGGTTGCGGTTGCGGTTGCCGGTGGCAAGGGTATCGCTGTTGAAGTGAACTCCGAAACTGACTTCGTTGGCAAAAATGCGGACTTCCAGAAAATGGTATCCGGCATTGCTGGCGTCGCTTTGTCAGTTGACGATGTTGTTGCACTGAACGCAGCTGATCTTGACGGCAAGACTGTTGCGCAGACTGTGACCGACGCTGTTGCGATCATCGGTGAGAACATGTCCGTACGCCGTATGAACGCGCTGTCCGGCGATAACGTTGTGTCTTACGTTCACAACGCTGCTGCCACAGACATGGGTAAGATCGGCGTTCTGGTTGCAATGACTGGCGGCGACGAAGCCCTCGGTAAGCAGATCGCGATGCACATCGCTGCCGTGAACCCAGCTGCTTTGTCCGAAGCAGATATGGATGCGGCTGTTGTTGAAAAAGAAAAGCAGGTTCAGATGGATATCGCTCGCGAAAGCGGCAAACCAGAAGCTGTGATCGAAAAGATGATCGTTGGCCGTATGAAGAAATTCATCGGTGAATCCACATTGCTGAACCAAGCGTTCGTTGTAAACCCAGACGTCACAGTCGGGCAGGCGGCAGCTGATGCTGGCGCAACCATCACTGGTTTTGTTCGCCTTGAAGTTGGCGAAGGCATCGAAGTCGAGAAAGAAGATTTTGCAGCAGAAGTTGCAAAGATGAACAGCTAAGGTAACACGTTACCTTTTGCTTGTAAGTCTATGAAAGGCCGCCATTTAATTGGCGGCTTTTCTGTTTCTGGGAAGGGCGAACGGCCCTTTCCATGGGACTGGAAGGGCCGTTCAAGACGTGGACCACAGGGATATAATGGTACTTTCCCACGTCCCTTAGGGTGCTGATCCAATGCGGGCTTAGCCCGATCAGATCAGCGTCCGGTTTCCCGGTGCGAAAAAGAGGAACCCCAAAAATCACAAGGTATCTTAACCGCTGTTCCCAGGCCTTAGGCCACCACTCACGGAACAAGGTTACATTGACATTAACGTAAGGGAAAGCACAGTCAGGGATTCCCTACCAATTGAGAAAGTTAAAGTTTCTAGGGGAAAATTGGGTTCTACCCGTCAAACACGAGGCTACGCTGCCTCGGATTCGATCACGAACATCTGATTGTAGAAAGCGGCTTTTAGGACGGCTTGCGCAGTCGTTTCAACGTCCAAATTCTCACGCGCGAGCCGAAGATGTTTCTCGATCGTTGCAGGTGTCAGTTCTAACAGGATCGCGATGTCTTGCGTTGTCTTACCATCGCCAACCCATTGTAAAACCTCACGTTGTCGCTTTGTCAGGTTGCGCTGGCTATAGGGCAGGGTTTGGATTTTGAGGTGCATCATGTTGTTCATGACCTCGATCTCGCGTCCATAAGTGTCCCAAAGCGCGTCGACCTCATGTTGCGTCATTCCGGGCTTCGCCGTTAGTGCTGCCGCACCTTTGGATCGTTCGTTGGTGCTGACAAAACTGACTGTATAGCCCGCTGTGACATTCTGGCTGAGGTTGAACGCGACAACGGCTTTTTCTGCGTCGGTCAGTTGATCCGTCTCTGACATCCAGCGCCATGAACATGATCCTGTATTCTCCAGCGCCCAGTTCGTCATCGGGGCGTTCGCTAACAATCCTTTGCCAAGGAACTGTTCCATGTAGGTGTCACCGTGGTTCGTCAGTAAAACCCAGTCTTGAGGATCTCCCAGAGATCCACCACTGCGATACCGTGTGAAGCCGTAGATCAAACGGTCGAACCCGTAAGACGCCATTTTCTCAGAGTGCAGCGCCCAAAGAGCCTCGACGGTCGGGGCGCTGGCGATGGATTCGAGGTGTTCGACGAAACTGGTCATGGGGTAGAAGTAGCATTGTTTTCGTTTGGACGAAACAAAATTTACTTTTTGATCAAACTATCAGTGGCGCCAAGGGCCTGAGGTTAAGGAGTGTTGGTAAGTATTTGACGAGGCGCATTTTATTTCATGCTTGAGGTAATGGTTAGTATGGCTTTATTTTACATAATACTGATTATAGGAATAATGCATGGAGGTTTAAGGGCAGCCGGCTGAGTGAGTTTCCTGTTGAAGTCATGAGACCCGCCGGTGATGTGACCAACGCAGTGACACGATGGCCCCGTCCCGTGATCCAATAAACAAAAATGCCGGCGCATTGGTGCGCCGGCATTCTTTTATCTAGGTTCGTTCAGCTTACTCGATAAGTTCAGCTGCCCATGCGCCATCTACGATGGTTGACTTGGAGAAGTTACCGGCAACGTCACCGTTCTCGTCGAAGTCTTGGTTGCCAGCGGCACCCTCATAGTTGATCTCACCACCTGCAGCGAGGATCGCTTTGGCTTCGGCCCACTGACCCGGCAGGATCACTTCGCCTGGTGCAGATGAAATCGCACGCAGGTGCTCGGCCAGACCTTCGCGGTCGCCAGAGCCAGCCGCTTCGATTGCAAGCGCCATCATGAAGGTTGCATCATAGCCGTTGGCCACGAACGGATCACCCGCTGGAACCCCTGCTGCGTCCGCGATTGCCTTCCATGCGCCAAACGACGGTGTGCTGTCGTCGGATGCGGATGTTGTGAAGGTTGCGTTCGCGAGGTTCTCAGCGCCGAGTTGTTCGATCAGCTCATCAGACAACATACCGTCCGCACCGATGAAGTTTGTGAACGCGCCTGTTTCCAGAGCGTTGCGCATCAGTGTGATGCCGCCAGAGCCGTAGTAAGAGAACAGCGCGAGGTTGTCGGAGGTTGCACCGATTGTCGCAACTTCAGAGCGGTAAGACGCTTTGTTTGGCTCATGTGCTTCGTTGGCTGTGACGGTGCCGCCCATACCTTCGTAGGCTTGAACGAAAACTTCAGCGATGGCTGCGTTATAGTCGTCGTTGGCGTAAGATACGGCCATTTCTGTGTACCCGTTTGCGATCGCCAGCTCAGCCAGTGCAACGCCTTGGTAAGCATCAGATGCGGCCGCGCGGAACACGAGGTCAGTGCCGTCTTCCATGTTTGTGATCGCCGGTGAAGACGCGGAAACGGACAGTGTGATTACGCCTGCTGGGATCGATACGGATTCAGCCTGCGCGATAGTGGCGCCAGAACAAACTGGGCCAATGATTGCGGAAACGCCGCTGACGTTGATCAGTTTAGTCACAGCATCAACAGCCGCTGTTGGGTCGCAAGCAGAGTCAGCGCGTTCAATCGAGAGCGTTTCGCCATCGGCGAACATACCGCCCTGCTCGTTGATGTTGGCAGCCGCCAGATCAACAGCCGCCGCGATTGGTGCGTTGAGGTCCGGAATTGGGCCCGTCATCGCCATTGGGTTACCGATTGTGACGTCGGCCATTGCAGTTGTCGCCAGCAGAGTTGCGGCAGTCGCGAGTAGTGTCGTTTTCATTGTGTATCTCCCGTTGTGTCCGCAGTCTTAGTGTCAGCCTTTGGTGATGCGGGTCTCACCTCAGGTAGTATCCCCCCTGGATAACGTTGGAGGATCACTTGCATCAGAATACCGATGAGCATCATGCGCAAGAACCCTGCCCGTGTCTGCAAAATACTTGCATCCATCGTGGAGAAAATAGCGGTGATGAGATCAATAATCCCTGAAATCATCAATTCAGAAGCTGACCAAATGGTCCAGATCAAAAACGCACCAAGGATTGCACCTCGGTTGTTTCCAGATCCGCCAGCGATCAGCATGACCCAGACAAGGAATGTCACCTTGCTCGGATCAAAGGTGTTTGTGGGCTCAATAAGACGCAGGTGCTGGGCCAGAAATGCCCCCCCAAGCCCCATGATTGCAGCACCAATAACAAAGGCTTCGATCCGGCGGCGGGTGACGTTCTTACCGGCAGCACGGGACGCTGGTTCGTTTTCACGAATGGCGGTCATCATGCGGCCCCACGGCGATGTACGAGCGCGTTCAAGCATCTTGTAGATAACAAAGACCACCAGAACGATCGTGCCAGCAAACAGCGGCTGCCAGTACCAGTTTGGCAGGCTGTCAAAGAAGGCGTCCCAGTTTTCCGGCGTGCCAAACCAGCTCATGGGCCAGCTGGAATAGAAGCGTTCTTCGCTGAAATGTTCCCAAGAACGCGGGATCTTGTTGATGCCGCGCGGGCCGTTGGTGACTTCGGTTTCGTTTTTGAAGATCAGTTTGATGATCTCTGCAATACCGATGGTCGCAATCGCCAGATAGTCAGACCGCAGCCTGATACAGACCAGTCCGATCAACGCGGCAACCAGTGCCGAGGCCAGCATCGCAACCGCCATCCCGATGGGCAATGGCAAGCCAAAGCCGCCCAAATGGAATGTGGATTCCGCGGTCGTCAACAGCGCGTATGTATAGGCACCCACGGCGACGAACCCAACGATGCCTGCGTTAAACAGCCCCGCAAACCCCCACTGGACGTTCAGACCCAGTGCCAAGATAGCGTAGATCCCGCCAACGGTCAGAAGAGACAGGAAATAAAGGAAATACCCAAGATAAGCTTCCATCAGAACGACCTCCCCTTGAACAGACCTTGCGGACGAACGATCAGCATGATGACCATAATCGCAAAGGCCACGCCTGTTTTATAACCCGGTGACAACAGTGGTGCGTCGCCGATCCATGGATAGGCTGACAGTTCTTCCGCCAGTCCGATGACCAAGCCGCCAAAGACCGCCCCGTAGGGTTTGCCGATCCCGCCAAGGATGGCCGCAGCAAACATAGGCAAGAGCATTCTAAAGCCCATCGTCGTTTCCAACGTCTGCGTATCCATTACCAAAAACACCCCTGCCGCCGTGGCGCAGATGCCGCCAACGATCCATGTGGCGTTAATAACCTTGTCGACGTTGATGCCCGTGACATGGGCGAGATCAGGGCTGTCTGATACCGCGCGCATGGCTTTCCCGATGCGTGTGCGGTTCAAGAGATAGCCAAGCGCGATCACGATGATGATCGTACCGGCAAAGATAAACAGGTGCTTGTTGGGCATGATGATCATTGCGCCAAGATCACCGGTGAAACTTTGCAGCCAAGCGTTTGGCTTTGCGATACCGGGTACAAAGGCGATCTGGTTTGGTCCCCAAATGACCTGCACCGCAGAGCGGATGATCAACATCATACCAAAGGATGCCATAACAACCTTGATGGTGTCTTCTTTACGGAACGGTTTGTAGAAAAAGCGGTCTGTTCCAAGAAACAGCAAGATTACCATGAACGCGGCAGGAACCATGGCCACCAGCGGGTGCAGCGTCAGCCCTGCCCCAGCCGCCACCGCCATCACGGTATACGTTAGATATGCGCCGCTCATCATGATCTCGCCATGGGCGAAATTGGCAAACCGCAAAATGCCGAAAGTCAGCGTGATCCCGATCGCACCAAGCGCATAGATGCAGCCCAGAACCAATCCAGGAATCAGGTAAAAGTTGACGAATTCAAACAGATAAGCATCCCACATATCAGTGCCCCCCGCCCAAGAACATGCGCGCAATTTCAGGGTCGTTGGCCAGTCCCTCGCCAGTGCCAGTATGGCGGTTTGCACCGTCTACCAGAACATAACCACGGTCCGATACGCCAAGCGCCTGTTTCGCATTTTGTTCAACGATTAGAATGGGTACGCCCGTATTTTTAATCTTTTGAATGGTGCTGAAAATCTCACCGCGATACTTGGGCGATAGCCCCGCCGTCGGTTCATCCAGCAACAGAATTTTCGCATCCACCATCAGCGCCTTGGCCATAGCGACCATCTGGCGCTGACCGCCCGACAGGCTGCCTGCAGCTTGATGTCGTTTTTCGGCGAGATCCGGAAACAGCTCATACATTTCGGCGATACGCTCCGAGACCCCAGTCGGTCGTGTCCATGCACCCATTTCAAGGTTTTCCTGAACGCTGAGGTTTACAAATACGTTGTTGGTTTGCGGCACATAAGAAATGCCCTTTTCGATCACCTTTTGCGCCGGCGTGTCTGTGATGTCTTCACCGTTCAGAACCACGGAACCTTCGCGGATGTTCAACAGGCCCAGAACGGACTTCATCGCAGTGGATTTCCCTGCCCCGTTTGGCCCGATAATCGCGACGATCTCGTTGGGGTTCACGTAGAGCGACAGGTCATGCAAAATCTCGGTCTGACCATAACCCGCCTTCAGATTATTGAGTGACAGCACAGGTTGCGTCATACCACTTCCCCCCCGAAATAGGCGTCGATAACCCGTTCATCATTGCGGACTTCATCCATCGTGCCTTCCATCAGAACTTGGCCTTCGGCGAGCACGACAACCTTGCCACACAACCGCGCGATCATGTCCATATCGTGTTCGATAATGCAGAATGTGTAGCCGCGTTCTTCGTTCAATTGTTCAATCATTTCAGCGACTTTGCGCATCAAAGTTGGGTTCACGCCAGCGCCGGGTTCATCCAGCAAAACAACCTTGGAGTCGTTCATCATCGTGCGACCAATTTCGAGCAGCTTTTTCTGCCCACCAGACAGGTTGCCCGCCAGTTCGTGACCCACATGGGTCAAGCCAAGAAATTCCAACGTGTCTCGGGCTAGATCAATCACCTCGGCCTCGCGGTTACGGACTTTGCCACCAGCGAACCACGTGGACCAAATGCTTTCGCCCGTCTGCACGGGTGCGGCCACGGCAAGGTTCTCAAGTGCTGTCATGCGCGCATATTCATGGGACAGCTGAAACGTGCGCATCAGGCCTTTGTGATACAGCACATCCGTGCGCTGGCCTGTGATGTCTTCGCCTAGCAATGTGATCTTACCGCTTGTGGGTGGTAGCTCGCCCGCGATCATGTTGAATGTGGTGGTTTTGCCTGCGCCGTTGGGGCCGATCAGCCCGACGATTGCGCCGCGCTCAACCTCAAAATCAACGCCTCGAACAGCATGCAGCCCGCCAAAACTCTTGGCCAGCCCAGCAACGCTGAGGACAATATCGTTCGCCATTCGTACCCTCTCCCACAAAGGATTTTGCCTGCCGCAGGTCTAGTGCCCGCGTATCAGTCTTAAATTGCTAACAATCTTAAGCCCGCTAATCCATCTCAAAATAGATTTTGCCGCTTGATCCCTACGTCAAAAGGAAAAACGGCGCCCCAAGCCTTGGGACGCCGTTCATTTGAACTGTATTTTGGGTTTACTTCAGATCGAAGCGGTCGAGCTCCATAACCTTGACCCAAGCCGCAACAAAATCGTTCAAGAACTTATCGCCCGCATCCGCAGAGGCATAAACCTCAGCCAAGGAGCGCAGGATCGAGTTGGACCCGAACACAAGATCAACGGACGTTGCTGTCCATTTCACGTCGCCACCAGCACGTGGGCGCCCCTCAAGGATGTCGCCGTTCTCGGTCCAGACCGTGCCCATATCGAGCAGGTTGTTAAAGAACGATTGATCCAGAACTCCCGGTGTTTCGGTCAAAACGCCAAGCGATGACCCGCCCGTGTTCGCACCGATAACGCGCAAGCCACCGACCAGAACGGTCATCTCGGGCGCTGTGAGCGTCAACAGCTGAGCACGATCCACAAGGTGCTCTGCGGCTGAACGTGTTGCACCGGGCTTGATGTAGTTGCGGAACCCGTCTGCTTTTGGCTCAAGCCAAGCGTAGGATTCAACATCGGTGTCTTCCTGGCTGGCATCTGTGCGGCCTGCGTTGAAGGGAACAGTGATGTCTTTACCAGCAGCCTTCGCCGCCAGTTCAACACCAACAGAACCCGCAAGAACGATGGTATCCGCAAGCGACACTGGTTTAGCAAAGGCGCTGCGCACCTCTTCCAGTTTCGCCAGCACTTTGGCCAGTTCTGCCGGATCATTTACATCCCAATCCTTGGCTGGGTTCAAACGAACACGTGCGCCATTGGCCCCGCCCCGCTTGTCAGAGCCACGGAAGGAAGCCGCAGATGCCCAAGCGGTTGTGACCATCTGTGCCGGTGTCAGACCAGACGCAGCAATCGCAGCCTTCAGCGCATCAACGTCAGCCCCTTCAATCAACGCGTGATCGACAGCTGGCACTGGATCTTGCCAGCTTTCAGCCGTTGCAGGCACCAATTTACCAAGGCCAAGATCATAAGGGCCCATGTCACGGTGAGTCAGCTTGTACCAAGCTTTGGCAAAGGCTTTGGCGAACTCGGCTGGGTTTTCCATGAACCGACGCGAGATTTTCTCGTACTCCGGGTCCATCCGCATGGCCATGTCCGCAGTGGTCATCATGATGAACGTTTTGTCTTTGTTGTCCGCCGTTGGTGCCATGTCGGAGTCTTTAAGATCTTTTGGCTGCCACTGGTGAGCACCAGCTGGGGATTTTGTGAGTTCCCACTCATAGCCAAACAGCACGCCGAAATAAGACATATCCCATTTGGTAGGGGTTGGTGTCCAAGCACCTTCGATGCCGGACGTAATGGTGTCAACGCTATTGCCCGTGCCAAAGGAGGTCGCCCAACCAAGGCCCATTTCCGTCAGTGTCGCAGCCTCAGGTTCACGGCCAACGTAGGCTTCTGGGTCCGCAGCGCCGTGGGACTTACCGAAGGTGTGGCCACCAGCAACCAATGCAACGGTTTCTTCGTCGTTCATCGCCATCTTGGCAAATGTTTCGCGCACGTCATTGGCAGACAGCAACGGGTCAGGATTGCCCATAGGGCCTTCTGGGTTGACGTAAATCAGCCCCATTTGAACGGCGCCAAGTTCACCGATCAGTTCGCGATTGTCTTGCTTGTAACGCTCACTGTCGTCGCCCAGCCATTCTGTTTCTGGGCCCCAATAGATGTCTTCTTCTGGCTCCCAGATGTCGGCGCGCCCGCCCGCAAATCCGTGGGTTTCAAAGCCCATGGATTCCAGTGCGACGTTGCCAGCCAGGATCATCAAGTCAGCCCAAGACAGCGCCTTGCCGTATTTCTGCTTGATCGGCCACAGCAAACGGCGCGCCTTGTCGAGGTTGCCGTTATCAGGCCAAGAATTCAGCGGCGCAAAACGCTGCGAACCGGACCCAGCGCCACCACGGCCATCACCCACACGGTATGTCCCGGCAGAGTGCCACGCCATACGGATGAAGAACGGGCCATAGTGACCGTAATCCGCAGGCCACCAGTCTTGGCTGTCCGTCATCAAGGCTGTCAAATCAGCAATGACCGCATCCAAATCAAGCCCGTTGAATGCTTCTGCGTAATCGAAGTCAGGATCCATCGGATTGGATTGATCGCCATTCTGATGCAGTGGCTTCAGGTTCAGGGAATTGGGCCACCAACCGGCGTTGGCGACGGAACCTGTTTCTTGCGTTGTGCCGTGACCGAAAGGGCATTGGCCTTGGGATGAGTTATCTGCGCCGTCCATTTGGGAATCCTCCTAGTGTTGAATTTGGGGCAAGTTTAACAATCCCAATTGATTAGTTTAAGTTGTATTTTCTGATTGTGGCGATAAGTAATACTTATGAATAATCTGACCCTAAAACAGTTCCGTTACTTTGATGCGCTGGCCGTGCATGGTCACTTTGGACGGGCCGCAGATGTCTGCGGTATTTCGCAACCTGCATTGTCGATGCAGATCAAAGAGTTGGAAGATAGTCTTGGTTCTCAGTTGTTTGAACGCTCTGCGCGTCAAGTACGTTTGACGGCTTTTGGCGAAGACCTCGCACCGCGCGTGCGCGATATTTTGCGCTCAGTGGATGAGGTCGAAGACCTCGCGCGGCAATCCCAAAACACATTGACGGGCCGTTTGCGCATCGGGGTGATTCCGACCATCGCCCCCTACTTGCTCCCGTCTTTTCTGGGGCACCTGACGCACGCCTATCCCACTGTAGATGTGCATGTGCGCGAAACCCAAACGCAAACCCTGATAGAAGAACTGACACATGGCCGTTTGGATGCGGCGATCGTCGCCTTACCGGTCTCTGAGCCGACGTTGGAAGAAGTCACAATCTTCGAAGAGGACTTCGTACTGGTACGACCTGTGGCCGATCGCGCTGCACCGGTCCCAGACGCAGCTGATCTTGCGAAGATGCGGCTGTTATTGTTGGAAGAAGGTCACTGTTTTCGAGATCAGGCCTTGGCGTTCTGTTCGCTTCGCTCGGCACTTCCGCGCGAAAGCATGGATGGATCATCCCTTTCGACCCTCGTGCAATTGGTTGGCGCGGGCATCGGTGTTACCCTAATCCCGCGTATGGCAATTGGTGTGGAAACCCAATCCGCGAACGTCGCCGTTGCCAGCTTTAAGGGAACCCAACCCAAACGGACCATCGGCATGGTTTGGCGCAAGTCCTCACCGTTGGCGGACCAATACCGCGAGATCGTTAGCATTCTGGAACAAGCCAGCGAAGCTATTTGTTAGCTTTCGTGATTAGCCCGCTACAAACAACCCGTCCGCTTTGATCTGATCATAAGTTTCATCCAGCGACAGGCGTGCGCGTTCAATCAAGGTGTCGATTTCTGCCTTTGAGATCACCAAAGGCGGAGAGATAATCATCCGATCCCCAACGTGGCGCATTACCAACCCATTTGCAAAACAACGGGTGCGACAGGCCAATCCGACAGTGCCCGCATCTGCCGCAAACTTTGCGCGGCTTTCCTTGTGCGGCGTCAATGCGATTGATCCCATCATGCCGACAATATTTGCCTCACCGACCATGGGGTGATCCGTCAAGGCCTCCCATTTTTCCTTGAGGTATGGGCCGGTCTCATTGGCGACGGTTTCAACGATCTTTTCTTCTTCCATGATCCGCAGGTTTTCCAACGCCACTGCACAGGACACAGGGTGGCCCGAATAGGTGTAACCATGGTTGAAATCGCCAGCCTCATTGATGGTATGGGCCACCTCGTCGCAGACCATTGATCCGCCAATCGGTGCATAACCAGATGACAGACCTTTCGCGATGGTCATGATGTGCGGGCGGATACCGTAGTGTTCGCTGCCAAACCAATGGCCGGTGCGCCCGAACCCACAAATCACCTCATCAGCGATCAACAGGATGCCGTATTCGTCACAGATGCGCTGGATTTCAGGCCAATAGGTGCTGGGCGGAACGATCACGCCCCCTGCCCCTTGCACGGGTTCAGCGATAAAGGCTGCAACGCGATCCGCGCCAAGTTCTATAATCGCGGCTTCCAATTGACGTGCACGCTCAAGTCCGAACTCTTCTGGCGTCTTGTCGCCGCCCTCGGACCACCAATCAGGCTGGTCGATGTGGTGTATGCCGGGGATTACAGGAACGCCTTGGTTCTGCATGCCCGACATGCCCCCAAGGCTGCCACCGCCAAGGGTGGATCCGTGATAGGCGTTTTTGCGGCTGATGATGATGTTGCGGTCGGGCTTGCCCTTGGCCATCCAGTAGTGGCGTACAAGACGGATGTTTGTGTCATTGGCCTCAGAACCCGAGCCTGCATAGAAGACGTGGTTCAAATCGCGCGGCGCAAGTTCTGCCAGCTTTGCTGACAGCGCGATGACGGGAACATGGGTGGTTTGGAAGAACGTGTTGTAATACGGAAGTTCTTTCATCTGGCGCGCGGCAGCATCGGCCAGTTCATCGCGCCCATAGCCAATATTAACGCACCAGAGCCCAGCCATCGCATCAAGGATCTTGTGGCCCTCACTGTCGGTGAGCGTGACGCCATTTGCCCCTGTAATGACCCGCGCCCCGACGCGGGCCAAATCCGCACCATCCGAAAACGGATGCATGTGATGGGCTGCATCAAGTGCTTGTAGATCGGCCGTGGGCATGTGGTTTGAGATCACGTTCATTGCGGATGTCCTGAAATTTGAGCGGCATGATCGCCATTTGCCGACAGACTATGCGCAACTTTGTCCAAGTCAATCGGTGGAACTGCGTTTGACGCTATGAACCCACGGTCTATATTGCCAATTCCCTTGGTGATATTCATAGTCGCTGTCAGAGACGGGAAAGCCCGCCACTCAAACCACAGGGAATACTCATGAAAAACATCCACCTTATGTCCGGAATTGCGACACTTGCCCTCGTGGCAGGAAGCGCAATGGCCGAAGAAGTCCGCGTCTACAACTGGTCCGATTACATCGACGAAGAGCTGCTGACGCAGTTCGAAGAAGAAACCGGCATTGATCTGATCTACGACGTATTTGATTCCAACGAGCTTTTGGAAACAAAGATGCTGTCAGGCAGTTCCGGCTATGACGTCGTTGTCCCATCCGCCACGTTCCTACAGCGCCAAATCTCTGCGGGTGCTTTTCAGCCGCTTGATCTGGACCAGTTGCCGAACCACGGAAATCTATGGGGTGCGGTTCAAGAACGTACCGAACAGTACGATCCGGATGGGGCCTATTCTGTAAACTATATGTGGGGCACGACAGGGATCGGGTTCAACATTGGCAAAGTAACCGAAGTTCTGGGTGAAGATGCACCGTTTGACAGCTGGGACCTCGTCTTTGATCCAACCAACATGGAAAAGCTGGCCGAATGTGGCGTGTACTTCCTTGATGCACCGACCGAAATGATTCCGGCTGCGTTGAACTACATCGGTGAAGACCCCGACAGCCACGACCCAGACGTGATCGCAAAGGCCGAAGATGTTTTCGCCGCGGTTCGCCCTTATATCCAGAAATTCCACAGTTCTGAATACATCAACGCGCTGGCAAACGGTGACATCTGCGTTGCCGTGGGCTGGTCTGGTGACGTCTTCCTTGCACAGCTACGCGCAGCAGAAGCCGAGAATGGCCACGAGATCGATTATGCGATCCCGAGCCAAGGCGCACAGATGTGGTTTGACCAAATGGCAATTCCAGCGGATGCGCCGAACCCTGAAGCCGCACACGCGTTCATTAACTTCATCCTAGACGCCGAGAACGCCGCAGCGGCCACTAACTACGTTTGGTATGCAAGCGGCAACGAAGCTGCGCAGGAATTCATCGACCCAGAGATCCTGGATTATCCAGCTGTTTACCCCGATGCTGCGACGCTGGAAAACCTCTTTACGACCACGCCATATGATGCCCGTGTTCAACGTGTTGTGACCCGTCTTTGGACGACGATTAAGTCCGGTCAGTAAGCACCATCACAAGATTGATCCCTCGCGCTAGTCGGCGCGGGGGATTTCCAGAAAGGGGACGTTTGAATGGCGCAGCCAAGACCTGATACAGTTTTCGCCCCATGGGATGAACCAGACGCCAAACCGTTAATCCAGTTTAAAAATGTCACAAAACGTTTTGGCGATTTTACGGCCATTGATGATTTGACCCTCGACATTTACGCGCAAGAATTTTTCGCCCTCCTGGGCCCGTCGGGCTGCGGCAAAACAACGTTGATGCGGATGCTGGGCGGATTTGAAACCCCGACAGAGGGCACGATCCTGCTGGATGGCGTCGATATCGGCCCCATCCCCCCAAACGAGCGCCCCGTTAACATGATGTTCCAGTCCTACGCGCTGTTCCCGCACCTGACGGTTTGGGACAATATCGCCTTTGGTCTGAAACGGTCTGACATGCCCAAAGACCAGATCGGTGATCGTGTCGAAAAGATGCTGAAACTGACGCAGCTTGGTAAGTTTGCCAAACGCAAACCGCACCAGATTTCTGGCGGTCAACGCCAGCGTGTCGCCCTTGCGCGGTCTTTGGCGAAGGCCCCTAAACTTCTTCTTTTGGATGAGCCTTTGGGCGCATTGGACAAAAAGCTGCGCAATGAAACCCAGTTTGAACTGATGGACATTCAGGAAACCACGGGCACCACATTTGTGATCGTCACACACGACCAAGAAGAAGCGATGACAGTCGCGTCGCGGGTTGCGGTCATGACCGAAGGAAAATTGGCCCAAGTCGCAACACCTGATCAGATTTATGAGGCGCCAAATTCCTCCTATGTTGCTGATTTTATTGGGGATGTAAACCTGATTGAAGGCACCGTCGAAGTGCAGGCCAAAGGCAGGAAACCCACCGACGTCACCATCAAATGGTCGCCGACTGAACCGGCGATCAATGCTGCAAGTGACACGCCTCCGCCAGCGGCCAGCACTGTTACCTTTGCAATCCGGCCTGAGAAAGTCGCGATCTCAAGCGAGAGACCAGAGGCGGCCAACGTGATGCAGGGCAAAATCCTCGACATCGCCTACTTGGGCAATATTTCCACCTATCACGTAGAAGTCGCGCCCGGTCTGATCATCAAGGCCCAAGCAACCAACAATCGTCGAATTTCGCGTCGTAACCTGACGTGGGAAGATCATGTTTACCTCAGCTGGACCGACACCGCTGGTGTCGTTTTGACGGAGTAGATCATGACAGCGCGCACGGCCTCATCCATTTTCGTGACCTACATTATGGCTGTTCTCGTGACGCTGGCCTATGGATGGATCGCGGGCACATTGATGTGGTGGGTTGGTCTTTTGATCGCGGTCTCCTTGGTGGCTGGACTTTACCTGTTACCACATCGTTTGCGTCGTGAAATGGGACGCCAAACCCTGATCGCGACACCTTATAGCTGGTTATTTCTGCTGTTTTTGGTTCCCTTTGGCATCGTTCTGAAGATTTCGCTCTCGGATATTGCGCTGGCCATTCCGCCTTACACGCCGACGTTGAAGGATGGGTTCTGGAGCATGCTGGCGGGGCTTGATTTGGAAAACTACGCGTTCATCGGTGCGGGCGCGGTATTTGCGGCGTTCGTCGGGCTTGTCGCGTTGATCGGGATGTTTCGGATCGTCTACCCACGCGCTAAAAAGGCCATGATGGGCGATGCGCGCTCGGGTCTTTTTGACAGTGCGGCTGGGGCGCTGACGGCGCTTGCAGTCGCGGTGGTTAATGTAGCTTTGCTGGTGGCGGTTCTCAGTTTCTTGTTCCCTGCCCTATCCAGCTTTGTCGATATTCCTGATTTCTTGTATTTCGCGGCCTATCTGTCATCGCTCAAGATCGCGATTATCTCGACCTTCTTTACACTGTTGATCGGCTATCCGATTGCTTATGCGATGGCGCGCACTGCTGAACATTGGCGTCCGACGCTATTGATGTTGGTGATCCTGCCCTTTTGGACGTCGTTCCTGATCCGTGTTTATGCGTGGATCGGCATTCTCAGCAAAGAAGGCTACCTCAATCAGATGCTGATGAGTGCGGGTATCATTGGCGAACCCCTGACAATCCTGAACACCAATATCGCCGTCTATATCGGCATCGTTTATACCTACCTGCCGTTCATGGTGCTGCCGATCTATGCCGCGCTTGAAAAGATGGATGACAGCCTGATCGAAGCCGCAGAAGACTTGGGCTGCTCGGCACTGTCTGCTTTTTGGCTCGTCACAGCGCCTCTCTCGAAACCGGGCATCATCGCGGGATGTTTCCTCGTCTTCATTCCCGTTTTGGGCGAATTCGTTATTCCGTCCCTGTTAGGCGGATCCAACACTGTGATGATTGGTAAGGTTCTGTGGGAAGAGTTCTTTAACAACCGTGACTGGCCAGTGGCGAGTGCTGTTGCCGTCATCCTGCTACTGATCCTGATCATCCCCATCGTGCTGTTCCAGCGCAATCAAGAGGAGACAGATCAATGAGGAAGTTCTCTTGGTTCAACGCCACGGCGCTTACGTTCGGTTTTGCGTTCCTCTACCTGCCGATGCTGATCCTGATTATCTATTCGTTCAACGAAAGCCGACTGGTGACTGTATGGGCGGGTTTTTCCACCAAATGGTATGGAGAGCTGTTGCAGAACGAACAGTTCCTTGATGCCGCTTGGGTGACGATAAAAGTGGCATTCTGGTCATCGACCTTTGCGACGGTGCTTGGGACAATGGCCGCTTATATCATGGTACGATCTGGCCCATTTCGTGGGCGCGGGCTGTTTTCTGGTATGATTTACGCGCCATTGGTGATGCCCGAAGTCATCACAGGTCTGTCGCTATTGCTGTTCTTTATCGCCATTGGTTTGGACCGTGGCGTGGTCACTATTGTGCTGGCACACACCACCTTTGCGATGTGTTTCGTCAGTGTCGTTGTCACTTCACGTTTGGTGAGCTTTGACCGATCCCTAGAAGAAGCCGCGCTCGATCTTGGCTGTACGCCCTTTGATGCCTTTCGCAGTGTGACACTGCCGATCATCATGCCTGCCGTTGTGTCTGGCTGGCTCTTGGCGTTTACGCTGTCGTTGGATGATCTGGTTATCGCGTCATTCACATCAGGCCCGTCATCAACCACCCTGCCGATCCGCATCTTCTCAGCGGTGCGCCTTGGTGTGACACCTGAAATCAATGCGCTCTCGACGATCATGATCGCGCTGGTGACGATTGGGGTGATCACGGCCTCGCTCATCTCACGGGCGACATCCATCAAGGCACGCGCGGATGAACGCGCTGCCGATCAATCCTAGCCGAGCGCGTAGCCCGCGCCGCGGACGGTCCGCAGTGGATCTTGGCCGCCGTTTGACGTCAAAACCTTGCGCAGCCGTCCAATGTGTACGTCTACGGTGCGGGTGTCGACGTAGATGTCACGGCCCCACACACGATCCAACAACAGCTCACGGCTCCAGACACGGCCCGGTTTTTCCATGAACGTGGTCAGCAGGCGAAATTCGGTCGGCCCGAGTTTCAAATCCGTATCGCCACGGGTCACCCGGTGGGTCTCGCTGTCCAAGGTGATGTCTTCGTAGGTCAGCATCTGGCCCACCGATGATGGGCGCACACGGCGCAATTGCGTACGCACCCGCGCCATGAGTTCTGCAACAGCATAGGGCTTGGTAACGTAATCATCCGCGCCAGTTTCAAGACCTCGCACTTTATCGACTTCTTCGGAACGGGCCGACAGCATAATCACCGGAATAGACTGCGTATCTTTGTTGACCTTCAACTGTCGGCAAACCTCGATGCCCGACACCAGGGGGATCATCCAATCCAGCACGATGACATCAGGCACGTCCTCAGGGACCATCTGCAGGCCCTGTTCACCATCACTGGCGGAACTGACACGGTAGCCCTCGGCCTCGAGGTTATAGCGCAAGACCTCGCGCTGTGCCGGTTCGTCCTCAATGATCAGAATATGAGGTTGGGTCATGGTCTTATACGTCCGACTGGATCGCGGTGCTGGACAACTTGGGGCGTTCTTCATCGGGCATTTCACCGGTGACCATATAGATCACTTGCTCGGCCATATTTGTGACAAGGTCGCCCATCCGTTCAACGTTTTTCGCGACGAAGTGTAAGTGCATACAACCCGTGATGTTGCGCGGGTCTTCCATCATGAAAGTCAGGAATTCGCGGAACAGCGCGTTATACATCTGATCCACCTCAAGGTCGCGTTGACGCACGCTTTCGGCCAGATCAACGTCACGGCGCACATAGGCGTCCAGCACGTCCTTCAGCATGGATTGTACTTCCTTGCTCATCCGGCGCAGGGCGGCATCGGTGCCGTTGAGCGGCGACATATCGGCGATGATTGGTGTCCGTTTGGCCATGTTTTTGGCGTAGTCGCCAACCCGTTCCAGCGAACCTGCAAGTTTGAGAACTGACAGCAACGTGCGCAAATCCTTAGACACAGGCGCGCGCAATGCGATGGTGCGTGCCGCGTCTTCATTGATCTGTTCTTCTAGCGCATCAATGGCTTTGTCGCCTTTGCGCACGATATCGGCACGGGCTGCATCGCGCTGCTCCAACGCCTTTGCCCCTTCGAGGATGGCATGTTCCACAAGGCCACCCATCTTCATAATCTGGGCTTGAATATTTTCGAGGTCGCGATCGAATGCGGATGAAATATGCTCGTTCATAGCGTTTGCTCCTTACCCGATCCGGCCGGAAATATAGCTTTCCGTCCGTGGATCTTCTGGGTTGGTGAAAATCTTATCTGTTTCGCCGTACTCAACCAAATTGCCGAGGTGAAAGAAGGCCGTCTTCTGGCTCACTCGGGCGGCCTGTTGCATCGAGTGGGTCACGATCACGACGCTGAAAGATTGGCGCAGCTCATCGATGAGCTCTTCGACCTGAGCCGTCGCAATCGGGTCCAGCGCAGAACAGGGTTCATCCATCAACAATACTTCTGGTGCTGTGGCGATGGCACGGGCGATACACAAACGTTGCTGTTGCCCCCCTGACAGGCCCGTGCCGGGGGCATTCAAGCGATCCTTGGCTTCGGTCCAAAGCGCGGCCTTGCGCAAAGAGCTTTCGACGATCTCGTCAAGTTCGGCTTTGTTGCGCGCCAACCCGTGAATTTTCGGACCATAGGCGACGTTGTCATAGATCGATTTCGGAAACGGGTTTGGTTTCTGAAACACCATGCCGACCTTGGCGCGCAGCTGCACCGGATCGACCGCAGAGTCGTAGATGTCTTCCCCGTCAATCCGGATGTCACCTTGAACGCGACAGATGTCGATCGTGTCGTTCATGCGGTTCAGCGTCCGAAGGAAGGTGGACTTGCCACACCCTGACGGGCCGATAAACGCCGTAACGGTTTTGTCTTCGATGTCGACATCCACGTCTTTGATTGCGTGGGTGTCGCCATAGTAGACTTGGACACCCTTGGCGGAGATTTTGTAGTCGGTCATTAGGCTCGTATCCTTCATCTGCTTACCACCGGCGCTCGAATTTTTTGCGCAGGAAGATGGCTAGCGCGTTCATCAAAAGGAGGAAGATCAACAAAACGATGATACCGCCCCATGCTTTTTCGTAAAACCCAACATCAGCCCGTGCGGCCCATGTGTAAATCTGTGCTGGCATGGCCGAGTTCGGGTCCATAAAGCCGCTGACGACACCGTCAGGGTATTCACGGGCCACAAAGCCTACCATCCCGATCAGCAACAGCGGCGCTGTTTCGCCCAAGGCCTGCGCCAACCCGATGATCGTCCCCGTCAGGATGCCCGGCATCGCCAAAGGCAGGACGTGATGGAACACCGACTGCATCTTCGACGCGCCAATCCCGAGGGCCGCATCACGGATGGACGGCGGCACAGATTTCAAAGACGCGCGGGTGGAAATAATGATCGTTGGCAATGTCATCAGTGTCAGGACCAGTCCCCCCACCAAAGGCGCGGATTGCGGCAAATGCGCGAACTGAATGAACACTGACAGGCCCAGAATACCGAACACAATTGACGGCACCGCAGCAAGGTTTGAGATGTTCACCTCAACCAGATCGGTCAATCGGTTCTTAGGTGCGAATTCTTCTAGGTAGATAGATGCCGCAACACCGATTGGCAGGCTTAGGAACAAGACCACCAACATCATAAACAACGACCCGATGGCAGATGCGCCGATCCCAGCGCCGCCTGGGTTGTCCACACCAGAATCCTTGCCGGTGATAAAGTCCCAGTTGAACCGAGATGTGAGAACCCCAGAATCGCGCAACGCGTCCACAATATCGAGATCAGATCCCATTAAGAACCGGCTGTCGACAATCGTGTCTCGGTTTACGCGGCCCTTAAAGTAGCCCTCAACACGAGATGATGTTTGCAGTTGGAACGTGACAGGTTGGCCAATGTCATCAAGGTTTTCGCGGTAATAAGAGCGGATGTCGCCGCCGACCTTACCAAGAAGGCGTTCAATCGCGTCGGCGTCATATGGCACTGCAACGCCTCGCTCTGCGAGGTTGGCTTCAAAGTTGCCGATAAAGATGTCCGTGTAGGCCGCTGTTTTTAGCATTTGGCTTTCGGCGGCGTCAAATTCATCTTGGGTCAATGTGACTTCAAGTTCGACAACGTACTGCGTGAAGGCTGGAAGGCCCGCTTTCAGAATGTTGTAGGTCAGAGCCAGTAGGAACAAGCCGCCAATCGCGATGGCAACGATCCCGTAGGCGCGAAAGCGTTTTTCAGCCGCGTTGCGCTTTTTGGTGCGGGCGTCCGCGACCTTCAAAGAACGGTGTGCCTTGGGTTCTGTAGAAGAAAGATCAGTCATTAGTCGTACTGCTCCCGATATTTACGAACGATATAAAGCGCGAAGACGTTCAGGCAGAGAGTGATCACAAACAGCGTCATCCCCAGCGCAAAGGCCACCATCGTTTCAGGGCTGTTAAATTCACCGTCACCTGTCAGCTGGCTGACGATTTTGGCGGTCACGGTTGTCATGGCTTCAAACGGGTTGAGAGAAAGGCTCGCTGCGGCCCCTGCCCCAAGCACCACGATCATGGTCTCACCGATGGCGCGCGACGCGGCCAACAGGATCGCACCGACGATGCCAGGTAGCGCAGCAGGAATGATGACCTGGCGGATCGTTTCACTTTGCGTGGCGCCCAGTCCGTAGGACCCGTCACGCATCGCCTGTGGCACGGCGTTGATAATGTCATCTGACAGCGAGGACACGAAGGGGATCAACATGATGCCCATGACCAAACCAGCCGTCATTGCGGCGGTACCGCCAGACATCCAATCCACACCAAAGAACCCGCCCTGACCGAAGGCGCTGACCAAAAGCGGCCCGACGGTTAGCAAAGCAAACAGACCGTAGACGATGGTCGGGATACCCGCGAGGATTTCAAGCATGGGTTTGGCAATCGAACGCACACGTGGCGACGCGTATTCAGACAGATAGATCGCTGAAAACAACCCGAGCGGCACAGCGACGATCAGGGAAATGATCGAGATAAACATCGTGCCCCAGATCAGCGGCAAGAAACCCAGTTCTGATGAACCGCCACGGCCAGAAAAGCTCGGCTCCCAGCGGGTTCCAAAGAAGAAGTCAGCAGCCGGATAGGCCTGCAAAAAGTTGATGGTGTTGAAGATCAAGCTCAGCACGATACCGATGGTCGTAAGCACGGCGACAGATGCGGCCGCGATGAGCAGAACCAGCACACCACGTTCAACAATGTTGCGGGCGCGGAAATCTTTGGTGATGCGGCTAAGGGCAAAGGCAAATCCCGCCAGCGCAATTGCCAGCACAACAAATCCGCGCGCCCAGCTTCCTGTGTTGGACAGACCGCGATAGCGTTGCGCCGCGTTAAGTGTTTCGGGTGTGACGTCAGACCCGACAGCAACACCGATGTCGCCCAGAAGGTCGCGCACATCAGTTGTTTCAGCGTCCATGTTGGCGGCGGCATCAGAGGTCAGCGCGCCTTGGGCGATGGCGGTGTCGAGCCCTTCGGCGACACGCCGCACATCGGCCATGGCCAAGGATTGCGCGCGGCTATCCTCTAAATTCAAAAGTCCGGAAACGGACTGATCGATCAACAAAGGTTGTGCAATCGCCCAGATCGCGAGAACCAGCAGGGATGGCACAAGAACCGTCAACGCGACGTTCTGGCCGTAGTACCCCTTAAGCGAGTGAAGGATGCGTTGATCCCCGTCCGCAGATGAAACGGCACGTTGCACCCCTAAGACATAGCCGATGACTGCTAAAGCGATGACAATGCTGACGATCAAGATCAATGACATATTCTGTGCCCCCCGGCACGGCTTGTGCCCGCTTTCGGGCACGCAGACAATCGTCTGTCTTTCGGTTGTTCAGGTGGTTGGGTGGCCCAAATGATCGGGCCACCCATGTTTCGGAACGCTTACTGGATTTCCAGTGTTTCTTCTGCTTCAACAGCCGCTTGTGTCGCAGCCAGTTCTGGGTCGGATACCAGACCGTACTGAGCAAGTGGGCCTGATGGGCCAGCAACTTCGTCAGCGATGAAGAACTGAGCGAATTCTTTCACACCAGGGATAACGCCGATGTGCGCTTGCTTGATGAAGAAGAACAATGGGCGAGATACAGGGTATTCGCCGGATGCGATTGTCGCTGTTTCTGGTGTTACGCCAGACATTGTCGCAACTTGCAGTGTGTCTGTGTTGTTCTCGTAGAACGCCAGACCGAAAACGCCGATACCGTTCGGGTTCGCTTCGATACGTGCAAGTGTTTCTGTGTAGTCACCGTCGATGTCGACTGTGATGCCGTTGCCGCGCACTTCGATGCATGCATCTTCAGCGTCGTCTTCGGACATGCCGGATGCGATCATCGCATCAAACGCACCAGTTGTTTCACAACCAACCATCAGAACTTTGTCTTCGAACACTTCACGTGTGCCGTGCTTTGTGCCCGGAATGAAGGCGACGATGTCTTCAGCTGGCAGGTCAGCGTTGAAATCAGCCCACTGTGTGTGCGGGTTTGCAACAACTTCGCCGTCAACCAGAACAGTCGCGCCAAGTGCGTTGAAGATGTCAGCTGGTTCGAACGCGGAGTAGTCAGGGCCGTCGATCTGGGACGCAAATACGATGCCGTCATAACCGATACGAACTTCGATGATGTCTGTCACGCCGTTCTCAAGGCAGAGATCGATGTCGGACTGACGGATCGGGCGGGAAGAGTTCGCGATGTCGATTGTGTTTTCGCCAACGCCTTCACAGAAGCGCTTGAGACCAGCAGAAGAGCCGCCAGATTCAACAACCGGTGTTGGGAAATCAAAGTTGTCGCCGAATGCTTCTGCGACGATGGACGCATATGGCAGAACTGTAGACGAGCCAGCGATCTGGACGTTGTCACGTGCTGCTGCGGATGTAGCGGAGACGGCTGCGACGGCCAATGTAGAGGCGGTCAGTTTGAGAAAGGACATGTGTCACTCCTAGTGATTTTCGATGTCGCCCCACGCTTGTCGCGGGACTTACAGGGCGTTGACTACTGGCGCTGCAAAACGCTTTTGTGACACTTATGTAAAAGTAATGTGACAGTCGAAGGTCGGCCGTTATTCGGGTCAGGAATTGTCCGTCACCATCTGGAATAATACCGCAAATTCAGACCCTTGCCCCAATGTGCTGGTGATACGCAAACGTGCCCTGTGACGGGTGATAATATGTTTGCAGATGGCCAAACCCAGCCCAGTCCCGCCTTTATCGCGCCCGCGATGAGAATCGACTCGGTAGAAGCGTTCGGTCAGGCGGGCGATGTTGTGGTTAGGGATTCCCTCGCCCTGATCAATCACGCTCAATTTGGCGGTTTGCTTGCTCGGCGTGCTCAGTTGAACCGTTACAGTGCGATCTTCGCCTCCATATTTGATCGCGTTCTCAACAAGGTTGCGCAGAACCTGTGCCAGTTGATCCCAATCCCCAAGAACTTCGATGTCTTGATCTGGAACATCGACGACCAACTCAACGTTCTGGGGGGCGGCGACCGGCCCCAGTCCTGCTACGATGTCTTTGGCCAATTGGTTCAAAACCACTTTCGTCGTTGGCCTGATCCGCTCAAGGTCCTCAACTCGGCTTAGGGACAGCAAATCCTCAACCAGCCTATGCATTCGACCTGCTTCTTGTTCCATAATCGCAAGGAACCGATCTTGTGCTGCGGGGTCATTTTTGGCGGGGCCGCGCAGGGTTTCAATGAACCCAACCAGCGATGTCAAAGGGGTGCGAAGTTCATGGCTGACGTTGGCCACAAACTCGCGGCGCTTTTCATCGGCATCCGACTGGGCCGTTGTATCCGTAAAGCTCATCAAGGCCGAAAATCCACCAAGCCCGCCGTCATGCTCAAGGCTCAGCGGTGTTACTGAAACATCCCAAAGCGTGTCACGTGCGCCGTCATTGCTGGTGTAGCGCACCACAGGGCTGCCAATGCCGGACAGGCAGATTTCAATGGCTTCCAGAATGGCTGGTTGGCGCAGCGCCGTCACATAGGACCAACCCGTCGCATCCGTGCCAAGCAAGCTCATCGCAGGATTATTCGCGCAGGCCAACCTCCCATCGGGCCCAACCAAGATGACTGGGTTGGGGAGCGCTTTGACCATGGCATGGGTGTCAATCATGACGCGCGCCTAGACCTTTTGGCTCTCGGTGATCGCCTTGGTGAATTCGGCGATCAACATATCCGGGTCTTCAAGGCCAACGGAGATCCGAAAGAAGCCCTCCGAGATGCCCAGATCCGCGCGCGCCTCTGGCGTAAGCGCTCGGTGGGATGAAGACGCAGGATGGCTTAGCGTCGTGCCCACATCGCCCAATGTCGGCGCAAAAGGCAGCTCGGGCGCTGCCCGTGTCATAGCATCCGCCGCCGCACGCCCGCCTTCGATTTCAATAGACAGCATGTTGCCGGGGCGGTTCCCCAGAATTTGAAGGGCGCGATTGTGGTCGGGGTGATCGTTGCGGCTTGGGTGGAACACCCGTTTCACGCCTTTTACGTCCGCTAATGCTTCCGCCAAAGTTGTGGCCGTGGCCTCTGCGCGGTCATATCGGATTTCAAATGTTTGCAGGCCGCGTTCCGCCAACCAGCAATCAAACGGGCTGGCCGTCATGCCAAATGTGGTGTTGGCGATGTAGATCGCCTCGTTCAAGGCGGGGTCTTTCGCAACGGCATACCCGAGCGTCGCATCTGCATGCCCCGCCAACAGTTTTGTCACCGAATGCACCACAATATCTGCGCCGTGATCAAACGGGCGATACCCGCGCGGCGTGGTAAAGGTGTTGTCGACCATCAATAAGATACCGCGCTCATTGGCGATTTTTGCAATGCCTTCCATGTCGGCGATGCGAATGGTCGGGTTCGACACCACCTCAACAATCATCATGCGGGTGTTGGGCCGGATCGCGGCCTCAAAGGACGCTGCATCCGTTGGGTCCGCCAATGTTGTTTCAATGCCAAAGCGTGGCAAGTCTTGTGTCATCAAACGCAAGGTGCGCCCATAAAGCTGATCCGCACCGATCACGTGATCGCCGGACTTTAACAACCCAAACAACACGGTAGACACCGCCGCCATGCCTGATCCGTTGACGATCCCGCCCTCAACCCCTTCGAGCATGTCGATCTTTTGCGCCAGAACGGTCGCGTTTGGGTGGCCTTCGCGGGCATAGGTATATCCAGTGCCTTCGGCATATTGCTTATCCAAAGCGGTCGGATCTGGGGAAGAATACACAACACTTGGCTGCAATGGTGTCGCCACCGGGCGTGAAACAGAACTCGGCCACTCTGGGCGCCGAGCGAGGGATTTTGGTGTCTCAGCCATGCGGTATTTCCTTCAGTCCTGCGCGATACCGCGCGGCATTTTCTTGATAATGAAGTGCGGATGCCGTCAGCCCTTGAATGGCTGGGCCGTCAAGGTCGCGCACGATTTTGCCAATTCCCATGACCAAAGACCCGTCAGGAATGACCTTGCCTTCGGTAACCAACGCCCCTGCCCCGATTAGACAGTTTTTGCCGATTACAGCGCCGTTCAGAACAGTCGCGCCCATCCCGATCAATGAATTATCGCCGATGGTGCAGCCATGGAGCATCGCCTTATGGCCAATCGTGCAATTGGTGCCGATCACCATCGGAAACCCCATGTCTGTGTGAAGGACACTGTTTTCCTGAATGTTGCTGCCCGCACCGACTGTGATGCGTTCGTTATCACCACGCAGTGTCGCGCCAAACCAGATAGATGCCAGATCAAGCACCGCGACATCACCAATGACATGACAACCCGGCGCGATCCACGCGCTTGTATGTACATCCGGCGCATGGCCGTCCAATTCATAGAGCATTATTGCCTCCGCTTATCGGCCCTGCTTGAGGCCATTTGTAAACTCGTCATGTAACAAACGTACGTGGTCTGCCAAATCAGGCTGCTGATCGCGGCGTTGACGTTCGCCTTCGACGATGGTGCGCAAGCGCGCTTCTGTGGCGTCCAGATCATCATTGACCAATACGTAGTCATAAGACCGCCAGTGGCTGATCTCGTCCCAGCTTTGGGTCATGCGTTTGTCGATGGTTTCTTTGTCGTCCTGCCCGCGTGTTTCCAGACGGCGGCGTAATTCGGCAATGGAGGGCGGAAGGAAGAACACGCTTAGGACGTGTTGGCCCAGCGATGAATCCTTGATCTGCTCGGCGCCCTGCCAGTCCACATCAAACAACACATCACACCCCGCATCGATGGACGCCTTAACAGGCCCTTTGGGCGATCCGTAAAAGTTCCCGAAAACATGGGCGTGTTCCAGCATTTCACCATCTGCGACAAGTTCGCGGAATTGTTCTTCGGTGCGGAAATGATAGTCCTTGCCGTCCTCTTCGCCGTCGCGTGGGTTACGCGTGGTCGCGGACACAGAAAATTCAATCGTCGGGTCCCAAGTCCGTAACCGTTTGGAATGGGTCGATTTTCCTGCGCCCGATGGCGATGAAAGGATGATTAGTAGGCCACGCCGCGTCATGCAGTTACTCCACGTTTTGAACTTGTTCGCGCAGTTGATCGATCACAGCCTTAAGCGCAAGACCGATCTGGGTCAGTGCAACATCTTGCGCCTTGGAACACAATGTATTGGCTTCGCGATTGAATTCTTGCGTCAGAAAATCGAGCTTGCGTCCACATGGCCCGCCTGCGGCCAGCAGATCGCGCGCGGCATGAACATGCGCACCAAGGCGGTCGATTTCTTCGGTGATGTCAGATTTCACGGCGATCAACGCCAATTCTTGGGCCACACGATCAGGGTCTGCGCCGGTTGCGTCTTCCATGATGCGGCCAAGCGCCTTGGCCATCTGTATCTTTATCGCTTCGCTGCGGGATTTGGCGGCTTCAACCGCCTGCGCGGTCAGCGTTTCAATCTGATCCACTTGTGCCGTTATAACCGACAACAACGATCCGCCCTCGACTTCACGCATTTCGATCATGGCGTTCAATGCGGCTTCAAAGTCCGCCCACACCGGGGCAGCAAAATCGACGTTTATATCCGTTTGCGCCGCCACAAGGACCCCGCGATGGGCCAATACATCCGCCGCTGTTGGCTGGCCCAATGTGACTCCTTTATCAAAGGCGCGGTCTTGAATTGCGTCTAACGCCTCAAGGATAAGATCAAGGCGTGCAGGATCAATCTGCAAGGCCCCGTCTGCCTGTTCGCGCGCCAGTCGCAGCCCGATTGTGACGTTTCCGCGTGTCGCAGCCTTGGTAACCGCCGCACGAACCTTGGCCTCAAGCCCGTCTATTCCATCTGGTACGCGCACTTTGATATCGAGCCCGCGACCATTCACACTTCTGACGTCCCACGTCCAAGATGCGCCATCGGCGTGTCCTTGCAGAGTTGCAAATGCAGTCATGGATCGGATCACAGCTGTCCCCTTTTCGGTATGTCCTTGCACCTAAAGGCAAAGTTCACACTTGAGCAAGAGCAGCGCGGTTCTGGCCCCTGAAAAACCAGTGCGATTTCGTTAACCGGTTAACCTGTTAAGACTTTGTTTAGAGTAATTAAGGCGCGAATGTGTCAAAAGAATAGGGCAAGCGGGTCAATCAAGATCGCCGCGAAAATACGACACCACACTAAAGGGTTTTTCATAATGAGTGCTTTCTTCGACAAAAACAGCCACCAGTCCGCGTTTGCCGATCATGAGAAAGGTGTCTTGATGACCAATCCAACAGAGTTGAACGAGCTGGAGACTTATTGGGCCTCTCTGCCGCGTCACAATGGCGTCCCGTTGCGCAAGGACGTGGATCCAAGTGAGATGGGTGGTCTTTTGGAAAACAGTTTCATCCTCGAACGGGTGGCGCCTGGTGTTGCACGTTTCCGCGTTGCGGGCCGCAATATCGGTCGGCTGATCGGTATTGAACCTCGCGGCCTGCCCATAACCACAGCCTTTGTTCCACAATCACGGGGGGCTTTGGGGCTGCATTTGGAAGCTGTGTTCACCTCCCCTGGGTTGATGGAACTGAACCTCGAAGCGCCGCGCGCGGTGGGTCAGCCATTGCTCAAGGGTAAAATCCTGATGCTGCCGTTGCGCGATGAACATGGGGGCGTCAGCCGTGCCTTGGGTGTGCTTGTCATGAGCGGCATTCGCGGCATTGGAGGACGTCGTTTTGCGATTTGTGATGATGCAGAACCACGGTTCGTGCCAGCACATGGGCTACGTGCGGTCGTGTCAAACTCGACCATTGACAAGCCTCCTCACCGCCCAAGTCTTCTGCCGTCAAAGGGCGTCACAACAGACAGAAAAAAGGCGGGGGACAGTCCTGCCCTCCGCCTTGTTGTTTCTAATCCGTAGATTGACCTTACGCAGTCTGTGCGGCTTTCACCTTATTGCGTCGCGCGGACAGTTCTTCGGCAACTAGGAACGCGAGTTCCAGAGATTGGGACGCGTTCAGGCGTGGATCACATGCTGTGTGGTAACGCGCTGACAGATCTTCATCCGTGACCGCACGAACACCCCCCGTGCATTCTGTTACGTCTGCACCTGTCATTTCAAAGTGAACGCCACCCGGGATCGTGCCTTCGGCGTTATGAACCCCAAAGAATTCACGAACTTCGCGAAGAACGGATTCGAATGGACGTGTCTTATAACCAGACGACGACTTAATCGTGTTGCCGTGCATCGGATCACAGGTCCAAACAACTTTGGCGCCTTCTTCTTCAACGGCTTTGATAAGGCGTGGCAGGTGTTCGCCCACAGTGCCCGCACCAAAACGTGCGATCAGCGTCAAACGGCCTGCTTCGTTTTCTGGGTTCAGCTTCGCCATCAACGCCTTGAGGTGGCCAGATGTCATTGTCGGACCACACTTTAGGCCAATCGGGTTCTGAACGCCGCTACAGAATTCAACATGCGCACCGTCTGGCTGACGTGTGCGATCGCCGATCCAGATCATGTGACCGGAACCAGCCAGCCATTTACCGGATGTAGAATCAAGACGCGTCAGCGCCTCTTCGTATTCCAGCAACAGCGCCTCGTGAGAGGTGTAGAAGTCGACTGTCTTCAGCTCGTGGTTTTGATCAGACGTCAGACCAGCGGCTTCCATGAAGTCCAGCGTGTCTGAAATCCGTTCAGCGATAGCGCGGTACTTTTCGGCCTCTGGTGCGCCGGTAAAGCCCAGCGTCCAGCCGTGCACCTGATGCACATCCGCATACCCACCCGTAGAAAACGCGCGCAACAGATTCAGCGTGCCTGCGGCCTGCGTGTAGGCCTGCAGCATCTTTTCAGGGTTCGGGATGCGGGCTTCTGGTGTGAAGTCCAACTCATTGATGATGTCACCGCGGTAGCTTGGCAGTTCCACGCCATCAATGGTTTCGGTGTTTGCGCTGCGCGGCTTGGCGAATTGCCCAGCCATGCGGCCGACTTTTACGACAGGCACTTTGGCGCCGTATGTCAGCACCATTGCCATCTGCAACATCACTTTGAATGTGTCGCGGATCGGGTCGGCCTGAAACGCTGCAAAGCTTTCGGCGCAATCGCCGCCCTGCAACAGGAATGCATCCCCACGGGACACATCTGCCAATTCGGCGCGAAGACGGCGTGCTTCGCCTGCAAAAACCAACGGTGGATAGCTTGCCAACTTTTCCTCAACAGCGGCGAGTGCCGCAGCGTCGGTATAGTCGGGCATCTGAACCCGGGGCTTGTTGCGCCAGTCAGATTTTTTCCAGTCCGTCATGTTCTTGCTCCGCAAGTTAAGTTTCTATTGGCTCGTTAGCGATACCAGCCCCGCTTATAACGAAGCTGTGGATAAGGTCCAATGACAAAAAGCGACAGCTTTGGACGATTTCGTGATTCAATTCGCTTGATCCGCCAAGCGAAAGGTGGTGAGCATTCTTATCTGAATCGGATTGGCAGCCATATGAAGCGTCACAATATCATTGATGTAGAATCCACACGCGGTGCGCCGCACCGGTTCGTGTTTGTTCTGCTGGATCAATTTACGATGCTGTCTTTTGCGGCAGCGATTGATTGTTTGCGTCTGGCAAACCAGATGTCGGGCCAAGAGCTGTATAGCTGGCGCCTTGTTGGCGAAGGCGGCGACACCGCCGTCTGTTCCACGGGGACCGTCTTCAAGCTTGACGATGATCTGAATGAACTACATCGCGATGACACGGTGATGATATGTGGCGGACGGGACGTTCAGACCGCGACCACAAAGAAACTGTTGAACTGGCTACGCCGCGAGGCACGGCGTGGGCTGACGATTGGCGGCTTGTGCACGGCGGCCTTTGCGTTGGCGAAAGCGGGCTTGCTGGACGGCAAACGCGCCACGATCCATTGGGAAAACCACGACAGTTTCACTGAAGAGTTTCTCGAGGTTGAGCTGACCAAATCTGTTTTCGTAAAGGACGGGAACCGCCTAACGACGGCGGGCGGGACATCCTCCATTGATTTGTTTTTGCAGATCATCGCCGATCAATACGGCGAAGAACTTGCCAATGCGGTGGCAGACCAACAGATCTATTCCGCCATTCGCACGGACCAAGACACCCAACGTTTGTCGATCCCGACACGGATTGGTGTGCGCCACCCGAAACTTAGCCGTGTTATTCAGGCGATGGAACTCAACATCGAAGAACCCATCAGCCCCAGCATTCTTGCCAAAGATGTTGGCATGTCCACGCGCCAGCTTGAACGGCTGTTTCGTCGCTATCTGAACCGTTCGCCTAAGCGGTATTACATGGAATTGCGCCTGCAAAAGGCCCGCAACCTGTTGATGCAAACGGATATGTCGGTGATCAACGTCGCCTTGGCGTGTGGTTTTGCCTCGCCGAGCCATTTTTCCAAGTGTTACCGTGCGCATTATGATACGACACCGTATCGCGAACGTGGTGCCCATGCGGCACGATTGTCTGTATAGTAACTGTTAGAACCCGATTAACGAGGACCCAATGCACAAACGTCACACCATGATTCCCGTCGTAATGGTCATTGTAATTGTCCTGCTCGCAATCATTGCAATGCTAACAGGTGGTCCAAAGGACCTTGGAGTGGTTGGGAACCCCGCCTACCCGCATCATATCTGCACCTTTGACAGCTATTGCGCCGGCAATGAATGCACCAAGGATGAGGACTCCTTCGTGGTTTATCTTGAATACGAAGATGGCAATCCGCGCCTTGAGATGCCTGGCACAAGCACAAGCACGACGATGGAACGGTTCGACAACCGGATTGAGTTCAAAACCTCTGGTGGAGAAATCTCGGGCACATTCGTGCTGCTGCGCAATCGGAAGTTTGATTTTATCGGATCGGCAGTGGGTGACGAAGGAACTGTCGAACACTTCGCCACCGGATCATGCCTGCGGTTGCATACGCCGTAAACTCTGGCTTAGTTGAAACCACGTAAACGTTTCAAAAGGCTCGATGTGTCCCAACGTCCGCCGCCCTGTTTCTGCACGTCCTTGTAAAATTGATCGACCAAGGCCGTCACCGGAAGCGACGCGCCGGTTTCATTCGCAGTATCAAGGCAAATGCCGAGGTCTTTGCGCATCCAGTCAACTGCAAACCCGTGATCGAACTTATCGTCCAGCATGGTTTGATAGCGGTTTTGCATCTGCCACGATCCCGCAGCCCCTTGGCTGATCACTTCGACGACAGCAGTCCCGTCCAGACCCGCCTGCTCGGCGAAATGGAGCGCTTCTGACAGGCCCTGAACCAAACCAGCAATCGCAATTTGGTTGCACATCTTGGTCATTTGGCCTGCACCGCTGTCACCAAGCCGGTGGCAGACACGGGCATAAGCGCCTATTATGGGCTCGGCGGCTGCATAGACGTCCGCGTCGCCGCCACACATAACAGAGAGCACACCGTTTTCGGCCCCCGCCTGCCCGCCCGAGATTGGCGCATCAACAAACGACAATCCACGCGCTGCGGCATCGTCATACAATTCGCGGGTGACTTTGGCCGACACTGTCGTGTGGTCCACGAAAACGCTGCCTTTGGCCATAGTCGAAAACGCGCCGTCTTCGCCAATGCAAACTGCGCGTAGGTCATCGTCATTGCCCACGCATGACATCACGTAATCCGCACCCTTGGCCGCGTCCGCTGGTGTTGTGGCCATTGCACCGCCATTTTCCGCGACCCACGCTTCGGCTTTGGCGGTCGTGCGGTTATAGACGGTGACGTCGTGACCCGCCTTCACCAGATGCCCTGCCATCGGGTAACCCATGACCCCAAGTCCCAAAAATGCGATTACTGCCATGATCTCTCTCCTGCTTGCATAAGAAGTGCTGTTAGAAGATAGGTAACGGACCCTTAGCGGGCGTCAACCAGTTGCGCGCCTCACCTCACCCCTAAGGGCAAAGGACCAGACTATGGCGTTAATTTTTCGATGGCTCATTCGGCTCGCTTCGGCGTTGATTGTGTTGGCTGTGGCGACGTTTGCGCTGGCCTATTACTTCGCGTCCCGATCCCTGCCCGACTATGATGGCACGGTTGAAGTTGCTGGCATTAGCGCGCCAGTGGAAATCGTGCGCGACAACGCCAATGTGCCCCATATCTTTGGCGAAACAGACGAAGACGTGTTCTTTGCGCTTGGCATGGCCCATGCCCAAGACCGCCTGTGGCAAATGACGATGCTGCGCCGCACGGCCCAAGGCCGATTGTCAGAACTTTTCGGGGAACGCACGCTGCCCATCGACAGCCTGATCCGACGTCTTGATTTGTATCCGCTGTCCCAGTCTTCTGTGCAGGCTTTGGACGATGAAACGCAGGCCGCTTTGCGGGCTTATTCGGACGGTGTGAACGCTTGGATTAATCAGGTGAATGCAGGTGCGCGCGGGCGCGGCGCGCCGGAAATGTGGATGTTCAACCATGCCATCGCGCCTTGGCAACCTGCTGATTCCGTTTCGATTATCAAACTTATGGCTGTGCAGCTGAGCAGTCATCTCGAAGAAGAAGTGCTGCGCGCACGTGCCTCTCTGCTATTGAATGATGATGAGCGGTTGAATGACATTCTACCGCTTACACCGGGGTCTGGTCTTGCGGCGCTGCCGAATTACGCAAGCCTGATGCCGGATGTGCCGTCTTTTACCCCAAACACGCGTATGGCGTTTGACCCTCTGTCGCCCGTTGTGCCACGCAGTCTTGCTGGCGCGTCAAATGCTTGGGCGGCGGGAGTGAACCGCTCTGCCACAGGGTCGACCCTGCTGGCAAATGACCCACACCTTGGCCTGACGGCCCCGTCGATCTGGTATCTGGCACGTTTGGAACTGTCCGAGGGTGGCGTCATCGGCGGCACCATTCCCGGTGTTCCTGTTGTGATGCTGGGGCGGTCTTCGAACCTTGGTTGGGGGATTACCTCCAGCTATCTTGATGATCAGGATATCTATATCGAGGAAGTGAACCCCAGCGACGCCAGCCAATACCGCACCCCTGAGGGCTGGGCGTCCTTTGAAACGCGTGACAGCATCATCCGGATCAAGGACGCGCCATCAGTCACGCTGCAGCTGCAATGGACGGTCAACGGCCCCGTTCTTCCGCCCAGCCAATACGACCTCGCCTCGATCCGCCCTGCTGGGCATGTGACGGCTTTGGGTTGGACGGCTCTTTCGGGCGAGGACACAACAATTCAGGCAGCGATGGCCTTGATGCGCGCCCGAAACGTCGAAGCAGGTATCGCCGCTGCGGAGGACTATGTCGCGCCAAGCCAGATGCTGACGCTGGCGGACCGCAATTCTGTCGGGCTTAAACTGATCGGGCATGTGCCAAACCGCAGCCCCGATCACGTTACACAAGGGCGTCTGCCGCACTATGGCTATCTGCTGCAAAATCGTTGGAACGGACGCCGCCCCTATGACACAAACCCTGAATGGATTGATCCAACAGGTGGCATTGTCGGCAACACCAACAACAAAGTTGTGGAAGAACCATTTCCTGCGCACGTCAGTTTCATGTGGGGCGACAGCCAGCGGATCAATCGCTGGCGGTTGTTGATGCAGGCCCGCGAAGTCCACACCCGCGATAGTTTCATTGAGGCTCAGTTGGACACGGTAAGCTATACCGCGCGGTCTATCCTTCCGCTTATCGGCGCGGACCTTTGGTTTACGGGCGAAGCCGCACCAGATGGCACGCCGGAACGCTTACGACAAGATGCGCTTGCGTTGCTGGGCGAATGGAACGGTGAGATGAACGAACATCTGCCTGAACCGCTGCTGTATTCTGCTTGGATGCGTGCATTGCAGGATCGATTGATCCGCGATGAACTGGGCCCGTTGTCGCGTGAATTCACCCATGTGGAGCCACTGTTTATCGAACGAGTATTCCGCAACACAGATGGCGCCGCTGTCTGGTGTGACGTCCTGCAATCCGCCCCGACAGAGACCTGTAGCGATATTGCACGTATCGCGTTAGATGATGCCTTGATCTGGGTGTCCGAGAACCACAGCGATGCATTGGAATCCCTGCGCTGGGGCGATGCGCATGAAGCCACCCATGATCACGCGGTTCTTGGTGAAGCGCCAGTTTTGCATTGGTTCGTTAACATTCGCCAATCGACGTCAGGTGGAGACAACACCTTGATGCGTGGTCGCACCAGCGGCGAGGGAGAGTATCCGTTCCAGAACGTCCATGCCGCAGCCTACCGAGGTGTTTATGACTTCGCAGACCCTGACAGTTCGGTATTCATCACGTCGACCGGTCAATCCGGGCATTTCCTGTCACGGCACTACGACGACCTTGGGGATCTGTGGCGGCGTGGGGAATTTATTCCGATGTCGCTGGACCCCGCTTTGGCGCGCGGTGGTGCTGTTGGCATCACGGTCTTGCGGCCTGCGCAATAGGTGAGGTCCAGATCGAATTGGCTGCGCCAATCCGATTCGGCGAGGGGCCAGCCCCTCGCGCTCCCCGAGGTATTTTTGAAACAAAGGCAATCAGGCGGCGTTGAAGGCGTCTGGGAACTGTTTTTCGAATTTAGCCTGTTGGATTGGAGTCCAGCGGACGTCCAATGTCCAACCTGTGTCGGTTTGGGTTTCAGATTGGATTACGCCTTCGCGCTGTAGCCAGCTTTGTGCGCCGCCTTGTGCCCAGTCCAGTGTCAGGGTGACTTCGCGGGTTTGGCCTTTGAGTTGGTTTGCGACTTCTTCAAGAAGCGCATCAAGGCCCTGCCCTGTCAGGGACGAAATCGGGAAGGTTGTGGCGTCTGACCCTTTGGTGGCGCGCAGGTAGTTGGCGTCTTCTTCGGGCAGAAGGTCGATCTTGTTCAGCACCTCGATCATCGGCACGTCCGGATTGACCTTAAGCTGTTGCAGCGTTGACTTAACGGAGCGGTTCTGTGCGTCCGTCTGCGCATGGCTGATGTCGCGCACGTGCAAGATGACATCGGCCTCAAGAACTTCTTCGAGCGTGGCGCTGAAGGCTGCGACAAGCTGTGTTGGCAGCTCAGAGATAAAGCCAACCGTGTCCGAGAGGATGATCTCATCGCCGCTTTCGAGTTCTACGCGCCGCATGGTTGGGTCCAATGTAGCGAACAACATGTCCTTGGCCATGACGTTAGCGCCAGTCAAACGGTTGAACAGCGTGGATTTGCCAGCGTTCGTATAGCCAACCAAAGCGACAATCGGGAATGGCACCTTGGCGCGCGCCTTACGGTGCAGTTCGCGGGTTTTCACCACTTTCTCGAGGGATTTCTTCAAGCGGTTCAGTTGTAGATCAATGGCGCGTCTGTCGGCCTCGATCTGGGTTTCACCGGGGCCACCCACAAATCCAAGACCACCGCGCTGGCGTTCAAGGTGGGTCCAAGCCCGTACCAGACGTGTCCGCTGATAAGATAGTGCTGCCATTTCAACCTGCAACACACCTTCACGGGTGCGCGCACGATCGCTGAAAATCTCGAGGATTAAACCCGTGCGATCGAGCAGCTTTACGCCCCACTCTTTCTCCAGGTTTCGCTGCTGCACAGGGCTAACAGGGCCGTCGATCAAAACGAGGCCGGCCTCGGCCTCTTCGAGCCAGTCGCCAATTTCTTTTATCTTGCCCTTGCCAAATAACATCCCCGGATGGACTTTTGGCAATCTAACGACTTCTGCCCCGACAACGTCCAATTCCGGCAACGCGTGCGCCAGCGATACCCCTTCATCAAGGGCCGCTTGAGCGTCTCGGCGCATGTGGTCGGACTTAATCTCGGGGTGCAGAACGAAAGCCCGCGTCGCGGACCGCTCCTCACCCATGATTAGGCTTCTTCGCCGTCATAAAGACTGATCGGTGTTGATGGCATGATTGTGCTGATCGCGGATTTGTAAACCAGCTGGCTTTGGCCATCGCGGCGCAACAACACGCAAAAGCTGTCAAACCATGTGATGACGCCTTGCAGTTTCACACCGTTGATCAAAAAGATCGTGACCGGAACTTTCGCTTTTCGCACATTGTTCAGGAATGCGTCTTGCAGGTTTGCTTTGTCTGAGGCCATTTTATTCCCCGTCCCTTATTGTTCTTGTGGCTGACGTTGCAGCCATTTTTCATCCATCCATTCGCACTATGTCGCGATGGCTTCTGAACATCCACCCCCAAAAATAAGGATGCAAAGGCAGTGTGTCAGCGACGCCAGAACCCCGGGTTCAGCAATGCGATGATTGCGAGGGCTTCAAGGCGGCCCAAAACCATTGCAAGGGCCAGCACGGCTTTGGCAAAATCGGGCAGACCTGCGTAAGAAATCGGCGTCTCGCCCGCGATGGAGGCCAAGGGGCCTGTGGTCGACAAGGCCGCGACAGACAGCACCATTGCTGTTTCAAACTGCACCCCAGTCAGAGCCAATAGAACCATCACGGCGGCAATCGAGATGGTGAACAGCATGAAGAAGATCCATGCGATCTGAGCCCCGTGGCGGCGAATTTGGCGGGCTTCGGCCCCAGCGCCACCCACGGAGGACGGGTGAACCAGCCGTTCAATTTCGCGTTGGCCATGTTTCCAGAGCGCATAGACGCGCAACAATTTGATCCCACCTGCTGTGGTGGCCACTCCGCCGCCGATCAGCGACAGCCCGACCAACATCAACCCCGGTGATCCAAGCCCAGACCAATTGCGTGTGGCTGACCAATCGGCAGATTCAAATCCAGTCGTTGTAAGGAAACTGGTGATCGTAAACAGCGCGCCCCAAACGGCGCGGGCGGCTTCCTGCGCGCTATTGATGGCGTCGGATTCAAACGCGATCAATGCGTGTCGAACGAATAGAACCAAGGTCAAAAGGCCGATCAGGCTTAGGGCCATCCTAAATTCGCTATCCTTGTGAAGCGGCTTCATTTCCAGGCCTGACAACCCTCGAGAGAACGACACCCGAGACATGGCAAACACCATGAAAATCAAGATCATGAACTCACCGAAAAAACCCGACGGCGAAAAGACGACGCCCCCGACCGGTGAAATACCTGACGTGGCCAGCACAGACATCGCGTGACACAAGGCCACAAAAGGCACTTCGCCTGTGGCGGTCAAAACCAGCCAGAGCATCAGCGTCAATGCAGTATAAAGGGGGATCAGTTTCGCTCCGAAACGGATCAAGCGTTCTGATGGGTCCGAGACGCGCCCGACCTGTGCATAGGTGCGATCGCCCGTCCCCATGGCGCGGACCTCAAAGCCACCGATGTTCAGGGGGGCAAGGATCGAGATCGCTGCGATCCAAATCAACAACCCACCGAGCCAGCCCAAGAACGCCCGCCACAAATGCACCGACTGTGGCAAATCCTGTGGGCTGTCATAAAGCGTGGCCCCCGTTGTGGTGATCGAGGAAACAGCCTCAAACCAGGCCTCAAAGAACCTCATCTGCGGCACGGCCTCATACATGGGCACGGCCAGCATAATCGGCAGCACGAGAAACGCGGCCAAAAGTGACATCAAATACCCGCGGGATCGGTGCCCCTGGGTATAGTTTGCCGTTGCCAAAGTGATGAACAAGGCGAGGACAAAAAATAGCACCGATGAATGCAAAAACGCACGCCCGACAGCGTCGTCGCCAATCAGGAACGCATGGATAGACGGCACCAGCATCGCCAGCGCACCAATCCCCATAAGGACAACGGAAAACGGCCGCCTGAATAGCGCTTTAATCATTGGACACCTGCCCGCGCACGGCCATTAGAAAAAGTCGATGGACACTTGTAGAAGTGCCTCGACCTCGGCCACTTGGCTGGCCATGGCAAAGATGGCGACAACATTGCCCTCTTCAATGCGCAGATCACCGCGTGGCTTGTGCATCTTGCCGGCTTTCAAAACACCACCAAGCAAGACCCCTTCCGGGAAATCAATGTCACGCAGACGCTTGCCCGCAATCGGGCTTGTCGTGAGAACCTGCGCTTCGATCACCTCGGCCTCGGCATCACCGACGGAATAGACCGCACGGACGCGTCCATGGCGGATGTGGCGCAGGATTGAGCTTACGGTGGTTGCGCGCGGGTTGATATAGGCGTCGATGTCCAGCGGTCCCATCAGTGGGACCAACGTTGGATCATTGGTCAGACAGATCGCCATCGGGCACCCCAGACCCTTGGCGCGCACTGCGGCCAACAGGTTGGTCTTATCGTCATCCGTGACACACAACACCGCATCGGCGCTGCTGATGTTGGCTTCTTCCAGCAATCGAGAATCCAGCCCGTCACCATTTAGAACAATCGTCCTCTCCAAGGCATCCGCGGCATGTTCTGCGATCTCGCGGTTGCGTTCGATAACGCGAACGCGAACCCGTTCTGTGCGCGCCTCAAGGGCGCGGGCCACAGCAAGGCCGACGTTGCCGCCGCCGATCACAACGACCCGTTCCAAAGTCCCTTGTGTCTTGCCAAAAATCTCTAGGGTGCGGGCCATGTCACTGTTTTCGGTCATGACGTAGCATTCATCACCAGCGAAAATCTGATCGTTTGCGCTCGGAACAAACAACGCCCCATTGCGACGGATGCTCAAAACAACGGCCTTCAGCGTCGAAAACAGATCGCTGAGCTGGCGCAATGGCGTATTGATGACGGGGCAATCCTCGTCGATCGAGATCCCCAGCAACTGCGCCTGACCTTCAAGGAACCGTTCTGTGTCAAAGGCCGCAGGCGCCGCTAAACGTTGCAACGCGGCCTCGGCGACTTCCATCTCTGGTGAGATCACAACATCAATCGGCAAATGGTCGCGCCGATAAAGGTCGGAGTAGATCGCGTTTAGATAGCTTTGACCGCGAAGACGCGCGATTTTACGCTGCACAGCAAAGACCGAGTGCGCCACCTGACAGGTCACCATATTGACCTCATCGGAATGGGTCGCAGCGATGATCATATCAGCGTCGTTCGCGCCAGCGCGTTCCAGAATGTCCGGATAACTCGCAAAGCCGGCGATGCCTTGCACATCCAGCGTATCCGTCGCGCGGGCGACGAGTTCGGGGTTGTTGTCAACGACGGTGACGTCGTTTCGCTCCGACGCGAGATGACGGGCGATTTGCCACCCCACCTGACCTGCCCCGCAAATGATGACCTTCATGGGTTACCCTTGAATGGTTGCAATTGGATTGTGGTGACAGAACAGGTCACAGCGGTCAACTCTGGTTATGCGTCTGCATCGTCTTCAACATAGGCTACTCGTGCCCCCGCCTTGTTGGACGTGACAACCCCTAAGGTCTTGAGTTTACGGTGCAAAGCAGACCGTTCCATCCCGACAAAGCTGGCCGTACGGCTGATATTTCCGCCAAATCGGTTGATCTGTGTCAGCAGGTATTCCCGCTCGAATAGCTCTCGTGCTTCGCGCAATGGCAAGGTCGCAAGACTGCCTGACAGCAACACGCGGCCTTCTTCGGATGGACCTTCGTTCTGATTTGGCAGCTCTTTGGCCTCGATCGGGCCTGTGCCGTCGCCAAGGATCAAAACCCGTTCCATCACGTTCTTCAACTGGCGGGCATTGCCGGGCCATTGCATCGTTTGCAACAAGGCGTCGGCTTCATCGCTGATCTCTCTGGCGATCAGCCCCTGAGAGGCATTCAGTTCAGAAATGAAATGTGCCGCCAGCAACGGAATATCTTCGCGGCGTTCCTCAAGGCTCGGCACGTGGATCGGCACAACGTTCAGGCGGTGATACAGTTCCTGGCGGAAACGGTCTGCTTCAATTTCGATCTGCAAGTCTTTGTTTGTGCTCGAAATAACGCGGACATCTACCTGCACCTTGTCCACGCCGCCAACGCGTTGGAATTTTTGATCCACCAAGACACGCAGCAGTTTGGTCTGGGTTCCCAGCGGCATGTCCGCGACCCCGTCGAAATAGATCACCCCGCCGTTGGCCTCTTCCAAGAGACCACGTTCAACACCGCGCCCTTCGGTTTCACGCCCGAACAGGGTTTCTTCCATGCTGTCCGGTTCAATCGACGCGCAATTCACGGACACGAACGGCATATCCGCGCGATCAGAATTGATGTGAATGAAACGCGCGGCGGTTTCCTTGCCAGAGCCGCCCTCACCAGACAGCATCACCCGCCCATTGGATTTGGTCACCTTCTCAAGCTGGCTGATCAACGTGCGGAACGCAGCACTTTCGCCGAGCATTTCGGACGGTGCAGCGTCTGTGCGTTTCAATTCGATGTTCTCACGGCGCAAACGGCTGGTTTCCATTGCACGGCGAATAACAACCATCAACTGGTCGATATTAAAGGGTTTTTCGATGAAATCGTAAGCACCCTGTTTGATCGCTGCGACGGCGATCTCGATGTTACCGTGACCCGAAATGATCACGACAGGCACCTCCGGGTGATCCCGTTTGACCTGCTTGAGGATGTCGATCCCGTCCATCCGGCTGTCTTTCAGCCAAATATCAAGGATCATCAGCGCGGGCGTGTCCTGTTCGATCTGGGCCATGCATTCATCGGACGTCCCCGCCAAACGTGTGCTGAACCCTTCGTCCTTTAGAATGTCCGAAATCAACTCACGAATATCGCGTTCATCGTCGGTAATCAGAATATCGCCCATAACAGTGGTCCTCATGCAGTTTCTTTTATCGGCTGCACAGCGGCAGCCTGGATTGGAAGTGTGATGACAGCCATCGCGCCAAACCGCGTTGCTCCATCAAATGCGGGCGCATCCGTTAACGTCAGCGTTCCGCCATGTTCATCTATGATTTTCTTTACGATCGGCAGGCCGAGCCCCGTGCCCTTGTCACGCGTCGTGACATAGGGTTCAAACAGCTTGGCGCGATCCTCTGGTAGGCCGATCCCATTGTCCGCAATGGTAATTTCGGCAACATCATTTCGCAGCGACATCGCGATTTTGACCTGCGGTTTTATGTTGAATCCAGGTTCTTTTTCTCGCAAGCTTTCAATGGCTTCGCCTGCGTTCTTAATCAGGTTCGTCAGCGCCTGAGACATCATCGTGCTGTCCAGATCCGCCCAAACCTCACCCGTAGGGATATCACTGCTGAACGTCACGTCTGGCTGACCCGCATCTTGCAGTGTCACCGCATCGCGCAGAATATTTGCCAGATCATGGACGTGGCGGTCAGGTTCGGGCATTCGAGCGAACTTCGAAAATTCATCAACAATGCGCCGTAAGTCGTTGGTTTGGCGCACGATAACGTCTGTAAGTTGCTCGAGATCACCCGGAACCTCGACTTCCTTACTAAATTTGCGCTTGATCCGCTCGGCCGACAGTTGGATCGGGGTTAGTGGGTTCTTGATCTCATGGGCGATCCGACGTGCGACATCGCCCCAGGCCGCCATACGCTGCGCTGACACCAGATCGGTCACGTCCTCAAAGGCAACAACATAGCCTTCCAGAGAGTCATCCTCGCGCGAGCGGTGGGACATGCGCACCAGTAGGCTTTCTTGTTTCCCGCCACGAACAAGGTTTACCTGTCCCTGCACCACAGATTTGCCTTCTGACGTCATCTCATCAAACAGCGCTGCGAACTCGGGAACGGCTACTGATAAGGCTGTCTGTGTGCCCCCATCCACCTCAAGCAAACGCCCCGCCGAGCGGTTCACGAACGTTACACGCCCCTCTTCGTCCAGACCAACCACGCCTGACGGAACCGATGACAAAACGGAATCAAACAAGCGCCGACGCCGTTCGATCTGGCGCGTGTTGTCCAACAGCTCTTCGCGTTGCGTGCTCAACTGTTCGGTCATTTGGTTAAAGTAACGACCCAGCTGCGCGATCTCATCTTCGCCATCTTCTTCGCGAACGCGCACGGTCAAATCGCCGGAACCAACCCGCTGAGAGGCACCAACCAGGCGTCCAATGGGGCGTGACAAACGCTCCGCAAACCAAAGACCTACCCAGACTGCCGCGATGATAAGGATCAGCGCAAAGCCTAAGTAAATAAGGCCAAACTCGAACAAGACCCGCCCGCGTTCGTCCTCCAGTTGACCGTAAAGCAAAACAGTTTCTTGCGTGTTGTCCAGCAAAGACAGAATTTCACCATCTACTTCGCGCGTGACGTAAAGATACTTCTCGTTAAAGGCTTCGAGCGGGATCAAGGCGCGAAATTCGTTGTTGGAATAGTCCTCGATAATGAGCATGCCGAGCTGGCGGGCTTCTGTGAGTTGCTCCAACTCGGGGCGTTCAAAGTAGAATTCGTATGATTGCTCCCCGCGCACCCAAATTTCACCAGCGGCATCCAGAACGAACACTTCCGTCAACCCACGTTCTATTTGGGGCTGGACCCGCGCAAGCGCCTGCCGGACTTCGCCGCTTTGCATGAAGAATGTCTGCAGGCGTTCGGTGTTTAGAAATCCGGCCAAGGCAATGCCGTCGCGGGCGACCTCTTGGCGGTGTTCTTCTTCATAGGCTTGCGCGGCGGACAGAGAATTACCCAAAACATTGCGAACACGTTCAGAAAACCAGCCCTCAAGCCCGATATTGATGGTCAGAACGGCAAAGACCGCGACGGCAACCGTCGGAATCAAGGCCAACAACCCGAAGACGCCCGTCAATCGAAGGTGCAATCTCGAACCCGCGGATTTATTGCGTCGCGCCGCGATCATGGACACCACGCGTGAGGCAACCAATGCCGCGATAATCAGAACGTAGATGATATCGGCCAGCAAGATCAGCCGTAGAACGTCTGTGCGGCCCGTTTGATCAAGCGGACGCAAGGCCGTGATCGTCAAGATCACCAGAACAGGAGCCAACGCCACTAGCACCACAGTGGAAGCGTTACGAACGCTACGTCTGCGGCGCCAGCGCGAAAACGCCAGCATTGCTGTACCAATAAGGGATCGCTGCACGCGAAATGCCCCACTTACCAAGGGCTTATCAGGTGCTCTTTAACACCCCTTCGCCCACCGCCTGTTGATGTGGTCCTGCCCTGATCCCAAAGTGGGGCCAGAGGGCCACGGTTATGTTGCCCTTTTACATCATTTTGCGGCGGCGTGTCACGTGGATATCCAGCTCCGTGATCTTTTTTCTCAAGGTATTGCGGTTGATGCCAAGAAGCTCGGCACATTTAGCTTGGTTGCCGGAGGTTGCGTCTAGCGCGATTTCAAGCAGCGGGGCTTCCACTTCACGCAGAATCCGTTGGTAAAGGCCGGCTGGCGGCAGGGTTCCGCCGTGAAGATCGAAGTAGCGTTTAAGGTGTTGGGCAACCGAACCCGACAGCTTTTCTGACGATCCCGTCTGCAACGGTTCGATCGCGGGTTGCGAACCAAGGACTTGTTCCACTTCGGGGCGATGAATTTCGGCGTTGCTAGACGTCACAACCAAACGGTGCACAACGTTTTCAAGCTGGCGCACATTTCCGGGCCAAGTGTAGGCACGCATCAGATCAATCGCGCTGCTGGCCAATACGCGCGGTGGGGATCCCTGCTGTTCTGCGCGGGCCAAGAAGTGTTGGGCCAAAAGCGGGATGTCATCGACGCGATCGCGCAGCGGCGGCATTGACACCGTAACCCCTGCAAGGCGGTAATAGAGGTCTTCACGCAGTGTGCCATCTTCAAGCGCCTGCATCAGGTCATTGCGGGAGGTGGCCATGATACGTGGCGCAGTTTCGCCCAAAGCATCCAACATCCGCACAATGCGCGCTTGCATCGCTTCTGGAAGGTCAGACACCTCGTCAAAAACCAAGCTACCGCCCTTGGCCCGTGACAGCAGTGCCTGTGGGCCGTCCATGCCTTCTAGGTCGGCGGCGTTTGCCACGACATAAGGCTGTGTGCGGCGGTCGGAAAAGTCGTGAATGGCTTTGGCGATCAGGCTTTTGCCTGTACCGCTTTCCCCCGTCACAAGAACGGACAACGGCGTGTTCATCACACGCGCCACCAGTCGGTACAGCGATTGCATCGCGGGCGTGCGCCCGACAAGCGGCAGATCGTCAGGTTCCGCGTCAGCCACCAAAGCCGCAGGTGTGCGGCGCGGTTTCATCTCAAGGCCACGCGCTGCCCGTTTCATTAAATCCGGCAGATCGAACGGTTTGGGAAGATAGTCATAGGCATCGGCTTCAGCGGCTTTAATCGCTGTCATGATGGTGTTCTGGGCAGAAATCACAATCACGGGCAAATCAGGGCGTAGGGCTGAAATCTGAGGCAACTGTTCCAACCCATTCCCGTCGGGCATTACAACGTCGGAGATCACAAGGTCGCCCTTGCCTTCTTCGACCCAACGCATAAGCGTCACCAAGCTGGACGTCGCATGGACTTTACAGCCTGCCCGCGTCAACGCTTGTGTTAGAACGGTGCGGATTGTGCGGTCATCATCCGCGACGAGTACTGTGCCATCCATCTAGTTCTCTCCTTGGTAATCTTTTGGAACGACGGGCAATGAAACCCGAAAAACTGTGCGACCGGGGACGGAGGACACGGTGATCATGCCACCCACATCCGCCACCAGTTTGCCGACCAACGCCAGACCGAGCCCGGTGCCGTTCTCTTTGCCGGACACGAAGGGTTCGAACACATCCGCCGCAATGTCGGGCGGCAATCCGGGGCCATCGTCAATGATCTCAATCTGAAGCGGCAGTCGCGCAGACGCGCCAGTTCCGCCCTTTACCCGCAAAGACGGGTCGTAAAACGTATGAAGCGTGATCGATCCACCTGCTGAACCCGCTTCAGAAGCGTTCTTCAGAAGGTTCAAAAGCACTTGTAGCAGCTGGTCCGCGTCAACCAAAGCGGGAGGCAGGGACGGATCATACTGTTCGATCATCATCATATGCGCGCCAAACCCGACAGACGCAGATTGTCGCGCGCGATCAAGGGCATCATGAATGTTCACGGCGGCAAGGTTTGGCGCCTGAAGGTTTCCAAACTGTTCGACCTGTTCCAGCAGGCTTACGATACGGCGGGATTCTTCGACGATCAGGTCGGTCATTTCGCGATCTTCAGTCGACAGTGACATCGACAATAACTGTGCGGCACCTGTAATTCCGGCGAGCGGGTTTTTGATTTCATGCGCCAGCATTTCGGCCATGCCAATCGCTGATCGCGCGGCCCGTGCGGACTGTGTGGATTTGTTAAGGCGGGCCGCTGTTTCGGTTGGTTCAAACAGCATCAGCATTTGATCGTCTTCGCCAACCATCGGCGCGAACTGAATGTTGCACAGAACTGGCGGGCGTTCACCGCTGCCCACATCAACGTCATTGACCGACAAAGATGAGCGGTTCGCGGATGCGCGAGCATAGGCGCCCTCAAGTGGGGCGTCGATCATCACCTTATCCCACAAGGACGCGCCAAGCAGTGATTTCGTGGACAGATTCAAAAAGCTTTCAGCGGCAGGATTGCTGTCGGCAATTGTGTCGTCCTTGTTCAGCAACAACGCTGGTACGGGCAAAGAGGTCCAAAGCGCATTCATGCTGCAAGCGCCTCCGGCAGAAGGTCGAAAACCTTCGCTGTGTCGCGTTCCGTAAGCACCGCTTTGCGAAGCGCAGGTTCTTGCGTGATCTGATCCATATACCAACCCAAGTGTTTTCTGGCGACTTTGCCGCCCAGTTCAGTTCCGTAAAATGAAAGCATCGCGTCATAATGTTGTAAGACCATGTCGATGAAACCCTGCCCGCTTGGGGCCTCTGGCATGGGCGCGCCCGCCAGCTGTGCAGCCACCTGCGCCAAAATCCATGGTCGCCCCTGCGCGCCGCGCCCGATCATTACGCCATCCGTACCAGACGCCGCCAATGCGGCGCGCGCTGTCTTGGCATCAACGATGTCACCATTGGCAATTACAGGAATGCTAACGGCGTCCTTCACTTTCGCGATGGCATTCCAATCGGCGTGACCCTTGTAAAATTGGCACCGTGTTCGACCATGGATCACAATCCGCGCAATGCCTGCGTTTTCCGCGCGAACAGCAAGATCTGCAGCATTCAACAGCGCATCGTCCCAACCCAGTCTTGTTTTTAGCGTTACCGGAATATCAACAGCATCAACCACGGCTTCAATCAGCGTCAGCGCATGATCCAGATCGCGCAACAGCGCGGAGCCCGAATAGCCGTTCGTTACCTTTTTGGCCGGACACCCCATGTTGATGTCGATCATTGCAGCGCCGTTGGCTGCGACGTGACGCGCGGCTTCTGCCATCCAATAGGCGTCGCGTCCCGCAAGCTGTACGGCTGTGGCGGCCTGATCAAAACCCAGTTCTGCTTTTTCACGCACGCCGGGTTTGGCTTGAACCATTTCCTGACTTGCGACCATTTCAGAGACAACCCAACCCGCACCAAATGACGCCACAAGCTGGCGAAACGGCAAATCCGTGATTCCGGCCAGCGGCGCGAGCGCGACGGGGCTGTCAGGATCAGGCAAGGGTATCTGTTGTGTCATGCGCATGAATTAACGTGGCGGTGGTAAGACCTCAAGGAAAGTGAGTTCAAATTATAGGCGGAAAACGGCATGTGCACAATTTTTAAGCAAACACCCTTAACCCCTTCCCCATTTCCCAGTCACTGACTAGAACGAACCCAAGAAACACAAAGGAATTTTCATGACAGTGGACGCCCTTATCGTTGCAGCGGGACGCGGTGTTCGTGCTGGCGGGGATATCCCCAAGCAATGGCAGTCCATTGCTGGGAAAACTGTTGTGGAACACACGCTTGCGGTTTTCGAAAGCCATCCGCGTGTGGGTTCCATTCTCCTTGTCGTGTCGGCCGATGATCTTGAACATGTCGCCGCTTTGGGCCTCGAGAGCCGTGCCCAGATCGTCATTGGCGGTGCAGAACGTTCCCTCTCCGTCCTTGCTGGCTTGGCTGAGGCGCAAGCCGATCACGTTTTGGTCCATGACGCTGCGCGGTGCTGCATGCCTGCCGAAGTGATTGATCGTGTTTTGAACGCGCTCGAAACCTCACCCGCTGCAGCGCCTGCTGTTCAAGTTTCCGACACGCTTTGGCAGGGCGACGACGGGCTGGTCACCGGGCTTCAGGATCGCACTGGCCTTTATCGCGCACAAACTCCGCAAGGCTTTCACCTTGATGCGATCCGCACGGCCCACGCCAAACATGGGCATGGCGCAACCGATGATGTTGAAGTTGCCCGTCGTGCGGGACTTTCTGTTGCCATCGTCGATGGTGATGAACGCAACCTCAAAATCACAACGCCCGCGGATTTCGACCGTGCCGCATCTCTTCTTTTGGAGCCCCCAATGATCCCAGATATCCGCACCGGAAACGGTTTTGACGTTCACCGTTTTGGCGAGGGCGATCACGTGGTGCTCTGCGGCGTAAAAGTCCCCCATGAGCGCGGTTTGCAAGGTCATTCGGACGCCGATGTCGGAATGCATACGGTTACGGACGCGATTTATGGCGCCCTGTGTCGTGGTGATATCGGCCAACACTTCCCGCCCAGTGACCCCCAGTGGAAAGGCGCAGAAAGCCATATTTTCCTGAGCCATGCTTGCGGTCTTGCCCGCGACATGGGGTTTGAGATTACGCATATGGATTGCACTTTGATCTGCGAGTTCCCCAAGATCGGGCCTGTCGCAAAGCCCATGCGCGCCCGCATGGCCGAGATAATGCAACTGGATATTGATCGTGTTAGCGTAAAGGCCACGACCTCCGAACGGCTTGGTTTTACTGGGCGCGGCGAAGGGATCGCTGCCATCGCAACCGTAACATTGGTGAAGACATGAAAGACACTTGGGCAAAAATCACAGCGACGGTGTTCTACGTCGGCTACATGAAACCCGCGCCGGGCACATGGGGGTCACTGGCCGCCCTGCCCTTGGCGTTGTTGATTTATTGGATCGGCGGCTTTTGGCTGTTTCTGATTGCTATCCCCGCAGGCTACATCAAAGGCTACATCGCGACGAAATGGATGACCGAAGGTGCGGATAATCACGATCCGTCCGAAATTGTTATCGATGAAGTTATCGGCCAATGGATTGCGCTTCTTCCGGTGTTTTTTGGCGCGTATTGGGTGAATGCGGATGTCCTCGGGCTTTGGCCCGGTTGGGCGGCGGCGTTTGTGCTGTTTCGCCTGTTTGACATCACCAAACCCGGCCCCGTTGGGTGGGCGGATCGCAAGGACAACGCGACGGGTGTGATGTTGGATGATGTGATCGCAGGCGTGTTTGCCGCGCTCTTCGTCGTTCTTTTGGCGATCATCTGGCACGTGTTCTTGCTGTGAGCCTTGCACAAGACATCGTTGAACGCGCTATTGCCAAAGGTGTAACCTTGACCACCGCCGAAAGCTGCACAGGTGGGATGGTAAGTGCGGCGCTCACCGATATTGCGGGCAGTTCTGCAATGTTTGAGCGCGGTTTTGTCACCTATTCCAACGCGGCCAAGGTCGACATGCTGGGCGTTGAGACTGCAACGCTCGACCGTTTCGGTGCAGTCTCCGAGGAGGTTGCAGCCCAAATGGCCAATGGCGCGCGCAACGCCGCAAAGGCCGACATCGCGGTCTCGATCACGGGCATTGCAGGCCCTGGCCCCTCTGAGCACAAACCCGAAGGGCGTGTGTGTTTTGGAGTGGCTACGGCGGATGGCGTGCAGGCCGTAACCCATGACTTTGGTGCATTGGGCCGTGCCCAAGTCCGCACAAAAAGCGTTCAAACAGCGCTAGACCTTCTGAATGCCGCAGTGATTCAGGTCTGCTCATAAATTAGCCGTTCAGGTCAAATACCGCCTATTTACACGGCATTTTTAATAAAGCGGCAAATTTAAGCACCGTGAGTCCCTCGCGCCCCTTTTTAAGGCAGTTCGTTTACGATTAACCGCCCCAAACGAAAAAGGGGAACGGAACAATGAACGCAGCGGACACCGCTTGGATACTCGTCGCAACAGCTTTGGTGCTGTTTATGACCCTGCCCGGGTTGGCATTATTTTACGGCGGCCTTGTGCGCGCCCGCAACGTGTTGAGCGTTTTCATGCAGTGTTTCGGCATTGCCTGCTTGATGTCAGTCCTTTGGCTGGCCGTTGGGTACTCCATCGCGTTTGGCGACGGGAATGCTTACTGGGGCGGTCTGGATAAGGCTTTCTTGAATGGTGTGACCGAAGACACCATGGCGGGCAACATCCCCGAAGTCTTGTTTTTCGCATTTCAGATGACCTTTGCGATCATCACACCTGCACTGATTGTTGGCGCATATGTTGAACGTATCGGGTTTGCTTTTGTGATGACGTTCTCGGGGCTGTGGATGTTGATTTGCTACGCACCTGTTGCCCACTGGATTTGGGGCGGCGGTTTGTTGGCTGGCGAGGAATGGTCCTTGTTCCCGAATGGGGTTAACGATTTTGCCGGCGGCATCGTGGTTCACCAGACAGCAGGTCTTGCGGCTTTGATCGTTGCGTTCTTCTTGGGAGGTCGGTCTGACAAATCCAAGCCTCCGCATAATCCTGGTATGGTCATGATCGGTGCGGCGATGCTTTGGGTTGGTTGGTTCGGCTTTAACGGCGGCTCTGAATTGGCCGCCAACGGGTCCGCCGCGATGGCGATCACTGTGACGCATTTGTCCGCCGCCACCGCGTCTCTGACATGGGCCCTGTGGGAACGCATTCGTTTCGGTAAATCATCCCTCGTGGGTTTGGTGACAGGTACGATTGCGGGCCTTGCATCTATCACACCTGCTTCCGGTTCTGTTGGTCCTATCGAAGCGCTCATCATCGGTGCGATTGCTGGCGTCATGTGTCAGGAGCTGTGTTCCATTGTTAAGAACAAGTTAAAGCTCGACGATACGCTGGACGTTTTCGCGGTGCACGGCGTGGGTGGTATGTTCGGTATCATTATGCTGGCTGTCTTTGGCCACGCGGGCTGGACAGAACAGCTCGGCGGTCTGGCGGTTGTCGGTGTTTGGACGGTTGTCACAACAGTCGTGATCGTTCTGGTCGTCAAAGCGATCTTCCCGATCCGTGTCAGCCAAGAAGACGAATACACAGGCCTCGACCTGTCGTCCCACGGCGAACGCGCCTACGACATGAGCAGCTAATTCAATCTGCTAACAACACAAAGGGCGCCCTAATCGGCGCCCTTTTTCGTTTCTATAGTCGTAAAGTTACGCTTAAGGCGAGAGGTCCGCTATGCGGACGAAGCAGTCATACGCCGTCGGTTAGCGAATGGCGGCTTAGCGTCCTTGAATCGATAAAATTTGAGATTTTCTTCCTACAAGATGGCCTTAGAGAATAACTTTGTATTGTCGATGAAAGGCAGCTGGGCGGGGCAAACCTAGCCTTCACTGCGTTTGCATCAAAGACTGCTTCAGCGATCCACCGGCTGTCTAAAGAAACTTCGCACCACGACAGCTTTGGCGGTGGCTCTGTGGCGATGTCAGTTTTTCACTGCCTTGCGGCGGCGCAGACCGACAAGAGAACCCAACCCAAGCGTCATGAAAGCAATGGACGCCGGAAGCGGAACAGCGGGCACGTCTGGCTGAGGTGTGTATTCCACCGAATTGGCCTGCTGGAACCCGGTATTCATGACGAGCGATGCGCCAGCATCAAGGCTTATGCCAAAGATGTAGCGGGTCTGAGCCTCCAAGAGCGCCGTCGTTGTGCCACCGTCACCCATGGCGGAAGTGCTGGCAGTAAAACTAATACCTTCCGAACCAATCAGAAGCTGCTCAAGCGCGATTGCACCGGGATCATCGTCCGAAGAACTGGTCAAATACGGTGCGATGGGAAAATAGGTGACGCTTGCACCAAGGGCAGGCTCAAAAAGCAGATCAAATCCAGCGGAGGCACGGGCGAACCCGTCAATGCCGTTATATTGTGCGCCCAACGCAGCTTCGAACTGACCTGCTATGTTGAATGAAATCAGAGAATTTGTCGTGTTTTCGAATAGGTAGCTTCGCGTTAACCTCTCAAATGCAGCAGCGGAGGCAGCAATAGGGGCAGACGTAATGACTGCATTTGCCTCACCCTCAATGGCAACAGACCGACGGGTGATGTCATACTCATCGGGGTCCGGATCATCCTCTGTGGTGACAGTGGAACTATAGTAGGCAAGCGCGCCTTCCGTCCCGTTTGGCAGGATCGTTGTGCTGACCCAAGACCCTTCGGCGGCCACCGGCGGATCAGTGAAGGGATTGCCGATCACGACGTGAATGTCATCGTCTGCGATCGCTGTGGGATCATCGACGAATGTGGTCGAGTCACGATCAATGGTTAGGGCATTCGGCCCAAAGCCAATGTCGATCCCCTCGGGCGAATTGCCGCCGTTAATCACAAAACTGTGGTTCAGCTCATGTTCGGAAAAGGCAGATATTGGCGCTGCATAAGCCGTATTGGCTGCATAAACAATTGCGAATGCGGCTGAAATCAACGTTCTATTCATCTTAATCTCCAAAATCTTGACCTTTAAAATCATGCCAAAGCATAGCATGGAGATCCGGCCTGCGCATGCGTGCCCATACTCAATTTTGGGGATTGGATTACCTAATTTTCAAGCAAAATCCACGGCTCGCTCTGCGTACGCAGGACCACTTCCAGCCGGTTCTTGCAACTGAGTTTTGAAAGGATGGAAGACACGTGGTTTTCGATTGTTCTAGGTGAGCGAGAAAGCTCATTGGCAATCAGTGCGTTGCTTTTGCCGTCAGCCAGCATAGCAAGCACGGCTTGTTCTTTGCCCGTCAACTCATAGGGATGGGCTTTGGCAGCACGGTATCGCCCCCGCGGACGCATCGCTACTTCTGGCATGTCAAACCGCTTTCTTATTGATCGGCGTGCTCCAGTTGCACCGATCGTTTCGAAAATTTTGTCGGCGGCTTCTGGATCCAGCTGACTTACGCGAACCCATCCTGCAAGATAGTTTGCGCCTTGTGCTTTAAATGCCTGCGCGGCAGCATCGTAGTCACCTGACAAGAACAGCGCATATGGTTCAGGGACATCCATTTTCTGATAGGGTTCGCCCACCAGATGTGTCCAGAATTGGTAGTCACCGCGTTTAGCAGCGCTAAAGACTGAGCTATCCATGTCGGACAAGAGGGCGAGCGCATCTCGTGAAAGCGAAGGGTCATTTTGCAGCACGGCCTGTTCGATCTTGGCCACCAACAGTGTCACGAGATACTGAGGTTCACCGATCTGCTTGGCATCCAATATGGCCTCATCAAGCAAATCCGCTGCGTCCACGTTCCCCAACCGCACTTTCGCGCGCGCCAGAATGATCCTTGCAGGCATTTGCATCAAAAGTGTTTGTTTTTTTTGCTTCAACACAGACTGTGCGATTTGAACGGCATCATCATAACGATCTTGTTCAAACCGCAAATGTGCCTTTCGACCAACCAGGTAAAACGTCCAAGCGTCCAGATCATGCGCCGTATCATAGGCGATGCCCTCATCGAGCAATGCCTCAGCGCGATCAAGCTCACGCATCTCGATGAGGCATTCAGACAGATTGGTGTAGACCCGCGCGGCTTGTTCATGCAGATCGTATGTATGGGCAATCTTAAGACTCTGGCGCAGATAGGTTTCACCTTCAGGATCGCCTCTGAAAAGTTTTGCAGATCCCATCGTATTCAAGGCGTGAGCTTGAGTGTCGAGGTCGCCAAACTGCTCCGCGATCGCTAATGCACGGGTCGCCCAGGTGCCTGCCTCGTCCATGATGTCCTGCAACATAAAGAATTGTGCGCGCATCGCGTAGGCTTTGCCAGTTTCAGCTGTCAGACCTTCTCCATCGAGGACGTCAATCGCTTGCAAAATATAGGTTTCGGCTTTTTTGGCTTCTCCTCGATACCAAAACAATCGTGAAAGCCACCGCAGGTTTTCGCCGACCCGGTCAGCCCGCCCAAGTTTGGTCCACAAGTCGACGGCGCGTTCGCGGGCGGCAATGACCTCATCATCGATGCCCAAGGACAAACCGGCTTCGTAGGCCCAGTGCTCGGTGATATGTGCAGCGACCTCAGGCGTTGCATGATCAATGCAAGTAAGCGCCGTTCCCAAAAACATCGCCGCTTCACGGTGTGCCCCCAGTGTTGCCGCACGGTCAGCAGCCAGTGGTGCAAAAGTCAAGATTGCAGCCTGATCCTGGGCGCCTTCAGCATGGAAAAGGATCCTGTCGAACTCTTGCGAAAGCTCCGGTATTTCCAAATATGCTGCGAGAAACAATGCATGGCTTTCGCGTTTGCGCGCAGGTCCCATCCGCGCGCAAACAGCCATACGTGTCAGTTCATGGCGAAACTTAAGGTCTTGCCCAATCGGAACCAGAACATTCTGAGCAACGCCTTCGTCACATAGTGCTCCGGTATTTTTCAAGTTAAGTGCGTCCAAGATGGATGGTTTCAGCTCTCCCGGAACGCAACTGATCAACTCAAGAAAATTTTGCAGAGCATTAGGAAAAGACGAAATTCGCGTGTTGATGAAATCGGCCACGGAATGCGGCGGCGTATCAGCCCCGTTGTCTGAACAGAGAATTTCAGACACGAAAAACGGATGCCCGCCTGTAATCCTGTGCACGTCTTCCGGGCTGTATTTCTGGTGCTGGTCAAGTTGGCGAACGGCATTCAAAGACAGAGACGGTAAATCGATATGGGTTTTGCGAGCAGCAGAGATTGTCGACAACGCATGATGCAAAGGGTGCGTTGGGCCGATTTCGTCATCGCGATAGCTGCCAAGCAAAAGCACTGGTAATTGTGACAATCGTCGGCCAACATACATTAACCAATCAAGGGATTTATGATCGGCCCAGTGAAGGTCTTCTATGACCAGAACCAGTGGCAAAGCGGTCAATTGAGCTTGAGCCACGAAACCCTCGAAATAATCAGCTTCTTCCGAAGGTCTTGTCGTAAATCGGTTCACCTCAGCAACAAGGTCACGGACCGGGCCAAGTGGGCGCGGCGTATTAAGCGGATCACACCACGCAATTGCGATCTGATGTTGCATGGACGTTTCCGAGAGAAAGTGTTCGATGAAAGTCGATTTTCCGATGCCGGATTCACCGCGAACGAGAACTAGTCTCCCACCGGCTTGCGGTATCGACGCTAAAATCTGGCTCAGCATGTCAAGCTCGGCGTCACGTTCGACAATCATTCCAACAATCCTATCAGGCCGCTTAGCAATCGAGTGTTGAAACCACTATCGCTAAAGCGTCCAGGCTTTACAACTTGGCCCCTTTCTAGGGTTGGTGTTCTGGAGCTGTTTGGCCGTGTGAATGTCTGCACTGCGGACGAAACGGACATTCGCCACGAATGCGCCAATGTCCGAGCCTGAGAGGTTTCCTTGGAAACCGTTAATAGGCCGCCTCAAGAATAACCCTCGCGCTATGTTTCGCCGCGCGAGGGTGCTTGCAATTATGCGATCGTGAACTGATCCGCAAAGACGATGTCGTCGAAATCGGAAACACCAAGGAGCGTGATCCGGTCGTTGCCCCCTTCTAGCGTAATGCGGACGGATCCCCAATGTTCGCGGACATCGTCAACAACGGCACCACCCAAATCGATGACGTCTTCCAAGACATTGAAATCATAAACGGTGCTTTTATCCCGCGTGCGGTCCTCTGCAAGCTCAGCAGAGAAGATAAATGTATCGGCACCATCACCGCCCCAATACTTATCGTTTTTGCCGTCGCCCGCTCTGATGACGTCATCACCGTCTCCTGCGAAAACAAAATCGTTGCCGCTACCGGCATCAATATCATCGTGTCCGCTGCCCGCGAAAATTTTGTCGTTTCCGCTGCCGCCGAAAATAAGATCATCCCCGCCAGCGGCGAATATGAAATCATTTCCACTCATACCGTCGATTTGGTCACGACCTTCGGTACCGTACAAGAAGTCCCTGCGATTTGTGCCTGCAACCAGATTGTAGACGGGATCGAAATCAAAGCTAACGATCACTGGATCATGATCAGAATTTCGGGCTGGGCTATCATCACTGTAAAGGGTCGGGTCCCGTCCGAAATCGAGGTTGTAATCCAGAGCATCTGCCTCATCAGAATTGATATGCCATTCCGTGACCCCCGCGAGGTTTTCAGCAAGCGCATCATTGGCCAATGCATAATCGAGCGTGCCAACTTGACCATCGAACACATAAGAATACGCGTCGTCGCCCAGTTCTGTCGCCGCAAGATCAGTGAACCCCGCGTCGGACAAAGTCGTAAGAGGGTCTTCTTTGGCGTAGGCATTCAAATCGCCCAAAATCAGCGTGTTTTCTGACCCCTGCCCCGTTGGATCATCTTTCAGCCACTGAGCAAGGATGCTTGCTGCTTCGGTACGTGTCGCATTGTTATTGCCTTGACCGTCCCCTTGCGCTTCATCCTCGGCGAGCCCTGATAGGGATCCTTTGGACTTGAGGTGATTAACAGACACGGTGAGTGTTTGCCCTGTGTCCAAATCTTCAAACGTCTGTGCAATTGCAGGACGGTTCAGGTCTCGGCCCGCGCCCAAAGGATCAAGGAAACTCTGTCCGTTGAAGGTTTCGAGGATAGCCATGTCGCCCTTAAGGCCTACGTCGTTCACCTTGTAGATCAACCCGTTGGAAATGGCGTCGCCACCGACAAATTCCTGTTTCGGATCAGCGAAGGCATAGATTTCCGACCCAAGGTCGGCGTTTACACGTTCGACAATATCCTTAATCGCAAAAGTGTCGCCAGCGAAGTCGTTTTCGATTTCAATAAGTCCCAATACGTCCGCATCGATTGCAACAATGGCCTTTACCAGCTTGTCGGCTTGACGTTCGAACTCTTCTAGGCTGTCGGCACCACGCGGATCGGACCCGTTGTCTGTGGTGACGCCAGTTTCATCGATTGTTGTGAAATAGTTGAGCACGTTCAGGCTGGCGACTGTGAAATTGCCGCCAATGTCTTCTGGGGTCTCATCACGAGGGTTGGTTTGATCATAGACACCGGTTGCATCATTTATGCGGAATTCCCCGAAGGAATACCCCACGACGCCCTCGATCGAAGAAATCTCGTCTCCCATTCGGAAACTGTCATCTGCGGTGAGCACTCCGTCATTGCCATCGATGATTTCCAGCGTGTCAGGGTTTTGGGCTGACAAGCCATCATCCAAAACCAGTGTACGGGCCGCCGTATCTTGTAGGTGTTGTTCATAACCTTCGGCGTCCGGATCATTGTTTTGGGTAAACTGAGTTACCCGTCCGTCGGCAGTGACGTTGTATTGGCCAAAACGATCAAGATTGAACATTTCGGATACTGTCATGTCCTGAGCGACGTTAACCAACATACCTTCATATGCTTCGAGGTTGGCAACATAGTTACCGCTGCCATCATCCATGATGTTGGCTGTCGGGAACACGACGTCCATCGCTGGTGGTATCGGTTGATCTGTGTCCATCACGACCACAGACGTCGCCGAGAGCTGGGTCTGACCAAAGAATTCACTGACGGAGCCTGTGATTTCGACCAGATCACCAATGTTCACGTCCACCAGGGGCGCTGTGCCATCGAAAATAAAGATGCCTTCAGAACTTAGGTCGTTGAAATCGTAGTCGATTTCTTCTTCCTGAATATAAAAACCGTTCAAATCACCCTGTGTGCCAAACAGGCCATCCTGAAAATCAGCCGTGACAATGGCGCTGACAGTCACAATCTGACCTTCGAGCGCGCTTCGATCATCCACGCCGATCACATCCAGGTCGCCGGTTCCGACACTGCCCTGAATTTCACTGATCAGTGTGATTTCAGCCGGTGGCTCGATAAAGTTGCTGGCGCCCGGCGTCGGGGCTTGAGCAACGAAATCACCCGTTTCGTCAGGTTGGCGGGCCAGCGCATCTGACGTCGACGTGCCATTGGCGCTTTCATTTGCTTGAACGCTTTGGCCGAGAGCCGCCAAAAGCTCAGTGTCGTCGGCGTCATTGGTTCCGTAAACGATAGCATCCACAAGGTTTACGGTTGTGGCAGCGGTTGGCGCGGCCCCTTCATAAAGTGCCACCGCATCCGCGCCGTTTTGCAGACCGTTGGTCGTGAACTCGACCAGATCAACGTTAGGAACATCGGCAGACCCAACAACAAAGAAGCCATCGGCGTTTGTGGTGAAACCGTCTAGGGAAATTGTATCATAGCTCGCTTCGCCGTTCCCGTTAAAAAGCACGAGTGTCAGCCCATCCAGTGACGCATTGCCAACTCCCCCATCGTAGATCTCGATGAATTCCTGACTATCGGTACTGTCCTGATCCGCGTCGATTTCGTTAATCACGAAAGTTGGCGCCGTCACAACATTTTCGAAGGACCCGGTTGGGAACGGCGTTGCCGCGGTTGCATTACTCGTTTGCCCATCAAAGGCGTTTGCTCCCGACAGGGTCCAGTCGGCCACGTCAAAAGTAGAACTTGCTGTCGCCCCAGGGTTTCGTGCTGCCCATCCGTCTAGGTATTCCCAAGGCTGGCCATTTCCATCAACATTAATGTCGCCGAAAAGATCAATGACCGATCCAAACGCGTACAGTTCAATCGCGTCATCGCCGTTCACCGACAATGCCCCAGCTGTGTAATCGGGGGCAAACCCCATGAATTCGGTAAACCCGGCTGTTTCAGAGGCCACATAAATATAAGACCCAGCAGTGACCGCCACGGCAGGAAAGGTGAACTCTTCTCCGTCCGACCCACCACCGTTATTTGCTGATCCTAAACCATAACTTGAGAGATCGGCGATGTCGGCAGTCACGAATAGCTCTACCGCCTTAGGCAACCCGCCGCTTAGAGGACCGTCCAAAACACCTGTAATTATCAACGACATATCATTCTCCTTGTTGGCAGTCCCAGCAGAAAAGCGGACTGTAAAGACCTGTACGGCCAGTGTATTGAAGGCACGTAACAACCAAATGTCAGGCCAAGGTTTCAGGCCAGAACGGCTAGATGCGGGCGATCCAAAATCATATTGCGGGCCCCCTTGGCATATCGAGCTAGGTTTGATTCATTCCGCAATGATCAACAGACAACCCTAGGTGGTTTGGAAATACAATGGAGTAAGTGAGTGCAAGGCCGCCTAGAAGCTTTGCTTCCTGATGGCTTCGGGCCGTCCGAACGCCTTAGAACGTGAGTCTTTCAGGGCTCACGCCCCCTACCGCGCCACTTTGATTGATGCGACACAGCCTTCGCCTTCATTGGGCTATTCGAAGAAGTGTATCGAAGCCGATGAGAGTATCGGTACCCGTAAACAACCTTAGCGACACAACCATTTACACAGCGACTTTTGATCTCGCAGGGATTGGAGCGACGTTGCAGACCGCATTTTAAAAAAATAATGCAGCAGATCGATCGCTGGATTTCTCAGCCCAAAGAGTTGAAACTCGGAGCGATCTTAACAATGGCGTTTTTATAGCACTGCGGGTAGCCGGCAGCCTCGTATTCACTGACCCAAAAGCGACGCACACGCACCGGATCGTCCGCTCCTAGGGACGTTCTGTTGGGGCGACATGTGAAAAGCCCTTCCGTCTTTTCCAAGCCATCAAAGCGGCCGTTCGTAGTCCCCCATTATCCGTCAAAATGGGCTCAAAGCTGCCGTTCGCGGTTCTCGGATACCGCATCTATCCGTAAAGGTCTTTGGCGCGAGTTTCAAAGGCGCGCACGATGGTTTGCATGGCCTGATTAAAGAACATGCCAGCAGCGCCCTGCAACAGCTTGTTCTTGAACTCGAAATCAACTTCAAAGTGGACATTGCAGCCGTCTTCGACGTCTTCAAACCGCCAAACGCTTTCTAGAAATTTGAACGGCCCGTCGATGTAGGCGGTCTCGATCTTACGCTCCGCAGGCCAAAGGACGACACGGCTGCCGAACTTTTCGCGAAAGACTTTAAAGCTGACCACAAGATCGGCCAACATCACCTCGTGATCGCCCTCATCACTGCGCGATCTTATGCGTGCAGCGGCAGTCCATGGCAGGAATTTTGGGTAATTCGCCACGTCCCCAACAAGGTCATACATTTGCGCCGCTGAATACGGCAGGTGTTTGGTTTCAGAATGGGCAGGCATTGGTCGCTTTCACGGGTGACATTACTGTTTCATGTCGTATGGTTTGTGCGGAATTTCAAGCAATTGCACAAGGTCCGGACCCTATGACGCAAGCAAACGACACTGCCCCCGCATCGCCGCCCTATGTGATTGACGTCATGATCTCGGCCAAGTCGATCGCCGCACGGATCGAAGACTTGGCAAAAACCATTCAAGCCGAGTTCAAAGACACTGATAAGCTGGTTGTTGTTGGCCTGTTGCGGGGATCGTTTGTGTTTATCGCTGACCTTGTTCGCGAACTGGACCTTCCGGTCGAGGTCGATTTCCTTGAGGCCAGCAGCTATGGCGACGGCATGGAAAGTTCTCGAGAAGTGCGTATTCTCAAGGACTTGCGCGGCCAGATCGAAGGACGCGACGTGTTGGTCGTCGAAGACATCGTCGACACGGGACATACGCTGCATCAGGTGATTGATATGCTCAACACGCGTAAACCTGCGCGGCTTCGCTCTATTGCGCTGCTCGACAAACCATCACGCCGCGAGGTCGACATGAAAGCCGATTGGACCGGGTTCGAAATTCCTGATGAATTCGTTGTTGGTTACGGAATCGATTACGCCCAACGCAACCGCAATCTGCCGTTCATTGGCAAAGTACGGTTCACCTAGTCACGTTAATTTGTGCGTCACCGCGCAGAACTACCCCTCGGCAAGTGAAATTCTTGTGCTAACCTTCCCTGAGTTGCCCCATTTTTCCTCAGGAGACGTTCGATGAAATACATTTCCCTAATCGCTGGTACAGCCGCGATCACTGCCGCATCATTTGCTATGGCTGACAGCCACGAAGAGGTGAACCCAGCTGTCACCGCTCGCCAGTCGCACATGCAGCTTTATGCGTATAATCTTGGCATTCTTGGTGGCATGGCACAGGGCAAGATCGACTATGACGCCGAAGCGGCCCAAACAGCGGCCGATAGCATGGTGGCCCTGACGTCGATGAACACGGCAAGTTACTGGCCCGAAGGCACAGCTGAAGGCACTAAGGCGCAGCCTGCCATTTGGGAAAACTTGGATGATTTCATGTCCAAAGGCGAAGACCTTGCGTTTGAGGTTGAAGGCATGGCCGACGTTGCGGGCACTGACCTCGCCAGCCTTCAGGGCGCGATGGGTAACCTTGGCGGCACCTGTTCGGCCTGTCACCGTGAATACCGCGCGCGCGACTAATGCGTAAAAGAGCCCTCGTCTTAGCTGTTGGCGTTGTTGGGGCGGTTGTCGCGTTTTTCGTGACCGCCCCTCAAAGCATTGACCCCAGAGTTCTGACGGATGCTCCGTTCAAAAGTGACCCTGCCCGCGGCGAACTGGTGCTTGCCGCCGCTGGCTGTGCGTCGTGTCACAGCGCTGAAGGCAGTGAGGCCTTGGCGGGGGGCAAAGCCTTTGTCAGTGATTTCGGAACTTTTTATGCGCCCAACATATCGACCGATACAGATCATGGCATCGGCGGCTGGACGGATTATGAAATCGTCAACGCAATGATGGCTGGTGTGTCGCCAGACGGCGCACATTATTACCCCGCATTCCCCTACACGACCTATTCAAAGATGTCCCCGCAAGACGCGGTCGACCTGATCGCCCACCTGCGCACCCTGCCCGCTGAAGCGACCCCGTCACGGGACCATGATGTCGGGTTTCCTTTTAATATCCGCCGCAGTCTTGGCGGGTGGAAATTCTTGTTCGCCAGTGATGAATGGGTGATCACGGACGTTCCAACCCCCGAAATCGAACGCGGTCGCTATCTGGTTGAAGCATTGGGCCACTGCAGCGAATGCCACACCCCGCGCAACGCGCTTGGTGGATCGCAAACAGACCAATGGCTGCGCGGCGCTGCAAACCCGTCCGGCGAAGGCCGCATTCCGTCCATTCACCCCGATGACCTTGGATGGAGCGCGCAGGATATCGCCATTTACCTCGATAGCGGGTTCACGCCTGACTTTGATACAGCAGGCGGTGAAATGGTTGACGTGATTGAAAACACGTCACAACTGCCCGACGATGATCGCGGGGCTATCGCGGCTTACTTGGTCGCCTTACCGTAAGATCAAAAGTTCAAAACGGTGAAAGACACCGGTGCATGATCGGACATCGACGCAATCCATGCGTCCCGCTCGGCGCCTTGCTGTAGCAGGGCCCACCCCCCGACGTTTGCCTCATGCCCATTGGCGTCTGTTTCAATGGACATGCTTTCATCCACATAAACGTGATCCAAATCGCTATCGGGATAGCTGCTGCCGGTGCCGTTGGAGAATGTATGCGGGTGGCTTTTCAGCAATGGTCGCAACGCAACGCGGGCAAATCTTTTGTTGAGCCGTAAGATTTCGGCGTCGGCATCCAGATCACCATCCGAATCCGTCAAAATCATCCCCATCGTGTTCAAATCACCCAAGACAACCATACCGCCCGACGCCTCCCCCTGTGCCACGGCGATCTTGTTGATGACCTTCTTAAGGCTGCTAACCTTTTCAAACATCGACACTCTCAGCCCCCAGCCTTTGGGGTCGCTGCCGGATTTAAAGTGTCCAAACAGGATTGGAAGATGTTTGCCGCTGTCAGACGTAATGGTCAAAAGCGCGGCGGGCCGCAGATCAAGGTTGTTCTCTTTAAACTGACCTTTTTGCGTGATGAAGGCTCGCAATGTCTTTTTGAACCCGATGAGGATTTCCTGAACTTGCCGCCCTTCGGTCAGCATAAAGGTGTAATCCGTCATTCTCTGCGCGATGAGGTTAAAACTCTCGGCGCCTTCAACTTCAAGCAAGCCAAAGACATCGGGGTCTTGTGCCTCGAGCTCGGCAATTACACGGTCCACGCGTCCTGCCTTCGCAGCCGTTTTGGTGCCGCTAAAATGCTCGACGTTCCATGTCAGTATTTTCAAATCCATAATCGCCTCCGTCCATAATGGGCAAAGGTTAGGCGATTGTGGCGATTCAACCTAGGGTTAAGAGCCGTGTTTATCCATCCGCGCCGCGCGCAACTTCGCGAAATCGTCGCCCGCGTGGTAGCTTGATCGCGTCAGTGGCGTGGCGGAAACCATCAAGAAGCCCTTGTTATAGGCGGTCTTTTCATAGGTTTCGAACTCTTCAGGCGTCACGAAACGGTCCACCTTGTGGTGTTTCGGCGTGGGCTGCAAATACTGACCGATGGTCAGGAAATCGATATCCGCCGCGCGCATGTCTTCCATCACCTGCGTCACACCTTGTTTGTCTTCGCCAAGGCCAACCATGATCCCAGATTTGGTGAACATCGTCGGGTCAAGTTCCTTAACCCGCTGCAAAAGGCGCAAGGAATGGAAATACCGCGCACCTGGGCGCACTTCTGGATAAAGGCCCGGAACAGTTTCGAGGTTGTGGTTGAACACATCAGGACGCGCTTCGACCACGATCTCTAGAACGCTTGGATCACAACGGATGAAGTCCGGCGTCAGAATTTCGATGGTGGTGTTCGGGGATTGGCGACGTATGGCACGAATGGTCTGCGCAAAGTGTTCTGCGCCGCCATCTTCCACGTCATCGCGATCCACAGATGTAATCACAACGTGGTTCAGGCCAAGTTTCTTGACGGCATCCGCTACGCGACCCGGTTCAAAAACGTCCAAGTCTTCTGGTGGCTTGCCAGTCGCAATGTTGCAGAACGTGCAGGCACGCGTGCAAACTTCGCCCATAATCATCATGGTCGCATGACCCTGAGACCAACATTCCCCCACATTCGGACAACCCGCTTCTTCGCAGACTGTCGTCAGTTTGTGTTCACGCATGATGTCGCGCGTTTCCATGTAGCCTTCGCTCACGGGGGCCTTAACACGGATCCAATCTGGCTTTTTGGGCTGCGGCGCATCTGGGCGCCTCTGCTTCTCAGGGTGACGTTGGGCCGGAATCTTTAGATCACGCGTTGTCATGTGGGTCTCCTCTTGGGCCCTGTTTAGGCCGTTTGAAGAGATTTGTCCAAGGGTCTCAACGCACTGGGTCGCGGGTTTGCTTATGGTGCATAACGTGCCCCTACCCGATCTTTGGCCCTAGCCCGCCAATCGCCTCATAATGCAAAACCAAACGTTGCAACGCGATGCGCAACACGACCTTACCCGACCGCGCAGCCCAGCCCATATGCCTTTCGGTGGTCTCTAACCCTTCAAGCAAACAACAACACCGTAGCGCGATCTCAGACAACCCTGGCCCTAAATAAGATAGCGCCTTGGCCACCTGATCCGCGGCGGGGTTTTTTAGGGTGTCAATGGGTTTATGGGCTTCGATCTGGGCCAGCATGGTGTCCCAGTCCGGCGTTGGGTCTGGCCCCATCGAACGTCCGATCAAGGACAGCTCATAGCCTTCCCGCAACCGTTCAGCGGCCTGAACCATACTTCGGTTGATAAAGGGATTGCCGTCCAGATCCTTACGCCGCGACAGGGCAAGAACGGGGCTGTCAATGGACGCCGCGCGCACTGGAACTGGTTTTTCATCCCAAGTCCCGACGCCTTTGGGTGCACCCGTAAAACTGGCAGGCCCTTCGGCCATTTCACGCGCGTTGTTTTCTGACATCGCTGTAAGTTCCCGCAGAGCGACGCGGCCCCCCGCAGTGATCCTGTATCGCAAAACGCGTGACGTGGTCTGCCCGCACGAAATCCATCCGCGCAACGCCAACGTCGTCGCGGTGTCCATGGGTAACTTACTGCCGTGGTCGGGTTCGCCTGATGGAATGTCTTGTAAAATGACCCCTTGCTCCATTCCCAAAGCGATTGCCAATAACACGTCCGGCAAGGCAAGGCGGCGTAGCGCCTGCATCAGTTCCAACGAGGACGGCGTCAGTGCGTTTGGACCTTCCTCAGCGAGAACTTTTATTGCCCGATCCACCAGCGGATCATCCCGCCGCTGTTCGACCTTGCGCACCTGACGCATGATCGTTGACGGGTGACAGTTTTGCCCACGTGCCAGCACACGAATGGCCTGCCCCATTTCGGTATGAAAAATGTAATTGCGCACCTCTACAGGTACCCATGATGGGATCGCGCGGTTTGCGCGTCTGCTCTCGATCATCTCGTTTCCCAATTCCCTTGCTTAACGACTGCCACGCCAAGCCCTGCAATCTTGGCGGGCAATTGTTTCCGTTTCGTTAATGTTATCCACAGGCACACAGAATTGTTTCCAAAAGATAAACAATGTTTAATGCACCGACCGCCGCGAGTTACCCACGCGCAACACTACTTTGGGTTGTGTCATGATTGTGACATTGTTTGAACTGGAGTGCCGCAATGGAAGACGTACTAAGCCAAATATCCCGCCTGAACCGACCGACTCTTTTGGTCAACACGGCCCGACACGGGTTAGAGGACTACAACCGTGTTGCACACCTAAGGCGTCTGCTGAAATGCGACACCATACCCGGCCCCAGTCAGGCCATTGTACGGCTTATGGAGATCGAAGGAATCGCAAACGAGCACCGTTTAGACGACCGCGCCGAATACTCAATCGCGCGTCATGTGGAACTCATTGTCGCCTTGATGTCCGAAGCACGGATCCTCAAAGCATCCAAAGCCGCGAAACGAAGAGCTGCCCTCGCGGTGGTCGAACAGCCCTCACCTGTCATATAAAGGCTGTTACATGAAGCTGTCTGGCATGGATGCCTTTTTCTCTTCGACATAAGCATTCAGCTTGGTCAGGATTTCCGGGTCCATCGGCGGAGCGACATAGGTGTCGATCAGTTTTGCAACTCGTTCAGAGGCAAGGGTTTGACTGTCGCGCGCGCCCTCTTCTTCCCATGTCTCGAAAGGCTTGTAATCAAACACTTCGGAGCGCCAGAAAGCCGTTTTGAAATTTGCTTGCGTGTGGGCACAACCAAGATAGTGCCCACCCGGCCCGACTTCGCGGATCGCATCCATGGCTTGGGCGTTCTCATCGATCTCGACGCCTTTGGCCATGTGGTGCAGCGTGCCAAGTTGATCGGCATCCAGCACAAATTTTTCGAAATCCGCCACAAGACCGCCTTCAAGCCAGCCGCAGGCGTGGAGCATAAAGTTCACGCCGGACAGCAGACCCATATTCAAACTGTTGGACGTTTCGTAAGCGGCCTGCGCATCCGGCAGTTTAGAACCGCAGAACGACCCAGCCGAGCGATAAGGTAACCCAAGGCGGCGGGCTAATTGTCCTGCGCCGTTGGTGATATGTGCAGCCTCTGGCGTGCCAAATGTAGGCGCACCGGAGTTCATGTCGATTGATGTCACAAAGGTCCCAAAGATCACAGGCGCACCTGGGCGGATCAACTGGCTATAGGCGACGCCGGCCAAAACCTCGGCCAAGACCTGCGTCAAAGTTCCCATGACCGAGACCGGTGCCATGGCCCCGCCAACGATAAACGGGCTGATGATACTCGCTTGGTTGGCTTCAGCGTAAACTTCCAAGGCGCCCATCATTGTTTCATCAAACGTCAACGGGCTGTTAATATTGATGAGCGACGTCATCACGGTGTTTTGCGCGACAAATTCTTTGCCAAACAGGATTTCGCACATTTCAACGCTGTCACGGGCGCGGCTTGGTTCTGTAACGGACCCCATGAAGGGCTTATCGCTCAGCGTCATATGCGCCATGAGCATATCAAGGTGGCGTTTGTTCACCGGAACATCCGTGGGTTCGCACACTGTGCCGCCTGACAGGTGCAACCACTTGGACATATAACCGAGTTTTACGAACTTCTGAAAATCAGCAATCGTCGCGTAGCGCCGTCCACCATCGGCATCGCGCACAAACGGAGGGCCATAGACCGGCGCCAGCACCAGGTTCTTGCCGCCCACCTGAACGGATTTTTCAGGATTGCGGGCGTGGTGGGTAAACTCGGAAGGCGCAGTTTCACAAAGCTTTCGCGCCAATCCTTTGGGGATACGGACGCGTTCACCATCGACCGATGCCCCAGCGGCCTTCCAGCGTTCAAGCGCTTTTGGGTTGTCGACAAAGGCAACGCCGATTTCTTCGAGAACGGTTTCGGCGTTGGCTTCGATGATATCCAAGGCTTCATCGCTCAACATTTCGAGGTTCGGAATGTTGCGCACGATTGTTGGCGCTGTCTCAAAACTTACCGCTGTGCGTTCCGCCCGACGTGCGGCGCCGCCGCCTCCACGTGCCCGTCGTCCGCGTGCTGGTGTTGCTGTCTCTGACATGATGATTACCCCGTAAGAATCCTGTTGATCCAAAAACTACACGGGCCAAGCGCCCGCTCGCCCCTAAGAAGCGGCCTCTACGGGGCAAATGCGACATTCTACCTGTCGATTTTCGACACCCCGAATCCTTGCGTCCGCGCCGCTCGCGTTTTACGACGCATCATGGATATAATCGAACACGACCGCCTTCTTATCATCGACTTTGGTAGCCAAGTGACGCAGCTGATTGCGCGCCGCTTGCGTGAACAAAACGTCTATTGTGAAATTCACCCCTACCAGAAGGTCACCGATGACGTTCTGGCACAGATAGCGCCAAAGGCGGTGATCCTGTCTGGTGGTCCGGATTCTGTCACCCGCGAAGGCAGCCCAAGGGCCCCCGAAAGCCTTTGGAGCATGGGCATTCCTGTTCTGGGCATTTGCTACGGTCAACAGACCATGATGCAGCAGCTTGGCGGCGAAGTGCACGGTGGCAAGAATACGGGCGGCGGCGGCACGGCTGAATTTGGTCGCGCCTACGTGACCCCGACAGATGAACGCATTGATTTGCTGGCGGGTTGGTTCCTTGAGAAAAAGGAACAAGTTTGGATGAGCCATGGCGACCACGTTGCCAAACTCGCCCCCGGTTTTGAGGTTTACGGCACATCACCCAACGCGCCATACGCCATCACCGCCGATCTTGAGCGTAATTTTTATGCCGTTCAGTTCCACCCCGAAGTGCACCACACTCCGAACGGGTCCACATTGTACGAAAACTTCGTCCGCTTGGCTGGGTTTTCTGGCGACTGGACCATGGCGGGCTACAAGGATGACGCGATTGCGCGCATCCGTGAACAGGTTGGCGACAAACAGGTCATCTGTGGCTTGTCCGGCGGTGTGGATTCATCCGTTACGGCGGCCCTGCTGCACGAAGCAATTGGCGATCAGCTGACATGTGTCTTTGTTGATCATGGATTGCTGCGCCTTGATGAAGGTGCGGACGTTGTTGCGATGTTCCGTGACAACATGAACCTGAAAGTCATCCACGCGGATGAGGCAGACCTGTTCCTTGGTGAACTTGAAGGGCAATCCGACCCAGAAACCAAGCGTAAGATCATCGGCAAGCTGTTCATCGACGTGTTCCAGAAATACGCCAATGAAATCGACGGTGCTGAATTCCTAGCCCAAGGGACGCTTTATCCTGATGTCATTGAATCGGTGTCGTTCTCTGGCGGCCCGTCCGTCACAATCAAGTCCCACCACAATGTTGGCGGCCTCCCTGAAAAGATGGGCCTGAAACTGGTCGAACCCCTTCGTGAACTGTTCAAAGACGAAGTCCGCGTGTTGGGCCATGAACTTGGCCTGCCTGCATCCTTTATTGGGCGTCACCCCTTCCCTGGTCCGGGTCTTGCGATCCGGTGCCCCGGTGAGATTACGCGTGAAAAGCTCGACATTCTGCGCGAAGCGGATGCCGTCTATATCGACCAGATCCGCAAGCACGGTCTTTATGATGAAATCTGGCAAGCCTTCGTTGCAATCCTGCCTGTGCGCACCGTTGGTGTGATGGGCGATGGTCGGACATATGATTTCGCCTGTGCCTTGCGCGCGGTGACGTCAGTGGACGGCATGACGGCGGATTATTACCCGTTCACCCATGAATTCTTGGGCGAAACCGCCACGCGGATCATCAACGAAGTGCCGGGGATCAATCGCGTCACCTACGACATCACGTCCAAACCTCCGGGCACGATTGAGTGGGAATAACCCGCCTAGGTCTTCGGGTTCTGAAATGGAGTGTCGCTGCTTATGTCTTAATGACGGCGGCGATGCTTGCGTGGACTTTTCTTTGGCCAAAATCTGACATGGCGGATTTAAAACAGGCGGACGCGATTGTCTGTTTGGGCGGTGGCATGTCATCCAATGGCACCTTGGGTGCACCTGTTTTGACCCGCATTGAACGCTGTGTGCAGCTCTATGAGGCCGGCCTCGCCCCCGTGATTTTATTTACGGGAGGCACTGCAACACCCGAAGGGGTCACCGCCGGTGGTCAGATGGGGCGTTATGCCGTCGGGCTTGGTCTTCCCGTCAGTGCCGTTGTCGAAGAAGGCCGTGCACAATCAACGCTGCAGAATGCGTTGTTTTCATTGGGCCTTATCCCAGAGGCACGTAGCTTAATCGTCGTCACAGAAGCCTTCCATCTGCCGAGGTCATGGGCGTCTTTCCACTGGGCGTCGTGGGAACTGAATCAATCGGATGTGTCGGTCGCCTTGGTGAAATCAGAAGACGTGCGGCGCGATCCGATAACGGGCTCGGTCAACTGGAACATCCTGTTTCGCGAAAGCATTGCGATCTGGTTTAATGGTCTGCGGGCGACAGCCTATTCGATATCGCCGCATAAGCCATTGGATTGGCTTCACTGAAGAGACGCGATAGCCTCACATTATGCGTGTATTATCCATTCTTGTTTGTGCCATCGCCCTGCCCGCCGCGGCGCAGGACCTCCCGACTCCAATGATCTGTGCCGGGCCAGACGATGAATGGTCCCTAAAGATCGATCAGGACACGGCAGAGTTTAGCTATCTCTTCACCTCCAACATGGACATCCCTTTGCAAACGCGACCTCGTGATGCGCAGTGGCCTGTGGCCCTGACACTGATAGGACGTGGTGACAGTGCGATTGCGATCATAACGCCAGAACAATGTGATGGATCGTTCGGGATCACGGTTTTGACCCAACGTGGTGAAACACCATTGATGCTGGTGGGATGTTGTCAGGACCAATCTAACTAGCGCCGTGCGATAACAAATAGTTGCACCACAGCGCACAAGCTGACAGCAAGGTGCAACACCAAGGACGACCCCTATGTCAGACACAGTACGCGCGGCCCTTTGGATGATCGGTGCTATCGTCGCCTTTACATCCATGGCCATTGCTGGCCGCGAAATCAGTCACGAGCTGGACACCTTCGAGATTATGCTGTTCCGGTCTCTTGTCGGTGTAATTGTCGTCGTGACGTTGGCGGGAGTGTCGGGGGCTTACCGTCAAATCAACACCCAGCAACTGGCGCTGCATGGCGTTCGCAATCTGGCGCATTTCACGGGCCAAAACCTGTGGTTTTATGCCTTGCCTCTGTTGCCGCTGGCACAGGTCTTTGCGTTGGAATTCACCACGCCAATTTGGGTGATCCTCCTCGCGCCACTGCTGTTGCGGGAACGGATTACGTCCATTGGCCTGCTGGCCGCAGCGATTGGTTTTGTCGGTGTTATGATCGTAACGCGGCCCATCGGCACGCCACTGTCCCCCGCAACCATCGCGGCGGCGAGCGCTGCAATCGGGTTCGCGATCACCGCCCTTCTCACGCGTAAACTGACGCGAACCCAAACGATCACCTGTATTTTGTTTTGGCTTACGGTCACCCAAGCCGTCTTTGGGTTGATCGCGGCGGGCTATGATGGGCAGATAACGCTGCCGTCGGTGTCCGCGCTCCCTTGGGTTATCTTGATCGGCCTGGCTGGACTAAGCGCGCATTTCTGCCTGACAACCGCCCTGTCTTTAGCCCCAGCCGGGATCGTGATGCCGATCGATTTTGCCCGTCTGCCCGTAATCGCGATTGTTGCGGCACTAATATATGACGAGCCCTTGGACATATGGGTGTTTATCGGCGCGGCTGTGATCTTTGGTGCAAACTATCTTAACATTTCATGGTCAAAAGCAGGGTCACAAAAACATCACACTGAAGCCGAACAGTAAAATGGGACGCAGCGTCAAACGATCAAATTCATTGACCAAAACGTAGCGCCCTAACTAAGCTGAGGGTGAGGAAACATCCAAGACTGCACAGTTTTGGTATTAGGGAAAAATGGGAAAAATGAAACAGTTTGTAACTGCAGGCGCTGCCCTGCTTTTGACGACCAGCATCGCAACCGCAGGCGGTCTTGACCGCTCCGGCCAAGGTATTGGAGTGATTTTCGAAGATGGTGACTATGCAGAGCTGAGCTTTGGGTCTGTGAACCCGACGTTGGATGGCACTGGTATCGGTGGTGATACCGGCAACATCGCCCCAAGCTACACTCAACTCGGTGCGGCCTACAAAACGCAGGTGAACGATCAGGTTTCATTGGCTTTGATTTACGACCAACCATTTGGTGCAGCCGTCGACTATGATACAGGCAGCACATATATTCTGGGCACATCTGCAGCGTCAGTTGAGTCAGATGGCGTTACTGGGTTGATACGTTATGAGATTAACGAGAAATACAGTGTCCACGGCGGTTTGCGTTATGTTCAAGCAAGCGGCAACTATGAGTTCAACCTCGCTGGGTATCAATCCGGGTACGATACGGATGGCGGCGTAGGTTATGTCGTTGGTGGTGCATATGAACGCGACGATATCGCACTTCGCATTGCACTGACCTACTCCAGTGAGATTGATCTGGAGCTTGAAGGCGACTTTTCCGCGGGCACAACGCTGACAACCACCCTTCCTGAGAGCGTAAACCTCGATTTCCAAACGGGCATTGCAGCCGATACTTTGTTGTTCGGCTCTATTCGTTATGTCGCATGGGATGGTTTTGCGTTGGTTGACAGCAACAACCCAACGGGTTCCGGTTCCATTCTGTCTTATGATGATGACGTGATCACCTACAACATTGGTGTTGGCCGCCGCTTCACAGACAATTTCGCAGCCTCATTCGCCATCGGTTACGAAGCGTCTACAGGTGATGCGACTGGTGAGCTTGGGCCGACAGACGGTTATATCAGCTACCAAATCGGCGGTGCTTACACCATGGACAGCGGTGTCGAGCTCTCCGGCGGTGTTCGCTATGTTGACGTAGGTGACGCAACGACAAGCGGTGTTGGAGGCGTCTTCGCTGACAACTCTGCCCTCGCGGTTGGTCTCAAGATCGGCATGTCTTTCTAAGATAACCAAAAACAACACATCAAAGCCCTGACCCAGAACCGGTCGGGGCTTTTTTATTGCCCCCTTGCGCGTCTCGCGCTACCCCTAGCCCATGTTGTATAATTCCGCCTCTGAATGGACCGACGCCGCGCAAAAGCGCGTGCTGATTTTCGCAATGTCTGGACTGGGAAAAACCCATGTCTCCAACATGTTGCGCGATACGGGTGATTGGTTTCACTATTCTGTCGATTACCGCATTGGCACCCGCTACATGGGTGAATTCATTGCCGATAATGCCAAGGCAGAGGCGATGAAGGTTCCGTTTCTGCGCGAATTGTTGATGTCTGACAGCATCTATATCGGCTCCAATATCTCTTTTGATGATCTAAGCACCGTCAGCACCTATCTCGGAAAACCCGGCGATCCGGCCAAGGGTGGCTTGCCAATGTCAGAATATCGCCGTCGTCAGGATCAGTTCCAGCGCGCTGAAATTTCCGCGCTGCAGGATACTGGGTATTTCATGGAACGCTCGAAGGCTCTTTATGGCTATAAGAACTTTGTTTGTGATACAGGCGGGTCGATTTGCGAATGGGTTGACGCAGAAAATCCCGACGATCCGTTGCTAAAAGAACTGTCTTCTCAAAGCCTTATGGTCTGGATTGAAGGTAGTGAAGACCACACAGCCGACCTGATCGAACGGTTCGACAAAGCGCCAAAACCGATGGCATATGACCCCACGTTCCTGATGGAAACTTGGGCTGAATTCTTGAAGGTTCACGACCAGAACTCGAATGCGGTTGATCCTGATACGTTCATCCGCTGGACCTATGCACGCGCCCTTGCCCATCGCCAACCGCGCTACGCCGCCATGGCTAAGAACTGGGGTGTTACTGTGCAGGCCTCTGATATGGCCACCGTGCGCGATGAGGCTGATTTCACGAAAGTGATCGCTCAGGGGCTCGCTCACGCCCTTGAGATGCGCAGCTAAGCTGTCTATTTCCTTACGAACTCCAATACAGGTTTAATCCAATGCCCATCCGCCTTCCCCGATCCCTGCCCGCCTATGACGTGCTTTCGCGCGAAGGTGTAATGGTGATGGGACGGTCTGCTGCCGATCACCAAGACATTCGGCCCCTTAGGATTGGTATCTTGAACCTGATGCCAAAGAAAATTCAGACGGAAAATCAGTTCGCTCGGCTTATGGGCGCAACGCCTCTGCAGATCGAGTTGACCCTTATCCGGATGAGCGAACATCAGGCCCGCAACACGGCCGCTGACCACATGACCGAATTCTACCGCACCTTCCAAGAGGTAAAGGACCAGAAGTTCGATGGGCTGATCATTACAGGTGCCCCGATTGAACACCTCGACTTTGAGGATGTGACCTATTGGAATGAGCTGTCGGAAATTATGGATTGGACCCAGACCAATGTACATTCCACTTTTGGGGTGTGTTGGGGTGGTATGGCGATGATCAACCACTTTCATGGGGTGCGTAAACATGTTCTCGATGAAAAGCTGTTTGGCTTGTATCGGCACATGAACTTCGACCCGCAAAGCCCTTATCTCAGAGGATTTTCTGACGAAATGTCTATGCCGGTCAGCCGCTGGACCGAGATGCGCAAAGAAGAAATCGAGGCCGCTGGCCTGCCCATTCTGCTGCATTCCAACGAAGTCGGTCCCGCCTTGGTCGAGGACCCAGAACATCGCGCGATCTATGTCTTTAACCACTTTGAATATGACAGCGACACGTTGGCTCAGGAGTATCGACGCGATCTTGAAAGCAACCAAGTCGAAGGCGCAGAGATCCAGCTTCCGGTGAACTACTTCCCGGGCGATGATCCGACAAAATCGCCGCCGAACACATGGCGCAGCCATGCGCACCTGCTTTATGGCAACTGGATTTCAGAGATTTATCTGACAACGCCTTACAATGTCGACGAAATCGGCCTGAAGACCACTGACCTGCGCACAAACACAGACGACGTTACGGAATAGGTAAAACTTGACCGACGAGGTTTGCGTTTTGACGTCCCGCACTTATGTTAATAAGAGAAACATAACGCAGGACATCATCGTGGCCATAAACCTGATTGCTACACTGTCTCTTGCTGCCGTCGCCGGTGTCGCCGCCGTGACGAACAGCCAAGTCAACGCACGCAAGGACACCGCAGAACAAGACTACCCTCCTGAAGGGCAGTTTATTGACGTGGGCGACCGCAAGGTCCACGCGGTTGTTCGCGGTGTAGGTCCTGATGTTGTTCTGCTTCATGGTGCTGGTGGAAACACCCGTGAATTTACCTTTGATTTCATGGATCGATTGACGGATCGTTACCGTGTCATCATCTTCGATCGCCCCGGTTTGGGGTACACAGATCGCACGTCTGATACCTATGATGGTGTGTTCAATACGACCGCCGAAAGCCCCGCTGAACAGGCTGAAATGCTTCAAGCTGCTGCGGCGGCCCTTGGCGCACACAGGCCTATCGTACTTGGGCATTCCTTTGGTGGTTCTGTTGCATTGGCGTGGGGTCTGAACCATCCCGACGCCATTGCGGGCGTTGTGAACCTTGCGGCGCCAAGCCACCCGTGGCCAGGTGATCTGGGCCCGTTCTACACGGTGAATGCATCCATCTGGGGCTGCGCCGTATTGCCGCCGATGATTTCGGCCTACGCGAGTGCCCAACAGATAGAAACCTCCATCGCCAACGTTTTCGCGCCCCAGCCAGTTCCAGACGGCTACGTCGATCATATCGGCGCGCCGCTTACCATTCGGCCGACCAATTTGCGCACCAACGCGCGTCAGGTCACAACGCTGCGCCCCCATATTGTGGATATGGCGGCCCGTTACGCCAGTGAATTCACCCGCCCGCTCGAAATTTTGCACGGTGATCTAGACGCCACTGTGCCGCTCGACATCCACTCCATTCCGCTCAGTAAGGCCGTGCCGCACGCGAACCTGACTGTTCTGGACGGAGTTGGTCACATGCCGCACCACGCTCATCCAGAACTCGTCGAAGCCGCAATCGACAGGATCGCCACGCAAGTTGGATTGCGCTAAGCCGCGCACATCCCCATAGTGGCGCAACTCATTGAAACACGAGGCCAAACCATGACCGACCTGCCCTTTGACGGCGAAATCAGCCGCTACTTTCGCGAAGATGCGCCCGCCGATGTTCGCGCGGAAATCGAAGGCGTGAAAAAGGGAGAAATCCTTGCCACGGATTTCCCGTATGACAAGAAATGGAAACGGTCCGAATATGAAGAAGCGCTCGCCGCGCTTCAGATTGAATTGGTGAAGATGCAGCGTTGGGCCAAGGAAACAGGCCAACGGATCGCAATCGTGTTTGAAGGCCGCGATGCCGCAGGCAAAGGCGGCACAATCAAACGGTTCCGCGAAAACCTTAACCCGCGGGGCGCGCGCGTCGTTGCCCTATCCAAACCCACGGACGCAGAAGCCGGCCAGTGGTATTTTCAGCGATACATCCAACACCTTCCGACTGCGGGCGAAATCGTGTTCTTTGATCGATCTTGGTACAACCGCGGTGTCGTAGAAAAGGTTTTTGGGTTCTGTTCGGACGCGCAGCGTGACAAGTGGTTCGAACAGGTCAATCCGTTTGAACAGATGTTGGTAGATGAAGGCATCAAGGTTTTCAAAATCTGGCTGAATGTTGATCGCGCCGCCCAACTTCAACGGTTCATGGAACGCGAAGGTGATCCTCTAAAGCATTGGAAACTAAGCTGGATCGACGTTGAGGGTCTCAAAAAATGGGATGAATACACGGCCGCCATTAAGGAAACACTGTCCAAAACCCACACCGATGACACGCCGTGGATTGCGGTGCTAAGCGCCGACAAACGCCGTGCGCGCGTCAACGCTATTCGCGCCGTTCTGTCCCAGTTGGACTACACGGGAAAAGACGCCAAAGCCCTTGGGGTGGTCGATCAAAGGGTCACCGGCGGACCCGACATCATGGCGGAGAACGCGGGTGGCTAAACGCGGCTATCACCATGGCGATCTGAAACGAGCGCTTGTCGATGGGGCTTTACGCCTGATCGAAGAAAAGGGCCCGACAGGGTTTACCCTTTCAGAAGCCGCACGCGAAGCTGGCGTGACGCCGGCGGCCGTCTATCGTCATTTCGATGGCCGCGAAGACATGATCGCCGAAGCCGCGCGACAAGGCTACGTCATTTTTGGCGACCTCATGGAATACGCCTACGACAAGGGCCAACCGTCGGCACTCGCCAGCTTTGAGGCAACTGGTCGCGCCTACCTCGCCTTTGCGCGAAAATATCCGGGTCACTACGTCGCGATGTTTGAATCTGGCATTTCGATCCAACGCACACCAGAGCTTAACGATGCCGCGACCCGCGCCATGGGCGTGCTTGAAAAGGCCGCGGTTGAGCTGTCCATGCATATCCCCGAGGAAAAACGCCCTCCTCCCCAGATGTTCAGCGCCCATATCTGGGCCATGAGCCACGGCGTGGTTGAACTGTTTGCTCGTGGATCCCCGGGAACGAAATCACCGTTCCCCCCCGAAGATTTACTGGAATCTGGTATCGGGGTTTATTTGCGCGGCCTTGGGTTGGTAAAGCCAGACGAATAAGGCCACGACCCGCGCGGCAGTGTCCGGCCTGCGGGACAAAGCACCATTTCGCATTACACGCCGTATGTCGGCTTCTGGAAACCCGCTTAACGAACGCTGGTTTTGGGACGAATTAGGAAAAGCAGTCCAACTCACTAATGCCCTGTTTGGCCCAATAACCCGAGATCGAGAATGACGATCTCAATACAATTCTACCCCGAAATTGGACGCTAGATTCTACTTTGGAGGGTAAGTTGACGCTACGTATTTTCATAATACAACTGAAAGTGAGCCATTTTTGGCGGAGTTCCCCTTTCGACTAACAGCGAAGGCTCTTTAAGGGTCATGATAAGAATTTGTTACTGAACCTCAAAGTATGTGAGAGCCCATAATGATTAAAAAGTATGTAACCGCCGCTTTGGTTTGCGCAGCGCCAGTCGCCCAAGCCGCTACTTTGGACCCGCTAGAACTGCTTAGCGGTTTTAACGGCATCGTCCTGAATGACTTGACGTCCACGGTAAACCACGTTGAAGGCACGCTTTTTGTGGGTGGCGATCTGATCGCCAACTCTGGATTTTATGTAAACAACCGTGGCCTCGCGGATGGAACCGTTGGCGACGTTTCGGGCGCGTTAATTGTAGGTGGCAACATCACGAACGGTTTAAATGACGGCGGCCAAGGCGACATCGTAGTTGGCGGCACAGTCTCTGGGAATGTTTCGTCTGCTTCAAACGCAAGACTGACCACCGGAACGACCATCGCTGTCAATGACGTTGCGGCGGCGATGACTGAGCTGTCCGACGCGCTTTCGATGTACGGCGATACGGCTGGCGCGAGCGTAGATGCCAGTGATCCGAACCTGAAGTCGTTGACAAGCGGCGCCGGTGGCACAGATGAGCTGGAAGACATTGCCATCATTAACCTGGATGCTGCGGCAACCATGGCGTTTCTTTCCGGTGGCAACTTGGCAAACCTGAGCCTCGACAGCGGTGTGACCACAATTCTAAACCTTGCTGGCGATGACATAACGCTGTCCGGTAACTTCAACCAAGACGACAGCTCCGTGTTGTTCAATTTCTTTGAGGCCTCAACCCTTCAGATCAACGCTACGTTCGGATTTTCCGTCCTGTCACCTTTTGCAGATGTGACCTTGGGGTCCGGCGGGATGGACGGCACATTGGTAGCCTACAATCTAGATCAACGGGTTGAATTGCGGCCCTATGGAACGACCGGAGTTTTTGACGGGACTTTGCCCGCGTCTCAAGTTTCCGCGGTTCCGCTTCCGGCTGCAGCGTGGATGCTGCTGGCTGCTCTCGGTGGGCTTGGCTTGATGCGTCGTCGCGCATCTTAATCGCACCCTCTGTTTTTACAGAGGTGCAATCCCTGCGGGGCTTTTGCTATTCAGGGTCTCAGGTCTATCGCCGACGAGTGACCTGAGACAGACGAGCAGCACCGGATGCTTACACCACTCAACGAAAAAGGGCGCACCAAACGGTGCGCCCTTTTCCAATGTGTGGTTCCAAAGCTTAACGCTTGGAGAACTGGAAGCTCTTACGGGCTTTCGCCTTACCGTACTTCTTACGTTCAACAACACGGCTGTCGCGTGTGATGAAGCCAGCAGCTTTCAAAGCTGCGCGCAAGGATGGGTCGAACAACTGCAGCGCCTTGGAGATGCCGTGCTTAACCGCACCAGCTTGACCAGACAGGCCGCCGCCTTTGACTGTCGCCATAACGTCGAACTGACCGTCAACGCCTGCAACTTCGAACGGCTGGCGCAGGATCATCTGCAAAACCGGACGTGCAAAGTATACGGACTGGTCGCGACCGTTTACGATAACCTTGCCGGAACCCGGCTTGATCCAAACGCGGGCAACCGCGTCTTTACGCTTACCAGTGGCATAAGAACGGCCGAGTTCGTCTTTGACGACTTCACGCTGAATAGCGATTGTGGACGGTGCTGCAGCTTCGACAGTTTCGATGCCTTCAGCAACTTGGCCCAACTCTTCGAGGGAATTCACTTGATCGGCCATTACGCAGTCCTCGTGTTTTTCTTGTTCATGGCCTTAACGTCCAGAACTTCAGGTTTTTGCGCGTCCATGCCGTGCTCTTCGCCAGCGAACACACGCAGGTGTGTCATCTGAACGCGGGACAAACGGTTGCCTGGAAGCATGCGCTTAACGGCCTGCATAACAACACGCTCGGGGTGTGCACCCTCAAGGATCTCACCAGTTGTGCGGGACTTGATGCCGCCAACAGTGCCAGTGTGCCAGTAGTTAGGCTTTTCACGCTTGTTACCTGTCAGCTGGATCTTTTCAGCGTTGATAACAATGACGTTGTCGCCCATGTCCATGTGTGGCGTGAAGGACGGCTTGTGTTTGCCGCGCAACCGCATAGCGATAATCGAAGCAAGACGGCCCAGAACAACGCCTTCAGCGTCGATCAGGATCCATTTCTTGTCGATGTCCGCTGGTGTAGCAGAGAAAGTTTTCATCGGTTTTTCCTAAGTGAAAGGACCGCACCCCGTATTTGGGGCCGGCCCGACATTCGATTGGGGGGTTATAGCTGGGTTGGATATACGGTCAAGTGCCTTGCGACACCTTTAAGTAAGTGTTTTCAATGGCTTGCTAAAACGGTATTATTTTACCCCATCAATTATCGATCCGACTCTCTGGATTGCCCAACATCGCATCGATTTCCGCCATCGCAGTCATAAAACGTTTCTCGGATACACATGTCCCGATCGCAAGGCGCACCGCATTTGGGGCGCGATCATTTGGCAGCGCGAACTCATCCGCTGGTTTTACCAGAATCCCCCGCACTTCACAGGCTGCCATAAAACTGGATGCACGCCACCCTGTCGGCAATTGCAAGTAAATGAAAGGTGCATCTTCGCGCCATTTGATGTCCCACCGCCCAAGCATATTCACCGCATAACGCACCCGTTGCGCGATCGCCTCAGCCACGTCAGCCCGTATCTTTGCGGCGTCCCCGGATTTGATCAGGGCGCAACACAGATCAACAACCGGCTGGGACACGCCATAATGGGCACTTTGTGCGACTTGCCGCAGCAAAGCGCCCCGCCCTGTGGGGGCAACCGCAAAGCCGAACCGCAAAGCGCCCGTCACGGATTTTGTTAGCGAGGACACGTAATAAGTCTGTTCGGGTAAAATCGCGCGGTAGCTGGGCACGTCGGATTTTACGGTGGAGTGGCAATCATCATCGATAATGACAATATTCAACGCCCGCGCGACCTCTGCGATCTGTTGTTTGCGTTCAAGTGGCGTCTTGATTGTTGTCGGGCTGTGGACCTCAGGCGCAGTCACCAGCACCTGCCCACCGTGTTCGCGATAGGCCGCCGCAAGGGCTTCGGGGATAATCCCGTGTTCGTCCATCGCCACACCGACGACCTTTGCCCTTAACAGTCGCGCAGCATGGCGCACACCGGGATAGGCAAGGTCTTCGGTCAGGATCACAGGCGTTGCGCCGCTCAGTTCGCTCAGCAATGCCATGATACATGCATTCTGCGCGCCATTGGCCAAGACGATATGATCCGCGTCCACGCTTCCCATATCAACGCTCGACAGCCAGCCAACGACGGCTTCGCGGGCCTCAAGGTCGGTCTCTTGGGTTGGGTAGTTAATATGTCTGCGCCGGTGCGACTGTGCGATCTTCATCAGAGCAGCATCAATCAGCAAACCCTGCCCCACATCCGGCACGCGGCTGCTGCGGAAATCCGCGATCGTTTCATCGACCGTGTTGATCAAAGGCACGTCCGCGACGGGTTCAGCTTTGGTCCGCCCTGCAACAAAGGTTCCTCGGCCGATTTCGGCGATCAAACGTCCCTCGTCCGTCATCATGGAATAGGCGCGCGCCACGGTGCCCGGTGTTACCCCGATCTGATAGGCCAACTCGCGCACTGGGGGCAGTTTTGTGCCCGCTGTAAGTTGTCCTGACACGATCCCTTCACGGATCGCTTCGGCAAGGGCTTTGTATTTGGACCGGCCAGCGGTGCTCAGGTCTGGCGACCAAGTTGTATCGGGTACAATCATTTCATTTACCGCCGTGCTTGCGCATTGTATCTATTTCTTACGGCACAATGCCAAATTGTATTGATACAATCAACCCCGTGACACAAAGGAGCATCCCCATGTCACTTTCCACCAATGCGACCCAGATCCAGTACCTCAACGCCGCCCACAGCCTTCCGTTTGTGGCCCGCGTCGCAGTGACGATCGCGGTTATGGTGACGAAATGGGATGCCCGCCAACGCTCACGCAAACACCTGACGCGCCTTGAACCGCATCTGCTGCGTGACATCGGCGTTGACCCGATTTCTGCGCGGCGCGAAGGGGTGAAACCCTTCTGGCAAGACTGATTTTATAGAACTTCCTGACTTGGGCCAGTTGCACGTCATTGCGCTGGCCCTTTTTTTGCGTGCTACTTGTTGGGTGGTATCGAATAGGTCAAAGACGCGCGCGCGACAGGTTTATCCTGCGCCCCTTCGCTGTAAATGCGCCCTTCACAAACAGCCAATGCCCGCCCGAGTTTCAACAGTTCCATGCGGCACAGCAATCGTCCTGCCTGTGGCTTGCGCATAAAATCAATGGAACAATTGGTCGTCACCGCCAGACCCACAGGGCCGATCACGGACAGGATGCAAAAATAGGCGCAAACATCGGCCAGCCCGAACATCGTTGGGCCGGACACCGTGCCTCCTGGTCGTAAATGCTGATCCGACGCGATCAGTTCCATCGTTAAAAACGGCGGTGCGACCTCAACAAATCCAAATTGATCCGCGACCTGTGCAAAGTCCGTTTCTAGAAAAGCCTGTAACGCGGCCTTATCCATCTTGATTTCCATAGCATTCCCCCTGCCCTCTGTCCTAAGCTTGCCTAGAATTTAGAAGGACACAAGATGCCCCATTTGAACCGTACCGATGCAGACGGCATTGCCCACATCGAAATGACCATGCCAGAACGTTTGAACGCCCTGTCTGACGGGATGATCGCAGCGCTGCAGGATGAATTTGACGGCTTGATGGATGATCGCGACACGCGCGTCGTGATTTTGTCCGGCGCAGGCAAAGCGTTCTGCGCGGGCCACAACCTCAAAGAAATGCAAGCCGCCCGCCAAGCCGAGGACGCAGGTGCTGCGGCCCTCGGTGATCTGTTTGATCGATGCGCCACGATGATGAAGACGCTCCAGAAACTGCCGCAGCCTGTGATTGCCCAAACCCATGGCGTTGCTGTCGCCGCAGGCTGCCAATTGGTTGCCAGCTGTGATCTGGCCGTTGCCGCCGAGACATGCCGCTTTGGCGTCAATGGCGTGAACATCGGGCTTTTTTGCTCAACCCCCATGGTCGCGCTGACCCGCAACCTTGGCCGCAAAGCCGCGTTCGAGCTGCTGACAACGGGCCGCCTGATTGATGCGGCTGAGGCTCAGACCCTCGGCCTGATCAACCGTGCTGTGCCCGAGGCTGATCTGGCCCAAGAGGCCCGCGCCCTTGCCCTGACCATCGCATCAAAACTGCCCGTGGCCGTCAAAACCGGCAAGCAGGCCTTTTACGAACAAGCGCAGATGAACACTGCCGACGCTTACGCCTACACGGGCGCTAAGATGGTCGAAAATATGCTCGAGGCGCAAACCAACGAAGGCATCACTGCCTTCTTGGAGAAACGCAAACCCGACTGGTCCTAGAGCCCGTAAATCCCGCGGAACTTGTCCTCAAGGTAGGTCAGAAGCGGCGCTTCGCTCGGCTCAAACTCACAAGCATTCGCGATCACTCCGCGCGGCTTGAACAACCCGCCATGGGTCTGCACATTGTCGCGCAACCAACCCGTGGCGTATTGGGTTTCGCCCCGTGCGAGCGCCAGATCAACATCCGGTACCGCCTTGCGCATCGCTTCGTTCAGACAGCCTGCATAGACGTTACCCAATGAATAGGTCGGGAAATAGCCAAACAGCCCGACGGACCAATGGACATCTTGCAACACGCCATTGCTGGCTTTGTCTACGGGATAGCCAAAATCAGCCTCGAAGCGTTCGTTCCACGCCGCCTCAAGGTCTTCGACCTCGATGTCGCCGGCAATCAAGGCGCGTTCCAGATCAAAGCGCAGCAAGACGTGCAGGTTATACTGAACCTCGTCTGCTTCGGTGCGAATAAACCCGTTTTCAACGCGGTTCACGCAGCCGTAAAACGCATCCTCACCGTCAATGCCAAAGTCCCCAAAGGCATCGCGCATTTGCCCATAAAGCCATCCGGTAAACGCGCGCCCACGTCCGATCTGATTTTCATAAATCCGGCTTTGGCTTTCATGCACTCCCATCGACACGCCATTTCCCAAGGGTGTCAGAAGGTATTCGGCGTCGATGTTTTGTTCATAACACGCATGGCCGACTTCGTGGATCGTGGAATAGATGCAATTGAACGGGTCGGTTTCACTGGTCCGCGTGGTGATCCGTACATCCAACCCGGACCCGCTGGAAAATGGATGCACCGCCTTATCAACGCGCCCTTTTGCCATGTCATAGCCAAAGGTCTTAGCGATCTGACGGCTGAGTTTCATTTGCGCGCTTTCGTCGAACTTGCCCTGCAAGGCTGGCGGCGCAGGTGCGTCTAAAACGGCTGCCCGCAAATCCACCAAACGGGGCCGTAAGGCATCAAACATCGCCCCCAGCTCGGCCGCCGTCGCGCCGGGTTCGTAGTCATCCAACATCGCGTCATAAACATCACCGCCTGCGGAGAGTGCAGCACCCTCTTCGCGTTTGAGCGCAACAACCTCTTTGAGCACAGGCGCAAAGGCTTCGAAATCATCGGCTTCGCGCGCTTCGGCCCATTTGCCTTGGGACTCGGATGTCACCCGTGCAATCTCTGAGGCCAGCTTGGCTGGAACCTTGCTTGCGCGATCGAAAGAACGTTGGATGTGGCGCAGCTGTGCGGTTTCCACGTCCGAGCTCGCCTCAGCTTGTGCCAGCAGGTCCGCAACCCGACTATCCGTGCGCCGCGCATGGAGAACAGATTCCATCGCGGCCATCTCCACACCGCGTTGGGGGGCCGCATCGCGCGGCATCATGGTTTCTTGATCCCAACCCAGACGTCCGGCGACCTGTGACAGGGCCTCGGTTTCGCGCTGCATGGCCATGAGGTCTTCATAAGCGGTCATAGATCAGGTTCCTTTGATGGATTGGGGAAGCGGATAACGCGCCAGATAACGCGCCCGCAATATCGCGACCCAAAGCAGGATCGCTGTAAACTGGTGAACAATAGCGATGTGAACCGGTGCTGAATAAAGTGCAGTGGCAATGCCGATCACCATTTGGATCAGCAAAACGGCAAACACCATGTTAACGGCAAATCGCGTTTGGCCATTGGCGGACTTGCGCCCGCGCAGCCAAACCACAACGCCAAACGTCAGCAACAGATAGCCGGACATGCGGTGGATAAACTGAACCAGCCCCGCATCCTCAAAGAAGTTGCGCCAAATCGGAGTAATCTGGAACGGCTCTGGTGGGAAAAATCCATCCCCCATCAAAGGCCACGTCGGGAAAGCACGCCCCGCATCAATCCCAGCCACCAAAGCACCAAGCAAGATTTGCAAGAATGCGAAATGCATCAGCCCTGTGGACATTGAAAACAGCTTGGCCTCACCACTGCGCCGCGCCTGCATTAAGTCCGCCTCACGACGGCCGAGTAAGAACACATACCACGCGATGAACCCTAGGATCACAAAGGCCAATCCTAAATGTGTGGCCAAACGATATGAGGCCACATCAAGCATCCCCGCTTGTAGGCCGGAATGCACCATCCACCAGCCAATCGCTCCTTGAAGACCGCCCAAAGCACCAATCAAAACCAAACGCCCAGTCCAACCGACCGGGATTTGGCGGCGTACAAAGAACCAAAGAAACCCGACGGCCCAAACCAAACCGATGACACGTCCCAGCTGGCGATGCCCCCATTCCCACCAGTAAATTCCCTTGAATTCACTCAGGCTCATGCCTGCGTTCTGTTCGGTGTATTCGGGGATCAGCTTATAGGCCTCAAATTCGGCGTCCCAAGCTTCAGCACTCATCGGCGGCACGGATCCAGAAATCGGCGCCCACTCCGTAATAGACAGCCCACTGTCGGTCAGCCGTGTCAGCCCCCCAACGGCAATCATCGCGACAACCATCGCAAACAGGATCATCAACCAGACCCGAATACCGCCACGCGCGCCTTTGCCCTTGCCGTCAATCCCACCTGGGGCGGCAACGGGCTTTTGAACGTCGCTGACCTCTTCAAAAATACTGCGCGGCTTGACTGCCATCTTGTCACCTCAAAATCTGTCTTACGCGAAACCTAGGCATCACCTACTCATTGAGCAACCCATTGCCACTTCAAAGCCGCGCCCAAACCTCTAATTTTGCCTTTGTTTCGAATATACCTCGGGGGAGTCCGAAGGACGGGGGCCGGCCCCCTTACCCCGCCCGCCGCAGGCGCTGATCGTCTGATCATTCAACTCTCTCAGCTTTTACCACGCAGCAATTGGCGCAGCACCCCATGCAACATCTGCGCATCCGCCCGCGTCAGCGGCATCCGGCTCCAAAGATTGCGCAGGTTCACCTTCATATTCTCGGCTTTGTGGTCGGGATAAAAGAATCCCGCCTCCTCAAGGCGATCCTCATAGTGACGCGCCAAAGCCTCGATATCGCGCTGATCGGCGGTCTCGATCGTTTGCCCTTGTAGGACGACGTCAACGATCGCCTCGCTCGCGCGGCGCCATTCATAGCCCACCAACAGCACGCATTGCGCAAGGTTGAGGGACGGAAATTCTGGGTTCACAGGTACCGTTATAATAGCATTGGCATGGGCGATATCCGCGTTTTCCATGCCTGAGCGTTCAGGCCCGAACATCACGGCGACTTTCTCACCGCGTGCGATCCGATCAGCCGCGTCTTTCATCGCCGCTTCAGGTGAAAACACGGGCTTTGTCAGCTCGCGTGGGCGCGCCGTTGTGGCGTAGACATAAGTTCGGTCGGCAATGCCGCTTGCGACGTCAGGCGCCACTTCTGCTTCGTCCAGCAACCGCCCTGCACCACTGGCCAGCGCATCTGCGGCGGGGTTCGGCCAGCCGTCACGCGGGGCAACAATGCGCATCCGGTCCAGCCCAAAGTTCCACATCGCACGGGCGGCTGCGCCGATGTTCTCGCCCATTTGGGGGCGGATCAGAACAAAGCTTGGCTGGGGGGCGTCTGTAGGCATCAGGTTTCTCCAAATTCGTCGTCGAAGTAACCCACCCCTATTCAATGCGCAACATGACCGCTATAGCGGGCGCAACGTTTAAGGACTTCTCTATGACCGACCAACCTGATCAGCCGCAAATCTACCTCATCACACCGTCTGAATTCGAACTATCGACCTTTCCAGACATGCTCGCACGGTGCCTTGATACGACCGAAATTGCTTGCGTACGCCTTGCACTGTCAACAACGGACGAAGCCCGTATCGCCAAGGCGGCCGATGCATTGCGCGTCGTGACCCATGAGCGCGATGTGGCCTTGGTTATCGATACGCATGTTTTGATGGTGGACCGCCTTGGTCTGGACGGTGTGCACCTCACGGATGGTGCGCGTTCTGTCAAAAAGGTCCGCGATGATCTTGGCGTCGATGCGATTGTCGGAAGCTTTTGTGGCAATTCACGTCATGACGGCATGACCGCTGGTGAACTGGGTGCGGACTACATCAGCTTTGGCCCTGTTGGTGCGTCTTCGCTTGGCGATGGTCGTCAGGCTGAACTGGAACTGTTCCAGTGGTGGTCCATGATGATCGAAGTCCCCGTCGTTGCCGAAGGCATGCTCGACGATGCGCTTATAAAAACGCTCGCGCCACACACCGACTTTTTCGGCATCGGCGACGAGATCTGGGGCGCTGATGATCCGTCTGCAGCCCTAAGCGCCTATGCTGTGGCGATGATCAGCTAAACCACCACGTACCCGTTCTTCGAGGTACGCCGCTAGGGCTTTTCGATTCTCGAAATCGGCGACCCTGACGGGATCATGATAGACGACCGTGACAGCCCCTTGAGGGGATTGTGCTAAGGTGTGCAGTAAATGCGGGCCAAAATCCATGTCACCCCACCACCCATAAAGCCGCGCATCTTCGCCGTCGGGCGCTTGATACACCACCGTCACAGGCTGGATCGACAAGGTGTCGCGCAAGGCGTCGTCATAAAACGCAGCAAACAACGTCGGTTTGAACGGCAGGACCTGTAACCCGTCGGTGGATGTGCCTTCAGGAAAAAACAACAGCTTATGACCGTGGCTAAGTCGTGTGCGAAAGACGTCTACTTGACTGGCCGCTTGACGACGATCCCGCGCAATAAAAACAGTGCCCGTCGCACGTGCCAGCCAGCCAATCCCTGGCCAACCCGCGACTTCAGCTTTGCTTACGAAATAAATGCGCTTTGCGGCGTTCAGCGCAAAGATGTCCAACCATGACGAATGATTGGCAACCACAGCCCCCGCACCCGTCATCGGCGCACCGATACGACGGTAACGGATACCCAAAAACCAGAATGCACATCGGCAAACGAACTGCGTGATAAACGGTGTCACGGGGCGCCCTTGCCCAAACAAGGGTCTTTCAACCAATCGCAGTAAAAGTAAAATCATCAGCCCGCCAAAGGTCAAAGTTCCAACGGCCAAGCCGCGCAGAACAACACGGGCCCAGCCTGCCAAAGTAATGGGGCTGTTTGGTGATGTGTGATCAGACTCCCACGTCATAAACGGCCCCTTTCAGGTCGAACCCCGTAAATCGCGGATTGGCGCGCATTCATTCGTGCCACATCTAATACGAGACAGACATCTGTTGTGTTAAATTGGCGGTCAATAAATACGCCATCCCCGACAAACCCACCCAACCGCAGATAGGCCTTGATCAAGGCAGGCACTTGTTTCATCGCACCGACGCGATCAATCTCGGCCGCAAGCTGCATGCTCTGATAAGGTGACGCCCTGACCCGTAAATCGTCTGGAGCAAGGTGATCGCGCGCCAATAAAGACAACGGCTGGGCAAGTGCCTGAACGTCCTGTCCATGAAAACTGGCAACCCCGAACAAGATTTCGGCCCCTTTGGCCTGTACGACCTGAGCCAACCCTTGCCACAGATGGACCATGGCTGCTCCGCCTCGGTAATCTGGATGGAGACAGGACCGGCCCATTTCCAATAGTGATCGTCCAGAAACTTTAAGCGGCGTCAGATCGTATTCATTTTCCGAATAAAACTGTCCCGCCGCCTTTGCAGCACATTCATCCATAAACCGATAGACGCCAACGACCTGTTCCCTAACAGGACGCGCAACATCGAGCAGGATCAATTGCTCAGCGAAGTCATCAAAACGGTCACGTTCCAGCGCAGCCCGATGATCCACCAAAGGCCCGTCCCCGCCCAATTCGGACACAAAGACACGATACCGCAACGCCTGCGCTGCGCGAATGTCATCGTCAGACTCCGCCAAGCGGGTCTGAAATACCGGTGTCGTTTCCGTCATGGCCTCCCAACCTTTTCTTCTGGTGCGTTCCTAAGTGCGGCTTTGCGGCGCAAAAATGCAAGAATGCGCATCTTTAACGTGTATTCTAATGGTCAAACACAATCCGCAGTGTCACAGTGGTTTCGTCAATAACCACCTTTCCGGCCTCACGGAAATTAACCGTAACTTTACCACTCACCGACGATTGTACCTGTCCCAGCCCCCAGTCTGGCTTTTCTGGATGGGCCACAATCATCCCCGGTTCGAAAATCGAACGCTCATTATCCAATTGGAGCCTCCTTTGCCCACTACGAATACCACTAAGCCGAATGCCCTGAACCTAAACGCACTTGTGGGCTCCCGTATTTGTCACGACCTCATTAACCCATTGGGCGCGATCGGCAATGGGATTGAGCTGCTTGAGCTGACAGGATCGAGTACAGGACCGGAAATGGATTTGGTGGTCGATAGTGTTGCGGGCGCGACAGCACGGCTGAAATACCTCCGCCTCGCCTTTGGTGAAGCATCCGCAGATCAAATCTGCGCCCGGGCCGAGGTTCTGAGCACCCTTGAGGACGTCGCGGTTGGCGGTCGGCTAAGCTATTCATGGATGGTCCTCGAAGACGCTCGTCGATTGGACGTCCGCGCGGCTTTGCTCGCGGCCATGTGTGTGGAAACTGCGCTTCCGCTTGGTGGCGACATCAAGATCGACAAGGACGACACGACGTGGACGGTTATTGCCCAGCACGAACGACTTAACCTAGACCCTGCCCTTTGGGTCCCGCTCAGCAAGAACGCCGTGCCTGACACGCTAAGCGGCGCACAAGTTCATTTTGGCTTATTGCCGGATATGACGGCCGAGGCTGGGCGCGAACTTAGCCTTAGCCACGGCGCAGATTGGGTCAAGATCGCGTTTTAGGCGCGAACAGCGCCGTCGCCAACGACCAGATACTTAAAGCTCGTCAGTTGTGCGGCCCCAACAGGCCCACGCGCATGCATCTTGCCAGTGGCGATGCCAATCTCGGCGCCCATGCCAAACTCACCGCCATCGGCGAATTGGGTTGAGGCATTGTGCATCAAAATGGCCGAGTCCAATTCCGCAAAGAATTTCGATACGGCCTGCGTATCTTCCGTAATGATACAATCTGTGTGATTGGACCCGTATGTCTGGATATGATTGATGGCTTCGTCAATGTTATCAACGGTTTTTGCCGCAATCTTCATGTCGAGGAACTCCATCCCCCAGTCATCTTCTGTCGCCACCGTGCTGCCTGTAAGGCCGGCTGCATGAACTTCGACGCCGGACGCCATAAGATCATCCACAATCTGTTGGCCCAGTTCAGTCGCATCACGATGAACCAACAAGCATTCAGCAGCACCACAAATCCCAGTACGGCGCGTTTTGGCGTTCATCACAACTGCGCGCGCCTTTTCAGCGTCCGCATCTTTGTCGATGTAGATGTGCACGATCCCTTCAAGGTGGGCGAACACAGGAACACGCGCTTCGCGCTGCACCAACCCGACAAGTCCCTTGCCACCCCGTGGCACGATCACATCGATGGTGTCCGTCATAGTGAGCATCTCACGAACCGCCGCGCGGTCGCGTGTCGGAACAAGCTGCACGGCATCCTCAGGCAAGCCAGCACTGCGCAGGCCAGCCTGCAACGCGGCATGAATTGCACCAGAGCTATGGAAGCTTTCTGACCCGCCGCGCAAAATAACGGCGTTGCCCGCCTTAAGGCACAGCGCGCCCGCGTCCGCCGTTACGTTCGGGCGGCTTTCATAGATCACACCGATCACACCCAAGGGCGTGCGGACACGTCGAATGTTCAAACCGGTGGGCTGCGTCCATTCTTCTGTCACTGCGCCGACTGGATCATCCTGCGCTGCAACACTGCGCAATCCGTTAACCATGCCTTGAATGCGGTCTTCATTTAGCATCAGGCGGTCCAACATCGCCGCACTTAGGCCCTTATCGCGACCAAACGCCATATCCTGTAGGTTCGCAGCGATAATATCAGCCCGCGCCGCCCAAACGGCATCTGCTGCCGCATTTAATGCCGCAGTTTTGGCGTCAGACGGTGCGATTGCCAGCTCCCGCGCAGCTGCTTTTGCACGCGCACCAATGTCCGCCATGAGTTCGGGAATGTTGTCGAGGTCTTTCATCAGATCACCATATCGTCGCGATGGATAAATACACTGCGGCCTTCATATCCTAAAACCGCAGCAATGTCTTGGCTTCGCAATCCTTTGATCGCTTGCGCTTCAGCGCCGGAGTAACGGGACAAGCCAAGCCCCAAACGTTCGCCCGTGGCGGAGATAATCAAGACAGGATCGCCCCGCTTGCAGCTACCTTGCACGTCCGTAATACCAATCGGCAACAGTGATTTGCCGGATTTCAACGCCGCCTCAGCACCCGCATCAATCGTCACCTGCATGTGTGGCTTCATTGCTGCGATCCACCCTTTTCGAGCAGCCTGCGGGTTTGTTTGCGCCGTGAACCAAGTGGCACGCGCCCCATTTTCTAGTAATTTCAGCGGGTTATTTGGTGTTCCTAGTGTGATTGCCATGGTGCAGCCCGCATCCGTGGCAAGCCGTGCAGCCATGATCTTGGTCTTCATCCCACCTTTGGACAAACCGGACCCAGCATCCCCCGCCTGAGATTCGATCTCAGGTGTGATTTCACTCACAATATCATAGTGTTGCGCATTGGAGTTTATCTGGGGATTGTCGTCATATAGACCGTCAACGTCCGACAATAGCACCAAACAATCTGCCCCAGCCGTAACAGCGACCTGCGCCGCCAGACGGTCGTTGTCGCCATATCGGATTTCATCCGTCGCAACTGTGTCGTTCTCATTCACAATTGGCGTGACACCTAGCGACAACAGCGTCTCCATCGTCGCGCGACTGTTAAGGTAACGCCGACGATCCTCTGAATCCTCAAGCGTCACAAGAACCTGTGCCGTTGTGATCCCATGCGGTGCCAAAGCTTCTTCATAGGCGCGCGCAAGGCGAATTTGGCCAACGGCCGCTGCTGCTTGGCTTTGTTCAAGCGCCAGTTCCGTCATTGGAAGACCCAAGACACCGCGCCCAAGCGCGATTGAGCCCGACGACACCAGTATTACATCCGTCCCACGTGCGCGGATCGCCGCGACGTCTTGTGCAAGTGCGTGAAGCCAATCAGTACGTAACCCCTGATCCTGATCGACAAGCAGCGCAGACCCAATCTTAACGACCAGTCGTTTCGCAGTGCTTAGGGCTTCCACGGTTCTTGCTCCTCGGGGGTCTTCTGGCGCAGTTTGTCGGCTTCGATCTCGATCTTGAGCGCGCGCAGCACGTCAACCGTGCCTTCACCGGTTGCACCCGCCATCAACATGACATCAACACCGGTTCCCGCTTTAATCTCATCCACGATGAATTGGCGTTCTTCGGCATCCAACGTATCGACCTTGTTCAAGACGGTCACGCGCGGCTTATCGGCCAGATGGCCGCCGTAGTTCTCAAGCTCACCAATAATGGTTTTGTAATCGCCAACCGGATCGCCAGATGTGCCGTCAAGCAGGTGCAGCAACACCGAGCAGCGTTCGACGTGACCAAGGAACAAATCGCCCAGCCCTTTGCCCTCAGAAGCGCCCTCAATCAAGCCTGGAATGTCAGCAACCACAAATTCAGAGCCGTCAACGCCTACAACACCAAGGTTCGGAACCAGCGTGGTAAACGGGTAATCGGCAATCTTTGGGCGGGCATTGGATGTCGCAGCCAAGAACGTCGACTTACCCGCATTGGGCAAACCCAACAAACCAGCATCCGCGATGAGCTTCAGTCGCATCCAGATCGTGCGATCGATGCCGTCTTGGCCCGGGTTGGCGCGTCGCGGCGCTTGGTTGGTGGCAGATTTAAAGTGCAGGTTGCCCCAGCCACCATTGCCGCCCTTGGCAATCACGACCCGTTGGCCTGTTGTCGCCATATCGACGATGACCGTTTCTTGGTCTTCGTCCATAATCTCGGTTCCGGTTGGAACCTTCAGCAAGATATCATCGCCATCCGCGCCGGTGCGTTGCTGGCCCTTGCCCGCTTCACCATTCTTCGCAAAGAAGTGCTGCTGATAGCGGAAATCGATCAACGTGTTGAGGTTATCAACCGCCTCAACGATGACATCACCGCCTTTGCCACCGTCACCACCGTTCGGGCCACCGTATTCGATGTATTTTTCCCGCCGAAACGAGATACACCCGCCTCCGCCGCTGCCGGAGCGGATGTAGACTTTGCAAAGGTCGAGGAAGTTCATCGGGATCGCTTTCTAACTGTTCAGTAAGGCCGATACGCGAAAGCCGCGCCTGCCTCAACCGTTTGCCGCCCTTAAGCGGCAGTCATCTTACGGACATATGTCCATGTGGGGATTACGGCGTTGCGCGAAACGCAGAACGTCTCTGCATCACCGAGGTATGAGAACCCAGCATTGCTCAGCACACGGGCCGATGTCGGGTTATCCTGAAACACTTCGGCATAGACGTCTTTGGACCCTTGCGGGTTGGCTGCCAAGATAGCCTCGACAGCAGTCGTCGCGATCCCACCATTCCAGAACGCAGGCGCCACCCAATACCGAATTTCGCTTTGGTCACGGTCGAGCGTCAAGAGTTTGATCACACCCATTACCTCAGCGTGGCCATTGATAGTCCCGTCGATCGCCCAGATATCTTCCGTACGGGTTGGGTTTTGTGCCCGATCCAGCATGTTCGCGATGTAATTGGGCGGCAAAGGATGCGGGATCGCACGGGTCATTTTGGCGACGCGTTCATCCCCCAGATACCGTTCCAAAAGACCACCGTCCGACAAAGTCAGCGGGCGCAAAACAAAGCGTTCCGCCTCGATCACAGCCTGGTCTTGGTTCTGAGCCAGTTCAGCTTGACTACTCATGATGTGCCTCCTGCAAATAGTGCATAGATCACGGACATCACGGTCAAAACCGCGAGCGTCCACATTAGATATTTCTCTGCCGGTTTACCCGCCAAAGCAGTTGCCACCCTTTGTCCCGCGTAGGTCCACATAGGGTGCAATACGATTTGCAGTCCCAATAAACAGATGGCGATGGTCGCTGTAGCTTGCAAGGGCGGTGTTCCGGCGCTCACGAAGGTTGTGAACCCCGTTGTGATCATGGCCCATGCCTTTGGGTTCAGCGGATGCACAATCAGCCCAGACAGAAATCCGGGTGGTGTGCCTTCGGCTTCGCCGACCTTCAGGCGTAGGCCTGCAACGCGGTAGGCTAAATACAAGATGTAGGCGACGGAAATCCATTTAAGTATCTCAAAAACAAGTGGATAGTCGTCCTGAATTGCCATTAGACCCAGCCCCAACGGCCAGATAATCAGCTGTTTACCAAGCGCGACACCCGCCACGAACGGCAGCGCACGGCGCAGCCCGAACCGCGCGCCCGTGGCCAGCAAAACCATGTTTGCAGGTCCGGGCGTGCCGACCTGTGATGCACCAAAGGCAAGGAATGGCAGAACTGCTACGCTCATCTTTGATACTCCGACGCCAAAAGACCCATCATGATGTCGTCGTGCCACTGATCCGCAAACCATGCGTTCTCTCGCAGACGACCTTCTTCAACGAAACCCAGCTTTTTATACGCCGCTACAGCGCGCACGTTATAATCAATTGCGCGCAAGGCAACTCGGTGCATGTTCAGCGTGTCAAACGCGTAAGACAGAACCAATCGCATAGCACGTGTGCCAATCCCCTTACCGAGCATGTCTTCGTCAAGCAGGCCAATCGCCAACGTGCAATTTCTATCTTTATCGTTCGCGGAATGTAGCCAAATCCAACCAGCCAACGATCCTTGATAGGTAATGCACCAACGATTTGGGCCATCATTGTTCTGCGCGACCCATTTTTCCGCCATTTCGCGGGTGTAGGGTTCATTTGGATCAGCGGCTTCCACAAACATCCGCAATATTTCGGACGAGCGTCCCAAAGCGAACCGGTCTTCGATATCCGATGAAATTGGCGCACGTACGGCAACGACCCCGTCTGTAAGGGCGGGCCGATTATGTTGATCGATCATGACATGGCCCTCCTTTCGAGAACGTAGATTGCGCAAATGGTTGAATGTAAAACACTCAACCCAGAATTGATTGTGGTCTGAAACAGAAAAAGGGGCCGGTTTGCACCGACCCCTTCAAATTCTTAAAAACCTAAGGTTCGGTTACTCAGCGGCCTCCGCCACCGGGAGAACCGAAATAAAGGTGCGGCCTTTGAAGCCTTTGCGGAAGGATACAGCGCCTTCAGTGACTGCGAAGATCGTGTGATCTTTGCCTTCACCAACGCCCTCACCCGGCCACCACTTGTTGCCACGCTGGCGTGCAATGATGTTACCTGGGATGACAGCTTCGCCGCCGTACTTCTTGATGCCAAGGCGGCGACCAGCTGAGTCGCGACCGTTACGGGATGAACCGCCTGCTTTTTTATGTGCCATTAGGTCTCTCCTTACGCTTTCGCGAATTCAGCGGCTTGCTTGAGCCACTCGTCGCGGTCAATGCGACCTTTGAAATTCAGTTTGTCGTCCATATCAGCGATGTCCTCTGGGGTCCATGCTGCGATTTGGGCGAATGTTGTGACGCCGAGATCGTGCAGTTTGCCGACGATAACCGGACCAACACCGCTGATCTTAGTCAGATCATCAGCGCCTTCAGCTGCTTTCGCGGCTTTCTTTGGTGCGGCTTTCTTTTCGGCAGCTGGCTTTGCTTCCTTCTTAGGAGCAGCAGCTTTCTTTGGCGCAGCAGCTTTTGCAGCTTTCTTCGGTGCGGATGCACGTTCAGCAGCAGCGGCAGCTTTGTCAGAAGATGGCATGCCAGGGTTAGCAGCGCGTTCGATCATGGATGCGGACATAAAGCCGGACCCATTCAGAGCAGCTTTAACACCAGATTTGCCCGCACCTTTTTCAAGGATGTCAGTGATGCGAACCAGTGTCAGTTGCTGACGGTGGCCTTTGGTACGCTTGGAGGAGTGCTTACGACGACGCTTAACGAAGTTAATTGTCTTGTCGCCTTTGATCTGGTCGATCACTTCGGCTTGCACGCCTGCGTCTTCAACAAGTGGTGCACCCACTGTGTTTCCAACCATCAGAACTTCGTTGAATTGAACTGTGTCGCCAGCTTCAGCAGCAACTTTTTCGACACGCAGTACATCGCCAGATTCGACTCGGTACTGTTTGCCACCGGTTTTGAGAACCGCAAACATATCGTTTTCCTTTTCAATCGCGTCTCTGGGGTCCCCAAGAAAACATCATGTTTCTAAGGCGTTCATTGCTTTCGCAACCCGTAAACAGCGCGCCCATCTTGGGGCGAGTTTTCGCTTAACCCGAACAAATACCTTGCTCGGATGGCGGCTTATCGCGAAGGCTGCCTATCAAGTCAACCAAAATGACGGAGCAGACATGCGTAAGATCGCCTATATTTTCCTGATCCTTCTAAGTGCTTGCAGCACTGAGGCCAATCACATCGGTAATCCGCTGCTGTTGCCGATCCATGCGCTCGGCAATGCTGCGTCCAATGCCGCCTATGGACAGCGGCGTGGTCAGGTCGAAGTCTTTGTCAAAACCAACCACCCTGCCCTTATTGCCGATCTGCAGGCTGGCGGTGGGACAACCCTTTCGCAAGCATTCGATATCGCCAACGTGCCCGTATCCACACGGGCACCGCACACGCTTCAAATGCAATCGGACTTGGCACTCTATTCCAACAACTTAGATGCATTGGTCGTCGCGATCATGGTCGTGTCGAACTAAGCGGCCAACATCACAGGCATCCTTTAAACAAGGAGCATATCATCCGTGATCTCGGTAAGCTGCGTCTTCTCTAACGTTACTTCCGTGCCTTGATGGCTAAACACAACGTCATTGCCCATCTGGTTCAGATGCGCCCGCAGGTCCGTCGCAGTGCTATAGCCGAACCCTTCAAAGGACAGGTAATCCCAAGTTTCCAGATCAAGCACTGTGTTCGTACCCGCATCGTCTTGATCAAAGACAAACGTATCCGCCAGGGCACCGCCCGCCAGCACATTTGTCCCCGATCCGCCATTCACTTCGTCATCAACGCCTTGCGCGCGAACATATGCTTTTACATCAGCTGCCGTATTGTTGATGAATTCTTGGCTTTGCGAGAAACCTTGCACGATGTTTGCACGCGTGAACGTGTCGCTCAGTCGCGACGTCCAGCCGTCCACTTCTGACTGTGTCACGTCACCTGAACCAAAGTCACGCCCCAGGACGTTGTTGTACAGCAGCTTTACAAAATCTTCGGCATCGTCAAGCGGTCCGTAGACGTTGCCGAATTCGTCCGAATTGGTGAAGCCCGTAATGACGTCCGTCAGCGCACGCCCTTCGGCAAGACGCACAGACCAGTTTTCAAAACCGGTCGCGTCAGGCGCACGATCCAATGTCGCTTGATACAAGCGGTAAACTTCATCAAACCACACAGCCTTATCACTGGTGTTTGCCAGTTTGTTCGCCGCTTGGTTTGTATTGTTGATCAACTGCTGGCTTTCGGAAAAGCCATTGACCACGTCCGCACGGGTAAAATTGCCATTAATCCGGTTCGTCCAGTTGTCGATTTCCTGCTGAGACACTTCGCCTTGATCAAAGTCACGATCCAGCACGTTGATATACAGCTCTTTGACAAAACCTGCGTCATCCAGGCCCGCGTATTTGTTCTGGAACTCTTGAGATCCGACAAACCCCTCGCGGACATCTGCCAAGGTTGCGGTCCCCGTCAAAAGGTCCGACGTCCATCTTTCATGGCCACCTGCATCGGGCGCACGGTTCAGCGTCGCCTGATACAGACGGAAAATCTGGTTGGCCTCATCTGGCGCATAGCGAACCTCAAAGCCGTCACCCAACACGATGTCATCGCCTGCCCCGCCATCAAGAACGTCGTGGCCCCCTTGCCCGCCAAGATACTCATCAGCATCCGTCCCGACGATGGTGTCATCGCCTGCGGTCGCAAACCCGTTAAGGTTCACGGTTTGAAAGAAGACATTACTGATCAAACTGTTCTGGACGGTGAAGTTCCAAACGATCCGCGCAATACCATCGTCGCCAATTGAGATATCGGGCGCCAAATGCACCCCTTCAGGACTTTCGCCAAGTGTGGTCTCGTCTCCGACCGTGTCGCCATTCACATCAAATCGTTGAAATTTGATTTCGGTCACGTCAGACGCACTCGTCGGAAGGTTCATCCAAGCAATGACAAATCCACCATCGGGCGTCGCCGCAATTGTTGCGCTGTTTTGATCATATAGCGTCGTACTATTTACCCGAAACTCGCCGCCCTCAGGAACACCGTCAGCCGAATAAATCCGCGCATAAACCCCGTCGCCAGACCCATCTTGTGTTGAACTCAGTAAAGACTGGCTTTCCCACGTCACAACAAACCGACCATCTGACAACACAGTCACATCCGGACTGGTTTGGGATCCGTAGGAATATTGGTTCACACGGACTTCATTGCTGCGCGCTGTGCCGTCGGCATCGTAGGTGCGAAACATAACCGCGTAAAAGCTTCCATCGATTTCTCTTGAACGCCACGTGACAACGAAACCACCATCGTCCAACGCGACGGGCGCGCCGGAGGATTGAAAGCCCTCGGTTGTTTGATTGACGCGCCAAGGCGTGCCAATGGCAACGCCGTCCGCATCAGCAAGCTGGGCGAACACACCAAAACGGTCTTCATCGTACGCAAAGAACACCGTCACAGATGAACTGTTCATAAGCCCTGTCGTCTCAGGGCTTACAGCCAAACCATCCGGATCAGTAAAGAGCTGTGTGCCGCTTCCTAGAGAGGTTCCATCAGACGAATATACCCGTGAATAGATGGCTGATGTTCCACCCAGCAAAGACGTATACGTGACAATGAACGTCCCGTTTTCCAGAACCGCGACCGAGGGCCGGTTGCCTTCTTCGTTCGCAGCGGTCACGCGTATCGCGGCGCCTTCCGGATTTGCGTCACTGTCATAAAGGCGCAGCCAGACGGCTTCGTTTCCGTCTTCGGTCCAACTGACAGCCGTTCGACCATCCCCAAGGGCCGCCACCGAAGTGTCCCAAAGTTCAACGGTCTTACCCGTGATGTCAATTTGCTCTCCAAACGGGGATGTAAACTCTGCCAAACTCTCGGCTCCTTAATACAAATGATCAGGGTCTCGCAGACCCCAAGTGTTCCGAGTTCGCGTTCTACCCGCCAATTATGTTGATACTTCGACAGATCAGTCAGGTGCAAGATCACAACTCTTGGCTGGTCATCTCATTCGCGGCCGCCCGCCCCAAGGACCGGCTGATCCCCGTGAACAAACGATAGAATTTGACTGTACCCGCTCCGCAACGCAGTGTTGATCGACCATCTAGCCATTCCTCAATACCCAACAAGGTGAACTCATTGACACAAAGACATGATCTCTCCGACGTTGCGCGCGGGGCTCTCATACTTTTGGTCGTTTGGGGGCATCTCCTTGAGACAAATGGCACTAACGGTAGGCTCTATTTTGCGATCTATACCTTTCACATGCCCGCATTTGTCATGCTGGCTGGTATGTTTTCAGCAGCAAAGCTTAACGCGCATGACCTTATGATAATCGTCAAGAAATTCGTTATTCCATTGATCGCATTTCAACTCGCATACTTTTATGCTCTTGGAATTGTTTCACCGAACCGTGTAACTAACTTACAGACGCCAGCATGGCTTATCTGGTTTCTCTTTAGCCTAATCACGTGGAAACTGATCTTACCTTTTGCCGTACGGGTGCCCTACCGGATCCCGCTAAGTCTCATCGTTGCCTTAGCCGCAGGGTATATCGATAGCATCTCCGCGGCATGGAGCCTTTCAAGAACCGTCGTATTCTTTCCGGCATTCTTGCTCGGCCACCTTTACAAAGACCAGATATTCCAAGTGGTGACAAACTATCGGCCGGCGCTTTGCGTTGTGTTCGTCGCTCTCATCTGTGGTGCCTTCGTCATTTCGGACCATGTGACCATCCGTTGGCTCTGGGCAGTCAAACCATACAGTGAAATCCTCAATAGCTCTCCGGAGATACTGTATCGTGCTGGCGCCATAGCGACGGGCTTGATCGCATCTGTTGCGTTCCTTGCCGTTCTTCCACAACGCTCACAGTGGCTGATGTTTTTGGGGCAAAACACCATGCCCATTTATGTCTTGCACGGCTTCCCTGTGATGCTCGTTTGGAAAGCGAAAGTACTGCCGAACTCAGAGTTTGCTTTCCTCGCGGCGACAGCCGTTCTAGCAATCATTCTAACACTCGCGATTGCGCGGGCAGCATCACCGATCGTCAAAAACAAACAATTTGGTCGCCCGACCTAAAGCTCTTGGCTGGTCATCTCATTCGCGGCCGCCCGCCCCAAGGACCGGCTGATCCCCGTGAACAAACGATCGAAACTATCAAACATTGCTCGGTTCACCTGCGCCCCGGCCTCTGTTTCCGAAAATGCGATATAAGCCTGCAAATCTGCGTCATCCAACGGCTGATAAGCCATAAACAAGAACGAATAGAGCCATTGTGTCGTGCTGTCGCGGATGTCGGGCTCTTGGCTCCAGACATCGGACAGGATCTGTTCCTCGCTCAAGGCACCGTCAAAGGCGCGTCCATCGAGCAACCCGTTATAGAACGCGAGGTTCGAATTCAGCGCGCCCGCTACATTGGTCTCAATCAGGCTGTTGGCGTCGATAAATTCGCCAACCAAGGCAAAGCGTGGATCATTGTCTGCGGATGCAATGGCTGCCGCGTCTTCGCTGGCTTGTTCCACCGCTTCATCAAGCAAGGCGCGTCGCGCGCTGACTTCCAAACCGACAATCATCTGCCCCTGATCTGATCCAAAGAAATCAATGATCGGGCCAAGATCGACATCCGACAGCGAAACTTCGAAATCTTCGCGCACCATGCCCAGCATGACGTCTTGGTCGTAAATTTTTTCGACTGTGGTGTCCCAATCGCTGGACGGTTCCCCCGCAAACAAATCCGCGCCGATGGTTCCCCCATAGCTCATCCCTTCTTCGCGCATGATGTCGATGATTTCGGGCAGCATCAGAAGCTCAAACAAAACATCCGTGTCACGGTCCTGCGCCATCGCGGGCAGTACCGGCAGTGCGAATGTCATGACAGTGGCGAGTGTAGCGAAACGATTGAGCATCAAAGAACCTTTCTTGGGTTCTATAGCAATAAGGTCGCCCGCGCCCCTTTCCAAGGGGCATGTGGCCCAACGCACGGGATTGTCAGGAATTTCCCTTGCACGGCTGCGCACATGGGACTAACACCGCCGCGATCAAAGACGATCATCTGACGCGGAGAGGTGGCGGAGTGGTCGAACGTGGCGGTCTCGAAAACCGTTGAGCCTAACGGTTCCCAGGGTTCGAATCCCTGTCTCTCCGCCAGTCGACCCAAGGCACATTTTGGTGCTTCGCCGAAAATCTACCCAAAAGATCCGCTGCGTTTGCCGCTCTTTGGAGCCGGACTATCCAAGACACCCAACGAAAAAGGCCGCCGACGGTGTTCCCCGTCGACGGCCTTACAATCAATCATGCGTAATTAGTTACGAGCTTCAAAGTACGCAGCTGCACCGGGGTGAAGCGGGATCGGAAGACTCAAGGAGTTTTCCGGAACAATTTTAGCGGCCAGTGCTGTCTCAGCAATCAGGGCATCCATGTTCTCGTAAATCGCCTCTGCAATCGTGAATGCCAATTCATCAGTCATAGCAGCCGGTGCAATTAGCAGGTTGGCAGATGCGATGACATTGATCGGCGCGTCTGTGCCATAAACATCGGTCGGCACGTCCGTTTGGGAATAGTATGGGAACGTGTCCAACAATTCGGCCATTTTCTCATCGCTTAATTCGATAAAGGACAGCTCGTTCATCGCCTGCGCTTGTACAACAGCACCCGTCGGGAAACCAGCCAACGCAAATGATGCATCTACAGCCCCGTCAGTCAGCTGGGAAAAGCCGTCCGAATAGGACACAAAGCTGGGCGTAATATCATCCAGCGTCATGTCGTGGAGTCCCAGAAGGTCGCGCAGGATATTAAGTGTGCCGCCACCAGCGGGACCAACGGCGACCCGTTTGCCGCGCAGATCTTCGATGGATTCAATGCCCGAACCAGGCAGCGTTACCATGTGCAGGATGCTGGAATGGAGCGTGCCGATCGCTCGAATGTCCAGCGCTTCCGGATATGGGCCTTTGCCGTTGTGAGCGAAGTACGAAAGGCTGGCAGGAGCGATCGCGATTTCAACTTCACCTGACGCGATCAAACGCGGGTTTTCAGCACCGCCACCCGTCACGATTGGCACCATTGTATATCCGTCCGCAAATTCATTGATCGAATTGCTGAGCGCTTGGCCCATCGGATAATACGCCCCACCCAAACTGGCTGTCCCGATTCGCATTTCATCTTGCGCAGTGGCCATTTGAGGCCCGAGCATCGCGCCCGTTGCCAAAACCATCGCCGCAGCGACTTTCACAAATTTATTCATGTTTTCCTCCCGTTATGTATCAATCATGACGAGGATGCCGTCCCCAGTCCGTCGTCAATTGATGGGCAGCCTAACACCAAAATAGCGCTCCGCAACTTTTTATCGATTTTTTTTGCTAAGCGCGAAGAATATCGATTAACCTGTGCGCAGAAGAATGGGCGGGACACCCTCGACACCCAACAAAAGCAAGGCTGACTTCAGGATGGATTTTCTAGGTGACCCCATGGTCCTACTGATTGCAATCGCGGCCTATTTTATTGGCGGCATTCTGAAAGGCGCGATGGGGTTCGGACTGCCTATCTTAGCTATTCCAGTGATGACCGTGACCCATTCACTGCCGATCGCCCTCTCTGTGGCGATCTTGCCCACGGTCTTAACCAACATTGCACAACTGTGGTCCTTTCGGCAGCACCGCGGCGTGCCGATCTTGCCAAAGTTTCTTATCTTAGGTGCGTTCGGACTGTGTTTTGGCGCGGTGCTGCTGTCTCGCATAAACAATGCCTACATTGAAATCGCCTTGGGGGTTATGGTGCTGGCATACCTTGTTAGCCGCCTAAGACGCGCTGGAGCAAAACGCCGCGCGCGCCCGGACCTTGCACCTGCGTACGGTTTCTTGGCGGGTGTCGTTCACGGCTCAACTGGACTGTCAGGGCTGGTGGGGCCGCCTTATATGCACTCCTTAAACCTACCGCGCCCTGAATTTGTATTCTCGACGGGGTCTATGTTTACCTTGTTTTCTTTGATGCAGGCCCCCGTGCTTTTCTCACTTGGGTTGTTCCACGAGGAAGCCCTTTGGATCAGCATTGTGATCCTGCCGTTCGCCTTTGGGGGGCTTTATCTTGGGGGTCTCATTGGCGCGAGGATGCAGTCGGACACGTTTTCACATGTGGTTCTCGGTGTGCTTGGGGTCACGGCGATCTTACCGATCTTCAACGGATTACGCAGTCTAGTGCTTGGTTAAGCCGCGGTGATTGCATTGCTCTAAAATATCGATATATTTTACTAGAACGCCAAAAAATCGAGGTTACTATGCTGACACTTTATCACGCCAACCATTCTACATGCAGTCAGAAGGTCCGCCTTTGCCTCGCTGAGAAAGGGCTGGAGTACGAAAGTAAACTCGTAAACCTCGCGACCAAGGAACAGCTTGCGCCAGAATATTTGGCCATGAACCCGAACGGGGTGGTGCCGACGTTGGTGCATGATGGCCGTCCGATTTTGGATTCCGGCGTGATCTGCGAATATATTGATGAGGTGTTTCCAGACAATCCGTTAATGCCCAAAGACCCGGTTGAACGCGCGCAAGTGCGGGCGTGGATCTGCTACATTGACGAGGTCCCGGTGTCAGCGATCCGAGTGCCGTCCTTTAATATGGCGTTCCTTCCCCGTTATGACGGGTTGGACGATGAAACGTTTCAAAACGAACAAGCCGACGTCCGCCCCCTGCGCAAACATTTCTATGAAAAGATGGGACGCAAAGGGTTCGACGACACAGAAGTAGACAACGCCATGGAGCAACTTGCCACTTCAATCGCGCGGATGGAACGCGACTTGGCTCATCAGCCTTGGCTGTCTGGCCGCGACTTTGGGTTGGCGGATATCATCGCAGCACCGTTTATGGATCGTCTGGATGATCTTGGCTTTGAGGACATGTGGGAGGCGAAATCGCCGCAGGTTGCAGATTGGTTCAAGCGGCTCAGCAGTCGCCCCGCCTACGCCGAGGCATTTTACCCCAAATCCCGCCTGACAGAGTTTTTGCCAATCGGGCCGCTCCATCGTGAGAAAGCGCCGGTTTAAGCAATCAAGTCACTCACGGACATTGTCCCATATGGTCTTGGCGTCAGACTGCCGCCAAGACCATATAGGGCTGTCTCAATACCTCCCCTTTCGCATTTCGAGCCATCGAGCACTGACGAGCCTCGCTTTCGAGTGTCAGATCACCAAAGATCATGGGCTCTGATCTGGTCCCAGGTCACACCAACTCGGCGGGCCTATTTGAGGTGGCACGATCAATCGAGGAGTATTTGATATATATCAAATATAACTTTCTGAATATGAGTTAACCATCGGCCTCGAATAAGAGAGGCCAACATGACCAACAACAATCTTGATATCAGTCGCCGCGCATTTCTGGGCGTTGCCGCAGGTGGCGCCGCCATCGCGTCCGTCACGCCCAGTAGCGCGGCCCCCGTCGCAACAAACGCTAAAATCATCATCATCGGCGCTGGTGCCGGTGGGACCGCTTTGGCCAACCGATTGGTAGACCGCTTGGACGGCGCAGAGATCACCCTCATTGATCCACGCCCCCAGCATCTTTATCAGCCCGGCTTAACGCTCGTCGCAGCAGGCTTGAAACCTGCCGACTATGTTACAACCCTCACGACCGATTGGCTGCCATCTGGCGTGACCCTGATCCCCGAGAAAGCCGCTGCAATTGATCCAGAGGCCAAGACAGTCTCAACTGAGGGCGGCGAAACGCTGTCCTACGACTACCTTGTGGTCGCACCGGGCTTGGTTCTAGATCACGATGCCATTGATGGGTTTGACCTCGATATGGTCGGCACCAACGGGATCGGCGCGCTTTACGCTGGCCCGCAGTATGCCGCAAAAACATGGGAAGCCGCGGGCAAATTCACGGAAGACGGCGGCGTGGGTCTGTTTACCCGTCCCGAAACGGAAATGAAGTGCGCCGGTGCGCCGCTCAAGCACACCTTCTTGATCGACGACCTTGCCCGCCGTGCAGACAACCGTGGCAACATGGATATCACTTACGCGGCCCCACAAGGGTCGCTGTTTGGTGTTCCAATCGTCGCCGAAAAGGTGCGCATGTTGTTTGGGGACCGTGGCATCAATTCCGCGATGCAGCACACTCTCAAATCCATCGAACCAGGCCAGCAAAAGGCAACGTTCGAAGACAAAGACGGCTCCTCGGTAGACATGGATTACGACTATATCCACGTCATCCCGCCTCAGCGTGCCCCTGACGTAATCCGCGATTCTGGCCTCTCATGGGCCGACAAATGGACAGACCAAGGCTGGGTTGAATGCGACATGTATACCCTCCAGCACCTTCGTTACGATACGATCTGGGCGCTTGGCGATGTTGCGGGCGTGCCCAAAGGCAAAACAGCCGCATCCGTCAAATGGCAGGTTCCCGTGGTTGAGGACGGCATTGTCAGCGCCATCCAAGGCACGGACCCGACTGAAACCTACAACGGCTACACATCCTGCCCGATGATCACACGGATCGGTCGCGCTATGTTGGTCGAATTTGACTACAACAACGATCTTACGCCGTCCTTCCCGGGCATCATCGCCCCGCTGGAAGAACTCTGGCTTTCATGGCTGATGAAAGAAGTCGCCCTGAAAGCCACCTATAACGCCATGCTACGCGGCCGCGCATAAAGGAGCGATGCAATGAAAGATATGACACTCTCTACCCTGCTTGCGGTCTTCGAGGAAATCTTCGGGCGCGGATTGTTCTGGGCCATGGTTGCCGTCGCTGGCGTTGTGACGCTGGCCTACCTCTTTGTGCTGATCCGTGACCGCGCTGTCAGCTGGCACAAGTTCCTTTGGGCGCAGCTGTCGATGCCAGTTGGCGCAGTTCTCGCGGTTTGGTTTCTGTTGGCGATGACCCATTCGCAACTGCGCGACATGGGTGGCCCGATTGATCTGATCGTGTTGCTGATGGTTGCCGCCGGCGGTGCTGTCGGTATGGCAATCCTTGTCTACACGGGCCAGTCCCTGTTGCGTGGACGCGAAGAGTAACGCCTTAGAAACGTCTCAAATGAACACTTGGTGGCCGCAATGGCGTTGAATTCCGGCCATCAAGACTGTGCACAATCATCCCCAGAACGACTTTTTGTATCTGGAGAATTAACAATGCACTTCACTAACAACACCGCAACAATCGTGTCCGAAGTCCGCACATTCGTTATGGATGAACGCAAAAGCTGTGTGTCTGATCGCGAATGGAAATTCCGCCTGCGTGGTTACGGCTACGATGTTCGTACAACTGACCACGGCACCGTGCTAGCCACCCTGCCCCAAGGCATCGAGATCTGCACGCTGGACGCCTAAGTCTTACGACTTTGTGCGGCCTATCGCATCTTTCCACCCTGCATAGCGGCGGTCTTTGTCCGCCTCATCCATCTGTGGTGTAAACTGTCGATCCAACGCCCACGTCGCGGCGAAGTCGTCTTGCGTCGGGTAGATCCCTGCCCGCATCCCAGCAAGCCATGCAGCGCCCAGTGCTGTTGTTTCCAGCACCTTCGGTCGGTCAACCTTGGCGCCGATCACATCGGCCAGAAATTGCATGGCCCAGTTTGACGCGGACATTCCGCCATCGACCCGAAGGGTCGTGTCAATTGCCGTGACCCTGAGAGTGCCCTCAGCCGCACCATCCCAATCAGCCTTCATTGCGTCCAGCAAATCGCGTGTCTGAAAGCCGACGCTTTCCAGCGCAGCACGTGCGAATTCCGCAGGCCCAGCGTTGCGTGTCAGCCCAAACACCGCACCACGGGCATCAGCATCCCAATACGGCGCGCCAAGGCCCGTGAACGCAGGGACAAGATACAGCTCGACCGACGGATCAGCGCTCTCCGCCAAGGTTTGAGTTTCTTTCGCGTCTTTAATTATCCCCAATCCATCGCGCAGCCATTGCACCACAGCGCCAGCGATAAAGATCGACCCCTCAAGCGCGTAAGTGGTTTTGCCATCGAGTTGATAGGCAATCGTGCCGAGCATCCGGTTTTGGCTTTGAACCAGTTCATCGCCCGTGTTGAGCAGTGCAAAACATCCTGTCCCATAGGTGGATTTTAACATCCCCGGTTCAAAACACGCCTGCCCGATCGTCGCCGCCTGCTGATCGCCCGCAACGCCCAAGATCGGCAGGTCTGGCCCAAACATATCCGTGGTCCCGAAATCAGCCGCACAATCCAGAACCTCTGGCAGCATCGACATCGGAATACCCAAGCGCTTGCAAATCACGTCATCCCACGCGCCTTCACGGATGTTGTACAGCATTGTGCGCGCGGCGTTTGTGGCGTCCGTGACATGGCGTTTTCCGCGGGTCATCCGCCAGATCAGAAAACTGTCGACGGTGCCGAACAACAACTGGCCCGCCTCCGCTTTTTCCTGCGCTCCTTCAACGGTTTGCAAGATGTACCTTACCTTGGTTGCGCTAAAGTACGGGTCTGCCAAGAGCCCTGTGCGGGCAGTGATTTCAGCCTCAAATCCATCGGCCTTTAGGTCTTCGCAGAAATCAGCTGTACGACGATCCTGCCAGACAATCGCGTTATGGATCGGTTTTCCGGTCTCGCGATCCCAGATGATTGTGGTTTCGCGCTGGTTGGTAATACCAATCGCAGCGATGTCATCCGCTTTGGCGACGACATCCGAACAGACTGACACAACAGATTCCCAAATTTCTTCGGGGTCGTGTTCGACCCAACCCGATTGCGGATAAATCTGCGTGAATTCCTTCTGCGCCACATGGGCGATCGCCATATCCCCATCAAACAGAATTGCGCGGCTGGATGTGGTCCCTTGGTCAATCGCGAGGATATGGGGCATGTATTTCTCCTAGTCGTCGGCCTCTTGGGTTCCACGGAACCCTGTTGCCACAACAAATTTTTCAGAACTGTCGGAACGTGAAGAAGGTGGCTTAACGTATTGAACTTTCTTGAAGTTCACTTTCAACATACGCTGCAATTCGGCTTCTGCACCACCGGCAAGAACCTTGGCGACAAATGTACCGCCCTCATCCAGCACATCAAACGCGAAATAAGCGGCAGTTTCGCACAAAGCCATGATGCGGTTGTGGTCGGTTTGTTTATGACCCGACGCAGACGCCGCCATATCGCTCATGACGATATCAGCTTTACCACCGAGCCATTCTTTAACCTTTACGTCCGCGTCGTCTTCCATGAAATCAAGCACATGGAGTTCACAACCCGGGATTGGTTCCATTTCTTGAAGGTCAATGCCAAGGATCGTGCCAATCGGCTTTCCCTTGCGTTCACCCAACGCATTGATCTTCGGCACAGCCACTTGGCACCAACCACCTGGCGCAGCACCCAGATCAACGACCCGCTTACCGGGGGTCAGGAAGTTGAACTTTTCATTCAATTCCAAAATCTTATAGGCCGCTCTGCCACGATATCCGTCAGCCTTTGCGCGCACCACATACGGGTCGTTCAACTGCCGTTGCAACCACATGGTCGAGCCGATTTTACGCCCGCGGGCGGTCTTTACCTTTACGGTCAGGTCGCGTTGTCCGCGGCCTGATGTGTTTTTGCCTGCGCGTGATGTCGGTTTTTTTACCATACCCCCGATTACCCCGCGCCTTAGCGGTAGTAAAGAGATTGCCCGCCTGCGAAAATCTGGACCTTTTCCGGCGCGGCACAGACCCGCACGGTGCTCCCGCGCAGACCCTGATGAATGCCGGGCAGTTTCGCCAACATTGGTTCACCATCCACTGGCGTTTCGAAATACAACAACGTCACTTCGCCCAAGGCTTCGGTAAACTTGACAGTGCCCTCATAAATGGCATCCCCTGCAGCGACGACCATATCCTCTGGCCGAACACCCACATTGACCTTTAGCCCCTTGTCGGCGGTCTGCGTCGGCACGGCAGAGGCCACCATCAAACCACTGTCCAGACGCACCTTCGTCACCGCTCCCGTCTCAATGATCTCGCCCGCCAGCAGATTCATGGCTGGAGAACCGATAAACTGCGCAACGAATTCATTCTCTGGCCGCTCATACAGCTCTAGCGGCGTGCCGACCTGCGCGATCCCCTTATTGGCAAGCACAACAATCCGCGTCGCCAATGTCATCGCTTCGACCTGATCGTGGGTTACGTAGATCATTGTGCTGTCAGGCATGGATTCTTTGAGCTGGGCAATCTCGATCCGTGTGGCGACCCTTAGGGCTGCGTCCAAGTTCGAAAGAGGTTCATCAAACAGGTAAACCTTTGGGTCACGTACGATGGACCGGCCAATCGCCACACGCTGGCGCTGCCCGCCTGACAACGCCTTTGGAAGGCGGTCCAGATAGTCATCCAACTGCAAAATCCGCGCGGCGTTCTCGATCGCAGCGTCAATTTCGGCCTTTGGTTTCTTGGCCAGCTTCATCGCAAAGCTCATGTTGTCGCGCACGGTCATATGCGGATAAAGCGCGTACGACTGGAACACCATGGCGATACCACGCTGGGCTGGCGGCACATCATTGACGACCTGTCCGTCGATTTGCAGTTCCCCGTCGGTGATTTTTTCAAGGCCCGCAATCATCCGCAGCAAGGTGGACTTACCGCAGCCAGATGGACCGACAAATACGATCAATTCACCCTTTTTGATATCTAGGTTGATGTCGTTGAGGACATTCACAGCGCCGCCGTAGGTCTTACCAACGTTTGTCAGCTTCAGATCAGCCATCTTAGGATCTCCTGTACATTAATTCGACGGGGACGCGGCAATAAAGACCTGCCACGGCGCCAGAGTAAGTGTATCGCCTACCGGCGCATCCGCACCGCTGAGGTCTTGTGCAATCGACTCCCACGCGCCTTTGGGCAGCGCCAAATCAGCGGGAGCATCCCCAACGTTAAAGGCGCAGAACACCTTCTCCCCATTGAGGCTACGAGTAAAATAGACAATGTCACCTATCGCTTTCACGCCATCATGATCGCCTTTGGTCAACGCCGGGTGTGCGTGGCGCAATGCGATAGCGCGGCGGTAATGGTGGATGATCGCATTTGGATCATCCTCCTGCGCGGCTACGCTATTGGCGATGTGATCAGGACTTACCGGCAACCAAGGGCGTTGCGCCGTGCTGAAGCCGCCATTCTGGTTGCTGGGTTCCCAAACCATGGGCGTGCGGCAACCATCACGGCCTTTGAATTCTGGCCAGAATTCGATGCCATAAGGGTCTTGTAGATCTGAGTATGCGACCTCTGCCTCACCCAGTCCCAGTTCTTCGCCCTGATAAATACAGGCGGACCCGCGCAGGCACATCATCATAGTTGTGAACAAACGCTGCGCATCTGGTGACAATGCCCAACGGGTCGCGTGGCGAACAACGTCATGGTTTGAATAGGCCCAACAGGCCCAACCATCCGCAGCCTCGCTGTCAACGCGTGCCATTACATCTGCCACGGTCTGCGCTGATGGTTGCTCGCCGGAAAGAAACTCGAACGCATAACACATTTGCATCAGGTCATTGCCCGCAGTGTATTCGCCCATGATCTCAAGGCCGCGCTGCGCATCCCCAACCTCACCGACGGCGGCGGCATTATATGGAACCATCACCGCACGAAGCTTGCGCAAGAAGTCGAGGTTTTCGGGGCGGTTTTTTGAATAAAGGTGCTCTTGGTGATTGTATGGGTTCACACTGGGCGCAATCGTGGAATTACGTTTGTCCTTAGGCAGTGCTGGATTGTCGCGCAATTCTTTGTCGTGGGTGTAAAAGTTGATCGTATCCAAACGGAACCCATCCACGCCGCGCTTTAGCCAGAACCGCGCCACGTCCAACAATGCATCTTGAACGGCGGGTTCCCAAAAGTTGAGATCAGGCTGTGAGGTCAGGAAACAGTGGTAGTAATACTGTTCACGTCCAGCATGCCATTGCCATCCAGACCCCCCGAAGATTGAAAGCCAATTGTTGGGGGGTGTCCCATCTTCTTTGGGATCGGCCCAGACATACCAGTTGGCCTTATCGTTGGTGCGGTCGGCCTTACTTTCTTGGAACCACGGGTGCTGATCTGACGTGTGTGACAACACCAGATCGATCATCACTTTGACACCAAGGTCATGGGCTTTGGCGACCACGGCGTCGAAATCGGACAACTTGCCAAACATCGGGTCGACGTCACAGTAGTCGGATACGTCATAACCGAAATCCTTCATCGGCGACGTAAAGAACGGTGAAATCCAGATCGCATCAACACCGAGGCTGGCGATATAGGGCAAGCGCTGCACGATCCCTGCAAGGTCGCCAATGCCGTCCCCATTGCTGTCTTGATAGCTGCGCGGATAGATCTGATAGATCACCGCACCGCGCCACCAATCAGCGTCTTTGTCCAAATGTCCGGCCATAACCTGCGCCATCTTCGTCATCTTCGTTGTCTTTCTATTTAACCGAGCCAGCCAGCAGGCCTCGCACGAGGTATCTTTGCATCATAAAGAAAACAGCCAGTGGCACCGCGATCGAGATAAACGCACTGGTGGCCAAAACCTCCCAGTCGCCGCCTCGGGTGCCCAGCAATTCTACGATTTGTTTTGTCATCACAGTTGTATTGCCTGAACTGTCGATCAGGAACACCAACGCCACGAGGAGGTCATTCCAAGTCCACAAGAACTGGAAAATCGCAAAGGACGCGAGGGCGGGAAAGCTGAGCGGCAGAATGATTTTCGTGAAAATCTGGAACTCGGTCGCGCCATCCACACGTGCGTTCTCGATGATGTCGCGCGGCAAGCCGACCATGTAATTTCGCAGCAGATAAATCGCCAAGGGCAAACCAAATCCGGTGTGCGCCATCCATACCCCCAGATACCCTTTCCCGATCCCAATCGCATTGTGAAGCTGAAGAAGTGGGATCAAAGCCAACTGAAGCGGCACGACTAACAGGCCTACAACCGCAGCAACCAAAAGCGCTCGACCAGGGAAATCCATCCAAGCCAAAGCATAGGCCGCAAAGGCCGCAATCAGGATCGGGATGATAGTCGAAGGGATAACAACCGTGAGTGTGTTAAAAAACGCCTTGGCCATGTTTTCAGAATTGGTCGGGCTAAAAAGGATGTTCTTGTAGTTATCCGTAGTGAACTCCGGCGGGACCGTCGCCACAACAAAGAGGCGTTGTCCGCGGCCAGACATCTGATCGTCATTGCCCTGCCAGATGTAGGTTCCGTCTGGGCTAAGGGTCATTGTTTCACCATCGCCAAGGTCTGACGTCTCTCCGGCCACAAAAGCAGCAGGATCGCGCGAAGACGTGCCCCAAGTCGTAATTTCGAGGGGATCGGCGTCTCGTTCATTGATGTTGCCTTCTACGACAAACACCCCTGCTGAGGTCTCGATCCGGAAATCATCAGGATCAAGGGCGCGCAGTTGCAAGGTTTGCTCTGCCGGAAACAGAGAGGCCCACCAGCCCGATGAGGTGATTTGCTCACTCGTTCGGAACGAAGATACAAACAGCCCCATCGTCGGGAACAACCACAACAGCACCAGTGCCAACACCGAAATATTCAGCGCCCAAACGACTGCAGGCTTTTTGCCAGCTAATGAATCCATTATTCTTCTCCCTTAGGGTCGAGGGCCATCAGCGCATCTCCTTACGGGCATTGTAGACGTTCCACACAAGGATCGGCATCACCAGCAACATGATGATCATCGCCGACGCGGATCCCATGCCCCAATCGCGGGCCACGAACATCTTTGTGTACATGTAATTGGCCAAAACCTGCGTTTCCCATTGCCCGTTGGTCATGGCGAACACGATGTCGAACACCTTGAGCGTGGCGATGGTGATTGTGGTCCAAACAACTACGATTGTGCTCATGATTTGAGGCACTTTGATCCTAAAGAAAATCTGGAACGGGTTCGCACCATCAATGACTGCGGCTTCGATGGTTTCTTCCGGAATACCACGCAGGGCCGCCGAAAGGATCACCATGGCAAACCCCGTTTGGATCCAGATCAACACCGCCATCAGGAAAAAGTTATTCCAAAACGGGATCGTTAACCATTGCTGGGGCGCATCGCCGCCGAACGTCAGATAAAGATGGTTCAGCACACCGATCTGCGCCACATCTTCGGGACGGGCTTCATAGATCAGTTTGAAAATAACAGCCGCACCAACGAATGAAATCGCCATGGGCATAAAGACAACCGACTTGGCAAAGTTTCCCCAGCGCAAACGGTCGGTCAATTGCGCGGTCAACAGGCCGAACGCCGTTGACGCAGCAGGCACCACAACGAGCCAGAGGATATTGTTGCGCAAGGCTTCCATAAACTTATCTTCGGCAAACATCTGAACGTAGTTTTTGAACCCAACGAAGGTGTAGACATCACCTGCCCCACGTTCCAAAAAACTAAGCCGCAGCGTCGCAAAGACCGGATAAGCCAGATACAGCCCCAGCCCCAACATTGCAGGAAACAGGAAAATCCAAGGGCGGATCATTTCACGGCGGTTAATATTGCGGCCCATGTTCGGGCCTCTGGCGGGGAATATCACTTTGTCGAGCAACAGGTTGGCACCGTAAAAATAGCCAACACACCCTGATACACCGATCACAATCGTGATTACGCCTAAGAGCGCTGGATGCATGTCGTTCTCCTCCCCCGAGCCTTAAAGATAGTCTGCTGTCAATAAAGGGTGGCGCAATCTCTTGCGCCACCCGTTGTCAAACAATCCAATGCTTACTGCAAAGCGTCCCAGCTTTCCTGAATGGATGTCGCTACGTCTGCGGCATCTGCGCCACCAACATAATCAACCATACCAGTCCAGAACGTACCTGCACCTACACCACCCGGCATAAGGTCAGATCCGTCAAAGCGGAACGTCGTAGCGTTAAGCAGAACTTCGTTCAGACCACGTTCGGAATCAGATCCAAAGACGGACAGATCAGCGGACAAGTGTGGCGTAAGGAAACCACCCTTAGACATCCACATCTCATGTGCCTCAGTTGAACGAAGGAATTCGATCAACTGGTGCGCACCTTCGGATTCTTCCGTGATCGCGAACAATGTACCGGACCCCAATACCGGTTTTCCAAGGTCTTGTTCAGCAAAGGCTGGGAAGTAGAAGAAATCAGCGTCTTCGCCAACTTCTGTCCCTTCAGGGAAGAATGCCGGAATGAAGGACGCCTGACGGTGCATGTAGCACTGTGGCGGGCTGTCAAACAAACCCTTTGGACTGTCGCGGAAGTCAGTTGTTGCAACCGCACCAGCGCCACCCGCTACATAGTCGTCGTTACGTGCGAACATGCCGAAGGCATCAATAGCTTCGATCACTTTAGGATCGTTGAACGGCATCGCATTGCTAACCCAGTCATCATAAACAGCTGGTTCCTGCGTGCGCAGCATCATGTCTTCGACCCAGTCCGTTGCAGGCCAACCTGTCGCCGCACCAGACCCCAGACCAATACACCAGGGTGTGCCGCCATCGGCAACGATCTGGTCGGACAGCGCAATCAGCTCTTCCATGGACTCAGGGATTTCGTATCCAGCATCTTCAAAGTTCTCAGGAGAATACCAAACCAAGGATTTGACGTTCACACGAAAGAAGAAACCGTAAAGGTTGTCGGCACCGCTTGCGTCGGCATATGTGCCCAGATCAACCCAAGACTGACCCGCAGCGTAGTTCTCTACGATCCAATCGGCGGTACCGTCGCGAAGTGGCGTCAAATGCCCTTGCGCCGCAAGATCGGACGCCAAGCCTGGCTGTGGGAAAACCGCAAGATTTGGCGCGGACCCGCCTTCGATGTCGATCACGACCTGGCTCTCAAAGCTGTCGGATCCGACGTATGTGACCGTCGCGCCTGTAGCTTCCTCGAAAATGTCCAGCACGGCTTCGAGGTTGTCAGCTTCCGGGCTCAGGAATGGCCCAGCGATAGTAATTGTTTCACCGGAAATATCTGCTGCGTGACCGTCGGCCTGTGCCATTCCAACTGTCAGAGCTGCAATTGCTGCGCCCGCATATAAAGATCTTGTCATTGTTGATTCTCCCTAGACGGGTGGTTTCACCCGTTGTTTTAAAAGGTTCCTACCCTGCGCCTCGCTCCCAAAGCGCTTTGGATATCCTGAACATGCTTCAAAGAATCGAGAGAGTCAATCAACGTAAAATGCTGCAACTGCATAATAAATATAAGTTAAAAACGGTTGATTTCATCAGAGTATGCCTTCAAGAATACTAGCACCTTCGCGTCCAAAGCGGTTTGAAAGAACATATGAACCTCAAAGAACTCTCTGAAAAGCTGGGATTGTCCCAAACAACCGTCAGCCGTGCGCTGAACGGCTACCCAGAGGTGAGCGAAGCAACCCGAGAAAAAGTTCAGCTTTTTGCCAAGCAGCATAACTACAGCCCGAATACCCGCGCAAAAGGGTTAGCCACTGGTCGGTCTCATGCGATTGGACACGTCATTCCAATCGCGAACCGCCACGAGGTTGTTAATCCGATCTTCGGCGACTTTATCGCGGGTGCGGGTGAAGTTTACGCCGCCAACAATTTTGAAATGGTCCTGTCAATCGTCGAAGATGGTAACGAAGAAAAGGTCTATCGTGCCTTCAAAACACGAGGTACCGTGGATGGTGTCATTCTTCACGGTCCAAGGATAAACGACGAGCGCATACCTCTCCTTCAAGAGATCGGCCTGCCCTTTGTTGTCCACGGTCGGGCATCGGGTGTTGAAACCGACTATAGCTGGCTGGACGTGAACAACCGACGCGCCTTTACACGGGCCACAGAGTTCTTGATCGACCTAGGGCATCGCCGAATTGGTCTTATCAATGGCCTAGAAGATATGGACTTCGCGCATCGCCGCAGACTGGGTTATGAGGACGGACTGAAAGCGCGTGGCCTCTCCATCGACTCATTCATTATGCGCTCCTATGAAATGACCGAAAGCAATGGCTACACCGCCGCGGGTGAAATGCTCGACAGTGAAGCACCTCCAACCGCCATCCTCGTGTCATCCATTATTACAGCTCTTGGTACGCGTCGCGCGATCGAAGACCGCGGCTTAAAAATGGGGCGCGATGTTTCAGTTGTGACCTATGATGACACCCTGTCCTATCTGGCCAACGGCATAGATGTGCCAATCTTTACAGCCACCCGATCTTCTGTGCGCGATGCTGGTCGCCAATTGTCCAATTTGCTTTTGGCAAAGATTAGCGATCCATCACGTCCACCCGACCACATTCTATTAGAAGCTGAACTCACCGTTGGTCAGTCCACGGGCCCTGCCCCCGCGACCTAACGCCTTCCCCAATCGAAAGATCGATCATGAATTTCAAACGCTCGGATTTCCCCGAAACCTTTCTTTTTGGCACGGCCACATCTGCCTACCAGATCGAAGGGCACAGCTTTGGCGGCGCGGGGCAAACCCATTGGGACACATTTGCGGCCACGCCCGGAAACGTTGTGCGCGCCGAACATGGAGGTATCGCTTGCGATCACTACCATCGCTATGAAGAAGATCTCGATATCATTGCCAATGCCGGCTTTGACGCCTACCGCTTTTCCACGAGCTGGGCCCGCGTGATGCCCGATGGCGTCACGCCCAACCCCGAAGGATTGGACTTTTATGACCGCCTGACAGACGGCATGTTGGAACGCGGGATCAAACCCTGCGCGACGCTCTATCATTGGGAACTGCCTTCGGCACTGGCCGACAAAGGTGGCTGGCAAAATCCGGACATCGCAAAATGGTTCGGTGATTTCACGCAGTGCATCATGGAACGGATCGGTGACCGGATGCACTCTGTCGCGCCCATCAATGAACCATGGTGTGTCGGCTGGTTGTCGCATTTCCTCGGAGCCCATGCGCCTGGCCTGCGTGACATCCGCGCCACCGCTCGCGCCATGCATCATATCTTGCTGGCCCACGGCACCGCGATCCAAACCATGCGCGGGTTAGGCATGTCCAATCTGGGCGGCGTGTTTAACCTCGAATGGACAATTCCGGAAACGGCCTCCGAGGCCGACGCCACGGCAAATGAAATTTCTGATGGTTATTACAACCGGTTCTTTCTCGGTGGTGTCTTTCAGGGCAAATATCCAGATTCCATCATGAAAACCTTCGAGCCCCATATGCCGCAGGGCTGGCAAGATGACTTTCCGACCATCCAAGCGCCCCTCGATTGGTGTGGCATCAATTACTACACGCGCCGCATTGTGCGTTCAAACGACGCTGCATGGCCGTCCCATGACGTGATCGAGGATGGCCCTCTGCCCAAGACTCAGATGGGTTGGGAAATTTTTCCTGACGGGATGTACAATTTCCTCAAGCGGACCAAAGAGGAATACACGGGCGATCTGCCTCTCTTCATTACAGAAAACGGGATGGCAAATCCTGACGTCATCAAAAATGGAGCGGTCGATGATCCTGAACGGATCTCATTCCTAAACCAGCACTTCGAGGCCGTTCGCCGCGCCATTGCAGATGGTGTCCCTGTTGACGGGTTCTTTGTGTGGTCGCTTCTGGACAACTATGAATGGGCCTTGGGCTACGAGAAGCGCTTCGGCCTCGTGCATGTTGATTTTGACACCTTGAAGCGCACGCCGAAAGCCTCCTATCACGCGCTCAAGGCCGCATTGGAAAAGTAATGAAATATCCCGCAAACACCCTATCCCTCGTGGCTGACATCGGCGGAACTAACACTCGGTGCGCGTTGGCGGATGGCCCACGCGTGTTGCAAGACACTGTGCGTCGGTATTCAAACGCTGATTTTGACGGGTTGGAAACGGTCCTGCGTCAGTACCTTGCGGATGCCGGCGACGTTGATCCTGCCGCCGCTTGTGTGGCTGTCGCTGGCCCTGTCCATAACGGCGTTGCCACTATGACAAATCTGGATTGGACGATTGACCGCGACACCCTTGCCCGCGCGACACGCGCAGAAACCGTCGCAATCCTGAACGATCTACAAGCACAAGGGCACGCGCTCGCAGATCTGGACAGCAGTGCATTACGACCGATCATTGATCGCACGGACGAAACGCTCAACTCTCATGCGGCCCGACTGGTGGTTGGCGTGGGGACCGGCTTTAACGCCACGCCGGTTTTTGACACAGACATGGGCCGGTTTGTGCCCCCCTCCGAGGCAGGTCATGCCAACCTGCCAATCCGCACAGAACAAGACCTGCGTCTGGCACAGTACGTATCCAAAGCGCACGGGTTTCCAGCCGTAGAGGACGTCGTGTCAGGTCGCGGGCTTGAACGTGTCTACAGTTTCTTGGGGCATGATGCCGATGATCCGCATGAGGCCCGCGCGCAGGATATTATGGCGGCGTGTGCGAAGGGCAATGACCCACGTGCCCGCGACGCCGTGGCGTTGTTCATCCGGTTTCTGGGCACGGTCTGTGGCAACTTAGCCCTTATTCAGCTACCGTTTGGCGGGGTCTACCTTGTCGGGGGCGTCGCGCGCGCCATGGCACCCTATATGGCAGAGTTCGGATTTGGCGACGCATTCCACGATAAAGGGCGGTTTGCGGGGTTCATGACCAATTTTTCGGTTCATGTTGTCGAGGACGACTATGCCGCGCTGTCAGGCTGCGCCTCTCATATCCAAGCTCTCATGGTAGCCTAGGCTAGGTCGCCTAGTGGAGCTGGCCATAGACGGTCTTTGTCAGCTCTTTGAGGGAGAATGGTTTGGGCAGGAAAACCGAATTCGGAATGCTTTTTTGCGCCTCGCCAAAGGCTTCCTCCGCATAGCCAGATACAAATACGACCTTTGCATTGGGCCGATCTTGCAGCGCCTCTTTTACCCACGTTGGTCCGTCTTTGCCTGGCATGATGACGTCGGTGAGAAATAGATCAACCTCGAGATCACTATCCGCTAACATCGACAGAGCGGCCTCGGCGCTTTCCGCCTCAAGCACCGTGAAGCCGCGCAGTCGCAATGCCCGGGAGGCAAAGGCGCGAACAGGTGCTTCGTCCTCGACCAACAACACGACTCCATCCCCTTGTGATGTCATATCGGATTCAACCACTGGCGTTGAAACAACGGGATCAATCGGGCCATCATGACTTGGGATCAAGATACTAAAGCTCGTACCGACACCGACGGTGGAATCAACGAATATAAAGCCGCTGGTCTGTTTGATGATCCCGTAAGCGGTCGACAACCCCAGCCCCGTTCCCTCTCCCGTTTTCTTAGTGGTCCAGAAGGGTTCAAAAATCTTGGTCTGTTTGTCTTCCGAAATTCCCGACCCAGTATCATGAACCCGCAAGACAACGTAATTTCCAGGTGGAACCGTGACGCGGTCGCGGGTCAAACCCTCGGTCAACACGGTGTTCTCAGTTTCAATCCGGATATTCCCACCCTCTGGCATCGCGTCACGTGCGTTTACGACAAGGTTCATGAGGACCTGTTCCAGCTGCCGTTTATCCGCACGGATCGGATTTAGGGCCGGATCGTGATCCAAGGTCAGCGTGATCCGTTCTCCGACGAGACGATTCAGTAAATGTGTGCTGTCCGACAGGGTGTTGCGCAGGTCTAAAACCTCAAGCTGGAGGTTCTGTTTGCGAGAATAGGCAAGCAACTGCCCAACCAGCGCGCCTGCCCGATTGGCGTTCTGATGGATCTGCACAAGATCGGAGTAATCACTATCACCCTGATCGTGCCGCAGCAGGAGCAAATCACAATGGCCCGAAATCGCTGTCAGCAAATTGTTGAAGTCATGGGCCACACCGCCAGCCAGTTGCCCAATCGCCTGCATCTTCTGGCTTTGCACGAACTGTTGTTCCAGGTTTTTATACTCGGTCACATCATTAAGAACGGCAATCACATGCGGTTCCACCGAACGGCCCGCCGGATTGAGTGAGACCTGCAAGAACGTCTCACTACTATCGTTCACGCATTGTAGATACTGCGGCGCGGACGGGATTTTGCTTTGGTACGTCTCGGTGATCCAATCGTTCAACGGGCGACCCAACCCTTCCACTAGATCATTAAATCGCGTTCCCGCCCCGATCTTGTGATCCAGCAACATCCGTGCTTCCCGGTTGGAGGACAGCACTCCGCCATCAAGTCCAATCTTCAGCAACGGGACGGGCAATTCTTCAATCGCGTCCCATTCTGTTAGGATCGCGGCTCCCTCCCCGATGGTATCTGACGGCAACAGATAGATTTCGCTTCTGCCGCCGTGGCTTGGCACCTCCGCAACAAGGCTTTCGCTCAAACCTGACTCACACCGTACATGATGAACTTGCCCCGATACGATCGGTAAATCCGAAAAAACGCCCTCTAGGTTCTTGGCGCGGCCGCCCAGCAAGCGCCGAAAAGCTTCGTTCATATAAAGAACGGTGCCGCTTGGGCCGGCTGTCAACATCGGCAGGCTCAATGCGTCGGCGGACCTCCCGACGCCCATACGATCAGACAGGTCTTCCAATCGCCACAGAAACGAGGTGTCATCAACCGCATTCACCGACAGGCGCACGTGCCCTTTGCGGGTTACGATATCTTCTCGTGCACTTCCAAGGGCTTGCGCTTTGTTTTGAATGCGAAACATGACCGCACTCGGGTTCGCAAACATCTCGGCGAAGACACGACCAAGGCTCTCAACGTTCAGATCCCTGAACCGTGCCGCCGCGCGATCGTTACGGCTGAGAATAATCCCGTCACTGTTGGTCAAAAAGCTTGGTGAGGGGTCGTGTTCCACTAAAGAAATCACGCTTTTACGGGCCGCAGCCTGCTGGCGAGCCTTTATTGCGCCACCGATCAATAGGGCCAATGCAAACAACAAAACCGCTGACCCAAAAGCCAGCAAACCGAGGCGAATTTGGACATCAACCACGACAGCTGTGCCCAGGATTGCAGATGCGCCGAGCAAGACCAAGGCCCACTGCGGTGTGGTCTTTGGACCTGCGGGCTTTGCCCCCTCAAGGGTTGGCCGCATCGTTGCATCAGGATCGATGTGATCAGTCACGCCCGCTCATTCCCATGTGGTGTCATCCCTTCGAATCGTCCGTCCAAATAGACGGCATAAACCTTAACTCCCCCTTAAGTATCTCAGGAGCCTAAGGTCGTTCAAAGAAAATGCAACTCAAGGTTGCCGGTCGGGTCGTGTTTGGCGTTCTAATTGCGCTGAAGTCGCGCCAAAAAGAAACCGTCTCCCTTCGCATGGGGCGTGATCAATCGAGACGACAGCGCACTAAACTCAGGGCTGGCCGTCAAGAAACCGTTAATACGTTCAGAATTCTCACATTCGAAAATGGAACAGGTCGCATAGGCCAAAGAGCCGCCCTGCGCCACCAAAGGTGCGGCCGATCGTAAGACATCGTCTTGCATATCGTTAAGTTCAGCGAGCCTCTCAGCGGTTAAGTCCCACTTCGCGGCAGGCGTGCGCCGCCACGTCCCGCTGCCCGAACAGGGCGCATCACACAACACCAAATCAAACGGCTCAGCGTTCTCTAGATCTTCTAAGGAAAGAACCTCAATCGTGACGCCAGCCCGCTGCGCGCGCGGGGTAATGTCCTGCATCCGCGCCTGATCGATGTCATAGGCACTGACTTCGGCACCAAGCGCGGCCATTGCCAAAGCCTTACCGCCGCCACCCGCGCAATAATCCAGTACCCGCAGCCCTTTGGTGATCTCAAGATCTGAAATAGCCACCTGAGAAGAGGTGTCCTGTAGTTCAACCAATCCATCTTCATAGGCCTGACTCAACGCGACACGGCGTTCGTTTTCAATAACTTGAAGAGCATTGCTAATGTTGATTACGGGTTCGCAAACGATCCCGTCCTCGGCCAACAGCGCCATAGCGGCCGCACCATCGCCTTTTGCGACATTAACGCGCAAAAACACGCCAGCCCGAGACTGTAGCAGTTCCAGAATAGGGTCGGCTTCAGCTTTCAAAACTTCATCAAACAGTGGCAGGAGCCATTCAGGCAGATCCAACCGGACGGCCCGTGGGGCGTCAGCCAGATCGCCAGCGACTTCATCTGCACCAACCACTTCAGGCGCGTGACCCTCTGCGGTAAACACCTCATCAACAAGACCCGCAGAGCGCATCGCGCCGAGCATAATTCCGCGCCCTGTTTCTGCACCACCTAACCACGCATAAGACGCGCGGCACCGCAAAGCACCAAACACATGATCGCGTATTGCCGCGCGATCTTTCGAACCAGCAAACCGATGCGAACGCCCCCACCCTGTGAGCGCCTTTTCAGGCACCAGACCGGCGAGGATATCATCAAGGATTTCAATCGCCGCCGCGACCCGTGCTGCAGGTGTCATATCCCCAGCGTCCTATTGAGCGCGGTAATTCGGAGACTCGCGCGTGATCTGCACATCATGCACATGGCTCTCTTTAAGCCCTGCACCGGTGATTTTCACAAACTGACAGTTCTTGCGCATCTCTTCGACTGTCGCGCAGCCAGTATAGCCCATCGCGGCCCGCAAACCGCCAACCATCTGGTGGACAACTGCAGATGCAGACCCCTTGTAGGCCACCTGCCCCTCGATCCCTTCGGGAACAAGTTTGTCGCTGGCGGCGTCTTTCTGGAAATACCGATCCGCAGAGCCCTGCGCCATCGCGCCGAGCGAGCCCATACCACGGTAAGACTTAAAGCTACGGCCTTGATACAAAATGACTTCTCCGGGGGACTCGTCTGTGCCGGCGATCATAGACCCGACCATCGCACAGGACGCACCCGCCGCAATCGCCTTGGCAAAATCGCCCGAAAACTTGATCCCGCCGTCCGCGATAATTGGCACATCGCCCGCAGCCTTGGCACAATCAGCGATCGCGGTGAGCTGTGGTACGCCCACACCCGCGACCATACGGGTGGTGCAAATAGATCCCGGCCCAATGCCAACCTTTACGGCGTCCGCACCCGCACCGATCAGCGCTTTGGTGGCTTCAGCGGTCGCAACGTTACCCGCAATAATCTGAACCTCATTGGAAAGCTTTTTGGCCCGTTCAACAGCAGCGATTACCCCTTCAGAGTGGCCGTGTGCCGTATCGATCACCACAATATCCACGCCAGCGTCAATCAACGCCTGGGTGCGTTCAAAGCCGCTATCGCCAACGGATGTTGCCGCCGCGACGCGCAAACGGCCCAAGCCGTCTTTACAGGCTGTCGGGTTCAACACGGCTTGTTCGGTGTCTTTCAACGTCAAAAGACCAGTCAGCCCGCCCTTGTCGTCCGTGATCAACAGCTTTTCGATGCGCTTGGATTTCATCAACGATATAGCTTCGTCGCGATCGGCCGGTTCACGCAGAATAGCCAAGTCATCCGTTGTCATCATGGTTGAAATCGGCTGATCCTCGGAAGTTGCAAACCGCATGTCACGGTTGGTCACGATGCCAACGACACGGCCCTGAGCATCGACGACAGGGAAGCCCGTGAAGTTATAGCGAGCGACCAAGGCCTTGGCCTCTGCCAAGGTTTGATCGGGGCGCAGAGTGACAGGGTTGTAAACGATCCCGCTTTCGAACCGTTTTACGCGACGTACTTCGCGGGCTTGATCATCGACGTTGAGGTTCTTGTGGATCACGCCCATGCCGCCAGCTTGTGCCATGGCAATGGCCATACGGCTTTCGGTGACCGTATCCATTGCGGAACTCAGCAAAGGGATATTCAAATCAATGCTGCGCGTTACGCGCGTGCGGGTATCTGCGGTACTCGGAAGGACGCTCGACGCCCCCGGAACCAGCAATACATCATCAAACGTGAGGGCCTCGCGAATCTCCATTACATCTCTCCTGAGCATGGCGTCGTTAGGCATGGTCCTTTCGCACGGATACGCCCATAGGGAAAGGTGCATTTTGCACGAATTCGGCCCGAACCCGCAGACTTGCCGTCCAAAACTGACGCGCAGCGGACGACATTCCCCACAGCGGGCCGTTTACCTTGCAAATAACCCAACATACATTCGTGTCGTAACAAGTAGTTGGAGCGGTTATGGAAACCGAGATTGAGTACACGAGCATCATCGACGAAAACGTCGCCGTCATCTTCAGACTCGTTGGGACCAATCTGATTGCTGACCCTGATACCGATCTCGTTTCAGGCGAAGTAGATGGTATTGAGCTTTGGATTGATTACAGCACAACCCTCGAAGACTTGGGCCAGCAAGACACCCATCTTTATCAAGCAATTATAAATTCCGTCGATATTGACGACGTCTTTGCAACTCCCCAAACGATGGAAGAACTCTATACGCAAGTCATCTTGGTCTATGGCCTTGCGGCCCAGCAGCTCGACGTCGAAAGGCAGGTTGGGCTTGTCCTGCACGATGAGATTGGGACCGAAAGCCTCGTGACCACGAGGTATTCTGATCATGTTACTTTGGGTGGCAACGGCCGGGACGCCTTCCTCGGCGCGGGCAATGATTACGTCACCGTTCAGGCCGATGCAGGTCCTATGACCCTTCGATTGGGTGTCGGAAATGATCGCGCTTATGGCGGCTCACAAGCGGACCTCATAAACGGCGGCCTTGGTGATGATACGCTAAATGGCAACGATGGCGATGACCGGTTGGTTGGCGCGGATGGAAACGATGTCATGTTCGGCGGAGCGGGACGTGATGTTCTGATCGGCGGCACGGGAAACGACGTTCTGGGAACCGACGGTGATAACGACCTTTTACGCGGAGACAGCGGTACGGACGTTATTCGCAGCACAGGCGGCGACGCGCGCCTGTTTGGCGGTGCGGACGCTGATGCCTTTGTCTTTATATTCGGCGGCATTGAACAAGCAAGTGAAGCCCTACAGGTCATTGGCGATTTCGAGATGGGGAGCGATTTTCTTTGGCTCTCTCCAACGGGCAATTCCACCCACGCGGCCAATGATGCGTTTGAGCTGTTCACGGACCACGCCACACAAGTCGGAAGCAACGTGGTTGTGCGGGATGGCGATTGGCGGCTGGTGATCCGCAACGTCGATCTTGGTGGTTTTTCTGCCGATGATTTCATCGATGGCGCCGATGGCGTCGGAATCTATCAATGGGCCGACACCATCGCTTGAACCCATCCACCAAAGCATCCAATCTCATACCATGACACATGGATATGACAGCGGACGACTCGACCTACCCTTTGTTGGGATCGCAACCTTTGGCAAACGGCCCTACGTGGCGGACTGGTCTTTGATTGATGCAGACGTCGCCGTACTTGGCGCGCCTTTTGATGCGGGGACGCAATACCGTTCGGGCGCGCGGTTCGGGCCACGCGCGGTGCGCGAAGCCTCAACCTTGTTTTCATTCGGTCATGCCGGTGCCTACGATCACGAAGACGATGCTACCTATCTGGGCGGTGATGTTCGTATCGTTGATATGGGCGATGCGGATATCGTCCACACGGACACGATCAAAAGCCATGCAAACATCGAAACAGGTGTACGTGCTGCCCTCGCCGCTGGCGCCCTGCCCGTCACCATTGGTGGTGATCATTCGATCAATATTCCCTGTATCAATGCGTTTGACGATCAAGGCGACATTCACATCCTTCAGATCGATGCTCACCTTGATTTTGTCGATGAACGCCATGGCGTGCGAAACGGCCACGGGAACCCTATGCGCCGTGCCGCTGACAAACCATACGTCACAGGGCTGACCCAAGTCGGCATTCGCAACGTCAGCTCCACCGCGAAAGAAGGCTACGAGGATGCGCGCAAAATGGGATCGGACATCCTGTCAGTGCGCCAACAACGCGCCCTTGGTGCCGTGCAAACCATCGCACGCATCCCAGACGGCGCTAAGGTTTACATCACCATCGACATTGATGCGTTCTGCCCGTCAATCGCACCGGGCACTGGAACGCCGTCCCACGGCGGGTTTCTCTATTACGAGGTGCTGGAAATGCTCCAGCAGGTCGCCAAGACCCACACCATCGTCGGGATCGACCTTGTGGAAGTCGCGCCCGACTACGACCCAACAGGATCAACCAGCATTCTAGCCGCGCAAATCCTGCTGAATTTGCTCGGCTTTATCTTTCACGAACGCAGCGCCTGAACCCACCTCATGACGTTCCTGAACAATAAGACGGCGTGAAGTGGCTGTAACTTGCCGGCCCGCCCGCTAAGATACTTAAAACTAGGCAGGACTACCTTTCATGAGCACCGATCCACTCGTCGTCTTTACCCCTTCGGGCAAACGCGGACATTTTCCAGCAGGCACCCCGATCCTGACAGCAGCCCGCCAATTGGGCGTCGATCTGGATTCGGTCTGCGGCGGGCGTGGAATTTGTTCCAAATGCCAAATTCAGCCCAGCTTTGGCGAATTCCCAAAACACGGGCTGACGTCGTCAGAGGGGGCGTTGTCAGAATGGAATTCGGTTGAACAACGCTACAAAGACAAACGCGGGTTGATTGATGGCCGTCGCCTCGGCTGCCAAGCCACCGTGCAAGGCGATATCGTCATCGATGTGCCACCAGAGTCTCAAGTTCACCGCCAAGTGGTCCGCAAGGCCGCCAGCGCCCGCGAAATGATCATGGACCCGGCTGTGCGCCCCTACTACGTCGAAGTCGATGAACCCGACATGCACACGCCAACGGGTGATCTTGAACGCCTCGCAACTGCGCTAAAAGACCAATGGGACATCGAAAGTGTCACCGCTGGCATGTCTGTGCTGCGCAAGCTCCAACCCACCCTACGCAAAGGCAAATGGACCTGCACCGTGGTGCTTCACAAGGGCCACCAAGACAGCGAGCACCGTATTCTCGACATTTATCCCGGTTATGATGAAACGCGCCTCTATGGTCTTGCGATCGACCTTGGGTCCACCACCATTGCCGCCCATTTGACCGATCTGCGCAACGGCACTGTTGTGGCGTCCAGCGGCATCATGAACCCACAAATCCGTTTCGGCGAAGACCTGATGTCGCGGGTTAGTTATTCCATGATGAACCCCGGTGGTGACGTGGAAATGACCACCGCTGTGCGCACCGCGCTCAACGCATTGACCGACACGCTTTCGGCGGAGGCTGAAATCCAGCCAAGTCAGATCATGGAAGCCGTGTTCGTGTGTAACCCTGTGATGCACCACCTTTTGCTGGGCATTGACCCTGTTGAACTCGGCCAAGCGCCATTTGCCCTGGCGACCAGCAAATCGCTGTCGCTGCATGTGGCGGACTTAGACCTGACCTGCATGAACCCTGCCGCACGGGTGTTTATCCTGCCCTGTATCGCAGGCCACGTCGGCGCAGATGCAGCCGCCGTCGCGCTATCAGAAGCCCCCGGTGAGCAAGAAGAACTCACCCTTGTTGTGGACGTTGGAACCAACGCCGAAATCCTGCTAGGTAATACAACGCAAACGCTGGCCTGTTCATCGCCCACGGGCCCCGCATTTGAAGGCGCACAAATCTCAAGCGGTCAACGCGCCGCCCCCGGTGCTATTGAACGCATCGAAATTGATCCTGCGACGAAGGAACCTCGTTTTCAGGTCATCGGCTCTGACACATGGTCTGACGAAGACGGGTTTGACGCCGCTATCGCGACAACCGGCGTTACTGGTATCTGCGGGTCCGGCATCATCGAAGCCGTTGCCGAAATGCGCATGGCCGGCCTTCTTGACGCCAAAGGTCTGATCGGATCGCCCGAACAAACTGGAACGCCGCGCAGCATCCCCGAAGGGCGCACCCATTCCTACGTGATTTATGACGGCACAGCCGATGGCGGCCCTCTGATTACCGTCACACAAACCGACATCCGCGCGATCCAACTGGCAAAATCTGCGCTTTATGCAGGTGCGCGTCTTCTGATGGATGAAATGGGAACCGACACCGTGGAACGCGTGGTTTTGGCAGGCGCATTCGGCGCGCATATCTCGCCCAAGCACGCGATGGTTCTGGGCATGATCCCCGATGTGCCGCTCGACAAAGTTACGTCCGCAGGAAACGCCGCTGGAACAGGCGCCCGCATGGCGCTTTGTTCCGTCGAGGCCCGCGCCTCGATCGAAAAGACGGTCCGCGAAATCACCAAGGTCGAAACCGCGATTGAACCGAAGTTCCAAGAACACTTCGTCAACGCCAACGCGATCCCACATGCCACGGACCCGTTCACCATTCTGCGTTCTATCGCGCCTTTGCCTGACGTCAGCTTTAACACGGGCGGCAGCGGTGATGGTGGCAGACGGCGGCGGCGTTCAAGGTGAATAATGTCGATCGCCAGCCCACATTAACCGACGGGCCAATCACCCTTCGTCCCCTCCTGGAAAACGACCGTGCGGACCTTTTCAAAGCGGCTCGCGATCCACTGACTTGGGCTGGCCATCCGGCCAGTAACCGCTACCAACCCGATATCTTCAACCCATATTTCGACAGTTTGCTGGCAAGTCGCGAAACTCTTGTGGTGGTCCTGAACGACCATATCATCGGTTGTTCACGGTTTTATACGCCTGACGAAGACGCAGACGGCATCGCGATTGGTTTTACCTTTGTTAGTCACGATCACTGGGGTGGGACGATCAATCGACAGATGAAAACACTGATGCTTTCGCACGCCTTCAAGACAGTCACTTCTATTTGGTTTCACATTGCGCCCACCAATATCCGAAGCCAGAAAGCGACCGCGAAACTGGGTGCACAGTTTGTGACTCAAAAGGCTGTAACCGTCGCGGGCAAAACGGACGAATGGCTTTGCTACCAACTGTCAAAAAACGACTGGGCGGCGCAGCGTTAATGCTATAAAAAATTCAGCGCCGCCTCCATTGACGCCGCCGTTTCTCAAGCGTATCCAAATCCCCGCGGCGGGTATGGTGAAAAGGTATCACGGCAGCTTCCCAAGCTTTAGTTACGGGTTCAATTCCCGTTACCCGCTCCAGTTTCTCAGCACCAACGGAGACCACACATGACAAACCTCACACGTATCGATTCCGGCGCCCGCATGAGCCAAGCCGTCGTCCACAACGGCATTGCCTACCTTGCCGGTCAAGTCGGCGCTGAAGGCGGCACAGTTGCTGAGCAAACCTCAGCGATCCTTGAAAAGATTGACGTATTGCTGGCCAAAGCCGGGACGGACAAAACCAAATTGATCACCGCCCAAATCTGGTGCGCTGACATGGCCACGGAATTCGCTGACATGAACGCTGTGTGGGATGCGTGGGTCGCCCAAGGTTGCGCACCTGCGCGTTGGACAGGCGAAGCTAAACTCGCAACCACAGGCTACCGCGTCGAAATCATCGTGACCGCTGCGGTATGACGACACCTTATCTCACGCCGCTCGGTCCGACTGACCTCCGCGACGCAGGTGTCCCTGCGCCGTGGGCATTTGGAATGGCTGACCGCGTGAGGTTTGGCGAAATCGATGCCTTGAACCACGTCAATAACGTGGCCTACCTGCGTTGGTATGAAACCCTACGTGTTCATTACCTTGATCACTATGATATCTACGACCTTGCGGGTGATGATCCGAAATTCGTCGTGAAATCAGTGGGGTTAGACTACAAAGCTGAAGTGAAACGCGGCGCGAGCTATATCAATGTGACCCGCACCGTGGCTCTGCGAAACACCAGCTTTACAATGGAGTACGCTACCTTCGTGGACGGACAAATCACCACCACAGGCACCTGTGTTGCGGTGCTCTTGAATTTGGACAACACCAAGCGCGCCCTTCCGGACGCGCTCAGAGATGTTTTGATGACCCGCGATGGTGCGGTTCAGGCTTAAAGCAGGAAATCATCCGCCGTCAGTGCCGATGTGTTCAGCGCAAGGATGTAGCCATCCGTTGAGCCGTCTCCATTGTCATCAAGGTTAATGACTGCATGTCCGGAAGCGTTCACGAAATAGCGGATCTCAGCATCGCCGCTTGACGTAAACGCGCTTGTGCCACGGAACGAAAACTCAATGGCAGACACATCGATCCTGTCTTCTCCCGCAGTGAACCCTTTGATCCGGTCTGCAGTCGTCGTGTTTATGCCGACTTCGCTCATATCGTCAAAAACGAACACGTCAGCGCCGGTGCCGCCGTCCATGACATCCGCGCCTTCACCGCCCGTCAAATAGTCGTCGCCACTACCACCACGCATGATATCGTTTCCGGCATCCCCAAAGAGCGCATCATCGCCGCCATCACTTAGAAGAACGTCGTTGCCAGCGCCGCCGTTGATCACGTCTGAACCTTCACCGCCGCGGACCCGATCATCATCAGCCCCTGCGTAAATTTCATCATTACCGCCGTTGCCGAGGATCAAATCTTCGCCCTCAAGACCTTCGATCACGTTTCTGCCCAGACTACCGATGATAGTGTTGTCACCGGTATCCCCTGTCGCCGCCGCATCAGACGCGCCCATCAAGCGGATATATTCCACCCCATCAAGGGCGGTTACGTCAGCAGAGGCATAGATTTCATCATAACCGCTCCCGCCGTCCACTTCGACGCCCGCGACACGCGCAACAAAAGTGTCGTCGTCGGACCCGCCATAAATTACGCCATCAACACCGCCGCCGCGAACAATGATGGTGTCATTGCCAGCCCCGCCATAGACATCTCCTTCTTGGATGCCTGTGTTTTGAATAAACGTGTCGTCCCCACTGTTCAAAATGACAGTGCCGAAAATACTTCCGGTATTCCTCACGGTATCGTCTAATACAGAGAGATAGACAGTACCGTGCAATTCCCCAGAGTTGGAAACCGTCGTCGCATCGCCAGCGTTATAGATCGCACCGGACGTGCCCCTTATCTGGCCAGAGTTGTCGATAACAACTTCCTCAGTCGAAGAGGCTGACGCAATTAGATAAATCGCATACCCATCCTGGCCAACGATCTGTCCGGAATTGTCGATATATGACCCGTAATTGCTGGACGCGACGATGCCTCTCTCTCCGGTAATCATCCCTGAATTGGTGATTTCGTTCGAAAACTGGCCGGCGTCGGTCTGTGATCCGAATTCGACGGCAGCATCCTCGACGCTGCTGATCAAGCCCGTGTTCACGACTGTGGACCCACTACCCGAGAACGTTACCCCCTGAACGGTCGCGTAGATGTTCCCGTGGTTTGTGAGCAAATTCCCGAGCCCCCACAGGTGTATAGCCGTATCGAAGTCATTCCCGGTCGCGACTGTTGCATCTTCGCCGATAAGAACGGTGTTGCTGGCTTGGAATGTCGTTTCAAAAGAACCGCCGACTGTCCCGCCAAGAAGGATCCCAGAGTTTCGGGCATAGATGTCACCAAAAACAGAAATGCTGAGGTCATACACCATTTCATCCGCATAAACGCCGAAACCGCCTTGGTTTACAATCGAACCGTCCTCGGTAATCAAGAGCTGATCACTTAGCTCTAGAGTTGAATATTGAGACGTAACGTCCGTGGTGATGAAGTAGGTGGTCATATGATCGGTTCCTCAATTTGAATGCGACGCCACATGGCGTTCGTCTTTTTTTTTGCGGAGGATCACGCAGACGGGCTCATAAATCAAGTGCCGTTACACTTACGTAAATGCCGCCGCGCACCAAGACCGGTGACCGGTTCATCCAGTTCCCCAAGATGAGCGTTTAAGAAATGCAGCGAAGGCACGGCCATTCACAGCGCACGATTTCTTGCGCTGCGTTGAAATGTACCAATGTCCTTGGGGTGTTAGAGGCCTTGTTGCCGTAGGTAACCGACCAAAGCCGCAGTCGACCCATCTTTTCCGGATGCGTCCGCGCCTTCAACAATTGGCTGCAAAGCGGTTGCAAGCTCTTTGCCAAGCTCCACACCCCATTGATCGTAGGAATTGATGCCGAGGATCACACCCTCGGCAAATACACGGTGTTCATAAAGCGCGATAATCTGGCCCAATTTAAACGGTGTCAGCTTTGGATAGGCAAGCGTCACAGACGGACGGTTACCCGGGAACACACGATGTTTCGCTTGGCGCTCAAGTTCTGCGCCTTCAAACTTATCGGCAACCTTGCCGCGTGCCTCATCAAGGTCGCGACCTTTCATCAAGGCTTCGGACTGCGCGAGGCAATTGGCCACAAGAAGTTGATGTTGATGATGCAGCTCTTCGGAATGTCCCGTAGCGGCGACCAAGAATTCGCACGGGATGACCCGCGTGCCTTGGTGGATCAACTGGTAGAATGCGTGCTGCCCGTTGGTGCCCGGTTCGCCCCAAACCACGGGGCCGGAATTGATCGTCAGATCTTCACCGTCCATGGACACGCCCTTGCCGTTACTCTCCATTTCAAGTTGTTGAAGATAGGCCGGTAAGCGGCTGAGATTGTTGTCATAAGGCAGCACAGCCCGTGTTGTATATCCGCAAATCTGGTTGTGCCAAATGCCAACCAACGCCAGCATCAGCGGTACGTTCTGTGCGCCTTCTGAGGCTTGGAAATGGCGATCCATTTGTGCGCCACCATTCAAGAATGCACGGAAACCCTGCACACCGATTGCCATCATCACGGACAACCCGATCGGACCCCACATGGAGTAGCGCCCGCCAACCCAATCCTCAAACCCGAACACCCGTTCAGCGGCGATCCCAAACGCGGCCGTCTTTTCATCAGACGTACTAAGGGCCGCAAACTGTGCTGCTGGATCGCTGACGCTTTCGCCCATCCAGGCTTTGGCGGTGCGCGCATTGGTCATCGTTTCAATGGTCGTAAAGGTCTTTGAGGCCACAATCACCAAAGTCGTCGTCGGATCGCATTTGCCAAGCACCTGACGGATGTCTTCTGGGTCTACGTTGGACACGAAATGACAAGTAGGTCCGTCGTGATACGGTGCCAGCGCAAGAACAGCCATCGCGGGTCCAAGATCAGACCCACCAATGCCGATATTCACGACATCTGTGATCTTGCCACCCTGCCCCTGAAATGACCCATCCCGAACAGCATCGGAGAAATTTTCCATTGCGGTTAGCGTCGTGCGCACCTCTGGCATGACATCTTGACCGTCGACCAATACCGGATCGCCATCGATGTTGCGCAATGCCGTGTGCAATACTGCGCGACCTTCGGTTTCATTGATCGGTTGGCCGCTAAACATTGCATCACGGCGCGCAGTTAGGTCGGCGGCTTTCGCCAATTCCAACAACAAGTCCACCCCATCGGCGTCCAAGTTGGTTTTGGCATAATCCAAAACGAAATCTTCGGTGTTCGCGCTGAATGTATCCGCGCGGGCCATATCAAACAAAGTTTCAAACCGGCGATCCGCAACACCTGAATGGTGCTCATGTAGCGCAGCCCAAGCCGCTGTCATTTCAGGTGTCATGATGTTCTCCTAGCTTTCAGCCCAATGGACGGCCGCATTCGCTAAAACACTGGCAATCGGCGCATCAACGGGTTTCAATTTTCGGGCTTGCTCTAAAGCGGCGCGTTTTTCCGCGCCGATAATGACAACGTGGCAGGACATCGCGTCTCGCAACACTTTGCCAGACAACGTGACCCTTGGTTCAAGCCCATCAGGTGGTTGGACAAACGCCAAGTTCAAATCAGTCCCAAGTGCAGTCTCAATGTCAGCCGAATTCGGGAAAATGCTGGCCGTGTGCATATCTGCGCCCATTCCAAGCAACATCACCGATACCGGAAGATGCGCTGCAATCTTGCCTGACATTGCGGCCAGATCGGCCTCAGTGGCATCATCCGCAGGGATGTAATTCACGTAATTCGCTGCCGCCGCAGCCTCAACCAACAGGCGGTTCTTGATAAGACGGGTGTTAGAACGTTCGTGATCTTCCGGCACGCGGCGTTCATCGGTCAACATCACGTCCACCCGCGCCCAATCGATATGTTTGGCGCCACAAAGCACGTCAAACACCGGACCCGGCGTTGTACCTCCGGGGACCGCAAAAGACGCACGGTCATGGTTCAACAGGCAACCTTCGAGTTCTCCGGCAAGCCTGTTACCGAGGTCCATCATCATCATTTCCGCGTCGGGATATTCAATGAGTTCCATGTCTTATCCTTTAATCTCGCGCCAGCGGCGGCCTTCACGATGCATCAACATCATTGCGTCTTCCGGTCCGGCTGACCCCGCATCATAGTGCTTTGGGACATCATTGCGGGCTTTCCAGCCGTTAATAATCGGGTCAGTCCATTCCCACGCCGCCTCAACTTCATCACCGCGCATAAACAACGTTTGGTTGCCACGAATGACATCCATAATCAGGCGTTCATACGCGTCCGTGGAATCTTCGGCGTCTGGTCCAAGCGCCTCCGCGAAAGTCATGTCCAGTGGCACGTCAATCAAACGCATCCCACCCGGGCCTGGTTCCTTGATTGTCACTTGCAACTGAATGCCTTCATTGGGCTGCAACTGAATTGACAGAATATTGCGGTGACGTTTCTCATCACCCGGAAAGATCGAATGACCGATATCCTTAAACACCACTGCAATCTCTGAGGTGCGGGCCTTTAGTTTTTTGCCGGTGCGCAGATAAAAAGGCACACCCGCCCAACGCCAGTTGGCAATCTCACACCGCAGCGCAACAAAGCTCTCTGTGTGGGACTTAAGGTTCTCTGCGTCTTCGCGATAGCTTGGCTCATCGCCGCTCGCATCATATTGACCACGTACCATGTGGTGTGGGTCAATGTCCTGCAACGCGCGAATAACCTTAAGCTTTTCATCACGGACCGCATCCGCACCAAACTCGGCTGGTGCTTCCATGGCGATCAGACACAACAGTTGCATTAGGTGGTTTTGCACCATGTCACGCATAGCGCCGGATGTATCGTAATAAGCCCCGCGCCCGCCAACGCCGACGGTTTCGGCGACGGTGATCTGGATGTGATCGACGTAGTGGTTGTTCCACAAGGGTTCGAACAGCATATTGCCAAACCGCACGGCCATCAGGTTTTGCACGGTTTCTTTGCCAAGATAATGGTCAATCCGGTAGATCTGCGTTTCGTCGAAATGTTTGGCCAGAGTGGAATTCAGCGCTTTCGCAGTTTCCAAATCCCGCCCGAACGGTTTCTCAACGACCACACGGCTGTTGCTGTCGGCAATCTTGTGTAAATGGAGCCGTTCCGCCAAATCGCCAAACAAGCTTGGCGCGACAGAGAAATAGAAGGCGTTCACCAACTCAAACCGGATCAGGTCATGTAACTCTTTCCAGCCCTGCTCGCCCTTGGCGTCCACAGGAATGTAGTGCAGTTGAGCGACAAACTTCTCGATGCCATCGGTGTCGGATTTCTCCTCGCCGCCAAATTCCGCAATCGCCTCGCGGATCATCTGACGGTAGCCATCGCTATCAAAATCGGCCCGCGCCGCACCAATAATTCGCGACCCTTCTGGCATTTGCCCCGATAGGAAACGACGGTACAGTCCCGGCAAAATCTTGCGACGGGCCAAATCACCGGTACCGCCAAAAATCACAAGGTCGAATTCTTCGACCGGAATCACGCGTGAGACCATTTTTTGGCATCCTCTATGAAATAAACCGCAGTTAGCGCTAACGCCGCTTCAATATCGTCAAAGTTTTCGCAAGTCTAGCACGCAAACACGCTCAAAGCTCTGTATGTGCTGAGTGGCAGCAATGCCATTGGCCCAACTTTAGAACGAAGCATAATCATCACAAAGTTGCACGCCATGTCCCGAGTTCAAAGAACTAATGGCCTAACGACAGTTCAATCGGAAACATGGGACTCACCAGTCTCACCCGTTTTCAGGTTATTACCCTCAGATTTGGGTGTCGGTCTTGCTTTGGGGATGCGGAGTGCGGCTGCGGAGTATACATTTTTTGACCCGCATAGCGCTCACCGGCCTGCCGTTGATCAATGTGCACCCTGCCCGCTTTCGTTCTATTTGCAACCTGAAGCGCTTTGCGAAAGTCCTTGTGTTGCTTGATTTGTCGTCGCGACCCAGCTTATAGTTTCAACGATTTAAGAATTTTTTATACACAATTTTACATCACGTTACCGTAAGTGCTGAGCAACGCAATGAGGGGCAAAATACCTACGGACTATAATTGAAAGGTTCCTATATATGGCGACTAGACCTAAACGCTCCGTCAAGCCTTTGATAGCAAGCTGCATTATATTCAGCGGCCTTTCATTCGTGAGTAACGCTTCCGCTGTATGTGCCGCTACGCTCGATGATGTACTAACACCCGAGACGATCTTCGAGCCGTATGGGTTTGGTGGCGACAGCTCGCTTTCCCTCGATGGCGGCACGTCTGACGTACTTGACACCCTGGTTCTATCAAACGACATCGAAAACCGCCTGAAGGGGATGGTCGCGGCCAATCCGCAGAATATCGAGGCGTTGAAGACGCTCGCGGTTTTCTACACCCGTATGGGCCGACTTGAAGAGGCACAGGTGGCGCTTGAGCGCGCGCATCTGGTAGCCCCCGGCGACGCAGTTCTGGCGCTCGATATTGCCAAGCTAGCAGGTGTTAATGGCGGTGTATCGGCAGCGCGCACAGCGCTGGAAGACTTCCGCGGTGCCGCACAAGACCCGTTCCCATTCGAACTTGCGCTGGTTCAGCTGGAGAACGAACGCGGCGATCCTATCCTTGCACGCAATAGCCTTGAGCGCATGATTGAGACAGAACAGAATCCAGAGCGGGTTAGCAAGCTACGCCTTTTGTTCGCGCGCTACTTGATCGAGGATGGGGAAATTGGGGCGGCGCAGGCACAGGTGGATACCGTAATCTCCGCCAATCCTGCTGACGCTAATGCGCTGGCTTTCAGAGCGTTGTCCCGGCTCAATGCACTCGACCTTACTGGAGCACGTGCCGATATCGACGCGGGCCTCGCTGTCGAGCCCGAAAGCCCATCGCTTCTGCAACTTGCTGCGCGAGCGGACTGGCGCGCGGGTCAGCAAGAACAGGCGCTAGAAAACCTACTTAAGGCGGTGACTGCATCGGATTACCAGCCAGATATTGTCCAAGATACCGTGGGTGTATTGCAAGAACGCGGCAGGTCCGATGAGGCATTGGCCATAGTCGAGACAGCAGTAGAAAAGCACGCTGATGTGCCGCAGCTCGTCGCGATTTTGGGCGTGCTTCGTCTGGCTCAAAAGGACTGGGCCGGCGCTGAATTGGCTGCAACCGCCCTGCGTCAGTTCGGCACTCCTTTGGCGGTTTCGGATTCCGAAAAAATTCGAATCGCTGTCCTGCGCGGACGTGGACAGGAGGAGGAAGCACAGGCGCTGCTTGCGCAGATCGGGTCGAGCGGGTCAGATATCGGCGTCGTCGCTGAGATCATAAACGGGCATCTTTCTCGGAATGATCCGGCGGCAGCAATGGACTATATTAACGATCTGCTTGAGCAGTATCCCAATACGCCAGCGCTGCTACTCATGCGCGCGTCGCTTAACGAAATTACCGATCAGGCCGACAGGGCGCAGACGGACTACTTGGCCGTCATCAGATTTCTTCCGCAGAGCCCTATGGCTTATGTCGCACTCGCCAAGCACCAAATGCGCAATGAACGTGCAGCAGATGCGGAAGCGACCTTGCGAACAGCACTCGAAGTTCTGCCTAGCGAGCCAACATTAAAAATGCCACTCGTAGAGATTTTGCTGCGGCGCCAAGATGTAGCCGAAGCGTTACGCCTTATGGATGAACTGGTTGTCGAATATCCGGATAACCCCTTGGTCGCCAACAATTATGTTGCACTGGTGACGGATTACGCACCAGAGGATCCGGAGACGCTCGCGCGCGCTGCTTCGGTAGCGGGGCAGCTGCGCGTTTCAACCATACCACAACTGCGCGATACCTACGCTTGGCTGCTACATAGACAGGGCGATCACGCAGCGGCACAGGATGTGCTGGTATCCGTACTAGAGGAAATTCCTGATAATTCTTGGGCCAATTACCATTATGGGATGGTTCTATCCGCCCTGGGGGAGCGCGAAGATGCAGTGACGCACTTACGACGCGCGCTTGCCTCAACGGATTCATCTTTTGATAAGACCGAAGTCGTCCTTGCCGAAGTTCAGGAGCTCACGAGTCAATAAACTGCGGCTGGAAGATCACTCCAACTAGGTTAACGTCAGGTTAACCTAGTTGTTGACAGACCTCTAAAATATCGGAATACTTTTATTTCTACACGACCGCCGGTCTATATTTTTGAGCCGCAACAGTAATATTTCTATTTTTAAGGCTTGGTTCAGTACATTTTTTTCTGAAGCTCGGCTCGGTTTAGACACAATAATTATTTTAACTTTTTAGGGGGATAATCGTATGTCCAACAGTAACAGAAGATTAAAAGGTACGCTGTGCGCAGTAGCCGCCTTAATGATTTCTACCACTGCAGCACAAGCATCTTTCATTGCAAATTTTCACGAGAATTATCACGCCGGAAACAACACTATCTTCATCTTCGGTGATCAGGGCACGACCGGCACCGCGACCGGTAACGATGGCTTTTCGCAGAACTTCTCAATTGATGCGACAGGTGTCTTCGAGCTAGGGCTAGGCGTAAGTGGTCGAGAGATGACGGCGTCTGCAAGCATCAATAACCTTTCCGTTCTGGTCGAGTCGGCCGATCCAATTAGCGGCTTGGCGCTGAACCGTGCTGGCTTCACCACAGACATGACGACGTTGCTTGATCTGGATGCGCTTAGCACTGACTATCGCGTTTTGACCATTGGAGGCGGTTTCGGAGACGGGTCGCAGATGTCAGTCACGGCGACAGCGGATAATACAACTGTCACAATTACGCCAGATGGCATCGGCGGCTTGACCGATGGAGTTCCGGTCGACGTCGTGTTGAACAAAGGCGAAACGATTTATTACGAGTCGGGCGGAGGCGGTGACCTTAGCGGTACGCGCGTTCAATCGACGAGTGCAGTTGCAGTTTTTGCCGGAACCGAATGCACGAATGTGGGCGGTGTCGCCGCGTGTGATCACTTGATCCAGCAACAGTTTGGTGTCGAAAACTTCGATACAGAATTTCTGGTTGCGGGCACGCCATTTGCGGGCGCAGACAAAGATTTGATCCGCGTGATTGCTGCGGAAGACGGTACTGAAGTGTTCATTAATAATGTTTCACAGGGAACGATCAATGCCGGTGAAGTGCTTGAAGTCGACAACGTCGGGAACGCATCAATCACCTCCGACAAGCCTGTAAGCGTTGGTCAATTTATGCGGGGCGTTAGCGGTACACGGACAACAGGTGACCCTGCGTTTGCTTTGATCCCGAGTGTTGACCAACTCCTAGACGCGTATTCGTTTACGACGCCCGTTGGCGGGGACGCATTCTCGGATAACCAACTCAACATTGCGATCGCGCAAGCGGATGCTGCATCACTTGAACTGAATGGTGTCGCAGTCGACACGTCCATGTTTACACTTCTTGACGGTATCCTGTACGGAACGATCTCGGTTGGAATTGGCGCCGGTGTCGTGGAAGCTGATAACGCATTCCTTGCCACGATTTCTGGCTTCGACAATGCTGATAGCTACCTGACACCGATCGCATCGGCCTTCTCGCCTGGTGTGTCACCTCCACCACCACCGCCGCCGGATCCAAACGTTGTTCCGCTGCCTGCCTCGGCGATGTTTCTGATGGGTGGTTTGGGAATTCTCGGTGTCATGCGACGTCGCCGGAAGGCCTAAAGTTCTGAAATTGCGAACCCCGCCTGCTTCTGTCAGGCGGGGTTTTTTGATGCATTTGACGAACAGTTTGTCTGGTCCATTGTACTGGACGCCTCCAACCCTCAAAGCATCGACCTCGCAGAGCAAAGATGCCCAATCGGCCACGTTCTTTCATCTTAACCCGACGCCATCCGCCCTGAGAAATTGTTCGATCCGGACCAACTTCGGGCCAAGTTGAAACGTTGTGAGTCAAACAATGATCGTGTTCTTGGGCGATTTGGTTCTTGTCCTGCATAATGGACTCGGCCCAGTACGCACGGTTGTCCAAGATTGGTTGGTTCGGAGCATGTTGCCAACTTGGCCGAAGGATACAACGTTGGATGCAGTGATTATGCTTGGTTCTTAGCCAACCGTGTGATCCGCCCCAAGGCCAAAATAGTGACAAATCTGGTAGCGAAGGCAGAGCGCAGGTTGAGCGTATGGGAATGGGCAAAAGTGGGTAGTGAGCAGCCGTTCTCGCAAGCTCTCAACGCCGCAGTGCAGCTTGCCCGAGGCGGACATTGGCCGGCATATGCAGCATTTTGCGTGGATGGACGGCCGCGATGCGGACAAAGCTGCCGTTAACAGTAAGTCTACAAACATAACGCTCATTCAACAGCCACCCAAACAAAGAAAGTGTCTTCAATCGCAATTATTCTGTAGGTTGTTTCATGATCAATGACAGAAAGCGGAATATAATTCGCACGCCAGACCCGTCCACAGTATGAGGTTTCTTCAAACAGTAAGCTAAGTGGAAACGTGGAATTTGGATGCGCGCTTCGGTTATCATTGCAGTCGGAATAGAACTCATCATGCCGCTTAAGAATTTGAGCCCCGTAAGGCATCGATGGACTACCAATCGGCGCGGATTCCGGTTTTCTTAGATACCAATCTGACCCCAACTCAGAAATAACCAAATGGCAACTGCCATCACCCCAAGACAGCAGAAATTTATCATTCATACCTGACGCGCGCCCTTGGAAAGCCGTCCCTGTTGTTTGCGGCGATCGGATGGGGAGTTCGACCTGAGTAGTTCCTGCCAAAAACGGCTGACCACATTCGACCGAAACAGGAAGTGCCACTTCGGTAAACAAATTGACACGGCCGCTATGCTCCGAACACGCCCAAAGAACTTGAAGCAATGAGAGTAAAGCAAAATTTTTTCTATTCATGGTTCAGCTCAACCGGGCTCCAATAATATGAAAACCACCTTAACTCCATTGTTGATGGTTGTCACTTTGGGCTCATAGCCGCCATTCGCTGCGGTTGAAAGTGCCACGTGCTGCCGAACATCTACTTTCTCACAAGACGCTCTTCAGAAAAACTTAGATCTCCGGTTTGGTTAAATGAGCAATTAGCCATATTCTAATCATTGCACCTAAGCGTCTTTTATGGCCGCTCCTACCTAACGCAAAAAACCGAGTAAATCAGTGTCTGGTGAATCCGATGCATCCGTTTCGGAAGGAAAACCACCGATTTTGTGAGATTTATCCGTACCTTTACACCAACAGAACAAGGCCTAAGCATCCAATTCAGCGTCCCAATACAGGAAATCCATCCAGGACTCGTGTAAGTGGTTGGGCGGAAATTTTCGCCCGATGTTTCGCAGCTGTTCTGAAACGGGCTGACGGGGTGGTTTTCGCAGCGACATTCCCGACCGGCGTAGCGACATCGATCCCTTGCGCAAATTGCAGGGCGAACACGCCGCCACAACGTTTTCCCATGACGTCCGCCCCCCAGCGGCGCGCGGCACCACATGGTCAAAAGTCAGATCACCTGAAGTGCCACAGTATTGACAGGAAAACTCATCACGTAAAAACAGGTTGAACCGCGTAAAGGCCACGCGGTGTTGTGGCTTTACATAGTCCTTCAACACCACAACCGACGGAAGCCGAATGTCCATCGAAGGTGATCGTGCCACCACATCATATTCAGCAATGATATCAACGCGCTCTAGCCAAGCCGCTTTTACCGCTTCTTGCCACGGCCACAGGGATAACGGGTAATACGACAGTGGACGATAATCTGCGTTCAATACCAAAGCAGGATGTTGTTTCAAGACCGCTGGTTGGCGTACAAAATCCGTTCGAAATTCGCTCGTATTGATCATTTCATTATGCAAAACCGTACCCACCCTGTTTGCCATCTCATAGCACCAGAGCGGGAGCCCGCTCCTGCCGTAACTTAACTATATATTGGGATGTTGAACTAACAAGCCCTAGATATAGTCGCGCCGAATGAGGAACATGTTACGCAGGCTTACGTAACATCAAAATGACAGTTCCCCGCTATGCTGCATCCAGGGCCATACGTGCACAGGCGCGCCCTTCAGATTTTGCACGATACAGGGCCTGATCTGCCCTTTGCAAAACAGTGTCAGCAGGCTCATCCCCATCACGCAGCGCATATCCCACAGAGGTCGTGATGCGGATCGGGGTCTCCTCCAGCGAAATCAATCCGCCTTGGGCAATCTGCTCTGCAATTGGGGCCGCTTGCGACGGTGTTGCATCAACCAACAGTACCGCGAATTCCTCCCCTCCCATACGGGCTACGACATCTTGTTCACGAAGTTGGGTGCGAAATCGCGTCGCCAATTCTTGCAGGCATCTATCACCCACAGCGTGCCCGTAAGTGTCGTTAATCCGCTTGAAATGATCAATATCCACCATCATCAGAACATCGCTGCGCGTCTCTTGATTGGGGTGTTTGACCACTTCCATGAACGCGCGGCGATTGGGGAGGCCCGTCAACATATCGGTCGCGGCCAGCATCACGAGCTTGTGCTGCAACTTTTGCATATGACCAAGGGCCGCAAGCGATAGGATGACAAACGGTGTCCCGACAAAAGCAGCCTCATAAAGGTTGTTTGCAAAACTATCGTGGCCATCGCCATAACTGAGCACATCGCGCAGCAGGTTCAATGCGCCCAAAATCGCCAGCATCGCTAAGGCTTTGCCGATGAAATCCACGGCATTCCTTGGCGATACGAAATTAACGAATTGTTCCACGAACGGACTTTCCCAGCTAAGTTGTCGAAACCTAGCGGGGAAAACATTTCAAAACGATTAACTGCCGTCTTAGGCGACGCCCAAGCGTTCGCGCATAAAGGCCAGTGCAACCTGCAACCCGTCTGGTGCGATACCATGGCCCGTGCCCTTCTGGATATGAGCGTAGACCTCTTTCCAGCCCGCCCCCTGCAGCGCTTCGGCGGCTTGTGGCAAGGATTCAACGGGGACAACATCATCTTCGTCACCATGAACCAACAATACCGGCGGACGGCTCACGACCTCATCCACCAAGGCTTCTGGTTGCAACATGCGACCCGAAAACGCGATCAATCCTGCCACAGGGTCTTCGCGGCGCGGCAGCACATGCAGCGCCATCATCGTGCCTTGGCTAAACCCGAAGACCATCACCTGTTCTGGCAACAGGTCTTCGTCGACCATGATGCCGTCCAGATAAGCGTTTAGATCCTCAACCGCACGGTCCATGCCAGCGCGGGATTCTTCCTCGGATGACCCATCTATCCATGGGATCGGAAACCACTGAAACCCCATCGGGCTACCTGCACAGTCTTCCGGCGCATCCGGCGCAAAAAACGCGGTATCCGGCAGGTGTTCCCCCAAAGGATCAGCCAACCCCATCAGGTCCGCGCCATTGGCGCCATAACCGTGCAAAAACACAACTGCCGAGCGCATCTCGCCGGAAACTGGTGCGCGTTGTAGTGAATTCAAAACCCGTGTCATCTGATACCTTCTCTCTTCTTTGCAACGCGGTAGTAGGCCCACAAAAGCCGAGCCGCAACCGACCGCCACGGCGCCCAGTCTTTCGCCATCTCTCGAAATGCCCGTTCTTTTGGACGTTCAGGCAAGTCATACAGGACCTTCGCCGCCTCTTGCAGCGCTAAATCGCCGGGGGCAAACACATCCGCACGACCAAGGCTGAACATTGCATAAACCTCTGCCGTCCATGGCCCGATCCCTTTGACCGCCGTGAGCGTCTTAATCACCGCATCACTTGGCATCTCTCGGAGGCCATCGAAATCTATCCCCGCGCGTGCCAACTCACCTGCATAAAGCGCCTTTTGTCGACTAAGCCCCAAACCGCGCAACTCATCCTCACTGGCAGAGGCACAGGCAGTGACAGTCGTCATACCTGCGCCCTCCATCCGACCCCAAATCGCGGCGGCACTGGCGATGCTGACTTGCTGGCCGATGATTGCGTTCAACAGCTGATCAAACCCATCCGGTTTTCGACGCAACGGTAAAGGTCCAGTCTCAGCATAAGCGGCCTTCATCCGTGGGCAGAGAGCAGACAGGGCTTCCATACCTTCTTCTACATCGGCGTCTGTATGAATGATCCTTTCTGTCATAGTGCCGCAACCCATGCCAGCGCGCCCTGAACAGTCTCAACCCGGGTGGCGGTTTCGCTCAACTCAGGCGCTTTGGGGCGATCCAACAAGAACACCGGCAGCCCCATCTCGCGCGCCGCATCCAATTTTGGACGCCCGCCCGTCCCGCCGGAGTTTTTGACTACCAAATGCGTGACCCCGAGCGCCTTAAACAACCGCATTTCACTTTTCAGATCAAACGGAGGCCGCCCGATCACAAATTCCCCACCTTCAAACGGAAACGGCGTCGTCGGCGGATCAATCATGCGAGCCAAAACGCGCCGCCCCTCAAGGTTGGCAAACTCCGGCAAGGTCTGGCGCCCTGTCCCCAAAAAGACCACCGCACCCTTAGGCACCAAATCCGCGACATCGCGGGGCGCGGCAATCGCCGTCCAATTGTCGTCATCCTGTGCGCTCCATTCCGGCCGCAGCACCTGGCAATAAGGAATCTCCAACGCGGCACACACCCGCGCCGTGCGATCCGTGATTTGATCAGCAAACGGGTGCGTCGCATCCAGAACGGCACTGATCCCTTCAGCCGCAAGATACTCCCGAAACGCGTCTTCGCCACCAAACCCGCCTATCCGCGTCGGAACAGGCAGTGGATCGGGCGAACGCGTGGCCCCGGCCAAAGACGCCACAACCCTGCGCCCTTTATCGGCAAGCCCCCACGCAATCCGTTTGGCTTCTCCTGTCCCCGCAAGCAGCAACACCGTCATGACTTTCGCGTCTCCGTTTGGGCGATAATCTGTCCTGCACGGTCTACGATGACCACGTCCAATTGCGCGGGAGCCGTGCCGCCATCAAACATATCCATCGCCTTGATCGCGGCAAGCCTTGCCACATGTTCGGCCAAAGGTTTACCTGCAATTTCATAGGCTTCCAGTGCGGTGTTCGCACACGCCACCCGCGGATCGCCAACCAACTCCGAAAGTTGTGCGAAATCCACTTGAGAACGCCCCGAATGCAAATCAACTGCCCCCTGCGCAAGCTTTGTCAGCTTACCAATCCCGCCGCCAATCGTAAGGCGTTCGACGGGATGCCGGCGGATATACTTGACCATACCGCCCACGAAATCCCCCATATCCAACATCGCATGATCAGGAAGTCCAAACAGCGCCTGAACTGCTTTTTCGCTCATGTTTCCGGTGCAGCCCGCCACATGGGTCACCCCATCCGCGCGCGCGACATCAATGCCGCGATGAATACTCGCGATCCACGCAGCACACGAAAACGGGCGCACAATTCCAGTTGTCCCAAGAATAGACAAACCGCCCTTGATGCCAAGCCGTGGGTTCCACGTCTTTTGGGCGATTTCTTCACCATTGGGGATGCTCACCGTGATTTCAATATCGGGGCTTTCGCCAAACTCGCTCGCGACCTCAGCGACAACCTCATCCATCATCGACCGTGGAACTGGGTTGATTGCAGCCTCGCTTACGCCAATGGGCAAGCCTGCTTTTGTCACGGTGCCCACGCCCTCTCCGGCCCTGAACACCACGCCACCGTCTGAACGCGCCACGCGCACAATGACCGTCACCCCATGGGTCACGTCGGGATCATCGCCCGCATCTTTGATGATGCCCGCTTCGGCCCAACCGTCTCCGCGCTTAAACTCGACAACCTCAAACTGGGGGACTTCCCCTTTAGGCAATGTAATAGAAACCCGTGCTGGGGCATCGCCCCACAAGCCAAACAGCGCCGCCTTGCAGGCAGCGGTGGCACAAGCGCCCGTGGTCCAGCCACGGCGCAATTCCCCTGTTGGTTTACGTGTCATCTCATTCAACCCTCAAGGCGACCTTACCCGTGTCCCCCCATGACGCCAATCCCAAGAGAGACGTCGTTTGTCACCTTTTCCTATCCGCGCGATCGCGCCATAAGGGGGCATGGATTTACGACTCCCTTCCCAACCGAACGGCTTTGAATGGCCCGAGCTTGAAAAAGGCTGGGTTTGGCTATGTGGTGCTGGCCCCGGAGACCCCGGTTTGCTGACCCTGCATGCGTTGAATGCGCTGCGTCAAGCTGACGTCGTGATCTATGACGCGCTTGTGCAGGAAGCCATCCTCGACTGGGCCCCACAAGCGGAACATATCTACGCAGGAAAACGCGGCGGCAAACCAAGTGCTTTGCAGCGCGACATTTCTTTACAGCTCGTTGACCTCGCCCACGCGGGTAAACGCGTGTTGCGGCTTAAAGGTGGTGATCCGTTTGTCTTTGGGCGCGGCGGCGAAGAAGCCCAAACCCTTGTGCAACACGGCGTGCCAGTTCGCATCATTCCGGGCATCTCTGCCGGAATCGGCGGTCTGGCCTATGCGGGCATCCCTGTCACCCACCGCGATGTGAACCAATCCGTGACCTTCGTTACTGGCCATGATCAATCGGGCAATGCAACACAGTCCCTTGATTGGGAGGCGATCGCCAAAGGCAGCCAAGTGATTGTGATTTATATGGGAATGAAACACATCGCCCAGATTTCAGCCTCTCTTATGGCCGCAGGCCGCACGGCGGATGAACCCGTGGCCGTTGTCACCACCGCCACAACACCAGACCAACAGGTGCTTGAAACCACGTTGGGGACGATCACCGAGGACATCGCCAAAGGCGGATTTGAGCCCCCCGCGATCATCTGTGTTGGCCGTGCCGTTCAAATGCGCGACGTCCTAAACTGGCAAGCGCAGGCCGCTGGGATTCCACCTAAAAACTTAGATCCATTAGGACGCGGACGCCCCGCTGAATCTGCTTAAATGACGGGGCTTATCCTTGCCGCGCCGTCTTCGGGCGCCGGAAAGACCACAATCACACTCGGCCTACTTCGCGCGCTTCGCAATGCGGGCTACAATGTCCGATCCGGCAAATCAGGCCCCGACTACATCGACCCACAATTTCACGCCGCCGCTTCTGGGCGCCCGTGTGTAAACCTTGATGCATGGGCCATGTCGCCCGAACGCATTCGCGGACTAGCAGATGGCACGGGTCCCCTGATCGTCGAGGGCGCAATGGGGTTGTTTGATGGCGCGCCCCCTGCTGGCAAAGGTTCAACCGCTGACCTTGCTCGCACCTTGGACCTTCCTGTCGTGCTGATCATCGACGCCAAAGCGATGTCCCATTCCGTTGGTGCACTTGTGCGCGGATTCGCCAGTCATGATCCGACCGTCCAGATCGCCGGGCTGATCCTAAACCGCGTTGGGTCGCCGCGCCACGAAACCATGTTGCGCACAGCAATCGCACCACTTGGTCTACCTGTTCTCGGTGCAATTCCTCGCTCAGAAACCTTGTCACGACCCTCACGGCACCTCGGATTGGTCCAAGCTGGTGAAATGCCCGATCTAGACGTATTCCTCGAAACCGCAGCCGCTCAAGTCACGCAGCACATAGACCTCACGGCCCTTCTGGCTCTGATGCGTCCCGCAAACTCCAGCCCAACCCGTATGCAGACCTCCCAGCCCCGCCGTATTGCATTGGCACAGGACGCGGCCTTTTCTTTCGTTTACCCCCATCACATTGCCGATTGGCAGGAGCAGGGTACGACCATTATTCCTTTTTCACCGCTTGCGGATGAAGCAGTCCCAGCAGCGGACGAAGTGTTTCTTCCTGGTGGTTACCCCGAGCTTCATGCGGAAACACTCGCCGGCAATCAAACCTTCATCCAAAGCCTACGAAACGCCGCACAACAAGTTGATATATATGGTGAATGCGGGGGATATATGACCCTTGGTGAAACCTTGATCGATGCAGATGGCACGCCCCACAAAATGGCAGGCCTGCTTGGCCTCACCACCAGTTTTGCCACTCGTAAACTACATCTCGGATACAGAACCTTGCGGGGGCTGACGCCTTCGCATCCGGCAACCTACACGGCGCATGAATTTCACTACGCAACAACCATCAACGCCCAAGGAACGCCCCTCTTTGAAGCAAGTGATGCCGAAGGACGCGACCTTGGCCCCATCGGACTAACAGAGGGGCGGGTGTCAGGTTCCTTTGCGCATATCATAGATCACGCCTAGCCGCGTCATTTCACCCATTGCCTTGACCTGCACGCAGGCGTAGCCAGTTTTCATGACTGATACAGCGACCCCAGAAATCGACGACAGCCGCGCAAAGCGTAATGTCACCGTCCTTGTCCTTGCCCAAGCGATCCTTGGTGCGCAGATGCCGATGATCTTTGTGATTGGGGGCTTGGCTGGTAAACAACTTGCCTCGAATATCTGTTGGGCCACCCTGCCGATCACTCTGATCATCTTTGGCTCCATGACGACGGCACCGTGGCTCTCACCGCTTATGCAGCATCGTGGACGTCGCTTTGGGTTCTATGTCGGCGCAATCGCGGGCGCATTTGGCGCTGCGGTCGCGGCTTATGGGCTATACCTCGGTAGCTTCCCGGTTCTGTTGCTTGGTTCTTATTTCACCGGCATCTATATGTCGGCCCAAGGGTTCTTTCGCTTTGCCGCCACGGATACCGCCTCTGACAGCTTTAAGCCTAAAGCGATTTCTTACGTCATGGCGGGTGGCTTGGTCTCTGCTATTTTGGGTCCGCAGCTTAACAAAGCCGTAGAAGATGCGTTCGCTGTTCCGTTCCTTGGCATCTATCTTGCAGTAATCGTGTTGAACCTCGTGGGGATGTTTCTTTTCATGGCGCTCGACTTGCCCAAAGGCACGCGCGGCCAACCCAAAGTCGAAGGCCCAGCACCACGCTCACGTGGTGAATTGTTGTCTGACCCCAATCTGCTGGTCGCAATCATCGTCGGCTTGGTCTCTTACTCACTGATGAACTTGGTGATGACGTCAACGCCTCTCGCCGTGGTTGGATGCGGTTATGAACTTGATAACGCAAACAATATCGTATCAGCCCACGTGCTAGCTATGTATATCCCAAGCTTTTTTACGGGTCATTTGATCGCCCGTTTTGGCGTAAAGTCCATCATGGCCACAGGCCTTGTGATCCTCTTTTCCGCGGGCGCGGCTGCCCTCTTTGGTGTTAATGTTGCGGATGCCGGTCAACCCTCGTTGGTCAGCTTTTACGCCGCTCTGATCCTTTTGGGGGTCGGCTGGAACTTCGGTTTCATCGGCGCGACAACGATGCTGACCTCATCACACCAACCGCATGAGCGCGGTGTTGTTCAGGGCCTAAACGATATGGTGGTGTTTGGGTCAGTGATGGTCGCGTCACTTGCATCGGGCGGTTTGATGAACTGCTCGGGCGGCGACCCAATGGAAGGTTGGACGGCTGTAAACCTCGCGATGGCACCGTTCCTGATGCTTGCTGGCGGTGCATTGATCTGGCTTGCTATGCGGCCGCGCGGGTCTTCCGTTTAGGACGAACGCAACAAACGGAATTTGCTGCGAAATGGGCTAAGCCCGACCGCACCCTGCGCAACCCGTTCTGGCTGGCGTGCGATCTGGCGCAACAGCGGGACAGTTTCCCAGCTTTCCACCAATGCTGCGCGTGCCGATTTTGGAAGCGTTCGTTTCACCCTTGGATCAAGCTTAGCCAATGCCGCGTGAGCCAATTCCCCAATCGCCTCGGCGCGCCCGTCAACCAAGGGTTTGCGCCCTTTGTCTTCAAGCTCGGGAACCGCCACCAAATACCGCGCCAAACCAGTTGCAGTACCGTAAGCCAAGACGCCCTCGCGTGATGCATCATCAGCACCCAATGACCGTGCGGCTTGCCACATCAACTCACCAGCCGTGGCTTCTAAGTATTCTTGGAAATGGCCCGCGTCCTCAAAGGTATCTTTGTAAACGTCCCAACGGCGTGACGCGATCAAGCGATCGAGTGCCTTTGCACCTTCAACATCCAAGATATCCGCCAGCGCCGTCGTCACCTCGTGTTTGCGCACCGCGCGACCTTCGGCGATTTCTTCTAGGGCATCCCGCCACCATTGAAGCCGCATTTCCGCGATCATTGGTTCCTCGGTCACCCAAGGGGCGCGTGCCACCTGTACGTTGAACGCATAAAGCGGAAACAAAACGCGGCGCGCGTCTACTGTGCTGGCCATCGTCGCCATGAACCGTTGCGGATCGCCTTTTTCAACGATGGCTGCGCAGGCATCAAAACTCACGTATCAGCCCCATCACGCAACAGTTTCCAACGGATCGCATCGACCAAAGCATCAAAACTGGCGTCCACTATGTTGGCGCTGACACCAACAGTGGACCACGAACGGCCCTGCCCGTCAGCGCTGTCGATGATGACCCGAGTGACAGCTTCGGTGCCACCATTGGTGATACGCACCTTAAAATCCGTCAGAACAAGATCGGACACTTTATCACGGTAGCGTCCTAGGTCCTTCATCAACGCACGGCTAAGCGCGTTAACCGGACCCTGATCGGACCCATCCGGCCCGATACTTTCACTCACCGACATGGTCTTTTCGCCATCCACCTTCACAACGACGACCGCCTCGGACAAGGACACCATTTGATTGCGTTTGTTGCGGCGGCGCTCAACGGTGACACGGTAACGTTTCACCTCGAAGAAATCGGGCATCAGCCCCAGTTCTTCACGGGCCAAAATCTCGAAACTCGCCTGTGCGGTGTCGTAGGTGTAGCCCGCTGCCTCGCGGTCTTTCACGCGGTCTAGAATGCGGGCCAAGGCAGGATCACCTTTTTTGACGTCCAAGCCCATGGCGCTCAGGCGTTCGCGCAGGTTGGATTGACCCGCTTGGTTGGACATCGGCACAATCCGGCTGTTGCCGACCAATGCGGGGTCTATGTGTTCATAGGTGCTTGGGTCTTTGGCAATCGCGCTGGCATGCAGCCCCGCCTTATGGGCAAAGGCCGAGCTACCCACATAAGGCGCTTGCTTTTGCGGCACACGGTTGAGGATTTCATCAAGCATACGTGACGCCTGACGCAGCCCCTTAAGCGCATCAAGGGTCACACCCGTCTCGAACTGGCTCGCGAAGGGTTCTTTTAACAGCAACGTCGGGATCAAGGTTGTCAGGTTCGCATTGCCGCAGCGTTCGCCAAGGCCGTTCAACGTCCCTTGGATTTGGCGCGCACCAGCTGCGACAGCCACCAGGCTATTGGCAACCGCGTTTTCGGTGTCGTTGTGTGTATGGATGCCGATGTGATCCCCGGGCACGCCGGCTTGGATCAACGCTTTTGTCGCCGCGCGCACATCATGGGGCAACGCGCCGCCATTGGTGTCGCACAGAACAACCCAACGCGCGCCCGCATCATAGGCCGTTTTCGCGGCTGAGAGCGTATACTCTGGGTTGGACTTGTACCCGTCAAAGAAGTGCTCGGCATCAAACAATGCTTCGCGGCCCGCGCTGACTATATGTTTGATCGAGCCTGCGATGTTGTCGAGGTTTTCATCCAGACTGATGCCAAGCGCGGTTTTGACGTGGAAATCATGGGTCTTGCCGACCAGACACACCGCCTGCGTCCCCGCGTTCATCACCGCCGCCAGCACATCATCATTCTCGGCAGACCGGCCAGAGCGTTTGGTCATCCCAAAAGCTGTGACCATCGCCCGCGTCTTGGGCGCATCCTCAAAGAATTCGCTGTCCGTCGGGTTCGCACCGGGCCAGCCGCCTTCGATGTAATCCACGCCAAGTTCATCCAAGACGGCGGCAACCGCGTGTTTTTCATCCGTTGAAAACTGCACACCTTGGGTTTGTTGGCCATCGCGCAACGTCGTGTCGTAAAGGTACAGACGTTCGGTCATTTCAACGCCTCCAAGACGCTTGAATCAAAGTCCGGACCCGGAAGCCAGCTTGCGGTTCCTGCAACATCCGTGACCTGAACCCCAGCGGCGTTCAATAGATCCCGCAGACGGTCTGCCTCGCCCCAGTCTTTGGCGACACGCGCTTCGCCGCGTTCAACGATCAAACGATCAATGACTGTGGTCGCCCACTCCGGCATGTCATCGCCTTGAGACGGCGACAGATCAAGGATCGACCAGTTGTTTACCAACCCAAGCGTTTCCAAAGCATGCGCCAACGGGACCAATCCTGCGGCAGTCTTGGCTTTGGCCAACACATGCATCCGAGAAATCGCACCGGATGTGTTCAGATCATTGCTCAACACACCAATGAATTCAGCGTCAGCAACCCAATCCCCCGACGCCTTAAGCATGTCGACGGTTTTCGGCGAATACCCGTGCTTTTGAAGAACAGACATCCACTCCCCCAGCATCTTTTCGGCCTCACCGCGCTTGGCGTTTGTCCAATCCATTGGTTTGCGGTAATGGGTCATCAAAAACACCAAGCGGATCACTTCACCGGGCACACCCTGTTCCAGCAAGTCGCGCACGGTAAAGAAATTGCCCAAGGACTTGGACATCTTCTTACCCTCGACCTGCAACATCTCGTTGTGCATCCAATAGCGTGCCATTTCATCGGTATCATTGGCGCAGCAGCTTTGGGCGATCTCGTCTTCATGGTGTGGGAACTGCAGGTCCAACCCGCCCCCGTGGATATCAAACGTATCCCCCAACAACGCCTTGGCCATAGCGGAACACTCGATATGCCAGCCCGGTCGGCCACGGCCCCACGGGCTGTCCCAGCCGGGTTGATCGTCAGATGACGGCTTCCACAATACAAAATCCATCGGGTCTTCTTTAAATGGCGCAACTTCGACCCGCGCCCCAGCGATCATATCATCGACAGACCGCCCAGACAGCGCGCCGTAGTTTTCATATGAACGCACCCGAAACAATGCGTGCCCTTCGGCGGCATAGGCGTGATCCTTAGCGATCAAACCTTCAATCATCGCGATCATTTGCGCGATGTAATTCGTGGCCCTCGGCATCTGCGTCGGCTCCAGCGCACCCACTTCGGTCATATCGTTCAGATACCAACCGATGGTTTCTTCGGTCCGCTCTGCGATCAAGTCTTCAAGCGTGCCAGCCGCGCCGGCTTCCTTGCGGGCCAGTGCTGTCGCGTTGATCTTGTCATCAACGTCGGTGAAATTGCGCACATAGGTGACGTGGTCGTTCCCATAGGTGTGGCGCAGCAGGCGGAACAACGTATCAAACACGATAACGGGCCGTGCATTGCCAAGGTGCGCACGGTCATAGACCGTCGGCCCACAGACATACATCCGCACGTTATCAGGATCGATTGGCTCGAATTCCACCTTCTTACGGGTTTTGGTATTATACAGTCGGATCGTCATATTGGCCTCACACGGATTTCACCCGCGGGCTTAGCAACTTCAACTGTTTATGGAAACGTGAAAGAGCGGCCCGCGACGTAAGTCAGCAGGTAATAATAATGCAGATGATGCAAATGCTCTTCATAGAGCCTGTCTAACGGCCCCTGACGCACAAATCAACGCCCCAGATGTCAGGGCCAGTTTAGCAAGCGGCCCCGCTTGCATGCTTGCACCGTCTTGCGCCATCATCCCCCTATGAGCCGCGAAACCGTTAACACCATCTGCAAAACACTCCCCTCCGCCGAGGTATCTGACCCGTGGGGCGGTGGCCATGACGCTTGGAAAATTGGCGGCAAAATGTTCGCCAGCATCGGGGCGCGTGGTGACGGGGTTGCGGTCAAATGCGCCTCAGTCGAGGAAGCCTTGCACCTAGAAGATTTGTTCGGCTGGCCCAAAGCGCCGTATTTTCACCGCTCATGGGCTTTCTTGCCTCTGAACACTGACGAGGCAGAACTGCGCCATCGGATTAAAACCTCCTATGGGATTGTACGGACGTCTTTAACTAAGAAAGCACAAGCCGCCTTGGGACAATGGCCCCTGTGAAACCAGTTTATTTTCACGGCGTTCCGGGTTGGCACGATGAGGTCACATTCGCGGGTGTGTCACCGCATGCGCTTTTGCCAGAAGAACAGGCAACACCTGACGCGAAGCTGATCGCTTTTTCCCTAGGGGCACACCGCGCGTTGAAATACGCAGCTCACAATGGCGCACGCGGCATTGTCTTGATTGCCCCAGCCGCCCCGCTAACACTTGGGGATTTCCTGCCACATATGGACGGTGCACCCGTTTTTCGCGCAGCAGCCAAATCGCGGCTTGGTCTGGTCTCTTTCGGTCAATCCTTAATGGCACGTTACGCGCCGGGCTTGCTGCGCCGCGTCCTGCTTTCCAATGCCGCGCCTGCGGATCTGGCCCTTTTCGCCACCAAAGACGCACAAGTTCAGCTCACGGCCCTGCTGCGCCAAAGCATGGTTAGCCGACGCGCGGACTATGTGGACGCTGTCATAGACTACGTGCAGGACTGGTCCCCGCTTTTGAAAGACGTCACCTGCCCCGTAACGATCTTTCACGGTAGCGCGGATACGTGGGCGCCCATTTCTATGGCCGATGCCCTGTGCCAACACTTGCCCAATGCAACCCTGCACAGGTTACGAGACATGGGCCACTATAGTGCACTGGCCCATGTCCTGCCGAAACTGTTGAACTAGTCGTACTGCACCACCTCAATTTCCAATCCATTGTCGTCCTGAAAATAGAACCGCCGTCCGGGTTCATAATCTGCATGGCTATGGCTCTCGAAGTTATGTGCCTTCACCTTTGCTTCGACCGCATCCAGATCATCCACCACAACGGCGATATGGTTCAATCCGGCCTTTTGATCGTAACTCACAACATCACCCTCAATCGGATCACCGCCCTTATTGTTATAAAGCGCGACGTAAGATGCCGTGTTGCCCACGTGTACGGAATAGCCGTCATGGATTGACGCGCCCTCCCAACGGATATGCCAGTCAAACAAATTAACGAACAGGTCCGCTGTTGCCTTTGCGTCTTTCACAGTCACGTTCACATGTTCCAAATACGCCTTCGTAGCTGTCATCGTCTGTCTCCTTATTAATCTCGACGACTCACTTTGTAATTTCTAAAGTCCACTTTAGATCAAGGAGTAATTTCATGTCTGGTTTGACCATCGGCGACCTTTCTGCGCGCACGGGCCTCGCGGTGTCGGCCATTCGGTTTTATGAAACCCACGGGATCGTCCACCCCGTACGCAACGCTGGTGGCCACCGTCGTTATGGCGCTCATGATCTAAGGCGCTTGTCCTTTGCGATGATCGCCCAGAAACTTGGTATCTCACTTGCCGACATTGCCAATCAGATGACAAACCTCCCTCGTCACAAAGCCCCCAGCAAATCGGACTGGGCCCGTGTTTCGACAGACATGCGAACAGACCTCAACGACCGGATCGCCCAGCTTGAATTGCTACGCGATCGCCTTGACGGTTGTATCGGCTGCGGCTGCCTAAGCCTGGACAGCTGCGCGCTGTATAACCCCGATGACAGCCGCGCCAATGAGGGGACAGGACCACGCGCACTTTTGCCGTGATCTCCGATTGACACCGACGCACTTCGCTGCTCACGTGCACCCATGAAACTGTCACATCGCATCACCCATCTCACCCCCTCCGGCTCGGACGGCTGGGAAGTCTTTTACAAAGCCCGCGCCTTGGTCGCCGAGGGTGAACCGATCATCGAACTCACCATCGGTGAGCACGATATCCGCACACACCCTGACATTCTGACTGCGATGAACGAAAGCGCAAAAAGCGGTCATACGGGCTATGCCGCTGTCCCTGGCACGCTTGATCTGCGCAAAGCCGTTGCCGAACGAATAGAGGCACGCACCGGCGTCCCGACTACACATGAAAACATCCTGATTACACCAGGCGGTCAGGCCGCCCTGTTCGCGACCCACAATGCGGTGTGCGACGAAGGCGACACCGCCCTGTTTATCGACCCCTATTATGCCACCTACCCCGGTACGATCCGCGGCGTCGGTGCCATCCCGCAATCCATCCCCGCGCGTCCCGAAAACGGATTTCAACCCAGCGCGGCCGACCTGAACGCCAATGCGGCTGGGGCGACAAGCCTGCTGGTCAACACGCCCAACAACCCGACGGGCGCTGTCTATTCTCTCGAAACACTGGCCGCGATTGCGGACACTTGTATTGCAAATGATCTTTGGCTGATCTCGGATGAAGTCTATGACACTCAAATCTGGGATGGCACTCACATCAGCCCGCGCGCCCTGCCCAACATGGCGCAACGCACATTGGTCGTCGGCTCCATGTCCAAAAGCCACGCCATGACAGGCAGCCGCGTCGGCTGGGTCTGTGGCCCCAAAGAGGTGATCGAACATATGATCAACCTCGCCACCCACACCACCTATGGCGTGCCGGGTTATATCCAAGACGCAGCCCATTTCGCGCTGGGCCAAGGCACCCCATTAGAAGACGAAGTCTCCGCACCGTTTGCCCGTCGCCGTGAAATCACCGAACGCTTGATTGCAACCCAAAACGTGGTCAAAGCCAGCCCGACACAAGGCGCGATGTATGCCATGCTCGACATACGTGCGACTGGCATGTCCGGATTCGACTTCGCCAATGACCTTCTCGACACGCATCAAATCGCGACCATGCCGGGCGAAAGCTTTGGCACCTCAGCCGCTGGTCACGTGCGCGTAGCTATGACGGTAGACGATGACAGCTACGACATCGCCCTGCACACTTTGCTCGATTTCGCAGCGACAAAGGTCCGCTAACCACGCCGCCCTTGCCTTTGTTTTATAAATACCTCGGGGGTCTGGGGGCTGGCCCACAGTGGATCGAAGGGGCGCAGCCCATTCGAAACGAAAGGACGCCGATATGACAACCTTTAGAAACCTACACAAACCGGGCCAACCGTTCATCCTTGCCAACGCTTGGGATGCAGGCTCTGCCAAGATGCTGAAATCTCTCGGCGCACAGGCTATCGCCACGAGTTCTGCCGCCCATGCCTTTACACTTGGCCGTCCGGACGGGCTTGGCGTGACTCGTGACGAAGCACTCGCCCATGCCCAAGACCTCATCGCGGCGACCGGCCTTCCCGTTCAAGGGGATTTTGAAAACGGTTGGGGCGATGATCCCGATACCGTGGCAGAAACGGTCGGCCTTGCTGGCAAAGCAGGTCTGGCTGGTATCTGTATCGAAGACATCAAGCTGCCGACCCCTGATGCATATGATCGGGCTTTTGCGATTGAACGGATCAAGGCCGCCGCCGCCGCCGCCCGCGCATTGCCAAACGATTTTGTGCTCACCGCCCGCGCCGACGGCATCATGACGGATGCGTATGACATCGACGAGGCCATTGCCCGACTTCAGGGTTTTGAGGCTGCCGGCGCCGATTGCCTTTATGCACCTGTGCCCAAATCTATCGACGATGTCATTCGCATTTGCGCCTCCGTGACAGCTCCGGTGAATGTTCTGGTCGCGGGTCCGGTATATACAGCGGAAACGCTGCGCTCTTACGGTGCGATGGGGGCGGCACGGCTGTCCCTTGGTTCGGCATTGGCACGCGCAACACATCGTGTGATCCATGACGCCGCGCTTGAGATGTTTGGCGGTGGCGCGGCTGGGGGCAGTTTTTCCCTACTTGGGCAATCAATATCCGGTGATAAGGTGGACGAATTACTCACCTAAGGATTTTTCCAATGATACGATTATTTGCCGTTTTGGCAGCTCTGATTTTCGCCAGCCCACTTACCGCCCAAACTTACCCAGACCGCACAGCCGACGGCGTCAATGATTTCGCCGACATCATTGATGCTGGCACCGAAACACGGATCATCGAAAAACTCGCCGACATTGCAGACGGTCACGACACCGAAGTCGTGATCGTCACGCTCTCTTCAGTGCGCTTTTATGCCCAGAACACCGACATCGCGGAGTACGCCACAAACCTGTTCAACACGTGGGGCATCGGCGACGCCGAGGCCAACACCGGCATCCTGATCCTTGTGTTTCGCGATGATGGGCTTATGCGCATCGAGACAGGCAGCGGATATGACGCCGCCGCCCTAGCACAAGTTGACCTCGTGGTGTCCGAGGACATCATCGGCCATTTCCGCGACGATGATTTCGCCCAAGGCCTAGAGGCTGGCGTTGACGGTCTGCTTGCGCGCTTGATCGACCCGCCAGCGGCAAATGACACAGCGACTCCCACGACAGACACCACCGAAGGCTCCGGCGGCACGCTTTACTACATCCTTGGCGCGATCGTGGCCGGGATTGCAGGCCTCGTCGGGCTGAACCGACGCAGTGCTGCGAAATTTGCAGCGCAGCCTTGTTCCAGCTGTGGCAAACCCGGGCTGGTAAAATCTCGCGAGGTATTGCGTGCGGCGACGTTAGAGACCGAAGGCGCAGGCGAAACCCGCATCACCTGCCCGTCCTGCGGCCATGTGGACGTGACCCCTTACACGATTTCAAAATTGCGCCCTGAAGCCCCTAAAGGCGGCGGAAAGTCCGAAGGCGGCGGCACGACGGGCAAATTCTAACGAAAAACTGTAGAGCAGACCGCTTAGGTCTGCCCAAAAACGACCAAAGGTCGCAAAAGCGATAGAAACGCCCCAATTTCGGGGCAACGCTGACCTTATGAGATGTTGTGATGTCAACCAAACCACCAAGCCTACACGCGTTTGCGTGACCATTGGCGCACGGCGTGGACGTGCGGCTCGTGGACGCCCTGAAGAGGTCTGACCACCCCTTTTAGACCTCCAATACAAGGCCATTCACATGAACGATTCCTCACCATCCCGCCGTCCTTCTCGCAGTGGTGGTCGCGCTGCGCGCCACGCGATGCGCTCCGCCCCCCTCACTGAAGACATGCGCCCGATCCGTGCGGGCATGACAGGTGGCACCTACAAACCGCTCAGCGAAGCCGATGTCCTTAAAATCCACGAAGCCGCCCTCACCGCCCTTGAAACCATTGGTCTGGCGGATGCCCCTGCCTCGGGTGTTGAAATACTAACGGGTGCGGGTGCGATCCTTGGCGACGACGGGCGCATCCGCTTCCCACGTGCCTTGGTTGAGGACATGCTGGCGAAATCTTGCAAAGACTTGACACTGCACGGTCGCGATCCGCGCCATGACCTCGATCTCTCGGGTCAGCGCGTTCATTACGGCACAGCTGGTGCTGCGGTTAATGTGGTCGACGTCGCTGGCAATAATTTCCGCGAAAGCACCCTGCAGGATATCCATGACGCTGCCCGAATTACCGATACCTTGGACAACGTACACTTCCTACAGCGCCCTATGGTTGCGCGCGATATTACCGACAACTTGGAAATGGATTTGAATACCATCTACGCCTGTTGTTCAGGCACAACGAAACACGTCGGCACGTCGATTTCGGATCCGTCCCACGCGGCGCAATGCCTTGAAATGGCCTATGCCATTGCCGGTGGTGAGGCAAAATACCGCGAACGACCTTTCATTTCGATGTCCAACTGTTTTGTCGTCCCGCCGATGAAATTTGCCACCGAAAGCTGCGAAGCCATGGAGATTTGCATCAAGGGCGGTATGCCCGTGTTGCTGTTGTCCGCAGGCATGTCTGGCGCGACGGCCCCATCCACCATCGCAGGAGCAATCACCCAAGCCTGCGCGGAATGCCTAGCCGGAATTGTCTACGTCAATGCCATTTCACCGGGATATCCAGCTGTCTTCGGAACATGGCCGTTCGGGTTGGACTTGCGCACTGGCGCGATGACTGTCGGATCGGGCGAACAGGCCCTCCTTTCTGCAGGGTGCGCCCAAATGCATGCGTTTTATGGCGTTCCTGGTGGTGCAGCGGGCGGCGCAAGCGACAGTAAAATGCCCGATATGCAGGCGGGCTGGGAAGCCATGTGTTCCAATGTTATGGCCGGTCTCGCCGGCTGCAACATGATCTATGAAGCCGCAGGAATGCATGCGTCTTTGCTGGGTTTTTGCCTTGAAAGCCTGATCCTTGCAGATGATCTGATTGGACAAGCGCAACGCTGTGTGCGTGGCATTGAAGTCAATGATGAGACCCTCGCGCTGGATCAAATGGCCGAGGTTTGCATCGGTGGCCCGGGCCATTACCTTGGCACCGATCGCACCCTGTCTCATATGGAACGCGACTGCGTCTACCCTGCCCTTGGCAACCGGATGAGCCCGAAAGAATGGGCCGAAAACGACCGTCCTGATTTGATCGAACAGACGATCGCCAAGAAGGAACAAATCCTCGCGACACGTTCCGCCGCACGGTTTGACCCTACCATCGACGCAGAGATCCGCGCACGGTTCAACATTCACCTTCCCGCCTGATCGCCTTGTTGCGCAGCCGTGGACAGGCCACACTGCGCAACAGGTAACGACGGGAATCAAACATGGCAAAATGGCCCTTGGTCTTTGGGATCGGCCTGCCCCACAGCGGCGGGAAAATTCTGCCGGCCCTGTTTCAGGACAACGGGTATGCTTGGTCCCATTACATGGGCGGCAAACTGGCCGTTGATCTTGCCTACGCACAAGCAACTGATGGCGAACCGTTCAAGAAGTGGCCAAATGCGGTCGGATTTTCGGGACTTTACCGCACAGATAAACGTCATTTGCCAGCCTTGACCCCGCGCGACACTCTGGAATTCCTGATTGCCCGCTATCCGGACGCTTATTTCATCCATACCCACCGCGATCCCGCCGATTGGATCACCGCAAGGTTCTTGGCCGACGGTGGCGACCACCGTGTGGCCAGCGCATGGCATGCCAAAACTAATGAAGCGCAGGTACTCGATCATTGGGCCGCCGAACACGACGCCCATGCAGCGTTTTGCAAAGAGCGTTTGCGCGGGAAAAGGCGGTACCTTAACTTTAATGTCACCACGGACCCTATTGAAAATATTCATGACTTTCTGAAACGAGACTTCGATCTCGCGCACGCAGAGGCGTTGCCTGACTTCGACGTGCTCGCCAGCGACGTTGAAACGGTTCTATCGTATGTTTCAAACCTCGAGGCGGCGCAGATCGCGCCTAAGAGTGACGCGAGCTTCACGCAGCATCTAATTGATTTTGCGTTAGAAAAACGTGGAAAAAAAGGCGTCGCAAAGGTGCTAAACGCCAATGCGGTTCATTGGCGAGACGATGGAACTTTCGCCAACCGCATGGCAGAGCCCACGCGACTCGTTCAGGCCGAGAACGGAATGATTCTTACGGATGTCTCAAGCGGGTTGGACCGCGCCCAAGGCACCCTCACAGAGATGATCGCCCATGGGGTCAAACCACCTCTGTTTATTGACATGATGGACGCGCGGTTCTTGGGCACGCCCGACAATCGCACGCCGCCCCATCGCACGGTCGTATATAACCGTCGGATCGGGGCCAAGAACCTAACCCTTTGGCCGTTACCCGCCTATCACAGCCTGGCGCCAACGGGGGCGTCAGGTGGTTTCCCAGCGGATAAGATTGCGTTTGAAAACAAGACCGACCGCTGTGTGTGGCTTGGCAATATGACGGGCCGCATGTCACCTGTTCTGGCGCCCGAAGGACGCACATTGCGCAGCGTTTACGGCATCCGCTCACAAGCACTCGATCTAACGCGCACCGCCCCCGAATGGGCTGATGTGATCGCCGACTTGATGTGCGTGCCACGATATAACCTTGTTAAATCCTTACGCGATCATCCTGACTACGCGGTCGGGCTTGTCCTGCGAGACAAATGGAAACGTCTCGCCAAATCGCCCGCTTTCGTTGGCATGTCAGTTGCGAAACGCCCGCGTGAATGGTTTCATCAATTCCGCTATGTCCTGAGCATTTCTGGCAATGATACGGGGTCAAACTTTCTCTCAGCTGCGGCATCCAATTCATTGATCTTGAAAGAAGAAGACGGATGGGAGCTGTTCTACACTGACGCGTTCAAACCGTGGGTTCATTATGTGCCACTGGAGGAAGGCGCGCAGGATGTGGTCGAAAAGCTGGAATGGGCCCGCGCGCATCCCACGGAGTCCGCAGCAATGGCCCGCGCCGCGACTGAGGTTTACGACAAATTGGCCGATCCTGTTAATCGCGCCACCCTGCTGCGTGGCATTGCCGAACACTTGAACACGTCAGACTGACGGGCGCGACAGCGTTCCACCACCCACGGCGGCCGCAACGCCTGTGGTCCCGGGGGCGGACGTCGGCAGGCCTTTGGCAACCCGAACGGCCAAGAACGCAAAAGCCTGCGCTTCGAGCATATCACCGTCAAACCCTGCGTCTTCAATCGGCACGACAGGCAAAGAACAAACGTCCGTTAGCATTGCCATCAATACCGGATTTTTGCGCCCTCCACCCGTGACATAGATCCGGTCTGGGGGTGTTGGACAGGACGTCATGCCATGGGCGACAGAGGCAGCACAGGCCATGGTCAATGTCGCGGCGGCGTCCGCATCCGCCAAGGGTGCAACGGCAGCGACCAGCCCCGCAAAGGCATCGCGATCAAGGGATTTGGGTGGCATACGATAAAAATAGGCGTGGTTCAAAAAGTCATCAACAATAGCTTGATTGACTGTGCCATTCGCGGCGAGTTCCCCATTCTTATCATATGCTTGACCAAGTCGCGCCTGCATCAGGTCATTGATCGGTGCATTGGCCGGACCGGTATCAAACGCCAACAACGCGCCGTCGCTGTCAGGGTGCGGCAGGCTGGGGTCGATCCACGTGACATTGCCCACACCGCCGAGGTTCAGGATTGCGAGTGGGGCCTTTGCGTCCATCTTTTTAGCGAGCGCGAAGTGGTAAAACGGCGCAAGGGGCGCGCCCTCGCCGCCCATTTGAACATCCGCACTGCGAAAATCCCAAACGACCGGTTTGCCCAGTACCTCGGCCAATATAGCACCATCACCCGTTTGATGGGTACGTGGCGCGCCCAACAGACCTTGGGGATCATGGGCCAATGTTTGGCCGTGAAAACCAACCAAATCCGCATTTTCAAAGCCTGATAGCACTTGCGCATGAACGGTTTCGACAAGCTCGGACGCATCCGCGACATCATCTTCGGCCCATTTACCAAGAGCGGCGCGCAACACCCCTTGTTGGATGTCTGTGTAGGGTAAAAATGCGCTGTCTTTGAACGCGAGTATGCGGTGACCGTCTGTCACGATCTCAGCGGCATCCACCCCGTCTAGCGATGTGCCAGACATGGCTCCAACGACACGCACCTGCTGATCTTTCAACATGCTCTTTCCCTCTGCCCGAACGGACCCTATAGACTGCAGTGAACGCTAGCAGGAACTGACCATGACCTACCATCCCAAATCCGATTTCATCCGTATCATGATCGAGCGCGGCTTTCTCGCCGATTGCACGGATTATCAAGGCTTGGATGATGCGTTCGCGGCGGGCGTAGTGCCGGCCTACATCGGTTTTGATGCTACGGCGAAATCCCTGCACGTTGGGTCCCTGATCCAGATCATGATGTTGCGTTGGCTGCAAAAGACCGGCCACCAACCGATTACCCTTATGGGTGGCGGCACAACAAAAGTGGGCGATCCGTCCTTCCGCGCCGATGAGCGCCCCTTGCTGACGCCCGAGATGATCGACGACAATATCGCGGGCATCAAACAGGTGTTCTCGGCCTATATTGATTACGACAAGGCAGACACACCGGCGTTGATGTTGAACAATGCCGAATGGCTGGACGAGCTGAATTACCTCGATTTCCTGCGCGACATTGGCAAGCACTTCTCGGTCAACCGTATGTTGTCTTTCGAGTCCGTGAAATCGCGTTTGGATCGTGAACAAAGCCTAAGCTTTCTTGAGTTCAACTACATGATCTTGCAGGCCTATGACTTCTTGGAGCTCAACCGCCGCTACGGCTGCCTGTTGCAGATGGGTGGGTCCGATCAATGGGGCAACATCGTTAACGGGATCGACCTGACCCGCCGCGTGCTGGATCATGAAATTTACGGCCTGACGTCTCCGTTGTTGACCACCAGTGACGGCAAAAAGATGGGCAAATCCCTGTCTGGCGCGATCTGGCTGAACCCAGACATGCTCAGCCCCTATGAGTTCTGGCAGTTCTGGCGCAATACGACCGATGCTGATGTGGGCCGTTTCTTGAAGCTCTACACCGAGCTTCCGGTTGAGGAATGTGACCGTCTGGGTGCGCTTGAAGGGTCCGAAATCAATGATGCCAAGATCGTTCTGGCCAACGAAGTGACCGCACTTTTGCATGGTCGCGAGGCTGCTGATGCGGCTGCGAAAACGTCAAAGGAAGTCTTTGAAAAAGGTGGCGTCGGGGATGACTTACCAACATTGACGCTGGATGCGGCAGACGTGGCCGATGGCATTTCGATCGTGCAGTTGATCGTGAAGTCTGGCCTTGCAAGCAGCGGCAAAGAAGCAAAGCGCCTGATTTCTGAGGGCGGAGCCAAGATGAATGACGCAACTTTGGACAACGCAGGCCTCATGGTTAGCGCCGATGATCTGGCGACCCCAGTCAAACTGAGCGCGGGCAAGAAGCGCCATGCACTGGTGACACTAGGTTAACACCGCCAATACGCCCCCCCCGATCAGCGCGATGACAAGTGCCACCACCGCAAGCGCAAGCGGTGTCAGTCGGGGTGCGGGGATATCGGGCAAATGTTTCATACCCCCATTAACGCGCTGTTAGGTAAAGAGCGCGTTAATGGGGCCAATGACAGCCCTGCAACAATCCCCCGAATTTGCCCGCGCTTTGACGGCTTATGGCGCAGACATCGCGTCGGTAGCCCCTGTCATCCTCCGTCGCAGGTTTGCGCGGTATGGTCGGGTGATGTTTGCCTCACGGGCGGTGCCGTCAGATATTGCGGACACCCCCGTTCAAATCCTAAATGGTGAAACACCCTGCAAACGCCCTTATCGCGCGGCCGGGTTTCGCCAGATCATGACCCCGGCCCATATCGCACAATTGGATCTTACGCGCGACGACCTTCGAGCGGGCATGTCCGGCAAGTGGCGCAACCGTTTGGTAAAAGCAGAGCGTCACGGCGTCCGGATCAGGGAAACGACTTGGGACGGCAGCGCACACCCGATGTTTGCCGCCGCGAAAACACTGGCCCGCAAACGCCGCTACGGCACCTATCCGACCGCTTTGTTATCAACGTTTGCACAGATTAACCCCAATGATGCACTGCTGTTTGAAGCCTATGATCGTGGCACCCTCTGTGCCGCCTGTCTGGTCCTACGTCATGGACAAACGGCGACCTATCAAACCGCTTGGTCAACCCCAACGGGCCACGCCTTACAGGCTCCGCGCGCCGTGTTATGGGCCGCAGCCAAACGGCTGGCCGCCCTTGGCCATGAGGATTTCGATCTAGGAACTGTAGACACCGACCATGCCGCGGGGCTGGCACGGTTTAAGCTAGGATCAGGCGCGGCGCTGCGTCCGCTTGGCGGCACATGGGTTAGATTGCGCGCGCCCTAGCCCATCACAACACTGGCCCCTGCCGAAACGATGGCGTAACAGGTTCTTATCACATCAATACCCGTGAGGCCGACATGCCAGACACCATTCTTTCTCGTTGCGAGGCCAAGGGCCTGCGCCTGACCGAACAACGCCGCACAATCGCGAGCGTTCTGGAGGCCGCGGACGACCACCCTGACGTTGAAGAGCTTTATGCCCGAGCCTCTACGGCTGATCCGCGGATATCTTTGGCGACGGTCTATCGCACTGTCAAACTGCTTGAAGAATCCGGCATCCTCGACAAACATGATTTCGGTGACGGGCGTGCCCGCTACGAGACCGCCGACCGAGACCACCATGACCACCTGATTGATCTGCAATCCGGCGAAGTGATCGAGTTCATCGACGCCGAAATCGAAGCCCTACAAGAAAAGATCGCCGACAAGCTCGGCTATGAGCTGCGCGGCCACCGTTTAGAGCTCTACGGTGTGAAGAAGGAAGACACCAAATGAATGGAACACTGTGGGTAATCTAAAGGGCGCCGCCTTGATGACATTCTCCATGTTGGCGTTTGCCATTGAGGATGTGTTGATCAAGCTGTTGGATGGTCGTGTCCCCGCGGGGCAGATCGTTACTGTAATGGGCGCCGGTGCCGCGCTGGCCTTTGCGGTTTGGTTCTTGAAACAACGGACGCCTGTCTTTGTTGCGGCTCATAAAAACCCGCGCGTATTACAACGGACGATGTTTGACGTGCTTGGGACGATGTTGTTCATCTCGGCACTTGTTCGCATGGATTTGTCCCTCTTGTCGGCAATCATTCAGGCCACGCCACTTGTTGTCGCTATCGGCGGCGTTTTGTTCTTGGGTCAAACTGTCGGTTGGCGACGTTGGTCGGCTATTCTGATCGGGTTTGGCGGCGTTTTGTTGATCATCCGACCGGGAGTGGACGGAATGTCAGGCACCATGGTCCTTGGCATTTTGGGGATGCTCTGCCTTGCGGCGCGCGACCTCGCGACACGCGCGGTTAATGTCGACATCTCTGGACCACATATGGCCATGCATGCCTTCATCGCGCTGATCCCAGCTGGCTTGTTATTATGTTGGATCGACGGCGACGCGCTCGTTGTCCCTCGGTTCAGTGATACCCTCATTCTTGCAGCCTGCGTCTTTATCGTTCTAGCCGCCTACCTAAGCATCGTCACCGCGACCCGCACAGGCGACGCGGCATTCATTTCAATGTTTCGCTACACACGGATGGTTTTCGCCCTGGTTCTGGGGATGATGGTGCTGGGCGAACGTCCCGACACAATGACCCTAATCGGGGTCTCCATCGTTATTGGTGCGGGTGTCTTTACGTTCCTACGCGAAGCCCGCCAAGCGGCCAAACTGCGCCGCCCTTCCCAAGCGTTACACGACCCGTTATAGGGTTCGTAACGAACCTTCTGTTTGCGCTAACATTTCCAAAGGAAAACGCCATGAGCACCATCATCGACATTCACGCCCGCGAAATCCTCGACTCCCGAGGCAATCCGACGGTTGAAGTAGATGTCACACTCGAAGACGGCACAATGGGCCGCGCTGCAGTTCCATCAGGCGCATCGACAGGCGTCCACGAAGCGGTTGAAAAGCGCGACGGCGATAAAGCCCGCTACAAAGGTAAAGGCGTGCTGCAAGCCGTCGAAGCCGTCAACGGTGAGATCGCTGAAACCATCCTTGGCTTCGATGCGACTGAACAGGTTGCCATCGATATGGCGATGATTGAGCTCGATGGCACAGACAACAAAGGCCGCTTGGGCGCGAACGCTATTTTGGGCGTTTCCATGGCCGTTGCACACGCTGCTGCGGAATTCACAGCTCAACCCTTGTTCCGCTACATCGGAGGCACGGCTGCACGCGTTTTGCCCGTCCCTATGATGAACATCATCAACGGCGGCGAACATGCCGACAACCCGATCGACATTCAAGAATTCATGATTATGCCCGTCTCTGCGAGCAACGTAAAAGAAGCGATCCGCATGGGGTCCGAAGTCTTCCACACGCTTAAGGCAGAACTCTCTGCTGCTGGCTTGTCGACAGGGATCGGCGATGAGGGTGGCTTTGCCCCGAACATCAACTCCACACGCGATGCACTTGATTTCATTCTAAAAGCGATCGACAAAGCTGGCTACAAATCGGGCGAAGACATCTACCTCGCGCTCGATTGTGCGGCGACGGAATACTACAAAGACGGCAAATACGAAATGAAAGGCGAAGGCGCCTCGCTGACATCTGCCGAAAACGTCGACTACCTTGCGGCGCTTTGCGATGACTACCCGATCATCTCAATTGAAGACGGCATGTCCGAAGATGACTGGGATGGTTGGGCTGCTCTGACCGCACGTTTGGGCGACAAAATCCAACTGGTCGGTGACGATTTGTTCGTGACCAACCCTGCCCGCCTTGCCATGGGCATCGAACAGAAATCCGCGAATTCCATGCTGGTCAAAGTGAACCAGATCGGTACGCTGACAGAGACACTCACAGCGGTTGATATGGCGCACCGCGCGCGGTTCACAAATGTTATGTCGCACCGTTCCGGTGAGACTGAGGACGCTACAATCGCCGACCTCGCTGTGGCAACGAACTGTGGCCAGATCAAAACGGGCTCCCTGTCTCGCTCAGATCGTTTGGCAAAGTATAACCAGCTGATCCGCATCGAAGAAATGCTAGAAGAAACAGCTATTTACGCTGGTCGTTCTATCCTGCGCTAAATCCGGACACATAAGACACAAGGCCCCCACAAATTGCGGGGGCCTTTTTTGTGTGCAGTCCTTGGCCTTCGGAACGAACCCGCCTAGCCTGCCCCTATGACCGCAGATGACATCATTACCGCCCTCGACCTCGCGCCGCACCCCGAAGGCGGCTATTTTCGCCAAACGTGGGTCGACGAAACATCAGACGGCCGCCCGTCCGGCACCTGTATCTATTTCCTGTTGAAAGACGGCGAAGCCAGCCATTGGCACCGGGTCGATGCGGTGGAAATCTGGCTCCACCATTCAGGGGCGCCGCTGGTTCTCAGTATCTCGCAAACAGATAACGGGCCGAAAACAGAAACGGTTCTTGGCCCTAACATCGCCGCCGGTGAACGCCCGCAAGGGATCGTTCCCAAAAATGCATGGCAGGCAGCCAGAACGACGGGCGATTGGACCTTGGTAAGCTGCACCGTGAGCCCGGGTTTTTCGTTTGAAGGCTTCATCCTCGCCGAACCAGATTTTGACATTCCTTAGACGCTGCAGTCGTGGCCGATGTGCGCCTCCGGCGGAGGTATTTAGGAACAAAAGAAGCGAAAACTCCCGAGCCATTGCGGACCCGGGAGCCTTCTTCCGTTACGGCCATCGGCTCCTCAGCCTGTACCGCTCCAACATGCTGACGCGGCTAGGTTAAAAAAAAGTGAATTCTTTTGTTCTAAAATACCTTGCGGGGGTCTGGGGGTGCAAAACCCCCAGCGGGTCGAATTTGCGCGCAGCGGAAGTTCGACCCAAAGCCCGCCGCAAGAAAAAAGGGGGAACCGAAGTCCCCCCTAAGTCTCGCCATCTAGGCTCATTCTAGTGTACCGCCCGGTATTCTGCCTGCGGCCTAGACGTCGCCGGGAAAGACCTCAGCCTTTCCGGGTTCCGTGTCAGGGGCGATCTTGAAGCCGCCCCCGCATTTTCTTAGCTACAGCCGGATGTCCCGCCGCAGGTGTTACACTTCATGCAGGTGCCGTTGCGCACGAGGGTAAAGTTGCCGCATTCACCACAAGCTTCGCCTTCATAGCCTTGCATTTTCGCTTTATCGCGGGCGCTCAGGCTCACGGTGCCAGATGAAACGGCAGTTGTGGTGGTAACGGATTGTGTCATCCCACCCGCGACAGCCGCTGGAACCAACGTTTCCAAAGCCGTTGCGGCGTCCACATCCGATCCGAAGGCCACTGCACCAGCACCACCTTGAAGAACCACAAGCTCATTTGGCACACGCTTGCGCAGGTAACCGGTTGAGCTGATTTGCTTCAGCACTTCCAAAGACTTGGACGCTGTGCTTTCGGACATCTCTTTGACGTTGGACACGCCTTCTTCTTCGCCGCGCCCAAGGTCATCGAAGGATGCGCCTTCCGGCTTAACGTGGGCCAAATCGGTGCGATCGAGGTAAGACACAGCCAATTCGCGGAAGATGTAGTCGAGGATCGACGTCGCGTTTTTGATGCTGTCGTTGCCCTGAACCATGCCTGCTGGCTCGAACTTGGTGAAGGTAAACGCGTCAACGAATTCTTCGAGCGGCACACCATATTGAAGACCAACAGACACCGCGATTGCGAAGTTGTTCATCATGGCGCGGAAACCGGCACCCTCTTTGTGCATGTCGATGAAGATCTCACCGAGGTTACCATCCTCATATTCACCTGTGCGCAGGTACACTTTGTGACCGCCAACGTTGGCTTTCTGGGTGTAGCCTTTGCGCCGCTGAGGCATCTTTTCACGGTGGCTTTTGATAACCTCTTTGACGATGACTTTCTCGATGATCTTTTCTGCAATCACCTGAGCCTTCTCCATGGTGGAGCCGGATTCCAGTGTTTCTGCTGCTTCTTCATCGTCTTCGACCAAGGCCGCAGCCAAAGGCTGGGACAGCTTGGAGCCATCACGGTACAGTGCGTTCGCCTTGATGCCCAAGGACCATGAGAGTTCATAGGCCTTCTGGCAGTCTTCGATGGTCGCATCGTTGGCCATGTTGATCGTCTTAGAGATCGCGCCAGAGATGAACGATTGAGCCGCTGCCATCATCGTGATGTGGCTTTCGACGCCCAAGAAACGCTTACCTTTTTTACCGCAAGGGTTGGCGCAATCGAAGACCACATAGTGCTCTTCTTTGAGGTGTGGCGCGCCTTCCAGTGTCATAGTGCCGCAAACGTGGTCGTTGGCTGCGTCTGTGTCTGCTTTGGAAAAGCCCAAGGATTTCAGCAGGTCAAACGTTGGATCGTTCAACTTGTCAGCTGGGATGCCCAGCACGTCTTTGCAGAACTCTTCGCCCAGCGTCCACTGGTTGAACACAAACCGGATGTCGAAAGCGGATGGAAGCGCTGCTTCGATCTTGTCGATCTCAGCCTGACCAAAACCGTGGCCCACAAGGGCTGTGTGGTTGATGCCAGGCGCGTTGCCCAACGTGCCGTGACCAACCGCATAGGAGATGATCTCTTCGATTTGCGCTGGTTTGTAGCCCAATTTCACCAAAGCGGCTGGAACCGACTGGTTGATGATCTTGAAGTATCCACCGCCAGCGAGCTTTTTGAACTTCACCAGAGCGAAGTCAGGCTCGATGCCGGTTGTGTCACAGTCCATAACCAGACCGATTGTGCCTGTCGGCGCAATCACAGTGGCCTGAGCGTTGCGGTAGCCGTGCTTTTTGCCAAGCTCAAGCGCTTCGTCCCATGCGCCCATGGCGATATCGATCAGACGCGCGTCTGGGCAGTTGGCATGATCCAGAGGAACCGGCTTCACGTCGAGCGCCTCATAGCCATCGGACGCACCGTAAGCTGCGTTGCGGTGGTTACGGATTACGCGGAGCATGTGCTCTTTGTTTTTCTTGTAACCGGAGAATGGTCCAAGCTCGCCTGCGATTTCCGCGGATGTTGCATATGACACGCCCGTCATGATCGCAGTCAGCGCCCCTGCCATCGCACGGCCTTCATCACTGTCGTAGCCGTAGCCCATGTTCATCAGCAAGCCGCCGATGTTTGCATAGCCCAGACCCAATGTGCGGAAGTCATAAGACCGTTGTGCGATCTCTTTAGATGGGAACTGCGCCATCATCACAGAGATCTCGAGGGTCACAGTCCACAAGCGAGACGCATGAATGTAATCTTCGACCTGGAACTCACCATCCTTGTAGAACGTCAGAAGGTTCATGGATGCGAGGTTACACGCCGTGTCATCAAGGAACATGTACTCGGAACACGGGTTGGACCCACGGATTGCGCCGTCTTCTGGGCAAGTGTGCCATGCGTTGACGGTGTCGTGGTACTGGATGCCCGGATCGGCACAGGCCCAAGCCGCGTGGCCAACTTTTTCCCATAGATCACGTGCTTTGATAACCTTGGCGACTTCGCCGTTCTTACGGTTGATCAGCTTCCAGTTGGCGTCTGTTTCAACTGCCTTCAGGAACTCATCTGTAACACGAATGGAGTTGTTGGAGTTCTGACCGGACACAGAGTTGTAGGCTTCGGAATCCCAGTCTGTGTCGTATGTCGGGAATTCGATGGATGTGTGACCCTGCTTCGCGTAATCAAGAACACGTTTGATGTAGGTCTCTGGAATTGCGACCTTTTTGGCTTCGCGAACAGCTGTCTTCAGCGTGTCGTTTACCTTTGGATCGTAAGCGTCTGCTTCAGCGCCATCCCAAGAGCGGATCGCCTTGAAGATTTCGTTCAACTTAGCTTCGTGCATTTTGGAACCAGCAACGATGGACGCCACTTTCTGTTCTTCGAGAACCTTCCAGTTGATGAATTCTTCGATATCCGGGTGGTCGGCATCAACGATCACCATCTTCGCCGCACGACGTGTTGTACCGCCGGATTTGATCGCTCCCGCCGCGCGGTCGCCAATTTTCAGGAACCCCATAAGGCCAGAAGATTTGCCACCACCAGAGAGGTTTTCACCCGCTGCACGCAAAGACGAGAAGTTCGTGCCCGTGCCGGAGCCGTATTTGAAGAGGCGTGCTTCGCGGACCCAAAGGTCCATGATGCCGCCCTCGTTGACCAGATCGTCAGCTACGGACTGAATGAAGCAGGCGTGTGGCTGTGGGTGCTCATAGGACGACGTGGATTTTGTCAGCTCACCGGTTTGGTAATCAACATAGTGGTGGCCTTGTGCAGGGCCATCGATGCCGTAGGCCCAGTGCAGACCAGTGTTAAACCATTGTGGGGAGTTCGGGGCTGCGCGCTGGGTGGCGAGCATGTAACGCATTTCGTCAAAGTATGTGCGGGCGTCTTCTTCGGTGGTGAAATACCCACCTTTCCAGCCCCAGTACGTCCAAGCACCAGCCAGACGATCAAAAACTTGCTTGGCGGAGATCTCGCCGGACATTTCCGCGCCTTCAGCAGGAACAGAACGCCAAAGGAACTCAGGGATGCCCTTCTCTTCTACTTTGACGGTTTCAGACGGAACGCCCGCCTTTCGGAAATATTTCTGAGCGATAACATCGGAAGCAACTTGCGACCAAGCGTCAGGGATTTCACAATCGTCAAGCTTAAAGACGATAGTCCCGTCGGGATTCCGGATTTCAGACGTCGCCGCCTTGAAAGGCACTTCTGCGTATGCGTCCTGTCCGGATTTGGTGAAGTTACGTTCGATCTTCATGATATCGCCTCTGATAATGCGGTCCGTCGTTGCGGCCCTTGTCCCTACAAATACCAGTTCAAATAGAACCAGCCCCAGCTACCTAGATGAACACGCCAAGCGAAAAACATGGAAGAAACACCTTAAATCTAAGGTGATTTCACCAAACAATCGGATGCTTTACTGCATCTTGTGCCTGCTACCCTGTCCCTTGCTGGCGTCAGCACTATATGTTGTGCCGTCTCGCCTAGTTCGCACAACATGACTGATCTATACCTAGTGGGTCAACGAAATTTTTACCCTAAATATGGATTAAACTCTCTTGACCCCGAGTTGTCCTCGCCCCCCTTCCAAAGGTCCCCGATTCTCCCTCAGGATTACACACAAGGTTGTTCCCGTTCACGGTTACGGAGCTTCCAACAAAAACTTCTGTAAAGCCAAACGCATAGGGTCCGCAGTTTACAAATCACATGAATTATCCACAGGCATTGTCCACAGACTTGGGGCTGGGGAAAACATCACTGGCACGCCTCCGTGACTGTGTCACTCTTATGCCTCAACGCGCGGAAGAAATCGTCAGACGCACTGCTCGTCTAGAACCTGGAATCGGTCTTATTGGATGTGCTGAAAATTCAGACGCACGGGCGGGATCCGCAGTTACAACAGCCCCAGACGAAGCCAAACGCCTGTTTTTCAACACGATACAATGCGGAAATTCTTAGCTGCGGACACCGAACGCGATGGTCTGGGCCAGACAGTCGCACATCCAAACCAAAACGAAGCATGATGCGAATCCCTAACCACCCCAGAATCAGCTCGCGTGATCATGTTCCTATATGGTGGCAGGCTGCGGCATACACGTTACGCAACGCACCAGTCAGGCACGCGTGGCGCGGTTTTCTGATGAACCAGTAATCTGAATATTATGGAGCTGCTTCGAGCCGCCGGCGGGCGGCCCTTCTAAAAGTCTCGATACTCTAAAGAAGGTTGGGTTTTTGTAGAAGTGGTCGGGGCGAGATGATTCGAACATCCGACCCCCTGTACCCAAAACAGGTGCGCTACCAGGCTGCGCCACGCCCCGATCCGAGGCCTCGTTTAAGGCCTGTTTGCGGTGTTGAAAAGCCTTAAAATCAAAAAATGTTCAATTAGATGTGCAGGGCCAAGAACTGTTGGCTCCAAAGCTGGGATGTTGCATCTGATCGCCCTCTTTCAGGCCAAGGCGTTCCGCAAGCCCACCGTTGATTTCCAACACGAACTGGATATCACGACCGCCAAATATCGGTGTTTCGTCAAGCGGTTGCGCATTGGCGTGAATGTGCTGGATGGTGCCCGTGGAATCGGCAAACAGCATATCAAGCGGGATCAACGTGTTGCGCATCCAGAAACTGGCACTGCGCGGCTGATCATAAACAAACAGCATGCCCTGCATCGTAGCCATGCTTTCGACGAACATCAGACCACGACTGCGTTCATCTTCGGTATCCGCAACATCGACGGAAAACTGCGCGGTCCCAAATGGGCCGCGCAATGACAGGTGTTCGTTCGAACACTCTGCATAGGACGCGCCTGCCGTAAGAACGGCAAAGACGCTGACCAAACATAAATTTAAGAAATGGCGACTTCCCATGGCAAAACCTCAGCTGCCATAAGCCCGCGCTTACCTTCAATGGCACGCACGGCAATGGCTTCGCCGGGAAGCAAATCAGCCAGACCAGAGAGACGCAAGACTTCTATGTGCACGAATATGTCAGCGTCCGAACCAAATACATTGGCAAACCCGAAACCTTTGGCCTTGTCGAACCACTTCACGCGGGCCGGTTCAATCGGGGCCGCCGCAACGGCCTCCGGGTCAAACTCGGCAAAATCCGCGAGTCCAGCGCTTGGCGGTTGGTCACTGTATTGGACATTCAAAACTTCGGCGGCCTGTAGGCCGCGATCCGTTTTGACCACCAAGACTTCGATTACCGTATCATCGGCAACCGAACTTTGACCAAAATTCCGAAGCACATTTGCATGCAGCAAAATGTCTGGCCCACCATCATCAGCGACAATGAATCCAAACCCTTTGCCCGGATCAAACCATTTAACACGGCCCTGCATTTCGTAGCCGTCATTCTCTATATCTTGCATCTTAAACCCCTCGCCAAACTGGACCCCACATCCAGATCAGCTCGTCCCATCCAACTCGACCGTGGCCCCCTATAGAGGATAATACAAGGCTTTGACCACGCCAAATTTCACGTTACGTGAAAAATTACGGGTGCAATCGCCGGATTACCCACGGGTCAACTCGCCCTTCCCGCGACCATTTAAATCTATCGTGCAACCTAAAGTCCCCATCGGCCCAAAACTCGATTTCAACTGGAGAGATTCGAAAGCCACCCCAAAATGGAGGACGTTCAGGATTGATCCCTTTCGCTGCCGTCACCTTGGCGACACCTGCAAGGAGAGACGAGCGCGATGACAGAGGCTGAGACTGATCGGACGCCCAAGCGCCAAGGCGGCTCTTGAGGCTTCGCGAGGCGTAATATTCATCCGCCTGCGGTCCCTCTTCACGGGTCACGAGACCACGTACTCGGATCTGACGCCGTAAAGACTTCCAATGAATTACAAATGCAGCTTTGCCGGTGGCGGCGATCTCTTGCCCTTTTTGGCTCCCGTAATTGGTATAGAAGACGAACGCCCCATCCCCATCATCAAGGACTTCGATTTCTTTCAACAAGACCATCCGCACATTCGGAAGCCCATCTTCATCAACAGTCGACAAAGCCATAGCGTTAGGATCATTGATCTCACTGGCTGTCGCTTCGGCGAGCCAATCCCGCGCGATCGCGAAAGGATTGTCACCTGCAAATTTTCCACTGCGGTCTGCCATGGGAACCTCGTTTGTTTTGGGTGCTCCTTTATAGGTGGCCCGTCGCCGTCATTGGTCAAGACCTGATCTACAACATCTTGAAGCAACCGCCCCGATCCCCTACACCGTTCTGAACAATAAACCGCCAAAGGCGCGGGTAAACTTTTAGGGGACATCTATGCCATCTAATTTGATGCAGGGAAAACGCGGACTGATCATGGGTCTCGCCAATGACAAATCCATCGCTTGGGGGATCGCCAAAGCTTTGGGTGATGCGGGGGCGGAACTTGCGTTCTCTTATCAAGGCGATGCTTTGAAGAAACGTGTGGCCCCATTGGCTGCGTCCCTTGGGTCCGACATGGTGTTGCCTTGCGATGTAAGCGACGCCGCATCTATTGATGCGCTTTTTGATGGTATTAAGGAGAAATGGGACAACATTGACTTCGTTGTTCATGCTATTGGTTTCTCAGACAAAAACGAGCTGCGTGGCCGTTACGTTGATACCAGTGCAGATAACTTCCGCATGACGATGGATATTTCCGTCTATTCTTTCACCGCCGTGATGCAGCGCGCAGAAAAGATGATGAACCCGGGCAGCAGCGCGATCACGCTGACCTATTACGGCGCTGAACGCATTATGCCGCACTACAATGTCATGGGTGTGGCCAAGGCCGCATTGGAAGCCAGCGTGCGTTACCTCGCCGAAGACCTCGGAAAAGATGGCATTCGCGTGAACTCCATCTCCGCGGGCCCGATCAAGACGCTTGCGGCATCTGGCATTGGCGATTTCCGCTACATCCTGAAATGGAACGAATATAACTCGCCTCTTCGTAAGAACGTGACGATTGATGAAGTCGGCGGGTCCGCTCTTTATCTGCTGAGCGATCTGAGCAATGGGGTGACGGGCGAAACACACCACGTGGATGCGGGGTATCACGTTGTCGGCATGAAAGCCGTCGACGCGCCAGACATGTCACCGAACAAAGGCTAACCCCTTTCGCTGCTATACCTTCTAAAGGAACCGAACCATGACCGACCGCCTGCCCCACGAAAAAGGATTCCACATCTCTTGGGATCAAATCCACCGCGATAGCCGTGCTTTGGCGTGGCGTTTGGACGGGAAAGGCCCTGATGATGGCGCTTGGAAGGCGATTGTTGCGGTGACCCGTGGCGGTATGGCGCCCGCCATGATCATCGCGCGCGAACTTGACGTGCGCACAGTCGATACCATTTCCGTGGTGTCCTATCATTCTGGTGGCGGCAAAGCGGATCAACGCCGCGAGGCCAAGGTTCTCAAGGCGCCTGACACTGACCTGATGGGCGATGGCGAAGGCATTCTAATCATTGATGATCTGGTCGACAGTGGCAAAACACTGGAACTGGTCCGCAAGCTGTACCCAAAGGCGCATTTGGCCACCGTTTATGCCAAGCCAGAAGGCGAACCGATGGTGGATACCTTCATCACTGGCGTCAGCCAAGACACATGGATTTTCTTTCCGTGGGACATGGCGTTACAATACGTTGAACCCTATCGCGGTAAGGACTGATCATGACCCTACCCCGCACCGCCACGACTTTTGCGCCACCCGTCATGGAAGCACGTCGCTGGTTGGACGGGGTAGATTTCTCTAATCGACCATTGATCAACGTCAGCCAAGCCGCGCCCGTTGATCCGCCCCCCTTAGCAATGCGCCAAGCGATGGCACGAATGATCGTGGAGATGGACGAAACCCATCTTTACGGGCCCGTGTTGGGGTTGCCTGATTTGCGAGCCGAGGTCGCCGCGCAATGGTCAACCGCCTATGGTGGTGCGATCAAACCCGAGAACGTCGCAATCACGTCAGGCTGCAACCAAGCCTTTACCGCCGCGATTTCAACGCTTTGCGCTGAGGGTGACGAGGTTATCCTACCAGTACCCTATTATTTCAATCACCGTATGTGGCTGGATATGGCGGGTGTTAAAACAGTGCCATTGCGGGCCGAGAATGGATTAACACCAAGCGCGGATGACGCCGCCGAATTCATAACTGACAAAACACGCGCCATTGTATTGGTCACACCGAACAATCCGGGTGGTGTTGAATACCCAGCCGATGTTGTGGCTGGCTTTGCGGTCCTTGCCCGCGCCCGCGGAATTGCCCTGATCATCGACGAAACCTACCGCGATTTCGACAGCCGTGAGGGTGCGCCCCACGATCTGTTCAAAGATCCCGCATGGCAGGACACGCTGATCCAGCTCTATTCCTTTTCCAAAGCCTACCGTCTAACGGGCCATCGCGTTGGGGCCATGGTCGCTTCGCCGGAGCGACTGGCCGAGGTCGAAAAGTTCCTTGATACGGTGACGATCTGCCCTAACCAACTTGGCCAACACGCCGCCCTTTGGGGCATGCGAAATTTAGGCGATTGGCTGGCAGGGGAACGCTTGGAAATCCTCGACCGCCGTGCCGCCATCGAAGATCAATTCCCAAGGCTCGCCGCTCTCGGCTGGGAGCTAGAAGGCTGCGGCGCGTATTTTGCCTACATGAAACACCCGTTTGAGATGCGCTCAGATGACTTCGCAAAGGATTTGGTCAAACAGGCGGGTGTTTTGACCCTGCCCGGCACAATGTTCATGCCCGATGGTATGGGCCAGCAGCACCTTCGGGTTGCCTTTGCCAACGTAGACAGCGCAGGAATCACGGCATTGTTTGATCGACTGGTCGACTATCAGCCTTAAGTTCGCTTGCACGTGGCTCATGGCCCGCTTATTCAGTTGCAAACTAGTATAACGACCGCAACACGAAGGCGCGCGAACCATGGCCAAAGGCTCAACCAAAAACTTCTTTGTCTGGATCATTCTGGGCCTTCTGTTCGTCGGCCTTATGGGCTTCGGCGCCAGTGGATTAAGCGGCAATATCAGCTCTATCGGTTCTGTCGGGGAAAAGTCCCTGCCGGTGCAGACATATTTCAATGAATTGCAGACCCAGATCGCGATCCGCAGTTCCCAGATTGGGCGCCAGATGTCCTTCCCTGAGGCCGAGGCAGAGGGTCTACCGATCCGTGCATTACAGTCTGCCGTTGCTGAGCGCAGCTTGGACAACGAAGCCGCGGTTTTGGGGCTTTCTGTCGGTGACGCGACGATAAGCGAACAAGTCTTGGGCAACCCGTCCTTTCGCGGTGGTGACGGAACATTCGATCAGGCACAATACCGTGAGGCGCTTGCGCGTTCTGGTCTAAGTGTGCGCGAATACGAGACAACCCTGCGTGAAGGCGCAGCACGTGCGCTTCTTCAAGGTGCCGTTTACACAGGCATGCCTGACCCAGAAGCCTTTGGCGAAGCTGTGGCCGCATTCACCCGCGAAGGACGCACATTCACATGGGCGCCCGTGACTGAGGCGAACGTCGAAGTTGCTTTGAACCAGCCCTCTGACGCTGACTTGCAGGCCTTCTACGATGCAAACCCCGCGTCCTTCACCACACCGGAAGTGCGCGTCGTGCGTTATGTCTGGCTGACCCCTGCGATGATCCAGGACGATGTTCCCGTGGACGAAGCCGAGCTGCGCGAAGAATATGATGCCCGCATCGACGAGTTTGTCGTTCCCGAGCGCCGCTTGATCGAACGTTTGGTGTTTGGTGACGAAGCCGAAGCACAGGCCGCGCTTGATGCGATTGCCGCTGACGAGACGTCCTTCCCAGAACTGGTCGCAGAACGTGGCCTGACGTTGGATGATGTGGATGCCGGCGATGTGAGCCTTTCTGAAATGGGCGGCGACGCTGGCCCTGCGATCTTTGCGTCCGAGACAGGCGACGTGACCGGCCCGTTCTTGACCGATCTTGGCCCTGCCTTGTTCCGTATGAACGCCGTATTGTCCGCCCGTGAAACCACATTCGAAGAAGCCCTGCCGATCTTGCGCGAAGACGAAGCCGCCGCACGTGCGGGCCGTATCATCGAAGACCAGATCGACCCGATCACCAACCTGCTGGCTGGCGGTGCGGGTCTTGAAGACGTCGCCGAACAGACCGACATGGAATTGGGCGAGATTGAGTGGAGCGAAGACAACAGCGAAGGCATCGCCGCCTATGCGTCCTTCCGCGAACTGGCAGCCGCGCAAAATGTTGGTGATTACGCAGAACTGACGGACCTTGATGATGGAGGGCTGTTCGCAATTGAAGTCACCGAAGTCCGCGCTCCTGCTCTGATCCCGTTGGAAGATGCGCGAGTTGATGCCGCCGCAGGTTGGGCCATTCAAGCGACGGCTGACGCCGTTTTGGCCGACGCCGAAGCAATCGCCGAAGAATTGCGCACGACCGTTCAGGACTTTGGCGCGTTCGATCTTGAGACCGTACAAGAAAACGCCATGACCCGTCGTGGTTTCATCAATGGTGCGCCGACGTCGTTCCTTACTGAAGTTTTCGAAATGGAGATCGGCGATGTGCGCGTGATCGCAAACGGCGAAGACGCGATTATCGTGCGCTTGGATGATGTGTCCGGTGCGGACCCGAGCGACGAAGCCTATGTTGCTGAAGTTGCCGCCGTCGCCGAATCCGCTGGCGAAGGCATCGCACAGGACGTCTATGAGCTATACGGGCGTGCGATCCAGATGCAGACCGACGTTCAAATCAACGATGCTGCGGTGAACGCCGTACATGCGAATTTCCGCTAGGCTGAGGACTGACATGACCCCGGATTTTGACAGCTTTAGCGCAGGATATGACGCGGGCGAAAACCAGATCGTTTACACACGTCTGACTGCGGATTTGGACACTCCGGTCTCCTTGATGCTGAAACTCACAGGTGCCGGTGAACACGCGTTCTTGCTGGAATCCGTGACAGGCGGCGAAGTACGCGGTCGCTATTCGATCGTCGGCATGAAACCTGATCTGATCTGGGACTGCCGAGGCACACAAAGCCGCATCAACCGCACCGCACGTTTCGACGATGCTGCGTTTGAGGACCAGTCAGGCGATCCATTGGCAAACTTGCGCAGCCTCATCGCCGAAAGCCGCATAGATTTGCCTGCCGATTTGCCTGCCGCCTCTGCGGGGCTGTTCGGTTATTTGGGCTATGACATGATCCGCCTTGTGGAACATCTGCCCGACGTGAACCCTGATCCGCTCGGCCTGCCCGATGCGGTTATGTTGCGCCCCTCAGTTGTTGCGGTGCTGGACGGTGTTAAGGGCGAAGTGATCCTTGTGGCCCCTGCCTATGCAACCTCGGGACTAAGCGCCAAAGCCGCCTACGCGCAAGCGGCGGAACGGGTTATGGACGCGCAACGCAGCCTTGAGATGCCAGTGCCAATGGCCGAACGCACCTTGGGTGCGGCTGACACTGCGCCCGACCCTGTGTCGAATTTCACCAAGTCCGGCTACATGGAAGCCGTTGAAAAGGCAAAAGACTACATTCGCGCTGGCGACATTTTTCAATGTGTTCCCAGCCAACGCTGGACCCAGACGTTTAGCGAACCACCGTTCGCATTGTATCGTTCCCTACGGCGCACCAACCCCTCTCCGTTTATGTTCTATTTCAACTACGGTGAGTATCAGGTCATTGGCGCGAGCCCCGAGATTTTGGTGCGCGTGTTCGGCAATGAGGTCACGATCCGTCCGATCGCGGGCACTCGGCCACGTGGTGAAACGCCCGAGATCGACAATGCCAACGAAGCGGATTTGATGGCCGACCAAAAAGAACTGGCCGAACATCTTATGTTGCTTGACCTTGGGCGCAACGATGCGGGTAAGGTCAGCAAGATTGGGACCGTTCGCCCAACTGAACAGTTTATCGTCGAACGCTACAGCCACGTGATGCACATCGTGTCCAACGTTGTCGGAGAATTGGCGGAAGACCAAGACGCCCTGTCTGCGTTCTTTGCCGGCATGCCGGCGGGCACCGTGTCAGGTGCACCCAAGGTGCGCGCGATGGAGATTATTGACGAACTGGAACCAGAAAAACGCGGTGTCTATGGCGGCGGCTGCGGTTATTTCAGCGCCAATGGCGATATGGACATGTGTATAGCCCTTCGCACTGCGGTTCTAAAGGGCGACCAGCTGTATATTCAGGCCGGTGGCGGGGTTGTCTATGACAGCGACCCAGAAGCCGAATACATGGAAACCGTCCACAAATCGAACGCGATCCGACGTGCTGCGGCGGATGCTGGGATGTTCCGGTCGGGAAATTCGTAAACAGGAAGACGCCCTTTGGCCAAGTTATGGCCAAAGGACAGAGTTACATGGCCTAACTGTCGCTGAGGTAATCATCCCCAGCATCTATGACGGTCATGCTCGTTGAAGAGGTTGAGGTCTCTGCGCCTTGGGTATCAAGGCCACCGACACCGACCCCAAAATCAACGCCTTCGCCATTTAGGCCAAAGCCCATATCGACGCCGAAATAGGTGTCATCGCCGAGGTAAGCGGCCCCGACTGTCGGGCGAACCCGTTGGGATTGAAACATGTAATCAACTCCAACGCTGGCCACAAAGCTGTCTTCTTCATCATCCGAAAAGGCACGCAGGCCAACGCCGGTTTCCACATTACCGCCCCCAAAAGCCAAGCTGACACCAAATCCAAGAGCCGGATCGGCCAGTACTGGAAGTGCCGTCGTTGCAGCGAGAGCCGTCGCAAAAATAAGTGTTTTTGTCATGAGATGTTCCTTTATCCAAGGTGAACGAGCAGGTCTTGCTCACCCAATATATAGGTTCGGAAGCAGTGTTTTTTGAGGCCCCGCGCCAAGAGGCCGCAGCCCCTCAGCGGGCGCTAAGACCGCTAGGCTTGAAGCAAAAAAGCGTGGTTTCCAAAGGTTCTATTGGTCACCCAATGACGCACAGTAAAGTCTGCACCCCCAAGATTAAGGGTGGCAGTTCCGTCGTCGTTGATAGCTGTTAGACCAAGGTGGTTGAACAACGCCGTGCGGATCACGTAATCCGTCAGTCGTTCATCCAAGGAAAACGTCAAAGCGAACTCAAAATCATACTCCGTGTCACAGTTCACATGGATGGAGTTGGTCACATCAGACGGGCGGGCGTTCGGGCCTTGCCCGCCACTCAAGAGAAACGAGGTCGCCCCCTCTTTCATGTCTTCGTCACCTTTAAACCCAAATGCATCGGCGGCCCAAATGATCTTATCCAGATCAGGGCAGGCTTTGGTGGCGATCTCGCTAAAGGTCAGGATGAGCTTTTGCAGCTTTGACTCTGGGCCTGTCAGGTCCGCCATGCTGTCATCCGTCAGCGGGTCTTGTAGGCTCAGATTGCGGCTGGCGGTGAGAGCAATGGCTTTGGTGCCGTCCGCAAGGTCAAACAGCGCGGGTCCGAGAGTATAATTGCCCCTGTTTCCCCAATCGCCTTGGATGTCCAAAAGCGCGAGGCGACAAGCGCCCAGCTGACGTCTTCAGGCGCAAACGCAAGGAAGTCGCGTACTTCTTGTGTCGTTTCAGCAAGGTTGGGCTGGGCGTTTACAAAAGAAAGCAACTCTGCGCGTGCGTCTGGCGTGTCTGACAGCACCAAGGCCCCATCTGACACCCCGCCGCCATCGAGATGCAAAAACGAAAAGCCGTAAGGCGATCCGGTGCGCTGATACAAATGCCGCGAATTGCGCCCGCCCTCTTCGTCCATGCTTTGCTTTTCGGCAGTCTTTTCGAAGCCAAGCGCAACGAGGCGTTCGGGGAAACCGTTCGGATAGGAAATATCCGCGAGGTAGCAGGTTCGAAAAACGTCTAGGGCTTGGCCGATCGACATTAGAACTTACTCAGCGGTCAAAACAGTGCTCAACGGCACCACAGCGACTTGATCGTCGTTATTTGCAGTGCCCCATAGGATCAACGCTGAGATCGTGTCCGGACGCACACGCCCGACAAGAACAACACCGCTTTCTTGGCGCGCCCGAAAGGCCGCTTGATCCACAAATCGACGGATTACACGGGCGTCTTGGTCATCCTCGTCCAGTTCACGGTAGATCACCGCAGATGGCACTCCGGCAGCATCGGCCGCACGCCCGGCCATGTTGAGCCCTTGGCTGGCAGTGACAAAGCCACGCCCTTGGGACGCGAGGATATCCATCGCTTGTTCGGTCACGTCGCGATCAGATTGCAGCCCACCGTCGCCCACATCAAGAACAGCAACCGATTCAGGCACCGTGCTAAAGACACTTTGAAACGTAACTTCAACGTCCGTTGGCAACGCCCCTTCGGGCAATTTGGCAAGCACCGCGACCTCGAACCCGCTCTCACGGTAGGCGGCCATCAAGTCCGCTGCGTTTTCCTTTGCGGGATCAATGGCGATTGTAACGGGGAACGTCAGTCCTGAAAGAGCGGCGGCAGCGGCGGACATGCTTCCATCGTCAATTAAAACGATCGACATCGTTGGCCTAGTCCCGACATCCACAGTGGATGCCGCGAAATCGACTAGCGCGTTAACGTTTGTGCTGTCGACCGCTGGCGCCGTCTCGCTTGCGGTTTCGGTGGCTGTCTCTTCGGTTGCGGGGCGTCGAATAGTGACGCCTGTCCCGCGATCCGCCAATAAGCTGTTCTCGCCTCCTTGAAGCTGGAGGCGCGGCGTGGCGATGTCTTCGGTCTCAGGCGCTTCGGCATCTGGGGTAAGCGTTGTTGGGATGTCTTCTTCTGGGGGCTCAGCCGGGGCCGTTGTGTCCATCGCGGTCTCTGAGTCTTCAGGAGACGTTTCGTCTGTTTCAGTCTCGGTTTCGGACGTCTCTGGCATGGACGTATCTGGAACTGGGTCCACGTCCGGCGTCGTCGTGTCGTTCGGGCCGAGGGCACTCAGGTCCACGACAAATGTTTCTTCGTCCGGGTCTTTTGCTTCCATTGCCGCATCGGCTTCTGGTGCCACCTCTGTTTCGGCCACAACGACAGGCTGTGCGGGCGCGGTTGAGACGGTCAAATCGGCTTCTGGTATTGGGGTTTGCGGAGCCATAGCTTGCGGATTGGGCAAGACCGGTTCTACTGGATCAACGGCAAAGCTTGCGCCTTCGCTGGCCTCTGGCGCTTGAAGTGACCCTTCGATGGTTGCGACCTCAGGTTCGTCCAGCGGATCCGTGTCTGCACGCGGCGCGGCGGCTTCCGGGCTACTGGCTTCTGGTGCGGAGGGTTCGTTTACTGTGCCGTCTGCGTCAGGCAATTCAGGCGCTTGGGGTTCTTCAATACTTACGCTGCCCACAGGAGAGGACGGCGCGGCGGTTGGCGTATCGGATGACACCGCAGTATCCGGCGTGTCGTCGGTGCTTGGTTCAACGGCTTCAACCACGGGTGCCTCGACCAAAGGGGCCTCGGGCGGCATTGTTCCGGCTGGTTGTTCTGACACCAAAGACGCCGTGCTAAGTCCCACCACAGAGACCAATCCGCCCGTCAATAATCCGCCAATCATTCCACGCATTCTGCTGCTGCCCTCTTTTGTGATTGCCTGCCCCCAAAGTTTCGAGGGCTTTTCCTGCCAAACCGGGCCTTGACGCACCTTGCCGTGCGGCCCATGTATGGCGGCACTATATAAGCGTCGCCCACGTGGGTGATAGCCTAAAATTAACCCATCCGTAAGGCGGCAATTCCATGCTACTTTTGATCGATAACTACGACAGCTTCACCTACAATCTGGTGCATTATTTCGGCGAACTTGGCGCGGATGTGGTCGTGAAACGTAATGACGCCATTGATGTCCAAGAAGCCATGGGTATGGGCGCGGCTGGGATCGTGCTGTCCCCGGGTCCATGCGATCCTGCGCAGGCTGGCATTTGTCTGGCTCTTACGAAGGCCGCCGCAGAAACCAAGACCCCCTTGATGGGCGTGTGTCTTGGGCATCAGACCATCGGCGAAGCATTTGGCGGCAAGGTCATCCGCTGCCACGAAATCGTACACGGCAAGATGGGCACCATGCATCACACGGGCAAAAGCCTGTTCAAAGGTCTTCCATCCCCTTTTGAGGCGACGCGTTATCACTCGCTCACGGTGGAGCGCGAGTCCCTGCCCGACTGTCTGGAAATCACTGCCGAGCTGGAAGACGGCACAATCATGGGATTGCAGCACCGCGAATTGCCGATCCATGGTGTGCAATTCCACCCCGAAAGCATCAAGTCGGAACACGGCCACGCGATGCTGAAGAACTTCCTAGATATTATGCCCGCAGCACAAAAGGTTCCCGCATGAGCGATTTGATGAAGCCCCTGATTAACGCAGCATCTGAAGGCCCACTCACGGGCGAGCAAGCGGCGGAAGCATTCAATGCTCTGTTTGAAGGCAATGCAACAGATGCGCAGATTGGCGGGCTTTTGATGGCCATGCGCACGCGTGGTGAATCGGTGACTGAATATGCAGCTGCCGCCAAAGCGATGCGGGATCGCTGCGTGCCTGTGACTGCGCCTATTGGTGCGATGGATATCGTCGGCACAGGCGGCGACGGCAAAGGCACGCTGAACATTTCCACAGCGACGGCATTTGTTGTGGCGGGCGCTGGCGTTCCTGTCGCCAAACACGGCAACCGCAACCTAAGCTCTCTGTCAGGGGCAGCGGATGCATTGGGACAGATGGGTGTTGATGTGATGGTTGGCGCCGACGTGGTCGAACGCTGCATCGCCGAGGCTGGTATCGGGTTCATGATGGCACCGATGCACCACCCCGCGATCAAACATGTGATGCCAACCCGTCAAGAACTTGGCTGCAAAACGATCTTCAACATCCTCGGACCACTGACCAACCCAGCGGGCGTCAAACGTCAACTGACAGGCGCGTTTTCGGCAGATCTAATCTTTCCGATGGCCGAAACGTTGAACAGCCTGGGCACCGAAGCCGCATGGCTGGTGCACGGGTCTGACGGCACGGATGAAATCACAATTTGCGGCCCAACAGCCGTTGCGGCGCTGTCACACGGGATGATCACCGCCCGCGAAGTCCACCCGGAAGATGCAGGATTGCCAGTGCATCCGTTTGAATCCATCGTGGGGGGCACGCCAGCAGACAACGCCAAAGCCTTCGGCGCACTGCTAGACGGTCAGCAAAGCGCCTACCGGGACGCTGTCCTACTTAACGCATCCGCGGCTTTGTTGGTCGGTGGCAAAGTCGAAAGCCTCAAAGCTGGTGTCGAACTGGCCCGTGAAAGCATCGACAGTGGCGCCGCCAAACACAGCATCGAAACGCTCGCAAAAATCACCCAAGAGGCAAAGGCAGGCAGCTAAGCCATGACAGACTGGACCCCTCGCCCTAGCTTTACGCGCCGCTTTTGGGTTGGTTGCGCTGTGGTACTGTTTTCCTTTAGCTTTCTGGTTGCCGCCCTGATCGGGTTTACCCGCGCGGACGCGATGACGGATGGCACACCTTGGGGCCAAGTCCTGTTCGGGGGGGTGCTCTGTCTGGTCGGGGTGCGCTTGGCCCTAAGCGGCGGAAACCTCGCTGCACTTAAGGCGCGTTTCTCTTAACGGGTCAGCGTCAATCAAGACTGCAAATTTCGCCCGCCCGCTGATTGCACCTGCCCCCGTGCGGCGTTACCAATGCCCCATGGATATTCTAGACAAAATCAAAGCCTACAAGCTTGAGCACATCGAAGCCTGCAAAAAAGAACGCACCATGTCCGACATGGTCGCCGCTGCAAAACAGGCATCCCCGACACGTGGATTTGCGGACCGTTTGGTTGAGGCGAGCCGCGAAGGTTACGGGCTGATCGCTGAAATCAAGAAAGCCAGCCCCTCCAAAGGCTTGATCCGCGAGGATTTCAATCCACCAGAACTCGCGCAGGCCTATGCTGCTGGCGGCGCGACATGCCTCAGCGTTTTGACGGATGGGCCATCGTTTCAAGGGGCTGATGAATATTTGGTCGCCGCGCGCGATGCCTGTGACCTTCCGGCGCTGCGCAAGGATTTTATGTATGATCCCTATCAAGTCGCCGAAGCCCGCGCCCTTGGTGCAGATGCCATTCTGATCATCCTTGCTTCTGTTGAGGACGGCCAAGCCGCCGAACTGGAAGCAGCCGCCTTTGAATGGGGAATGGATGTTCTTCTTGAGGTCCACAACGCCGAAGAACTGGAACGCGCCAGCCTGTTGAAGTCCCCTCTTATGGGAATCAACAACCGCAACCTGAAGACCTTCGAGACCACGTTGGACACCACCCGCACCCTATCGCGCATGGTTCCGCCGGATCGCTTGATCGTCTGCGAAAGCGGGCTGAATTCCTCCGAAGACCTCGCCGATATGGCACGTTACGGCGCACGTACCTTCTTGATCGGCGAAAGCCTGATGCGACAGGACGACGTTGCGACTGCCACTCGGACCCTGCTGGCCAATCCAGCCACCATGGGCGGGATTTAAGCGCAATGGCCGACGATAAGCTCAGCCATTTCGACGCTCAAGGCCAAGCGCATATGGTTGATGTGTCGGCCAAAGACGTGACGGACCGTATTGCCACAGCAACCGCTTGGGTGAAAATGTCGGATGCAACATTAGCCCACGTCACCGCCGGAACCGCAAAAAAAGGCGACGTTCTGGGCATTGCCCGCATCGCTGGCATTCAGGCCGCCAAGAAAACCAGCGACTTGATCCCGTTGTGCCACCCATTGCCGATCACCAAAGTTGCCTTGGACCTTGAAGCAGACGCGACACTGCCTGGCGTTCGGATCACCGCAACAGTCAAAACAACAGGCCAAACTGGTGTCGAGATGGAGGCCCTAACCGCCGCATCCGTCGCGGGCCTGACGGTCTATGACATGCTTAAAGCCGTCCAAAAAGACATGGAACTCGGAGGCGTACGCGTCACCTTGAAAGACGGCGGCAAGTCAGGGCGATTTGAAGGATGATCCCTGTCGAGGACGCCCAAACGATGTGTCTGGAGTTAGTTCGGACAGGACATTCTGAAACAATTGCACTTGCAGATGCCCTTGGTCGGACGTTGGCTGCACCTGTTCAAGCGAAACGCGACCAGCCTCCGTTTTCCGCCTCGGCGATGGATGGTTATGCGGTGTGCGAAGTAGCGCAGGGTGACGTTCTGGATGTCATCGGCGAGTCTGCGGCGGGCCATGGATGGGACGGCACTGTCGCGCAAGGACAAGCTGTGCGGATTTTCACTGGCGCCCCTGTCCCGAATGGAGCCACCCGCGTTGTCATTCAGGAGAACGTTAGCCTTGAAGGTGATCGGGTTACACTGGTTGAACCAATCAATCTTGGGACAAACATTCGCCCACAAGGCGCTGACTTTTCCTCCGATTTCACACTCGATGCTCCTCGCGTGCTTTCCGCTGCTGACCTCGCGCTTATTGCGGCAATGAACCATCCCGAGATTAGCGTAGCGCGCCGACCTAAGGTCGCGCTTATCTCAACGGGCGATGAATTGCTGATGCCGGGCGGCGACCCCGCTCCCGATCAGATCATTGCGTCTAATGTCTTTGCGTTACAGGCCATGTTGCAGGACGCGGGCGCAAAGCCGAATGTATTGCCCATTGCACGAGATACCCCAGAGGCATTGGATACCGTCCTACAACAAGCACGCGACTGGGGCGCAGATATCGTCGTCACTATTGGCGGGGCCTCTGTTGGGGATCATGACCTTGTCGCCCCCGCGCTGGATCGTTTTGGTGTCACCCGCAGTTTTCATAAAATCGCGATGCGTCCAGGAAAGCCGTTGATGGCTGGGTCTAAAGGCGATGTCGCGTTTTTGGGATTACCAGGGAACCCGGTGTCCGCTGTTGTTTGCGGTCACCTGTTTCTGCTGCCGCTGGTGCGACGTGCCTTGGGACAGGTTGATGTGCTGCCGCGCATCCTTACGGCCAAACTTGATGCGCCTCTGCCCAAAGGCGGGCCGCGCGCCCATTACATGCGGGCGCGCTTTCATGAAGGGCCAGACGCACGCCACGTTATCGGGTTTGATCGACAAGACAGCTCAATGTTGACGGTTCTGGCTGACGCCAATTGCCTAATGTTGTCCCCGATCGGAAGCGCGGCAAAGGAAACTGGCGACAGTGTCACGATCCTTCCGATCTAGTGTCATCGCCGTCCGTGAGAACATATTGACACAAAACAAGAACACAGATAGAACATCCTTAACGAAAACCGTTGAGGGAGAGGGCTGATGCTCACCAAGAAGCAACTTGATCTGCTGGAATTCATTCACAAACGGGTGCAGCGCGATGGCGTGCCGCCAAGCTTTGATGAAATGAAAGAAGCCCTTGATCTGCGGTCTAAATCTGGCATCCACCGTTTGATCACGGCCTTGGAAGAACGCGGTTTCATCCGCCGTTTGGCCCATCGTGCCCGCGCCCTTGAGATCGTTAAAATGCCTGATGCGCTGCAATCCAAGCTTGGCGTGACGACTGGGTTCACGCCCAAGGTGATTGACGGGGATCGACCCGACAACCGCCCGACTGGCGCACAATCCCTTGAAAACTCCGGTGCAATCTCTCTTCCTGTGATGGGTCGAATTGCGGCTGGTGTACCAATTGCTGCGATTTCCGAGGTCAGTCACAAAGTGACCGTTCCAGCCTCTATGGTTGGGAAAGGTGAACACTACGCCCTTGAAGTCAAAGGGGATTCCATGATCGACGCGGGGATCAATGACGGCGATGTTGTGATCATTCGTGAGACGTCGACCGCCGATAACGGTGAAATCGTCGTTGCATTGGTCGAAGACGCTGAGGCGACGCTGAAACGCTTTCGTCGCAACGGCAATGCCATCGCCCTAGAAGCCGCCAACCCTGCCTATGAAACCCGCCTGTTCCGTGATGATCAGGTGAAGGTGCAAGGGCGTTTGGTCGGGTTGATCCGGTCCTACTAAGGCGCGTGAAGCCCTGCCAGTAAAGTTGTTATTGCGCCGCCTCGGCGGCGCATGGCTGAAGTGTTCCAAAGCCGTTCACCAGAAAGATCCCGCGCTGAGACCAGCTTGAGCGATCCATCGACCATCCAACCCGCCAATGATCCGGTTTCGCGCAAACGTGTGATGTCATATGTCTCGCACCCTGCCCGCGCTGGTGCTTCCTGATTGGTGATCAGAATATCCGCACCGCCACAGCCCTGAAGCGCCGCCAATGCGGTCGCGCCGCGTAGGTTAACCAGTCGCGTGTCGCCAATCACCGTCCAGACTGCACGCCCCTGTTCATCAAGCCCCGCGCGGTTGTAGGCAACCCATTGCTCAACCGGCGCACCGTCGTTTTCCAGCCAAACCGAGGCTGCAAAACTCTCACCGCGCTCTTTTGATACCGCGCGGCCATCCGCAGTCATCACCCCAATCAAGGACCCTGACTCCGCGACCAGCAAAGCGGGCCTCTCAGCCACATGCCACAACATAAAACCATAAAGGACGGGCGCAACGCCGACCCACCGCAAAGATCCACGCCATTGAACCACCATCACCCCGCCCAAGGCAATCATTGCAATGACAATGGGATCTGGTGTCACCACATGGCGCAACGCCCCTTCTTGCGCGGCAACAAACTGTGCAACGGCCAAGATCCAGCGTAGGCCAAGGTCCATCACCCAGAGCCCCAACATTTCAAGCCCGAGAGGCGCCAGAACCACCGCCACGACAGCAGCAGGCATCACGATTGTCCCCATAAGCGGAACTGACAATAGGTTCGCTATCAGGCCAAGCTGTGCTATCTGGTTGAAGTGATAGGCCGCAAAGGGCGCCGTCGCGAGCCCCGCAACAAGGGAGGATATGACCACCGCCCCGATGGGCCTAAGCCACTTGGGCAAATTAGGCGTCTCAATCCGTTGCAACATGGCAAACACCGCAACAAGGGCTGTGGTTGCAGAGAACGACATCTGGAAACCAGGGCCAAACAGGGCTTCGGGGCGCAGGGTCAACACGATGAGCGCGGCAATGGCCACCGCTCGAAGCGTCAACGCGCGGCGATCAAACAGCACCGCCACCAACATGACGGACACCATGATAAACGCGCGTTCGGTTGCAATGTTCCCCCCCGATAACGCCAAATATCCAGCAGCGATAACCAAAGATGCCCCTGCCGCGAACTTTTTCACGGGCCACCTTAGGGCGACATACGGAAATAGCGCAAAACCATAGCGGATTGACGCAAAGACAAACGCGGCCAAGATGCCCATATGCATACCAGAAATCGCCAGCAAATGCGCTAGATTGGACGCCCGAAGCGCGGCAAGACTTTCGCGCCCCATGCCTGAACGATCCCCCGTCATAATTGCTGCTGCAAAGGCGCCGCTTTCGGATGGCAAACGGGCTTGGACGCCACTGCTGATGGCCACCCTTTGACGATAAACCCAAAGGCCAGCAGCCCCTTCCATCGCCTCCGCGCCCAGCACCACAGGGTTCCGCGTATATCCAACAGCCCCAAGCCCCTCGAACCACGCCATGCGTTGGAAATCAAAGCCGCCCGGCTCAACGGGGCCAGAAGGCGGCGAAAGATGCCCCGTCATCAACACCACCTGCCCCGGTTGCGGATCAACATAACCCTGATCCCCATGGAGCGAGACCCGAACTGTCGCAGGCGTGCGCCGGGTCTCCATCCGTGCCAGAACAACACGGTCCAACGTGAGCCGGACAGCGTCAGATTGCGAACGATCAATTTCAATGATGCGGCCCTCAATCGGGCCATAGTAGCGAAAGCCAAGCACAGGTTCGGCAACCAGATTGGCGCGCATTCCTGCCAACCCAAAGCCACCAACAACAAGGGCCGCGCCCACAACAAAGATCCGAGGCCCATCCGGCCACAGCCGCTGAGACGCAAGCGCCAAGACACTTGAAACCAACAACGCTGCGCACAAACCCGCCGTCGGTTCAGTTCTCATTGAAAAATACCATGCAATGCCAATGCCCATTGCAACTGGGGACCAGCCGAACAAATGACCCCTTTGGGCCATGACCTGCGCCCAGAGGGATTGCAGCATGTACACTTGTCCTTACCCCCTGCACTTAGTATCTGCGCACCAAACCCGCTGATGTTCGCAATTGGTGGTTAGCAAAAGGTTAATTTCCCATGACTCAAAAGCCCGTTGTCACCCGTTTCGCACCCTCTCCGACGGGGGCCTTGCACATTGGCGGCGCACGTACTGCGCTTTTCAACTGGCTTTATGCCCGTGGTCGTGACGGCAAATTCCTGTTGCGCATTGAAGATACCGACAAGGCACGATCCACCGATGAGAACACCCAAGCGATCCTTGATGGTCTGACGTGGTTGGGCCTTGATTGGGACGGTGAGCCGTTCTCTCAGGTTGCGAACGCAGAGCGTCACGCGCAAGTGGCCCATCAGATGTTGGCCGACGGCACCGCATATAAGTGTTTCGCAACCCAAGATGAAATCGAAGCGTTCCGCGAAGAGGCCCGCGCCAATAAGACGTCTACGCTCTATCGCTCACCATGGCGCGATGTGGCAGAGGGCGATCACCCAGACCTGCCCTACGTCGTGCGCGTCAAAGCCCCGCGTGAGGGCGCGACAACTCTGAGCGACGAAGTTCAGGGCGATGTGACGTGGCAGAACGAACAGCTCGACGACATGATCTTGCTGCGCAGTGATGGCAGCCCCGTGTATATGTTGGCGGTCGTTGTGGATGATCACGATATGGGCGTAACCCACGTCATCCGTGGCGACGACCACCTTGCAAATGCGTTCCGTCAGAACCTGATCTACACGGCGATGGGCTGGGACAAACCAATCTTGGCGCATGTTCCATTGATCTTTGGCCCGGATGGCAAAAAGCTTTCCAAACGCCACGGTGCGACGGGTGCGGCAGAATATCAGGCACTGGGATACCCAGCAGCTGGAATGCGCAATTATTTGACCCGTTTGGGCTGGTCTCATGGGGATGATGAATTCTTCACTGATGCGCAGGCGCGTGAGTGGTTCGATTTAGGTGGAATCGGCAAAAGCCCTGCACGTTTTGACACCAAAAAACTGGAAAACCTATGCGGTCAACACATTGCCATCAGTGACAATGCTGCACTGCTGCATGAAATTGAGGCATTTAGGGCTGCGACAGATGCGGCTGCGTTCACGGTTCCGCAACGTGACGGATTACTGGCCGCAATGGACAGCCTGAAAGAACGCTCGAAGACCTTCCCGGAACTTCTTGTAAAGGCTCACTTTGTTCTAACATCACGCCCGATCACACCAGACGAGAAAGCTGCAAAGTCTCTGGACATTGTGCACAAAGGTATACTGAACGAATTGACGCCGCAGCTGCAAACTGCTAGCTGGTCCAGAGACGACCTAGAGGGGATCGTGGCCGCCCTCGCTGAGGCCCATGACACCAAACTTGGCAAACTGGCTGGACCGCTGCGCGCAGCACTCGCCGGGCGCGCAGTTTCCCCTTCTGTGTTCGATATGATGCTGGTCCTTGGCCGCGACGAAACAATCGCTCGTATCAAGGACGCCTGCGGCTGAAACATTTTAGTTACTATTCATAGGTAACGGGGTGTGAGCTGCTAAAACCGATAATGCCGCCCCGAATTCGGGCTGCGGTCCTAGAAAGGGAAAACCATGGCCAATACGAAAACAGCAACACTGACCATTGATGGCAAATCTTACGAATTGCCGATCCATTCCCCGACCGCAGGCCCTGATGTTCTCGACATCCGTAAGCTGTACGGACAGGCTGGCGTGTTCACTTATGACCCAGGCTTTACGTCCACAGCGGCCTGTGACAGCACAATCACCTTTATCGACGGCGACAAAGGCGAATTGCTGCACCGTGGTTACCCGATCGATCAACTGGCGGGCCAGTCCCACTATTTGGAAGTCTGCTACGCACTTCTTTACGGTGAACTTCCGACCGCTGCTGAACTTGAAAAGTTTGAAAGTACGATCACCCGCCACACAATGATCCACGAGCAGATGCACAACTTCTTCCGTGGTTTCCGCCGTGACGCGCCGCCTATGGCGACAATGGTTGGCGTTGTTGGCGCAATGTCGGCGTTCTACCACGACAGCACAGACATCAATGACGAACATCAGCGCGAAGTTGCGTCCCACCGTTTGATCGCCAAGATGCCGACAATCGCTGCGATGGCTTATAAATATTCGATCGGTCAACCGTTCGTATATCCGCGCAATGATCTGGATTACGCGTCCAACTTCCTGAACATGTGCTTTAGCGTTCCGGCAGAAGAATATCACGTTAACCCGATCCTCGCCCGCGCGATGGACCGTATCTTTACGTTGCATGCGGATCACGAACAGAACGCATCTACATCTACAGTGCGTCTCGCATCGTCTTCTGGTGCGAACCCGTTCGCCTGTATCGCAGCTGGTATCGCTTGCCTTTGGGGCCCTGCCCACGGCGGCGCCAACCAAGCGTGCCTTGAGATGCTGAAAGAAATTGGCTCCGTTGATCGTATTCCTGAGTTTATCGCCCGCGCGAAAGACAAGAACGACAACTATCGCTTGATGGGCTTTGGCCACCGCGTTTACAAAAACTTCGACCCACGTGCGACTGTTATGAAAGAGTCCGCTGACGAAGTGCTTGAATTGCTCGGCGTTGAAGACAACCCGCTCTTGCAGGTCGCTATGGAGCTTGAAAAGCAAGCGCTTGCCGATCCGTACTTTGCTGAGAAGAAACTCTTCCCGAACGTGGACTTCTATTCCGGCATCATCCTCGAAGCGATGGGTTTCCCGACAGACATGTTCACACCGATCTTCGCCATGGCGCGGACCGTGGGTTGGATTTCCCAGTGGAAAGAACAGCTGGCCGATCCACAGTTGAAAATCGGTCGCCCACGTCAGCTTTATATGGGTGAAACAGCACGCGATTACACAGATATCGAAAGCCGCTAAACCGCGCTTTAGACGACTACTGAAAGGCCCTCCAATTGATCTTGGGGGGCCTTTTTATGTTTCCCACCAGGCGATTGACCCTTCTTCACCTGTAAATCGTGAAGGATCATGTTGGCCTAACGCCGGACATCTCCCCGCACAACGAGGCGTCCATAGGCCATCTAACGTCCTTTGGGTTTCGCAAAACGCACCGCGCCAAACGGGCTTTTCGTCAATCGCGCTTGTGCGGACAGAGTTCATTCTGCGCTCACGCGGACGAAATACTCTGGCGAGTCTTGCCATTTTCCAGATCGGAAACACGCTGTTTCTCGAAATTAGATGAAATTGACGCGACGTCTTGATAAGTAAGATCAACGCGTTAGTAGAAAGTTAATACTTAGTTATGGAAATTATTCTCGCTCTTCTCATTACCGCCGGCTTGGGCGCATTTTTTTCACTCGGTTCCGATGATGATACGTCTGTTGACGACACATCTGATACACCTGATGAGCCCGACACACCTGTGAAACCGGACACACCTGTGGAACCGGACACGGCTGTCGGTACGGATGATGACGATGTGGTCTCTCTGAGCAGCAGTGCCAATGTGTACGATGCCATGCGCGGTGACGACAGCGTTGACGGCGGTGCAGGCTTTGACGTTCTGTTGGGTGGGGCTGGCGATGACGTGCTCGAAGGCGGGCTCGGCAAAGACGTCCTTTATGGCGAAGACGGTAACGATGACATGTCGGGGGGCAGCTGGAACGACACGCTGTATGGCGGTCAGGGTTTTGATGATCTCGACGGAGGAACCTCAAATGACACGCTGTTTGGCGGTCAGGGCAAGGACCTTCTTGTCGGTGGCACTGGTAATGACGTTCTGGATGGCGATGGCTGGGATGACGGCCTATTCGGCGGTGACGGCGATGACACGCTATTGGGCTACATCGGGGATGATCTCTTGGTGGGTGGCGACGGCGATGACGAGCTTGATGGTCAGGACGGTGAAGACATTCTTGATGGCGGTCCCGGTGCAGATACCCTTGTAGGCGGATCCGGTGACGATACCCTCATTGGGTCGCAATTGTTGAACCGTGAATTGAACGAAGACGACTATGAAGACATTCGCAACAATACCCTTCCCGACAATGAAGATGGCGAAGGGGTGTTCAACAACTGGAACCTCAGCGGCACTGATTTGGACACCGAATCCGATACGTTGGTTGGTGGTGAAGGCGCCGATGTCTTGCTGATGGGCAACAATGATATCGCGACAGGTGGAGATGACTGGGATGACTTTGTCATTGGGGATTGGATCACGGATCAGCAACAGGTCTTGATCACGGATTTCGATACGACAGAGGACTTGATTATCGTCTTCCTGCAGGAAGACAACCTTGATGCGGAAATCACCACGATGTCTGTTGAAGGGGACGAGATTATCATGATCGACGGTAACGCTGTGGCACAGGTTCAAGGAACCTTTGATCCCTTCGATGGGCTTGCAGGTAGCATCCTTACTTACTCCTACACCGGGACCTAACGTATTTATTTAATAGAAAAATCGCGATCTGCCCCTTGTTTCCCAACCGGAAACGATTTGTTTTCAAACAGGTAAAGACTCTCATCCAAAACGTGTTTACGTTTAGTTAATTAAACTTAAAACCGTGGGGGTTGTTGGTTATGGAAATCGTAATTTTTCTTTTGCTTACTTTGGGCATCGGGTCCTTTTTTGATTTTGGCGGGGATAATGATTTCCCGACTTTGGACGACGATGAAGAGGTAACAGATGATGGTGACGGTACCGAAGATGGTGACGGTACCGAAGATGGTGAGGTCGTAACGCTCGGCGACAGTGGCGACACGTTCGAAGCCGGCGAAGGCGATGACAGTATCGACGGCGGCAAAGGCTTTGATACGCTTTATGGTGGCAAAGGGAACGACACCATTGAAGGCGGCCTTGGCCAAGACGAAATTTATGGTGGGGACGGCGAAGACGATCTTTATGGTGGTGGCTGGAACGACACGCTTTACGGTGGCTTTGGCTTTGACAACATCTACGGCGGCAACAGCAACGATGAGCTGTTCGGCGACGAAGGCAAGGATATGCTGGACGGCGGTGACGGCAACGACGTGCTGAACGGCGGCGGCTGGGTTGACGGGCTGTTTGGCGGCGACGGCAACGACATCATTCGCGGCGGCAACAGCTCTGACATGATCGAAGGCGGCGCAGGCGATGACCTTGTGCGTGGCGGCACAGGCCATGACATCGTTCTCGGCGGCGAAGGGTCTGACAGCGTGTTTGGTGGCGACGGCAACGATGTGATCGGGGCCTCTGCCCTGTTCAACCGCGAACTCACGGCCGACGACTATGAGCTGGCCCGCTATGAAACGCCGGATGATGAGGACGGCGAACCCATCCTTGCAGACTGGGGCCTGTCGGGTGAAGACGACGGCGATGTCGCTGACATGTTGTCCGGTGGCGCGGGTCACGACACGATCTTTATGGGCAACTCTGACGTAGCGCGTGGTGGCGACGGTGATGATAGCTTTGTCGTTGGCGACTGGATCGAAGAAGACACTTCAGCCGAGATCACGGACTTTGACCAGAAGGATGATGTGGTCATCGTCGCAGTTCAAAGCGAGGATGCCGTGGTAAGTAGCCAGATCGTTGATGGGGTCGCACAAGTCCTGATCGATGGTGCTGTGGTTGCCAATCTTGCCGGTGATTTCGCAGATGACGCGGACCTTAGCGAAAACATCATCACGCAACTTTACGTGCCACAAGAGGCACCGGTTGCTGAGGAAGAAGCTGTTGCTGAAGACGAAGCCCCAGCGGAAGACGAGGCCGTGGCCGAGGACGTCGTTGAGGAAACCGTTGAGCAGACCATCGTTGAGGAACCCGTCCTCGAAGTGGTTACAGGCTAAACAGCCCTGCCCTTTAGATGTGAAACGCTTTAGCGCCCCTCGTATTTCGCGGGGCGCTTTTGCATGAAGGCCAATACGCCTTCTTGGAAATCGCGGGTTTTGCCACATTCCCCTTGGAGCTTGGCTTCAACTGCCAATTGTTCATCCAGAGTGTTTTCAAACGATCCACGAATGGCGGATTTCACGCGGGCATAAGCCGCCGTTGGCCCCGCCGCGAGATGCAGCGCGCGCTTGGCGACATGAGTGTCAAATTCAGCCAAGGGCACGGATTCATAGATCATGCCCCAATCCGCAGCTTGCCGCCCCGTGATTTTATCGCCAAACAGTGCCGCGCCCATTGCTTTGGCCGCACCCATTTGACGAGGCAACCAATAGGTCCCGCCTGCATCCGGGATCAGGCCAATGCGGGTGAACGCTTGGATGAAATAAGCCTCATCCGCCGCGATCACGACATCAGCTGCCAACGCAAGGTTCGCCCCAGCGCCCGCCGCTGCGCCATGAACGGCGCAAATCGTCGGGATCGTACAATCAAAAATCGCGCGTAGCATCGGCACGTATTCGTCTCGCAAGGTGCGTTCCAGATCAAGGCTCGTGGCATTGCCACCATCGCCAAGGTCTTGGCCTGAACAAAACGCATCCCCCGCACCGCCGATGACCAACACACGCGCGTCGCTTTCGGCCACCTTAACAGCATGGGCAATTTCCGCCCGCATCTGAACATTCAATGCGTTCTTTGAGCGTGGCCGGTTCAGCGTCAGCGTTGCGACGTCGTTAGCGATCTCAAAGCGGATGGCGGAATAGTCCATGAACGGCGTCCTTTGATGTTACATAAGCGCACTTTAGGCCCGCCAGCGATTGGCGAAACCCTAAACGCGACGTCAGAGCTTAGTCTTTTAGAATTTCTTCGAGGCGCTTTTGTTCGTCGTCCGACAAATCCTCGGGCACTGCCGCCTTTGAACGCGCCCGAACTGACCCCACAGCCACCCCACCTGCAAGCAGCAGCATGATCGGAGCAGCCAGCCACAACAGGATGTTTGCCCCGTCCGTGGTGGGTTTCAGCAGGATGTAATCGCCATAACGATCCACAAGAAACGCGATGGCTTGCTCGTCCGTGTCCCCGGCCACAAGCCGTTCGCGCAACAACAAACGCAGATCGCGGGAAATACCGGCGTTGGATTCATCGATGCTTTCGTTGCGGCACACAGGGCAGCGTAGACCAGCGGACAAATCCCGTGCTCGCGTTTCGAGCGCCGGATCGTCTAACACTTCGTCCGGCTGCACCGCAGCCAAGGGCGCGGCGAGCAGACATAACACAAGGACAAGCCATCTCATTCTGCAGGCACCCCTTGCGGTTTCGCTTTGGCGGCCCCCGCTGCCACGCGCAAACGGCGATCAGACAGGGAAATAAAGCCACCAATGGCCATCAAGATCGCGCCACCCCAAACCCAATTGGCAAAGGGTTTGATATAGGTTCGCGCCGCCCAACCGCCGCCCGTTTGCGGATCGCCCAGCACAACATAGACGTCACGCAACACACCGTTGCGAATGCCGGCTTCTGTGGTGGGCATGCTGGCCACGGGATAGATGCGTTTCTCAGGATACAGATGCCCGACGTCGCGGCCATTGCGCAGGACGGTAAAATCAGCGCGTTCACCGTAGTAGTTCGGCCCATTCAGCGGGCCGACTTCGTTCAGGCGAATGGTGTGGATACCAACGTCCCACTGATCACCGACTTGGGCGACGCGAATGTCCTCGGTTTCCCACGCAAGAAGTGCGGCTACGGCGAACACTGTGATGCCAAGGCCTGAGTGTGCTGTAAATTTACCCCAGTCCGCCCGCGGCAGACGTGCAAGACGACCAAGCCGAGAGCCAATGTCGCCTCGCCCCGTCCGCAGCCAGATGTCCATGGTTGCCCCACCAACAACCCAAACGCCCAAGACAACGCCAATCGGCCCCATCGCTGTGCGCCCTGTTTGCATGGCAAATGCCAAAGCACCGCAAGCAATCGCAAGAATGGCGACAGGTACCATGGATTTGACCGCACGCCCCAAAGAACCACGTTTCCACGCCAGAACCGCGCCAACAGGCAGGATGATCGCCAGCACCACCATGAACGGCGTGAAGGCGGCGTTAAAGAACGGCGGGCCAACAGAAACCTGTTCGGGCCTATCAAACAGACCCATGGCATAAAACGGGTTCTGCACCAGTGCCCCACCGAACTGCCACATGGATTTGCTGGACGCGAGTTCGATCAGTAAAGGCCATATGGTTCCAACAAAAACCACGAAACAGGACACCGCCAGCAGCACGTTGTTGGCAACCAATGCGGTTTCTCGACTGACGGTCGAAAACACGCCTTTGGCTTCCATCGCGCTGGCACGAAGGGCGAACAACAACAATCCACCACCTGTAAAAATCGCCAAGATCGCAAGGATGAACACCCCACGTTCGGGATCATTTGCAAAGGCGTGAACCGACGTCAAAACGCCTGAGCGCACAATGAACGTCCCAAGCAACGAGAATCCAAAGGCCAGAATGGCCAGCAGGATCGTCCAAGCCTTCAGGCTTTCGCGCTTTTCAACAACGATGGCAGAGTGAAGCAAAGCAGCCGCCAAAAGCCATGGCATAAAGCTCGCGTTTTCGACCGGATCCCAAAACCAGAAACCGCCCCAACCGAGTTCATAGTAAGCCCACCACGACCCGAGCGCGATGCCGATGGTCAGGAAGACCCAAGCAGCCAGCGTCCAAGGGCGCACCCAACGACCCCATGCGGCATCAACACGCCCCTCTAGAAGTGCTGCGATTGCAAAGGAAAACGCCATGCTTAGGCCCACATAACCGAGGTACAAAAACGGCGGATGAAACGCGAGGCCTGGGTCCTGCAACAACGGGTTCAGATCACGCCCGTCAAAGGGTGGGAATTCCAGCCGCTCAAAAGGGTTCGAGGTGAAAAGGATAAAGCCGTAGAACGCGACACTTACAGCAGCCTGAACGCCCAAAACACGCGCCTTCAAGCTGGGTGGAAGGTTGCCGCCAAACAGGCTGGCACAAGCGCCAAACAACACGAGGATCAACAACCACAACAGCATGGACCCTTCGTGGTTTCCCCAAACACCAGACACTTTATAGAGCATCGGCTTGGCGGAATGACTGTTTGACGCGACAAGTTCGACCGAGAAATCGGACACCACAAACGCATAGGTCAGTGCTGCAAAACTGAAACTGACCAAGCCCAGTTGGATCACCGAGGCGGGGTCCGCCAAGGACATCCACCCACGCCAGCCCTTATGGGCCCCTATCAGTGGCACTACCATTTGCACGACCCCCACAAGGGCCGCAAGAATCAACGCGAAATGTCCGAGTTCAATAATCATGGGCGCAGTATAGACACCGCACCCGCGCCCGCCAGTCAAACCATCGTGCGCCCGATGGACGAAACGTCACGGTCGGCCGGTGCTCCACGCATCTAGGGCTGGATTGTCCTGCGGCCTGGTCGCCAGTTCAGTAGCCAAGGCGGATGGGGCCGCATCCGCCACTTGCGGCGTATCTGCACGCAAAATGTCCAATTGTTGGGTATTGGCGATCACTGTAGGGACCCGCGCAAGCGTTTGCGCGATAGAACGTTGGAAGTCTTGACTATGAGCCTGATGACGTGCGCCAAAATAAAAACTGACGATGGCCCCCATGAGCCACCATAAAGGGTCCGGCACCAGCGATATCCCCTGCATCCGGCTGGCAAACCAGATCGGGTCCACCATCGCGACGATGAACAATCCGATCGTTCCAAACGCCAGTAAGGGGCGCGGCAGCCGGTTCAGCCCATCCATCAACCGATCAAACACCCCCACTCGGCGCACTGCAAATTCCGACGCGAATTGCTGCATGGCTTGCTCTTTGACGGAGGCATCACGCGCCGCGCCGCTTTCGGCGTTTTCGCGAAACACTTCGGCCGTTTCCACGATCACATTGCGCCCGTCCCCGAACACGCCTGTAAAAACACGCTCAATTAGACCCATTGTGCGGTCCTTTCGCGGTGCTGCGCGTCGCTCAGATGGTAGCGCGGCGAAATGAATTCTTCTGCGCGGATGATCCAACCACCCTTCCCGCCATCCCGCCGGCGCGCATATTTCCGGCTTGCTGGGCGGGTATCGGCCAAGGCGTAATAGTAGTTCCGCCGCGCGATCCCATAGGCATCAACGAAGTGATCTGGCGCAGCGGCCATGCCCTGTTGTGTCGCGGCGATGGTCTGCGGGCCGATCACACTGTCCGCGACAACTTGGATGCGCATGTCTTGCAGCAGGCGTTGCAAAATCCGTACCGCGTTGGCACCTGCATTCACATACATATCAAAAACCGTTGCGTGCAAAGGCGTTGGCAAGGCGGCAATCCGTGGACGGTCAAAATAATGATCCACAAAGATCGAAACCGCCTGATCCTGGCTTAATACGCGCACATCGTTCTCGGTCACAGCGCCGTCACGGTCCAGATCGAGGCCAAGCCTGCGCATTGTATGGATTGTCACGCCGTGGTTTGTGGCCCCACCCGGATCATCGGGGTCGTTCACATAACCACCTTCACGGGCAACGATATCTCTCGCGATTTGTTGGACGTCGTGCATGTCTTCTCCTCTGGAAATAGGAAAAGACTGCCGAGATTTGGTTAACCGCCCATGGCGGCACCGTCCGTTGCGCGTGGGCTAAGTGTTGGTGTCGCCTGTCTCAACAGTGTCGCAGTAATTTTGTTGTTCATGCATGTTTTCAACTTCGGCAGGCATGTAGGTTTCGTCATGTTTTGCCAGAATTTCAACGGCTTGGAATGTGCCATCAATGTAATGACCCTGACCGACCATGCCCTGACCTTCTTCAAACAGGCTTGGCAAAATGCCGTCAAACGTGACTGGCACAGCCGAGAAACAGTCGGTCACGACAAAGGACACCACGGTGCCTTCGCCGCGCACGATGGACCCAGATTGAACCATCCCGCCAATGCGGAACAATTCACTCTCAATCGGTGGCGTTTCGACCACTTCCGTCGGCGATCGGAAATATTGAAACGCGTCCTTAGGCATAAGAACGAGGATAGCAAAGACACCGCCCAAGGCGAGAAATGCAACCCCAAGCACTTGTTTTCTGCGTGTTTTCTTAAGATTCTTAAAACCAGCCATGTGCCACCCCTATGGAAACAGCGGAGCCATCATCAGCCCCTCGGTCTCTGGTAGACCTAACATTAGATTTGCGTTCTGCAAGGCTTGCCCGCTTGATCCTTTGGTGAGGTTATCAAGCGCTGCGATCACAATCGCACGTCCGTCGCGCCGATCCGCAACCACGCCCACGTGGCAAAAATTACTGCCGCGAATGTGGCGAATGCTTGGGTGTTCCCCAAACGGAAGCATCTCGATGAACGGCTCATCGATGTAGGCATTTTCCAACGTCTTATGAATGATTTGCGCATCACCCTTAACGTAAACCGTCGCCAGAATACCGCGGTTCGCAGGGATCAGGTGCGGCGTAAACTGCACCTCAACAGGCCGCCCTGCCAGTGCCGAAAACTCCTGATCGAACTCACCCAAATGGCGATGAGTGCTGCCTACCGCATAGGCATGTGCGCCCTCAGACAGTTCGGCATGTAGCAAGTTTTCCTTCAACGACCGCCCTGCACCAGACACCGCACAGGCGAGGTCCAAGATGATTTCATCCAGATCAATCACCCCAGCCGAAATCAAAGGCCGCAAGGCAAACTGCCCTGTCGCGGCGTTGCAGCCCGTGCCCGCCACCAAACGCGCGCCCGCAATTTCATCGCGGTAAAACTCGGTGAGGCCATAGACCGCCTCTTTTTGCATCTCAATTGCGCTATGCGGGTTGCCGTACCATTTTTCATAAGCCGCAGGGTCACGCAGCCGGAAGTCCGCGCTCAGATCAACGATCTTTAACGTCTTAGGCAGCTTTGAAATCACCTCTTGGCTGGTCTTGTGTGGCAACGCACAAAACGCAAGGTCAATGCCGTCAAAGTTCACATCATCAATCGTTGTGAGAACCGGCAAATCAAGGTGGCGCAGATGTGGAAACACCTGAGCCATGCTTTGCCCTGCTTTGGAATTGCCGGACAGTGCCGCGATTTCAATCGACGGGTGGCCAGAGATCAACCGGACGAGTTCTGCGCCTGTGTATCCAGACGCGCCAAGAATGGCGATTTTATAGGTCATTTTAGTATCCTTGCGCGACATGTTCGCGCTGTTGTCGTTCACATAAAGGGAAATTAGGCCGCTTCAAATGTGATCTGTCGTCGCAGGAATTGTGTTGCACGATCGCTGACCCGTTTTGGATCGCCAGAGGTCAGGAAACCGCCCTCTCCGCCGCCGATCATTTCGGGGCGACGGCCAAGGTAATCTGCAAGGCTCTCGGCAACGAGATTGGCTTGTGAGAACACTTTTACGTCCTCACCCAATGCCGCCTGAAACTGGTCCTGCATCAAGGGGTAGTGCGTGCAGCCCAGAATGGCCGCGTCTGGCGTTGGCATCTTGCGTTTCAATGCATCCACATGGCTGTTCACCAGGGCTTCTGCCAAAATCATATCACCGTCCTCAATCGCATCTACAACACCGCCACAAGCCTGTGCTTCGACGTCAACGCCAATCGCTCGAAACGCCAGTTCCCGTTGGAACGCCCGTGACGAAACCGTCGCCGGCGTTGCAAACAACGCCACATGTTTAACATCAACTTCACGTGGCGGGGAATTGTCCCCCCAAGACCGTTCGGTCAAAGCCTCAATAAGCGGAACAAAAACACCCAGCACGCGTTTGCCGTCTGGAATCCAGGATTCCTGCATACGCCGCAGTGCGGCCGCAGACGCGGTGTTACAGGCAAGGATCACAAGATCACACTCTGCATCAAACAGCGCCTGTGTGGCCTTTGTTGTCAGATCATAAATATCATCTGACGTGCGCACACCATAAGGCGCATGGGCGCTGTCGGCGTAATAAACGAATGGCACATCCGGAAGACGCTTTTGTACGGCGTCCAAAACGGTCAACCCACCGAGCCCACTATCGAAAATCCCAACGGCCATTACGACTTTTCCTTACGTTTATATTTCGCATCAAATTCATGCCCCAACACGTCTGTCGCTAAGGGGTTAGGTGACAGCTCATACGTCGCTTTGCGCAAGAAATCCATGCAGGCTGTTGCATCTGATTTATAGGGTTCCAAATCCGCCACGGGAATAGGTTTGCCAATCACAACACAGACGTCGGACCCAACGCGCGCTTTGAATTCGCGCACCAAAAGCCCCATCCGCAATGTGGTGTGCAAATGGCTGGCCAATTGAAACGCACGGCTATTGGTGCCTTCAAAGAAAACAGGCACGACAACAGCGTCACTTTTGGCAACCATCTTGGCCGTAAAATTACGCCACTGCGGGTCCATCGGCTTGGAAAACGGCCGAGCAGAGGTGCTGACGGTTCCACCGGGAAAAACCCCAACCGCCCCGCCCGCACCCAGATACCTGAGCGCCTCTTTGCGGGTGTCCAGATTCAGTTTGGCCGCCTCTTTGGTTTCATCAAAGGACACGGGCAAAACGACCCGCGCCAGATCAGGCGATTTGCGAAACACAGAATTGGCAAGGATCTTGAAATCACCGCCGCGCCGTTCAGACAGGATACGGCCCAACGTCATGCCATCCAAAATTCCGTAGGGGTGGTTGGCAACTACGATCAAGGGCCCGTCTTCGGGAATAGTCTCAAGCGATCCACCAATGACCTTGATGTTAATCTTGTAGCGCTCAGTCATTACGCGCCAAAAATCAGCGCCATTGGCGACTTCGGCGTCATACCCACGCGCCTTGCGGATCAGCCGCAAACGACCCGTCGCGTTCTCCATCACGCGGATCAAAGCCCGCCCGCGCCGTGTGGCAGCGGAATGAGCATAGGAAATATCACGGGCAATTTCGTTCTTGGGCATATTATCCGTCGCAGAATGGCTTGCGCCTAAGTAAGCGGTGCGCAGAAGGATTTCCAGCGAAAGCTACTCTGCGGCAACTTTCGTTTCTGGACCATGTAGGATCTCGAGAAGTTCTTCGCGTCGCTTGGCGGCCTTCGCCGCGTATTCCATCTTAACAGGACCAAACCCGCGAATATCGAGGGGCAGCTTTGCCAGCGCAATTGCGGCATCTCGCGTGTCTGGGCGAAGAGCACCCCGCACCCCCACCATGTCGCGTTCGTAATCTTCAATAAGGGCGCGTTCCATGCGACGCTCGGCTGTATGTCCAAAGACATCTAACCGAGTTCCACGCAAACGTTTCAAGCGCGCCAAAAACGGAAAGAGTTTCACGGCGAGTTGCGGCATTGCTATCTTGCGGGGTCGCCCGTTCGAACCCTTTCGAGAGAGTAATGGCGGCGCAAGGAGGTGTGTTAGCTTCAGATCACCATCAAATTCCGCCTCGGCCTTCGCGCGGGTATCCAGCAACAACCGAGCAACCTCGTATTCGTCTTTGTAGGACAACAGTTTATGATACCCGAGGGCGACGGCCTCACGCAGGTCACCATCAAACGACCCGACAAAATCACTGTAGCGCGCAGCGTAAGATTCGTCTTGATAGTCAGTAAGATGGGCAATGCGAAATGCGATTTTCTCATCGAGGGAATTGGGGGCTGCGACGTCGTTCGGGGCGAATGCCGACGCGGCGGCGTCAGGATGCAAAATTGCCCATCGGCCATACTCGAAAGCCTGTAGGTTCTGGGAAACCGCAGTGCCATTGAGCTCAATCGCGGCACGGATTGCATCCCCCGAAACGGGAATCGCCCCCGCCTGCCATGCCGCACCAAACACCATCATGTTGGAATAAATTGCGTCCCCCATCAGCGCCTTGGCCAGTTCTGATGCATCAAACATCTTCAACTGCTCTTGCAAACGCGCTTGCAACGCCAACGTCAGCCGGTCCGCAGGCAGTTTAAACTCTGTATCACGGGTGAAATCGCCTGTGATGCTTTGATGACTATTGACGACGCCGCGGGTTCGCCCTGTCGCCATCAGCCCAAGTGTTTTAGCCCCCGCAGAGACCACCAAATCTCCACCAATCAAAGCATCGCATTCGCCCGTGGCGACCCGAATGGCGTTTATGTCCTCGGCCTTGTTCGCCAAACGACAATGGATGTGGACCGCACCGCCCTTTTGGGCCAACCCCGCCATCTCCATCATGCCCGCAGCCTTGCCATCGACATGCGCCGCCATAGCGAGTACCGCGCCGATGGTGACAACACCTGTTCCGCCGACACCGGTTATCACGACGTTATGGGTGCCGTTGATTGACGGCAAAACAGGGTCTGGCATGTCCGGTAAATCGATCTGCGTGGTCGCCGCTTTCTTGGGCGTGCCCCCTTGCACCGTCACGAATGACGGACAGAAACCGGTCACGCAGGAAAAGTCCTTGTTGCAGGAACTTTGATCAATCGCGCGCTTTCGGCCCAGTTCGGTTTCAACTGGAACGATGGACACGCAATTGGATTGTACACCGCAATCGCCGCAACCTTCACAGACATCCGTATTGATGAAAACGCGTTTGTCTGGGTCAGGGAATAGCCCCCGTTTTCGGCGACGGCGTTTCTCTGCGGCGCAGGTTTGCGCATAGACCAGCACCGACACACCCTTTACCTTTCGCAACATATTCTGCGCATCATCAAGATGATCGCGGGTGTAAATCTTCACTTTTGCCGGAATGGTAGAAAGATCGAGCTCCTCACTTGAATCGTAGACCAGCGCAACTTTTTGCACCCCCATAGCCAAAACTTCGCGACAAATTTGTGCGGCGGTCAAGTCACCATCATTGTGCTGACCACCCGTCATGGCGACCGCATCATTATAAAGGATTTTGTAGGTCATGTTCGTACCAGCCATCACTGCAAAGCGGATCGCCTGCACGCCTGAATGGTTGTAGGTACCGTCACCGATATTCTGGAACACATGGTCCCGTTTGGTAAAAGGCGCCTCGCCGACCCAATTCGCACCCTCGCCGCCCATTTGGGTAAACCCGACGGTCTCGCGGTCCATCCATTGCACCATGTAATGACAGCCGATCCCCGCATAAGCACGGCTCCCGTCGGGCACTTTGGTCGAGGTATTATGCGGGCAGCCCGAACAGAAATACGGCAAACGCGACGCGATCTCAGGCGCGTTGTCTGCACGTTTTGCGGCGTCCAGTTTGGCCAACCCAGCCTCAATCGCCGCTGATCCACAGCCTTCTTCAGTTAGGATCGGGCCGATCTTTTCGGCGATCCAGATCGGGTCCAGCGCATAGCGCGTCGGGAACAATTCGATCTGACGACCATTTTCCCAAGCGTCGCCTTTGTGCCAACCATATACCCGCCGATTTCTACGATCATCAAACAGCGCTTCCTTGATCTGTGTTTCAATCAGTTTGCGTTTCTCTTCGACCACAACGATCAGGTCTAGATCAGCGGCCCATTCATTGAAGCTCTCGACGTCCAACGGCCAGACCTGTGCAACCTTATAAAGGGAAATGCCCATCCGTTTGCCTTCGGCCTCATCTACGCCCAGCAGGGACATCGCATGCACCAGATCGAGCCAGTTTTTACCGGCAGCAACAAACCCGATCTTTGCGCCCTCGCGCGGCCAGATCACCTTGTCGATCCGGTTGGCGCGCGCAAAAGCCTGTGCGGCAAAGCGTTTGTAGTCGATTGCGCGGGCTTCTTGATCAGCAGGTGTGTCAATCAGGCGAATATTCACCCCACCATCCGGCATTTCGAATTCGGGCTGCACAAAACCCAACCGATGCGGGTCGCCGTTCACCACACTTGTGACCTCGATCGTGTCCTTCATCGTCTTCAGGCCAACCCAATTGCCAGAAAACCGTGACAACGCGTAAGCATAAAGGCCGTAGTCCATGACCTCTTGAACGCCAGCGGGCGATACGATGGGCATGTAGGCCTCAATCATCGCCCCGTCAGATTGGTGCAAAGTGGTCGAGCTTTCGCCCGTGTGATCATCCCCCATCGCCATAACGACACCGCCATGGGGCGACGTGCCCGCCATATTGGCGTGGCGCATCACGTCACCGGATCGATCTACACCGGGGCCTTTGCCGTACCAAAGCCCGAACACGCCATCATGGGTCCCCTCGCCGCGCAACTCGGCCTGCTGGCTTCCCCAAAGTGCTGTCGCGGCCAAGTCTTCGTTCAATCCGGGTTGAAACAAGATGTCAGACGCCGCGAGATCAGCTTGTGCGCGGTCCATCTGCTGATCGACCGCCCCCAGTGGAGAGCCACGATAGCCCGTCACATATCCGGCCGTGTTCAGACCTGCCTGCGTATCTCGGGCCTTTTGCATCAGCATCAAGCGAACCAACGCCTGCGTGCCGTTCAAAAGCACCTGCGTTTTGCTCAGATCGAAGCGATCATTTAGACTAATTTCACGATGTGCCATCAAACGCCTCCCAACGTGATGCCGCTTTAATGCCACGATAGGTCACGTTTTCTGACCTTTGAAAGCTATTTCTGCCTGACATCACGAACTGAAACAGACATAATACCCCCGTAACAAGTGCAACAGTGTGAGCGTAAACCAATGCAACAAGGATACCCGATGGACTGGGATAAGCTAAGAATATTTCACGCCGTTGCGGACGCAGGGTCTTTGACCCACGCGGGCGAGACTTTGCATTTGTCGCAATCCGCCGTGTCGCGCCAGATTCGCGCGCTTGAGGAATCGCTCTCGACAATTCTGTTTCACCGTCACGCACGCGGGTTGATCCTGACCGAACAGGGTGAGCTGCTGTTTGATGCGACCAAATCCATGTCGCACCGCTTAGAAGCCGCAAGCGCTCGGATCAAAGATAGCGCCGAAGAAGTGTTCGGTGAACTGAAAGTTACAACAACAACCGGCTTTGGCACTCTTTGGCTCGCACCCCGCCTGCCCGCACTTTATGAAAAATACCCTGATCTGAATATCGATTTAATGCTGGAAGAACGTGTTCTGGATTTGCCCATGCGCGAAGCAGACGTCGCGATCCGGATGAAAGAACCATCCCAGGCCGACCTTATTCGCAAGAAACTGATGTCTGTCCGGATGCGTCTCTATGCGTCGCAGGCTTACCTCGACAAAACCAAACCGATCGACAAGATAGAACAAATCGGGGCGCATCGCCTGATCTGCCAAAGCCCCAATGCGTTCCAAGTGTCTGCGGGTGCAACGCTTGTTCAGCATTTGCTGGCCTATGACAAGCCAAACTTATTACACGTTAACAACTACTTCGGTGTGTTACAGGCAGTGATATCGGATCTTGGGATTGGCGTCATGCCTGATTACGTCATCGAAGATTTCCCAGAGCTTGTTCGGGTCTTGCCCGATATCGAAAGCGGCGAAGTGCCGGTGTTCCTCGCCTATCCCGAAGAACTGCGGCAATCCAAACGGATCATGGCGTTCCGCGATTTTGTTCAGGACGAGATCATCTCCCACCGCCGGAAAATCCGCGAAGCAGGTTCCATCATCGCGTAAAGGTCGCGCTCGATCCGAGATAATATAGCCGTGACCCTTGCGCCACACGCATAGCGGGTCTGCGCGCAATGTGGTCATTTGATCTTGATCGACTCATCGCTGCCATTTATTTAATCTCATATAGAGTGGCATAGCCGCTTTATACCTCCCTGTTGGACTTTGCCGGGCCTTGTGCCCGGCGTTTCTTTTTCTAGGGCCCCGTTTTCCCAATTCAGATTTGAAGCACCGGCTTGGTAACACTTGCCAACTAGGCAACGCCGAACCGCCTTGCCCATAGTTATGCGGCGTTTTCTCCTTCCCCGTTGCCCCTGACCGCCCCTTGGATTAAACGACGCCCAAGCCAGCACGGGGACCCACATGCAAGAACCAACCATCACGCCAGACCTGATCTCTTCTCACGGGCTAAGCCCTGACGAATACGACCGCATTCTTGAGATTATTGGCCGCGAGCCGACGTTCACAGAACTCGGTATTTTCAGCGCGATGTGGAACGAACATTGTTCTTACAAATCCTCCAAAAAATGGCTACGCACCCTTCCAACCGAAGGTCCACAGGTTGTTTGCGGCCCCGGTGAAAACGCAGGCATCGTCGATATCGGCGACGGCCAGTGTGTTGTTTTCAAAATGGAAAGCCACAACCACCCCAGCTATATCGAACCCTATCAGGGCGCGGCGACGGGCGTTGGCGGCATCCTGCGCGATGTTTTCACAATGGGCGCACGCCCGATTGCGGCGATGAACTCGCTGTCGTTCGGTGAACCCGATCACCACAAAACCCGCCAGCTTGTGCACGGTGTTGTTGAAGGTGTCGGTGGCTACGGCAACTGTTTTGGTGTTCCGACTGTTGGCGGCGAAGTACGCTTCCACCCTGCGTATAACGGCAACTGCCTTGTAAACGCGTTTGCGGCTGGTTTGGCTGATACAGACAAAATTTTCTATTCTGCGGCATCCGGCATCGGCATGCCCGTTGTTTACCTTGGCGCAAAAACCGGCCGTGATGGCGTTGGTGGCGCGACCATGGCCTCTGCGGAATTTGATGACACAATCGAAGAAAAACGCCCCACCGTTCAGGTTGGTGACCCGTTCACCGAAAAACGCCTGATGGAAGCGACGTTGGAACTGATGGCAACTGGCGCGGTTATTTCCATTCAAGACATGGGCGCCGCTGGCCTGACCTGTTCTGCCGTTGAAATGGGCGACAAAGGTGGGCTTGGCGTTAAGCTGAACCTAGAAGACGTGCCGCAGCGCGAAGAAAACATGACAGCCTACGAAATGATGCTGTCTGAGTCCCAAGAACGCATGCTGATGGTTCTGAAACCGGAACTTGAGGCTGAAGCCCGCGCTGTTTTCGTGAAGTGGGACCTCGATTTTGCGATTGTGGGCGAAACCATCGCCGAAGACCGTTTCTTGATCCTCCACAACGGCGAAGTGAAGGCAGACTTGCCGCTTGCCACTCTGTCCGGCTCTGCACCTGAATATGACCGTCCATGGGTGGAAACACCTGCAGCCGAACCAATGGCTGACGTCCCGGGCATCGACCCAATCGACGGGTTGAAATCCTTGCTGGCCTCTCCGAACTACGCGGGCAAACAGTGGGTTTATGAACAGTACGACAGCCAAGTGATGGCCGACACGGTCCGCACACCGGGCCTCGGCGCTGGTATTGTGCGCGTTCACGGCACAGAGAAGGCGATTGCATTTACATCAGACGTGACCCCGCGCTACGTCAAAGCGAACCCAGAAATGGGCGGTGCTCAAGCGGTCGCAGAAGCCTACCGCAATCTGACATCTGTCGGCGCTAAGCCACTGGCAACGACAGACAATATGAACTTCGGCAACCCTGAAAAACCAGAAATCATGGGCCAGTTTGTTGGTGCCATTAAAGGTATTGGTGCTGCATGTATCGCGCTGGATATGCCAATCGTGTCTGGCAACGTGTCTCTTTACAACGAAACCGACGGCACTGGCATTTTACCAACGCCAACAATCGGTGCGGTCGGTCTTCTAAAGCACGCAGATGACATCATCGCAGGCGTTGCCCGCGAAGGGCACGTTGCGCTGCTGATCGGTGAAACGCACGGCCACCTTGGCCAGTCCGCCCTTCTCGCCGAAGCCTACAACCGCGAAGACGGCGATGCGCCAACTGTAGATCTGGCAGCTGAAAAGCTCCACGGAGACTTTATCCGCGACAACGCTGAATGGATTGATGCTTGCACGGACCTCGCTGACGGTGGTCTTGCACTTGCGGCGTTTGAAATGGCCGAAGCCGCGGAAACGGGTGTGACGCTAGACGCCGACGACACCCCGACCCTGTTTGGCGAAGACCAAGCGCGCTACCTGATCGCCTGTAACTTCGACAAGGCCGAGGCGCTGATGATCGCGGCTGGTAAGGCTGGCGTACCGCTTCAAACGGTTGGGAAATTCGGTGGCGATCACGTAACATTCGGTGCCACATCTGCGCCTTTGGCCGATCTTGCCGCACAGTTCCGCGCAACTTTTGCGGACACGTTTGCGTAAGTCGGCCCCAACGGGCTTGTCGCAGGCACGCCCTGTGCCTACATTTAAGTAAGAAATACAGGACACACCAATGGCGATCACAGCACCAGAAATCGAAACGCTCCTGCGGGACGCGTTTCCAGACGCAGCAATCACCGTACAAGGTGACGACGGCGCGCATTTTGCCGCCGAAGTCATCGACGCGAGCTTTGCGGGCAAGAACCGCGTGCAACAACAGCGCGCCGTTTACGCAGCGCTCAAAGGCAAGATGGACGGCAGCAACGGCGATTTGCACGCATTGGCCCTGACAACAAAGGCACCTGAGTGATGCTGGGCTGGATCACATTTGCAGGCGTCGTGCTTGTGATTGGGATCCTTGCTGACGATTGGCTCGCCAATCGCCACCGTCGCCCTCTCAGCCATATGAAACCCGACCCGAAATCGCTGAAGGGTTACACCGGGATGGAAGAACTCGACATCACAAACGCCAATCAAAAGATTGCTAAGAAAAGGGATTAGGAAGTCTTTCAACGAACAGCGGCAATTTAATCGTACTGTCTCTCTGCCTTTTGCTTGTGGTGCTGCTTTTCGTTGTTGTTCTTGGCAACCCACGTAAATGGGGCGAGAAACCCCAACGCGGCACCGCTCCGGGCAAAGGAGATACCGTTCGACAAATCCACATGCCCGCCCACAACTCAATGGGGACAAGCCAAACCATCACCATCCGCCACACCAAAGACCCAAATAAACACGCACAGGCTATGATGCCTGCGAAAGCCCGCAAGAAGGACAAGACATGACTGCTGAAACACAGATCAAAGATACCGTCACAAACAACGACGTTGTGCTTTTCATGAAAGGCACCAAATCCATGCCGCAGTGCGGGTTCTCGTCCCGCGTCGCAGGTGTGTTGAACTTCATGGGCGTTGAATTTGAAGACGTGAACGTGCTGGCTGATGAAACCCTGCGCCAAGGCATCAAGGATTACTCTGACTGGCCGACAATTCCGCAGCTTTACGTCAAAGGCGAATTCGTAGGCGGTTGCGACATCATCACAGAGATGACCCTGTCCGGTGAGCTCGACACATTGTTCAGCGAAAACGGCGTGACGTTCGATCAGGACGCCGCTGACAAAATCCGCGAAGCGAACGCATAAGCCTCTGACATGGAAGAGGAATACGAAGAGTTAGAGGATATCATCGACGCCCACACCGCCGTTCTGTTCATGCTTGAGCAGGACGCGGCGGCGCAAGCGGCGAACGATATTCTGACGTTCTCTGAAATCGAATTCCACACGGTCAACCTGACGGGACAGCCCGACCTAGAACGCATGGTTCGCGCGAGCTCGCTCGGGTTTGATCTTCCGGTGGTGTTTATCAACGGTCAGTATTTCTCGGATGCCTACACGATCCTCACCGCCGCCAGCTCTGGTGAGCTGGCGCGGGCGTTTGACTATATCGGTGTGGACTACAACGCCGCAAACGTCGCCGCGATTGCGGCGGCGAACAATTAGCGTTTAGGCAGACCGCCCTTCGATCTCTTCGGCAAGATATTCGGCCTGACGGGCAAGTTCTGTCAGGCTTTCAACAGTTTCAGCCGGAACAACAGGCACTTCGACACGCTCGGTTGTTGTGCCTTTGCTTTCAAGCTGCGCCTGAACCTGCGCCAGCTTGCCTTCGGCCTCGCGCACTTTGTCTTCAAGTCCCGCCGTGCGGTCCGCCAACAATAGACCCGCCATCAAAAGCATCCGGCTTTCGGGCATGCGTCCGATCTGTGTGGACAAGGATGACGCCTCAACGTCAAGCATAGCAGCGGCTGTCATGAGGAACTGTTCTTCGCCCTCCTGACAAGCGACTTCGAAACTACGGCCTCCGATGGTGATCTCAACCTGTGGCATCGCTGGCCTCCTTTTCAATGATCGGTGTCAGCTCTTCTAGGATCGAATCCATCTCTGCGGCATCCGCGGCACGGGTTGCGCGCAGGGCCTCGAGTTCGGCAAGCATGGCTTTGTTGACCAAATGCGGCTCGCTCACCCCATCGGAGAGGGCTTCGCGCAACTGGCTATTGATGTCACGCAACTCGGCGTTGACCTGACGCAACCGCTGCAATTCACGATCCATACGAGCCGACCGCGACCGCCCTGCGTCTACGTTGCTTTCAAGTTCCGCAAGTTTGCCGTCTTGGCGTTCTTTCAGAAGCTTCACGCGCTCTTCGAGCTGCGCATTCGCTGTTTTCTCATCGTCGAGCATCGCAGTGAGTTCAACGACCCGTCCGCTCGCCGCCGCGTCCGGCGCTGGCGCCTCTGGGGCCGCTGAAGGGGCTTCTAGGCCTTCGACACCTTGCTTGATCCGGTCCAGCGCCGCTGAAATACGGGTTTCGAGTTGGGAAAGTTCGCTCATTTGCCTGTCCTTTCCGGCCGCCGCATGTACCATCAAGACACACCAAACAACCGCTGAATATGGGCTTCATTCACGAATCGCGCCCAGTTCCCCCCAGACTAAGCCATGCACCCCAAAGCATCAAACGATGAAAGTTGTTCGTTATCATAGCGATACAATGCAGCTTTCATGCGATGGCGGTGTCGCCTTGATCTTGGGGGCCGCCCTGATATGAGGCTTACAAAGCCAATACCAGCAGCATCAAGGACCGCCATCATGGACATCCAAGCCCTTCGCACCGCCCACCCCGAGCACTGGATGCGCGCCGCCGCGATCCGGACCCTTACATTGGACGCCGTTGCGGCCGCCAATTCCGGCCACTCAGGCATGCCGATGGGCATGGCAGACGTAGCGACTGTGTTGTTCCAAAACCACCTGCGTTTTGACCCAAAAGCACCAAACTGGGCCGACCGTGACCGCTTTATCCTGTCTGCGGGCCACGGCTCAATGTTGCTCTACTCCCTGCTGCACCTCACAGGGTACGAACAGGCCACGCTGCAACAGCTCAAAGACTTCCGCCAATGGGGCGCACGCACAGCGGGTCACCCTGAATACGGCCACATGGAAGGCATCGAGACCACAACTGGCCCGCTTGGTCAGGGGATTGCGAACTCGGTTGGCTTTGCGATTGCAGAAGAAATCCTGCGCGCACGCTTTGGCAAGAACGTCATCAACCACCACACCTACGTCATCGCAGGCGACGGCTGCCTGATGGAAGGCGTATCCCAAGAGGCCATCGGCCTTGCTGGCATGCAAAAGCTCGGCAACCTGATCTGCTTCTTTGACAACAACAACATCACCATCGACGGCACTGTCGATATGGCCGACATCACCGATCAGAGCGCACGTTTCGAGGCGTCCGGTTGGCATGTTCTGGAAATCGACGGCCACGACCCTGTCGCGATCGACGAAGCGATCGTTGCCGCCAAAAACGATCCGCGCCCGTCCATGATCTCCTGCAAGACCCATATCGCTTTGGGACACGCAGCACAGGATACATCCAAAGGTCACGGCGCTTTGACGGATGCAGACCAAATGGCAGCCGCCAAAGCAGCCTATGGCTGGAACTACGGCCCCTTTGAAATCCCAGCGGATGTTAAATCCCAGTGGGAAGCCATGGGCACACGCGGCGGGGAAGCCCGTGCAGAATGGAACGCCCAATTCGCTAAGTTGAGCAAAGCCAAGCAAGACGAATTCAACCGTGCCTTCGCCCTTGAGGCCCCAAAGAAACTGTCCGCAACAATCAAAGCGTTCAAGAAACAGGCGTCTGAAGCTGGCAAGAAGGCTGCGACGCGTTCAAGCTCCGAAAGCGTGCTGGAAGTGATCAACCCGATCATGCAGGAAACTGTAGGCGGATCTGCTGACCTAACAGGCTCCAACAACACCAAAACAGCTGACATGGGCGTGTTCACACCAGACAACCGCGATGGCCGCTACATTCACTACGGCATCCGTGAGCACGGTATGGCCGCCGCGATGAACGGTATGGTCCTACACGGCGGTATCCGCCCCTACGGCGGCACATTCATGTGTTTCACGGACTACGCCCGTGGCGCCATGCGTCTGTCTGCCTTGATGAACGTGCCAACGGTCTACGTTATGACGCACGATTCCATCGGTCTTGGCGAAGACGGCCCGACACACCAGCCGGTTGAGCACCTCGCCATGCTACGCGCGACGCCGAACACCAACACATTCCGCCCAGCCGACAGCGTTGAAGTTGCCGAGGCTTGGGAACTTGCCCTGACATCCAAAACCACGCCATCCGTCTTGTGCCTGTCCCGTCAGGGGCTGCCAGTTGTTCGCACGGATCACAAAACCAAGAACATGACCGCACAAGGTGCATATGTTCTGGCTGACGCCGAAAACGGCAAACGCCAAGCGATCCTAATGGCGACAGGTTCTGAGGTCGCGGTTGCGATGGCCGCGCGTGACATCCTTGAGGCCGAAGGCATCGGGACACGCGTTGTGTCCATGCCATGTTGGGAACTCTTTGAGGCGCAAGACGAAAGCATCCGTAAGCGCGTGTTGCCAGGTGGCCCTGTGCGCGTCGCTATCGAAGCTGGCGTGCGTCTTGGTTGGGACAAATGGTTGCTCGGCGAACGTGGCCGTGAAGCCAAAGCTGGGTTCATTGGTATGGACAGCTTCGGTGCGTCCGCCCCTGCCCCAGAACTGTTCGAAAAGTTCGGCATCACCGCAGAAGCAACCGCACAAAAAGTGCGCGACCTTCTCGGCTAAACGATGTGCGGGCCACGGTTCCGGGCGATGCTCTGGATTGTGGCCCGTTTCATGTCTGTTAGCATAGCGCAAAGAGGAGGCCACATTATGATCCGCATTGCCGCTCTGCTAACCACCGCCGTCCTCGCAATGACGGCCTGCGCCCCTCAAGTGGGGCTTAATTCCCAGCAAGTGACCCCGTCGGGGCTTCAACCTGGCAACGCGGGCTTTAGTGTGGTTGCAGCGGGATCGCCGACAGGGTTCGCGGTTGACCAGTTCGCGATTGGTGTTCTGAACGGATTGCAAACCGTATCTATTGCCGAAAAGCGTGAATACTGCGGCTATATCTGGCAGGATCAATTCGGCCAGTTGCAAGCCACTGTCCCTGTTGCCGGCACGCGCACGGGCTGTGAAATGAACGAGCCCCAGATCGGCACCGGTATCCTTGCCAGCTATCACACCCACGGCGCTTATTCCCCGCGCCTGAGGGGCGAAATACCGTCTGGGATCGATCTGCAGGGGGATTTCAACTACGGCATAAACGGCTATGTCTCAACGCCGGGCGGACGTGTTTGGCTGAATGACTATGCCACCCGCAGCACGCGCCAACTGTGCGGTCGTGCCTGCGTTTTTTCTGACACCGGATACGATGACCGCTACGATGCCGATATCCAGCAGTCCTATTCACAGTCTCAGGTGTACTGACTCACGCGCCGTTTAATGCGCCGCTTTGCCACCACCAAAGAGCGGGGCAATCACACGGGTCACGATCGGGATTAGGACCAACCCGACAGCCAACCCAAGCACCCCGTCCGCAAAGGCCGTCACAGCCCAATTGCCAAAGCCACTGTCGCCCGCAATCGTATGAGACAGATCTTTGATAAAGCCGTAAGGCTGTGCCCACCCCAAGAACGCGCTGTCATGCAGGCCGTGTACAATGATCGATCCACCGACCCAAAGCATCGCCGCCGTTCCGACAACGGACAGAACCGTCAGAAGATGCGGCATCCCGTGCACCAGACCTTTGCCCAAAGACCGACCAAAACCCGTCTTGCCGTTCAACGCGAACCATGCGCCGACGTCATCCATCTTAACGATCAAAGCGACCGTTCCGTAGACAACGATGGTAATCGCAATGGCCACCGCAGCAAGCGTCATGCCTTGCAGCATGAGGCTCGCTTCGGGGAATTCTTCGACAATACTGTTCAGCGAAATCGTCATGATTTCTGCAGACAAAATGAAATCGGTTTTGATCGCGCCTTTGACGCGGGTTTCTTCCAGATGTGCCGGATCACCGACATCCATATCCGCCTCTACGTGGGAATCCCCATGGGGCACCAACACGTGATAGATTTTCTCGGCGCCCTCAAAACATAGATAAAGACCGCCCAGCATCAACAGCGGGATCAACAGCACTGGTGCAAAGGCCTTAAGCAGCATCGCCACCGGAAGCAGGATCACGAGTTTACTAAAGAAAGACGCACGTGCGATTTTCCAGATGATCGGCAGTTCACGCTTTGGGTTTAGGCCCGTGACGTATTTCGGTGTGACCGCAGCATCATCAATGATGACACCGGCCGCCTTGGTCCCTGCTTTGGCTGCCATGCCTGCGACGTCATCAATACTCGTCGCTGCAATCCGCGTCAGCGCCGCAACATCATCTAACAGGGCAATCAAACCGCTCATCTTTAAGTCTCCAACTGGTGTTGCGCCAAATTAGCCATCACAGCGCGGGCCGCAAGGCCTGACGTGGGTACAGGGGTCATTGACGCCATGCTGATTCTTTGCGGCTGCAAGAATGCTGCAGCTGCACCAACGGTTAGCGCAAACGTCCCGCTGCGCCCCAAAAGTGTTAGCGCAAACCTGTCGTAACACGGCACGGTTAACGCTAACATGCTGAAAGATAGTCATATTTCCCTTGGTCACAGCACAGCATCCCCCTAGAACGAGGCAAATCGAAAACCTGAGGGAAATCAGACATGACCGTCACTGTAGGTATCAACGGATTTGGCCGAATTGGCCGCTGCACGCTGTCTCATATCGCTGAAAGCGCGCGTAACGACATTCAAGTCGTCAAGATCAACGCGACAGGCCCGGTCGAAACCAATGCGCACCTGCTGCGTTATGACAGTGTTCACGGTCGCTTCCCGGGTGAAATTACGGTCAATGACGGCAAGCTCGACCTTGGACGCGGCCCAATCGACATGATGTCTACATACGATCCTACCGAATTGGACTGGGAGGGTTGCGATGTGGTTCTGGAATGCACAGGTCAGTTCAACGACGGTGAGAAATCTAAAGTTCACCTCGACCGCGGTGCGGGCAAGGTTTTGATCTCTGCCCCCGCAACGAATGTCGACAAAACCATCGTTTACGGCGTGAACCACCGCGATCTGGAAAAACAGGACCGCATGGTGTCCAACGGGTCCTGCACGACAAACTGCCTCGCGCCGCTTGTTAAAGTGTTGAACGATTCAATCGGCATTGATCGCGGCTTGATGACGACAATTCACAGCTACACAGGTGATCAGCCGACATTGGACCGCCGCCACAGCGATCTATACCGCGCGCGCGCTGCTGCGATGGCCATGATCCCGACGTCCACAGGCGCCGCAAAAGCCCTCTCCCTCGTGCTGCCTGAAATGGCCGGCAAACTGGACGGCACCGCGATGCGGGTCCCTACTCCGAACGTGTCTTGTGTTGATCTGACATTTGAAGCTGCCAAAGACGTGACCGTTGCAGACGTAAACGAAGTCGTCGCAGAAGCGTGCTCCGGTCACATGGGCATGGTCATGTCATACGATCCGGAACCCAAAGTTTCGATCGACTTCAACCACACGCCGCACTCCTCGATCTTTGCGCCTGACCAAACCAAGGTCATCGGCGGACGCACCGTTCGCGTGCTGGCCTGGTATGACAATGAATGGGGCTTTAGCGTTCGGATGGCTGACGTTGCCGCACACATGGGCCGCTTGAACTAGGTCAAAGTTTCGCCCGAAAGCAATGATAGGTCTCCGGTCAACGGAGGCTCCTTTGGCTGATATTTCAACCGACAAATATCTCATGATCGACGCGAAAGCGTTGCTGAAACAAAAGCTAATTCGCAGCTACCTGCGGACGGCGCTGGGTTTTGGCAGTTTTGGGCTGGCCGCATCTCTTATCTACTCGGCGTTTGAACACCACGATGCGGGTTATAGCCTTCTCGCCCTAGTTACAGCCATCTTCTCCTTTCTCATATTGATCGGCTACACGCCTCGAAACGTCTTTGGATTGCTCCTTAGTGGGCGGGACTACTGGCCCACGACATCGATCCACGACACTTCAATAAAACGCGCCCGCGTCGCAGCGGCTCATTCGGCCATTCGGACCGGAGAAAACCTCGGGCCGGATGTCTTCCACATGCGGCGCCGGTTAAAAATTCTACTGATCCTTCGCCTTTTGGCGGCCGTTGCGATTCTCATGATCTGGATCTCACTGCGGTGGTTTGATCAACAGAACAAACGCGCGGCTCACTTCGAACGCTTCGGAACCTACCAAGGCGTTTCAATCCTAGTCGATCTTGACGGAAACGAAACCATTACAGTCGACCCAAACGCAAGCCAACTTTCAGTCGCCACCCGCGTTGAACAACCGCCCCGCACGTATCCCGAGCGCCCCACGGTGCAGCCAGCCCCTACTCCTCCGCCTGACGATGCACCCGACACGACCCCACCAGTCAATCGCACTCCAATCATCCCTCCGAACCCGCCTCTGCCGTCCTACTGGCCCGCAATCACACCAGGCTATTCGGCAAAGATTTACGACCGCACTGCATCAGGCGGCTTGGAGCTAATCGAAATTCGCCTTCAATATGCTGACGGAAAGATGTACGCAGTGGGTCCATGACCACTAAACTTTCGATCATCCTTATCCTGCTCATCGTAGGGTTCTTTGTACTGGACCATTACGTCCTGCATCTTGATGCAGGGGTGTTCCTTGCCAAAAAAGGTATCGAATTGATCAACTATCTCGCGATCTGGCGCTAAAACTCCTCCATGGGTTGACCTTCTCGCGATTTTGGGGATGTTAGCGCCAACAGTGGCTGCATTCCGACGCCACGTTTCGCTGACCAAACTGTGGAGGCTCCCATGACCGTAAAAGTAGCAATCAACGGCTTTGGCCGCATCGGCCGCAATATCTTGCGCGCCATTATCGAATCCGGCCGCACTGACATCGAAGTCATCGCCATCAACGATCTTGGCCCTGTTGAGACAAACGCGCACCTATTGCAGTTTGATTCCGTTCATGGCCGTTTCCCTGCAAAGGTAACAACCACCGAAGACACCATCGATGTTGGCCGTGGCCCAATACGCGTCACAGCCTTGCGCAACCCTGCTGACCTACCTTGGGGCGACGTCGACATCGTAATGGAATGCACAGGTATCTTCACAAGCAAAGAAGCCTGCCAAGCGCACCTTGAAAACGGCGCAAGCCGCGTGCTGATCTCTGCTCCAGGCAAAGACGCGGACAAAACAATCGTTTACGGTGTGAACGACCACCTTTTGACATCTGACGATATCGTCGTGTCCAACGCATCATGCACAACGAACTGCTTGGCCCCTGTTGTTAAAGTCCTCAACGATGCAATCGGCATCAAAAAAGGCTTCATGACAACGATCCACAGCTATACCGGCGATCAGCCGACGCTGGATACCATGCATAAAGACCTCTACCGCGCCCGCGCCGCGGCTTTGTCCATGATCCCGACATCCACTGGTGCAGCCAAGGCTGTTGGCCTCGTCCTGCCTGAACTGGCGGGCAAACTGGACGGCGTCGCAATCCGCGTCCCTACTCCAAATGTATCGGCTGTAGACCTGACGTTCGAACCAACCCGCGACACAACCGTGGAAGAAGTAAACGCCGCCATCCGCGCTGCGGCAGACGGCCCGCTGAAAGGCGTACTGGCCTATACGGACCTCCCGATGGTGAGCTGTGATTTCAACCACGACCCGGCGTCGTCCACTTTCCACATGGACCAAACCAAGGTCATGGAAGGCGACATGGTTCGTATCCTGACGTGGTATGACAACGAATGGGGCTTCTCCAACCGGATGAGCGACACAGCCGTTGCTATGGGCAAATTGATCTAAAGTCCGCCCTCGATTAAATTCTAAAAAGGCCTCCCAATCGGGAGGTCTTTTTTGTTTCAGAGTTTAACGTTGATCGTCAGAGAAACGAAATTAAATATTTTCAATAGGTTAAGACACACCCATGCACTCAACGCATAGCGGGCTTTGAAATTTTAGCGCTACCGCTGCAGCGCAGCATCCCTATGTTCAATGGCAAGACAACATACAAACCGAACCAAGGAGATAGACATGACATTGATGAACACACTCCGTGACCGCCTCGCAAAACGTGCAGCTTACAACCGGACACGTGACGCAATCGCACATTTGCCAACAGAACGCGCGATTGAAGACCTCGGAATTTTCCCATCCGACGCTGACAAGATCGCAACGCGCGCAGTTTACGGCTAAGCCAACATACGGCTTTACAGACATTCAACGCCCCGCCCGTCAATCGGTGGGGTGTTTTCGTTTCAGGATGTCTTTTGCAACCGTTCTTTAAGCGCGACATTGACTGCCGAGGGGACAAACTTACTGACATCCCCGTCGAGCCGCGCGATTTCCTTGACCAACTTACTGGCAATCGCCTGATGTTGGGCATCGGCCATTAAGAACACGGTTTCAACGCTGGCGTCCAATTGGCGGTTCATGCCAACCATTTGATATTCGTACTCAAAATCAGCCACAGCCCGAAGACCGCGCACAATAATAGATGCCCCGACATCTTTTGCGCAATCGATCAGCAGGTTTTCAAACGGATGCGCGACGATCTCGCACCCAGTCTTGGAAGACAGCTCTGCGCATTCCTGTTCAATCATCGCCACACGTTCTTCTAAGGAAAACATTGGCCCCTTGTCGCGGTTAATCGCAACGCCGATGACCAGCTTATCCACGAGCGAACAGGCCCGCTGGATAATGTCCAAATGCCCGAGTGTTACGGGATCAAACGTCCCTGGATAAAGACCGATACGCATAGATGTTCCCCAAAAAGCCAATGCGAGGTGTCTTTCCTCGCCTCCCCGTGTTGGCAGGCGTTCTAGTGGCCCATGACCATGCCTTCAAGGGCATCTCTTTCCATCGCCAATTCCGCGAGCCGTGCTTTGACCGCATCGCCAATGGACACCAAACCAACCAGTTTGCCGTCTTCAAGAACAGGCATGTGCCGGAATCGACCTTCGGTCATGCTTTCCAGAACGGAAAGTGACGTGTCCGATGGGCTGCACGTCACGAGCTTTTTGGTCATCATATCCCCGATCGTCCCCGTCAGGCAGGACGTCCCGGAAGCACCCAAATTACGCACAATATCGCGTTCCGACAAAATACCAGCTGCCGTTGCACCACCATCGTCACTCACCACAATCGTACCGATCCTCTTGGATGACATGACTTCGGCGGCTTCACCAACTGATGAGCCTGACGTCAAAGTCAACACGCCGTCTTGTGCCTTAGACTTGAGGATTTGGGATACGAGCATGGCAGATTCCTTATGTTTTCGGTATCACTAGCCTACGCTCTTGGCCCCCGTGCCTGTCAAGAAGGCAAAAGGCAAAACAATTGATCATCCGCTAAACAACCGCACGTTTGGCATGCGAAAAACTGGGTCGCCTGCCTTCATGCAGCAGATTCACAAAAATCTCACCCATGGCGGCGATTAAAGGCTAATGTAGAAAGGCACCCAATCCTGGGCGCACGAGGCGGGGTGAGAGACGTTATGCCGATCGATTATCAATTTCTAAGCAATCCTTCACTGGCATTCATTTATTACCAAGGCCACATCACCGCCGACGATCTGATCTGCGCGGCGACGCGATTTGCAAAAGAACCCACACTGGAACCGGGCTTGCCGCATTTCTTCGACTTCAGCCGAGTCGCCAGTTACGATATTGATTACCCCAAATACTTTGCGTTCATGGCGCAACTGGCCGACATTTACCCGCAAGAGGACGGCGAGCAATTGTTCGTTTTTTATGCCCCAGAAGGCCCCCCCGCCGAAATGGCCGAAATGGCTCGAAAGCCTTGGGAAGGGTCGAAGACAGCGATCATACGCGCCGCGTTCACATTGAATGAAGCCTTGGACATTCTGGGCGGCCCACGGGCCGATCTTGTGTCCTTGATAGATCGACTTGCCGAGGACGCCCCTGCGTAGTCAGATTGAATGTGGAGCACATAACATTCAGGTGAGACCCAAACGCAAGTCCTTGCGTTACTCCAAGGGACAGCTCAACGTGACGGCAATTATTTTGAGAAGGACATAATATGACGAAAACACGCCGCGAATTTATGCACATGGGGGCCGCGACACTGGCCGCCTTGCCCGTTTTGGCCACGACAGCACAGGCCCAAACCACACACACAGTTACGATAAAGAATATGCAATTCTCCCCCCCAAACTTGACGGTTTCTGTTGGCGACACCATCACTTGGGTCAACGAAGACCGCGTTCGTCACAGCGCATGGGAAAGCAACGGCAATAACTTTGATACTGGTCTCATTGGATCGGGTGAAAGCGCCAGCCTGACATTTGGCTCCGCCGGAACGTTCGACTATCGCTGTCGCCCTCATGGCAACATGCGCGGATCAATTACCGTTAGTTAAACGTCCGACAGCCTCAAGCGATTGTGACACCGCACGGATTGATCCGACCCTCTTCATGTGACACCAGAGGGACAAACAAATGGAGCAAAGCATGCAGACGAAACGTAGCTTTTTAATTGGTGGGGCAGCCGCATTGGCGACTCCGTCCCTTTTGACGGCCCCCTCCGTCTTGGCGGCCCAAGATGCACCAGAGCGCAATTCGTCCTCGTTCGTCACGCAAGAATGGCAGGACCATTTTAGCGCGCTCGGGAATGGCGCAATTCTTGCGGATATAGCCAGCCGTGCTTTGCACTACTGGGCAGCGGATGGCACATATCGTTTGTACCCGTCCTCCGTACCAATTTCCGAAGAGCTCACACGACGCGGCTATTCGCAGATTGTACGTAAGCGCGTTGGCCCAAGCTGGACCCCAACAGCATCCATGCGCGAACGCGATCCTGATCTACCCCAAAGCATTGAAGGTGGTGTGCCAGGCAATCCGCTTGGAACGCACGCAATGTACCTCGATTGGCCCGCCTATCTGATCCACGGGACCCATGACACCCGCAAGATTGGCCGCCAAAGCTCATCGGGTTGTATCGGGCTCTATAACGAACACATCGCAGAGCTGTTTTCAGTCGTTGAAGTGGGCACGCAAGTCCGACTTCTGTAACTGCCCCTCTACAGCAAAACGCCGCGCCCGAATGGACGCGGCGTTTCTGTTTAGACGTCTTTCTTACCAAGACAGGGTCTGCACCTCAGGGTCAAACAACCACGCTTCGATGGTCGGCCAGCTGCCCATTTCAACGCCATCGATATAGTCATCCAGCGTTAGCCCTGCCGCTGCAGAACACGCCTGACACATCAACACGGTCCCACCGTCCTCGATGAATGCGGCCAACATATCCTGAATTGACGTGCCGCTTTCGGCCATCAGACCATGAATGTGGCTGGGGCGGCGTTCGTCTGCCAAATAAACCGCACGCACGTTCATCCAGATGGCAACGCGGTATCCGTTTTCCAACGCTTTCTGATGCCCAAAGCTGATTGCCTTGGCAGCGGCCCAGGTATCATCGGTGGTCAAGTTGATAAACAGGCCCGGCCCCTCGCCTACATTCGGACCCTCTTGTGCCATCGCAGAACTGGTTGCGAATGCGATGCCAAGAACCATCGCAAACACGGCTATAATTCGTTTCATGCAAGCCTCCTCTTTTTGGTTGCCCGCACAACCTTCCAGCGCTGGAAGGTGCGTGCCATGATATATGTCAAATCTTGAATATATTACACGTTGTCGCGGCCCCAGCTTTGGAATTGCGTTTTCTTGGATGGGTCTGCACTCTGTCACTTAAGGGGGGGCACAATGACGGAACCAGATTTCACCATAGGGGTCGAAGAAGAATATCTTCTGGTCGACATTAAAACACACGCGCTGGCCACGGTACCTGACGCGATGATGGACGAATGCCAATCCCTATTGGGCAGCCAGGTCAGCCCCGAGTTCCTGCAATGCCAAATCGAAGTCGGTACCGGCGTGTGCAAGACCGCTGCAGACGCGTTCGAGGATCTCGCGCATCTGCGGCGTACCATTCGCGATTGCGCCGCCAAATATGGATTGACCCCAATCGCGGCGTCCTGCCATCCGTCAGCGGATTGGAAAGAACAGCACCACACCGACAAAGACCGCTACAATCAGCTTCGTGATGATCTGGGCGGCGTGGGCCGACGGATGTTGATCTGCGGCATGCATGTGCATGTGGGTTTGGATGATGATGCCCTGCGCGCTGATCTCATGGGGCAACTGACCTACTTCTTGCCGCACCTTCTTGCGTTGTCGGTGTCCTCGCCGTTCTGGCAAGGGGATGATACGGGCCTCGCGTCCTATCGGTTGTCTATTTTTGACAACTTGCCCCGCACTGGCCTCCCGCCGACCCTCGACAGTTGGGACGAATACCAACGCTCTGTTCAGGCTTTGGTGGATGTCGGCGTGATTGAGGACAGCTCGAAAATCTGGTGGGACTTACGCCCCTCCGCCAGCTTTCCGACATTGGAAACCCGTATTTGCGACGTTTCCCCCCGCCTCGGCCATGCCGTCGGAATTGCTGCGCTGGTGCAATGTCTGTGCCGGATGCTTTGGCGATTGCGGGTGAAAAACCAACGCTGGCGGCGCTATGACACGTTTCTGGTGCGTGAAAATCGCTGGCGCGCGCAGCGCTACGGAACCACCAAAGGATTGATCGACTTTGGCCGTGGCGAAATTGTGCCTTACCCAGAATTGTTCAACGAACTTATGGGCTTGGTCGAACAGGACGCCGACGCGTTACACTGCATCACTGAATTGGAAGGGTTGCGGCCCATCCTGTCTGACGGCACAAGTAGCGAACGCCAACGCGCGGTGTTTCACGCCACCAAAGGCGACAAAGCGACGAAAACAAACGCCGTCGTTGATCATCTTATCACCGAATTTAGCATGGATATTTGAATCTTGGACGACATCCACATCCGCACAGAAGGCCGCGCAGGCCGTATCACCATGACCCGTCCCGATGCGTTGAACGCACTCACTTGGGACATGAGCCTTGCGATTGAAGCTGCGCTCGACACTTGGGCTGGCGACGATGCCATCAAACTTGTTGTGATTGATGCCCAAGGCGACAAAGCCTTTTGCGCTGGGGGGGACATCCAAGATTTATATGACAACGGAGCCCGCAAGAATTACAGCTACGGTGAACGGTTTTGGCGCGACGAGTACCGGATGAACGCCAAGCTGTTCAATTTCCCCAAACCCGTCGTCACCTTCATGCAGGGCTTTACCATGGGCGGTGGCGTCGGTGTCGGCTGTCATGGTTCTCACCGTATCGTTTGTGAAAACAGTCAGATCGCGATGCCAGAAGTGTCCATCGGTCTGGTCCCCGATGTCGGCGGATCCCTGATCCTTGCCCGCGCACCGGGGCGTCTGGGGGAATACATCGGGCTGACCGCAGACAGGTTGGACGCAGGGGACGCAATCTACGCTGGGTTTGCAGACTACTTTGTCCCACGCGAGTATTGGGACTCTTTGATCCTGAACCTTTGCAAAACAGGCGATTGGACGGCTGTTGATGCTATCGCCAAACCCCACCCCGACAGTCGCCTTAAGGGATGGCAAGCAGACATCGACGCTGTCTTTGGCGGCGAAACCATGGGCGACATTTGGCGCGCTATGCCAGACGCGCCCCCCGAAACAATCGCCCATGGGAAGAAATTAATGCAGCGGCATTCACCTCTTTCGCTCTGTGCGACAGTGGCCCTGATCCATAAAGTGCGCTTGGCCGACACGATCGAAGCGGCGCTGGATCATGAATTCCGGTTCACATCACGCGGTATGGAACACAGCGACTTCCTTGAGGGCATTCGCGCCGCGATTATTGACAAAGACCGCCAACCGAAATGGCGTCACGATGACTGGTCAGACGTCACCGGCGCGGACGTTCTAGCCATGAGCTACCCCACAAAACCACCACTGGATCTAACAGGAGCCCAAGAATGAAAATCACCTTTATCGGTCTCGGAAACATGGGTGCCCCAATGGCACGATGTTTGATCACCGCCGGCCATACCGTCACGGGCTTTGATACCATGGCTGCACCCGATGACATCACCTGTGCGCCAACTGTTGCAGCCGCTGTAGATGGGGCGGACGTGGTGATCACCATGCTGCCAAACGGTGACATTTTGCGTTCTGTCGCCGAAGACATTCACCCCGCCATGACCAAGGGCGCACTCCATCTGGACTGCTCTACCGTTGATGTCCAATCAGCCCGAGATGTGGCTGCATCCGCTGAAAAAACAGGGCTTTTGTCCGTCGATGCGCCTGTTTCTGGCGGCATTGGTGGTGCCACAAACGGCACGCTGACATTTATGGCGGGCGGCAGCGATGCTGCCTTTGCAATTGCCGATCCGTTGTTCGATATCATGGGTCAAAAGGCAGTGCATTGCGGCGAGGCAGGCGCAGGTCAGGCTGCCAAAATTTGCAACAACATGATACTCGGCGCAACAATGATCGCCACCTGCGAAGCCTTTGCTTTGGCCGACAAGCTGGGCCTTGATCGCCAAAAGATGTTTGACGTCGTGAGCACATCATCAGGCTACAGCTGGTCCATGAACGCCTATTGCCCCGCGCCAGGCGTGGGACCAGAGACGCCAGCTGACAATTCATACATCCCTGGTTTTGCAGCATCACTCATGCTCAAAGATCTGCGTCTCGCCCAGCAAGCCGCAGGTGCCGTAAACGCATCCACCCCGATGGGTGAACGCGCCACAGAAGTCTATGCCGACTTCGTCGAGCTTCAGGGCATGGGCGGCATGGATTTCTCGGCCATGCTGCCATTCCTCGCAGGCGACTGACTACTCAGCTGCCACGCGGGCCGCGAGCATCTCTTTGAGGTAGCGGCCCGTGTGTGACCCCTCAACCTCAGCCACCTGTTCAGGTGTGCCGACGGCCACCACGGTCCCGCCCTTGTCGCCGCCCTCAGGGCCGATATCGATCACATGGTCGGCGGTTTTCACGACGTCAAGATTGTGCTCAATCACCACGACCGTGTTGCCGCCCTCGACCAACTCATGCAGCACCTCTAGCAATTTTCGAACATCTTCGAAGTGCAAACCGGTGGTTGGTTCGTCCAAAATATACAATGTGCGACCTGTGGACCGTTTGGCCAGTTCTTTGGACAGCTTCACACGCTGCGCCTCACCGCCCGACAACGTCGTCGCTTGCTGGCCCACTTTGATGTATCCCAGACCGACCCGCATCAGCGCATCCATCTTGTCACGAATACTTGGCACGGCCTTAAAGAAGCCCTGCGCTTCCTCGACGGTCATATCTAAAACATCGGCAATACTTTTGCCTTTGAACATGATCTCGAGGGTTTCCCGATTGTAGCGTTTGCCCTTACAGGTTTCGCATTCAACATAGACGTCCGGCAAAAAGTGCATCTCGATCTTGATGACACCGTCGCCCTGACAGGCCTCACAGCGCCCACCCTTTACGTTGAAGCTAAACCGCCCTGGTTTATATCCGCGCGCTTTGGCTTCTGGCAAACCTGCGAACCAGTCACGGATCGGCGTAAAGGCCCCCGTATAGGTGGCGGGGTTCGAACGAGGTGTCCGTCCAATAGGACGTTGGTCAATGTCGATAACCTTGTCGAGGTGCTCTAACCCTTTGATGGTTTCACACGGCGCAGGCGTTTGGCGCGCGCCGTTCAGCGCCATGGAGGCCGTCTTGAACAGGGTTTCAATCGTCAGCGTGGATTTACCACCACCAGACACGCCCGTTACACAGACGAACTTGCCCAAAGGAAAATCAACTGTGATGGCTTGCAGATTGTTCCCGCTCGCCTTTTTCACAGTAACCTTCTTTTTGTTACCCTTGCGGCGCACCTTAGGCACCGCAATCTCACGACGTCCCGCAAGGTAGTCCCCCGTGATACTGTTCGGGTTGGCAATAATTTCAGCTGGCGTGCCTTTGGCCACCACCTGCCCGCCGTGGACCCCTGCCCCTGGACCAATATCAAAGACGTAGTCCGCCTCACGCACGGCTTCTTCGTCGTGTTCGACCACAATCACCGTATTGCCCTGATCGCGCAGGTTCTTCAGCGTCGTCAAAAGGCGGTCATTGTCGCGCTGGTGCAACCCAATGCTGGGTTCATCCAAGACATAAAGCACACCCTGCAACCCCGACCCAATCTGACTGGCCAGCCTGATGCGCTGGCTTTCACCACCAGACAACGTGCCGGAATTACGGCTTAACGTCAGGTACTCAAGGCCGACATTATTCAAGAACCCAAGCCGTTCGCGAATTTCCTTGAGGATCGCCACCGCGATTTCGTTCTTCTGTTTGCCAAGGTGATCGGGAACGGATTTGCACCATTCATATGCCTCGTTGATGGACATCTGAACCACTTGGCCAACGTGAAGCCCTGCAATCTTAACCGCCAGTGCTTCCTCGCGAAGGCGATACCCACCACAGGTTCCGCAGTGCCTATTGTTCTGATAACGTTCAAACTCTTCGCGAACCCAGTTTGAATCTGTTTCACGATACCGGCGTTCCATATTCGGGATCACGCCCTCAAACGCGCGTGACACTTCATAGACGCGCCCGCCTTCATCATATCGAAACTTGATCTCTTCGTCGCCAGATCCATAAAGGAAAACCTGCTGTACAAACGCCGGAAGGTCCTTCCAACGAGTGTTCTTGTCGAACTCGTAATGCTTTGCGATGGCTTCGATTGTTTGCAGGAAATACGGCGATTTCCCTTTGCGCCACGGGGCCAAAGCACCATCATAGATCTTCAGCGTCTTATCCGGAACGACCAATCCTTCGTCGAAAAACAGCTCAACCCCCAGGCCATCACAAGACGGGCAAGCCCCAAACGGCGCGTTGAACGAGAACAAGCGTGGTTCGATTTCGGGAATGGTAAAGCCGGACACAGGACAGCTAAAGTTTTCAGAGAACGTCACCCGCTCTGGATCGCCTTCCTTTGGCGCGGTCTCAAGAACGGTAATCCCGTCCGCGAGGTCCAGCGCCGTTCGGAAACTGTCAGCCAGACGGGTTTCCAAACCTTCGCGCACCACGATACGATCAACGACAACATCGATGTCATGGCGGAACTTTTTGTCGAGCGTCGGCGGCTCGTCGAGCTCATAGAATTCACCGTCCACTTTAACACGTTGAAAACCCTGCTTACGGAGTTCCAAAAATTCTTTGCGGTATTCGCCTTTGCGATCCCGCACGATGGGCGCCAGAAGATACCCACGCGTCCCCTCTTCCATGTCCATGACACGATCGACCATGTCTTGCACTTGCTGGGCTTCAATCGGCAGGCCCGTGGTTGGGGAAAACGGCGTTCCGACGCGTGCAAACAGCAGGCGCATGTAGTCGTATATTTCGGTCACGGTGCCGACGGTTGAACGCGGGTTTTTGCTGGTGGTTTTCTGCTCAATCGAAATCGCAGGGCTCAATCCGCTGATGTGATCCACATCAGGTTTCCCCATCATATCAAGGAACTGGCGCGCATAAGCACTCAGGGATTCAACATAACGACGCTGCCCTTCAGCATAGATCGTATCAAAGGCCAATGACGACTTACCCGACCCGGAAAGCCCCGTAATCACCACAAGCTGATCGCGTGGAATATCCACGTCAATGTTCTTGAGATTATGTTCGCGCGCACCGCGCACTTCGATATTCTTAAGCTCAGCCATACTGGCCCCCCGATATTACTTGCCACCACATAAGTGGCATTGGTTCAATGACCAACCCCGATATAGAACAATAGTGGAACATAAGAAAGAATTAACCGTTCTCTGCTGACATTCTGGCACGCATGTATGCCAAACCAGCAAACGCCACACCCGCTAGGCAGATTGCGATGCTTACACCGACAAGGCCCCACAGGCTTCCGGCGACCAGTGCAAACACCGGAGTGCCCGTAAATGTTCCGATATTACCGATCTGGGCCACGGCGCCGTTTGCACGAGCCTGATCCTCAGGACGGGTGTTAAATTCAGGAACCGCTGCAAAATTCGCCCCAGCCGTTACGCCTGTGGTAAAGAATGCCAGCAACGCGACGGCTACCGAACCGGTTACCCCCAACACCGCAAACAAAACCGCAGCCACTCCAAAGCCGCCAATCGACAGGCGTGACGCAGGCACGACACGCGCGATGAACCCGCTGGCGAAGGTGCCCGATAGATTGGCCAAGGGCAGCACGGCCGTCAGCCAAATTGCATCCAGAGTGGCGGGCAAAAAAGCCACCAACGCGATAAACAAAGACGTATAGATACCATGCCCCAAGCCGGGCGCGAAATAACGAGGGTTCGAAAAGATTGCGCGATGGACTTCGACGACATTGGGCATCTTTGCCCTGCCCGACATCACCCGCGGCAAGGCAACCCACAACAGCGGAAACAACGCCGCCAGCAAAACGCCATGCCCCATATAAACCGCCGTCGGTCCGCCCCACGCCAAGACCGAAGGCACAGCCAACGCCATTAGCGCGTAGCCTACACCAAAGAACGTGCCCCAAAGTCCCATAACGACGCTTCTATCGTCAGGCCGCGCCAGCGCCGCCATCATCGTTGGCAACGCTACGACCAACAACAAATGCCCAAACCCTTCTGCGACACGCGTCGCCATAAACAGCCAGAATGGCATGCTAAGCCCTTGTGAAAGCGACACTATCGCAGAAAATACCACGGCCCCAAGAACAGCCCGACGTGCCCCAATTTTCGCGACGAAATAGCCTGCCATCGCGCCGCCCAAGATGCCGACAACCGACACACCCGACACAGCCAAGGCCACAGACCCGTTTGGGTAAATCGCCTGAAGCTCATCAAAGGTGAGTGAAATTTTTGCAAATTGAGAGGCCGCCAACAGACCCGTCGCCCAAAGCAAGACGATCATTGGCCAGTGTGTGCGGCTATCTGTGTGTTGAACGTTCATACGCAATGGCTACGCCCGCGCGACGGTCGGGGCAACGCAAAAGGGCGCCTGATTGGGACGCCCTCGCACATTTCAAAATCAAACCGCCGGTCCTACATATGAATGACACGGTCGTAGGCGTCCAAAACGCTCTCGTGCATCATTTCTGACAGTGTCGGGTGTGGGAATACGGTTTCCATCAGATCTTCTTCTGTGGTCTCTAGCTTGCGGCCGATGACGTAGCCTTGGATCATCTCAGTGACCTCTGCCCCGACCATATGCGCGCCCAATAGTTCGCCGGTCTTTTCATCAAAAATGGTTTTGACCATGCCTTCGGGTTCGCCAAGTGCGATCGCTTTGCCGTTACCGATGAACGGGAAGCGGCCCACTTTAATTTTATAGCCCAGCTCTTTGGCTTTGGCTTCGGTATAGCCGACGCTGGCCACCTGTGGATGACAGTATGTGCAGCCCGCAATGGATTCCGGTTTGACCGGATGCGCAGATTTGCCCGCGATCAGATCAGCCACCATAACGCCTTCGTGGGACGCCTTATGCGCCAACCATGGTGCGCCCGCGATATCGCCAATCGCATAAAGCCCATCCACGCCGGTTCGGCAGTACTCATCCGTCACAACGTGAGTGCGATCAATCTTAACACCAACCTCTTCAAGGCCGAGACCTTCTACGTTGCCAACGATGCCCACCGCAGAAATCACAGTGTCGAACTCTTGCTTTTCGACCTTACCGTTTACTTCGATATGGGCGGTGACTTTGCCTTTGCCGCGGTCAAGCTGTTTGACCATCGCCTTTTCCATGATCTTCATGCCTTGCTTCACGAACTGCTTTTTCGCGAAGGCTGAAATCTCTGCGTCCTCAACAGGAAGCACGCGGTCCATGACTTCGACCACAGTCGTATCTGCGCCCAAAGTGTTGTAAAAGCTTGCAAATTCGATGCCGATTGCGCCGGACCCGATCACCAACAGCTTTTTAGGCATACGCACAGGATCAAGCGCGGCTTTGTATGTCCATACAAGATCGCCGTCCGCCTCAAGACCCGGCAATTCACGGGCACGCGCGCCTGTGGCGACAACAATGTTCTTCGCCGTCAGCTCTTCAGACCCTTTTTCTGTCTTAACTGTGACCTTACCCTTACCCGTAATCTGGGCTTCGCCCATCACCACGGTGCATTTGTTTTTCTTCAATAGATGGCCGATGCCACCAGACAATTGACCTGCCACCCCGCGAGACCGCTTTACGACTGCAGGCAGATCATAATCAATGCCATCAGCCTTCAGGCCGAAATCTTTGGCGCGGTGCATCAGGTGGAACACTTCAGCCGAACGCAGCAACGCTTTGGTCGGGATACATCCCCAGTTCAGACAAATACCGCCCAAATGTTCACGTTCTACCACACAGACCTTCAGGCCCAATTGCGCACCGCGAATGGCCGCCACATAGCCACCAGGGCCAGCGCCAATTACGATCATATCAAAATTTTGGGCCACGCCAGGATCCTCCTCGTCCAAATTTAGTTTAGCATTAAACTAAATTTATTCTGACGGCTAGTGACCAGAGGTCAACCCCGCTATGCAAACCTATCACGACGTAGGTTGGCCTGCTGTCGCGGGTTTCACACAATTGCGGCCATCTGCCTTCGCGGCATAAAGCGCCTCATCAGCGCGTTTCATCAATAGATTGGGCGGGGTATTGTCGCCCAGATAAGCCGCGACACCCGAACTGATGGTCACCTTCGGAAGCACCCCAAAAGAGCTGTGCACCTCAAGCGCGGCAACCGCTTCTCGCAGGGATTCAGCGCGCTCCATACTCTGTTCCAGATTCAATTTGGGTAACAGAACCGCGAATTCCTCCCCACCGACGCGCGCGCATACGGAATTTTCCGGCAACGATGCAATCATCTGTTCCCCTAAGGCGCGCAGAACAGCGTCTCCAGCTTCATGGCCGTGATTGTCGTTAAATGTTTTAAACTTGTCAGCATCCAGCGAGATCAGCCCATAGCCCTGCCCGCCGCGATCCGACATCGAGGTTTCCCTCCGCATCGCGTCCATGAAATAGCGGCGATTATAAAGACCCGTCAGCGGGTCACGAATAGACTGCGCATGCAATTCGTCCCGCAGTTTTACATTCGCTATCGCCATTGAGATGTGCTCCGCACTACGGCTGGCAAAGCGGGTCATGGCTTTTAGTTCGTCATATGAGCTCTTGGGGTCAAATTCGACATGGAGCATTCCAACCGTATCGCCATGGGCGACAACAGGAACGCAAGAATAGTTGCCCGGCGCGTCAGCCATATCCCCATGAAGATGGTCACACGGCAAGCAAAGCGTTTCGGGCTTGAACTGGAACCCCCGTCCGCGCCGCAACGCCCAACATTCATCGGCTGTGATATGGTCATTGATGCCTTTGGTGTCACCCCACTCACACACGCCATCCAACACATCGCGCGAATTCGAATAGATATAGAGTTCACCCTTACTGCCCGGAATGAGACCGGAAAGGAACTTTTCAACGATAAGATAAAGCTCAGTCAGGGATTTACAGGACTGCAACCATTCATCCAGATCAGCCAGCGCGCGCGCCTCAGCCCGGCGGGCGCGTTCTTCTTGAAGGATTTGTTTGGCTTTTGCTTCGGCCTGTTCAGCGGCGTGTTTGGCTTCGGCGAGTTTCGCCTCATTCTGGCGGGCGACAGACACATCCGTGAACGTGACAACAAAGCCGCCTTCTCTGGTTGGGCGAGCATAGGTCGCAACGACGCGGCCAGATGGAAGGTTGCGATCAAACTGAAATGGTTCACGGCGATTGAACCTTAGATCGGTTTCAGCATGTTTTTCAGCGCTCATTTCGCCGCGCGCGCGGGCCTTTGCAAGGAACTCATCCCGAGAGGTGCCGAGGCCAAGCGCTGAGGGTTCAAGTTCAAGCACATCAAAGACGCGGGTATTGAACAGTTCACACACACCGCTGGCGGACCAGACCAATATGCCCTGTTCCATCGCGTTCATGATTTGCTGCGTGACCGACATAGAGTCGTCGCGGGTTCGGGCGTCGCGCCACGTTGCCGGCGCTGCATTTGCCCCCGCGTCCACAGGGGCGCCGTTTTCGATTTTGTCTGATTTCGTCATCAGGATCACCAATTATTGGAGATCACAGTCGCACATCAGTCGTTACGAAATCGTTTCCATCCGTTCAATTGCCAGCGGCGATGTCATCCACCTCACGAAGGGCGAGCATATATCCCCCATCAGAGAGCCAATCCCCCTCGGCTTTGGTTGTTTTGCGACCAAGGGCAGCATTGCGATATGGAAACCGACCAAACTGGCGGATCACGGTGCGATGCGCGCGCGCGTGGCGCAAATGACCGTCGGTGTCCGTCATGCGGGTCGCAATAAGGCGCACGGCGCGATCCTGGTCGATCAGGTTCTCGGAATGCATCAAAGGAAGGTAGAAGAATTGTCGTGCAGGAACGGGGAGCTTCATGTCCCAATCCTTTTCGATAGCGACCTTTGTCGCCGCCCGCGCAGATTGATCCGACGCAAACGCCGCCGCCTGATCGCGAAACATGTTGCGCGGAAACTGGTCCATTAAAATAATGTAACCCAACGCGCCGATGGGCGATGTCAGCCACAACCCACACGCGCCGTCTTGGGCTTCGGCCCAAGTTGATTCAAACTTTTCGCGCACTTGCCCGTCCAGTTCGCTGCCGCCTTTATACCAGCCCCTTGGCCCGACTTCGTCCAGCCAATACGACAATACCTGTTCTGGTGTGACCATGTTCCGTCCCTTTACGCCCGTCCCGTTTCCCATAACTCAGGAGCGTTACAGAATCGGTAACGTCTGGCAACCTTTGGGTTTTTCGGCGTCTCGGGGAACCTAGTCCTCGTGTTCGGCTTCGATTTCAGCGTCGATATAAATTTCCTGCGCCATATCAACGGCAACGGGTGACCCGCTGGCCAGAACCGGAGCGTAAGACGTCATGTCCGCCACGTCCGTATCACTTGGGCGTTGCAGCATCCGCACCAGACCATAAGCAGCCCCTGCAAGCATCAAGATTGCAACTGCAACCCAGAATGACGCGACGCCAAAGGCACCCATCGCCCACCCCAAAAGGACAGGACCCATAATCGCGCCAACACCGTTGATAAAGATAAACCCAGCCGAGGCCGCGGGCATGTCTTCATGTTCAAGAAAGTCGTTCGCATATGCAATATAGAGCGCATAGAGCGGATTTGACGTGCCCCCCACAATCGCGGCGCCGACGAGAATGCTAAAGAACCCGCCCCCCGACATCGCAGCCAAAAGAGCACCACATCCGCCGATGGTTGCCAGTCCGATAATCAACACACGACGATCCATCCGGTCAGACATCCACCCGATCGGGTATTGCGCCACGAGGGCAGCGATATAGATCACCGAAACCAGCAAGGAAATCTGCCCGACACTCAGCCCGACTTCTGTACCGTAAACCGCTGTCATCCCGAACTGCGCCGCAAAAACGCCGCCCAACAGGAACATCCCGACAGAGGCCAGCGGCGAGGTTTCGATCAGCTTGCGAATGCTCATCGGTCGCGTTGTGTCAAAGGAAGGCGTCGGTTGAACCGACAGCAAAATCGGCGCAAAGGCCAAGGACACAAGCACCGATGGAATGATGAAAAGAACGTATCCGCCGACGTCACCGATGCTCAGGATGCCCTGTGCCACCACAATGCCCGACATCTGTGCCAACATATAAAGGCTCAGGGATTGGCCACGGTTTTCGTTTGTCGCGGAATTGTTCAGCCAGCTTTCGGCGGTGACATAAACGCCTGAGAAGCAAAACCCGATGACAACCCGACCCAGCGTCCATGCCCAGACTTCCGGCATGACAGGGTACAAGATCAGCACTGCTGAAATCGTCGAACCGAGGGCCGCGAACACCCGCACATGGCCCACGCGGCGGATCATCTCCGGCGCAAGTCTGGACCCGCCCAAGAAGCCGACAAAATAGGCGGACATGACAATCGACATTTGAAACGCGGAGAAGTTTTCAAGTCCCCCACGGATGCCCAACAAAGTCCCTTGCAGACCGTTCCCGACCATCAACATGAACATGCCAAGGAACAATGCCCAAGACCCGAAGAAAACCTTAACCATGACGCGAATCCTTGTGCGTTTGTAAGACAACCTTTGCACGAGGCCGCCATCAGCGCCCCTATACAAGCGACACGCGATGACGCAATCAAACTTTGATCAAATGGGGCAGTCCGATGCTTGTTTTCTCAAAACAAATAAATGCGATGGGCAATCCCGCCTCTTCATCAGATAAATACGACACCGAGAAATCAGGTCTAAAATTCTACGACCAACCCAGAACCGTCCCCTTTGCCTAGGGCAATAGGATCGAGCTGTCACCGTAGCTGAAGAAGCGGTAATCGTTTTCAATCGCATGGGCATAGATGTCTTTGATGGCTTGTGTCCCCATCAAGGCGCTGACCAACATCATCAGCGTTGATTTCGGCAGGTGGAAGTTTGTCATCAACCCATCCGTGATCTGAAATTCAAACCCCGGGGTGATAAAGATATCCGTATCGCCTTCCCACGCTTGTAAAACGCCCGACCGTCCCGCGCTTTCGATCAGCCGGCAGGCCGTCGTTCCGACTGGGATGACACGGCCACCAGCGGCTTTGGTCGCCAAGATATCGGCGGCAGCCTTGGCACTGACCTGTCCCCATTCGGAATGCATCTTGTGATCAGAGACATCATCGACCTTTACAGGCAAAAACGTGCCCGCCCCCACATGAAGCGTGACATGGCTGAATTTCACGCCCTTCGCAGCCAGATCATCAAGCAACCATTGCTCAAAATGCAGGGATGCGGTTGGCGCGGCAACCGCCCCGGTTTGCGCCGCCCAAATCGTTTGATAGTCGTCTTTGTCTTGGGCATCCGCAGGTCGTTTGGCCGCAATATAAGGCGGTAAGGGCATGGCCCCCGCGTCATTCAGTGCCGCGTCAAAATCATCGCCCGTCAGGTTGAACTCAAGAAACGCGGTGTCCTCGCCCCGTCCCACATAAACCGCTGACAGGTCAGGTGAAAACACAATCACTTCGCCCTCACGCAGCTTACGCATCGGCTTAACCAAAGCGGCCCATGTTCCGTCCGCTTGCGGTTCCAACAGGGTCACTTCGATCTTCGCTACTCCTGCCCCGTCGCGGGTTTCGCGGTGGCGTTCGCCAAACAACCTTGCTGGAATGACTTTGGTATCATTCAGAACCAGATGATCCCCTGCCTGCAGCACATCAACCAGATCGCGCACGGCCAAATCACGGATCTGTTCGCCTTGCGCCACCAACAGTTTGGCCGACGTCCGAGGCCGCGCAGGGCGCACCGCAATCAGCTTTTCTGGCAGCTCGAAATCAAAATCGCTTAGTTTCATGGATCGTCTATCCTTGGCGCCTATTGGCTGATGGTTGGCGGCGGACGTCGGAAAATTTCGCGGAACATGCCCGGCGTCAACGCGGACAGCGGATTGACGATTACTTGCGGGTTGTCAACGGGACCCCGCAGATTGAAGTTGAACCCGATCAGCCCTTCACCGCGCCGCGTCAACACGGACCCAATGCCGTTCAGCAAATAAAACGGTGAGATCACACCCTGAAAATCCATCTGCCCTGCGACCTGCTGATATATCCCGTCCATTGAAACGCCCAAACCCGGTCCCGTGGCGCTCGACTGCGTGAGGATCACTTGGCTCGGCGTAAGTCGGAATTCCGCGTTCACGCTGTTGAACAGCAACCCTTGACCGTCCAACTGGGTCAACAGTCCGACAACAGAAATCGCATCAAGCAGGGACGCCAACGCGGGCGCGTCACGCACCCGTAAATCATTCCCGACCAAAGTGCCGTCATAGGTCCCTTCGGCGCCAGTCGGGATCAACGTCAGCACCAGATCGCCGTTATAGGCGTTTCTCAGCAAGCCGGTGGCGCGAAACAGGCTACCTGCGTCACTGCTCACGATACGCACGGCTGGGCTGCCACCAACGGGGACCAACGTGCCCCGCACAGGCGCAGAGCCATTGATGTTTCCACTGAATTCGCCCTGCAATCCGCCCGTTGAGACAAAGCTACCCCGAAAATCATCGATCCTGATTTGGTCCGTCACCCGAAGGCTGTCCAGCGCGATGTCCATTGGGCCACCTTCACCGCCGGACTCGCCAAAGTTGGCGGCCCGCAAATCCAAAGTCCCGCCCGCAATCTGCACTTCTAAGGGCCGGCCCTGCCCGCGCCCGATCAACACCACAGGCGCGTCTAGCCAGCCCCCAAGGCGCACATTTCTGAATGCGGCGCGTTCCAGCCCGCCACCCGCGGCCAAACGGATCGTGCCGGATGTGGACAATCCTGGTGCCGAGATTGAAAACTCGTCGATGCGCGGTTGATCGCCCAACAGCCCTGCAACCGTCAATGCCCCAGTAGAACTGCGTGCTTTTGACCAACCAACAGCAGGCAAAGACAACCCCGTGCCTTGCAGTCCAGACGTCAGTCGGAAGGTCGGCGCCGATGGATCGCTGAGGTTCAAGGCAAGTTGCGCTTGGCTTTCACCGCTAACCATTCCATCGGGCAAATTAATGTTGAATGCACTGAAGAACGCAGGTCCAACCGTGACTTCCGCCTCGACGCGTGCGGTGCCTTGCGACCCCGCCCCCAAGGCCCGTGAAAACACCGCCGTGGCCCCCACATTGCCCAACCGCATCGGCCCGCGCACAATGAGGCTGGTAGGATCAACGGCCAACTGCAACGCCGATGCCGTTAGAACTTGGCCCGGGATCAAGACCTCGGAGCGCACATCGCTCAGTTGTGCGGTCGCGCTCCAGATCCTTTGCTCCGGCGCGATGTCCTTGCCAAGCGGCATGTCGATGGACGCGACCACATCAGCGCGACCTTGGGCAAAGCTGATCGGCAAATCAGAATCCCGCAGCACGTTAAACGGCGGTTGTGACAAAATCGACATCGCCGCCGTAATCCGCCCGTTCAGCGCCAGATCAAATCGCGCAGGAGGGTTCGGTATGCCCGTGCGCGGGATCACCATGCTACTGCCTGAAAGATCCAATCGGCCACCTTCCGGTGCTGTCACATACCCCGCCTCTAATGTCAAAGCGACCCGCCGATCAATGATCGACAACGTACCGCGTGCACCATCAATGGGCGGCAGAGTGCGCATGAATTGCACCTGCCCCCCGCTAAGATCCATGGTCAACGCAACGTTGGGGCGCGCATTGGGATAGGCCCGAAACGCAATATTGGCGTTGCGTGCGGTCCCGTCCTTAATGTTCTCGGAAAGCCATGTTCGCGTACGCGGCGCCACAGCCTCGGGCCACAACTCCATCACCTGAGTGACGCCGATCTCTTCCGCAAAAGCATCCAGGGCCACAGACCAACCATCTACCCGTGCCGAAACCTGTCCAGACAAGTGCAAAGGTGTCGGGCCGACCATCGCCACCGCCTGCCCGATGTCCAAAGTGAACGGGTCCAGCCGCAAGCGGAAATCCAAACTGCCATCGCGCAGCTCGACGGGTGCGTCATAGACCCCCTCGGGCGCGACATTCAGCTCCGTGATCTCAACTTGCCCCAACAATGCTTCGGGCCAGCCATTGGTGTATTCGCGCAAATAGGTCCGTGCGGTGCCTTCAATACGCCCCCAATCACTGTCGATTTCGATGGAGTCGAAAATCATCTGATCGCTCGCAGGGTCGTAGCGAAGATATGTCCGCGCACCCTCAAAAGGAACGGGACGGGTCTGCGATGTTGGCCGCACCTCTCCTGCACCGATTTGCAGGGTGGCTGACACCCCCGTCAGCGTGCCTTCTGTATCCAACTCTCCGCGAACCGCGCCGGAAATCGGCGCATCCAAAACCCCCAACCACGCTAAAAGCGGCGATTGGCTGGCGATGTCTTCGGCTGCGGCACTATCAATCACCACCCCGATCTGTGCGGACCGGCTATCGCGTGCAGAGGCATATGTCAGCTCCGCCGTTGTAACGTAAGAGCGCCCCGACAACAGCGCGACATCGGCACGCAGATCAAGATTATCATCGCTCAAATCAAGGCTTATCCGCCCGCCATCAACGACCCAAGACCGCCCCGCACGCGCGTCGACGTAATTGATGATCAGCCCTTCGGCGTGGACCTGTTCCAAGGCTTCCAAAGCGCCTTCTTCGAATACTTGATCGATCTGATCCAACAATCCAAGGAACCCGTCCGCCGCCACCAAAGCCGAATTGCCCTGACCAAAAGCAAAAGCGACGGTGCCGTCATTCGCCCTGTTCAGCGATATCTGCGCCCCTGTCAGTCGGATTTCTTGCGCCAACACGCGCCCTTGCAACGCGCCGCGCGGCGAAATTTGTCCTTCAATTCTGGGCACTCGGGCCAAAGCCACGCCATCTGCGTCCCGCAAAACAGCGTTTTCCAAGACTAATTGCGGGTGCAAATCCTGACCGACGGTAAATTTCATCGCCCCAAAGCCAAGCTCGCCGCCTGCCAGCACCTCTTCTGCTCGGCGCTCTACCTCGCGCACGATCCACGACGGCGCACTCACCTCGTGGCCGATCAAAAGAGCGGCCGCAATCGCCGTCATAAGGAATGGCGCAACAATCAACACCAAAATCACAGCCCGAAAGGACCACCAAATTCGTCGTCGCCGTTTCGGGCAGCGTGGCTTGCGCTCAGGCGGCCCCGCTTCGTCCACATCAACGTCGTCCACAGCCGTTTCTTCCACGGCTGTGTCTTCCTCAGCTTGATCCGCTGAAACGTCCCCATTTGTTTCTTTGGGGGGTGATTGTGGACTGCTCTCACTCATTGCGTTTCATAATCGCGCCTAACGCGCTAGAACGCAAAGAGAATGCACCCGAAAGGACCAGATATGACAGAACCCGCCGCTTTGCTCGCCGTTGGTGATCCTGCACCAGATGTTTCGTTGCCACGAGATGGCGGCGATACTGTTACCTTGTCTGATATTGACGGCCCCGTCGTGCTGTTCTTTTACCCAAAGGACAACACCCCCGGCTGCACCACAGAAGCCATCGGCTTCACCGAGATGTTGCAGGAATTCGCAGCAAGTGGCGCTACGGTTCTTGGAATCAGCAAAGACACAGTCAAAAAGCACGAAAACTTCGTCGCCAAACACGACCTCAAGATCGCCCTGCTGTCGGACGCAGACAGCGACACCTGCGAACGCTACGGCACATGGAAGTCCAAACAAATGTACGGCAAAACCTTTATGGGGATTGAACGCAGCACCTTTTTGATCGCGGACGGAAAGATCGCGCAAATCTGGCGGAAGGTCAAAGTCGCAGGCCACGTTGATGAAGTTCTCGCGGCCGTTCAGGCGCTGTAAATAAATGCGACAGCGGCGTTTAACATTCTTGAACGACGCTGTCGTCTTACTGGCACAGCATGGCATTGCTGTCATTGCGCCCACCGTAGGGACAGGCTACAATTAAGGCATGAAACATGTGCCCAAAGACAACACCGATGATGCCCTTATTCAGGAATTTCTGAACAAGGGTGGTAAGGTCACCAAAGGGAAAACCAAACCTCTCGATCCAGCCCTCGGGTTGAGCAAGAACGTTTGGAACCAGACCCTGACCAAAGAAGAAAAAGCCGCCCGCGACGGACCAAAGAAAACGAAATAATCGTTCGGCTTTTTACACAATCTACCCAGACCTTTGCACAAGCGCTGTGTAAAGCGCGCCTTTAGCTTGTGCAGGCAGTATGCCGCCCCTATTCAGCTCCACATGAAACCACTCGCTCAAATGGCAGATGACGTTCTGCGCACCGCTGATGGCCGCACCAAGACGGCGATCTCTCGTGAATATGCAGCCGCATGGAAAGCCGCGCGGGATGCCGGCGAAGTGCCCGAAATTGGCACAGCCACACCGCCAGACATGCCTGCCCGCCCTGAGACCCCGACCCTGCAAGACCCGCGCGATGTGCCACGCCGCAAGCCCGGAACACTCGAAGGCCGCATCGCCATTCTTCACGCTGTGGCCCATATCGAACTTAACGCGGTAGACCTCCACTGGGACTTGATCGCGCGGTTCAGCGACACGGCCTTTCCAATCGGATTCTATGATGATTGGGTGAAGGCTGCGGACGAAGAATCCAAACATTTCAACCTGATGTGCGACTGTCTTGAAGCACAAGGCAGCTATTACGGCGCCCTTGATGCCCATGCGGGCATGTGGCGGGCGGCTGAAGACACCGCAGGTGATATTATGGGGCGTCTAGCTGTGGTGCCAATGGTTCTTGAGGCCCGCGGCCTTGACGTGACCCCCGGCATGATCAAGATTTTCCAACAGGCGAAAGACAGGCAGACGATAGATGCCCTAAACGTCATCTACGCAGAAGAAGTCCATCACGTCGCTTACGGTTCAAAATGGTTCCACTTTCTGTGCGGTCGCGAAAACCTAGATCCAACGCCATTATTCCATGACCTTGTCCGCAAATATTTCCACAGCAAACTGCGCCCGCCCTTCAACGAAGAAAAACGCGCCGAAGCAGGCATTCCGCCTGACTTTTATTGGCCCCTCGCGGAAGGCAGCTGACCTACCCTCACCGTTAACCTCGGTGTCGGCGGTTTGCTGCCCAAAAAGACTCATATCCCGCTGAAATGACAAGAAATTGGGCAAAAACCTTGCCAGCGATTCCTGCACCCGTTAACAGACGTAGGACGTTAGCAGCTGGGGAGCTCGCGTCATGGATAGGGTTGGGACCAGGATAAGAACTTGAAATCGCGGCTGATACACAAACTTCACGTAGCTCTCGAGAAACGCTTTCCAGAAAAGCGCCTTTTCTTGCGCTCGGACACGGAAACACGGTTCATCCGTCTGAAACCAGAAACCCAGCTGGTTGCATGGACAGGTAGCGCAATCGTCATCAGTTGGACAATTATTGCCACGGCCGTTTTGCTGATGGACAGCATCGGCGCCGGCAACTTCCGCGCACAAGCCCAACGAGACCAATCCACATACGAAGAGCGCCTGAATGCCCTCTCCACTGAACGCGACGTGCGCGCCAATGAAGCTGTCGCTGCGCAGCAGCGGTTCTCCTCTGCTCTCGAACAGATTTCACTGATGCAATCAGAATTGTTGCGCAGCGAAGATCGCCGTCGCGAATTGGAAACAGGTTTGGAAGTCGTGCAGGTTACCTTGCGCCGCACCATGGGTGAACGTCAGGACGCCGAAGACCAGGTTGCCGCCCTTGAGGCCGCAATCGCGGGTGACGGCGACGTCCCCTCTGGCTTTGCGCAATCCGGCGATGCCTCAGGCACGGTTGATCTTCTTGCGACGGCCCTTGCTGATACAGCAGCCGAGCGCGATCAGATCGCAGATGACGCCGAATTCGCACTCAGCCATGCGGCTGACATGGAGCTCGAACTGCGCCTTCTTCAAGAACGCAACGACCAGATTTTCCGCCAGCTCGAAGAAGCCTTTACCGTTTCCGTTGAACCACTGGACAATATGTTTCGTGCGGCAGGCATGAACCCTGATGATGTTCTTGAACAAGTGCGTCGCGGCTATTCTGGCACCGGCGGCCCACTGACACCTTTGCAATTCTCGACACGTGGCGGTGGGGAAGACCCTGATGCGGCCCGCGCCAATGGTATCCTTGGATCAATGGACCGTCTGAACCTTTATCGCATCGCAGCTGAACGCATTCCGTTCGACATGCCCGTGCGCGAAGGCTTCCGGTTTACGTCCGGGTTCGGCATGCGCTGGGGCCGGATGCACAACGGCACCGACTTTGCGGCCCCGATTGGCACACCTATCTACGCACCTGCGGACGGTGTGGTAACCTTTGCGGGCTGGTCCTCTGGATATGGTCGTCTCGTCAAGATACAGCATGCCTTTGGCATCGAGACACGATATGCGCACCAAAACCGAATTCGTGTCGAAGTTGGACAAAGACTCTCGCGTGGAGACCGAATTGGTGATATTGGAAACTCCGGACGGTCAACCGGCCCGCACCTTCACTATGAAATCCGAGTGGGCGGTCGCCCCGTAAACCCAATGATTTATATAAGAGCTGGACAAGATGTTTTCTAAGAGCAAAATCAATGAGCCCGGCGCGCCTGCCGCACCTGAATCCGCTGACACAGCAGCTAAGCCTGCTGCAACGGCTGCACCTGCCGCACCGGCAAAGAGCGATTTCAAATCCTCTGCGCCAAAGGCAAAGCCGCCAGCCAGCACCCTGTCCACTGACCTGCACATCACAGGCAACCTGAAGACAACTGGCGATATCCAGATTGAAGGCACTGTTGATGGTGACATCCGCGCGCACCTGTTGACTGTTGGCGAAGGTGCCACTGTAAACGGTGAGTGCATGGCTGATGACGTCGTAGTAAATGGCCGCATCGTCGGCACTGTGCGTGGCCTCAAGGTTCGCCTGACATCGTCCGCACGTGTTGAGGGTGACATCATCCACAAGACAATCGCGATTGAATCTGGTGCCCACTTCGAAGGCTCTGTTCAGCGTCAGGATGACCCGTTGAACACAACGTCGAAAGCCGCCAAGGCAGCGCCGAAGGCTTAATTCTTCGCGATTAGATTTGAATTAAGGAAATGGGGCCGCGCACTGCGCTGGCCCCTTTTTCGTGGGCGCATGTCGCCCGAGCTGCGTCTAGGAGACGGGGTGGTACAACGCGCGGCGATAGATGTGCCACGTCGCATGGCCCAGCACGGGCAGGATGATCACAAGCCCCAAGAACCACGGGATCATCGCCAAGAACGTCAGCGTCGCGATGATGAACGCCCAGACCAACATGACTTTGATGTTCTCACGCACGCAGCGCAGGCTCAGCAGCATTGCACTGACAAAGTCGATCTCTTTTTCCAGCACCAAAGGCAGGCTTACCACCGTCAGGCTAAACAGAAGAAACGCAACAATCGCGCCTACGCCAAGTTCGACGCCGATCATCATCAGCCCTGTAGGTGTCAGGAAAACATCAAACGAGGTCATGACATTGGTGAGCGTCGAAACCCCCATAAACAATGCAAAAATCATATGTGACAGAAACGTCCAGAACAGGAAGTAGATCACGATGATCGCCCCGATCCATGGGACCTGTCGGGTGCGTTCGTTCCAAACCACACCGAAAATCTCGCGCCAGTCCAAAGGTTCGTCTGCCTCAAGGCGACGGCTGACTTCGTAAAGACCAACAGCGGCAAAGGGTGCGGCCAGTGGGAAGCCAAGCGACGTGGCCAAGACCCATGTCACATGCCCTGCCCCAAGCCAAAGCATAACAAACCCACCGAACACGTACACCGCCGAAAAAGCCAGGCCGAACATCGGTGCCGCGCGAAAATCAAACAGGCCCGCTTTTAGGCAAGTCCAGAGTTCGGTGAACGTCAGCACGCCGATGTCGGGCATCGGCGATGCAGCTGGTGCATGGTCTTGTGTCATTGAATTCTCCCTGAGCAAACCATTCAACGCAGAACGGATGCGGTCAAGCCTGCCCCGCGCTAAAAAGCGCGTCTTTGATGTGGGACAAGTCGAGAATTCGGGGAAACAACCGAGGTTCAGTCCTCGGCGTTGGCATCCGCCCGGCTTTTGCCGCTGACGTCCATGGCCAGTGTTGCCCCCATAAAGCCATCAAGATCGCCATCCAAGACACCTTTGGTGTCGGAGGTTTCAAAGGCTGTGCGCAGATCTTTGACCATCTGATAGGGCTGCAAAACGTAAGACCGGATCTGGTTGCCCCAGCCCGCATCGCCTGCGTTCTCATGGACTTCGTTGACCAAGGCAGACCGTTTGTCCAATTCCATCTGATACAGGCGCGATTTCAACGCCTTCATCGCGATGTCACGGTTTTGGTGTTGTGACTTTTCAGAACTGGTGGTCACGATGCCTGTCGGCGCGTGCGTGATCCGCACGGCGGAGTCTGTGGTGTTAACGTGCTGACCGCCCGCACCGGATGAGCGGTAGGTATCAATGCGAATGTCAGCTGGGTTTACCTCGATCTCGATGTTGTCATCGACAACGGGATAAACTTTGACCGACGTAAATGACGTGTGGCGTTTGGCGGCGCTGTCAAACGGGGAAATCCGAACTAAGCGGTGAACGCCGCTTTCGGACTTCAACCAGCCGTAAGCATTGTGACCGCTGATCTTATAGGATGCCGATTTGATACCGACCTCCTCGCCCGAGCTTTCGGACTGTAATTCAACCTTATAGCCTTTGCGCTCGGCCCAACGGACATACATCCGCGCCAACATGGCCGCCCAGTCACAGGCTTCTGTGCCGCCCGCGCCCGAGTTGATTTCAAGGAATGTATCATTGGCGTCAGCTTCGCCATTCAAAAGCGCCTCAAGCTCTTTTGCGGCAGCGGTAACTTTCAACGCCTTAAGCGCCTCTTCGGCTTCGGTGACGATCTCTGCGTCGTCTTCCATCTCGCCCATCTCGATCATCTCTTGTTGATCGGACAGTTCTGTCTTGATGGCCTCATAGGCCCCCATGGCGTCGACCAGCGCTTGGCGGTCTTTCATCAGCTTTTGGGCTGCATCCGGGTCATCCCACAAGTTAGGGTCTTCGACCCACGCGTTAAATTCTTCCAAGCGATGGGGCGCAGTTTCCCAATCCATCCGCTGCGCAAGCAACGTCAGGCTTTTTTCGATTTCGGTCACGATGGTTTGGATTTCAGCGCGCATGTCAGACTTCTTGGAAAGGAATGTTCAGGACCATCTAGCCGATTGCCCCCTGCGGGGCAATCGACCTGAGCTTAATACAAGCCGCCAGAGGACAATGATCCGAAAGACGCGTTGGAATTGATCGTCGCGGTTTCGCCAGATGACGTTGTGACACTGACCGCAGCCGGTGGACGCACTTCGTCAAACAGTGGTAAATCGGCTGCCATCGCGAACCCACCATCAAAGGTAATACCGAAGACTGGCTCTTCGCGGAAACATTCGCGAACGACGTTATCGCCACTTGCGGAGTCCGGCAGGCGTGCGCCGGTGAAGCGGTCTATCTTGATAAAGATACAGGCATCGGGAGCACTAAATTCACGACCGCCATAGCGCTGGATCGCTGTCCGCATAAAGCTGTTAAAGACAGGACCACACAGCCCGCCACCAGATGCACCACGCCCTAATGAACGCGGCGTATCAAAACCGATGTAACAGCCAGCGACGATATTAGAACTAAAGCCCACGAACCACACGTCTTTGGCGTCGTTGGTTGTGCCTGTCTTACCAGCGATTGGAACCGGCAGGTTCACGGCAGAACGCGCGGTACCGCGCTGGACAACGCCCTGCATCATGGATGTTAGTTGATAAGCAGTCACAGGGTCCATCACGCGTTCACGGTCTGACGCGATCCGTGGAGAGCGCCCTTGTTCCAGATTTGGATCCAGACATTCTGCACAGACCCGTTGATCATGACGATAGATCGTAGCCCCTGATCGGTCTTGCACGCGGTCCACCAAAGTCGGTTCCACGCGTTCGCCGCCATTGGCAAACATCGCATAGGCCGCGACCAATTTATAAAGGGTGGTTTCTTCAGACCCGAGAGCCGCCGAAAGATAGGCGTTCATCCGGTCATACACACCAAAACGTTCGGCGTATTCGGCTACTGTGCGCATCCCGACCTCTTGAGCCAAACGCACGGTCATGACGTTTCTGGATTGCTCAATCCCTGTACGCAGCGGTGTCGGACCATAAAACCTGTCAGAGGCGTTCATCGGGCGCCAGACTTCGCCGCCCGCAACAACTTCGATTGGTGCATCGACAACGATCGTCGCAGGCGTGTAGCCGGAATCAAGGGCCGCTGCGAAAACGAAAGGTTTGAACGCAGACCCTGGCTGGCGTTCGGCATAGGCACGGTTGAGTTCGGAAATCGCAATCTCGTAACCAAAGCCACCCTGCATCGCCAAGACACGGCCCGTGTTCACGTCCATCGCCATGAACGCGCCCTGCACTTCTGGAACTTGGCGTAATGTCCAACGAATGAAATCACCCGTACCATTGTCGCCGGTCATCATACGACGCACGTGCACCACATCACCTGGGGTGAAATTATCGGCAAAGCTGCCACGCATCCATTCAATGTCACGGCGCGGGATGATCGGGGCTTCGTCGCCCTCCTCCCAGCCCTCAATGCCCATGCGCATCTCGCTATCGCCAACTTCCAGAACGACCGCCGGATACCAAGGGTTTTCGAGCGTAACAGTTCGGATGACACGCGCAGAACGCAACGCAGCGCGCCATTCAGTTTCGTCGGACAAGGTTTCAACGGGGATCGTCACGCCAGTTCCACGCCAGCGACCGATACCGCGATCATAGCTTTCCAACTGACGTTGCAAGGCGTCACGCGCAGCCGCCTGAAGGCCTTCATCCACGGTCGCGCGGATCGTCAGACCGGCCGAATTCATCTCATAATCGGGGAACAGCGTTTCAACCTCAGAGACGATAGCCGCCGTGAAATAATCACGATCCGGGCGTTCGCTGTTGTAACTTGGGAAGTCGCCGTTTTGCACCGTGCGCAGCGGGTCGGCCAAGGCGACCTCAAGTTCCTGCGCGGTGATATAGCCGTTCTCATACATCTCTTCGAGGATGAAGTCCCGACGCTCAATGGCGTCCTCGCGGTTGCGGACGGGATGATAACTATAAGGCGCCTTAGGGTGCACCGCGAGGAACGCAGCCTCGGCGGGTGATAATTCTGACAGGGTCTTGTTGAAGTAAGACCGCGCGGCCGCCGTTACACCAAAAGAGCGCACGCCAAGGTCAATCTCGTTGAGGTAGAGCTCGAGAATGCCCTCTTTGCCCAAGGTCGCCTCGATGCGAGGGGCAAGGATCAGCTCTTGGATTTTACGCTCCACACGGCGCGACCCATCCAGAAGGAAGTTCTTGGCAACCTGCTGGGTGATCGTAGACGCACCACGCAGGGTTTCACCACGGCTTACGATAGCTTCGACAACCGCAGCACCAATACCGCGCAAATCATACCCATCATGGGTGTAGAAGTTCTTATCCTCGGCAGAAATGAACGCCTGTTTTACAATGTCAGGGATTTCAGCAGCGGGCGTGAACAAACGGCGTTCTTCCGCAAATTCGTCAATGACCAACCCCTCACCGGAATACACACGGCTGATCGTCTTAGGTTGATAATTGGCCAACGTGTCGTGGGTCGGAAGGTTCTTCCCATACATATAAAAGATCGCGCCCAGTGTCAGCGCGGCCATGCCAGCGCCAAGCGTGAGCATCGAAAAGATGCCCCCAAAGAACGAGAAGATAAACCGAAGAACCATTGTTTGGTGCGCCCCACATGAATTGGTGTGCTTATATGCAGATTGCAGCACAGGGTCAAAAGGTTGAACGCCGATTTAGGCCGATCCCCGCCAATCCCTTGGCCTTTGTCGAACCACCCCTTGAACGCAATCCATCAAGCAGGCACATCAAGCCTATGAATGCACACAGCTCCCCCGCCGACATATTACCCACATACGATCAAGGCGCCGCCGAATTTCAGGCGCAGCGGGATCGCTCCCTGTTTGAAAAACCTTACCTTGACAGACTGTTAGGCGTCACTCCGCGCAATGTTTCGCCGCGCCGATTGCTGGATTTGGGCTGCGGCACAGGTGCGCCAATTGCCAGTCACCTAGCCGAGCGTGGCATGGCGATCACGGGCGTTGATGGCGCGGCTGGAATGATCGATCTGTTCGCTCAAACGCTGCCACAGGCCACAGCCATTCACACCGATATGAGGGGGCTGAACCTTGACGTTACGTTCGATGCTATTTTGGCGTGGAACAGTTTCTTTCATCTGTCGCCAGACGATCAACGCGCCATGTTCCCAGTTTTCGCACGCCACGCAGCACCCAAAGCGGCGCTCATGTTTACCGCAGGTCCATCAGCAGGCGAAGTCTGGGGCCACGCGGCCGGTGGTGAAGTATATCACAGCAGCCTCGACCCCGCCGAATACCTACAGTTACTGGAAGCCAACAACTTCAAAGTGATCGACTACCGCCCCGAAGACCCCGCGTGTCGCGGTCACACTGTTTGGCTGGCCCGTTACGCCGACCCTACTGACGGATCAGAGGCTTAAGCGCCTCTTCCTCAATCGCCCAACGCCCAACGGCCAAAGTCACAGCAGCGATAATCGGTGCGCGCCCTTGTGGCGTCGTCAGGCGGGCGCGATCTGCGTCGTTGGACAAGAACCCGACCTCGATCAACACCGATGGAAAATCCGCCGCGTTCAAGACCGCCAACGCCGCCTGACGTCTTGGGTTTGAATTCATCACCGCGCCAGTATCACCCATCGCGATGACCAACTGATCCGCGAACCGATCGCTCGCCGCAGCGGTTTCAACCCGCACGAGGTCCTGCAACACAGTCGCCACCTCATCCGCCTGCCCTGACAAATCAACACCCGCAAGCAAATCACTGCGTTCGTGGCGTTCAACCATGCGCAAGGACGCCTCGCTTTCGGCTTGGTCAGTTAGGGTGTAGATCGCAGCACCCGTGGCCTGTTCACCGGACAAAGCGTCAGCATGAAGCGAGATGAACAGGTCCGCACCTGATCCCCGCGCAAGGGTCATCCGTTCTTGGAGTGGCACAAACGTATCATCCAGACGGGTCACCGCAGGCTGCACCCCTTCGATGCGGCCAAGTGCGGCCGCAAGTTCCAACGCTAAGACCAAAACGATCTCGGCCTCGTGGACGTCACCGTAACCTGCACCGGGGTCAATTCCGCCATGGCCCGGATCAATCACAATCACCAAAGGACCGTCTTCGTCTTTGACAACGGGCGCAACAGGGTCGGCCGCGGCCAAGAACGCCCAATCAGGATCGTCGGGCGCACCTGCTGCCGCAGCAAAATCGTCGGCAGAGGATGACCGCAACACCACATCGATCTGTGCTGTACCGTCAATCGTATTCGCCGCCATCCCTGCTTGATCGACGCGGACGGGTTCGGCCAGATCAAGGATCATCCTGCTCCAACCTGGGCGAAGACCGCCAAATCGCGCATCCGTAATCCAATCACTGCGGGTGAACGTCGAAACGTCGACATTGCGAAAATCGACTTCCTTGAAATCCACCACCAAACGGCGCGGATCATCCAAGGTGAACACGCGGTACGGCACTGGTTGAGACAAGAACAGCTCAACCGTGGTGCTGCGCATCCGATCGACCGCACCCGATTGGGCCACATCGAGCCGTGCCAATGCCGAGAAGTCCTGAGCGGCCACAGGTGAGGCCATAATAAGAAACGCGCACGCCGCCTGTTTTATGGAACCAAGAACCTTCATTCCGCCGCCCTGACATCATCCATAAACGATGCCAACCGAACGAGCCCTTCACGGATATCATCAGTGGATCGTGCATACGACAAGCGCACCCATTTATGGCCTTCGACAGGGTCAAAATCCAGACCCGGCGTCACGGCAACACCCGCCTTTTCAAGTACTTGCGAACAAAACTTCACACTGTCATCCGTGTAGTCAGAAACATCCACATAAACGTAAAATGCCCCATCTGGCGGCGCAAATTTTCCCAACCCCATCTTGGGAAGTGCTTCAATCATTAGGGCACGATTGGCGCGATAAACGTCAACATTGACGTCCAAGTCCGCTGCGCACTCCATCGCATGCAGTGCCAGTTTTTGTGACGCATGGGACGGGCAGATAAACATGTTCTGTGCCAACCGTTCGATACGGCGCACGTGGTCTTGCGGCACAACCATCCACCCAACCCGCCAACCCGTCATCGAGAAATACTTGGAAAACGAATTGATAACGTAAACTTCGTCAGTCACTTCTAGTGCCGTGACCGTGCGCCCCTCATAGCCAAGCCCATGATAAATCTCGTCGCTGATAAAGGCGGCACCTGCGACCTCGCAGGCCTGTGCAAGGCTACGCAATTCGTCCTCGCCCAACATTGTTCCGGTCGGGTTCGCTGGTGACGCCACAATAAGCCCCGCAAGGTCATGCTCAGCTACATCACCCGAAACCGGCTGCATACGGGCCGCCATCGTCGTTGGCATATCAACGGGCCGCAAATCCAACGCTTTCAGGATTTGGCGATAAGACGGATAGCACGGCGCCCCAAGCCCAACGCGTTCACCGGTATCAAACAAAGCCGAAAACGCCAGCAGGAACGCCCCTGATGCACCTGCCGTAATAACAACGCGTTCTGGATCAAGGGTCACCCCATACCAATCCTGATAGTGCTGTGCGATCCGTGCGCGCAATTCAGGCAAACCCAGCCCAACCGTATATCCAAGCGGCTCAGCGGCCATTTCGGCAGACAACTGCTCAATCGCCGCTGAAGGTGCGCCTGTTCCCGGCTGACCGACTTCCATGTGGATAATATGGCGTCCTGCTGCCTCGGCGGCGCGAGCGGCCTCCATTACGTCCATCACGATAAAGGGATCGACCTCACCACGGCTTGAGTTTCTCATCTGCTCTGCCTTACCTTACTTTGAACCCTATCTGCCCCGCTATACCGGAGCCCGTCAATGCGCCTTTCTGTGATCTCGCTAACCCTGTCTGTTTGTTTGGCGTTTGTGTCTCTGGCGCGGCCTGCAGAAGCAGTGCCTTTATTGCGGGATGCAGACATCGAACACAGTCTCGATCAGCTTGCAGCGCCGATCTTGCGGGCGGCAGGATTGAACCCCAACAACGTGCGTATTCTGGTCGTCAATGACCGTGCCTTGAACGCCTTTGTGATCAACGGCCGCGCGATCTTTATCCATTCAGGCTTGTTGCAACGTCTAACCAGCGCCGAACAGCTGCAAGCGATCATTGCGCATGAGGCCGCCCATATTGCCAATGGCCATATCTCCCGCCGTCTCACCAACCTGCGAGGGGCGAACAACGCTGCAGGCTTTGGGATAGCCCTGGCACTGGCAGTAGCGCTGGCATCCGATAACCCTAGTGCCGCCGGTGGCGTTGCTGCCGGTGCCGCGAGTGCCGCGCAACGCCAGTTCTTTGCACATACCCGCGCCGAAGAATCCGCCGCAGATCAATCAAGCATCCGGTTCATGCTGCGGGCTGATGTAAATCCGCAAGCCGCCATTGAAGTGATGGATTTGTTCCGAGGTCAGGAATTACTGTCCGTGTCACGCCAAGACCCCTATGCGCGCACCCATCCGTTGACGTCTGATCGCATTCGCGCGTTGCGCGGGTTGGTTGCCGCCAACCCCGGAACGGACGCCAATAACCCGACCGCTGATTTCTGGTTTGCCCGCGCCCAAGGAAAACTAAGCGCCTTCATCCAAAACCCTGGCTGGACCCTGCGCCGCGTGCGCGGGGATGACACCCCAGTCGGGATCATGCGCCGTGCTGTGGCGTATCATCGCCAAGCAGACGCCACCCGCGCCATATCAGAAATGCAAAGGCTGCTCGCGCAGTACCCCAATGACGCATACTGGTATGAGTTATTCGGGCAAATTCTGCTAGAAAGCCGCCAGCCCATGCCAGCCGTGCAAGCCTATCAGAACGCAGTCGCCCTAAACGGCAATGAGCCTTTGATCCTAGGAGGATATGGCCGCGCCCTATTGGCCGTAAATTCAGCAGACAGCAACGCACGCGCCGTGCGTACGCTGGAACGTGCCCGCGCGCTTGATGGGCAATCTTCTGCGATCCTACGTGACCTCGGCCAAGCCTATGCCCGCACGGGTCAACCCGGCCTTGCATCCCTGGCCACAGCCGAACGTTACGCCCTTCAGGGCCGCATGGACGATGCGGTCATTCACGCCACCCGTGCGGCAGATCGCCTACCACGCGGGTCTGCCCCTTGGCAGCGCGCCCAAGACGTGCTTTCTGCTGCTCAATAACATGAACCGGAGTTCTTACTAATGCGCCTTTTGTCGACCCTCTCTGCCCTCGCCCTGACTGCAACATCGGTCATGGCCCAAGACGTTGGCGAAATGAACGACGCACAGCGCGACGCCTTTCGCGCCGAGGTCCGCGCTTATCTTCTTGAGAACCCCGAAGTCTTAATGGAAGCCATCGGCGTTCTAGAGGCCCGCCAAGCCGAAGCCGAAGTCCAACGTGACGGGCGCCTTGCCGAAATCAACGCAGATGCGCTGTTCAACGATGGATATTCATACGTTGGTGGCAATCTCGACGGCGACCTCACGATTGTCGAGTTTGTTGATTACAGGTGCGGCTTTTGCCGTCGCGCCCACCCCGAAATTGCTGAACTGGTCGCATCAGATGGCAATATCCGCATTATCACCAAAGAATTCCCGATTTTGGGCGAACAGTCCCTTTTGGCGTCTCAGTTTGCGGTCGCGACCCAGATCGTTGCAGGTGACGAATCCTACAAGCTCATCTCTGACGCGCTGTTTGCGCTGCGCTCTGACGTGACGCCTGCCAGCTTGAGCTCATTGGCGGAAGCCTTTGACCTCGACGCAGATGCCATTCTTGCGGAAATGGACAGCGACGGCGTGAAAGAGGTACTTGCGGCCAACCGTGCGTTGGGTGACCGGATGCAGATCACGGGCACACCCACGTTTGTGTTTGGTGACGAAATGGTCCGCGGTTACGTCCCACTGGACGGCATGCGTGAAATCGTCATCGCACAGCGCGACGAAAGCTAATCACAAGCCCCCTTTGGGGCATGTGACCCTTAGTCCGATCGAGCAATCATAGACCGAAGCCCAGCTTAGCCCGCCGCGTTTTCTGCGGCGTCCAGTGCTGCGGCTTTGGCTTCGACCTGTTCGACGATGTGTTCAATCATGTCATCATTGCTCAGCTTATGGGATTGCTGGCCAGCAAGGTAGACCATCCCTGCCCCATTGCCGCCGCCCGTGAACCCGACATCTGTCATCAAAGCCTCACCGGGGCCATTCACGACGCAGCCAATGATGCTGAGGCTCATGGGCGTCTTGATATGCTCAAGCCGCTTTTCGAGCGCCTCAACGGTTTTAATCACATCAAACCCTTGGCGTGCACAGCTTGGGCAGGAAATGATATTCACACCGCGATGGCGCAGACCAAGAGATTTAAGAATTTCATAGCCAACTTTGACTTCTTCAACGGGATCGGCAGACAGGCTCACGCGGATCGTGTCGCCAATCCCAGCCCACAACAATGACCCCATCCCGATGGATGATTTGATCGTGCCGGACGTCAGCCCGCCCGCCTCGGTGATCCCAAGGTGGATCGGCGCGTCTGTGACTTCGGCCAGTTGTTGATAGGCAGCGGCGGCCATGAACACGTCAGAGGCTTTGCAGCTGATCTTGAATTCATGAAAGTCGTTGTCTTGCAGGATCTTGATATGATCCATACCGGATTCAACCATCGCGTCTGGGCAAGGCTCGCCATATTTATCAAGCAGATGCTTTTCGAGTGACCCGGCGTTCACGCCAATGCGGATCGAACAATTGTTGTCCTTGGCGGCCTTGATCACTTCACGGATGCGTTCGGGCGATCCGATGTTGCCGGGGTTGATGCGCAGACAGGCAGCGCCTGCTTCGGCGGCTTCGATGCCGCGTTTGTAATGGAAATGGATGTCAGCGACGATAGGCACCGGACTTTGCGCGCAAATCTCTTTCATGGCTGCGGCGCTGTCTTCATCGGGTACGGAAACACGGACGATATCCGCCCCCGCATCAGCCGCCGCGCGAATCTGTGCCAATGTCGCTGCCACGTCAGGCGTCAGGGTGTTGGTCATCGTCTGCACGGTAATCGGGGCATCCCCACCCACAGGCACGTTACCCACCATGATTTGGCGGCTTTCACGGCGATAAATGTTGCGCCAAGGACGAATGTGATTGAGCGTCATGAGATACCTATTGGTTGTCGCAGCACACACCTAAGCCGCACGAGGCCCATGGGCAACGGGGTGCGACAGCAGGTCTTAAGGATTTTTTGATTATTGGTCAGCTTCCACAGGGGCAATGCCCTGCACTTCGGCAAAACGAACGACCTCGGCCAGATCACTGTCAGCGTCCAAATCTACGGCGGCATATGTCTCGGTCAGGTTACCAACCGACAAAGCCAAATTCGACGTCACAGAACCACGCGGGCCAACGGGACCGTAATGCGCACCATTTACCGCAAAATAGACAGCACCGGATTCGCCAATACGAAGCGTGGCAGGATCTTCGGTTTGCGGCACATCGAATGTGTCGCCCGCCGTCATAACGGCCTCATAAATGGTTGTGCCGTCCGCAGAGCGAACACGCACCCAAGCATCGCGAACGGCGACAAGTTGAACGCCGGCACGTGGTGTTTCTGTAACCTGAACGTTCGGACCTGTGGGAGCCCCATCATTCTGCGCAACGGCCGTGCCATCCAAAGGCACAGGCGCAGCAATTGAACCACCATTCCGCGGATCCAAGCTTGCGATCGGCCCATCACGTGGCACCAGAACAGGCGCGTCCAGAGCTTGCGGGCGATAAAGACGGTCAAGCGCTTCCGTGCTGGGCGCTTGGAAACCGGCAACAACGTCAACACCTGCATCCGTCGCAGGCACACCGCTTCCGCCAGCCAGCGGATCAATGTCCGCAACAACAACGGGGGTATTTTCAACAGGTGCGAGCTGAACTTTCTGAACTTCTTGCAACACAGTCCAGCCACCAAAGCCAAGGCCACCGATCAAAGCGATCAGAACAGCAAACGACCCGATCGCACGCGGTTCAACCGCAGCAAACATGGCGTCATTCGCAGGAATGAATGGCGTAGCCGGAGTGGAGAAAATATCTTTCTCAAGCCGTGGCGCAGTTGGCAAAGGCTTCGTCCCGGACGCCTGCTCGGACATACCGTGAGCCGTCGCAAAACCGGATTCGGTACAGAACGTGTCAAACGCCCAATCCGGGTCCATGTTCAGGTAGCGGGCGTAGGACCGTACGTAGCCCGCAATAAAACCGGGTGTGTCAAAAGCTGTTGGGTCGGCATTTTCAATGGCCGCAATGTAGGCTGCTTTGATCTTAAGTTCACGCTGCACATCCAATAGGCTTTTGCCCATCGTGGCGCGTTCACCCCGCATTAGATCGCCAAGGCGCAATTCAAACGCATCAAAACCCACCGTCTCAACGGTTGGTTCTTTTTTAGCGCGTCTGAACCCATTGCGGATCATACGGTTCCCTTAAAATCTGCCCCAGTTAGAATCGACTCGATTCGATATCAGCCGTTCCTTACGCTCTTATTACCACAACAAAAACCATTTTGCACATGCAGAGAAATTAGCCAGCAAGCTCGGCGCGATTCAGCGCACAGTGTGACCATAGGTCATCCAGAGCCTGTACCAGCGCATCCAGTTCATTGGGGCCATGCACTGGCGACGGCGTAAACCGAAGCCGTTCCGTGCCACGCGGCACGGTCGGAAAGTTGATCGGCTGCACGTAAATCCCGAAATCCTGCAACAGCATGTCGGACAGTTTTTGCGTATGCACAGGGTCGCCAACGATCAGCGGGACAATGTGGCTGCCGTGATCGATGATCGGCAAGCCCAAGCCGCGCAGACGCATCTTGAGAATCTTCGCTTGTGTTTGTTGCTGATCGCGCAAGTCCTGATCACTCTTTAGGTGCGCAACCGACGCCGCCGCCCCTGCTGCAACAGCGGGTGGCAAGGACGTGGTAAAGATAAACCCAGGCGCATAGGACCGCACAGCATCGCACAGTTTGGCAGAGGCTGCGATATAACCGCCCATCACGCCAAATGCTTTGGCCAAGGTGCCGTTGAACATATCGATCCGGTCCATAAGCCCGTCGCGCTCGGCAATCCCGCCCCCGCGTGGGCCATACATGCCAACAGCATGAACTTCGTCACAATAGGTCAGCGCGCCAAACTCGTCAGCGATGTCACAGAGTTCTTTCAACGGGCCAAAATCGCCGTCCATTGAATACACAGATTCGAACGCGATCAATTTTGGCGCTGCAGGATCGTCTGCCGCCAGCTTGGCGCGCAGATCATCCAGATCATTGTGCTTGAAAATGCGTTTTTCGCCACCGTTGCGGCGAATGCCTTCGATCATGGACGCGTGGTTCAAGGCGTCAGAATAGATAATCAGTCCTGGAAACAGGCGCGGCAAAGTTGAAAGCGTCGCATCGTTGGCGATGTAGGCACTGGTGAACAACAAAGCATCTTCTTTGCCGTGCAGATCAGCCAGCTCGGCCTCAAGACGTTTGTGATAAACGGTTGTGCCGGAAATATTGCGCGTACCGCCAGATCCAGCACCTGTTGCGTCCAAAGCTTCGTGCATCGCCTCAAGAACAACAGGATGTTGACCCATGCCGAGGTAGTCGTTGCCGCACCAAACCGTGATATTCTTTTGGTCACCCTCGGGTGTTGTCCAAACCGCATGCGGGTAGTTGCCCTGCTTGCGTTCAATATCGATGAATGTACGGTAGCGGCCTTCTTCGTGAAGGCGGGCCAATGCATCATCAAGTTTCGCGTTATAATCCAAGTCATTATCCCTTGTCGTGGCGCAGCGGGGATGGTCCCGTCAGCAAGGTTTGGCCCCTATTATCGCCCTGTTTGTCCTCTAGCAATACTTTTGCAACCAATTGAGAGGGGCTGTTACGGTTCGTCGCAGGCACTGCTTAGGCCGAGATATCGCTCTGGAACACAACCCTTGCTTGTCCTAAGAACACGCCATGTTGTTCCGGCTTCGGTCTTTCATAATTGTCGCGCTCGTCTTTATGGCGCTGGTGTTGCCGAAACTGACGGCGACGCTGACCTCTATTTTGCCAGGTTTCACGACGGTTGTTCTATGTACCGGCAGCACGATTGAGCACATTATTTTGGGTCCAGACGGTCAGCCCGTCTCGATCGAAGAGACCGACCACCAGCCCTGCACCACTGCCAATCCGGAACCAACAGAATACCCCGAACTTGCGACATGGGTGGCCATGACGCGCAGCTATGATGCGTCCTTCGTAATCATCACGCACCCCGCACCAAACCAATCCCCACCGCACGTAAGACCGCTTCCCCAAGGGCCACCTGTCCGACTGATATAGTCTTTAATTTTATAACTATACCAATAGGATACCTACAATGACCGATACAACTGTATCGGCGCAACCACGTGGTTTAACCACTGGCGGCGCCTTCTATCGACTGGTGTGGAAATGGCATTTCCTCGCGTCTCTCTATGTTCTTCCGTTTATGATGCTTCTGGCCACAACGGGCGGGATTTACTTGTATAAACCGCAGATCGAAAACTTGCTTTATGCGGATCAAATGTATGTTGAACCTGCCGGCCCAAGCATGAGCTTTGAGATGCAGCTTGCGGCCTTACGCGCTGATCCGGGCATTAACCGCCTTCGGGGCATCACCGATTATGGTGACCCGACCCGTTCAACCATGGTGGAATTTGATAACGCCAACGGTGAACGCTCCATTGCATGGGTCAATCCAACCACCGGCGTCGTCCTTGGCAGCCACGTGCGCGATAAGATGCCGATGCGGGTCCTTCGAAACCTCCACGGAACACTTCTTATGGGGGATTTCGGAACCAAATTTGTTGAACTGGCCGCACATTGGGCCATCGTGATGTTTATCACAGGCGCTTACCTGTGGTGGCCCCGTGGAAAACGCACGTTGCGCAAAGCTGTAAGCCTCCCCGAAGGTAAACCGTCCCAGCGATCTTGGTGGCGTGAAACCCACCTGTTTGCAGGGCTTCTTGCGACGATTCTGGTGGTTCCGATTCTGATCACCGGATTGCCGTGGACAGACATCTGGGGCGGTGGATTGTCTTACGTTCAGGACCAGACAGGCCAATCCAGCAAGAGCCTGCGGTTCAGCCGCAGCGTTCCAGATTCCACCGCATCAGAGGGCACGACCCTGCCCTTTACCGATGTGTTCGAGATCGCCTCCGCCGAAGGACTAACAGCCCCTTACGAAATGCGCCCACCTCGCAACGACGAGGCTGCGTTTTGGATCAGGTCCGCGTCGTCGGCGCGCACGGATCAATCGGAACTGATCATCGATCAGTATTCCGGCGCTGTGCTGCAACGGTTTGATTTTGCTGACAATCCGATCATCGCACGCACCGTGTCGCAGGGTATCTCGTTTCACCAAGGTGAACTTTATGGTTGGTTAAACCTTGCCCAAAACACCATCGCGGCCCTTCTTGCATTGCTCTTGTCGGTGTCTGGCTTTGTCGCGTGGTGGAAACGCCGCCCCGCAGGCAAGCTCGGTGTGCCAGCAGCCCCTGAGGCCGCATTGGGTTGGGGCATGATGGCCCTCGTGGTTGGCCTGTCGCTGCTGTTTCCACTGGTTGGCGCGTCCTTGATCGTTGCACTCATCCTTGATTGGCTCCTGTTCCGCCGCCTTGGCTTGTTCCGCACCTAGACCCAAGCTCTGTCCGCCATCGCGGGCAGAGCACCCTTCCTAAGCCATTGACCCTGCCCCGCGATGTGCCACTTTGGCGCCAAACCTCATCCGGAGCCTGCACATGCCTTCTTCAAACCTCAACGCTGTTCTCACCAAAATCGACACTGACCTAGACGCCTCCCTTGAGCGCCTTATGGGGCTGCTAAAACTGCAATCCGTGTCGACGGACCCCGCCTATAAGGAACAGGTCGACAAAGCTGCCGGTTGGCTGGTGGATGATCTGCAATCCCTCGGCGTGAGTGCCAGCAAACGGGCCACCCCCATGCACCCAATGGTCGTCGGCCATGTAGGCGACACCGGTCCGCACCTACTGTTTTACGGCCACTACGACGTGCAACCCGTTGATCCAATTGAACTTTGGGATCACGATCCGTTCGCTCCATTTATCGAAGACCGCGACGGAGTAAAGGTCATCCGCGGGCGCGGCACATCCGATGACAAGGGCCAGTTGATGACCTTCATGGAGGCCTGCCGCGCGTGGAAAGCCGTGAACGGCAGCCTGCCGTGTAAGATCACCTTCCTGTTTGAAGGCGAAGAAGAAACCGGTTCCCCGTCGCTTGTGCCCTTCATGGAAGAAAACGCGGATGAGCTGAAAGCCGACCTCGCGTTAATTTGTGACACAGGCATGGTGGCACCCGGTGTCCCGTCTATCGCCAGCCAATTACGTGGGATGCTGAAAGACGAATTTACCCTGCATGGCCCTGCTATGGATTTGCATTCGGGGCATTACGGCGGCCCAGCCGTGAACCCGCTGCGGGAAATCTCGCGCATCATTGCCAGTTTTCACGATGACCAAGGCCGCGTGACCCTTGACGGCTTCTATGACGACGTCATCGAAATCGGCGACAACCTGAAAGCACAGTGGAACACCTGCGGGTTTGACGAAGCCGACTATATGCAAAACGCAGGCCTGACGGAATCAGCTGGTGAACAGCCCTATTCAGTCCTTGAACAGCAGTGGTCGCGCCCAACGTTGGAAATCAACGGCCTCTGGGGCGGCTACCAAGGTGCTGGGTCCAAAACCGTGATCCCTGCCGATGCACACTGTAAAATCACCTGCCGCTTGGTGGGCGATATGGACCCCGACAAAATCCGTGTTTCCTTGCGCAACCATGTGGAAAGTCAACTGCGCCTTGGCACATCCGTCACATGGGACAACGACCTAGAAGGCGCGCCCGCCAGCGTAATGAACACCGACCGCCCGGAATTCGAACAAGCACGTCAGGCCCTGACAGACGAATGGGACCGTGAAGCTGTCTTTGTTGGCATGGGCGGATCGATCCCCATTGCTGGCCACTTCAAAACCGTGCTGGACATGGACGCCATGCTGATCGGCTTTGCCTCTGAGGATGACCGCATCCACTCACCCAACGAAAAATACGACGTGCAGGCGTTCCACAAAGGCATCCGCTCTTGGGCGCGCGTGTTGGCGGCGCTGACGTGACACGCCTTCTAAAGCAACTGTGGATCGTCATTGGCGCCGTGGTCGCGGCGTTTTTGGTGTCCTGGGTCATCTATATGCCTGACGCCAATGAACGCGGCGTCTGGCGATCCCAGACGGGTGGACAAGTCATCACCCTGAGCCAATTCAAGGCGCAGCTTTATAGTGAAAGTTCAGCATCTTGCGTCCATCAGCTCACGTTCCCTGCGCACCTTAAGCTGGTCGAACTGGCCGAAGGCGCGACGGTGCAAGTGACTGGGGAAACTTTATACTTGCACGCCGATGGAACGTTAGAACCAATCCTGTTTGATCGCACCGACGCCCTTCCAGACACATGCGGCGCGTTCGACCAGACGGCCAACGCGCAGGACGTTTTCAACGCCCTGTGGGCCGCTATGGATGAACACTACGCGTTTTTTGATCTGCACGGTGTCGACTGGGATGCACGCCGCGACCTCGCGCCGACGGGTGCGCCAACACTGACCGATGAAGACCTTTTTGCCCTGCTCTCTGAGACCCTCACAGGGTTGGATGACGGCCACGTGCAACTTGTAAGCCCGTTTAACGGCTTCTCCCCCGCTTTACCGCCCTCATGGCTGCCCGAGGGCGACCGCCAAGTGCGCGCCACGCTGAACCAGATTGCGCGTGACACGATCGGCACCGCCCTTACCCCTGTCGAACTTACGGGCATCGAATTCACACTGATGCCAGATGGGGTGGCCTATGTCCTGATCCGGCATATGGGGTTGAATGCCCCCATTGGCGCGACGGAGCAAACCGCAATGGCCAAAGCTTTCGCCGACGTCGCGGCCGAAATTGAAACCGCAAACGCGATCATCATCGACATTCGTTACAACCCAGGTGGATCGGATTCCGTAGCCTTTGGCGTTGCAAGCCACTTCACAGGGCAACCCATTGACGTATTGACCAAAACAACCCGCATAGGAGACGGTCAATCCGTGCCCTACACGGCCACATTGCAGCCTTTTGACACCAGCCCTCTCACCCAACCTGTCATCTTGCTCACAAGCGAGCTGACAGGCTCTGCGGCGGAAATCTTGACCATGGCGCTGCGAGAGCTGCCGCAGGTCACGACGATGGGTCAGCCGACATCGGGTGGGTTATCGGACATCCTCGCGTTTACGCTGCCAAACGGCTGGGAGCTTGGCTTATCGCATCAGACCTACCGCACAATGGATGGCACTCTTTTTGAGGGCATCGGCATCCCACCAGATGTCCCGTTCCAAATCGAAACCGCGCCTCTCTTGCTTGGAGAAGACCCGTTGCTGCGCGCCGCCTTCGCACGCGCACGCGATCTTTAGCGCCATTCGACATGCCTGACCGGCCGAGAGCCTAGCCAGCCTTCAACGCCGTGCGCGCTAGTTTGGCGAACAACAGCAAAAACGGTGCGGCGTGCATCAGGAAGTCAAAGATATCGATGGGTTTCACCAAAGTGCCTGCGAAAAGCATCTTCAGCTTTTCCCAGATGTGAGGTTCAGGCATGAAAGGGGCAAGGCCAAGCGTTGCACAGGCGATCAGGATAATAGACCACGGCATTTGATCAATAATTTGCATAGAGTCCATTTAGGCCGCGCAGCCAGCAATTGCATCGCGAAAATCATGGGTGTGTGACCATGTCGCAGCAATGACTGAAAAGGGAGAAAAGTGGCGCGGTTGACGGGACTC
>NZ_JAHKQJ010000007.1:899510-1369407 GCF_018861045.1 Octadecabacter sp. B2R22
ACCAACTGAGCTACAACCGCCCACTGTCCGCTGATTTGCATCAACGTGAGGTGCTTCTAGGTGTGACAGCCTACCCCGTCAAGCCACAAGCAACAGTGATTTGCAGCTTTTCGCAATGGCGTGGCTACAACATGCAGTAGGACAAGGGTTTCAGACCGCAACGTGGGTACAAATAATTCAAAAACCCTTTGATTTCACTGCAGAATCCCCGCAATCCTATTGATGCTCGCTATCTACACCCTGGGGAGGGTCTTATGGTTAATCTGTCGCGGCGCCATGCATTGGCGGCCGGTCTTGGCTTTGGTGCCGCCACATTGGCGGGGTCTCGCGCGTCTGCGCGCCCCCTGATCCGGCTTCCTGATGATCTGGTGCTGTCAGATGCTGCCACTATTACGGCCGTGCGGACCCCTTCCCCAGTTGTTGCAATGACGTTTGATGACGGGCCCCACCCGACCCATACGCCGCGTTTACTGGACATGCTGCGCGAACGTGGCCTTCGCGCGACCTTCTACCTCATCGGGAATCGGGTTGTTCAATATCCCCAGATCGCCCGCCGGATCGCCGAAGAAGGCCATGAGATCGGCAACCACAGTTGGTCGCACCCGTTTTTGAACAATTATAGCGACCGATCGGCGATCCTAGAGATCGATCAAACCACCAACGCGATTTTTCAAGTCACAGGTCGTCCCCCCGTGACGTTCCGCCCGCCCTACGGGGCTTTCACGCGGCGCCAACGCACATTGCTTCATGACACGCGCAGCCTTCCGACGATCCTGTGGTCCGTGGACCCGCAAGATTGGCGTCGCCCGGGGTCGAACGTCGTTGCAAACCGAATCCTCAGCCACACGCAGCAAGGTGGAATCATCCTCAGCCATGACATTCACCGCGGGACCGTTGACGCCATGCCGCAAACGCTAGACGGGCTGACAGCGCGCGGGTTGCACTTTGTAACCGTAAGCCAAATTCTCGGCTGGCCCCTGTGGCAGTCGCGAAATTTCCGCATGGTTACGGAATCGGGCTAACACCACAGGACGCCATCGCGAACCGGTGTCCCGGAGGCGGAACTCTGTTTGGCAATCGGGGGGAATGGTGGGTCGTGAGAGGCTCGAACTCCCGACATCTTCGGTGTAAACGAAGCGCTCTACCAACTGAGCTAACGACCCGATGAGCAGCGTTTAGCGCCCCTCTTCGCGGGGTGCAAGCCTCATGTTAGCAATTTTTGCACACCGTCTTTTAAATGATAAACACAGCCCTGCCCGCCGTGGATCGACGGGTTGGCCAAGGCGTGTTCTCCGGCGACAATACTGCGGATCGCACGGCTGGTGATTCCATGGGTGATCAAGACCGCAGGCCCTTTAAGATCGGCTAAAAACGCAGCCGCACGGGCCGTTACGGCGGCAAACCCTTCCCCTCCTGGGGCCATCTCGTATTGGGCCAATTCAGGATCCGGCCCGTCCGGCATCGGCAAATCATTCCGCAAGCGGCCTGACCACTCGCCGACGCCAATTTCGCGCAATCTGATGTCTGTATGAATCGATTCTGCTAAAACCCCACAGGCAAGCCCCGCCGTTTGGAAGGCACGCCCCGATGGGCTGGACCAAAATGCGAATCCTTCCAGATCAAGACCGCGTAGGATTTCGCCTTGGCGCGCCGCATCTCTCTGCCCTTTGGCCGTCAAAGGGGAATTCAGCCACCCCTGCATGCGGTTTTCTGCGTTCCATTCGGTTTCACCGTGGCGAAGGATATATAAGTCTGGATAAGTCATGTGCAGTGCCTATCTCGCACGCGCAAAGATCAAAAGCCCTGCCCGATAGAATCATTGATTAGAAAACCAAATAGCCCGATAGAAGAAATGCATCTCTCGCCCGCGGGAGAGTCTGGGCCTTGACCCAGCGCCGAAGGAGCAACGACCCGGAAACTCTCAGGCACACGGACCGCGGGTGAATAGCAATCTGGAGAGCGGCGGCACATATTGCTGCCCACCGAAGGAGAAGTCGCGATCTGCGCCCTAATGGGCATGCGGCGAAACTCTCAGGTTCCCTGACAGATGGGTTCATCGCTGGCTTTTGCTGGCCTATTTGAACGTCTGAGGGGACCTAACTCATGAATAAGATTGCCGTAATCGGTGCTGGCATCACCGGAATCACCACAGCCTATGCCCTAATCAACCGGGGCTTTGACGTCACCGTGTATGACAAGAACCGCTATGCCGCGATGGAGACGTCGTTTGCCAATGGCGGGCAGTTGAGCGCCTCCAACGCCGAAGTCTGGACCCAATGGTCTACGATCCTCAAAGGGATCAAGTGGATGACACAGCGCGGCGCGCCCTTGTTGGTGAACCCGAAACCAAGCTGGCACAAGTATTCTTGGATGGCGGAATTCATGTCCAACATCCCTAACTACCGCAAAAACACGATCGAAACTGTGCGCCTTGCGATCATGGCACGTGAACATTTCATCTCCCACGCCGCGACAGAAGGTTTTGATTTTGCGTTGGAAAAGCGTGGTATCTTACATGTTTACGACTGCAAGCCAGACTTTGATGGTGCTGCCAAGGTCAACGCGCTGCTTAAGGAAGGCGGGTTGGAACGCCATGCGGTCACGCCCGAGGAAATGAAAACGCTCGAGCCCGCGTTGCAGGGCAATTTGTACGGCGGCTACTACACCGAAACCGATTTCACCGGCGACATTCACGCCTATGCTAAGGGCCTCGCCGAAGCTTGTGAAAAGCGTGGCGCGGCGTTCCATTACGGCTGCGGAGTGGACACCCTCACCGCGCGCAATCCTGGTGTAGACGTGGGGTGGCATGACAAGGATGGCAAAGGGTCCGACCACTTTGACGGGGTTGTCATCTGTGCTGGTGTCCAAAGCCGCGATCTGGCGGCACAAGTTGGGGACCGCGTGAACATCTATCCCGTCAAAGGCTATTCAATCACAGTCCAGATGGACGATGACGACAGCCGCGCAGCGGCCCCTTGGGTATCCCTGTTGGATGACAAAGCCAAAATCGTCACATCGCGCCTTGGGCCCGATCGGTTTCGCGTGGCGGGAACGGCTGAATTTAACGGCTATAACAAAGATATCCGCAACGATCGGATCGAACCTTTGGTGAAATGGGTTGAAAATCTATTTCCAGACGTCAGCACCGAACATGCGGTGCCGTGGGCTGGGTTGCGCCCGATGATGCCAAACATGATGCCCCGCGTCGGAGCCGGCAAAACACCCGGTGTGTTTTACAACACAGGCCACGGGCACCTTGGGTTCACTCTGTCAGCCGCGACCGCAGAACTTGCCGCAGATGCCGTGCTGCAAGCGTCGCAAAGCAATTCTGTCGGCGCAGACCTGAGCTAATTAAAACGGCACGTGAGGTTTCCCCCACGTGCCGTCTCCTCGCTGACCAGCTGCGAGTTTATTCAGCGGCGACAGGCGCTTTTGAGGGGCCATTGTCGCCTTTAGGTTGGCGCACCTTCAGGGTCATGATCTTTGCATTGGCTACGTCTTTGACGCGCTTGATCATAACCTTGCCAAGAGGCGGCACTGTTAATTCTTCACCGTCAGCCAAGGTGCGGCCCAAGACGGTCAACATCGCCTCAACCACAGGCTTGACGTCTTTCTTTTTCATTCCAGTTTCAGCCATCACACGGTCAATCAGCTCGGGCTTTTTGATCGGGGTCGCGGTCACGACTGGCGTTACGGATTCAACAATCGTTGCCTTTGTGGCGGGCGCAGGGGCAGCTTTAGCCGCGGCTGTGGTTGTCGTTTTCGTCGTCGCGGCGGCAGTTTTTGTTGTTGTTTTTGCCTTTGGCGTCGTGGTTTTTGTGCTGCGGGTGGCCATTGCTCTCTCCGATCAAAGCCACTTGATTGTGGCCCTTTGAGAAACAATAACCTGAAAATGTTATTATTCCCATGGGGATTCTTGCAAAAAGTGGCCCTTGCGGCGCGTTTGCCGCGCCCAACACCCCAATGTCGCTTGACCCCATCCGCCAAAACCAAGACAAATAAGGCGTTTTAAATGGGGATGTTACTATGACTAAGATTTTTGCAATCGCAGCACTTCTGTCTGCAACAACAACACTGACTGCCACTGCCGGCGGTATGGGCGAACCTGTGATGGAGCCACACATCATCGTTCAGGAAGCCGAAACCTCGTCCAGCAGTGCTGGCCTTGTACCGCTAATGGTTTTCGTAGCTCTGGTTGCGGTGGCGTCTGCCAACTAAGCTGCGCCAGTCATTTCTTACAATAAGGGCGCCTGAGGTCTCTCAGGCGCCCTTATTGTTTTTACATTTTTAAGAGGCTAGTGAGCCGTCGCCCCTGCCCCGCCATCACGCGCGCGCAAGGCGGCTTCAGCTGCGGCTGCATCCTCGGCCTCTTGGTCCCACTCAACCGCCTTAGGCGATGAAACAAGCGCATGCTCCAAGACTTCTGTGACGTGCGTGACGGGAATAATCTCCAGTCCTTCTTTCACATTGTCCGGAATGTCGGCCAAATCTTTGACGTTCTCTTCTGGGATAAGAACCGTTTTGATGCCGCCCCGCAAGGCCGCCAAAAGTTTCTCTTTCAGACCACCAATCGCAGACGCATTGCCACGCAAGGTCACTTCACCCGTCATGGCGATGTCTTTGCGCACTGGGATCTTTGTCAGAACAGAAACGATCGCAGTGACCATCGCCAGACCGGCAGATGGACCATCCTTTGGCGTAGCTCCGTCAGGCACGTGAACGTGGATGTCCAACTTATCAAACGCAGGCGGTTTCACCCCGATCTGCGGTGAAATCGAACGCACATAGCTGCTTGCGGCGTCGATGGATTCCTTCATCACATCGCCAAGCTTACCTGTGGTCTTCATCCGGCCTTTACCTGGCAGACGCAGTGCTTCGATGTTGAGCAATTCGCCCCCCACTGACGTATAGGCCAAGCCTGTGACAACACCGACCTGATCGCTCTCTTCGGCAAGACCAAAGCGGTGCTTTTTGACACCCAAGAACTCTTCGATGTTGTCCTCGTTGACGACAATCGTCTCAGCTTCTTTCTTCACCAGCTTTGTCACTGCTTTACGGGCGACCTTTGCGATCTCACGCTCAAGGTTCCGCACACCGGCTTCGCGGGTGTAATAACGGATCATGGACGTCAGCGCAGAATCCTCAAGTGTGAATTCCTTAGCCTTAAGGCCATGATTTTTCATCACTTTATCCAGCAAGTGCTGCTTTGCGATTTCGCGTTTTTCGTCCTCGGTGTAACCAGACAACGGGATGATCTCCATCCGGTCCAGCAATGGGCCCGGCATGTTGTAGGAGTTGCTTGTCGTCAGAAACATCACGTTGGACAGATCGTATTCGACTTCCAAGTAGTGATCCACGAATGTGCCGTTCTGTTCTGGATCAAGCACCTCAAGCATCGCGGATGCAGGGTCGCCACGGAAATCCTGACCCATCTTGTCGATCTCATCGAGCAAGATAAGCGGGTTTGTGGTTTTCGCCTTTTTCAACGCCTGAATGATCTTACCCGGCATAGAGCCGATATACGTCCGGCGGTGGCCACGGATTTCAGATTCATCACGCACGCCGCCAAGGGAAATACGAATAAATTCACGTCCCGTCGCCTTGGCCACAGATTTACCAAGCGACGTCTTACCCACACCCGGAGGACCGACGAGGCACATGATTGGCCCCTTTAGCTTTTGGCTGCGCTGCTGCACGGCAAGGTATTCAACGATGCGTTCTTTAACCTTTTCAAGGCCGTAGTGATCGCCGTCCAAAATCGCCTCGGCTTTGCCAAGGTCCTTTTTGGTGCGGGATTTCTTGTTCCACGGAATGGACAAGATCCAGTCTAGGTAGTTGCGCACGACAGTCGCTTCGGCGGACATCGGCGACATGTTCTTGAGCTTTTTAAGCTCACCGTCGACCTTTTCCTGCGCTTCTTTGGACAGTTTGGTTTCAGCGATCTTGGCCTCAAGCTCGGCCATTTCGCCCTCGCCCTCTTCTCCGTCGCCAAGTTCCTTCTGAATGGCCTTCATTTGCTCATTCAAATAGTATTCGCGCTGGGTGCGTTCCATCTGGGTCTTAACGCGCGTTTTGATCTTTTTCTCGACCTGCAGAACGGACATTTCGCCCTGCATCAGGCCATAGACCTTTTCCAAACGTTCAGAAATGGACAGCGTCTCAAGCAATTCCTGACGCTGCTCGACCTCAATCCCGAGGTGACCAGCAACCAAATCCGCCAGCTTCGCAGGCTCTGTCGCCTCAGATACCGCAGACAGGGCTTCTTCGGGAACGTTCTTTTTCACTTTGGAATAGCGGGTGAATTCTTTGGACACAGAACGGGTCAGGGCCTCGATTGTGGTCATGTCACCGGGCATCTCGGTCAGGTATTCTGCCGACGCCTCGAAATAATTCGCATTCTCATGGAATTCAGTGATGCGCACACGCGCAATGCCTTCGACCAACACTTTAACGGTGCCGTCGGGCAATTTTAACAGTTGTAGCACATTGGCCAGCACACCTGCTTTGTAAATTCCGTTCTGGTCTGGGTCATCTATCGCTGGATCAATCTGGCTGGACAGCAAGATTTGCTTGTCGTCCTGCATGACTTCTTCCAACGCGCTGACGGACTTTTCACGGCCCACGAAAAGCGGCACGATCATGTGTGGAAACACAACGATGTCGCGCAATGGCAGGACGGGATAGGATGAACTCAATGGTTCTTGCATGCTCTTTTCCTTTGTTGGCAAGATCAGCGGTCCCTATTGGTAGGCAACGCACCGATCTCCGGTCTTGGCTTATAGATGTGGGGGTCTTTTGCCCGCTTTCAACCAACTCCGTTTCAGGTTCACGACACTGTGCCTGTGTGGCGTGGTCGCTGCAAGGCAGCAATCTGTCAAAATTGGGGATAACTGGGCAAAATTCGCTGTTCTTTTAAGGTTTTGACAGAAATACCCGTTAAATGGCCCGTCAGGCCGATCGTTAACCGCCCTCCCCCAGCGGTCGGCGTTACGGGCTGCCGATCAGGACTTTATACCCATAGAACTCGCGATCCAGATCTTCTCCTGCTGCGGACGTTCGCGCAAAGTAGTCAAACAACGGATCGATCAGCCGCGCATTCAGGATTTCCAGGGCCACAGCCCGCATTTCATCGAACGCGGCCGCACGGCACATGAACAACTTGTTGGACACATATAGGAATGGCACCAAATCTCCTTGCTTCTGCGTCATGAACCGACCGACAGCCTCGTTCACGCCCAAGGCCAACGGATTCAAGAAATCATCCATCGCCACAATGCCTTTGGGGTGCAGAACCTTGTCGCACAGACGCATGTCGCTAAGGACGGGATCACCATCGTGGCTGCCATCTACGGAAATGAAAACGGGCGCTGCGCCACAGTCACTCAGGACACGTTCGGGCGTCAAACGCGTGCTATCCATACGGTAAAGCGCGACTTCCCCGTCACCGAAGCCTTCTTGCAGATCCCGCTCAACCAACGGGGCCTGCGCACGTGTGAACAAATCATATCCGACGATGCGGCTGCTACGGCCCATCGCGCCACGGATCACCGCAAGGTATTTGCCGCGAAACACGCCGATTTCAACCGCTGGACCAGCGGGAATCTCATGCATCAAACGATATGACACACGAGCCGCCTGCGGCAACAACCACCCCGGAAGCGCGTCAGAAACGGCGATGGTAACAGGTTCGCTCGCGGCATCATCGCGCGATGTAGACAACGATTTCGGAGCTTGTCGCGGTTTTAATCCACGCAGCATCATACGCGCCTCGGCACCGACACGGCGAACAGCCAACCGCAACATAGAGTTTTCCCACATACCAAGATCCTTTATCCCGAACCGGCATATCTTGTGCAATTCCGGCTTACAACGGTTCAATACCCCTTTACGGGCGACTTGCTTGGTACGTCCCCCTCCTGCGCAGAAGGTGCCCGCGCCAATCTCATGCCGGGTCAAGATGTTCACGACACGTCGCCTGTGTGTCGTAGTTGCTGCAAGGCAGTAATTAGTCAAATTTGGGGATAACCGTGTCAATTGTGTAATTTCGGACATTTTTAGGCCCTGATCGCTGTATTTCGCGCATTTCCCCGCCATCTCTTATTAATCGCTTTCGGGGAGCAGCTCTTCGCTGGGCGTCAAAAGCGCGGCTATGGTAACAAACGCGAGCCCCCAATCCCCGCGCCATTCCGCCTCAAGCATCAAGACAACTTGATCAGTGGCATAAGGCAGCACCGTCAGTTGGCCATTGAGCGCTTCGGTGATCTGATAGGTCGCGCTCAGTTGTGGTAGGTCGTCGGGGCCGCAGGGTGTCATCGACACTGCATCCGCGATCCACTCTGCCTCTACGGTTTCCAGCAGGTCATCGACCTGATCCACATCATAAACCACATCCCCCAATTCAGGGCGAAGCAGCGGCATCAGGGTATAAGTGATTTCATCGACCGCGACGTCGCCTGCCTCTGTAATGTTGGCAGCCCCGTCGATCTCGCCTTGGTCATCCAGTGACGCCGTGACGAAAGACCCCGCCCCTTTGTAAATCCAATCCCCCGCAAGGGCGGCGCGAATTTCGGTCGGTTCGTCCCAACCGCACATGCTTTCGGCCTGCGCCGTGCCCGTTAGACAAATCAAAAATGAGGCGACGTATCTCATAGCGGGGCAATGTCGCCCTGCGCGCGGCCCGCATGAAAATCGGACTCCCACGCAGCAAAGGTTCCCGCACTGATGGCGTCGCGCATGCCCTGCATAATATCCTGAAAATATGTAAGGTTATGCCAGGTTAGCAACATCCCGGAAATCATTTCCTGAGAGCGGAACACATGATGCAAATAAGCGCGTGAATAGTTCGAACAGGCCGGACAACGGCAATTCTCATCCAAGGGGCGCGGATCATCCGCATGGCGTGCGTTCTTGATGTTCACGACACCGTGGCGGGTAAACACTTGGCCAGTGCGCCCAGAACGGGATGGCAGCACGCAGTCCATCATATCAATGCCGCGCTTTACGGCGCCAACGATGTCATCAGGTTTACCGACGCCCATCAAATAACGCGGCTTATCAACGGGTAACTGGCTCGGCGCGAATTCAAGCGTGTCAAACATCGCCTCCTGCCCCTCGCCGACAGCAAGGCCGCCAACCGCGTATCCATCAAACCCGATCTCTTGCAGCGCGTCTGCCGATTGCCTGCGCAGATCTTCCTCAAGCCCGCCTTGCTGAATACCGAACAGCGCATGACCCAGACGATCCCCAAAGGCATCCTTTGAACGCTTCGCCCACCGCATCGACATCTGCATGCTGTCTTCAAGGCGTTTACGATCAGCAGGGAGTGCCGGGCATTCATCAAAGCACATCACAATATCAGAGCCGAGAAGCTTTTGAATTTCCATGGACCGTTCAGGCGTCAGGTTGTGTTTGGATCCGTCATAGTGGCTTTGAAACACAACACCTTCTTCTGTCAGCTTGCGCATTCCAGATAGGCTCATCACTTGAAACCCCCCGCTGTCCGTCAGGATTGGGCGTTCCCAGTTCATGAACTTGTGCAATCCACCCAGCTTGGCAATTCGTTCCGCCGTTGGACGCAGCATCAAGTGATAGGTATTGCCAAGCAGAATGTCGGCCCCGGTTTCGCGCACACTTTCAGGCATCATCGCCTTTACGGTCGCAGCAGTGCCCACAGGCATAAACGCAGGCGTGCGAATATCACCGCGTGGTGTCTTCATCACACCGGTCCGCGCTGCACCATCAGTCTTGTTCAACTGGAATGAAAACGTATCAGTCATAGGGCATGCGATACCGTGCGTTTCATAGCGACACAAGCAGTCCGCGCAGGATTATAAAGCCATTGGAAACAATCCGTTTCGCGTAGGACGCATCGGCTACAATAAGTTGACGATAACTTGCCGTAAGGTTAACGTCACATTAATATCACTTAATATTTTTAATTCTAGGGATGCTTAAATGAAGAAATTTTTATCGACGATCGCGGCGACCGCCCTTATGGCAAGTGCCGCACACGCAGCGACGTTTTCGTTTTCTGGCGAGTTTGTGAATGACAACGACGTCGTGATTTTCGAGTTCCAAGTTGGTGCGCTTTCTGACATCAATCTACGCAGCTTTTCGTACGGTGGCGGAACGCAAGCAGACGGAAATGTGGTTGCAGCCGGTGGCTTCGATCCGATCTTGACACTTTTCAACAGCACAGGGGGCTTGATCAACTCTCAGGATGACAGCTCAAATACGACGCCTGACCCAATCACTGGGAATACGTACGATGTAAACCTAGATGTTTTTGCCCTCGCCGCCGGCACATATTCTGTCGCCGTTTCGCAGTACGATAACTTTAATGCTGGTGGTAATTTGTCGGACGGTTTCTTCTATGATGGTGCCGGAAACGAGAACTTCACTGCGGGTATCGCATCATGTTCCAACGCTATCTTCTGTGATGTGAGCGATACAAATCGCACCGGCGCCTTCGCCTTTGACATCTCCGGCGTTGATGATGCGATCATCGTAGTCGATCCGACGCCCAACGTTGTACCGCTTCCGGCGGGTATGCCGTTGATGCTTGCGGGCATCGGTGCTTTCGCGGCGCTTCGCCGTCGCAAGAACCGCGTCTGAGTATCGCAAACGAACCTATGTTAAGCTTGAGGGGCAACAATCATGTTGCCCCTCTTTTTTTTATGGGGCCAGCTTGAAGCGCGGTCAGCTTTTGCTCAAAACGGATGATGTGTCTGAGTATTTTGTACGAAACACATCTTTGGTCTCATCTGCCCTCCTTTACGAGGCCAAACCTAATCCCTATATGTTCTGTCAGGAATTACAGGAACCAACCAAATGACCGATCAAACCGCGCCTCAGTCCGACCCGATGGAAGGCACACCGCTGATCCAGCCGTCAAGCACGGATCACCCGCTTTATGACAACATCGTCGAAGCATGTCGCACGGTCTATGACCCTGAAATCCCTGTAAACATTCAAGATCTTGGCTTGATTTATACGATCCAGATCAATGACGAGAACGAAGTTAAGGTTCTCATGTCCCTTACCGCGCCGGGCTGTCCTGTAGCGGGCGAAATGCCAGGTTGGGTCGCGGAAGCGATTGAACCGCTGGCAGGTGTGAAAACGGTTGACGTTGAACTCGTCTGGGAACCCCAATGGGGCATGGAAATGATGTCTGATGAGGCACGGCTGGAACTCGGCTTTATGTAGGAGGGGCGTAGACCCTTTGGGCTGCGAAACCCATATGCAACCATTTAAGGTTGCGAAATCCATATGCAATCCATTTAAGTTGCTTTTTACGGTTCGCACCCTATAATGGGTGCATGAACAGCGATAGACGCATTACAGTATTGACCGGTGACCTCGTCGGGTCCGTCACCCTTGGCCCCGAAAAGGTCGAGCAGGCAATGGCCGCACTGGAAACCGCCGCCAAGGGGATGGAAAGCTGGACCGGATCACCCCTGCGCTTCACCCGACATCGCGGGGACGGCTGGCAAGCTGTTGTTGAAAAACCAAAATTGGCGATCCGCGCAGCCCTCATGTTTCGCGCAGCGCTGCGCAGCTTGGGCGGCGAATTCGATACGTATATAGGTCTGGCAGAAGGCACGTCACCTGACGTGATCAAGACCGATCTCAACAAGATGACTGGAGCAGTCTTCACACTGTCTGGCGCTGCACTTGAGTTGATAAAGGCCTCGAACCCATCAATTCGCATGGACTATAGAGAGGCTAGGACTGAGAATGCGACCCTAATCCTAGCCGACCACATCTCTCAGTCTTGGACACCGACACAAGCCGAACTCATGCGCGTTGTCCTCTCGCCACAGAATGAAGATATGCCTTACACTGAATTGGCGGAGATTTTCGGTAAGTCGCGACAAACCATAGCAAAATCGCTCGACGCGGCAGGGCGCGATGCCTTCATAATGGCGCTTCACTCACAGGAACGGGAATTGACACATGATTGAGACCGTCACCGCCCTGATCTTTGCCCATGTTCTTGCGGATTTCGTATTCCAGACGAAACGCATGGTCGACACCAAACGCCACCCCGCGACACTCGCCTTGCACGCCGCTCTCGTGCTGGTCACCGCCCAAGCCGCTACAGGCCAGCTTGCAGCGCCGGAACTACTGGTCCTCGCCGCCGCTCACATCGCCATAGACTGCATTAAAACCTACGGAAATTTCCGCGGCATAACGGCCTTTGCCGTCGATCAAGCCGCCCATATCGCCACATTAGCAGCGGTGGCCTGCTATGCGCCTGATCTCTGGGCAACGGGCCAATGGGCCGCCTACCCGCAGGCCCTGCCCGCGATGATCCTCGCAACCGGAGCCATCGTGTCTCTTATCGCCGGGCAACACGCCGTTGCTTTGTTGATGAAACCGCACAGCATGCGCATCCGCAACAACGGGTTGCGCGATGGCGGACGCCAAATTGGCCTGCTGGAACGTGGCCTGATCTTCGTGTTCATCCTCACCGGCTTGCCCCTTGGCGTGGGCTTTCTTGTCGGGGCCAAATCCGTATTACGATTTGGCACCGCGTCACGCGATCAACGCACGGCAGAATATGTTATTATCGGCACATTGGCCTCGTTTGGCTGGGCCATTGTCGCGGCCTTGCTCACGCAATACGCCCTCACCCTGCTTTCCCCCTCTTGAGATAGCGCGCCTCGCACCCTAGATTACACCCAAAGGAGACCGCGCATGTTTGGCATTCCCGGAAAACAGGCTGTCACAATAACTGACAAAGCCGCCACACAGATCGCCAAACTTATGGCCAAAGACGGCACGCAGGGACTGCGCATTGGCGTCAAAAAGGGCGGCTGTGCTGGCATGGAATACACCATGGAATACGTCAGCGACGTTGATCCACTCGACGAAGTTGTCGAACAAGAAGGCGCGCGCGTTATGATCGCCCCCATGGCGCAAATGTTCCTGTTCGGCACAGAGATTGATTACGAAGTCAGCCTTCTCGAAGCGGGTTTCAAATTCAAAAACCCCAATGTCTCCGAAGCATGCGGCTGCGGTGAATCGATCAAGTTCGACGACAGCCTCGCTCAAAACGGATAACAACATGGCCGTTTCCGAGGAAGACATCCAATTTGCGACGGATCTTTTCTTGGGCCTTGGCCCCCTAACAACCCGCAAAATGATGGGTGGGTTGTGTCTCTATTCTGAGGGCACCATCTTTGCGATCGTGCATTCGGATTTCGGCGTCATGATCAAAGGTGACGGCGCGTTCAAAGACGAACTTGATGCCATGGGCCTGACCCGTTGGACCTATCAGCGCGACGGCGCAGCGAAACCAACGGCGATGCCCTATTGGAAACTGCCAGACAGCGCACTCGATGACCCCGAAGAAGCCTGCGATCTTGCACGCCGCGCGCTGGCGTTTCTTTAACGTTTAGTCGTCGTCATCTTGCAAATGCAGGTAGGTTTCATCGAAACGCTTTTGCAAATGATCAACCGCACGAATGACCTCTCCCGATCCAGTCGGCGCGACGTTGGTATCGGCATTCGGGTTGAAGAACAGTGGGATAGATAGGCGTTCCTGCGTTCCACCAATCACGCGGTGCGGTGTGGCGACAACGCGCTTTTGGGTCCACATTTCTAACATCTCGCCGAAGTTGATCACGAATTCACCGACAGGTGCAGACACAGGATACCAGCCCCCGCCCCGTTTGCGCACCTCAAGACCTGGTGTGCCATCCATCGCCAAAAGCGTCAGGCAGCCGTAATCCGTGTGTGTTGCGATCCCGAAGTCCTTTGCGCCAGCATCAGCCGGCCGTGGTGGGTAATAATTCCCGCGCAGCAAAGCCATGGGCTGATCGAACTGTTCTTTGAAGTAACCCGCGTCTTCGCCAATTGCGCCAGCAAGCGCCGCCAAAAGATCACCTGCAAATGCCAACGCACGGGCGTAGTAGTTCTCAATGATGATCTTGAACTCTGCCGGTTCTTCAGGCCACAAATTCGGCGCATAACTAGGAAGATCGGACCCCTTAACCTCAAACCCGCAATCAAACACTTGTTTATAATCAGGATTCGCATCCGGATCGACCTGTTCTGATCCAGCAGCGCCCCACCCGCGGTTGGACCCCGTGTTCGCCATGTTGACCGCTTCTTTTTGCGCCGCTGGCTGCTTGAAGAACGCCGCATAGGTCGCAAAAACCTCGGCAATATCAGTGGTCGGAATTGGCGTGTTGTACAACGTCAAAAACCCAATTTCCTTTGCGGCCACGCGGACCTCTTCGATCACCGCCAAATCTCCGGCAAGAAATGCTTCTGCGTCTATTCTGGGGATTGATGTCTCTGTCACGGGCCGGCCCTTTCGTCTTTGCTTGCGGCTTGCTACATCATGACAAACAGAATGGGGAGAGTGAGATGCGCAAACTTGTTGCAGGAAATTGGAAAATGAACGGCACCAGTGCGGACCTGCCGCAACTGAACACCTTGGCGGATCAACATGGCGATGCATCTGTTGATGTGGTGATCTGTGGTCCCGCAACGCTTTTGAGCCGGATGGCCGATACGGGCCTCAGCATCGGTGGAGAAGATTGCCACCCTTCCTCATCGGGCGCATATACAGGAGACATTTCAGCGACGATGATCGCGGACACTGGCGCAACCTACGTCATTACCGGCCACTCGGAACGTCGCACCGACCACAATGAGGACGACGCATTAATCGCTTCAAAAGCCACTGCTGGCTGGGATGCAGGCCTGCATGTCATCATCTGTATCGGCGAAAGCGAAGCTCAGTATCGTGCAGGTAAAACGCTCGACATTCTACGCGCACAGATGGATCAATCCATTCCAGACGAGGCGACGGCTAAAACCACCACGATCGCCTACGAACCGATTTGGGCCATCGGCACGGGCCTAACACCGACAGCCGACGAAATCGGCGCGGTTCACGCAGCCCTTCGTACCCACCTTGAAACACGCTTTGGGGCCGAAGGCAGCGCCATGCGTCTTCTCTATGGCGGCTCGGTCAAAGCCTCAAACGCGGATGAAATCTTTGCACTGGCCAACGTGGACGGCGCCCTTGTCGGGGGCGCGTCCCTCAAGGCGACCGACTTTTCGCCAATCATCACGGCCCTTGAAAAGGCCTAGTCTACCTTTGTTTCCCAAATACCTCCGCCGGAGGCTCCGACCAAAACAAAAAGCGACGCCCTAACCATAGGGCGTCGCTTTTCAGTTTTCAGGATCAAGGGCGCGCGGAAGCGCACCTTCGGATCAGTTGGTGATGATCTCAGGACCCATGTAGGCCGTTGGCAACATCGTGGACAGCCACGGAATGTAGGTCACCATGATCAAGAACACGAACAACACCGCCAAGAATGGCAACGCCGCGCGCACAACCCGCATCATGGACATATTGGCGACGCCAGATGTCACGAACAGGTTCAAACCAACAGGCGGCGTGATCATCCCGATTTCCATGTTCACCACCATGATGATGCCCAAGTGGATCGGATCAATCCCAAGCTGAATTGCAATCGGAAACACCAGCGGTGCAACGATCACGATCAAGCCTGATGGCTCCATAAACTGACCACCGATCAACAGGATGATGTTCACGATAATCAGGAACGTAATCGGCCCCAGCCCTGCGGCCAACATAGCCTCAGTGATGTGCTGTGGAATTTGCTCATCGGTCAAAACGTGCTTCAGGATCAAAGCGTTGGCGATGATGAACATCAGCATGATCGTCAGCTTACCCGCCTCAAGCAGGGTCGCCTTCGTATCACGGTGAAACAGCGACGGGATCGCATAAATCACGTTCTCGACGTTCGCACGCACAAGGTTACGCCCACCAACAATCATCGACTGGCCAAAACTGCCGCCTGCATGATCCAACCGCTGCGCACCGCGCACCAGTGAGAACGTAAATACCGCAGGAGGAAGAAGCAGAATAAACACCGCACCAAGGGATTGGATAAGCGCAAACAACACCGTCGCATCAGACGCGATAACCTTGAAGATCGCATAGATCATCGGGACCACGCCCAATAGTGCAACCGCAATAAACGCAAGCTTCATGCCCTGCCCCGCAGGAACCGCCTTGGACATCAGCAATGCCAAAACCAATGCGACGACAAAGAATGCACCAGCGGCCGCGAATGCGATCCACATCGGTGCCCCGAACATGAAACACCCAATCGCATAAAGGATGAACGTCACCAGCGTAAAGCCCCACACCCGCAGGCCAAGCAGACCAAGGTCTGCCTCACCCTCCGGCAACCATGACTTACCCTTAAGCGGCCCCATATCGCGGTAGATAAAGATCGAAACGATAAAAGCATATATAGATGCAATTGCGGCCGCTTCGGTTGGCGTGAAGACACCACCGTAGATGCCGCCAAGAATAACGACCATCAAGAACAGGCCCCATGACGCATCGAGGATCGTCGAGAACACTTGCTCAAAGCCCAGCCATTCACCCTTTGGCAAGTTCTTTATGCGGGCGATGACATAGATCGTCACCATCAACATGATACCAGCCAACAGACCCGGAATAACGCCTGCAAGGAACATCCGGCCCACAGATACATCCGTGGCCGACGCATAAACAACCATAACGATGGACGGCGGGATCAAGATCCCCAGCGTACCCGCGTTACAGATAACGCCCGCGGCGAAGTCTTTGGAATAACCGGACTTAACCATCCCCGCGATCACGATCGACCCGACCGCGACAACGGTCGCTGGGGATGATCCAGACAGCGCAGCAAACAACATACAAGCCAAAACGCCTGCAATGGCCAAACCGCCGCGCACATGGCCAATGACGGCAATGGCGAACTCGATGATGCGGCGCGCCACCCCACCCGTCGACATGAACGACGACGCAAGAATGAAGAACGGGATCGCCAAAAGCGTGTAGTGCCCCGCCATCGCCTGATACATGCTTTGCGCAATCGACGCCAAAGAGCTGTCAGAAAACGCCAACAAGAAAAGTGTGGACGAAAGCCCCAACGCCACCGCGATGGGCACGCCAATTGCCAGCAAGGCAATGACCATGCCGAAAAGAATTGCGACATCCATGATTAAGTCTCCTCAGACAGGCTTGCGCCTGCGTCTTCAACAGCATCCTCGGCTTCGTGGCTGACGATCAGTGAATCGATCTCACCGCGCACAAGACGCACCATCAGTTGAACCAACCGATACAGCATCAAGCCAACGGCAAACGGCAACATAGCGTAGGGAATAAAACGAGGGAGCTTTTCATAAGGCTCCCCAAGATTGAACGTGTTCTCAAGCCACGTTTGGGCAAACGGAATTGGCACGTGGTCGGTTTCATACCAGCCCTGATCGCGTGAATTGGCAAAGATACCATCCGCAAACGTCAGGCCAAAGAAACCAGAGCCCTCGTCGGCTGCCACGATGCCTGGAATAACCCGACCTGTCGTCGCATCAAGCCCCGCGAACGGTGCCCAGTAATCCCAAGCGCCTTTCAACAGCAATGCCGCATAAAGGATACAAGCCGCCGCTGCGATGATCCCAAGGATCTTCTTACCCGATGGGCTCGCGAGATTTATGACCGCATCAACACCCAAATGGCTAACGACCTTGAACCCATAAGCAATGCCAAACAAAACCAACCAAGCAAACAGGATGAGTGTGACCTCAAGCCCCCAAATCAACTGGCTGTTAAAGCCATAGCGCATCACAACATTGATAAACGTCACAAGGGTCATCAACCCCAGCAATACCGCGATCAAGCTTTCTTCGATGTTGTGAACAATAGCACCCAAACGCCCCTTGGGCTGAAATGCACCGGACATGTTGTCCCCCTCATATTTTAGAAAGGGCCGGCCACGAACGTAGCCGGCCCAATTGCGTGGGATGGTGGGTGGGGCGTCGTTCCTTTACGGAACGCGCGCCACCTCATCCCTTACAGTGCTGCGTTGATTGCTTGCGCTGCGTCGATGTTTTCTTGACCTACATCGTCAACGAACTGGTCCCAAACAGGACGCATGGTTTCAACCCATGCCGCACGCTGCTCATCTGTCAGCTCAAGGATTGTGCCGCCAGCTTCAAGGATAGACGCCTTGGCTGCTTCGTTCACTGCAAACGCTTCGGCGTTACGTGTTTCAGTCACTTCGCCAAGAATTGTCAGGAACTGGTCACGGACTTCTGGCTCAAGGCCGTCCAGCCAATCAACGGATGTCACGACAAGGTAGTCGATGATGCCGTGGTTGGTTTCTGTCACGCCGTCCTGAACTTCAAAGAACTTCTGGCCCCAAACGTTGGACCATGTGTTTTCCTGACCGTCCACAACACCAGTTTGCAGCGCGCCGTAAACTTCGGAAAACGCCATTGGCTGTGGGGATGCGCCCATCGCTTCCATCTGCGCAACCAGAACGTCAGAGTTCTGAACGCGGAACTTGAGGCCATCAGCGTCTGTTGGCAAAGCCAATGGAACGTTTGCAGACATCTGCTTCATGCCATTGTGCCAGTAGCCAAGACCCTGAAGACCACGACGCTGCATGGAATCGAGCATTGCCTGACCCGCATCAGATGCTTGGAACGCATCAACTGCTTCGATGTTTGTGAACATGAAAGGCAGATCGAAGATACGGAACTGACGTGTGAAGGCTTCGAACTTGGACAACGAAGGTGCCGCAAGCTGAACATCGCCCTGAAGCATCGCTTCAAGAACTTGGTCATCGTTATAAAGCGAAGACTGTGGGAAAACTTCCATGCACATCACGCCGTCCATTTCGGCGTTTACGCGTTCCTGCAACAGGGTTGCCGCGATACCCTTAGGGTGGCGGTCTGTGTTTGTAACGTGGCTGAATTTTACAACGATTTCGCCTTCGTCACAGCCTGCAGTGTCCGCAGATGCTACACCAGCAGTCAATGTCAAAGCAGCAACTGATACTGCGTTCATGAGAAACTTCATTGGTTTCCTCCCATAAAATTGAATCGGTTCACCCCTCCCGGGTGGACCACGTCGGTATAAGAGGTGATTTTTCGCCCACACCAAACCAAGTTTCCCAAAATTCATGAAAGCTATTGGTTTATAACACAAAAATTAGAAACCCAGCCTTACCCCACCCCCGCGAGGGCGACATGTCACATGTATGTTACCGCCAACTGTGCGGATTTCCACACATGTTAGTTGCGATAGGACTCGGGCTTGATGCCGTGACGTGCCAGTTTGTCGTAGAATGTCTTGCGCGGCAGTTTAAGCGCGCCAGCCGCTTCGCCAGATCGCCCTCCAGCCCGCTGCAACGCCTCAATCAAAAGAGACCGTTCAACCTGTGCCAATTGTTCTGCCAGCCCTATCTGTTGATCCCCGCCGGTTGAAACTGCATCTTCTCCCATCCCCATAGAGAACCGCATCGCAGCGTTCATCAAACCACGCGCGTTGCCCGGCCAATCTTGCGCCATCAAACCCGCGATGACCCCTTGATTGATCTCGGGCACTGGTAGGTTTGCCTGTTCACAGGCAAGCCCAACGTAATGACGGAACAGGACAGGAATATCTTCTGGCCGATCGCGCAATGCCGGAATGTGGACCCGCATCAGGTCGAGGCGGTAAAACAGATCCGTGCTAAACCGTCCCTGCCCGACTTCATCTTGGATGTCTCGTGTTGTGCCAGCAAGAACGCGCACCGTGCTTCCGGATTCAAGCATTTCCAGCAATGCAAACTGCACGGCGGGCGCAAGTGCGGTGACCTCATCCAGATAAAGCGTCCCCGATTCCGCCTCTTCGATAGCTGCCAAGAGCGCGTCCGCCGACAGTTGCGCCGCTGGTCGTTTCACAAATGGTCGGTTAGATGCGCCAGACAACAGGTGAATAACCTCGGCAATCTTGGGTGTGCCTGTCCCCGGTTCACCCGTAATCAACACTTCTGCACTGGCGCGCGCGACCGTGCGTGCACTATTTCGCAAATCGGATGCCGCCTGAGACACCCCGACCAACATACGCGCCGCCGCATCCCCTTGGTTCAGCTCCACCTTAAGACGGCGGTTTTCGATCACCAGTGACCGCGCGTGGATCGCCTTTTGCACCACCGCCAGCAGCTCCTTGGCCCCGCAGGGTTTCTCAAGAAAGCCATAAGCCCCGTCCGACATGGCTTTGACGGCCATGGGTATATCGCCTTCGCCTGTCAGCAGGATCACTGGCAGGTCTGGATCGATCTGGCGCACGTAATCCAGCAAATGAAACCCGTCACGCCCCGGCATCCGAATATCAGTGATGATGACCCCGTCAAAACTCGGGGTGATATGGTCCTTCGCCTCAACAAACGAGCCAGCCCGCACGGGAACAAGATCAGCCAGCTCAATGGTCTGCCCCAGCGCTTCGCGGACATCACGTTCATCATCCACGATCAAAACATGTTGGTTCATGCGGCCCTCTCGGCGTTCTTGCTTGGATCAAGCGTAACCGTAAACACAGCCCCGCCACGCGGATGGTTTCGCCCGCGGATCATACCGCCAAAACTTTGCACCAGCCCGTAGGAAATGGACAGCCCTAGACCCATGCCATCCTGACTAACTTGTTTGGTTGAATAGAACGGGTCAAAAATTCGGTCCGGCTCATCCAACCCAGGGCCGGAATCGCGGACGTATAGTTCAACCCGTCCGTCTACCGTGTCGATGTCGATCTCAATGCGCTGGGGCTGTGATTGCCCTTCCATGGCATCCATGGCGTTGCTGACCAAGTTGAGAACAACTTGCTGCAAACGCACTTCGCCGCCGCGCACGATGATGGGCCTCGCGGGCGGAACCCATTCAACCGTGACATTGCTGGCCTTGGTGCGCGCTTCGGTAATTTCCAACACTGCGGAAATAACGCCTCCAAGGTCAACGTCTGTCAGCCCTTCGCTTTCTTGTTTCGCAAAGGCCCGCAGGTTGCGGATAATGCGCCCCATACGGCGCGACAGTTCCGCGATGCGGCCCAGATTTTGCCCAGCGACGTCGGTTTTTCCGCGTTCCAAAAACGCCTCGGCGTTCTCTGCATAGCTACGAATAGCCATCAATGGCTGGTTCAGCTCATGGCTAATCCCCGCTGACATTTCGCCCAACGCGCTGAGTTTTCCCGCCTGCACAAGGTCGCTTTGCGCTTTGGTCAGCTGCGCCTCTGTGGCGATGCGTTCGCTCACTTCTTGTCGCAACTGCGCGTTAATGTCGGACAGCTCAACGGTTCGCTCGGCCACGGCCCCTTCAAGCTGGGCGTTGGCCTCAGCCAAAGTGCGGCGGCGTTCGGTTGCAAGAAACAGCATTGCTCCGAACGCAAGGCAAATCGCAGCCGCAACCCCCGCCTGAAGTGACGCAAGCGTGCGGGCTGGCGCAACGTTCAACAACGCCTCACCGGTCATCTGGATCACCGGCAAAGGGAGTGAAAGATGGAGCGCAGTTTCAGGAACATAGGGCTGATCCTGCACGGACCACAAAGGTAGACCCGTCCATTCGCTCACGCTGTGGGTCATGAACGGCTTCAAAATATCTGAAGAATACTCGGCGGACGTTGTCTGCGGAACGACGTCTACATCACGCGCTGAGAAAACAAGTTCAGAGCGGTTGGAAATAAACGTCACCCCAAGATCGTCTGTAAAGAACACCGTTGGGTTGGCGCCCCGCCAGACAGCTTCAACCGCGTCCACATTCACGACAACCACGACCGCCCCTAAAACAGGACCCGCGTCTGAGAAGACAGGCGCCGCAAATAAGAATGTCCGTTGATCGTAGCGATCATGCACTAGATGATAGACGCCCATCGCCCCGTCTTTAGCCCGTTCAAAATAGGGCAAATAGGCGTGGTTTGTAGGGTCCCCGTCTGTGGCGGATGACAACTCGCGCCCGTCCCCCGACACGACCAGAATATCCAAGCTCCCTGTTTTGTCAGCGGTGCGGCGCAACAGATCAGCCGCACCATCCGCATTGCCCATGACGGTCGCAGCAACCACTGGATGATCCGCCATCAAAACCGCGAGCTCACGGTAGCGTTGCAGCTCCCCCGTTAGGCGGTCAGACGCCAAAGCCAGATCGGACTGGCCCCGCTGTTCCAGCTGGTCAAGTGCGGACATATAGCCAAGCACACCCACAACGGCTGAAAATCCGGCAACCGCCGTCAAAAAGATCGCGATCGCGACGATGCGTGTTTGCAATGCGTTCAACATAGCGGTCAATTTACGAAGCTGCGCTTGCATTGACCAGTGGCCATCGCCATCAACGCCATATGCAACGTTTATCCCAATCCCCGACGGACCCGTCTTTTGTTCAGACCCCCTATGCGTTCTATGATCGCGCGCGCAGCTTTGGCGATTTGTTCTATTGGGACGACTATGGCGCGGTCTGTGCCGTGTCTCACGCCGCTGTTGCAGCCTGCCTGAAGGACAAGCGCCTTGGCCGCGAAATCCCGGCCGAATTCGCGCCTGACATTCCAGAACACCTCGCGCCGTTTTATGCGGTCGAAGCGCACTCCATGCTGGAACTGAACCCGCCCCGTCACACAAGGTTGCGTGGGTTGGTCCTGCGGGCGTTTACATCGCGCCGCATCGCCGAACTGGAACCAGAGATTGAAACGCTGTGCCATCAATTGATCGACGCCTTTCCAAGCGACGAATTTGAACTGCTCGACGCTTATGCCCGCACTGTGCCCGTCATCATCATTGCCCGCCTGCTGGGGGTTCCTGAGACGCGGGCCGATGATCTTTTGGCGTGGTCCAATGCAATGGTGGCCATGTATGTCTCTGGGCGCACCCGCGCCGTTGAAGATCGTGCCATTGCCGCAACCGAAAGCTTTGTGGCGTTCATGCGATCTTATGTGGATGAGAAACGCAAAGCCCCAGCAGATGATTTGATGTCCCATCTGATTGCCGCAGAAGAAGGCGGTGAAAAGCTCAGCACAGATGAACTTATCACCACCTGTATTCTTTTGCTCAATGCGGGCCATGAAGCCACGGTGCATACGATGGGCAACGCGGTGAAAACTCTGCTGGAACGTGACATCAAGACGATAGATGACGCCGTGGTAGAAGAAGCGCTGCGGTTTGATCCGCCCTTGCATATGTTTGATCGTTACGTGATCGAGGATTGTGAGCTGTTCGGTCATACCTTTAAACGAGGCGACACTGTAAAATGTCTTCTAGGGGCGGCCAATCGTGATCCAGCACCCTACCCTAACCCAGATACCTTTGATCCAACCCGCAAAGGTCCGGTCAATGTTGCCTTTGGCGGCGGCATTCATTTCTGTGTCGGCGCCCCATTGGCACGACTGGAACTGCGCGTTGCACTAAAGGTGTTGTTTGATCGTTGTCCCGATTTGGTCCTCTCAGCTGCGCCACTTTATGGCGACACCTATCATTTCCACGGATTAGAGGCATTGCGCGTCACGACTTGACCCTCGCCCTAGACCACGGCACAAACGGGGTATGGGGCGCACCGCGAACACCCCCGTAAGGCTTAGGCCGAAGGTTCGCATGTTCACCGAAAGGAAGCATGCGCTATGGCTGCCCCAAACGAAATCACCTGCAAACAACTGCTTCGCCTGATCGGCACGCCCGATTGCCCCGTGATCGTCGATATTTCAATTGATCCTGACTTTGCCGAAGACCCGTTTCTGATCCCCGGATCATTTCGCCACCCGCACACTGATCTTGAAGGGCTGATCATTCGCCTTGATAGGCGAGCTTGCATCATTACCTGCCAACGCGGGATCAAGCTGAGCCAAGGCCTCACATCGCGCCTGCGAGGCCTCGGCATTGATGCGCAATATTTACAAGGCGGCATGTATGGTTGGCGTGATGAACCGGGCGCACCGCGCATTCCTTTTGCCGCCCTGCCCGAAACCAACCTATTCGTCACACGTCACCGTCCGAAGATTGACCGCATCGCTTGCCCGTGGCTGATCCGCCGTTTTGTGGATGCTGACGCCGAATTCATGTTCGTCAGCCCCGAATGGGTGACCGGAGTCGCAGACCGCTACACGGCCACGCCCTTTGATATTCCAGACGTCCCCCTGACCCACAAAGGCGATCACTGCACATTTGATGCGATGCTTGATCTGTTTGGTTTACGGACCGAAGCCTTGAACCGCCTATCAGAAGTCATCCGCGCCGCAGACACGGGCAGCGACGACACCCCGCAAGCGGCGGGGCTTTTGGCAATGTCCGTGGGTCTGTCGCGCATGCAACGCGACGATCACGCACAGCTGGATGCCGCCATGCCGCTTTACGATGCCCTCTATCGTTGGGCCCGTGACGGAGTGGCGGAAACCCACGCCAGCCTGCAGGACGCCCCATGAACACCGCAGAGATGTTGCGCGTTTTTGGGCGCATCGGCTGTTTGTCCTTTGGGGGACCAGCGGCCCAAATCGCCCTCATGCAAAAAGAACTGGTCGATGATCGCCCGCTTCTGTCGCAAGACGACTTCCTGAAGGCACTATCATTTTGCATGATGCTGCCCGGCCCAGAGGCCATGCAACTGGCAACCTACGCGGGCTGGAAGCTAAACGGCATGCGTGGGGGCCTCATCGCCGGAGGGCTCTTCATCCTGCCCGGGGCTTTGTTGATCGCTGTGCTGGCCTTCGCCTACGCCTCTTTCGGGGCCTTGCCGCTTATTCAGGCGGCATTCCTCGGTATCAAAGCGGCGGTCATCATCATCGTTGTGCAGGCCATCCTGAAACTACTCGGCCGTGCGTTGGAACGGCGCGACCATCGTATTATCGCAGTTCTCGCGTTCCTTGCGCTGTTCTTGTTTAACCTGCCGTTTCCTTTGGTGATCGTACTGGCTGCGGGGTATGGCGCGCTGACCTGTTCGGATCACAGCACAATCAAGACAGCACTGCCATGGCGCCGCTCCATCACCCCTATCGCTATTGGCGGGGTTCTATGGGGGTTACCTTTGCTGGCGGCATGGGCAGCGGGTGCAACGTTCCTGCTGGCGCTCGGGCTGTTCTTCTCAAAACTCGCGCTGGTGACATTTGGCGGCGCTTACGCCGTCCTTGCCTATATGACCCAAGCGGTGGTGACCGATCACGGCTGGCTTAGCACGGCACAAATGATAGACGCCTTGGGTCTTGCAGAAACCACCCCTGGTCCGCTGATTTTGGTCACTGAGTTCGTTGGGATAACGGCAGGGATTGCACAGTCAGGTTGGCCACTGGGTCTGTTGGCGGGTGTGATGACACTCTGGGTCACCTTCGTCCCCTGCTTTATCTGGATCTTTGCGGGCGCTCCGCTCATCGACTGGCTGGACGGATACCCCCGTATTCGTGCGGGACTGGCGGCGATTACGGCAGCGGTCGTAGGCGTAATCGCCAACCTGTCTGTTTGGTTTGCTGCCCATGTGATGTTTGACCAAGTCGACACCTCTACAGGGCTTTTAAGAACCCTGTCCCCTGACTGGTCATCCTTCAACGTGGCAGCTTTCGCCCTCACCGCCCTCGCCGCCTTGTTGCTCTTAAAACGCAAGCTCCCCATGATCCCGACGCTTGCAGTCATGGCCGCTGCAGGCATCGCATTTTCGGCAGCAATTTGACCACATCTCATAAAGGGGCGGCCTAACTTACCGAAAGGTCAATCCGCCCCTTTAATCCTCTCCCGAATCTCGTATGCTAAAGGCGGATTTACTTCGGAGAACGCTGCCCGTGTCTGACCCAAACCAAACCATCGATTACGGCAACCTGATGCACAAAGCGATGCGCGGGCTGATCCTTGAGGTTTTGACCGATGTTGCAGACAAGGGATTGCCGGGCAATCACCATTTCTTCATCACCTTTGACACCATGCACCCCGACGTCGAGATCGCCGATTGGCTGTCTGACCGCTACCCGGGTGAGATGACAATCGTGATCCAGCACCAATACGACAGCCTTGAGGTGACGGACCAAGGGTTCTCGATCACACTGTCCTTTGGTGACGCGCCTGAACCTCTTTATGTGCCTTATGACGCCATCAAAACCTTCGTTGATCCTTCTGTTGAATTCGGCCTTCGGTTTGAGTCGCAAGAAGAAGACGACGATGACGGCGATCAAGACGACGCCCCGGAAGCCCCGATGGAAGTCATGGCCGAACCAGAAGACAAACCCCATCAGGACGCCGAAGTCGTCAGCTTGGATAAATTCCGGAAATAACCTGCGGCGATTGCGCAGTTGCTCCGCGCCGCGCGTGGCGATAAACGGCATACAACCGTATACTGACAATTCTGCAAGGACGCACCATGACCGATACACGCACAGAAACCGACAGCTTTGGCCCACTTGAAGTTCAGTCCGACCGTTACTGGGGTGCGCAAACGCAGCGTTCCTTGATGAACTTTCCGATCGGTTGGGAAAAACAGCCAGTTGCGATCGTGCGCGCCCTTGGTGTGATCAAGCAAGCCTGTGCAATGGCCAACAAGGCATCTGGCAAACTGGACGCGAAACTAGCGGATGCCATGATCGAGGCCGCAGGCGAAGTGATTGACGGCAAGCTTGACGACCACTTCCCGCTGGTTGTTTGGCAGACGGGGTCTGGCACTCAGTCCAACATGAACTCCAACGAAGTGATATCAAACCGTGCGATTGAAATCCTCGGCGGCGTGATCGGCTCTAAAGAACCAGTTCACCCGAACGATCACTGCAACATGGGCCAGTCGTCCAACGACACCTTCCCCACCGCCATGCACATCGCCGCCGCAATGACAGCGCGTGACGTGATGCTTCCGGGTTTGGAAAAGTTCGCAGCCGAGCTGGAAAGCAAAGCCGAGCAGTTCAAAGACATCATCAAAATTGGTCGCACCCACACCCAAGACGCCACACCGCTGACATTGGGTCAGGAATTCTCGGGCTACGCCAAACAGATCCGCAACGGGATCGAACGCATTAAGATGGCCCTGCCCGGCATCTATGAACTGGCACAAGGCGGCACAGCCGTTGGCACAGGTCTGAACACCGACAAAGGTTGGGACACAACTGTTGCGGGCCACATGGCTGACATTACGGGCCTGCCCTTCGTGACTGCGCCGAACAAATTCGAAGCACTTGCAGCGCACGATGCGATGGTCTTCATGTCCGGCGCGATCAAAACGACCGCAATGGCCTGCTATAAAATCGCCAACGACATGCGCTTCTTGGGCTCTGGCCCGCGCTCTGGTCTGGGTGAATTGATCCTGCCAGAAAACGAGCCTGGTTCCTCCATCATGCCGGGCAAAGTGAACCCGACACAGGCCGAAGCCATGACGCAGGTATGCGCGCACATCATGGGCAACGACGCGGCGATCGGCTTTGCTGGCTCACAGGGTCATTTTGAGCTGAACGTTTATAACCCGATGATGTCCTACAACCTTCTGCAATCTATGCAGTTGCTTGGCGACGTCACCGACAGCTTTACGGATCGTATGCTGGCAGGCACACAGGCCAACGAGGCCCGCATTGACAAGCTGATGAAAGAATCCCTGATGCTGGTCACAGCATTGGCCCCCGAAATCGGTTACGACAACGCAACCAAGGTCGCGAAAACGGCCCACAAAAACGGCACGACACTGCGTGAAGAAGCCGTTGCATTGGGTTTCGTTGACGAAGAAACATTCGACCGCGTTGTGCGCCCAGAAGACATGATCGGCCCGAAATGATCGCACCAAAGGAGCGTGGCAGTGACTGAAATCGTCAACCTCAACAAATTCCGCAAAGATCGCAATCTGACAGCGAAAAAGCTTGAGGCTGACCAAAACGCACGCAAATTCGGGCGGACTAAGGCCGAAAGATTGGCCGAAGCCGCCCGAGAGACAGCGCTTCAGCGGCACCTAGATCAGCAAAAATTCGAAGACGAATGAGCACCCGCCCCGTCAAACACAGCCTCACCCTACGCGGACACCGCACGAGTGTTTCTTTGGAACCGGAGTTTTGGGAAGAGTTTCGCCGCATTGCCAGTGCCCGCGATCAAACGCTCAACGGGTTGGCAATTGAGATAGACGAGGCCCGCGGCGATGTGGGCCTTGCCTCAGCAATCAGGGTGTTCGTGTTGAACACCCTAAAGGATCACTCCTCATAGAGAGCAGCGCGCACGCGGCTCAGCATCTCGGTATCTTCGCGCTCAACCGCGGTCAAATGCTGCTGATCGAGCTCTTTTTCAAGCAAACGTTCATAGCGCGCTCTGTCGCCAGATCTTTCCCGATCAGGTGTCGAAACTGTGGATGCGGTCCGCACCACAAGCTCCGACGCAGAATAATCGACGGCATCAGACTGCGTAAAATACGAACGCATCGCGTTCACGACACCCAAAGGCATGAACGAAGATATATTTTTTGGCTTCGCAATCATCATCGAAATGATCCTTTTGAAGCCCCCACAACACATTATTAACTAAATTGGGGCCCGCCTGAAATAGGGCAAATTGGACACATTCTGCCCTACTCGAGGAAACAAAGAACGTAAGTCGCTGAAATAAAACAATTAGTTTAAAACCAAATGTGTCAAACTTTTGCCCCAGTCAAAGTTTCCACCATCACACGCGTTCTTAAAAGCAGAACAATCTTGAACCTGCGCGAGGATTACGATCGAAACGTTCAACGATAAAGCGATTCTCGTTAACGAGAGTCAGCCGCGTTCCGTGACCTTTAGCCAGATTCCATCCTTTGATCGAACCGTCAAATGTGCCACGGGAACCGGCGTGCGATCCGTAAGCTCAAACTTGAACCGTCGCACAAGCATTGAAAGCAACAAGGCTCCTTCGATCATGGCAAACCCAGCCCCCGTACAAACCCGTGGTCCGGCGGAAAACGGGATATAGGCGTCCCGCTGGCATGTTTTGCCATTCTCTGTGCCCCATCGTGTTGGGTCGAAGTCGTCAGGCTTATCCCACAGCCGTTCGTGGCGGTGCAGATGCCACGGGCTAAGAACGATTTGGCTACCTTTGGGCGCATCGCGTCCACGCATGGTCTCGGGACAGGTCGTTTCACGCACCATCATCGGAACGGGGGGATAAAGCCGCAGGGCCTCTCGGAACACATCACGGGACGTGCGCAGCTTTGACACGCTTGCGAAATCCGCTGACACGTCCTGTGCTTCTGCCGCAACCTTGTCCTGCCACTCAGGGAACATCGCCATCAAATAAAACGTCCACGCCAGCGCAGAGGCCGAGGTCTCGTGCCCTGCCAGAAAAAAGATCGCGACCTGATCGACCATTTCGTCAGTGCTAAAGGTCTCGCCTGTTTCGGGATCGGCGGTCGTCATGATCTTGGTCGCCAGATCATCGGGCGCTGTGCCTGCGTCGATCTCGACCATGCGGCGCTCAGTCAGTCCGGTGATAAGGCCACGGATATCGGCAGCGGTATCCTTAGTAGCCCGCTTAAAGAAATGCGGCATCCAGCGCGGCCCGGGAATGAACGCCGCGAGGTTCAGGATCGGCTGCGTGCGCTGGTGGTCACGGAATTTCTCGAACACGGCCGTTGCGGTTTCGTCTTCAATCGGGATCGAAAACAAAGTGCGAAAAATAACGTCTGCGGCAGCGTGGCTGGTTTCGGGTTCAATGTCCTGAACGCCTGTGTTGGCTGCCATTCGGGTCACGGCGGCTTCTCCTGCGGCGTACATTGCTGGATAGATCTCGCGCAGGCGACCGCCCTCAAACGCAGGATCAATGATGCGGCGTTGGCGTTTCCAAGCCTCTCCATTGGTCAGGAACACCGAATTGCCAAGCAAGGGTCGCAACCCTGCGCCAATGCGATCAGACTTTGGGAAATCGTCGGGGCGATCCTTTAGGACGCGTTTCACCAGTTCGGGATCGTTGGCCAAATAACTACGAAAGAACGGCGTCTTAAACTCCGCCATCCACGCACGATAAAGCTTTGCAGGTTGCGCCGACAGGATGTCCTGCCGGAACAGTTTCAAATACCGCCAAAGCGATACTTTCTCAGGACGCGACGGGGGCTTCGGCGGGATCATGAGACATACTCGTAAACTTGGAGGCCGCAACGTCAATGCGCGATTTGGACGGCGCGCGGTCGCGGAACCGATCACCGAGTGTTATCGGCCCAGCCGTGATGCGGAAATAGTCGTAGTCCCCCACCTGATCAAAGGCACACAGATACTGGAAATGCAGGCGAAAGAACTTCCACCGCAGCTCTTTCCAACGTTCAGGGCTGAGAGTTTGAGTAAAGGCGGCAGATATCACCAACGGCCATTTATGCCCTTCAGGTGCCACGCCAGACACCGCAACAGGATCGCACAGCGCAAATGCACAGCCGTCACCGGGGGCTGTAACATCGATCCAAGCCAATTCATTGCGCGTGGAGAGAAAGTGCAGGTCAGCCCTCAGACGGTCGGCCTTGGGTAGGAAGCTCATCATCGGCACCACCTGTCCGAGGCTCAAGAACCCTAGCGCAGGGCCCGTCTTGGGCACGCCGCCTTCGCGGATCAGATCCGCAAGGATCGACACCGCCAGATGTGCCCCCGACGAATGGCCGACAACAAGAACCTCATCAATGTCACTTTTCAAGGCGTCACCAATCACAGCGCGAAAAACAGCCATCCGGTCTTCTAATTCAGGTGGGTTGGCGCCTTTCCATTGTGCGGAATAAGCGTAATCATGCATCAGGTAATAGGCGAAAAACTTGCCGTCTTTCGCTTTGAACGCTCGTAAGACGTAGCCGATCACCCAAGCTGCAAGAATGAACATCACCACCTTTTTGCCCGAGGCGAATATCGTAAAATCCAGATCGTCAGCCTCTCCGAGCAAAAACATCATCGCTCCGCCTATCAAATCCAACGCCCATCCCAACACGCGGGCGGCAACGTATCCCGCAAGAAGCGCCAACAAGAACTGTAAGATCAGCATGCCAACCGGATAGAGCGCCGCAATCACCGGCCCCTTGCGCAGCCACATCAACCGGCGCAAAGCGCCTGTAGTGATGTAGGTCCACGCTGTGCGCACGAGTTGCAGATAGGTTGCAGGGATTGAAGACGCCATGGAATCGCGCACGATGTCAGACCAGACCAATACCTCAACTTCGGCATCAACGGACTGGCCATCCATACGGGATTCAACACGCCAACCGTAGTTTTCGCCTTGTTTGGGGGCAATGCCGATATCATAGCCTGAAATTTCGGCCTGAGCGGTCGATTCAGTGCGATACAACTCGCGGTAGCGGCGCGGGTGGATCGGATCATAGCCTGGAATGTAAAACACACGCCGACGCTTAACCTGACGGTTTTCGACTGATTGCTCTGACTGTTCCATTGCTCTTCTGCCTCTGGTTTGCGGCTACTATACCGAAAATTCGGGCAGAAATAAGAAAACCTTAACGGCCGTCCAGCGTTTCAAGCTCACGAACGTAAGCTCGCCCCTGCCTATTGGTGCAGGTCTCGGCCGCCTCAACGAACATCCGCTCGATCTGGTCTTGCGGCATGACGTCAATGCGAGCGCCATTCTGGATCAACATTCGGCCAACATCGGGCGAACAGCGCCCGAACACCGTCTCAAACAATGGCGAGCGGTTATAGGTGTTGAGCCCATTCGGGTCAGCGCGCCACCGAAGCAAAACACGCACGGTATCCAACTCTCCACCGCCTGCGGCCTTGGACAAGGCCAAATCGCCATTGTTATCAGGTGTAGAAAAATTTGCGCCAGCTGCCCCCAACACCTCAAGAATTTCCACCACGACAGGCTCGCTGTCTTGATCTGCGAAATTCACCAGATCGACAAAGGCAGGCGAACCGTGGCGACTTTGGATGTTCGGATTTCCACCGGCCTCTAGCCCGAGCTGGACAGCTTCGGCGGACCACCCTGACACAATGACACGTCGAAAAATCGCGTCTCCACCTGAAGGGCCTGCGTTAAAATCAACGCCTTCGTCGCTGCATATCTTAACCGAGTTAACCATCACCGACGGCGACACGTACCCAGTATGCGTCATCAGCGGACACGCCGTTGCGACGCTCGCCATAAAGCTGAAACCTAAACCTAAAAGAAATCGCATCGCCATACCCCTACTATTTGGGCTGAACTTAGGGGGTAAAGGCAGCGACGTCAGCCGAAAATTTGCAGCACAGGAAATGCTTCGAGCAACCAGAATGCAAAGACCGAAAGGAACCCTGTCGCCATCGCCAAACCGACCGCGATCAACAAAACCCCTGACGTCTTTTCAATCATACCCATGTTGCGTTTCATCCATGCCATTGGACGTTTCATCTGCGGGAAGAAGGCAGCAACCAAAAGAAACGGCACGCCAAGGCCCATGGCATAAACGCCAAGCAAAACAACGCCTTTGCCAACGTCAGCTTGGCTCCCGGCAAGGCTGAGGATCGCGCTGAGGATCGGGCCAAGGCACGGCGTCCAGCCAAAAGCAAACGCGAGGCCAAGGAAGTAAGCCCCAAAGGCAGACCCGCCTTGGTCCCCTGCTTCTACCCGCATTTCACGATCAAGGAATTTCAACCGAAATAGCCCGATGAAGTGCAAACCAAAGATAATCACAACGATCCCTGCCGCGATCTCCATGTAGGGGCGATAAGACGCCAACATGCGACCAAGGGCAGATGCCCCCGCCCCCAGGATCAAAAACACCGTCGACAGGCCCAACACAAAGAACAGCGCCGCCACAACGGCGCGTCTGCGGGCTGCCTTATCGCCTTCCATGTCGGTGACGCTGACACCGCCCATATAGGCAAGGTACGGCGGCACGATCGGCAAGACGCATGGACTGAGGAACGACAAGATGCCCGCCGAAAAGGCGATCATCAGGGCTGGCAAGAGCGATGCGGCGAGGAAGGTTTCTGTCTCAAACATGCCTCCTCTTAGCGCGACCAGTGAACCGCGTCACGACACCAAATGTCACATCCACGTTTGAATGTATTTCAAAGCCGTCATCGATGTTTCAGCGAGATGGACATTCGTGCTTCTCCACGGCACATCTTGAGTATGGAAGTATTGGACGCCAGAGGATTGATGTGCCCGCTGCCCGTATTGCGGCTGGCTAAGGTGTTGCGAGGACTGAACGTAGGAACGCAACTGACCATCTGGGCCGACGACCCAATCGCGGTCATCGACATCCCGCATTTCTGCGCTGAATCCGGCCATGAACTGCTGTCTCAGAGTGATGAGGACGACTTTCAAATCTACATCATTGAGCGCAAATAAAAACGCCACCCCAATCTGGGGCGGCGTTTTATTTCAATGCCTTAAGGCACCATACTCACCTGACAGATTAACGTCCGCCCAGTGACCACCAGCCACGTTTCTTAGGCTTATCGCCCTCTGCTGCGGCCTCTTCGGGTGCAGGCACAGGATCAGGTGTAACCTTTGACGTCGTCTTGCGGCGGCGCTTTGGCTTTTCGGTCGCGACGGGCTCGGGCTTTTCCGCAGGTGCTTCGCTGACTTCTTTAGGGGCTTCCGCCTCTTTAGGGGCTTCCACCTCTTTTACAGCTTCGCTGACCTCTGGCTTTTCGGCCACAACGTCACCCTCCACAGCCGCTGCAGCAGCAGGCTTTTTACGGGCCCGTGTGCGCTTTGGCTTTTCAGCAGGTGCCTTTTCTTCGGCCGGAGCGTCCGCTTTCGCTTCTGCCTCAGCTGTTGTGGCATCTTCGGCTGGTGTGTCGGCGACCGTTTTACGGCGCGTACGAGTGCGCTTTGGCTTTTCAACTGGTGCATCCGCGGGCACCTCTGCCTCTGGCGCAGTTTCAGCAGGTGCCTCAGCGCCCTCTTCCGCCGTTGCTGCTTCTTTCGGGGCATCGTCATCCGTCTTCTTGCGGCGTGTGCGCTTACGCTTAGGCTTTGGCGCGTCTTCCGCCACAGGGGCAGCTTCCATTACCTCACCCTCAGGTGCGGCTTCCGCAGCTACAGCATCCGCAGCTACAGCGTCTTCACCGTTTGCTGTGTTCTCCTCGCCATTGGCCTCGGCGTTTTCGGCGTTTCCTGCGCCACCACGACGGCGGCGACGACGACGACGGCGGCGTTTGGTCGGCTGCTCGCTATCCCCATCGAAGGTGCTTTCGGTTTCTTTAGTTTCCTGACCTTCGGCGTCCTCTTCTGCCTCATCGACATCAGCCAGAACCGCCATTTCAGATGAAATCACCGCAGGTGCTGTGACTTCAACGACCCGTGTCGCTGTCTTGAATTTCTCAAGCGCGAAGTCAGGCGAGACCAGATGCGGATCACATTCGATCCGAACCGACAGCCCATAACGGGCTTCGATCTGCGCGATATGTTCGCGTTTCTGGTTCATCAGGTAGTTGGCAATCGCGATAGGTGCTTTCACCAACACTTCTTTGGACCGACCGCGCACGCCCTCTTCTTCGAGCTGGCGCAGAATTCCCAAAGCGACGTTGTCATCAGAGCGCAAAAGCCCTGTGCCGTGGCAATGTGGGCATTCCTGTGTGGTGCTTTCCAACATGCCTGGACGCAGACGCTGACGCGACATTTCCATCAAACCAAAGCCGGAAATCCGACCGACCTGAATGCGGGCGCGATCCGTCTTGAGCTTGTCCTTCATCATTTTTTCGACGGCAGCGTTGTTCTTACGCTCGTCCATGTCGATGAAGTCGATCACGATCAGACCTGCCAAGTCACGCAGGCGAAGTTGGCGTGCAACTTCGGCGGCGGCTTCAAGGTTGGTCTTGGTCGCTGTCTGCTCGATGCTGCCTTCTTTGGTCGCACGGCCAGAGTTCACATCGATCGCAACAAGCGCTTCGGTGATGCCGATCACGATGTAACCACCTGAGGGCAGTTGCACAGTCGGGTTGAACATACCGCTGAGGTAGCTTTCGACCTGATGGCGCGCATAAAGCGGCATCTGTTCTTGGTAGTGTTTCACGTTCTTGGCGTGGGACGGCATGATCATTTTCATGAAGTCTTTGGCGGTGCGGTAGCCCGTTTCGCCCTCAACGATCACTTCGTCGATCTCTTTAGAATAAAGGTCGCGGATCGAACGTTTGATCAGGTTGCCTTCTTCGTAGATCTGCGCCGGAGCGGAGGATTTCAGCGTCAACTCGCGGATCTGTTCCCAAAGGCGCTGCAAGTATTCGTAGTCGCGCTTGATCTCGGTCTTGGTGCGCTGGCTGCCTGCGGTGCGGATGATCAGGCCTGCGCCTTCTGGCACCAGCATTTCATTGGCAATCGCTTTGAGTTTCTTGCGGTCAGCGGCATTGGTGATCTTGCGGGAGATGCCACCACCACGTGCGGTGTTTGGCATCAGAACGCAGTAACGCCCCGCCAAAGACAGGTATGTTGTTAAGGCCGCGCCCTTGTTGCCGCGTTCTTCTTTGACCACTTGGATCAACAGAATTTGGCGAACCTTGATAACTTCTTGGATCTTGTAGCGCTTAGGGCGTGGCTTGCGGACTGGGCGAACATCAGCACGTTCGTCTTCATCTGCAACGCTTTCGATGGAATCATCTTTGGCAGTCGCATCTGGGCCAGTGTCGTCATCATCATCGCTGTCATCATCGTCAGCGGGCTCTTCAACTGGCGTCTCAGCCACAGTTTCCATTGGCGACGATCCCTCTTCAGGATCAATGTCGATGGTTTCCATGCCTGCGATGTCACCAGACACGACGTCTTCTTCCGCCAAAGCTGGATCAGCGTCAGCCGGTTCTGCTGTTGCGACTGCATCTTGCGTTTCGGTTTCGACCTCGGCCGCTTTGGGCTTGCGACGACGGCGCGAACGCTTTGGCTTTTCCGCTTCGGCCTCAGCCTCTGCTTTCATGGCTTCGGCGTAGGCTTTTTCTTCAGCCATCAGGGCTTCGCGGTCAGCAACCGGAATCTGATAGTAATCAGGGTGGATTTCGTTGAACGCAAGGAAACCGTGGCGGTTGCCGCCATAGTCAACAAACGCTGCCTGAAGCGATGGTTCGACCCGTGTTACTTTTGCGAGATAGATGTTGCCGGCAAGCTGGCGGCGAGATTGGGTTTCAAAGTCGAATTCCTCGACCTTGTTTCCGTCAACCACCACAACGCGGGTTTCTTCCGCGTGGGTGGCGTCGATAAGCATTTTCTTAGCCATATATTCCTGTTCCACGCACGGCACGGTGGTGCCCCAGAGGTTAACTCGGGGGGCATCTGTGTCCCTGATACGTGATTATTAAAGGCGATATGCGCGACAGCGGATGGGCGAACCAAAGGGTTCGTCACTTTCTCGCTATTCAGTGTCGCGCGATCCATCGCGTTGGTCTCCGACCGCGTGAAAACACGGCCCGTTCAAGGCCCCGCGATATAGGATTTCCAACACCGACGAGGGCTGTTCAAGTGACCCCGAGGGGCCAAATTTCGGTCTGTCGCGGGGATGGAGGGATTTAACAAAATCGGACCACTGCAACCGCAGACAGAAAAACTCCCGGGATTTTGCGCATAGCGTCATGGCAACCGCCCGTCCCTCATACATAGGGGAGGTCATGGTCACATTACAATGTCAAACTGCGACATCTTGGAATTGAGTGCCGATTTAGACCGCTAATGCGCAATAAACCCACTATGCCACCGTATGATCGAGCACTCGGATCTGTTGCAATGCCACGGCCAAGTCCTGTGCGATATGCTGGCCGAGGTCCGGCAATGGCAAACCCGCTGGGCGCAGATCAGGAATTTGTGTGGTGATGCATCCGGCAGCGACAGCCGCGTGCGTGCCCGTGTCACTATCCTCAAACGCAGCACAGGTGCGTGGATCAACACCCAATGCCTTTGCCGCATGAAGGTAAGGCGCAGGATCAGGCTTGTTGGCGCTTACCTCATCCCCGGCAACGACAAGTTCGAAGTAAGATAGCAGCCCCGCATGTTTGAGGTGCTCAAGTGCGGGCGCACGTTTTGTCGATGTGACAACCGCCATGCGATGCCCTGCCCGCGCCAAAGCTGGAAGAACGTGGCCCACCGCAGGCCGCAACGGCACAGGACCGTTTCGACGGGCGGCATTGACCAAGCGCCATTGTTTTTCAAAGGCGGTAGCATCCACGCCTGATGGCAAAAACTCAGCCAACCGAATGGACGTTTGCGCGGACGATGTACCGACTAGCGTTAGGAAAAACGCCTCAAGCGTTGCAGCCTCAAACCCCAAGGGCGTGCCAATTTCGACCAAGGCTTCCATGAACTGACGTTCGCTGTCCAGCAGCAAACCATCCATATCAAACAGCAACGCCGAAAATGGATTAGCCAAGGTAGTCAGACCTTTGCAGCCCGTACTTGGCCATCTTTTCGTTCAAGGTCCGACGCGGCAAGCACAACTCGTCCATGACACTCACGATGCTGCCTTTGTGGCGGCGCATGGTGTTGTCGATCAACATCCGCTCGAACGCTTCAACGAATTCTTTCAGCGGCTTCCCTTCGGTGGTGATGGCAGGTTGCGCTTCGTCGTCCTCATTCATCAACAAGGATGCGATAGTGCCTGACCCGCGGCGATTCTGAAGCACCGCACGTTCTGCCACGTGATATAGTTGGCGCACATTGCCCGCCCACGGGGCTTGCAACAATTGGGCTGCTTCCTGTGCACTGACTTCGGGCGCTTCGCAGCCGTATTCTTCGGCGAACTGTTCGCTCAGGCGGGTAAACAACGTCAGGATATCTTCACCACGTGCCCGCAATGGCGGCACCGTCATGCGCAAAGCAGCAAGGCGGTAGAACAAATCTGCGCGCAACTCGCTTTCGCAGGTCTTACCCTCATCCTGAAGGTTACAGATCGCGACTATGCGGGTTTCCGCAGGCGTGCCTTGATCATTGATCGCCGTTGTCAGACGGGCCTGATTGGTGTCCGACAGGCTTTCGATGTCTTCCAGAACCAAAGTCCCACCGCGGGCTTCTTCGATCGCGGGGATCGGATCATCCTGCCCTGCTGGACCAAACAATCGTTTCGCCAATGCGTCGTCTTCATAGGCCGCACAGGAAATCAAAACGAATTTCTTATTCGCCCGCGCCCCAACAGCATGCAAAGCATGCGCCACAAGCGTTTTACCTGTGCCTGTTTCGCCTTCGATCAGGACATGGCCATCCGCTTGCCCCAGATCGAGAATGTCTTCCTTTAGACGTTCCATCACAGGCGACGCGCCAATCAGTTTCTTCAGCAAGGCCCCGCCGTCAGACAGTTCACGGCGCAGTTCACGGTTATCCAGCGTCAAACGCCGTGCAACGGTCGCCTTTTTGGCCAGTTCGGTCATGCGATCTGGGTTGAACGGCTTTTCAAGGAAATCAAACGCACCAATGCGCATTGCCTCAACCGCCATCGGCACATCGCCGTGGCCCGTGATCATTATAACCGGCAGAGAACTATCAACACCCTTGAGCTTTTTCAGGAACTGCATTCCGTCCATGCCCGGCATTTTCACGTCACTTACAACGATCCCCGGATAATCTTGACCAAGTCCCTTAAGCGCGTCCTCAGCGCTGGCGAAGGTTTCAGTGTCATACCCTGACAACGCCAGCCATTGGCTAATCGATTGCCGCATGTCCTGTTCGTCATCAACGATCGCGATTTTCATAGCTTGCGCCATAGCGTTACTCCGCTGCTTCCATGTCTGAACCCAATATGGGCAGTTCTACCTCAAATACAGCCCCGCCCTTATCAGAATTGCGCGCGGTGAGCCGTCCGCCGAAGTCGTTTACGATCCCCGAAGAGATAGCAAGCCCCAGCCCAGTGCCGTCGCCGGGCTGCTTTGTGGTGTAGAACGGTTCAAACAGCTCGTCCAAATCCTCAATGCCGAGGCCATTGTCCCGCACCGTCAGGCGCGCCACGTCCCCTTGGGCAAGCAGGATTTCGACGCGGGGTTCATTGGCAGTTTTGGTGGCGTCCAAGGCGTTTCGCAGCAGGTTAATAATCACCTGTTCCAGCCGCATGCGGTCCCCGTGAACCATCACAGGGCCATCAGGCAAAGTGCGCGTAATAGCCACTTGACGTTGACGCAATTGAGGTTCCATCATCGACAGTGAAGACAGCACAGCGTCCTTAACATCAACGGGTTCGAGGTTATCGGACCCTTTTCGCGCATAGGACTTCAACTGCTTGGTAATTGCGCCCATGCGTTCGATCAGGCTGTCGATACGCGCCACGGCAACAACCGCTTCTTCAGGACGTTCACGCGCAATCAACAGACGCGCCCCCGCCAGATAGGTTTTCATTGCGGCAAGTGGTTGGTTCAACTCGTGGCTGACGGCTGCGGACATTTCGCCCAAGGCGGCCAGCTTACTGGTTTGCGCCATCGTTTGTTCCGCCACCTCAAGGTCCTTTTCGACCTTTTCGCGTTCGGCAACTTCCCGCTGTAGGCGGATATTCAACTGGCGAAGCTCCGCCGATTCCAACTGGAACATGCGCGCCGCGAGATTAGATTTACGCGACAGGAACCAGAACAGCCCCGCCAAAAGAATAGCGAATCCCATAATTTCCAGTGCAAGGATCGCGTTTACCCGTTCGCGAACCGACTGAAACGTGGTGAAACTGATGACCTGCCAGCCTTGGAACGGCACGCGGACTTCTTGGCGCATCACGCCGTCCCCGCGCAGATACGCATCGATAGGCAAAGCAGACCAATCCGGCGCGCCGCGCAATGCACGCTCAATCGCGGATTGCGGTTCGAGAAGCGCAATCCCTTCTTCTTCCGTGCGTCCGCGCCAACGGGGTTCGGTCGCAAGGATCGCGCGGCCGTCCGCGTCGAGCACCATCACCGCATCCGAAATACCGGCCCAAGACCGTTCAAGTTTCGCCAGATCAACAGCGACCGACACAACGCCGATGCCTAGACCGCCATCTTCAATGCGGCGGGAATAGCTAAAATCAAATCCGCCCTCTTCGCGCTCATCCACAGTGAATGTCGTGGTATTCGAGCGCAGCGCCTGCACAAATGCTTCTTGATCGCGGCGGTTTTCGCCCAAACGTTCGCGGTCTGTGGCAGCGACAACGCGCCCGTCCGTGTCCATCATCAACAAAGAAGCCGCGCCGATCTCATCCACAAAGGACAACAGCCGTGCCGTGGACTGTGTGTAGTCACCGGAATTGAGCGCGCCAATCAGTGCAGGGTCACGGGCCAACAGTTGCGGCACAATTGAATTACGCTGCAACTCACTCAAAAGGTTGGCAGAATAAAGCGCCAAACGCACTTCAGCAGAACTGCGCGTTCGTTCCGTAAAACGTTCTGTAAGCAAGGTGTTGGACACGTAGATAACAGTACAAGCCAACAGGATCAGCGCGACAACCAAACCGCGCGTCCACCAAACAAACGAAATTCGGGATCGTCCCGCCACCTTTTACATTACCCCCAGCAACATCGGGGCACAGCCGCACCTGGCCCCGCTACATCAGGTAAGACTACAGCGCACAACTTGCACCGTCCATCTTTTGGCTTAGGCCGTTGTCAATTGGCTCAGCAGACCAGCGAAAAGGCGCTGACCGTCTGTATTGCCATGAGCCTCTTCAAAGGCGCGTTCTGGGTGCGGCATCATACCAAGCACACGGCGGTTATCTGAAAGGATACCAGCGATATCAGCGCGGCTGCCGTTCGGGTTATCTGTGTAGGTAAAGGCCACACGGTCATCGCCCTGCAGGCGCGCAATCGTTTCATCGTCAGCAAAATAGTTGCCGTCGTGGTGCGCGATCGGAATGCCAATTTCGGCACCGGCGTTGTAGCCCTCAGTGTAGCCGCTATTTGACGTTTCCACTTTCAAACCAACGGTTTGGCAGATGTATTTCAACCCAGCATTGCGCAGCAAAGCACCCGGAAGCAAACCTGTTTCAGTCAAGACCTGAAACCCATTACAGACGCCCAAAACATAGCCGCCCGCATTGGCGTGATCGACGACCGCCTTACAAATCGGAGAGTTCGCAGCAATCGCACCGCAGCGCAGGTAATCGCCAAACGAAAACCCACCGGGGATCGCGACCAGATCGACACCTTTGGGAAGTGCTGCATCCTTGTGCCAAACGACCTCAACGTCCGCGCCAGATTTCTCAAGCGCAACGGCCATATCGCGATCACAGTTGGATCCGGGGAATTGGATGACCGCCGCCTTCATAGCACTTCGATCCGATAGCTTTCGATCACCATGTTCGCCAGAAGCTTTTCGCACATCTCACCAATCTGTGCTTCGGTCGTGCCGTCCGCCAGATCAAGTTCAATCACCTTGCCCTGACGCACACCGTTGACGCCTTCAAAACCCATCGCGCCAAGCGCGTGTTTTACCGCGGCCCCCTGCGGGTCCAGAACACCGTTTTTCAACATCACGTGGACACGGGCTTTCATATGGTAATTCCTTTTGTTCGTTCGGCAGTTGCGCAATTGCGCACTTCGTTCAGTTAACTCAGTTGATCAACGTCGGTTTGGACGTAGGTGGTGCATTCTGTGGCAACACGCCAAGACGTTTGGCGACTTCCGTATAGGCATCCGCCAAATCGCCCAGATCGCGACGGAACACATCCTTGTCGAGCTTGCGGCCCGTCTCAATGTCCCACAAGCGGCAGCTGTCAGGGCTGATTTCGTCGGCAATAACCAGACGCATAAAGTCATTGTCCCAAACACGGCCAATCTCGATTTTGAAATCGATCAGCTTGATGCCAACACCGTGCATCACACCGGCCATGAAATCATTCACACGCAAAGCCAGCGCGACCATATCATCCAAGTCCTGCTGAGAGGCCCAGTTAAACGCAATGATGTATTCTTCAGGAACCAACGGATCACCCAGAGAATCATCTTTGTAGGAGAATTCAACGATCGGACGCGGCAAAGGTGTGCCCTCTTCCATGCCAAGACGCTTGGCCATGGTGCCTGCGGCAAAATTGCGCACGATCACTTCGAGCGGAATAATTTCGACCTGACGGATCAGTTGTTCGCGCATGTTGATGCGTTTGATGAAATGGGTCGGAACGCCGATGCGTTGCAGACCAAGCATAAAAAACTCGCTCAGGCGGTTGTTCAACACGCCTTTGCCGTCAATCACGTCTTTCTTTTCAGCATTAAACGCCGTGGCATCGTCTTTGAAGTACTGGATCAACGTCCCGGGCTCAGTGCCCTCATAGAGGATCTTTGCCTTGCCTTCATAAACCAGTTTGCGACGTGCCATGCTGTCTCCTTGCTTGGCCCTGCCCTTGGGGGATCAAAGGTGTCTGTAGTGGCCACTTGCGCGCGTCATAAGCCAAGCCCCCCTTGCGGGCAAGCGCCGCGAGGGGCATATCTAGGGAGACCACGAAACATTCCCTGTGAGGAGCAGACAATGTCCACCTTTGATGACCGCGAAAACGCTTTTGAAAACAAATTCGCCCATGACGCAGAAATGCAGTTCAAGGCCGACGCACGCCGCAACAAACTGGTTGGCCTTTGGGCTGCTGGTCTGCTTGGCAAAGATGCGGATGCCGCTGCCGAGTACGCCAAAGAGGTCGTTAAATCCGATTTTGAAGAAGCGGGCCACGAAGATGTTTACCGCAAGCTGTTCAACGACGTTGGCCACCTGACAGACGAAGCCGCGATCCGCGCCAAAATGGCTGAGTGCATGGCAGAAGCCAAAGCACAGCTGATGGACGAAGCCTAAGGTTTCCCCAAAAGTTTGAATTTACCGAACAATTTGAAGGAAATACCCTTCAAAGTTCAACAAGGTTTCAGGCCAAGGTGATTGATTTCACCTTGGCCTTTACCTTTCCAAAACCACCCTTCGTTTAGCCTGACCTTGGTGACTGGCCCCAAATTGGGCCGGTATTGGGAATGGAAATATCATGGCGACAGGTGAAGTGCCTTCGGGCCCTATTCGCACGGGATTTGATCGGGTCACGTCCGGATCAATGATAACAAATCTGCTGCCCTTGGCGGCACTGGTTTTGTTTGGGACTCTCTTTATCAAACATATTTCGGGCCTAGACCCCGTTATGATTTGGGCCGCGATTGATGCCATGGCACCGTGGCAATGGCTCGTTGCGCTGATCTTTACCGCGCTCAGTTTTCGCGCCGTGGGCACATATGATGTTTTGGTTCACGCCGTCTTGCGCACGGGTCAACGCCCAAAAGCCGCCCGCGCTGCAGGAATCAAGGCCATTGCCCTGTCCCAAACGTTGGGATTCGGAGCGTTGACCGGAGCACTCGTGCGGTGGCGTTGCCTTCCGGACGTCCCTCTCGGCAAGGTTCTGCGCCTGTCCGCAGTCGTCAGCCTGTCCTTTCTGGCAGCACTGGCTGTTGTCTGCGCCCTAGTCGTGCCGCTGTCTGGGTTGTTGGACGCACGTTTGGTGTCAAACAGCGCCGTTTTCTTTGCGGGAATTCTTGCAATTCCTGCAATGATCGCTCTGGCACGCCTTGCGCATCACCTGCGTTGGATCCCGGCACCCGTTGGGGCGGGCACGCTGATCGCGCTGCTCACGGCAACCTTTGCAGACACAGCCTTTGCGGCTGGTGCACTTTGGGTTTTATGGCCCGACGCGGTCCCCTACCACTTGTTGTTTGCCGCCTACCTTGTGGCACTGGGGGCGGGTCTTTTGTCCAACGCGCCGGGCGGCGTCGGGGCCTTTGATCTGTCCCTTCTGGCGATGTTGCCTGTCACCGATGATGCCTCTGCCATGGCCGCCGTTCTTGCGTTCCGTCTTCTGTACTACGCACTGCCCGCTGCGATTGCCCTGATCGGCCTTTTGCGCCCGAACACTGTCGTGCAAGACATCACGCCAGATCACCCGGAGGCGGGGTTGCTGAAACAATCGGCGCAGCTATCCCAATATGGACAAACCTCTGTTCTAACCTTGCCCTGTTTGGGCGGCGGCGCTGTGCTGGGGGATTTGCCAGCTGGCGCAGCCCTCGCAGCTCGACCGTTCAAGCACCCGAAAACATTGTATAAATGTTCACCCGAACAAGCGTCACAGGCCCGCGCGGCGGGGTGGGCCGTATTGCGTTGCGCCCAAGACGCTGTGATCCGCCCGCAAACATGGTCGCCCGACCGCCCCGCCTGCCGCCAATTGCGCCGCGCGCTGCGCCACTTTGAGACCTCCGGTCTAACAATTTCCGAAGTGCGCGATATGGCCCACCTGCGCCCCGTCGCCGAAAACTGGGTGGCCTCCCACGGGCGCGAAAAAGGCCACTCCATGGGGCTATATTGCCCTGACTACCTCTCCTCACAACGGGTGTTTGCTGCATTTGATGGCAGCACCCCGGTCGCCTTTGTCAGCTTTCATACGGGCGATGTCTGGACGCTTGATCTCATGCGCCATGAAGATGCGATCCCAGATGGTACGATGCATGCCCTTATCGTTACGGCCATTCATGCGGCGCGCGAGGGCAAGGCCGCGTTCCTGTCGCTCGCCTCGGTTCCCGCATTCAACGCCGATCTTCCGTTCGCGAACCGGATTATGGAGTCTTCCGCAGGTTTGCGGCGTTTTAAGGCGTCGTTTGGGCCTGAATGGAAGTCCCGTTACATCTGCGCCAAAGGGCCACTGCGGCTGATCCTTGCGGGGGCGTCGCTGACCTACAGCATTCACTTTCCTGCAAAAATCCAACCCACAGAGCCTGACTACAATTCCATTCAGCGACATGATGAAGATTATTCAATTGCACCTATTGCCCCCCCGTGCGAAGCGCAGTCTCGCATCAACGGAGCCCTGACCCATGACAAACGCCCTCAGCGAACTGCTTTCAACACGTGACTGGCTTTTGGCCGATGGCGCCACTGGCACGACCCTGTTCAACATGGGTCTGCAATCAGGCGATGCCCCAGAGTTTTGGAACTTTGATCACGTCGACCGCATCACCGCCCTGTATCAAGGCGCTGTAGACGCAGGTTCGGACATGTTCCTGACCAATACATTCGGCGGCAACGCATCGCGGTTGAAATTGCACGGTGGCGAAAAGCAGGTGCATGAGATCAACAAAGCCGGCGCAGAGATCGCCCGCGAAGTTGCAGACAAATCCGGCCGCAAGGTTGTCGTTGCTGGATCCGTAGGACCAACGGGCGACATCATGGTACCCATGGGGTCACTGACGTTTGAATCCGCAGTTGAGATGTTTCACGAACAAGCCGAAGGTCTGAAAGCGGGCGGCGCGGATGTGTGTTGGGTCGAAACGATCTCGGCTGCAGAAGAATTCAAAGCCGCGGCAGCCGCCTTTGCGCTGGCCGACATGCCATGGTGTGGCACCATGAGCTTTGACACCGCGGGTCGTACAATGATGGGCCTAACCAGCGCCGAATTGGTGAAACTGGTCGGCAAACTGCCCAATGCCCCGCTGGCATTTGGTGCAAACTGTGGTGTCGGGTCATCTGACCTGCTGCGCACTGTGCTTGGCTTTCAGGCCGCGGGCCCAGAACAACCAGTCATTGCCAAAGGCAACGCTGGCATTCCGAAATACGTTGACGGCCACATCCACTATGATGGCACACCTGAACTGATGGCTGATTATGCCTGCCTTGCGCGCGACAGTGGCGCGACAATTATCGGCGGCTGCTGTGGCACGACCCCAGAACACCTGCGCGCCATGCGCGAAGCACTGGAAACACGTCCCAAGGGCCCAGCCCCGACGCTGGACGCGATTGCAGAAGCTCTTGGCGGGTTCTCTTCGGAATCCGATGGCACGGACGGCGGTGGCCCAACCCGCGCACCACGTCGCGGACGTCGTCGCAGCTAAGACCGCGGCTAAAACAGGCTCATCTGATCGCCCTTGCGTGGCGGAACCGAAAACAGGTCCCGTCGCAGCGGCATGCGTACGCCGTCCAACCCATAACGCGAACGGGCAATGGTAAGGCGTTGTTTCATCTGCTGTGCCCAGATGCCCTGCCCCGTCATACGGGTCCCGAAATCCGCTTCATAAAGCTTACCACCGTGAAGTTCGCGCACCCGGTTCATGATCCGGTTCGCGCGGTCTGGGAAATGCACCTGCGCCCATTCTTCAAACAGCGGCGCGACCTCAAGCGGTAGGCGCAACATGATTGCCGTCGCCGATGTGGCCCCCGCCTCTTTCCCCGCCTCGAGAATCGATTCCAATTCATGGTCCGTTAAAGCCGGAACCATAGGCGCTGCTGAAACGGTGACAGGAATGCCCGCAGCCGCCAGACGCTCAATCATCAAAAGCCGCCGCTTAGGGCTTGGAACGCGGGGTTCCATTGCCCTTGAAATCTGCGGGTCCAACGTTGTGACCGACACGCCAACCCGCGCCAAACCATCGCCGGCCATTTCTTTTAGGATATCGATGTCGCGTTCGATCAAGCTTCCTTTGGTGACAATGCTGACCGGATGGTGGAAATCGCGCAAGACTTCCAAGATCCCACGCATAATTCCATGCGTCTTTTCAATCGGTTGATACGGGTCGGTGTAGGTTCCAATCGCCAGAACGTCTGGCCGATATGACTTCTTTCGCAACTCGTCTTCCAGAACCTGTGGTGCTGTTGGGCGTGCGATCAGGCGGCTTTCAAAATCCTGACCGGGCGACATCCCCAACCACGCATGACCAGGCCTTGCAAAACAGTAGACGCACCCGTGTTCACATCCCCGATACGGGTTGATCGAACGATCAAACGGCACATCTGGTGATGCGTTTCGGGTGATAACCTTTCGTGGCACTTCAACAGCAACCTCGGTGCGCAAGGTCCCCTCCTCTGGGGCATCCCAACCATCATCGACTGCAATCCGCGCATAGGGTTCAAATCGACCAACGGTATTGCTGATCGCACCACGTCCGCGCGCTTGGCCGCGTTGTAAGTCCTGAGTCTCTCTCATTCGCCGAATGTAGAACAAATACAGAACAAATGAACACCCCTCACATTGATAGCGCAAAGTATTCATTTGCATCCAAGTCGCTCTGCAGGCACTCAATGTCGCAATCGGTCCAGACCAAAGTAGTGGTTTCAGCCCAAATCAGGGTAGACAACAAAGGATTCCAACATGTCCGAAGAAGACGACATCATCTTGAGCGAATTGAACGACGACGACCTTGTCGCGCAAATGTTCGACGATCTTTACGACGGGCTCAAAGAAGAGATCGAAGAAGCCGTAAACATTCTGCTTGAACGCAAATGGGTGCCCTATGACATCCTGACGAAAGCGCTTGTTGGCGGTATGACAATCGTGGGTCACGATTTCCGCGATGGCATCCTTTTCGTGCCAGAAGTCCTGCTGGCGGCCAACGCCATGAAAGGCGGGATGTTCATTCTGAAACCCCTGCTTGCTGAAACCGGTGCCCCGCGCGTTGGTAAGATGGTGATCGGTACGGTTAAGGGCGACATCCACGACATCGGCAAAAACCTTGTCTCCATGATGATGGAAGGCGCTGGGTTTGAGGTCGTCGATCTTGGTATCAACAACGCCGTTGAAAGCTATCTCGACGCGATCGATGCGGAACAGCCTGACATCCTTGGAATGTCCGCCCTTCTCACGACAACCATGCCTTACATGAAGGTCGTTATCGACACGATGATCGAAAAAGGCATCCGTGATGATTACACGGTGCTGGTCGGCGGCGCGCCTTTGAACGAAGAGTTCGGCAAAGCCATCGGCGCTGACGCTTATTGTCGTGATGCGGCCGTGGCGGTCGAAACGGCCAAGACCTTTATGGCGCGTAAGCACAATCAGGGTGCAACCGCCTAAAACGCGTCAAACTTGACGAACATGCGCGTTCGGTGGCCCAATGCCGCCGAACGCGTTTTCATTTGAAAGGGTCGATATGCTCACTCTCTTTGCAGCCAAAGGCACTGTTGCCGTCGCCAGCCAGATCGCTTTGGAAGAGGCCGAGCTGCCCTACAACACACGCTGGATCAGCTTTGCCGACGGTGACCAACACGCAGCCCCGTTTCGGGAACTGAATCCAAAAGGGCGCGTCCCTGCTCTAATAACAGACTTTGGGCCTCTAACGGAAACGCCAGCGATCCTCGAATATATCTCGGATCTTTCCGGAAAGCTGATGCCCGACACTCCAATTGAACGGGCTCGCGTGCGGGAAATGCTCAGCTATCTCGCATCCACAATGCATGTGAATCATGCGCATAAGTTTCGCGGCGCACGGTGGTCGGATGATCCCGCAGCCCACGCGACGATGGTCGTCAAAGTCCCAGAAACCATGGCCGAAAGCTGCGCCTACCTCGAAAGCCAACTTCCCGACATCGGTTGGTTGCTTGGCGAATACTCGATCGCGGACATTCACATGGTTTCCGTCTGTCGGTGGCTTGCCGCGGACAATGTCGATATCAACACCTTCCCAAAACTCGCCGCGCATTTTACCGCGATGAAATCCCGCCCAGCTGTGGCCAAAATCTTTAAAGCCCATGAATAAGCCCCTGAACGATCAAACCCTGACGACCGACGGCCTGACTGCGACAGGCAAAGGTCGCATCCTTTTGCTGGCCTGCGGGGCTTTAGCGCGGGAGATCCTTGACCTGATCAAAGTGAACGGCTGGTCCCATATGGATCTGCACTGCCTCCCTGCGATCCTGCACGTACACCCTGAAAAAATCCCCGACGCCGTTGAAACGGCCGTTTCGAAATTCCGCGCTGCTTATGATGAGATTTTTGTCGTCTATGCGGACTGCGGTACGGGCGGGTTGCTCCAGAACCTTTGTGACGATCTTGGCGTGGCCATGGTGGAAGGCCCCCACTGCTATTCTTTCTTTGAAGGCAATGATGCTTTCGCCAAAACCGACGAGATCGACTGCTTCTATCTCACTGATTTCCTTGTGCGCCAATTCGACGCCTTCATCGTTAAACCGCTGGGGTTGGATCGCCACCCTGAATTGCGCGATATGTATTTCGGGAATTACAAGACGTTGGTCTATCAGGCGCAAACCGACGACCCTGCCCTTACCGAAAAAGCCAAGGAACACGCAGAACGTCTTGGCCTCGCCTTTGAACGGCGCCTTACGGGTTACGGTGATCTGGAAACGACCCTCAGCGCCCTCTCCTAACGGGACGGAGGGCGGGGCGCGTTTGCGAAGGCAAACAGCGTCGGTCTCCTCACGCTGTTACAGAACGAATCCGCTCGATCATCGCGCGCAACCCGTTGGAGCGCTGTGCTGACAGGTGATCGTTTAGCCCAAGCCGTTCAAATTCAGCCCGCGCATCAACGCCAGCGACCTCGGCAACAGGCAGTCCGTTGTAAAGCGCGTGTAAAATCGCAATCAACCCGCTCACAATCATCGCATCACTTGCGCCCTGAAACGTAAACACCCCGCCCTCCACAGACGGTACGAGCCAGACCTGAGAAGCACAGCCATCGACCTTCGTCGCAGGCACTTTGAACACATCATCCAGCGGCGCCATCTCGCGGCCCATCTCGATCACATGCGCATAACGATCTTCCCAATCATCCAAAAACTCGAATGTCTCGGCGATTTCTTCAAAGGCTTCGGTGGCCATGGTGCGTTCCTCTTCTTATTCGTGATTTAGGCTCCCACCCCGCAAACGTCCAGAGCCCGCTTTTCTTGCGCGTCGCTTTGGGCTACTCAGGACCAACACGTTCGGCAAAGGGGCCACAATGTTTCGCACACCACTTCTTAGCGTCGCTGTTCTGATCACACTGTCAGGCTGTGCGCGGCTTTCCGAAAGCCGCATGAACCCGTTCAATTGGTTCGGCAATAGCCGCGAAGTCACCGAGGCCAGCACACCGCAGGATGTTCGTCCTTTGGTAAACCAAAGCAACCGCACCATAACTGTTGATGGCCGCGAGTTGCTACACAGCGTCACGGAGCTTCGCATTGAACGTTCAGCCACTGGTGCAATCGTTCGCGCAACGGGCATCGCACCAACGCAAGGCTACTACAACGCCGAACTGGTGAATGCAGGTGTCAGCAATGGGGTTCTGACCTTAGAATTCCGCGCCCAAGCGCCGAGCAGCTTTGAAGCGCAAGGTAACACCCGTACGCGCCAAATCAGCGCCGCCTACATCATCGATAGCGCTGATCTTTCCGGCATTCGCAGCGTGCGTGTTCAAGCCCAGACAAACGCCCGAACATCCGGACGTTAATCCAGATTAGATCTCGAAGGTCACGACCTTTTCGCCCTTAACCGCAAGGCCAATCTCTCCGTCGCAAAGACGCAGGGCATCTGTGCCGAACACCTCTTTGCGCCATCCGCGCAAGGCCGCGACATCGCGCATCCCGCCCGCCAGCGCATCCAAATCCGCACTGGTCGCAATAAGCTTTTGCGCCACGCCTTCATTGTCGGCCTTCGCCTTGACCAAGACCCGCAGCATGTCTGCCAATGCTGGATTGACCTGCAATTTCTCGCGGCGCACATCCGGCTTTGGCTGATCTTCAGGCTTCACGGCCAGCCCGACTTTGACCCCCGTCAAAATCCCTTCCGCGATCTCCCCTCGCCGCGCTTCGCGCAGCAACAGGCGAGATCGCCCGAGGTCTTTCTCATTGGCAGGTTTGGTCGAAGCAAGTTCAACCAAAGCATCATCTTTGAAAACACGGTTGCGCGGAATGTTACGTGACTGCGCGTAACCTTCGCGAAACCGCGCCAATTCTCGCACGACTGCAAGAAATTTACCTGAATTGGTGCGGGTTTTTACGCGTCTCCACGCGTTGTCAGGGTCGGCCTGATAGGTCGCTGGATCATTCAAAACAGCCATCTCTTCAGCGACCCATTTCTTGCGGCCAGATTTATCGAGCTGGTCTGACAAGAACTCATAAATCACCCGAAGATGGGTCACGTCTGCCAAGGCATAGGTTTTCTGGGCATCGGACAACGGGCGGCGAGACCAATCCGTAAAGCGCGATGACTTATCGACGCTGTCTTTGGCGATCTTACGCACCAAGGTCTCGTAACCGGCCTGTTCACCAAACCCACAAACCATCGCCGCAACTTGAGTATCAAAGAGCGGTGAAGGAATAATCCCTTGATCCACATAGAAAATCTCAAGGTCTTGGCGTGCAGCATGAAACACTTTCACAACGCCGGCGTCTTCAAACAATTCATACAACGGCGCAAGGTCCAGCCCATCGGCCAGCGGATCAACTAGGACCGCATCGTCCTTGCCATCGCCCATATAGGCCAGTTGGATCAGGCAAAGCTTCGAATAATACGTACGTTCGCGTAAGAATTCTGTGTCGACTGTAACATACGGATAATTCGCGGCTTCTTTGCAAAATGTCTCGAGATCAGCAGTGGTTGTGATTGTTCTCATATTTTTCTTTTTCTACTTCTTGGCGTGGCCCGCCACGCATATCCAGTAATCGTAAGGGAACAAATTGCCAAGTTAAAGGCCATTGGACTGCCAAATTCGCCACAGTCCCAATACAATTAATTCAAATCTGATTGCTTTGACGCGCAGTTATTGCGACTCTGCAGGCTGTTGCTTTCCTGGGGGACAGACAACAAAAGGTCGGGCACATGTCCACTGTGACGGTCTATGCGACCGGTGATGAAATTGGCACCTATTCCAGCTGGAATATGTCGGGCAATAACAACGGCGTAAAGCTGACGCTGAACGACGTTGAAACGCTCGGCTCCTCTACGGATGTGTTCAAAATCGTCATCACGCAGGTGAACTCTGGCCAAGACAGCTTTTCCAACGGGCAATTTGTCAGCATTTACGCCTATCCCGAAAGCGACCCACCAGAACCGGCGCTTTATTCCAACCTGAACCCACAGCATGATCAGTTCCAAGGGCGTGCGTCTTCAGGGGAGCATCAGGTCATTACCAATCCAGCCAATATCGTCTTTGACATCGACGGGCTGACCAATGGAACGGTTCAATACGGGCCCGGCCTCGCCCCACTGCGATCTGAACAGCTCGATTTTTCTGCGTTTTCGGACACCCCACCCGTCTTTCCCTGCTTTGCCAAAGGCACCTTGATCGAAACGGACACGGGCCCATTGGCAATCGACAGCCTACAAATCGGCGATTTGGTTCAGACAAAAGACGACGGTTTGCAGCCCGTGCGCTGGATCGGTTCACGCAAAATCGGCGGACGCGGTGAAATGGCACCGATTCTAATCAAGGCTGGCGCGCTCGGGAACTACCGCGACCTCATGGTTTCGCCTCAGCACCGCATGTTAGTTAATGATTGGCAAAGCGAGGTGTATTTCGGAGAACCCCAAGTTTTAGTGGCTGCCAAGCATTTGATCAACGGCGACACGATCATCCAAACGCCGTGTGACGCCATCACATATGTCCATATGACCTTCGATGATCACCAAGTGGTCTTTGCCGAAGGCTGCCCCTCAGAAAGCCTTCATCTAGGATCAATGACACTGAATGCGCTGGATCGCGCAGCACAAGAAGAGGTGCGTAATATCTTCACTGAGCTAGACACTCTTGGTCCCCCACCCATCGCCCACGCCTGTTTAAGCCGCTGGGAAGGCCGTTTGTTGAAAACGGGCTAGCCTGTGATCTTCAGCAAGGATCGATCCCCTGCCGCATAGCGCCGCAAGACCTCAACATAGAGCTTATGTTCCATCGGCAAGAGCCGTGTCGCCAATGTTTCTGGCGTGTCATCTGGAAAAACATCGATCTGGGCTTGGCCCAGCACCGGACCATCGTCTAAGGCCGCTGTCACTTCGTGAACCGAACAGCCGTGCACCTTGTCGCCCGCCTCAAGTGCTCGCGCGTGTGTGTGCAGGCCTTTGTATTTCGGCAGCAAGGATGGATGGATGTTCAACATCCGCCCGTCATATTGCGCGGTGAACCCTTCGGTCAGAATACGCATGAACCCAGCAAGGCAAATGATATCGGGCTGTGCTTCTTCAAGTTTTTCTTGAAGAACAGCCTCGAAGGCACTGCGATCCTTACCAAATTCTCGATGATCAACTGCCGCGGTAGCAATCCCCATATCGCGCGCTTTGGCCAAACCACCCGCATCGGGGTCATTAGACAGCACCAAAACCGGCCGCGCCTGATGGTCACCCATCATGCTTTCAGCCAGCGCCACCATGTTGGATCCGCCACCCGAAATCAGAATGGCGACCCGTTTCACAGAAGCGATCCAGTGTAGTCCACGCCGTCGCCTTTGATGACCTCGCCGATCACGCAGACATCGTGCCCCGCTGCGTCGAAAATATCCCCGACGGCCTGCGCCTGATCGCGCGCGACCACCGCCACCATGCCGATACCGCAGTTAAACGTCTTGAGCATTTCGGATTCTTCAAGGCCCGCCTGTTCGGCCAGCCATTTGAACACGGGTGGCAATGGCCATGCGTTCAATTCAACCCGCGCGCCGAGCCCGTCAGGCAAAACGCGTGGCAGATTTTCCGTGAGACCCCCACCCGTGATATGGGCAAACCCATGCACGGCGTCCGTTTCTTTCAACGCCGCAACGCAGCCTTTGACATACAAGGTCGTCGGCGCGAGCAGCGCTTCGCCCAATGTTCCATCACCAAACGGCGATGCGTCATCCCAGCCAAGGCCGGACTGTTCAACAATCTTGCGCACCAACGAATAGCCGTTTGAATGCACGCCATTGGACCACAGCCCGATCAGAACATCACCCTCACTGACATCGCGCGGGATGTCGGTCCCACGTTCCATTGCGCCCACGCTAAAGCCTGCAAGATCGAAATCCCCTTCGGGATACATGCCCGGCATCTCGGCAGTTTCACCGCCGATCAAAGCACAGCCAGACAGCTCACACCCCTTGGCGATGCCATTGATGATGCGTGTCGCTTGATCGAGCTCAAGCTTCCCCGTCGCGAAATAGTCTAGGAAAAACAGTGGCTCAGCGCCTTGGCACACCAGATCGTTGACGCACATAGCAACCAGATCAATGCCGACGCCGTCCACAAGTCCGGTATCAATCGCGATGCGCAGCTTGGTGCCAACGCCGTCCGTGGCCCCTACAAGGATAGGGTCATTGTAACCCGCGCCCTTGAGGTCAAACATCGCGCCAAAGCCGCCAAGACCTGACATGACACCCGGTCGGGCGGTGCGTTTTGCGGCGGGTTTGATCCGTTCTACCAATGTATTGCCCGCGTCGATATCAACGCCTGCGTCTGCGTAAGTTAGGCCATTTTTCTGAGTCATCGTGCATCCCCGTCATTCACGCCCGCGTCCTAGCCCGTTTACGCCCAATCTTCCAGTGACAACTTGCGTGTCAGAACTTGACGGTGCTGTTCGCTCTGATACCACGTGCCTCGGGGGGCCTGTAGCTCAACTGGTTAGAGCAGAGCGCTCATAACGCTTTGGTTGCGGGTTCAAGTCCTGCCGGGCCTACCACTTTCAAAAAGCGAAGACTTTTTGAAAGTGTGTGCAAAACATGTTTGCTCAGCAAACGTGTGGCACACACCCTCACCAACTGGACGCAAACATGGGGGCAAAAAGCGAAGACTTTTTGAAAGTCTGTGCAAAACATGTTTGCGCAGCAAACCTGTGGCACACACACGCATCAACGAGCCCCCTATTACCGCGCCAGAACGATCTCAGCCTTTAGACCACCAAGATCCTCGCTTTCACCCAATCGCAACGCGCCGCCATGGGCCCGTGCAATATCCTCAACGATGGCAAGCCCTAGACCGACACCAGATCCACGGTCTTGATTGCGCGCGGGGTCTAGCCGGGTAAACGGGCGCACAGCATCTTCGCGCTGTTCTGGCGGGATACCCGGACCGTCGTCTTCGACACATATGACCAACGCCCGCGGCGTGAGAGACACGCTCAACCGTGCTTCTGCCCCGTAACGCAGCGCATTTCCGATCAAGTTTTCCACTGCGCGGCGCAGGGCCATCGGGCGCACATCGACATGCCCCTCACCGCTCATCTCGCCCGCATGGACCGCCTGCCCCATGCGTTTGGCATCCGCGAGAATCAGTTCAGCAAGCGCGATCGGGTCTGTCGGTTCTGTTCCGTCTTCCGCGTCCCCGCGTGCAAAATCAAGAAACCCGTTCAACAGGTGTTCCATATCATCCACATCGCGCACCAAAGGTTCGACCTCATCCCCGTCCAGCAACCCAAGGCCCAACCGCAAGCGGGTCAAAGGTGTGCGCAGGTCATGGCTAACCCCAGACAACATCATCGTACGGGTTTGGGTCTGGCGTTCGATCCGGTTGCGCATATCCAAGAACGCATGCCCCGCGGCACGGACCTCGTTGGCGCCAGACGGGTGGTATGGCACAATACGGCCACGGCCATAATCCGTCGCCGCCGCGGCCAGACGTGTGATCGGGCGCAACTGGTTTCGAAGATAAATAAAGGAAATCAAAGTCATGAAGGCCCCAAGCGCCACCATCCAGACCAACAGCTGATGCGGGTTTGTCGCTGACACCCGCACGCGGTCAAATTCGACCATCATTGCCCCGTGGGACGTGTACAGCCACAGTTGGACACTGCCACTATTGGGCAAGACAACCGGCCCGAGGCCATCAAGATTGTCTTTCAATGTTCGCTCGACCACGCGCCCCGTAAGATCATACCAAACCCGCATCCCTTCGGTCGGCAAATCCGACGCTGGTAGAACCATCATCAGTTCAAGCGGGTCCGCGATAGACTCCCCAGCGGTTTGTGCCGCATCCAAAGTCTCGGCCGCATTCACCGTTTCGAGAAGATACCGCAAATCAAGCACGATGGACTCTGTCATCTGGGTGGTAACGCGTTCAAAATGGCGTTGAATGAAACCAACAGAAATGCCCAATTGCAGCGTAATCACCGGAAGAATCAAAATCAGCGCGGCCCGCCCATACAAGCTGCGCGGCAAATATCGTTTGAGCCACTTAAAAGACATGCGATACGCTACTTCCGATTGCTAATTGCCCTATTGCTACTGGGAAACGACCGCCAAGGGAACGCGCGATGACAGATAACCGCCCTACAGCAGGCAAAGCGATAGAGCTTGAACCCGGATTGACCTGCGTTCTGGCGCCCAATCCGTCGCCAATGACCTACTGGGGCACGAACACCTATCTGCTGGGCACAGACAGCCTCATCGTGATTGACCCCGGCCCATTTGATCAATCCCACCTTGGCGCCTTGCGGGCCGCGATTGCAGATCGCCCCGTCAGCCATATTTTAGTTACGCACAGCCACCTTGATCATTCCCCACTGGCAAAGCCACTGGCAGAGGCCACGGGCGCGCAGATTCTAGCCTTCGGGGACAGCAGCGCGGGGCGTTCTGACATTATGAATTCGCTGGCAGCCACGGGCCAGATGGCAGGTGGCGAAGGTGTTGATCACGATTTTCAGCCCGATCATATCATGGCGGATGGTGACACGGTTCAGGGCGATGGCTGGTCTCTCACGGCACACCACACGCCGGGCCATTTTGGTAATCACCTTTGTTTTATCAGTGGCGACGTGGGCTTTACCGGTGATCATTTGATGGGATGGGCGTCATCCTTGGTGTCTCCTCCCGATGGGGATCTGACCGATTTCATGGCGTCCTGCACCACGTTGGCCCAAACCGGCATCAAACGCGCCTATTGCGGCCACGGCGCGCCGATTCCCGATGCCCAATTCCGCCTCGCCGAACTGATTGCCCATAGGAAAACCCGCGAGGCGGAAATAATCGCGGCGCTACGACCCGCCCCGGCCGATCCAGAAACACTGACCCGAAAAATCTATTCAGATGTCGCCCCCGCCCTTTTTCCTATGGCGCAGCGCAACGTTCTGGCCCACCTAATCGACCTCACAACACGCAACATTGCGACCCTATTAGACGGCGAAAACCCGCAACTTTCGGCCACCACATTGTTCGCGCTAAAATAGACAACAAAAAACGTCGAAACCCACTAGACGCCCCGAATTGCTGTGGCTATACGGTGCGAGGTTTTCCGGCGTAGCTCAGCGGTAGAGCAGTTGACTGTTAATCAATTGGTCGTAGGTTCGATCCCTACCGCCGGAGCCAATATCTTCACTTAATACAGAAACTTAGACGTCGCGATGCGACGCCATGCTTGGCTTGTTCCGAGATGGCCGCGATGCAATCGTGCTGTCGTGCCTTTGTTGGCGGCAACGGCAGGAATGCGACTGGGGTTTATGATGAGGGAAAGCTACAGGTCCGCAGCTTCCCCCTTTAGCCGCCTTCGCGATCGGCCCAGCCTGCAAAGGTTTTCTCCAAGAATATCACCGCGTAATACAGCATAATTCCAAGCACAGCCAAGGCGATCAGCACGGCGAACATCAACGGATAGTCGCCATTGGTTTCGCCGGATTTGAACAACGCGCCAAGGCCGCGCCCGTGCGGGCTGACGATCTCAACAAGGTTGGTGCCGATAAAGGCCAAGGTCGCAGACACCTTAAGCGCGCCAAAAAATTCCGGCAGTGTTTTTGGGAGGGCAATCTTGCGAAAGATCGTAAACCGAGAGGCCCCAAGCGCACGCAAAATATCGCGGTATTCAGGTTCCAACGTCGACAGGCCAATGCCAACCGATACAGCAATCGGGAAGAACGAAATCATGAACGCCATTAGAATGGTGTTAAAATCGTGCTGCCCAATAAAGATAAGCGAGATAACAGGCACCAGTGTCGCCTTTGGGATGGCGTTGAAGCCCACCAGCAACGGATACAGAGCGTCGCGTGCTAGCTTTGAAAAGCCAATGATCATTCCGATCAGCGTGCCGACGATGACGGCCAGAAACAGCCCCACAACCGTCCGCCAGAGTGTTTGCCACCCCATGATTAAGAACAGCTCTTTGTACTTCCAGAATGCAGGCGGTAGATCAGACGGCGATGCCATTTTGTAGTTGGGCCAGCCGTTGGCCCAGACCAGCAGCTCCCACAACCCGAGGAACGCAAGGATCGCCAGAACCGGTGTCGCGATCTTATAAAGCATCAAGCATCCCCCTCTACAGTGCGCCCTTGGGCAATTTTGATCTGGTCGCGCAGGGTATGCAGCATGTCAGCGGCTTTGGGCGTGAACAAAACGTCCAGCGTGCGATCCTCCGGAAGGTCAACGTCCATAACAAATTGCGTGCGTGCAGGACGACCGGACAAAACGATGACTTGATCGCCAAGGAAAACACTCTCGCGCAAATCATGGGTGATCAGCACAACGGTGAACGGTTCAGCCGCACGCAGGTCGCGCATGGTTTGCCACAAATCTTCGCGGGTAAATGCGTCAAGCGCCCCAAACGGTTCATCAAGGATCAGCACATCAGGTTTGTGCACAATAGAACGGCACAAAGACGCCCGTTGGCGCATACCCCCTGACAGCTCAGAGGGGCGTTTGTTTTCAAAACCCGCCAGCCCGACCATCTCAAGCAGGTCCATCGCGCGGGCGATGCGGTCTTTGGTCGGCATCTTGGGCGCTACGATTTCGAGCGGCAGGATCACGTTATCCAGAATGGTACGCCATTCCAGCAGCACCGGATTTTGAAACGCCATGCCCACAGTTTTGCGGGGGCCTGTGACGCGCTCGCCGTGCAACCAGACCTCGCCCTCGTCGGGCTTCATCAGGCCAGCGACCAATTTGGTAAGAGTGGACTTGCCGCAACCAGAGGGGCCGACGACAGCCGCGAAGGTGCCCGCGGGAACAGCTACATCCAGACCGTCAAGCACAGGCAATGGCCCGCTTGCCGTCTGATACGCATGCCGCGCACCTTTAATTTCTATGAGATTTTCGATGGGATTGCCTTCGGGGTGTGGGGGCCGCCAACACGGCGACCCCGCAAGTTTTTATTGCAACATCAAGCTGCCGTCTGTCGGCAGATAACTTGGGTCAAAATAAAGAGCCGCGTCAGGCGCATTTTCGAACTCATAAACCGATTTGGTCTGCTCGATTGCATTGGCCATGCGGTCCGCGTCGATACCACCCATGCCGTTCTCAATGACGTAGTCTGTCAAGACGTTTGCATCGATTGCCATCTGCAAACGCTCGGTTTCGAGTGCTGCCTCAGCGGCAGGATTGCGTTCCATCAGCGCCGCAATCGCGGCATCAGGTGAGGCAATGGCGTCTGTCCAGCCCATAGCAACCGCGCCAAGGAACGCTGTGACCGCTTCAGGGTTGGCTTCTGCAAAGTCTGTGTTGACGATGATCGCGTTGCCGTAAAGGTCCACGCCGTAATCTGCCATCAACATCACGGAGATGTCGTCTTCTTCAATGCCCAAACGCTTCAGGTTCAGCGTAGAGGAGAACGAAAAGCCCGTGATCGCAGCGACGTTGCCTTCGGCCAGCATTGGCTCACGCGTTGGGAAACCAACAGGTTCAACAGTGATCGCGTCAACATCGATACCGGTCTCAGCGGCAAAGATCGGGAACTGTGCCCATGCGCCATCCGGGGGGGGAGCGCCAAGGATTTTGCCCTCAAGGTCAGATGGCTCGCTCACGCCCAAAGACGGACGCCCTACAATTGCGAAAGGTGGCTTATCATAGACCATCATCACTGCCGTGACAGGCGCGCCCGGGTTCTGGTCAAGGAAGCGCATCAAGGAGTTGATGTCAGCAAAGCCAATCGGGAACGCGCCAGTCGCAACCTTTGGAATGGCATCCAGCGAACCGGCCCCTTCGCTGATGGTCACTGTCAGGTCAGCATCTGCGAAATAACCGGCATCCAAAGCATGGAAGTAAGGTGCAGACGGCCCCTCGAATTTCCAGTCCAGTGCAAACGGGATCTCGGTTTGGGCAAACGCGGGGGTGGTAAGAACTGCGGCAAAAGCAGCAAGCAATGTTTTGTCGAATTTCATTAGATGTCCTCAGGTTTCAGCGTAAAAGCTTCGCACCCAAGAAGGCCAAAGACGCGGTCGAGTTCCCAGACCACGCCCCCAACGCACTGCGCAAAAACCAGCACGGTGCTAAAAATTAGCCTAAATATCCAATTGTGCCTATTTCTTACGCCGCCGCTCAACTCAACCCAAGACAACACACCCTTAGAAGACGATTGGTGCACCATGACGAAGAATGCGATCCACCACGCTCATCGCCGCCAGCGCAGATGTGCGCGGCGTATCAGGCAGGCTGGCGCCATTGATTGTAAACTCAAAGGTCCCAAATCCGCCCTTGGCTGTAATTTCATGCCTGTTACCGTCAGCCTTTGGATCGGCGATCAAACGCACACGGGTCAAATCAAACCCCACGCCGGCCAAAGCCACAGCAGCCGCGACGTTTGCGTTTTTGGGGTAGCGCAGCGCGGCGTCACGCGCGTTGCCGTCGAAATGGATCAAGGGATCGCCCAACGCGTCAAGGTTGGCAGCGGTTTCAGCGGGTGTCCCGCGCCAGCTCGCGGGTGGTTTAATGCCGGTGTAGCGAACGGTCTCAAGCCCGCCAATCTTGGCGGCCGACAAAGCGTCCAAAGCACCGATTGCACCAGAGGCCAAGTGCAGGCTCGTGCCGCCATCCTGTGCTGCCTGTTCCAGTGCGCGGTAGGTCTTTTCATCAGCCAAAGCGCCAAGCGACGCACTGATCAAAGGAACCCCTTTTCGCAAGAACGCAGCACCATGCGCCTGCAACCCAAGATGACCGGCGCAATCAACCACTAAGTCGGGCAGTTTGTTTATTTCATCGGCATGGCGAACAAACGCAATCCCTTCTCCAACGGCGTCCCTTGCGGCACTTTCACGCCCCTGCCGGATCACGCAGTTGCTCACGCGCCAAGGGCTTCTTTTGAGATGCAGGGAAACGTAATGTGCCATTGCACCGTAGCCTATCAAAGCAACTGATCGCATGGGGGGTCCTGTCGTGAAGACGGCAATTATGCCAAGGCCAACGTAATGGGCCGATACTAAAGTGAAAGCGCGCAAATGGGAACCAAACCCCGAAGCGACTGTGCCTACGTCAATCCCTGCGGGATCGCGATCAGGTGGTTGTCCCATGACAGATCATGAGCCGCCAATTCTGTTGTGTCATGGTGGGCCTCAAACACGCGCCCTCCTCCGTTGGTCAACATCATGCCCCCTTTGGATGCCGCAATTCCGCAGACGTCATCGTTTTCCAGCGCAAGGACCAGATCGCCACTTGTGGTGTCAAAGACAGCCGCAACACCTGCACGCGGCGATGTCACCGCAAGCCGCGTCCCATCGCCTGAAAAATCAATGCTTCCGACGTACCCCGCAAGGTCCAGCCCTGCCCCCAATTCACGCATCGCTTCTCCGCGCATGTGGGTCGCAACAAGTGGGGGCGATGTGCGGACCTCGCCTTGCCATTGCATCGCGATGCCGACCATCCCATCGGCCCGAATGCTCAGGTGGCGCACGCTGGCTTGGTGGTAGGCTGGAGTAACCTGATCCAAGCAGTGCCCATCCATATCCAAATAGCACAGGTTCGGTTGCATCGTTGGAATGTTCAGCTTTTCACGGCCCGACGCGGGGTGGGTATCAATCCCGCCATTGGCAACAACCAATGATCCGTCCGGCATCAAACGCAGATCGTGCGGGCCCACGCCATGTGACGCAATCTCGCCAATCCTGACGTAGCCACGGCGTGCGTCCCAAATCCCGATACGCCCTTCCCCAACTTCGAAATCATTTTCGGTGGTGAACAAGAGGTCCCCAGACGGATCAAACGTGCCATGACCATAGAAATGGCGTCCCTCGGGGCTATCCAACCGCGCCAGCACGTCACCGGTTTGACACTCAAGCACCAGCGCAAAGACCCCGGGCCTGCGGGCAAACGCCACGGCCTCTGGGCGGTGTGGATGGGCCGCAGCGGCATGGCCGCGGGTCGGCAACGGAATAGAAAACCGGATCCCGCCGCTCTCATCCAAACCCGCCAACACAAAATTACCCTCAGGTGTGCGTGCAGCCGACAGGAACGACGGATTGCCTGCATCCGCCCACGTGGGAACAGGCGCAAGACCCGTTGCAATCAACCCAGCAAGAAACCCGCGCCGCGTTGCCATCAGTCGCCATCATCCGCGTTGAAACCTTCAATGACACCGATCTGCGGGCCGAGCTCTTCGCTCAGGTAGGTGCGAATTTCAGAAATACGGTTTTGCAGCACTTCGACCTTAAAGCGGCCCGACGTATCCGCAACGATGCTAAAATCAGCGCCGCCTTCGATTTCGCCAACATTGTCCAAGGCCAAACGCGCCGCAGCAAACTGATCTGCGATCACGCCATCTGAGTCACCCCCCGCAAGCAGTAGCGTCATTTCTTCAAGGCTTTCTAGAACCACCGCAACATTGTCCAACGACCGCCCAGAACGCCGCATCTCTGCCAAACGTGGTCGGGGCCGCTCGAACGTGCCCATAGGAACGCCAAGCCGTTTCGTAACCGCAAAATCCAGCCCGCCTGTGATCGCACCATAAAGTTGCTGCAAGGCCTCGGTGTCATCACGGTAGGTGTCATTGCCTGTGGTGCGCAGCAGGTCGGCGTAGTGATCGATCCAGTCGGCCTCGATCGCCTGTGCGGTTGCGTTCGCATCCTTCGCCAGTCCTGCGATAAGGTCACATCGCCCGTCGACGTCGCTGAACGCGTCATCAAACAGCAGATACTCAAGCGCATAGAACCCGCGCCCTGCTATAGACACATCCGCAATTGCAGGTGCATCATCCGACAACAGCGTCGTCAACGCGGACGGAGTTGACCCACGCGGGTCAGGCCAAAACGCAAGTGAAAACGCACGGTTGTCGACCTCAGTCGGGCCAAACCGCAAATGAGACACGGCGATCCAGGCCTCGGTCGCTGCATCCCACTCAGCAACGACATCGCAATCTTCGGCGTTCGCGAGAGCGGCGGTCGCATCCGTAAGGGCGTGAAACCTTGGCAGGACATGTTGGTCCAGAACGGCATCGACACGCGGATCAGCGAACACCGCAAAAGGCGTCAAAAGAGTGGTTGCAAGCAAGACAGGGAATGCGAATTTCATCTACAGGCTTTCCAAAAATGTGATCAAAGCGGCGCGGTCTTCGGGCGGCATTTCGACCACGCGATCCCGCGCGCCTTGGGCCTCACCACCATGCCATAACACCGCCTCTAACAAAGAGCGCGCGCGGCCGTCATGTAGAAATTGCGTGTGTCCGGAAACCTGTTCGGTCAACCCAATCCCCCAGAGCGGCGGTGTGCGCCATTCCTGCCCATTGGCGACAGCTTCTGGTCGGTTATCAGCCAACCCTTCACCCATGTCGTGCAACAACATGTCGGTATATGGCCAGATAAGTTGAAAGCTTTGGGCTGGGCGATCCGTCAGGCGTTGGGTCACATAAGACGGTCTGTGACAATCGATACAGCCCGTGGAATAAAACACCTCTTTGCCGCGTAAAACCTGCGGATCATCCACGTCGCGCCGCGCAGGCACGCCAAGGTTGCGGCTGTAGAATGTCACCAGATCAAGACCCTCTTGGTCGACCTCAAGGCCGCGGACATCGCCGTCACCGTGGGGCGCATTCTGACAGGCGGTTTGGGCCGGCGTGCAATCGCCTGCGGCAGAAGGATGCAAGGGATTGGAAATCCCGATGTCCCCGGCAAATGCACCTGCCGACTGCGACAACACAGTCGCTTCCCCAGCTTTCAGCCCGAAACGGCCCAGCATCGGGCGATCATATTCAAGCGACCAAACGACATTTGGCCGCCCCGAAATACCGTTCCCATCCGCGTCATCAGGATCAGCCCACGACAGGATATCAGCCGCGCCAATCGCCTCCAAAAGGCCAAGACCAATCATCTGTGGCGCAATACGAGGGGACAACATGGCGTCAGGGTGCAGCGGACCGTATCCAAGATCGACGGCGGCGTAAGTCGGGGACCTTAAGCTTGCCCTCTCCCCGCCGTCTAAAAAGACTTCGATCTCTTCATAAGAAATCGAAAGACGGTTTTCCGCCGCGATTCCGGCCAAAGAAAAGTCCTGTAGTTGGCCGCCGTAATTCGGGTCAGGCGCAGTTCCGTGATACCCTTCGATGCCCGCAATGGCAGCCGCATCATCGGGGATCGAAATCCGCAAAAACATTGAAATTGAATTGTCGTCATCGCCCTCGGGCACGTGCCCTCGCCCGTCTTTGATATGACACCGCTGGCAGGACCGCGCATTGAACAACGGCCCCAAACCATCCGAAGCAAGCGTTGAGGATGGCGAAGACACCCAGATCTTGCGAAACAGCCCGTTGCCCACCCGAAACGACAACTCGCCATCAAAGGACAGGTTTTCCGACGGTTGGCTGAAAGCATTGGAATCGGGCACCACACGGACTGTTGCAGCACCAGCTGACAAATCCTCAAATCGCTGCGGAACGCTGAAATCATCCGGGAGCGCCAAGACATTCTCAATGCGCGTTAGTTCCGCCGGCGTTCGGGCAACAACATTAAGATGAAAATCTTGCGAGATCGATGCGTAAAGGTCCGCTTCGGCCAAAGCAAAAGGTGCCGCCAAAACTGCCATGAAGGCAAAATAAAGAGAACGAGGTTTCATTTTAAGCGAGCATCCAAGTTAAAATTGGACATGCGCTACACCTAGATTCCGCGCATGTCCGTTCTGTAATCCAATCAGACGATTACTGGAAGACAGCGTCCGGATCATCAAGGCTGTCTGACCCTTCAATGCCAAGCACATCAAGACCAACCGCAGCCACAATACGTTCGATTGTGCGGGTTTGATCGATGAAGGCATTCACACCGCCCATGATCAGATCCTCACCGGACGCATTGCCAGCCTCGAGCATCATGTCATAGGAAAAACCTGCTTCCGCAGCGTGTTTGATGTCGCCCAGTTCTCGCATGGTTGCTGACAATTTTGTCTGCATTTCGCCGTCCAATGCGACGTCCTGTACTGCCACGAAATCGGCCAAGGACGCACCAGACACGACGGACCCGTCGATGCGCGTGTAGCTGCCCAGATAAACGTTCTGAACGCCCAGACCATCATAGAAGTGATCGTTGTGCGTGTTGTCGGCAAAGCAGGAATGCTCTTCTTCGGGGTCGTTCAACATGACGCCAAGACGCATGCGTTCACCTGCGACTTCGCCGTAAGACAACGACCCCATGCCTGTCAGGATGATAGAGATACCAGTGTTATCATCAGCCAAAACAGCCGCGCGCGCCTCACCGCCCTCACTCCACTGGCCTACCATCCACTCAAGATCGCCGACCAGAAGGTCTGTCGCGCCCTTTAGATAGTCCGCACGGCGATCACAGTTGCCGTTGGTGCAATCTTCGCCTGCTGCGTAATCTGTCCAAGGACGGTTGCCCGCGCCAGCGCTGTGACCGTTCAGGTCCTGCCCCCACAAAAGGAATTCAATCGCGTGGTAGCCAGTGGCAACGTTTGCTTCAACGCCGTCGGCTTCATGAAGCTGACCTTCAAGGAAATCAGATGTGATTTCGGAGGCGTCGATGTCTTCACCAGACAATTTGAACATCGGGTTCGCGATGACGTTTAGCACGGCATATTCATTGCCATCTGTTGGGCCACCGTAGGACGCATCAACGTAATCAATCAGCCCCTCATCCAGTGGCCATGCGTTCACTTTGCCTTCCCAGTCGTCAACGATGGCGTTGCCAAAACGGAAAACCTCGGTCTGTTGATACGGCACGCGCGCAGAAAGCCAAGCGGCTTTGGCTGCAGTCAGGTTCGCCTCGGAGGGATCCGCAATGAGAGCATCAACAGCCGCTTGCAGGGTCTGCGCAGTTGTAAGGCTGTCTTGATAACCGGCCTCCGCGATGTTGGAATAGGTCGTCAGCACATCCGCGGCGTGGGTTTCGGCGAAGACAGCTGGCGCAGTAACGCAAAGTGTCGTTGTCAGTAGGAAATTTTTCATGTCAGTCCCTTAGTGGATCGTTTTTTTGTTTGTAAATCTTGAATTTCTGCCGCAGACGGCGGCGAAAGCGTGATCCGACGTAGCGCAAGGCCCAGCGTCTGCGCCATTGCAGCCAGCGGCATGCATAGGTTCGGATTAACCATCAACGACGCGAGCAAGGCCGCATCTTCGCTTTGGCATTCCGAAGCATAACCTATGAAGTTTGCCAGACAGCTTTCATCTGCGCCGATACATTTGCAGTCCAGATGGTGCCGCATAAGCGGGCGGCGACCATGACGGGCGCAAAGATCGAACATCTGCGCGAGGGCCTCAACGGCTTCAAACCCACCGCGTTCGCCCAAGGCAGTGTTAAAGTCAGACTGCACACGACGCTGCCCATCTGCGCCGCTTGCCCAGAGCCGCCAATAGATGATTGCACTGGCCTCAATCGTGCTGAGTTCGCCAAGATAGCCAACAGGTGCGCCGCCGCGTGGAATAGGTTCATGTTTCATGCGGCAATACCTGACAAATTTAGTCAGAACCGTCAATCCCGATAAAAAGACTCAACTAATAAAATCTAGCAACGCTTTCAAAAGGCGGGGCTTTTTCTCTCACCCTGCCCTACGCCCTTCGCCTAAACAAAGAAAAACGCCCGACCAAATGGCCGGGCGTTTGAGCAGACCAACAAGGTTTGGTCCGCTATAATTCTTCGAGGATCACATCAAAATCGACGCGTGCATTGCTAAGACCTTCAACGTGTGTCGGCCCTGACGGCGCAACCATGATGATCTCGGACGTTTCAAAACCAGCACTGTCCATTGAAGAAATCAGCGCAATCGCCCGTAAGCGGGCCGTCGCTGCATCCTCAACACCACCATACTCGTCCGCGTGCTGACCAATCACACGCAAACGTGCCTCAGGGCAGTCCATCGCCATTTCGGCCAGAACGAAAGCAGCCCCCATCGCATCCGTGGACACAATAGCTGATCCGGGTGCATAGATGATCGACGTATCCTGTGCGGCTTTTTGCAAGGTGGTCACGCATTCTGTCACACGCGCCGTCACGATGCCCGCATTCGGCACCGGCTGTGCTCCAAAGGCTGTTTCGAGCGTATCAACGATGCGGAACTCGACACGACGGTCATAATAGGCCGCATCTTCTGCCCCAGTCACACCAGACGGGAAACCGTCACCCATGCCGATGGCAACCATCTTGGATGTATCAATCCCAGCCGCTGCGACGCGGGTAATCACGGCCTCAGCCCGTTCTTGGCTCAGACGTAGGTTAATCACCGAGTCACCAGATGGATCGGAATGCCCTTCAACCTGAATGGTCACACCGGGGCAGCGCTGCGCAATGGTCCCGATAAGGCGCGCCTGAGCGAGCCCTGCAGATTCACCACTCAAGGCCCCACTTGGGAAATACACCCGCGACTGGGATGCCAGATTGCGCAGATCGTTTGCGCAAGACGTTGCTTGGGCAAGGTTCTCTTGAGCGGCGGAAAAAAAGCTCGTTGTGACAGGCGCAAGCGGCGCTGCAACGGGCGTTACTTGCGTTTCCACCTCTTGCACCGCACTCAGATCCAAGCCCTGCGTCCGCGTAGCCTGAACATCTTCGCCATTGCCATCTTCGACCAGCATAGCGGCCAACGTATCGGACACGTTCTCTAGCTCTTCTAAAGGCGTTAGCGTTGTCGCCTCCGTCACCGCTGCCAGCGCGGCAATGGCAACGTCTTCCTGTTCTGTTGTCACAAATGGGGCGTCAGCCTGTGCGGATACATCGGCATCCTGACTACTGAACCCCAATCCGATTCGATCCATAAAACCGGATCCCACAGCTAAAATCGCCACTGTCGGCGCAACCCAAGGTAGATGTTTCAATAAATTCATGTCTTTCCCCCAAAAGACCTAGGGCCGTTATCTACGGCCAAAACGAAATCGCAGCGTGCAATATCTATATATGCGCTCTTAACACGGTATCTTGTGAATATTCCACCCATTCACACCAAATAAGCCTATTTTTGAGATTAGTTTACGCCTTTTCGCAACAAATTGGTCTCAGAACAACGGACAGAACGCTGTCAAAGCGCCCCCCGCGCACCACTCGCCCCGCCTCATTTCCGCCACAATTGCGTCTCGTTGGTGCCGCAAACGCCAGCTTAGGTTTTCGTTAACCAAACCCGAATTCTCGCTCTGGGAGAGCGCAAACGCACTAAAGTGTGGACCACCAACCGAGGCAGACCAAGGAGCGGCCCCATGCCGACCCAGACACCAGTAACACCGCCCGCGCCCCAGCAACCGACCCCCAACGGGACGCGACGACGCCCTGGGCCGCCAAAACCCGTCGTCTTCAAGGACTTCGCGAGCATCTAAACGCATACGACATACCGCGCCCTCTTCCTCCCCCCTCGGTGCGCGGTCTCAATGACCAGCGGCGCAGGCCCGTCGAAGTTGAAAGACTTCTCGCGTCGCACCTCTGGTCTTTTTTTGTGCTCGGGCTAGAGTGGTGCAATGGCTGCAATCTCAACCATTCGTAATATCGGACCAGCATCCGAAGCGCTTTATAACGCGGCGGGCATCATGACCGCCGAGGCCCTCCACGAGATGGGGGCAGATGCCGCTTATGCAAAGCTGCTAAGTCACGGAAACCGTCCGCATTTCATCGGCTATTACGCGTTGCACATGGCCCTACAGGGCCGCCCTTGGAACGATTGCCAAGGCGAGGAAAAGAAGGCGCTCCGCAAGACATTCGACGCCCTTAAGGCGGCGCATTTCAATGTTGAGAAATCCGAAATCGACGCGTTCATGGATGAAATCGGGCTGATTGATCGGCGGTAAGCCGCGTGTGTCGCCCTGCGCCGCTTTATCAAGAGCGTTGGCCGCGCTACCCCTGCCCTATGAAACCTGTCGCGCTTACACTAATCCTCGTTTTGGCCGCGTGCGGAGCCACCCGCCAGTCCCCCCAGACTGAACCGGCACAGCACGCTGCCCAGCTTGCCCTCAACCCGGGCGAGACACCGCAAATGCGGGCACTGGTCGTCAAATACGCTGAAATCCACGACATCCCCGAAGCGTTGCTACATGCCGTCATTCAACGTGAAAGCGACTACCGCGCCGAAGCCCGTAACGGTCCCTACTATGGTTTGATGCAAATCCTTCCGGAAACCGCGGGACAGATGGGGTTTTCGGGCCCACCAAACGGATTGCTCGATGCGGAGACGAGCCTGCTTTATGCGGGGCGCTATCTGCGCGGGGCGTGGTTGTTGTCGGATGGGAACATTCAGACCGCCGTCATGTGGTATGCGCGGGGCTACTACTATGAGGCCCGCGACCGTTGCATGTTGGTTAAAACGGGTCTTCGAGACCGCGAAGTCCGCCGCGACTGTCCCGCTTGAAGCCTAACGCCAGCAGGCGTAAGTGTTTCCTATGACACCTGAAATTGGCCTTCTCTCAATTGGCATTCTGTTCCTTGCGGGGCTTGCTCTCGACAAGGTTGGGCACATTGTTCATGTGCCGCGTGTTACATTATTGATCTTGCTCGGTGTCGTGCTTGGCCCGCCCGTGTTGGACATTCTGCCCTTTGACATCACTTCCGCCCATGAAATCGTAGCGCCCACGGCGCTTACGATGGTGGCCTTCTTGATGGGCGGCGCTTTGGACAAGACCACGCTGGCAGCTCAGGGGCGAGCTATAATGATTGTCTCTATCGTCATAGTCATCGTCACCGCGATCCTTGTCAGTGCAGGGCTTTGGTTGATCGGTGCGTCTGTTGTAACGGCGCTTTTGCTTGGCGGGATTGCGACCGCTACTGACCCCGCTGCAACCATGGATGTCGTCAATGAAAGTGGCCGCAATAACGCCTTTACTCGCCTGCTGACCGGTATCGTCGCGATTGATGACGCATGGGGCCTGCTGGCATTTTCCGCTATGATGGCGCTTGCCGGTCTGTTGACTGCAACGGACGGCAGCCATGCAATACTGGACGCGCTCTGGGAAACAGGTGGCGCGGTTGCCTTGGGCGTTTTGATCGGCGTCCCCGGCGCATATTTATCGGGCCGCATCAAACCAGGCGAGCCAACCCTGATCGAAGCGCTCGGATTGGTCTTTCTCGTGGCAGGCATCGGGTTGATGCTTGATGTGTCCTATCTGATTGCAGGCATGACAACGGGTGCTGTGATAGCAAATTTCGCAACCCACCACACACGGGCTTTCCAAGCCATACATAGCATTGAATGGCCGTTCCTGTTGCTGTTCTTCGTGATGGCAGGCGCGTCCCTTGACGTGTCACAATTGCTCAAGGCGGGTCTTATCGGGGTCGCCTTTGTGATCCTGCGTTTCACGGCTCGCTTGGCCGCGGGGGCTTTGGGGGCCAAGCTTGCGGGGCTGCCCATTGAACAGGCCCGTCATATCGGGGCCGCTCTCATGCCGCAGGCTGGTGTGGCTGTGGGCATGGCGATTGTTGCCGCCGAACGTTTTCCGGACCACGGTGAGACCGTTCTGGCCATCACAGTGGCCTCGACCATCTTCTTTGAGATCATCGGCCCGCCGCTGACACAAAGGGCCTTGTCCAAGGTCCCAGACTAGGACCCCTATTGGCGCTTGAGCACTGCAACCGCGATGCCCGACAAAACAACAGCCGTCGCGCCAACCACACTCAGCGTGACGCCTTCACCCAACAGCATCGCTCCTGCAATCAACGCAATGACCGGAACGCTCAGCTGTGCCACAGCCCCCGTCGTCGCCGATATCTGCGGCAACACATGATACCAAAGCGCATAGCCAAGCCCCGACATCAACGCCCCGCTGACCACTGCCGTGACCACACCACCAAGTGACCATCCGCCCCCGAAAACGATCAAGAGCACAGCCACAGGGAGGCAGAGCATGAAGCTTAGCGTCATGTCCCCCAGCGGATCTTTGGACCCGCGCCCGCGCAGGGAAAACACGCCCCAACCAAATCCAGACAAGATCATGAACATCACGCCAATAGGATCAAGCGTCAGCTGTTCTGACGGCCAAAGCAGCCACCCTAACCCGACCATCGCCAATACCATTCCGCCCCATTGGCGCGATGTCGGCAGGTTGCCCGCCAAACACGAGCCGGCAAACATCGTGATCTGAACGATCCCGAACAATACCAACGCCCCGACACCTGACGGCAAGGTGAGATAAGCGATGGAAAACGGGACCAGATACAACAACAGCGTCCCAGCCGAGATGACCCGCGCCCGACTAACGGGAACCCAACCCCGACGAAGTGACATCAAAAGCGCCAACATAGCCGCCCCGCTGGCCAGCCTTAGCCCTGCAAACAACAGGGGCTCCATTTCGAACGTGTAGATACCCGCCCGCGCCAGCACAGAATTCGCCGCAAAGGCGCACATGGTTATCGCAATTAGCACGGCAATCTGCATTCTTTCGCCTTCCATAAAGGGTCGTACGGCCAGTCGTTCCGGCGTGATTTACGGTATTATTTGGTGGAGGTGTGCAACTCTTGCTTGGTTTGCTGGTAGCCCTCGGCGTCACCATATTCGAGAAACTCCGGATAATGGGCATGTGTCGCCGCCATCCGTTTGGCGTGTTTGATCGGGCACCAGTGCTTTTCTGTCTTGCCCGCGATCTCGCTGGCATAGGCCAACAGCCCGTTGCCGTAACTGCAATAGATGCAGTTAAATTTCTCTAGCCCGTTGAGGTAGGACAGATGTTTGCGGTCAAACGTGATGAAGTCCCTGCGGCGCGCCTTTTCAATCCGGTAAACTGGAAAACAAATCGCCTGATAGATCGACAAGAAGATATCCAGAATGACGAACGGGATTATCATAGAATAAATGATAGGCGCCGTGAGAACGACCATCGGGCGGGCCTCGGCCAGATACGGCGCGAGCCGTTGCTTTAGGGCGGCATGCTGTTTCTTTACGCTCGCTTCAAAGACCACGCGCCTCTTGTGCAAGGTGTAACCCAAAGACGTGCGACTTCGTTCGAGTTCTGCCTCGAGCTCTTCTTGCGCGTGGCGTAGTTGGTCACGAAGTTGGGCAATTCTATCCGTCAACGAAAACTCTCCTAGGATGCTGTCACGAGATGAAACACTCTAGTGGGAAAACAACACGATGTTCAAAGGCCATTGAAGCCTGTTCACCAAATTCTCATCGCTGGGCTGACCATCAAACAAAAAAGGCCCCGCCGGATCGCTCCGACGGGGCCTCAATTTGAAAGCCGTGTGGCTTAGCCAACCAGCTCAAGACCGGAGAAGAAGAATGCGATTTCTTCTGCAGCTGTCTCAGGAGCGTCGGACCCATGTACGGAGTTTTCGCCGATGGACAGTGCGAACTCTTTACGGATTGTGCCGTCTGCTGCGTCTGCTGGGTTCGTTGCGCCCATAACTTCGCGGTTTTTCGCGATTGCGTCTTCGCCTTCCAGAACCTGAACAACGATTGGCTCGGAGATCATGAATTCACACAGTTCGCCAAAGAATGGACGCTCGGAGTGAACACCGTAGAACTGCTGCGCCTGAGCCAATGTCAGCTGAATACGCTTGGACGCGACGATGCGCAGGCCTGCTTCTTCGAACTTAGCTGCGATTTTACCAGTCAGGTTACGCTTAGTTGCGTCTGGTTTGATGATGGAGAAAGTACGCTGGATAGCCATTTGAGATACCTCATAAGAGTTGAATGATTTGGGGCGCTGCTAGCATGGGTGCGATGCGTTGAAAAGCCGTGTTCTGCGCAATAAAGCGCCAAGCCTAACAAGACATCTTGGAATCGCCGCCCTCGCCTGACGGGTGACGGATCGCCGTTACTCTGCAAACCTTTACTCACTATCTGGCAAGGCTCTCGGATTGCCGCTCTCATCCAAAGCGACAAACACAAACTCTGCTTCTGTAACCTTGGCCCCGTCATTGGAAAACCGCGACCGCGCCCAAACATCCACGTGAATGCGCATGGACGTGCGGCCCACTTTTACCAAGGTGGCGTAAAGCGTCACTTCATCGCCCACCTTAACAGGTCGCAAGAACTGCATCCCCTCGACAGCGACCGTAGCCCCGCGCCCTTGCGACACGCGGCCCGCCAAATTCCCGGCTGCCAAATCCATCTGCGACATTAACCAGCCACCGAAAATATCCCCCGCCGGATTCGTATCCGCTGGCATTGCAATCGTACGGATGACCAAAACGCCCTCGTCTTGTTGGCGACCATGGGACCCACGGCTTTTGGCTCGTGCAAGAATATCCGCGTCATCGTTGCTCATCGTGTTTTTCCCTTCGCCATAATGCCAAACTGTCGTCTAGGCGCACTTTCGTCACTGCATACACAGCACCACGCACCATTGCACGCATCGCAGGCAGATAATCGGTGCCCATTCACCCGCTACGCGATTGACGCCCCCCGCGCCCCGTGGCACTGCCCCCTTATGTTACGCATTTCAGATATCACCTATTCGGTTTCCGGCCGCACGCTGCTGGAAAACACATCCGTCACCATTCCTGCAGGCCACAAGGTTGGTCTGGTGGGGCGCAACGGGACGGGTAAAACCACCCTGTTCAAAATCATCCGTGGCGAGATGGTGCTGGATACCGGCGATATCTCTCTGCCCAAGGGCTGGAAAATCGGCGGCGTCTCTCAGGAGGTTCCCGGAAATGAGGTTTCTCTCATCAACACGGTGCTTGCCGCTGACGTGGAACGCGTCAACCTGCTGGCCGAATCCGAAACCGCCACGGACCCAACCCGCATTGCCGACATTCAGACCCGCCTGACCGATATCGATGCATGGTCCGCCGAAGCCCGCGCCTCTGCGATCCTGAAAGGCCTTGGCTTTACCGCCGCCGAACAGCTTGAGCCGTGCTCTGCATTCTCTGGCGGGTGGCGTATGCGTGTGGCTTTGGCCGCAGTGTTGTTCTCCGAACCTGATCTGCTGCTGCTCGATGAACCGACAAACTATCTTGACCTTGAAGGCGCACTTTGGCTTGAGGCGTATCTCGTCAAATATCCGCACACGGTTTTGATCGTGTCCCACGACCGCGAACTGTTGAACCGCTCGGTCGGTGGCATTCTGCACTTAGAGGACAAGGGCCTGATCTATTACACAGGCAACTACGACATGTTCGTCAAACAACGCGCCGAGAAACGCGCGCTTTTGGCGTCTGCTGCGAAGAAACAAGACGCCAAACGCGCTCACCTCGAGGCCTTTGTAAACCGCTTTAAGGCCAAAGCGTCTAAGGCCAAACAGGCGCAATCGCGTGTTAAGCAACTGGAAAAGATGGAAACAATCCGCGCGCCCGAAGATGCGGCACGCACGGTTTTCACATTCCCAACACCAGAAGAATTGTCGCCCCCTATTATCGCCACCGAAGGCGTTTCTGTGGGCTACGGCGACACAATTGTTCTCGACAAGCTCGACCTGCGGATCGACCAAGACGACCGCATCGCCCTGCTGGGCCGCAACGGCGAAGGTAAATCCACGCTGTCCAAGCTGTTGTCGGGCCGTTTGGAAAAGATGGGCGGTAAATTCGCGTCGTCCAACAAATTGCGCATCGGGTTCTTTGCCCAACACCAAGTGGACGAACTTTACGTCGATGAGACCCCTCTCGATCACCTGTTCCGTGAACGCGGCAAAGAAGGTGGCGCAAAACTGCGGGCTCGTCTTGCTGGCTTTGGCCTTGGCGCGGACCAAGCCGAAACCGAAGTGGGCCGCCTGTCTGGTGGGCAAAAGGCGCGTCTGTCGCTGCTGCTGGCAACGCTCGACGCCCCGCACCTGCTGATCCTCGATGAGCCGACCAACCACCTTGATATCGAATCTCGCGAAGCCTTGGTTGAGGCGCTCACCGCCTATACGGGCGCTGTGATCCTTGTGTCTCACGATATGCACCTGCTCTCCCTCGTGGCGGATCGCCTTTGGCTGGTCAAAGACGGGCGCGTCAAAACCTACGACGACGATTTGCAAGCCTATCGCAAAATGCTGCTGACGCCCGACACACGCAAAGCCGACAAGGAAAAGGCTACCAAGCCAAAGCCTGTGAAGCCAAAAATCACCCGCGACCAGCTGTTGGCATTGAAGGCGGACGTGCGAAAATGCGAAGAGCGCGTCAACAAAATCAATGACATGGCCGAAAAACTGTCCAAGAAGCTCGCCGATCCTGTGCTGTACGAAGACGGACGTAAAGGTGAGCTTGATACGTGGAACGGTAAATATGCCGAGGTTCGTGCTGCATTGAAAAAGGCCGAAGGCCTTTGGATGGTCGCACTCGAAAAGCTCGACCAAGCAGAAAAGGCGTAAACGCCCTCTTGCGCTCTGTGGCACAGCCCTAAAGGATCGCCAATATGGATCCCAACTTCCTCATTACCGCGTTCTTCGCGCTCTTTGTGGTCATCGACCCGATTGGACTGGCGCCCCTGTTTGTCGCCCTGACCGTCGGAATGTCCCCCGCCAAGCGCCGATCCATCGCGATCCGCGCGTCTTTGGTGGCCATTGGCATCCTTTTGGTGTTTTCGCTGTTTGGCGAAGGTATCCTTGAATTCATTGGTATCTCAATGCCCGCCTTCCGCATTGCGGGCGGCATTTTGCTGTTTATCACGGCGCTGGATATGTTGTTTGAACGCCGTCAAAAGCGTCGTGAAGATCAGGCTGAAGAAGACGAACAACATGAGGATGATCCATCTGTGTTTCCGCTTGCGATCCCACTCATTGCGGGTCCAGGTTCGATTGCCACTATCATTCTTTTGGTCGGACAAACCGAAGGCACAGCAGGTTACTTCGCCGTCATGGGCGTTTTATTGGCAGTCTTCGCGATGACATTTGTAATGTTCCTTGGTGCCAGCACAATCGAACGCTTGCTCGGCAAGACAGGAATCACAGTTGTGACGCGACTGCTCGGGATGCTTCTGGCTGCGTTGTCCGTCCAATTCGTATTGGACGGACTTGCCTCTTTTGGTTTGGGCGGCTGACCCTATATTAGGGTCATGGAAACCGAACAAATCATAGCAATCATTCTGCTGATCATCGTCGGCCTGCCCTTGCTGGCCTCAATGTTCAGTTCATCAACACAACTGCGCAATGCGCTGCTTTGGGTCGTGATATTCCTTGGCGGTATAGGCATCGCGAACAATTGGACCAGCATCCAAAGCAGTTTCGTCCAGCCGCAAGCCAGCTTTATCGGCGACCGCATTGAGGTGCCCAAAGGGCCTGACAACCATTTTCACCTGACCTTGATAATCAACTCGGTGCCAGTGGATTTTCTTGTCGATACCGGAGCAAGCCAAATGGTGCTGACGCAAGAAGACGCTGCGCGTGTTGGACTTGATGCGGATGAACTGTCCTATATCGGCATCGCCTACACCGCCAACGGAGAGGTCGCGACAGCGCCTGTTCGCCTTGATACCGTTGACTTGGGTGATATTCGGGATCGACGTGTTCGGGCGTCGGTAAATTCCGGTGACATGGACAAGTCGCTTTTGGGGATGTCCTATCTGAGCCGGTTTGAAAGCATCGAAATTCGCCAGAACCTGTTGATATTAAACCGCTAGGATTCGGCCTTCTTTTCCCAGCGCCCCGAGTCCTGAGACCAGTATTGCGCCGAACACCCCGCCCCCGTGAGCGCTTTCCATTGGCCGCGCGCCTTGTCCAACGCTTCACCATCATAACCGTCAAACAAGACGCAAACCCTGTCTGCGGCTTCTACTTCTTCAGGGGTGACATCAGCACCATGGACGGACATCACACAGGTTGCTGCGGTGCCGCCGCCCCCCGTGGTCAGTAAAATCGGTTGATCTGCATCATGATCTCCGCCCGCCATCCCGTGGGGCAAGAACCCCTCTGGCGGCCCGTTCCATAGCGCTTGATCCAGACGTTCCATGGCCGATTTGTCGACGCCGCGCACTTCTACCGCCCATCCAGCATCGCGGGATTTGCTCAGAAGCATCGGGAGCGTTTGCTCAAGCGATGCACTGGTCAGATGGTAGAAATACGCGGCCCCCACTTAGGTTCACTCCGCCTCGTAAGTGTCTGCAATAAAACGATTCAGCGCGGCCACACCCCAGCCCGTCGCGCCCGCAGGTGCCAGTGCTGTTTCCGCCTTAACAGAAGCCACACCCGCAATGTCGAGGTGCATCCAAGGCATGCCGTCTTTGATGTAGCGCTGCAAGAATTGCGCCGCGGTGATGCTGCCTGCATCACGCCCGCCGACGTTTTTCATGTCTGCGATCCGGCTTTTCAATTTAGCGTCATAAGCGGGCGAAAGTGGCAAGCGCCATGCGCCTTCATCTTCTGCATCCGCTGCCTTTAGGAAATCTTTGCTCAGCGTGTCATCGTTGGAAAATACTCCTGCGTTCTCATGGCCCAGCGCGATGATGACCGCCCCTGTCAGCGTCGCAAGGTTGATCACGCCCGTAGGCTTGAACCGTTCTTGCGCATACCAAAGCACATCCGCGAGCACCAAACGCCCCTCAGCGTCGGTATTGATAACCTCGATCGTGTCGCCTTTCATGGACGTCACAACATCGCCCGGACGTGTAGCGCGATCAGACGGCATGTTTTCGACAAGACCAACCAGACCCACAACATTGGCCTTTGCTTTGCGCAGCGCCAGTGTCTTCATGACACCAGACACAACACCAGCACCGCCCATATCCATGGTCATGTCTTCCATGCCAGCGGCGGGTTTCAATGAAATACCGCCTGTGTCGAACACAACGCCTTTCCCGACCAAAGCAAACGGCGCTTCGTCGCCGCCGCCGTTCCATTGCATGACAACCACCTTGGAGGGCGATGCAGAGCCGTGACCAACACTCAGCAACGATCCCATGCCGAGCTTTTCAAGTTCGTCTTCTTCCAGCACTTCAACGCTCAGCCCAAGGCTTTCCATGTCTTTCAGACGATTGGCGAATTCAGTGGTTGTCAGGACGTTCGCAGGCTCATTCGTCAGATCACGGGTAAACACGACGCCTTCTGCAACTGCCATCAGCACATCTGCGGCGGCTTTCACCTCAGCGGTTTCATTCACCATGACTTCGATTGCACCCAATACGTCTTTGTCACCGGTTTTGTGCGGCGTAAACGTGTACCCACGCAGCACGCAGCCCAGTGCCACGTCGGCCATACGTTTGATGTTGCCCCCCAAGATCAGCACATCTGCTTCGCCACGGACCTTCGCTATTGAGGCTCCTGCCTTGCGGGCTTGCGTAACAGACGGACGGCGCGCCAGTTTCACGACAATCACCTTGGACGCCGCAACACCGAACGGGTAGCTCATTACAACCGCGTCGCCCTCTTTGGCTTTAGCGAACTGCGGATTGTCGATGGTGCGCATCACGCCTTTTCGTGTCAGAGAATTGATTTTGCGGGCACCTGCATCCAATGCACCGTCTGGCGTCGCAAAGACCACAATCGCGCCTTCGCGTTCAGCAAGCGTTGTCAGGTCTGTCTCGGTGATGGTCAGTTGTGCAAGATCGGTCATAGGGGCACCTTTGGGCTGTGTGTTTTCCTGTTCGGCAATAGCTAGCCTGCCGCTTTGGCAATGACCAGACAGCACTTGGGTCCGTGGTTCAAATGAGGTAGCAACACTCAACGCTTGGATCATCAAATAAGGGGGGATGCGCCGGTGGCTCGATTTGATCGTTATATGCTTGGCCAACTCCTTGTGTTGTTCGGATTCTTTTCGCTTATCTTGGTGATGATTTACTGGATCAATCGCGCGGTTCGCTTGTTTGATCAGCTGATCGCGGATGGTCAATCTGCTTGGGTCTTTCTAGAGCTGACGTCTTTGTCTTTGCCGGGACTGATCCGCATGGTGCTGCCCTTGTCTGCCTTTGTGGCGGCGGTCTATGTCACCAACCGCATGTCATCGGACTCAGAACTGTCGGTCGTGCAGGCGACGGGTTATTCCCCCTACCGATTGGCACGGCCCGTCATCTATTTTGGCCTGATCGTGGCCACGATGATGTCGGTGCTCACGCATTTTCTGGTCCCAATGTCGACTGAACGGCTGGCCCAACGCTCCGGTGAGATTTCTCAAGATCTGACAGCAGCTCTACTGACGGCTGGTGAATTCATGACACCTGCTGACGGGATCACCTTTTACATTCGTGAAATCTCGCAGGCCGGTGAAATGCTGGATGTCTTTATCTCCGAAGACGTCAGCCCGCAGCGACGGATCACATATACCGCAGCGCAGGCCTATCTGGTGCGCACAGACGGCGGGCCACAGCTGGTGATGGTCGATGGGTTGGCTCAAGATCTGAATATGCAAACAGATCGCTTAACGACCACCGGTTTTGACGACTTTGTTTATGATATCGGCTCCCTCATGAGCGATGAGGCAATTCGAGAGCGAACGATCAGCGGTCTAAACACCTGGGAACTGCTGAACCCCACGCAAGAGCTTCAGGATATAACCGGCAAGAACGCCGCTGACATGGCATTGCTTGCCCATGACAGGTTTGCGCAATCCTTCTTGGGATTCATCGCAGGGCTTATCGGGTTTTCGTCTTTGGTGGCCGGCGGATTTAGCCGTTTCGGTTTGTGGCGCAACATCGCACTCGCTATCGGCTTGGTCATTGCGGTGAAGATCATCGAAGGTTTTGGCGCGGGCATCGCACGCAACGCCCCCGAACTGTGGCCGTTTGTCTATCTGGCGGGGTTTGCTGGCATTGGCATGTCTTATGTCTTGTTGTGGATTGCAGCCCACCCCTACGCGCTAAAGCGACGGTCCCGTAGAACAGTGGGGGCAACATGATCCTGCATCGTTATTTTGCCCGTCGATTCACCTGGAGCTTTGCTGGCACTCTGGGAGCGTTCTTTGCCCTTATGATCCTTATCGATCTCGTGGAACAAATGCGTCGATTTGGATCTATCGCGCCGTTCGGGGATTTGGTGCAGCTCAGCCTTCTGAACTTGCCTGCTGCGCTTTATACTATTCTGCCATTGATTATGGTGCTGGCGACAATCGCTATGTTCTTGGGCCTTGCGCGATCTTCAGAAATGGTTGTCACACGGGCGGCTGGCCGGTCCGCGTTAAAGGCACTTATCGCTCCTATGATAGTAACTCTTGTCATTGGAGCGATTGCCGTTGGCGTGTTTAACCCAATCGTGGCTGCCACGTCCAAAGAGTTCGAAACCCGCGAAACAGAGCTGCGATCCGGTGGGGCTTCGGTGCTGGCGATCTCGGACACGGGGCTATGGCTACGTCAGGGGAATGACTTTAGCCAAACGGTCATCCGTGCGGATCGCTCCAATTTGGACGGCACCCAACTGCAAAGCGTCACCTTTATCACATTCACCCCCGACGGCGGCCCCGTGCGCCGTATTGAATCTGCTTTCGCAACTCTAACCGATGGCGGCTGGAATTTGATCGACGCAAAGGCATGGCCTTTGAATGAAGGCATCATTTCGGAGCAGTTCGCGACGACACACCAAACCTTGCGAATTCCATCAACCCTAACCGCCGACGAAATCCGAGACAGCTTTGGCGAACCGTCCTCAATCCCAATATGGGAACTCCCTGCCTTCATTGACCGCCTCGAAGTGGCGGGCTTCTCTGCCACACGCCATGAGGTCTGGTTGCAAATGGAGCTAGCGCTTCCGGCGTTCTTACTGGCGATGGTCTTGATCGGGTCCGGCTTTACGATGCGCCACCAGCGCGGCGGCAAGACGGGCGTGATGGTGCTGATCGCCGTGATGCTTTGTTTTGCACTGTTCTTTTTGCGAAATTTCGCGCAAATCTTAGGTGAAAATGGCCAGATTCCCGCAGTGCTTGCAGCATGGGCCCCGCCCCTTGCTGCAATCGGTGCCTCGCTTGGCTTGCTGCTACACCTCGAGGACGGTTAATGCGATTTCTTCTGGCCCTGTTTTTGATGTTCCTCCCCCTTGTGGCCTCTGCACAGGGAGCGGCGACGTTAGTGGCGGATAACGTCTATGTGCCAGCCGGTGGGCAAACTTTGGTGGCCGAAGGCAACGTCGAGGTCTTCTTTGACGGAACCCGTCTTTCGGCGCAGCGCGTCACCTTTGATCGGGCAAGCGACAGCCTGACAATTGATGGCCCGATCTTTATTGTCGCAAGCGATGGTACGATCTTTACCGCCGATACCGCCTCTCTTGATCCGCAATTGCAAAACGGCATTCTGCGCGGTGCTCGTCTGGTCTTGGAAGACCAGTTGCAACTGGCCGCGACCCAGATCGATCGAGTAGATGGCCGCTATACCCAACTTTATCGGGTTGCCGCGACCTCCTGCCAGATTTGCGAAGACGGAGAGACGCCGCTTTGGGAAATTCGCGCCCGTCGGGTCATCCATGACACAGAGAAACAACAGCTTTATTTTGACGACGCGTCTTTCCGCGTGGCTGGCGTTCCGATCTTCTGGTTGCCAAGGATGCGCCTGCCCGACCCGACCTTGGAGCGCGCATCGGGCCTTTTGGCGCCCAATTTGGAATCCACCGACAATTTGGGAACGGGGATCAAACTACCCTATTTCATCCGATTGAACGATCATCGTGATCTGACCCTAACCCCGTATGTGTCGTCAGAAACCGCAACCTTGGAAGCCGCCTATCGGCAAGCCTTCCTGCGTGGGGACATAACCGTTGACGCCGCCGTCACCCATGATGATCTTGTTGATGACAATCGCGCCTACGCCTTTGTCGATGGCATCTTCGATCTCGGAGATGAGGTGATCCTGCGCTTTGACATCGAATATGTCTCCGATGATTCCTACCTGCTGGAATATGATTATTCCGACAAAGACCGACTGGACAGCGAGGTCTCTCTAGAACGGGTCCGTGATCGCGACCTGACGCAGGCGTCGCTGACCTATTACACGACCCTGCGCGATGGCGAAGTTCAACAAGAACTGCCCCCCCTTCATGCGGACGTCAGTTGGGAACGCCGTGTCACGCCGTCTTGGGGCGGCACGTTAACCATGACCACCGACATGCAAAGCCACTACCGCACCACAAACACAACCCGCACAACTGTCGACGATTTTGAGGGGCGCGATGTGGCGCGCCTTGGACTTGGGGCGGCATGGCGCCGCGACCATGTTACGGGCTACGGTCTGGTGGTGGATGGCTCCGTTGGGTTTGATCTGGATTATTACAACGTCAGCGATGATGATGTTGTCGATGACACGCTGCGCACGACAACCTATGTGCAGACGACCCTACGCTACCCGCTGATGCGCCGCACGGCGCTGGCCACGCATGTTTTGGAACCCATGGTCCAACTGGCCTGGTCGGATGTGCACGGCGACGACGTGACCAATGAAGACAGTACCGCTGTGGAATTTGACCAAGCCAATCTTTTGGCCGTGTCACGGTTTTCCGGCGAAGATGCTGTCGAAACCGGCCTAAGAGGGGCCGCGGGCCTGCGATGGACCCGCGTCGGCGATGGTGGCTGGGACAGCACATTGACCGTTGGTCGCGTCTTTCGTGCGGATGAGGATTCAAATTTCTCGTCCACCTCCAGCCTTGGCCAAACGCAATCTGACTGGTTAGTTGTGGGCCAATTGCGCACGCCTGCCGGTATCTATCTGGACAGCCGTGCCCTGATTGACGACAGCCTTAGCTTTTCAAAACTGGAAACCCGTGCAGGCTGGTCCGGCACAAAACTGGATGTGACCGCCAGCTACATTTTCCTTCCAGAAGACGAGTCAGAATCCCGCACAACAGATGCATCTGAGTGGGTCGTCGATTCCACCTACCAGTTTAACGACATGTGGTCGGTGGGCTTTGATGCCCGCTATGACGTTATCGCGAATTCCCCCTCCGAGACGGGTTTGGAAATCGGCTGGCAGAACGAATGCGTCTCCGTTGATTTTTCGGTGTCGCGCCGCTTCACGTCTTCCACTACAGTTACTCCAAGCACGGACTTTGGTCTCTCGGTCGGGTTGCACGGCTTTAGCGCCGGAAACTCTGCTGGGGTTCCATCTCACCGCTGCACGAACTAGACCCGAGTAGAAAGAATTGAGGTTTTCTATGCGCGCTTTGATCCCCGCTTTGATCTGTGTGATCACCACAACGACTGCCCTTTTGTCTCCAACGGTTGGCAGTGCACAGTTTGCGCCCGCCATTGTCGTCAATGACAGCGTCGTCAGCGAATTTGAGATCGACCAAAGGATTGCCATGCTGCGTGCCTTTCGCACGCCGGGCAATCTGGAACAAACCGCCCGCGATCAGCTCGTTGAGGACCGCCTCAAGCTAGAAGCGTTGAACGCCGCCGGCCTAAGCATCTCAAATGAAAGCCTGACAAGTGCGATGGCGGAATTTGCGGGCCGCGCCAATCTTGAGCTTGACCAGTTTCTTACGCTGCTAAACCAGTCCGGCGTCGCCGAAGAAACCTTCCGCGATTTTGTCCGCGTGAACGTCAGTTGGCGCGACTACATCCGCAACCGCTATTCAAACCGTGCACAAGTCAGCGAAGCCGACATCGATCAGGCTTTGGGCCAATCTGGCGGCGCATCCAGCATCGAAGTGCTCTTGTCTGAAATCATCATTCCGGCACCACCCCCACGCGCCCAAGCCGCGATTGCCACGGCAAACCGCATCGCACAGACCACATCCACCGCAACATTCGAGGCCGAAGCGCGCCGCGTTTCGGCACTGCCGTCCCGCGCCAATGGCGGACGCCTGGATTGGTTGCCAATCGCCAACTACCCCGCCGCCTTGCGTGGTCTCTTGCTGGACCTCGCCCCCGGCGAAGTCACCGCCCCGATCCCGATCACAAACGGCGTGGCCCTGTTCCAGATGCGCGGTGTGCGCGAAGTGCCCAGCCCTGCGGTCGAAGCCGCCGCAATCGAATATGCCGCATTCTACATCGCGGGCGGGTTGAGCGACCGCGGCCTTGCTGAGGCCCGTCGGGTAGACGCTCGTGTGGACACCTGTGATGACCTTTACGGCATTGCCCGTGGGTTGCCAGAAGAACAACTGCAACGGGACGTGCTGCCCCCCTCCGACATCCCGCAAGATGTTGCAATGGAGCTCGCCAAGTTGGACGTGGGTGAAACATCATACGTGTTGACCCGCTCTGACGGTGAAACATTGGTGTTCTTGATGATGTGTGGCCGCACCCCTGTATTGGGCGAGGGCGTGGATCGTGAAACGATCCGCAATCAGATTCAAACCCAGCGCCTGACGACCTACGCAGATGCCCTATTGGCAGATCTGCGTGCAGCCGCCAACATCAGCTACCCATAGCCATGCGCCCCATTGCCATCAGCTGCGGCGAACCGGCCGGTATCGGTCCTGAAATCGCCGTTGCGGCATGGAACGCAATCGGTGCAGATGTTCCGATGGTCTGGATCGGCGATCCGACCCACCTGCCAACGGGCACGCCGTGGCAGGCCATCACCAATGTTGCGGACGCGGCGGCAGCCACGCGCTTTCCTGTTCTGCAACGGGATTTTGGCCCCACCGCTGTCGCAGGCCAACCCAATCCTGCCCACGCTCAAGGTGTCATTGATGCGATTGCCGATGCCGTGGCGCTGGTTCAATCCGGTGAGGCCTCTGCGGTCTGCACAGCCCCGATCCACAAACAGGCGCTGATTGACGGGGCGGGTTTCGCCTACCCCGGTCACACTGAATATCTGGCTGCATTGGCAGGGCGCGACAACGTCGTGATGATGCTCGCCTCGGACATGTTGCGCGTGGTTCCAACGACGATCCACATTCCCGTTGCAGACGTTCCTGAACAACTGACGGCGGCCTTGCTGACGGACACGATCCTGATCACCCACGCGGCGCTGATCCGCGATTTCGCCATTGCTAAACCACGACTTGCCGTTGCGGGGCTAAACCCCCACGCAGGCGAAGGCGGCAAGATGGGCATGGAAGAGATCGAGATGATTACCCCGACCCTGAACGCCCTGCGCGCCGAAGGTCTGGACATCGCAGGACCACTGTCCGCCGATACGATGTTTCATGCAGGCGCACGCGCAACCTATGACGCTGCGATCTGCATGTATCACGACCAAGCGCTGATCCCGATCAAGACACTGGATTTCTCAGGCGGCGTGAACGTGACCTTAGGCCTGCCGTTTGTGCGCACATCACCAGATCACGGCACCGCCTTTGACATCGCAGGCACAGGGCAAGCCGACGCCACATCAATGATTGCCGCGCTGCGCATGGCTGCACAAATGGGTGAGGCCCGCACATGAGCATCGACAACCTACCCCCACTGAAACACGTCATCGACACGCACGGGCTCGCCGCGAAAAAGTCGCTCGGGCAGAACTTTCTGCTCGATCTCAACCTCACGGCCAAAATTGCGCGCTTGTCGGGCCGCAACGAAGATCATGACGTCCTGGAAATTGGCCCCGGCCCCGGCGGCCTCACACGTGGCCTATTGTCCGAAGGCGCCCGCCGCGTCCTAGCCATCGAAAAAGACGAACGCTGCCTGCCCGCATTGGCCGAGGTCGAGGCGGCCTACCCCGACCGCTTTTCGGTCATGTTGGGCGACGCGTTGGACATCAATCCGCTTGACCACCTGACGCCCCCGATCCGCGTTGCGGCCAACCTGCCCTACAACATCGGAACCGAACTGCTGGTGCGCTGGCTTACGCCGCCAGAGTGGCCACCGTTCTGGGACAGCCTGACACTGATGTTCCAACGCGAAGTCGCGCAACGCATCACGGCCGAACCAGGGTCCAAAGCCTACGGTCGCCTTGCGATTCTGTCTCAGTGGCGCACGGATGCGAAGATCGTGATGAACCTCCCACCGGAAGCATTCTCCCCTCCTCCGAAAGTGTCCAGCGCCGTGGTTCACCTGACCGCCCTGCCAGAACCGCGCTTTCCGGCGGACTCGAAGATGTTGCAACACGTCACCGCCACAGCGTTCAACCAACGTCGTAAGATGCTGCGTTCCTCGTTGAAGGGGCTCAGCGCGGATATCGAAGACCATCTTATCGCCGCTGATATCAAGCCAACAGATCGAGCAGAACAGATAGACGTGGAACGGTTCTGCGCCTTGGCACGCAGCCTCAAATCCGAATAGGCACAGCGGCCATTTTGAGCCTGCCCGCCCCCAACTAAAAAAGGCCCCCAGAAACTGAGGGCCTTTTTGCTATTCTGCGGCTTCCGGTGCGTCCGGCTGGGCATCGCTTACGGGAAGCTCGCCTTGCTCGGGCTTTGGTTTAGGCTTGCGCGTGCGGCGCCGTTTGGGTGCTTCTTCTGGTGTTTCGACCAGGCCCGCGTCTTCGACGGCCGGTTGTTCGCTGCCCTCTGCGGGCGCAGGCGCCGCGGCTGCGGCTTCTTCTTGGGCCTTCAAACGCTCATTGCGTTCACGGTCCCGTTCCACTTGGCGGTCACGGTTCTGCTTTTCTTGCTCTTCGCGCTTTGCGTCGATCTCTTTTTGAGCCTCGGCGAGCATGCGCGTATAGTGCTCAGCGTGCTGGGCGAAATTCTCGGCGTTCACACGGTCGTTTGACAGGATCGCATCGCGGTGCAACTGCGTATACTTCTCAACGATCTGCTGCGGCGTGCCGCGCACCTTCCCCTCAGGGCCGCTGCTGTCAAACACACGGTTGACGATATTGCCGCCTGACGGGCGATTGTTGTTGCGGTTCTTATTCCGCGAACGGGATCGAGAAGACTTCATACAGAAATTCCAGCTTATTCTCTGTCGCGGCCTGGTCTCACCTCATGTGAAACGCAATGATGTGCCGGCGATGTTCTGGCTAAGTCCGAAAAGGGGCGAGCAGCCCAGCCCTTCGGACGCCTTTGACTATGCCCCACAAGGGGTTAATCGCAAGTAGATTCTTTGAATCTGGCAATATTTCCTGCGGTTAAAGCGGCTTTTGGCCCAAAATCACACGGTCACGGGCATCAAGGTCTTGGCGAATCTCTACGTTCAGCAATCCGGCGGCTCTAAACATCGCCATGACAGCCTCCGCCTGAGTCGGCCCGATCTCGACCATAAGCCAGCCACCAGCGTTCAAATGCTCCGGCGCTCCCGCTGCAATAGTCCGATAACAAGACAGCCCGTCGCCTTCGTCCGTCAGCGCCATGCGCGGCTCATAAGACAGCTCCGGCGACAGCCCCGCCATTTCGTCCGCCGCGATATAGGGTGGATTAGACACAATCAGATCAAACGGTCCCTCCACATCACCATACCAGTCCGAAACGATCAAACTGGTCCGGTGATCCAACTCCAGCGATGCTGTATTGCGAGCGGCCACAACCAAGGCTTCGTCTGCTAGGTCTGATCCGACGCCTGTCGCCTGAGGCCGCGCGGCCAACAGGCTCAATAAAATGCAGCCCGACCCCGTGCCCATATCCAACACCCGTTCAAACGGCTGTTCCAAAGCGGCGATGACCAAACTTTCGGTGTCGGGGCGTGGGTCCAGCACGTTGGCATTGACCTCAAACTGATGCTCGTAGAAATCGCGGCGCCCCGTAAGGTGCGACATCGGCTCACGCGCTGCGCGGCGTGCGACTAAATCTCGAAATGTCGCGATCCGCCCCCCAGCCATTGCGTCATCATAATCCTCGTATCGCTTTGGGAAGGAGGCCCGCCATAACAGGCGCGCTTCACGCAGAGGATCGCCGATGCCTGCGTCCTGCAAAACCTGCCTAGCCTCTGCAAGCAGCGCAGCTTCGTTCACCCGCCCATCTCCGCCAGCGCGGTGGCTTGCGCGTCTTGGATAAGCCCATCGATGACTTCGTCCAGATCACCTTGCATCACGGCGTCCAGTTTATAGAGCGTCAGGTTTATCCGGTGGTCCGTCATGCGCCCCTGCGGAAAATTGTAGGTACGGATGCGTTCAGAGCGATCCCCTGACCCCACCTGCGATGCGCGATCCGCGCTTCGTTCGTCATGCAGCTTTTGGCGCTCTGCATCATAAAGCCGTGTCTTAAGAACCTGCATCGCGATCTCGCGGTTGCGGTGCTGGGATTTCTCGGATGACGTCACCACGATACCCGATGGTAAGTGGGTAATGCGCACGGCGGAATCGGTCGTGTTCACGTGCTGGCCGCCTGACCCAGATGCGCGCATTGTATCAATACGGATGTCATTTGCGTTGATCTGGATGTCCACATCTTCAGCTTCAGGCAGCACCGCAACCGTCGCCGCCGATGTATGCACCCGGCCGCCGCTTTCGGTCTCAGGCACGCGCTGAACACGATGCACACCGCTTTCGTATTTCATCCGACCAAAGACATTAGCCCCAGAAATGCGCGCGGTCGCTTCCTTGATGCCGCCCAATTCCGATTGGCTTTCTTCAATAATTTCAAACTTCCAACCACGGTTTTCAGCGTAGCGGTTGTACATTCTCAACAAATCGCCTGCAAACAGCGCCGCTTCGTCGCCGCCTGTTCCAGGGCGAATTTCAAGCAGCGCAGGCTTACCATCCGCGTCATCTTTCGGGATCAACGCCAGCTTTACGGCCTGCTCAACCTCGGGCAACCGCTCACGTAGGTCCGGCAGTTCCATCTCTGCGAGCTCTTTCATCTCGGGGTCTGACAGCATTGCTTCTGCCCCCTCAATCTCGCTTGTCAGCGCCTGATATTCACGCACGACTTCAACCACGGGGCGCAATTCGGCGTACTCGCGGCTGACGGCGACGAATTCATCCCCGCCGAGCCCCTCGCCCATGCGGGCTTCTAGGAATTCGAAACGTTCGGTGATTTGCAAGAGGCGTTCATTAGGTATCATAGCTTGGGTTTAGCGGTTCATCGCGTGGCGTCAAGCTGGGCCAACCACCCCTTAACCCGCGCAGCGTTAACGCCAAAATCCTTCTGCCCGAATTGCAGCCGCCCAAAAATCTGCAAGCTACTTGTCTGCGTGGCCGGAAGCTGAGCAAGCGTCACAGTCGTAAAATCTGGAAACCCAACAACGCGGCTGCGTGTGACATAAGTTATCTTGCCTTCAGCCACCTGCCCCGCGATGGCGTGGGTGCGTGGCGTTGCGCGAATGATTTCATCCAGCGCCGCCAGTGTCGCAAGACCATCGCCCTCCAAAGGGCGTTGCACGACAATGCCGCTGTCCTTTGGGTATTCACCGGGTTTCATGACAGGCAGTTTGGTGTCATGCCAAACCTCAGGCTTGATCCGTTTCATACGAATGTAGATCACAGATCCAAGCAGGGCCCAGAGGAGCCCGAAGACAATCCATTTCATATCGCCGTCCTTCGTAAATCTAGCGGTACTTCACACCCGGTAGAATGCTGAGCATCTCGAACATGATATTGGCCCCCGTCAACGCGGTGTTGCCCGTCGTATCATAGGGGGGCGACACCTCAACCAGATCACCGCCGACGATATTCAACCCCTTAAGGTTCCGGATCAATTGCATCGCCTGCATTGTCGTCAGCCCGCCGATTTCTGGCGTGCCTGTTCCGGGCGCAAAGCTAGGGTCGAGGCTGTCGATATCATAGGTGAAATAACACGGCTGGTCCCCGATCGACGCCACGATTTCGCGGCCCAACGTATCCAACGGCTTGTGCCAAAGATCCGCGGCAAGGCGTTGGTTAAAGCCCCAACCTGCAGCCTCGGTGAAATCCTCGGCGGTGTACCCCGTGCCACGTAGGCCGATTTGCCAGACCTTGTTGGGCACAAGGATACCTTCCTCATAGGCACGGCGAAACACTGTGCCGTGGGTTTCACGTTCGCCGAACATCTCGTCATTCACGTCAGCGTGTGCATCAACATGCACAAGCGCGAGTGGTCCGTGCTTTTTGGCCATCGCGCGCAGGATTGGCAGCGTCATAGAATGATCGCCACCCAGCCCCATAGGGATGACCGGATACTTTAGGATATCTTCGTAAGTCTTTTGAATAATTGACAAACTATCCGCCAAAGAAAACGTATTGATCGCAATGTCGCCAAGGTCCGCGCACTGCAAACTGTCAAACGGAGCAGCCCCCGTCTGGATGTTATAAGGCCGGATCATCGCGCTTTCTTGGCGCAGTTGTTTGGGCCCAAACCGTGTGCCAGATCGCCAGCTTGTACCGATGTCCATCGGAATGCCAACGAACCCGACATCCAGCCCTTCGGCGGTTTCGACTTCGGGCAATCGCATAAATGTTTGCGGCCCAGAAAACCGCGCAAGGTCATTACCGCTTACAGGTTGATTGAATTCATTCATGTTCTTTTGTTCCACAAATTGAGACAACACAATTCAAATGCCACATGCGCCCCCGCCACGGCGGTGATGCCCGAGGGATCATAGGGCGGAGACACCTCAACAACATCGCCGCCCACCATGTTAATGCCAGCAAGGTCCCGCAAGATCGCGGCAGCCTGCCAGCTCGCCAATCCGCCCCAAACAGGCGTCCCCGTTCCGGGGGCAAATGCAGGGTCCAGACCGTCGATATCAAAAGTCACATAGGCCGCGCCGTCGCCTACGATATCCTTTGCCGTTTGCGCCACCCAATCAGTGCCTTTTTCGTGGCACGTTCGGGCATCAAGGTATCGAATACCAAGGTAGTCATCGCATTCCGTGCGAATGCCAATCTGCACAGATCGCGCGGGGTCCACCAAACCCAATTTCACCGCCTTATACATGAACGTCCCATGATCGACGCGATCCATGTCGTCATCTGCCCAAAGGTCAGAATGCGCATCAAACTGGATCACTCCAAGGGGGCCGTATTTCGCAGCGTAGGCTTTCAGGATTGGCAGGGTGATAAAGTGATCCCCGCCCAGCGTTACCGTACCCACATCTTGTGCCAAAATGCCGGCGATATGCGCCTCAATCGCGGCTGGCGTGCCCGCGACATTGGCATAATCAAACGCCAGATCGCCGTAATCCGCGATGGCGAATTCTGCTAGTGGATCAAAGCCCCAGCCATAGGGCGGATCATATGGCTGCAATGTGCTCGCCTCTCGGATCGCGCGCGGACCAAACCGCGTGCCGGGGCGGTTTGTGACCGCTTGATCAAACGGAATACCCGTCACCGCAAGGTCAGCGCCCTGCAAATCCTTGGTGTATTTGCGCCGCAGAAACGACGTCGCACCGCCAAATGTATTCTCGAACGCAGCACCCTTCAGATCATCGCGGGTGAACGCCAGATCAATCTGACCTTTCGCATCTTCCAAAGCCAATTACGCACCCTCCAGCGGCAAAGCGCGTTCCGCAATGCGTGCAAAGAACGACGCACCGTAGGGCGCGGTCGCATCATCAAAATCAAAATCAGGCTGGTGCAGTCCCGCCGTGTCCCCGTTGCCGATAAACAAATAAGACCCCGGCGTTTTCTCAAGGAAATACGCGAAGTCCTCTGCGCCCATTTCCCGCGTGGCCGTATCGCAAACCTGCCCTTCTGCCGCGACCTCACGGGCCACCTCGGTCGCAAAGGCTGTCTGATCTGGCGCGTTAATCGTTGCCGGGTAGCCTTCGTCGTAGCGCAATGTGGCCTCAACCTCGAAAGACGCCGCCTGCCCCGCAACAATTTCGCTCATGCGGTGTTTCACCATTGCTTTGACGTCTTTGTCGAACGTGCGAACGGTCCCGCCCAAATAGGCGGTTTCTGGAATGATGTTATCGGCCGTCCCAGCATGAATCATCGTCACCGACACGACCAAATCATTGAGCGCATAGTGGTTCCGACTGACGATGGTGGACATCGCCTGCGCAATCGACAACGCAGCCGTGATCGGGTCGCGGGTTTCGTGCGGATAGGCCCCGTGCCCCCCGACGCCCTTGATGTCCACATGAAACGTGTCAACGGACGCCATAATCGGCCCTGGCGTGGTGTAAAACTGGCCCACGGGCGTGCCTGGCATATTATGAAGCGCATAGACCTCGGAAATGTCAAAACGCTCTAACACACCCTCTTCGACCATCAGTTCAGCGCCACCGCCGACTTCTTCGGCGGGTTGAAAGATCAGCGCAATGCGGCCTGCGAAATTGCGGGTTTCGGCCAAGTATTTCGCCGCACCAAGCAACATCGTGGTATGTCCATCATGGCCGCATGCGTGCATTTTACCGTCATTCACAGACGCCCATTCAGCCCCTGTGGTTTCGGTAATCGGCAGCGCATCCATATCCGCACGCAATCCAATAGTGCGCCCCTCAGAGCGCCCTTGGATAATCGCAACAACCCCCGAAATGGCGATCCCCTCGTGGATCTCCTCAATCCCGAATTCACGTAGCCGATCCACGACGTAAGCCGCGGTTTCATGGCATTGTTGTCCCAATTCGGGATGCTTGTGCAGGTGTCTGCGCCATTCAGTCATGTCTTCGGAAAAGGCGGAAATACGGTTGATGATGGGCATGGGTGGACCTTCGTTCACGGGCTGGATAGCGTCACTCTGACAGTTATGGAGCGCACTCACAATATGGCCGACGACCTGATTTATTCGACCGATCCCGAACAGCAAATGGACCGCCTCTTGGCGATCATGCGCGCCCTGCGCGACCCAGAAACAGGGTGCCCTTGGGACATCGAACAAACATTTCGAACCATCGCCCCCTACACGATTGAAGAAGCCTATGAGGTCGCGGATGCGATTGAGCGTGGCGACATGGATGATCTGCGCGGAGAGCTGGGGGATTTGCTGTTTCAGTCGGTGTTTCACGCCCAGATGGCGGATGATGCCGGTGCATTTAATTTCAGCGATGTGGCCCGCACGATGTCTGACAAAATGGTCGCGCGTCACCCTCATGTGTTTGGCGACGAATCCCGCGATAAATCTGCCGACCAACAAACCGCCGATTGGGAAAAGATCAAAGCCGCAGAACGTGCAGATCGCAATGAGGACCGCACACTAGACGGTGTCGCTATCGGCCTGCCTGCGCTGCTGCGGGCGCTCAAGCTGCAAAAACGTGCGGCACGGGTTGGGTTTGACTGGCCTGATGTGGGGCATGTGATTGATAAAATCGCCGAAGAAGCCGCCGAAGTGGTCGAAGCGCGCGACAGCCTGACACACGAAGAAGTCACCGAAGAAGTCGGCGATTTGCTGTTCGTGATGGCCAACCTTGCCCGTCACCTCAACGTAAACCCCGAAGATGCCTTGCGCGCCGCCAATGCAAAATTCCAACGGCGGTTTGAAACCGTCGAAGATTTACTGGCCAAACGTGGGAAAACACCGTCAGAAAGTGACTTGGCTGAAATGGATGCCCTCTGGGACGAGGCGAAACAGATCGAAAAGCAGTAGATGCGGCGCCGCGCCGCATTCAACCTGTCGGATTTAAAGTTACATCCACGATATGAGTATTCTGACACCCCTCCCGCCCGCCTTGCCGTTCCACCAACGTGCCTTCTATTCAATCCCGCTGCTCGGATGGTTGGCCCGCGATGTCGCCTTTGGCGATGCGGATAACATTTACTACTTCCTGATCATCCTCGCCACATTCATCGTTCTCGCGACCGCAACGTGGGGGCTTCCGGCACTGGTTATGATCTGCTTGGTATTCGTCCCGCTTTATATGACTTTGATGGTCATATTCGCAGCACCTTGGCAGCAAGGCGACTAACCCGCCTTCTCTTCCAGCTCTAACCACTCTTCCTCAGCGGCATCCAGTTTCGCCTGACGTTCCAGCAAGGCATCCGTCGCCTTCTGGAACTTCACCGGATGATCCGTGAACAATGCCGGATCGGCCATCAGCTCGCCCAGCTTGCCGATTTCTGCCTCAAGGCGTGCGATTTCGGCTGGAAGCGCCTCAAGGCGGTGCTTTTCAGTAAAGCTTAGCCCCGTTGTTGGTTCTTCCTTGGCGGTCGTTTTCTCGGCCTTCGATTTGGACTTCGTCTCTTTGGGTGCGCTGGCTTCGATTTCGGCCTTTTGGTCCTGGTAATCGCTCCAACCACCAGCGTAAGTCACGGCGCGCCCGTTGCCTTCCATCGCGATCGTGGTTGTCACCACGCGGTCGATAAAGTCACGATCGTGGCTGACCAGCATAACAGTGCCGTCATATTCGCCCAAAAGGTCTTGCAACAGGTCCAGTGTTTCGATGTCGAGGTCGTTGGTCGGTTCGTCCAAAACCAGCACATTTGACGGCTGTGCCATAAGTTTCGCCAACAGCAACCGCGCCTTCTCACCACCGGACAAAGACCGTACAGGCGCCCGCACCTGACCTTCGTCAAACAGGAATTCCTTGAGGTAGCCAACAACGTGTTTGGGTTGGCCCCGCACCATAATCTGGTCCGACTTGCCGCTCACGGCCATGCTTGGATCGCTTGTCAGGTTGTCCCACAAGGATCGCTCGGTATCGAGTTGCGCGCGCGCCTGATCGAATACTGCGATTTCTAGGTTAGTACCCAGTTTGATGGTGCCTTCATCAGGCTCAACTTCACCTAACAACATCTTGATAAGTGTGGTTTTCCCCACACCGTTCGGCCCAACAAACGCAATCCGGTCGCCGCGCTGTATATCCAGATCGAACCCCTTCACGATCTGCTTTCCATCAAAGGATTTTGTCAGACCTTTTGCATCAATGACTTTCTTACCGGACTTCGCCCCACCCGCCAGCGCCATAGCCGCCGTGCCTTGGCGTTTGATCTGCGAAGACCGTTCCGCGCGCAAATCCTGCAACGCCCGAAGGCGCCCTTGGTTGCGGGTCCGGCGGGCTGAAATACCCTCAACCGCCCAGCGGGCCTCTTCTTTAATTTTACGGTTCAACTTATGGCGCTGCATGTCTTCGTCTTCAAACGCCTTGTCGCGCCATTCCTCAAAGTGCTTAAAGCCCTTTTCCTGCCGGCGCACCTGCCCGCGATCAATCCAAAGCGTAGCGCGTGTCAGCGCATTCAGGAAGGCACGGTCGTGCGAAATCAGCACAAAACCGGTGCGGGTCTGGCTCAACTCGCGTTCCAGCCAGCGGATCGCTTCGATGTCCATGTGGTTTGTCGGCTCGTCGAGCAACATCAAACCTGGCGCTTCTGCCATGAGTTTTGCCAAAGCAGCGCGACGGCGTTCCCCACCAGAGGCAACGTTCACATCACGAGCGGGGTCAAATTTAAGACCCTCGGCCACAGCATCCACCCGCCAAGAGTCAGTCGCATCCATACCGCTAGAGGCGTAATCGCCCAACGTGGCATGCCCTTCCATCGTCGGGTCCTGTTCCATGTAGCCAACGGACATCCCCGGAGCGACAGTGACTGCGCCTTTGTCTGGTTCGACCAATCCGGCCATCACTTTCAAAAGCGTGGACTTACCTGATCCGTTGCGCCCTACCAGAGCGACTCGGTCGCCAGGTTGAACGACCAAAGACAGGTCTTCAAAAACAGGATCGCCGCCATAGGTCAGGGCGATTTCGGAAAGCTGTAAAAGGGGTGCGCGTGCCATGGGGTTTGCTACCGCCGCGCCACGCGACACGCAAGGCCCAGTTCGGCATCATCTAACGGCTAATTATCGCCTACCCCAAAATCGCGCGCAGTGCTTTCGCCCGTGCTGGGGGAATCGATGCGATTTCAAGGCCGGTAAAGACGTGGGTGGTGTTCATCTCATGATCGATCACCGCGTGGTCACTGACCCAGCCGCCCATCGTCAGGTAAGTCTTTAACAAGGGCGGCAGTTGGCCGAGCGCCTTGCGTTGATCCTGAATAGGTTTTGCATCGTTGGCAAAGGACAATGTCTTAGGGGCATTGACCTTTGGCATTTGGTTAGCTGGCGCAAGGTAGTTGTCCGCCAGCAGATCAAACGCATCGCGATAGCGAGTGCCCTCAACCCCCTCAAAGGACGAACACCCAAACAACATCCCCGCCCCTTGTGCATCCACGAAAGCAGCCAACATGCCCCATGCCATGCGCACGACATTGCCATCCGTCGACGCGGGGTGAATGCAAAAACGGCCCAGTTCAACCATCGGCGCATCATAGGGAGACAAGCGACCCAGATCATAATACTGCGAGGCATAGCAATCACCAAGCGCCGCACCCGACCCAAACACCTGCACCCGAAAACATCCCAAAACTTGGCCGTGCGAATCCTCAACCAGAACATGATCACAGGACGCATCAAAACCATCGGTGTCACGCCCATCAGCGCGGGCTGGCAAACCGGCTTGTTCAACAAAACATAGATGTCGTAGCTTTTGGGCGGACCGCAAATCAGCGTCGCTTACGGCAAACCGAACAACATAACCGTTGCGCTCAAAAGCGGGCAGTAACGGTGTGGAGGACCGCTTTGTCATCTCACATGCGCCAAAACCGGACGCCGCTTCGGGCCACGGCCCTTAGCTGTCACCGAGGAAGTCACCGGCGTTAAAGCGGCCAAGTGATCCGAACAGCTGGCGAATAAAGGTGGTGTCGCGGATGTTGTCCTGTGTGACGCGCCGCGACAACGGAACAATGCGCCCGTTTTCGAGACCAAAGCGTTCTACATTGCTGACAACGCCGTCTTCATCAAAACGGATCGCAACCACTTCACGGTCAATCTCTTTGGGTTCAAGCGGCCCGTACAGACGGAATCGGCTTTCAACGTAAAAGTACCCGCCACCGTTTGCGACTCCTGCCGCCGTGGGCGGGCCAACAACATCTGCCACGGTGTCGCGTGTGTCGACACCCACCAAAATTTCGGCCAATTGCTCATCCGTTGGGACATAGCCATGATTGCGGTACAGCGTCGTGCAGCCGACCGACATCAGCAAAACACAGCCCGCCAATACTGCGCGCGTTTTGCGTGTTGTAATGCTCATGATATTTCCCACCTGTGATCTCACCTTGGCTTCTATCGGCTTTTAACGCATTTACAGCCAACACGCGACGTTATTCAAGGGTTCAACACATGACCGACCTTCCAAGGCACCCCATTCGATTTGCAGACCTACCTTCACGCAAGCGCACACAGTTCACTTTGACGCCTGATGCGGCAGAGCGCGAAGCACTGGCACAAACTTTGGATTTGCTGGCCCTGCGCAAGTTGCGTTTCGAAGGCGCCCTTATTCCAAAGGGCAAACGCGACTGGGCCCTTGAGGCGACCTTGGGCGCGACTGCCCATCAGGCCTGCGTTGTAACACTGGACCCTGTCACGACCCGCATCGACGAAGAAGTGATCCGCAGCTACACGGCTGAAATCGACATCCCCGATGAGGATGAAATTCAAATCTCAGAAGATGACACCGCCGATCCGCTGCCTGCGACTCTGGACCTTTATGACGTCGCACTCGAGGCACTCGCACTGTCCCTACCCGCATATCCGCGCAAAGACGGCGCTGAAACCGGCGTGGACGGGCGGGCGATGTTTACCGAACCAGGTAAAACCGCAATGACGGACGAACAAGCCCGCCCCTTTGCAGGCCTTGGTGCGCTGCGTGATAGCCTTGAAAAGAAGGCTGAAGACGACAGTTGAACCGCCACCTGCGCACCCGCGCAAAAGAACTTGCCAAATAATGGAATCGCAGTATGTTCGCGCCTTCCTTCAAATGACACTCGACAGGTTGCGCCATATGGCCTAAAGCCCGTCCGAACGTCATACGAAAACGAAATTCAAACGGGTCTATCCTTGATACGCCCCACTACTCCGAGGTTGTCACAATGGCTGTCCCACAGAATAAAATCTCTACCTCCCGCCGCAACAATCGTCGGTCCCACCACGCTCTTGATGGTGCGAACCCGAACGAATGCACATCTTGCGGTGAACTGAAGCGCCCACACCACGTATGCCCATCCTGCGGGTCTTACGCTGATCGTGAAGTTATTGCGCAAGCAGACGAAATCGATCTGGACGACGACGCAGCATAAGCCATAGGCTTTGGTCAGAAAGGGATATCTATGTCCGCCTCTGACAGCACGTCACCACTAGTATTATCAGTCGACGCCATGGGCGGCGACGAAGGGCCCGCGCCAGTAGTCGCGGGCCTTGCTAAGTTTTTGCGTAAGAACCCTGACGTTGAAATCTTGCTGCACGGCCCGAAGCCACAGCTCAAACCTTTGGTATCCAAGCGAAAAATCTCAGACTCAGTGACCATCGTAGATGCGCCTGATGTGGTTTCGATGACCGATAAGCCGTCCCACGTGATGCGCCACGGCAAAAAGACGTCAATGTGGTCCGCAATTGACGCCGTCCGCGATGGCGCGGCTTCTGTTTGTGTGTCCTGCGGCAACACCGGTGCGTTGATGGCGGTGTCGATGATCCGCCTGCGCAAAGCAGAAGGCGTGAACCGCCCTGCCATTGCCTGCCTATGGCCTTCCACCAACAAAGTCGGCTTCAATGTGATGCTGGATGCGGGCGCTGACATTCGCGCCGACGAAGAAGACTTGTTGACTTACGCCTTGATGGGAGCCTCTTACGCGCGAAATGGCCTTGGCCTTGAAACGCCGAGAGTCGGTCTTTTGAACGTCGGAACCGAAGAACACAAAGGCCGCGCCGAGCTTAAAGTCGCGCATGAAATGATTGGCGACGCAGCACCGCGTGGTGAATTTGAATATGTGGGATTCGTTGAAGGCGGCGACTTGCCCAAAAACCGCGCCGATGTCATCGTGACAGACGGGTTCACCGGCAATATTGCGCTCAAAACCGGCGAAGGAACAGCGAACTTTATTTCTGATTCCCTACGCTCCGCATTCAAAGCCACACCCTTTTCGCGCATTGCCGCCCTGCTCGCCGCAACGTCCTTGGGCCGATTGAAGAAGAAAATCGACCCGCGCCGTGTGAACGGTGGGGTTTTCCTGGGCCTGAACGGCACTGTCGTCAAAAGCCACGGAGGTGCCGATGCGACAGGCGTTGCCGCCGCTGTAACGCTTGCAGCACAACTCGGGCGGTCTGGATTTTCAGACAAGCTGGCCGCGCGGGTTGCATCAGCCGCTGTCCTTGCCCAAGATGCCGCTACGGAAGAAACCGCCCTGAGCGCGGCAAAGGACTGACAAATACAATGACCATCCGTGCAATCGTTCGTGGCGTAGGCCACTACCTGCCTGACCGCGTTGTTCCAAACAGCCATTTTGAAGACACGCTCGACACCACTGATGAATGGATCAAAACCCGTTCCGGTATTGAACGTCGCCATTTTGCAGCCGACGACGAATTCACGTCCGACCTTGGCACCAAAGCGGCTCAAAAAGCGCTAGAAATGGCGGGGCTTGAGCCCGACGACATAGACGCTGTAGTCGTCGCGACCTCTACGCCGGACCTGACATTCCCGTCTGCCGCCACGATGATTCAGCAAAAACTCGGGATGACCCAAGGGTTTGCCTACGACATTCAGGCCGTCTGTGCGGGTTTTGTGTACGCCTTGGCCAATGCCAACGGCATGATTATTTCCGGTCAGGCCAAACGCGTCTTGGTGATTGGTGCAGAAACGTTTTCTCGCATCTTGGACTTCACGGATCGCGGCACTTGTGTGCTGTTCGGGGATGGCGCTGGTGCGCTGATCCTCGAGGGTGTGTCAGGAACAGGCGATTCCAGCGACCGCGGCATCCTTGGCGTCGACCTCAACTCGGATGGGCGCTACCGCGATATGCTATATGTGGACGGTGGGATGGTGTCCAACCAGACCGGCTTCATCAAAATGCAAGGCAACGCCCTCTTCCGCCAAGCCGTTGAAAAGCTTGCATCAACTGCCGATACAGCCCTCACGAAAGCCGGGCTTGGCCACGATGACGTTGACTGGATCGTCCCGCATCAGGCAAACATCCGCATCATCCAAGGCACGGCTAAGAAGCTTGGCGTCTCCATGGATAAAGTCGTCGTCACAGTCCAAGATCACGGCAATACATCCGCTGCGTCTATCCCTCTCGCCATGTCGGTCGGGGTTGAGCGAGGCCAAATCAAACAGGGTGACCTGACCGTCGCCGAAGCCATCGGCGGTGGCTTGGCATGGGGCGCGGTCGTTCTACGCTGGTAAGCAGATTTCCGATGTAACCAACATCAGGCAAGCCCCTGTTATTGACTTATCTTTTCCCCTTAGCCTAATGTTGCTGAAACATCAGGGGGACACGATGACTGATAAGACACTTACGCGTATGGATCTTGCCGACGCCGTCCACGAAGAAGTAGGCCTGTCGCGCAACGAAAGCGCCGATCTGGTTGAAAGCGTTTTGACACATATGTCGGATGCACTCGCGAACGGCGACAGCGTAAAGATTTCTTCGTTTGGAACATTCTCTATTCGCGACAAAGCTGCCCGCGTTGGTCGTAACCCAAAGACTGGTGAAGAGGTTCCAATCACACCACGCCGCGTGCTGAGTTTTCGCCCAAGCCACCTTATGAAAGACCGCGTCGCAGCGGGCAATAAGTAAGGGGCGCTGGGATGTCTAAATCCCGCGACGCTTTTCGTACCATCTCCGAAGTATCTGATGCGCTGGACACCCCTGCGCATGTGCTGCGGTTTTGGGAAAGCAAATTCAGCCAAGTGAAACCCGTAAAGCGGGCGGGCGGGCGACGCTATTATCGCCCTGGTGATCTGCACCTGCTGGCTGGCATCAAAAAGCTGCTGCACGAAGATGGAATGACCATCAAAGGTGCGCAAAAAACTCTGCGTGAACAGGGCGTTAAACACGTAACCGCTATCGGCGCAGACATCTTGGAAACCATCGAAGCCCAAAAAGAAGAAGACGTGGTCGATGTGACCCCCGTTGAGGCCGCTCCAGATAAACCGGCTCCCGTCGAAGACGCCGCTCCGGTTGAAGCTACGTCTGAAGACGACGCAAAGCCAGAAGCGACCCCTGAGCCCGAGAAGGCACAGGCAGAATCGAAGGACGTTGGAACCACCAATGTCGTAAGCCTGCCGCCCGCCGCCGAAGACACAAAAGGCCCAGCTTTGTCTCTGAACCTATCCGCGAGCACACCAGCCAAAGCACAAGACGATGAACCAGCAGCGGATCCAGAGCCCACCCCTGTCCCTGTCGTCAAACTGGACATCCCGTCTGATCCGTCAGACAGCGACAGCAAAGCGCCCGCGCGGATCTTCCATCTCCTGCAAAAGACCCAAGCTGATAGCCTGTCCAAACGCGCTGGTGAAATTGCGCCACTGCTTACACGGATGCAGAAACTGCGCGACCGTATCGAGACGCGCTAGGCGTGCGATTGGTGCGTTTTACGCCTTGCCCTACCGCACATATGCGATATGACGTGCTCCAAGTCGGGCTATGGCGCAGCCTGGTAGCGCGTCCGTCTGGGGGACGGAAGGTCGCAGGTTCGAGTCCTGCTAGCCCGACCAACTTCAAAACCGCCCGCCACGCTTTTGCGTTGGTGGGCGTTTTTGCACCAAGATCAAAGGTTTGACATGAAAACAGGCGTTCTTTCTGACACCCAAATCGAAATGCTCATGCAAACGGGCGCAATTGGCGCGACCGACGTGTTTCAGACCGGTCAGGTGCAACCCGCGTCCCTTGATCTACGTCTTGGGACCCGCGCTTACCGTGTGCGCGCGTCTTTCCTTGCGGGGCGCGGCCACAATGTCAGCGAACGCCTTGAGCAATTCACCATGCACGAGATTGACCTGACAGATGGGGCGGTCCTTGAAAAAGGCTGCGTCTATGTCGTTCCCCTGATGGAACGCTTGTCCCTGCCCCAAGGCATGACCGCCGCCGCCAGCGCCAAATCCTCAATTGGGCGGCTCGATCTGTTGACGCGGATCATTACGGACAACGGCGTTGAATTTGATCGCGTGCCAGAGGGCTATGACGGCCCGTTGTTCGTAGAAATCTGCCCCCGTTCGTTTTCTGTTTTGGTAAAACCCGGCTTGATGTTGAATCAGATCATCTTTCGTCAGGGCAAATCCTTTATGTCTGATGAAGAACTCGTCGCCTTGCACGCCAAGACCCCAATCGTAGACGGTGACGCCGTCATCTCCGACGGCCTCGGGTTTTCGGTCGACCTTTTGCCACACGAAGGGGACCTCGTCGGGTATCGCGCGAAACCCCACACAGGCGTCATCGATCTGTCGCAGCTGAACCACTATGACCCCGCAGATTTTTGGGAAGAAGTGCACACGACTGAGGGGCGCATCATCCTCGACCCCGGTGCGTTTTATATTCTGGTCAGCCGAGAATCCATCGCCATCCCACCAGATTGCGCAGCGGAAATGGCTCCCTATCTTGCGATGGTTGGTGAATTTCGCGTCCATTATGCGGGCTTCTTTGACCCCGGCTTTGGATGGGACAGCGCCGGAGGATCCGGATCACGCGGCGTTCTTGAAGTCCGCTGCCATGAGGCGCCTTTTGTGTTGGAACACGGTCAGGTCGTCGGGCGTTTGGTCTATGAGCACATGTCTCAGACACCTGCGGCGCTTTATGGCCAAGACATCAAATCAAACTATCAAGGCCAGGGCCTAAAATTATCTAAACATTTCAAATCCTAACAAGACATTCTATTAAGCAACTGCCGCGTGCGCGGTTGGCCGTTCGATCTGACGATCAAGAGCCTTATCACGCGCGTCTTTAGACCATGTAAGGGCAAGATCCGCACGGCTGACGGCGTCTGATGGTCCATGATCACTTTCAAGAATCTCGCTCACCCCGAAAGAGGCCGTGATCTGAGCTGGCATTCCATCAAGCCCCGCAGCAAACTGGCTTTCCATGTTTTCAATGGCGCGGCGCAAGCGTGTAACCACGATCTTAAGATCGCTTGGTTCCTTGATCTTGAGAAGAATCATGAACTCACCTTGCCCCCAACGCCCCATTGCATCGGTGTCACGCAGTTGCGGCAACAACGTCGCCGAGACCCGCGCAAGCGCGTCATCTGCTGTGTCATGTCCAAACGTGTCATTCAGGCGCTGAAAATAATCCAGGTCGACAAGAATGAGTCCAAACATCTCTCCGGCACTGCGATGGCTGAGCCACGCACCTTCCATGGTTTCCATCATCCCAAACCGATTCAACGCTTTGGTGAGCGGATCGATCCGGCTTTGCATGGCGATTTCGCGTTCAACGCGCCTGCGCCATGCCGCTGTGCTTTCCAATCGCGCGGACGAGCCAAACAGGATCACCAACAGCGTCCATGTCACCGCGGACGTCATCGCGGCCTCAGCGGGAAACCCGTTTGTACCAATCGGCATGATGGCATGTAGAACAAAGCCGCCCAAAAGCGGAACCACCGTCGCTGCGGCTGCCATCATGCGGGTTTGACTGCCCAAATCCCCCACCAAAAACGAGACGCGCACAAACGGGCGGTTTACATAAACGCTCAGCATTGCAATTGCGGCTGCGATCAACCCCAGCTGGGTAAACAAGCTGACCTCACCACGGAAAAAGGTCACCCCATATGCGACCTCAACCACGGTGTTGTAAACCACACCCAAGCCGCAAATCAGAAACGCCATGCCAATACGGCCATGGTTGCGGCGCGCGAGGGCGGCTGCCGCAAAAGCCCCGAGTGCCATGGCGGCTTCGACGCTGAAATATCCACTAAAGGGCCCCGCGGGCCCGAAAACCGCAAGCGGAGGCGCGCCGGCCAAGGCCGAGAGTGCCGCGCTCATCACCCGCGCGGTGCAGAACATCAAAACCATCCCCGCGACAAGGTTGCGCCCAAACGAGACATGACCAAACCGTTTCATCCGCACAACCCAGTAGCCAAGCGCGAACAAACAATAGGCCGTCATGGGGTGGGTAGATGCCGCCCCGTCAAAAAAGCCGCCAAGGACATTTGGTCCAAGTCGATTGACCACCAAACCAAGCCCTGCAAACGTCATCGCGGCAACGGCCAGCGGAATGCGCAGCCGTAATGCTTGACGGATCAGGGTAACCGATCCATCGCACCGAGTTTTCGGATGTGAATTTGCAGTTTGAATGAACGGCATGGCAGCCTCCTGATTTCAATCAGGGGTTTTATGCAATGCCGATGCTGAAAAAATCACTAATGGCGCAATTAGAACTTACTGATACGGCGCAACATGCGCGTCGCTTGGCGCAGTCCACGGGTGTTTTGCTGGCCTTGGCGGTTCATTTTACGCGCCTCTTGGCTTTCATCACTGTCACTTTGTCCGCGCTTGGACATCGCCCGCATACCGCTGTTAATGCCCTTATTCATAAGGCGTCGCAGGATCATATTCAGAAGTCGTTCCATGGATCATTCTCCGATCATTGGGACCTACATAGTCGTAATCAGCCCATTTCCCAAGTTTTCTCAGGAAATTTCGGCATTTTGAGGGCGACAGCCACCTTATGCCTCGTCAAACATCTCGGACTGGTTCTCATCGTCGTCCCCGTCTTCGCTTTCCTCGTCGGTTGCCAAGCTTGGTGCAGGGCGGCTTTCGAGCAAGCCAGCAGAGCGCAGTTCTTTCAATCCAGGCAAGTCGCGCGCGCTTTCCAGACCGAAGTGATCCAAGAAATCCTGCGTGACAACAAAGGTCACAGGCCGTCCAGGTGTCATGCGCCGACGACCAAAGCGGATCCATTCCAATTCAATCAGCTGGTCTACGGTTCCGCGGCTCACGCTTACGCCGCGAATTTCTTCGATTTCTGCGCGGGTGACAGGCTGATGATAGGCCACAATCGCCAATGTTTCGACGGCCGCACGTGACAGTTTGCGGGTCTCAACCGTTTCCTTTTGCATCAAAAACCCAAGATCAGGCGCCGTTCGCATTGCCCAAGCATCGCCTACCTTAATAAGGGTCACACCGCGTCCCTCATAGCGTCTACGGAGATGCACCAAGGCTTCTGCAGGGTCGCACCCATGGGGCATCCGCCCAGCAAGTTCTTTGACGGTCACAGGTTCCGCACTCGCAAACAAGATCGCTTCGACCATGCGTTCTTGTTCGCCCATTGGCGGGGCTTCGAACAGGCTTTCTTCGGGCTGTTCCGCAATGTTGGCTGGCGTTTGATCTTCGCTCATCGGTCTTTCTTTCTGATCTGGATCGGCGCGAACACATCGCCTTGCCGCAGTTCAATCTTGCCTTCTTTGGCCAATTCCAAGGACGCCGCAAACGTGCTGGCTGTGGCTGAACGCCGTTTCACAGGGTCCATTTCCCAGCCTTCAGGCAGGTAGGATAGAATATCGGTCCAATCGCCCGCAAAGCCGATCAACCCGCGCATACGGCCCAATGCCTCTTCCATTGTGAACACGCGGTCGCGGTCCATCACGAAGGGGCGGAATTCGTCTTTGGTTCTGATCCGCGCATAACCTTGCATCAAATCCAACAGTGTCGCGGTATATGTCACACGGCGCGTTCGGGTCACGTCTTCGGTGATGCCGCGTGCGAAAAAGTCACGCCCCAATTGGTCGCGGGCCATCAGTTTTGCTGCGTGATCGCGCATCGCAGACAACCGTTCGAGCTGGAACGCCAAATGCGCGGCCAGTTCTTCGCCGCTTGGCCCCTCTTCGCTGGGATCGGGGGGCAACAACAAACGAGACTTAAGGAACGCCAGCCATGCCGCCATCACGAGGTAATCAGCCGCCAGTTCCAGTCGCAAATCCCGCGCTTTGTCGATAAACGCCAGATATTGCTGCGCCAAGGCCAGCACAGAGATTTGGCGCAGATCGACCTTTTGGGTCCGTGACAGCGTTAGCAATAGATCAAGCGGCCCTTCAAAGCCGTCCACGTCCACAATCAGCGCTTCCGCTGCAAGGCGGTCGCTTACGTCCATGGTCAATTGGCCTGTGGTATCCGACATAACGCCCCATATAAGGGCCTAACGCAGGCCCCAGCACCTCAAACTGGATGCTTAGTTCAATAGGTCGTCAAATTCCTCTGACAGGGCGTCAATGTCAACGGGCGTTGGTGATTTGCGCATCAACAAGGCCGCTTCTGCGCGGGCTTGTGCTGCATCAGTCATTTGACCCGCGGCTTCGCCGACCTGAACGATTTCTGCAGCATCACCACAGCAATGCAAAATCACGTCACATCCCGCCGCGATAGATGCCGAAGATCGTTGTGCCACATCCCCTGACAGGGCTTCCATTCCGATGTCATCTGTCATCAACAACCCATTAAAACCAATGTCATGGCGGATCACATCCATCATCACGCGGCTGGTTGTTGCAGGTGCGCTATCGTCGATGTCTTCGAACACGATATGCGCGGTCATTCCCAGTGGTAGATCGGCAAGCGCCTTGAATGGTGCGAAATCTTCGCGATCCAACTCTTCTCGGGTCGCTGTCACGGTCGGTAAGTTCTTATGGCTGTCCACCGTCGCACGGCCATGGCCCGGAATATGTTTGACGACAGGAAGAACCCCGCCTGCCAAATGCGCGTCCGCAACCGCCCGCGACGCATCCATCACCGTCACAGCATCGCCGCCATAGCAGCGGTTACGCAAAAACGGGTGTGTCAGCCGCGCCGTAATATCGGCACACGGTGCACAATTGCTATCGATGCCAACAGTGCGCAGTTCCTCTGCAATGATCCTATAGCGCAGCCACATGGCGCGCATTGGATCGCTTGCCTGTTCCATTTGTTCAAGTGGCGGCAACCATTGGCGCCAATGAGGCGCACGCAGCCGCTGTACGCGACCGCCTTCTTGGTCCACCAAAATAGGCGCATCATGCCCCGCCGCCTCGCGCAGGTCACCGCAAAGGCGTTTCAATTGATCTGGATTTTCCACATTGCGGGCAAACAGGATAAAGCCAAACGGCTTATAGTCGCGAAAATACGCGCGTTCCCAATCAGTTATCTCTGGCCCTTCGGGGCCAAAGATCGCAGCTCCGAAGGTCACTTAACGCACCACAACCGGAATACAGGCAGCACCTTCAGCCGACATTGCCGCACAAAAGCGACGTGCATCGCTTAGGTCTGCAAACCCAGTTGCGCGCAAGCGGAAGAACGTCCGGCCACCAGACGTTGCCTGCTGGATAACTTGTTCCTTACCGTCAAAGAAGTCCGGGAAACGGCCCGTCATACGGACCCACTCCGCGGCTGCGATATCAGCGCTGTCAAAGGCACCCAGCTGCACCAACTTCGTGCCAACAGGGATCGGTGTTGTTGTGACTTGGCCGGTTATGCCGCTGGCGGAGGCCACAACCGTAGTTGTCGGCGCCGCCGCTGTCGCGGTTGCGGCTGCAGGGATAACCGCCGCGGCCACTGGGCGGTTTGCAGGGCGCGATGTCGGACGCGGAGATCGGCGCACACCTGGCACCGCATCAGGAATAATGTCGGGATCAACAGTCACACCATTCACGGCGACTTCGATCGGGACATCCTGACCTTCGGCCAAATCTGTCATCGGGTTGGCCCCTGCCGCGATCTGGTCTGCCAGTGCCAAAATGTCATTGGCAGTCAACGGCGTCGACGGATCTACAGGCGTTGCCAAAGCAGCAATCTGTTCAGATTCCACTTCTGTTGTTTCGGTCAAGGTTGCGGGCACGGCTTGGGCCAGTGGGTCAACAGCTTCGGGTGCGTCGGCCACAACGACTTCGCTTGCCTCTGCGATCGTCGGTGCGACGTCCATATCTTCGGCCTGAAGGTTTACGTTGCTCGGCGCGAGAACCAAACGATCCTCGGGTTCAGCGGCCCCCCCCTCTGCGGGGACGGAGTTAACAGACAATCCGACATGGCTGGCAATTTCACCGCCCGGATTTTCGGGCGCGACACGCATCTCGCCTTCCATTGCACGAACAACCGGAACCCCGGTCACATCCCGCATCAAAAGCTTAAAACCCCAAACTCCAACGCCACCGATGAGAGCAACCGAAATCGCGGCGGCTGCCACGTTTACGTATTTGCCTGCTCCAAAACCGGACGGAGTCCCTGAGCCTGCCCCATTTGGGCCCGCTGTAAAATCTGCCATGTGTCTGCCTCACTGAACGGATTTATCCGCTACTATTTAACGCCTCTTGGCCCCAGACACGTGCGCTTTAGCGCATCTCTTCCGCTGGAGTTACGCCCAAGATACCCAAACCGTGAGAAATTACAACGCTGGCGGCACGAATGAGGGCGATTTTCGCCTGTGACGCCGGGACATCGTCTTCTTGCAGGAACCGCAAAGACACATCGTCGTTGCCACGATTCCAAAGTGCGTGCACCTCAGACGCCAGATCATACAGGTAGAATGCAATACGGTGCGGTTCGTGGCCCTTAGCCGCAATTTCCACCAAGCGCGGCCATTCCGCGATCTTCGCAGCAAGGGTCAACTCGGCCTCGGACGCCGCAAGCGCCATGTCAGCCGCCGCCAGATCAGACGTATCAATCCCCGCCTCAGCGGCTTTGCGCAGCACAGAATGAACCCGCGCGCTGGCGTATTGAACGTAGAAAACCGGGTTGTCTTTGGATTGTTCCGTGACTTTGTCGAAATCAAAATCAAGCGGCGCGTCGTTTTTGCGCGTCAGCATATGGAACCGCGTTACATCGCTGCCAACCTGTTCAACCAGATCGCGCAACATAATGAACGTGCCCGCCCGTTTGGACATTTTGAACGGCTCACCATTCTTGAACAACTTCACCAGTTGGGTGAGCTTGATATCCAGCGGAACGCTGTTGCCAGACAACGCAGCAACAGCCGCCTTCATCCGCTTAACGTATCCGCCGTGGTCGGCACCAAACACATCAATTAGTTCGTCGAAGCCTCTGGTAACTTTATCAAAATGGTACGCGATATCGGGTGCAAAATAGGTCCAAGCGCCGTCAGACTTTTGGATCGGACGATCGACATCATCGCCAAAATCAGTGGACTTGAACAGGGTCTGTTCACGCGCTTCCCAATCTTCTGGCAGCTTACCTTTTGGCGGCTCAAGCGTGCCGCGATAGATCAGGCCTTTGTCATCAAGATCCTTAATCGCAGCTTCGATCCGACCGGTGCCGTATAGTGATTTCTCGGAATAGAAGACGTCCATCTTCACACCGATAGACGCCAGATCATCGCGGATCATCTGCATCATTGCGTCGGTGCCGAACTCGCGTACGTCTTCCAACCAATACTGTTCGCCCTTGTCGATATAAGCATCGCCAACCTTGGCTTTCAAAGCCTCGCCAGCCTCGATCAGATACTCACCAGGATATGTTCCATCTTCAAACGTCACCTCTTGGCCGTGGGCCTCAAGGTAGCGCAAATAGACGGAGCGCGCCAAAACATCGACCTGCGCGCCACCATCGTTGATGTAGTATTCGCGCGTGACGTCGTAGCCCGCGTAATCCAGCAGAGACGCCAAAGCATCGCCAAAAACCGCGCCGCGCGTGTGACCCACGTGCAACGGCCCTGTCGGGTTCGCACTTACGTATTCGACGTTAATTTTCTTATCCGCACCCAAAGTGGACTTGCCGAACGCAGGATCGCTCAACGCGGCCTTAACCACCCCCGCCCAAACGTTCGCATTCAAACGCAGGTTCAAGAACCCTGGCCCTGCGACCTCGACACCCGCGATACGGGGGTCTGCGGCCAGCTTAGCGGCCAGCGCATCAGCAATGTCACGCGGTTTGGCTTTGGCAGGCTTGGCCAAAACCATCGCCGCATTGGTCGCCATATCACCATGACTTGCATCGCGTGGTGGTTCGACCGCAACGTTGGCAAAATCAAGCCCTTCGGGCAAAATGCCTTCGGCCGTCATAGCCTCAAGGCAGGTAATCACGGTGCTGCGGATATCGGCGAACAGGTTCATGGTGCTTCCTTTCTGGGAACTGTCCGTTTAGCACCATGGCAACAAACGTCAACGAGGCTTGCATGACCCGTATCTTGTTCTCTCTATCTTGTTTGGCAGCTCTTGGTGTTGCGCTCACCGCATTCGTCATCCGTTGGGAACTCGCATCCCCCGGTGCTTCGCTTTTTCTGACCCATGACGCACAGCCGGATGGATATCAGTACCTTGCCTTTGTACAGGTCCACAGATTGACGTGTTTTCTGGCTGTAATGCTTGTCGGAACTGCATTGTCATCTGCATCGCGTGACAAAGGCGCGCTCTTATCAGCCCTGTTTATGTGGTTGGGCCTTGTTCTTAGCGTCAGCCTTACCGTCTTGGTGATCTTACTCACATTACCGCCCATCGGACTGGAAACCGCTGAATCCCCCGGCGCAGGAGTGGGCTGGATCCTCTATCCGCCGCTCTATACACCCACGTCTTTATTGCTTCAGATGTTTCCCGGCCTCGACCCGTTCTTGCTCGGACATGTCGGGCAAATGATCGCCCTGCCCGCAAATGCCATGCTGTACCTCGGGGTCTACGCGATGGCGTCGACACTCCCAAAATTCCGGTTCATGAGCGTCGTTGGCCTCGTGACTGTCATTGCCGCCTTGCTGCTCACGACCCGCTCAATGCATATGATCACCGTGCCATATGCGTGGCTTTGGATTGCGGCCCTCGTGGTTCCATTTCTCGTTTGCGCCGCGCTGTCATTGATGGCCGAGCGCCGCCCTTGGCTGATTATTATGACCTTTGGCGTTGTCTTTATCACTGTAACGCCTGCCGCCCTCGCACAGACAACCGATGGTCTTGCGCTGAACGGCACCATGGCAATTATCGCCATTCAGTACCTGTTCCCCATGGGGCTTGCATGGTTTGCCCTCCCCGCGCTCCTGCTGTTTACGAGAGATGCCCCCCTTCAACGGTGGAAGGTCTGGGCCATTCCAACAACTATCGTCACATCACTCTGTATTTGGGTAATACCGCTGTTTCACTTGGGCAGGATCGGAATGCCGGCGCACTACGTTGACTACCCGAGCGCCTTCGCACCTCTCAACCTTGAGGTCTCAATCGGCGTAGCCGTTTTCGCAATGATTTATCTTACCGTCATCGCGGCGCTCCTGCGCCGCCGCGCCTAACCCATCAGGCGCTCATGGGTCTCAATCGCGAAACGGTCTGTCATGCCCGAAATGTAATCAGACACGATCCGTGCCAAAGCAGTTTCATCCGCCGCCGCCGCCACGTCTTTGCGCCATTGTTTTGGCAGATGCTCGGGCTGGGTCATGAAAAGCGGGAACAGGTCTTCGACAACTTGCGTCACGTCAGCCCGCATCTTCACCACGCTTGGTGCGCGATACATCTGTGTAAACAAGAACTTACGCACGACCTTAAGATCAGACCATAATTCAGGTGAAAACTGCACCATCATCCGGCCCGCGCCGCGAATATCTGCGCAGGTTTGCGGGCCAAGCTCGGCAAGGTTGGCACGACTGACGTTGATCACATCCTCAACCAACACCCCAAAGAAGCGCCGCAAGGCTTCGTGACGACGGCGGTATTTATCAAGGCTCGGGTACTTTGCATCCACTTCACGAAAACAGGCCCCGACGATGGGCAGGTGCAACAGATCATCCGTGCTGAACAATTCCGCCCGCAACCCGTCATGAATATCGTGGTGATTGTAGGCCACATCGTCCGCCAACGCCGCAACCTGTGCTTCGGCACTGGCATGGGTTTGCAGTTCCAGATTATGGCGTTCGTTATAATCGGCGAGCGCATAAGGCACCGGTTCGCCAACAGGCCCGTTGTGTTTGGCGATCCCCTCTAAGGTCTCCCACGTCAGGTTCAGCCCGTCCCACTCGGCATAATGCCTTTCAAGCGACGTCACGATGCGGATCGCCTGCGCATTGTGATCAAAGCCACCGTAAGGCTTCATCAGCTCGCCCAACGCATCCTCGCCTGTGTGGCCAAACGGCGTGTGCCCAAGGTCGTGGGCCAAAGCGACGGCCTCGGTCAGTTCTCCGTTCAGACCCAAAGTGCCTGCAATAGTGCGGGCAACCTGAGCAACTTCGATCGAATGGGTCAGACGGGTGCGAAAATAATCACCCTCATGTTCCACAAAAACTTGGGTTTTGTGCTTTAGCCGCCGAAATGCGGATGCATGAATGATCCGATCGCGATCCCTCTGAAACGGAGAGCGAAATTCACTTTCATCTTCAGGGTAAAGCCGCCCGCGCGTTTGCGCTGGACTGCAAGCGTAACTCGCCGTCATAATCTGTCCCAATCGTTGCGTCATGGACGACACTGCCTTGTCGCCTCTGCCTGCCCCACCTATATTGAAACCATCATCCAACCTAAAGGCCGCAATCATGCTGACTCTTCCCCCTAAAGTGACCTCGCGCGCCTTTGAGCGCCTGTCCGAGATCGGCGCGAATGCGGACGGCAAAGCCCTACGCATCGCAGTTGAGGGCGGCGGCTGTTCCGGCTTCCAATACGAGATCGATCTGGACACCCCCAAAGACGATGATCTGGTTCTCGAAGGCGCCGGTGAAAAAGTCATTATCGACAGTATTTCCCTTCCCTTCCTGACCGATGCGACCATCGATTTCACAGAAGAGTTGATCGGCGCACGCTTTGTCATCGAAAACCCCAACGCATCCAGCTCTTGTGGCTGTGGCGTCAGTTTCTCGATGTAGGTTGTGCCTTTGACGTGAGGCTGGCAAAACAGCGTCACAAACCGAGGGCTGCACCATGAAAATCGCGACATTTAATATCAACGGCGTCAAGGCGCGCATCGGCGCGCTGACTGAATGGCTAGAAGGGTCGCAGCCAGACGTTGCCCTTTTGCAAGAAATCAAATCCGTCGACGAAGGCTTCCCGCGCGAACACTTTGAAAACATGGGATATACTGTCGAAACCCACGGCCAAAAGGGTTTCAACGGGGTCGCGATCCTGTCCAAACTCCCGCTCGAAGACGTCACCCGTGGATTGCCCGGTGGTGAGGGTGCAGGCCGCGAAGGCGTTGACGACATCGAAGCCCGCTACATCGAGGCGACGGTCATCGGCGACAAAGCCATCCGCATCTGCGGCCTGTACTTGCCCAACGGCAATCCAGCACCGGGACCGAAATACGACTACAAACTGCGCTGGATGGAACGCCTCAAGACGCGAGCAGAAGAGCTCATGAAACTTGAAGAGCCTTTCCTAATGGCCGGAGATTACAACATAATTCCGCAGCCAGAAGACGCCAAACGCCCCGAGGCATGGACGGATGATGCCCTGTTTCGACCAGACAGTCGCGCAGCCTTTCGCCGCTTGCTGAACCTTGGGCTGACAGAAGCCTTCCGCGCGTGCCACAGCGGCGCCGGGCACTACTCGTTCTGGGACTACCAAGCGGGCGCGTGGGATCGCAATGACGGCATCCGCATTGACCACTTTTTGTTGTCAAATCAGTGTGCTGACCTACTCAATGACTGTTGGATCGAATCCGAAGTACGGGGCCGAGAAAAGCCCTCTGACCACGTTCCTGTCTGGGTCGATCTCGACGCATAGGATGGGACGGTGGGCGGGGCGCAAGCGCAGCTTAGCGACGATCCGTCGTCACATCACACCCATAAAGCCAGTCCATCCGGTTTAGAAATGCATTCGGCGCAGTTTTCCCGATTATTTTCAAGGCAGTATGTGAAAGACCTCGCCTAATTCCAGACAGGTGATAGTTCCGTGCATTGGCATTTGCAGCATCAATCGCACGGGAGACACGCGGCTTACGATCAGCCTGATACGTGGCAAGAGCACTGGCAATATCTGCCGCCTCATCACAGCATCGCGACAGAACAAACGCATCCTCGATCGCCATATTCGCGCCCTGCGCCAAAAACGGAAGTGTTGGATGCGCGGCATCCCCAAGGATTGCGACGGTGTCGTTGTGCCATTGCTCGGCCACGGGATGGCGGAACAACCCCCACAGATGCACCTCGTCGACTTTCGACAATATGCCTTTCAATTCCGGTGCGCCGTCCCGAAAAACGTGGCGCAAATTGCCTGCATCATCGGGGTGTGCCCAGCCTTCGGGTGCCCATTGTTGGCGTTCTAGCACCGCCACGATATTCAGCAGCCCGCCCTTCAGCGGATAGGTCACGACATGACGGTTTGGCGCCATCCAGATCCGCGCAACCGCGTCTGCATCTGGCGCATCCACCATGGCCCGCCACGCCACCTGCCCTGTAAAGAACGGCTCTTGTAGGCCATTCAACAGAGCGCGCGTTTGCGAATGAATGCCTTCTGCGCCCACGACCAGATCACCGTCAACCTCATCAACGGTGATCTTTGAACCCAGATGGATCACCACGCCCGCGTCGCGACAAGCATCCAGTAGCAACCCAATCAAACTGGCACGGTGGTAGAACCGATATGCGGGTCCGTCCAGAGATGTCAGATCAAACCGAGTGATCTGTCGTCCCGTTAGCCCATCCATCGGCAGCACAGCCTTGGATTTTATCGAAGCGGCCTCAACTGCGGCGCCGTCCAGCCCCAAGGCCTCAAACACGCGTGCGCCGTTGGGTGTGATCTGGATCCCTGCCCCGACTTCGCCAATCTCTGGCGCCTGTTCATGTACGTCCACCCGCGCCCCGCTGCGCGCAAAGGCCAGCGCGCAGGTCAGACCGCCAATGCCGCCCCCTACAATCGAAACATGGCGACCCCGATTGAGGCCGCCATGCTGGTGTGTCGATAATTCTGTCATTAAAGGATCAATCCGTCCGGTGGACCTTTTCGCGCCGCTCGTGGCGCTCTTGCGCCTCAAGGCTCATGGTCGCGATTGGACGGGCATCCAGACGTTTCAGGCTGATTGGCTCACCCGTAACGTCACAATAACCGAACTCGCCTTCGTCGATGCGGCGCAATGCACCATCGATTTTAGCAACCAGCTTGCGTTCGCGATCACGGGTCCGCAATTCCAACGCGCGATCGGTTTCTTCCGAAGCGCGATCTGCGACGTCGGGAATATTACGCGTGCCATCTTTCATAGATTCGATGGTGTCGCGGCTGTCTTCCATAATCTCGGAACGCCAGGTCAACAACTTGCGGCGGAAATATTCGAGCTGCTTATCGTTCATAAACGGCTCGTTTTCTGCTGGTTTATAATCGTCCGGCAGGAATGTTTCAGCTTTCATCTTGGCTCCCTTGGAGGTCGTCGATGTTGAGATATCTTGATCGTTTGACAATATATTGCCCTCTCTTCAAGCACCGTTTACTCCCTCACAGGCAGTGTGTCACCCCCTTGGCAATCAACTTTTCATGGGTTGAAGCCACCTGCTGAGATGTTACCGTGAACATTGCTGAAAATCAGGACAATTGAGCACCTTATGCGTTTTTCCGGAACCGAGACCTATGTTGCAACCGATGATCTAACGGTCGCTGTCAACGCCGCTGTGACACTAGAGCGCCCCCTTCTTGTCAAAGGGGAACCCGGAACCGGCAAAACCGAACTCGCGCGACAGGTGAGTGCGGCCCTTGGTCTGCCGATGATCGAATGGCACATCAAGTCCACCACCAAAGCCCAACAAGGCCTATACGAATATGATGCCGTTAGCCGTCTGCGCGACAGTCAGCTTGGCGACGACAAGGTCAACGACGTATCCAACTACATCAAAAAGGGCAAACTCTGGCAGGCATTCCAGACCGAAGGCCGTGTGGTGCTTTTGATTGATGAAATCGACAAAGCTGATATCGAATTCCCCAATGACCTGCTGCAAGAGCTCGACCGGATGGAATTCCACGTCTATGAGACCGGCGAAACCGTGACCGCCACCCAGCGCCCGATCATCATCATTACGTCCAACAACGAAAAAGAACTGCCAGACGCTTTCCTGCGCCGCTGTTTCTTTCACTACATCCAGTTTCCGGACATGGACACAATGCGCAAGATCGTCGAAGTCCACCACCCCGGCATCAAGGATGCTTTGCTGACGGCTGCGCTGACACAATTCTACGAAATTCGTGAACAACAGGGCCTCAAGAAAAAGCCCAGCACATCCGAAGTTCTGGATTGGCTGAAACTTTTGTTGGCCGAAGACCTGACGGCAGAAGACCTCAAGAAAGACGGTGCCTCTGCGTTGCCGAAATTGCATGGCGCCTTGCTGAAGAACGAACAGGACGTGCACCTATTTGAACGCCTCGCGTTTATGGTGCGCGGCCAGCGTTAAGGGCTCAAATTCTCCTCGAAAATATGCCGTCAGGCTTTCTGCGAAAGTCTGGCACCATATCTAGTGGTCACATCAAGAACACCCACTAACCTATTGAGTCTTTTGAATCACACACCGCCCCAATCTCGGCGCAACGCCCCGATTTTCGGTGAAAAGCCCCCCCTGTTTCCCCTTTAAATAAAGAGCCTGAGCATTTGGACGCGGAATTGCCCAATTTCGCCCCAACTCGGGCCTCAGTCCACTGGCAGGTTCCGGACTGAGCTAAAAGGAGAGCAGAGTTGACCAAGGCAAAAATGCCGGTCGCAAAGCATCGCACGTCACGGGCCGAAGATGCCCGGACGGGACAGGTGTGGACCGAAGAACTGACCTTACATAAGGCCAGCGCCGTTGCGTTGGACCCTGCTGGAATCGATCCCTTCGCGCTGTCTGGCCGTCTTTCAAGAGTGGGGATTGTATGAACCGTACATTCCGTCGCCTGATGGCGCTGTCGGTCATGTTCATGACCGCTTGTACCCCCGCCCCGCAATCACCAACGTTGCCCACCCGCACGATGGGTCTGCAAGACAGCTTACCGCCGATGCGATCCTTCGCAGGCAATACAGTTAACACGCCAACACGGTCTAACCGCGAAATCGGCAAAGATTTCATGGACCTCGCTTTTCAAATGGAAAGTGGCCGCCCAATTGCGCGCCTGACCCGTTTTGAGGCTCCAATTACGGTCCGCGTCACCGGACAAATCCCGCCAAGCCTGACACCGGATCTGCGCGCCCTTTTGGGTCGATTCCGCAATGAGGCTGGCATCGACATCTTTATGACCGGTGCGGCTGATGCCTCTATTACTGTTGAGGCAATTCCACGTGCCGTTTTGAACGCCGCAGTGCCACGTGCCGCCTGTTTTGTCGTGCCGCGCGTGTCATCTTGGGAAGAATTCAAATCCGTGCGCCGCACTCCAACCGTGGATTGGACCACGCTTGAACGTCGTGACCGCGCCGCTGTTTTCGTGCCATCCGATGTGGCCCCACAAGAAATCCGCGATTGCCTGCACGAAGAACTGGCGCAGGCTCTTGGTCCGCTTAATGATCTCTACCGTCTGTCGGATTCCGTTTTCAACGACGACAACATCCACGCCGTCCTGACCAGCTTTGATATGTTGATCCTGCGGGCCTATTATGACCCGGCCCTTTCTAATGGCATGACACGCGGTCAAGTCGCTGCACGTCTGAACGCTGTGCTCAGCCGCCAGAACCCCGCAGGTGACACCCGCCCCGCGCGACCGCAAAACGATACCACCCGCGATTGGATCGAAAACATCGAGACAGCCCTAACAGGCGGGTCTTCTGGCAACAATCGTCGCAACGCGGCCCTCCAAGCAGTGAGCCTTGCAGGGGCCCATAACTGGTCCGGCCCGCGCGATGGCTTTGCCCATTACGCCTTTGGCCGCCTGAATGTCGGCTATGACAGCGATATCGCCCTATCAGCCTTCAACGAATCCCTGCGCATCTACAACCGCTCCCCTGAAACACGTCTTCACGCAGCGCATGTTTCAGTACAGCTTGCCGCCTTTGCCCTTTCTACTGGGGACGGACAGGCCGTGTTGAACCTGACAGATAGTTCAATTCCGATCGCCCGCAGCCATGAAAACGCCGCCCTTCTGGCGACTTTGATGATGTTCAAGGCCGAAGCCCTCGAAATGCTGGGCCGTGCTCCAGAAGCACGCATTGTGCGCATGGACTCTCTGGGCTGGGCGCGTTACGGATTTGGCGCTGACGTGAATGTCCGCGCACGCCTGCGAGAAATCGCATCGCTTAATCCACTAAAAGGGACGTAACCCATGATTTATCCTCTCGGCGGTTTGTTTTTCGGAGCATTGCTGGGGGCCTATCGGGCAAAATCCAAGGGTGGGAAAGTGGCTGACATCGCGCAATGGGCCGCAGTCTTTGCTATGATCTTTGGCGTGATCGGCATGTTCATCGCGATCATCATCACCCGCAGCACTGTCTAATGTTTCTGCCCTTCTTCGATCAGCTTCGAAGAGGCGGTGTGCCAGTCTCCTTACGCGAATACCTGACATTTCTGGAAGGCATGGATGCGGGCATTGCGACCTATGACATCGAAGCCTTCTACTACCTCGCCCGCACTTGCATGGTGAAAGACGAGCGCAACATCGACAAGTTCGATCGCGCCTTTGCCGCTGCCTTTGAGGGGCTCGACGCCATTACCTCAGATCAAGTGATGGAAGCTGTCGACATCCCGCAAGAGTGGCTGGAAAAGATGGCTGAAAAGCATCTGAGCGCTGAAGAAAAGGCCGAAATCGAGGCTTTGGGCGGGTTCGACAAGCTGATGGAAACGCTCAAGCAGCGGCTGGAAGAACAAAAAGGCCGCCACCAAGGTGGCAACAAATGGGTCGGCACGGCTGGCACCTCGCCGTTCGGGGCTTACGGCTACAACCCCGAAGGCGTGCGCATCGGGCAAGACAAATCCCGCCACCAGCGTGCCGTCAAAGTCTGGGACAAACGCGAATTTCGTAACCTTGATGACACCGTTGAAATCGGAACCCGCAACATCAAAGTCGCCCTGAAACGCCTGCGCCGTTGGGCGCGCGACGGGGCGGCGGAAGAACTCGACCTCGACGGAACGATCCGCGCAACGGCGGAACACGGCTACTTGGACGTAAAAACAAGACCAGAACGGCGCAACGCTGTGAAGGTATTGTTGTTCTTGGATGTCGGAGGGTCGATGGATCCGCATATCAAACTGGTGGAAGAGCTGTTCAGCGCGGCCAAGTCCGAGTTCAAACACCTTGAACATTTCTATTTCCACAATTGCCTCTATGAGGGCGTTTGGCGGGACAATCGTCGTCGCTGGGATGCGCAAACCCCGACATGGGAAATCTTGCGCACCTACGGCCCTGACTACAAATGCATCTTTGTCGGTGACGCCAGCATGTCCCCTTACGAGGTCGCCTACCGTGGCGGGGCAAATGAACATTGGAATGAAGAAGCCGGACAGGTCTGGCTGGAACGCGCACGGGAACAATGGTCTAATAATCTTTGGCTTAACCCCCTGCCCGAACGCTATTGGCAATACACCCAATCCGTACAGATGATCCGAGAGATTTTTGGCGCAGACAGAATGGTCCCGATGACCCTGCAGGGGATCGAGCGCGGCATGAAGGTGCTCACATGATCAAACATCTTTGGCATACGCACCGTTTGGCCCTGCTCGCTTTTGCGGTTGCTGTAACGGCACTGGGATACTTTGGCGTCAAGACAGTGTCCTCGGCGATTTACTGGAACGATCCCGCCCACCAGAACCAGCAGCTCGCGGGGTGGATGACACCGCGTTATGTGGCGCAGTCTTACCATCTCCCCCGTGAATACATGGTCGAAGCGCTGTTCATTGATCCTGACGCCCCGCCGCGCCGCATTTCTCTTGATGCAATCGCAAACGCAAATGGCGTGTCATTGGCGGATTTGCAGGCGCGCGTGGATGCGGCAGCAGCTCAACATGACGCCGACCGCGCCGCACGCGCCCCTGCGGGGAATTAATCGCCCATGAGTGACTTTCTCCTGACACTGGTGGCGACCTACGGCACCACAATCGTTCTGATCGCGACATTCCTAAGCTGTCTGGCCATCCCGATCCCTACATCGCTATTGATGCTGGCTTCGGGCGGGTTTGCTGCAACGGGTGATCTCAGCCTTGTGACCGTTGCGGGGGCGGCATTCGGGGGGGCTGTTGCGGGGGATAATTCCGGTTACTGGATTGCGCGGGGTTTTGGCCAACGGGCCCATGACTGGTTCCACAAGACGCCCAAACGTGCGTCGTTGATGACCAAAGCCAAAGATTTCTTGGACCGGCGCGGCAGCAGCTCTGTGTTCTTTTCCACATGGCTCGTGGCGCCGCTTGGACCATGGATGAATTACACCTGTGGAGTGACGAGGTTCAACTGGCCGCGCTTTGCGCTTTGGGCTTTTGTCGGAGAGATTTTCTGGGTCGGCATCTATGTCGGGCTTGGCTACGGCTTTGCAGACAACATTACTGCCGTTGCTGCCCTTCTGGGCAGTGCCAGCGGGTTCATCACGGCCCTTGTTGCGACACTTGCCCTCGGCTGGTGGTTGATGCGGGCCGCCAAGAAGAAACAGGCAAACGATACCGCTTGACCTTTGGGCCGGTGCTTTACAGGCTCGCCCTATGACACTCCATTTTGACACCGCCGAATATGCCGCCCGCCAAGCCATTGCCACCAAAGCGGTGCAAGACGCGGGCCTTGATGCTTTGCTTATGTTTGCACCCGAAAGTCACCTGTGGCTAACTGGTTATGACACCTTTGGCTTTGCGATGTTTCAGGCAATGGTTTTGACCGCACAGGGCGATATTCACCTGCTGACACGGATGCCCGACCTGCGCCAAGCCCGCTTCACGTCTACATTGGCAGACGATCACATCCACGTCTGGCCCGAGTACGAAGGCTGCGATCCGTCCAAAGACCTCGCTCGGCTATTGGCAGATCTTGGCGTCACCGGAGCAATCGGGTTTGAATCCGACACAGCCGGCCTGACGGATCGCAACGGCCAAGCCCTGCGCGCAACACTGCGCGACCTGCACGACCATTCTGACCTGATCCGCACTCTGCGGCGAGTCAAATCCCCCGCCGAAATCGCCTTGCACCGCCGCGCAGCGGCCCTCTCGGATGATGCGTTGGACGCAGGCTTGGCCGCCACCCATGCGGGCGCGTTTGAGGGGGATATTCTTGCGGCCATGCAGGGGGCTGTCTTTAAAGGGGGCGGCGATTATGCGGGCAACGAGTTTATCATCGGGTCCGGCGACGGAGCGTTGCTGTGCCGGTATTATTCAGGCCGCCGCCATCTGGACGCCCAAGACCAGCTGACGTTGGAATGGTCCGGCGCCTATGCCCGCTATCACGCCGCCATGATGCGCACTATTCTGACTGGCACGCCCACCGAGACCCACATCCGAATGCATGCAGCCGCCGCCGAGGCACTTACCGCCTGCGAGGCCGCTATAAAACCAAACGCGCCGATGGGTGATGTCTATGGGGCGCACGCAAAGGTGTTCGACGCCCACGGTCTATCCCATGCGCGGTTACAGGCCTGCGGTTATGGCATGGGCGCGGTCTACAATCCGATCTGGGTGGATTTCCCTATGTTTTACGAAGGAAACCCGCTTTTGATGCAGCAAGGCCAAGTCTTTTTCTTGCATATGATCCTGATGGACAGCGACGCTGGGGCAGCTATGACATTGGGCCATTCTGTGCTGGTCACAGAGACAGGCTGCGAAAGACTGTCCCGTCATCCTCTCGATCTGCTTGTCAGATAGGGGCAACGGCCCCATATCTATTCCATGCTCAAGTTTCTCCCCATTTTGTTCGCTATTGGCTACGGCATCGTCATGTACCGTCTATCGTCATGGCGTCTGGCCAAGGAGCTGGATGCGAAGTCGACCGAACTTGCAGACGCTAAATTGCGCGATCTCACGGCCGAAATGGCCAAAGTCGTCGACCTGCCCCGCATCAAGGTGAACATCTACGAAGTGGACCCCGTGAATGGGTTGGCCGCACCAGATGGGCGTATTTTCATCACCCGTGGATTCTACAAAAAATATCAGGAAGGCGCAGTCACCGCCGAAGAAATGGCCAGCGTCATCGCCCATGAGTTGGGCCACGTGGCCTTGGGCCATTCGCGCCGCCGGATGATCGATTTTTCTGGGCAGAACGCCCTGCGCACAGCGCTTGCGATGGTTCTGTCACGTTTTATCCCTGGTCTTGGCCCGATGATCGCCAATGCCGCGATGAGCATGTTGATGGCTCGGCTGTCCCGTTCTGATGAATACGAGGCCGATGCCTATGCAAGCGCGCTCCTGATCAAAACGGGGATCGGCACACAGGCGCAAAAGGATTTGTTTACCAAGCTGGAACACCTCACTGGGGCGCACGGAGCAAGCCAACCTGCTTGGCTGCTGAGCCACCCCAAAACCAATGAGCGTATCGCCGCGATTGAGGCCAATGAAATCAATTGGAACGCTTAAGCCGCCAGCAACTTTCCAAGTCGGGGCAAACGGGCTTTGCGCATCAGTTTACGCATTTCCCAATCTTCGCCTGACAAACGGCGCGCTTCGGCCAAGACAGCCTCACCGACACGTTGAACAGCATCGGGGTGATCCACCGCGAGACTGACCAAGAACCCGTCAGGGTCCACGCGATCCAACCCCTGTTCGGCAAGTTCCCCGCGCGGGAAATCTTTGGCATTCACGGTCATGATCGCGTCTGCTGAACAGCCAATAGCAGCCGCCAGAACGTGGATGTCATTTGGATCCGGCAGCCAAAGCCGCGCCTCGACCCCTTGTGGGATCTTAACCTCGGCACGCGGAAACCGCGCCTGAATTCCGGCTATTTCGCCCCGCGCTATGGTTTCGCCCTCGGGGCCGATTTTGCGGGCTGCGCGCGCCCATTCTTCCAAAATGCGCGGCGACCAGCGCGGGTCAAACAGACCCTCGCCGGCAACGCCTAAAACGACCTCCCGCATGACGGTCGGGTATAGAACACAGGCGTCGATCAGAACTCTCATAGACGGAAGGCAAGCGCCTTTAGATACCCGCTTTCGGCCAATTGCGGCAGCAGCGGATGATCCGGCCCCGCCTGCCCCGTGTAAACCAGTTGCGAGCGACGCCCACCACGGCCAATGCCACGGGCCGACGCATCACGGAACCGTTTCAGGTCTGCGGCATGAGAACAGGAACACAGCACAAGATAGCCGCCTTCTTTGACCAAAGGGGCCGCCAGTCGCGCAACGCGCTCATAGGCTCGCAGGCCCTTTTCAGCGGTGGGTTTGCTCGGTGCGAAGGCTGGCGGATCACAGACGACAACATCAAAGGTCTCGCCGTCTTTGCCCAAGGCTTCGAGCACATCAAAGGCATCGCCCTTACGCGTTTCGAACTTGTCAGCAACGCCAGACGCCGCAGCCCCCGCCTCTGCCAGTTCCAATGCCGCAGCAGACCCATCAACCGCAATGCCGGACGTCGCGCCATTTGCCAAAGCGGCCAATGAGAAACCACCAACATGGCTGAAGACATCCAGAATACTACCACCCTTGGCCAGTTGCGCCGCAAATGCGTGGTTGGGGCGTTGATCAAAGAACAATCCCGTTTTCTGGCCACCCATGACATCTGCCATATAGGTCGCGCCATTCATCTGTACGGGCACGGGGCCAGTAGGTTCATCGCCATGTACGACGACCATCTCTTCTTCTAGCCCTTCAAGGCTGCGCGCGCGGCCTGTGCCGTTCTTGATAACGGTGCTGACCCCCGTCACCGCAACCAAAGCCGCAACAAGAGGCTCGATCATCCGTTCTGCATAAGCCGCGTTCGGCTGGATCACGGCCACATCGCCGAAGCGGTCGATGATAACACCCGGCAACCCGTCTGCTTCGGCGTGCACCAAACGGTAGAACGGCGCATCATAAAGCGCATCTCGGTGCTGAAGCGCACGGGTCAACTTGGCGGCGAACCATGCTTCGTCAATCTCGGCCTCTGGATCGAAATCCAACATACGCACGGCGATTTTTGATTTCGGGTTGATCGTACCAAGCCCGAGAGGGCGGCGATCTGCGTCTTCCAAAACGACCAAGCCACCGTGGTCCAGGCCCTTGGTGCGGCGGTCCATAACCAACTCATTGGCAAAGACCCACGGGAACCCGTGGCGAATGACTTGCGGTTTTGCTTTGGGAAGCAGGCGAACAATAGGTAAAGGGAGCTGTTTCATAACAGCCCCCTTACCGTGTTCATCTTAACTTGGAAAGCGGATCAGCTACCAGCCAGTGTGGTTTGTCCCTGTCCGGTCATTCCTGTCATGTTTTGATAGAACAAGCTGGACAGGTGACGAATGATACGCACCTTCTGAGTTTCACCTGAGTTGTCCGCAGCCAGCGCCGCGTAGCCACCAAGGCCCGGAAGGTCACCGTTGATGCGGCGTGTAGGTTCAAGAACCTCACCGGTTTCCGCGTCACGGATTGTCAGATCAAACTTGATCGAGTGGACGCCGCCAACAGAATAGCGTGTGCGTTCTGTCAAGGAATGGAACCGCACGAGTTCAACGTCAGCAATCACAGGTGTCGCCCCTGTCAGGCCAAGGCCCGCTGCACGAATGGAAGACTGGAACATCTCTGAGATCTGCTCGGATCGGTCGCCCAGCGGGTCACCGCGCCAAACGATGTCAGCGATCGGATAATAGGAATTGGCTTCGGACACGGTCATGTCAGCGGGAATAGCAAAACGAACCGCATGAAGGGAATAATCCCGCAAAACTTGCGGAGCCGCTTCAGCGGCAAGTCGAGGCGTTTCCAGCGGTGTGTTCCGGGAAACGACATCAGCAGTGGAACAGGCTGTCAGGGTGGCGGCGATGGCGCCGAATGCAACGATCTTAAGTAGTTTCATGTTATCCTCCAGAGCCCATTCTTTTCGAGGCCCAGTTGTTTGCCCCCACGAGGCAAGACCAATATGCCCACCGACTTGAGGCAGAAATGTGGTTAACTAAGGGTAATTGCGGGGAAGTTGGGTGTTTGAGGCATGGCACTTTCCGAAACCCACATGCGGCAAGAGCGGGATTGTTAGCGCTAACTTTTTGTGCTATGAGACCGCAACTTTCATAACGGGCCGACCACGTTAGCCCTCGCAATCTGGTAGGATTACATGGCACTTAACTCGACAATCCAGCGCGTGACTGACCGCATTATTGAACGCAGCGCACCCACGCGGACCGCATACCTTGCGCGCATGGCCGCTGCCGCCGCCGATGGTCCGCGCCGCGCGCATTTGACCTGCGGTAATCAAGCCCACGCCTACGCCCCCATGGGCGATGACAAGGCTGCATTGGTCGCGGAAAAGGCCCCAAACATCGGAATCATCACGGCATACAACGATATGCTGTCGGCCCACCAACCCTTTGAAACTTATCCTGAAAAAATCCGCGCCGCCGCCCGTTCTGCTGGCGGCACAGCACAAGTGGCGGGTGGTGTTCCATCAATGTGTGATGGCGTAACCCAAGGCCAGACAGGGATGGAACTGTCCCTGTTCTCGCGCGATGTTATCGCGCTCGCTGCGGGAATCGGTCTGTCCCACAACGTCTTTGATGCGGCCCTCTATTTGGGTGTCTGCGATAAGATCGTTCCGGGCCTTATCATGGCAGCAGCAACCTTTGGCTACATCCCGGGCATGTTTGTGCCTGCTGGCCCGATGACATCCGGCTTGCCCAACGACGAAAAAGCGAAAGTCCGTCAAGAATTTGCCAAAGGCAACATTGATCGCGCTGAACTGATGAAGGCCGAAATGGCCAGCTACCACGGTCCAGGCACCTGCACATTCTACGGCACCGCCAACACCAACCAGATGCTGATGGAATTCATGGGTCTCCACTTGCCCGGTGCATCTTTCGTAAATCCTGACACGGACCTGCGCGAAGAACTGACCGTTCAGGCGACCAAACGCGCACTGCAGATCACTGCGATGGGCAACGAGTATACCCCTGTTAGCGACATCCTCGACGAAAAGGCCTTTGTGAACGGCCTTGTCGGGCTGATGGCAACGGGCGGCTCCACCAACCTTGTGTTACATTTGCCGGCCATGGCGCGTGCGGCTGGCGTAATCCTCGACCTAGAAGATTTCTCAGACATCTCGTCCGTGACGCCGCTGATGGCCAAAGTCTATCCAAACGGGTTGGCGGACGTGAACCACTTCCACGCCGCAGGTGGCTTGCAGTTCATGATCTCCAGCCTGCTCGAAAACGGGTTGATGCATGAAGATGTGAAAACCGTCGCTGGCGCTGGCATGTCGCATTACACTCAAGAACCCGAACTCACCAAAGAAGGGTTCGGCTACCGCCCTGGCCCGACAGAAACCCACAACGACCGCATTTTGAAACCTGCCTCTGATCCTTTCGCGCCTCAGGGTGGTTTGGTCCAACTCAGCGGCAATATCGGGCGCGGTGTGATCAAGGTGTCGGCCGTGGCCCCTGAACGCCACATCATCGAAGCCCCTGTTCGGATCTTCCATGAACAGCACGACTGTAAGGCAGCGTTCCAAGCCGGCGAGTTGACCGAGGACACAATCGTTGTCGTGCGCTTCCAAGGGCCTAAATCGAACGGCATGCCGGAATTGCATTCCCTGACACCGACATTGGCTGTTCTGCAAGATCGCGGACTTAAGGTCGCGTTGGTCACTGATGGCCGTATGTCTGGCGCATCCGGTAAGGTTCCCGCCGCGATCCACGTCGCACCGGAAGCCGCCGATGGCGGCCCGATCGCCCTATTGCGTGACGGCGACATCCTGCGTCTGGATGCCACCAACGGCACGCTGGAATGCCTAACGGACCTGACAGGCCGCACCCCTGCGGTTGCTGACCTGACAGGCAACGGCACAGGCGTTGGTCGCGAATTGTTCGAAATGTTCCGCCAAACGGTTGGCCCTGCCACACACGGCGCGGGCGTGGTTCTTTAACGACCATTTCAATTTCTGTCGCAACCCGCTAAACGGAATGCGACATCTATCTTGTATACTAGTCTGCCCTGCAAAAGGAAATTGCTATGACACCCGAACACGCTTCTCAATTGGCCGCTGACATCTGCGCGCTTGCCCCTGTTGTCCCCGTTCTGGTGGTCAAAGACGCCAGCAAAGCAGGTGATCTGGCCCGTGCTTTGGTCGCTGGTGGCCTGCCTGCCCTTGAAGTCACATTGCGCACCGATGCCGCACTCGACGTAATCCGCGAAATGGCCAAGGTCGAAGGCGGCGTTGTTGGCGCTGGCACATTGCTGACAGAAGCAGACGTCATCGCAGCAAAAGACGCCGGTGCTACGTTTGGTGTGTCGCCAGGCGCGACGGATCGTTTGCTGGATGCATGCGAAGCCAACGATCTGCCATTGCTGCCGGGTGCTGCAAGCGCCACCGAAGCCATGCGTCTTTTGGAACGCGGCTACACAACACAAAAGTTCTTCCCTGCCGAAGCAGCGGGCGGCGCGCCCTTGCTTAAAGGGCTGTCCTCACCGCTGCCGCAGATCAAGTTCTGCCCAACGGGCGGCGTTAGCCTGTCCAACGCGCCGACATACCTTGCTCTGCCAAACACGGTTTGTGTTGGCGGCTCATGGGTTGCACCGTCTGACCTTGTTGAGGCTGGCGATTGGGACGCGATCGAGAAACTGGCCCGCGAAGCCGCCGCTCTGTCCCGCTAATTGATCATGCCGTGTGGCGGGCTTAGTCCGCCACGCGCGCCTGCCGACCACCGCGCCGTTTTGGCGTCGTTGGGGCGACCAAACCCTCATTCAGTGTCTTTGTCATCGGGTGATCCGCCGGTTCAGCCGCGTGGCGTTCCAGCAAGGCTTTGATCCCGTCATGAGGCGCCCCATGATAGCTGAGCGCCCAGTCGAGGAAAATTGACCGGCACTCAGGCGCAGAGATACCTTCAATCTTGAATGCCTCTTCCATAAGCCCTTTGGGGTCCAATGCGTCACCTTTTGCCATGTTCGTCCCCTACCAGTGTTGAAATCACGTCGGCTGCGTGCGTGCATGTGCTGTCCATCAAAGCGGCCAGCGCGTCAAGGTCGTCCGCCCCCGTTTCCCGCGCAAGGAACCGACAGCCCCCCTCGCCCAGTTTGTCGCCGTCCAGCCCCGTTCCCAGCAACAGCTGCGACGCGGCTTGGACCGTCCAACACAGCGTTGCAGCGTCACTCAGGGCTGCCGCTTGTCCTGCGTCCAACGCGCCGGACGCCACGCCATCCGCAATCTGATCCATTGTTGCACGGCTGGTCGCAGCAGACTGCAACGCAACCAATTGCCCAGCAAGTTCAACGTCTTGCAAACGCCCTGCGCCGATTTTGGCATCCCACGGCCCTTGTTGGGGTTTGGCGCTTGCGATGCGGCGGCGCATATCACCGACATCCGCAGCGATCGTTTCACCGCTCGATTTGGCCTGTAAAACCCGCAAGCGCACGGTATCCACGTCCGCGGCCAAGCTCTCATCCCCAGCGACAACCCGCGCGCGCGTCAACGCGAGGTGTTCCCACGTCCAAGCTTCGTTCAATTGATAGGACTCGAATCCAGAAAACGCAGTCGCGACGGGGCCCTGCCCACCAGATGGGCGCAACCGCATGTCGACCTCATAAAGCCGCCCTTCGGCCATGGGCGCGGTCGCGGCAGTCACCAAAGCTTGCGTCAAACGCGCATAGTAGGGTCGCGTTGCCAAGGGGCGTTTGCCGTCGGAATTTTCAACATCCAGCCCATCATAGATCATGATCAAATCCAGATCAGACGCCGCATGAAGCCGCCCCGCCCCAAGTGAGCCCATGCCAACAACCACAGCCCCCCGCCCCGGAGGATCGCCGTGCTTTGTCGCGAAGTGTTCAACCACGACGGGGTAAAGCTCACTTAGAACCGCGCTCGCTAGATCACAATATTGGCGTCCGGCCTGTTCCGCATCCACCAGCCCGCGCAGGTGATGCACCCCGATGCGAAAGTGCCATTCCTTTTGCCAGCGCCGCGCGGCGTCCAGTTTGGTCTCATAATCATCGGCGGAGGCCATCGCAGCCCGAATCAAGTCTCGCAGCACGCCTTCTTTAGGCCAATCAGAAAAGAAATCGCCGCCGATCACCGCGTCAAACACCGCCGAATTCCGCCCAAGATACTGCGCCAATGCAGGGGCCGTCGCTGCGATATCGACGATCAGTTTGGTCAGTTGGGGGTTGGCCTCGAACAGGGAAAACACCTGCACACCTGCGGGCAAGCCTTTCAGGAACTCATCAAAGGACAGCAAAGCCTCTTGCGGTTTTGCCGCGGCCCCAAGGGCCTGCAATATCTGTGGTTTGAGGCGTTCAAAGATCGTCACAGCCCGATCAGATCGCAGCGCAGGGTATGTCAGCCAACGCTCGGTAATCTCCGTGCCGAACTCCTCACTGTCTTCAGTCTCGCTTGGGGCAAAAAACCCCTCGGTGAGCGCGTGAACCTCTTCCAAGCGGCAGTGCAGGTCCGCGCGCAGAGCTTTATCTTCAACACCCATAAAGGCCGCCAAACGTGCAAATTCCTCATCACTTTTAGGAAGATCATGGGTCTGCGCGTCCCGTAGCATTTGTAGACGGTGTTCGACTTCTCGGTGCTGTCGATAATGACGGGTCAGGACCTCTGCTTCGTCTTCGGGAACCCATCCCGCCTTTGCCAAGGCTGCCAAAGCGGGCACAGTTTGACGGCTGCGCAGCGACGCATCCCGCCCCCCCGCAATCAATTGCCGTGTCTGGGCGAAAAATTCGATTTCACGGATGCCGCCCCGCCCGAGTTTCATATTGTGCCCCTGCAGGCTGATCTTACCGCCCAGTCCCTTATGTTCGCGAATGCGCAACCGCATGTCATGGGCATCTTGGATGGCGACGAAATCCAGATGTTTGCGCCACACAAATGGCGTGAGCGTCTTCAGGAATTTCTCACCGGCTTCAATGTCCCCCGACGCTGCCCGCGCTTTGATAAACGCGGCCCGTTCCCATGTGCGCCCGACGCTTTCATAGTACCGTTCAGCCGCTTCCATGGACAGGCACACAGGCGTCACGGACGGATCAGGCCGCAGGCGCAGGTCCGTGCGAAACACATAGCCGTCCCCAGTTAGATCACTCAGCATCGCGGACATTTTCCGCGTCACCCGCACAAAGGCAGACCGCGCGTCATAAAAATCATCGGGATCAAACCGCGTTTCATCAAACAGGCAGATAAGATCGATATCACTGGAATAGTTAAGTTCGAACGCGCCGCCCTTGCCCATGGCAATGCTCACCATTCCGGCGGCGGTATCTGCGTCATCCTCACCCTGTCCAGGCAACTTACCTCTTGCGATTTCCGCAGCCACCAAACGTTTTAGGGACACATCAACAGCGGCGTCCGCCAAAAGCGACAGCGCGCGTGTCACGTCTTCCAATGACCAAACCCCGCCGAGATCCGCCAATCCAGTCAGCAACGCAATCCGCCGTTTCGCCAATCGCAAACCGGATGAGATATCCGCCAATGACAAAGCCGCAACGGCCTTTAGTTCGGCCTCTAACGCTGCTTCCGGATCATCCAAAGCCTCGCGCAACCACCCGCCATCGCGTGACAACAAGCCGTTCAGATAGGGGCTGCACCCTGCCGCGCCACCAATCAGTTCGCGCACCTGTGGGCTGAAATCCCCAAAAGGTTCTAGCGCCTCAGCGGCTCGGTCAGTTTCAAACGGATGCGGGACCCGTGTAATTCGTTCTGCAAAATTCATTTTACGACTTTGGGCCTGCGTTAAGGGCTGGTCAACGGTTCAATCCGTTGCCACCCTACCGAGATGAGTAAAAGCCTGAAACGAGTCGCCCGCACCCTTACCGAAGCGGGCCTAGATATCACCCCGATGGAAATGTCCGATCAGACACGAACCGCCCAACAAGCGGCGGATGCTGCGGGCTGTCATATCGACCAAATCGCCAAATCCATCATCTTTCGCGGTGAAGAAAGCGGCGCCGCGATCCTGTTTATCACCGCTGGCGGCAACCAAGTGGACGCGGCCAAAGCCAGCGAACTTGCGGGGCAACCTTTAGGCAAAGCCGACGCGGCCTTGATCCGCGCGCAAACGGGCTTCGCCATCGGTGGGGTCGCCCCGATCGGCCACCTCAACCCGATCCGCGCCTTCTGGGATCCGCGCCTGTCGGACTTCGATGTGGTCTTCGCCGCCGCCGGAACCCCGCGCCATATCTTCCCGATTGCACCGGACACCCTGAAAAACCTGAGCCGCGCAGCATTGGCACAGTTCACCGCATGATCCGCTCGTTTGCCCTGCTCTTTACTCTCGCAGCCCCCGCACAGGCACAAGAACACGACCTGCCGGATGTCACCCATCTTCGCAATTCAGTCCTGTTTGATTTGACTGCCGTGCCGCCCCTGATTGTTCAACAGGCCATCGCCGCGTCTGAAGATCGTGACTTTTTCGAAACCTTTCCAGCGTTTTCACCGATTTCGCAGGCGGTTGTGCGCAATTTTCTGGTCTCCCCGCAACGAACACTAACCGCCAAAACGATCGAAATCAGATTAGCAGCCGACCTTGCCAATGAATTCACCCAAGAAGAGATCATGACGATGTACGCGGGACATATCTATCTGGGTGCAGGCTGTTACGGGTTTGCCGACGCGCTTGAGCATCGAATGGGCGCGTCGTAGGAACAGGCAACGCTAGCGCAGGTCTTGACCCTTGCGACGCTCTTGCGCGCACCGATGATGTTTGAATCTCATCCAGATCGCCTGCCCCCCAGATACAACTCTCTTGTCGTTCAAGGCGCCTTGATGGACTTCTGGGATTCGAAAACATCGCGAGCGTTGACTGGGGCTGGTCCAGCGGAAATCTTGCCTGACGGGCACTGCTCGATCGAGTAACCCCTTGCCGAGTTAAGTTTTTATGACTTAATAACAATAGCTTACCATGTAAATGTAAAAAACATTTACATTAAACCTTGCGGGAACCGTCCCGTAGCCCCATCTTGGTAATGTGAAAGGCATTCACATAAACTCAAACACCAAGAACGGAGCACCCGAAATGACCACCTCGTCCACACATATTGATTATAACGCCCCTTATACGCGGCCAGTGCGCGAGGGTAACTGGTTCCAAAGATCCGAACGCTGGCTTGATGAACGCGGCAAAGGCGCATGGATTGCCGCCATGGTTCTCGGCTTTATCTTCGTCTGGCCCGTCGGCCTCGCCCTTCTTGCCTATATGATCTGGAGTAAACGCATGTTTTCTGGAAACTGCGCCGCAAAGCGCCATCACCGCCACCAACGTCACCACGCCATGAGGTCTGCTATGTCCTCGTCAGGTAACGCAGCTTTTGATGCTTATAAGGCTGACACGCTGAACCGCCTCGAAGAAGAGCAAGCCAACTTTGAAGAGTTCCTCAAGCGTTTGCGTGACGCAAAAGACAAAGCCGAGTTCGACCAATTTATGGACGATCGTGCCACCCGCACCACGCAAGATGACGTCGAAGACGACGACGCCAAGCCTGCTTAAACCAACACGGGCGCCCCGATCAGGGGCGTCCACCACACATACAAAGGGACCGTTTAGATGACCATTTCCACCGATTTCGATTTTAGCACTAACCACGCGCATTCCGATCCGATGCCCGTCGCTGTCCAAGTTCTTTCAACCATCTTGTTCGCCGCTTTTGCGATCCCGGTTACAATCATAGCACTTAACGTATTCTGGCCCGCCGGTATCCTGATCGCCGTGATCCTTGCGTGGCGCGGTGGCTTTGCCCCGACAGGCCGCCCATCTCCCGCCCCGCGCGACATGGACGAGGCAATGAAATCATTGATGCCAACCACTGCACAACGCAGTAGCGGCAACGCGAGCTTTGACGCCTACCGACATGATATGATTGAGCGTTTGGAGATCGAGCAAGAAAAATTCGAAGGGTTCCTATCCCGCCTGCGCCATGCCAAAGACCAGTCCGAATTTGACACGTTCTTGGATCAACGCGCCGCAGCTCTCGACGACTAGCGCCCCTCTTCGATGCGCCCAATCCCCTGACGCATTGAAAGCAAAGGCTGGCGGTCCCTCAAACATGGACGTCCCATCCATGTTCCCCACGACCCGCCAGCCTTTGCCCCAATTCTGATCTATCCCAATTCACAAACCGGACCCATCAGGCTTTAGTCAATTGCCGCAAAATCGCAGCTTGCCGCCCCGCCGTCGGGTTTGTTAGGCTAAAGCATCCAATGTTGAATTGAGTGTGCATGCGCCATAGCCTTCCCTTAGCCCCGCAGTTTTACGTGACTGCGCCGCAACCCTGTCCCTATTTGGACGGCCGGATGGAACGCAAACTGTTTACAGCCCTGCAAGGCAGCGGCGCGGATGCCCTCAACAACAGCTTGTCCAAACAAGGGTTTCGCCGGTCGCAGAATGTGCTGTATCGCCCGTCCTGTTCGGAATGTAGCGCCTGTCTGTCCGCGCGCATCAGGATTTCCGACTTCGCCCCCTCCAAAAGCCAGAAACGCGTTTCAAAGCGCAATAGCGCGTTGGAGCGTTCAGCATCGTCCCCTTGGGCGACCGAAGCCCAGTATACGTTGTTCAGCTCCTATCTGGAAACCCGCCACGCCTCTGGTGGAATGGCAGATATGGACCTGTTTGAATTTGCGGCCATGGTCGAAGAAACCCCGATCCGCACCCGCCTGATCGAATATAAAGACCCCGCCGCCCCCGCTGATGACCGCTATGAAAGCCTGCGTGCAGTATGTCTGACGGATATCTTGGATGACGGGTTATCGATGGTTTATTCCTTCTTTGCCCCCGAAATGATGAAGAACTCGCTGGGGACCTATCTGATCCTGGACCACATCAAGATCGCGCAGGAACTTGGCCTGCCCTACATCTATCTTGGCTATTGGGTCCCAGGGTCGGAAAAGATGGGTTACAAGGCGAATTTCAAAGGCGTCGAAGTGTTCCGCCGCGGCGAATGGGAACCGCTTCAGGACCCCGACGACTACTCCAACGAATTGAACCCGATGTCTATCGAACCAATTGCCGAGCAAGTCTCGCGGATAGCTTTGCCTGACCAGCAAGGATAGGCCGCTATAACTGGGCCAAAGCACATTAATTTAGTGTCGAAATGGGCCCCGTGCCCGCCACATCCAGACGACCACTGAATAAAGCAAAAGCACCACGGCTGCGGTTGTAAGACCAGACTTCGCAATCGACGCAGCGCTGCTCACGTAGACAAGCGGAACCGAAACATTGGGGCCCTGCAAAATCATGGCAATGACACCTAGGTTTTCGAGGTAATCGAACAAAGCAGTGCCAATCGATAAGGTAACGCCCAAGCGAACCGTCCTTCCGTTCGGAATGCGCCGCCCTAACCAACAAAACGTAGCGACCAATGTCACTGCCATTAAAGCTGGGTACAGGGTATCTAATGGAATTTGACGGTGCAGATAGAAACTGCGCCCCTCTTCCCCTAACGCATCCAGAAGCGCCACAGCATCAGCAACCCCATACCCCAAAGGGCGCATATCAAAGGCGATCTGCCCCGAAACCGCTTGGATATGCGCCAGTGTGACACGGACCATAAGCAGATAAATCGCAGCCCCGATCAGCCCTGCGCCCGTCGCGATTACGCCAAGATGGCTTGACCAAATTTTGTTTGTCATTTTGATGCTCCTTAAACTGTGCCAGACATGACGGCATAAAAGGGCTTACGCATTATACTTTGATAAGGCGCTCCAGAATGGATTTACGACGGTTTCTATTGCAATCATCCGAGCTGCCCAACTGGGCCGGTGCCGATGACTTTGTGGCCGAGTGGGCCCAAACGTCTTTGGCGAAAGGTGCGCATCTTACACGACAAGACATGCCTGAAACCGAAGAGTTCATCGTCTTAGAAGGTCAGTTGGTCAGCAGCATATGTGATCCAGATGGCAAAGAAGTCTGCGTTGGGTTTCACCATGGCCCCTGCGTCATTACCCCCAATATTGCCCGCACGCGAAACGGCAACTCGCTTGTTTCGATTGAGGCGATGACTGATGCGAAGATTGCACGGATCGAAAGTGATCGGCTGACCGATCTGATGATTTCATCTGAACCTGTTCGCAATTGGGCGAATGCCATCCTGCAAGACGCGCTTAGCCGTAAAGCCGACCGCGAATGGTGTCTTGCGGCCCTTGGCGGGGCGGATCGGCTCGCTTGGTTTCGCGAAATTTATCCGGCTTATGAGGAAATCTTTACCCATTCCCTGATTGCATCCTATCTAGGGGTCACACCAGTCACCTTGAGCAGGCTGCGCAACGCAAAATAGACCTGTTAACGAAAAAGGGCGCCCGATGAAGGCGCCCTTTTCTAAGTCTATGATCCTGCGATCAGTTCAACAGGTTTGGCACGATCGTCACGATGCTTGGCACCAGTGCGAGGATCAGCAAGCCGCCAACTTGGATCAGCACGAATGGCAAGACCCCGCGATAGATGTGCCCTGTTGTGACCTCTTTCGGGGCGACCCCGCGCAGATAGAATAGTGCGAACCCGAACGGTGGTGTCAGGAACGACGTCTGCAAGTTCACCGCGATCATGATTGTTACCCATTTCGGATCGAACGTGCCGCCGTAGATGACAGGTCCGACGATCGGGATCACGATGTAGATGATCTCAAGAAAGTCGAGAACGAAGCCCAGCACGAAGAGCACCAGCATAACGATCAGGAACACAGTCCATTCTTCGTCAAAGCTGCGCAGGAACTGCTGGATGTAATGTTCCCCACCGAACGAGATCACGACCAAGTTCAACAGTTGCGAGCCGATAAGGATGGTGAATACCATGCTCGTCACTTTTGCTGTTTCGCGCACAACAGGCGTCAGGATGCCGCCAAGCCACAACACTGTGCAGGCATAAAGCAGACCGAACATCGCAAACAAGAACATCGAGAACGCGAAGAGGAAGGCAAGATAGTCTTCGAATGCCACGTCCTCTTGGCCGATGCGCATGTCAAAATTCACCCCGACAATCAGCAACAGGGCAATCGCGCCTGTGGCCAACAAGATGATCTTGCCCGACTTTTCGTCATCCGCAAGCTTGCGGTAGGCCGCCAACATAATCGCCCCTGCCGCACCAAGTGCAGCCGCAGGTGTCGGGTTGGTAATCCCACCAAGGATCGACCCCAGCACAGCCACGATCAGAACCAGCGGTGGGAAGACCACGCGCAGCAGATCGTTTTTAGCAAGGCGCCCCATGGCTGGGATCAATGTCCAGCACACCAGCAACAACGGCAGGATGACAATCAAAGTCGTCACACCCGGCGTCGTCAGCGGGTTGATCAGCCCGACATCAGCCAGCAAGATCAGCAAGACTCCGACACCACCAATCAGAAGTGGTGTGGGATCAGCGCTAGGGGCAACCCCACGTGCGGTTGTCAGGATCAACGCGAGAAGCAGTGCCATAATGGCGATGCCTGTGCCGATCACTGGTGCGTCCTCGACCTTTTGTGCGATCAGCGTTGCGCGTTCTTCATCGCTCAGGGCGCGGGCTTCGGCGACGCCACCAGCGTCATCGATTGCAGCCTGTTCCGCCAAAGCAGCGTTCCATGCTTCATCGCCGTGCAGTACTTGCATCGCTGCCGCGCAGTCATCCGATACACCTGTCCGCAAGCTGGCCGTTTGGCCTGCATCGGTAAAGCTATCGACGATCACAGATTGGCTGCCGACAACGCCGAGGTTCATCAAGAACACCAACGCAATGATCAGACCACCTGGCACAGCAAGGAACCATGTCAGCCCTTCGTTGCGCGTGATGGGTTCACCCGTTGCGCCACCCATTTCAACCGCAGGTGCTTTGTGTGGGTTCAACATCGCAAACCCGAATGCATAGGCTGCATAAAGGAAGGCCAGCAAAATACCCGGCAACAGCGCCGCTTGGAACAACGTCCCAACCGATACCACCGCAGGTTCACCGAGATAGGTCAAGGCATCCGAACACCCGACCAGCTGCGCGCGTTCTTCTTGCGCCGCTGAATAAAGGTCTCCCGCCAATGTGCCCAAAAGCACGATAACAATGGAGGGTGGAATGATCTGGCCCAAAGTCCCCGACGCGGCGATAACACCCGTCGCGAGTTCTTTTGAATAGCCCGCACGCAACATGGTTGGCAGGGACAAAAGGCCCATCGTCACAACCGTCGCGCCCACGATCCCTGTGGAGGCCGCCAAGAACGCGCCCACAACAACAACCGACACAGCCAGACCGCCCGGCAAAGGCCCGAACACCCGCGACATTGTTGTCAGAAGATCATCGGCGATTTTGGAACGTTCCAACGTAATGCCCATCAAGACGAACATCACCACCGCCAGCAGCGTTTCAATCGACTGCCCCGCAAGAACACGTTCGTTCATCCGGTTCACAACGAACGAAAGATTGCGATCCAAGGCCGTTTCCCAGCCACCAACAAACACGGCTTCGCCGATACGCGGAAGATCAGGGAACCTGAAGGTCGATATCGCGTCCGCCCTCACCCCGTCTGCGATCAGGGCAGCGTATTCAGCAGACCCCTTATCAATCGCTTGGTGGATCAGGTAACCGCCTGAATCCAGCGCCGCGATAATCGCGAATGAAATAACCGCCGCGCCACCAATGGCAAACGCCACTGGAAAGCCTGACAAAATCCCGCCGAATAGGCACAGGAATACGATGATAAGGCCAATTTCGACCCCGTCCAAACCAAAGAGCATTAGTGTGTCCCCTCAAATGCTTCTTGGCCTTCGCCAAGGCTATCACGGTCTAGGTGTTTACCTATGCTGTCTTCTCCTTCGACCAGCTCCAGATAGGATCGGTAGAAGAACGCGACCGCTTGCAGCAGAACCAGTGCGGTGAAGGTCACCAGCAGGATTTTGAACAAGAAATAAGCGTTGAACCCGTTCGGGCTAAAGCCGATTGTTTCGATGTTCCAACGCAGCGCCCGTGCCTTTGTGATCAGACGATCAAGGCTGTCAGAAGCCGACGGGTTCGGCACCACCAGATGGCGCCACAAGAAATACCAGCCATACATCCACGTCAGGATCGCGGCAGGTACCATAAAGATGATGGACCCGATCATATCGATCAGGCGTTTGGTGCGGTGACCAACAGCGGAATAGACCAAATCAACCCGCACATGGCTGCCCTGAACGAAGGTATAAGTCACACATAGGCAGACTATCATCGCGTTATAAAGCTTCAGGCTTTCGGCCCACCAGCTGACGTCGTGGGTGATGGCCATACCGAACCCGATGGAAATTTCGGACACCGCAAACACGCGCTGCATAAAGATGATCACCACTTGGATCAGCACCATGAGCAGGCCAGACCATGCAAAGAAACGCCCGACTTTATTGGCAAACCCTTCCAGCACGCGCACACAGCCCCACATGAAAGGGCGGTACGAAAACGCTGCGATCGTCACGACCAAGAAGATGCTGAACGCCGCAAAGAACAGTTCAACCGAACCGCCATAGTAAATGAACCGCATCAGCGATTCTTTCACGGCGGCATCTGGCATATTGCCATTCACAAACGGCACCCATGCCAACCAATCGGCGGGGTGCGTTACAGCGTATGCGATGTTGTAAAATGCTTCGAGAATATTGGCGAACACCCAAACAAGGCTGTTCCAAATAGCGCCCAATACTGTCGCTGCGGGTTCTATGGGGTCCGCTCCTTCAGGGACATTCCCCTGAAGCCGTTCAACCCAAACCGTAAATCCGTTTTCGTAGGATGCCCAGAAGCCCTCTTGTGCGGCGTCTTCTTCCATGTCCCTGCCCCCATTCGTGGTCTTGAATATTGCTCACTGATCCCAAACCAGTGAGGAGAAAGCCCCGCCGTTTCCAGCGGGGCCCCTATTTCTTACTGCCGGTCAAATTGACCAGCGAACGGGCTTAGCCGCCCATTACGCGGTCACGCTGTGTGCGGTACGCACCTTCGGACTTGGAGATCCAGGAAGAAGACGCAGCCATGGAAGAGTTGTAGGACGCGCGAACACGGTCATACAGTTCATCGCCAGCGTACTGGTCCATAGTCTCTTTCGCAGCAACGCCCATCGCGTCCCAAACAGAGTCAGGAAATTCCAGAACCTTAACACCACCGGCTTGCAGACGCTCAAGCGCTGCACCGTTGTTGTTCATGAACTGAGCAAGGTTCCACTGGTGTGCTTCGCCAGATGCGATCTCGACGATCTTCTGGTGCGCTGGAGACAGCTCGTTGAACACGTCAAGGTTTGTCGCGAGGGACAGGCCTGCGCCCGGCTCGTGCATACCCGCAGTGTAGTAGAACTTGGTGATTTCCTGGAAACCAGCCTTTTCATCAGCCCATGGGCCGATCCACTCGGTACCGTCGATGGCGCCGGATGCGAGGGCTTGGTACACTTCAGCACCTGGAAGGTTCTGAATGGAAGCACCCATGTTACCAAGAGCTTGACCACCAAGACCAGGCATACGGAACTTCAGACCTTGGAAGTCTTCTGGGCCTGTGATCTCCTGAGAGAACCAACCACCAGCCTGTGGGCCAGTGTTACCCGCGAGGAAGGACTTCAGACCAAAGATTTCACCCAACTCGGAGTGCAGATCATGGCCTTCACCGTTGTAGTACCAGTTCATCAGTTCCTGTGGGGACATGCCGAATGGTACGGATGTGAAGAACGCATATGCTGGGTGCTGACCTACGAAGTAATAGTCAGCGCCGTGATACATGTCTGCTTGGCCGGATGTGACCGCGTCAAACACTTCGAATGCGCCAACGAGTTCGCCAGCAGCTTTAAGGTCGATGGTCAGAGTGCCATCAGACATTGCTGTGATCGTGTCAGCTGCGCGTTGCGCTGCATCGTGAACACCCGCAAGGCCACGGCCCCACGTTGTTACCATAGTCAAAGTGCGGTTGCCCTGAGCGTACGCAGGTGCAGCAAGAGTTGTCGCTGCGGCGGCTGTGCCACCAAGTGCGGAATTCTTTAGAAAAGAACGACGATCCATATGATATTTCCTCCCATGGAATTAGGCGCCTTCCCTCTCCCAAGGGTCGGCAGATCGTTTCAAGTCCTCGAACGTTACTCTTTCATTTTGATATGCGAAATACCCACTGACCCGTAGAACGGCTGAAATTGTAAGCAAATCTGACCAGTTACGGCCATTTGGTTGCGCTAACAGGCCCAATAGAGGGGCCATGCGTGCCAACCAGCCCTACCAAGTGCCGCCAAAGCAAGTTAACGATTCGCGCCATGCGATCCCTGTTTTCAAACCTGCGCCAACGCCTCTCGCCCAACTACGGCCAAAAGCTGTTCTTGCTGGCGACCGTGCCGCTGTTGCTTTGTGTGACCATCATCACATTGATCGTGGCGGGCCAATCGCGCCAGTTGGCCGAACGCGAAATCCGCGCGCTTGAAACCCAACTGATCGACGCAAAACGCGCCGAACTTCAAAACTATATGTCACTGGCGCGCACGGCCTTCGTGAACATCTACGGGCGCGCCGCACCTGATGACGAACAAGCCAAGCTTGAAGTCACCCGCATCCTGTCCGCGATGATTTATGGCCAAGACGGATATTTCTTTGTGTTCGACTACGAAGGCAACAACCTTGTGGCACCGCGCCAAACCGACCTGATCGGTGAAAACTGGTTGGGGCTTCAGGATCAAAACGGGGTTATGATTACCGATGAAATCGTCCGCCTTGCGCGTTCGGGGGGCGGCTACCATGAAATCGATTGGCTCAAACCGTCCACGGGTGAAGCAGCCCCGATGATCGTAATCGTTAGTGGTCTGCAAGATTGGCGATGGGCCATCGGGACAGGTATTTTCATCGACGACGTCTTGGAAACCGTTGCCGCCGCCCGCGCTGACGTCGAGGCCCGCATCCAACAAACCACCTTTTACATTCTATTGGTGACGATTGCGGCGCTGATCATCGTCTTTGGCTCTGGCATGATGTTCAACATTCGTGAACGCCGCCTTGCGGATGCGAAACTCAAGCAGCTCACCGAACGTATTATCGATACCCAAGAAGAAGAACGCAGTCGCGTGGCCCGTGAACTTCACGACGGGATCAGCCAGATCCTTGTGTCTGTGCGGTATGCTCTTGAACTGGCCCGCCGTCGTTTGACCACAGGTGACGCCCGCGCCGGCGAGAGCCTTGATAAAGGGATCGATAGCCTTGGGGGGGCGATCCAAGAGGTGCGCCGCATTTCGCGGGACTTGCGCCCCGGTGTGCTAGATGACCTCGGGCTTGGCCCAGCGCTTCAGTCCCTCACCAGTGAATTCAGCACGCGCACTGGGATAAACGTTGATTTTGAAACGGTCGTGTTTCGCGGACGTCTAGATGAAGAAGGCCGCATCGCACTGTACCGTGTTGCCCAAGAAGCCCTAACCAATATCGAACGCCACGCCGGAGCCAGTGAAGTCGCCCTCTCTCTGACCGGAAGCCGCAAAGGGGCCGTCATGCGCATCTCTGACAATGGCCGTGGCATTCCTCAGGGACGCAGCAGCAATCCGGGACTGGGCCTGCGCAATATGGCGGAACGGATGGAACAACTGGACGGCTCCTTGGACATCACATCTTCGCGCACTGGGACCACGATCCTTGCTATGATACCACTCAGCCACATGTTGCGCCCCACCACAGCAACCACGACAGACACAGGACAGACACCGACATGACCGCGCTATCTTCGCCCGACAGCACCACCCCGACCCGCGTTGTGATCGTTGATGATCACCCCATGGTCGCTGAGGGCATTCAAGCCATTCTTGAAACTTACGATGATCTTGAGATCGTTGGCGTCCTTAGCAACGGTCAAGACGCGATCGACCAAGTACAGGACCTGTCGCCCGACGTGATGTTGCTTGACCTGAACATGCCCGGCGTCAGTGGCCTGTCCGCGATTGAGATCATCCTTGAACGACGCCCCCAAACCCACATTCTAATTCTGTCCATGCACGACAGCCCCGAATACATTTCGACTGCGTTGAACCACGGCGCAAAAGGCTACGTCCTAAAAGACGTCCCGACCGAGGAAATCAAGACCGCGATCGACACGGTCCTCGCGGGTGGCGAATACCTGTGCACGGGCGCGCGCGGATCACTTAAGCCACGCACCACCGATGGTCGCGAACCACTGACATCCCGCGAGCAGGAAATCCTGCTGGAACTGGCACAGGGCAAGTCCAACAAAGACGTCGCCGAGGGGCTCCATATCTCCGTGCGCACGGTGGAAACCCACCGCAAGAACATCAAACGCAAGCTGGGTATCAGCAGCACCGCCGGCCTGACCCGCTACGCCATGGAACATGGCGTTCTGCAAGGCACTGGTCGTTTGGGTTGATGTATTAGAAAAGGATGTTTTCGTCTGTCAGGTCCGACAGCAATACGTTTTGCAGTGTTAGCTCAGACGCACCATGCGAGGTGTTTCCATAGGAGATTACGACGTCACTACCGACCTGTGAAAAACTTGGTGCATAAGACGCTGCACCGTACACAGCTAGGTGCATCGTTTCGAGGTCAGCCTCAAAATCCTTAAGAACGTCAGTGCCGCCGCTGAAATAGAATTCGTCCACGCCTGAACCACCAATCACCACATCATCGCCGCCTGCGGTATAAAGAACGTCGTTTCCGTCACCGCCATACAGGACATTATCGCCTTGGTGCCCTTCTAAGGTGTCATGACCTGCTCCGCCGCTCAGTATGTCATTACCAAGCCCCCCCAAGAGCCTGTCGTTTCCATCGCCACCTTGAAGAATATCATCACCGGATAGCCCGGTCAGAGTATCCCGACCTGCGTTGCCGCGTATCACATCGCTCCCCTCTCCGCCGGATAGATAATCCCAGCCCTGACCTCCGCGCAGCTCGTCGTCCCCCGAGCCGCCCCAGATTCGATCATTGGCATTCCCACCGAGAATTTGATCATGGCCGGAACCGCCGAATATTATATCGTTGTTGTTGCCGCCATGGATGTAATCATCGCCATCGCCGCCTTCGATAGAGTCTGCACCGTTGTTACCGAAAACACGGTCATCACCGTCGCCGCCCTTCAGTGAGTCCGTGCCGTTCCCGCCGTAAATCAAATCATCGCCAGCGCCACCGTCGATGGTGTCCTTGCTGCCATTGCCGCGCATTACATCGTCAAGGTCGGTGCCAACCAGATTATCGCGGCCCCCGTCCCCGAAAATAGCCAGACCAGCGTCAGGGTTGACCTCTGAATAGTCTGCGACTTCGGTCGAATTGAAACTTGGATAGATCCCGCCAGAGGGCGACAATACAGTCACTTGAAAAATGCCGCCGCGATAGAACTCGTATTCAACGGCTGGGCCTTGTGGAGTCAGCACGGCATTCAACAGCGACCCGTCCGCGACACCGGGGCCAGCGCCTACGATGCGAACATCACCGTCAAAAATGATCGCGCGGTAGAGATAATCAACACCATTTGTGTTCCCGACGTACCCCGTCGGGTCAACGAAGAACAAAACCTGTTCTCCGCTTGGTGCTGTCACAACAGCGGTCTGCGCCATTTTTCCCAGCGAAGTGCGTTCAGCAATATAGTCATCAAATGGTGTCATGGTGCCCCCCAAGGCCGTTACACAAAATTTGAGTAAAAGGGATCAGGATATGGGCAATCACACAACGCTTAAGTTGAGTAAGAGGTGTTCTTCCTACTGGGACTGGCAACACTCTACTGGTTTTACGCCGCATTGGTTCCATATTCGAAACGATCGAATTTCGCAGAACGCCCTAGACATCCACCGTCGCCGTTCGCCTCCAAAACTGTAATGCAACAGGCCCCGCGCCTGCACGGTAAAGCGATATGTTCTGCAAGATCACCGGCAGATCGCCATCTTTAACAAAATTACAAAAACCCGCCCTCAAACGACATTTTTGCGATTCCGACTGTTGACGCCCCTGCGCCACAACGGCATAAACCGATCAACGCAAAAGGAGACTCGAATGCCTTGCATTCTTCTAGTGGTGATTGAGACGCGCATGGGCCTGTAAAGGTAGACCATATTGGTTCCCATGCGCCTCCGAAACTTCGGGGGCTTTTTTATGCGATATGATAACGAACGACGCTGAAATAAGGATACAAAGACAATGTCAGCTAAGACGATGACCGGTGCGAAAATGTTGGTTCAAGCTTTGATTGATCAGGGCGTGGACACAGTCTTTGGCTATCCCGGCGGCGCTGTCCTTCCGATCTATGATGAGATCTTCCAGCAGAATTCGATCAAGCACATTCTGGTGCGTCACGAACAAGGCGCGGTTCACGCCGCCGAAGGCTATGCACGTTCAACCGGTAAACCCGGTGTTGCTTTGGTCACCTCCGGCCCTGGTGCGACGAACGCGGTGACGGGCCTAACGGATGCGCTGCTCGACTCTATTCCGATCGTCGTTCTGACGGGTCAGGTTCCGACGTTCATGATCGGCTCTGATGCATTTCAGGAAGCCGACACCGTTGGCATCACCCGCCCCTGCACCAAGCACAACTGGCTGGTTAAAGAAACCGAAGCGCTTGCTGCTACGATCCACGAAGCGTTTCACGTTGCCACGTCCGGCCGCCCGGGCCCTGTCCTGATCGACATCCCGAAAGATGTTCAGTTCGCATCTGGCACGTATTCCAAACCGGCGCCGAAACAGTCCCACTACCAGCCACAGGTTAAGGGCGACATCGAAGGCATTACCGATCTGGTTGCCGCGTTGGAGAAAGCCAAGAAGCCACTGTTCTATACAGGTGGCGGCGTTATCAACTCTGGTCCGGCAGCGTCACAGCTGTTGCGCGAACTGGTTGGTGCGACGGGCTTTCCTATTACGTCTACACTGATGGGTCTGGGCGCCTACCCTGCCTCTGGCGACAACTGGTTGGGTATGCTGGGCATGCACGGTCTGTACGAAGCCAACATGGCGATGCATGACTGTGATCTGATGATCAACATCGGCGCGCGTTTTGATGACCGTATTACGGGCGTCATTGACAAGTTCAGCCCGAATTCGATTAAGGCACACATCGATATCGATCCAAGCTCGATCAACAAAGTGATCCGCACCGATATCCCCGTGATCGGCGACGTCGCCCATGTTCTTGAGGACATCCTGAAAGTCTGGAAATCCCGCGGTCGCAAGACCAACGCAGACGGCGTTGCAAAGTGGTGGGATCAGATCAAAACGTGGAAGAAAATCAATTGCTTGGCCTACACGCAAGAGAAAGAAACCATCAAACCTCAGCACGCGCTGGCGCGTCTTGAAGCGCTGACAAAGGACCGTCAGGATCGCTACATCACAACCGAAGTTGGCCAGCACCAGATGTGGGCCGCGCAATATCTTGGCTTTGAAGAACCAAACCACTGGATGACGTCCGGCGGTCTGGGAACGATGGGCTATGGCCACCCTGCGTCTATCGGTGTGCAAATGGCGCACCCTGATGCGCTGGTTATCAACATCGCTGGTGAAGCTTCATGGCTGATGAACATGCAGGAAATGGGCACAGCCGTTCAGTACCGCCTGCCCGTCAAACAATTCATCCTGAACAACGAACGTTTGGGCATGGTGCGCCAGTGGCAAGAACTGCTGCACGGTGAACGCTATAGCTCTAGCTGGTCCGAAAGCTTGCCTGACTTTGTAAAGCTGGCCGAAGCCTTTGGTGCCAAGGGTATTCTGTGTTCCGATCCAGCCGATCTGGACGATGCGATTATGGAAATGCTGAACCACGACGGCCCTGTGCTGTTTGATTGCCTCGTCGAGAAGCACGAAAACTGCTTCCCGATGATCCCGTCAGGCAAAGCCCACAACGACATGCTGCTGGGTGACGCCGAAACCCAAGGTGTGATCGACGCCAAGGGGAGTGTTCTGGTGTGATACGCACCACGGCCCTCCTCGCGCTGTGCACACTCTCGGCCTGCTCCGGTGAGATGGTCACAAACGTCATGCCCGGCGAAGCGATCACCGTGAACGGCAATGCCTTTACGGTGATCGAGACCAGTCGCGGCGTCACGGTCCAGAATTTCGAAACCGGCCGCACCAATCCAGCCGTCTTGATCGTCAATGCAGGTCTTGCAGCTGAACGTGTCACCGGTTGCACCGTCGAAGACATCGTCAAAGACGGCATCACAAACACCTATTATGCCTCCATGGCATGCCCCGAATAAGGATCCCATCATGTCCCCTCTAAACCTCGAAAAAGGTTCCACCTCTCATTCGGCATACAACCTACGTCCTAATTTTTCGGACGTAGAAGAACGTCACACGCTGGCTGTTCTGGTTGAAAACGAACCAGGTGTTCTAGCACGCGTCATTGGCTTGTTCTCAGGCCGAGGCTACAACATCGAAAGCCTGACCGTCGCAGAAGTCGACCACACAGGACACTTGTCCCGCATCACGGTTGTGACCACAGGTACGCCGCAGACGATCAACCAGATCACGGCACAACTGGGCCGCATCATTTCCGTTCGTGAAGTTCATGATTTGACTGTCGAAGGCAAAGCGGTTGAGCGCGAGCTGGCCCTGTTTAAGGTTACGGGTAAAGGCGACGACCGTGTCGAAGCCCTGCGTCTGGCGGATGTATTCCGTGCCAATGTCGTGGATTCCACGCTGGACAGCTTTGTGTTTGAAATCACAGGCGACGTTGGCAAGATCGATGCCTTCGCCGAGCTGATGCGCCCGATTGGTCTGGTTGAAATGGCCCGTACCGGCGTTGCAGCCTTGTCCCGCGGCGGCAAATAACGGCACCTGCCCCGACAACAACGCTGCTGGCGGCCCCCGCCAGCGCCTAGACCTCCCCCAGATCAAAAAAGCCCCCCGACCACGTATGGACGAGGGGCAAGTGCACGTCGCGTTTGGGGGACGCGACCTGCCGCATCATGACAAAATAGCCTGATGCAATGGGATAAGGGAGGGTGAGTGGTGGGCGGTGCCCTATTCCATCACTGGCATCAGCCCCGCGTCTTGGGCCGCAGCAACTTCCGCCATATCCAAGAGGCCATCGCCCGTCGTATCGAGTTGAGTGAAGACGTCAGCCGTTACGTCGGGGTAAATCGTGCTCACTTCGGGGAAGCTGTAAAATCCGTCGCCGTTCACATCGATGTTTGCGTCAACGTCTTGTGCGAAGGCCGTGCCTGCGATGGTGACAAGTGCAATTACAGAACTCAATTTGGTCAGTTTTAGCATTTGGTGTCTCCTTTGGACATGTTGGAACACATCAGGTCGTGTCCCGTACCATCGGTGTAATCAGGCGTTCGACGTGATGCGATCTCAGCGGTTGAAGTAGGACCATTTGTGCGAACCCGCGCGTGTTTCCCTGTTTCGCCTCGGCGGTCCAACGCCGCATTGCAGCACTGCGCATGTCCCAGCCTATAAGGTCCGTGTTTTCGGGCAATTCGCCGCGCAAAAGCGCTTGATCTGTCGCGGTGAGAAACGTGGATGTCGCCAAATCACACGACTCCCCCCGAAATGGCGCCCAGAATAATTGCATCAGGAAAGGACATGTCATGGCCAAGGATCACAACACAGACGATTTGAGCGCCGTACGCCGCAGCGTGGACACCGCAAACGGTCTTCCCAATGTCCACTACACAGATCCAGCCACCTTTGACGCAGAAGCCAAGGCGGTCTTGCATAGCTCATGGGCGGGGCTGGCCGTCGGCGCGGATGTGCCAGATAACGGTGACGCCAAGCCGATGGAGTTTTTGGGCATTCCGCTGTTGTTGCTACGTGACAAGGACGGCGATGTTCGTGTGTTCCAAAACATCTGCCGCCATCGTGGCATGATCCTTGTTGATGCGCCGCGCAAAATCGAAGGCGCCATTCGCTGCCCCTATCATTCATGGTGCTATTCAACCAAAGGTGCGCTCGTTTCGACGCCCCACGTGGGCGGTGCCGGACACAATACACACGACGCAATCGTCAAAGAAGACCTCGGGTTGATCGAAGTGCGCAGCCACATCTGGCGCGATGTTGTGTTCATCAATCTGGACGGCCAAGCCGACCCCTTTGAGGTGGTCAACGCCGACCTGATCGCCAGATGGCACGAAAACACCGCCCCCCTTTATCACGGCGGTGGTGACAGCGCCTTTGCTTTGGACGTTGGGTGCAACTGGAAACTCGCCGTTGAGAACTACGCCGAGAGTTATCACCTGCCGTGGATTCACCCCGGCCTGAACAGCTATTCGCGGCTGGAGGATCATTACAATATCGAGCACCCGATCACGGAGGCGTCAAGCGGCGCGTTTAGCGGTCAGGGAACGCTCGTTTATCGTCAGCTAACTGGGGAAGATGGCGCGACCTTCCCTGACTTTGAGGGCCTGAGTGACAAGTGGAATGAGGGGGCGGAATACATCTGCCTTTATCCCAACGTTCTTTTGGCGGCGCAGCGCGAACATGCCTATGCGATCATTCTGGAACCGGTCGCACGGGATCGCACGGTTGAGCATGTACATCTTTACTATGCCTCCCCTCAGACGGATGACGACCTAAGGGTTCGCAACACCGCGCAATGGAAAGAGATTTTCGAGGAAGACATCGGTGTGGTCGAAGGAATGCAACGCGGCCGTGCAGCCCCCGGATTTGATGGTGGACGGTTTTCACCGGCAATGGACGGCCCAACCCATTGTTTTCATGATTGGGTCGCCGCGAAAATGGGCGCGATCGCGGGCGCATGAAAGATCTAGACGCTCAGCTTCTCAAGGCGCATGCGCAAGATGACAAAGCCGCTTTGGTTGCGCTGTATGAACAAGCCGCCGATGCAGCCGCCAGCCTTGATGGTGCGTGTTTCTACCTGACCCACGCCTATATCTTTGCGCTTGAATTGGATCATTGGAATGCCAAGCATCTGCACGCACGACTCGCCATGCATGGGCGTATCTAGGATCAAGGCGCGAGGGGGCCAGCCCCCGTCCTGCGGACTCCCCCGAGGTATTTTTGAAACAAAGGCAAGGGATGGCGGGTTTTCCTTTTCGCAATCGCCGCTTAGGTATGGGGCACAACAATGGATCAGGACCCAGTATGCCCCGCAATATTATAATCGACACGGACCCCGGCCAAGATGATGCGGTCGCGATCCTGCTGGCGTTTGCCTCACCGGAAGTGAACGTGTTGGGTATTACGGCCGTGGCAGGCAATGTCCCGTTGCCCTTGACCCAAAAGAACGCGCGTATTGTTTGTGAACTCGCGGGCAAACCGGAAACACTGGTCTTTGCGGGCTGTGATGCCCCCATGGGTCGGGAACTGGTCACGGCAGAACATGTGCACGGAAAAACCGGCCTTGATGGGCCGCAATTAAGCGATCCAGTCATGCCGCTTCAGGACCAGCATGCCGTGGACTGGATCATCGAGACGTTGCGCGCTGCCCCTGCCAATTCGGTAACGCTCTGCCCTCTTGGGCCGTTGACGAATATTGCGACAGCGTTACAGCGGGCCCCTGACATCACGGATGCGATTGAGGAAATCGTTCTTATGGGCGGTGGTTACTTCCAAGGCGGTAACATCACCCCTGCCGCCGAGTTCAATATCTATGTTGATCCTCAGGCGGCGGACATTGTGTTCCGCGCGGGTGTGCCGCTGACTGTCATGCCGCTGGATGTGACCCACAAAGCGCTGACGACGGCAGATCACATCATTGGATTTCGATCTATGGGCACTCATGTTGGCGATATGGTCGCCGCTTGGACGGATTTCTTTGAGCGGTTCGACAAAGAAAAATACGGCTCCGAGGGTGCGCCCCTGCATGACCCGACAGTCATCGCATATCTAATCAAACCCGATCTGTTCACAGGCCGTCATATCAACGTTGAAATCGAAACAACGTCTGAACTGACAATGGGCGCTACGGTTGCCGATTGGTGGCGTGTCAGCGACCGCGCCCCGAATTGCACCTTTATGGGCGATCTGGACGCGGACGGCTTTTTCGATCTTCTGACCGAGCGATTGGCGCGGTTCGGTTAACCCATCCGCTCCGATGCAAAGGACCCTGGTGAGGCGGGGAACACGACCGTTTTACTGCCGTTGATAAACACCCGGCGGTGGATGTGGGCGTGAATGGCACGCGCCAGAACAGAGCTTTCAACATCGCGGCCCAGTGACACGTAGTCATTTGGCGATTGTGCATGGGTCACGCGCACGATGTCTTGTTCGATGATCGGCCCCTCATCCAAGTCAGCCGTCACATAGTGTGACGTCGCCCCGATCAGCTTCACGCCACGCTCGTAAGCCTGCTTATAAGGGTTTGCCCCCTTGAAGCTTGGCAAGAACGAGTGGTGGATATTGATGATTTTGCCGGACATTTTCTGGCACATGTCATCAGACAAGATCTGCATGTAACGCGCCAGCACGATCAGGTCGGCCTCGGTGTCTTCAACCACAGACATAATCCGCGCTTCGGCATCGGGTTTGTTTTCTTTGGTGACCTTGATGCAGTGGAACGGGATGTCGTTGTTCACGACGACCTTTTGGTAATCCATGTGGTTTGAGATCACAGCAACGATATCAATCGGCAACGCACCGATGCGCCAGCGATACAACAAATCGTTCAGACAGTGACCAAAGCGCGAGACCATGATGACCACTTTCATCTTCACGGCTTCATCGTGGAATTCATAGGTCATATCAAACGGCGTCGCGGTGCTTTCAAAATCCGCTGCCATTTTGGCCAGATCGGCGCCCTCGCCCGTTTCAAAGCTCACGCGCATAAAGAAATTGCCGGTCTCTTGGTCATCAAACTGCGCTGAGTCCGTAATATTGCAGCCTTGATCGGCAAGATAATTGGCGATGGCAGCGACAATCCCACGGGTGGATTGGCAAGTGACAGTGAGGGCGTAGTTGCTCATGAACGTATCCAGTCAATGAAAGGGGCATGGTATCTATATTGGCTTGTTTCCGACGTCTTTGACCGCGTCAAGCCAGATTGGCGCAACCCTGCTATGAAACCACAGATGTCGGCCCGAAATCGCGCTGTTGTGATACAAAAATAAGCGCCGCTTATCGTCCACAAACGGCGTGTGGCCCTACCCATTTGCCCCGTGAGGCACTAGATACGTTTCGAACAGACAAAGGCGCCGAAATGACCACTGCGATCCACCTTGCTGCGCCCGATGATGCGCCCCGCCTTCTCAAGCTGATCGGGGATTTTCACTCCGAGGTCAGGATTGACCGCACGGATGAACAGCGCGAAGCGGCATTGATGCCGCTGCTACAAGGGTCGCCCTTGGGCGCAGCGTGGCTTTTTGGCCTCGCTAAGGCACCCACGGGCTACATCATCATCACATTTGGTTGGTCCATGGAGATGGGCGGCATGGATGCCTTTGTGGATGAGCTCTACATCCGGCCCAACGTGCGAAAACGCGGGATCGCCTCCGAGGTTCTGTCCGAAATCGCCAAAAGCCTAAGCGACGTCGGCGTTACAGCTCTTCATCTAGAAGTTGACCGCGATGACGAAGCCACCCAGCGGCTGTATAGCCGCGCCCATTTCAAAATGCGCGATCGCTATTCCCTAATGACCCGCGTCCTCTGATCAAAGGTGCTGACATGTCCCTGACCCTGCCGTTTGAAACCACTTACCTGACATTGCCGGACCGTTTTTATTCTAAACATGCCGCAACACCTGTCAGCGCGCCCTCCCTTATCGTGTTCAACCATGACCTTGCCGCTGAGTTAGGGATAGATACGTCCGACATGAGTGATGAAGACGCCGCGTATATCTTTTCGGGCAACGAAGTCCTTGCGGGATCTACCCCGTTTGCGCAGGTCTATGCAGGCCATCAATTCGGGGGCTTCTCGCCGCAACTCGGGGACGGTCGCGCGCTGCATCTCGGGGAAATCGATAGCCCGTTGGGACGCGTTGATATCCAACTAAAAGGATCAGGCCCCACGCCCTATTCGCGCAACGGTGACGGACGCGCATGGGTTGGCCCAGTGCTGCGCGAATACTTGATGAGCTGCGCCATGCAGGCCCTTGATATACCGACAACAAAGGCACTCGCGGCTGTGTTGACAGGCGATCCTGTTTTGCGGGAACAAGGTCCACTGCCTGGGGCTGTTTTGACCCGTGTTGCATCGTCTCACATCCGTGTTGGAACATTCCAGTACTTCGCCGCACGCAGTGATGTCGACGGGTTGCGTGAACTGATGACCTATACGATCGAGCGCCACTACCCTAGTGCAAGCGGCCCGACTGACCTGATCAAGCAGGTCATGCAGCGTCAGATCCAGCTGGTCGCTAAATGGATGTCTGTCGGCTTTATCCACGGGGTCATGAACACCGACAATGTTTCGGTTGCAGGGGAAACCATCGACTTTGGCCCCTGTGCCTTTATGGACACCTACCACCCCGATACGGTGTTCAGTTCCATCGACCGTCGCGGGCGGTATGCCTATAGCAACCAAGGCCCCCTAACCCATTGGAACCTTGCGCAATTTGCAACGTCTTTGGTCGCACTTATGCCCGACACTGATTTGGCAATCGAAGAATTCACCGCCCTTTTGAACACCTTCCCCGATTTGTTTGAGGCCGAATGGGCCAGGGTTTTCGCACCCAAATTGGGACTGTCGCAAAGCGATGAAACGACGGCACTGATCAAAGAGTTACTGTCCCTCATGTCTGAGGCGAACGCGGATTTTACCAATACATTCAACGCGCTGAATCAAACGGAACAGACATTCCCCGAGTGGTACGCAAAATGGCGCGCGGCGGGCCCGAATGATGATCTGTGGCGCGAAACCAACCCGCAGGTGATCCCGCGCACCCATAAGATCGAACAGGCAATCACGGCAGCCACGACAGGTGATTTTGCGCCGTTTCACACCATGCTTGCAGCGGTCAAATCGCCGTTCACGCCGAGCCCCGACTTTGCGACTCCGCCCGAGGAAGACGAAAAGGTGCGCCAGACATTCTGCGGAACCTGAACCGTTGGGCGAGGACTATTCGCCCAATTTCCAATCGCCATCCGGCCAAAATGCGTGAAAGGCAAAGGCGAACATCACGTCATGTGCCAGATCGTTGCCCGCAGTGTCACGCACCCGAACAGTCCCAACGTCGCGCCCGTTTCCAATCGCAGCGGAATCCAGCGCCGAAGCTTGGCCAGCAGCCCAGCTTAGGACAACGCCGTCCTCCTCAACCTCCCCCGCCTGCGCGATCCGTGTCATTGGCCATGCAGCATCGCCAACGCGCACAACGCGGGCAAGTGCCGGAATGTCATGGGGCGGCAATTCACCAGAAAACAAAAACGGCCGATGCGAACTGTCATACTGCACATAAGGGTTGGCACCGTAATTGCGCCGCTGGTTGGGTTCATCCATCACGAGCCCATCACGGTTGCGCTCTTTGAACTCTCCCCAACTTTCCATCCACGATGGCAGAGTTTGAAGTTCTGTCCCGGTTAGATCCCCGACAATCGCCTCGCCGATGGCTTGCTGCCACCAGCTTTCGGTTTCGCGATCAAACATGATCATATCCGAGTTGCGCAACTTGCCCGAGACGCCGAATGTCAACACTTGCCCGTTGACCCGCCGATCAAAGGTGATGCCCGAATTGCACAGCGGGCAGAACGTCACCGCAATCGGCAATCCGCGCACGTCATCGTTCACGATCTCATGCCACATCAGATATCGGATCGGGTATGCGCGTGGGGTTTCGCCCTGCAATTCCAATGTGATAACTGGTTCGCGATCCGTCAGTCGGTCCTCATCAAAGACATCAATAAAGGACGGATCATCCAACGCAGGAATGCCGTCGCGCGGCGGCCCACCAGACAAGACTTCAACCCAACTCTCAACGCTGGTGACGTCAAAATTGGTGTTGGGCCACTCGTGGCGCCAAAACTCGGGGCTGGCGGTGGCGAGGTTGGCGATCAACGTAAAGACAAGTGTAAGGCGGAACATGGCGGCTTTCCTTATGAGGGTGCCCCCAAAGTAAAAGGGGCCACGCATCGCTGCATAGCCCCTCTACAAGAATGTGATGCTGAGGTTACTCGGTAACGCGCACAGCAACCATATAGTCAGGTTCGCCGACCACAGCACCGTTGGACCCACGGCCCAATTTGATCTGATCAACAATATCCATACCAGACGTCACTTCGCCAACGATGGTATACTGGCCGTCCAGAAACGCGCCCTCTTCGAACATGATGAAGAACTGGCTGTTGGCACTGTCAGGGTTCTGGGACCGCGCCATGCCGACCATGCCACGGGTGAACGACTTTTCAGTCGTTGCCTCAAGAGCGATATCGCCAAGGTCAGACCCGCCTGTTCCAGCGCGCTGCATGTTAAAATCATCCGCTGTGCTGTCGCCAAACTGAACATCGCCTGTTTGCGCCATGAAGCCTTCGATCACGCGGTGAAACACCACGCCGTCGTATTGGCCATCAGCCGCCAGCGCAGTGATTTGCGCAGCGTGCAACGGTGCAATGTCTTCGAACAGATCGATAACGATTGTACCGTTGGCGTCGCCTGCGACATCAATCTCGATCCCGCCTGCATGTGCAGCACCAGCCAACAAAGTCGCGATAACTGCGCCCTTAAACATCGGCAGCAACTTTCATAGAGATCATGCGATCAGGGTACATCGGGGGCTCGCCCTTAACGATCGCGTCGACGTGTTCCATGCCGGAAGAAACCATGCCGTAAACGGTGTACTGGCCGTTCAGGAAGTCATTGTCTTTGAAGTTAATAAAGAACTGGCTGTTCGCAGAATTCGGGTTCGCGGAACGCGCAGCGCCAAGGGATCCACGTGCATGCGGGATCTTGGAGAATTCAGCCGGAAGATCAGGCTTGTCGGACCCACCTGTACCAGCACGACCGATGTTAAAATCGTTTTCCATGTTGCCGTGGGCAACGTCGCCCGTCTGCGCCATGAAACCATCAATCACACGGTGGAATGCAACGTTGTCGTATGCACCTTCGCGCACGAGCTCTTTCATGCGTTCAACGTGCTTTGGCGCAACGTCTGGCAATAGATCAATCTGTACTGTGCCACCGGTCAGTTCCATCAGGATTGTGTTTTCTGGGTCTTTGATATCAGCCATCTTTCGGCTCCTTAACGAATTGCGTTGCGCCGTTATCTAGTGCGACTTTTGGCGGATTCCAAGACACGGTTGACCCCTCGCCGCTGATTGCGCATGAACAAGCCAACAAAGCTAGGAGAGCATCATGGGCTGGAACACACTCGACGACATGGAATTGGCAGGCAAAACTGTGCTGACGCGGGTGGACATCAACGTCCCCGTTGAAGATGGCAAAGTCACGGATGCAACCCGCATTGAGCGGATCAAACCGACAATCGACACCATTCTGGCCGCTGGCGGTAAACCTGTCATGCTTGCTCACTTTGGTCGCCCCAAGGGCCAGTATGTTCCTGAGATGTCTTTGCGCGTGACAGTGCCAACCTTGGAAAAGGTTCTGGGGCGTCCTGTGACGTTTATCGAAAAGCCAGATCGCGCTGCCATTGACGCGGCCCCTGCGGACGCTGTGATCCTGATTGAAAACACACGGTTCACGTCGATGGAAACCGACAATGATCCGAAGATGGCGGGCTTCCTTGCCTCATTGGGCGATATCTATTGCAACGATGCATTTTCTGCCGCGCACCGCGCCCACGCAAGTACCGAAGGCGTTGCTAAATTGTTGCCCAATTGCGCGGGCCGCTTGATGGCAGAAGAACTCGGCGCGCTCGAAAAAGCGCTCGGAAACCCAGAGCGCCCCGTGGTGGCCGTGGTTGGTGGGGCCAAAGTGTCCACCAAGCTCGATCTGCTTGGTAACCTGATTTCAAAAGTCGAAGCCATCATCATCGGCGGCGGCATGGCCAACACATTCTTGGCCGCGCAGGGCGTAGACGTCGGCAAGTCCCTTTGCGAACACGACCTCGCAGACACGGCCCGCGATATTATGGCCAAGGCCGAAGCCGCGGGCTGTCAGATTATCCTGCCCGTCGATATTGTTGTGGCTGCTGAATTCAAAGCAAACGCCGCCAACGAAGTCCTGCCTGTAGACGCCTGCCCTGCCGACAAGATGATTTTTGATGTCGGACCACAATCCAGCAAGAACATCGCTGCGGTCATCCAATCCGCCAAAACGCTGATCATGAACGGCCCCTTGGGCGTGTTCGAGCTTGAGCCGTTCCAAAAAGGCACGTTCGAGCTGTTGGACGAAATCGCGCGCCAAACAAACGCTGGCGATTTGATTTCCGTTGGCGGTGGCGGCGATACCGTCGCAGCGATCAACATGTCCGGCCACGGTGACGACTTCACTTATATCTCGACGGCGGGTGGCGCATTCCTAGAATGGATGGAGGGCAAAACCCTTCCTGGTGTTGCGGCTTTGGGAGGATAATCGGCGCAAGGGGCTGAAATACTAGTATGTTAGCGCAACCGTTAGCGTAACCATAATTGAAGGCCCTTAAGACGTCCCTTATGGCAGTTGTAACGCAGCCAAAAGGGACAACCCAAATGACCGACGCGACACACCAAGCCATGACAGACCAAATCCGCAAGGGCCAAGGCTTTATTGCGGCGCTCGATCAATCGGGGGGCTCAACGCCCAAAGCGCTAAAAGCTTACGGTGTGTCCGAGGATGCCTATGCCAACGACGACCAGATGTTTGATCTGATCCACGCTATGCGCGCGCGCATCGTAAACGCCCCTGTGTTCAGCGGCGACAAAGTCATCGGCGCGATCCTGTTTGAAATGACCATGGACCGCGAGATTTCCGGCAAACCCTCCGCCGCCGCCCTTTGGGAAGACAACGGCGTTGTGCCATTCCTCAAGATCGACAAAGGCTTGGAAGCCGAAGACAACGGCGTGCAGATGCTGAAAGACATTCCAAACCTTGATCACTTGCTGGAACGCGCAAAAGCTCAAGGCATATTTGGCACCAAGGAACGTTCTGTCATTCATGCTGCCAATCAGGCAGGTATCGACGCCATCGTGGCGCAGCAGTTTGAACTGGGTGCGCAGGTGTCCGGCCACGGCCTCATGCCGATCCTAGAACCAGAGATCAACATTACCATTGCAGACAAGGCAGACGCCGAAGACATGTTGCGCGACGCGATCCTGCTCCACCTTGATGCCCTGCCCGACGGCCAGCAGATCATGCTGAAACTCAGCCTGCCCGAAACACCAGGTCAGTATCAGGTCCTCGTGGATCACCCAGCCTGCCTCAAAGTCGTGGCGCTGTCCGGTGGATATTCCCGCGAGGAAGCCAACAATCGACTGGCCAAAAACAGCGGCGTCGTGGCCAGCTTTAGCCGCGCGCTGACCGAAGGTCTGTTTGCCCATCAAGACGATGGCGAGTTCAACGCCACGCTGGGCCGCACCATCGACAGCATTCACGCCGCATCCATCGCGTAATAGCCGATAAAGCACCGAAAATAATGGAATCCCCTACATAAAGGGGATTCCCAAAACGAATCAGATGTGCGATTCTCTGGCATACGCGGTTCATCAAGAAACCGGTGCAATGAGGCAGAGACATGTTACGAGCGAAACGCGCGCCAATGGGCGTCCTTCTCTATTTTGCAGGTACTTTGATGCTCGGCTTGTATTTCACCTTTGCCGCCGTGCAAGGCGACTACGGTATTTTCAAACGTGCCGAGATCAATGCAGAAAACCGCGCGTTGACGGCTGAACTGGCTGTGCTTCAGGCGGATGTTGCGCGGATGGAAAATCTGACGCGTCGCCTAAGCGATACATATCTTGATCTCGACCTTCTTGATGAACAAGCCCGCGACATGCTTGGAATGGTGCGCGCCGACGAGATTGTTATTCGTTAAACGGCGCTGGATGCTCGCACACCTGTGCGCTGATACCGTCTGCCCGCTCCGCCAGAAGCGGTCGTTCAACACAGCTTGCCTCTAGGTCAGTTGTGCACAGTTTGGGTTATTTCTTTAGGTGTTGGTTGGCGTCTTCTTAAACGATCCTTTTCTTCAGGTTGATGACCGACATTTGTGATACAAATTGATCTGTTGCTTCGACAGACATTGGTCGGCCAAAAAGAAAACCTTGGCCGTCATCACACCCCATGGCGGCTAACGCTTGAACTTCGATTTGGCTTTCGATGCCTTCGGCAATGACAGACAAATTAAGATTGTGCCCCAATTGAACGATGGCGCTTACAATCGGACTTTTTGAGTTGTGTTGAAGATCCGTAACGAAAGAACGATCAACTTTAAGCCTATTGAGTGGAAGGCGCTTCAGGTAGCTGAGGGATGAATAACCGGTTCCGAAATCGTCTAACGCAATTGATACACCTAATGCGGAAATTTCGTTTAAAGTGACCGCCACTTTTTCTTGCGACGTGATGAAAACACCCTCGGTCACTTCGACCTCCAATAGCCTTGCCGGTAATCCAGTCTCAGCCAGTACTTTTTTGATAAGAGCCACGACATCAATTCTGGAAAACTGAACCGGCGAAAAGTTGACTGAAACAACAGGTGCCAAGTCCCCCAGTTGATTGGCCCATCGCACCGCATCGTGGCAGGCCGTCCGCAATATTTGCTCACCTAATTCAACAATGAGTCCGGTTTGTTCTGCAATCGGAATGAAGACATCGGGACCAATCACTCCAAGTTGGTCATCTGTCCATCGCGCAAGTGCCTCAAACCCAATGAGGCGACCATCACTCAAAGCATGTTGAGATTGATAATGAGGCTGGATGTCACCGTTCTGAATTGCGGTTTTCATGCGCTCAATGATGGCAACGCGCCTGTTGAGCTGATCTTGCATGTTGATGTCAAAAAACGCGTACAGATCGCCGCCATTATGCTTTGCATCATAAAGCGCCAGATCTGAAAACGACAACAATTCTAACCCCTCGGACGTATCTCTGGGAAACTGCGCGACGCCCACAGAGGCGGATATCTGCAGTTTGAATTCTCCTATCTGAAAGGGGTCTGACAGCAGTTTACAGATTTCTGTCGCGATCCGTTCGGAAGCACTCCTCTTAATAGGGTGTTGCCCTCGACAAAGGATAAAGAATTCATCGCCACCAATACGGGCTGCCCAAGTTTCAACCGTCCCTACCCTTCGCAACCGCTTTGCCACTTCAATTAGGAGAAGATCGCCAATGTCATGACCATAGCTGTCATTGATCTGTTTGAAGCCGTCAAGATCGACCGCAAAAGCCGTTGCGAAATGATCGCCAGTCCGAAGGCCCAATAGGCACTCTTGAAGCGCATCGCGGTTCAAGAGTTTGGTGAGGCTGTCGTGAGTTGCCAGAAATTTTAGTTTCTGATCGGCCTCAATTGACGCGGTCGCATCAGCAAAGATCCCTCGAAACCCTCTAAATTCATCAAGATCAAACTGCGGCATTCCCTTGATAAGAATCCAGCGCAACCGCCCATCTTTCGGATCGGTCACTGACAATCGCACATCATGAAATTCTGTTTTGTACTTCAATGCCATGCGCAGCCTCTCAATGTCTGGCTGACACGCTTCAGTACATTCCGCTCCTAGCGCCGCAAATGATGGAACCCGACCAATGTCCCGCTCAGTAAGGCCAAACAACTCTAGGACTTGTGCCGGTGCTCTGATGATTTTGCCAGATTGATCGGTCTGCCAAAGCCACTCTGTGGCCTGTCGTTCATAGTCCCTCAAAAGGAGTTCAACGACCTCTTTCTTTTCGTTTAGTTTCTCTTGATCTTTGAATGCCGTGATCGCTGATTTCCCTCTCTCTACGGTCGCGCTATACAAACTGACACCAGCAGCAATCGTTAGAAAGAAAATCAAAAAATCAGACGACGATCCTGTCTGTAGGCCGCAGAAAAGCGCGACGAGGCTGTTTCCAACGATTTGAACACCCAAGTAGGCAAAAGCTGCTGCCGGCGCACGCGAGAAACCCATGGTTCCCAGTGCGAGCGCCCCCGCTATCACAGTGGTGATGATTGCCTTCTCATCGCCACTGACCAGCGGATAGAACAACGCCATACCGGTTGTCCAAAAAAGCGAATTTACAAAGGTTTCGACGGTAAAGCGTCGCATGTCCTTCGATGACCCAGTGGTTTTATAAGTGATGCGCCATTTGAGAAAGAGCCACCAAGAATACAGGATGATCGCGGCTGTCCAGATGACAACCAAATGGTTGCTTCCATGGTTCCAAGCCTGAAATGACAGAACAGGGGCAAAGAACGTGTTTCCGAGCAACATGACCCGCATCTGCTCGATGGTTCCGCGAAGCTGTTCGCGGCGCAAACGATTGCCAACATCATCTGAAAACTGTCCCGAGCTGAGCTCATTCAAACCCAACTTGTTGAACATGATTGGAAGTGGGCTTGTTGCTGAAATCAATCTGCTGGTCCGATGGGATTAAGGTTTGACTGTCAATCCCACATTGAGGACCACTGGTTAAATGTTTGCAAATGTAGATGCAGAACTGCGTCAATTGCCTTTGATGATAAGGACTAGATAACAACTCTCGGCGAGACTTAACCGCGCCGATGAACTTACTGCGGAACAAACCCGACTTTGGCACCTTTCAACCAAGTCAAAGCTCGGCAAGGATAATACGCGTTATGCTAGGCCAGAACTAGAAGACCAATTCAGTTGTATTCGTTGGCATTACAGACATCCTCGAAAGCCGTTTGGCCTCTATGAAAGGCCGAGCGGACGGACCGTAAGCCGCCAAGCCCACAGGGCCAAGTTTCAGCAATGGGAAAAGGTGAAGAATTTCGGCCTGATGCGCAGGGGCTAATGCCGCGAGGCCCATCGGACCAGGATAGAAGCTTTCACTTGGGCAATTCTCTGCAAACAGGATTTGATGTTGCGCGAACATCAGGTGGACATAGGTCACCTTACGCACGCCATTGGCGACCCTAAAACCATCGCCCCCATGTCGAGCCAAATGAATTGCCCGCGCGAGATATGATTGGCCCTCCAAACTCACGAAAATGCCGTGTTGTCGTGAGACAAGAAGGTCCCGTGTGTTGCCCAATGCACCTTTCGCAATTCGTACGGGCCGTGCCTTGGGGTTCGCCGCGAGCTCATCTTTGTTTAGTGTCGTTTGACCGGCCCAAGAAATCGGCTGCGCCCCGTGATCCGCCGTCTGAACCAAATCCCCGTGCCGTAAGGTTTCGACCAATCGGTCTCCGCTTGGCGTTCTGATCAGGGTCCCACTGGTGAAACAGGGGACGCCCATGCTCACGAGGGCGGAGGGCGTGGCGCTTCCTGGTGATACCCCGTTCAAGGTGATGCTTTCACCGATCGGGAACGTCAAAACCGCATTGCCCGACCCGTCGTCGGACACAACGACGTCTGCTGTGTTCACCGGGTTGCCACCGGAATCGGTCAGAAGCGACAGGTCTAGCTGATCGTTCGTTGAACCGTCACCGTCGCTATCGGAGGTATCGAAATCGGTAATGACATCGTGGCCGGACCCATCTTCGAAGACATAGACATCGTCGCCCGCGCCGCCAGATAGCGTGTCATCGCCCGCGCCGCCAGATAGCGTGTCATCGCCCGCCCCGCCGGACAGGGTATCGCTGCCATCTCCGCCATAGAGCGCGTCATTGCCCGCGCCTCCCACCGCACTGTCGTCACCATCCTCCAGATAGACGCGATCGGCGCCACTGCCGCCAATGAACGAGTCGTCGCCACCAAAAGTGTAGACCTTCGTGCCAAGGCTGTCGGCGCTGGCATCGATCGTGTCGCCGTAGTCGACCGTGCCGAATATCTCTTCGATGTCGTCAAATGTGCCGGTGCCTGCGGTTCCGTTGAAATCGTACGTGCCGACCTCGTCACCTGTGAAGGTGACGGTTACGCCTTGCGTCGATACGACATTCGAGAATTCGATCGTGTCCCACCAACCGCCACCCGAAATTGTTGACGTTCCATCATCATCCTCGATCGTGAAACGATCGTTACCGTCACCACCAAACAAGGTGTCGGACCCCGCGCCACCGGAAAATGTATCGCCACCATCGCCGCCATACAATGTGTCGTCGCCGGTTCCGCCTGTCAGGCTATCGTCGCCCCCCTCCGTACTAACGAGCAGGTCTTGGGACGTCGCGGAGGCGTCGATAACGTCGGCATACTCGGTCGAAATAAACTCTTCGATTTCGCGAAAGCTGCCGCTGGTCGAGGTGCCCGAAAAGTCAAAGGTGCCGCTTTCCGACCCCGTGAATGTAACCGTGACGCCTTGCGTCGATGAATAATTGCTGAACCCGATGATGTCCCAATCAACGCCGCCTTCGCCCCCCTCGACGATGGCGAACTGATGGTTGTCGGTAACCCAGATTTCGTCGGACCCATCGCCGCCATAGATTGTGTCGTTGCCAACCGCACCAGACAACCAATCATCGCCTGTACCACCGTAGATCGTGTCATCGCCTGCGCCGCCGATAATACTGTCGTCGCCAGCGTCACCGTAAATCCGGTTACTCCCTTGGCCGGTGGACCAACTCCCGATTTGATCAGCACCGTCGCCGCCATAAATGACGTCGTTGCCATCACCAAAGGAGACCGTGTCGTCCCCCCCGCCCCCATAGACTGTGTCGTGACTCGTCCAGTTGTAAATATTCTGATCGGTGTCTTGAATATACTCACCATCAGAGGTGCCCGTCAGCGTATCGGTGCCCGTGGTGCCGTAGATCGCTTCGGCAAAGTCGGTAAGGTCGCCTGTTTCGCCCGGCGGGAACCCCGAGGAGTCGGACGGCACGAAATAGTAGTTGCCGCCAACCTGATAAAAGTACCCGAACACATCGCCAACGGTGTTCGGATAGTTCACGATGCCAGTGCCGAGGGTATCGTAAGAGGAATCGTCAAACGACGCCGTCGTAGAGCCCGAATACTCATCCCCAACGGTCGGGCCAACTGCACCCGTATCAAGATTGATTAGATATCCATTAACAGTAGCCATGACAGACCTTTGGTTTGACGATCAGCGGCTCACTACAGGACTAAGGTTAACGGATTGCCTAACCTCCAGATGAGGGGTCGCGCAAGAAAGGTCGGAGTTCGGGACCCGACCGCTCCTAACCTTATCGCTCAGGCTGATTTCTATCGTTCTTGCGCCGGCTTCGCATCCCAAGGTTGCGCTCCTCTTTTGGGTGATCGCTACCCTTAAATAAAACAAGCCCAAAGCCCTTGAATTAGTTGCTTTATACCAAACCACTCATGGCTAAAAATTAAACGAAACGAAGCAGCGGTTGAGAGATTGAATTAATATGAAAATGGGTTTTGTCGGGCTTGGGAATGTTGGCAGTAAATTGGCGGGCAGTTTGTTGCGCAACGGGTTTGATCTGACTGTTTGTGATCTCAACCCCGAACTGGTGGCCGGATTTGTCGCCAAGGGCGCAAAGGCTGCGGACAGCCCTGCGGCCCTGATGCAAGCCTGCGATGCTGTCATCACCTGCCTGCCATCCCCACAGGCCTGCGCGGCCGTGGTCGAGGCGATGTTGCCCCATGTCGACGACACGAAAATCTGGATGGAAATGTCCACGACTGAAGTTTCTGAGGTGAAACGCCTTGCCGCGCTTGTGACAGAAAAGGGCGGCTCTGCGATTGAATGCCCAGTGTCGGGCGGTTGTCATCGCGCGGATACGGGCAACATCTCGATCTTTGCGGGCTGTGATCGCGCCACGTTCGAGAGGATGCTGCCAACGCTGACGACGCTGGGTCGGCGGGTTTTGCACACCGGTGAGATCGGGTCGGCCTCAACGCTGAAGGTGATGACGAATTATCTAGCGACGGCCAATTTGCTGACCTGCTGCGAAGCGCTGGTCACGATGAAGGCCGCGGGCATTGATCTGAACACGACCTATGAGGCGATGAAAATCAGCTCAGGGACATCCTTCGTCCATGAAACCGAAAGCCAACTGATCCTGAACGGGTCGCGCGACGTGTCCTTTACGATGGACCTCGTGAAAAAGGATATCGGCCTGTTTCAATCCTTGGCCGAAGCTGCGGATGTACCGCTTGAGATCAGCCCGCTGCTGGTCGAAATTTTTGATGACGGTATTGCCAAGTATGGCGAACGAGAGCTGTCCCCCAACATCATCCGCCGCCTTGAAGACGCCACAGGCCTGCAGATCACGGCCCCCGGTTTCCCGACGGAACTGGTAGACGACGAACCCGAGGAGGACGGCTACGAGGTTATCCCGACTGGCTTGTCGAAACCTGTGCTGGCCAGCTGATCATGGGTGGCGCGAACATGCAGCACTGGGCCGAACGGACCGACCTTGCGGCGACCTTTCAATGGGCCGCCCGCCTGAACCTGCACGAAGGGGTCGCCAATCATTTCAGTCTGGCGGTGAACGAGGATGGCACTCAGTTTCTGATCAACCCCAATCAGGTGCATTTCTCTAACATTCGCGCGTCTGATTTGCTGTTGTTGGATGCCAATGATCCGGACGTTTTGACCGGCCCAAATGCGCCGGATCCCACGGCATGGGGTCTGCATGCCTCGATCCATCGGCAATGCCCGCATGCGCGGTGTGTGATGCACACCCATTCAATCTGGTCGACCGTTCTGGCCTGTCTGGCCGACAGTACGCTGCTGCCGATCGATCAGAATACTGCGACGTTTTATAACCGCTATGTTGTTGACGATGCCTTTGGCGGCCTCGCGTTTGAGGACGAAGGCATTCGCTGTGCCCAGATGCTCTCTGATCCGGCCAAGAAGGTCATGGTGATGGGCAATCACGGCGTTCTCGTCGTGGGGGCTTCGGTCGCGGATACATTCAACCGGCTCTATTATTTTGAACGTGCGGCTGAAACATATGTCCGTGCGCTGCAGACGGGGCAAAAACTGCGTGTCCTATCCGATGACATCGCTGAAAAAACGGCCCGTGAGCTTGATGATTATCCCGGTCAGGCCGAGGCGCACTTGCGCGAAATTCGCACCCGTCTTGATGCGGAAAACAACATCTACGCCAACTAACCTCCATCCCTTCAGAAAAGACAGTGACCATGACACAGATAGAGTTTGATCTTCAGGAAAGCGGCGCGGTGATCCAGCTTTCTAACGGCCCAAAGTATTTCAACTATTACTGGCTGCGCGATGCGAGCAACTCGAACATCGATCCGCAAACCCGCGAACGGATTTTTGATGTTTCGCAATTGGCCCAAGCCCCCAAAGCGAAATCGCTTGTCCTGCAAGAGGGCGCTGTGATCATTGAGTGGGAAGCGGAAGACACCTCAAGCGAGATCTCCCTCGAGCTTCTTGAAGACATTGCCACCAAGGGCCGCCCCACTGACATCGCGGACCTGCCCCGTCGCGTTTGGTACAGTGACCACCTCGCTCACATCCAGCGTGTGCCGCAGGCTGATGTTATCGATACAGCGGCGGGTCGTGTTGCACTCACACGGGCATTAATCGAAGACGGTATTGCCATTGTCACGGACATGGACCCGTCAGAAGAAAGCCTGCCCAATCTGGTAAAGGCCATCGGCCCTGTCACCCCGTCTGGCGAAGGCCTGTTTTTCAATGTGCGTGTTGAGATCAACCCAACCAATCTGGCGTTCACCGCAGGTCCGTTAGAAATGCACACGGACCTTCCTGGTGAAGAAGCGGCACCCGGCGTTCAGTTTTTGCACTGCATTGAGAACACCGTGGATGGCGGCGCGTCGTTGTTTTTGGATGGGATCGCCGTCGCCATGGCGCTGAAGGACGAAGACCCTGATGCGTTTGACCTGCTCGCGACCCACAAAATTCCGTTCTTTTACCGACATGACACGATTGATTACCAATCCCATCAACAGGTCATCGAAACAGATCAGAACGGCAACGTCACGGGGGTCACGATTTCGCAGCACCTGCAGGATACGATGGACCTCCCGCAAGAGCTGCTGGACACCTATTACCCTGCTTTCATCAAGTTCATCCGCATGATGCAAGACGACCGCTTTGTCATGAAGTTCCGCTCTGAGGCCGGTAATTGCATTGTCTTTGACAATCACCGCATCGTGCATGGCCGCGAAGGCTATGTTGCCGACAGCGGAAGCCGCCATTTGCGCGGCTGTTATACCGACCGCGCCGCGATGCGCAGCACCTACCGGATTGCGTCCAAGTCGATTTAAGAGGTAATATTGTATGTGTGAAAACGGCGCGGTTGATCCCGCGCCGTTTTTGTTTTCGGCTCTGTGATTTACTGTGCGAAGGGTGGGCGCACTTTCACTTCGAGGTAATCCTCAAGACCAAACAAGCCACCTTCGCGCCCGTTGCCAGACTGTTTATACCCCCCAAACGGCGATCCGTAATCCGGCCCACGCCCGTTAATCTGGATCGTCCCCGCACGCAGACGCCGCACAACGCGCGACACGCGCGCTTCGTCGCTGGACTGAACATAGGCCGCCAGACCGTATTCCGTGTCATTGGCCATGGTGATCGCGTCCTCTTCGGTATTAAAAGGCGTAATCACGAGAACGGGGCCAAAGATTTCCTCGCGCGAGATCCGCATGTCGTGGTCAACATCGTAAAAGATCGTGGGCTTTACGTACCAACCGTCTTCAAGACCTTCAGGCTTGCCCAGACCGCCGACCAGCAGCTTGGCCCCTTCATCGATCCCCAGTTGGATCATTGCTTGAACGCGGTCGTATTGGATCTTGTCAAACAGCGGGCCGATATGGTCGCCTGATTGCGCAGGGTCCCCGACCTTTTGTGCCTCACCAGCGGTTTTGGCCAAACCCAGAACCTCGTCGTAACAGCTGCGTTCCACCAAAAGCCGCGTTGGCGCATTGCAGGATTGGCCCGTGTTGTAAAAACAGCCCTCAACGCTTTCGGTGACCCGTTTTGCAAGGTTGGCATCGGCAAACACAAGGTTGGGTGATTTGCCGCCAAGCTCAAGCGTGACACGCTTGATATCGCTCGCCGCGTCGCGTGACACAGCCGTGCCCGCGCGGGTGGATCCGGTGAACGACATCATGTCGATATCAGGGTGCTGCGACATAGCAGAGCCCACCGATAGACCATCGCCCTGCACAAGGTTGAACACACCAGCAGGATATCCGGCAGCATCCACAATTTCAGCATAGATTTGCGCGGAAATTGGGGTGTGCTCTGACGGTTTCAGAACGCAGGTCGCACCCGTAGCAAGTGCAGGAACCACCTTTAGGGCGATCTGGTTGATCGGCCAGTTCCATGGCGTAATGAGGCCGCACACCCCGATAGGTTCGCGGGTGATGATGTCGCCGTTTGGCAAAACCTCTTCCTCTTCCATCGCCTCAAGGGCTCTGATGAAATCCTCAAGGTGACCAAGTCCTGCATCAGCTTGCACCTCAAGCGACATCGTCGCGGGCGCGCCCATCTCGGATGTCATCGCTGCGGCAAGGTCACCCAGACGGGCCTTGGTTTCCACGCGCAGCTTTTCCAACAGCGCGAGGCGCTCTTCTTTGGAAGTCATCGAAAACGTCTCGAACGCTCGTTTGGCGGCAGCCACCGCGCGATCAACGTCTGCGGCGTTGCCCATGCTCAAGGTGCCGATTTGCGACGCGGTTGCGGGGCTCATGATTGGCATTGTTGCATCAGACGCGGGATCAACCCACGCGCCGTCAATGTAGAACTTATTGAGTATCAGCATGAAAAATCCTTTGTCATGTTGTGATAGGAGTTTGCGCCATTTCAAGGTGAAGCGCATCCCCCTCGTATGGCAGTTTTGCGATTGCGTCGTCGTCTAGCTCTAGCCCCAAACCGGGCGCTGTTGACGGTATGATATACCCGTCTTCCCATGTGATCGCGCCTTTGACGGCGGACATATATGGCCCGTCAAATGTGCCGATGCTTTCAAGGATCAGGAAGTTCGGGGTGCAGGTCGCGATTTGAATATTCGCAGCCGCAACAATGGGCCCACAATACAGGTGTGGCGCGATCTGGGCTGACCGTGTTTCCGCTGTTGAGGCGATTTTCTTCGCCTCGAGCAGGCCACCGACACGCCCCAGATTGATTTGCAGGATCGACGCGGCGCTGACCTCAAGCATACGGGCGAATTCGTGCTTGGTGCACAGACGTTCGCCTGCGGCGACGGGGATGGATGTATAGGCCGCCACTTGTGCCATATCGGACGGGTTTTCCGGCGGGATCGGTTCCTCGAACCAAAGTGGATCGAACGGTTCCAACGCGCGCGCCATGCGTTTTGCGCCCGAAACGGTGAATTGGCCGTGGGTTCCAAACAACAGGTCTGCGCGTGTCCCGACGGCCTCACGGATTTCACGACAGAACGCGACGCTAAGCGCAATGTCATCCAACCCGGGCTGGCGACCATCATAGATGGAGAACGGCCCCGCGGGGTCGAATTTCAGTGCGGTGAACCCCTGATCGACCATCCCAAGCGCTACTTCGGCGGCGATGGTGGGATCGTTGTAGGCGTTCGGCGTGTCTGGGTCTGGATAGACATCGCCGCTGGCTGGGTAAATGTAGGAATAACTGCGCAGGCGGTCATGCACACGCCCGCCAAGCAATTCATAAACCGGTTTTTCGGCAGCCTTTCCGACAATATCCCAACAGGCCATTTCCAGACCACTGAACACGCCCATAACGCTGACGTCTGGCCGTTGGGTGAACCCCGCGCCGTAGGATTTTCGAAACAGGGCCTCGATGTGGTGGGGATCGGCCCCCTCAAAATGGCGGGCGAACATATCGCGGGCCATAGCGCAGCAGATATCGGGCCCAAAGGTGGCGTTGTAAATCTCGCCGACGCCAGTGATGCCGCAGGTGGTCGTCACGCGGACAAAGATGAAATACCGTCCACCATGGCGCGGCGGCGGGTTGCCAACCACAAAGGTTTCTAGGCTTGCAAGTTTCACGAGGCATCCTCCAGGATCAGATCAGCGGCACGCATGGCCAGCATCATTGTCGGTGCGTTGGTGTTTCCAGAGGTGATATTCGGAAACGCAGAGGCATCCACGACACGCACACCTGCCACTCCATGGACCCGCAAACGTGCATCCAAGACAGACGTTTGGTCATCACGCCCCATCCGGCAGGTGCATGTCGGATGATAAACGGTCGAGGCACGCTGTTGGAAATCAGCAAGCAAGTCATCGTCGTCCAGCGCCATCAGGTCAGGTGCTTTGGCCTGTGATGTCACAGCCTTAAGGCTATCTGCCGCTGCAAACCGCTGAAGAACCTTGCCCGCCTGAATAGCCGCGCTTTGATCTTCCTCGGTCGAGAGGGAATTGGGCTGGATGCTGGGCGCAACCTGCGGGTCGGACGACGTGATTTCAATACGCCCCCTACTGGTCGGGCGGCAGGGCTGCGCTGAAATCTGGAAACCGGGGGTGCGATCAAGGGCTGCCTTACCCGACGGCGTCACCTCATAGGACGCTGGATTAAAATACACCTGCATGTCCGGTAGGCGATTGTCAGGGTCTGAGCGGACAAACCCGCCCACCTGATTGACCGGCACAGACAGGGGCCCTTTGCGCGTCAGCAGATATTTCGCCCCCATCAACAGCTTGCCCAATGTCCCACCCAACTGCGAATTCAGAGTCGGTTTGGTTGATCCGAATTGATAAGCGATCGCCAAATGGTCCTGCAAACCTTGCCCAACCTGCGCCAAGTCGCGCACCACTGGAATACCGTGAGATTTCAGCAGCGCGGCTGGACCAATGCCAGACAGTTGCAACAGCTTGGGCGAATTGATCGCGCCAGCGCACAAGATGACTTCTTTGCGGGCGGTGATGTGACTGGGTTTTTTCCCTTGAGCGAAGGTCGCGCCCGTGACTTTACCACCCTCAACCGTCAGACGGGTAACATCCGCATTGCGGATGATCCGCAGGTTCGCCCGTCGTTTTGCAGGCCGCAGAAACGCATCCGCCGAAGACCACCTAAAGCCCCTTCTCACTGTGCTGCGGTAATATCCGATGCCGTCGACCCCGTCCGCATTCAAGTCGGGAATAACAGTATGCCCTGCGTCGCGGCTTGCGTCCAAAAAGGTACGTGAGAAAGGCATCATCCGGTCGGACAGATCCGACACCCAGACGGGCCCATTGCCGCGCGTGGTGCGGCCCATCGGGCTAAGCTCGCTATGGGTTTCCAAACGGTCAAACACCGCACGCACGTTGTCCCAGTGCCAGCCCGTGGCCCCCGCCTGCGACCAATCATTAAAATCCTGCGCAAGGCCCCTGATGTAGGTCATCGCGTTTATCGAACTCGACCCACCGATGAGCCGCCCTCTGGGCCAGCTGATCGAACGGGCATTCAACCCTTCGTCTGGTTCGGTGCGATACCCCCAATTCACATCAGGATTGGAGACGTTAACGCCGTAGCCCAAAGGCACCTTGACCCAAAACCGCGCATCACTCCCCCCGCTTTCGAGAAGAGCGACTGTGAACTTACCTCCCTCGGACAGGCGGTTTGCCACAACGCAACCGGCGGATCCCGCACCAACAATGATGTAATCAAATTCGCAGGTATCCAAGGTGTTCGTCCGCCATTCCAAGAGCCACCAAAAGAACCGAGCAGACGCGCCTGCGCAAACAAACAAACTTGCGGCTTAGGCCTAAATTTGATTGCGCATGGGTGATTGATTGGCAATAAAAATGCAGGCAACTGTGCCGCGAGAACGATTGGGACACCGCCATGAGACGCCTTCCGCATGTGACTTGGCTCAGCACCTTTGAGGCCGCTGCGCGCCACGGATCTTTTGCCGCTGCCGCAGATGAACTAAGCCTCACCCCCGCGGCCGTAAGCCAGCATATCAAACTGCTCGAACAAACTCTTGAAATGAAGCTGTTCAAAAGGTTGCCCAAAGGCGTCGAATTAACGGACATCGGGCAAGCCTACGCCCAACCTGTTCGGCAATCATTTGTCGATCTTCAGACCGCAACAGACGGGCTTTTCCAAACTCAGAAACAAACGACGTTGCATGTGCGTGCGTCGATCTCGTTTGGTGTGATCGTGCTTGTTCCCAGATTGCACGAATTCCGCGCCTTGCACCCCGAAATCAACATCGTGGTATCGACCACTGTGTGGTCGAACCGGCTGAATGATGCGACCATCGACGTGGATCTTCGCTATGGCAACGGCGACTGGCCAGAACGCGATATTTGGCAGTTAAGGCGGGGTCACGCGTCTCTGATTTGCAGTCCGCACGTTGCCAGCACTCTGCAAGGGGATCCGAACCAACTTGAGACTGCAGACATTGTTAATATTGTTGGTTCCGAAAACGACTGGCCGCGCATGTTTAGCGAATTGGGGGTGAATAGTGCGGTTCCGTCCGCTTGGATGTCAGTGGAATCCTCGTTGCTCGCGCTCGAAAGTATTGCGGCGGGTCGCGGTATCGCAATTGTGGATACGCTGTTCACTGACAGCTACGTCAAGCGAGGCGATTTGGTTGTTCCCTTTGAACAGGCCGTCCCCACCACCCAGAACTTTTATTTGGTCGCCGATCCAGACCGCAAAACCCGTTCTGCAGTTGCATGCTTTCGCGATTGGATTGACGCGATTGTAAAGTGAAACGGCGAAAAGCGAACATAGGACATGCCGCAGAAAAACAGCGAAACCGCTGTTTATGCTCCGGCGCTTGCTCCGCACTCCAAAGGGGCTCTGATTACCTTTTCTCGGGTGGAACGTTTTTAAGTCGCGAAACGACGGCATCAATCTGCTCACGGCTCCACTTTGTATGATACCTCTGAGTGCCCGCAGGGCGGTTAGACAATCCAAGGTTCGCCTGTCCGCCTTCGGCCCTGACGGGGCGAATAGGGCGCATCGTGAACCCGCCGCCGCATGTCGGGCAGACATTGTGCAGTGTCGTCTCGACACAATCTGAACAATAGGTGCATTCATAACTGCAGATCATGGCTTCTTTTGAGGCCGGTGGTAGATCGCGGTCACACAGCTCGCAATTCGGTTTAACTTCCAACATTTTATATCTCCGTTCCGTTGATACCTTGTTAGCGCGTGCGCTGTTTGGCATAAATGACAACATGCCCACCGATTCAGCCAAATCCCTCAAAACCCCTTTGCCCATGGCGTTCCTTCTTTTCAAAGGCACTAAGCTCTTGGATTTCGCGGGGCCTTTGCAGGTCTTCAATGACGCCAAACTCCCAGATGGAACGCCAGCTTATGATGTACATCTCTTGTCTGATATGGGTGGCTTGTTGAGCACCGATACTGTTTGCCGGATCGAAACCAAAGCGGTCGCGGAATGTCAGGTTGCGAATTGGGATACGGTATTGGTGTCTGGAGGAAACAGCGCCTATGAGGCCATGCAGTCAGACATCTTATGCAGCTACATCAATACGTCAGCCGCCAGTTGCCGCAGGCTTGGATCAATTTGCTTGGGCGCATTCGTCCTTGCCGCTTGTGGCCGTCTATCGGGACGCCGTGCCACAACGCATTGGGACGGCGTCGCCAAACTCAGCGCTGATTATTCTGATATATGCGTCCAAGATGATGCAATCTTTGTTGAAGACAACGGGATTTGGACATCCGCGGGCGTCACAGCCGGGATCGACATGGCGATCGAAATGGTACGACGCGACCTTGGTACCGCCGAGGCTGTTCGTATCGCTAAATCGCTCTTGCTGCCAATGCTTCGTAGCGGCGGTCAACGTCAGTTCAGCAGAGTTTTGGCCGCTCAGACGGCAAGCAGCAGTCACCGTTTCAGTGAACTCGTCGAATTCATCGCCTCAAACTTGAAAGACCACATATCGGTAGCGAAAATGGCAGCCAAAGCTGGCATGAGCGAACGGAACTTCTCGCGCAAATTTGTGGTTGAGATAGGCGTCTCTCCTGCACAGTTCGTCGAAAAACTTCGCGTTGAACACGCAGCAGCTATGTTGCACCAAAATGAAATTTCCCTCGCCACAGTACGGGCTGAAGCAGGCTTTACAAATGATGAAAACATGCGCCGTGCGTTTCAAAGACAACTTAGCGTGTCGCCTTCCGCCTACGCATCACAGTTTGCAGCGCTAGACCTTGAAAGCGCACTCTAATCCGAGCCGTAGCATCGCAGCCTCTGGGCTCAAAGCTGCCGTTCGCTGCGTCGTTCAGGAACGTCAGGCTTTTATTAACGGTCATTCTCTCACCGGATGGTCAAAGCCGTCCGACGTTCGATATCTACTCAAAGAACTTCGGGTGAAACGCCACGTCGCCCGTTGGGACGTCGTCAAACCCAATGATTTGCAGATGCTTTGACGTCTTACCTTTTACGGTTGGCCCCTGTTCCGCGACAAACCCAAGGCGCCCGTAAAACCCCGGGTCCCCCATCAGAACGACGCCGCTGCGCCCATAGGCCGAACCAATCGCGACCGCATGATTAACCAAAGCAGATCCAATGCCCCGCCCCTGCCGATCCGGCCGCACAGAAACAGGGCCAAGGCCAAGGCACTTCTCGTCGCCGATTTTGGCCGGGGACAAGGCCACATGGCCAATCACGGTCTTGCCCTCAACGGCAACCAAGGACAGCACCAGCGCGCCAGCGTCTCGCAGTTTACCCGGAAGCTCAGCTTCGTCGCCATCGGCGTAGGCTTTGCCGTCAAAGGCGGCGCGGGTGACATCCGCAATCGCGGCAACGTCTGCGTCTTTTTCTTGTCTGATATTCCATTTCATCTCTCGATCCTGTCGCTCCTATGCACTGGGCGCAAGGCAGGAAATCACCTGAACCCTGCCCCAAGGTCATTTTGGCGGTCGATTTTTGCGTTCTGGTCCTGTAGGAAATAGTTTAACACTAAACTATATTTTCCACCGCCCGAGGGAGGACCCATGGCCGCTAAGAAAAGTGCAAAGAAACCAAACGTTTCTGCTGAAGAACTGCTCGGATACTACCGAGAGATGCTTCTCATCCGTCGATTCGAAGAAAAAGCCGGCCAACTGTATGGCATGGGTCTCATCGGCGGGTTCTGTCACCTTTATATCGGCCAAGAAGCCGTTGTTGTCGGTCTAGAGGCCGCAACCAAGGAAGGCGACAAACGCATCACATCGTATCGCGACCACGGCCACATGTTGGCATGCGGCATGGATCCCAAAGGGGTTATGGCCGAACTGACGGGCCGCGAAGGTGGGTATTCTGCTGGTAAAGGCGGATCGATGCACATGTTCTCAGCTGAAAAGCACTTTTATGGCGGCCACGGTATTGTTGGCGCTCAGGTCCCTCTCGGTGCGGGCCTCGCGTTCTCGGACAAATACAAAGGCAACGATAACGTCACTTTTGCGTACTTTGGGGATGGCGCTGCCAACCAAGGCCAGATTTACGAAACGTTCAACATGGCCGCCCTTTGGGACTTGCCTGTGATTTTCGTGATCGAAAACAACCAATACGCCATGGGCACAAGTCAAGAACGGTCCACATCCACACCTGATCTTTACACACGCGGCGAAGCCTTCGGCATCAAGGGTGAGCTGGTTGACGGCATGAACGTTCTTGCCGTCAAGGAAGCGTCCGAAAAAGCAGTCGCACATTGCCGCGCTGGCAAAGGTCCTTATGTTTTGGAAGTCAAAACATACCGGTACCGTGGCCACTCAATGTCTGACCCTGCCAAATACCGGACACGGGACGAAGTGCAGAAAATGCGCGAAGAACGTGATCCAATCGAACAGGTCCGCGCCATGTTGCTTACCGGCAAACACGCAAGCGAAGACGATCTCAAGGCGATTGATAAAGACATCAAAGCCGTCGTGAACGAGAGCGCCGAGTTCGCCAAAGAAAGCCCGGAACCCGCCCTGTCTGAACTTTGGACAGACATTTATGCTGACGATACACTGCCGCAGGAGGCATCATAATGGCTACTGAACTTTTGATGCCCGCCCTCTCCCCGACGATGGAAGAAGGCACGCTCGCCAAATGGCTCGTCAAAGAAGGCGACGAAGTGAAATCCGGCGATATCATCGCCGAGATCGAAACAGACAAAGCGACCATGGAATTTGAAGCTGTCGACGAAGGTATCGTTGGCAAGCTTCTGGTTGCCGAAGGCACCGAAGGCGTAAAGGTGAACACACCCATCGCGATTATCGGTGAAGAAGGCGAAGATATGAGCGCGGCCCCAGCGCCAGCGGCTGCCGAAGCCCCTGCTGCGACGGATCAAGTCGCCGCCCCTGCTGTTTCCACGGCAGCCGCTGTCGAATACGCGCCATCCGACACCTCCCCTGACTGGCCTGCCGGTACGGAAATGAAATCGATGACCGTCCGTGAGGCGCTTAACGAAGCCATGACCGAAGAGATGGAGCGCGACGAAAACGTGTTCTTGATGGGTGAAGAAGTCGCCGAATACCAAGGTGCCTATAAGATTTCCCAAGGCATGTTGGACAAGTTCGGCTCCAAGCGCGTGATCGACACGCCAATCACCGAGCACGGCTTTACCGGTATCGCTGTTGGTGCGGCCTTTGGAGGGTTGCGTCCGATTGTCGAGTTCATGACGTTTAACTTTGCCATGCAGGCGATTGACCACATCATCAACTCTGCGGCCAAGACATTGTATATGTCCGGTGGTCAGATGGGCGCACCAATGGTGTTCCGTGGGGCCAACGGCGCTGCGGCTCGTGTTGGGGCTCAGCACTCCCAGTGTTACGCCGCTTGGTATGCACAGGTGCCTGGCCTTAAGGTCGTGATGCCTTACTCTGCAGCCGACGCGAAAGGTCTGATGAAGACCGCCATTCGTGACAACAACCCTGTGATCTTCCTTGAAAACGAAATCCTATATGGTCGCTCGTTCGAAGTGCCTGTGATCGAAGATTTCACCATTCCGTTCGGCAAAGCCCGTGTGGAAGTGGAAGGCAGTGATGTGACGCTCGTATCCTTCGGGATCGGCATGCAATACGCCTTTGAAGCTGCTGAAAAGTTGGCCGAAGAAGGTATCTCTGCGGAAGTGATCAACCTGCGCACATTACGCCCGATTGATTACGCGACGGTCATCGAAAGCGTAAAGAAAACAAACCGTTGCGTGACAATCGAAGAAGGTTGGCCCGTCGGTGCAATCGGCAACCACCTGTCCGCGACCATCATGCAGCAGGCGTTTGACTACCTTGATGCACCGGTCATCAACTGCACAGGCAAAGACGTACCGATGCCTTATGCCGCAAACCTTGAAAAACACGCGCTGATCACGACGCAAGAAGTGATCGATGCTGTGAAACAAGTCACCTACCGTTAAGGAGAACAGACAATGGCTACCGAAATCCTAATGCCCGCGCTGTCCCCCACAATGGAGGAAGGCACGCTGGCGAAATGGCTGGTTAAGGAAGGCGACACCGTTCAGTCGGGCGACCTTTTGGCTGAAATCGAAACCGACAAGGCGACGATGGAATTTGAAGCGGTCGACGAAGGCGTCATGGGCAAAATTCTGGTCCCTGAGGGCACAGAAGGCGTCAAAGTGAACACTGCCATCGCCATCATCGGCGAAGAAGGTGAAGACATGAGCGCTGCTGCACCTGCGGCGGCACCTGCTGCTGCCGCTGCTCCGGCAGTTGAGGCCGCACCAGCGCCTACTGCGGCTGCGGCCCCTGCCCCAGCGGCTCCCGCAGCCAAAGACGGCTCACGCTTGTTTGCAACACCGCTTGCACGTCGTATCGCGGCTGACAAAGGCCTCGACCTTGCGGCGATCAAGGGCTCCGGCCCGCACGGACGCATTATCAAAGCCGACGTCGAAAATGCGACAGCACAACCTGCTGCTGCGGCGGCTCCTGCTGCATCCGCCGCTCCCACTACCGCCAAAGGTGGTGCGTTGGCATCTGGTCCATCCACGGATCAGGTTCTCAAGATGTATGACGGTCGCGACTTCGAAGAGGTTTCTCTCAACGGGATGCGCAAGACTGTTGCTGCCCGCCTGACAGAAGCCAAACAAAGCGTGCCGCACTTCTATCTGCGCAAAGACATCCAACTGGATGCACTGCTGAAGTTCCGCAGCCAGCTGAACAAGACGTTGGAGCCAAAGGGCGTGAAACTGTCGGTCAACGACTTCATCATCAAGGCCTGTGCTTTGGCGTTGCAAGAAGTGCCAGAAGCCAACGCTGTCTGGGCCGGTGATCGTACGCTCAAGTTCTCTGCGTCCGATGTCGCTGTCGCAGTCGCCGTTGAAGGCGGCTTGTTCACCCCAGTCTTGCAAGACGCTGAAATGAAGTCCCTTTCTGCGCTATCCGCACAGATGAAAGACCTCGCTGGGCGTGCGCGTGATGGCAAATTGGCCCCGCATGAATATGTCGGTGGATCCTTCGCGATCTCTAACCTCGGTATGTTCGGAATCGACAACTTCGATGCGATCATTAATCCGCCACATGGCGCGATCTTGGCCGTAGGTGCTGGTGTCAAAAAGCCGGTCGTCGGAGCGGATGGTGAATTGGCGGTCGCAACTGTCATGTCCACTACGCTGTCCGTAGATCACCGTGTGATTGACGGCGCTTTGGGTGCGAACTTGCTCAACGCGATCAAGGCCAACCTTGAAAACCCGATGGGCATGCTGGCCTAAGTCACGTCTGACATTTTAGAAATCAAAAACGCCGAGGGGATCAAACCCTTCGGCGTTTTTTGTAGCTCAGGAATAGTTTGGCGCGCGCTTTTGCATTTGCGCCATAACGGTTTCGATCTGGTTCGGACTGCCCATCAGATCGGCCTGCAACTGAGCCTCAAGCGCGAGCCCTTTGGCCGTGTCCTCCGCCCAAATCGCATCCGCCAAGGTTTTGGCCGAACGAATGGCGTCAGGGCTTTTCTGCGCAAGCTCATCAGCGAAAGCATGAGCCGCAGCAATCGGGTCATCCTCAATACGTGTCACAAGCCCTTCGGCCAAGGCATCGGTCCCTGATAGCACCTGCCCCGTCATGATCAGCGCCTTGGCGCGATCCACCGGCATTAACTTGGGCAGCGACAGTGAAATCCCCATGTCCGGCACTAAGCCCCATTTCGCTTCGAGGATCGACAGGGAGGCATCCGGCGCAGCGATCCTGAAATCCGCCGCCAGCGCAATCTGAAGCCCCGCGCCAAAACAGACACCTTCGATTGCGGCAATGACCGGAACCTCCAAATCCTGCCAGACCTGCGCCGGACGTTGGAAATCATTGGCGGTCTGGCCTTCTGGCAGGTTCAGCATCTGGTCTTTGATCTGATCTAACTGGCCCGCCATTTTCATAAAGACAGACGTGTCCATCCCAGAGCTGAAATTCCCCTCAGCACCAGACAAAACAACGGCCCGCAGCCCCGATTGATGGGCCAGCGATTCACCAGCAGCAACCAAATCGGCTAGCAATTCCAGTGTGACCGCATTCTTTTTGTCTGGTCTATTGATCCGCACCTCAGCCACTGGGCCTTCGGCGTTAGTCACAGTTACAAGGTCGGTCATGTCAGTCCCCTTTGTTGCCGCCATTCCAAAGATGCGAGACGTCAACGTCAACACTGACCTAGCGTCTATTTGATCTATGGCAAAGTGCAGGCCTGTGCGCAGCGTTATGCCGTTGAAAAGATAACTCAAAAGGACATGAGAAATGGACTGGAAAAAGACACTCGCCCACACAGGTAGCATTCTGGGGCCAATGCGTGCCGAGCAAGAAGGCACCGCCAAAGGGTTTCACGCCCTGCACAACGCTGCCCTTGCTGAAGGGGCCGTTTCCACCAAGCACAAAGAACTCATCGCGTTGGCGATCGGTATTTCCAAACAGTGCAACGATTGCATCGGCTTCCACGTCAAAGCAGCGATCCGTGCAGGCGCAAGCCGCGACGAAATCGCCGAGACCGTCAACGTTGTGGTCATGATGAATGGTGGACCAGGCTACATGTATGGGGCGAAAGCCATGGAGGCCTTTGACCAGCTTAGCTAAGCTGGTCTTCTGGTGCGCGCCTAGTTGTTTGCGCCGCAGCCAACCAAAAGCTGATCCATAGACACGGATGGCTGTGCACAACCCGCTTCGCCGACGATTTTGGCAGGGACGCCAGCAACGGTTTTATTGGGTTCAACATCCGCAAGAACAACAGAACCCGCCGCAATCCGGCTGCAGTGGCCGATCTTGATGTTGCCCAAGACGTGGGCCCCAGCACCAATAAGAACGCCGTCGCCAATCTTGGGGTGACGGTCTTCTTCTTCTTTGCCTGTGCCGCCCAGTGTGACTGAGTGCAGCATAGACACATTGTCCCCAACCACAGCGGTTTCCCCGATCACGATCGAATGGGCGTGGTCAATCATCAGACCCTTGCCGATGGTCGCTCCTGGGTGAATATCCACGCCGAAAATCTCGGACACGCGCATCTGCACAAAATAGGCCAGATCCTTGCGGCCTTCTTTCCAAAGGAAGTTCCCCAAGCGAAACGCCTGAACAGCTTGGAAGCCTTTGAAAAACAACAAAGGTTGCAAGAAACGCAGGCACGCAGGATCACGGTCAAAGATCGCCACAATATCCGCACGCGCACTGTCCACGATTTCAGGTTCCGCCGCATAGGCGCGGTCTGCAATCTCGCGTAGCATCTGATCGGACATATCAGGCGAAGACAGTTTCATCGAAATCCGGTACGCAAGCGCGTTTTCCAAAGATGTGTGGTGCAAAACCGATGCGTGAACGAAACCGCCGATCAGCGGTTCATCATGAATCGCTGCTTGTGCTTCGTCGCAAATGCGCTGCCAAACTGGATCGACAGTTGTCAATTTTGGGTTGGTCTGGGCCATAGCGCACCTCTCTTTCAGGTTCGTCCTACCGCATATGGTGCCTGAACTCCAAGAATAATCCCGTGAAGAGATGGATCACTTTTCGTGATTTGATCTTTTGGATACACGGTTTCGCCATGTCTGCAGCGCCTCCAAAACCGAGGCCATAGCCATGCAGTACAGCCTAGAGCACCCCCCTTTGCGCGACCGAGGATACAACGCCGCTTGCGCGAATAATGACCCCGTTCCACCGTTCGGATGCGCCGTTGCGTAGCGTTTCCGCCACAAATCCGCGACATGCGCATCTTCTACAAGTGTTGAGGCAAGATCAGGCCATGCCTCCCGCGGTGCGGCCAAAAGCACGCGGGCTGCAAGGTCTAGATCAGTTAGGCCGACCTGTCGCATCAGGTCGAAAACGTCGTTGTTGCTACGGGACCTTCACCATAGACGTCAGACACCTGAGCGACATCAATGCGAATTTCGCCCGACCCGTCAGATATTTGCATCGCCGAAGTATAGGTCCAGCTTGGATCCGAGACAGAGGCTGCGCGCATCTGAACCCCATCCTTGAACACCCGCACCGCGTAGCGTTCAAATGCTTCGGACAAGGGGACATCTTCACTTTCCCAACTGTCGCCATCTTTTCGCGCGCGACGCACCCACGCCACGTCAACGTCTGCGCCGTTTTCTGCCGTGCGCAGATGCGCCACACGGTATGGCCGCAACCCGTTGCCCGCAAATGTTTCCGTGCGGTATTTATAGCTCGGATCACTCAGCGGCCGCGTCCCCGGACCATACCGGAAGTGCTGCTCCACCCCGCGTGCGGAAGACGCCAGAGAAATCTGTTCGGGCACACTGTTAAGCAAAACGAAAATCGACCCGGCCGGCCATTCATCCGGCGCAATCCCGTCACTGCCCGCTTGCCCGCGCAAACGCATCGTAATCTCATAGGTGTTCTCATCGATGATATTGGCCTCAGCGAATTGGAACACCTCCCAATTATCAGCGGACCCATCACCAATCACTGCAACATTGGCCCCCCCAAGGATTTGATCCGTCGAAACCGACTGCAGATCTCCGCGAATGAGCTGCACCTGCAACGCGGCCCCCCGATCATAAAGACCCGCAGGCGCTTGGCTCATCACTGTTTGCGTGACGCCCATGACCGAAGCCGACGTCACCAGACGATTCAGATCATAACCCGCATCCTGCGTCGCCGAATACAATGCCACCGATCCAGGCCACGGCACACCAGAGGTCGCCACATAAGGCGCAACGGGGTCTTCATCACCGCTCAACAGTGGCAGATCCATCAACATTAGTTCCACCGGAACCGACGGCACAAACGTGCGCAGATTAAACGTACGTTCCGGCACGTCCTGCGGCTCATAAACCGCCGGTTCGATGCGGACGACGTCCAGTGCTTGGCGGTCCGTTTGCTCAGACTGATCTACACGAAACAACCCATCCCCGTGCCCATCCGGCAGGCGGATGACATCCCCCGCTCCGACATGCATCAAGGACGGAGGTAAGGTCAGTCTCGCTGTATCACGGGCAACGCGGGCTTCTGACAACCAACGTTCCGCAATGCGTTGCCCCTCAGCACTAGTCAACACCAGTGACAGCTCCGACGCGCTCGTGGTCAGTCCGCGATCATCGGGGAACACCGCCTCAGAGGTGCGGACTTCGTAATCCGCATCCGATTCAATGAAACCGACGCGAACACGTCCCGCGATTTCGGGCTCCTGCGCGCGGGTCAGTTCAATCGCACCTTCAGCGTCATATTCATAAACCAGCTGGTCTTGGTTGACCTCGGCATCCAAACGCGCACCCCGCGTGCGGAACACCAAGACTCCGTCTCTCTCGATCGCGTCAAACCCATAGGCCGTCATCAACGGCTGCAACGCGGATCGCGCCGTCGTCACATCATCCACACCGTAACCGCGCACAAGCCCATGCAGCGCTGAGACATCAATGTCCGTCACGCCAGCCCGTTCGCAGATTTCTGCAACAACAGAGGACAAAGGACGCGCTGACGATCTGCCATTGATCCAATGCCCACGCGAATAGTTCACATTGTCAGACCACAGGTCACCATTGCCCGGAAAAGCCGGAAATGGGCGCGCATCCCACGCCCAAACGTGTATGCGGTCTGTGTCCACCATGCGCACGCCCGTCACGTCCGACACGGGATTCAAATCAGGATCGTTATAATGCCCGTAAATCGCACGCAGGTATTGCAGCTGGATGTAGTCATCTCGGATACCATTGGAAGCCCGCGGCAACGCAGATTCAGACGATTTTAGGTCAACGAACTTGTTGGGCTCATTGGTCGCTTTATCCACCGCAGCACAGCCCACTTCTGTGAACCAGATCGGTTTACTGCCGGGGACCCACTGCGTTGGAAGGGCTGCACGCACCCCATCAACACGATCATGGTGCGCGTTAAGCCACCAATTGCGCAAATCTTTGTAGCGCCAAATCCAAGGCTCGCCCTCGCCGTCTGTGATCGGCGTGCGAATTTGCGCGGCCATCGCCTCAGGAGAATGGTAATACCAGTCATAGCCCTCACCGCCTTCCACGTTCCCGCTCAGGTAGTCGAGGTTGTAGATCGAACCGTTATCGGCATCCAGATGATCGTCGCCCTCGCGCCAGTCAGACAACGGCATATAGTTATCAATCCCAATGAAATCGATATCGGCACTCGCCCACAGAGGGTCAAGGTGGAACAATTTGTCCGCCGTGCCACTGGGTTGGTAGCCATGGTATTCAGACCAGTCAGACGCATAACCGATCTTCACATCCGGCCCCAGAATGTCGCGCACGTCCCCCGCGAGATCAATCATCGCCTGCACCGCCGGAAACCCGTTCGCACCGCGAATTTGGGTCAGAGAACGCATTTCAGACCCGATGCAGAACCCATCCACATCGCCCGCCAACGCACACAGATGCGCATAGTGGAGGATGAAACGTCGGTAAGACCACTCCGCCGGTCCTGAGTACGCAATGGTCGTCCCTGAGACCGTAAAATCCGTCGCGAGGGCCTGACCAAAGAACGCCGCAACCTCTGCATCCGCTGTTGCAGTCTGATCTGGCGTGCCGTCAACCGTCGGTGCCAACGACGTGGTAATCCGTCCGCGCCACGGCAAAGCAGGCTGACCCTCGCCGCCGGACCAAGGGTTCACCAACGTGTTCCCGTCTTGCTGATCCATCAAGATAAACGGATAGAAGACGGCTCTCTGGCCCCGTTCAGCCATATCAGTAAGTGCCTCAAGCACCGCAGCATCCGCAGGGGTGCCGCCATAAATGGGCCGTCCGTCCTCGCTTTGCACGGTTTCAGCTGCCGCTCGAGCGACACCAGACACGGCCCATGACATTTCTACACCATCTGTTTCAGTCTGTTCGACCTTTGGCTTAATCTCACAATCACCACACCGCAGGTCATCCCCGAACCAAGACACAACCAGTGTCACCGATCCGCAGTTGGGCAACTCTTCTTCCAAAGCCTCCATAGAGACCAAATAGTCCGTCTTGCCCGACGGCGTATTCACGTTGGCAGACTCGCGCACGCCAAACCCTTTGGACAAGGTGACAGCCGTGGTCGCCAAAGAATACTCCCCCGTTCCGGGCACCAAAGCGACGCCCGTAACAAGCTCGTTCATATCATCATGAATTTCGGCGTCCCCAGGCCCGGGGCGCATCACCTCAAAGGAAAACTGAGGAACACGATTGCTAAACTGCCCAAGTTCCAGATCCTCCAGAACCACATAGGCTGTGCCGCGATAGGCAGGCACCAGCCCAGCGCCTTCAACGGCTTCCATCTTTGGGTCCGGCATCTGATCGTTGGAACCCGAATAAACACGCATATTCAGATCATCGCGGGCAATTTCCTCGCCATCCGCCCAGACACGGCCGACGCGTGAAATCTCACCTTCGCACAGCGCGATCGCCAGTGAGATACTGTAACTATAGGTCGTGGTTTTCGGCTTGCTTGCACTGCCCTTGCCACCGCCGGTTGTGACACTCGATTCGACAAATTCAGTCGCCCAGATGACCTGTCCGGCGATACGCATCCGCCCATAGACGTGGTTCATCGCCGTGCCTTCGCTTGCGCCCGTCAGCCGGAAACGGTCCACCCGTCCGGTCTCAACGGCATCTGCACCACCGCCCAAAATCCGCTGGTCTATCGCGCTGCCCAAAGTTGCCCCGGCCGCACGCCCAATCGCGCCCATACCAAGGCCCAAAACCGTGCCGCCTACAGACCCGCCAAGCGCCATTCCTGCCGCCGAAAGTACAATCGTTGCCATGAAAACCAGACCTTATGTTATGGGCGCTCAGGGAATGCGAACCGCGCCACAAGGCGTCGTTCCCAAGGAGAAGTCAGCGCACTTTCACGCACGCCATGCCCCTGATACGCATGAATAAAAGTTGGACACGGGCCGACCTCGGCCTGCATCCCGACATGTTTGGCGACCGATCCCTGCCGCATCCGGAACAACAAAACATCACCAACCGCAGCGTCTGTTTTTGCCTTACGATGCAGGTGTTTCGCAGCGCCGCGCCACAGGACTTCGTCACCTTGCGGTTCAGACCAGTCAGGCGTGTACGGCGGCACAGCCAAAACAGGCGCACCGCTCACCTCGGCCCAGACACCGCGCAACAGACCAAGGCAGTCACACCCCGCCCCGCGTCGCGCCGCTTGATGTACATATGGCGTGCCAATCCAGCCCCGCGCAGCAGAAACAAGATCGCTCATACCAGATCATCACGGCGCAAACTGCCGCCACCATTTTGGCCACTACTGGCGGGTGTGCTTACCAGCCAATCATCACCTGGAATATCGATGAAGCCCTGAAAATTCAGAAGATTGTCGAACTTGGCTCGACAGGTCGCAGCGCGTTTATCACACCCCGCCTCAAGCCGGACCACGTCCCCCACTTCAATCAAAGCCCGAAAGGCTTCCCAAATCTCGATTTCCCGAACAGTGCCAACAAATCGATCGCGTTTGATCACCCCAACAAGACCCTCAGCCGCTCCGCTCAGAACCCGAATACGCCCACGCTCGAACCACGCAGGTTCAAACCCGATCATGTCCTCGAATTTAAACCGCCGATCGTCCTCAAAGGTTTCGACAACGACCTCTGTGAAAAAGCCGTCCGCCTCCAGATCAAACTGGCAGGTCTCATCCCCAAGGATCGCGGAACACGGCGTTTGATACACCCGCCCCTGCGACTGGTTCAGGTTCTCCGTTAGCCCGCGCAATTCAGCATGAAACGCGCCGCCCATACGGCGCAGCTCGCCAATGGTACCGGCAAACCGCAACACGCGCATATCCACATCGGCCCAATTGACCAACCACGCCTTGACCTCGGCGCCGTCAAATCGGCCCGCCTGGATGTCGGCTTCCGTGATCGCAGCATCACTCAGCGCCCCCAAGGCCTCGGAGTTATCAACCGACAGCCCGGTCGCCGCTATGATCGCGCTTGCCGTCATCCCGGCATCGGCTTTGAACTCCATACCTTCGAAACTCAAAGCACAGTCGTGGTCCGTAAATCCGTAGGTCGTGCCATCACGCCGGACCACCACCCAGCACCGCGCAACCGTAGTGACGCCCGTTTCCAAATGCTCCTGAAGCGTACTCATACCCGCACCTCAATGACAGGCACATCAGGGACCTCACCGGCCTGAAACGTCGCCATCGACGTGATGATCGCATCCGCATCAAACCGCGCAGGCACATCAAATTCATAGCCGGCGGTAATCTCGGCCTGCACATCAGGCGGATGATCAAACGTCACAATGCCCGTGTTCAAATCAACACTGTAATCCACACCTTCGGTTTGCGGATCGCCACTGACAGACACTTGCACAGTGCCCGCCACAAGTTTGGTAATCGGGCGCGCATAACTCGCTGTTCCAGACGCGTAATTCTTAACAATCTGGAATTCGGAGATTACCTCGTCGCCCATGCCGATCAACTGATCATCCCCCGTGATCTCACGGCTTGGCTTGGCGGATCGATAATCCGACCAGTCCTTCCAGCGAAACCCGTACATTTGGCCTTGGCGTGCTTCAAAAAACGCCACCAACACCTCGACATCATCCAATGACCGTAACCCCATGCCCGCATCAAAACGACGGCGTGAATGGGCCCACGGCGTGTTGCGTTCCTCAAACCCGTTGGCCAGCGTCACGATCTCTGTGCGCCGCTCCGGCCCACCAAGCGCCCCAAAGCTCAGATCAGTCGGAAACCTTACCTCATGAAAACTCATGTTCTTACTCCCGTCCTAGCGATTACGTTGACCACGGCCCAACGCACGGCCAAGCGAAGCCGCGATTTGGCTCTGGCTGCGTTGAAACCCTGCCGCGTCTGGCGTTGAAATATTCATAGTGACATTCACGGCCTGCCCGCCCTGCGCTTTCACGCCAAGGCTGCCATCAGCACCACGGGTCAAAGGCATGATCGCCTCAGGCCCCGCTTCACCCATCAGCCCCGTGCCGCCACGCATCGGGAAAGTCGTCGCCCCCGACACCACGCCGCCCTTGGCAAAGGGCGTCACGCGGCCCTGACTGATCGCACCACCCTTTTCAAACGGCATCAGGCTCGAGACCAATGAATTGACGCCCCCCGCAAGGATGCCACCAAAATGATCCGTCACCGGAGAGATCGCATTGTTGTAAACCGTACGCGACATTGCCTGACCAACAGTCGCCAAAGCGTCCGACAATGAATTGCCATCAAAGACCAGGCCATCAAAGGCTTTGCGCAAACCACCCGAAAATCCGCGCTCCAAATTGCCCAGATCCCGCGTGGTGTCGCCCAGCGTGGCCTTCATCCGGCTCAGTTGTCCCTCAAAGGCATCCGTCATCACAGTGACCGATCCCAATGTGGTCTCCAGCGCCTTGGCTTCGCTTTCCAGGGCATCCAACCCGTCGATATCATCCATCGTCTTCTCCTTTGCCACTTACCCGGTCAGGGTAGCTTCGGCTCAACTCATCCAAACGACTGCGCCCCATAGGCATCGCCCCAACTTCGTCTCCCAGCAGCAGCCAGAACTCGGCAGGCGTCAGCGCCCAAAACTCATCCGGCTTCAGCTCCAGCCCCTTCAGCGCAACCCGCATCATCGCTGGCCAGTCAAACCCGCCGTCAGACCCTTTCATGGGGTTGCAAACGCGCGGGCCAGAAGCTCTGCCGCCGCCTCTGCTGCCCGCACGATCCCGCCTTCAATTTGTGCACTCACCAAATCAGCTGCCGACCCACGCCAGCCACCGCCCCGCAACCCCGCGACGATCAACGCCAAAACATCACGCGTAGAAAACCCGCCGCTCTCGAACCGCTTCACCAAGCCCACCAGCGTATCCGTGCCAAGGCTTGCTTCCAGCTCTGCCAACGAGCCAAGCGTCAGCTTGCAGGTGTAGGTCACCCCATCAATCGACAGGGACACCTCACCGCGCCACGGGTTCGCCAGACCGTCCTGCATTATGGGAACGCCGTGAACGTAACTTGGCCTGCCGACGTCAACGACATCTCATATGTCGCCTCACCATCATGAGAACCGGAATACTCAATCGAGCTGACCAAAAACGGCCCCTCCATCGTACCAAAATCCGGCACAATCACCTGAAAGTTCGGCGTATCCCCCGCAAAGAACATCTCACGCACGCGTTCGTCCGTTGCGTCATCCTTGAACACACCTGACCCGCTAATGGACGCGGACTTCACACCCGCAGTCCCAAGCACTTCGCGCCACCCGCCTGTGCTGTCCAAAGACGTCACATCAACCGTTTCTGCATTAAAATTGATCCGCGTGGCCCGCAGACCTGCAGCCGTTTCAAACTGGCCTCCGCCAGTCATGTCGATCTTGATCAACAGATCCTTACCGTTCTGAGCTACCATATCGAATACTCCATAAGTGTTTGAAAATTATACGCCTTACGTCAGGCGATCAGTCATCCTGAACCCGCGCCCGAAACGTCAGATCAATCCGTCGTTCGTCCGCCGTGCCCACACGCACCGCCTTTGCGCGATAAAAATTGAGCGACACCAAAGACCCGCGTGACAGTGTAAGGTCGGCATTCGTCAGAACATCCGACACCGCCGCCGCCGCAGTTTTTGCCACCGCAAAACCGGAACTGTCAGTCACCACGGACACGGTGAACTCATGCTCCGCTCCGGCCCCCGTCTTGTCCGATCGATCCTTGGCAAGCTCCGGCCCCAACGCCACATAAAGGGACGGTGCAACGCCGGATGGCAAAGCATCATAAATGTCCGTTCCGACCAATCCCGACAGCGTCGCATCCGCGACAAGGGCTTGGTAAATGGCCGTCTGCAACGCCGCTGAAACGCCATAACTCATGCCACTGTCTCCTCTTGTGAGGTGCAAATCAGATAGCGCCCATCGGCGTCATCTTCGGTCACACTCAAAATCCGGTAATACCGTTCGCCTTCACGGAACCGCTGTTCGGCCTGAGGGCGCGCATCGGACCCAACAGGAGCCGCACGCACAACGATCTGGTAGGAAACCAGACTCAACGGAGCCGCAACCCCAGCCTTTTCACGTCCTGAACGGGCCTTCACATTGGCCCAAACGATGCCAAGCGCGGCCCAACTCTCGTTGAAGCCCCCTGCGCCATCGGCCACGCGTTGCGGGGCCTCCAGCACCAGTTGGCGGTTCAAACGATACGCCATCAGGACGCACCCCCGCCCAAAATGCGCAACGTCCGGTAGCGTTCAATCAACGCGCTGACGCCGAACGGCATGCACCCGCCATCATATTGAACTTCATGGCGATATTCGTAGTAATGCGCCGCCAGCAGAAACACTGCTTGTGCCAAATCAGCTGGCAAATCCGCCCACTCCGGGCCAAAGCCTGCCAACATCGTGATCTTGACAGATCCGCCGTTTCCAATTGTAGGCAAAGCCCCTGAAACAGCCTCAAGCGACGGGCGCTGCATGTCGGGGCGCAGCTGATAAGCACCGGCATCAATTGCCGTCTCCGTGCCCGCCCGATCCGTTATAACAACATCAACAATCGCCGAAACCGGCGCAATTGGCAGGGCCTGCGCGCAGGCGTCACGCCAACGCGTCAACGTCCAACTAAAGTCGCGCTCGATCAGCGCCTTACCGGTGCGCGCTTCAATCGCGGCCAGTGCAGATCGCAGGAACCCTTCCAGCAATCCGTCTTGCACGCCATCATCGGAAAACCCCGATCCAAGGCGCAGGTGGTCTTTGAACTGTGCAACCGGCAACGCCGCTGTCGGCACGCTGGTTTCTTCGATCAACATCATGGGTTTACTCCGAAAAGTGCCAAATCAAATACCGTCCTGAATCCGGGCGCGTGCCCCCCACATTGCTCGGACGGAAGGAAGCAACTGGACAACGCGAGGGTCGCTCGCGCACTGCACACGCCCGGACCGAACGCGAAGGCTTGCCCCCGCGCCCGTTCCGTAGGCCTTAGGACAGGCCGAACTTAAGAAGCTTGATCGCAGCGTAATCGCTGATCGCACCACCAACGCGCTTGGTCGCATAGAACAAGACATGTGGCTTGGCGCTGAACGGGTCACGCAAAACGCGCAGATCAGGACGTTCCGCAACGGTGTAGCCATTGCCAAAGTCGCCAAACGCAATGGATGTGCTGTCAGACGCCACATCAGGCATGTCTTCAGCAATCAGCACCGGATACCCCAGCAGACGTGCAGGCTCGCCCGCAACCAGACCATCAGACCACAAGAAACGGCCATCATTGTCTTTCAGCTTACGCACAAGGCCAGCCGTCTTGGAGTTCATCACAAATGACGCACCCGCGCGGTACTCCGCGCCCAAAGAATAGACGAGATCAACCAGCGCATCCGCACCATTGAAATCACCATCCGTCCCCGTAACCACGTAGCCAAGGTTGCCCCAGACCCAAACGTCATTATCGACCTGTGGCGCCGTCAAGAAACCAGTCGGCTTGTCGATGCCATCGCCAGACACAAACGCCGCCGCCTCGGAACGTGCGAACTTGTCGGCAATACGACCCGCAAGCCATTCATCAATGTTGAATGCTGTGTCATCCAGCAGACGCTGGGATGCCTTTGGCAGAGCGGAAAGCTCGTGCAGCGGGATCGTAATGCGATCGATCTGCGGCGTGCCTGTCTCAGATGTCGGATCGGTCTCAGTTGCCCAACCAGCACCCATTTCCGTGTGATCAATCAGCACGTCATAAGATGTCGCCTCAACGTTGACCACATTGGCAATCGCACGCAGCGACGCCGTAGAGGACAGCGTAGACTGAACCGTCGCAGATGTCTGTGGGTCCACCAGATAGCCACCATCAGCCGCAACAGCCGTGGACATGGATTTGCCTTCAATCTCAAGGCCACGCAACGCGTCATCTTCGCCGCTGCGCAGATAGGCCTCAAACGCCTTCTGGTGTGGCGCCTCAACAGAGGCAGCAGTGGCCAGCGCAGGGCGTGCGCCAGAAATCATGGATTTACGGTCAAGTTTTGTCATTCGGTCGTCCTGCTCTTTCAGTTTGGTTTGAATATCAGTCGTGAAGCCTTTGAAATCGGTCACAAATCCCGCCATCGCGGCTTTCAACTCGGTGGCTGGGGTCGTCGCGTCGCCGCGCGCATCTTCCCCGGCCCGAGCCTTGCACTCAGGTGTCGTCATGTTCGGATCCTTTCAGATCAATGGGTGGAAACGCCGGTCCTAACGGTGGCCCAGCACAGCGCGGGCATCCTCAAACACCCCCGCCAATTCGCGCAGGGCCTCAGCCGCAGGGTCATCCCCCTTAGCCCCCACCCGCGCATCCGGAAGCATCGGGAACGTGACCAAAGACACCTCCCAAAGTTCCAACTCAGACAAAAGGCGACCGCCCTTGTCATTCTTCGTGGCCCGCACCGTGCGGTAACCAATGGAAAGCCCGTCAATCGCGCCCGCCTCAATCAGCGCTGCCGCCTCTCGGCCTTTGGCGACATCGCGCAGGATACGCCCCTTAACCCACAGGCCGGCCTTATCCTCGCGGACCTCGCCCCAAACCCCGATGGGTTGCGCAGGATCATGTTGCCACAACATCTTCACGCGCCCGCCTTTGCTCGCCAGCTTGTCCAGGGACGCCGCATAAGCACCGGTCTCAACCACATCGCCACCTTGGTCGGTCTTGCCAAACAGCGACGCATAGCCGCTGATCTCAATCCCGTTCTCGACGGCAACACTGTCCCCAAGGGCTATAAATTTATGTTCTAAAGTCATGTCATCTCCTCTCAGGGTGCCGCATTCAGGATCGATTCAACCGCCTGCGCCAATATCACCCCAACCACACCGTAAACCGTCAGCCACAAACGGCGCTCCAGCCGTTCCATCATCGCTTCGATCTTCCCCAATTGAGAATTCACCTGCGCAAATTGCAGCGCTGCCACCCTCTCATGGGCTTCAACGCGCAACGATGGTCCGCATTCAAAGCTCTCGCGCGGATCAGCCATCACCCACCTCAAGCGCAGGCAGCCCCAACAGGTTCCGCTTTTCTGCATCTGTGAGGAACGGCGCACTGCTGATCCGGCTCCACTGCGCATCACGTTCGTCCGACAGCGCTGCAACTTGGTCCAAGTCGGGCTTGAGATGGAAACTCTCCCCCGTGAAATCACCCAACCAATGAGCAATCGACCCCGTTACGCGCGTCACCAATGGCAACACCGTCAAACGATAAAACGCACGGTTGGCCTCTTGGTAATTCGCGTAAGTGGCATCCCCCGTCAGCCCCAGCAGCATCGGCGGCACCCCAAAGGCAATCGCGATCTCTCTTGCTGCGGCTTCCTTGGTTTTCTGGAATTCCATGTCGGACGGGCTAAAGCCCATTGGTTTCCAGTCCAAACCACCTTCTAGCAACATCGGACGGCCCGCATTGCGCGCACCCTGATGTTGGCTCTCCATCTCACTAAGCAACCGATCATACTGATCGCTGCTCAACTGGCTCTGCCCCTCAGCACCTTTGTAAACAATGGCACCACTTGGCCGCGCCGCATTGTCGAGCAACGCTTTGGACCACCGGCTCGCCGCGTTATGCACATCAAGCGCCTGCGCAGCCGCCTGCATCGGGCTTAGCCCATAGTGATCATCCTGCGGGTGGAACGACTTGATGTGACACACAGGGCTTGGGCCCTCGCCCACCGCAAACCGATGTTTGCGCCCGCCAACCGTGTAGTCATACCCCACAGGCCAGCCATCCGTCCCGGGAACCAATGTCATCCGGTCGCTGCGCAACACATGCAACTCAAGCGGAACGTCCTCGCCACCGACGGCCTCAAGGTATCCATTGCCTGTCAGCAGCAACTGACCAAACAAAGCTTCAAACAACTCGGCGCGGCCCTGCGCCCCATTCGGACGCGCAACCAGCTCCAGAACCGGATGCGTGTCATAACGACGTTCGCAGTCTTGCAACACTAACGGTAACGCCGCTGCCGCCTCTGCGATCAATTTCACTGCACGAAACCCTACAGGGTTGGCCGTGAACCCACCGCGTGTCAGCGACGCCGTATCACGCGCACCCCAAACTGCCCGCCCCGCAGATCCCCACGCGGCAATCTTCCCCGTCGCGGATGCCTTCACCTCAGGCACTGCCTGCTGTTCGCCGTCCGCTCGCTTTAGAAAATCAAACATTCAAATCCCCTCTGGTGCCGCCGCATCATGGCGTCTCATCCAACACGATATAATTTCGTCTAAATTTGCTTCGGAATGCTAAAGGCACCGTTCGCTGCCTGCGCAACACCCCGATATCGCCATGAAAATATGGCTATAACTGCCGAACCTGCGGCGACCGCCACCGCTTCGCCGGCTCGATAAACAGATCCGTAATCGCCCAGACCAAGGCATCCACGCGGTCAGGGGATCCCTGTCCCGTAAACCCTTGCGCGGTCATCTGGCACATCTCATCTTCCAGCGCCCCAAGCCCCAGAACATGATGAACACGCCCTTGTTCATACAAAGCAGCCACAGGCTCGGCGCGCATGGATTTCCCGCGCGTCGCATGCACCCCGCGATAGGGCACCGTCGGATCAATGGAACGCACAATGGTCTCAACCATCGCCCCGCCTTGGTTCACTTCCGCCACCAGCCGCTCCGCGCCATGGCGATCCATGGCGGCAATTGCCGCCGCCGCCCACTCATTGGGGCTCGCTCCTTGGATGCTCGCATCTTCGAGAACAAAGACCTTCCAATCAGACACCGGTCCTTGGCTCATGATCCCGGCCACAACAATCCCGCACGCATCCGACGTCGCATTCGCCCCCGCAGGCGGGTCAACCGCCACCACAATGCGGTCCAGTTCCGGCACTGCCTTCACATGAGCAGCCTCAACCGTCGCAGACGACCACAGCGCCCCATCGACGTCCGCCAACAACACGCCGTCCAGCTCTTGGCGCCCCAACCGTGTGCCCGCATAGCGCTCCTGAACCTCGGCCAGAAAACTGTCGGCAAGGTAGGCACGGTTCGCTTCCGTGGACGCATGGGTTTGAACCGTGCTGCTCCGCTCCAAAAGCTCTTTCAATATTCCAACATTTCGCGGCGTAGTAGTGACACATGCGCGTGGATTCTTGCCTAAACGCAATCCAAACTGCATCATATCCCACGTATCCTGCGCCTTTGGCCATTTCGCCAATTCGTCCGCCCACACGGCGTCAAACTGCGGTCCACGCAGCCGTTCAGGATCAAACGCCGAAAACAATCGCGCCTCAGCGCCATTTGGCCAAACCAACATCTGCCGTCCAGAAATCCATTGCGGTCGGCGGTCCGGAGGCGAACAGGCCAAGATGCCACTTTCACCAAACACCATAACCTCGCGCGCCTGTTCCATCGTTTCACCGATCAACCCAACACGTTTCGCTAAACCGGGGTCGCGCGGACGCGACCCCTCAACCATAGACCTGACCCATTCACTGCCCGCGCGTGTCTTGCCTGCACCGCGCCCACCAAGAATAACCCATGTCCGCCAATCCCCCTCAGGGGGCAACTGATGGTCCAACGCCCAAAAGTCGAACAAGTAGGGCAGCGCCCTAACCTGCTCATCCGTCAAGCTCCTCAAGAATTGCTTACGATCTGCAACATCGGCGGATGCGACCAAGGCGGCACCCGATCTCACGTCTGAGGGCGGCGAAGTCGATGTCCCCTTCTCCCAGCCCGTCTCCGAATTTGTCATTGAAGTCTGCCTCTCTCTTGCGAGCTTCCGCGATTGCATCGGTCAGACGGGACATCTGTTTGGGCAACAGATCTATGTCCTTAAAGTCCCCTGCCTTCACAAGGTCCAACACGACACTCAGCGTCTCGCCAATGGTTTCGTAAAGCTGCCTAGCCTCCTCGATACGTTCAGCAGCCGATTTCTGTTCGGTGGGAACACCACCGCTTTGGTCTGTCATTATTGAAGTTCCCCTCTCGGGTTGCTCCGCCCATGAGAACGAAAAAGGGCGCTAGGGAAGTGTCCCAAGCGCCCGCTTAATTTCGACCAGCGCAGTATCAAACTACGCAAAGTGTCGGTTTTTTCCAAATATTAACAGATAGTTACCGCGCCCACATGGAACACTTCGTTAACCCTTAATTGTCACCCGATGCGGCACGTTCAGCCTCAAGACGGCGATAAATCGCAACGTTTGCGTTGTGCTCATCCAAGGTCACAGCAAAGTTGTGCCCGTCTCTCGGGTTCAACGTTTTCGCCACAAAGAAGATGAAATCCGTGTCTGACGGGTTCAACGCCGCCTCGATAGATCCACGCCCTGGATTGGCAATTGGCGTCTGCGGCAGCCCCTCGATTACATAGGTATTCCAAGGTGTTTCCGCCCGAAGCTCACTTTGGCGTAAACCGCGCCCCAACACACCTTCGCCCAGCGTAACGCCATAGATGACCGTCGGGTCAGTCTGCAGGCGCATGCCTTGGTTCAAGCGGTTGATAAACACCGATGCCACGTCAAAACGCTCATCAGAGGTCGACGCCTCCTTCTCGATGATTGATGCAAGAATCAGGGCCTCTTCTGGGGACGCCAGCGGCAATCCATCGGCCCGCGACTCCCACGCGTCTGCCAGAACGCGCGTTTGTGCCGCTTCCATTTTGTCCAACAATTCGGCCACCGAATCCCCGGGTTGAACCTGATAGGAATCGGGTGCCAACATGCCCTCAGCTGGAATTTCGTTCACGGAACCTTCCATGACGTCCAGTGAATTCAGGGCTTGCACAACCTGCCAGCTCGTCACGCCCTCGGCAAATACCACGTTAAATTGCGTGTCGCTCGCCTCTCGCGCTTCTGTGAAAATTGCAGGGGCATCCTCTTCCGAAGGATTAAATTGTGCCAGCTCAACAAAGTCACCCGTTGCTGGGTCCAATTCGCGCACCTCAGCCAAAACCCGATTGATACCAACGCGATAGATGATCTGCGTCCCACATGAACTCGGCCCACCGCGCGTCACAATATCCACGATCTCTTCCATGGACGCCCCAACAGGCACCAGAAAACTACCCGCCTTCAACTGCGATGCTTTGTTCGCGTAATCTACACCAATCCGAAAAAGCGCAGGAGAGGAAATCGCGTCTTGCTCGGCAAGGCTCTCGCTCACGATCCGCATGTTGGACCCTGAACGGACCTGCAAACAGATCGCTTGTTCCAAAGGCCCTTCAGCGCTGTATTCGTTGGTTCCCCAAGCGATCACACCGGCAAACAGGAACAACGCGACGATGAAAAACGTCAGCGCGTTGGCCGCGATATGTTTCCACATTTAGGAAACCTTCCCAAACAAGACAGATGCATTGGTGCCACCAAAGCCAAACGAATTGGACAGCGCCACATTGATCTCGCGTTCAACTTTTGCGTTGGGGGCAAGGTCAATCGCAGTTTCGACTGCAGGGTTATCAAGGTTGATCGTCGGCGGAGCCACCTGATCGCGGATCGCCAGAATGCTAAAGATCGCCTCAATCGCGCCCGCAGCCCCTAAAAGGTGGCCCGTTGCGGACTTGGTGGATGACATCGTCACCTTGGATGCGGCATCGCCCATCATCCGCTCAACAGCGCCCAATTCGATGGTATCTGCCATGGTCGATGTGCCGTGTGCGTTGATGTAATCGATATCCGCAGGCTCAAGCCCTGCATCCTTCAACGCCATCCGCATAGACCGCTCACCGCCCTCACCGTCCTCGGACGGGGCTGTGATGTGGTATGCATCCCCTGTCAGACCATAGCCCAACACTTCAGCGTAAATCTTCGCGCCACGCGCTACAGCGTGATCATAGTCTTCCAGAACAACCATGCCCGCGCCCTCGCCCATGACGAACCCATCACGGTCTTCGTCGTAAGGGCGACTTGCGCCTTTAGGATCGTCTGCGCGTTTGGTGGACAGCGCCTTACAAGCGTTAAAGCCTGCAATGCCAATCTCACAGATCGTCGCCTCAGCGCCACCAGCAATCATCACGTCCGCACGGCCCGCCTTGATAAGTTGTGTTGCATCGCCAATAGCATGCGCACCTGTAGAACAGGCCGTCACAACTGCATGGTTAGGGCCTTTGAAACCGTACTTAATCGCGATCTGGCCAGAAATCAGGTTGATCAACGCACCAGGAACAAAGAATGGCGACACGCGACGCGGGCCCTTTTCCTTCATCATGATGGCCGTTTCCGCGATCGAATTCAGACCACCAATACCTGAGCCGGTCAGAACGCCCGTGCGCTCAAAATCATCATCGTTTTCAGGGGCCCAACCGGAATCCTCAACGGCCTGCTGTGCAGCAGCCATTGCGAACAGGATAAACGTATCAACCTTACGCTGATCCTTGGGTGCCATGTACTTGGCCGCATCAAACGTGCCGTCCGTGCCGTCGCCATAAGGAACCTCACAGGCGTAAGTCGTTCCAAACCCTTCAGGGTCAAAATGAGTGATCGGTCCAGCGCCGGATTGCGCATCCAAGATACGCTCCCAGCTCTTTTCGACTCCATCAGCAAGCGGGGTTACCAACCCCAGTCCGGTAACAACGACGCGACGCATAGCTCAACCCTCACGTTAATAAGCTTTTGCAGGTGATACCGCGTGCAGCACCAAAGGGGCAAGTGCGCCAATGGCCAATTCCATCAAACAAGCGCTTCTTGGGAAAATTGTCGGACCCGTTGGCCGCCGCCGTCAGGTGGAAAATCGCGCAATCGGCTAATTTTAGCCGCTCGCTATGGTGCTTGAGCGGCCAAACTTTGCCCAAACGAAAAAGGGCGGCACCTTGCGGCACCGCCCTCCCAATCAGATCTAAAGGACGCTTACGTCGCTTCAGAGATGAACTTAGTGGCGTCGCCAAAGCTCTGGATCGTTTCTGCTGCGTCGTCAGGGATTTCGATACCGAATTCCTCTTCGAACGCCATCACGAGCTCAACAGTGTCGAGGCTGTCAGCGCCCAGATCGTCGATGAAGGACGCGCCATCAACAACTTTGTCTTCTTCAACACCAAGGTGCTCTACAACGATCTTACGTACGCGGTCTGCGACATCGCTCATGTTAAATTCCTCACATAGTTCGGGGCCTGTGGCCCGTTTTGTTCACCCAAACCTACAATAGGCAAGAGCGGTTTTTTGATCCGTGACCGGACCCTAAAGAAACGAGACGCTACGTCACGATTTCCAATTCTGCGCCGCCTATAGCAGAGTTTCACTCTGTGGCAAACGCTTTCGAATGCACCCCATATAGGGGCTACAGCATCGCCATACCACCATTGACATGCAAAGTCGTGCCCGTGACGTAGGCCGCTTGATCGCTCGACAAGTACAATGCAGCTGCCGCAATCTCCTCTGGCGTGCCCATACGGCCTGCCGGGATCTGGCTATTGATTTTCTCTTTTTGATCATCCGTCAGCTTTTCGGTCATCGCGGTGGCAATGAAACCTGGCGCGATACAGTTCACAGTGATGCCGCGCGATGCGACCTCATAAGCGATGGATTTAGACATCCCGACCATGCCAGCTTTACTTGCAGCGTAGTTCGCCTGCCCCGGATTTCCAGTTGCGCCAACGATTGAAGACACATTCACGATCCGGCCCCAGCGGGATTTCATCATGCCACGAATGACACCCTTACACAGGCGCATTGTCGACGTGAGGTTCACGTTGATCACATCGGACCATTCGTCATCCGACATCCGCATAAAAATCTGATCGCGGGTAATGCCAGCATTGTTCACCAGAATATCAACGGATCCCATCGCCTCAACCGCCTGCTTTGGCAGCGCATCAACAGCCGCGCCATCGCTCAGGTTACACGGCAGCACATGGGCGCGATCACCCAGCTCAGCGGCCAATGCCTCAAGTGGTTCGACCCGCGTGCCGGACAGGCCCACAGTTGCGCCAGCGGCATACAACGTCTTGGCAATCTCGCCACCAATACCGCCAGAGGCACCCGTGATCAGAGCGTTCTTACCTGTTAAATCAAACATGTCTTATCCTTCATTCAATGCAGCAGCAGCCGCAACAACATCATCGGGGGACCCAACAGCGCGGGTTGCAATACTACGATCGACCCGTTTCACCATGCCAGACAAAGCCTTGCCTGCACCGATCTCCCAAACCTCAGTAACACCGGCACCTGCCATCCACTGAACGCTTTCACGCCAGCGCACAGAGCCCGTCACCTGCTCAACCAAGAGCGCCTTAATCTCATCTGCGTTCACAGCCTCTGCACGCACGTTCGCGATCAACGGCACAGCCGGAGCGTTCATGGTAACCGCAGCCAAAGCCTCTTCCATCACCTCCGCAGCAGGTGCCATCAGGGATGAATGAAAAGGGGCAGAAACAGGCAACAACATCGCCCGCTTGGCGCCATTGGCCTTTGCGATCTCAACCGCTCGTTCCACGGCGGCCTTATGGCCCGAAACGACAACCTGTGACGGATCGTTATCATTGGCGGCCTGACAGACCTCCCCCTGCGCGGCTTCGGCCGCAACCGCTTGTGCAGCTTCAAAATCCATGCCCAGCAAAACCGCCATCGCGCCAATCCCGACAGGCACAGCGTCTTGCATGGCTTCGCCACGGGTGCGCAACAAGCGCGCCGTGTCCGTCACGCTCAACGCGCCAGCGGCAGCCAACGCAGAATATTCGCCCAACGAATGCCCCGCCACAAAAGATGCCGCTTCAATGGTAACGCCTTCAGCCTCAAGTGCGCGCATCGCCGCCAATGATGTGGCCATTAACGCAGGCTGCGCGTTCCGCGTCAGCGTCAAATCAGCAATATCGCCAGACCAAATCAGGTCGGATAGCTTTTCACCCAAAGCATCGTCGACTTCATCAAAAACGGCCTTTGCAGCCGGATAGGCTTCAGCCAATGCCTGCCCCATCCCGATCGTCTGCGCGCCCTGCCCCGGAAAAACGAATGATTTCATGATGTGCCCCTCACTATTATTCTTTCCCTACCGTTAGCGTGACCATGGCCTACGCACAAGACACCAGCCAGCACCCTTAAAACGCAAAAGCGACCCCAAAAGGGTCGCTTGGTCGGTTTCATAATGGTTTTGAACGGTTATGCCGCCAATGGGCCAGTCCAAACAGCAGGCCGCGCAGTGCCGCCCTGAATAATCCCGCAATCATGTGCAAGGCGGTCCCGCAAAGGATACAAAGTCGCAACTGCCCCGTCCGCGACAGCAAGAACCATTCGGCTGGTCAATGTGATCTGAACCTGCCCAAAACTACTGTCCCCCCGGGAGGAAACAACGTCGACGGATTTCACCGTGTCGAGACCATGCCGGCTGAGCGTGATTTCTCCGCCGGTTGCGCCCTTGATAACCTGGCGCAACTCGCCAACGTTTGTATCAATCTGAACTCTAACGCGCGTGCCGCGAAACGCGTGCCGACCACAAAACGCCCCTACAACGAGGGCTCCCAAAGAAATGAAAAGCTTCGCCAAAAACGCGCTCCCGGTGAACGACATTGCGGGCATGATCCAAACCGCCACGGCAGCAATGAAAGCGGCAACTGCGAAAATGGATACAACGCCTCGGGCGAGAACGGAAAGGTCGATGACCTGTTCGTTCATCTTAGTCTCGTACCCCCAATAGACCTCGGACACTTGTGGTCGACCGTAAGGCTTGAGTTGCGGGGAAACAGCGGCTTCAACAAAATGGCACGGATCAGGTGTTGCGGTCATTTAGGTCTCCAATTCAATTGGACACAACCTCACCGCGAACTTGGGCGGAAACGTGACACCAAAACGGTGAAAGAGGGATTTGTTAACCTTCTGTTAATAATCATCCCCCCAATCCGTACATCGCCACCCCCGCTAGCCAAGATCAGCACGCCCTGCAAAGCTTTCGCTTGATCCTACAGTGCACCTTTGTATAAGGCCCACACATCCCGCAGCTTTTATGAACTGCGCAGTCTCTCGTGGGCGAGAGTGGGATGTTTAAATCCTCGCCCTTTGAAATGCGCCGAGAACAGAACGGAGTCACCATGCCACTATATGAGCATGTGTTTATTGCGCGTCAGGACTTGTCCAACACGCAAGCAGAAAGCCTCATCGAACACTTCTCCACAGTGCTTGCAGACAACGGCGGTAAAGTCGTTGAATCTGAGTACTGGGGCGTCAAAACGATGGCTTACAAAATCAACAAGAACCGCAAAGGCCACTACGCCTATTTGCGTTCTGACGCAGCTGCCCCAGCGATCCAAGAAATGGAACGCCTGATGCGCCTGCACGAAGACGTTATGCGCCTTCTGACCATCAAAGTGGACGCGCACGAGGAAGGTCCCTCAGTGCAAATGCAAAAGCGTGACGAGCGACCAGATCGCCGCGAACGCCGCTAATCCACCAGATAAAGAAAGGACCATAAGTCATGGGTACTAAACCATTTTTCCGCCGTCGTAAGTCCGATCCATTTGAGGGCGATAACGCTCCTAAGATCGACTACAAAGACACCCGGACACTTCAGCGCTACATCTCTGAGCGTGGCAAGATCGTTCCATCCCGTATCACCGCTGTCGGTGCAAAAAACCAACGTGCTTTGGCACGCGCAATCAAACGCGCACGGTTTTTGGCCCTGCTGCCCTACGCCGTTAAGTAAGGAGAAATTCCAATGGATGTTATCCTTCTCGAACGTGTCGCAAAGCTTGGCCAGATGGGCGAAGTTGTCTCAGTAAAACCAGGTTACGCACGCAACTTCTTGTTGCCACACGGCAAAGCCCTGCGCGTCAACGAAGCCAACATGGCAGCGTTCGAAGCACAGAAAGCCCAGCTCGAAGCACGCAACCTCGAAACCAAGAAAGAGGCCGAAGCACTTGCGGCCAAACTCGATGGTGAAACTTTCATCGTGATTCGCTCTGCGTCTGACGGCGGCAACCTTTACGGCTCCGTCACAACACGCGACGCGGCTGACGCTGCAATCGAAGCTGGTTTCACAGTTGATCGTAAGCAGGTCGTTCTTATCGAGCCTATCAAAGAGCTTGGTATCCACGATGTGCTAGTCAAACTGCACCCAGAAGTTGATGCGACAATCAAGTTGAACGTTGCACGTTCTACTGAAGAAGCAGAACTTCAGGCCGCTGGTAAATCCGTAGCCGAACTGGCCGCGGAAGAAGAAGCAGCTGCTGAATTCGAAATTCAGGAACTGTTCGACGATATCGGCGCTGCCGGTATGGACGACTTTGGTGACGACGCACCTGCCGCCGAAGAAGCACCTGCTGAAGAAGCTTCCGAAGAAGACTAAGTCTTCCTTCGTTGAAAACAGAAAAGGCCGCTCCGATCTCGGGGCGGCCTTTTCCGTACTCAAGCCCCCCCGATTCCCCGCTAGAGTCAGGTCTGATTGTTTCGAAAAACGGGCCTATTTGACCGGCTTGGCCGGATCGTTCACGATTCCGCATGAAAGTGACCGTTAAGCACTTGTTAACCAATATTTCTTGCTAACCGCGCACCAGATTCCTAGAATCTGGGCACAGAAGTACCTTTTTTAGTTAGAACTCATGTTTCCGGGGGGAATAGAAATGAATTTCAATATCGTAACTTCAAGCATTGCGGCTTTGGTAATGTCTGCCAGCATGGCATCTGCCGCGTCAATTGACCTCACAACGTGGTCCGCAGAAGGGTCCGGAAATTGGACTGTTCAGTCAGGCAACGATGCAGTCTTGCAGACGATCAACACACCGGCACCAACTGTATTTCACAACAATTCAACCTCATCGCAGGGCAATGATCTTCAGGGTCAGATTACAGTCGGGAGCACGTGGGACGACGATTTCATCGGGTTTGTTTTGGGCTACAATGCAAATGATCTGTCAAACAGCGCCGCAAGCTATCTTCTTGTCGACTGGAAACGCGGCACGCAAGACTACCAGGGTACCGGTCTTCTCGGTCTTTCCATTTCACAGGTGAGCGGCGAACTCGGTAACGACAGTGGCGCTTGGGCACACGACCCAGCCAACAATGTGACAGAGCTTGCACGAGCCACAAACCTCGGCAGCACAGGCTGGAACATCAACCAAACTTACGATTTCAAAATCGACTTCACAGCAACAAATGTGAAAGTGTTCGTCGACGACGTCCTCGAGCTGGATGTTAGCGGTGTCTTCGCTGACGGTGGTTTTGGTTTTTACAACTACAGCCAAGATAATGTCACATATGCTGGCATCACATCTGACGTCCTCCCAGATCCCTCGCCGGTTCCGTTGCCTGCCGCAGGTTGGATGTTGTTGGCTAGTCTGGGTGGCCTTGCCGCTGCAAAGCGTCGCAAGCAAGCGTAAACAAACCATCATCGATAGGCCAAGGCCGCTCCTTATTGGGGCGGCCTTTGTCGTTTATGTTTCTCGACTCCCGCCGCATGTTGTTACAGTCTCGTTGCACAACGACCTTAAGACTGGGTTCAACTTCATTCAAAGGGGCACATCATGTCATTCACACTTTCTCGTCGCGGATTCCTTTCCGGAACCGCAGGCCTTATCGCTATGCATCCTTTCTCGGTGCGCGCGCAAACCAATCAAGCACACCTGCGCATCATGGAAACGACGGATCTGCACGTCCACGTCTACCCATATGACTACTACTCCGACCGCGCCGTCGACACTGTCGGCTTGTCCCGCACAGCGTCAATCATCCAAGACATCCGCGCGGAATCGACGAACTCTATCCTGCTCGACAATGGTGACTTCCTTCAGGGGAACCCGATGGGCGATTACATCGCCTATGAACGCGGCATGGACGGCGACGTAACCCACCCTGTTATCACAGCTATGAACACTCTGGGCTTTGACGCATCCACCTTGGGGAACCATGAATTCAACTACGGCCTTAGCTTCCTCGAAAAGTCTCTCGCGGGTGCGGGCTTCCCTGTGGTTTGTGCGAACGTCGCCAAAGCCTTGGGCGCCTCCCCTACAGAAGACGAAACGCTTTTGCCGCCCTATGTGATCCTTGAACGCGACCTCACGGAAGGTTCAGGCGAGGTCCACCCTATCAAGATCGGCCTTATCGGCTTTGTCCCACCGCAAGTGATGAACTGGGACCGTCGTCACCTCGAAGGCAACGTGCAGGCACGTGACATTCTTCAGGCCGCCCGCGCTTGGGTGCCTCAAATGCGCGAAGCCGGTTGTGATATCGTCATCGCCCTCTCTCACTCAGGCATTGGCAGCGCGGATGAGGAAGACGGCATGGAAAACGCCTCCGTGCCACTGGCCGCAGTTGACGGCATCGACGCGATCCTCACCGGCCACAGTCACCTCGTCTTCCCGTCCTCCACCTACGCGGACTTTGCAGGTGCGGACGTTGAAGCCGGCACCTTGCACGGCAAACCTGCTGTCATGGGCGGGTTCTGGGGCAGCCACATGGGCCTGATTGATCTGATGTTGGAACGGGACGGCTCTGGCTGGCGCGTTCTATCCCACACGTCCGAGGCTCGCCCGATTTCGCAGCGCAACGAAGACCGCTCTGTGACTGCCTTGGTTGAAGATTATCAACCGGTCCTCGATGCCGTCGCGACTGACCACGAAGAAACCCTCGCATACGTGCGCCGCGCCGTTGGCAAGACGGATGCGCCGTTACACAGCTACTTCGCGCTCGTTGCCGATGATCCGTCCGTCCAAATCGTGTCGAACGCGCAGATGTGGTACATTGAACAGATGATGGTCGGCACCGAACACGAAGGCCTGCCGATCCTTTCCGCGGCCGCGCCGTTTAAGGCAGGCGGCCGAGGCGGACCCGAATACTACACGGATGTCGCAATCGGCGATGTGGCGATCAAGAACGTCGCCGACCTTTACCTTTATCCAAATACGACACGCGCCGTGCGGGTGACGGGCGCGCAGGTCAAAGACTGGCTTGAACGCTCTGCGGGCATGTTCAATCAGATCGAAGCAGGCGCCCAAGACGCGATCCTGCTGAACCCTGACTTCCCGTCCTACAACTTTGACGTCATCGACGGTGTCACCTACCAAATCGACCTCAGCCAGCCGTCCAAGTTTGACCGCGACGGCGCTGTGATCAATGAGGGCGCGAACCGCATCGTGAATTTGATGTTTGATGGTCAGCCAATCGACATGGCCGCTGAATTCATCATCGCCACCAACAACTACCGCGCAGGTGGTGGCGGCAGCTTCCCCGGTGCATCAGCGGAAACAACCGTATTTGAAGGGCCTGACACCAACCGTGACGTCATCGTGCGCTACATCGTCGATCAGGGCACTGTCAGCCCACGGGCCGACGGAAACTGGACGTTTGCCCCGATGGACGGCACCACCGTTTTGTTTGAAACCGGCCCCGCAGGCGAAGCCTACGCCGACGATGTTCCGGGCGTGACGATGGAAGCCGCAGGCCAAAGCGACAGCGGCTTCTCTCTGTTCCGCATCACTCTCTAACTCCGGCTATCAAACCTTGGCCGCCCCTTCTTTGGGGCGGTCGACTTATCGATCAAACGTCTCAAGCGTTAGCGTGCCTTCGCACGTCGTCTGCTCCGTTGATCCAATCCAGACATGTAACGGGCCATCGCTTGCGCCCCAAACAGTCACCTCTTCGCGGCCATTCGCGGTGTCGCCAAAATACCAAACGCCCCGACTGTCTTGCACGGCCAACACGGGGCTACAGGCCGCCTCTGCCATGACCATCAGAATATGAGGTCCCATGGTATCCAGCTCAAACCGAGCCGTCGGCGCCAAGGGCAAGAACCCCCTCACCCGATCATCCTCAACCCCAGTGACAACCCACGTCCCACAAGGCGCTATATGATCGCCCTCAGCACGGACCTCCCAGCTTTGTGGAGCGATTAAATCGGGGCCCGAGGCCTCAAAAAACGGGGCATCTAGGGACGGATCAGGACAGTCCGCAAAAGCCGGACCAGTCGAAAGAACAAGAAATGCGACGATGTGTTTCATACGACAATCCTACATTTGATCTTGAACGTGTCGAATCCCAGATGAACACAATTTGGTTAACCGATCGCGAGGCCAGCGTGCGCTGCCCCGTCAAAGCCGCAAAGAAAAAGGGCCGCCCTCATTATCGAAGGCGGCCCTAAACGTTCGTTTATCGCGGTTAACCTAGTTGAAGGTCTCAAGTGTCAGAACGGCGTCACACGTCTGACCATCAAACGTCCCGACCCAAACATCGAGAACACCATTACCCGGGCTGCGGATATCCAAACGTGCATCCGCATTCCCGTTGCTGTCATCATCATAATACCACTGCGTATCCGCAGTATTCGCCAGCAAAACCGAGTCACAATTGCTTCTCACATCAATAACAATGCGGTAGCCATTCATGCCGCTCAAATCGAACGAGAAATCCGGCTCCGTAATTACGAACCCATCAACTCCGGACGCGAATCCACACCGTTGCAGATTGTTGTCACCACCCGCGACGACATTGAACTGGCGAGGCGAAAACAACTGCCCCCCAGTCGAGTTATACACTTCATTTCCCCAAAGTGTGTAATCGGGACACGCCTGAGCCGTCCCAACAAAACCAAAGCACGTAACAAAAACAGCAAATAAAAATTTCATGTTACTCCCCAATTCTAAATGCGTGACGTAAGGGTAACCCCATATCGTGAGAATGCACAGCGTTTCTGGACACGGCAAAGGTCAGGTTTCCCGTAGTTTTCCAACACAAACGCAAAAAGGCCGCCCTAAATGGACGGCCTTTTCACTAATTCTGGTGTGAAGCTTATGCTTCTTCGAGCGCTTCAACGGCCTTTTGCAGATCGTCCTTAGACACTTCTTTTTCTTTCAGAGATGCGCTTTCAAGAACGTGGTCCACAACTTTGTCTTCAAACAAAGGTGCGCGGATTTGCTGCTGCATCTGAGCGTTTTGCTGAACGAATTCAAAGAACTGACGCGCTTGGTTACCGTACTGGCGCGCTTGGTTCATCACAGCTTGTGTGAATTCCGCGTCAGATACTTGAACTTCGGCTTTCTGACCGATTTCAGCCAACAACAGGCCCAGCTTTACGCGGCGCTCTGCAAGTGTTGTGTGCTCTTCAGTGGTCTCGATCTCAGGGTGATCGTGGCCTTCAACTTCAGGGTTTTCTTCGTGCCACAGCTGGTGTGCAATCTGGCCAGCTTCGGCTTCAACCAAGGATGGTGGCAGCTCGAAGGAAACCTTCTTGTCCAGTGCGTCCAGAAGGCCACGCTTGGTCACTGCACGTGCCGCGCCTGCGTATTCTTCTTCCAGTTTGTCGGAAATCTGACCTTTGAGGCCAGCAAGATCTTCTGCACCGAACTGCTTTGCCATCTCGTCGTTCAACTCAGCCGCCTTAGGCTCAAGAACGTTGTGGATCTTGCATTCGAAGACAGCTTTTTTGCCAGCAAGGTGCTCAGCGTTGTACTCTTCCGGGAAGGTGACTTCGATGTCTTTCTCTTCGCCAGCTTTCACACCAACAAGGCCCTCTTCAAAGCCAGGAATGAACTGACCGGAACCGAGAACCAATGTGTGGCCTTCCGCCGCGCCGCCTTCAAAAGCTTCGCCGTCAACTTTACCAAGGAAATCGAATACAACCTGATCGCCGTCTTTCGCTTTGGAACCCTTTTTGCGGTCCTCAAAGTTCTGTGCGGTTTCAGCCAAAGACGCCAACGCTTCGTCAACAGATGCGTCGTCAGCTTTAACAACCATTTTTTCCAACTTGATGTCGGAGAAGTCGACCTCAGGGATCGCAGGCAGTGCTTCGTAGGATACTTCTACGACAACATCATCGCCTTCTTTCCAGTCTTCGTTGGACATTTTCATCTCTGGCTGCATCGCAGGGCGGTCGCCGGATGCTTCGAGGTGCTTGTTCATTGCGCCATCGACAGCTTCTTGCATCGCTTCGCCAAGAACCTTTGGACCGAATTGCTTTTTCAGCATCGGCATTGGCACTTTGCCTTTGCGGAAACCCTTCATCTCAATCTCAGGCTGCGCCTCTTTGAGCTTGTCGTTTACTGTCGCATCCAGCTCGGCAGCTGTAACTGTGATCTCATAGCCGCGCTTCAGGCCATCGTTCAGGGTCTCTTTAACCGACATGGTATCGTCCTTTTCCATTCGAACAGCCCTACCCTTGGTAGGACTAAGTAATCTTGGTGCGGGTGAAAGGACTTGAACCTTCACGCCTTGCGGCGCCAGAACCTAAATCTGGTGCGTCTACCAATTCCGCCACACCCGCACGATATAAAGGGAACGCAACCGCGTTCCCCTTAAGTTGGGCACCTCCTAGCAAAGTGTCTGGAGGGATGCGAGAGGAAAACACGCCTCCCCCCCTAGGTTTTCGCGAATTTTTCGGACTTTATTCGCAGTGTCCCAAAAGACTCACCTTTTGAATGACATGTAATGACACCACAATTGTCCTGTTCGAAACACTTTCTTGCCATATTCTGCTGCAAACACTGAGGCAGACAAAATAGCTGAGAGCGAGAAACGCCATGCACCTGGGACAGACAACAGAATTCAAAGACCGCATCGCGGTTGTATCCAAAGCCGCGAACGTGGCGGGCCTTGCAGCCGGAACAACTGTTATGACACTCGACGGCGAATTGCCCGTCGAACACCTGAACGCTGGCGACCGTGTTATTACACGTGACGCAGGCATGTCAGTGCTGCGCGAAATCCGCAGCCACGAGGTGTATGTCGCCTCAATCCAAATCAAAGCTGGCTCCTTGGGCCACACCCGCCCACAGGACGATCTGCTTGTCGGACCTGATACACTGGTTCACATCCGTGACTGGCGCGCCAAAGCGCTGTTCGGCGCTGATGTCGCTACAGTTAAGGCAAAGCGCCTGATCGACGGTGAATTTGTATCCGAACAAGATGCAACAAAGATGACAGTTTATGAACTGATCTTTGATCGCCAGCACATCCTGTATGCTGACGGCCTCGAAGTGGCCTCTGCCGCGGTTTAAAACCGAAGGCCATCCGCTTTCACATTGTCTAATTGAATTGAACGCAGCTCTTACGGGGCTGCGTTTTTCTTTTGGGGCCCCTCATTGGGCACCTCAAAGCCCCAGCGCACGAAACACTTTGGGCAGTTCCTCTGGCAAATCCTCGGCAATAAGCCCTGCCCCAAAGCTCAGCGCGCATTCTGTATGCAAAAACGCCCCAGCTTCTGCCGCCCTGTGCGGCACGAACCCGCGCGCCAACAGCCCCGTGATAAATCCTGCCAACACATCCCCCGACCCCGCGGTCGCCAACCAAGGCGCCGAACGCGCGTAAGCGCTTGAATTGATCGAACAGCGCCCATCAGGGCTGGCAATCACTGTATCCGGCCCCTTGAACAGCACCACACAGCCCGCTCTTTTTGCCGCATCTCTTGTGGCATCGACCTTGGAATAGGCTGGTCCCGTGGTTGCAGGCGCGTTGAGTTTCTCAGAAATGTCAGGAAACAGCCGCCCAAACTCGCCTGCGTGGGGCGTAAGCACGCATGTCTCATGAAGCCCCGCAAACAAGTCTGGTTCTCGGGAAACGATCGTCAGCGCATCCGCGTCCAAAACCATTGCCCGCCCAGCAGCAAGCGCAACACGGATCAACACCGCCTTGTCATCACTCAACCCCAATGCTGGCCCAAGGCACAACGCATTGATCCGCTCATCCTTAAGAACCCGCGCCAAGGCATCCCCGTCATGCACCCCCGCCAGCATAACCGCCGTTAAATGTGCGGCGTTTTCAGCCAATGCGTCCGGCGGACTGCCCACCGTCACCACCCCCGCCCCGATCCGCAGCGCCCCACGCGCAGCGAGACGGGCTGCACCGGTATGACCTTGGTCACCGGATAGGATAAGCGCGTGGCCGTGAGAGTATTTGTGAGCCGATGCCACCTTGTCGAGGATGCTTTTCCCCCAATTGAAAGCTGGTTCAAACCTGAACTCTTCGACACTTCTTGCGATGATAGAATTGTCCGGTTTCTCAAAACCATTCTGTGGCCCCGGCCATGCGCCTAAGACGCGACGAGCTTCAAACTTATCAAGTCCAAGGTCTGTGATTCTTAGTCGTCGGCCATTCATTCCGGCGATGTCTAACAGATGACCAATCTTAGCAAATTGGAACGTGACCGTCAGATGAGCACCGACCGCGATCTCGTCGTGATTGCCTAGAGTTCGACCACTATCGGCACAAATTCCTGTCGGAACATCAACGCTGACTATGAAAGGCGGAATCTGTTCATTTGCTGAGCCGCCTAAAGAAGTCTCTTCAATCAATCTTCGGATACCGTCTATGGGGCGAGACAGCCCCGTTCCGAACAGTGCGTCTATACAAATCGTTGTATTGTTGCCCACCAAATCAATCGCTGAACCGACTTGGTCAATCTCATCTCGTGTGAGCGTCGGAAACGACAAACTGCACACATCCCCTATGGCCACCCAACGCTCATAATTCATCTTCGCATCCGGCGGCAGCTTTTCCGCGTCCCCATACAAAAACACGCCCACATCCCAGCCCGCGTCCCGCAACAGGCGCGCCACGACAAATCCGTCGCCGCCATTGTTGCCCGGCCCGCATAGAATCACCGCGTGAAACGATCCTTTGGCCAGGTCTGGCCATTCGGAAAAGACTGCATCAACAACGCCTTGCCCCGCACGTTCCATCAACTCCAACCCCGTTACGGACCCACTCTCAATTGCGGCGGTCTCAATGGCGCGCATTTGGGCGGCTGTTAACAATTCAGTCATTTCCTTGACCTTTCGCGATTCAATTTCGCTCAAACTTACATCATTTTGCCTATTTTTTAGGCAGCACTATTGGAATCGTCTTGGGACTCCTGCCCCTAATACCCTACCGAATTGTAGCCCCTGCATAGAAGTGGTCTGACCCATATGAAATCATAAAACCGAGGGAGTCGCGGCCATGAAGAAAATCGAAGCGATCATCAAGCCGTTCAAATTGGACGAAGTGAAAGAAGCGCTCCAAGACGCAGGCATTCAAGGCCTCAGTGTCGTGGAAGTCAAAGGGTTCGGCCGCCAAAAGGGCCACACAGAACTTTACCGTGGCGCCGAATATGTCGTCGACTTCCTGCCAAAGGTTAAGATCGAGGTCGTTCTGGCCGACGATCAAGTTGACGGCGCAATCGAAGCCATCATCACCGCCGCCAAAACCGACAAAATCGGTGACGGCAAAATTTTCGTCTCCGACGTCAGCCATGCGATCCGTATCCGCACCGGCGAAGAAGGTGACGAAGCGTTGTAAAAGCTGGGTGCCTTAACGCCCATGCTCTGAACAATTCCAACTCCAACACTATCCATGGAAAGAAGACTGATATGTCAGCCAACAAAGATCTCGTCAAAAGAATTAAAGATGAGGAAATCGAATACGTCGATATCCGTTTCACAGACCCACGCGGTAAACTGCAGCACGTAACGCTGATCTGCGACGAAGTTGACGAAGACTTCCTCGAAGATGGCTTCATGTTTGACGGCTCCTCCATCGCAGGTTGGAAAGCCATTAACGAATCCGACATGAAACTGATGCCGGACGCGTCCAGCGCGTACCTCGACCCCTTCTACGCTGAAAAAACAATCTGTATTCACTGCTCCGTTGTTGAACCAGACACTGGCGAAGGCTACGCACGTGACCCACGCGGCACAGCAGAGCGCGCAGAAGCTTACCTGAAATCCACAGGCATCGGCGACACATCCTTCTGGGGTCCAGAAGCTGAATTCTTCCTGTTCGACGACGTGCGCTACTCTGTAGGCATCAACAAAGTCGGCTACGAAGTCGATGCGATCGATGCGTCTTGGAACACAGACACACAGTACGAAATGGGCAACACAGGCCACCGTCCTGGCGTTAAGGGCGGCTACTTCCCTGTTAACCCAATTGATGACGCACAGGACATCCGTTCTGAGATGCTCTCCACTATGAAGCGCCTCGGCATGAAGGTCGACAAGCACCACCACGAAGTGGCGTCCTGTCAGCACGAACTGGGCCTGATCTTTGGCACACTGACTACTCAGGGTGACGAACTTCAGAAATACAAATACGTTGTTCACAACGTGGCACAGGCATACGGCAAGTCCGCTACATTCATGCCAAAGCCAATCGCTGGCGATAACGGCACAGGCATGCACGTGAACATGTCCATCTGGAAAGATGGCAAGCCATTGTTCGCAGGCGATAAATACGCTGACCTGTCTCAGGAAGCTCTGTACTTCATCGGTGGTATCCTGAAGCACGCACGCGCCCTGAACGCGATCACAAACCCATCCACAAACTCATACAAGCGTTTGATCCCGGGTTTCGAAGCACCAGTTCTTCGTGCGTACTCTGCGTCTAACCGTTCCGGCTGTGTCCGTATTCCATGGACAGATTCCCCGAAAGCCAAGCGCGTTGAAGCGCGTTTCCCTGATCCAGCAGCCAACCCATACCTCTGCTTTGCGGCATTGCTGATGGCTGGCCTTGACGGCATCAAGAACAAGATCGACCCAGGTGCGGCATCTGACAAAGATCTCTACGATCTGCCACCAGAAGAACTCGCAGAAATCCCAACTGTTTGTGGCTCCCTGCGCGAAGCGCTCGAAGCTCTCGAAGCAGACATGGACTTCCTGCTTGCGGGCGACGTGTTCACAAAAGACCAACTTCAGGGCTACATGGATCTGAAATGGGAAGAAGTGTACGAATACGAACACACTCCTCACCCTGTTGAATTCAAGCTGTACTACAGCTGCTAATTCAAAGACTTACAGTCTTCAAAGGGCGTCCCTCGGGGCGCCCTTTTTCGTGCGCCCCGCCCCGCGACCCAATTTCTGCCTTCATTAGAACGTTAACTTTCCCTAACGTTAACCTTATGTTGACCCAGTCATGGTTGACCTTAGCGTCATGAGTAGTGTTTCAAAATATGTATCCCCGACCGAGTCGACACCCCAAACCAATGGGATCTGTCTGCATCGTAATACGGAACTTCCATCGTCCGCGATCCGCGCCGGTGCGTCTTCTATGCCGGCTGCTTGGCGCACAGACCACAGCCGCGCAAAAACGGCCTTCAAACCAAGAACGGACCAAGTTCGCAGCTTTGCTGATATCGCTATGGATCCTTTCCGTTGGATGACGGCGTCAAAAACCAACAAGATCACATCTGCGCTCGTGCTCGGCTCAGTTGTCCTACTGCTGCTGTTCTAGACTAAACCCGCCGAGAGAGCGGCCCCGTCACACTCCCAAAACAAGCCACAGCCTGAAAGACAGACGTTAGTCCCCCTTCACAACTGTCGTGTGGATGACAAAGGCCACGGCGTCTGGCTGGGGTAGCCGGAGGATCGTTTGCCGTTCGCTGCGCAAATAAGGCGCATCCGGTCTTCCAACCGGCCGTGGGTCGTTTTCGAGGCGCGGTTGAAACAGCGCGGGATCATCATATCGCAGGGCATTGGCCCGCCACACGGGCCGCCCAGCCTGAACGCCATCAAACAAGCGCTGAACACGGGTCGCGATCGGTGCATCATATTCAGAAACCGGTTTGTGTATTCCGATCAGTGGCTTGCCAATCTTTTGTGCCAATGTCCAACTCGCCGGAAAACACAATATAGCCCCCGTAAGCACATGCTCATTGCCACGCTTTTCCAGAATACACACGTCCTGCTGAAAAATTTGCCCAGCAGACCAAAGCGGAGCCTCCCAGTCCAAAGCGACCTGAACCCCATCCGGGCACGTTACCTGCCCCCCATGAACCCGAAACCCATCCGGAAGGGCCTCCAACGCCAATGCCAAAAAGCCCTGCGCAGCAGCCAAACCATCGGGTAACTGCGCGTAGACGTCCTGTTTTCGGGTCTGCAACAAATGACGCCTCAACGCCATTTGTGCCCCGTAGGCGTCATCCCGAAGCAGCCAATCCCCAACAACAGGCCGCACGGCGGGCAGACGTGCAGTTGCAACATCCAACTGCCCATCAGGCATCTTAGCTTGCAATATCGTGTTCATTTTGATCGCCATATGCCCCGCTTTCTCATGTCGCATCCACTCCTGACCGACGAACCCTTCGCTGCAACCTCTAACTTAGCGAAGGAGAGGGCGAACGAGCCAGCATGACAAGGACACCCGAAAGATCGACCCAAGACAATATGAAACGCGGTTGCGGCGGCCTGCTCATGTTTGGCATCCTAACATTCGGCACATCGAGCACCAATGACATCTGGGTGGCGATGGAACGTTAGTCATCCCCCCAATCGATTTCAGCCAAAACACCGTGATGGTCCGACCCAAAGAGTGGACGGGTTGTGACCTGCCCTTCCCCCGTACTAAGGACATGATCGATCTGGAACGGGATGTTCCGGATCCTTAACGTGGTTTGCAATGGCCCATGAAGGGCCGTTTCGGTTGCGTTCGCTATTTGACGCACGGATGCCCCCCAAGGGGCCATGTTGAAATCTCCGCCAACAAGAACTCGCCCGTCGATTTCAGCGAGAAAAGGCAATGCTTGGGCCAAAATTGACTGCTGATCGTATGGGTATGGCCAAACCAGATGCACCGACACCGCCCAGAACGGTCCGTTTGGCCCCAGTATTCGTGCCGCCGCGATTGACCGGCTGGGGGAACAGTAATTTTGTTCAATCGGCCATCGCGCGACGATGCCGATACCAGACCAATCCGAGAACTGGCAGAAATGCGCGTGAGGATGAGTACTCATAAGGTCGTTAGCGTAGTCGCTGCGTGTCGCGCTAACTTCTTGCAATAGCACGATATCTGCGGCCGCCCTTTGAATGTCCGCGACTACGGCTGCGTCATCACCCCGCCCTCCTAAGGTATTCTTCGAATATACCAATAAATCAAAAGCGCGATCGTTTTCGATTTCGATTTCGACAAAGAACATCAACAGGATACGAACGACAACTCCCGTTCCCATTATGAGCCCCAAAGGGCCTATCAATTTACAACCCACTGCAAATGCCAAGGCCGAGGCCAACGCCAGACCAAACGCAATCCACAGTCTGAAAACTGCTAAACTGTCACCAAGCCCATGCACGTCACCTGCGAATGACATCGCCAAAACGATGCCTGCACAGATCACCAAACTTCGCCCAATCAGTTGCCACATATTTCACCTCTGCGTGACGGGGCCGTCACATCCCTTGCAGGTTGTCTGCCCTGCGTCCACGTTGAGGGCAACCAAAGGAATTGCCCCATGCCTACAGAGCGTTTCACCTTCCCCGGCCATGATGGTGGCCAGCTGTCCGCACGTCTTGATCTGCCCGATGGCCCGCATCTTGCGACGGCCCTTTTTGCGCATTGTTTCACCTGTTCTAAAGACATCCCCGCAGCTCGCCGTGTCGCCGCACGTTTGGCGGGCCTTGGCATTGCTGTACTTCGATTTGATTTCACGGGGCTCGGCCATTCTGAGGGTGAATTTGAAAACACAAACTTCACCACCAATGTGCAGGATCTTGTGACCGCTTGTGCAGAGCTGGACAAACGCAACATGACACCGTCGCTCCTTATCGGTCACTCCCTCGGGGGTGCGGCGGTGCTCAAAGCCGCCGCGCAGATGGACAACATCAAAGCCGTCGCCACCATCGGCGCGCCTTTTGATCCTGAACACGTGACCCATAACTTTGCTCATGCTCTGCCTGACATCCTGCGTGACGGGATCGCTGAGGTTTCCCTTGGCGGTCGGTCATTCCGCATCTCTAATGATTTCCTCGAAGACGTCGCAAAGGGTGAACTGACGCCTGCCATCGCGAGCCTGAACGCCGCCCTGCTTGTTCTTCATGGCCCGCGTGACGCGACCGTCTCAATCGACAATGCATCCGAGATCTTCCTTGCTGCCAAACACCCGAAATCTTTCGTGACGCTGGACAATGCGGACCACCTGCTGAGCAACGCAGAAGATGCAGAATACGCCGCAGACGTCATTGCCACTTGGGCTGCGCGTTACCTCGACCTGCGCCGCCCTGCGCCCCCAATTGGCACCCCCGAAGGCGTGCTGCGCGTGTCAGAGGCCGATCCAAATGGCTATCTACAAGACATCCACTCAGGGCCCCACCACGTGCTGGCAGATGAACCGGCCGCCTATGGTGGTAGCAACAAGGGACTTACACCTTATGGGTTCCTTTCAGCAGGGCTTGGGGCTTGCACGTCGATGACCATCCGCATGTATGCCCGTCGCAAAGGCTGGCCACTGGATCATGTCTCGGTTGATGTGACCCATGACAAAGTCCACGGACAAGACGCTGGCGCAGAGACAAAGGCAAAGATTGATCGGTTCGTGCGCACCATCACACTGAGCGGCGATCTGGATGAAGACCAACGCAAACGCCTGCTCGAAATCGCAGACCGCTGCCCTGTGCACCAGTCGTTGGAACGCTCCAACCATATCGACACAAAACTTGCCTAAGCCGCAATTGGCTCAGGTCCACCAAAGACACCTACAAAAAGAAAGAGGCGCGGAGCATTGCTCAGCGCCTCTCTATTTCTAAACCGTCGCAGATTTTAGCCGCGGGCTTTACCGATGAACTTCCATACAGCAGGAACCAAAAGCGCTGCCAAAACGAGCTTCAGAGCGTCACCGATAAGGAATGGTGTGATGCCCCACTCAAGTGTCTGGGCCCAGCTTTCAGCGAAACCGTTCAACCAAAGAAGACCCGGGATGTAGATCAGCGCGTTGCCGACCAGCATAGCCAAAGCCATCAGTAGAACATTGCGGTCCCACCCTTTGCGCGCAGCAAACCCGAGTGCAAGCGTCGCCAGAACGTAACCAACAAGATAGCCGCCTGTGCCGCCCATCATGTATGTCAGGCCAGCTTTCTCACCCGCGAAAACAGTCGCACCCATCGCACCCAGTGCAAGGTAGCCAAGGATTGTTACCAGACCCAAGCGTGCGCCGTATGCTGCACCAATGGTCAAGATACCGAATGTACCCATTGTGACCGGAACTGGATTGCCCGGCAGGAATACTTGAATTTTTGCCAGCGCAGCCATGGCTGCAATACCTGCAACAACCAACAACGCCTGCTTTACGCGCAATGCGGAGCCTTCGTTCGCGCCAAAGGCTTCTGTCAGTACTTTATCATTCATCGTCATTGTCATCAGAATTCTTCCCTTTTCAGTCCGTGTTGGGACCTTGAATGCCTTAGCAGGTTCGTTTCTGCAAGTGCGAAGGCTCTTGTTAGCGCGAACACATTTCATAGATTGTTTGGGATCGGTAATCCTTACGGGGGCCCTGAACGTTCCAAGTGACTGACCATAAGGGCCAATCTGAAACCTCATAACCGCCGCGGTACATGTCTTCTCCACACAAGTGTTCGCTCGCCAATCCCCCCGACTGCGGATCAAAGTCGTGAAACGGGCGACCATCCTCAAAGCTCACCCAAATCCGGTCACCTTCTTGGTGCCACAGATAACTGCGCTCAGCCTCAAAGCGCTGCCCGTTGACGATTAGCCCGCCGGTCTCGCGATAGGTTGCGCCCTCGGCCGTCGCCGCGATCACCGCCTGCCCCTCAAACTGGGACCGCGCCTCGGCCCTGTGATCGACGATCTCGCGCGTGACCTTATAAACGCCTAGGAAATCCGAAATTCCACGCATTGCCTTATCAATCCCCTTTGTCCGGCCCTTGTGACCCGAACGCCTGCACCTTATGACGCCTCCAATACCTATTTGCACCCTGAAGAAAAGGCCGCCGCCATGATCCCTCGCTATGCCCGCCCCGTGATGACCGACATTTGGGAGCCCGCTACCAAATTCAAAATCTGGTACGAGATCGAGGCCCACGCCTGTGATGCCATGGCTGACATCGGCGTCATCCCACGCGAAAACGCGGATGCGGTCTGGAAAGCCAAGGATGTTGAATTCGACGTGGCTCGGATCGACGAAATCGAAGCTGTGACCAAACATGACGTCATCGCGTTCCTGACGCACCTTGCAGAACACGTCGGCAGCGACGAAGCTCGCTTCGTGCACCAAGGCATGACATCCTCTGACGTTCTGGACACCTGTTTCAACGTTCAGCTTGTGCGCGCCGCAGACATCCTTGTCGCTGACCTCGAAGGCCTCCTCGCTGCGCTGAAAAAACGCGCAATGGAACACAAAATGACCGTTCGCGTTGGCCGCAGCCACGGCATCCACGCTGAGCCAACAACAATGGGCCTGACGTTTGCACGCTTTTACGCTGAAATGGATCGCAACCTTGCCCGCCTGAAACTCGCCCGGACCGAAGTCGCCACTGGCGCGATTTCCGGTGCGGTTGGCACATTCGCCAACATCGACCCAGCCGTCGAAGAACATGTTTGCGAAAAACTGGGCCTCTCCCCTGAACCGATCAGCACGCAAGTCATCCCGCGCGACCGTCATGCGATGTTCTTTGCAACACTCGGTGTTATCGCGTCGTCCATTGAAAACGTCGCCACAGAAATCCGCCACATGCAGCGCACCGAAGTTCTGGAAGGCGCCGAATTCTTCTCAATGGGCCAAAAAGGGTCCAGCGCGATGCCGCATAAGAAGAACCCGGTTCTGACAGAAAACCTCACGGGTTTGGCCCGCCTTGTGCGCATGACCGTGATCCCCGCGATGGAAAACGTTGCCCTATGGCACGAGCGTGATATCTCGCACTCCTCCGTGGAACGTGGCATTGGCCCAGACGCGACTGTGACGCTTGATTTCGCCCTGAGCCGTTTGACAGGTGTTATCGATAAGATGTTGATCTTCCCTGACAACATGCTCGACAACATGAACAAATTCCCGGGTTTGGTTATGTCTCAGCGCGTGCTTTTGGCCCTGACACAAGCCGGTACATCCCGCGAGGACGCCTACTCAATGGTTCAACGCAACGCGCTTAAAGTGTGGGAATTCCGTACGGATTTCCAAGAAGAACTGCTGGCGGATGAACAAGTGGTTGCCGCCTTGGGCGTCGATGCCATCAAGGAAAAGTTCGATCTTGGCTACCACACCAAACACGTCGACACGATCTTTGCTCGCGTGTTTGGCGAAACGTCCTAACGATCCCTAAAACCTTCCATGGGCCCCTAAAAACACAACACCTGGGCCCATGGACTGCTAAACATTTACGCCGCCGTCATTTGCAAGACATTGTTCGCGACTTGCTTGTGACGCGCCGCGATCGCCATCACAGCGTATTTGTGACCATCATCGCCGTTCTCATAGGGTTCACCCAGCAATTCCGCGCCGTAGCCCAACCGCTTCAATGCGCGCAGAAGCCATAGATTTGACAATGATATCAAAGTATCAGCGCCTTCTTTGTTGGCCATCTCGATCAAACCTTCGACGATAAGATCAAGGCACTGCGTCCGCATGCGCATGGAATTCACTTCCGGCGCGATCACCAAACGTGTGCATTCCCAAACCTTTGGGCTGTCGATCACATCGGTTAGCAGATCACTAGGGATCGTATCCAGTTTCCCCGTCATGGCGTCTTTCAGCATATAGGTATGATCGCCCCAAACCGCCGCCGTGGACATCGCGCGCGCACCCGCAAGCACCCGCCCGTTATCGTCTAAGACCAGCGAATAGCGGGCCATCGGGTTATCGTATTGGTCCATCTCGACCTCCGCATTATGCGGGATTTGCCAATGCAGCGCATCGACGAAGAATTGTTTGCGTAATGCAAGGTAATCAAAAAACGAAGATCCGTATTGGTGGACGTTAGACAATTCAAAGGTGACATTTTTCATAGAGACTCTCCTATTTGGAGAGTCCATTTAGCGCTCTGAACAATCGTTTGTTAACCAATAAACTGTTTCCATATTGGAAATAATCGAGACTGATACACCAATGGCATTCGTTAACTATTTGTTAATAAATTCAAATAGTTCAAATCAAGCCAAATTCTGCAACCATTGCAGCAGCTTGCGCTGATGTTTGCGCGTTCAATTTGGTTTTCGCGTTCTTCAAACGCTGTTTGACCGCCCCCTCAGAAACGCCCAACTCATAGGCAATCTGCTTTAGCCGCATGCCTTCTTTTACCATTTTCAATGCTTCCAGCTCTGCATCGGTCAGATTCGTCGGCGGCGCTTTCTCGTGGTGGCGCCTCAAAACATAGGCGTACAACGCCTCGATTTCGTGCTTATCAAACTCGCGGTCAGGCCGTGCGAACGTCCCAAAGGACCTTTGCCCTTCTCGGTTTCCGTCAAAACAGGCAACAGCCACACCGTATCTCAGGCCAAACGTCTGCGCCTGATCCAACACGCGCATCGGATCAGGAAGCTCAATACCACTCCAGGCAATCGCGCCCGTATTTGCGTAAATCCAACGAATTACGGGATCATGCAGCATGAATCGGTGGGTCGTGTAATGCTCAGCCCAAGCGACCGGAAGCGCGTTCACTTCTTCCAATGGAAACGCAAAACCAACCCGCAACGCTATATAATAGCCGGTCGTAGCCAGAGAACTCACTTCGTCATGAGAAGATAGGTTCATCAATATCCGGGCACCTCAATCGGCCATTTGAAACAATTGTCACTGTCAATCTGCACTAAAAACACCTACCATTCAAACCACTGACTGTGAACGCACCTTAGTCCAGCCAGTTGGAGCTTAGCAACTTGAAAGCGAGTATACACGGGAATGTCAAACACATCACAAATCAGGGAAATTCTCGAAACGGTTGAGACATTGTCTCCTGCTGGCTTTGCGATTGCATTTCATATTCGGCTAACCTCCCCCGATTTTTTGTTTCAGACCTACGCAAAGGAATGGACCGACATGTACTCCGAAAAAGGTTACGTGATGGTTGACCCTATTGTGCGCTGGGGCTTCACCGAAACGGGGTCTATTCGATGGTCAGCTCTCGGTGAGTATGATGATCATAACGTTTTGGAACAGTCGCTTGCATTTGGCATGGCCTACGGCGTGGCAATTGCCACAGAAACCAATGGCAGTCGCAGTTGTGCGGGTTTTTCTCGTGGCGATCGTGAATTTACGGATGATGAAATCGCAGTTCTAAGCGCACACGTACAAGATCTGCACGATCTAACCGCCACCAACACCGGTATGGGCGACAAAATGCGCCAGGAATTACAGGCGCTCTCCATTAAGATGACTCACCCGGGAACAACCAGGGGTTGAAATTCCGCAGGTACGTGCGGACCAACGCATCTATAAATTCCTATGAAACGACGGTGAATCGCACCCTGAACGCGCAAAATTTCAAATTCCCAAAGCCCTGTTAAGCCCCCATTCACCTAAATTGCGTTAAAACGGCCTCGATCTTCTGTAGGAGCGCGCAATTGTCGAGTCCGATGCCAAATACCGCCACACCCGTCATGCCCCGTTCGCGCAAGGCAGCAATGGTCGTTCAACTTTTACTCAGTGACGGCGGGGACCTCCCCCTCAGTCAGTTGCCCGAAGCCGCACAAGCCCGTTTGACCCGCGAACTCGGCGGCCTAAACATCATCGACCGTGAGACATTAAAGAACGTGGCAATCGAATTTGCGGCGGAATTGTCTGATGTCGCCCTTACGGCTCCGGGCAGCGTCGAAGCCGCGCTCAAATCCCTAGATGGGCGTATTTCTGCGGCGACCGTCGCACGGCTGCGCGAAGAAGCGGCAGCCCAAAACGGCAGCGATCCGTGGACAATCGTCCTTGAACTGTCCGCAGATGAAATGGTGCCCATCACCACCGCCGAAAGCCCCGAAGTGTCAGCGATTCTGCTCTCAAAACTCCCGACATCAAAGGCCGCGACTTTGCTTGGTTTGGTGCCTGGTGAAACCGCGCGCCGCATCGCTTTCTCTATGTCGAAAACCTCTCACATCCGGGCCGATGCAATTGCGCGGATCGGAACGGGTCTGGCTCAGCAATATTGCGGCGCCGCCCTCCCCGCGTTTAGCGAAACCGCGGAAAGCCGCATCGGCGCGATCCTCAATTCCAGCCCTGCCGCAACCCGCGAACAGGTTCTCGAAGGGCTGCTGTCTGAAGATCCAAGTTTTGGCGCAAGCGTGCGCAAAGCCATCTTTACGTTTGCGGATATCCCTGCCCGCCTTGCTGTGCCTGACGTTCCGAAAATCCTACGTGACATCGATTCCGGCGATCTGGTGCGTGCTTTGGCCTCTGCCGCAGGTACCGGTGGGCCGTTGGCCGTAGCGGCAAACCACCTACTAGACAACATGTCCACCCGTATGGCCGACAACCTACGCGAAGAAATGGGCGAATCCGGTAAAATTAAACTCTCGGACGCAGAAGCCGCCCAAAATGCTGTGGTTACAGCCATCCGAGCCGCCGCGGATGCAGGGACTATTGCGTTGATCGTTGAAGGTGACGACGATTAGGGTCGATGCCCTTATCGTAAAACCGCTGTCGCGAGAATGTTGCGAGGACCACGCGTTTGCACGATCACGGCAACAGCGCCGTTACCGTTCAGCCGAACGGTCTGATCCAAGCCTTCACGCCCGCCCCATTCGCCGACGACCTGCCAATCCGTAACGATATTCGCGTACCGGATCGACCGCCCCTGATTCTCGCCGCGACCAATTTCGACGATCTGTTCTGGATCGAACCGGACAACTTGAACCATCGCAGCGCTATCAAATGGCCGCGGCGAAGTTCCGGTGATCCGCAATTGATCGCCTTGAAGTTCGGCCACAACCTGCACGCCGGTTTGGGCGGCGTTGTGGCGCCGGATCAGGTCCGCAACTTCCATCGGCTTTGTCCCGATGACGTGATCACGCCCTGCAATCACAATTTGCGGTGTATAGATCGTGCTGTCGCCTGCAGCATGCGCATACTGCTGTTGGCGCCGTGTAAAGGCGGGGCTGCCAAAAGTGTCGGCCCAGCCAATGTAGTCCCAATAGTCAACATGAAGAGCGAGCGCGAGAACATCTGAACGTGCGGCTAGATCCACCAGCATCGCGTCCGCAGGGGGACAACTTGAACAGCCTTGCGACGTATATAGTTCGACGACGACGGGGCCATCCGCCACGACCGGAGTGGCAAATGCGATGCATGAGGCGAGGGCAGCAAAGGTTTTACGCATGGAGATTCCTAGTTTCGTTGTCCTTGCCTAACCCAGTCCGGCCTAACAGGCCAATCAACCGTTTGCGATGGGCTGTTACAATTGTGTGGAACACAGTAAACACGTGACAATTAAGCGCATAAAATTCAGGGAAAACGGGCCTTGGCAACTATTGTGTGCAATTGTATACCGCAACCAGACTCACTTCCCACGTTCCCGCAGGAGAGACGCAGATGACCATCACAGTTGGACACGATACCGCAAAAACGCGCAAGACGCTAAAAGTTGGCGATCAGTCGATTGCTTACTATTCAATCCCAGCCGCAACCGAAGCAGGCCTTGGCGATTTCTCGAACCTTCCAGCGGCGCTGAAAGTTGTTCTTGAGAACATGCTTCGTTTCGAAGACGGCAAGACCGTTTCCGTAGACGACATCAAGGCTTTCGCCGAATGGGGCGCTAAAGGCGGCAAGAACCCACGCGAAATCGCATACCGCCCTGCCCGCGTTTTGATGCAGGATTTCACCGGCGTTCCGGCTGTTGTTGACCTCGCTGCGATGCGTGACGGTATTGTTGCCCTCGGTGGCGACGCTCAGCAGATCAACCCACTGAACCCTGTTGACCTCGTGATCGACCACTCTGTGATGATCGACGAATTCGGTAACCCACGTGCGTTCCAGATGAACGTGGACCGCGAATACGAACGCAACCTTGAGCGTTACACATTCCTGAAATGGGGCCAGTCTGCATTCTCCAACTTCCGCGTTGTTCCTCCGGGCACAGGTATCTGTCACCAGGTGAACCTTGAGTACCTCAGCCAGACGGTTTGGACTGACAAAGACCAAAACGGCGAAGAAGTTGCATACCCTGACACGCTCGTCGGCACTGACTCCCACACCACAATGGTGAACGGCGCTGCTGTTCTGGGTTGGGGCGTTGGCGGGATTGAGGCTGAAGCGTCTATGCTCGGCCAGCCAATTTCCATGCTGATCCCAGAAGTTGTTGGTTTCAAACTGACGGGCGCAATGATGGAAGGCACAACAGGTACTGACCTCGTGCTGAAAGTCGTTGAAATGCTGCGCGCCCACGGCGTTGTGTCCAAGTTCGTAGAATTCTACGGCGAAGGCCTCGACACTCTGCCACTGGCAGACCGTGCGACAATCGCAAACATGGCACCAGAATACGGCGCAACATGTGGTTTCTTCCCAATTGATGACGAAACGCTTCGTTACCTGCGCAATACAGGCCGCGAAGAAGACCGAATCGCATTGGTCGAAGCCTACGCAAAAGAAAACGGTTTCTGGCGCGGCGCGGATTACAACCCTGTCTACACATCCACACTCGAGCTCGACATGGGAACAATCGTTCCTGCGATCTCGGGCCCGAAACGTCCACAAGACTACGTGGCACTGACAGGCGCCAAAGATGCCTTCCGCAAAGAAATGGAAGAAACATTCAAGCGTCCAATGGGCAAAGAAGTTGCAGTCGCTGGCGAAGATTACACAATGGACAGCGGCAAGGTCGTGATCGCGTCGATCACATCCTGCACAAACACATCCAACCCATATGTGATGATCGGTGCGGGCCTTGTGGCTCAGAAAGCCGCAGCATTGGGTCTGAACCGCAAGCCTTGGGTTAAGACATCCCTCGCTCCGGGGTCTCAGGTTGTGTCTGCTTACCTTGAGGCTGCCGGCCTTCAAGAAGAGCTCGACAAAATCGGCTTCAACCTCGTCGGTTACGGGTGCACAACCTGTATCGGTAACTCTGGTCCGCTGCAGAAAGAAATTTCTGAGGCGATTCACGAGGGTGATCTGGTCGCAACATCCGTCCTGTCTGGTAACCGTAACTTCGAAGGCCGTATTTCGCCTGACGTCCGTGCCAACTACCTCGCGTCTCCTCCTCTCGTGGTGGCATATGCGCTGGCCGGTACAATGGACATCAATCTGGCAACAGATCCAATCGCCCAAACGCCTGATGGCAAAGACGTCTACCTGAAAGACATCTGGCCAACATCCAAAGAAGTTGCAGACATGGTCGAAAAGACTGTGACGCGTGAAGCATTCCAGTCCAAGTATGCTGACGTCTTCAAAGGCGACGAAAAATGGCAAGGCGTTGAAACGACGGATGCGGAAACATACGACTGGCCTGCTCAGTCCACATACATCCAGAACCCGCCGTACTTCCAAGGTATGTCTAAAGAACCTGGTGTTATCACCAATGTTGAAGGCGCAAAAGTTCTGGCCGTGCTGGGTGACATGATCACAACCGACCACATCTCCCCTGCCGGTTCTTTCGCTGAAACGACTCCTGCGGGTCAGTACCTGAAAGAACGCCAAGTTCCTGTTCGTGAATTCAACTCCTACGGGTCGCGCCGTGGTAACCACGAAGTCATGATGCGCGGCACATTCGCCAACATCCGCATCAAGAACGAGATGCTTGACGGCGTTGAAGGCGGCTACACAAAGGGTCCGGATGGCGCACAAACGTCTATCTTTGACGCGGCGATGGCCTACCAAGCTGCGGGCACACCAACCGTGATCTTTGGTGGTGAACAGTACGGTGCGGGGTCTTCTCGTGACTGGGCTGCAAAGGGTACGAACCTTCTAGGCGTCAAAGCGGTTATCGCTGAAAGCTTTGAGCGTATTCACCGTTCCAACCTTGTTGGCATGGGCGTTATCCCGTTTGAATTCACTGGTGGTGACAGCCGCAAGTCCCTTGGCCTGACAGGCGAAGAAACTGTGTCTATCTCTGGTCTGGACAGCGTGACACCGCTTCAAGAAGTTCCATGTGAAATCACAATGGCCGACGGCACAGTGAAAAACATCACACTGAAGTGCCGCATCGATACAGCGATCGAGATCGAATACATCGAACACGGTGGCGTCTTGCACTACGTTCTACGGAACCTCGCCAAATCTGCCTAAGACTTCAGGCAGCTCAGTAATCTTAAGGTCGCGCCCTAACGGGCGCGGCTTTTTTCGTTTGGGGGCTCTGCCCCGTCGAGCAAGCTCGACTCCCCGAGGTATTTCCGAAACAAAGGCAAAAGATAAACAAGAGGGTCACCATGTCTCATCCGTCATTTGAATTCAGCCACGCATTGTGCCGCCTGCCCGCATCATCCGTTACAGATGGATTGCGCGCACAGGATCAAGGCGATCCGGATCCGTTTACCTTTGCGGCCGAGCATGCGGCCTACGTCAGCGCGTTGCGCGATGTTGGATGTGACGTGACGCTTTTGCCAAAAGACGAAACCTTTCCTGACAGCGTTTTCATCGAAGATCCCGCCTTGGTTTTGAACGGAACCGCGATTGTACTGCGCCCGGGCGCTGACACGCGCCTTGGTGAAGCGGCGGCGCTGCGTCCATCCTTGCTTGAAAACATGACTGCTGTCATAGACTTGGAAACCGACGGCTACGTCGATGGCGGCGATATTTTGTGCACAGATGACCGCGTGCTTTTGGGTCTCTCCGCACGCACGAACGTTCAGGGCGCCGAAGACCTACGCCCAATCGTAGAAAGTTTGGGGTACAGCCTTGAAGTGCTTCAAACACCGCCAGAAATCCTGCATTTCAAAACGGAATCCTCATTGTTGGATCATGAAACGGTTTTGGCCACGCCTGCCCTTGCGGCGTCCGGTGCGTTCAAGGGATTGAACGTGATTGAAACGGTTGAAGGTGAAGAAGCGGCCGCAAATGCGATCCGCGTGAACGACTATGTTTTCTTGTCAGCGGGCCATCCGAAAACAGCGGAAAAGCTGCAGGCTGCGGGATACATGCTCAAGATACTGAACACGTCACAGGCGGAGTTGGTAGACGGCGGCCTAAGCTGCATGTCACTGCGCTACAGCCGTTAATTCGCGGCCAGCGCCTCGTTCAACGCGGGGCGCATTCGGGCTTCCAATTCGCGCGTGGTAAGCGGGCTTGCCATGCGTAAAAGGATCGTACCGTCGCCGTCCAACAGGAACGTTTCAGGGACGCCGTAGACGCCCCAGTCCAATGCGTAAAACCCGTCTTCATCGGTTCCAACCGCACGGTAAGGGTTACCAAGATCGTTTAGAAACCCAAGTGCGTTGCGGTCTAGGTCTTTGTAATTGATGCCGTAAATCGGCACGCCCTCTTCGGCCAGAAGAACGAGGTTGGGGTGTTCAACGCGGCACGGCGCGCACCAGCTGGCCCAGAAGTTCACAATCTTGACCTCGCCATCGCGCAAGATGTCATCGCTTAGAACCGCAAGGTCGCCAAGGGGTTCAACAGTACCTTCCGGGGCGGGTTTGCCGATCAGCGCGGAGGGCAATTCATCACCCTGCCCGAAATACATCCCGCCTGCGAAAACGCCCGCAAGGCCCGCGAAAACGACCACAGGCACCAACATCAATTTATTTGCCACTAGCAGCGTCCTTTCGGGCCTCAACCGCATCAAGCTGTGCGCGCATCTTGCGGGACCGCCGCATGGACAGCAAGACGATCACCACCAGCAAACCAATGGACGCCCCGTAAGCGGCCAGTACTTCGGTCGCGTAATCACCCAGATCAGGAAACATTATCTCATCCTCGCTTCGAGTGCTTTGATCCGGCGGGCACGGACTTCCGTCGCCGTGCGCATCAAGACCAATGCCAAAAACAGCAGGCCGAACCCGACCATACACACCAAAAGCGGGACGAAGAACACATCCGACACGGATCGCTCGCCTGTGGCGACTGGAACGCTCGTCCCTTGGTGAAGCCCTTGGTTCCAGAACTGCACCGCATAGCGTGACAGCACGGCAAACACTGATCCGACAAGGCACAGCACCGACGTGAGGTCAGCTGCGGTGTCAGAATCCTCAATCGCTTCCCAGAGGGCCATGTAGCCAAGATAAAACAGGAACAGGATCAGGAATGACGTCAGGCGCGGGTCCCAAGCCCACCATGTTCCCCACATAGGCTGGCCCCAAATAGCACCTGTAATTAACGCGATAACAGTCATAACCATCCCAATGGGCGCCGCAGCACGCGCCGCCAAAGCGCTGACATGGTGACGCCGCACCAACCAAATGAGAGAGGCAATCAGCATCATGAACCACGCGTTGATCGCCATCAGGGCGGCGGGCACATGCAGATAGATGATTTTAACCGTCGATCCTTGGCGGAAATCATCGGGCGTAAAAAAGAAGCCCCAGACCAGCCCGACCACAAGACAGGAGATTGAAATGCCCATCACCCACGGCACCAATGGCGTCGTGGTCGCAATGAACTTCTTCGGATTGGCGTATTCCCAAATCGACATTTGTCTTAGCTATCCTGCTCTTTTGATGGCGGCAATGGAGCTCACCTTAGATTGATTTTCAAGGCCGCGGATGCGGCAAACGGCAGCAGTGCAAAGCTGGCCAATGTGATGACGGCAACCATCAGCAGCGGTGTTAACCCATCAAGGCCCGCAGCGCCGCGCGCAACGGCCTCTGCGCCAAAAATGAGCGTCGGCACATAAAGTGGGAGCACCAGGAGCGACATCAACAAGCCGCCGCGCCGAACGCCAACCGTCAGGGCAGCGCCAAAAGTGCCGATCATCGACAAGGCCGGCGTGCCAAGCGCCAAGGACGCCAACAACCATCCGAACGCCGAGGGTTCCAAATGCAACAAGAACCCAAGAACGGGCGCAACAAGCGTCAACGGCAGCCCCGTGGTGATCCAATGTGCGATGCCTTTGATCAAAGTGACACCTTCCATCGGCAAAGGCGATGTTGCTAAAAGCGGCAGCGAGCCATCCTCAAAGTCCAACGCGAAAATCCGGTCCAGCGACAAAAGCGCTGCCAACAAGGCCGCGACCCAAACGATCCCCGGTGCGATGCGTGTCAGGATTTCGGCCTCTGGCCCGACACCGAATGGGACCAGAACGATCACGATAAGAAAGAATGACAGGCCAAGGCCAAACCCGCCCCCTGCCCGCACAGCAAGCACAAGGTCCCGTTTCAGGAGTGCGATCACCGTTTAGCGCCCATCATAAAAACGCCTCGTCAGAACTGGCGGCGTCCGGCGCTGCTTTGAACGGGGCCAGTTCAAGTTCGGGCGCTTCAATGCCAAGATCGATATGGGTCGCGATGACTGCGATGCCACCCTTGGCAAGGTGATCTTCAGACAGCCAACGCGCAAAAAGCTTGACCGAAAACCCGTCGAGGCTGACCGTGGGTTCATCCAGAAACAACACCTTACGGCCAACAACACCAAGGCGTGCCAGCCCGAGACGGCGCTTTTGCCCTGACGACAATGTGCCTGCGATCCGATCCTTGAGGTCAACCAGATCGAATGCCTCATAGACGGATTCGTCCGCGGAATTGCCGTAAATCTCTGCCCAGAACGCGAGGTTCTCTTTCACGCTCAACTGGCCTTTGATCCCGTCGGCGTGGCTCGCGTAAGCGCCCGTATCCTCGGCGTAATCAACGGACCCTTTAAGTGCCGGCTGCAGACCCGCCAAAGTGCGAAGCAAGGTCGTTTTGCCAATGCCATTGGGTCCGCGCAGCACAAGGGCCTGCCCCTCGGCCACCGAAAAAGACAGGTCCGCCAGAACCGGCACGCCGCCCCGAACAACCGTCAAATCTGAAACATTCAAAGTCATGAACGTATGCTACCCCAAGCCTTAGACTGGCAAAAGCGCCAAACCGACGCGGCGGCCTTCGCTTAGCAATACATTATAGGTGCGGCAGGCAGACGGCGACGCCATGACATCAACACCCAGCCCTGCCTCTTCTAGCGTGTCGCGGAAATCGGACGGGATATGCGCGATCTCGGACCCAGTGCCGATGAACATCACATCCACATCCGATATCGCATCAAGCAAGGTTTTCGCGTCATCAAAGCCGCCCCAAGGGGCAATGCCTGTCGGCAAGACAACCAACGCCCCTTCATAGACTTCTCCGCCGATGCGAAAGAACCCGGGCCCATAGCCATCAACGGGTTTCGCATCGGTATAGACGACTTCGTTCAACCGCATATCGGCCTCCTATGCGTCAATGTCAGCGAACTGACCGCCAACCTTTTTAGCCTCTTTGGACCAATCGCGCTTTACGCCCAACACCAGCAAAGTGCTGGAAGCCACGAAGATCGAGGAATAGGTCCCGACGATAACGCCCCAGATCATCGCAAAGACGAACCCGCGGATCACGTCACCGCCCAACACATACAGCGCAATCAACGCCAGCAATGTGGTGAAGGATGTCATGAACGTCCGGCTAAGCGTTTCGTTGATGGACATGTTCAAAACGTCTTTCAACGTCTTGGTCTTAAACTTACGCAGGTTTTCGCGCACACGGTCAAAGACAACAACCGTATCGTTCAACGAGTAGCCCACAATGGTCAGCAAGGCCGCAATGATCGCCAAATCAAACCGGATTTGAAGTTCCGAGAAGATACCGATGGTCAAAACAACATCGTGTACCAAGGCCGCAACCGCGCCCAAGGCAAATTGCCATTCAAACCGGAGCCAGATGTAAACCAGCACCGCCCCAATGGCCAAAACCACCGCCAAAATAGCGGCTTGGATCAGTTCACCCGAAACCGTCGGTCCAACGGATTCAACGGCTGGGAAGGTCATGGCAGGATCAATGGTCTGCAAGGCCGCCTGCACCGCTTGGATGGTTTCATTCGTCACCGCTTCTTCGTCGTCTTGCGCCTGAATGGCAACCGTGGCGACGTTTTCATCGTCGGCAAAGGTCGGGTCGAACACCTCGGTGATTGTGATTTCGCCCAGCTCAAGCGGAGCCAATGCAGCGCGGTATTCAGCGACGTCTACGCTGATCTCACTTTGCGTGCGCAACGTGGTGCCACCCTTAAAGTCGATCCCGAAATTCAGGCCCTGATAGAAGAACGACCCCAACGCGACGGCGACAAGAACCGCTGAGACACCCAACCACACCTTGGCGCGGCTAAAGAAATCATAGGCTGTGTCGGCCTTAACCAGCTTCAGGTAGCGGCCTGTGAACAACGCCTTTGGACGTTTGCGTTCGAACCAGATCACCACCAACAAACGGGTCAGGAAGATCGCCGTAAAGACCGAAGTGATAATGCCAAGCCCAAGCGTAATCGCGAACCCACGCACAGGTCCTGCGCCCATGGCAAACAGGATTACTGCCGTAATAAAGGTCGTGATGTTGGCATCGATGATTGCCGACAACGCTTTTTCATAGCCTAGTTCAATGGCCCGCGCGGGGCCTTTGGCCGTCTTACTTTCTTCTCGGATACGCTCGAAGACCAGCACGTTGGCATCCACAGCCATACCAATCGTCAACACGATCCCCGCGATACCGGGCAATGTCAGCGTACCGCCGATCAGCGACAACATCGCAAAGATCAGCGCGACGTTTACAAGCAACGCGATATTGGCAAAGACGCCCAGCAGACCATAACTCAGGACCATGTAAACAAGGACCAAGGCAAAGGCGACCACACAAGCAATCGCGCCTGCGTTAATGCTGTCTTGTCCCAAATCAGGACCGACTGTCTGTTCTTGTAAAAAGTCCAGCTCAGCCGGAAGCGCACCTGCCCGCAACAGAACCGCCAACTGGGTGCTTTCCTGAACGGTGAACTGCCCCGTGATAATACCGGACCCGCCCGAGATATGTGATTGAATGGTGGGTGCACTTACGACTTCGTTGTCTAGGACAATGGCAAATGGGGACCCGATGTTGTCAGCCGTATAATCGCCAAACCGACGGGCACCAGATGCATTGAACCGGAACGTCACCGCAGGGCGGTTGTTTTGGTCAAACGTCGGCTGACTGTCGACAAGGTCTTCGCCTGTCACCACAGGAGAACGTTCTACAATGTAATACTGGCCAACCTGATCCAAGGACGGGATAACCATGTTACCGGCACCTGCCCGTGCATCTGGATCACTTGTACTCCCAACGACAGGGTGGAACCCAAGTTGGGCCGTTGTCCCGATGATGTCCTTAACTTCCTGTGCCGAACCAACACCTGGAACCTGAATCAAAATCCGTGCTTCGCCTTGACGCTGGATGGATGGTTCACGTGTGCCTGTTTCATCGATCCTACGACGCACAATCTCCAGCGCCTGACGAACTGTTCGGTCATCCGTGGCGACCTTTTCGGCCTCTGTCAGTTGAATGACCAGATCAGTGCTTGAAATCGACGCCACTTGGATGTCGACCTGCCCCACGGTCGTGACACTTACGACAGGCTGCGCCAAACCGCGCACCAATTCCAGCGCGCGGTCCATGCCCGCAGGCTCAGAAATACGAACACGAAGTTCACCTTCGGTATCGCTTTCGTCTGTAACGAACCCAACAACATCACGCTCGGCGGCCAAAGTATCGCGGACTTCAGACCACATGGCGCGCATGCGGGCCTCATAGACTTGTTCAACTTTCACTTCCGCCAGAAGCTGCGCACCACCGCGCAGATCAAGACCAAGGTTCACTAGATTATCCGGCATGAACGTGGGCCAAGATGCAGCGTCAGCCTCAAGCCCTTCGCGGGTCAGGCCCTTGGCCTCCAACTCGGCTGCGGTAAATTCCTCGGCGATGGCGGTTTCTGCGTCATTGGATCGCTCAACTGTGCCGTAAAAGCCGTTGGGCATTGCAACAAAAATACCAAACGCGACAACAAGCCAAATCGCTATGCGTTTAATAGGGTCAATCTTCAACATCGGGGTGGTCCTGTCTTGGTATCAACGGCGTAAGCGCCGGAATGTATGTAAATATCTGGGGAGTGCCTCAGAAAGATCGGCACGGAATCAGGGGCTGCCTAGGGGCAGAAATCGGCGCTGGGGTCGGACCCGTCGACAGGCGTCTCTGACACAACATTAAGGTCAAACGGCATCACACCGCCCTGTAAAACCGCGGCCAATTCATGTGTTTCTTCGACAGTGAAATCACCCGTGAGCATGCCACTTCCGCCAAAGATCGCGGATTGAATCACAGGGGCACTAAACACTTCGCCGCGCATCACAATTGCAAAGGGGTTACCGATGTTTTCGCTCGTGTACTGGCCAAACACCTTGGCCCCTGTGCGATCAAACGAAAACGCAATCGCAGGGCGGCCTTGCTGATCGAATGACACTTGCGCGTCTTCAATCGACGCCCCATCCAGAACGGCGACATCGTTCAAGACATAGGTTCGGACGGGGTCATAAGCGTCGGGCAAATGTATCTGCCCCGCCGCCAGATTCTGAACTGTCCCGCCGTCGTTGATACTTTCGACATCAAAGAACCCGAATTCAACCCGTTCAAAAAGCGGCGCGATGGCAGCCAATGTCGCGTCGTCCCAATGCGGCAGCGATACCTCGATCAAACGATCTGGTATCGCCACGGAATGGTCCTGAACTTTGGCATATTGGTCGCGCTGCCCGAAGAACGCACCCACGCGCTCGTTCAGGACTTCCGCCGCGGCGGCATCCAGATCGTTGGCACGATCTGTTGTTCGCGCGTCGTCAGAGGCTTGCAACACCAGCCGCGTACCGCCGCAGGTGTCAACAATTGTCGATGCGGCCTCACGGCCTAACGCGCTGGTCGCAGTTGCGCCAACCCCACTGGCCATTAGGCCCAATGCGATAAGCGCATTCTTGATCATGCGTCTGCAGGCTCGGTCTTGTTAAGAACCTGTGCGAGTGTGGATTTCACAACGCGAACTTTTACGCCGTCCGCAATTTCCACTTCGACTTCGCCGTCGTCTTTGACTTTTGAAATCTTACCGATCACGCCGCCTTGGGTGACAACCTGATCACCACGGCGCACAGCCTCGATCATAGCTTGGTGTTGTTTCATCTTCTGCTGTTGAGGGCGGATCAACAGGAAATACATGATCCCGAAAATCAGGATTAGTGGAATAAACTGGCCAATAGCGTCCATTGTGGTCGTTCCTTAATTTATTGGCGAAGGCACCCCCCTCGCGATCTGGCGCACACTACGGTCGCGACACGGGATTCGCAACGCTACGCGCCGTTAAACATATGGGTCCGGCCCCATATGATTTCCATACGCAATCCATACGCTTTCCATATGGCGAAAATTGCGCCATATGAGCGGCATAAAACCGCAAACAAGGACAAGACCCATGCACGACATTCGCGCCATCCGTGACAATCCCGCCGCCTTTGATGCGGCTCTTTCCCGTCGTGGTGATGCGCCTTTGTCGTCTGAACTGTTGGCGATGGACGAAGCACGCCGCACTAAGATCGGTGCCGCCGAGACAGCACAGGCCGAGGCCAACAAAGCCGCCAAAGAAGTTGGCGCTGCGAAGGGTCGCGGTGACGAGGCCGAGTTCGAACGCCTTCGTGCGCTAGTGTCTGAAAAGAAAGCTGAAATTGCAGCCCTGAACGAAGAAGCCAAGGCGCAAGATGCCGCACTGACCGCCCGTCTTGCTGAAATCCCGAACCTGCCTGCGGCTGATGTTCCTGATGGGGCTAACGAAGACGACAACGTCGAAGTCTCTAAATGGGGCAACCCGCGCAATTTCGATTTCGACCCAGTCGAGCATTTCGAAATTCCTGCCGTCAAAGACAGCATGGATTTCGAAACCGCCGCGAAAATCTCGGGCAGTCGTTTTGTTTTGCTCTCTGGGGTAACCGCCCGTCTGCACCGCGCCCTCGCCCAGTTCATGCTGGACCTCCATGTCAACGAAAACGGGCTTACCGAAGTAAACCCGCCCGTTTTGGTGCGCGATGATGCGATGTATGGCACGGACAAATTGCCAAAGTTCGCCGAAGACAGCTACCAGACGACTGAAGGCATGTGGCTGATTTCCACGTCCGAGATTCCGCTGACTTACATCGCAGCCGGACATGTGATGGACGAAAGTTACCTGCCGCGTCGCTATGCGGCGCATTCGCTGTGCTTCCGCTCTGAGGCAGGCAGCGCGGGTCGTGACACGTCAGGCATGCTGCGCCAGCACCAGTTCGAAAAAGTCGAAATGGTATCGATCACGCATCCAGATGAATCCGACAATGAACAAAAGCGCATGTTGCGTTGCGCCGAAGACATCCTTGAACGTCTTGAAATTCCTTACAGAACCGTCGTTCTTTGCACAGGCGACATGGGCTTTGGCGCACGCCGCACCTATGACATCGAAGCATGGTTGCCGGGTCAGAATACCTACCGCGAAATCAGCTCGGTCTCGACAACCGGCGACTTTCAGGCGCGCCGTATGAATGCACGCTTCAAGCCAGCTGACGGCGGCAAGCCACAGTTCGTTCACACGTTGAACGGCTCCGGCCTTGCTGTTGGGCGCTGCCTGATTGCGGTTCTGGAAAACGGTCAACAGTCGGATGGATCGGTTGCGATCCCTGCAGCCCTCCACGGCTACATGGGCGGAAAAACCACCATCAACGCTGACGGAACATTGTCGTAAATTGCGCCCCTAGAACCATCGTCGTTCGATCTTTTGGCGGGGACGCCTTCGTTGACCTTTGACGTGCGTTTCCCCGCCATCGCGCTCAATCATCAAAGTGCGCAGGTGATTTATTTCATCTGCGCTCATTTTATGGAGCTCATCCTTGAGCGCTTCCAAAGGATATGGGCGGTACGCCCCATCGTCGACGTAGCGATCCAACGCACAAAGGCTTAGATCGCGTTCTGCTTTCGGACCAGCCCGCCCGACGCCACCGTCTTTCAAATCCCGCCCAGTTGGCGATCGAACGCCGAACTTGTTGGTCAGATCGGCCATGTGATCAAAGTCCGACGCCGCTAGATCGAGAGAATCCCAATCCAACGCCAACCCCGCTTGCGCGGCCCCCATGGCGATCCAGTTCAGGGCAATGGATGACAATCCGATCCGTTTCCCCCCACCCCCGACTGATCCGTGGTTGCCCGGAAAAAATTGTTGCAGGTATGCGCCGTTGCGGTCCCTATTCAGCTCTTCCATGTTATTCCATGGCAGCGAAGGAAACGTCCAGCGGTACTCATCGATCGCAATCGCGTGCCGTGCCGAAATAACCGACGATGACAAGGCAGCGTCATGGAAATGGTGCCGGGCGTTGGCGATATCAGAAATGTGAAGTTTCTCAGGCAACCCCAGCGCCTTAACCGTGTCCCAGACACCAATGTAGTTGATATGAAGCCTGATCGCACCGGACTGTCCGTGCCGATTACGCCAATTCAGTTCCTTCGCGCTCGTTGCAGTGTCAGGTGAAATCCGTTCCCTGAACTCATACGATGACGGATCTTCAGGATGGGTCGCGGGATCTCGGCTTGCGTAGCGTTCGATTGCACCGCGGACCTCGTGTAAATTCCGCCGTGGAGGAATGCCACAAGATCGCAGAACACCGGCAAACGATCGTGCCGCAAACGCCCCTCGCGAAAAGCCGAACAGCTGAATTTCGTCTCCCGGTTCGTAGATCATGACAAGTTGGCGATATAGATCGGCGATAATCTCTAAAAGGCCCCACCCCAACGCGCCACCAAGACTTCGATCTAGGAAACGGCCAAACCGCGTGTTGCCGCGTCCTGACCCAACCCCGGGTGCATACAGGACAACTTGCAATGTGCCGTCATCATCATGATGTCGAACGCAGCGCGACAGCCTCAGAACGTTGGTCCCGTTCTCGGCATCCGGTGTGTTCCACGTTCCGTCGATAAATATGGCAATGCGTTTCATAAGCGGTGTCCCCAATCTCACCCGTAGGTTGAGGTTGAGGTGCCCTTAGGTCAAGTCGGCAAAACCTGACCCGCTTAGCCGCCGCGATACGGTTTCTTTTGATCCGCTGGCGCTTTGCCCAAGTGTTTACGCAAGCGAGACGGTGTTGATTTCGTCTTGTTTTTGTAAGGGTTCTTGTCCGCTTGGCTGCGGAAATGCAGGCGGATCGGTGTCCCCGGCATATCGAAATCAAGCCGCAGACCATTCACCAAATAACGCGAATAGCTTTCGGGCAATTTGTCTGGGTGGCTACACATTACAACAAACCCTGGCGGGCGTGTTTTGACCTGTGTGGCATAACGCATCTTGATGCGGCGCCCACCTGGTGCGGGGGGCGGGTGCGCTTCGGACATACCAAGCAGCCAGCGGTTCAGCTGGGCCGTGGTGACACGACGATTCCAGACTTCATGCGCCCGCAAGATGGCCTCTTGCAGACGATCAATCCCACGGCCCGTTTTCGCGGACACAGTAATCAGCGGCGCGCCCTTGAGCTGAGGCAACAAGCGTGTGAACTGTTCTTTCAGCTCTTTCAACTTGGCCTGCTTTTCGCCTTCAACGTCCCATTTGTTGACGGCCAAAACCACGGCACGGCCTTCGCGTTCCGCCAAATCAGCGATCCGCAAATCCTGCTGTTCGAACGGGATTTCCACGTCGAGCAAGACAACAACAACTTCGGCAAACTTAACCGCGCGAAGCCCATCAGAGACCGAGAGTTTCTCTAGCTTTTCCTGTACCTTAGCACGCTTACGCATGCCGGCCGTGTCAAAGATACGTACAGGCACGGTCGCATCATCAGTGACCCAATCCATCTGCACAGAAATCGCATCACGCGTGATCCCTGCCTCTGGCCCCGTCAACAGACGGTCTTCACCAAGAATTTGGTTAATCAGCGTGGACTTACCCGCATTCGGGCGACCAACGACTGCAATCTGCAACGGCTTTTCGCGTGTCGGAATGCGTGGAGCGTCATCATCTTCGTCGTCTTCGCTAACATCAACGTCAACGTCTGGCGCATCTGCCGCGGCGCGTTCTTCGAACTGATCCGACAGCGGCATCAGCACATCATACATCTCGCCCAAGCCTTCGCCGTGTTCAGCGGAGAGGCGGATCGGTTCGCCAAGGCCCAAAGAAAACCCTTCGATCACGCCCGCATCCGCGGCTTTGCCTTCGGATTTATTGGCCGCAAGGATCACATGCGCGTTCTTTTTGCGCAAAATATCTGCAAAAACTTCGTCGGCAGGCATGATTCCTGTCCGCGCGTCGTACATGAACAAACAGACGTCAGCCATTTCCACGGCGCGTTCTGTCAGGCGGCGCATACGGCCCTGTAGGGACTCGTCTGTGGCCTCTTCCAGACCGGCGGTATCGATCACCGTAAAGCGCAAATCGCCAAGCCGCGCAGGGCCTTCGCGCAAATCGCGCGTGACACCGGGCTGGTCATCGACCAAAGCCAGCTTCTTGCCTACAAGGCGGTTAAAGAGGGTGGACTTGCCCACGTTCGGGCGGCCCACGATGGCGAGTGTGAAGGACATTTGCGTTTCTCTAAGTGATCAAGTGCAGCCCACTACACCCTTTTTCGCTTAACGGAAAGCGACCAATTGCCCGCGCGCCGATACAACGTACAGCGTGCCATTCGCCACGATGGGATTTGAGGCCGCTCCACCCGCGATTTCAACCGTGCCAACCAGCGCACCAGAGGCCGGATCAAACTGACGGATCAGCCCATCACCAGAGGCGACTATCAGACGGTTGCCCGCAATGATTGGACCGTAATGCGCAAAGCGTGTCTTTTGACGGCGTTCACGGCTTTCTGCAAAGCCCGGCAATTCTACGCGCCAGATCGCAGTCCCTGTATCCGCATCCAGACGCACAAGTTCACCAATGTCATTGACCAAGAACAAAGAACCACCGGCAGGCCAAACAGGGCCAACCGCCCCTTCTGTTGCTGTCCAAAGACGGTCGCCATTGGCAAGTTCAAGCGCGACGACACGGCCCGACACATTGCCCACATAGACGCGGTTGCCATCAATCACCGGATCGCCCGCGATATCAGAGATATTGGACGCCGCCGAACCAGGGCGTTGACCCGAAACGACTGTGGACCAACGACGCAAACCACCCTCAGGGAACGCTGCCAGTACTTCGCCAGTCGGGAAAGGAAAGATTGCAACGTCAGCATTCACCGCGGCGCCAGCACCGCCAGAATAGTTTGCCGTCGGGGCTGTTGTGCTTACGGTCCAACGTACACGTCCAGAGCCGAGTTCAATCGCCCAAGCACGGCCATCGCGAGCGACAACATAGGCGAGATCGCCAACAATCGTTGGCGCGGACGTCCCGGGAGCATCAAGATCCTGACGCCAGATTTCGCCACCCGTTGCCCCATCAAGAGCAACCACTTCACCAAATCCTGTCGTTGCCAAGATAACAGACCCAGCCGCAGCAAGCCCGCCACCGGATGCGTCACGAGCGTTGTCGGTGTCTGGCTTTAGATTGCGCGACCACAGGGTTTCGCCTGCTGTGGATGTCGCCACAACCTGACTTTCTGCATCAAGCGTAAAAACACGGCCCGAGGCGACGATAGGGTCAGCGGTAATCCGTAAGCGGCGGGTGTTTCCCTGTCCGATGTTGGTTGAGAATACTGGGGCCAGCGCCGTGCCGAGGGCTGGATGGGCTATCAGGTGCGTTGGGCCACCATTGCGGTGTGTCCAATCGGCATTTGCCGTCGCAGCGCCCAAAGAAACAGGCAGCGCTTGGTTCACGAAGGCGTCTGCATCGACCAAATCTCCGCGAATATCCAATCGTTCTCCCGGTAGAATGATGTCTTTTTCACCGCAGGCTGAAAGCAAACCAACAACGGCAAGGGCCGCAAATGCGGGCATCGCCACGCGCTTTTGTTTTGTCGTCGTGGTGCCAGAGATAAGTCCTGTCACGTCATTCCCTTCCATGCCCGGGCTCTTAAGATGCCCCTAAAGGCGGATTATTGGTCGCCCTGCTCAGATGTTTGGCCAGTATTGCCAATGAGAGCATCAATGTCACCGCCCAAAGCCACAATCATGCTGAACGCGCGTTCGCGCAAGCCCTGTGTCACTTCGGCGTCTTGCCCGATGGCCGCGAACTGATCGATCGCAGTGTCGATGTCACCTGCTTCAACGTTGAGCAAGGCAAGCTGTTCTTGTGCGATCAGTCGGAACGTCGACCCTGGTGTGGCCAATCCAGTCAGCATCGCGCGTCGGTCGTCCAAGGACAACTCTTCGCCCTGCACCATTGCGGCCTTTAGGGCCGCCAGATCGCGGTACACTGCAGGCGCTGTATCGTCCAACGCGACAGCCTCAAGCGCTGTGACAGCACCGTTGATATCACCTGTTTCGACAAGGTTGGACGCAGTCAGCAGGCCCGTAATCGCGCCTGCCCCACCCGACAATTCGATCGCGCCAAGGGCGGCGGCACGTTCCGCATCATCATCCATCTCAAGTGCTGCAAGGATTTCATCACCCGCAGCCTGCGCGGCTGCTGTGGTTTGCGCTTTGCGGTATTCGGAATAGGCGGTGCCGCCAACAACCAGCAAGACCGCAAGAACGGCGATCCAGCCATATTTGCGCATATACCCGAAGAGTTGATCCTTTCGGACTTCTTCGCTGACCTCTTCAATAAAGGATTCTGGATTGCTCATCGGGTCCTCATAGGTTTGTTGGCCCCTCTTATCGCGAAGCATAGTCGAGGGACAAGTCCCGCCGACATGTCCGACCAAAGACGGGCGAGATCAGGCTTGCGCTTTTAAAGTGAACGGCTTTAACATAAAGCGAGAGCGACTCTGCAATACAGCTTGAAAATGAACCGATTAGTTCAGTATAAATACCAATATTAGCCAGACCTACTTGCCCTAAGTGGCCAAGACCTTTTCAGCGCCTCCGGCGCCTTGTTGATGAAAGACTGAAAATGCGCCTCCTGCCCATCCTTGCTGCGATTGTCGTTTCCTTGACACTCTACGCCCTCGTTTTCGAGCGCGACCAGTTAATGGCCTTTGCACAAGTCGAAGCCGAAACAGAAATGACCGATGGAGAAGCCGAGGCCCCGCCCCCCGTGAGCGTGGTTGCCCTGAGGTCTCAGTCACAAACTGTTGAAAGCGCAGTGGTTTTACGTGGCCGCACAGAAGCCGCCCGTCAGGTAACAGTCGCATCCGAAACAGGCGGCCAAGTGATTTCCGAGCCGATCCGAAAGGGTGCATTCGTTGAAACAGGTACTCTGCTCTGCCACCTCGACCCTGGCACACGGGCCGCCCAATTGGCCGAAAGCCGCGCCCGCCTGAGCGAGGCGCAAGGCATGGTCCCCGAAGCCCAAGCCACCGTCGCCGAGGCGAACGCCCGCGTCCGAGAAGCCGAAATCGAAGTGAACGTCGCAAGCCAACTAAGTCAGGGAGGATTCGCATCAGAAACACGGCTGATCAGCGCGCAAGCCTCTCTAGAGGCCGCAAAAGCAGGCGTGCAACGCGCATCCAGCCAAGTAATTTCGGCACAAGCCGGCATCGAAGCCGCGCAAGCGGGCGTCGCTGCCATCGAGCGCGACATCGAACGGCTCAACATCACAGCCCCCTTTGCGGGCCTGCTCGAAAGCGACACCGCAGAACTCGGCACATTGATGCAAGCAGGCTCCCCCTGCGCCACAATCATTCAACTCGACCCCATCAAACTGGTCGGGTTCGTCCCTGAGGCCGACATCGGCAAAGTAAGTCTGGGTGCGATGGCCGGTGCACGCCTATCAACAGGCGAAGAATTCAGCGGCCAAGTGTCCTTCGTGTCCCGCTCTGCTGACGAAACAACCCGCACCTTCCGCGTGGAAATTCAGGTGCCAAATACGGATCTGGCGATTGGCGATGGCCAGACGGTTGAAATCCTAGTGGCCTCCAGTGGCCAGACTGCACATCTTTTGCCCGGGTCTTCGATGACGTTAGACGACGCAGGCACCATCGGGATTCGGGCCGTGGTCGATGGCGACGTCGCCCAGTTCTTACCGGTCGGCATTATTCGCGATACTGTGAACGGCATTTGGGTCTCGGGCTTGCCGGAAACCGTCGATGTGATTGTGGTCGGGCAGGAATACGTCACTGACGGTGTGCCCGTCACACCAACCTACCGTGAGGAGTCCGACGGATGATGAATATCGTCGACGTCGCAGCCTCGCGCGCGAGGATGGTATTGGCCTTTATCGCCCTGTCAATTTTGGCGGGCGGCATGGCCTATTTCGGCTTACCCAAAGAAGGTGAGCCGGACATCGAAATTCCGATCATCTTTGTTTCGGTCCCGTTCCCCGGTATTTCGGCTGAAGACTCAGAGACCCTGCTCGTGCGGCCTATGGAAGCCGAGTTGCAAGACATCGATGGCCTTCAAACCATGACCGCCACAGCGTCGGAAAACTATGCAGGCGTGGCGTTGGAGTTTGATTTCGGTTGGAACAAGACCGAAACAATGGCCGATATCCGTGATGCGATGACACGTGTTGAGGGCCTGTTCCCTGATGGGGCCGACAATTATTCCATCAACGAGATCAACTTCTCAGAGTTCCCGATCGCGATTGTGAACCTGACAGGCAACGTTCCTGAACGCACACTGATCGCAGTAGCCAAAGACCTGCAAGACGCGGTTGAAGGCATTGACGGCGTGCTTGAGGCCTCCCTCACCGGTCAACGCGAAGAGATGATCGAAGTGATCATCGATCCCCTTCGCCTTGAGGCCTACAACGTCACCGCAGGTGAATTGATCGACGTCGTTACCCAGAATAACCTGTTGATCGCCGCAGGCGAAGTCGAAACGGATCAAGGGTCTTTTGCCGTCAAAATTCCATCCAGTTTTGATGAACCCCGCGATATCTATGACCTGCCCGTTAAGACAAACGGCGACCGTGTCATTACCCTTGGCGATCTCGCGGAAATTCGCCTGACCTTTGAAGATCGCACAAGCACCGCGCGGTTCAACGGCACCACGACCGTCGCGTTGCAAATTGTCAAACGTCGTGGTTTCAACCTGATCGACACCGCCCAAGAAGTCCGTGATCTGGTCGACGCCGAGGTCGCAAGTTGGCCACAAGATCTACAAGACGCTGTTCAAGTCGGCGTCAGCAACGACCAATCCCGTAACGTCGATTCCATGGTGCGCCAACTGGAAGGTTCTGTTTTGACGGCCATCGCTTTGGTGATGATCGTGGTTTTGGCAGCCCTCGGGACCCGCCCAGCGCTTCTGGTTGGCTTTGCCATTCCAACGTCGTTCCTGCTATGTTTTGCCTTCCTTGCAGTGATGGAAATCACGATCTCCAACATCGTTATGTTTGGCCTGATCCTAGCTGTCGGGATGTTAGTAGACGGGGCCATTGTTGTGGTCGAATTCGCCGACCGACGCATCCGCGAAGGGGCGGGCCCAATGGCGGCCTATACGGATGCTGCCAAGCGGATGTTCTGGCCCATCGTGTCATCAACCGCGACAACGCTTTGTGCATTCCTGCCGATGCTGTTCTGGCCCGGTGTGCCCGGCCAATTTATGGGCATGTTGCCTGTAACTATTATCTTTGTTCTCTCAGCATCCCTTGTGGTCGCTTTGATTTACCTGCCTGTTTTGGGCGGCGTCACAGGCCGCATGAGCCGCGCATTTGGCACGACCTCAGATGCCCTCAAGGCCCGCTTACCATGGTTCGTGAACGCAGCCCTTGTCCTGCCGTCGATTATGATCGTCTTCACGGGCGCAATGCTGACCCTGAATCCGGGGTATCTGACAGGCCAACAGGTTGACGGAAGCTTTTTCGCGTCCCTTCCCGGCATGATCTTGTTTTTGCTCGGGACATTCGCGCTGTCGATCACCGTTGGAGCAGCCAAGATCGAACGCAAACCCCGCAACATCAAAGCGGGTTACAGACGGTCCATCTTTGGCCGCGTGATCCACTTCATTGCAGGCAACCCGATCATGCCGATCGTCGCAATTGGCGGCATCTTCTTTGTTGTGATGTCTACATTCACGTACTTTGGCGCCAACAATAATGGCGTTGAATTCTTCGTAGAATCCGAACCCGAACAGGCCATCGTCTACGTCCAAGCCCGTGGCAACCTCTCCGTTTCGGAAAAGGACGACATTGTTGCACAAGCAGAAGCCATCGCGCTGCGCGAACCCGGTGTGCAATCCATATTCGCATTTGCTGGTGCTGGTGGTCTGAACCAGAACACGGGCGGCGGCGAAGGCCCCCGTGACACAATCGGCCAGCTGCAAATTGAATTGGTTCCGTGGGAAGACCGCCCCGCCTTTGCCCGCGCAAATGACATTGATCTGGCAACGTTGGACGGCGACCTCGTGATGGAACGCCTCCAGATTGAACTTGAAACCCTTCCTGGTATCCGGACAGAAATCCTGAACCTCAGCCGTGGGCCAGCCTCCGCCAAACCCGTTCACTTGCGTCTGACGGGTGACAACTGGGCTGATCTGCGTGCCGCCACGACAACCGCCCGCGCCCAATTCGAGGACACAACAGGCCTGATCCAGATTGAAGACAGCCTGCCCTTGCCCGGCATTGATTGGGAAATCACCGTCGATGTGGAACAAGCGGGCCGTTATGGCGCCAATGTCGCCGCCGTTGGCGGCATGGTGCAACTGGTCACACGCGGCATCCTCTTGGATACGATGCGCGTTGATAGCTCGGATGAGGAAATCGAAATCCGCGTGCGCTTGCCCGAACAAGACCGCGTTTTGTCCACCTTGGACAGCCTGCGCGTGCGCACCAATGCGGGCCTTGTGCCCCTGTCCAACTTTATTACGCGGACACCGGTTCCTGAACTCAGCCAGATCGACCGCATCGATCAATCTCGTTATTTTGACATCAAAGCGGCGGTTGAACCCGACCTGATCAAATTCATGGTCGGTGAAAACGACGAACAAACCATGCTCGGCCTCTTCCGTGAAATCGAAGCGGAGACATCAACGGATGCGACCCGAACCGTGGAAACACCGGACGGCACCCTGTTTGATCTTGTCGAACTGGGCGATGCGGCAAGTGTCGCAGACGTCCAAGCCGCAATCGATGACGGTGACACAGTTCAGGTCGCGGTGAATGGGAACGAACGCATCGAAGCCCTGACAGCTTGGCTCGAAACGGATCCCCTTCCCGCGTCTATCAACTATGAATGGACGGGCGATCAAGAAGATCAGGCCGAGTCAGGCGCCTTCCTTGCGCAGGCTTTCTTAGGGGCGTTGGGGCTGATGTTCATCATCTTGCTGGCGCAGTTCAACTCGGTCTATAACTCCATCCTCGTCCTTCTTGCCGTGGTTCTTTCCACCACTGGAGTGCTGATCGGGATGCTCGTTATGGATCAAGCCTTCTCAATTATTATGACAGGCACAGGGATCGTCGCCTTGGCGGGGATTGTTGTGAACAACAACATCGTTCTGATTGATACCTATCAAGAATACGAACGCTACATGCCCCGCACAGAGGCGATCACACGCACCGCCGAAGACCGTATTCGCCCTGTGTTGCTAACGACCATCACGACAATGGCGGGCCTTGCCCCGATGATGTTTGGTCTTAGCCTAGATTTCATCGGTGGCGGATTCTCGGTCGATAGCCCTACATCGTTGTGGTGGAAACAACTGGCGACTGCCGTCGTCTTCGGTCTTGGTATCGCGACTGTTCTGACGCTGGTGTTCACCCCGTCCATGCTGGCCCTGCGCGTTTGGGTCACGACCTACGCACGCTGGGCAGGACAGCTCTTTGCGAAACTTTCGATGGGGACAACCAGCCGCGCCGCCCAAGACTGGGCCCTCTCCCGCGAAGCGAAGCGCATCAAAGCGCCTGAGATCATCTGGGATGACCCAGATGCGCCCATCGCCCCGCCATCAGCAGAAAAAGCTAAGGCCAAGGATATCAAAGTCGACGACGCAGCGCTGCGGGCGGCAGAGTAAATTCTCGCCCAAGCGCTGCGCCCCAGTTTCTGACCGTTAAGCTGCTTCGTCTTGCTGCTGGCGATTCCACAGTTGTGCGTAACGCCCCTCAGCACTCAATAGTTCATCATGGGTGCCCTGTTCGACAATTACGCCGTCTTCCAACACCACAATCCGGTCCGCATCCGCAATCGTGCTCAGACGGTGGGCAATGGTCAGCACTGTGCGTCCCTGCCCCATGGCCTTCAGCTCGCTTTGAATTTCCATCTCTGTCTCAGTGTCCAGCGCACTTGTCGCCTCGTCCAAGATCAAGATCGGCGGATTCTTGAGCAACGTGCGCGCAATCCCGACCCGTTGCTTTTCGCCACCTGACAGCTTTAGGCCACGTTCACCCACGGTGGTTTCATACCCCTCCGGCAGGCTTTCTATGAACTCATGAATCTTAGCCGCCTTCGCCACAGCCTTGATGTCCTCAAAGCTGGCTCCATCACGCCCATAGGCGATGTTGTAGCGGATTGTGTCGTTAAACAGCACGGTATCCTGCGGCACGACGCCGATCTGCTCGTGCAGGCTCAATTGCGTCACGTCGCGCAGGTCTTGACCGTCAATGCGGATCGCGCCCTCACCGACATCGTAAAACCGGAACAACAAGCGCCCGATTGTCGACTTGCCAGACCCTGACGATCCGACAATCGCTACCGTTTGACCCGCAGGCACAGGCAAATCCACGCCTTTGAGGATTGGGCGCGCGGCGTCGTAACCAAAGAAGACATTGTCGAAAACCACTTCGCCGCCCTGCACATTTAGAACATTTGCATCTGGTTTGTCGTTCACTTCGGCTGGTTGCTCTAACAAAGTGAACATTTCGCCCATATCGACCAAAGCCTGCCGGATTTCACGATAAACGGTGCCCAAAAAGTTCAGCGGCATGGTGATCTGGATCATGTAGGCGTTGACCATGACGAAATCGCCCACAGTCAACGCGCCATTCTGAACACCGACCGCGGCCATCACCATAACAGCGACCAGCCCCCCTGTGATCAACACGGATTGCCCAAAGTTCAAGAATGCCAATGAATACGACGTCTTCAACGCAGCGGCGACGTATTGCTCCATTGCACCATCATAACGTTCTGCTTCGCGTTGCTCGGCGCTGAAGTACTTAACGGTCTCGAAATTCAACAGACTGTCGATCGCCTTTTGATTGGCGTCGGTGTCTTGATCGTTCATCTCTTTGCGGATCTTCACGCGCCATTCTGTCACTGTGAACGTGAACCAGATATAAAGAGAAATCGTTCCGACAACGACGGCCAAGTACCAGACATCAAACAAGAAAAATAGGATGACCGCGATCATCAAGAGTTCTAGAACAAGCGGCCCGATAGAGAACAGCAAGAAACGCAACAGGAACTCGACGCCTTTGACGCCACGTTCAATAATCCGGCTGAGCCCGCCTGTCTTGCGCGTGATGTGATAGCGCATGGACAGGTTATGAATGTGGGTGAATGTTTCAAGCGCCAGTGCGCGCAAAGCACGTTGCCCCACTCGCGCGAAAATCACGTCGCGCAATTGGTTGAACCCGACGGTCATCAGCCGCGCAAACCCGTAGGCCACCGTCAGACCAACAGCACCAAACGCCAACATCGAGGCAGACCCTTCGCCCGCCAAGGCATCAACCGCCCCTTTGTAGAGAATAGGCGTGCTAACGGCGATCAGCTTTGCCATAAACAGCACGCTCATGGCGGCAACAACACGGTTTTTCACCCATTGTTGACCATCCGGCCAAAGGTACGGGATGACCCGTTTGACGACTTTCCAACCTTGAATTTTTTGGTTGCTCAGGTTGGCATTGGTTTGGGTAAGGTGGCGCATGTCGCTCTTTCATCTAGGCAGAGCAGTTACCTAATATGCCTGAGGCCCCTTTGCCAGATGCGATCAGATTTGTTCTGCGGTATCACGCCTGCCCGTTATTGTCCGCCCGAGAGGATCGATCGAATTGCTCCTTGGATATTGTTTCCAGTCCCGCATCTAACCCTACGATATTTGAGTCGTGCATTGTTCGACTGCATTGGTCAGGATAAGTTAACGCACGACATTGGGGGACAATGATGAGTGAGTCGAAACCTAGCCAAACGGGGTCAAAGTCTGGCCACGGGCCTGATCTCTCTGCCTTTGATTGGGCAGATGCCCTACGGCTCGAAGATCAACTTTCCGAGGACGAACGTATGCTTCGGGATGCGGCGCGCACTTTCGCGCAAGACACCCTTCAGCCCAAAGTACGCGACGCCTACCGTGATGAAACTGTCGACAGCGATATCTTTCGCGAAATGGGTGCGGCTGGGTTACTTGGCCTGACCATCCCCGAAGAATACGGCGGTCTGGGTGCGGGCTATGTCACTTACGGGCTTGTGGCGCGTGAAATCGAACGCGTGGACAGTGGCTATCGCTCCATGATGTCGGTGCAGTCATCCTTGGTGATGTATCCGATCAACGCCTACGGGTCCGAAGACCAAAAACAGAAATATCTCCCGGGATTGGCCAGCGGTGCGCTGATTGGCTGTTTCGGATTGACCGAACCTGACGCCGGCAGCGACCCCGCCGGCATGAAGACCCGCGCCACCAAAACCGCAAAAGGCTACAGCCTGAGCGGGTCAAAGATGTGGATTTCGAACGCGCCCATTGCCGACGTCTTTGTCGTTTGGGCCAAATCCGACGCCCATGATGGCAAGATCCGTGGCTTCATCCTTGAGAAAGGCATGAACGGCCTATCCGCCCCCAAGATTGGCGGCAAGCTGTCATTGCGGGCCTCTGTGACAGGTGAGATCGTTATGGACAGTGTCGAAGTTGGCGAAGACGCGTTGTTGCCCGACGTTCAGGGCCTCAAGGGTCCGTTCGGCTGCTTGAACCGCGCGCGCTATGGCATTTCTTGGGGCGTTTTGGGCGCTGCGGAATTCTGCTGGCACGCTGCTTTGCAATACGGGTTGGACCGCAAACAATTCAACCGTCCGCTTGCCCAGACACAGCTGTTCCAGAAAAAGCTCGCGGATATGCAGACCGAGATCACACTTGGATTGCAATCTGCCCTGCAACTTGGCCGATTGATGGATGCGGGCAAAGCCGCGCCGGAAATGATCAGCATGATGAAACGCAACAACTGCGGCAAAGCACTTGATGTGGCGCGGGCGGCGCGGGACATGCATGGCGGTAACGGTATTTCGGACGAATTCCACATTATGCGTCATATGGTGAACCTTGAAACAGTGAACACCTATGAAGGCACCCATGACGTTCACGCCTTGATTTTGGGGCGGGCACAAACCGGCCTACAGGCGTTTTTCTAATGTCCACAAAACGCCCCAGTCAAACGCACAATCGCCGCATCGGCCTCGCAATTGCGCCCTATTGTGCCCCTAGCAAAGCCGCCTGTGAGTGGGATCACATTTTGACCGAGTATGTACGATGAAAGATATTATGACGTCCTTTGCCTACGATCTTGGCAGCCTGAGTCGCGCTGACTGGATCGAGCGGGTCGAAGACATCACCGACGAACACGGTCACGCAGAACCCGTGGGTCCCGACCATTTCGCCTACCTCATTGATGCTGGCCGCACTTTGTTTGTGACCTTTGAAAGCATCGCATCGGTCCGAAAGGCCAATGATGAAACAGCCCCGATCGGCTGGGGCTTTGTTCAGACTCATGGCTGGTCCAGCCTGACCCTTATGGCGTCATCAGATACCGATTGGTTCCGTCATCCTGCGATGTTTGGATACTTTGATCGTCTGATTGACGACGGGTTCTTTGACGACTTCGATCAGGTTTTGTTTTACGGGGCGGGTGCTGCGGGCTATGCGGCGGCTGCTTTTTCTGTTGCTGCACCTGAGGCTAAGGTCTTGGTGATCCAACCACAGGCGACACTTGATCCAGGCCTTGCCCGTTGGGATCACCGCTACCCCGAAGCACGCCGCCTCGATTTCACCAGCCGTTTTGGCTACGCGCCCCAAATGGTCGAAACCGCCCAAACCGTTTCAGTGGTTCATGATCCATCAGTTATTGAGGATGCGATGCACGCATCTTTGTTTAACGGCGAAAACACCAACCACTACAGTTGCACCTATCTTGGCCCCAATGCCCAGCGCGGGTTACTCGGGATGGATGTGCTACCTGAATTGATTGAACAAGCGATGGACGACAACCTGACGCGCGACAGCTTTGCGCAGCTTTGGCGGGCGCGTCGCACCCATATGCCCTATCTGCGCACGCTTATGCATCGCACCGAAGCCGCGGAAGGTCACGAGCGCATGTTGGCGCGGTATTGCCGCCAAATCAGCGGCACTGGCGACCGTCCGCTGTTCGCCGAGAAGCTCGCTCAATTGCAAGCCAGCGGCGTCAACATTACGGCTGGCAATTAGCCTTTGCGATTTTCAAGGGCGCGCTGCCCCCAGCGCAAAAGACGCATACCGAAATAACCCAACGTGCCCCCAATCGCGAGGCTTAGCGGCGTGCCCGTGCTGAACACAGCACAAAGGACGCCCGCAATGATCATGGCGACCATAAAGGCCAACGTGCGCAGTTCACCTTCGGCAAGCTCAATCGAGTCGCTCAGCATTCCAGCGATGGGACGCGCGATCGGGCCTTCGAGCATTGGCGTGACGCCACCGGCAATTAGTGCAATCAGAAATCCAAACATAGACATGTCCTTTCGGGAACAATTCATGGCGTGTTTAACAGGATTTCGCAAACTCGCACGCTTTAGACAAGGGGCGGTTTGGGGGGAATTGTCAAACCGATCCCTCTGGTCAGACGGCGGCGGGCGGTGTAAAGGGCGGGTATGCCCAAACAAAGCCCAGATAGCCTGACGATCCGCCGCCCAGATGACTGGCACCTTCACCTCCGCGATGGTGCAATGATGGCCGCCGTGACGCCTCACACAGCCGCTCATTTTGAACGCGCGATTGTAATGCCCAACTTGGTGCCACCCGTTGTGACAGGGGAGCAAGCCGCCGCCTACCGCGACCGCATCATGGCATACGTCCCCGAAGGGTCCAACTTTCGCCCGTTGATGACATGCTATCTGACCGAAGATACTGACCCAGAAGACATCGCAAAGGCCCACGCTGACGGCATCATCACCGCAGTCAAACTGTATCCAGCGGGCGCGACAACGAACTCCGCCTCTGGTGTTTCGGATTTCGACAAAGTCCGACCCGTGCTGGAAAAAATGGCCGAAATCGGCCTGCCGCTGTGTGTGCATGGCGAAGTCACTGACCCGTCGATCGACATCTTTGACCGCGAGGCCGTCTTTATCGATAAGGTCTTAAAACCTATCCGTAAAAAGACGCCAGACCTTCGGGTCATCATGGAACACGTCACAACAGAGAACGCCGTTGATTACGTCCGTGATAGCCGCTCAAACCTTGCCGCGACCATTACGACCCACCATTTGATCATCAATCGCAACCACATCCTCGCCGGTGGGATCAAACCCCATTACTACTGCTTGCCCGTCGCCAAGCGTGAAAAGCACCGCATTGCTTTGGTGCAGGCTGCGATTTCCGGTGACAAACGGTTCTTCCTTGGAACGGATTCCGCGCCGCACACGGATGCCAATAAATTGCTGCCCTGTGGCTGTGCCGGGTGTTTCACCGCCATCAACACCATGTCTTGCCTCGCAGAAGTGTTTGACGCCGCAGGTGCCATCGACAAGCTGGAAAACTTCACCTCGCTAGCGGGCCCGCGCTATTACAACCTGCCACCCAATGAGGCCACGATGACCCTGACCAAGGGCGAACCCGTCAACTACCCTGCTACAGTCGATACCGGCGATGGCCCTGTCACAGTGTTTGACCCAGGCTTCCCGCTTCATTGGCGCGTTGAATAACCTAAACCGAAAGAGAACCATGATCCCTACGTCTTTTCCTGACAAAGCCGAAATCGCCCGCCTGTCCGCACGTATGCTGATTGAAATCGGCGCGATCGATTTCAACGCAGCCGAGCCCTTTACACATGCGTCCGGCAAGAAGGCTCCGACTTATGTGGATTGCCGTAAGCTGATTTCCTTCCCGCGCATCCGCAGCACCTTGATGGATTTTCTGGCCGTGACCACCATGCGCGAAGTGGGTTTTGAGGCCTTTGACAATATCGCAGGCGGGGAAACCGCGGGTATTCCGTTTAGTGCTTTGATGGCGGAACGTCTTGCATTGCCAATGACTTATGTGCGCAAAAAGCCCAAGGGCTACGGCCGCAACGCGCGTATCGAAGGCGTGATGACCGAAGGCCAGCGTGTTTTGTTGGTCGAAGACCTTACAACCGACGGCGGCAGCAAACTGTCCTTCGTAGACGCGATCCGTGAAACTGGTGCGACCTGCAACGCGACCGCTGTGATCTTTTACTACGGTATTTTTGAAGGCGTCGAACAAACCTTGGGCGATCATGGCGTTCAGCTCATCAGCTTGTGCACATGGTGGGACGTTCTGGCAGAAGCCAAGGCATCCGAATCCTTTGACGCGGACACACTGACCGAAGTCGAAGCCTACCTGCGCGATCCAGCAGGTTGGTCAGCGGCCCACGCGTAAACATATAAAATAATTTGAATGGGTTTCAGCCCATTCGCCACAACATACAGCAGTCATACCCTATTAAATTGCAGTATGTTGTGGCACAGTTTCGCACAGCGACCTATCCACAGGTTATACAATTTGCCTCGTTGAGGCTGGTTTTGTATGACAGCGCAGCGGTGGGACGCGCGATCAAGGGGCACTCAGATGAACGAAGTATCAACATTCAACGCAACAGGCGTCGCAGAAGCGAACGTTGATACTGCCCCTCATTCTATCGAAGCCGAACAGCAGCTTTTGGGCGCGATCCTGACCAACAACGATATCTTTGACCGCGTTGCGTCTATCGTTGGCCCTGATCATTTTTATGATCCCGTGCATGCCCGTATCTTTGAGACCGCTGCCGCACGTATCGCCAAAAACAACCTCGCGTCCCCTGTGACGTTGAAAGCCTTTCTTGAAGACGACGAAGGCCTAAAAGAACTCGGCGGTCCGGCCTACCTTGCGCGCCTTGCCGGTGCGGCGATTTCCGCCTTTGCCGCCCGCGACTACGCACAGATGATCTATGACCTTGCCGTACGTCGTGAATTGATCACCGTCGGCAACGACATCGCGTCCAAGGCCAAAAAGGTCGATGTGGCAAGCGAGCCGAAAGAACAAATCGTCGAGGCCGAACAAGCCCTTTATAAGCTGGCAGAACAAGGCAGTTCCGAGGGCGGGTTTCAATCCTTCCTGAAGGCCGTCACGGAAGCCGTTAACGTCGCCAACTCCGCCTACCAGCGCGAAGGCGGTTTGGCAGGTGTCGCAACGGACCTTATCGACCTGGACAACAAACTTGGTGGTTTGCACAAGTCTGACTTGTTGATCCTTGCGGGTCGCCCATCGATGGGGAAAACCTCGCTTGCGACCAACATCGCCTATAACGTCGCCAAGGCCTATAAAAAGGGTCTTCTGACGGACGGAAGCGAAGGCGCGGTTGATGGCGGTGTCGTCGGGTTCTTTTCCCTCGAGATGTCGGCAGAACAGCTTGCTGGTCGTATTCTTGCGGAAGCATCCGAAATTTCGTCCCACAAGATTCGCCAAGGTGACATGACCGAAGGCGAATTTCGCCGTTTCGTAGATGCCGCTAAATCCCTTGAGGCCTGCCCTCTTTATATTGATGACACGGCTGCGATCCCGATCAGCCAACTGTCCGCCCGTGCGCGCCGCCTGAAACGGACCCATGGCCTTGATCTGTTGATCGTGGACTACCTGCAGCTTGTGCGCGGGACGTCCGACAACCGTGTTCAGGAGATCGGTGAAATTTCCATGGGTCTCAAGGCGATTGCCAAGGAACTCAATATCCCTGTTATCGCCCTGTCCCAGCTGTCGCGTCAGGTTGAAAGCCGCGAAGATAAACGCCCACAATTGTCTGACCTTCGTGAATCTGGTTCGATCGAGCAAGATGCCGACGTTGTTATGTTCGTATATCGTGGTGAATATTACACCGAGCGCGAAAAGCCTGAGGATTCCAACCTCGAGGCGATGGCCACGTGGCAACAAAAGATGTCCGATCTGTTCGGCAAAGCCGAAGTCATCATCGGCAAGCAGCGTCACGGCCCGATTGGCACCGTGGAATTGTCGTTCACGCCCGAATTCACCCGCTTTGGCAACCTTGTGAAACCTTGGCAGCAGAACGGCGATCAAGAATTCTAAAGGCGGCTTGCCCCTCAACGCACAGGCTGGCACAACACCGCAATGAGTACAGGTTTCTTATCAGTTGATTTAGATGCGCTCGCCACAAATTGGCGCGCGCTGGACGCAATGACAGACGCTGAAACATGCGCCGTCGTAAAGGCCGACGGCTACGGTCTCGGCGCGGGTAAAGTCGCCCGTGCGCTGGCTAAGGCAGGCGTGAAACGGTTCTTCGTTGCCGTCGCCGAAGAAGGCGTAGAATTGCGCCAAGCCCTTGGTCCGAATGTGGAAATCTGTGTATTTTCCGGCCACATGCGCGGTGATACCGACATGATCGCTGATATGGTCCTGACACCGATGTGCAATACCGTCGGCCAGTTGACCCGCCACCTAGAAGCCCTGCCCGAACACCCCTTTGGCGTTCAGCTCGATACGGGCATGAACCGCCTTGGCCTTGAGATTGGCGAATGGGCGAGCGTCGCAGAGATTGCTTTGGCGCAGAACTGCCGCCTTGTGATGTCCCATCTGGCCTGCGCCGATGAGCCGGACCACCCGATGAACCGCCAGCAACTTGAACAGTTCCATTTGATGACAGATGGAATTTCGGTTCCGCGATCTTTGGCGGCGACGGGAGGTATCCTGCTTGGGCCTGAATACCATTTCGATCTCACCCGCCCGGGCGTTGGTCTTTATGGCGGCATGCCCTTTGCGGATGCGCAGCCCGTGGCCTTCCTCGACTTGCCCGTCATCCAGATTCGTGAGCTCGAAGTGGGTGAAACCGTTGGCTACGGCAATGCATGGACAGCAAAACGCCCATCCAAAATTGCAACCGTTTCAGGGGGTTACGCTGACGGATTGCACCGCGCATTATCCGCAGGTGTTGACCTGTGGCACGGCAGCCAATCGGTGCCCGTTGTCGGGCGCGTGTCCATGGATTTGATCACCGTTGATGTGACGGACCTACCCGAATTGCCGGGTTCGCTGTCTGTTTTGGGCCCCGATCAAACAGTCGATGCCTTGGCCGCCAAAGCGGGCACAATTGGCTATGAAATCCTGACCTCGCTCGGGGCGCGTTATGCGCGTCGGTATGCTGGCGGATGATCGCTGCTGTGTCCTCATTTCTGGCATCTCTCGGAGCAGCATTTCTTGGGGTCTTGGCATCCGTCGGACGGTTGGGCGTTTTTACGGGCCAGACCATCAGCCACTTGGTTCGTCCACCATTTTACGGCCGCGAATTTGCCCATGCTCTCTTGCAGATCGGTTTTTTCTCCTTGCCCGTCGTCGGACTGACCGCCCTGTTCACCGGTGGTGCGCTTGCTTTGCAAATCTACGCTGGCAGCGCCCGTTTTAGTGCCGAAGCCGTGGTTCCGCAGATCGTCGCCATCGGCATGGTGCGCGAACTTGGCCCTGTCTTGGTCGGACTGATGATCGCGGCCCGCGTGACGTCGTCCATCGCCGCTGAGATTGCGACGATGAAAGTAACCGAACAGATTGACGCTTTGGTGACGCTCTCGACCCACCCGATGAAATACCTGACCCTGCCCCGCGTGCTGGCGGCGACGCTGGTGATGCCGCTGCTTGTTGGTGTCGGCGATATCGTGGGCATTTATGGCGGGTATCTTGTCGGTACGGGCCGACTTGGCTTTAACGCAGCCGCTTACCTGCAAAACACCGCGGATTTCCTAGAGCCTTTAGATGTCATCTCATCTTTGGCGAAAGGCGCTGTGTTTGGGTTTATCGCTGCTCTCATGGGCTGCTACTACGGCATGAATTCTGAACGCGGAGCCATGGGTGTTGGGCGCGCAACAAAGTCGTCCGTTGTCGCGGCTGCGATCCTGATCTTGGCCGCAAACTTCCTCCTCACGGAGGCGTTTTTCTCAGCATGATTACGATTGAAAACCTCCATAAGTCTTTTGGCAGCAATGCCGTTCTGCGCGGGGCCAATTTGCACGTCCCCAAGGGCGAAAGCATGGTTGTGATCGGCGGCTCCGGCACGGGAAAATCTGTTCTTATCAAATCCGTACTAGGTCTTATTCAACAGGACAGTGGTTCTATTACTGTGGACGGTAAGGATGTGAACAAGGGCGATCGTGATGCGTTCTTGGCGCGCTTTGGAATGCTGTTTCAAGGTGCTGCGCTATTTGACAGTCTTCCTGTCTGGCAAAACGTCGCCTTCCGCCTTTTGCGTGGATCCCTAAAGAAACCCAAAGACGAAGCCCGCGCAATCGCCATTGAAAAACTGCGTCGCGTCGGGCTGACGGAAGACGTGGCCGACCGCCTCCCAGCCGAACTGTCTGGCGGTATGCAAAAACGTGTCGGTCTGGCCCGCGCAATCGCGGCCGAGCCCGAGATTATCTTTTTCGATGAACCGACGACCGGGCTTGATCCAATCATGTCTGGCGTCATCAATGATCTGATCCGTGAAATCGTGACCGAAATGGGCGCGACGGCCATCACCATTACCCACGACATGACATCCGTTCGTGCGATTGCAGATAAGGTCGCCATGCTCCACGCTGGTAAAATCCGTTGGAGCGGCCCAGTGGGCGACATGGATGCATCCAATGACCCTTATGTGGATCAATTTATCCATGGACGCGCAGAAGGCCCGATCGAAGCGGTTCGCTGATCAAAGGGTGGAATTATGGATCTCGTGATTGCAGTCGTTTTAGCCGTCGGTGGTGCCCCTCTTGGCGGGTTACTTTTGCTCATTGGGCTTGTGGGGCAGTTCTGGAATCCCTCAAAGAAACCGCGCATCTGGCCAGCCATTTTGATGATAATTGGTGTCCTTCTGCTGATCGCTGCCGCCTCTATGTATTCGGCCTTATCGCAAACCAATTTTAGCCTGTAGGCGCCCATTCGAATCGCAACACTGTGTGCTGCTCCCGAACAAACACTACATTTTGAAGGTCAGGCTTGATATCGGCCCGATACGAAGCTTCTACCCCAGATAAAGGAGGTGGAAAAACCAGAGCACATCATCAGTTTACCGCCAAATCCTCCAACAATCCGGCCAATCGCCTGTTATTGTTCCGGTTTTCCTGACCATGCTGCTTTTTTGGGTAATTTCCCCTTGGGACCTCGGCAGGAAACCGCCTAAGATGGGTTAACGTTTAATTAGTGCATCACAACTTGGGGGTGAATGTGTCCGATCTGTCTTTGGTGGCACGTAGCCACCGTGGTCTTCATTTTGTTTCAATGACTTTGATCGCTCTGATCGGTCTGGCTGCGGTCGCGTATACTTTGGCCTGCGCGTTTGGTTTGGCCCCTTGGCTGACCTTCACGGCAGTCTTTGGTGAGTACACCGTTCCGAATGCTGGTTTGGTCACTCAGATCGTATTGACAGTCATCCTCGCATCGCTGTTCTTTTTCATGCCCAGCGCAGGCCGTATTATGTCGCTTGAACGCTCCCACCGGAACTTCAAACTCAGCATGGAAGATGTCGCACGCGCCTATCACCTGTGTCACACGGCTGACCGTTCTGGTGTGTTCACCATGAGCAGCGAATTTGACGCTGTGCGCGAACGCCTGTCCTACCTGCGCGATCATCCTGATCTGGATCGTCTTGAACCGGCCGTTCTGGAATTGGCCGCACAGATGTCCCAGCAGTCCCGTGAATTGTCTGATATCTACAGCGATGAAAAGGTTATGCGGGCGAAGACGTTCCTGACCCAACGCCAAGAAGAGGCAGAGCGCCAGCAAACCCTGATCGTCGAAGCGCACCACGCGCTGCGCGACATCCGCAAGTGGTCCCAACAGGTGGAACTGGAAGAAAGCGTTGTTGCCAGCCAGTTGAGCCAGTTGGAAGAACAGCTTGAGGCAACGTTACCATCCCTTGGTTACACCTTGGGCAAGGAAAGCGCCGAGATCGTCAAAATGCCACAAAAGCCGGCTGCCGAATAATCCGACCTTTTTCCCCTAAAGTAACACCTTGTGGCGACCCGCCTTGGTCGCCACATAGTCCTCATAAAACGAGGACTTCTTGATGATCAACGCACTTCGCATTGCGAACCTATCGCTTCTTATCCTTTTCCCGATTGCATGGTTCGCCCCCCTCTTGCGGGCTGCCCTTTTGCCGATCTTTGGTATGGACGAAATTTCGGTTATTTCGGGCCTGCAAAGCCTTTGGGGCAGCGACGTCTTTCTGGCGTTGATTGTCACGGCCTTTGCAATCTTTGCACCCTACCTAAAAACCATCGGGCTTGCTTTGGTGCATTTTGATTTGCTTAAACCGCAGGTTCTGCCCGTCCTTGGCTATCTTGGTAAGCTGGCAATGGCCGACATTTTCCTGATCGCCTTGTATGTTGTTGTCGTCAAAGGGGCGGGTCGTGTAACGGTTGAGGGCGGATGGGGGTTGTATCTCTTTACAGGCTGCGTCCTTGCGTCAATTCTGGTATCGGTCCTGACTATGCGCCACATCAAAAAAGCCAAAGCGTGAGCCGCGCTATCCCCCTTAGTCGACGGGCCTTTCTGGGCAGCAGTACGGCTGCCGTGATGGCGGGCTGCGCACCGCGAGGGCTGTTTACAGCGCCGATCATTGGGGCTGTGACTGATACACAAAACATCCTGATGGCAACCAATCGGGCGACGTTCGATTCGACCGATCGCATTGATGGCCTGAATTTCTTTGATCTGGGCATCGCAGTGCCACGCAATCGCGCGCCCGGCGAAGTGCCTGTTGAAGGCCCAAATGCCTTTGCATTGTCTGAGCAGACCCAAATTTCCTCTGACACAGAATTGCGCCGCGCCTTGGGCTCATCGCAAGGCGATCCTTTGGTCGTTTGGGTGCACGGGTTCAACAACACCTCAGCCGAGGCCGTCTATCGCCACGCACAAATGGTAACCGATACAAACCTTAAGGGGCCGCAATTGTCGTTCGTGTGGCCGTCACGGGCATCCGCCAGCGGGTATCTGTTCGACCGCGACAGCGCCCTGCAATCAAGGTCAGCATTGGAAGACCTCTTCATCAGGCTGGGCCGCGTTTGGAACGGGCAGATCACCGTCGTTGCCCATTCTTTGGGGTGCATGTTAGCGATGGAGGCGCTGGTTCGGATGCGTCTCCAAAACCGCGCTGTCGTTCTCGATAGTTTGGTCCTTTTACAGCCCGATATCGCCCCCGAGGTCTTTGACTCGCAAGTGTCCGATATCTCTCCTCTCCCCAAAAGCTCCCTTTTAGTCATATCCGGTCGCGATCCGGCCCTGTTTGTTTCGGCCCGTTTGGCCCAAACCAGCAATCGGGTCGGAACCGACGTCGACCAGATCGAAAAATACGAAGACCAAGGTTTCCGCGTGGTCGACCTCACAGAGGTCGACGATGCAGGAGATAACCACCTTGTCGCGCTGACATCCCCCACGGTTCTCGAATTCATGCGCATATCGAACGCGGCCTGATTTCCCCGTCTGATTCCAAAGTCTATATCTACGGGACTCTTGCATTGCGCACGCATTAGAATAAAACGTGAACATGGCTAAAGATCTTACCTTCACCTGCACCGCCTGCAACGCCGCAACCAGCAAATGGTCCGGCAAATGTGACGGCTGCGGCGCATGGAACACCATTGAAGAGGTGAAGCCCCTCTCCGCGGGGCCCCGCAGCAAAAAAGCGATGGGCGCAGCACGGGGCAAAACCATCCCCCTTACCGACCTCGCGACAGAAGAAGCCGAACCACCACGCACCCTGTCTGGCGTTGGCGAATTGGATCGCACGTTGGGTGGTGGCTTGGTCAAAGCCTCGGCTATTCTTGTGGGCGGCGACCCTGGCATCGGCAAATCGACCTTACTGTTGCAAGCCGCCGCACGTTTCGCGCGCAATGGGCTGAAGGTTCTTTATATCTCGGGCGAGGAATCTCGCAGCCAAGTGCAAATGCGCGCACGGCGTTTGGGGCTTACTGAAAGCCCTGTAAAACTCGCGTCCGAAACCAACCTGCGCGACATACTGACGACGCTGGAAGCCGAAAAACCCGACTTCGTTATCATCGATTCCATCCAAACGATGTGGCTCGATACCGTTGAGGCCGCACCCGGCTCTGTCAGCCAAGTGCGATCTGCTGCCCATGAGCTGACGACTTTCGCCAAACTCAACGGCATTGCTGTCGTATTGGTCGGCCATGTCACCAAAGAAGGCGCCATCGCTGGGCCGCGTGTGGTGGAACATATGGTTGATACGGTTCTCTACTTTGAGGGCGAGCGCGGCCACCAGTTCCGTATCTTGCGCAGTGTTAAGAACCGTTTTGGTCCCGCCGATGAGATTGGCGTCTTCGAAATGACAGGCAAAGGCTTGGCCGAGGTCAAAAACCCCTCCGCGTTGTTCCTCTCTGAACGACAGCCCGCACCCGGGTCTGCGGTGTTTGCGGGCATCGAAGGGTCGCGGCCCGTGTTGTGCGAATTTCAGGCCCTCGTTGCGCCCTCCCCCCATAGCCAACCCCGCCGCACAGTTGTGGGTTGGGATGGCAGCCGTTTGGCGATGATCCTAGCGGTGCTCGAATCTCGTGCGGGGGTGCCGTTTACGGGGTTGGATGTGTACCTGAACGTCGCTGGCGGGCTGCGCGTGACCGAACCCGCCGCAGATTTGGCCGTTGCCGCTGCGCTGGTTTCCGCCCGTGAAGACGCCGCTTTGCCCAAAGACTGTGTTGTTTTTGGCGAAATCAGCCTGTCTGGGGCCCTTCGTCCTGCCCCTCAGACGGAAAATCGGTTGAAAGAAGCGTCAAAACTTGGTTTTACCTCGGCAATTACTCCGGTGCGTGCGAAACGTGGTGGGGACAGCGGGGTGGATTTGCGCGAGATGCGGGATCTGCACGCATTTGTTGAACAGGTATTCGGGGCGCGATAACCCCAAGCGAGGCGGACCATGGCAGACTTTACAATTATTGACGGCGTAGTCGCTGTTGTCATCGTTCTCTCGGCGTTGCTCGCCTATAGCCGCGGTTTGGTGCGCGAAGCACTTGCCATCGCAGGCTGGGTCATCGCGACCATTATGGCCTTTATCTTTGCCGACAAAGTTCAGCCGCTGGTCAAACAGATCCCTGTTGTTGGTGATTTTATTGGCGACAGCTGCGAATTGTCGGTGATTGCAGCCTTTGCAGCCGTCTTCGCGATCGTGCTTGTCATCGTGTCGATTTTCACGCCGCTCTTTTCCTCATTGATCCAGCGATCCGCCTTGGGCGGTCTTGATCAGGGTCTGGGTTTCCTCTTTGGCGCTCTGCGCGGCATCTTGTTGGTGGCTGTTGCCTTCTTCGTGTACCAAACGGTTCTCGAATCCCAAGACATTGAAATGGTTGAAAACTCTCGTGCGATTGCCGTGTTCTCCAACATGACTGGCAACATCGAAGAACGCGACCCAGAGGCCGCGCTTGGTTGGATCACAACCCAGTACGAACAGCTGGTTGGTCAGTGTAGCGCCCCTGAAGAGCCCGTAACGCCCGAGAACTAACTCCTCGGGGCGCCCACGTCCGCTTTAAATATCTACCGAAACGGCCCCCGAACTTGGCTGCCTGAAAAGGCAGGCAAGATGTGATCTATCTGTTCGTGACACCTCTGTGACAAACCGCTACACCCCTTCACATCTCATACCCCTCGGATTCGGAGCTTCCTCTTGTCCAATTCAGCGTCTCGTACCCTTCGCGACCGTATGCCACCTGCGCATCCCTTTGATGACGATAAACTAAAAGAGGAATGCGGCGTCTTTGGCGTCGTTGGCGTTGAAAACGCAGCCTCCGTCACAGCTCTCGGCCTTCATGCCCTGCAACACCGCGGCCAAGAAGCGGGTGGCATTGTCACCCACGAATTCGGCCAAGGATTTAGCTCTGCCCGCCGATTTGGGTATGTCCGCGACAACTTTACCGACGCCGAAACGATGGCCACCCTGCCCGGCCCTATCGGCATTGGTCATGTTCGCTATTCCACGTCGGGGTCCAAAGGGGCCACGCAGATCCGCGACGTTCAACCGTTCTTCGGGGAATTCTCCATGGGCGGGGCAGCAATTGCCCACAACGGGAACATCACAAACGCACTGGCCCTTCGCAAAGAACTGGTCGAACGCGGTTCCATCTTTCAATCCTCAAGCGACAGTGAATGTATTGTCCATTTGATGGCCCGTTCTATGGGCAAAAGCATTCCCGACCGCATGGAAGAAGCCCTTCGTAAGGTTGAGGGCGCTTTTTCCGTCGTCGCAATGACCCGCACAAAGCTGATTGGCTGTCGCGACCCACTGGGCGTGCGCCCCTTGGTACTGGGACAGCTTGGTGATGGTTGGGTTCTCGCGTCTGAAACCTGTGCGCTCGATATCATCAACGCCACCTTCATTCGTGAAATCGAACCCGGTGAAATGGTTGTTGCCACAACAAAAGGCGTTGAAAGCCACTTCCCGTTCCGCCGTGCGCCATCCCGTTTCTGCATTTTCGAACATGTCTATTTCAGCCGCCCCGACAGTATCCTTGGTGGGCGCAGCGTGTATGAAACCCGTGAAAACATTGGCCGTGAACTGGCTAAGGAAAACCCTGTTGATGCAGATCTCGTTTGCCCCGTACCTGATTCCGGCACGCCAGCGGCGATCGGGTTTTCGCTGGAATCCGGCATCCCTTATGCGATGGGCATCATCCGTAACCAATACATGGGCAGGACGTTCATCGAACCGTCTGAATCCATCCGTAACATGGGTGTGCGACTGAAACTCAACGTCAACCGTGCCTTGGTCAAAGGCAAACGCATCATTCTGGTTGATGATTCCGTTGTCCGCGGCACCACCTCTCGCAAGATCAAGGAAATGATCCTTGAGGCCGGCGCGGCTGAAGTTCACTTCCGGATCGCATCCCCGCCAACCGCTTGGCCGTGCTTCTACGGCGTTGACACGCCACAACGTGAAAAGCTGCTGGCCGCGACGATGTCTGAGGAAGAAATGCGCACCCATTTGGGCGTTGATAGTTTGAAATTCATCTCTCTGGATGGCCTTTACCGCGCCGTCGGCGAAGCATCGGGCCGCGATCCGTCTGCGCCGAAATACTGCGATGCGTGCTTTAGCGGTGAATATCCGGTGAAACCTTCGGACATGCTCGAACAAGGGTTTGAGATGAAAGCGGCCGCCGAATAGGCCCAGATCAGGGCTTAAACGAACGATCTTCCGCTTTCTCGGCGGATTCACGCCGCACTGCAGCATTTCTTACCTATGGGACTCGACGGATAGGCAATGAAGGCATACCTGCCCCGCCTGATCCCCTCATAGGCCGAGACAATGACAACCGAATCTTTCGCCACGACCAATGCCGTCACCGCAGAAGCCGCAACGCAAACGGTCCGAGCCCCGCTACGCCCAATGACACTTATTGGCGTTTTTCAAGACCCCGATAACAACCACATCCTCTTACGTGACCGATCAGGTGCCATCGTACGCTTAGAGACGGACACTCTCTTGGGTGACTTAACCCTCATTGGGATCGGTGACGGCTGGGCGATGGTGCAAGAGGGCGCGACAATCCACCGTCTCGTGATTGGATAAGTCACATTGCCATTTGGCGACGGGCGTCCTAATCAGGCCCTATGAAAACAGCTCTTATCACTGGCGCGTCACGCGGGCTTGGCGCCGCACTGGCAGAAGCCCTCGCCCCGACACATCACATCATCGCCGTTGGCCGCACGACTGGTGCGCTTGAAGACCTTGATGACCGTATCAAAGCCGCTGGCGGAGATGCCACATTGGCCCCGATGGACATTACCGTCGATGCTGCCATGCAGCAGTTGTGCCGATCCATTCATGATCGTTGGGGCGGTGTTGATATGTGGCTTCATACGGCCATCCACGCAGCACCGCTGACCCCTGCCCACCACATCAATCCCAAAGATTTCACCAAGTCGACGGATATCAACATCACAGCGACGTCGCGGCTGATCTCTTACGTTGCTCCCCTGCTGGGTGCGGACGGCAAAGCCGTGTTCTTTGATGATCCGCGTGAAGGCGCTGCATTCTTTGGATCATACGGTGCCAGCAAGGCCGCGCAAATTGCACTGGCCAAATCATGGGCTATCGAGACGGCAAAAACAGGACCAAACGTTCAGATCGTCACGCCAAACCCGATGCCAACAGCCACCCGGGCGCGTTTCTTTCCGGGCGAAGACCGCGATCCACTGGCCGACATCCACAGTGAAGCCGCCCGCCTGCTCCCACTGATCACAGGCTAGAGTCTTTGATGCAACGCCTGAGGGTCGGCGTTGCGTTTTCCCTGTCTCTTCCATTGCCGCACTGCCGCTGCTGACTTAACAACATAGAAAACAAGCAGGCGATCATGCGAATTCTAATAACCAATGATGACGGCATCAACGCGCCCGGACTGGCGACGTTGACCGCGATTGCCCATGATGTGGCTGGGCCGAGCGGCGAAGTCTGGACCGTGGCCCCAGCGTTTGAGCAATCGGGCGTTGGTCACTGCATCAGCTATTCCAGCCCCACAATGATTGCCAAACTGGAGGACCGCCGCTACGCCGCCGAAGGCTCCCCTGCTGATTGCGTATTGGCCGCCCTTTACGACGTGATGAAAGACGCCAAACCTGATCTGGTTTTGTCTGGCATCAACCGCGGCAACAATGCCGCCGACAACGCGCTTTATTCAGGCACCATTGGCGCCATCATTGAAGCCGCCTTGCAAGGTGTCCCCGGCATCGCCATGAGCCAGTTTTTCGGTGCAGATAACAGAGACCTCGACGATCCGTTCGAGGCGGCCGCGCAGCATGGCGCTGAAACCGTTCGGGCTTTATTGAACAAGGGCATTTGGACCAGCGACAGCTACCGCACCTTCTACAACATCAACTTCCCGCCCGTTGCCGCTAAAGATGTCAAAGGCCTGCAAGTCGCGCGCCAAGGCTTCCGCGATCAGACGAATTTCGGAATGGAACCGATGACCGCCCCGAACGGGCGCCGTTTCTTGTGGGTTACAGGTGGCCGCCAAGATCAAAAGACCGGCGCAGGCACGGACGTAACGGCCAACCTAGACGGCTATATTTCAATCACACCGATGCGCGCCGATCTAACCGCCCACGATGTCCTTGATGACCTAACTGAGCGTTTGAAATGAATGTCATGAACACACGCGCCGAACTTCAGATGCAATTCCTGTTCGCCCTTAGATCCAAGGGCGTTACGGATGCACGTGTCCTGACCGCGATGGAAAAAACCGACCGCGCCTTATTCGTCAAAGGCCACTTTTCGGACCGCGCCTATGAAGACATGCCCCTGCCAATCGCGTGCGGGCAAACAATCAGCCAGCCGTCCGTTGTTGGTTTGATGACGCAGGCGTTGCAAATTCAACCGCGCGACAAGGTCTTGGAAGTCGGCACAGGATCAGGCTATCAGGCCGCAATCCTGAGCCACCTTGCACGACGCGTTTACACCGTCGATCGCCACAAAACCCTGATGAACGATGCCCGCGCGATTTTTCAATCGCTGGACATCACCAATTTGACAGCATTCACCGCAGATGGGTCCCACGGGTTGCCCGATCAGGCCCCGTTTGATCGCATCCTTGTCACCGCAGCCGCTGAAGACCCTCCGGGGCCTCTTTTGGCGCAGCTTAAGGTGGGTGGTATTATGGTTTTGCCGGTTGGGCAGTCAGATTCTGTGCAAACGCTCATTCGGGTCACCCGAAACGAGACAGGTTTCGAGTACGAGGAAATTCGCCCAGTGCGCTTTGTCCCCCTGCTTGAGGGCTTGGGAAAAGACTAAAACACAGCTATAACGCAGGAAAAGCAGGGCAAAAGACCCCGCACATACGAGGAGCAAGGCATGGGCACGCCCGTTTATTCACGATTCCGCACCGCACTTTTGGCGTCTGTCGCATTAGCGACGCTGGCGGCCTGCGATGGCGAAGGCAACATCATCAAACAAGATTTTGACTGGGATATCCGTAACTTAGGTGGTGGATTTGACACAACCGATGCGGCGCGCAACCTTGCAAACAGGCCACGCCCAGATGATCGTGGTGTGATCTCTTACCCAAATTACCAAGTGGTGGTCGCTGAACGCGGCGAAACTGTTCGCCAGATCGCAACCCGCTTGAACATCGATGCCAATGCTTTGGCGGCCTACAATGGCGTGGACGCCGATATCGCGCTTCGTCGCGATGAAGTCGTCGCCCTGCCTGCACGTGTCGCCGAACCGTCACCCGCAACGGGTGCGCTGACCACAGGCCCGATCCAAGCGCCGAGCGTGAACGTCACAACACTTGCCTCTGACGCGATTGAGCGCGCAGGCGAGCAGACGACAACACCTACAGCCACAACACCGGCAACGGCCGCGCAAACTGGCATCGAACCAGGCCTGCACCGTGTCGCCCGTGGCGAGACAGCGTTCCAGATCGCGCGTCTTTATGATGTCCCTGTTGCAGCCTTGTCTGAATGGAACGGCCTCGGGTCCGATCTAACCGTGCGCGAAGGCCAGCAATTGCTGATCCCTGTTGCAGGTGCCACCCCACCCGCACAACCAGCCGCCGCGGTATCGACACCCGGCGAAGGGACACAAACCCCGACACCGCCAAGCGCTGTTGTGCCTCTGCCAGAAGTGGACGTTACACCACAAACACCAGAGGTCACGACTCCTGCCCCTGATATTGGCGAAATCACAACGCCAGCGCCCGCCACAAGCGCACCGTTTATCTATCCGGTGCAAGGCAGCATCATTCGTGAATACAACCCGGGCCGCAATGAAGGCATCGACATCAACGCATCCGCTGGCACGTCGGTTAAGGCCGCGGCAGCCGGGACAATCGCTGCGATCACGCAGAACACCAATGGTGCACAGATCATCGTCGTACGCCACACAGGCAATATCCTGACGGTCTATGTGAACGTGGAGAACCTGAGCGTTGAGAAAGACGACAGCGTATCCCAAGGTCAATCAATTGCGGATGTGGCCGCTGGATCACCAGCCTTCTTGCATTTTGAAGTGCGTGACGGGCTCGAAAGTGTCGATCCCGCAGACTACCTGCCCTAAACCGTAACGCCCTTGCGGCCAGCAAGGTCTACGAAATATTGCCAAGCAACGCGCCCCGAACGGGATCCGCGCGTTGCTTGCCATTCAATGGCTTCGGCGCGCATCGTGTCATCGTCGATCTGCACACCATGCGCATCGCAATACCCACGGATCATGTCCAAATACTGGTCTTGATCGCACGGATGAAATCCAAGCCACAGCCCGAACCGATCCGACAACGACACCTTTTCCTCGACCGCTTCGGACGGGGAGATTGCGGTTGAACGTTCGTTTTCGATCATGTCACGCGGCATCAAGTGACGGCGATTTGACGTGGCATAAAGCACGACGTTTTCCGGCCGCCCTTCGATACCACCATCCAAAACCGCCTTAAGCGACTTGTAGTGGGCATCGTCGTGACCAAAGCTCAGGTCGTCACAGAACATGATAAACCGCTCAGGACGTCCCCGCAGAAGCGCCAGACAGCGCCCGATGCTGGGCAAGTCTTCGCGCTGTACTTCAACGATTTTCAGTTTGTTATGTTTGGCTTGAACATCGCCGTGGATGGCTTTGACAAGGCTGGATTTACCCATCCCACGCGCGCCCCAAAGCAGTGCGTTGTTGGCGGGCAAGCCTTTGGCAAACTGGACCGTATTTGCGTGCAGCGTATCGCGCGACCGATTGATCCCGATCAGCAAAGACAAATCAACGCGGTTAACGGTTTGCACAGGTTCCAGACGATCCGGATTGGCGTGCCAAACGTAGGCCGCCGCGCTGAAGTCAGGCGCGGTCGCAGGTGCTGGTGACAATCGTTCCAGCGCATCTGCGATCCGGCCTAAGGTTTCATCATTCACGACGTGGACTCTTCGTCATTGGCGGGGTCTTCGTCTTCTTCATCATCCTCAAACCACAGGCCTTCGGCGCGCAGCTTGGCTTCGCGGGTCTTTTCGACGCGTTTTACCAACTGGATGGAAATCTCATAAAGACCGTAGACAACGACAAACAGGATAACCTGCGTGATGATATCCGGTGGCGTCACCAATGCAGCCAGCAGCAAAATACCGACAACCGCGTATTTACGTACATTGCGCAGACCTTCGGCGCTGACCAGCCCCGCCTTCCCCATAAGGGTCAAGAGAACTGGAAGCTGGAAACAAAGCCCAAAGGCCATGATGAATTTCAATGTTATATCGAGGCTCTCGTTCACCTTACCAAAGAAGGTAATACGGATGCCTTCGTTCGCAGTCGAAGCCGCAGCAGCAGGCGCGTCGCCCACGAAAGATGACATAAGATCCGCGATAAGGGACGGCACGTCAGCAAAGCCCAAGAAGAACGCCATCGCCAAAGGTGTCACAACGAAGTGCGCAAACGAGGCACCCAGCAGGAACATCACCGGAGACGCGATCAGGAACGGCAGGAACGCGCCCTTCTCTTTGCTGTAAAGCCCAGGGGCGACAAACCGCCAAAGCTGGTAACCAATCACAGGAAACGCCAAGGCAAAGCCGAACACCATCGAAATGCGGAACAGGGTGAACAGGTATTCCTGTGGCGACGTATATTGCATCGTCGGGGACGGATCGCCGAGTTCGCGCAGCGTGGCTTCAATCGGCTCAAGCAAGAACTGAAGGATCGGTTCTGCGACCGTAAAGGCGATTACAATGCCAACAATGAACGCGAGAACGGCGCGGATTAGGCGAGTGCGCAGTTCCGCCAGATGTTCAATCAGCGGCGCTGAACTGTCTTCCATTTCATCGGTATTCAGCCCGTCTTCGGACGTATCAGTCTGGCTCATTTCGCGTCCTTCGAGGCCTTAGCGGCCTTGGGCTTAGCTGTTTTTGCAGATGTTGCTGGCTTGGCCTTCGCCTTTGGCGCGGCCTTCTTGGCAGGTGCTTTCTTAGCGCCGGCTTTAGGCGGGGCTTTAGGCTTGGCGGCCGGTTTTGCGGCTTTCGCAGTCTTTGGCGCTGCCTTTGCAGCCTTTGGTGCGGCTTTCGCGGCGCCCGCTGGTGCTTTGGTTGCCGCTTCGGCAGCCTTTTCAGCCGCCACACGATCGTTGGCCGCTTTGGCCATGGCATCGCTCATCTTTTTGGCGGTCGCCTTGCGTTCGTCCGTCATGGTTGCACGCAGCTTGTCAGTCTCGTTTTCCGGCTTAGCATCAGGTTCAGGCATCGATCCGCCCTGCATCTTCGTTGCTTCGCGGATTTTGTCGACACCGAACTTCTGCGGATTAGCAGCCGCTTTAAGCGTCTTGTTGATGTCTTTGACGCCCGCCTCATCAGCGGCGGCATTCATGGCGCTGGAAAACTCCCGCGCCATGCCTTTGGCCTTACCCACGAATTGGCCAACTTGCCGGAACATACCCGGCAAATCCTTAGGACCAATGACAACCAGTGCCACGATCCCGACGACCAACATTTCCATCCAGCTTAGATTGGGCAAGACACGCCTCCGGTAATTAAGTGAGAAAAGAGCAGGTTATTAAACCTTGGTCTCGTCTTCAGACGGCGTGACGTCTTTGGCTTCATCAGCCATTGCGTCTTCGATTTCGGTCTTGCTGTCATCAACGCCCTTTTTGAACGCAGTGATGCCTTTGCCGACCTCACCCATCAGGGACGAAATTTTGCCGCGGCCAAACAGGACCAGCACCACGACGGCGATCAGAAGAAGGCCAGGAAGGCCGATATTGTTGAGCATGTGTTCTCTCCACGAGGGGCGGGCATTTGGCCCGCGTTGGCATTGCAGGAAACAGACTTAGGGGGGCTTGGGCGGATATGAAAGGGGGAAACTGCAAAAATACCCCCATATTTGTAAGGGTTTTAGCTTTCTTGTGTCACTAAATTGACAACTGACAGTTTTTTGACAAAACTAACCACCAGAGAGGGCTCATGAGACGCGCTGACAGACTGATGAATTTGATTCGCCACCTGCGGGATGGTGATTTGCACCGCGCCGCCGATCTGGCCCGCGCGATGGAGGTCTCTTTGCGCACGATCTATCGCGATATGGATACGCTGGCCGCGTCCGGCGTCCCGATTGAGGGGGAGCGCGGCACGGGATACCGCGTCACCGCCGCCATCACGCTGCCGCCGCTGAACCTGAGCATGGCCGAACTTGAGGCGCTGCATGTTAGTCTTGCGGCTATGGGACAGGCGCAGGACCCTGATCTAGCCGCCGCTGCGTCCAGCCTTGCAGCAAAGTTGGACGGGGTTCTACCCGAAATGAATGCGCCTAACACCTTGGCGGTTTACCCTTTTGCGGATGCCGCCCGTGGGTTCCAACATTTACCTAAAATTCGCGCCGCCATTCGGGCACGTCAGAAACTATCGCTTAGTATTGCGGGCCGCGATCGCACGGTCCGCCCTCTTCAGCTGGATTATTGGGGACGGCTTTGGACCTGCGTTGTCTGGTGCGATACAACACGAAAATTCGATGACCTGCGTATTGACCAGATTACGGGGATGCGTGTGCTGCCATCCCTGTTTGTCGAAGAAGACGGCAAGCGGTTGATCGATTATGAACGTTTAGCTGCGCGGGAAGATGAAGCATTTGTCGCGCCGGATCATCAGCCATAACACCGTGCCGACTTTGGGCAGGAAGACGGACGGAACAATGGCTTTCATCAAAGACCGATCATCCAGCACAAATTCAACCAGACTTTCATTACCCATAAAACGCGCGCGTTTCACAACACCGCGTGCGGGTGTGCCATCCGCAATCGTCGGATTGGGGCCTTTGCCGGATCGGTCAAAGTCGATCTTGATATGCTGAGGCCGCACAACAATATCGACGGCAGTGCCATCCCCCACGCCCGGAACAAGGAAACGTCCGAACGCGGTATGGGCCAACGCGCCATTCACTTCGGACGGCACAACGTTGATATCACTAAAGAAACCAGCCGCGTCTTTATCAACGGGCGTATTATAGATGTTATAGGGCGCGCCTCTTTGGACGATCTTGCCATCCCTCATCAGCGCAATCTCGTCGGCCATGCGCATTGCTTCGCCCGGTTCATGGGTGACCAGTAAAACAGCCGCACCCTCAGATTTCAGAACGTCCAAAGTCTCATCACGGATTTCATCGCGCAGGCGATCATCAAGGCCTGAAAACGGTTCATCCATCAACATGATCCGTGGACGTGGTGCCAAGGCCCGCGCAAGCGCGACCCGCTGCTGTTCACCACCAGAAAGCTCATGCGGGTAGTTATCGATATGGGCAGACATCCCGACCCGTTCGAGCAATTCTTCGACACGTGCGCGGTTGCTGCGCGTGCTGCCTGACAGCCCGTAGGCCACGTTGCCCGCAACGCTTAGGTGCGGAAATAAAGCAAAGTCCTGAAACATCAGCCCAATGCCGCGCCCCTCTGGCGGGACGCGAAAGACCGTGTCGCAGAGCAATTCACCGTCCGACAATATCGAACCAGAATCCTGCATCTCGATACCGGCAATCATCCGCAACGTCGTTGATTTACCGCAACCGGACGGGCCAAGCAGGCAGGTCACCTGCCCCGCCATCACCGACAGCGAGACATCGTCCACGACCTTACGGCCCGCAAAAGAGCGGCATAACGACTTGATTTCTAAGCGAGGAGCGTCTGTCACGTGGATACGGCCTTAATCCTTACCGAAAATATCGGATAATTAAGGCAGATAGCAATGCAGACGCCCCAGAGCAAGAGATGACCCGCCACCACGCTAGATCGTTGCGTTCACCGCCCCGCCATCCAACAACAGGTTCTGTCCGACGATAAAGCCGGCCTTATCAGAACACAGGAACGCACAGGCCGCGCCGAATTCTTCTCGGGTGCCATAACGCCCTGCAGGAATCGTTGCTTCGCGGTTTGTCTTGGCTTGTTCCATGGAAATGCCTTGTGCGTCGCTGACGCCTTTGTCCAAGGACTGCGCACGATCCGTGGCATGAATACCCGGTAACAAGTTGTTTATCGTGACACCAGATCCAGCAATCTGACGCGATGTTCCTGCAACAAAGCCCGTCAATCCTGTGCGGGCGGTGTTGGACAGCCCAAGCACAGGAATTGGTGCCTTAACCGATCCAGATGTGATGTTGACCACACGGCCCCAGCCGCGATCCATCATCGTTGGCACCAGTGCTTGGATAAGAGCAATGGGCGTCAGCATGTTTGCGTCGAGTGCGGCGATGAAATCATCCCGACCCCAGTCAGCCCAAGACCCCGGAGGTGGACCACCCGCGTTTGTCACCAAGATATCAACGCCTTGCGCGGCCTTAATGACAGCGACTTGGCCATCTTGGGTCGTGACATCGGCTGCGACAGTAACCACATCGACACCGTGTTCATCGCGGATCGCTTGCGCAGTAGTTTCCAACGCATCCGCGCCGCGTGCATTCAGGACCAAATCGACCCCTTCAGCCGCCAAAGCCTCGGCGCAACCGCGGCCCAATCCTTTTGACGACGCACAAACCAACGCCCGTTTACCCTTAATTCCCATATCCATGTCACTACCTCCGTTATCGTTTCATGCTCTTGGCCTACAAAGTCACATAGGTTACCTAGGCGTCAATTGCCTCTGACCCGACGGAACTTTGTCGTCGTTTGGCCCAATTTCTAAGTTAGGTCTAACGCAGTTGACCACCCCTGTTGAATTGAGTTTCCATCTATGTCCAAGTCGAACCAGAACACCATAGCTGTCTACCCGTCTGACGCTTTTGTGGTTACGGACGGTGTGGCCGAAGGCGACGTGATGTCGTTCATGGACGAACTTGTTCTCGATGACGTTTATCAGTTGGTAGAAGGGTCGCAGCGCAAAGCGTTGATCTATGAAAAAGGCGACGGGTCCGCGTTCATCATTGCCCCCGAGACGGAAGTCGGAACGCCGGGGAACCCGCTTTATCTGGATTGTACGATCACGCTCATGGCGCGTGACAGCACCACCTATGAAGCTTTGGTTTTGGTCGAAGTCGAAGGGGACGAGGCCGCCGAGGTGTATTTGATGCCACTGGCGACCTTCGAACCTGAAAGCAATTATCGCCTTGTTGGGGCTGACCGCGATTCAGCAGCCGCGAAATTTGGGGATGTCGCCTGCGTGCGATTTGCCCGTGGCACCCACATCACATTGGCGTCCGGCGCCCAGGTTCCGATCGAAGAGCTGAAAATCGGTGACCGCGTTCTGACGCGCGACGCCGGACCGCAAGCAATTCGCTGGATCGGCGAAACAACGCTTCGGGCCGTCGGTGATTTTGCCCCTGTCGTTATATCTGCAGGCGCGCTGTTTAACTCCCGCGATCTGATCCTGTCACCCGACCACCGCTTGTTCATTTACCAACGCGAAGACCGCCTTGGCGCGGGCCGCTCCGAAGTTTTGGTCAAAGTCAGACACCTGATCAATGGGGATAGCGTGTATCAGCTCGACGGCGGTTTCGTGGATTACTTCCAGATTTTGTTTGATGATCACCAAATCATCTACGCAGAAGGGATCGCTGCCGAAACGCTATTGGTAGATTCCAGAACCCGCAAGGCCCTCCCCGAAGACGTCGCCGACGGCGAATTCATCCCCGATCACGCGGCAGCACCCCATCACGACTTTGAGGTCACCGAAAGCCTTGCCAACAGGCCAGATATCGTCTCGTTGCTGAAACGCGCCTCGTCAAGTTGATCCTGCCAAACGGGTGATTGTCCTCACTTAAGAAACAATTGTTTTAGTTCAAATTGTAAGTTCAATCGCACGTTAACCTCGTTTGACTAGCGATGCGACATGGATATTTATCGCACCCCCCCCGCCCTCATCCTTGTTGCCGCTTGTGGTTCCTTGTCCGCCTGTGGTGGCATTCAAGACGCGCTTGATTTTGCCGATGAACGCAGCACCTACGAAGCAAGCCTGAGCAGCCTTCAGTCCCGCTCCAACACCGCCTATGCTGCGGTTCCTGATACAGGCGCGTCGACCTATCGCGGCGAAGCGTCAATGGGCGTGGGCGACACCAGTGTCGGCGTCGCCTTGGTTGGGGATGCAGAAATCACAGTGGATTTTGAAAACGCTGAGGTCACAGGGCGGATCGGCGGGTTTACCGGAGTTGATCGCGAAGAAGACTTCAGTGACTTCAATGGCTCCTTGGTGTTTTCCAATGGTGCACTCGGCTCGGAAAACCCAAATGACGTTGATGCCGCGCTAACGGGAACGTTGACAGGCGGCGGTTATGTCATCGGTGTCGATGCACTCTGGGAAGGTCACTTAATCGGTACGCCAATCGTTGGCGTATTGGGGGATACGACCACATCCCAAAGCACATTCACCCTAAATGGTGAGGAGGTGCCGGGTGGAATCGTGGTCGCCACCACGAACTAGCCCCGAATACGTCGTCGCGATTGCCCTTGTGCGGCCACACCGCTATAGCGCGGGGCATGACAGATCGTGCCCCCCTTCCCGCTGAAATTGCCCGCCGCCGCACCTTTGCGATCATTTCGCACCCAGATGCCGGTAAGACGACCCTGACGGAAAAGTTCCTGTTGTTTGGTGGGGCTATTCAGATGGCCGGCCAAGTGCGCGCCAAAGGTGAGGCGCGCCGCACGCGGTCCGACTTTATGCAGATGGAAAAGGATCGCGGGATTTCGGTCTCGGCCTCCGCGATGTCGTTTGATTTCGCCAGTGCCAAAGGGTCGCTGCGTTACAACCTTGTCGACACGCCGGGCCACTCGGACTTTTCCGAGGACACCTACAGAACACTGACCGCCGTTGATGCCGCCGTGATGGTGATTGATGGCGCCAAGGGTGTTGAATCCCAAACGCAAAAGCTATTCGAAGTCTGCCGCCTGCGTGACCTACCGATCCTGACGTTCTGTAACAAGATGGACCGCGAAAGCCGCGATACGTTTGAGATTATTGACGAAATCCAAGAAAACCTTGCGATTGACGTGACACCTGCGTCTTGGCCTATTGGCGTTGGTCGTGATTTTATCGGCTGCTATGACATCCTGCGCGATCGTCTGGACATTATGGACCGCGCCGACCGTAACACCGTTGCCGAAAGCATCGAAATCAACGGGCTAGACGACCCAAAGTGGGAAGAACATGTTCCTGCGGCGCTGCTGGAACAGTTCCGCGAAGAGATCGAGATGGCCAAGGAATTGCTGCCCACACTCGACCCCGAAGCCGTCCTTGAAGGCACCATGACACCCATCTGGTTTGGCTCCGCGATCAACTCGTTCGGGGTGCGTGAATTAATGGAAGGGATCGGCGCATTCGGCCCCGAGCCACAGCCGCAATCCGCCCAACCGCGCGTCATTCACCCTGACGAAACCAAAGTGACGGGTTTCGTTTTCAAGGTGCAGGCCAATATGGATCCAAAACACCGCGACCGCGTGGCGTTCGTGCGCATGGCGTCGGGCCATTTCAAACGCGGCATGAAGCTGACCCATGTGCGCACCAAAAAGCCTATGGCGATCTCAAACCCTGTGTTGTTCCTCGCGTCTGATCGCGAATTGGCAGAAGAAGCATGGGCTGGCGATATCATCGGCATCCCCAACCACGGTCAATTGCGCATCGGCGACACGCTGACCGAAGGCGAAGCGTTGCAAGTCAAAGGCATCCCGTCCTTTGCACCGGAATTGCTGCAAGGCGTGCGCGCGGGTGATCCTCTCAAGGCAAAGCACCTGGAAAAGGCACTGACGCAGTTCGCCGAAGAAGGCGCGGCCAAAATCTTTAAGCCGAGCTTTGGCTCCGGCTTTATTGTTGGCGTCGTTGGCCCGCTGCAATTCGAAGTCCTCGCGAGCCGTATTGAGATGGAATACGGGTTGCCTGTGCGGTTTGAGCAATCCCAGTTCACGTCCGCACGTTGGGTTTCGGGTGACAAAGACGCGGTGGATAAGTTCGTCGCAGCCAACAAGCAGCACATCGGCACCGACAGCGACGGCGACACCGTTTACCTGACCCGCTTGCAGTGGGATATCGACCGCGTCGCCCGCGATTACCCAGATGTTTCTCTCACCTCGACCAAGGAAATGATGGCTGGTTGAGTCTGATCCGCAACAAGTTGCCGATCGTTTGATTGGACACTGGCAGACGTGGGAATGAGCGGTTAGCTTATCGGCAGACCAAGGAGCCCGAACATGACCACTCGCACTGTTTCATTGATCGCACTAAGCGCGCCATTCGCTCTCGCAACGGGGGCAACCGCAGAACAAACAAGCGACGCTTGGGATTTGCTGGCCGCGATTGAAGTCGATGAGGTCATCACAGGCACAAGCTATGAAGTGCGCAAAGTGTTCCCAACAGCCGTTGAAAACGGCATCGAACAATTTGATATCACTGGCTATTTGGTTCCCTTGGCCGAGGGTGCCGAAATCACGGACTTTATTCTGATTTCAGACATCGGGTTTTGCCCGTTCTGTGGGTCACCCGAACACGGCACATCATTGCAGGTCTCTATGGCCGACCCGATCGGCTATGAAGATGGCACACGGGTCACTTTGCGCGGCGCACTCGAAGCCGTGACGGACCCAGAAACCTTCCAGACAACGATCATGCGCGACGCGAGTTTGATCGACGGCTAATGCCCCTACACAATCGCGTTCAACCGGATGGACAGATCACGGACCACGCGTCACGGGGATTGTTCACAGGCAATCGCGGAATATTACACACCTCTGACAAGGTCATGGGCGATGCACTGTGGAAACACCGTGCTTGGATTTGTTGCACGCTTGATTGGCAAGGCCGCCGCCGTGACGTTATGACGGGCCGCAACTGGACCGAGTTGTTCTTTCTGGACGAAGCGGTCGCACTGGCTGCGGGGCATCGCCCATGCGCCTACTGCCGCCGGAAAAGCTACAACGCGTTTAAAGATGCATGGGGTGGCACACCAAGTGCGCCACACATGGACGACGATTTGCACCGCGCACGCGCAGTCCATGGCGCGCGCCGCCTTCAAACCCATACGGCCGATGCAGATAGCCTGCCTGCTGGAACATTTATCAAAACTGACCGCGTCCTCCTGTTAACCGGTGACGCCGCCCTACCCTACATGACAGATGGATATGGCGCCCCCCAACCGCGTCCGTCTGGAATGGTCACACTGCTTACGGCGCCGCCAATGGTGGATGTTTTGCGCAACGGATATGTGCCAGTTCTCCACCCCTCTGCGCAAAGCCCTTTGTTTACTTGACCTTAAACAACTTCGGGCGTATCCCAACCGCACCCAAAGGGTGGCAATACGGCCAACCCAGCCGCGTGACGATTGCGGCATCTAGCTGCAAACTCCGCGAAAGGAAGAAATTGACCAAATTCAGTGACTTAAATCTCGACAAGAAGGTCCTCAAGGCCGTCGAAGAAACCGGCTACGAAACGCCGACCCCTATTCAAGCCGGAGCGATTCCCCCTGCCCTCGAAGGCAAGGACGTTCTTGGCATCGCCCAAACAGGTACAGGTAAAACCGCCAGCTTCACGCTGCCGATGATCTCCATGCTCAAGCGCGGCCGCGCACGGGCGCGTATGCCGCGTTCCTTGGTGCTGGCCCCGACCCGCGAGCTGGCCGCACAGGTTGCCGAAAACTTCGACGCCTATGCCAAACACACGAAACTGACGAAGGCCCTGTTGATTGGTGGCGTATCGTTCAAAGAACAAGACGCCCTGATCGATCGCGGTGTAGACGTTTTGATCGCAACTCCTGGCCGTCTTCTCGACCATTTCGAACGCGGTAAACTGATCCTGTCTGACGTTAAGATCATGGTGGTCGATGAGGCCGATCGTATGCTCGACATGGGGTTCATCCCTGATATCGAACGCATCTTCGGGCTGACGCCATTCACCCGCCAGACGCTGTTCTTCTCGGCGACGATGGCGCCAGAGATTGAGCGGATTACAAACACGTTCTTGTCCAACCCGGTCAAGATCGAAGTCGCCCGCGCGGCAACGACGTCTGAAAACATCACACAAGGTGTGGTGATGGCGAAGTCCACCAAATCGGCCGCTGATAAACAGCGCCTTTTGCGTGATCTGATCGAGTCCGAAGGCGAGGAGTGCCGCAACGGTATCATCTTCTGTAACCGCAAGATCGATGTCGATGCCGTCGCTAAGTACTTGAAGAAAAATGGCTATAACGCCTCCCCTATTCACGGCGATCTGGATCAATCACACCGCATGCGCACGCTGGATGGGTTCCGCGATGGATCTTTGCGATTCCTCGTAGCGTCTGACGTTGCGGCCCGCGGTTTGGACATTCCAAACGTATCGCACGTCTTTAACTATGACGTTCCAAGCCATGCCGAAGACTATGTGCACCGTATTGGACGTACTGGTCGCGCTGGCAAAAAAGGCACCGCGATCATGATCTGCGTGGCCCGCGACGAAAAGAACTTCGACGACATCGAACGCCTCGTTGAGATGGAAATCCCTCGCATTGACCTCAAAGGTGCTGCAAAGGCGGAGACCGCTAAAAAGGCGGAGGCGCCCAAGGACGCTCCTGCTGCTGCAACCGAAGAGGCTAAGTCAGAAGACAAGCCAAAGCGCACCCGTTCACGTGGTGGACGCGGACGCAAACCTGCCGCCGACAAGGTCGAAACGTCCGAAGTGGTGAAGGAAGACGCGCCCAAAGCTGACGCTTCAACTGTCGAAGCACCCAAGGATGTCGCACATGCCGAGGCCCCAAAGCCTGAGCAAGAACAGCCAAAGTCTGACAAACCAAAACGCACCCGTGGCGGCCGAGGACGTAGCCGCAACAATCAAGACCACGGTCCTGCGATCGTCGGCATGGGCGACGATGCCCCTGATTTCATTATGAAAAGCTTTGACGAGCGCCAGGGGTAACTAAGCCAAAAATTGTGGTTTTTGTCGCACCTTTACGGGTGCGCCCCCTATACACTTTCCTACGCAATCGCTTCATACCGAAACCGATCAGTTTAGGAGTTTGCACATGATACCCGCAAGATTTGCACCGATCCTCTTTGGATTCATTTTGTCTGGATTGATGTCCGGCATCATTTCCGCGATCGCGACTTGGCGCGTTTTGGACACCGATATGACGTTCTTCGGTAACTGGATCGGCTCATGGGGGACCAGTTGGCTTGTTGCGTTTCCAACGGTCTTGGTCGTCGCCCCTATCGCGCGACGCCTGGTCGGTAAGTTGACGCGCCCCGCTTAGGGCGCGCCACTGATTTAGCCAAGCCGTGAAATAATCACAGAAACTTCGGGCTTTTTGCCGATTTCAGCCTGAGACGTCTTGCGCGCGAGTGTGCGGAGTTCTTTCTCGAGCTTCGTGTCATCGGCGATTGTCTGAGGTTTGGCGCGGCCCATGAACTGGCTGAGGTCTTCCTCCAGCACATCAACCAATGGCGCGTTGTTGCGGCCCGTTTCTGGCAGCCCCATCACTTCGCACCACGGATCGCCCAACGGATCACCATCCTCATCAATGATAAGCGTCACAATCACATGGCCGTTCAGGGCCATGCGGATACGGTCCCGCACCACTCCGTCAAACTGGCCTACTTTCACAGTGCCGTCCAAATAGGTGCGGCCCGTTTCGATGTATTCCGCGACCTTCGGCTGGTTGCCAGACAGATCAATCATCATGCCATTCACCGCAAGAACGCTTTGAACACCGGCTTCTTCCGCAATCTTCGCGTGTTCACGGAGGTGGCGGTGTTCGCCGTGCATCGGGATAACCGTCTGTGGTTTAACCAGATCACGCATGACGTCCAAATCAGGACGGTTGGCGTGCCCAGACACGTGGTAAAGGCCACTTCGGTCGTCCACGACATCCACACCGAGCTCACTGAATTGGTTGATGATGTAGATCACTCCCTTTTCATTGCCGGGAATAGTCTTGGATGAGAACAAGAACGTATCGCCCTCTTTCATCGTGATGCCCATATACTTGCCCCGCGCCAATTGCGCAGATGCGGCACGGCGTTCGCCCTGTGACCCCGTTACCAGCAGCAGTACGTTTTCGCGTGGCATGCTGGAGACGTCTTCGGCGCTGATGACAGGTGGGAAGTCTTCCAAGATGCCCACGTCTGTCGCGGCTTCGACCATGCGGCGCATGGAGCGGCCCAACAGGCAGACAGACCGCCCTGCCCGCTGTGCGGCCAGCGCAATCGTGCGCACGCGGCTGACGTTGGATGCAAAGGTCGTTGCTGCGACCATGCCCTTGGCATCTTTGAGGAAGTTTTCGATCTCTGGGCCGACCGTGGATTCGCTACGGCCTTCTTCTGTGGAGAACACGTTGGTCGAATCGATGACCATCGCCTTCACCCCGTCCTTGCCAAGCGAGGCCCAGAGGTCGTGATCAAACGGTTCACCAATGCCCGGTTCGACATCAATCTTGAAATCACCCGTGTGGATGATGCGCCCGCCCTTGGTATCAATCACCAAGCCGCTGCTTTCTGGGATCGAGTGGCTGATCGGCACGAAGCCAACTTCGAACGGGCCCTTCTTTACGGTCTCAGGCCATTTGCCGACCGTGGTGACCGATTTTTCGGAATAGCCATGCTCGGTCATTTTGCGCCGCGCGATGTTGGCCGTAAACGCACGGGCGTAAATTGGCGCGCCGAGACGTTCATAAAGATGGCCGACCGCGCCGACGTGGTCTTCGTGGGCGTGCGTGATAAAGATCGCTTCAATCTGGTTTTTGCGTTCTTCCAACCATGCGATATCCGCAAAGATCAGATCCACGCCAGGGGTGCTGTCCATGTCTGGAAACGCCACGCCCAAGTCGACCACGATCAGCCGCTCTGCGCCTTCTGGCCCGTAGCCATAGACGTAACAATTCATACCGATCTCGCCCGCTCCGCCGAGGGGGAGATACATCAATCTAGCTTTAGTCATTTTAGTTATTTTGGTCCTTATTGAACCTGTGGATCACGGTCAGCCCGTGCATCGTCAGGTCATCTTCAATTGTATCAAAAAGGGCGTAACCACTTGAAAACAATGGTGCGAGCCCTCCAGTTCCTACGACAGTCATGGGGCGGTCGTACTCACCCTTAATTCTCTCACTGACGCCATTGATAAGGCCGACATAGCCCCAAAAAACGCCCGATTGCATACAGTCCACGGTGTTCGTACCGATAACGGACTGTGGTTTGGTAATATCTACATGCGGCAAGGCTGCCGCCGCTTGGTGCAAGGCCTCAAGGCTGAGGTTCACACCGGGTGCGATGACGCCACCTACATAGGCTCCATCTTCTGCGACCACATCAAATGTTGTCGCGGTGCCAAAATCGACAACGATCAAATCACCGCCATGGCGATCAAACGCCCCAGCAGTATTCACCAGTCGGTCTGGACCGACGGCCGTCCCTTCGTCCACACGTGGTGGCACAGGCAGCAAGCAATCCGGTTTGGCGACCACATAGGGCCGCGTGTCAAAGTAGCGATCCGCCATGACCCGCAGGTTAAACACAACACGCGGAACGGTTGATGAGATGATCACCTCGGTCACATCCGCATCAATCTTGTGATGGGCCAAAAGCGTGCTCCACCAAACGAAATACTGATCCGCTGTGCGCTGCCACTCTGTCGCGGTTCGGAATGTGCACAGGAACTCATCCCCGTCCCAAAGGGCGAAGACAGTGTTCGTGTTGCCTGTGTCGATGCAAAGAAGCATGCAAGTTCCTTAGAAGAAGACGTCCGCCGCCGCAATCGCTCGTGGGCCTTTGGCGGTGTTCAACACCAGATAACCGTTTTCGTCGATTGTTTCAAAGCGTCCTGTCACGGCTTCGGCGGGGAGCCGCGCTGTGATCGTTTCCCCCAAGCGCGCTGCTTTCGCAAGCCACGCGGTTCGGATCGGGGCAAACCCATAAGTGGTGAGCTGTTCATCATAGTGGGCAAACGCCGTCGCAAGGTGGTGCAAAAAAACGGTCGGGGACACATCAGCACCGCTTTCGGACTTCACGTTCACTGGATAGACCGCGCCTTTTTCGACCTGATCCATTTCGGGTGACGCGATCAGGTTCACGCCGATCCCAACAGCGACACCCCACATCTGGCCATTCACTTGCAGGCTTTCAAGAAGGATCCCCGCAACCTTGCCGCTATTAAGCAAGACATCGTTTGGCCATTTCAGTGCAAGGGTCGGCCCCTCGCCCATCACGGCACGCAACGCATCATGCAATGCGAGTGCCGCAACAAAGCTGCGCAAAGACGCCGCATTTGGATCAGTGCAAGGCAGGGCCAGCGTTCCGTAAAAGTTACCGACTGGCGCAACCCACGGACGGCCACGACGACCGCGGCTGGCAGTTTGCTCTGTGGCGGTAAACCATGTGGGAGATGGGAAATGGCCCGCTTGCTCGCGGGCCACATCCAAGGTCGACGTCACTTCATCGAAATGAATGTGACCAAAGCCCGATGGTAGATCAGTTGACAAGAGCGAGTGACGCAGCTTCGGCCAAAGGTTCAATCCCGAAGAGGTTGATAACACCCAAGACCATGATCGCAGCGGAGGCCATCAAGAAGCCCCACAAAACAGGCGATTTATTCGCGTCCAATGCGTCATCCTTATCGGAGCCGAAGTACATGTAGAACACGATGCGCAGGTAGTAGAACGCTGAAATCACAGAAGCGATCACACCAGCAACGGCCAACCAAGCAAGGCCAGCGTCATAAGCCGCTTGCAACACATAGAACTTACCAAAGAAGCCCAGCATTGGCGGCACGCCTGCCATTGAGAACAACAAGACCAACATCGCCAGCGCCTTAAGCGGCTCACGTTTAGAATACATGTTAAGCGATCCGATATCTGTCACAGGACGACCGTCTTTTTCCATGCTGAGGATAAACGCGAAGGTACCGACGTTCATCGCGACATAGATGCCGAGGTAAACCAACATCGCCTGCACACCGAACGCCGTACCAGACGCGAGGCCCATCAGCGCAAAGCCCATGTGAGAGATCGACGAATAGGCCATCAAACGTTTGATGTCAGTTTGGCCAATCGCAGCAATCCCGCCAAGGAACATGGAAATCACGGCAAGGAAGGCAACGATCTGCTGCCAGTCTGCGATGGAATTGCCAAAGGCGTCGTGCATGACCCGTGCAAACAGCGCCATGGCTGCGATTTTTGGTGCTGTCGCGAAGAACGCGGTTACCGGTGTTGGGGAGCCCTCATAGACGTCTGGTGTCCACATGTGGAACGGCGCTGCGGAAACCTTGAACGCGAAACCCGCGCTTAGGAACACAAGGCCAAACAGAAGGCCCAGCGATACGCCGCCCTCTGTTGCTTCGATGATACCAGCAAAGGACGTAGTGCCAGCAAAGCCGTATGTTAGCGATGCGCCGTACAGCAGCAGACCCGACGACAAAGCGCCCAGCACGAAGTATTTCAGACCCGCTTCCGTGGATTTCACAGAGTCACGACGCAAGGATGCAACGACATAAAGCGCCAGCGATTGAAGCTCGAGGCCCATGTAAAGCGACATCAAGTCGCCTGCAGACACCATCACCATCATACCAACAACCGCCAAAGCGATCAGCAGTGGGTATTCAAAGCGCAACAGCTCGCGCTTTTGCATGTAGTCTTGGCTCATCACCAGTACCGCGGCAGCAGCCAGCAAGATGGCGACCTTGGTGAAACGGCTAAAAGCGTCGTCGACAAACATACCAGAGAAGGCCGTCGTTGTGCCCTCGCCTGTGGTGCCGATCCAGAAGGCCAATGCGACAAACAACCCAGAGGTCAGCCAGACAAGCAGCGCGGCGCTTTTATCTTTTACAGTATAAACCGCACCCAGAAGTGCCCCCATCGCGAAGAGCGACAGAATGATTTCCGGCAGGATGGTGTTCAGGTCTTGGGACAACATCAGATCGGTTCCTTAATGCGAGGCCACAGCGGCAGCAGTCGGCGTGAATGCCGCCTGCGCAGTTTCAACATGATCGACCAAAGCGGCGACCGAGGGCCCGATAATATCAGTGACAAGGCTGGGGTAGACGCCCAACAGCAAAGTCATGATCACCAGCGGCGCAAAGATTGCACGTTCGCGGGTTGTCATGTCGGTAATGGATTTCAGGCTTTCTTTGATCAGATCGCCCATAACAACGCGGCGGTAAAGCCAAAGCGCATAAGCGGCGGAGAAGATAACGCCCGTCGTCGCCACAGCAGCAACCCAAGTGTTCACTTGGAAGACCGCCATCAGCGTCAGGAATTCGCCAACAAAACCAGATGTTCCTGGAAGGCCGACGTTTGCCATCGTGAAGAACATAAAGATCAGCGCATAGGCCGGCATGCGATTCACTAGGCCACCGTAAGCGTCAATTTCACGTGTGTGCATACGGTCGTAGATCACACCAACACACAAGAACAACGCACCAGAGATAAAGCCGTGTGACAGCATCTGGAAGATCGCGCCATCAAGGCCCTGCTGGTTGAACGTAAAGATACCCATGGTCACGAAACCCATGTGGGCGACGGATGAATAGGCGATCAGCTTTTTCATGTCCTCTTGGACCAGCGCCACAAGCGAGGTGTAGACGATCGCAATTGCAGACATCCACAACACCAGTGACCCCATAACCTCGGACCCGATCGGGAACATTGGCAAAGAGAAACGCAAGAAGCCGTAGCCGCCCATTTTCAGCAGGATCGCCGCCAGAACAACGGAACCCGCAGTTGGGGCCTGAACGTGGGCGTCTGGCAACCATGTGTGCACAGGCCACATCGGCATTTTCACCGCAAAGGACGCAAAGAACGCCAGCCATAGCAACGTCTGCATGCCGCCGATGATCTGAATGCCGAGGATGCTAAACGTGTCAGTTCCGAACGGGAACTGCATCAGTGTCGGAATATCTGTCGTGCCAGCCGCTGAATACATTGCAACCATAGCAACCAACATCAGCACCGAACCAAGGAAGGTATAAAGGAAGAACTTGAACGACGCGTAGATGCGTTCTTTGCCGCCCCAGATCCCGATAATCAGGAACATCGGGATCAGACCTGCTTCGAAGAAGAGGTAGAACAGCACCAGATCCAGCGCCATGAATACACCAAGCATCAGTGTTTCAAGCAGCAAGAAGGCAATCATGTATTCTTTGACGCGTGTGTTCACTGTCCAGCAGGACGCAATCACAATCGGCATAAGGAACGTTGTGAGCATGACAAACAGGATCGAAATCCCGTCGACACCCATCTTGTAGTTCAGACCCATGATCCATGAGCGGTCTTCGACGAACTGGAAACCAGTGTCATCAGCATCAAAACCGATCAGAATGAACAGGGACACGATGAATGTCATCGCCGTCGCTGCCATCGCCAGCCACTTTGCATTGCGCTGTGCCGCCTCGTCATCACCGCGCAGGAACAAGGCCAGAATAGCAGCTGCAATAGCAGGGATGAAGGTGGTGATAGAAAGAAGGTTGCTCATTATTCGTACCCTCCGGTGATCGTGAAGTAGGTCAGGATCACCACGATCCCGATCACCATCGCAAATGCATAGGTGAAGACATAACCAGACTGCGCGCGCCCAGCGAGACGGGTCAGCATCGGGATAAGACCCATTGCAACACCGTTAATCGTGCCATCGATGACATTGCCATCGCCGCGCTTCCACAAGAATTTACCAAGCTTCATCGCGGGCTTCACGAAGATCGCATCGTAAAGCTCATCAAAGTACCACTTGTTGAGCAGGAAGTTGTAAAGCGGAGCCTGCTGTTCGGCCAGTTTGCGCGGCAGTTCAGGCTTACGAATATAGAAGATGTAGGCAGTCACGAAGCCAAGAAGCATCGCAAAGAACGGCGCGAGTTTGACCCAAACAGGAACAAGGTGCGCATCATCCAATGTGGTGTTGTCGTGAGCGACATAAATTGCGCCCTCACCCGGTTCACCATCGAATGCGTAATGCGTTTCGCCATGGTCATCCTCGGCGGCATCATAACCGTTGGCCTCATCATTGTGAGACGCATCGCCGTGGTTTTCAGCCTCTTCGTCGTGGTGCTCTTCGACGGTTGCAGCATGATCGTCATCCGCGTGCGTGTCATCCGTATGACCGTCCATCGCGTGATCGTCACCATGGCCCTGCTCCGCGTAAGCAACGCCAAAGTACTGGCCCACATATTTCGCGTTTCCGAAGAATGGCTTGTAGAAAACCATACCCGCAAAGATCGCGCCAACAGCAAGGATCGCCAGCGGAGCCAGCATAACTTTGGGGCTTTCGTGCGCGTGTTCATGAGTGTGCTTGTCGCCGCGTGGCTTGCCGTAGAACGTCAAGAACATCAAGCGCCAGCTGTAGAAGCTTGTGAATAGTGCCGCGACAACCAGCATCCAGAAGGCGTAGCCACCCATCGTGCCCGCATAGGCGCTCTCGATGATCGCATCTTTGGATACAAAACCCGCAAAACCAACTGGGAAACCAAGGTAGAGCAATGGAATGCCAACACCGGTGATCGCCAATGTGCCGATCATCATGGCCCAGAACGTATACGGCAGCTTGTCTTTCAGACCGCCATAGTTCCGCATGTCTTGTTCGTGGTGCATCCCGTGGATCACAGAACCAGCCCCAAGGAACAACATCGCCTTAAAGAAAGCGTGTGTCAGCAGGTGGAACATCGCAACCGAATAGACACCAAGGCCAGCTGCCACGAACATGTAACCCAGCTGGGAACATGTGGAATAAGCAATGACACGTTTGATGTCATTCTGCACAAGGCCAACAGTCGCGGCAAAAAAGGCAGTCGTTGCGCCAAGGAATACGATGAAACCTGTCGCGGATGGTGCAAATTCCATGATCGGCGACATGCGACAGACCAAGAACACACCAGCTGTAACCATTGTAGCGGCGTGGATCAGGGCGGACACAGGTGTCGGACCTTCCATCGCGTCAGGCAACCAAGTGTGTAGGAACAGCTGCGCCGATTTACCCATGGCACCGATGAACAACAGCAGCGCGATAACTTCGGCGGCGTTCCAATCGCGCCACAAGAAGTGCAACGTGGTTTCGGAAATTGTGTGGGCTTCGGCAAAGATCACATCAAAGTTGATGGAACCAGTCACATAGAAGATCGCAAAGATACCCAGCGCAAACCCGAAGTCACCAACTCGGTTAACAACAAAGGCTTTGATCGCTGCGGCGTTCGCAGAGGGTTTCTTATAGTAGAAACCGATCAACAGATAGGACGCAACGCCAACGCCTTCCCAACCAAAGAACATCTGAACAAGGTTGCCAGAGGTCACGAGCATCAGCATCGCGAAGGTAAAGAAGCTCAGGTAGGCAAAGAAACGCGCTTTGTAAGGCGTGTCAGGGAACTGTTCGTCATGGGCCATATAGCCGAATGAATACAGGTGAACCAAGGCCGACACGGTATTGATAACAACCAACATAATCGCAGTCAGGCGATCCATCCGAATACCCCAAGAGGTGTCCAATGTGCCGGACTGGATCCACGTCATGATCTCGACCCAGTAATAGCCGTTTTCATGGGCGGACGCATCGAACGTCAGCATGATGACCCAAGACAGGATCGCCGCGAGGAACAGCAGGCCAGTGGTTAGCCACTGTGCCGCAGCCTCGCCCATAATTTTCCAGCCAAAACCGCCAATGATGGCGCCGACCAATGGGGCAAAAAGAATAATCAGTTCCATGGTCTTAGCCTTTCATGACGTTGACGTCTTCGACATCAATCGTCCCGCGGTTGCGGAAGAAACAAACGAGGATCGCAAGGCCAATCGCGGCCTCAGCGGCGGCGACCGTCAGGACGAACAAGGTAAAGACCTGCCCGACGAGATCGCCAAGGAATGAGGAGAACGCGATGAAGTTGATGTTCACTGCGAGAAGCATCAGCTCAATGCTCATCAAAAGAATGATGACGTTCTTGCGGTTCAAGAAGAGCCCGAAGATGCCAATGACGAACAAGGCCGCCGCGACTGTAAGATAATGTTCAAGTCCGATCATGATTACAGCCCCTGCCCCGGTTTCACGTCTTTAAGTTCCATTGTCTTCGCCGGATCACGTGACATCTGCACCATAACGTTTTGGCGTTTGACGTCCGTGCGGTGGCGCAGGGTCAGAACGATTGCACCGATCATCGCGACCAGCAGGATCAATCCCGCCAGTTGGAAGATCAGGAAGTATTGATCATAAAGGAGCATGCCGAGCTGCTTGGTGTTCTCAGCGTCTGAAATCGGCTGTGCCAGTCGGGTATCAACGCCTTCTGAGAAGCCCCATACACCGAAGGCCAACCCAAGTTGCATCAACAAAACAACGCCAATCAGCAAGGCCAGCGGCATGTAGCGCGCCATCTCGGCCTTTAGCTCGGCGAAATCGACGTCCAGCATCATCACAACGAAAAGGAACAACACCGCGACGGCGCCGACGTAGACAATGATTAGCAACATGGCGACAAATTCCGCGCCCAAAAGCACGAACAAACCTGCCGAACTTAGGAATGCGAGGATCAACCACAGCACCGAGTGAACGGGGTTGCGGCTAACAACGGTCATCAAACCGCCGCCAATCGTCGTCACAGCGAATGCGTAAAATGCAATCAGAGCTGGGGTCATTATTTCGCGTCCTTATCAGTCGGGGCCTTGTTGATCACGGCGTTCGCAAGTTCAAGGGCTTTAGTCATTCCAAGGGCGCCGCCAAACAGGCCCGCCAATCCAATCGTCTCGGTTACTTCTGTCGGCGTTGCGCCGGCTTCCAGTGCGTGGCGCACTGTCAATGTGATCTGAGGCTCTGCAATCGCGCCTTGGATCGTCAGACCTTGCAACGTCAGTAGAAGTTTCGTTTTCGCGTCCAAAGCATCCGGGTTCGCACCCTTACCGATGAAGGCTTCCATCATCTCTTTGGGCATCGTCGGCATGAGGTCCTGCACACCCTTCATGGATTCAGCCATGACCTCGGCGAATTCGGGGCTTACGCCCTTCGCCCAGTCCTGACTGGTTTTGATCCATGCTTCAAAGGGGTTTTGGTCACTCATGCGGTGTCCTCCGCCTCAAAAACTTCGATCGCCGCATTCATCGCATTGATCATGGACGGAAACCCGCCATAGAGCGTCATTTGGTAAATGATTTCACAAACCTCTTCGCGGGATGCACCCACGGCACGCGCACTGGCGATGTTGACCTTGAGCTGTGGCGCCGTCTGTCCACCAAGTGCGGTCAGCGCCGCAATCGTCGACAACAGGCGCGTTTTCTCATCCACAGTGCCGCGGCTATAGAACGTGCCATAAGGCACCTCTACGACCATACGGGACAGGCCAGGCACCAACGCGTCATAGCGGGCCGCCAAAGCGTCCTCCATGCCGGGGTTAACCTGTTCCGACAGCGCTTTGCCGCGCTCATATGCGGATTGGGCGTTCATCGGTAAGGGGCATCCAATTCGAGGTTGCGTGCGATTTCCGCTTCCCAACGGTCGCCGTTGTCGAGCAGTTTTTCTTTGTCGTAGTAAAGCTCTTCACGGGTTTCCGTGGAGAATTCAAAGTTCGGACCTTCGACGATTGCGTCCACTGGGCAGGCTTCTTGGCAGAAACCGCAGTAGATGCATTTGGTCATGTCGATGTCATACCGCGTCGTGCGGCGCGACCCATCTTCGCGGGGTTCCGCATCAATGGTGATCGCCTGCGCAGGGCACACGGCTTCGCAGAGTTTACAAGCAATGCAGCGTTCTTCGCCGTTTGGATAACGACGCAGCGCGTGCTCACCACGAAAACGCGGGGACAGTGGTCCCTTTTCGTGTGGGTAGTTCAATGTCGCCTTTGGGGCGAAGAAGTATTTGAACCCAAGGCCAAAGCCTTTGATGACGTCCATCAAAAGGAAGTATTTGGCGTGCCGTTTGTAGTCGATCTGCTGTGTCATATCAGCCCCCAATTGCCCAGCGGGCCCAGAAGCCGCCCATTACTTCGAATTTCGCCAAGAAGCTTACCAACACGACCCAGAACAGCGACAGCGGCAGGAAGATTTTCCAACCAATCCGCATCAGCTGGTCATAGCGGAAACGAGGTGTAATCGCTTTGACCATCGCAAAGATGAAGAAACAGACCAACATTTTACCGATCAGCCACAAGATGCCATCCGGCAAGAACCCGATCGGTGACAACCAGCCACCAAGGAACAGCAGCGACACCAATGCGCACATCAGTACGACGGCCATCAATTCACCGATCATGAACAACAAGAACGGCGTGGAAGAATATTCAACCTGATAACCAGCAACCAATTCTGATTCCGCTTCGGGAAGGTCGAATGGTGGACGGTTCGTTTCAGCCAAGGCGCTGATAAAGAACAAGAACAACATCGGGAAGTGCGGGATAAAGTACCAGCCAAAGATGCCGTAGTCGCTCTCTTGAGCCATGACGATATCGCCAAAGTTCAAAGAGCCGGTAGAGATAACAACACCAATGATGATCAGGCCGATGGACACTTCATAAGAAATCATCTGCGCCGCAGAGCGAAGCGATCCCAAGAATGGGTATTTCGAGTTGGAGGCCCAACCGCCCATGATCACGCCGTAGACTTCAAGCGATGAGATCGCGAAGACATACAGGATCGCGACGTTGATATCGCTGAGAACCCAACCGTCGTTGAACGGAATGACCGCCCAAGCGATAACCGCGAGAACGAAGGTGATCATCGGAGCAAGGAAAAACACCGCTTTGTCGGCGCCCGCAGGCACGACGACTTCTTTGACGATGTATTTAATGAAGTCGGCAAAACTTTGCAGCAAGCCAAAGACACCAACAACGTTTGGTCCTTTGCGCATCTGCACAGCGGCCCAAATCTTACGGTCAGCATACATCAGGAACGCAAGTGCGACCAACAGTGGCAACAAGATCAAAAGGCATTGCCCCAAGATCAAAAGCACAATTCCCAGATTGGTGGTGGTGAAAAATTCAACCATATTCGTTCCCTTAGACCCCTGGCCCTAGACCGTCGGAATAGCCCGGCGCGCGCATTCGGCAACCGTGACTTCCGCATCTATCGTTCGTAATCCACGTGGCAGAGCCGGCGAGATGGTATAAACCGCATCACCTGTCCAATTGCCACCCTCTTCGTCCACTTGCGTGCGCACATGGCGCGCAAATCCGTACCCGCGGATCAGCGCATATTGGGCTGCGGCACATTCCGCATAATCCGCAATATCTTGCTGTTCCAAGGTGTTGCCCGCTTTCACATGAAAGTTGACCAAATCACCGTCCAACAGACGCGTCTCGATTCCATCATAACGCACGGCACCTACAGGAGGCTCCGTTACAGTCTCGCACGCGGCGAGCGCTGTGAGGGTTATGAGGGCCGAGCGCATCACTTACTCCGCCGCGATCGGGGCTTCGGCCCGTGCTTTGGCGTTTGCGCTCAACTCAGCCATCAGCTGGGATGCCCGTGCAATCGGGTTTGTCAGATAGAAATCCTCAACCGCTGCGCGGAACGTCGCCTTACCCAGCTTGCCTGTCTTAACCGGCTGCCAGTCGTTTTCAGCAACGACATCAATGTCCGCCAGATGCGGAACCGCCGCAATGAGAGCCTGCCGCAACTGGGCAAGACTATCCCAAGGCTGTTGTGCGCCCAGTTCAGCAGAGAGCGCCCGCAAGATCGCCCAGTTTTCTTTGGCTTCACCTGGTGCAAACCCAGCGCGCATCGCCAATTGTGGGCGACCTTCTGTGTTTACGAACACCGCGTTTTCTTCTGTATAAGCGGCACCCGGCAGAATGATGTCAGCGCGGTGCGCACCACGATCCCCGTGTGACCCTTGGTAGATCACGAATGGACCGTCGGCGATTTCCACCTCGTCAGCCCCAAGATTGTAAACAACCTCGGCACTTTCGACAGCTTTCATACCATCAGCGTTCGTCGCATCCACATCCATCGCACCAACACGGCCAGCTGCGGAATGAAGGATCATCAGTTTGGACTCTGACTCTTCACACATCTGCATGACAGCAGCCAAAACAGCCGAACCGTCTGCTTCTTGCAAAGCACCCTGCCCGAGAACAATCACGGATGGGTTTTCTTTGACGGCCTTCGCAGGCTTCGTTTCCAAAAGCTTCTGCAAGGCAGCGCGATCATCGCCTTTGTGGTTGTAGTCATATGTCAGATCAACGGCCGGACCGACGAGATCTACATTACAGCCCTTGGACCAAGCACGACGCACGCGCGCGTTCAGCACGGGGGCTTCCGCAACAGGATCGGTTCCAACGAACATTACGAACTTCGCATCATCAATGTCTTCGATGGTTGCGGTGCCAACATAACCAGACCGGTTCCCTGATGGCAGCTTTGCATTATCAACGCGGCATTCAACAACACCGCCCTGCCCTTCGATCAATGACTTAAGGCTGAACGCAGATTCGGTGTTCGCCAGATCGCCGACCAAGCCAACAACCTTCTTACCTGTCATCGCAGCGGCAGCTGCTTTCAAGGCTTCGTCCCAACCTGCTTTGCGCAGCTTGCCGTTTTCACGGATGTACGGAGTATCCAAACGCTGGCGGCGCAAGCCGTCCCAAACGAAACGGGATTTATCGGAAATCCATTCTTCGTTCACGCCATCATGGTTACGCGGCAAGAACCGCATCACTTCACGGCCCTTCGTATCAACGCGAATGTTCGCGCCCAGACCATCCATCACATCGATAGATTCGGTCTTGGTCAGTTCCCAAGGGCGGGCCGTAAAGGCGTATGGCTTGGAGACCAGCGCACCGACGGGGCACAAATCAATGATGTTACCCTGCATGTTACTGTCGAGCGTTTCGCCCAGATAGCTTGTGATTTCCGAATCTTCGCCACGGCCCGTTTGGCCCATCTGTGTGATCCCTGCGACTTCGGTCGTGAATCGCACACAGCGCGTGCAGGAAATGCAGCGGGTCATGTGAGTCTCTACGAGCGGGCCAAGATCAAGGTCGGTCGCGGCGCGCTTTGGTTCGCGGAAACGGGAAAAATCGACGCCGTAAGCCATCGCTTGATCCTGCAAATCACACTCACCACCCTGATCGCAAATCGGGCAATCCAGCGGGTGGTTGATCAGAAGAAATTCCATCACGCCTTCGCGTGCCTTCTTCACCATCGGAGAATTTGTTTTAACAACAGGCGGTTGCCCCTCAGGGCCAGGGCGCAAGTCGCGCACCTGCATCGCACAGGAGGCTGCTGGTTTTGGTGGGCCACCGACCACTTCAACCAGACACATGCGGCAGTTGCCAGCAATGGAAAGGCGTTCGTGGTAACAGAAACGAGGGATTTCAATACCGGCTTCTTCGCAGGCCTGAATGAGCGTCATGGCGCCCGAAACTTCGACCTCTTGGTCATCGATAATGATCTTGCGCAGATCGGACATGGACGTGTTCCCTGTTCCCGTAGTGCTTTGCTGCCGAATGACCCAAAACTTTGGGCCACAGGTTGGTTGCGGTTCTATCGCGACACGATCAGGTTTGCCAGTGCGAATGGTATCGAATTGCCCACCAAAAAAGCAAAACGGGCGCATAAAAATGCGCCCGCTATCCGACTGAAAGAGTCGGGTTTATACTATCTTAGCAATTGGCCAACCTGTGTGCCCGCCGCCATCTGACTGCGTGCCACCGTGCAATACGTTGACGGATCACTACGACGCACGCCCAAATCCGCGAGCCGTTGACGGGCGATCGCTTCAAGGCGGTCTTTTTCCGCATCATTATCAATGTATTGATCAATTTCCGAATTCGAGTATCCGAGATCGGACAGGTGACGCTTTAACCCCTGAAGAAAATTGAGCCCACGGATCATGCGCACACTGACGCTGCCACAATGATCATCCAGTTCAATCGCCATACCCGCAGCGATCAGCCCCTCAGTTACGCGTTCGACATTGCCCGGATTCGCCGAGGCCGTGCCGCTTAATGTCATCGCAATTGTTGCAGCCATCGCCCATGTCATCTTGGTCTTCATAACAATACTCCAAATCATACGCCGCATCAGGTGCGCCGGTTGGGTTAGATGTCCGTCAGGCGGCTGTGCTATTCAATAGCAAAGCCCCGTTATCAGCTATTTCGGCGTGTTTTACCCGTTTTGGGCGCGAATCCAGTCCCAACCGAATGCGCGCTCGCTCGGTCCGTTCGTGCGCAACTCATCCAGCTTTGCCAGCGCTTCATCGCGCGTGGGCTGATGTCCCTCTTCGATCCACCACATGACAAAATGCTGTTGGTCCAAGACTTCGAACCATTCGGCTTTGCGATCCATGAATTTTGTATGCAGCGTTTTATAGACGAAGGCCTCAAGGCTCGGCAGGTCCTCCCAGACCGTCAGATTAAAAACGAGCTGCGGGTCGCCATCGACTGCGTCTTGCGTATTTCCGGTGCCGGGCTCGCCCGATCCTTCAGCCATCCAAACGAATCCCGGCATGCGTTTGCCCAACCCGTTAATGCGATCAAGATTATCCATGAACTCCGCAACGCGAGGATCATCGGTCGGGGCCAGCAATCGGCCCATGTTAAGTTCAGCGAGATGCATTAGTTGAACGCCCAGCATGGCGTAGGCATCGACACAAAGACGTTTTGCAGCGCATCTGCTCGCGAGTCGCCGATATTGATTTGCGTGGTGTTCAGCCCCGATGGTGTGCGTTGCTCGGCTGTGAAGTTTGTAAAATCATCGTCGCCGGGGCCAACATTGGTCTGCGAAAGCACGCCCATCATAGCCCGATGTAGCCCTGGTACAGTCAGGCGATGCGCCGTTACAGAGGTTTCCGTTTCGCCAAAAGACGCATTCGGACCCGACTGGAACGTGCAGATCAATTGATCATCCGGTGTGACCACAAACCGCGCCGTCTGATCCGCTGATGCACCGTCATAATAGCCCCCCGACACGTAAATCGTCCCGACTTCGCTGCGGGTTTGGGTCATGCTTTGCAAAACATTGGGAACGCTCATGGGATTAGGGGCAGCAGAAGGCCCCACACACCCCGCCAAAACGGTTAGCGATAAGAATGCGGTTCGCATCATCAACGTCGTCATTTTCTGAAAGAGCATTAGCCAAAGGTCCAACAAGAGTTGTGGTTAAGTCCGATGTAGTTTCGGAACAGGTCATATCGCGGGTCCATCCATCCGAGAGAGCTGATAGACAGCACGCCGTCTTGCTTGGCCTCGATGGTGAATGTGAAAGCGTCCGAAGGGGGTGCGTTATTTGGCAACAAGAATTCGGACAGGTCATTAAACATGCCCGCCTTTTCGAATGCATAGCCCCTTGCCGTAGCCGGTTCGTTAAACTCTTCATCGTCAAACATCGCGCCAACTATAAAAGTGCAAAGCACTTCATCTTCTGGCGTCACGATAAATCGCACAGTTTGTGTCGCGGCCGCGCCATCATAAAACCCGCCTTCTATCAGAATGTAATTATCCGAGAGGCGTGCATCCGCCATGGCGACCATCACTTCGGCGACAGCTGGCTGCGTTTCGTCAGCCGTCGCAGGAACGGCAAAAGAACCCGCAAGTGCGAGGCTCGCCAGACGTGTCATCTTGAACATCAACGGCGTTTCCGTTCGCGCGACGGCGCGATGCCGCCAATGGTTTTGCGCAAAAAAGCAACCGTCATGATTACGCCAACCCCTGCTAGGGCAACGATGAAAAACCAAGCCCACCACGGGGCGACGTTTGCTTCGATTGCTTTGTAGGTAAACCACGCAGGGCCACCGCAGATTGCGATCGTCGCAAGGGCGGCAAGGAAGCTGGCGGTGCCGTCGAGGAAGGATTTCATGTTATTACCTATAGTCGATTTTCTAGAAGCTCAGTAGACGACACGCCAAGTGAAACCATTTGGCTAGGCGACATTGTACATCACAAGAAAAACCAGAAATGCGATGAAAAGCAAAACGAGCGCGCCGGTCAGCACTGCAGTCAACGCGTAGGTAGGCTCCGGTTCAGGAGCATTCGGGCAATCCGCATCGTGTATATCGGCCCCCTTCACGTTGCGCTGGCATTCATCACACCATTTAGGTGTCTCTCGCTCGAGGAGCGTGATGAGCCTATAACTGCTCACTCAGCAGCGATACGCTTATGCGCGATACGATCTTCGATTTCGTCGCGGAAGTTCTTGATCAAGCCTTGGATCGGCCAAGCCGCCGCATCACCCAGCGCACAGATTGTGTGGCCTTCGACTTGTTTGGTCACGTCGAGCAACATGTCGATTTCCGCAGGATCCGCATCGCCCTTCACCAGACGATCCATCACGCGCATCATCCAGCCCGTGCCTTCGCGGCATGGCGTACACTGACCACAAGATTCGTGTTTGTAGAATTTGGACAAGCGCCAGATCGCTTTGATCACGTCGGTCGACTGGTCCATCACGATCACAGCGGCGGTGCCAAGGGAAGACCCCTTTTCCTTCAACGCATCAAAATCCATGATCGCGTCGCGCATGTTTTCACCGCGCACCATTGGCACGGACGACCCACCCGGGATCACAGCCTTGAGGTTGTCCCAACCACCGCGAATACCGCCGCAGTGCTTTTCGATCAGTTCTTCGAATGAAATCGACATGCTTTCTTCAACCACACAGGGGTTGTTCACATGACCGGAAATCGCAAACAGTTTGGTTCCGGCGTTGTTCGGGCGACCAAAACCCGCGAACCATTCAGGACCACGGCGCAAAATGGTCGGAACCACCGCAATAGATTCAACGTTGTTCACTGTTGTCGGGCAGCCATAAAGTCCCGCGCCCGCAGGAAACGGCGGCTTCATGCGCGGCATGCCCTTTTTGCCTTCGAGGGATTCGAGCAATGCGGTTTCTTCGCCGCAGATATAAGCCCCTGCCCCGTGGTGCAGATAGATGTCGAAATCCCAACCAGATTTGGCAGCGTTCTTACCCACAAGACCCGCTTCGTAAGCTTCATCAATAGCAGCCTGCAGCGCTTCTTTCTCGCGGATGTATTCACCGCGGATGTAGATGTAGCAGGCGTTCGCATTCATCGCGAAAGACGCGATCAAGCAGCCCTCGATCAATGTGTGCGGATCATGACGCATGATCTCGCGGTCTTTACATGTTCCAGGCTCGGATTCGTCAGCGTTCACAACAAGATACGCAGGACGGCCATCAGATTCTTTCGGCATGAAAGACCACTTCAGACCCGTCGGGAAACCCGCCCCACCACGGCCACGCAGACCGGAGGCTTTCATCTGGTCGATGATCCAATCGCGACCGTTCTGAATGATCTTGGCCGTGCCATCCCAATGCCCTCGCTTTTGCGCGCCCTTAAGCGTGCGATCGTGCATTCCGTAAAGGTTGGTGAAAATGCGGTCATTATCAGCGAGCATCGCGAAGTCCTCGATCTAGGTTAGGCGTCTTTACCGGCAAGGTGGCAAAGGTATCATTTATCCCGTGTCTTTTGCCACAGCTTCCACGTCACCACCAGTGACCAAATGAACCCAGCAAGAGAGATTAAGTATAAGAGCATTTCAACCCGAGGCTCAGCGCCCAATACGCGGGTGATCGCGGGGGCAAAAATGCTGAGAAGGCCCGCAACAGCAATCACGATTGCAGCTTGGCGGCCCTGTTTTGCGTCCGTGGGATTAAGTGGCGTGGTCATGGCGCCAGTTTGCCCTTTGGGAGTGCAAAAGAAAAGGCCCGCGCGGGGTGTCCGGCGGGCCTTTTACTGTTTCATTTGAAATGATTTACTTCTTCGCGCGTTTGGAGAACTCGGTCTCTCCGCCCTTTGCCAAGGTTTTCGCCTGTTTCACCCAACCGTCGCGTTCAATGCGACCTTTGAATTTCAAGCGGCTATCAACCCACTCAACGTCTTTCTTCTTCCAAGACCCAACTTGATCGAAGTGGAAGAATCCAAGCTCGTTCAGAGTTTTCTCAAGACCTGGCCCAACACCTTTAAGGAGTTTCAGATCATCAGCCCCGCCCGAACGCGCTGCCTTTAGAATCTCAGGCGTTGCGCTTGCAGCAGACTTGGCTGATGCCTTAGTCGACTTGGCTGCGGACTTGGCAGCAGGCTTAGCCGTGGACTTGGCAGCAGGTTTTGCTGTTTTGGCTGCTGGCTTCGCAACCTTAGCCGCTGGTTTTGTAGCGGCTTTCGACGTCGAAGCCGCAGACTTTGCGGCTGCTTTGGGCTTTGCCGCTGCCTTTGGTTTGGCGGCCGTTGATTTCGCAGCTGTCTTCTTGTCCTTTGCCGCGGGTGTTGCGGCAGCTTTCGCTTTGGACGTTGCAGCTTTCGCTGTTGTCTTAGCACTTGATGCAGCTGCTTTGGTTGCTGTTGCCGCATCCGACGCCGTGGATTTGGCCGCTGTCTTTGCGCCCGTCCCGGCGGCCTTGCCCGCTGATTTCGCCTCAGTTGCCGCAGATTTCGCGGCCCCAGTGGCCTTCTTCGCCGTGGATTTCGCCGTGCTTGCCGCGCCCTTAGCTGCAGACGCCGTTGTGGAGGCCGCAGCTTTTCCAGCATCCGCGGTCTTTGCGGCCGCGCTGGTTGCTACGTCCGCAGTGCTTGACGCTGCAGATGTCGCCGTTTCAGCAGCTGTCGATGCTGCGCTTTTAGCGGTGTCTGCTGTTGCGGATGCGGCGTCCTTTGCGGTGCTTGCTGCGGATCCCGCTGCTGATTTCGCCGCGCCTGCCGCAGCACCCGCGATGCCAGCCGCACCGGCAATACCAGCTGCAGCTGTCGTTCCTGCGGACGTCCCCGTGCTCGACCCTGTGTCGGCATCATCTTTACCCCAACCGAGCCAAAGAACGACCCAAGTGATAATCGCAACGATCACACCAATCACCAATGACCCGAAGAACCGGAAGTCCAAAATGCCCCAAGCAACCAAAAGTGCCGCAAGACCGAACAAGGCAGCGATCAAAAATGCGCCCGTCCCCTTCGAAGAAGTATTATTCATGTTGTACCCTTTCCCTGTGCGCATGCGAAATCTCACGCCCCGACATGCCAACAGGCCCAATCCTAGTTGGACAACCTGCACTTGATAAGGGGAACCCGTGCGAAAACCGCCCAAATAAGGCGTTTGAGCGGTGTTTCTACAAACTATCGACGAAAATCGGCGCTATTTTACTTTTCGGCGGCGAATGCGGTCGCCTGATCAACCCAATTGTCGCGTTCAATACGACCTTTAAATTTCAGGCGGCTATCGACCCAAGCAATTTCGCCTGCGCCCCATTTGGCAATCTGGTCGAAATGCCAGAAGCCGAGGTCGTTCAGCACACCCTCAAGTTTCGGGCCAACGCCGCTGATGCGTTTCAGATCATCCGCACCCGCCGCGCGTGGTTTGGACATTGTTCTGGGTTTCGTTTCGCCAGCAGCCGACGCAGTTGCGGGTTTTGGTGTTGCCTTGGCCACTTTCGCAGCGGGCTTAGCAGCCTTTGCGGTGCTCGCTTTTGCAGCGGCCTTGGCAGCAGGTTTAGCGGCCGCCGTCTTTGCTGTAGCTTTCTTAGCCGCTGGTTTTGGCGCTGCTTTCTTTGCAGCAGGCGCTTTCTTGACGGGTGCCGCCGCTTTGCCGCCAGATGTTGGTGCTGCTTGGTTCCATGGCGCGAGCAATGGAACTTCTGTGCCGTCAATACGTTTGACCGTATCGCCAATGTCATGGGCCAATTGTACGGACGCGTTATACTGATGATTGCCACTGTCAAATTCTGTCAACGTTGTCAGCCCCTTGAGAGGCTCAGCCGCGTAGCGACCATTTTGTGGGCCCGGCAGAGGGACTTCGCCACGGCCAAGCGCGTCGATCAGTTCACCCATTTTAGCCGCGGTCAGGTCTTCGTAATAATCTTTGCCGATCTGAGCCATCGGAGCGTTGGAACACGAGCCCAAGCATTCGACTTCTTCCCAAGAAAACTTGCCATCTGCAGATACTTCATGCGCGTTTGGCGCAATCTTCTCTTTGCAAACCGCGACAAGATCTTCAGCGCCGCAAATCATGCAAGACGTGGTGCCACACACCTGAATATGCGCAACGGAGCCAACAGGCTGCAGTTGGAACATGAAGTAGAAAGACGCAACTTCGAGAGCGCGCATGTAGGCAAGACCCAGCATTTCCGCGACGTATTCAATTGCCGGACGTGTCAGCCAACCCTCTTGTTCTTGCGCACGCCACAACAATGGGATGATCGCGCTGGCCTGACGGCCTTCTGGATATTTCGTCACCTGTGCTTCGGCCCATTTCTGGTTGTCCGAAGTGAAAGCAAAGCTAGCGGGTTGGTCGAGGTGGAGGCGTCTAAGCATTGGCACAAGATCCTGAAGTCAGTCGAAAACCGGTTGCGAGAGGTTCGCTTTCGCCGGCAAGTGTAAGGTATTGAACAATGATCGAAAGTGTTGCGTCGTCAAAGCCAGTTTTGTCTTCGACCAACGCAGCTTGATCATCGTTCGTGATATCACAACCCGCATCAGTTACTGCGGATTTAAACAAGGCGACGTCAGCAGCGCTCACGCCGTCAGGGAGTGTTTCAGTCGCAGCGCCATCACAGCCCGCAAGCATAAAGCCCGCACAGACAAATAGCGCAACGCGGATCATGGGCACGCCTCAGTGAAAAGGGACATGGTCCCGTCTTCTTCGAGTGCGACCATACCATCCGCATACATTGTAAGGACCACGGCCATGGTTTCATCTTCGGTTAAACCGGATGCAAGATGAACAGCATCCCCGTTGTCCGCCGTCACAACACATCCAGCATCCTCAATCGCAGCCACCATCGCCGCAATATTGGCTTCGCTCGCGCCCTGCGCAAAAGCAGACGTCGCAGCAACCGAGAGAACCAAGGCTGTTCTGAACATTACAGTCCGCCCCCAAATGCAGCGCCACTAAACATGACGAATAGGCTTGCAGGCATAACGCCGCCAGGCGCAAGAACCATGGCCAAAGGAAAAAGTTGCACCAAACCGAAAGCCATCAACGGTCAATCTCCCCGAACACGACGTCCATCGTGCCGATGATCGCCGCAACGTCGGCAAGTTGGTGTTTGCCCGCAACGTGATCCATCGCCTGCAGGTGCAGATACCCCGGTGCTCGAATTTTCGCGCGGTAAGGTTTGTTAGAGCCATCCGCCACAAGGAACACGCCAAATTCACCTTTGGGCGCTTCAACTGCGGCGTAAACTTCACCCGCTGGAACGTGGAACCCTTCGGTGTAAAGTTTGAAGTGGTGGATCAGGCTTTCCATGTCCGTCTTCATCGCGGCGCGTGTCGGCGGGGTCATCTTACCGCGCGCCATCACATCGCCCTGCCCTTCGGGTTCACGCAACTTGGTGATCGCTTGACGGATGATCGAAACGGACTGACGCATTTCTTCCATGCGGCAGAGGTAACGGTCATAGCAGTCGCCGTTTTTGCCAACGGGCACTTGGAATTCAAACTCGTCGTAGCACTCATAAGGCTGCGCGCGGCGCAAATCCCACGCAAGACCGGATCCGCGTACCATCACGCCTGAGAAACCCCAGTCTTGAATGTCTTTTTCAGTCACAACGCCGATGTCGACGTTACGCTGTTTAAAGATACGGTTTTCAGTCAGCAGGCCATCCAGATCGACCATGAAACGGGCCATGAACTGATCAGCCCATGCCTCGATGTCTTCCATCAGGCCTTCTGGCAGGTCTTGGTGAACACCGCCGGGACGGAAATAAGCAGCGTGCAAACGGGCACCACAGGCACGTTCGTAAAACACCATCAACTGTTCGCGTTCTTCAAAGCCCCAGACAGGTGGCGTCAACGCACCAACGTCCATCGCCTGTGTGGTGACGTTCATCAGGTGGTTCAAGATACGGCCAATTTCGCAGAACAACACGCGGATCAACGATCCACGACGCGGCACCACAGTGCCTGTCAGCTTTTCGATCGCCAGACACCAAGCGTGTTCTTGGTTCATTGGCGCCACGTAATCGAGGCGATCAAAGTACGGCAGGTTTTGCAGGTACGTGCGGCTTTCCATCAGCTTTTCGGTGCCACGGTGCAGCAAGCCAATATGCGGATCGCAGCGTTCTACGATCTCACCATCGAGTTCCAAAACCAGACGCAAAACCCCGTGCGCCGCAGGGTGCTGCGGGCCGAAGTTGATGTTGAAATTGCGGATCTTCTGTTCGCCCGTAAGCGCGTCGTCGAAGTTTTTGGTGCCGTCCATCATGAGGAAGCCTCATTTGTTTGCTGTTTCGACCACTGAGCGTTTGCCAAGTTTGCGAGAAAATAACCTATCGCGCCAAGCAGCGCACATCCAACTATTGAGCCGATGTTTTGTGCTTCAGAACTCAATCCAAGAGTGTTTACCACAAACACAACGAAAAAGATGGCAATGCCCATCAGCCAATTTATACGCCCTCCAAGGGTAAACTTAATCACAAAAAGAAATCCGAAAGAGATCACCGCCAAAACCCATCTGGATTGGGCACCGCTAACGAAATCAGCGAAAAAGCCGTCCATCATTTCGCTTCCTCCTTCGTCTTCTCGTCACCCGGAAGGATGTATTCGGCACCTTCCCATGGGGACATGAAGTCGAACTGTCGGTATTCTTGAACCAGCGATACAGGTTCATAGACGACGCGTTTTTGCACTTCGTCGTAGCGGACCTCGGTATAGCCAGTCGTCGGGAAATCCTTGCGCAGCGGGTAGCCGCGGAAACCATAGTCCGTCAGGATGCGGCGCAGGTCTGGGTGACCCTTAAAGATAATGCCGAACATGTCGAACACTTCACGTTCAAACCAGTTTGAAGACGGGTGCACGTCGATGATGGACTGAACCATTTCATCTTCGCGCGCCTTCACCCGCAAACGGATGCGGTGGTTTTGGTACATGGACAGGAAGTGGTAAACGACATCAAACCGCTGAGCGCGGCCCGGGTAATCAACAGCCGTGATATCCACCAGAGAGCTGAACTTGCACGAGCTATCAACCTTCAGAAATTCCACAAACGAAGCCAAGTTCGCCGGAGCGACAGCGATTGTAAGCTCGCCCCCCGTCACGTCCCAAGACAGCACGCAATCAGGGCGCTTGAGTTCGATGTGTTGGCCGAGTTCTTTGAGGTCGTCAGACATGAGCGTTCCCTTTGAAGGTCGTATCGGGCGCGGCGGCCCGTCCCGCGTTAGCGGACAATCGTGCCAGTACGGCGGATTTTGCGTTGCAGTTGCAGGATACCGTACAACAGTGCTTCCGCTGTCGGAGGGCAACCAGGCACGTAGATATCAACCGGGACGATCCGGTCACAGCCACGCACAACGCTGTAAGAATAGTGATAGTAACCGCCACCGTTCGCGCAGGACCCCATAGAGATCACATAGCGCGGCTCTGGCATTTGGTCATAAACCTTGCGCAGCGCCGGGGCCATTTTGTTTGTCAGTGTACCCGCCACAATCATCACATCGGACTGACGTGGGGACGCACGCGGCGCGATACCGAAACGTTCAGCATCATAGCGCGGCATAGACGTGTGCATCATCTCAACCGCACAACAGGCCAACCCGAAAGTCATCCAGTGCAAGGACCCCGTGCGGGCCCAGTTGATCAGATCAGCAGAGGACGTAACAAGAAAACCCTTATCCGTCAGCTCTTTGTTCAATGTCTGCGTTGCGTACTCTGGGTCCGCGCCTGCAGTGTTTTGGCCAACAGCTACTCCCATTCGAGTGCTCCTTTTTTCCATTCGTAGGCAAAGCCCACGGTAAGCACCGCGAGGAAGACCATCATCGACCAGAAGCCGACCATTGAGATATCACCAAAGGCCACGGCCCACGGGAACAAGAATGCGATTTCCAGATCGAAGATAATGAACAGGATCGACACAAGGTAGAACCGAACATCAAATTTCATCCGCGCATCATCAAAAGCGTTAAACCCGCACTCATAGGCTGACACTTTTTCAGGATCAGGATTACGAACGGCCAAGACCACAGCGGCAAGGATCAAAACGATTCCCAGCACGATGGCGAGTCCAAGAAAGATGACGATTGGTAAGTATTCCCTAAGAAACTCTTCCACCTGCAGACTCCCTATAATGGCGGTGCGCGTTTGCGCATCTGTCGCGTCCCCTCGCGTTTACCGCTCTGGCTCAGGGGGGTCAACGGGGGGACGGGGCTGAAACCCCTGCTCACGGTGGGATTTTTGCAGCTTTTGAACGATTAAGTGTTCGAAGGGATGCGCGCCCTGCTGATTCCCGTCTCGGTTAGTCGTCTGCGGCGGGCGCTGACCCATCATTTGCCGCCGAATACTTGCGGTATCGATGGCGGTAGATGAAATTCGGGCGGTCCCCATCGATCAAGTAAAACAGGATCCCGAATGCGATCAATGCTTGCATCAATATCAAGACAGTTCCGGTGTCTCCTATCCCGCGCAACAACGTGAAAGCACTGAACCCCGCGGTAATCACCGCCATCATCACGGCGTATGGAAACCGCAACATAAGTCCGACCCCCGTCAGCACCGGCCACGTCCCATTCAAAAAGGCTGTGCCAATTCCGTAACCCGACGTGATGATCCAATAGATTTTGAACAGCCCGATCCCGATGAAATACAGCGAGATAAGCCACATGATCCAGTTCAACTGACCCTTGGGGTGCGCGCGGGCTTGCTCTGGTGGAACATAGACCCATGGAATGCCCGAGTAGAAATCCGGTTTTGATTCATTGCTGGCCACGGGGCGAACTTTCTAATCTAGAGGACGCGCCACAAACGGCGCGGGGACATTGGACCTAGATAAGGTGCCCCCCTAGGCAAGCGCAAGAACACAAACTGCCGCGCATCGCGCTATCGCATTTGGTCCCCAAGAAACCTCAAGAAAATCGTACGTTCTGCGGTCATGCGAAGCCTGCACCCCGCCCCTGCGATTTGGCGCATCGAACCCGCACCCCACATCGCATATTCTAAGCTGCAGTCAGCATCCCGAAAGGGAATCCAAGCGCGTTGCGCCGCGCGCAATGAGTCTGCGCGGTTCGCGAATTCAGGAAACGATTCCGCCTCGGCGGCATCGTCGCGTTCAAGAAAGGCCATGGTCTTGGTGTACGTCTCGTTCAAAAGACGGTCCCATTCTTCGTGCTCCGCCAATGAGCAGAACATCATTCCCACGGTCGTATAACCATCGGCTTCGGTGTCCATACACAGGCTAGCCCCCTGCCCAATACAGGCGTGAGCGGCCTCGCTGTCTCCGGCATTGTCAAAACAGGTTTCGACAACCTCCATATAATGCATCAGCGCCGCCACAGCGGGTTGCGGTTCGGCGGCGGCCGGCCCTGCAATCAAGGCGCAGGCTGCGATAGATCTGACAAAATGGGTCAATGGCTTCGTCCTTCGAGGAAAAGGGTTTGATGGGCTGTGAGTCGCATCATGCATTCCGCCGAGGCGGGCCCTGCCCCCGTTCCACCGCCCCATTGAACATATTCCCAATCACAGGCCGCATCGCGAAAGGCGACCCATTTGCGTTGCATGTCCCGCAGCAATTCGACTGCATCCGGAATCTGTGGGTTAAAGGCTGCGTTGTCCTCGGCCAATTCGACCTGCTGCACAAGCAATCGCTGATAAACCGTATTGAGACGCTGATCCCATTGTTGCCACTCTTGGCTCATACAGTACCCTTGGCCGAGCGTTGATTGCCCCGCTTCGGTCGTCATGCAGTCGTTTGACGCACGCCCGATGCACGATTCCCGATCAGCACGCGTTTCGGCGTTTTCCAAACACAGATCAAGAATCGCGACATCGTAGTCATCGTAGTCATCGTTCAGATCTTGCGCCGCGACCCCGAAAGGCACTGAGAGCCCCAGAACTAAAATTAGGATCGAACGCATACTGATAAACCTCACACTTCATTGCCGCGCGTAGAAGGTTTGGTGTTCAGGCCACTTGGGCTTGATAGACCGCACTGACTTCGGCGCGAATAATACGCGCAATCAGGGTGCAATCCTCAGTGGTAAAGGTCAACGGCAAGCGCATATCGATGATGCCTGCCAAAATGCGGTCGCTGTCTGGCATTTTTTCGGACGGGGCATACCGCCAACTGTCATAGCGGGACGTGAACCCTGTCGGCTCTGCACCGCCGAACCATTTCAGCTCAACCCCGCGCGCGAGGCATCGTGCAATCACATCCTGAACGGCTGCAGGGGGCCAGTCTAACAAAAGGAACTGGAACGATGACGCCACAAAGCCCTCTTTTTCGGGGCGTGGTGGCACGTGCAATCCGGGTGTCTCTGTCAGTCCGGTTTCAACCTCACGATAAAGCGCGTTCCAACGGTCGCATTGGGTCTGCAAATCCGCCAATTGCGGTCGCAAAATCGCGGCGCGCAGATTGTCCATTCGGCCCGATATATTGGGTGTTTCATATTTGATCTGCTTAAACGTCTCGACGGGCGGTGCAGCACGGTGGCGTTCAAACAGCATATAGCTGCCAGACAACATGATCGCGCGGGCCATTCCCTCAGCATCATCCGAGATCAGCAAGCCGCCTTCGCCGGAATTCATATGCTTGTAGGTTTGCGTCGAATAACAGCCAAACCTCCCCCAACGCCCCGACGGTATCCCGTTCCATGTGGCGCCCATCGTGTGCGCGCAATCCTCGATCACTGTCACACCGGCATCGTCGCATAGGGCCATCAGGGCCTCCATGTCGCAGATATGGCCGCGCATATGTGACAGCAATAGCACCTTTGACTGTGTGATCTTATCCGCAAGATCATCCAAATCGATGACAAGGTCCTCTGTCACGCCGACATAGATTGGTGTCCCCCCAACCGCAGCAATCGCACCCGGTACGGGCGCAAGCGTGAACGCATTCGTCAGAACGGTATCGCCATGTCCCACACCGCAAGCGCGCAGTGCGGTCGTCATCGCATATCCGCCAGACGCCACCGCAAGGCAGTATTTCGCACCTGTTGCGGCTGCAAATTCTTCTTCCAACAACGCGGTTTCAGCGATCTCATCACCCTGCGTGTTATAGCGATGCAAGCGTCCGTGATTCATCACGGCAAGGGCGGCATCAATGCCAGCCTGTGGGATCGGTTCTTGTTGGGTGAAACTGCCGGTAAATTTTTCTGTCATAGTGTGTTTGTGCGCAGCCATCTGGACTGGGTCAACACGTTTCGATCAGTCCAGTAGGCGGGCCACGACAGCGGGAAGGTCAGCGAAGTCATCTAGCAAGGCTTCTGGTTCAAGCGCAGCCATATCTTCACCCGATGGTCCGAACGTCACGAGGATTGACGGAACCCCACCATTCTTGGATGTATTGCGATCAGTGTCGCTGTCCCCAACCAAACACGTGAGCGCCGGATCGCCGCCCGCACGCCTTGCTGCTTCGAACAAATGTTCTGGGTCAGGTTTGCGCACTCGCAAAGTGTCCGCCCCAACCAAAGAGGCAAACGCATCGCGAACACCCAAGCGGCGCATAAGGTCTTCGGCGAGCCCTTCGGGTTTGTTCGTCGCGATGCCCACGCCGTATCCTGCGACCTTTAACGCCTCAACTGCGTCCATCGCACGGGGGTAAAGGACGGTATGCGTATCGATATCTTGGGCATAGGCCTCCAACAAAATGGGATACTGGCGCAGAATTTCATCTTCTCCGAACCCTTCAACACGGCTGAAACCCAGCTTCAGCATGGCACGCCCCCCCCGCAAAGCAGTCCCCGCATCTGTGGCTGGATCAAGCAGTGCGCCAAGCCCGAGACCTTCAAAACATACGTTTGCCGCTGCGATAAGATCGCCGGATGTATCCGCCAATGTCCCGTCGAGATCAAAGATAACCGTTTTCATATGTCCTGCCCTATTCCAAAACTGGTGTTAACGTCTCTGTAACCAAGCGACACGGGATGTGAACCCCCATATCAGGTCCGGGCCTTGCGCTATTGGCATTCACGGCTATGAAGGTCGCAAAAGTAATAAGGGTTGGGCACATGGCAGTCGCGTTGATAATTCTGGCCGCAGGTAAAGGGTCTCGGATGAAATCCGACTTGCCAAAAGTCCTGCACAAAATCGCTGGTGCGCCGTTGCTGGTGCACGCGATGAAGTCTGGCGCGTCCCTTGAGCCGGAAAAAACCATTGTTGTGACTGGCCACGGCGCTGAACTCGTGGAAGCGGCTGCGCGCGATTGGTCTGATGATGCGCAGGTCGTTTTACAGTCCGAACAGCTTGGTACGGGGCATGCGGTTTTGCAGGCCCAAGACGCCCTAGATGGGTTTGAGGGCGATGCGATTGTGCTTTACGGTGACACGCCGTTTATCCAACCTGAAACACTTGAGGCTATGATCGCGGCACGTGCAGAAAACGACGTTGTTGTACTGGGCTTTGACGCAGCCGACCCTGGACGTTACGGGCGGTTGGTGATGAAAGGCGACGCACTGGATGCCATCGTAGAATACAAAGACGCCGATGACGCCACCCGCGCCATAACACTATGTAATTCAGGCGTTATTTGTGCAAAATCAGACGTTTTGTTCGACCTTTTGGATAAGGTCACAGATGACAACGCTGCTGGCGAATACTACCTTACGGACATCATCGGCATTGCCCGTGCCCAAGAGCTATCCGCCACCGTGGTGCGCTGCGATGAGGCCGAAACAATGGGCATCAATTCACGCGCCGAATTGGCCGTTGCAGAGGTCGCGTTTCAAACCCGCGCCCGCAGCGACGCCATGGAAAACGGTGTGACGTTACAAGCGCCCGACACCGTTTATTTCAGCCATGATACCTATATTGGCACAGATGCAATCGTTGAACCGAATGTCGTGTTCGCCGTTGGCGTGACCGTTGAAAACAACGCAACGATCCGCGCTTTTAGTCACCTAGAAGGCTGCCACGTGTCACGTGACAGCGTTGTCGGCCCTTATGCTCGTCTGCGCCCCGGTGCGGAGCTTGCCGAGGGTGTGAAGATCGGCAATTTCGTCGAAATTAAGAACGCCTACCTTGATGCAGGGTCGAAAGTGAACCACCTCAGCTATATCGGTGACGCACAGGTAGGTGAGCGTACAAACATCGGCGCAGGCACCATCACCTGCAACTACGACGGTGTTTTCAAACACAAAACAACAATCGGTGCGGATGTCTTCGTCGGGTCAAACACCATGCTTGTGGCCCCCGTTACACTGGGCGACGAAAGCATGACAGCGACCGGAACGGTCGTCACACGCGATGTGCCCGACGGCGATTTGGCTGTCGGTCGCGCCCGTCAGGAAAACAAAGCCGGATTTGCACGGCGGATGTTCGAAAAGTTAAAGTCAAAGAAGGCCAAAGCGGCTAAGGAGACCTGAAAATGTGTGGTATTGTAGGTGTTCTAGGGCGGCACGAAGCTGCGCCCATCCTCGTTGAAGCGCTGAAAAAGCTGGAATATCGCGGCTATGACAGCGCCGGTATTGCAACCGTAAATGGTGGCGATCTGGATCGCCGTCGCGCCGTCGGCAAACTGGTTAACCTGCAAGATTTGCTGGTCCATGAACCACTTGCCGGCAAGTCTGGGATCGGCCACACCCGCTGGGCGACCCACGGCGAACCGAACGTAAAAAACGCCCACCCCCACCAGACACGTCGCGTGGCCGTTGTTCATAACGGTATCATCGAAAACTTCCGCGAGCTGCGCGAAGAATTGTCTGCCAAAGGCATCGGCTATGAAACCGATACCGACACAGAAACCGTCGCACTTCTGGCGCAAAGCTATCTGGATCAGGGCGATGCGCCCCAAGACGCCGCAGAAAAGACCATTGCCCGCTTGGACGGTGCTTACGCGCTCTGTTTCCTGTTTGAGGGCGAAGACGACCTTATGATCGCGGCGCGCAAAGGGTCTCCCTTAGCGATCGGCCATGGAGACGGCGAAAACTTTGTCGGGTCTGACGCGATTGCGCTGGCACCGATGACTGACAAGATCACCTACCTCGAAGAAGGTGACTGGGCGATCATCACACGCTCAAGCATTGAAATCCGAGACGCCGAAGGCCGCATCGCAAATCGTGACATGCGCGTGATCGAGGTCGACGTTTCTGCGGTCGATAAGGGTGGCTATAAACACTACATGGCGAAAGAAATCGCCGAGCAGCCCTCTGTGCTGACAAATGCCTTGGGCTACTACATCAAGGACGGCAAAATTGAACTGCCTGACGGTGGGCTCGACTTCACGAAGATTGACCGCCTGTCGATGGTGGCCTGCGGCACTGCATTCTTCGCCTGCCTTACCGCGAAATACTGGTTCGAGCAGATCGCCCGCCTGCCCGTTGATGTCGATGTCGCGTCCGAGTTCCGCTACCGTGAACCACCGATCCCGAACCGCACGGCTGCCCTCTTCGTAAGCCAGTCCGGCGAAACCGCCGACACCTTGGCCGCACTTCGTTACTGCAACGAGAAAGCCGACAAGATCGTCTCCGTGGTCAACGTCCCCGAAAGCTCTATCGCGCGAGAAAGCGATTTGGCACTGCCAATTCTAGCAGGTCGCGAGATCGGTGTGGCGTCCACCAAAGCGTTCACCTGTCAGCTCACGGTCCTTGCGATTCTTGCGCTGAAGGCCGCTCAAGATCGTGGCCATATGGACGCGGCGCAGGTCGCCGAGGCGCTTGAGCAGCTGCAATCCGTTCCCGGTTTGATGAACCAGGCCTTGACGCTTGGTGATCGCTCAAAGGCCGTTTCCCGTAAGCTATCAGAAGCGCGTGACATCTTGTTCTTGGGCCGCGGCGCGATGTACCCCCTCGCCCATGAAGGTGCACTTAAACTAAAAGAAATCAGCTATATACACGCCGAAGCTTACGCTTCAGGTGAACTCAAGCACGGCCCAATCGCGCTGGTCGACGAACATGTTCCTGTGATCGTTATGGCCCCGCGTGATGCCCTGTTCGACAAGACGATTTCGAACATGCAAGAAGTCATGGCCCGTGGCGGTAAGGTGTTGTTGATCACCGACGCTCAAGGTGCCAAAGAAGCTGGGAGCGGTGTTTGGGACACGATCCTGATGCCGGAAGCGGGCTCTTTCATCGCGCCGATCCTTTATGCAATTCCTGCTCAGTTGATCGCCTATCACACCGCTGTCGCCAAAGGCACAGACGTTGACCAACCACGTAACCTCGCAAAATCGGTAACAGTAGAATGATCCCTATCGAAGATGCAGTCGCCACATTGCAGATGCAAGGCGACGCGCAAAAGGCCCTTGAGATGCGCAAGTATCACAAGGCCGACCGCCCCTATTTTGGTGTGGCCAATCCTGCGATCGACGCCGCCGTCAAAGACTGGCGCGCGGAGCTTTCGCTTGATGACCGTCTGACGCTCGCATCTGAACTTTGGGACACCAATATCCATGAATGCCGTGTCGCAGCCGCCAAGCTCTTGGTGCAGGCGCGCATTCGGCCAGATGACGCGGCGTGGGAGTTAATCACATCTTGGGTTCCTCAGTTTGATGCTTGGGCAATTGCCGATCATGTGTGCGGTGCGGGATCCCGGCGGCTCCTTGCGGACCCTGCCCGTCTGGACGAAGTCGAAACATGGACAACATCTGATCACATGTGGACCAAACGTGCCGCTTTGGTGATGACCCTTCCGTGGACCAAAATGAACAACCCCAAGGCGGCTGACTTGGCCGCGCGGGAACGGATTTTAGGCTGGGCGGCGGACTACACAACCGACCAAGCATGGTTCATCCAGAAATCCATTTCATGGTGGCTGCGTGAACTCGGGCGTCATGATGCACCACGTGTTCGGACATTTCTGGCCGACCATGGCGACGCGATGAAACCTTTCGCCCGCAAGGACGCAAGCCGAAAACTGCCGCCTGCATAACGGCCGCCTTGCCCATGCTTACGTCTAAGTGCATCCCTTGTGCCAAAGGAGCCCTCTATGATTGACCTGACGCCACAGGTGAACGCGTTGTCCGATCTGATCCAACCTTTGCGAGAGGGTCCGGCACGGGTATTGGCTGCTATTTCAGGCCCACCGGCAAGCGGCAAAACGACCTTGGCCAGCGAACTTGCACGGCGTCTCAACGATCAAAAATGCGAGACATCCGTGGTCCCGATGGACGGGTTTCATCTGGACAACGCCGTGCTAGTCGAAATGGGCGAACTGTCCCGCAAAGGCGCGCCCCAGACCTTTGATGGGGCTGGGTTCGTGCATATGGTGCGCCGCCTGAAAGAACGCGTCGATGTTGCCGTGCCTTTGTTTGATCGCTCTCGCGACATCTCGATTGCGGGGGCTCGGATTGTGCCGGCCAGCGCCGAAGTGGTGATCGTTGAAGGCAACTATCTACTGTTTGATGATGCGCCATGGTTCAACCTTGCGCCGCTATGGACCCTGTCGGTGCGTCTGGACGTCCCGATGCCCGATCTTCGCGCGCGGCTCATCCAACGTTGGTTGGGTCATGGTCTCAGCTCTGCGGCGGCAACACGGCGCGCGACGTCAAATGACATTCCCAACGCCCAAGCCGTCTTGGATCGCGGCCTTCCTGCGACGGTGACACTGCTTGCGGATGGAACATTGCAGGGCTTTGACCCTAGCTGATTATCTCAAATTTTGCGACGTCGACCATGCCGCGATCCGTGATCTTCAACATCGGGATCACAGGCAACGCTAAAAACGCGAGCTGCAAGAATGGCTCTTCTAAGGTCACACCCAGCGCACGCGCTGCATCCCGTAACGTTTCAAGGCTGGCGCGCACATCTTCGAACGGTTTCAGAGACATAAGCCCAGCCACAGGCAAGGCAAGTTCCGCCACAATTTCACCGCCCGAGGCGACGACAAAACCGCCCTCAAGGTCTGTCATCCGATTGCAGGCCAGCGCCATGTCATCATAATCCGCCCCAACGCAGGCGATGTTGTGATGGTCATGACAAACAGTCGACGCGATGGCCCCTGTTTTCAGGCCAAACCCTTTGACGAAGCCCGTTGCGATATTGCCGTTGATTCCGTGACGTTCAATCACCGCGATCTTGACCAGATCACGCTGAGTATTAGGCTGTTTGTCGCCATTCTTTGGCTCGATCACCTCATGCAGGTGGTCGGTGATGATTTTACCGGGGATCACGCCGATCACATCGGTTTCGCTGCGGTTGGATGTGGTGCGAAAATCGCTAGCCGATACCTTGGGCGCTTTTACGGATTGGCGACCAATCACTGGCGTAATCTTGCGAGCGTTAAACGCGGCCTCTGCGGCGTGGACACCACCACACAACGTCAGCTGCGCGTCGCAGTCTTCTAGGCTTCCGAGCGCCACAATGTCAGCCCTCTGCCCTGGCGCAATGAGTCCCCTATCTTTTAGGCCAAATGCCTCTGCCGCCGAAAGAGAGGCTGCGCGATACGCGGCAACAGGCGAAACCCCGCGCGCGACAGCCGTCCTGATAAGGTAATCAAGGTGGCCATGTTCGCCGATATCCAAGGGATTTCGATCATCTGTGCACAAACACATATAGCTTGCCGTGCGTTCGTCCAGCAAAGGCAACAGCGCATCAAGGTCCTTTGAAACCGATCCTTCCCGGATCAGGACACGCAGCCCCTTTTGCAGCTTTTCACGGGCCTCATCAGCGCTGGTGGCTTCGTGTTCAGTACGGATACCCGCTGCGATGTAGGCGTTCAGATCGCGCCCTGACAACAAAGGCGCATGCCCGTCGATGTGCCCGCCTTTGAACGCCTCAAGCTTGGCCATGATACCTGCGTCTTGATGGATCACACCGGGGTAATTCATGACTTCGGCCAGCCCGATGACCTGCGGATGCCCCATCAGCGGAATCAAGTCGTCCGCTTCAATACGGGCGCCAGAGGTTTCCATATCCGTAGACGGCACACAGGAACTAAGGTTCACGCGGATATCTAGAACCGTTTCCAACGCCGCATCCAAGAAATACTGAATGCCTGCGACGCCCAGAACATTGGCAATCTCATGGGGATCGCAAATCGCGGTCGTCACACCCAGCGGCGTCACCAAACGGTCAAACTCGAACGGAGTGACGAGGCTGGATTCAATATGCAGATGGGTGTCGATGAACCCCGGAACGAGAGTTAGTCCCGTGACATCGACCACCTCGCGGCCGTCATAGCTGTCGCAGGTTCCGACGATCGTATCGCCACAGATTGCAACGTCACCCTCTAAGAAAGCTCCGGTAATGACATCAAAAATGCGTCCGCCGCGCAGGACAAGTTCGGCGGGGTCGTCCCCGCGCCCTTGGGCAATTCTATCGCTAAGTTCGGCGGGGCTACGTTGCATTTCATATCTCCTGCTAGGGGCACAAGAGACATGAGAACCCCGTCAAGGTCCAGTGCGCAGATTAGCTCAAGCAGCTTCATTGCGAACATGAAGATTAGAAAATGCGCACGCTATCCGTAAAGGCCTCAAACTCGGGAACAGGAAGGGGAGCTGTGATGTAATACCCTTGCGCTTCGTCACAATTGTGTTCGGCGAGCCACGCCAACTGTTCAGCCGTTTCGACACCCTCAGAAACGACCGTCGCGCCAAGCTGCTGACCGAGCGTCAAAATCAATTGAACGATCGGGCCCGTGTCAGGAAGTTGTGAAATGAATGACCTGTCAATCTTAAGGCACGTCAATGGGAACCGAGAGATGTAGGACAGATTAGAGTAGCCCGTCCCGAAGTCATCAATCGCAAGTCGATACCCCATGGCTGTAATGGCGCGCAGGCGGCCAGCAATCAGGTCATGATCCCCAATTAGAACGGTTTCGGTCACTTCAAGCTCGATCTTTCCTGTCGGGAAATCCGGATCCGTGGCCAACAGCGTCAATGTGTTAATAAATCCGGGGTCACTAAACTGCCTCGGTGATACGTTGAGAGACACGCTCAAATCGCGCCCCTGACGCGCCCATTCAATGGCCTGCTTGCACCCCAGTTCGAGGACCAAGCGCCCAACTTCTTCGATCAATCCGGTTTCTTCGCAAATCGGTATGAAACTATCCGGAAGTAGAACACCGCGTTCAGGATGCATCCAACGGGCAAGTCCCTCGGCACCGGTGATTTTGCCAGTTTCGATATCAAGGCGAGGCTGGTAATAAAGAACGAATTCCTGGTTCTCGACAGCATGTCTCAATTCGATCTCAAGGCGGTCACGGGCCTTGGCGGCAATGCCCATCTCAGGCGTGAAGTACGTCACCTTATCGCGACCGCTTTGCTTGGACGCGTATAGGGCAATGTCGGCCTCGCGCAGCACATCGCTTTGGTCGCCTTTTCGCGGGAAGAACGACGCCACACCGACACTGATCCGAGCATCGATACGGGTCTTATTGTGCAAAATGGGCCGGGAGATTGCTAAGCGAAGCCGCGATATCTGAGCCTCCAAGCTGGCACGGTCGCGCACATCTTCGATCAAAACGACAAATTCATCGCCGCCGAGACGCGCAATCATGTCTTGAGACCTCAGTGTCGCTCGGGTGCGCAATGCGATTTGCTTGAGGACTGTGTCCCCTGCCTCATGGCCGTAGCGGTCGTTGATAAGCTTAAAACGGTCAACGTCAAAGAAGACCAAAGCACATGGCGTGTCCGGCCTCACGCGGTACAAAGTCGAAAGGTGGTTCTGAAGAAATGCGCGGTTGTGAAGGTTCGTAAGCTGGTCCCTGTCCGCCAAATGCCGCGCTGTGTCGCGGGCTTCTTTGAGTTCGCTAACGTCAATTGCGGTTATTAGAATTGCAGGTTGACCTGTGACTGCATCCGAACATTTCTTGGCCGAAACGTCATACCATCGTTTACCGCGTGCTGTATTCATCCGCGCAACAAGGCGGTATTCGCCCAAACGTTCCATCTGATCCAGCAGTTCATCACAGTCGGTCGGTTCCACGAACAGGCGGGCAAAATCCACGACAGGACTTGCAAACGCGTTGCGGGCTGCGGGGTTCAAATACAGCGGTGGTCCGTCCCGACTGAACAACGTGATCATGACGTCGGTGTGCAACAGCGCTTCTGCGCTGCGCAAGTTATCGGGTTGGTCTTCGGCCCGGCCCAAAGCTTCGCACATCATGGCCATGCGGCCATCTTCCAGTCGGTAGCCGCTATAAACGACCATTACGCTTTCGGGTTTACCGCTCGGGTAAAGGGTCCAAAGCTCGGTAAAGGTCGTGTCGCTCGCTTTGAAATCAGCCTGATACTGCAACAGGCGTTTCGCAACCGTACTCGACATATCGCGCGAAAGGTCCCGCGCTGTCAGCTCTTCTTCGCTAGAGGCACGCCAAAGACGGCAGGCCGCGTCATTCGCGCTGGCGATGCACGAGTTATCGATGTCGAAAATCCACACGGCTGCGTCAAGCCGTTGTGCTAGGTCGAATGGAACGAAATCCTGAAACGGGTCATCCCGCTGTTGGTTCAGTTTCGTTGTCAGTGAGCTAACTTTGGTCAATTGGAACAGACGCCTTTGTAAGTTGGTCTATGCAGCCTTGGCATTTGACATGCCCAGGTTTTGGAGAGGTTGAAATTTATCCGTGAGCGTTACGTCCTCAATCCAACGTTCGATCATAGGGTAATCAGCGGGATCAATTCCTGCTTCGTTCAAAACATGCACGTAACCAAAAATCGCAATGTCCGTGACGGAATAGCCGGATTGTAACATGAAGCGACGCGATCCGAGGTGCGCGTCCAAGCGTTCAAGACCAGGGCGTGCCCTGTCCAACCACTGTGAAATTTCATCGATATGTGCTTCGCGCTGCTCTGGAAGGATGAAAGAGTAAAAACGAGCTGGTGAAATAAAGGGCTCAAGCTTGGATTGTTCAAAGAACATCCATTGCAATGCTTCGGCCCTTTCGGCCGCAGCATCAGGCATCAGGTGGGTTCCCTCGGCCAAGAACCACAGCATTGCGTTACTCTCGCCGAGCCTGATGTCTTTGCTATATTCAAGAAAAGGGACCACCCCCAACGGATTCAATTCAAGGAAATCGGGCCGCTTTTGTTCGCCATTTAAAACGTCAATGAGTTTCACTTCAAATTCTTGGTCCAATTGAATCATTGCAAGCCAAGGTTTCATACAGTTTCCGGACCCCTCACACGCATATAAAGTCACCATGTTACACTCCTGAATTAGATTCATTTACCATCTAACTACCGATGTGTTGTTAAGACGAGCCTAACCGCAGGCCGCCCAAAGGCGCAGCAAAAATGCCAGAACCGTCAAAAAAATCAGCGACGGGAAATTTTCACCACTTCAACTCTATCACAACCTTAAGGTTAATACTTACTTAACACAGTTCACTAATATAATGTTAGTATTTACAAGACTTGGGGTAGAAAAACTATGAACGACCTAAGCATGGCAGCTGCGCCTGTGCTAGACTTCGAACAACCCATAGCTGCACAAATATGGGACCAAAAATATCGGTACGTGCGCGGTGGGCAGATTGTCGACGCCAATTTAACCGACACATGGAAACGTGTTGCCAATGGACTCAGCTCAGCCGAGGCGCCGGGCGAGCGAGACAGAATACGGACGCTTTTTTATGAAGCCATGAAAGGTTTCAAAATTCTTCCGGCGGGCAGAATATTGGCCGGCTGCGGGACCGAACGGAATGTGACGCTTTCAAATACATTCGTAATGCGAACCGTCCCGGATTCCGTGTCCGGAATTATGGATACCTTGAAAGATGCGGCATTAACCATGCAAATGGGTGGCGGAATTGGATTTGATTTCTCTACTTTGCGCCCCTCTGGAATGCGTGTCGCCGGTTTGGATTGCCCAGCGGCAGGTCCGCTTGCAGCGATGGATATTTTCGACACCACCTGCAAAATGCTCGTTAAAGGCATGGGGCGCGGTGCGATGATGGCGACGATGCGGTGCGATCATCCCGACATCGAGGCGTTCATCTTCGCCAAGTCCGACCGCAGCCGCATGCGTAATTTCAACCTATCTGTTTTGATAACCGATGACTTCATGAATGCGGTTGAAACCAATCGCGATTGGAACCTGACGTGGAACGGATCGGTTCTTCGCACCCTGAAGGCGCAGGATCTTTGGAACGCGATCATGAAAATGACCTATCGTGCGGCGGAACCCGGGGTGCTGTTCATCGACCGGATCAATGACGCCAATCCATTGGCGTATCTTGAAACGATTTCCGCGACCAATTCTTGTGCTGAACAGCCGCTTCCGCCTAACGGGACTTGCCCGCTCGCATCGATTAACCTCGCGCAATTGGTCAGGGCTCCATTCTCGAAATCGGCGTCACTCGACACTGCTGAGATGAGGCGCCTCGTGGCGATTGCGGTACGGATGCTGGACAACACCTTGGATGTGTCGCGCTTCCCATTAGAAGCACAGCGCCTGAAAGCCCAAGAACAACGTCGCATCGGGCTCGGTGTAACAGGTGTTGCGAATGCAATAGCGATGCTCGGCGTCAGATACGGATCAGAGAACGCTGTGCAATTGCTGGGAAATTGGATGCAAACCATTCAGAACACGGCCTACCTTGCATCTGCGGAGCTGGCCAAAGAACGTGGCGCTTTTCCAGCTTACAATGCCGAACGTCACCTTGAAACCAAGAGCGTCAAATCACTGGACGAGTCCGTCCGCGCCAAGGTGTCTCGTTATGGTTTGCGCAATGGCACTTTGACGACCATCGCGCCGACGGGGACGATTTCAATGCTGGCTGGAAACGTGTCATCCGGGATCGAGCCGATCTTTTCCACCGCCTACACACGGCGGGTGAACGCTGCAAATGGCATTACAACAACGGAAAGGGTCATGGATTTCGCGGCTCTGCAATTTAACAACCTCTTTGGCGAAAACGCGGATCTGCCAGAGACGTTCACCACGGCTGCGGACCTCACACCCGAAGATCACGTGGCAATGCAGGCGGCGGCGCAGAAATGGGTCGATAGCGGTATTTCGAAAACGGTAAACTGCCCGGAAGATATCCCGTTCGAAACCTTCAAAGATGTCTATAAGTCGGCCTATGATACGCATTGCAAAGGGTGCACGACATACCGCCCCAACGCCATTACTGGTTCGATTTTGTCCACGTGAAGGGGACCTAATAAATGTTTCGCCGCAAAGCACCCGCCGAAGACTCACCAACGCAAGCTTCGCCTCTTGCGCGGGCCGGATGGCAGCCGACACACAAACATCGTAAAGGCGGGCTTTACCGGCTTTTGAGCTACGGAACATTTGAAGCGGACATGTCCGCCGTTGCCATTTATGATGATGCCGTCGGCACCATTTGGGTCCGTTCCAAGGCGGAGTTCGATGACGGGCGATTTACCCCCCTGAACCAAGGCAACCCGGACAATTAGCGGTTTGCCAGACTGGCGCTAGGTAATCACGTCCGGATCAACCCGTCCTGTGAGCGCCGTTAGGTCAGAGACCTCGCGCGCAGCAGTGCAGACGTCGGCCAAGGCATCCTCGGGCTTCATATGCAGCTTACTGGCATCTGTTTGCAGGTGTTCCAGATAAATGCGGATGGTCGCGCCTTCCGTCCCTGTTCCTGACAGACGGAAGACAGCACGCCCGCCGCCTTTGAACGCAATACGAATGCCCTGCCCTGCGGAATGGGATTGATCCACCGGATCATCATAGGAAAACTCATCCGCGGCCTCGACTGTCGTCCCGCCCACTGACGTTCCCGCCAGCGAGGGCAGCTGATCGCGTAACGCCGACATCATGGCCCCAGCTTTGTCGCTGTCCACAGCTTCATAGTCGTGGCGCGAATAATAGCACCGTCCATGAGTGGCCCAAAGGTCATCCAGAGTTTCGGCCACAGACAGCCCCGTTTCTGCAAGGATATTCAGCCACAACAGAACCGCCCAAAGCCCATCCTTTTCACGAACATGGTCCGATCCCGTGCCCGCACTTTCTTCACCACAGAGCGTCACCAACCCTGCATCCAAAAGATTGCCAAAGAACTTCCAGCCCGTCGGCGTTTCATAGCATTTGATGCCAAGACTATCCGCGACCCGATCAACCGCACGCGACGTCGGCATAGACCGCGCCACGCCCGCCAACCCGCCACTATAGGCCGGTGCTAGATGTGCCTTGGCCGTAAGAACCGCGAGACTGTCAGACGGCGTTACATAAGCGTTGCGGCCCACAATCATATTGCGGTCGCCATCGCCATCAGACGCAGCCCCGAAATCTGGTGCGTCTGGACCATGCATAATGTTCATCAGATCTTTGGCCCAAATCGGGTTCGGGTCGGGGTGGCCGCCGCCAAAGTCAGGGCTCGGCGTGCCGTTCATCACTGTGCCTTTGGCCGCCCCCAACGCCCCTTCGAGGATCGCGTGGGCATAAGGGCCCGTCACCGCATGCATCGCGTCAAACCGCATCGTGAACCCGCCCGAAAACAACGCGCCGATCTTGTTGAAATCAAAGAGCGTCTCCATCAGCTCTTTGTAATCCGCAACGGGATCGACAACTTCGACCTCCAGCGCCCCGAGAGACGTAACACCAAGCGTATCAATGTCGATGTCAGCGCTCTCAATGATCTTGTAGACATCAATGTCCAACGTGCGCGCAAAGATCTTGTCCGTGACGGCCTCTGTTGCGGGCCCGCCATTGGGACCGTTGTATTTCAGACCGAAATCTTCATCTTTGCCGCCAGGGTTATGGCTCGCTGATAGGATCAAACCGCCGTCCGCCTTACGTTTCCGAATAAGGTGGGACGCGGCTGGCGTCGACAAAATCCCGCCCTGCCCGACGATACATTTCACAGCACCATTCGCAGCGGCCATCCGCAATATCACCTGAATAGCGCGATCATTGAAGAACCGCCCGTCCCCACCGACGACCAAGGTTTTCCCCTGAACGCCACCAATGCCGTCAAACGTAGATTGCACATAGTTCTCAAGGTAATGCGGCCCCATGAACACCGCCGTCTTCTTGCGCAGCCCGCTTGTGCCAGGTTTTTGCCCCTCAATTGGGCGCGTTTGAACTGTTAGCATTGGAAATACTCTTTCTCTTTTGGTCGCAAATCTACTCGATCGTTCTGCGAACGCATGCAAAAACTGATAATTGGTTACGGGAATATCCTGCGGAAACAGGCGTGATACAAGGTTATACCGCCCGCCTTTAGGCGACCTGAGCGATTGCATCCTTTATCACCCCGTAGCCCGTGCCACTGGGGGCAGCCATGCTCGTCACCAACCCCAAACGGATCTGATTACGCGGGGCTTAGCCCGCGCAGCCGCTCAGAGCGGCGACGCAGGAGTTCCACTGTTGTCAAAAGCAAGATCGACATCACCACAAGAACCGTCGCAGCCGCCAGAATGGTCGGTGAAATCTGTTCGCGCAGTCCCGTGAACATCTGCCAAGGCAAAGTCTGTTGCTGGGCCGATCCGACGAACAACACCACGACAACTTCGTCAAACGACGTAATGAACGCAAACAAGGCCCCCGAAATAACACCCGGCATGATGAGTGGCATCTGCACCTTAAAAAACGTCGGCAAAGGCGCAGACCCCATCGACGCCGCCGCACGGGTCAGCGAGTTGTCAAAGCCAACTAAAGTCGCTGTCACGGTGATGATAACGAACGGAATTCCCAAGACCGCATGAGCAAGGATCACTTTGACAAAGCCGACAAAGGTCTGTGACAGACCCAAAGTCGCCTCAAGCCAGTTGCCCAATGGTGCATAGAAAAAGAACATGCCTGTCGCCGAAATGATCAGCGGCACGATCATAGGGGAAATCAAAATTGCCATCATTGCGCGCCGTCCAGGGACGTGGCTTTGGCTGAGGCCCACAGCGGCCAATGTGCCAAGGGACACCGAAATGACCGTCGCAATCGGTGCAATGATCAGCGAGTTCTTTAGCGGCACCATCCATTCATCGGTGCCAAGGAAATCGCGGTAGTGTTTCAGGCTATAGCCCTCGGCCTGAAAGTTCAGCATTTCAGGCGTGAAGGTAAAGAAATCCTGCGCGTTAAAGCTGAGCCACATGACGGGGAACAGCGGCGCGATCAGGAAGAAAAAGATGAACCCGCAAATCAGCAAGAACGCGTTGTGCCAAAGCGTTTGCCCCGCCGTGTAATAAACAGGAACGCCCGCGCGATATTTGCCCGTTGCCAGCCAATACCCGGCCCAGCCAAGGACTGCGCCAACAATGGCACCAGATATCGCCGTTCCAAGGTTACCAAAGACAAATCCGGCCACGGCGAAGGCTCCAATCAGCCCCCAACGCACGGCGGTGCGGCGGGACAGGTTGTTTTCAACGATAAAGGCGACGGCTGCGCCAATGACCGCGCCGATCAGTGCGCCATACCAAGGATGGCCAATCATATTACCACCCACAAAGCCGAACATGGCGGCCAGTAAGGCGGTCAATGGCAGGGTAAAGGTCATCAAGTCAGAACGCGGGGTGTTGGGTGTCGTGATGCTCATGTCGTTATCCCAATTTCACGTTGTCGATGCCGACGATCTGATCGTAGACCCAGTAAAGCGCCAAAACGAGCACCAGCAAGATCGTCCCGAGCGCGGCCGCAAGGCCCCAGTTCAGCGATCTGGAAATATGATAGGCGATCCGGTTCGAGATGAAGACACCATCGGTGCCGCCAACAATTTCCGGCGTGATGTAGTACCCAATCGCCAAGATGAACACGAGGATCGACCCTGCCCCGATGCCCGGAACGGACTGCGGGAAATACACGCGACGGAACGCAGTGACATTCGTTGCGCCCAGCGATTTAGCCGCGCGCAGATAGGTCGGGTTTATGGTCTTCATAACTGAATAAAGCGGCAGGATCATGAACGGCAGCAGGATATGCGTCATCGCAATGATCGTACCGGTCGAGTTGTTCATCAAGATGAGGCGGTTGGCATCATCCACAAAGCCAAGCCAGACCAGCAATTCATTGATCACACCTTGCTGTTGCAGCAGTACTTTCCACGCCGACGTCCGCACAAGAAGTGACGTCCAAAATGGCAGAAGCACAAGTATCATCAATACGTTAGCCGACTTCATTGGCAAGTTCGCCAGCAACCAAGCCACCGGATAGCCCAAGATAATACAGCTCAGTGTGATGATCATGGACATCCACATCGTGCGGCCAAACAGTTTGATGTAAAGGCGTTCGTTATCAGGGCGCAGATCAACGCCATCAGGCGTCAATTCACGGTCAACGGAGTTCAGAAAGTACCCTGTTGTGTAGGCGGAACTATAGACTTCGATCGTTGTCCAAACATCCGTCTTGACCCAGTCTTCGTCTAGATCGGCAAACGCGGCAGTAAAATCGGCCTTTGGCATTTCAGCGGCGGCAATGGCCTGCAGCGCTTGGGCACCTTCGCCCTCATAGGCAGCAATCGCGGTTCCTGTGGCGGGGTTTTCAAGATCAACAACCAAAGCGGCATAGACCGCTTCCCATGGGTCTTCTTCGGCGACGACCTCTTCGTCTTCAATCACAGTCCAGATTGCCCAGTCCGTGTAGGCGGCTGCGGTCGTCGGGAGCAGCTCGACAATCTCGGCAGAGGGCACAAAACCCACGTCGCCGCGCATGTCATCGCCGGTCAAATCAACCCAGCGTTCACGACGTTCGCGTAGCAAGTCCTCGCCGCCTGCGCCGTTCATCATGGCAAACCAAAAGGCGCCATCTTCAAATTGATCATCGACGTCTTCGATGGCGTCCTGAAACACCTCTCCGACGTCATCCAAAGACCGTCCGGATGTACGAAACATCGACGCAAGGCCGGTGTTTTCGTAATTCAGGCGTGTCCCCAGCTTGGTGTGCTCTTTGGCTTCGGCAGCGTTGAACATGTCAAAGAACAGGTTCTGGAATACGTCCTCTGACGGGATATTCCCACTTTCAGCGTCCCAGCTTTCAAGGGCGACAACCGTGCCGGGCAATGTCCCTGACACGATCTGGTTTTCGACGGATCGAAACAACATCGACACGATCGGCACGACAAAAGTCAGCAGCACGAAAAGCAACAAAGGCGCAATCAGGGCCAACGCCCTGATTTTTTGGCGGCGCAACGCCCGCCCGAGGCTCGCCTTAAGTGGCGTGCCGTCAGCTGCAAGCATTGGTCCTGACCCTGTTGTGTCGCTCATAGTGTCCCCGCGAAGGTAGTTTTTAGGTGGATAAATTTAGAAACAAATGGGGTGGAAGGGGCGCGAACGCCCCTTCCGAAAGGTCGCTTATTGAGCCAACCAAGCTTGGAATTTCGCGTCGATATCGTCGCGGTAATCAGCCCAGAACTCGTAGTTGTACAAGAACGTGTTCGCAGCGTTGTTAGGATCGGTTGGCATGTGTGGTGCCATATCGATGCCCAGTGTTTCGTGCTGACCAACCAGTGGTGCAGACGACATACGCGCAGGACCGTAGGAAATGTACTTGGCCTGATCCGCAAGACGCTGTGTGTCTGTTGCGAAGTAAACGAAGTCCAGTGCGCGTGCTTCACGCTCAGGGGACAGACCCGCTGGGATGATCCAACCATCAAGGTCAAATACTTGCGCGTCCCACATCATACCGATTGGCTGGTCCTGCTCTTCGATCGCAGCAAACAGACGACCGTTGTATGTGGAGCCCATGAACACTTCACCGTCAGCCAAAAGCTGTGGCGTGTCAGCACCGGCAGACCACCAGATTACGCTGTCACGAATGGTGTCGAGCTTGGCCAGAGCCTGCTCTTGGCCCTCTTCCGTGGACAGAACGTCGTATACGTCTTCTTTTGCTACGCCGTCACACAGCAAAGCCCATTCAACGTTGTTGATAGGACGCTTTTCAAGTGCGCGCATGCCTGGATATGTTTCAAGATCGAAAACGTCACAGATGTCATCCGGTGCGTCTACGCCTTCAGGAACCAAGTCCGTGCGGTAGCCAAATGTTGTGGAATAAACGATCTGCGGGATAAAGCAGTCGCCAACCAGCAAGTCACCAAAGTCGTCTTCGGCGGATGTGCCATCAGGTGCCGGAGCGAGTTGTTCATCAGCGTCGATTTCCAGCGCCAGACCTTCGTCGCAAAGACGCAGAGCGTCAGCAGCAACAACGTCAACAACATCCCAAGTGATGCTTCCCGCTTCGTTCATCGCGCGCAGCTTTGCCACGGCTTCAGCAGAGGACTCGTCCCAAGTGACAGTCACGCCTTCGTTCATCGCAACATATGGGTCGGAATACGCAGCTGATTGTGAGGCTTGGTATGCACCGCCCCAGCTAACAAGCGTCATGTCAGAGGACATGTGGCCGTCGGCCATTACGGAAGCGGCGGACAGGCCAAGAGCCGTTGTCGCCAAGAGCGTTTTCGTGAGTTTCATTAGAAGTCTCCATGTTTTACTCGGACTATTCTTACGATCAGGCCGCGCGCACCGAGCTTGGCACAGCCTATTCTGCGAACCCTAAACGCTTAAGCGTCCAAAGCGCGGCAATCTTGGGGGAGCCAGCCAATTTTCACTGTGTCTCCACGCGCATAGCGCCGCTGGTCGGCACGGTTGCGCGTCTTAACGATAAAGTCGCTGTTGCCTGCCACGCGAAGGCGCGTGCGGAACGTGTCGCCCATATAGATAAACTCAAGCACCTCAGCGCTAAGCGTATGCGCATCCGGCCCAAGTTCTGGATCAATCTCCACGCGCTCTGGGCGGATAGAAACAGTGGTGCGGTCGCCAACAGCGCCTACATTCACGGGCTTAGCGTCGATGATCTCTCCGCTATCCAGCTTCACTTCGCAGGTGTCACCCTTAATCTTGGTAACAACGCCCACGAGCGTATTGTTCTCACCGATGAACTGGGCAACGAAGCTGTTTTGCGGCTGCTCATAAAGCTCATCCGGCGGCGCCAGTTGCTGGATACGGCCATCATCAAAGACGGCGACACGATCGGACATCGTCAAGGCTTCGGTTTGGTCGTGCGTCACGTAAACCGTCGTAATACCAAGGTTATGCGCCAAATCAGTAATCTCGAACTGCATCTTCTCACGCAGCTGCTTATCCAGCGCGCCAAGAGGTTCATCCATCAAGACCAACTCAGGTTCGAAAACCAGCGCACGGGCCAATGCCACACGTTGCTGCTGACCACCCGAAAGCTGCGCCGGACGTCGGCCACCGAAATCGCCCATCTCGACCATGTCGAGCGCGCGTTTCACTTTTGCTTCGCGATCGGATTTGCTGATTTTGCGAACTTCCAACGGGAAAGACAGGTTTTCGGCGATCGTCATATGTGGGAACAACGCGTAGTTCTGAAACACCATACCAATACCGCGCTTGTGCGGTGGGATGTTGTTGATCGATTCACCATTCAGGCGAATATCGCCGTGAGTGGCGGTTTCAAAACCGGCCAGCATCATCAGGCAAGTGGTCTTGCCGGACCCAGACGGCCCAAGCATAGTCAGAAATTCGCCCTTAGGCAGTGCAAGGTTCAAATCTTTTACGACAAGGATTTCACCGTCGTAACTTTTTTGAACTCTCTCGAATTCGACAAACGCGTCGTCTCGTTGTGTATCAGCCAACTTGGGCTCCCTATCTATCACGCGGTGGGTTCCCCACTCTTCGTTGTCGCAAGTAAACCCATCGCACGTCAGACCTGCAAGTGGATTCCCAAGAACAAGTCCGAAAGGCTGCCGACACGCCGTTTAACCGTGAATTGTGCGGCCAATTTCAGCACTTTGTGGAAATGTGATCAAATACCGCGGTGGAGTTGAGAATCAGTCTATGCACTGCTTTCGGTTGCGGGAGATAGTTCAAAAACGCCCCCTCAATGTCGCCAACTCGTAGAAATAACCCGCTGGGCGACCTAACCTGAGGCTGCAAAACCTGCTGAGGAGTGCTTGAATGACAAACCCAAACCCCGCCTTCAGCGACAAGGAATATGCGCGCCGCTTGGCGCTTGTGCGCTCTGCGATGACTACGGCAGGCATTGACGTTTTGTTTGTCGAAGACCCGTCCAATATGGCGTGGATTACCGGGTATGACGGGTGGTCCTTTTATGTCCATCAAGGCGTGATCGTGTTACAGGACGGCGACCCGATCTGGTGGGGCCGCAATCAGGATGCCAACGGCGCAGTGCGTACAGTCTGGATGGGGAACGACCGCGTCTTGGGGTATGACGATACTTTTGTGCAATCCAGCACCCGTCATCCCATGCAGGACCTGTCACGCATCCTGAAAGACATCGGTCATGGGGCTGCGCGTCTTGGTGTGGAGATGGACAACTACTATTTCTCAGCCAAGGCCTACACCACATTGCTTGCTGAATTGCCCAGCGCCCAAATCATCGACGCAACCGCCCTTGTGAATTGGCAACGCGGCATCAAATCCGACGAAGAGTTGGTCTATATGCACAAAGCCGCGCGCATCGCAGAGGCCGTGATGGACGGCGTGATTGAGCGAATTGAACCGGGCCTGCGTAAAAATGATCTGGTTGCAGATATCTACGGCGATGTGATCCGCGGGGTTGGCGATGACTGGGGCGACTACCCTGCGATTGTGCCGTTGTTGCCATCGGGGAGCGACGCCGCCGCCCCTCACCTGACGTGGAACGGCGACACCTTTAAGCAAGGGCAAGGAACCTTCTTTGAACTCGCAGGCTGTTACCGCCGCTATCACATCCCGTTTTGCCGATCCGTCTTTCTGGGCACGCCGCCCGACTTTTTGAAACGGGCCGAGGCGGCGCTTGTCGAAGGGTTGGACGCAGGATTAAACGCCGCCCGCGCTGGCAATCGCGCTTGCGATATCGCGACGGCCCTTGCCGTGCCCCTTGAACGCGCTGGCATCGAACGCAGTGCGCGATGTGGCTACCCAATCGGCCTTAGCTACCCGCCCGATTGGGGGGAGCGTACGATCTCACTGCGCGAGGCAGACGAAACAATCCTGCAAGCAGGCATGACGTTCCATTTTATGCCGGGGTTGTGGATGGACGACTGGGGGCTGGAAATCACAGAGTCCATTTTGATCACCGAAGATGGCCCAGCGCAGTGTTTCTGTGACAGGCCACGCCAGATGTATCTGAAGGGCTAGAATGAAACCGATCGAGTACCGCACGATTGAACATTTGCGCCACTTGGTTGGTTTTGCGTCAGTGTCAGCCGACAGCAACCTAGATTTGATTGCTTGGCTGTCTGACAGGTTCGAAGCGTTGGGCGCGCGGGTGTTTTTGGACCATGATCCGAGTGGCACAAAGGCCAACCTGTTTGCCACTCTGGGGCCTGAAACTACGGGTGGTATACTGCTGTCAGGCCATACGGATGTTGTGCCTGTAACGGATCAAGACTGGACCAGTGATCCTTTTGACGTGATCCAACGAAATGACCGCCTTTACGGACGCGGGACCTGTGACATGAAAGGGTTCATCGCCGCGTGCCTTGCTGTGGCCGAAACGATTGATGCGCACACGCTGACCCGCCCGCTGCATTTCGCCTTTACCTATGACGAAGAAGTCGGGTGCCTTGGCGCACGGGCCTTGGTGGCTGTTTTGCGTGATAAAGGGTTGGTGCCCGACATCACGATCATCGGTGAGCCAACTGAAATGCGCATTATCGAAGGGCACAAAGGGTGTTGTGAATACACCGCCGAATTTGTCGGGCTCGAGGGCCATGGATCGGCGCCTGATCTGGGTGTGAATGCGGCGGAATACGCAACGCGCTATGTCACCCGTCTGCTAGAGTTGCGCCAAGACCTTATTGAACGCAGCCCACCAGATAGCCCCTTTGACCCACCGTGGAGCACAATCAACATCGGGCGCATTTCAGGCGGGGTCGCCCATAACGTGATCGCGGGTAAAGCAGTGGTCGATTGGGAAATGCGTCCGGTTCAGGTCAGCGATCTAGATTTTGTGAAATCCGTGATTACCCGTTTCTGCTCGACTGATCTTTTGCCTGCCATGCAAGCGATCAGCCCCGAGGCCTCGATCTCCGTGACAACAATCGGCGAAGTCGCAGGCCTTGTTCCGATGCCCCAGAACGCGGCCCGCGATCTGGTTGCCAAACTCACGGGTACAAACGGCGCTGATCTTGTGGCGTTCAGCACCGAAGCGGGGTTGTTTCAAGCGATTGGAAGTGATGTTGTCGTCTGTGGACCGGGCTCGATACGGCAAGCCCATAAGCCGGACGAATATCTGGAGGTCGATCAGCTCAACGCTTGCGTTGCCATGCTCACGGCGCTGGCAGATCACATCAGTTAGCAGCTAGCGGCCATGGCTGCGGTCATAGGCATTTGGTGGCGGCGGATCATAAGGCGTGGCGCAGTCAAACACGTCTATGACCAACGGATGGCAGGTCGCCTTGTCAGATGTGTGCTCGTCCCCGCAATCCCCGCCCGGACAGGCCGACAAGCCAACGATCAAATCCATCTCCGCAAAAAATTCCAGATAGTCCCCTGCCCGCACGGGGCTGGCCTTCATGAAATACTGGTGCGTGTCTGCGGTGAAGCCCGTACACATAAAGACGTTCAAAACGTCATGGACCAACGGTTCAGCATCGGCGATCGACACCCCCGTAAAATCGGCAAGCGCCCGCGTCAGATTGGAATGACAGCAATAGTGATAATCCGTCCCCGACAACAGCTGCCCCGTATAGGGGTCACACCGTGTGCCAATGACATCATGCACAGAACCGCCGTCAGCGTCCCAGCCATACCAATCCAGCGTGTCCTGCGTCACCGTCGCCATGGGCCGCATATTCGGGAACCGCGACCACATGCGATCGCCCGTGGATAAATGCGTGCCATGCAGCGCCCGCGTTTTCCCTGAATAAAAGTGCTCGCTCAGATCATCGGCGGCCCAAACATTCAAATCACCGACCTGATATCCCTCCGGCGCAGTAATGCGAAAGAACCCGCCCGCGGGAACCGCAATGCAACGGGCATCGCGCGGCGGGACGACAACACTGGCAGAACTGACCGCCCTCTTGCGTCGAGCCGCGATCATATCCATGTCAGGTGGCGCAAGGTCCGTCGTGGGGTAGCACACAACCGCAGGCTTGGCGCGGCGTGCGTCCGCATCGGCAGGAGCCGCAAAGGAAGGGGTCTTGGATTTCATATCGCTTACCTTCGATCAGAACCGTTGCCATGACCTTAGCTTGAGAAATCCAATCAGCCAGCCCTACTTTGTGTTCACCCGCTTGATAAGCTCTTCACCGCTTTCTTTGCGCTCACTATAGCGTTCAACCAGATAATCGGCGCGCCCACGGGTCAGCAAAGTGAATTTCACCAGCTCTTCCATGACATCAACCACGCGATCGTAGTTGCCTGAGGGTTTCATGCGGTCATTGTCGTCAAACTCCAAGAATGCCTTGGGCGTAGAGGACTGGTTCGGGATCGTGAGCAACCGCATCCACCGCCCCAAAATCCGTAACTGGTTAACCGCGTTGAAACTTTGCGAACCACCGTTCACCTGCATCACCGCAAGCGTCTTGCCTTGGGTCGGACGGACAGCCCCCATCGACAATGGAATCCAATCGATCTGGGTTTTCATGATCCCCGTCATCGCCCCGTGTCGTTCTGGTGAACACCAGACCATGCCCTCGCTCCAGTTCACCAGTTCGCGCAATTCTTGCACCTTTGGGTGATCCGCGTCCGTGTCATCAGGCAATGGCAACCCGCTTGGATTGAATGTCTTGGTTTCGGCGCCCAGGCGACGCAAGATGCGCGCCGCCTCTTCGGTCATCAAACGACTGAACGAACGATCTCGAAGCGATCCGTAAAGCAGCAAAATGCGCGGCGCATGGGTCAGACCATCACTGGCAAAAAGGCGGTCGGTGTCTGTGGTGCGAAAGTGGTCTTCTACGACGTTAGGTGTATCAGTCATCAGGGTATCTTTCCGTTTTTGGCAATGATGCCGCGCATTCATTTCGGCAAATACCGAATTGACTTTGACCTAAGTCGACTCACCCGAGCTTGTCAAGATTCGATATTTCGGCTATTAACGAAATATGGATCAAGACAACGCAATCGAAGCTTTCTCTGCCCTCGCCCAACCCTCAAGGCTGGACGCGTTTCGTCTTCTTGTGCGCGCGGGCCCAAAGGGGCTGCCCGCGATGGAGATATCGCGCCAACTGGGCACAAAGCCGTCCACACTGTCTGGTCATCTGTCGATCCTGAAACGTGCGGGCGTATTGACGGCGACCCGCCATCAACGCGAAATCCACTACGCCGCAAATCTGGCGAATATCAATGAACTGGTTCAATTCTTGATCGCCGATTGTTGCAGCGGGCAACTGGACGACTGCAAAATAACCCTCTGCCCCTAGGCACCAATAGACGCTGGCGAACACTCAACGGCGAGCTCCGGCTTCATCGCAAGCAATTCCACCAACCCGCAGTTCCCGCGCACCAGATCGTCTAGCGTCACTAAATCAAGCTCGTGATAAAACGCCTCAAGCGCGCGTGCGACGTAGGACCGCAACCGACATGTTGTTGCCAGCGGGCAAGTGTTTCGTTCCTTGTCAAAACACTCCGCAAACGGGATCTCGGTTTCAAAGACCCGAAAGACAGCGCCAATAGAAATCTGATCTGGCCGTCTGGCCAGTCGAATGCCCCCTGTCCGACCGCGCACGGTATCGACAAAACCTTCGACCTGGAGATTTTGGACCACCCGCGCGACATGATTGGTCGATGAATTACACCGCTCAGCAATGTCGGATGTCCGAACAAGATCGCGGTCATTGACGGCACAAAACATCAACGTTCGGGCGGCAAGATTGGTTCGTGTCGTTAGACGCATCTGGATTCCTTCGCTTTGAAGCAATATTTCACATCACAGATACCGGTTTCTTTGATCCAGATCACATTTGGCCCTCAAAAACTACTCTACACAGCCTCCAACACAAGGAAGCCCAAACACATGACCCACGAACAAACCCCGACAGAAACGCGGCATCGACACAGTCGGATTGGCGGCGCACTGGCCGTTGCCTCGAGCCTGATCTGGTTGGTGCAGGCATTGGTCATTGCTCGGGTTCTGTCATCGTTGCTTATCGGGGCGTCAGTGGCGGCATGGTCGATGGGCGCTGCCATTTTGGGCCTCGGCCTTATCCGCTCGGCGCTCAATTATTTGGCGCAAGTTTACCTTAGCGCTGCAGCCGAGGCCGAGATCCAGTCGTTGCGCGCAGACCTCATCACTGTCGAAACCGGAACGGCGGACCCGTCCGCCTTTGGTGGCGGCGGAGCAATCGCAGCGCTGGCGACCGAAAAACTCGAAGCATTGCGCCCCTATCTTCTTAGGTACAAACCTGCACGTGCGCGGGTGATGGTCGTCCCGATCGTCATCTTGATCATTACGGCTTGGTTCAGTTGGGCAGCTGCGATTGTGCTGTTTGCGGCTGGTCCGTTGATCCCGCTGTTCATGGCCTTGGTTGGCTGGGCCGCCAAAGAAGCGAGCGCGCGCCAGATGGTCGAAATCGGGTCACTGAACGACCTGTTGGCAGACCGACTAGCCGCCCTTTCAGACCTGAAACTAATTGGCGCGGGACCGCAGGTCATTGATGGTTTTGGCACCGCATCCACTTCGCTTCGAGAACGCACAATGGCTGTTTTACGCGTGGCGTTTTTGTCCTCGACGGTTCTGGAACTCTTCTCGGCGCTTGGTGTCGCGATGATCGCTGTTTGGGTGGGTTTTGCATTGTTGGGGGAACTTGCCTGGGGCACTTGGGGGCACCCTTTGACGCCTTTTGCAGGGATTTACCTTTTGCTTTTGGCGCCGGATTATTTTCAACCTCTCCGCGAACTGGCGGCGGCATGGCACGACAAATCGGCTGCAGATGCTGTGCAGGACGAAATCGAAACGTGGCGCAGCGAAAACCGCCCTTCCCTTCTGGGAACAGGAGCGAGCGCCAAACCTTTGCCGTTCATGGGGTTATCAGCGCGCGACCTTACAGTTCGGCGTGATGACCGCACACTGGAATATCAAGATTTCGACATCCAACCCGGTGATAGCATCGCTTTGACCGGGCCAAGCGGCGTCGGCAAGACAACCTTGCTTCGGGTGTTTGCGGGCCTTGAACGACCGGCAACTGGTGATGTGTTAATTGGCGGGGCGACGTTGGACGACACGACCGCAGATGCGTGGCGTTCCTCGCTTGGATGGATGCCCCAAGCGCCGCGTTTTTTGGGCCAATCGCTGCGCCAAAACATCGGGTTCGGACAAGAGCTGGATAAAGATGTATTGGATGCCACACGCGTAACTCCGATCATCGCCACCCTTCCCGCCAAAGAAAGCACCCTATTGGGCGAGACAGGCGCAGGACTATCTGGCGGAGAAGCACGTCGCGTGATGTTGGCGCGGGCGCTCCATCAACGCCCAAGCATTGTCTTTGCGGATGAACCAACGGCGGATTTGGATGCGGACACCGCGCGCGATATTATTGACGGGCTTTTGGCCTACGTCGCACAGGGCGGAACATTGATCGCCGCCACCCATGATTCAGGGTTGGTTTCCCGACTGCAACGACACATCGATCTGGGGGCAGCAGCATGAAAAACCTCCTGAAATTGGCGCTTCTCCTTCTAAACGGTGAAAAGAAAGCATTTGCGCAAGGCATGGCCTTGTCCCTCACCGTGCTCATCATGGGCATCGCGCTGCTGTCGCTGTCCGGCTGGTTCATCACGGCAGCCGCCGCGGCAGGTTTGATCGGGTTGGGGACCGTGTTTAACGTATTTGGCCCATCCGCGATGGTTCGGTTTCTGGCACTGGGCCGCACCGTGGCGCGTTACGGCGAACGCCTTACCACCCATGACGCGACCCTGCGGGCCTTGTCGAACCTTCGCATTCGCCTGTTAAACGGCGTCCTTCACGCCCCTTACCGACAGTTGGAACGCCTCCGGGCGAGCGTGTTTTTGAACCGGGTGACCGCTGACATTGATGCACTGGACGGGTTGGCACTGCGGCTGCTGATCCCCGGGATCGCGGGCTTGGCGGTCATCGCGCTTACGGCGATCGCCGTTGGACTACTTGTCGATCCCTCCATCGCGTTAGTGATCCTAATTGGGTACGGGTTTGGACCGACTTTTGTCTTCCTCGTGGGGCAATCGCTTGCACAGCGCCCGTCGCGCAGAAACGAAGCAGGGATGCAGGCGCTGCGAAGCCGCGTCATTGACCTGATTACTGTGCGCGAAGAACTGATCGCCTTTGGCCGAATCCGCCATACGCAAGAGAGCATCAATAAGGCCATCGCCTACCAATCACACGGCCAAAACACTGTTGAAAAAATCGAGCGTCAAACCGGTTTCTGCCTTGAAATGATGGGCTGGGGTGTTGTCGCACTTTCACTTGCGCTTGGTGCCTCGCTTACCCAATCGGGGTCGATCAGCGCCGCACAAGCAGCGATTGGCGTGTTTGCCGCGCTCGCCCTTTCTGAGGCAGTCGCTCCCGTGCGCCGCGCCTTGGCCGAGATCGGGCAGATGAGGTCCGCCGCGAAACGGGTCATCCCCCTTCTGGCAGACGCCGATGTTGAACCATCCAATGTCATTGTGGACGGCACTGATGCCCCCCTTGTTGCCGACGCGCTGGTCGTCAAACGTGAGCCAATTGGTGCCCCGTTGTTCGCGCCCCTAAGCTTTCGCGTGCGGCCCGGTGAAACCGTTGCTTTGACGGGTCGCAGTGGCAGCGGAAAGTCCACGGTTTTGCTTATGGTCGTGGGGCAAATCACGCCAAGCGACGGCAAGCTGTCTTACAAAGGATCAGCGCCGCATCTTGTTCCGACAGAGATCTTGACACACACCGTCGCGATGGTTCCACAGCGCCATGCACTGGTCGCCGGTACAATCGCCGAAAACCTAAGACTGGCCGCCCCCGCCGCGTCAGATGGTGACCTTTGGGACGCTTTGGAGGCCACCCAGCTTGCGGATGTTATTCGTGCCAAAGGTGGCATGGACAGTAGCCTCGGGTTTCGCGGAGTGGGTTTGTCGGGCGGTGAAGCACGCCGGCTTGTTCTTGCCCGTGCAATTTTGCGCAAACCCGCACTTCTTTTGCTAGATGAGCCAACCGAGGGACTTGATGCGCCACTGGCAAACGTCGTGCTAGCAGGTTTACGTCAGGCCTTGCCAGATGCCGCCTTTTTGATCGCAGCACATCGACCAGAAGAAGTGGCATTTGCAGATGAAATCATACACGTCGCTTAGGACGTAACGGAAACACCGAAATAATCTACATTTGAAATACATCTTTTGACACAGATCAAATAACACATCTCAGAATCAGCATACTTGAATTTTAATCCGCATCCCTGATGCGCATTTTAATCATTCAAGGAGCCTTCTCATGGAGATCGGACTGGTCGAGCTGTCGCGCATGCAATTCGCGTTTACAGCCATGTATCACTTTCTCTTCGTGCCGCTAACGTTGGGTCTGTCGATCCTCGTTGCGATCATGGAAACCGTATATGTAATGACAAACCGCCCCATCTGGCGTCAGATGACCAAGTTTTGGGGCACACTGTTTGGCATCAACTTCGCGATCGGTGTCGCAACCGGCATCACGATGGAATTCCAGTTCGGCATGAACTGGAGCTATTACAGCCACTATGTCGGTGACATTTTCGGGGCGCCCCTCGCCATCGAAGGCTTGATGGCGTTCTTCCTGGAGGCAACCTTTGTTGGTCTGTTCTTCTTTGGCTGGGATAAGCTCAGCAAGGTTCAGCACTTGGTTGTCGCATGGCTCGTTGCGATCGGTTCGAACTTCTCCGCGCTCTGGATCCTGATCGCCAACGGATGGATGCAAAACCCTGTGGGCGCTGAGTTCAACCCCGAGACAATGCGCATGGAAATGACCTCGTTCTTTGAAGTTCTGTTCAACGAAGTCGCGCAGGCTAAATTCGTGCACACAGTGTCGGCGGGTTATGTCACCGCGTCCGTCTTTGTTCTGGGTGTTTCGGCCATTTACCTGATCATGGACAAACACAAAGATCTGGCACGCCGCTCGATTGCTGTGTCTTCTGCGTTTGGTCTGGCTGCGGCTTTGTCGGTTGTCGTCCTCGGCGATGAATCCGGTTATTCTGCCAGCCACACACAACGCATGAAACTCGCCGCGATTGAGGCCATGTGGCACACAGAACCGGCCCCTGCCTCGTTTACGTTGATCGGCTTTCCCGACCAAGAAGCCCGCGAAACCCACTACGCTGTGCACCTTCCTTGGGCCATGGGCCTGATCGGAACACGCAGCCTGACCACGGAAATCCCCGGTATCAACGAGTTGGTGGAAGAATCCGAAGTCAGAATTCGTGACGGCCTCATCGCTTATGACGCGCTGATGACCATCCGCGAACAGCGTGACGCCACACCACAAGCGGTACGTGACACGTTTGAGGCCCATTCCGAAAACCTCGGCTATTCTTACCTGCTTAAACGCTATGTCGATGATCCACGCGATGCGACTGAAGAGCAAATCCAGATGGCCGCTGACGATACCGTCCCCGGTGTTGCACCGCTGTTCTGGGCGTTCCGGATTATGGTTGGCCTTGGCTTTAGCTTTATCGCTGTGATGGCCTACTTCTTCTATCGGGCCTCGTTCCGGCAGATGCAGTTCCCGCGTTGGTCACTTTATGCTGCAGTTATCATCATCCCGACCCCGTGGATTGCTGCGGAACTCGGGTGGTTCGTTGCCGAATTTGGCAGACAGCCTTGGACAGTGGATGGCGTTCTGCCAACCGCGATGAGTGCCTCGCACCTCAGCATTGCTGATCTGCTGATCACTTTGGCTGGCTTCCTCCTCTTCTATTCGGTCCTCTTCGTGATCGAGATGAGCCTGATGGTGAAATACATCCGCAAAGGCCCATTCCAAGACGTGGAAGAAACCAATGAATGGCAGGAACGCCACGAAGCACGTCTTCGCGCCAAGATCGATGTTCCTTCCTCCAACACCACACCAGCGGAGTAAAACCGATGATCCTTTTTGAATTGATCGAATACGATATCCTTCGTGTGATCTGGTGGGCGCTTTTGGGCGTGTTGCTGATCGGATTTGCCCTGACGGACGGGTTTGACATGGGCGTTGGGGCCTTGCTCCCCTTCGTCGCCAAGACTGACGTTGAGCGCCGCATCGCGATCAACACGGTTGGGCCTGTCTGGGAAGGCAACCAAGTTTGGTTCGTCCTTGGCGGCGGTGCGATCTTCGCCGCTTGGCCCCCGCTTTATGCCGTAAGCTTCTCGGGGCTGTATCTGGCGATGTTTGTGGTTCTTGCCGCGCTCATCGTGCGCCCTGTGGCTTTCAAATACCGTTCCAAACGCGAGGACCCTAAATGGCGGTCTCGTTGGGATTGGGCGCTGTTTGCCGGTGGCGCTGTGCCTGCCCTTTTGTTCGGGGTTGCGGTTGGGAACGTCCTTTTGGGCCTGCCGTTTTACCTGACCGAAGACCTGATGCCGATGTATCCGGGTAACGCTGCGATGAAATTCATCGGCCTGCTGCGCCCCTTCGCGCTGCTTGCTGGCTTGGTTTCATTTTCAATGTTGCTTATGCACGGTGCGGCATGGCTTTCCTTGAAGGCCGAAGGTGCTGTTGCCGAACGTGCCCGTGCAATCGGCGTCAAAGCCGGGATCGTAGCGGCTGCGGGCTATGCGCTTGCTGGTCTTTGGCTTGCGGTTGGCATTGACGGTTTCGCCTTGGGTGAGGTTGTTGCGAACGGCCCGTCCAACCCGCTCTATTCGGACGTGACACGTGATGGATCATGGCTGGCCGCCTATGCTGCCCGCCCATGGATCGCTATTGCGCCGATTGCGGGTTTTGTGGGCATCGCGCTTGCTGTGATGGGTCTGCGCGCGGGTCGCGAAGTCTCAACACTGTTGTGGTCGAAGCTCGGGATTTTCGGGATCATCTCATCCGTCGGACTGACAATGTTCCCCTTCATCCTGCCCTCCACCATTGATCCAAATAGCTCTCTGACCGTCTGGGACTCTTCGTCCTCGCACCAGACCCTGTTCATCATGCTGGTGGTCACGGCGATCTTTATGCCGCTGATCCTGATGTACACCGCATGGGTCTACAAAGTGCTTTGGGGCAAGGTCACCGAAGCTGACGTCACCGAAAACTCTCACAGCGTTTACTAAGGAGAAAATAATATGTGGTATTTTGCTTGGCTACTCGGACTGCCCCTCGCCGCTATGTTCGCCGTCCTAAACGCGATCTGGCTGGAGATGCGCACAGACGCCTGCTTCTCAGATGAGGGCGACTGCCCCATGGGTGATCACACCCACTGAACGACCGGGGTTCGTCCCCTCCTCCTCGGTCTGGCGCGGGTTTCGTCTCTCTAAGCGACCCGCGCCAATAGACCCTTCCAGTTTGCTATTCCCGAAAAGGACATACGATATGAAGAAGCTCCTCCTCGCCGCCTGCTCCGCACTGTCGCTCTCAGGTCCAGCCTTGGCACAAGAGGCTCCAGACACGCTGGTGACTATCTTGACCGCAGCGGAACCCCAGACACAATTGATGGCGATGGTTCTGGCCATGCAGGCGGCCCAACAAGGCGCTGCACCTCACATCATGCTATGCGGCCCAGCGGGCGATATCGCCCTTCTGGACGCCCCAGAAAGCGCCACCGCACCGCAGCCGCCGCGCGACATGAGCCCCAAGGGGCTGTTAACCCAGATCGCCGCCCTGCCCGGTGCCAAAGTCGAGGTTTGTGCCATCTATCTTCCTGGCAAAGGCCTGCAAGCTGACGCGTTGATGGACGGTGTCACAGTCGCCCAGCCCCAAGCGATGGCCGCCGCGATGATTGCACCAAACGCACGCATCGCAAGCTACTAACCCAGCCGCCTGCAGCCCTTCTGGTCTGCGGGCGCACCGCCGGAACTTATATTTGGTTGGATGTAGCGCGAGTGGCAGTCGCGCCAGCGAACTTGTTAGATAACCCCTTCAGGCTTCCTGCGACATGCTGCGAGTTCCAGTAAAGCTTGCTCTCTTTGTAGGGCAAAGGCGTGTGATATTGCACAAATTTTCCGATTTTGTATCGTTCGATTATGGTCAGATTAATGTGCGACTTATCCAAATCGCACGTCTGTATATATCTTGCGATGGCCCTCGTCAGGAGACCAGGGCCAGCTTTGCTCCAAGTACTGTCGTTATCTCGCTGTAGAAGAGATGTCTTGGCAGACACTGCGGCCCAAACAATTGCGGGATGCTTTGCGGGTGCCATGACGATGTTGTTTCCAATTTTCCCGAAGGGTTCCAGCGTGACGGTCAATCCTTTGGACTGGGAAAAGAGACTGTCGATATTGCAGATCAACCGATCGTCAGAGTCGGCGTAGATACCGCCCTCTAACATCAAAAAGCAAAGGCGAAAGAAGTCACTTTGCTCTGTGGGTGAACGAGACATCAAGAATGCCTTTCCCCAACTTGGCCCAAGCCGATCATTGATGAAACGTTGGGCCGTATCGCGACTGAAAAGGCGATAATCGCAGTGCGGCGCATCTTTCCACGTTTGCATGATCTCGGAAATATCTTCTGGAGGAGTCTTTGCATCCCAATACTGCACGATATTTCGAGGTATCTTTTGATCTTCGGCTGTTTTGGCAGCCGTGCTGTTCATCCAGTCAGATATTACCTCAACAGCAGGAGAAATTGACGTAAAACTCGCCTGATCCGAGCCGGTATCATTGGCCATTTTAGCGTCAGCAAAAAGCAAACCCTGCAAAGATGGATTGAAATGTATGTAGCTTTTTTGAGACTGCTCAGACCGCATCTCTTGGATGGCTTGTTCGGCAGCATCGATCTCGTTCAAGCCTATCAAGACATCAATGTAGACCACTCGATAGTCGAGCTTCAGTTGAGGGTCCGTAATGGCCTCAAGAATCCTGCGCGCCTCATGGAGATCATTCATTTCGATAAGGCACAGCGCAATGACAAGCTGGCTATGAGGCGCAGAGGATTGCAGGCGTTCTTTAGCCTTGGCGACACGATGCGGTTCGCCGGATGCAATCGAGGTCATCACATAGTCCCGAAAGACTGGAACACTATCAAGGTGATGATCAAAAACTTTATGTAAATACCGAACCGCGACGCGTTGTTTTCCCGCTTGCTTTAGCAGTCTGGAAATAAGCAGGCATTCAGCAACTGTGCGCAGGTTACCACCGTCGCGGCCCCTTTGACTGAGCGCCTTAGACGCCCCAATGGTCAACGCATGGTACTCGAGTTCGAAGTGAGGCCGGTTTTCTGGCGACTGCTTGGACAAAAGCACCTGCCCGATCTCTTTCCAGAGAGAGAGCTGGAGCTGAAATGCTTTGGCCAAGATCTGTTTGCTTTCTTGAAGGCCGAGGGTTTCGCGTGAAAACAGTTCGCCTAGAAAACTGTCTGCAAACACGCCCTTTCCGTAAAGATCGGCGCGCTCGTAAACTTGCCATAGTAGGGCGCTAGGAATGTCTTGCTGATGCGCAACAAGCCAATCTGACATTTCATCAAACAAATCCTCAGACAACTTCGCGGGTAAACCGGCAAGAATTGTTGCACCAAGTATGGCGCCCAAGGTTTTGTCGGATTCGTCCTTATTTGACATCAACACTGGCAGGCGGGTTACCGCGAAGTCGCTCAACGTATCGAAGTCTTGTAACTTGCTTGCCAGTCCAATTTTCGCAACAAGCGCACCACGGTGGTTTGGCTGTTCCACCAGCATCATATCAATCAATTTCAGGCTGGCGTCTTGATCCCCCGCGACACGGTGCGACGTTGCTAACGTATGCATAATCGAGAGATCGCTTGGGTTGCGCTTCAACAACGAAGCCAAAAGGGAAATGCCTTCATCGTGGCGCCTAAGACCTCGAAAAGAGACGGCTTTCTTGACTAGAATGGTCAGGTCGTGTGGATAGACAGCCTCGGCTGCATTGGCATGGCTTAGGGCGTCGTCGAATTTGTGCAACGCAATGGCAATGTCGATCTTGGCGATAAGTGCGCCACGGTGGCGTGCCTGCAATGCCAGTATCGCAGCAATCAATTCTAGACCGGCGTCATATTCACCAGCTTCGCGGTGCGCCGCCACGAGCCCGAACATAATCGCGACATTGCGCGGGTGCCGTTTCAACAATGCTTGTAAATGCGAGATACCCTCATCTTTGCGCTGCAACTGCCGTAACACGACCGCCTTTCGCAACTGCATTGGGAGGTTGTTAGGATACAGTTCCAATGCAGCAACAACTTGCTGCAAGGCCCCATTGTAGTTGAGCACCATTTGCGCTTCGGTCACTGCTTTTAACAGGTCCGCGGCAGTGGGTTTGTTGTGTCTTGTCGCATCAACCATTCAAGGGATCCACGATTGCGTCATCCCTTAGATGGCGGACCAAAATCTCAACAAACCGCTTTATCACCCAGCGTTAAGCGTTTGCATCATCTCAACAAACTCTGCTTCAACCGCATCATCATATGAAGAAATATCAAAACGCTCGCGGATATGTTTTGGAAGCTGTCGCTTGGCCGAAATACGTGTGAATTTCAGTTCTGGAATGATCCGCTCGCAGCCATAAATATCGACATATTCTTGGTAGTTGTCGAAACTTTCCCGCCCAACGTAATCGATAAAGGTTTCTGTTGGCGCACCGTTAGCAAGGATGACGTCGTGGTGCTTGGTTTCGATATGGAAATAGGTAACGCTTGCTGGCAATTCGGCGGCAGGCACCCATTGAATGGTTGAACCATTCACAAGGCATCCGGCGTTTATGACCAAGCCGTCTATGACCATCCCATGATCGGCCGTCACAGTTAAATCACTATGCGGCATTCCGTTGCCCAACGCCCCCTTGCGGATGCGTACAGGTTCAAGCTTGGCGGGCACCTGAGCGGAACCAGGCCGAACGGTCTGTTTTCCAAGCCAAATCACATCGCATTCCTGACCTGACGCTGTCAGGATTTTCTGCCCGATTTTAAGGGTTTCAACTGCGACTTCGCCGTTCGAGCTGCGAATTAGTGTGCCCTCGGCAAAACACAGCAATCCAGGTGTTGCGTCGTCGACTACAATATTGTCATCGCCCGCCGGATCGCGCTGGATGGATTGGCCGTCAGCGGTCAGTGAAACGTCGTCCGTTCCAATTAGAGTGGTTCCTGGAAATCCTGGCGAGTCTGATGCCTCATCGCCACCGACGGCATTGCCGTAGTTAAATGCAACATAATCACCTGACGTGGTGTCGACCATCGCAAGCCCGTCACCGGTATTTGAAAGCGATAGAGATCCGCTTGCCACCACAATCGTTGCGCTCGGGTTCGCGGCCTGTGCTGACGCAAGATCTGCGTTGTTATCCAAGATCAGCAAGACTTCCCCTGCGCCCAATGTGCCACCTGAGAAACTGTGCACCAGTTGGTCTTCCCAAAGCTCCACACCAGCAAGCGATATTGGCGAACCGGATACATTGATGATCTCGATGAACTCATCCTTCAGCGCGTCGATATCGCCGCTGCCGTCAGTGTCATATCCGGGAGTTCCGTTTGGGTCAGTTCCGACTTCGTTTATCGCCAGACCGCCATTGATCACATTTGTAGTTGTTGCCACGATACTCTCTCCACTGTGTCTCAAAGGTGCGAAATTCAAAGTCAGTCGAACTGACACTCACTTCGTAACAGCAAAATTAGATCAAGTTAACTATTAACGCATGAAGTCGTGTTTCATCAACGATGGGCAACCAATGTGATCTTTCGGTGATCATTTAATGTGCAAGTCGAGCTTCAAGCTATGTATGCCTTCAGCAGCCCAACCGTGGTACTTTTCCTACCCGCTTATCTAAGGCCTACCAGATTAGCGTCTGATACCCTGCCCCTCCTCAAACAAACAGCATGCCGTCATCGAAGTCAGCCAGATCGGTGCCCTCAAACACGACCTCGACGTTACCGGATGCGAAGACCACATCGGTGCCGTCTTGCGTGAAGGCCGCCTGCGCCGTTGCTAGGTCGCCAAACTCGAAATCGGTGATGTCGATGCCATCCCAAGCTTCCAGATCAAGCACAACGTCGCTGCCAGCATCCGCTTGGCGGAACACGAACAGGTCCGAACCAAACCCGCCGGCCATCACATCATCACCTTCACCACCGACGATTTCGTCGCTGGCCGCATTGTCGCGCATCCAGTCTTCCAACGCTTCCGCCGTGTTGTTGCGGAACTCGCTGGATTGGGCAAAGCCTTGCACAACTTCGGTGCGTGATGCCCCGTCTTCGAGATCACCAACCCAGCGCGCCAAACCGGTGTCATCGGCAGCACGGCCCAGCACGTTCTGATACATCAGTTCGACGAATTCAGCGTTGCTCAGATCGTCGCCAAAGCGGTTCTTGAACTCCGTTGAGTTCACAAAGCCAGCTGCCTCATCCAAATATTCCGTCCCAGAGCCAAGACGTTCCGTCCGATTGAACATCCCAGCCTCGTCTGGTGTGCGATCCAGCGTGGCCTGATACAGGCGGAACACATCGTCGGTCCAAATTTGCTGGGTATTGCCTTGCCCGAACTGCGCAGCATCCGTCGCGGTGTTGTTTTTGAATTCGCCACTGTTGGAGAACCCAAGCACGACCTGCGCGCGGGAAAGACCGTCCTCAAGATCGCCGACCCAACGGGCCAAGCCGGTGTCATCCGCATCGCGGTTCAGCACGTTTTGATAGAGCAGATTGACGAAGTCGGCATTTTCCAAGGCACCATATGTGTTCTGGAATTCCGTTGAATTCACAAACCCATTCGCGGCCTGAAGCAGCGATAGTTCATCCGTGGCAACGCGCGTGGTCCAGTTCTGATGCCCATTCGCATCCGGTTCGCGCCCAAGCGTGGCTTGGTACAAACGGTACACAGACGCTCCATCCTCGGAAAAATATCCGATCGGAAGTTTATCTCCGAAGATCAAGTCATCGCCGTAACCACCCGACAAAACGTCGTTACCTGCATTACCAATCATGAAATCATCGCGTCCGGCTGCATTGATAATGTCGCCTTCTTGCGACCCAATGTATCTTTCAACATGCGGATTGCCGCTGATCTCTTCGAAACCGGAAAACAAAAACGATACATCTCTGGCGTGAACCGTTCCGCTCGAAAGGTCGACAACAAATGGATCTGGCACACCAAAATCACCCAGCGAAAGAATGTCGTAGCCGTCCCCGCCCATTATGGTCAGTCCATCTTGCGACGGTGCGGATGCTCTGAATAAATCGTCGCCTGCGCCAAGATCGAAAGCGTTCAGGTACTCGATGAAGCCGCGCATAGAGACAGTATCATCATCGTCGCCTAGGATGATCTGCCCCAAGCCTTCGCCAATTAGCTGGTCAAACTTGTCATTCGAAAGATTATCCCCTTCCATACGACCCAGCAGAATTTCCGTAAATTCAGAACCATCGAAAGCCGCGCCCGCGACTGTGAAAACCGTCCCTCGGTTTGTCGAAGAAAACTTTAAGTCCGTGATTGTTCCGGTCAGCAACCCGAATTCATTGACCGACAGATCGGTCCCCGAGACCGTAACTGTTGGGTCTATGCTATAATAGCCAGTCGACGCGAGGCTATTGGGACGGATAAACTCAATTCCATCAGCACTCTCTAAAAAACCATACGAAGGCGACGGAAACACCCAACCTCCTTGAACAAAAGTATTGGTAAACAAGACAGCGTCGGAAATACTATCGAAACGTACTTCGGGATTAATGGAGGCCAAATCAATTTCCTTCGTAGATACACACAACCTTCTCTAAATAGATTACATAGGCATCAACCATTAGTAAGTGAAGCAAAAGCAGCATTTTACGCCACGACCAGCGGTCAGAACATAATTGAGGAGCTAGTGGCGGAGGCTCAGGGATTCGAACCCTGGGAGGACTTTCACCCTCGTCGGTTTTCAAGACCGGTGCATTCGACCACTCTGCCAAGCCTCCGCTGGCGACACCTTTAGCTGCGGTAATTTGATTCTTAAAGTGCCTAAGCGCTCTCTTTTCATTGCGAGGTTTTCCGCCGAAATTCGTGCACAAGCCTTTCAAAGTAAGGCGACCACGGCTAATGTCCCCGAAAGGTGTGGGTTTACCGCACGATCTGGGCTGAGAAAAACAGCCCGAAAATGGGCGCAGTCGCCGATCAACGGCGCGAAAACGAGGGCACACAATGTCAGGCAAGACACGGGTAACATTCAAGAAATTTGCGATTCCTTTGGCGGCGTCGTCGATCATCGCCCTTAGCGGTTGTGACGAGAACGGTGAGTTTGCGTTCCCGACTTTAGACAACGCGGCGGCAAATGATACGATCGCAGCCAGCGACGGAGCAGCCCAAAGCGTCCAACTTGTTGAACGAGATGTCGAAGCCCCTGATGCTTTTCAGGTTACAGAATCAGGTCTTTGGGACGGTCGCCCGTCCTTGGGTGGTGTCTGGGTTGCACATCCTGACGTCACAGAGCCCGAACGCGTGATTATCCGCAACCAATCCAACGGGACGTTTGTGATCGGAGCGCTTTTCCGTCGTGAACGCGACAACCCTGGCCCGTCTTTGCAGGTTTCCTCTGATGCGGCATCTGCCCTTCAAATGCTCGCGGGTGCCCCGGCGCAACTGCAAGTCACAGCCTTGCGCCGCGAAGAAGTCGCCGACGCACCTGAAGCAACGCCAACCGCTGACTTCGAGGCCCCCGTCGACATTGCCGCAGCACCAATTGATAGCGCCCCATTGGATGTGCCGGACCCGATTGCCGCCGCCGCGGCCGCAATTGATGCCGCTGACGTGGCCACTCCGGCCCCAGCACCAAGCCCAGCACCGACGCCTGCTTCGTCTTCGCTGTCCAAACCCTTCATCCAGATCGGTATTTTCTCGGTTGAGGCCAACGCGGACGGCACCGCTGCGCGCATGCGCTCAAACGGAATTGTTCCGACGGTTCTGGAACAGACCAGCCAAGGCCGCACCTTCTGGCGTGTCATTGTTGGCCCTGCTACATCTGAATCCGAACGCGCCGAACTGCTGCGCCAAGTCAAAGCCCAAGGCTTTGAGGACGCGTATTTCGTCACCAACTAAACAACAACCATCCACGCAAGAGGCCCCATGATCCGCGTTGCATCTGCCCTATTTTTGCTGATCACGAGCGCGCCAATTGCCAGCGCTCAATCCTTTGAAACACGGGCTACGGCGGCCTATGTCATCGACCATTCAACCGGCACTGTTTTGCTGGAAAAGAATGCCGATGAACCGCTGCCGCCTGCGTCCATGTCAAAACTGATGACGCTCTATATGGCGTTTGAGGCCATCAATCCGTTGAACGGCCAGTTGCCGATGCTCACGGTGGATGATGTGCTGCCCGTGTCCCAACATTGCATGGATTACACAGGTTCTACGATGTTCTTGGACACATCAGATCGCGTTCGGGTCGAAGACCTGCTGCGCGGGGTCATTGTGTTGTCTGGCAATGATGCGTCTTGTGCGCTGGCCGAAGGGCTTTCCATCAACGGAACCGAAGCCGGTTTTGCCCAGCAGATGACGGTGCGTGCCCGCGAATTAGGGATGATGAATTCCAGCTTTGCGAACTCGAACGGTTGGCCTGCCGCGGGGCAGCGCATGTCGATGCGTGACCTTGGTATACTCGCGGATCGTCTGATCTCGGACTACCCGACCTTCTATCCTCTCTTTGCTGAGCAATCTTTTGATTACGATGGCGAACACCCCGCCAACACCCAGAACCGCAATCCATTGTTGGCACTCGGGATCGGCGCTGATGGTCTAAAAACGGGCCACACCTCCGAGGCGGGCTATGGCTTGGTCGGATCGGCCAAACAGGGTGACCGTCGCGTTATTTTCGTACTAACGGGGCTCGACAGTGCGCAGGCCCGCGCCGAAGAAGCGGAACGCATTGTGAATTGGTCCTTTCGCCAGTTTGCGCAACGCGACCTCGGGCGCAGCGGCACGCGGATCGCCACGGCTGACGTCTGGATGGGCGAAATGCCAAGCGTTGGCCTGACCCTCGCTGAAGATCTGTCTCTGCTTGTGCCACTGGCTGGTGGGGCTGATGTTGCCGCGGAGGTGATTTTCAACGGACCGATCCAAGCGCCCGTCACCCAAGGGGACCAGATTGCGGAATTGGTCATCCAACTTCAAAACATGCCCGAAACCCGCGTCCCATTGCTCGCTGAGACATCTGTCGCGGCTGGCGGGTTCAACACACGCCTTCGCACGGCTGCCGACGTCTTGGTCGCGCGCATCAATGAACCCGACGACGCCGCCCCTGCCGAGACTGAATAACCATGACCCATGCCCATGACGGCGCCCCTCGTGGGCTGTTTATCTCTTTTGAAGGCATTGATGGCTCTGGCAAATCCACACAAGTGAAACTGTTAGCAGAACGCTTTCCGGATGCGGTTCTGACACGCGAACCCGGCGGCAGTGCGGGCGCCGAAGAAATCCGTGCCCTTTTGCTAACAGGTGACCCTGATCGCTGGTCTGCTGAAACTGAGATCCTACTGTTCACAGCTGCGCGCCGTGATCATCTTGAAAAGACAATCCGCCCTGCCCTTGCTGCTGGAAAAACCGTGATTTGTGATCGTTTTGCGGACAGCACGCGCGTGTACCAAGGCGCCACACGTGGTGCGCTGCGTGGCACTGTTGATGCGCTTCATGATGTGATGATCGGCCAAGAACCGGACCTGACGTTCATTATCGACATGGACCCGGAGGCTGCCCTCACCCGTGGACTGGCCCGCAAATCCGGTGAAGACCGTTTTGAAGACATGGGGTTGGCGTTCCAAGAAACATTGCGCCACGGGTTTCTTGCCTTGGCCAAAGCCAACCCGCAGCGCTGCGTGCTGATTGATGGCAACCGTGATCCTCAGGCGATTGCAGCTGAAATCGCGGCCCATGTAGCTGATCGCACCGCCAACGTGTCCGAAGGCGCCTGATATGGCGCGCGCCCCAAAAGACGACGACGGTGAAAAGCCTCTGTCAGATCAAATCGAAGGCGCCCCCCACCCCAGCCAAACCGAACATTTGTTTGGCCAGTCCCATGCCGAAGCCGATTTTCTAGACGCGTTCAATTCTGGCCGAATGCATTCGGGCTGGATGATCACGGGACCACGTGGCGTTGGCAAAGCCACGCTAGCATGGCGCATGGCGGCCTTTTTATTAAGCCAGCCTTTGGTTGCTGCGGACGACATGTTCGGCGCTCCGCCCCCGCCAGAAAGCTTGGACATCGACCCCGAGCATCCTGACATTCGCCACCTGCGAGCGGGTGCGCATCCACGCCTATTCGTGGTGCGCCGTGTTCTGAACGCCACCGAGACGGGATTTCAGGATCAGATCACCATGGCAGCACTGCGCGGCCATAAAGACGGCCCCAACAAGCTGATGGATTTTCTGCATCAAAGCGCCACGGACGGAGGGCGACGCGTCATCATTATCGATGCCGCCGATGACATGAACCCGTCAGTCGCCAACTCGATCCTGAAGGTTCTCGAAGAGCCGCCCAAGGACACCTATTTCTTGTTGGTCTCGCATCAGCCGTCGCGGCTTTTGCCGACGATCCGGTCACGGTGTCGGCTGTTGCGCTGCGGCTTTCTAAATGCCGCAGATGTCGGGCATGCCTTGGAGCAAGCCGAGGTGCACACTGATGGCAGCGAAAGCCTTGCGGCGCTGTCTGGTGGGTCCGTCGGCGAAGCGATCCGCCTGACCAATCTGGACGGGCTGACAATCTATTCCGATCTGGTTGGCCTGATGGGCGGCTTGCCCCGCTTTGACCGCCCGCGTGCCTTGCGTCTTGCGGACAGTTGCACCGGCAAAGCGGGTGCCACGCGCTTCGCCTTGGTGCTTGATTTGATTGATACATTTCTGGCCCGCCTTGCCCGCGCCGGCCTTGAAGGGCCGCCCGCCGTGCAGGCCTCTCAGGGTGAAGCATTGCTGCTGTCGCGGCTGTCGCCGCACGATGTTGCCGCCCGCAAATGGGCCACCCTGCAACAAGAGGTCAGTGAAAGCACCCGTCACGGCAAGGCGGTCAATCTTGACCCTGCCGCGCTGATCCTTGATACGCTATTTAAGATCGAAAAAGTCGCGCAGGGCGTGGCCACCCCCTGATTTCCCAAAGCCCAAAGGCGCAGTATGTCCACTCCGCAGATTGTCGATAGTCATTGCCATCTGGATTTCCCAGATTTTGACGAGGAACGCGCAGATGTCATTGATCGCGCCGTGGCCGCTGGTGTGGCGCGGATGGTGACGATCTGCACGAAACTGCGCCTTGAACCGCAGGTCCGTGCGATTGCCGAAGCCTACGCACCCGTCTTTTACGCCGCAGGCACACACCCGATGAGCGCGGCTGATGAACCCTTGGCAACAGTCGATGAACTGGTGACCATGTCCCGGCATCCCAAATTTGTCGGCATCGGTGAAAGTGGCCTTGATTACCACTACACGTCTGAGAGCGCCGAAATCCAAAAACAATCTCTGCGCATTCACATCCAAGCCGCCCAAGAAACTGGCCTGCCGCTGATCATTCACAACCGCGCCAGCGACGAGGACATGATCGATATCCTCAGCACCGCCCACGCGCAAAAGCCTTATTCCTGCGTGATGCACTGCTTTTCCAGCAGCGCTGAACTGGCCCGCGTGGCGATTGACCTTGGGTTCTACCTTTCGATGTCGGGCATCGCGGCCTTTCCCAAGTCCACCGAGTTGCGCGACATCTTCGCGGCAGCGCCAGTGGATCGTATCTTGGTTGAAACCGACAGCCCTTACCTTGCGCCCCCGCCCCATCGCGGCAAGCGCAACGAACCCGCCTACACGGCCCACACTGCTAAAATTGGAGCCGAAGCATTCGGGTTGAACTACGAAGACTTCGCAGCCCAAACCACCGCCAATTTCGACCGCCTGTTTTCAAAGGCCGCGGGTTGGTCCGCATGACGATCACTCTACGCATCCTTGGCTGCGGGTCCTCTGGCGGCGTGCCGCGTCTTGGCGGGCACTGGGGCGCGTGTGACCCTGCCAACCCCAAGAATGTGCGCAAACGCTGTTCCCTGCTGGTGACACGCACCTCGCCCGACGGCGTGACCCGCGTCTTGATCGATACGTCGCCCGACCTTCGCCAACAGCTGCTCGACGCCGAGGTCGGAGAGCTGGACGCGGTCGTTTACACCCATGCCCATGCCGATCATGTGCACGGTATCGATGACGTTCGAATGATCGTCTTTAACATGCGTCAGAGGCTTCAAGTTTGGGCAGACGCGGACACGGGAAACCAGCTGCTTGCGCGGTTCGGGTATGCTTTTGTTCAACCCAAAGATTCCAACTATCCGCCAATTTGCGACCTCAACACCATTACGGGTGATGTCACCGTTGACGGCGCCGGTGGGCCGATCACCCTGTCCCCAATCGAAGTGCAACACGGGAACATTGACGCGCTCGGATTTCGGATCGGAAATGCGATGTATTTGCCGGACGTCTCAGACATTCCTGATGCAGCCTGGCCCGCATTCGAAGGTTTAGATCTTTGGATTGTCGATGCCCTGCGCCGCGATCCCCACCCAACCCACGCACATCTTGCCAAGGCGCTTGAATGGATCGACCGCGTGCAGCCCAAACGCGCTGTGCTGACCAATATGCACATCGATCTGGACTACGAGACCGTGGCCGCAGAAACGCCAGAGCACATTCAGCCCGCTTACGATGGGTTGACGTTGACGCTGGACAGTTAAGCCATGATTGACATCCTCGTCATCGTTCTGCCGGTCTTTATCGTACTGGGGGCTGGGTACTTGGCGGTTTGGGGCAAAATGTTCACGGACGATGCCGTGGACGGGTTGATGCTTTTTGCGCAAAAATTCGCAATTCCCGTCCTGTTGTTTCGTGCCATTTCAACATTGGACATCGGTGAGAATTTTAACGCCCCCCTGTTGTTTAGTTTCTACGCCGGCGTTGTTGCGGCGTTCATCCTCGGGTTACTTGGTGCCCGTTTTCTGTTTGGACGGTCATGGGAAGACTGTGTCGCCATCGCATTTTGCTGCTGTTTCTCAAATACTTTGTTGCTTGGCGTGCCGATCACCGAACGCGCGTTCGGACCTGACTCCCTACTGGGAAACTATACGATTATCGCCGTGCACGCGCCGTTTGGGTACATGCTTGGCATCACGGCGATGGAACTGGCCCGCGCGCAGGGAACTGCGCTGCGCAAACTGCCTGCAAAGGTCGCAAAATCCATGTTCTCGAACGCAATGGTCGTCGGAATCGGGCTAGGGTTAGCGGTGAACCTCGGCAATATTCCATTGCCGTCCGTGTTGACCGACGCCGTAGAACTTATGGCCCGCGCCGCCCTTCCGGCCGCTTTGTTTGGTCTTGGCGGCGTGCTGTATCGCTACCGCCCCGAAGGGGATATGCGCACGATCCTATATGTTTGTGGTGTCTCTCTCATCATCCATCCGATGATCGTTTGGGGGATGGTGCACTGGTTTGACCTGTCCACGGCGACACTACGCTCGGCGGTGGTCACGGCTGCGGTCGCGCCAGGAACCAACGCCTATGTCTTTGCAAACATGTATGGAACGGCAAAACGGGTGGCTGCATCCTCCGTGCTGCTTGGCACGGTCTTGTCAGTCATAACCACATCTATCTGGATTAGTTTTCTACCCTAGATACGGGCGAAACTGGGGGAATATTCGTCCCCCAGTTTGAATTCTTAATCCGATCTAGCCCTTAAGGTAGGTTTCGATCGCGGCTTGCGTCCCGTCGCGCCAGACGACGGAAAGCCAGCGGGAAAAACTCTCTGCAAAAACAGGGTTCTGCGCGAGCGTCCCGTAATATTGCTCTTGCTCGATCCACTTAGCGGGATCGGTTTTCGCAAGGGTGGCGTGCTCGACCAAGGTATCCCAGAACGGGTCGTTGGCTTTTATCTCGGAGCCGTCTTCACGGGTCCCAGCGCACATGCGCGCCCAAAGTGCTTCGATCAGGGCAAGGCCCTCAATCGGTGCATTTACCGCCAAGGCATCCCGAATGATGGGATGCAAGAACCCCGCATGGCGTGATGATCCATCAAAAGCCACGCGGCGGGTCGTGTCGTAGATTTCTGGATTGGAAAAACGCTCAGTGACCAGATCGACGTATTCCAAAGGCGTCAGCCCCGGAACGGACTGAACGTGCGGCACGATCTCTGTTGTTTCGATCTTGCGGAACAAATCGCGGATCAATGGGTGCGCCATGGTGCCTGCAATTGTTTCGACAGACAGCAATTCGCCCGGTGTCGCGATGATCTGGTGGCCTGCATTTAGCAAGCGTAGCTTCATATCCTCAAAGCCGTGCACGTCATCCGTAAATGTCGCACCGACCTTGTCGTAATCTGGGCGCCCTGCGCAGAACTTGTCTTCGATCACCCACTGGCGAAACGGTTCATGCGTAACCGGAACAGCATCTGCAATCCCGAAAGACGCAGCCAGTTCAAGCTCCTTTGGGCCAGTCGCCGGTACAATGCAGTCGACCATTGAATTCGGGAACGTGGCGTTTTCATCAATCCAAGCTGCAAGGTCTGGATCAGACAAGGTCGCCAGCGCTATGATCGTCTGGTGAAGAATGTCGCCGTTGCCCTGAAGGTTGTCGCAGCTCTGGCAGGTAAACGGGCCAAAGCCATTGGCACGTCTCAGTTTCAGCGCAGCAATCATAGCGCCGAATGCAGTTTTAGGCGTGTCAGGGTTTGCCGCATCGTGAACGACGTCAGCGTGACCTGTGTCCAAACCACCCTCAACAGATTGATAATATCCACCTTCGGTCACTGTCAGTGAAACAATCCGAACAGCTTCTGTGGCCATCTGAGCAATGAGGGACGCATTGTCGGCCTCAACTTCGACGAAATCAATCATCGAGCCGATGACCTCGGCTGATTTACCAGACGGGTCAAGCTCGATCAGGGTTGTCAGACAGTCCTGATCCAAAAGCTTTTGACGCTGATTAGCGTCTGCGGGGCGCACCCCTGCCCCCGCAATCGCCCAATCATGGGCAAGGCCCTGATCCATCAATCGGTGAAGATACCATGCCTGATGGGCACGGTGGAAATTGCCCAGACCGATATGAACGATCCCGACAGATAAAGCAGTCCGATCATAGCTCGGCACGCGTACGCTTTGTGGCAGTTCGCCTAGATTTTTCACGTTGGTCCCCATGGTATTATTCACCGATCAACAGTTTCGATTACGCGATGCGCAACCCTTGCGCATCGAACCTGTGCAGCTGGTCCATGTCAGGTGTCAGGTAAACGGTGTCTCCGTGAGACACTGCGATGTCGCCCGAGATACGCACGGTGAACAAATCACCTTCGCCCGTATCCAAACCCGTATTGTGAACGTGAATGAAGGTATCCGACCCAAGGTGCTCTGCTACGCCGACGGTGCCTTTCCACGTGCCTTCGGTCTTTGAAACCGAAACGTGTTCTGGGCGAATGCCGATGGTTGTCGCATCGTGCTTGGCCGCCTCTTCGCCCTCAATCAGGTTCATTTTCGGAGACCCGATGAAACCCGCAACGAATTTGTTGCGTGGTGTGTGGTACAGCTCAAGTGGGGAACCGACCTGTTCGATCACGCCCGCCTGCAACACAACGATCTTGTCGGCCATTGTCATCGCTTCGACTTGGTCGTGCGTCACGTAGATCATGGTTGTCTTCAGCTTGGTATGAAGCTCCATGATTTCCAAACGCATGCCGACACGCAGTGCCGCATCAAGGTTGGACAGCGGTTCGTCAAACAAGAACGCGGATGGTTCACGAACAATCGCACGACCAATGGCCACACGTTGGCGCTGACCACCGGACAATTGGCCCGGCTTACGGTCAAGATAGTCCGCCAAGTTCAACGACTTTGCAGCCGCTTCAATCTTTGCGTCTTGTACGTCTTGCGGGATTTTCGCCATCCGCATCGGGAACGCGATGTTCTTGCGAACCGTCATGTGCGGGTACAAAGCGTAAGACTGGAACACCATCGACAACCCGCGCTTGGCTGGCGACACTTCGGTGACGTCTTTGTCGTCGATGTTAACTTTACCTGCTGTTAGGTCTTCCAGACCTGCGATCATCCGCAACAGCGTGGACTTACCGCAACCCGATGGGCCGACAAATACCACGAACTCGCCGTCGTTGATTTCAAGATCCAGCGGCGGAATGACTTCCACGTCGCCAAATTTCTTCTGAACTTTATCAAGTACGATGCTTCCCATGAGATCGCTCCTTATTTCACTGCGCCAAAGGTCAAACCTGAGACCAATTGTTTCTGACAGAACCAACCCAAGACGATGATTGGTCCGACTGCTGCTGTAGAGACCGCCGACAAGCGCCCGAAGAACAAGCCCTCTGGGGCGCGGTTGCCCTCGATAAGCTTGGACAGGGTTGCTGCGTCAATCGTCGTGAGACGCACTGTCCAGTAGGCCTCGTTCCAGCAGAAAATAAACGTCAAGAGTGCGGTGGAAACGATGCCACCCCACGCTAGTGGGATAAGGATCTCTTTGACCTCGCCCCATGTGGTTAGGCCGTCCATCTTGCCCGCTTCGATGATGTCTTTCGGGATGTCCTTAAAATAGGTGAACAACATCCAGACCACGATCGGCAGGTTGATCAGGCACAGCACGAAGATGACAAGGAAGTGTGTGTCAAAGACGTTAAACACGTTCTTTGTCAGGAATGTCATCGGGTACAAAACAGCCGCCGCAGGCAGCATTTTTGTGGACAACATCCACATCAATATGTCCTTCGTGCCACGGCTGGGGTTGAACGCCATAGCGTAGGCACAAGGCACACCGACGATCAGCGCGAACAACGTCGCAAAAACCGAAGTGATCACCGAGTTGGTCGCGAAGCGCCAGTAGTCGTAGTTGTCCGACATGTTGGCGTAGTTTTCCAACGTCGGAGTAAAGAAGAACACATGCTCTGCTTTAACAGCGTCAGCGTCTGTCTTGAAGCTGGTCAGGATCATGTAAAAGATCGGAAAGAAGAAAATCAGTGCGACGACCCAAGCGAGGGTTGGCCAAGCGATTTTCGAGAACCGTGAAGTTTTAGCAACGATTGCCATTGTGTGTCCCCTTATTCCATCAATGTCTTACCAACAGCGCGCAGCAAGAAGATGGCGACGATGTTGGCGAGAATGACTGCGAAAATGCCCGTGGCGCTTGCAGCACCAATGTTGTTGTTGGTGAATTCACCAATCAGATAAGGCAGGTTTTTGTTGCCGTTACCGCGGCTGACAATTTCGATCTCTGCATAAAGCGAGAGGTGGAAAATCGCCTGGATCATCACAACGATCGCCATTGGGCGGCCAAGGTGCGGCAAGGTCAGGAACCGGAACTGCGACCAGCGGCTTGCGCCATCCAGCACAGCGGCTTCTTTTTGTTGCTGATCTTCCGATTGCAACGACGTCATAAAGATAAGGACCGCAAAAGGCGTCCACTGCCATGTGACCATCATGATAACTGCAATCGCAGAGGTTTGCGTGGCACGGAACGAGATCGGCTCCAAAACAGGCCAGAGGTTAAAGAACCACCCAACAAGCGGCGCATCTTGCATTCCGGCCGCCATGTCATTGATCGCGCTAATGGCGATCCCCTGAAGGCCAAGCACCGGATCAAGCAACATGTTGATCCACAACACCGCGTTCACGGCAGGCATCACAAAGAACGGCGAGATCAGCAAAACACGAACAACACCGCGGCCCGGGAAGGACCGGTTGATCAACACGGCGATCATTACACCAAGCACGACCGTCAGCGTCAGGATGCTGCCAACGATGAACAGACTGTTCTTAATCGCCAGAATAAAATCTTTGGAGTTCATCACGAACTCGTAGTTTCCGAAACCGCGCCAGTTGGACCAGGACGGCGTTGTCCATTCAGGACGAACCGTGCTGTTCAGAACGTAGCGGATAAATGAATAAAAGAGCGTCATCGCGAGCGGGACGATCATCCAGAACAGCAACAGCAACACGGCTGGTGTCTGAAGAAGACGAGGGATTGTTCTATTGGCCATAACGAGGTCTCTCAGCTTGGTGAAAGTGCGTAGCAATAAATTTCGGGTTTCTCACGCCAACGGCAGGCCGGTCAAATTGACAACGGACACAGATACTATTGGCGAGTGAAACGGAGGGTAGAGTAAGAAGACCCGGCGCAAGGCCGGGTCTTCTCGAAGGTCAAACTACGTATTAGTAGTAGCCAGCTTCACGCAGGATCGCATCAGCTGCTTCCTGAGATGCTGCAAGTGCTTCTTCGACAGACTTGGCGCCGGACAATGCCGCTGCCATTTCCTGACCGAATGCAGTACCGATCTCTGGGAACTCAGGGATCGCTACGAACTGAACACCAACGTAAGGCTTGATGTCTGTTGCTTCTGGAGCAGCAGAGTTGATCGCAGCAAGTTCAGCTTCTGCAAAACCAGCAGCTGCCTGGAACTCAGGGATTGCATATGTAGATGCACGCTGACCAGTTGGAACAGAACCCCAACCGAAGTCTGGGTGGTTGCCTACAGCCTGAACGTACTCTTTGGATGTTGCCCACTGGATGAAGTCATGAGCAGCTTCGGAGTTTGGCGAACCTGTTGGAACAGCCATTGCCCAAGCCCACAGCCAGTTCGCACCAACTGGGTTACCAGCGTTTGGCGACTGAGCGTAACGCACGTTTTCGTTCTCAAGGAAGGATGCAGCGATCGTCGCATCAATCCACAGGCCACACTTGCCTTCGTTGTACAAAGCCAAGATCTCGTTGAAGGAGTTACCTTCAGAACCTGGAGGGCCGTAGTTCTGCAGCAGGTCTACGTACATAGTAACCGCAGCATTAAACTCTGGTGTGTCGAATGCCGGAGTCATGTCAGCGTTCAGATACGCAGCGCCAAAGGAGTTCGCGATTGTGCCGATGAATGCGCCGTTGTCACCCCAACCTGGTTTACCGCGCAAACATGCACCGTAAACGCCGTTGTCTGGGTCGTGCATCGCAGCAGCGGCTGCGACAACGTTTTCCCAGCTGTCGTTGTCAGCGATTGTTACGCCAGCAGCGTCAGCAAGATCACCACGGTACATAACCATGGAAGATTCGCCGTAGAATGGTGCAGCGTAAAGCTGACCGTCAGCGGACAGACCAGCTGCCATTGCAGGCAGAATGTCGTCAACGTCGTAAGAGTCGTCGAAGTTCAGTGGTTCGATCCAGCCTGCAGCGCCCCAGATTGGTGCTTCCTGCATGCCGATGTTGATGATGTCGTACTGGCCGCCACCGGTTGCTGTGTCAGAAGTAACCTGCTCGCGCAGAACGCCTTCTTCCAGAGATACCCAGTTCAGAACGACGCCTGTTTCTTCTGTGTATGCTTCTGCAACTGTTTGCATGTTGATCATGTGACCGTTGTTCACGATCGCAATTGTCAATTCTGTTGCATGGCCGTCAGCAGCCGCAGCGCCAGCTGTGAGGCTGAAACCAATCGCAGTGGTTAGCAGTGTTTTCTTAATAGACATGAATGTCCTCCCTTTTTTACGTATGTAAATATTGGCGTCGAGACCCGCGCCTGTCAAGAAAGTTTTTAAACTGCCTATTTTCTGCGCCGCAGCAAAAGTTTCAAAGCTAGGCCGATTCACGCAACATTAGACTACCGTCAAACAACGAAATCTCTGGCGTATCATCTGAAAGATCGCCGCTAATCTTCTGCAAAAGCCGAGAAACTGCTTTCTTACCAATTGCATCGGTATCCTGTGCGACTGTGGTTAACGATGGATTAATATTTGGACATAGCGGGTAATCATCATGCCCTGCGATCCGGAAACCGCCCTCTTTGCTGCGCCCAGGAAATAGGCCGTGCCGCGTCGCAGCACGTATGGCACCAATCGCCAAACGGTCATTTGCGCAGAGAATCGACCGTTCCGCGAGGCGACCAGCAGAGAGTTCAGCATTCAGAACCGCTTCTCCATGCTTCTCAAAATGCCAGTCCTCGTTCACCAATTCCGTACCCAAAACCTGTGGCTTGAACCCAAGTTCTTCCATCTTGGCGATATAGGCCGCTTCACGTTCCAGAGCGTTGAAATTCACCCGTGGCATCGCCAAAAACACCGGCGGATCACCGATCCGGCACAGGTACTCGACGATTAACCCCGTACTTTGAGTGTGGTTTGTTCCAACAAAATCAACGCCCTGCATCGTATTCGGACGTGAATCCATCATGACAAACGGCAGACGAGACTGCAGGCGCCGATAAACCGCCTGATCACTATGATCCCCAAGTGGCGCAACCAAAGCCCCGTCAACATTCATCGAAATAAACGTCTCGGCGGCGCGCGCTTCGATGGCCGGATCCGAGTGAGAGCATTGCGTAATGACGGTCAGGCCGGCTTCCATCGCGGCAATCTCAACTGATTCGAGAAGTTTGGTGAAGAACAGATCATTCAGGTAGGGAATGATAACTCCGATCATTCCAGTCGACTTCCGATTGAGGCGCGTCGCAAAGAAGTTCGGGATGTATTCAACCGTCGCCAACCCCGCTTCGATCCGAGCGACAGTGTTTGGTTTAACAAGCGAGGGGTCCTGAAAAAAACGTGACAGCGTCGGGCGTGAAACGCCAATCGCGGCAGACAGCTCCTCCATCGTATTGATACGTGGCTTACCCATGCAGACACCCTCCCCTGATCTCTGGAACTCAGTATAGCGAGCCAGAACCGTCTGTCGATATTTTTTTACACGCGGAAATTAATTCCTTACATGCTTTTTACAGAACGGGGACCACGGCGAGGGAGAGTCAGCTGCAACTCAACGCAATGTCGTCGACCATGCAGCCAGCATGGTAGGACATAGAGATTCTATAATGATCGGGAATGCTCCGACTGGTGCGGTCGGGGGGACTCGAACCCCCACGAGTGTTACCTCACAGCGACCTCAACGCTGCGCGTCTACCAATTCCGCCACGACCGCGATGTCCGAAAGCGTAGGCGCCATTTAGCGAAGCACTGCGCGCACCTCAAGCGTTAAATTCACAAGTTGTTACGATTGCGGGGCCAGCGCCAAATCCGCCGCGCCACGGCCACCGCGTGCGATCCAAATCAAAAGCACTGTCGCAAGGCCGATCACGATCCAGCCCAGATTGTCGGAACCACCAAATACAGCTTCGTTTATCAGCCGGTCCGGCAGAAAATTCGCCACCCCCGCCCCCATCAATCCAAACCAATAGAGCGCACGAAACGTCGCACGGTGCGCACGAACCCGCCCCGCAAATATGTGACGCATCCCCGTAAAGAGGGACCAAAACGTCAGCAGCGCGAATCCATGCAACGGGCTAAAAGGGCCAATCACAGCAAAACTGTGAATGAAGAACGCCGAAGCAGCGACCGTAAACATCGCCGCGACCCAGATGTAACCCGTGATCTTATGCAATCGGTCCCTCTTCTTACGATAAAGCGGCAAAGGCCCAACCGCGACAGCGATCAGCGCGGCGGCGGCATGGATCTGGATATGAAGCGGTGCGGATAAAAGCGGGTCTAGTGACATAAGGAAACCTTTCGAATTGGCAGTTTGGGTTTGATTGCCTATGTCTTAGCCAACCGCCTTGCTGACCCAATGCACCCTGCCCAAACGAAAGAGATTATACGTGAACACCACCGCCTCGCAGTCCACGATACGTGAATGGCGGGCCCATATGGCCCAGCCCACGCGCGTGGCGAGCCTATTGGGGGCGGCTATAATCCTGACGGTGATGGGGCCGTTTAATACAGACGAGGCGATGCGCCATCTCCCGCGGTTTGCCTATTGGGGCACGATCGTCGTTTTGTGTTATAGTGTCGGCTACTTTGGCACGCTCACCGCGGACAGGCTGGCTGGCCCGCGTTCGGGGCTGCTGCCGCGACTGCTAATAGCGACGCCCTTAACCGGCGTCGGCGTCTTTGCCGTTGTCTATATACTGAACGGTCTGGCTGTTGAGTACTGGGCCACAGGGCGGGACTTGGTGATCATTGCGGCCAATGTCGTTGTTATATCGTCGATCATCACCACGATCTTCTTTGTTGCGAACAGCAGCGCCAAACAAGACGCGGTGCAGCCGGCCCCGCCCCCAATCCTAGATCGCATCCCTTTTGATAAACGCGGTCCTCTCGTCGCGCTGTCTGTAGAGGACCATTATGTTCGCGTTAGAACGACAAAAGGCGAAGACATGGTGTTGATGCGGCTGTGCGATGCGATCAAAGAGGTCGGCGACACGGTCGGATTGCAGGTCCATCGGTCCCATTGGATCGCCCTGCCCCAAGTGACAGCGGCCAATCGCAAGGGCGACGGCGCTGTGCTGACCCTGACAGATGGCCCCGACGTGCCGGTAAGCCGCGCCAATGTCGGCAAATTAAAGGAGGCGGGGCTTTTGCCTCGGTAAGTGATGGTTGAATGGATCACGACACAAGGTTTGACCGAATACGCGCAGGCTGAAGCCTTTATGGAGGCGCGCGCGGAGGCGATCCATCTTGGTGAGGCCGATGAGTGTATCTGGCTGATCGAACACCCCCCTCTTTATACGGCCGGCACATCGGCCAAGCTAGAAGACCTCACCGAGCCCGACCGTTTTCCTGTGCACACAACAAAACGCGGCGGGCAATATACCTACCATGGTCCGGGCCAACGGGTTGCCTATGTCATGCTGGACGTCGGCAAACGCGGCCATGATGTGCGACGCTTTGTGAAAGACCTTGAAACCTGGGTCATTGCGGCGCTGGCAGAATTCAATGTCAAAGGCGAAATCCGCGATGGTCGCGTTGGGGTGTGGGTGCAGCGCGACGACAAACCGCTGACTGCACTTGGCCAACCTGCAGAGGATAAGATCGCCGCCCTCGGCATCCGTTTGCGCAAATGGGTCAGCTTTCACGGCATCAGTATCAACGTCGAACCAGACCTCAGCCATTTTGGCGGGATCGTACCCTGCGGCATCAGTGAACACGGTGTGACATCGCTGGTTGATCTTGGCCTGCCCGTCACAATGGACGACGTCGATGTCGCCCTGCGCAAAACCTTTGACGACTGCATCACGTCCCGCGAGCCCTAAGCGATCGCGGGGCTTTGCCAAGGTCAAAGTCGGAGCGTTTGTCTTAGATCAAGGTCTCGCGTTGCGAATCTCTGCATATCAATCCCAGCCAACGAACGGGCCAAAACGGCCATAAAGCGCAGTGTTCAACCACCTGCGCCAATTTAACCCATGCAATTATGCACATGGGTAGTTGCTCTGCTTGGCCACGCCCTCTAAAACTCCATCAAAGCCGTGGGATGAGTCTGTTCATCCCTCACTGATCATGTTGAAGAAATAGGGAGCGCCACATGGTAGACGCAGCCGTCCACGACCACGGGCACGAAGACAATCGCGGGTTCTTTACCCGCTGGTTTATGTCCACAAACCACAAAGATATCGGTATCTTATACCTGTTTGTGGCGGGTTTCGTCGGGTTCTTGTCCGTCTGTTTCACCGTTTACATGCGGATGGAGCTTATGAACCCAGGTGTTCAATACATGTGCCTTGAAGGCGCACGTTTGTTCCCGGCAGCTCTGAATGAGTGTACCCCGAACGGGCACCTCTGGAACGTGATGGTGACCTATCACGGCGTCCTGATGATGTTCTTCGTTGTTATTCCTGCCCTTTTCGGTGGTTTCGGTAACTACCTGATGCCATTGCAAATTGGCGCACCTGACATGGCGTTCCCGCGTTTGAACAACCTGTCGTTCTGGCTGTTCTGCACTGGTGTAGCGCTTGGTGTCTGTTCGCTGCTTGCCCCTGGTGGCAACGGTCAGCTGGGCTCTGGTGTTGGTTGGGTTCTGTACCCGCCGCTCTCCACATCCGAGGCTGGTATCTCAATGGACCTCGCGATCTTCGCCGTGCACGTCTCCGGTGCGTCTTCTATCCTTGGCGCGATCAACATGATCACAACCTTCCTGAACATGCGCGCACCTGGCATGACGCTGCACAAAGTGCCGCTGTTTGCTTGGTCCATCTTCGTAACAGCTTGGCTAATCCTTTTGGCTCTGCCTGTTCTGGCTGGTGCGATCACAATGCTTCTGATGGATCGTAACTTCGGCACGACCTTCTTTGACCCTGCTGGCGGCGGCGACCCGATCCTGTACCAGCACATCTTGTGGTTCTTCGGTCACCCAGAAGTATACATCATCGTCATTCCGGCCTTTGGCATCATCAGCCACATCGTTGCGACATTCTCCAAGAAACCGATCTTCGGTTACCTGCCAATGGTCTACGCGATGGTTGCGATTGGTGTTCTTGGCTTCGTCGTTTGGGCTCACCACATGTACACGGTCGGTATGTCCTTGACACAGCAGTCCTACTTCATGCTGGCAACCATGGTTATCGCGGTGCCTACAGGCGTTAAGGTCTTCAGCTGGATCGCAACAATGTGGGGCGGGTCTGTGACCTTCAAGGTGCCGATGCTCTGGGCGTTCGGGTTCTTGTTCCTGTTCACCGTTGGTGGCGTAACCGGGATCGTTCTGTCCCAAGCTGGCGTCGACCGTGCCTACCACGACACCTACTACGTTGTGGCACACTTCCACTACGTGATGTCGCTGGGGGCTGTGTTCGGTATCTTTGCCGGTATCTATTTCTACCTGCCAAAGTTTGCGGGCCGGATGATGCCGGAATGGGCTGGTAGGATTCACTTCTGGGCCATGTTTATCGGTGCAAACCTGACATTCTTCCCACAGCACTTCTTGGGTCGTAACGGCATGCCGCGCCGCTACATCGACTACAACGAAGCCTTTGCTCTCTGGAACTATGTGTCTTCCATCGGTGCGTTCATCTCGTTCGGATCTTTCGTGTTCTTCATCGTGATCTTGTTCAAGGTCTTGCTGGCGCCACGCAACTGCACAGAGAATAACCCATGGGGCGAATTTGCTGACACGTTGGAATGGACTTTGCCGTCCCCTCCACCGGAGCACACATTCGAGCAGCTTCCAAAACAGGAAGACTGGGATCACGCACATTCCCACTAACGACCGTCAGGTCTGATGAATACGGGCCTCGGCGGAAACGCCGGGGCCCTTCTTCTTTAGGAGCATATTCATGATTATTTTCTGGATCATCTTCATCGTGCTGATAGGCGTACCGCTGTTCCTTCATGTGCGTGGAAAGACTGTTGTTGCGCTCTCCCTCAGCGTCGTCCTGATGTATCTGCTTGCGATCCTCGCGGCCTTATCCACCGCGGTCCTTACCGCAATCGCAGACTTGTTCATATCAATGATCAGACCACCAACCGTGACCAAATCCGACTTCTACGACGACACCTATTTTGTCGCTGGGAACGCCGAACAACTGCTTGCTCCAATGCTAATCTTCATGGCTATCGCTCTTGTGTTCTGGCTCCTTGCGAGATGGGGCGCACCTCTCCCCCATGACGCTTTGAAAACTTTGTTCTGGATGCTGCACATCACAGTGCTCGCCCTGCCCTTCGCCGCTGCGGCGATGATGTCAGCGGGCATGCCAAGGAGCTATCTGGAGGACACGAACGGAGCGAACCCAATGGTCGTTGCCACGTCAATCGTATCACTGCTGACCTTTATCGCCGTGATCGGATTCATCTGGATCGCAGTCAAAGCGACATTTCAACGGATACGCGCGTAATGCCTGTTGAATGGATCACACCGCAGGGTAAGCCCGATGAGGACGCACCCCTAAAGCAGGTTCATTTGTGGCCCTACCGATCCCTGCTGCGACGTGATTTTGTGATCTTTATCGCGGGCACTCTCGCCTTGGTCTTGCTGCCGATGCTTTCGGTACTCGGTTCGCCAGTGTTGTGGGGGCTTTTACCCTTCTTCATCATCGCTGTCGCCGGCATGTGGTATGCCCTGCACCGCAGCTACAAGGATGGCGAAATCCTTGAAGACCTGTCGATCTGGCACGACCGCATGACGCTTGACCACCATGACCCCCGCAAAGGTCACTATTCCTGGGAGGCCAACCCCTATTGGGTTCAGGTCAAGATAGACCCCCACAATGAACGCATTCCCAACTATTTGACACTCAAGGGAAATGACCGCGAAGTTGAAATCGGAACATTCTTGTCCGAGGACGAACGCGCCGTTCTTTATGATGAGATCACGGATGCAATTCGCGACGTTCTGAACGCAGGGCAGACATAGGCGCAAGTTTCGGGTCGCACGCCCTTGATGAACGGCATAGCGTCCGCTCATGACATCGCAACGCACCATCTCAACCCGAACTTGGGCCGAACTGTTATTGCTCGCGCTCATTTGGGGCGGGGTCTTCCTTGCTATACGTTTGGCACTTGATGAAGTGCCCTTTGTCACCTCTGTGGCGCACCGTGTGTTCTGGGCCGCCCTCCTTTTATGGGGCTACGTTCTAGCGCGGGGGTTGGCTATTCCACGTGACCTTCGGACTTGGAGTGCGCTTCTGGTCATGGGGTGTTTAAACAACGTTATCCCGTTCTCTCTTATGGCATGGGGGCAGCTTCATATTGAATCCGGCTTGGCCTCGGTCTTCAATTCAACGACCGCCATATTCGGCGTCATTGTTGCGGCGATCGTTTTTGCGGATGAACGGCTCACGCTGCGCAAGGCCATCGGCTCGGTCATTGGCTTTCTGGGCGTAGCAACCGCCATCGGCCTCGAGTCCCTGCACAACCTCGACATCAAATCACTTGGCCAGTTGGCGGTGATTGGCGGCACATTGTCCTACGCGTTCGCTGGTGCGTGGGCGCGGCTCAAACTCAGCACGCTTGCCCCTCAAGTCGCTGCTGCTGGAATGCTGACCGGATCATCCGTGGTGATGGTGCCTGCCGCGTTCTTTATCGACGGAGTTCCGTCTTTTGACCTCAGCCTGACCGCCCTTGGTGCCATCGCCTACTATGTGATCTTCGCGACCGCAGGTGCTTATTTGCTGTATTACCGCATTCTTGCTGCAGCAGGATCTGGTAATCTAATGCTCGTGACCCTGCTTATGCCGCCAATTTCAATCCTGCTTGGGGCGCTTGTCTTGCAGGAATCCCTAACGCCCAACGTCTACGTCGGGCTTGGGATACTTGCATTGGGATTGATCATTCTAGATGGCCGCCTGATCTCGCGGCTCAAAAGCGTCGTTAGCCGAGCTTGGACTTAACCAATGGTCCGACTTTACCAAAATCAATCTGACCGGTGTATTTCGCTTTTAGGATGCCCATGACCTTGCCCATGTCGCGGATGCTATCCGCACCGACTTCAGCAATGGCTGCATCGATCTGCTTGGCCACCTCATCCTCGGACAACTGCCGTGGCAGGAATTCTTCGATGATCGTAATCTCGAAAAGCTCTTTTTCGGCCAACTCAAGACGCCCGCCTTCTTCGTAGACTTTCGCGCTTTCTTGGCGCTGCTTGACCATCTTGCCAAGGATACCAAGAACAACGTCGTCGCCCACGCCTTCATCGCTTCCATTGCCGCGTGCTTCGATGTCGCGATCCTTAATTGCAGCGTTAATCAGACGCAGAGTCGACAAGCGATCTGCCTCTTTAGCTTTCATTGAGGCTGTAAGGGCCGCATTGACCCGAGCGCGCAATTCCATTGTGATTATCCCTAATCCTGTGAGCGGTAACAGTGGCGCGGACCATACTGCGAACGCCGGGTAAATAACAAGCAGTCAAACGCGCGAACCCGCTTGGGCGACGCAACGGAAAAATCCGCTCGATCCATGCCTTGACCATGACAAGGCCAGCCCTTAGATAGCGGACAATTTGGCTGTGCTTACTGCCCGCATGGCCCTTATTCAGCAGGGGAAAAGACCAATGGCCAACACCAAGAAACCAACCGCATGCCTTGCTCTCGCTGATGGAACCGTTTTCTACGGTATGGGTTTTGGCGCCGTCGGGCAGACCACAGCAGAGCTTTGCTTCAACACAGCGATGACCGGCTACCAAGAGATCATGACCGACCCATCCTATGCGGGCCAGATCGTAACATTCACCTTCCCCCACATTGGCAATACCGGCGTAACCCCCGAAGACGATGAAACAGCCGATCCTTTCGCGGCTGGCATGGTGGTGAAATGGGACCCGACCGAGCCAAGCAACTGGCGCTCTGTTGAACAGCTTGAACCGTGGCTCGAAAAGCGCGGTCGCATTGGGATCGGTGGCATCGACACACGTCGCCTGACCCGCGCGATCCGCCAGCAAGGTGCGCCACACGCAGCCCTTGCCCATGATCCGGATGGTAACTTTGACGTCGAAGCATTGGTCGGGTCTGCACGTGGCTTTGCGGGCCTTGAGGGCCTTGATCTTGCCAAGGACGTGACCTGTGCGCAGTCTTATCACTGGGATGAAATGCGTTGGGCATGGCCCGATGGTTTCCCGCGTCAGACCGATCCGAAACACAAAGTCGTCGCCGTGGATTTCGGCGCGAAACGTAACATCCTTCGCTGCCTGGCGTCTGCGGGCTGTGACGTCACTGTTTTGCCAGCAACCGCAACCGCCGAAGAGGTGATGGCCCACAATCCTGACGGTGTTTTCTTGTCCAACGGCCCCGGTGATCCGGCGGCAACGGGCGTATATGCTGTGCCAATGATCAAAGATGTGTTGGCCAAAGACCTGCCTGTTTTCGGCATCTGTCTGGGTCACCAGATGTTGGCGCTGGCCCTTGGCGCCAAGACCGTAAAGATGAACCACGGTCACCACGGAGCCAACCACCCTGTCAAAGACAACGATACAGGGAAAGTTGAAATCACATCGATGAACCACGGATTTACAGTGGATGCACAGTCCCTTCCGAGCGGTGTACGCGAAACACATGTATCGCTCTTTGATGGATCCAACTGTGGGATCGCCGTCGAAGGTAAGCCCGTGTTTTCGGTTCAGTACCACCCAGAAGCATCACCAGGCCCAATGGACAGCTACTATCTGTTCGAACGGTTCTCTGCGGCGATGACCGAACGCGCAGGCGCGAAAGTTTAACCACGTTACCATGCCCTTAACGGCACGTTAACTGTTTTGCCCCCACAGTGGCGACGGGACAGGTTAACGAGGCTTTGATGGCTCTTACGTTTAGCACACGTCGGCAACATCCATTGCCCGACGCAAGTGATGACGCGCGACGGCTCGCTGAGCCTATAAGCGTTGGTGATATTCTCGGGTCGGATGGCGTTGCGAATGCGATAAATGATGCGCGCGCTGACAAACGAAATCGCGATGCAGCGGCGCTCGAAACCGCGCTGCGCCACCGGCTTGGCCTCCCCCCAGAGACATTGGCGCAAGTCGAAGCAGGCTTAATCGGCACGAGCGTCATTGACCCAGTTCGATCCCCTGCGGACCCGCGTTTGGTAGAGAAATTCGGCGCGGATCTGTGCCTAAAGCACCGCGTGTTGCCGTGGCGGTCCTCTGCGGGGCGGGTTACCGTTTTGACCACGTCACCAGATCAGTTTTTACGGGTAAGAGACGCGCTCGTCGCAATTTTTGGCCCCGTCCATTTGGCCATCACAACCAACGAAAACCTAGACGCGGCCCTCAGTAAGATGTGCCACAAGACGTTGATACATAACGCAGAGAAGCGAACGAAACGGGTTGAATCCTGTCGTGGTTGGGACGGCGGAAAAGCCTTTCGTTGGGGGGGCGCTATCGTCTTTACCATACTGGCCTGTCTGATCATGTGGCCCACCTTCAGTTTCCTCGTCTTGTGTGGCTGGGGTGTCTTTACGTTGATCCTGAACACGATGCTCAAGGTTGCATCTGTGGTTTTGCACCTCACGGCCAAATCCGACCCACCCCCAGCCGCCGCCCCTCAACTGGCGCACCTCCCCATCGTCACGATCCTTGTTCCACTGTTCCGAGAACGCGACATCGCAGGCGCACTGGTGCAACGGCTGTCAAATCTAGACTATCCCACCGACCGGCTTGATGTGTGTTTGGTCCTAGAGGCCGATGACGCGACAACCCAAGAAGCCTTGGCGAAGACACAGCTTCCATTTTGGATGCGTGCCATTCGGGTCCCCTTGGGGACGTTGCAAACGAAACCTCGGGCGTTGAATTACGCGTTATGTTTTGCCAAAGGGTCAATCATCGGGGTTTATGACGCCGAAGATGCCCCTGCGAGCGACCAAATCCATGTGGTCGTGAACCGTTTCGCCCAGCGCGGGCCGGACGTCGCCTGTTTACAAGGGCGTTTGGACTTTTACAATTCGCATTCCAACTGGCTGGCGCGGTGTTTTACCGTCGAGTATGCCACGTGGTTCCGCATTGTCCTTCCGGGCCTTGAACGCTTGGGTCTTGCGATACCTTTGGGCGGGACAACTTTGTTCTTCCGACGCGAAATTCTGGAAGAGTTAGGTGGCTGGGATGCCCATAACGTCACTGAAGACGCGGACCTTGGGATCCGGTTGGCCCGTCATGGTTATCGCACAGAAATCATCGACACTGTCACCCAGGAAGAAGCCAACGCGCGCGCTTGGCCTTGGGTCAAACAGCGGTCTCGTTGGTTAAAAGGGTATGCAATCACCTATGGCGTTCACATGCGCAACCCATTGAAGTTATGGCGTGATCTGGGGGCATGGCGGTTCTTCGGGGTGCAGCTTTTGTTTGCGGGAACCATCAGCCAGTTCCTGTTGGCGCCTTTGTTGTGGTCATTCTGGTTGATGCTGTTTGGCGTGCCACATCCGCTGGATGGCGTCCTTGCACCATCTGTCGCCATTACCTTTTCGCTGATCTTTCTAGTGAGCGAACTCATAGGGATAACCGTGTCTGCTATCGCCGTGACGTCCACTGGAAAACCGGACCTCATCAAATGGGCCCCGACCTTGCACCTCTATTTTCCGCTGGCCTCAATGGCCGCATATAAAGGCGTGATAGAGCTGGCGACAAAACCGTTCTACTGGGACAAGACCAGCCACGGCATCTTTGCCCCGACTTCTGAAGGGATCGCAGACGTTAGCCAGCCTGCACGGCCTCTGCGTCCAACCGCAGCCGAATAATATAGGCTCTGGAAATGTGTTCGCGAAGGGCTGCATCCGCCGCATCGCCGTCCCCTGCCTCAATGGCACGAACGATGACTTCATGTTCTTCCATCGTGTCTTTCGTGCGCCCTTCGGCCGCAATGGAAGTGGACGCCAAAAGCGCCATAGATCGGTGAACCAAGTCCAACTGCTGCACCAAGAACCGGTTGTGGGACGCAAGGTGGATCTGTTTGTGGAACCGCCGATTGGCGCGGCTCATGGCATCTGGGTCATCTATCAACTTACGATCCGCCTCGAGCATATCGCGTAGAACGGCCAGTTCCTCGGGTGTTGCATGGCGTGCGGCCAGCCGCGCGGCTAGACCTTCAAGTGCACCGCGCACCACATAAAGTTCGCTAAGTTGACTATGGTCCAGCGACGCTACAATCAACGAACGCCCATCCCGTGTGAGAAGGCTTTGCGTCTCAAGCCGTTGCAAAGCCTCGCGAACAGGGGTGCGCGAAAACCCGAACCGTTCCGCCAATTCGCTTTCGACCAGTCGGCTTCCGGGCTTGTAGGTTCCTGTGTCGATCGCCTCTAGGATCAATTCATAAGCGACTTTTTGTGGTTGTTCGTGCTGGGGCATAATAAATTCCTTGGTCAACGGTTTGTAGCCCACGGTTTCCCACGGTATCAACCCTTAGGATTTTGCACCCAAACGGAACGGAACCCTTATGGTCAAAGCGTCTTTCTCTCACGTGCGTGCTTGGGTCTTTGACCTCGACAACACTCTCTACCCACCCTCGGTGAACCTCTTCGGCCAGATCGAAGAATTGATGGCGGATTACGTGTCAAAGGCGCTCAACGTGAGCACAGACAAAGCAAATGCCTTGCGCAAGCATTATTGGGCAACTTACGGAACGACACTCGCGGGATTGATGGCAGAACATGATATCGAGCCCGATCCGTTTCTAAGCGCGGTGCATGACATCGATTTTTCCGTCCTCCCCAAAGACCCTGATCTGGCGCGGGCGATCAACGCCCTGCCTGGACGTAAGATCGTTTATACCAATGGGACAGAGCCCTACGCCCGAGACGTTCTCAAGGGCCGTGGTTTGGATGGATTGTTTGACGCGGTCTACGGCGTCGAACACGCGTCTTATCGCCCAAAGCCTGAACAAGCCGCTTTTGAAGCCGTTTTCGCGTTGGATAACTTGCCACCAGACCAAGGCGCGATGTTTGAAGACGATGTGCGCAATCTTGCCGCGCCCCACGCGATGGGCATGCGCACGGTGCATGTGGCCCCTCTGGCGGATCATCACGATCATATTCACCACCACACGAACGATTTGACAGGCTTCTTGTCGCAGCTGGTCTAACGCGGCTTTTACGTTCCACAGGCAAGGTCTAGACTAGAGACATGATGCAAACGGATATCTTCATTTCAGGTGGCGGCGTTGCGGGTCTTACCGCAGCAGCGGCCTTTGGCACGGCTGGTTTTTCGGTCGTGATCGCCGACCCGATGCCGCCCGTGACCGATGAAACCGCCGATGGCGCGGACCAACGAACAACGGCATTCCTCCAGCCTGCACGGGACTTTCTAGACGCCGCGGGCCTTTGGGCCCGATTGGTGCCCTTTGCGGCCCCCTTGCAAATCATGCGCATCGTTGATGCCGGCGGCGCGGACCCGACCGCCCGTGTCACCCGAGATTTTGATGCCGCCGATATTTCTGAACTGCCATTCGGCTGGAACCTCCCGAACTGGTTGCTGCGCCGAGAAATGGTGGCGCGGCTGGCTGATCTTCCCAATGTGACGTTCCTGTCTGGCGTTGGTTTTGCCAAACTTTTGTCTCGCACATCTCAAGCCCGCGTGACCCTGACAGATGGAACCCGCATCGCAGCGAATCTGGTCATAGGCGCGGACGGCCGCAACAGCCCTGTGCGCGCCGCAGCAGGCATCCACGCCAAAACGACGCGCTATGGCCAAAAGGCCGTGACATTCGCCGTCACCCACGAAGCGCCCCATGAAAACATTTCAACCGAAGTTCACCGCACCGGCGGCCCATTCACATTGGTGCCCCTGCCCGATCACGACGGCAAACCGTGTTCATCGGTGGTCTGGATGGAAGACGGGCCAGATACCGCCCGCCTTGCTGCCCTCCCCGACGCCGAATTCAACCACGAGGCAACGCAGCGCAGCGCAAACACTTACGGCCCCCTTACCCTAGTTTCACCGCGCATGGTCTGGCCGATCATCAGCCAAGTTGCAGATAGAATGTCATCAGAGCGAGTTGCCCTCGTCGCCGAAGCCGCCCACGTCGTCCCTCCGATTGGGGCGCAAGGATTGAACATGTCACTGGGCGATCTGGCGTGCTTGCTGGACTTTGCCGCAGCCAACCCCGACACTCTCGGCAGCGCGGAAATGCTCAAGGCCTATAACAATCGCCGCCATCCTGAGGTTAAGCTACGCGTCAAAGGCGTGGACCTTCTTAATCGCGCCAGCCAAGCCGAAAACCCGCTGCTGCGCGACCTACGTGCCAAAGGAGTGGATGCGCTTTACGGGTTGGCCCCGTTGCGTAAAACATTGATGAAGATCGGCTTGGGGGCCAAGGGTTAGCCAAACCTGCGAAACCTTATCCACAGCCACGCAACCACACTTCCCCCTCTCCACGCGCCATGGCATACTGCTCAAAATCAAAACCAAAGAGCAGCACATGGCCAATGATCTTCTAAGCGGCAAACCCGCGTCCGACTACGATGCTTCCTCCATTCAAGTGCTTGAGGATATGGAGCACGTCCGCCTGCGCCCCGGTATGTATATCGGTGGTAAAGACGACCGCGCGCTGCATCACATGGTTGCCGAAATCGTCGACAACTCCATGGACGAAGCCGTTGCCGGCCACGCCACTTGGATCGAAGTCGAACTGCACGAAAACGGCCATGTCACAGTGCGCGACAACGGGCGCGGCATTCCAACCGACCCGCACCCGTCCGACCCCTCAAAATCCGCGCTTGAGATCATCTTTTGCACCCTGAACGCAGGCGGCAAATTCTCGGGCGAAAACTATGAGACATCAGGTGGCTTGAACGGCGTTGGCTCCTCTGTGGTGAACGCCCTATCCGACCATTTGCGCGTCGAAGTGGCCCGCAACAAAGAACTCGTTGCGATGGAATTCAGTCGCGGCGTACCCCAAACCAAGTTGGAAAATGTAGGCGCGGCCCCCAATCGGCGCGGCACGGCTGTCACGTTCCACCCTGACCCCGAAATCTTCGGTTCGTTGAAACTTAAACCTGCCCGCCTGTTCGCCATGGCCCGCAGTAAGGCCTACCTGTTCTCTGGCGTCGAAATCCGCTGGAAAACCTCCATTGCGGACGGCGACACCCCGATGGAGGCAAAGTTCCACTTCCCCGGCGGCCTTTCCGATTATTTGAAAGAACGTCTCGACGGGTCCACCGTCTATTCCGAACGCCCATTTGCGGGCACGGTCGATTTCCGCGATAAGTTCAACGAAACCGGCAAAGTCGAATGGGCGATCAACTGGACCCCTGCCCGCGATGGTTTCATCCAGTCTTATTGTAACACGGTCCCCACCCCCGAAGGGGGCACGCACGAACAAGGCTTCTGGTCAGCGGTCCTCAAGGGCATCCGCGACTACGGCGACCGCGTGGCCAACAAAAAGGCCAAACTTATCAACCGCGATGATCTGACAACGGGCGGCTGCGCGCTGGTGTCTATCTTTGTGCGCGATCCGCAGTATGTCGGCCAAACCAAAGACCGTTTGTCCAATGAATCCGCGGCCAAAATGGTCGAAGGCTCCGTGCGGGACCACTTTGACAACTGGCTGGCCGCCGACACCAAGGCCGCGAGCGCGATCCTCGACTTCCTCGTGCTGCGCGCCGAAGAACGCCTTAAACGTAAACAGGAAAAAGAGACCGCGCGTAAAACCGCGACTGCGAAATTGCGCCTCCCCGGTAAGCTGGTGGATTGTTCCTCCAAAACCCGCGACGGCACTGAACTGTTTATCGTTGAGGGTGACTCTGCGGGGGGCTCTGCCAAAATGGCGCGGGATCGTAAGACCCAAGCCCTGCTGCCCCTGCGCGGTAAGATTCTGAACGTGCTGGGGGCTGCGTCCTCAAAACTGGGCACTAACGCTGAAATTAGCGACCTAACGCAGGCTTTGGGCGTGCAGCTCGGGGCGAAATTCAACGTCGATGATCTGCGCTATGACAAGGTCATCATCATGACCGATGCGGACGTCGACGGCGCACACATCGCCGCCCTGTTGATGACGTTCTTCTTTAGCCAGATGCGTCCGATGATCGACGCGGGGCACCTGTATCTGGCCTGCCCACCCCTGTTCCGCGTCACCCAAGGTGCGCGGCGTGAATATTGTCTGGACGAGGCCGAAAAGAACGAAGTGCTGGCCAAGGGCCTTGGCGGGTCCGGAAAGATGGACGTCAGCCGCTTTAAGGGTCTGGGCGAAATGGACGCGAAAGACCTGAAAGAAACCACAATGGACGTGACGACGCGCAAACTGATCCGCGTGTCGATTGACGAAGACGAACCGGGTGAAACTGGGGACTTGGTCGAGCGTTTGATGGGTAAAAAACCGGAAATGCGGTTCCAGTATATTCAGGAGAACGCTAGGTTTGTTGAGGAGCTGGATGTTTAGTGTCAGTCTGCTGGCTCTGCGCGGAAGAGGCAAAACTCTGTGAGAGTCACGTCATCCCACGTTTCGTTTTCGCATGGCTCATCGAGACAGGTGGGACGCCTTACTTAAGACATGGGGCGACCCCCAATCGAAGGGTTCAGGACGGCGACAAACACTTTCTCTACTGCAAAAAATGTGAAGATCGTTTCTCGAGATTCGAGAAATCCTTCAAAGAACGTGTGTTTCAATTTGCGATATCCTCTGAGAAGTTGACGCCCCGATACGGCCCTTGGATGTCTAGATTTGCAGCTTCGTTGTCCATTAGAGCAATACACTCAAAATCTTATCGTGGGGTGTCAGATGCTTATTCAGAAGGATTGAGAAATCAAATCTCAGATGCCGAACAGTCACTCCGGGAGTTCTTGTTGGACAAGACAAAGCATCCGGGGCGCTATAGGCAGTACTTTTATTACCCAGGTTATTTCAATAGTTTCGACGCGCCGGATCTACCATCGAACTGGAACACCTATATCAAGCGCTCTGTAGAACGCGATATCCTGTTTACAGAAGATGAGTCCTTTTGCGCCACATTCGTGAAGACAGGACCCGTCTTCTTTGTAGGAGTGATAAGGGACGGAAAAGGGATACTTAAGAAGGACTTCCTTCGTTGCGGTGACGGCGAGCTTAGTGGTCACCCCTTTAATCCGCCCTCCATGATTTGGCATCACTTGAGTCTTCGTGCATCAAAGAGCATTGATTTAATGGGCGCCTTATCCGAGAAGCAGGCCAAAAAGTCTGAGGAGGAGGTGCGCAAACGTTTCGACGATTTCAAAAAGTCTGATCTTGCCGGAACGCTGATAGAAGACTTAGAACAGTTTGGGCCTCGAAAAAGATAGCCGCACAGCACCGTGACGAAGTCAGATATGAGTCTGGCGCTGCGAGATCTTAGACTTCACCGAGGGTCACCCCCTAAAACCGATCCGCGTATTTCACCATGGCTTGCGCATAGGATGAACGAAACCCGTCCCCGCGCGGACTGATGCTAAGCCCGCCATAGGGTTGCCAGCCGTCGTGGATCGCGGCCTCGACCTTTTGGCCCAGAACCTCCGGATCTTCCTGCGTCAAGATTCTATACTCCGTGACGTGTTGGGGATGCGTGATCATTCTGCCTGTATCCCTTCCAGAAACGCGACAACGTCCGCCAAGGTGCGCGATGTCATCATCGGCTGACCGGTTTCCAATTTGATCGGGGTGTCGTTGCCCTCGAAATAATCGCCATAGACCGGCATCGGTGATCCGTGACTGACCAACGGGTCGCGCCCGTCAATGCGCATGGCCGCGCGGGTGGTCGGAAAGACGCCGTCATTGCGCTCCGCCATCCTCGTCAAATCAGGTGGTTGCAGGATCAGCGTCGCCGACATTGGCCCGCCACCTTGCGCATCAACACCGTGGCAGGTCGCGCAATAGGTTTGATAGATCAACTGGCCTTCAAGCGCGTCTTGCGCCGCCAAAGGGGCAGCCAACACAGCCAACATAGCTGCTAAGATCGTCTTCATCGCAAACTCCTATTCTTGAATGGACTCCAGATATGTTCCGAGCGCCAACAGACGCGCGGGGATAGGGGTCACTTCGCCGTTTTCATCTTCTACCAAAACAGTTGGTCCCATGCCCTCGGCGCCAAATTCCGGCATCGCGGCGCTAAACTCGTCTGCGCGGTGGAAGCCATCAATCACACCCAACACGTAGTCGCGTGGGAACACCCCACCGTTATCGGCAGCGAGGACCGTCAAATCAGATGGCATGTTGAACAGCTGTTCGCCGAACTCGCCCATGCCTTTGGCGTCGCCACCATGACAGGCCGCACAGTTGTTTTGAAATAAGAGCTCGCCCGCCTCGACGCTGACATCAAGTTCTTGTTCAACACAGCCCGCTAAAAGCAGCGGTGCTATCCATAGGGTATGTTTCATGATCGTCTCCCTTTTCTTTAGCCTAAACCTTAACAGAACCAACACCTTGATACAGATCAACGTGACGTAGGGTGCATCTCTTTCCCTTTGGCAAGTCTGCGCTTAGGCTTTGGCGTATGCGAATTCTCATGGCCTTTTTGATCTTATGTGGCTGCGCCCGTGGCCTGAGCGACGGGGAACGCGCGTTGATGTTCCCGATCATGGGGGACAGCTTTGTCGCGGATGATGCGTACATGATGGAATTAGGGGTGATCGGAATGGTGACCCGCACCTACCCGACCCGTCCACAGACGACTTGCCGCGAACGGATCAATCCACCGCCCACAGGCCCGACAATCCAGACCCGCACGGCAGGTGCAGTGGCCTGGACCCATGTGTTAACCAATCCCGACTGGACCCTGCCCGACTACGCCCCCGGCTACCCAGAGGCAATCAACCTGTCAGCGGCGCTTTATTTCGCCCATGAGATGACGCACATCTGGCAATGGCAAAACCGCGCGACAACGGGCTATTCGCCATTCCGCGGATTGGCGGAACACAAACCGGGGGCAGACCCCTATCTGCTAGAGGCAGACAGTGCCGTCGCGTTTCATGATTTGGGGTATGAGCAACAGGCGGTTTTGATCGAAGAGTTCATCTGCTGTCGCACGCTTGCCCCGAATGGCGCACGCACAGAACGCCTTTATCAGACTTTGTCAGCCGTCATGCCCGTGCAACATCCAGCACAAACCCCAAAGCCCGATGAGGTCTTTGGGGTCTATGAAGATGCCGATCTGCGCGGGGTTTGCGACTAGCGCACCGCGAGGTTTGAAACCGATGCGCGGATCGTTGAGTCCGTGTCGTCACTGTCTGCCGATACTGCGACGCCAACCAATGCACCGATGCTGCCACCAAAGGCAGCGGCGTAGTCACTGGCAAGGTTTACGCTTTCAGAATTGCTGCCCGTTCCAGCGGAGCGCAGGATTACGTTTGCGCCCTGACCAGGTGCGTAGGGAGACTGCTGGATCGCGCCACGCGAATGGTTGCCGCCCCAGACATATTGCAAAATGCGCACGTTGGGGTTGCTGTTAAGCTGACGAATATTCGCGCCTTCCATTGAGGCTGCATCGGCCTCTGGCAAGAAGACGAAATAGACGGAAATATTGCGATCATCCCCGCCCTTGCGGCGCAAATCTGTTGCTGGGACGGATTGATCGACCGACCAGTTCCAAGACGCCGAAGTAGACCCCCAATCGCCACGCCCCGTGCGCGCCCAAGCAAGAGACACCCCGCCATCAGATGCGATGCTCATGGATCCACCGTTGAAGGAATAGTCGTTAGAGTTGAACAGTTGCAAACGCTGTTCGTTCCAGTTGCCGCCAAAGGAAATCGGGCCAGCCGCCGCAGCCGAGGCTGCAAGAACAACAGGAAGAGCAAGAGACAGAATACGCATAAGAACACCTTTCGTTTTGTTGAGAGCACGTTGACCCAAACTCGGTGGCAATCTCAATGAAAGGTTACGGTTCTCACGTGAATGTCAGGCAGACGCGAGCGCTCGTGATGCAGCCCATAGCGCGTCGGGCACGTCAATTTCGCCCATTGGTTCTCGGTTTTGGCCGGGAATGCGGGCGCCGTCTTGTTCTGCGACAGCTTGCGCCACGCGGGATAGGCGTGCCGCAAAATCTGCACCGGGTTCCATCAGAATATAGAACTGGCCAAGGTCATGGGGTTTGCCATCGGGTAGCTTTAACCCGCTGACATCCAGTGAATTAACCGATCCGGTCATGCCTGCAGCAAGAACTTCGGCCATCAAGCCAAAGCCCCAGCCCTTATAGCCCCCCGCCGACACCAACGCGCCCTTAAGCGCGGCGTCTGGGTCAGTTGTTGGCTGGCCGTTCACGTCCACAGCCCAGCCGAGCGGTATTTTCTCGCCTGCGGCCTTCGCCATTGTGATCTTGCCCAGAGCCACGGCAGAGGTCGAGAAATCCCAATGCATTCCGCCATCCGGCAAGGACATCGAAATCGGGTTGGTCCCGATCACGGCCGTGTTGCCATTCGGGGGCGCCACCACAGGGGATGCATTGGTAAATCCGATGCCAATCAACCCAGCGGCTGCGATCTGTTCTGTAAAGAACCCAAGCGACGTGCAGGTGTGCGCATGGGCGACGGCCAATGTCGCAACACCGTTTTCTTGAGCGGCTTCAATCGCTTGCGCCAAACCACGGCTAAACGCGGGCTGCGCAAACCCGAACCGTGCATCTGCAATCACTTGGCCAGCCTTCGGGCGGGTCACGACGGGTTCGACCTGCCCGTCCACGCGGCCAGACGCCAGCTGTGTGCAATAGCTTTCAAGGTAGTAAAGCCCGCAGATGACATTGCCAAAGGCTTCGGCGCGGGCCACGGCGCGGGCCACTTCACCTGCTTGCCACGCACCTGCCCCATGAGAGATCATCGCAGCCTTGGCTACGTCTTCGATTTCGGAAACGAATACCTTCATGCGATCAACCCTGCCTCTAATCTCACCGTGCGGTCCATCCGCGCGGCCAGTTCCAAGTTATGCGTTGCAATAAGAGCCGACAGCCCCGAACTGCGCACCAGTTCCATCAAAGCATCAAAAACGCGATCAGATGTGCCCGGATCAAGGTTTCCCGTTGGTTCATCCGCCAACAGCAATCTCGGCTTATTGGCCAGCGATCTACAAAACGCGACACGTTGTTGTTCACCACCCGACATCGCGGCGGGCCGGTGATCCGCACGACCATCCACACCCACACGGGTGAGCAGATCCATGGCGTGGGCCTCAGCTTCGGTCTGAGACACACCATTGGCCAGTTGCGGCAACACGATGTTTTCCAGCGCCGAAAATTCAGGAAGCAGGTGATGGAATTGATAGATAAACCCGACATCATTGCGCCGCACCGCCGTGCGTTTGCGGTCCCCCAGCGCGGTCATGTCTTCTCCGCCAATGGCGACCGTGCCCTCGTCCGGCGTGTCCAATAGCCCTGCGATATGCAGTAACGTTGATTTGCCCGCCCCTGATGGGGCAACCAGCGCAACGACCTCGCCTTTGGCGACTTGCAAGGACACCCCGCGCAAGACCTGCACTTCGTTTGGCTTACCGTGGTTATACCCTTTGCGAAGGCCATCCAGTTTCAGGGTCAATTCATTCATAGCGCAGCGCCTCGACAGGGTTCATCCGCGCCGCGCGGCGGGCAGGAAAGATCGTCACGATCCATGACAAGGACAGCGAAAGAACAACCGCCTTGAGCACGTCATCCAGTTCCAATTTAGCGGGGATCGCATAGATGCCGCGAATAGACGGATCCCACACACCACCGCCGGCCACATAATTAATCAGCGCGAAAATCTGGTCGATGTAAATGACAAACAAGCACCCCAATACCACACCCAAGATCGTTCCGATCGTGCCAAGCCCAGCACCACAAATGAAGAAAATCCGCAAAACCGATCCTTCTGTCAGGCCCATGGTTCGCAGAATACCGATGTCGCGCCCTTTGTTTTTCACCAGCATAATCAAACCGCTAATGATGTTCATCGACGCAATCAGCACCAGAATGGCCATGATGACAAACATCACATTGTCCTCAACCGTCAGCGCACGCAGATAGGCCCCTTCATTGTCTTTCCACGAATAAAGAAAGCTTTCAGGACCAAGTTCGAGGTAAAGGGGCTGTATCCATTCATCCACGCGATCTGGGTCTTCCACGTAAATCTCAATCTCGTCATGCATGCCATCGCGGTTGAAAAAGCTCTGCGCATCGGCCAGCGGTAGGTACACGCGACTGACGTCCGTCAGGTAGCGCCCCGTTTGAAAGATATATGCCACATCATAGGCCACACGCCGCGGAGAGCGTCCTGCCGCTGTCTGAACGCCCGTGGCAGACAACAAATTGATCCGGTCCCCGACCTGCACGCCCAGTTTGCGTGCCACACCAGAGCCCAGCGCAATGCCACCGCCCAAATCATCCGGCCCGAAATCTTCAATCGCGCCTGAGCTGTTTTGCGGATTCAACACCAACGGAATATTCATCAAATCCGTCAACGTGATCCCGTACACTTGCACAAAGGACGATTGATCCGCCTGAGAGGCAAGCCCTTCGCCGCGCACAATCGGGGCTGCACGTGTAATGCCGTCCAACGTGCTGAGCTGAGCTGCCAAAACATCGCCGTTTGCAATCGTGTCGATACGGCGGGTCACATCCACGGACTGACCCCCTTGGGTGACGGTCACGGTCTCCATGAAATTCTGGCGCACGGTCAGATGCGCATTCGCCCCGACGATAGTGTCAACAAAATCAGCGCGAAACCCGCTGCGCACGGCCAAGACCGCGATCAAGGCAAACACGGCCAAGGTAACGCCAATCAATGAAATCCACGTCATGATACTGACGCCGCCAGTCTCGCGTTTGGCGCGGATATAGCGCCATGCGATCATCCATTCGAAACGGGAAAAGGGGGCTGTTTTGCCTGCCATTTTGACTGCCTCATTGTTTGCAAAACACCTAACGGGGCTTTGCTAGGCGGGTCAACCACACCATCCTTCACAAAGCCGGATAAGCGAAAGGCGGCAGGCTGATTTCAGCTCGCCGCCTTTGTCTGTTTGCTCTGTCTTCTGGCTTATTTGCCAAGCCCATGGGCTGCATAGATTTCTGCGATTTTGGCCACGGCGGCTTCCGGTGCCATCTCTTCGCTTTCGCCCGTTTTGCGCGATGTCAGCTCAACCACCCCGTTTTTCAAGCCACGTGGCCCGACTGTGATGCGCCATGGCAGACCGATCAGGTCCATCGTGCCAAACTTGGCGCCCGCGCGTTCATCACGGTCATCATACAGCGCCTCAAGGCCCAAGCCTTCGATTTGATCATAAAGTGACTGACAGGCTGCGTCGGCTTCTTCGTCGCCCTGTTTCAGGTTCACGATGCCTACATGGAAAGGTGTCACGCCTTCTGGCCAGATAATGCCCTTGTCGTCATGGCTCGCTTCAATGATCGCGCCGAGAAGACGAGACACACCAATCCCGTGTGAGCCCATATGAACAGGTGTTGATTTGCCGTCAGGCCCCTGCACAGTCGCGCCCATGGCGTCGGAGTATTTGGTACCGAAGTAGAAGATCTGACCAACTTCGATGCCACGCGCCGTGCGGCGGCGATCCTCGGGAACGTCAGCAAAGAGCGCCTCATCATGGGTTTCGTCAGTACGCGCGTATTTGGTGGTGAATTCTTCCATGACGCCAGCACATTGCGCGACATCATCATAATCGATTTCACGATCGCCAAAGCTCAGGTCCGTGACGGCGCTGTCATAGAACACTTCGCTTTCGCCAGTGTCTGCAAGCACGAGGAATTCATGTGTATCGTCCCCCCCAATCGGGCCGGAATCCGCACGCATCGGGATCGCCTGAAGGCCCATACGCTCATAAGTGCGCAGGTAACTTACGAGGTGACGGTTATACGCATGCAGCGCGTCTTCTTTGGTCAGATCAAAGTTGTAGCCGTCTTTCATGTAGAATTCGCGACCACGCATGACGCCAAAACGTGGACGGCGTTCGTCGCGGAACTTCCACTGAATTTGATAAAGCGTCAGCGGCAATGATTTGTAACTGCTCACATGGCTGCGGAAAATGTCTGTCACCAATTCTTCTGCCGTCGGCGTGAACAACATATCATGATCGTTTCGATCCTTGATGCGCAGCAGCTCGTCACCGTAAGCTTCGTATCGCCCGCTTTCACGCCAGAGGTCCGCGCTTTGGATTGTTGGCATCTGGATGGCAATGTGCCCTGCCCGCGCCTGTTCTTCGTGAACGATCTGTTCGATCCGCTTCAGAACTTTGAACCCCAGTGGCAGCCAAGAATAGATGCCGGCGCTTGATTGTTTAATCATCCCTGCGCGCAGCATGTACTGGTGGCTGATGATCGTGGCGTCGCGGGGGCTCTCTTTGAGAACGGGCAAGAAATAGCGGCTAAGGCGCATCGGTCTACTTTCAATCTAGGTCACAGACGGTTTAGTCAGCCCCTTAACAGAGAGCAAGCCGCGAGGCGCATTGTTCGCGTCATCTGTTCGGGCAATTACTTGCTTTGCCCCCGCGCCCGCTGCAATTAAGGTCCCAACAAACACCAACCTTATTTGCAGGACAGTTTATGGCCCTCCCATCGCAGAAACAATTTCAATACTGGGGCATCGTCGCGGTCGTCTTTGTGCTGGTGATTTGGGGGCTAGGCAACGTCTTGACGCCATTTATCCTTGGCGGCGCGATTGCATACTTCTTGGACCCTATCGCAGACAGGTTAGAAGAATGGGGCCTCAGCAGGGCCATGTCAACAATTGTGATCACCCTTTCGGGGATCTTCATTTTCTTCTTACTGTTCTTGCTGGTGGTTCCGACGCTGATTGGCCAATTGGGCCAATTGATCAGCACCATCGGGCAGATCATCGAGAACCTGCCCCAAACTTGGGAAACGTTCAAAGAATGGCTCACGGGTCGGTTCCCAAGCCTCGACCTAGAGGGCACGTTCATGACCGATCAGCTGGTTAGCCTTGGCAACGCAATTCAGTCACGCGGCGGGGATTTGGTGACAGCTTTGCTGAATTCGGCGCAGGGGGTCATCAACGTTGTTGTTTTGTTGGTTATCGTGCCCGTCGTGACGTTCTACATGCTGTTGGACTGGGATCGCATGATTGCGCAGATCGACGAGTTGCTACCCCGCGATCACGCGGAAACTGTTCGCAGTCTGGCCCGCCAAATCGATAAAACGCTGGCCTCGTTCATTCGCGGTCAAGGCACAGTTTGTCTGATTTTGGGAACCTACTACGCGATTGCTTTGATGATTGCGGGGCTAAACTTTGGGCTAATCGTCGGGTTCATCGCCGGACTGATTTCGTTCATTCCCTACGTCGGGGCCTTGGTTGGCGGCGTTCTTGCGATTGGTCTGGCGCTGTTTCAATGGTGGGGCGGCACCGAAGTTATTGACGGTGCGACTGTCGAAGTCGGCATCAACTGGCTGCGCATCGGGATCGTTGCGGCGATCTTTATGCTTGGTCAATTCCTCGAAGGGAACATCCTGACGCCCAAACTGGTCGGCAGCTCAGTTGGGCTGCACCCAGTCTGGCTCATTCTGGCTTTGTCAGTCTTTGGCAGTCTGTTTGGCTTTGTGGGCATGTTGATCGCAGTCCCTGTGGCCGCTGTCATCGGGGTTTTGGCACGGTTCTTGATCAAGGAATACAAATCTGGCCTGCTTTATAAGGGCCATGTCGGAAAAGACGGCTAAGATGGCACAGCAACTCACCTTGGATTTACCAGCCGATGTGCGGCTGGGGGCTGAGGATTTCTTTGTCTCGGACGCCAATGAGCAAGCCTTTGCCATGGTCCTTGCGCCGGAGGCCTGGCCCGATGGCAAGCTCGCGCTCGTTGGGGAACCAAGTTCTGGGAAAACCCATTTAGCACGCCTGTTCGCCAATCAGGTTGGGGCCAAGATCATTGCGGCCTGCGATGTGCGGCCAGATGCGCCACTTCCGAACGGTCCTTTGGTCGTCGAAGACTGTGATGCCTTGCCCGCTGATAGCGAAGAATGGCTGTTTCATGCCCACAACCACTTACGAGCGACCAACCAACCATTGCTAATCACGGGACAGACGGCGCCCGCACGCTGGAACATCACCCTGCCCGATCTGGCCAGTCGCCTCAGCGCAGCCACAACCGTAGCCATCGGCACGCCCGACGCATCGCTCCTGACGGCAGTTCTTCTCAAGCATTTTCAAGACCACCAACTGTCGCCGACACCCAATGCAATGGTCTACCTCATCAAACACTTGCCGCGCTCCTTCCAAACCGTCGGGAATGTGGTCAATCAGCTCGATCGGGAAGCATTGGCGCAATCCAAGGCGCTAACCCGGCCCTTCGTGCGCGCAGTGCTGGACAGTATGGGGGATGATGCGCGATAGTGTCATGTCTCCTTTACAAATTATTGGCACAACGCACTGATGACACTTGCAGATTTCCTGACCGCCGATTTCCCCGAACCGCAGCTTTCTGACGGTGATATGACTGGCCCTGGCCGGTTCTTTAATCGAGAACTCAGCTGGCTTGGCTTCAACTGGCGGGTTGTCGAAGAAGCGGAAAATGCGCGTGTGCCACTGCTGGAACGCCTGCGGTTCCTGTCGATTTCGGCCACGAACTTGGATGAATTCTACACTGTCCGCGTAGCTGGTTTGCGCGAACTGGCGCGTGAAGGGCACACAAACCCCTCCATTGATGGTCTCTCCCCTACGGAACAGCTGAACCTGATTGATCTGGATGCACGAAACCTGCTTGCCCGCCAGCAGCAGGTTTTCGAAGGTTTGCGGGCTGAAATGGAGGCCGAAAACATAAAGATCCTTGAGAGGGACGACCTAACAGACGCCGACCGCGCGCACCTCAAGGACGTGTTTTTCAACAAAGTCTTTCCGGTCCTGTCACCGCTCGCGATTGACCCTGCCCACCCCTTCCCGTTTCTTCCCAACGAAGGGTTCGCACTGGCGCTGGAACTGGAGCGCACCAAGGACAAACGCGCCCTGCGGGCCCTACTTCCTGTGCCGCAACAGGTTGACCGCTATATCGCTTGCCCCTCCACAGACGGCATGCGTTTCTTGCCGCTTGAAGAACTGCTTATCGACAATCTGGCAGGCCTTTTCCCCGGGTACAAAGTCAAAGGGTCCTGCGCTTTTCGGATTCTGCGCGACAGCGACCTTGAGGTCGAAGACGAAGCCGAAGACCTCGTGCGGGAATTTGAAACCGCCCTAAAACGTCGTCGCCGCGGTGAAGTTGTTTCCATGCGGGTGTCATCGGGAGCGCCCAAGGGGCTGCGCCAACTCATTATGGATGAACTCCACGTCACCGAAGCCGAGGTCGTCGAAATTGATGGCATTATCGGTTTGGCGGACGTCAAAGAACTGGTTTTGGATGATCGCGCCGATCTCCTTTGGCCCCCTTTCGCGCCGCGCGTTCCCGAACGCGTTCAAGACCATGACGGCGACATGTTCGCGGCAATCCGCCAAAAGGACATGCTGCTGCACCACCCCTATGAAACCTTCGACATGGTTGTGCGTTTTTTGACCCAAGCGGCCCGCGACCCTGACGTCGTGGCGATCAAACAAACGCTCTACCGCACGTCCAAACGCTCGCCCATCGTTGAAGCCTTGTGCGAAGCCGCCGAAGACGGGAAATCCGTCACCGCCCTGGTCGAACTCAAGGCGCGTTTCGATGAGGCCGCCAATATTCGCCAGTCGCGCCGGCTTGAACGTGCGGGCGCGCATGTTGTGTACGGGTTCCTTGACCTCAAGACCCACGCCAAGATCAGCACTGTGGTGCGCCGCGAGGGCGATCAGCTGGTGACCTACACGCATTATGGCACGGGCAACTATCACCCGATCACCGCCCGCATCTACACCGACCTGAGCTTTTTCACCTGCGACAAGGCCCTGGGGCGCGATGCCACGAAAGTCTTCAACTACCTGTCCGGCTACGTGCAGCCCGACAACCTCGAAAACCTGTCCATCTCGCCGATGTCCCTGAAATCCAGCCTGCTGGAGATGATCGCAGCCGAGGCGAAACACGCCCAAAACGGCAAGCCCGCGATGATTTGGGCCAAGATGAACAGCCTTGTAGAAGAAGACGTCATCGATGCGCTTTACGCCGCCAGCCAAGCGGGCGTGAAAATCAGCCTCGTGGTGCGTGGCATTTGCGGCCTGCGCCCCGGCGTCAAAGGCCTCAGCGACAACATTCGCGTCAAATCCATTGTCGGCCGCTTCCTCGAACACTCGCGGATCGTTTGTTTCGGCAATGGCTACGGACTGCCGCACAAAAAAGCCCGCGTGTTTTTCTCGTCTGCTGACTGGATGGGCCGCAACCTGAACCGCCGCGTCGAAACGCTGGTCGAGGTGAACAACAACACCGTAAAAGCCCAGATCGTGAGCCAAATCATGGCGGCGAACCTTGCTGACGTTGCGCAAAGCTGGATCATGGGGCCTGACGGCAGCTTTACGCGTGCCGAGGTCGAAGATGGCACTTTTGCCTTTAATTGCCACCGCTTCTTTATGGAAAATCCGTCGCTGTCCGGTCGCGGGTCTGCTGGGGCCGCCGACGTGCCCCAGTTAACCCACACCGAAGACTAGTCTCGCGTTGACTTGGCAAATCGCACTGGCCATGGTCAATGGGCAAAACCGTAGGGGGGATGATGGGCGAACAAGTGAATACCGGCCAGATCGCAGATGTTGACCACCCCGAATGGGGCCGTTTTGGTCGCCCTCTTTTTGATAATGAAAAAGCACGTGCACTGTCGCGTGTTGGCGTCATCGACATCGGGTCCAACTCTGTTCGTTTGGTTGTTTTTGACGGTGCCGCCCGTAGCCCCGCCTATTTTTACAACGAAAAAATCATGGCCGGACTGGGTGCTGGCATGGCCGAAACAGGCCGCCTTAACCCCGAGGGCCGCGCCCGTGCGCTATCGGCCATCCGCCGTTTTGTGGCCATTGCACAAGGGCTTGGCATTCCGCCTTTGACAGCCGTCGCCACCGCCGCCGTTCGCGAAGCCAGTGATGGGCCGGACTTTTGCGATGATGTGCAGCGTGAAACCGGCCTTCGTATTTGGGTCATCGATGGTCAAGAAGAGGCACGCTTGTCTGCACAGGGAGTTCTGCTTGGCTGGCCCGGCAGCTATGGTCTTGTCTGTGATATTGGCGGCTCATCGATGGAACTTGCCGATCTTGCCGAAGGGCGCGTTGGCCGCCGTGTAACCTCCGCCCTTGGTCCGCTGAAACTGCGTGAGATCAACAGCAAGAAAACCCGCCGTGCCTATATCAAAGACACTGTCGCGGAACTGTTTGAACAAATGGGCAGTGAAACAGGCAAGCGCCTGTTCCTTGTGGGCGGGTCGTGGCGAGCTATTGCGCGCATTGATATGGAACGTCGCGGTTATCCGCTCTGGGTGCTCCACGAATACCGCATGACAGCAAGCCGCCTTTCCAAAACTATGAAATACATCGAAGAAAGCGACCTTCAAGACCTACGGGCACGCTGTGGTATTTCAGATTCTCGTATGTCGCTTGTGCCCTATGCCGTTCATGTTTTGCGCGAAGTGGTCAAGCGTTTCAAACCCAAAGACATTGCGGTTTCCAGCTACGGCATCCGCGAAGGCATGCTCTATGAACAAATGCCCGCCGAATTGCGAGAGCGCGACCCCCTGATCGAGGCCTGCCGCTTTGCAGAAGCCAAAGACGCCCGCCTTCCCGGTTTCGGGCGCACGCTGTATCACTTCGTCACGCCGCTGTTTGGGCGGGCAACGGCGCAGCGCAAACGCATCATCAAAGCGGCGTGTCTGCTGCACGATGTCAGCTGGCGCGCGCATCCTGATTACCGCCATGAAGTCGTGTTCGACAACACAACACGCGCCAACTTGGGTGGGTTGAAACACTCCGAGCGGGTATACCTCGGCATCGCCCTGCTTCACCGCTATACCAAAAACCGGGAAGGATCGCGGTTTGAACCGCTGTTCAATCTTGCCGACCCGCGCGACCAGCTCAGCGCAGAAATTCTTGGCAAAGCGATGCGTCTTGGCGCAATGCTTTGGATATCGGCGGACGAACAACCGGGTAAACTGAAATACTCGGCCAAAGCAGGCACATTGGAACTCGTGCTCAAAGACGCCGCCTCACCGCTCTTTGGGGAGGTCGCTCAGGCGCGGTTTAATGCTTTGGCGGAAGCCCTCAACGTTGAAGGCGAAGTGCGTTTCAAAGGCAAACGGCGCAAACCTAAGACCTAAAGGTCAATGACCGCACCATCAGGTTCACGCGGAGTGAAATCGGGCGCATCTGGTTTTCGACGGATAATGATATCGCCGTTCGGTAAAACCTCAGGCGTGTCGTAATACCGCACGGAATCAAGAGTTTGGATCATCTCTAGCAAAGCTGGCCCCATCTCGGAGGCGAGCATCTCAAGGGCGGGTTCCAGTTCACCCGCAAGGTCCGAAAACTCATCAAGGGTGGGTTCGACCTCATTCATGAAACCGCGAAACAGCAGCTTCGCGCCCTCTTCCATCAGAGAAAACCCTTCTTCGAAATCACCCTCTTCTTCGGCAAGGGCTGGAAGGGGCAGGCAAAGACAAACGGCGAGGATGAAATGTTTCATGCGCTTAATATAGGGTTCTTTGGGCGTTTCTCAAATCAAACCGTCAGATCAAGAACGACGGGGAAATGATCTGACGCCGTCAGCAGCGCGGCACAAAGTTCTTTGTCATTGAAACACTCGGCATGATCAAAGGGGTGATAAATCGTCCACTCCGCCCCCATGTCGCGCACGGATTGCGAGACCATGATATAATCAAGCAACGCGGAAAGATAACTCCCTTCCCGATGGTTTTGGAACCGTGCTGTGATCGGCGTTGCACCGATCCGCTGGGACAAAGCCATTCGTGCGTGTGGGTCAAACAGCTGTTCCCCAGCTCCCTCGCCCAAGACAATCTCAACCCCCGAGCGCCCGAACAGTTTTTCGTATTCGTCCAACCCAGGCCCGTCGTTGAAATCCCCCAAGACGACGACATTGTCGCCCGCCGCCAAATGCGCTTCGACGCGGCGACGCAGCCAAATACACTGGGCCAGCTGCTTGCGGCGGTTTTCGATCGAAATGCGCATAACGGCGGCATCGTTGCGCGCGCCATGGGGTGCTTTGGATTTGGCATGCACACCGATCAGCCGGAATTCTGTTCCGTCTTTGTGTTTTACCCCCAATTCAAGGGGCGGTTTGGACCATCGCACCGGATCAGGGTGGGAATCCACATCCAGATCCATCTTGATCGTTCCATCAAAAAACGGCGCACCATCTTCGCGGGGATCATGGCGCACGCTCAAAACGTCTGGGTCGTACAAGAACAGAATTTCTTGTTGCGTGTCATTGATATAGCCGATGATAGCTTTACGCGTGCGCAAGCCGAAACGCGCCGCAAACCCTTCTAGGGCCGCAACACCATCGCGCCGCGCATGGGAATCCGGCCCTTCGATGACCATGATCCCATCGACGTCCAATGCGGAAAAGACTTTACCGATTGCAGCAATCTGATCTCTGCGTTTTACATCCCAACGACCGGACCAACCGCCATCATCCAGCAAGGTCCCCTCATCATTGAAAAGGTGCGAAAACCATTCAACGTTATAAGTTGCCAGCCTCACGCCGCACGCTCATTGATTTCATCCCACGCGAGGTTGATCGCAATCATTCTCTTCTCGGCGAGCTTCACAGCTTCTTCGGGGACACCACGCGCCATCATCTGATCTGGGTGTGTCTCACGCACCAGTTTGCGCCAGGCACGCCTAATTTCAGTCATCTCTGCATCGGGGGTCACACCCAAAACATCATATGGGTCACGGTCTGCATCTGGAACAAATTGCGCCCGCAGCCGCTTAAACCGCACATCATCCATCCCAAATATCGCGGCAACTTGCGTTAAGAACTGATCCTCATTGGGATGGTAGTGGCCGTCTGCCAATGCAATGTGGAACAACCCTTCCAATAATTCACACAAGGGGGCCGCGTCATCATCACCATACATCGCCTTGATTTTGCGTGCATAATCCTCATATCCGGCGACATCAGTACGCGCGAGGTTGAACAAACGACCCGCGTTTTTCTCTTCACCTTCGGGAATGGTAAATACTTCTCGAAAGGCCGTGACTTCGTCCTTAGTGACCTGCCCATCCGCCTTGGCCATCTTTGCGCCAAGGGCAATGACGGCAATTGCAAACGCGACCGATCTTTCCGGCGGCGTGCGCAATTTGGCAAATACGTCCGACAGGCTATCGCCTGCGGTAAGAGACGACACAGCGTCAGTAATGCGAGTCCAGAGTGACATAACGTGACCTTACCCAAACCGAACGAGGATGTCAGAGCCGTTTTTGCATCAAGACAAGGTCCATCCAACGTTCGAACTTCCGGCCCACTTGAGGGAGAACCGCGACCTGTTCAAACCCCAGAGCCGCATGGAATGCAACACCCGCCGCGTTCTCGCCGCTGACGCCCGCCCAAAGCGAATGCACTTGCCGCGCACGGGCATGCTCCATAGCAGCCAGCATCAACGCCCGACCCGCGCCCTGCCCCTTTGCGTCAGGCGCAAGGATAATGGTGTGTTCCATTGTATGGCGATACCCGACGCCCCCGCGAAACTGATCGTAAGTCACAAAGCCAATAACCTCTCCGGCGACTTCAGCCACAAGAAAACACGGCCGCGCGGCGATCATCTCGGCCACGTCATCCGCCGATTTGGGAACCGAATTAAACGTCACAACCGTGTCGAGTATCTGCGGAGACCAAAACGCCGCAATCGCAGCGCCGTCGTTTTGCGTTGCAGGCCGGATAATCATAACGTCACCACTTTGTCGCGATGGCGAAACTGCGCAGACAATGAAATTTCATCGTCCTTACGAAACCTCACGCGGTCATCGGTCAATACGCCTTCAAGTTCGGCAGCGATTGTTTCGGCCAATGGGTGTCGAACAGTCAGCTCTTCAAGAACCACCCCTGTGGAGGGCAACAACTCTCCGGGCGGGACGTCCGTATCCCACGACAACACCGTCGGAAACCCGCCTCCCATTGGCAAAGTCCCATCAGGCGGCACGCCCATATCCCAGCGCAGATCGCCACGTTGCATCGGGACGCGCTGCATTCCGTGCACCAACAACGGGTCCAATACTGAGGGCTCACAAATCCAGTTGGCCAACCGTGGTGGGCCGCTGAAATTATCCAGATTGAACCACCGTGGAACGGAACATTTAGCGTCGGGATCAATGGCAATCACTTCAAGGTAGATTGACCCCGCCAAACCCAACAGCTTGTTGTGCGTTCCATAGCGTTCATGTTTGCCACCGTTCAGAAACGTGACACCCAATCGTTCCTCGGCCCACGCGACACCCTCATCCAGCGTTTCCGCCGCAATTGCCAAGTGGTCCAGCTTCATCGTCTGTTCCTTAGTTTATCCAAATCCAGACGGCCCAGAATGCGCCGAATATCGTTGGATAGAAACTCGCCGCAAAACCAAACGCGCGCAAGGGTGGTGAGACGTGATAGCCAATCCAAAACAAAACCCGTGCTACGGCCATCCCGACACCAAGCGCAATGACGGACACGCCGCCAAGGCTAAAACCGACAAACGGCCAAACAAGCAATGCCAGCACCATCTGTTCAACGGTATTGCTTAACACGCGCTGATCGATGTCCCCGCCGCTTTCTGGCAAAAACGGGTCACCATCAATGATATCCCGATCAAAGAACCGCCGCGCGGCAAGCGCACCGATCATCATCGCCATTACGGCACCGGGAATGAGAAACGCGGCTGGGAACGCGAGTGCTGGCGGTACGAACGGCAAACCCATCCGCAACGGCAACACCACAATCGCGGCAGCCCAAACCGCGCCAAGCGCCATCCCAATCAGGATGAGCGCCCGTTTCACCCCTTCGCGTCGCGAATGAGGCGCAGAATGTCCTGCGCCGCCTTCGGGATATTGGTGCCAGGTCCAAAGATCGCTTTTACGCCCGCATTTTTCAGGAAGTCATAATCTTGCTGCGGGATGACCCCGCCACAGATAACCAGAATATCCTCTGCGTCCGCGGCCTTCAAAGCTTCGATCAGTTTCGGAGCAAGCGTCTTATGCCCAGCCGCCTGCGATGAAATACCGATGACGTGCACATCGTTATCAACGGCGTCTTGCGCGGCTTCTTCCGGTGTTTGGAACAACGGGCCGACGTCCACATCGAAACCGATGTCGGCAAACGCAGTCGCGATGACTTTCGCGCCGCGATCGTGGCCATCTTGGCCCATCTTCACAACCAACATACGCGGGCGACGCCCCTCGGCTTCGGCGAAGTCTTCAACGTCCTTCTGGATCGCGGCAAAGCCTTCGTCGCCTTCATATGCGGCGCCGTAAACACCAGCCAGTGTTTTGACTTCCGCACGGTGACGTCCAAACTCTTTTTCCATAGCCATGCTGATTTCTCCAACCGTTGCACGATGGCGGGCCGCTTCGATAGCGGCTTCCAAAAGGTTGCCCCCTTCACGGGCGCGGCGTTCAACTTCGGCCAAGGCCGCGTCACACGCGGCCTGATCACGGGTGGACCGGATTTGAGCCAACCGCGCGACCTGCGCTTCGCGCACCGCGACGTTATCAACATCAAGAATGTCGATCGGGTCTTCTTTGTCCAAACGATACTTGTTCACGCCAACGATCACTTCGTCACCACGATCGATCATCGCCTGTCGTTTGGCCGCAGATTCTTCGATCCGCAGTTTCGGCATGCCGGACGCCACGGCCTTTGTCATGCCGCCCATTTCTTCGACTTCTTCGATGATCTTCCAGGCTTCTTCCGCAAGATCAGACGTCAGTTTTTCAACATAATAAGACCCAGCCAATGGATCGACTACGTTGGTCACGCCGGTTTCTTCTTGCAAAATCAGCTGGGTGTTACGCGCAATGCGTGAACTGAATTCAGTCGGCAAAGCGATCGCTTCGTCCAAGGCGTTGGTGTGCAGGGACTGGGTTCCGCCCAGAACGGCCGCCATTGCTTCATAAGCGGTGCGCACGACGTTGTTGTAGGGGTCTTGTTCTTGCAGGGACACGCCAGAAGTCTGGCAGTGTGTCCGCAGCATGGATGACTTTTCGGATTTCGGTTCGAACTCCGCCATAATACGGGACCACAACAGACGCGCGGCCCGCAGTTTTGCAGCTTCCATGAAGAAGTTCATGCCAATGGCAAAGAAGAACGACAGACGCGGTGCGAATTTGTCCACGTCCATGCCGCGCGCAATCGCGGTGCGCACGTATTCGCGCCCGTCCGCCAGCGTAAAGGCAAGTTCCTGCACCAAGTTCGCACCGGCTTCTTGCATGTGATAGCCGGAGATCGAGATCGAGTTGAACTTCGGCATCTCATTGGCTGTGTATTCAATAATATCCGCGACCAGCTGCATCGATGGCTCTGGCGGATACACGTAGGTGTTGCGCACCATGAATTCTTTCAGAATATCATTCTGAATGGTCCCCGACAGAACCGAACGATCATGGCCCTGCTCTTCGCCCGCGACGATAAAGTTCGCCAAAATCGGGATAACGGCCCCGTTCATCGTCATCGACACACTGACCTTATCCAGTGGAATGCCGTCAAACAGGATTTTCATATCCTCAACGCTGTCAATCGCGACGCCTGCCTTGCCAACGTCACCAACCACACGTTCGTGGTCACTGTCGTAGCCACGGTGTGTGGCCAAATCGAAGGCAACAGACACGCCCTGCTGACCTGCAGCCAGTGCTTTGCGGTAAAATGCGTTGGATTCTTCAGCTGTGGAAAAGCCCGCATATTGGCGGATCGTCCATGGGCGCCCAGCATACATCGTCGCCTTCACGCCGCGCGTGAACGGTGCTTCACCCGGAAGCGAACCAAGATGGTCAACGCCAGCCAAATCGTCGGCTCCGTAAACCGGTTGAACATCAATCCCTTCGATGGTGTTCCATGTCAGGTCATCTAGTGGTCGCCCACGTAGTTCAGCTTGCGCCTGTTCGGCCCAGTCCTTCTTCGATCCCATTTTGTCGTCCTCTCAATGGCACCGCGTATTTTACGCTGGTGCGGGTCACGTCAGCCCTGTCAGGCCGAATTTCAGGCATTGTTTGCCCGTTAACTTGTGCGGCTTTCGAACTTGGAGTGGGCGTTGGCCGCCCATCTACGAAAGCCGCCATTCCTTGTGCGCCACTCGCCAACCAAGCAAGGTCGCGGCGATATTCAGCCCGTAAAACCGCCGTCTGCTCATCGTCAAAAGGCATCCAATGCGCCCCCGTTTCCAACGGGCCACCCTCAATCGGCGCCTCGCCCCGGAGCGCTAGAATTTCGTTCATCTGCCACACGTTACAGCTGCGGCTATGCCACGCATCGCCCCCATCAAGCCCGCGACAATCGCCCCCCCACAGCACACCAAGTTGGCGTGCGGGCGATCCTGCCATGCGTTCAAACGGCCAGACGAACAGGTCTGCGTCAGGGAACGTCAGGGAAATATCTCGAATGACGTGGCGCCAGCGGCGCGGTTGGGTCGTCAAGAAATCGAGGAGATCGACGCTCGGGGTCGGCGCACCACGCGTGACCAGCCGCGACAGGCACGACGTCCAATAGGCCTCGTAGCTGCGGATGCCAAACCCGATGCGCAGCTTGCGCCCCTCGAACGCGGGCTTAAAGCGCATCAAACGTTCGCTCAGCAAAGGATAAAGCCGCGTGTCAGAGACATTGCCCCGCATAGACCCGATAAGGTTCTCTTCGCTGATTAAAAGACCATTTTGGCCAGCGCGGTCCAGCCGTTCGATTTCGACCCTCATCCGGCCAATAGATCGAACCGCTTTGCGTTCATCCTCAAGCGTGATCGAGGCGGGATGCCGCACCATGCCCGCCATCAGCCCATCACGTGTGCGCTTGGGCGTCCAGCTTGTGAGGCCGCGTTGGGCCAGCCGCACGCGGTTGCTCCAAAGATACTTTTGAAACGATGTCGAGGCGCTTCTGTGCGCCCCAAGATGTAGCATGACGTCCATTGACCAGCGCCCCCATTGGATGAAACTGGACCGTGCGATTGCGCAGTCCTGACGTTTCCCAATGCAATGGGCTGTGTTCCTGACCATATGGTTAATGCTAAAAATGTCATGGTCTTGGGTCGATTGCCCCTTAGTCTTTGGGTCCAGTGCACCTATATCGTAATCAAAGGGGAGCAGAATGGTCCGACTATTAGCCTTATTATCATTGGTCTTATGGGCCTCGGCGGGCACCGCACAAGACGACGTTGAACCCGGCGTTCTAGACCAGTGGAATGCCGATAAAACGCTCTCATTTGATGCAATTTCTGCGGATATTAACGACTTTGTCTGGGTCGCACGCCCTGTTGTCGTCTTTGCGGACAGCCCCAATGACCCGCGCTTCATCCAGCAAATGGAGCTGCTGCGCGATCGTGCGGACGATCTTGCGGAGCGCGATGTTGTCATTTTGACGGACACCGACCCTGATGCACAAAGCGCGCTGCGCATGCGATTGCGCCCGCGCGGGTTTATGCTGGTCATCATCGGCAAGGACGGTGAGGTCGAACTGCGCAAACCTGCCCCTTGGACCGTGCGTGAAATCACCCGTTCCATCGACAAGATGCCACTTCGGCAACAAGAAATCGAAGACAGACGCGCAGAACCGTAATCCATCACGCCTGCCCTCCGGCCCAGTTGACGCCATCAGTCTTACGCAGTCGGCGAAGGTGTCGATTATAGCGATGAGTCAAATGCTTGCGTTCTTCGGGATCAAACACATCAGGTCGCGGTGTCTTCGCCTTTCGGGCGTTGATTTTCCCGTCCGGAACAACAACCTGATCGGCGTCTAACCCTGTGATCGCAGCACAAATCTGCACGGTCTGTGCTTCAAGATCTTCCTGCTGCCAAAGCAACATAGGTGAATCTGGCCATATTTTTGCGACATCGCGAACCACTTCGGGCCAACCGCGCCGACTGTCTAACAAGGTGTCTCTCGCGGTCTCTCGCGGAGGCGCGCTCTTGCCGACCTGTGGTAGATAATGAAACGCAGAGGTCCAGACCGCCCCATAGTCGCGCACGCCCATCGCGATGCGGTCGGGCGATTGTGGTAACAGGCTATCATAGGCTGCAAGACGCTGAGCGACATCGCCATAAAACACACCCGAACGAAAGTTATTGCCCATAGAGCCCATCAGGTTCTCTTCGGACAAAACCAGAGTGTTGACCCCGCGTGCGCGTTCGGCAGCCGCATCTTCTGTGATCTGAGACGCCAAGGCGTCCAAGGCAACAGCAGCCGCCTTATCGATAGGCTCGGCATCGTCATCCAGGCGCCGCGTGGTTGCTTGAAACCCTTCGGTATCTCGCAATCGCCGCGGCCCCCAAATGGCAACACCACAATCCGGATGTGCCGCAATCGTCGCCGTAATCGTGCGTTCAACCATGGTTGATCCGGTGCGATGGGCGCCAATATGCAGCACAAGGTCCAAAGGGTTACTCGAATTCCATAATCACATCATCAACGGACAGGCTGTCGCCCGCGGCCGCATTGATCTTCGTGACCGTGGCTTTCTTCTCGGCGCGCAAGATGTTTTCCATCTTCATTGCCTCGACAGTGCACAGAACCTGGCCATCTTCGACCTCGTCGCCAACTTCGACATCAACCTTCACGATCAATCCCGGCATTGGGCACAGCAACATCTTGGATGTGTCCGGCGGCAATTTTTCTGGCATCAAGGCGGCCATATCGGCCTGCAAACGCGAACGTACAAACACCTTTAGGTCGGCACCACGATTGCGAATACGGAACCCATGCGTTGCTTTGCCCACTTTAAGAACCAATGGCTCGCCATCGACGGACATGGACGCAATGCTCATGCCTGGGGTCCAAGTGCCCTCAACCCGCAGTGTTGTCCCATCGTTGAATGCGACGTCCGCCCCATTTTGATCGGCATCCAACACCACTTCATGTTCAACACCCTGCAACGTCACAACGGCTTTGTTGTCCACGTGGCGGGTATGATTATCCATACGGCCCGTAACACGCGTGCGACGGATTTCAGCGACGCGGTGCATTGCTGCACAAGTGGCTGCGATCCGTTTGATCTCACCGTCAGGCAGCGTGACACCTTCGAACCCTTCGGGGTATTCTTCCTCGATAAAGGCGGTTGTCATGTTACCGGACGTGAATTTCTCGTGGTCATACACGGCGGACAGGAATGGGATGTTGTGGCCGATGCCCTCAACCTCAAACGTATCCAAGGCCACGCGCATTTCTTCGATCGCTTCGGCACGGGTCGGTGCCCATGTGCAGAGCTTGGCAATCATCGGGTCATAATACATGGAGATCTCGCCCCCATCATAAACGCCCGTGTCATTGCGCACGGCATGTTTGCCTTCTGGCGCATCGCCCTGCCATTTGCCATTGGTAACCAATGGGCCCGCCGCAACTTCGGATGGCGGACGGTACGTGGTCAAACGGCCAATGGACGGCAAGAAACCACGATATGGGTCTTCGGCGTAAAGGCGGCTTTCCATCGCCCAGCCTGTCAAAGTCACATCCTTCTGCGCGAGGCTGAGCTTTTCGCCGTAGGCAACGCGGATCATCTGTTCGACCAGATCAACACCTGTGATCAGCTCAGTCACAGGGTGTTCCACCTGCAAACGTGTGTTCATCTCGAGGAAGTAGAAATTGCGATCCCCATCAACGATGAATTCCACAGTACCCGCAGATGCATAATCAACAGCCTTGGCCAGCGCGACGGACTGTTCGCCCATGGCTTTACGGGTCGCCTCATCCAAGAACGGGCTTGGCGCTTCTTCGATGACCTTTTGCTGACGGCGCTGGATCGAACATTCGCGCTCGCCTAGATAGATACCGTTGCCGTGGCTGTCGCACAAAACCTGAATTTCGATGTGACGTGGCTGGGTGACAAATTTCTCGATGAAAATCCGGTCATCCCCAAAAGAGTTCGCCGCTTCGTTCTTGGAGGACTGGAACCCTTCGCGGGCACCATCATCATCCCATGCAATCCGCATGCCCTTACCACCGCCACCAGCAGAGGCTTTGATCATCACAGGATAGCCGATCTGTTGACTGATCTTCACAGCTTCTTCGGCGTCCTCGATCAGGCCCATATGGCCCGGAACAGTGCTTACATCCGCATCTTGGGCAATCTTCTTGGACGTAATCTTATCGCCCATTTTTTCAATCGCGCCCTTAGGTGGCCCGATAAAGGCAACGCCTGCGGCTTCAAGTGCTTCTGCGAACTTGGAATTCTCAGACAAGAACCCATACCCCGGGTGCACAGCTTCGGCGCCGGTCTGTTTGATGGCGTCCATGATCTTGTCGATCACGATATAGGATTGATTTGCTGGGGGCGGACCAATGTGTACCGCTTCGTCCGCCATTTTGACGTGCAACGCATTGCGGTCCGCATCAGAATAAACGGCAACGGTTTTGATGCCCATCTTACGTGCTGTCTTAATGACGCGGCAGGCGATCTCACCTCGGTTGGCGATCAGAATTTTCTTGAACATTGGTAGCCCCTTAGAATGCAAAACCGCCGCACAGGGTCATCCCTGAGCGGCGGTCATTAGTCGTGATTGCCCCGAAAGGCGTTGTTAGATTAGCGGCAGACGCTGGTAACTTCGTCGCAAAGCGCGCCAGCCGCGCCACCAACGAGTGCCCCAGTGACAGGATCGACACCTGTTGCGTCTGCGAGAACTGCACCTGCGGCAGCGCCGGCAAGGCCGCGTTCAAGGTCGTTGTCGAGACATGCCGAAAGCGACGCAATGGCGCCAACAGCGAGAATAAGACGGATATGTTGCATAGGTTACTGCCCTTATTTTGCTTTGTATTATAAGGCGCAGAATCTGCCCTTTGCGCAGTTAACACAAGCGTTTTTTGCGCACACAAGCGTGAACGGCGCAAATCCCCCGTCACACATTGCAATAAGAGTGTCGGTCTGAACCCAAAGGGATCAGACCGACGAGGGGAAGGGTAACGGTATTGACAATTTAAGCCGTCCAGATTGCTGGGCTGTCCGGCTACAAGTTGAGATTTGCACAAGCGATCCGACCTGTCATTCGACTTCTGCGCGGGGGGCGTAGATTGGGCCATTTCCCGCCAAAGTTGCAAAACAGTCGGCCAAAAACCGCGCATGTGAGGGCTTACCATCATGACTGCCCCGGCGCCCAATCAGGGCGAAAAATCTCTGGAAAGGATTGTTCGGTGCGTTTTAGATCGAGCTTTAGCAGTGCGTCATAGCTCTCGGGATCAAAGGGATCCTCTGCTGGGATGACCTCACGCCCGAAGACGAAGTTCAATCGCCCTGCATCCAGATTGCCGCGCTCAAACGGCTGATCCCCGAAGTGTTCTTTCAGGGCCCACATAAACCCTTCGTCCGCACGGCGATCGGCCGGACGACGGTCCGCATAGCGTTCGCGTTGGAACAGCTTGGGAGGCAGACCCTTTTTGACGGGACGCCGGATTGTGAACTGAAAATCGGAGCTCGGAAGGCGGCTTGGAAATCCGCGGTGCTTTTCCATCACGCAGCCCCCCGAGAAACGGACGCGTGAGTTGGGACAGGCGTCGCCGCCTGCCCCGAACGTCGATTAGTTGTACTTGCCGGTGAAAGTCGGCTCGATCGTGACTGGAACCGGGTCAACGACCACGAATTCTTCGACGTCACTTGCGTTGTTCGCGCCACATGCTGCCATAACGGCAAGCAGGGACACGGCAAAAAGGCTCTTGATGCTCTTAGACATGTTTGTCTCCTGTCTCTGTTTTCCACACGAGTTGGACCGGCATTGCGTCGGTTCCCCCGTGCATTTTGAGGGTAGGCCACTTGGGTGTAACCTCGTGGAAAACTACAAGAACGGCGGCGCAAAAGATACGATCCGGAAATCGACGCCCAAGCCTGTGACTCAGCCGCTACAAAACCCCCATTGGGTGAGCTTTGCCGCGCAACATATTGTGGATGCATCAATATTCCTCCCAGATACAGGTGTCATTTTCGGGCCGAAAAATCTCGAAAAACTGCAAAACGTCAGGATTATCTTCACCAAATGGAATATCCATTGCTGACATCGACAGCACGATTTGACGTGGCTCTAGGCCATTTGCGCCCAACACAGGCATGACTTGTTCGTCGCAAACAACCTGAAAATCATTCGCGACATCCATGTACGTAAACGCATCGCCGATTTGCGGCGCCAGGAACCGGAACCGCACAATGTCTCCGTCCATCTCCGAGATGAACTCGAGAAAAGACAACGCCTGCCCAGATGGCACTTGAATGCCATCTGCCGCAGCAACCGATGTGGTTGAGATCAAGAAACCACAAATCAATCCAAAAATTGCTGCGGGCATTTGAGGATTAAAGTGGGATATTGTCATGCTTCTTCCAAGGCATCTGCGCCTGTTTTCCGCGCAAACCGGCAAAGGCACGGCACAAACGACGACGCGTGTTGCGTGGTGTAATCACCTCGTCGATGAAACCACGTTCCGCTGCAACAAATGGGTTCGCAAAACGGTCCTCATAGTCTTTGGTATGAGCCGCCGTCTTTTCAGGGTCATCAAGATCAGCGCGGTGGATAATCTCCGTTGCGCCCTTGGCCCCCATCACAGCGATCTCGGCCGTTGGCCACGCGTAGTTCAAATCACCCTTCATGTGTTTGGACGACATAACAACGTAAGCCCCGCCGTAAGCCTTGCGGGTAATGACTGTGACTTTTGGCACCGTCGCTTCGCCATAGGCGAACAACAGTTTCGCGCCATGTTTGATTACGCCGTTATATTCCTGCGTCACGCCCGGCAAGAAGCCTGGAACATCCACAAGGGTCAGGATCGGAATTTCGAAAGCATCACAGAACCGCACAAACCGAGACGCCTTACGCGCGCTATCGATATCCAGAACGCCCGCAAGAACCATTGGCTGGTTGGCCACAACGCCAACAGTCTGCCCTTCAAGGCGAATGAACCCTGTCAGCATATTGCCCGCGAAATCCGCCTGAATTTCATAGAAGTCGCCTTCATCGGCGACTTTATGGATCAGCTCTTTCATGTCGTACGGCTGGTTCGGGTTGTCAGGGATCAACGTATCAAGGCTCTCCTCGACGCGATCAACCTCATCAAAGAATGGGCGTACTGGCGGCTTCTGACGGTTATTAAGCGGCAAGAAGTCAAACAAGCGGCGCACTTCGGCGATCGCTTCGACGTCGTTTTCAAACGCACCATCAGCAACAGAGGACTTTTTGGTATGCGTGCTCGCCCCACCCAATTCCTCGGCGGTAACAACCTCATTGGTCACGGTTTTAACAACGTCTGGACCGGTGACAAACATGTAGGAGCTGTCTTTAACCATGAAGATAAAGTCGGTCATCGCAGGCGAGTAAACCGCGCCACCCGCACATGGCCCCATAATCAAGCTGATCTGCGGCACAACGCCGGATGCCATAATATTGCGTTGGAAAATGTCGCCGTATCCGCCGAGCGCGTCGACACCTTCCTGAATACGCGCACCGCCGGAATCGTTGATCCCGATGATCGGCGCGCCGTTTTGCATCGCCATGTCCATGATTTTAACGATCTTAGCAGCGTGCGTCGCCGAAACCGATCCACCCAGTACCGTAAAGTCCTGTGCGTAAACATAGGTTTGGCGCCCGTTGATCGTGCCCCACCCTGTAACAACGCCATCCCCTGCAGGGCGCGTCTTTTCCATACCGAAATCGATGCTACGGTGGGAAACGAACGTGTCGTATTCCTCAAAGGACCCTTCATCCAACAGCAAATCAATGCGTTCGCGTGCCGTCAGTTTCCCTTTGGCGTGCTGACTGTCGATGCGTTTCTGCCCACCGCCCATGCGCGCTGCTTCGCGACGGGTTTCAAGCTCTTTAAGGATGTCTGTCATGGAATTGTCCCTTTAATTTGACGCGTAAACTAACCTCTTTCGGGCTGAGTTCCGAGTCTCATTCCGCAAATTTGCAAAATTCGTGATTAGCAAGCTATCGAAATTGCAAACCTGCAAAATTTGCACCACGTGTTTCTTTCGCAAGCCATAGACCTTTCCAAAGGACAGGCATAGGTATTCATCATGTCAAAAGCCGCAAACTCCGCACCGATTGTCCGTTTTCTGGACCGCACAACTCCGCCCCATATCGCGACCTTGATCCTCATGGCCGGCGTCGGGGCATTGTCGTTGAACGTGTTCCTACCCTCGCTGCCCTCAATGGCCGAGCATTTCGGCGTTGAGTATGGCCTAATACAGCTGTCGGTCTCGGCCTATCTGGCAACAACAGCCATCGTCCAAATCTTGATCGGGCCAATTTCGGATCGCTATGGCCGCAGACCTGTCGTCCTTGGTACGGTCGCAATCTTTACCCTCGCCAGCCTCGGCGCTGTGCTTGCGCCAAACTTCACGGTGTTCTTGATTTGCCGCCTACTCCAAACAGCGATCGCAACGGCATTTGCCATCAGCCGTGCGGTCGTGCGCGATATGGTTCCTCAGGATCAGGCGGCATCGATGATCGGATACGTGACAATGGGCATGTCGATCGTGCCCATGCTGGGGCCAGCAGCAGGCGGCGTTCTTGACGAGGTCTTTGGCTGGCAGGCGTCTTTCTTGCTGCTTGCAGGCAGTGGATTTCTTCTGTTGCTGCTGTGCTTCTTCGATCAAGGCGAGACGTTTACCAAACGTGAAGGCGGATTTGCAGCGCAGGTCCGTGAATACCCTGACCTGCTGACGTCGCAGAGGTTCTGGGCTTACTGTCTGGCCGCCGCATTCTCATCAGGCGCCTTCTTTGCATACCTTGGGGGCGCACCCTTCGTCGGCTCCGAGGTCTTCAAACTCGACCCATCACAACTTGGCATCTACTTTGGCGCGCCGGCTGTAGGCTATTTGGTTGGCAATGGCGTGTCCGGGCGTTTTTCGGTGCGGATCGGTGTCAACAAAATGGTCCTGTACGGGGCCGTGATAACAGCCATTGGTATGGCGCTTTTGCTTTTGAGTGACTTGGCTGGCTTTGTTCATCCCCTTGTTTTCTTTGGCTTCATGATCTTCATCGGGCTGGGCAACGGCATCCTTCTACCAAACGCAAATGCTGGGATGCTTTCGGTGCGCCCCGCCCTTGCGGGGTCCGCAGCAGGTCTTGGCGGCGCGTTCATGATCGGTGGCGGGGCTGCATTGTCCGTAATCGCAGGATTCATTCTGGGCCCTGAAACCGGCGCACGCCCACTGATCGTGTTGATGTTATTGACCACGCTGGCATCTGTTGTCTGCGGCATTTGGGGGATCAGGCGCGCGCGTCGTGTCGCTGCCGAAATCCTCTAGCCCTCGACTCGTGACTTTGCAAAGTCTATTAACTGCTTTGCAAAGGGGGAGATCATGGCCGCACAAAAACTATATGCTGGTGCAAAACTGCGCGAGCTGCGGGGCCGTATTGGCCTGACGCAAAAGGGCTTCGCCGAAAAGCTTGGCGTGTCCCTGCCCTATCTCAACCAGATGGAAAACAATAACCGTCCCGTGTCGACGACCGTCGTTCTGGCCCTTGCGCAGGAGTTCGGGTTTGATGTCACCGAACTGCAATCCGGCGACGAAGCCCGCTTGGTCGGTGATATGCGTGAAGCGCTTGCCGATCCGGTTTTTAGCGGCCCCACACCACCCCTCGCCGATCTCAGGCTCGCGGCCTCCAACGCCCCAGCACTCGCTCGTGCTTTCCTTGATTTGCACAGCGCCTATCGTCAAACCCATGAGCGCCTCGCGTCCTTGGATGAGGCGTTGGGCCGCGAAGATAGCCGCCTTCAACCCTCCCCCTGGGAAGAGGTTCGGGATTTCTTTCATTATTGCGACAACTACATCGACGCCGTGGACCGCGCCGCAGAGCGGTTTGCACTCAAAGCCGCCGAAAATGACGGTGGAAACATCGAAACTGCCGCCCGCAAAGCCTTGGCCGAAAGCGGCGTCCGCGTGGTTTTAAAGGACGATCCGTCGTCCAGCGCTGACGCCATTCGCCATTATGATCCAGCCAGCCGGACATTGACCCTTTCCACCAAAGCCGCCCCGACAACCCAACGGTTTCAGCTGCTTTTACAGGTCGCGTTAATTAAGCAAGCAAAGCTGCTAGACGCGACTTTGGACTTCGCGAAATTCCAGTCCCCCCAAGCCCGCAGCATCGCGATGGTCGGCTTGGCAAACTACTTTGCCGGTGCGGCCCTCATGCCTTACGGCGCGTTCTTGGCTGCCGCACAATCCACCCGCCACGATCTGGAGCGGTTGGCGGATCAGTTCGGTGCCTCACTGGAACAAGTCGCCCACCGCCTATCAACCTTGCAGCGCCCTGGGGCCAAAGGCATCCCGTTTTTCTTTGTGCGTGTTGATCCTGCAGGCACCATTACCAAACGCCACTCGGCAACAACGCTGCAATTCGCGCGGTTTGGCGGCGCTTGTCCGTTGTGGAATGTGCATGGTGCCTTTGAAACACCAGGCCGTTGGCTGCGACAATTGGCTGAAACGCCAGACGGCGTGCGGTATTTTTGCCTTGCGCGTGATGTCAGCAAACCTGGCGGGTCATGGGGCACACCGACTCGGCGATATGCCATTGGGCTGGGCTGCGAAGTCAAACACGCGGGCGCATTGGTTTACGCCGACCATATGATGACAGATCAAGCAGAAGCCTTTGAACCGATTGGTATTTCCTGTCGAATATGCGAACGCCGCGCCTGTCCGCATCGCTCTGTGCCACCATTGGAACGGCAACTCAGAGTCGACCCGAACGAGCGTGGCATGCTGCCGTATCAGGTTGACTAAGCGTTTAACGCCGCAAAGATTTCGTCTTTCAACTTCATCCGCTCTTTGCGCATCTGCTGCATATGGGCGTCATCTGTCGGCTCAATGTCAGTTTCGGCGCGGTGCACGGCACGGTTCACTTCGTGGTAGGCTTCGCTGAGCTTTGCAAAGTGCGCATCTGATTGTTTCAGGGCGCTGATTTTGTCGCCAAACTCAGGGAATTCTTCGTGCAGTTCATGGGGTGTATGAGACATTTCTTGATCCTCCAGTATGTTTCGAAACCAAGCTAGACTGGTTCAAAAAGCTCAACTCTGATCTGGATCAAAGAAAAACGAACTCTGGAATTAATTTCGTGCCGCGCGCCAGCCAGCTGCGCGGGCCTCGGCCTCGGTGCAGAACCAGCGCTCACCGTTGGCTTCATTGATGCGCGTGTTATCGTAATCGCCGTTGTGCGGCATGTGATAGATCCGGCCCGAGCCCGATATATTGCCTTTGATGATGCAGCTTGAATTGGGGGAAACAAAACCTTCGCCCATCGTGCGTTGTTCAGCACGAAATTCCGCCGGGGTTTGCATGTCGCTCGACCACAGTCCGAGCCCACGCACCTGAGCCGCCTTTTCCGCCAGATCGTAATCCATAGAATACTGACGATACGCCTCGGCAAGGCCGTCGGACACGATGATTTCGTTCACGTTGCGCCCATCGATAAAACAACGCCCAACAATGCGACCGTATCGATCAACGTCGACTTCTTCACAGGTTGCGATCTGCCCTTCGAACCGATCCCGAAGTTCGTCACGCACGAACGCACCGCAGGCCCATTCACCCCGTTGAGGATGGGTACAGGTCTGGTCAACCTCGGGCGCGTCGATGCCATGCAAGCGCACACGGGCATCCCCAACATGAAAAGTATCCCCATCCACGACATGAACAGGGCCTTGAACATCAGCAAGACAGGGCGTCGCAAGACACAACAATAAGTAGGTTAATCGAAGCATCCCACTACATAGTGGGACCTAATACGCCTTTGCAAGTATTTCCTAAACAACAGGTTAACGCTGTTCGGTTTGCCAATTTGGATGCAGCCACGGTTCATCATTCGCAGGTGGCAAAGGTGCCTTGCCCAAGATGTGATCGGCCATTTTCTCACCCACCATGATTGACGGCGCGTTCAGGTTCCCGTTGGTGATGCGCGGAAAGATCGAGCTGTCCGCAACGCGCAGGTTTTGAACGCCAATGACCCGCCCTTCTGGGTCAACCACCGCCGTCGGATCATCCGCGCGGCCCATTTTGCAAGTACCGCAGGGATGATACGCGCTTTCGACATGTTCGCGGATGACCGCATCCAACGCGTCATCGCTTTGGGCATCCACACCGGGGATCAATTCTTCGCCGCGATAAGGTGCAAATGCATCTTGGCCGAAAATCTCTCGGGTCAGGCGGATACAGTTGCGAAATTCATCCCAGTCATCCGGATGCGACATATAGTTAAAGAAAATCCGCGGCGCGTCGTCAGGATCGTTAGACGTCAACGTAACCTCGCCACGTGATTTTGAGCGCATCGGCCCAACGTGGGCCTGAAACCCTTCGCGCGCGCCACCGCCATCATAGCGCACAGCAATCGGAAGGAAGTGAAACTGAATATCAGGATAGTCCAATCCCGCACGCGACCGAATGAAACCAGCGGCTTCGAACTGATTTGATGCACCCACGCCTGATTTTGTAAAGAACCAGCGCGCACCGACCAAGGCTTTGCGCAAGATTGGCCAGTATTTGTAAAGGCTGTGTCGCCCCTTCGCGGCCATCTGCACGTAGAGTTCAAGGTGGTCCTGAAGGTTTTGACCGACCCCAGCACGGTCAGCGACCACCTCGATCCCATGTTCAGCCAGATGTTCAGCCGGCCCGATCCCCGACAACATCAAAAGCTTTGGCGAATTGATCGCCGAGGCCGCGATGATGACTTCGTTATGGGCCATCACTTCTCGGCCATCGGTCAGCGCCACGCCAGTCGCCCGACCGGCGTTCAGTATCACACGCGCTGCCGTGCCGCGTACAACTTCACACTTTCCGGACGCCTGTGCAGGTCGCAAATAGGCAGACGCAGCCGACCAACGTTTACCCTTCCAGATCGTCGCATCAAAGGGACCGAACCCTTCTTGCTGCTCGCCATTGTAATCTGACGTCAACTGATAGCCCGCTTGACCACCGGCCTTGATGAACGCACGGGTCAGCGGGTTCGTTCCAGGTCCACGGGTGACGTGCAACGGGCCACCTTTGCCGCGCCAGTCAGGATCACCACCGCGACCCCCTGAGTGCCAGTCTTCCATGCGTTTGAAATAGGGCAGCACATCGGCATAAGCCCAGCCATCCGCCCCTTGATCCGCCCAATGATCATAGTCGCGGGCATGGCCGCGCACATAGATCATGCCGTTGATCGAACTTGATCCGCCAACAACCTTGCCCCTCGGACAGGCCAATTCGCGCCCGTCAAGATTGGGTTCGGGTTCAGACCGATACCCCCAATCATACAGGCTCATGTTCATCGGATAAGACAGTGCCGCTGGCATATTGATAAGAGGGCCGATGTCACTGCCGCCCGTTTCAATCACCATGACGGACTTGCCCGCCTCGGTCAGCCGGAATGCCATCGTGCAGCCAGCGCTGCCTGCTCCGATTATGACGTAATCTGCCTCCATTTAGAACGGTGCCTCAACTGGGCCCATTCCAACGTAGACCGATTTCATTTGGCTATAATGCTCAATCGCCGCCTTAGAATTTTCGCGGCCAACGCCGGACAGTTTTGTACCGCCAAATGGGGCCTCAACAGGGGCAAGGTTGTAGGTATTGATGTAGGTCGTTCCCGCCTCAAACCCTGCGACCATGCGGTGCGCGCGTGTCAGGTCTTGAGTAAAGACCCCCGCCGCGAGCCCAAAGTCCGTGGCATTCGCGCGCTTCAGAACATCCGCTTCGTCATCAAAGTCTAGAACGCTGAGCACGGGGCCGAAAATCTCATCCGTGGCGATTGTCATATCATCTGTAACATCAGCAAAAACAGTGGGTTGCAGATAGTAACCTTGCGTACCCTCACGCTTTCCACCCGCAACCAAACGCGCGCCTTGTTCCAACCCCTTGGCAATGAACCCTTGCACGATTTCCATCTGACGCCCTGATACCATCGGCCCGAAGTTCACAGATTCATCCAGCGGGTCGCCCATTTTGACACCCTTAAGACGTTCGGTCAGGCGCTTAAGAAATGCCTCTTTGATGCCGCTTTGCACGAAAACCCGCGTGCCGTTGGAACAGACCTGACCAGAACTGTAGAAGTTCCCTAAGATCGCACCAGAAACGGCGTCCTCAAGGTTTGCATCATCGAAAATCACGATGGGGGATTTGCCGCCCAATTCCATTGTCACATGACGGATACCTTCTGCCGCTGCGGCGTATACCTTGCGGCCCGTCGGCACCGATCCTGTCAGCGAGACCTTGTCAACACGCGGATCGGTGATCAGTGCCGCACCAACATCGCCCATGCCCTGAACGACATTATAAATGCCAGCAGGCGCGCCGGCCTCGTGCAGGATTTCGGCGACCTTCAATGCGCAAAGCGGCGTCATTTCTGATGGCTTAAAGATCATCGAATTGCCGCAAGCCAACGCAGGTGCGCCTTTCCAAGCAGCGATCTGGGTTGGGTAGTTCCAAGCGCCAATGCCGACACAAACGCCAAGCGCTTCGCGGCGTGTATAGACAAAATCATCGCCCAACTGGATGTGCTCTCCGGTTAGGGCGCCAGCCAATCCGCCGAAATATTCCAATGCGCCCGCAGCAGACGTGGCGTCTGCAACAAGTGTTTCTTGCAACGGTTTACCGGTATCGTTGGTTTCAAGAATGCTCAGGTCGCGATTACGCTCACGGATAATGTCGGCTGCACGGCGCAGCACGCGGCCACGTTCCGTTCCGCTCATCGCGGCCCATGCTTTTTGGGCGCGTTTTGCAGCCGCCAAGGCCTGTTCGATGATCGCAGGGGTCGCGGCATGCACTAACGCGATTTGTTCCTCGGATACGGGGCAAATCACGGGGATCGGCGTGCCAGCCGTGTCTTCTACATATTGGCCGTCAATGAAATGGCTGGCTGTGGGTTGGATATCATAAGGCATATTTTATTCTCCGCGGGGAAAGCGTTGATTTTCTTCAAGAACATTCAGGTCCATGTGATTGCGCATGTAGCGTTCAGACGCTTTTTGCAGCGGCTGGTGGTCCCATGGGTAATAGTCGCCGTTGCGCAAAGCCTCATAAACCACCCAGCGACGGGCCTGACTTTCGCGAACGGCCGCGTCAAAGGCATCAAGATCCCAACGCGCTTCGGATTTGGCACGCAATTGGTCCAAAGTACCTTGATGTTTTGCAACTTCCGCAAGGTTGTTCAGCTCATGGGGGTCGGCCTCAATTTCAAATAATTGATCTGGGTCGAGCGCACAGCGCGTGTATTTCCATTTCCCATACCGCAGGCACACCAATGGGGCATATGACCCTTCGGCGGCGTATTCCATTGCCACCGGTTCGTTCCGCTCAACCCCGTTTGCCAACGGCACGAGAGACATGCCTTCGGTCCACGGCATGACTTCTTCCATGGATACACCCGCAAGATCACACAGCGTTGGCGTCACATCGATATTGGATACAGGCGTGTCGATTAAACCCGCAGGAACGTCTGGGCCACAGACCATCAAAGGCACCCGCGCAGATCCTTCATAGAATGACATTTTAAACCAAAGTCCGCGTTCGCCCAGCATGTCACCGTGATCAGCCACAAACAGGATGGTCGCCTCTTGGCGGGTGTCTTCAAGCGTTTGTAAAACCTCACCAATTTTATCATCCAGATAGGAAATATTGGCGAAATAGGCGCGGCGCGCACGGCGCACTTGATCCTCGGTAATCTCGAAATTCTCGTGATCGTTGGCATCTAAGATACGCTGGGAATGGGCGTCTTGATCCTCATAGGGGATCGGGCCGATCTCGGGCAGCAGATGTTCGCAATCTTCATAGAGGTCCCAGTATTTCTTGCGGGCCACATATGGGTCATGGGGGTGGGTAAACGAAACCGTCAGGCACCACGGGCGGGCATCATGCCCCCGTGCAAGATCATAAAGCTTTCGGGTCGCGTTGTAGCAAACCTCGTCATCGTATTCCATTTGGTTGGTAATTTCGGCGACCCCTGCCCCCGTAACCGACCCCATATTGTGATACCACCAATCGATGCGTTCACCCGGTTTTCGGTAATCCGGCGTCCAACCAAAGTCAGGCGGATAGATGTCTGTGGTCAGCCGTTCTTCGAACCCGTGCAACTGATCTGGTCCGACAAAATGCATCTTTCCGGACAGACAGGTTTGATATCCTGCGCGGCGCAGATGGTGTGCATAGGTAGGGATAGAGGATGCAAACTCCGCTGCGTTGTCATAGACTTGCGTACGGGATGGTAATTGCCCCGACATAAACGACGCCCGCCCCGGCGCGCACAGTGGCGACGCGGTATAAGCATTTTTGAAACGGGCGGATTTGGCGGCCAGTTTCTTCAGGTTCGGGGCATGTAGCCAATCTGCTGGACCATCTGGAAACAAAGTTCCATTCAGCTGATCGACCATGATGATAAGGATATTCTGCGAGGTCATGATCAAGCTCCTGTGAGACGCTCAAGGGCGCGCAGTGCGGTAGCCTCGACATGTTTGGGGTCACTGGTTTGGGCGAGAGCCGCCCGCAAATACAGCCCATCAATCAAGGCCGACAACGTTTCGGCATCCTCAACAGGCGTTGACGATAACGGACGCAGTGCATGGGTCAGGTTTGACAGCAACCGCTGCTGGTACAGCCGCAATAGGCGATGCATTTCTGGCTGCGTTGTCGCCTGCGCATAAAGGGTCATCCAAGCGCTCACCGTCGCCGGATCAAAACAGGACGGCGCGAAATTGGCAGAAATCAAGGCCTCGGCGCGGGCGCGCGGGGTATGGGCCGCACGTAGCTTGCTGCGCACCTCGGTCCCGAAATCGCGCAAGATGTGGCGCATCGCAGCGAGAAAGATTTGATCCTTCCCACCAAAATAGTGGTGCGCCAAAGCCGAAGACATTCCTGCCTCTTTGGCGATCTGGCTTACGGTGACGTCCAGCGACCCTTGCGCGCCGATCACATCAATCGTCGCCTGCACCAAAGCCGCGCGGCGGATCGGTTCCATTCCAAGTTTCGGCATGCCGCCCCCTATTACTAATGTCCGGACGTTAAGTTGTTTTTAATTGACTCGTCAATCAATAAAAGATCCCAGCATACGTTTGCCATATCACGCCCATAAACCGCGCTGGACTTGTAAGGGGGGCTGTGGGGGGCCATGCTGGCGGAATTATAAGAAAGAAAGCTTATTTCAGATGCGAGTAATCCCCTTAACAGTCGCCTTTGCCGTTTTGTCATCCTGCCAAATGACCGACCCCGGCTCTCAGGTCACAACAAGAGAAGAACGTCTCTTGCTTGGGCGGACAGTGATCGACGACTGTGTGCGGTCCGAATGCGGGCGGCTGAACCTCGACAGTCAATTGGTCGAAGATTACACCCCCGTTGCACAAATGAGCCACGTTACAGCACTCATGACGAGCTACACAAATTTCAGCAATTTGTCGGACATCGCCGCAATGTCGCAATTGAAAGAGCTCCACATCGGGGTGACCCAAGTGAGCGATCTGAGCGGCCTTAGCAACTTCCCGAACCTGCGCCTTTTGCATGCACAAGGCCTATCAGTCGACGACTTTAGCCCTATCGGCCAGCTGCGACATCTTGAAGAACTTGCCATTGGTGCAAATTTTGTTGGTGATCTTTCGTTTGTGCAAGAATTGCGCTCGCTCAAAGATCTAAATCTGGACGGTGCCGACGTGACGTCCCTCGCAGGATTGCGCAATCACCCGTCAATTGAGCGACTGGACTTCGTGGATGCAACGCTGCCCGATGATTTCTCTGTCCTGCGCAGCTTGCCGAAATTACGTCAGATATCTGTTTCCGAATGGCCGCTGAACGAAGACCAAAAATTGGTCATCGACGCGTTACGGGACACCGGCGTTGAGGTGCTCGTCGAAGCGTTAATGATCGTTTGCTAGGCATTCGCCCGTGCGGCCATGTTTTCAGCGGCCTGTTCAAGCTCATGCGCCAGCGTTGCAGCCATGGAGCGCATGACCATCACTTCGAATGAATGCGCGCCAACACGGGTGATGCTCGCGGTCATGTGACCAACCAAGGTGCGTGCCGTGTGGCCGGATTTGAACTGACTGTTCCGCAAATCAACAGGCGTGAGCCGTGCCAAGACAGCGGCGGCATCAACACCGTCAATCCGCACAATCGCCCAAGCGTCCGATTGATCGATACAGGCGGCACCTTTTAGATCTGGGCAGTTCGCCCCGATCAGCAAAGCCTGCCCAATGCCACACCAAACGGCCCGTGCGCCCGTGCCAACGGCGCGGTTGGGGGCGGGAAACGTTACCCCTAAAGCGTCCTTCAAAGCGGCGGATACGGCTTTCGTCTGTCCCGCATATGGCGCGATCAATGTGATCGACGCGGGTTCGACTTCGGCCAGATCAACAGCGCCGATCGTTTTGGGCAGCAGCCCCATGCACGGAGATTTCGCAATCAGTTTAACCACGGGCCAGTCCCCCTTCTGGATCAAAGAACCCAGGGTGACAGACTTCGCATAGGGTCCGCACGTCGCGCAGGTGATCCACCAACATCACATGTTCACCGTATCGGTTCGGCCCATCTTTGATGAACGCAAGGCCAAGGTCGTGGCCAAGGGTCGGCGAAAAACATACCGACGTGACATAGCCCTGAGAGTTCAGACGCACAGCATCCGCCCCTTCGACGAAAAGATGCGCACCAGAGGTGAGTTTTCCATCCGCCTCGACAGGTTTTAGGCCAACAAGCTGTTCGCGCTGAGAATCAAGCAACCCTTCGCGGCGCGAGGCGGCGTTGCCGATACAGTCTTTCTTCTGGCTCACCATCCGGTCAAACCCGATATCAAACGCAGTTGTGCGACCGTGGATTTCCGCGTGGGTGATGAACCCCTTTTCGATCCGCATAACGTTGAGCGCTTCCATTCCGTAAGCGCCGCCACCCATGGCTTCGGCTTGTGCAGTTAACTGCCCGAAAAGGGACGCGCCATAACGGGACGGGACGGCAATTTCATAAGCATGTTCCCCCGAAAACGAGATGCGGAACAACCGCCCCTGAACACCGCTGATCCCAACGGACCCGCACGCCATGAACGGCCAGCTGTCATTGTCGATTTCATCGTCCAAAATCGTGTTCAACAAATCCCGTGATTTCAGGCCAGCAACAGCAAATTGCGCCCATTGTTCGGTCACGCTGGCAAATCGGACATCAAGATCAGGCCGCAGCGCTTGAGACACCCAATCAAGGTGGCGCATGACTTGGCCCGCTGCCGCGGTCGTCGTCGTCATCACATAGTGGTTTGGCCCCAAACGCGCCGTGGTGCCGTCATCCATCACATGGCCGTCCTCGCGCAGCATCAACCCATATCGCACGCGGTTTTCCTTCAGCGTGGAAAACGTATTGCAGTAGACGAAATCTAAAAACGCAGCAGCGTCCGGCCCTTGAATGTCGATCTTGCCCAAGGTGCTAACATCACAAATCCCGACTGCGCCGCGCACCATCGCGACCTCGCGGTTGCAACTTTCAAGCCAAGTTTCCTCACCAGAACGCGGGAAATAACTGGGGCGATACCACAGTCCCGCCTCGATCATCGGCGCGCCTCGGCTGGTAGTGGCGTGGTGCGAAGTCATCAACCGTTCAGGTGCAAACCCGTGCCCTTGTGATCCAGCCCCCATAGCAGCAATTGCAACGGGCGAATACGGCGGGCGGAAGGTCGTCGTGCCCGTTTCAGGAATGCCCCGTCCAGTCGCATCCGCCAGCACCGCCAAAGCCGCAACGTTCGAATTTTTGCCCTGATCCGTCGCCATGCCCTGCGTGGTGTAGCGTTTCATGTGTTCCACGCTGCGGAAATTTTCCAACGCCGCAAGCCGGATGTCTTTGACGGTCACGTCATTCTGAAAATCCAGCCACTTGCGGCCTTTCCCTTCGACTTGCCACAGCGGTTCGATCCTGTACGGCGTGTCATCGGCGCTTGGCGTTTCTACATCAGTAGAATTCACCCCAAGATCGGCCAAGATGCCTTGCGCAGTATCGATCCCATCTTGAAGACAGCCGAGCGTGGAAAAGACACCATTCGCCGCCCCCGCAACGGACATATTCGGCACGGACCCTTCGGTGGGAACAAAGCTAAGGATGTCATCAGACCAAGTGGGGCGCCCGTTCATGTGGCATGTCAAATGCACAGCCGGGTTCCAACCGCCCGACATCGCAAGGCAATCTGTCGCGATTTCTTCGGTGCCGCCCGCGTGCTGAACCGTGATCGATGTCAGCCCATGCCGCCCCTTCGTGGCGATCACTTGCCCGCCTTTGAGCAAAGGGTAATCGCCCAGTGCATGTGCGCTGTCACGGCTGTCGATCACACCAGCCACCGTCACTCCAGCGTCGATGAAATCCAGCGCCGTGCGGTGGGCGTCGTCATTGTTGGCAAACACTGTGACCGCCTGCCCCGGCGCCACGCCCCATCGGTTCAAATAGCTGCGCACCGCGCCCGCTGTCATGATACCGGGGCGATCATTGTTCGGGAACGCAATGGGACGTTCCAATGCACCAGCACACAGGATCGAACGTTTTGCCACGATCCGCCAAAAACACTCGCGCGGGCCTGTCCGGTCGGCACGGTGATGCCCGACCCGTTCGAGCGCGCTGTAGGTCCCCTGATCATAGGCCCCTGTGACGGTCGTGCGCGGCATGAGGCGCACGTTTTCCATGGCGTTCAACGCGGCAATCTGTTCCGCCGCCCAATCAGCCCCTGCCTGCCCATCCACGTCATAGGTTTCGGCCAACAAACGGCCACCCATGCGACTGTCCTCGTCCGCGAGGATAACATCCAGCCCAGCGCGTGCCGCCGTCAAAGCCGCCATAATCCCAGCAGGCCCCGCGCCAATCACCAGCACATCACAATGCGCAAAGGCCTTTTCGTAGGTGTCCTCGTTGGTTTCACCCGACAAAGCGCCAAGCCCAGCGGCGCGCCGAATGATGGGTTCATAGACCTTTTCCCAGAACGCTTTGGGCCACATAAATGTTTTGTAATAGAACCCAGCACTCAAAAACGGGGACATCAGGTCGTTCACCGCCATGACGTCGTTTTTCAATGACGGCCAAGCATTTTGTGATCGCGCCTCTAGCCCGTCATATAGTTCCTGTGTGGTGGCGCGGATGTTAGGGTCTTGCCCAGCGCCCTTCCCGATGGTCACCAGAGCGTTTGGCTCTTCTGATCCGGCCGACAGTACCCCACGCGGGCGATGATATTTGAACGAGCGGCCCACCAAACGCTGCCCATTGGCGAGCAATGCCGCCGCCAAGGTATCGCCTTCACGCCCCTGATATTCTTGCCCGTCAAACGTGAACGTCAACGGTGCGCCGTTCGCATTTAGACCTTTGCCCTGAACCCTCATGGCTTTGCCTTTTGTGCCAGTTCTGCGCCATAAACTTCGTGCGTGACCGTGTTGCGGTGCACCACGATCCACGCACCGCAGCCCGCTTCATGGTGCCAAAGATCACGGGTGTCCCCAGCTGGATTGTCACGATTATGCAGGTAATCATCCCATGCAGCGTCGCCCGCTTCCCGCGCTGGGCGGTCCAAGGTCACAGCGGCCCCTTGGTAGTAAAACTCGCGACGGTCCCGTTCTCCGCACAAAGGACAAGGCAAACGCATATCAGCCTCCGCAACTTCGCAGGGTCGATGCACCAATGACGATGCCGTCACTGCCAACGGTGCGGACTTGGTAGGCGTTGCCGAACTGGAACACATCTGCATCGCCTGAGGCTTTGTTGCAAAACCCCGTAACAAAGCCCTGAGAGGCGACGTCATGCAGTGCGCGTTTCTGGACAGTTTCCAAACCCGCCGCGCCAATTGGCAATTTCAGATCAAACACCACAAGTGCACCAGCGGCTTGAACATTGCCCAAGGTTACACCTCCGCCAAAATCCTGCCCAATCGCCGGCGCCATGCCTTGCACCATCAATCCAGACATAAGGCATGCCTGTGGGTTTTGGCATGGCTCTGACTGCGGCACTGCGGTGCACGCCGCTAAAACGGTTAGACCTAGAACGGAAACGATACGACGAATGAAAACCAATTTAGATGCTCCTTTTAGAAATTTCACTAATGAAGATTATGTTGTGAGCCAGTGCCCTCTTCGTCCCACGCGCCCGCCCCAGCATCACTCGCAGGACGATCCAAAGCAACAGCCGCGCCTTGGTCGAAAAATTCGCTGCGGTCCCGATCTCCGCATATGAGGCAAGGCAGGCGCATGAGTTTTTCTTAGCAGTTGGAAATCGTTGTGGTTGCGATGATTGTATTGCTTGGGTCCGTCATATTGATCCGGAACCTGCCACCAGCATCAATGAACTCACGAGACAGCGCATCCTCACATTGGCCATCCCGGAGAACGCTGCGAAGGTAGCCCTGCAATTCACCGCGGCGGTATTGGCGCAAGATGTCCGAAAGCCTCTTGTTTACAACGAGCACACCTGTGACAGTATTTCCAGAGCGGGACGTCGGTCCAAAGGTCACATCTGGAGAGAGCTGCTGCCCTTGGCGACTACTGAGCCTCGCAACGATCTCGTCACCAGATGCAATCATTGCAGGTGAAGGCTCAGTCGGAGTCGTTGTTGTTGACATTGTCGTTGTCTGGCACGCTGCAAGGCCGAGAATAAATAAGAAGGTAGTAACGAAACGCATTTAGGTGTCTCTCCAATAGTGAATTTAAGTTGAGTTAGTGTAAGTTGTGTTGAGAGCCCGTGCCCTCTTCATCCAAAAGCCCGACGCCCGTACGGAACCGATCGAGGCGGAATTTGGCTGCGGGCTCATGATGGCGATCTTGGGCAATAAGATGAGCATACGAAAAACCTGACCCAGGCACGGCCTTGAACCCGCCGTAGCACCAACCGCAATTGAGATAGAGCCCTTCGATCCCTGACTTATCAATAATGGGCGATCCGTCAGCGGACATGTCCATTATGCCACCCCATGACCGCAGGACCTTTGCCTTGCCAATAGCGGGCATCAGCGTCATCGCAGCATCCATCACATGTTCGGCCATGGGCAGATTGCCCCGCGCCGCATAGGAGGCATAAAAGTCCAGATCCCCGCCAAACACCAACCCGCCTTTGTCCGACTGGCTGATGTAGAAGTGCCCCATGCCAAAGCTGACAACCGTATCAAGGATCGGCTTCAGCCCTTCGGACACAAACGCCTGCAAGATGTGGCTTTCAATTGGTAGGCGCAGGCCCGCCATCTGCGCGACCTCCCCCGAACGGCCAGCGACAACGATTGCAACTTTCTTGGCGCGGATCGCACCGCGCGTGGTCTGCACGCCTTTGACAACACCGCCTTCGATATCAATGCCCGTCACTTCGCAATTCTGAATCAGATCGACGCCGCGCTGGTCTGCGCCGCGCGCATAGCCCCACGCAACGGCATCATGGCGCGCCGTGCCGCCCCGTTTGTGCAAAAGGCCGCCGTAGACAGGAAACCGGACGTTATCGAAATCAATAAACGGAACATGCTCGCGCACGGCCTCACGGTCCAAAAGCTCTGCATCATCGCCTTGGTTGATCATCGCATTGCCGCGCCGCGCAAAGGCATCACGTTGGCCGTCAGAGTGAAACAGGTTCAGCACACCGCGTTGCGACATCATCGTGTTGTAGTTGAGATCTTGTTCCATCCCCTCCCAGAGCTTCAGGGAATGAGAGTAAAATTCGGAATTTCCAGGAAGCAGGTAGTTTGCCCGAACGATCGTTGTATTACGGCCCACATTGCCGCCGCCCAGATAGCCCTTTTCGAGTACCGCAACATTGGTGATGCCGTGTTCTTTTGCCAAATAGTAAGCTGTCGACAATCCATGGCCGCCGCCACCGATGACAATCACATCGTATTCAGGCTTAGGGTCTGGGTTGCGCCAAACAGGTTTCCACCCTTTGTGCCCCATCAGCCCTTCTTTGATGACCTTTAGTCCGGAATAGCCGCTGAACAATCCCATAACATCCCCTTGCTTGCTCCAAACCCTAGCCAAGCCAGCGGCAACCGCAATGCCGCATTTCGACAAAAGCGGTTCTGACCGCGACCTGCCCAGCGCCAAGTGGTAAAGTCAAAACTCCAAGGGCACAGCAACACCCCTCGAAAAAAGGGCAGACGCATGCGCCTGCCCTCGTTTTTGACGTCAAAGGGGGTGCTAAAGACCTTTTGCGCGATAGCTTTTGGCGACGCGGTCAATCGACACCAGATAGGCTGCCGTGCGTAGATCATGCACATCATCGCGGGCATGCCAAACCTCACGCATGGCTTGGTAGGCCGTGCGCATCGTGTCATCCAGCCCAGAACGCACGAGTTCCAACTCGTCCGCGCCACGCAGATACTTGCCCTTAAAGTCCGGCGTCATCGACCATTGATCGCCCAGATGCTTGCTGAGGCGTTCAAGCTCTCCCACGATCAATTCGTGGCGGCTTTCTTCTTGGCGACGCTGCATGCGACCAAACCGGATGTGACTGAGGTTTTTGACCCATTCAAAATAGGACACCGTCACACCGCCCGCGTTGGCATACATATCCGGAATGATAACCGTGCCCTTGTCTCGCAGGATATCATCGGCGCCCGCCGTAACCGGCCCGTTCGCGGCTTCAATGATCAGCGGCGCTTTGATATTGGCGGCATTGGTCAGGTTGATGACCCCTTCGAGAGCAGCTGGGATCAGAATGTCGCAATCCTGCTCCAGAACCGACGCGCCGTCTTCAACATATGTCGCATCAGGGTAGCCCTTTACGCCACCGTGTTTGACGATCCATGCATGGACAGCTTCGACGTCGATCCCATTGGGATCAGACAGGGCACCATCGCGTTCAATAATCCCCGTGATCAGGCTGCCGTCTTCTGAGCGCAGGAACGACGCGGCATGATAGCCCACGTTGCCCAACCCCTGAACGACAACACGTTTACCGTCCAGCTTGCCCGAAAGGCCCGCCTTCTTGATGTCTTCCGGGTGGCGGAAGAATTCTTGAAGCGCATATTGCACGCCCCTCCCCGTTGCCTCGACGCGGCCCTGAATACCGCCGGCATTGGTCGGTTTACCTGTGACACAGGCCGCCGCATTGATGTCCGTCGTGTTCATGCGGCGATACTGATCCGCGATCCAAGCCATTTCACGTTCGCCCGTGCCCATATCCGGCGCAGGCACGTTTTGGGATGGGTGAATCAGATCGCGCTTGGCGAGCTCATAAGCGAAGCGGCGTGTAATCCGCTCCATCTCGTCCTCATTCCATTCGCGCGGGTCAATGCACAAGCCACCTTTGGATCCGCCAAAGGGCGTTTCGACCAATGCGCATTTGTAAGTCATCAAGGCGGCCAATGCCTCAACCTCGTTTTGGTTCACGCCCGTGGAAAAGCGAATGCCGCCTTTCACAGGTTCCATATGTTCGGAGTGCACGGAACGATAACCGGTAAACGTTTCAATCTTACCGCGCAGACGTACCCCGAAACGGACCGTGTAGGTCGCATTACAGACGCGGATTTTTTCTTCGAGCCCTAACGGCAAGTCCATAAGCGCGACTGCGCGGTTAAACATAATATCAACGCTTTCGCGAAAAGAGGGTTCTTTCACGTGTTCAGTTTGGGTGCTCACGAGGGGTCCTTTCATGACTTATACACCGACCGCCTAAGCGGAAAATCCTGATGCCAGGTTAACCAACCTTGAGCGGTGAAATCAGCTTAACCACGATTCGCTTAAAAATTGGGCAATTTAATTTGGCGGTAAGAAATTTTCTGCCTGCCTCGTCAATCCAGAAGGCGGACGGTCCCAAACCGCCCCCCCACGGGCCATCCAATCGTCTTCGAACTGACGACAATCCGAGAAAAAGGGTTGAACCGTCCCAGAAATGGCGACGTGTTAACCAGTTGTCGCCGCAATTCGCCCTAATTCTGCCATTTGCCAATGTTCTAAGGACTTCAACCAGTAGGACGAGTCCGATTCCGCATTTCGCGTCGGGGCTTTGAGGATAATGAGATGAAACATATGTTAAACCCAATCAAAACGACCCAAAACGCCGTGTCACGGCATCTTGGACGTTTCCGCAAAGACGACGAAGGCGCGATGATCATCTTCTCGCTGATTTTGTTTGTGTTGATTTTGACATTTGGCGGCATGGCCGTTGACTTGATGCGCTTCGAGACAACGCGTGCAAAACTGCAAGCCACATTGGACCGCGCGACACTTGCTGCTGCGGACCTCGATCAGACGGAAGCACCCGCCGATATTGTTATCGACTATTTCACCAAGGCTGGAATGATCGACTTCTTGGACGGCGACCCGATCGTCGAAGAGGGCATCAACTACCGTGTTGTAACAGCCAACGCCAAAGTTGACATGCCACTGTTTTTCTTTGACCTACCCAACGTCTTTTTGACCCCGTTTAACGCCGGCCTGTCGACTTTCACCGTTGTGGGTGCCTCCACTGCCGAAGAACGTGTGACCGACGTCGAAGTGTCCCTTATTTTGGACGTCTCCGGCTCAATGTCGCGCAACGAACGTATCGAGAACCTGCGCCCAGCGGCACGTACATTTGTGTCGACCGTATTGGCAAACAACACCAATGCGCCAAACGGGCTGATCACAATATCCATCGTTCCATACTCTGCGGTTGTGAACCCTGGGCAGGATATCATTAACACCGGTAATCTGCTTATCGATCGCACTCATCACTATTCAACGTGCCCATTGTTCGAAAATGACGCGCTCTTTGAAACAACTGAGCTTGATCTGGATTTCGCTTACCCGCACGTGGCGCACTTTGACCCTGATTGGTATTCTTCCGACGCTGAGCCGATTGGGAATCCATGGTGCCACGACCACGAGAATGATATGAACGCCATCGTTCCGCTGTCGACAGACGAAGACCTGTTGCATGACGCGATTGATGCCCTTGAACCATATGGCAACACGGCCATTGATATGGGCATGAAGTGGGGCGTCGCCCTGCTTGACCCAAGCACACAGGCCATCGTGACTGCACTGGCGGCTGACAGCGATTCAAGTGTTCCAGCCATCGCGGACGGTCGCCCTCAAGCCCACGACCAGGGCGACATCGCAAAAGTCATCGTTCTGATGACCGACGGCTCGAACACGCAGCAGTACGACCTGTATGATCGCTTCAAGAACAACATGTCTTATATCTGGTTTGACCTCGACAACTACCAGACAGATTACGAAGACATGAATCTTGAGGACGTCCACCGCAGCTACATTTCTGTCCAGTACGATGGACTTAGAACGCCATATTACTATGAGGACGACCGTTTCTACGTCGGCACGAACTCCAACTCGACACGTTTTAGAACCTATCCGCAGGGTTTCTCGTCTAACGCCGAATACGTTGCCGCGCGGGAAGCTGGATCTATCCTCACGACCGTCGAAGGCATGGGGAACCGCTATACAAACAACGTCCACCAAGCGTCTTGGCAGGAGCTGTTTGCGACGTGGGAATACAACCGCGTAAACAACGACCTGCTGTCTCGTGCGAAAAGCCATGGCGCTATTCCGAACAGTGCAGGTACGGCCTGGGCACGCGACGAATACGGTAACTACCTATACGATGCATACGGTGACCCTATTGTGATTTACTATGCCGACTACAACGACGCAGATTCCTCAATCGACTACGATATCGTAGATAGCGGCGAGGCAGATGATCGCCTGTCCGACATCTGTGAGGCAGCACGCGATCAAGGCATCATTATCTATACAGTTGCGTTTGAAGCGCCATACGGCGGCCAGACAGCGCTTTCGGATTGTGCCAGCTCTCCGAGCCACTACTTCGATGTGGACGGCGCAGACATCACCGATGCGTTCTCCTCTATCGCGTCTGACATTCGCGCTCTCAAATTGACCCAGTAAGGACCACTGTGATGACACATGGTTTCACTTCAATTGGACGTTTCCTTCGGGGATTCCGCCGCGGCGAAGACGGCGGACCAACGATCGAATTTTGCATCATGTTCATCCCGTTCATGATCCTGACGATTTCGGCGTTCGAACTCGGCCTGCTGACAACCCGTCACGTGATGCTTGAACGCGGCTTGGATATGGCTATCCGAGAAGTCCGCTTGAACACGGGTAGCATCATCGACGAGGATGATTTGAAAGTCATGGTATGCAATGCTGCCGGCCTTATCCCTGTATGCACCGATAGACTGCGTCTGGAGATGGTCACAGTCGATCTGCGAACAACCAATGGTGTAGGCGCAGGTAAAGTAGACCCCGTTCCAGAATGCATCGACAGTTCCGATCCCTTTGCGCGCGATATCGAGTTTAACAATGGTCTTCCGAACCAAATGATGTTCGTGCGCGCCTGCGCCCGCGCCGCACCTATGTTCCCAGACTACGGGCTTGGTTGGTTTCTGTCGCGCATGGCCGACGACGACAGTGACCGCTACTACCGCCTAGTTGCGACGTCAGCCTTCGTGATGGAGCCGCTCTAACATGTTGAAGTTCATCAAAAATCGCTTAGCCAAGTTGCGGCGCGACGATGAAGGATCTGTCGTCATTGAATCGGTGATCATGTTTCCGACGCTGTTTGTGGTCGTCATGGCAACATTCGTTTTCTTCGACGCGTTTCGAAATCAGTCCATCAATCTAAAGGCCAACTATACGATCGCGGACTCACTGAGCCGTCAAACGGACTACATCACCAATACGTTTATGACGAATACATGGCTAATGCACCGTTTCCTCACGTCGTCTCCAAACCTGACGCGCCTGCGTATAAGCGTGATCGACTACGATGCCGATACAGACTCGCACAGCGTTGTCTGGTCCCGCGCCAAAGGCGGTGGAGACGATTATAACGACACCTCAATTGCAACGATCGGTTTGGTCAAAACCGACATCCCGATCATGCCAAACAACGAGATTCTCATCGTTGTGCAAACCTCAGTTGACTTTGCGCCCTACTACGCAATCGGCCTTGAGGGGTTCACCTTTGAGAACACCACCTATACCCGCCACCGTTGGTCGCCAAATAACCTATGTTACAGCGTCAACGGCACGGACAGCGGTCGTATTTGCCCAGGCGACAGCTAAAACCGATAGATTGGTCTGGTGTGGTGTGCTTATCGCTGAACGCGAAGCGCGATCTGTTCGGCCATAAAGCGGGCTGAACCAGACGGCGTGACGCCGCCCACGCCGATACGCTTTGAATACCGCCACCACAGGCCGGGTGCCCAAGCGCGCTCGCCACTTTCGCGAAGGCGCAATACAAATCCGTGCGACGGTTTGAAGGCGAATGCACCACGGTCAATCGCTGCAATGTTATCAAGCCGCGTCAGGACATGACCCGTTGTATCGCGCAGGTCTGTTTCGGTCAGGACCAGCCCAACCAAAGTCGCGCGGCGCAGTCGTTCGGCGACAACCAGTGCCCCTGCGCCGAGCAGGACAAGGAATAACTGCCACCCAAAAGAAGGCGGCTGCTTGAACGCCAGCAAGATCAACAGCGCGCCAAGGGCAAAAACCGTCCCGTAAGCGAAAATTCGACGCCCTGCCGAGGCAGAAAGGGTCGCGATGGGGTCTTGTTCTGACATGTTTGCCTCCATTGGATCGCTTCCCTTTAAAGCTGCAAGGCGCCCAAGAAAAGCGATTAGCGTGGTGGCACGACCTCATAACCCGGTTCTTCGGGCTCATTATCGTCTATTTCAGCTGGAAAACCCGGTGCGGTGATATTGAGCCCAGTGACCGCATCGGTATCAAGATCATGCACACGTAGATCAAACCCGTTGCGCAAAATGGCCCCCGCGAGCTTTCCGCCAACTTATCCCAATCCAATAAATCCAACTTTCATCGTCATCTCCCTTGTTTCCCCATTGCTCGAATGTCACCGGAGTCACCTCTGCTCTAAACGCGGCTCTTCACACCCTGCCCACAAATAAATCCGCTTGCCGAGATTGGTTCACATCTGCCACGCACACCTACAATCATGTGCGGCGAAGCCGCGCCGCCCGACGACTGCGCACCTTGTTCACACGCACGTGCACATCTATGGTCTGGCCAACTTTATCGGATACCTTATGCGTTTGACTGCCTTCCTGTTGATGACCCTGTCCGCTTGCACCCAATTTCCGGAGCTTGACGGCACAATCGCGCCCGAACTGGTGCAGGGCGCAGCACCCGATCTGATCCCCCTTGGGCCACTTTTATTGCAAGCAGAAGCCGCTGATCAGGGCGCCGCTGAGGTCGAAACAGAAATTTCGCCGCGCCTTGCAAACCTGCGCGGGCGCGCAGCGGGCTTGCGTGGGCCCGTCATTGCGCCTGCCATTCGCGCGAGAATGCTGCGCGGTGTGCGTTGAAGTCTTGCCCCGCTCGCGCTAACAGGCTGTAAATCACCGCTTCGGCCAATCTTCTTAAAAGGACGCCCGTTATGACCACTCCTCTTCGTCTTGGTATCGCTGGCCTTGGAACTGTTGGCGTGGGTGTTGTGCGTATCATTCGCCAGCACGCAGCCCTGCTTGAGGCACGAACTGGGCGCTCCATTGCGATTTCAGCCGTGTCCGCGCGATCAAAAGACAAAGACCGCGGTGTGCCGCTGACTGATTACGCATGGGAAGACGACCCCGTCGCACTGGCAAAACGTGATGACGTTGATGTCTTTGTTGAACTCATGGGCGGCGACGAAGGCCCTGCCAAAGACGCCACAGAAGCGGCGATCGCGGCAGGCAAAGATGTGGTCACTGCAAACAAAGCCATGCTCGCCCACCACGGTCAGGCCTTGGCCGAAGCCGCCGAAGCCGCTGGCAAAGTCATTCGCTACGAAGCCGCCGTCGCTGGCGGCATCCCCGTGATGAAAGCCCTGACCGAAGGTCTGGCGGGCAATGACATCAGCCGTGTTATGGGTGTGATGAACGGCACCTGTAACTACATCCTCACCCAGATGCAGGCGACCCGTCAGGGCTACAATGCGCTTTTTGATGAGGCCGACAAGCTCGGCTACCTCGAAGCAGACCCAAATCTGGATGTTGGCGGTATTGATGCTGGCCACAAACTGGCGCTGTTGTCTTCGGTTGCGTTTGGCACACAAGTTGATTTCGATGCGGTCGAACTTGAAGGCATTCAGGCGATCACCCTTGAGGACATCGACGCGGCCCACGACATGGGGTTCCGTATCAAACTGCTTGGTGTAGCCCAGATGACGGGCCGCGGCCTTGAACAACGGATGTCTCCATGTCTCGTTCCAGCAAGCTCGCCTCTAGGGCAACTTGAAGGCGGCACCAATATGGTGGTTATCGAAGGCGACAGCGTAGGCCAAATCGTATTGCGCGGTGCAGGCGCGGGCGAAGGCCCAACCGCCAGTGCTGTGATGTCTGATGTCATTGATATCGCACGTGGCTTGCGTCTGGCGACCTTTGGCCAACCGGCCACAACCCTTCGTAAGGCGCGCCCTGCGAAAGCAGCCGTTCCCGCGCCCTACTATCTGCGCTTCCAGCTCGTCGACAAACCCGGTGCGCTTGCGAAAGTGGCTGCGGTCTTGGGCGATGCCGGTGTCTCTATCGATCGGATGCGCCAATACGGCCATGCCGACACGGCAGCGCCTGTGTTGATCGTCACCCACAAAGTCACCCGCACAGCCTTGGACGAAGCCCTTAGCGCAATGGACAAATCCGTTGTGCAAGGTGACCCCGTCGCCATTCGCATCGAAGAAGTCGAATAGCGTTACCCGCAATTGCTGCTAGTGTGAGGGCATGAAGACCGCCCTCACCCGCAATATCACGCTCTATCGCTGGTCACGTTTCTTGCGCAGCTTGACCTTTTGGCAAGCCGTTTGGTTTCTGTATTTTCAAGACATCCTGTCGGGCGCTCAAGCGATATTGCTTTATGCCGTCTATGACGTTGCGACGACGCTGCTGGAGGTCCCGTCTGGCTACATGTCGGATCGGTTGGGGCGCCGTTTTACTCTGATCGCCAGCGCCTGCGCGGCAGTTACAGGCACCGCTTTACTGGCGATAGGCGACAGTTTTGTGGTTTTCGCTTTGGGGCAGGTCTTGATTGGTATGGGCGCTGCTTTTGCAAGCGGCACGGATGAAGCCATGCTTTACGAAAGTCTGGCCGCGATTGACCGCGCCGACGAGGTTGAGACCCAAGAAGTGATCGCGTGGCGGTATTCTTTCATTGCCCTCGCCGTGTCTGCGGTCACCGGCGGCGTATTGGCGTTGATCTCGCCCGCTTTACCGTTCGGAGCCAGCGCAGTCGCGCTGCTGGGCCTGATCTGGGTCACGTTGCGATTTGTTGAGCCACCGCGCGAAACGGCCATGGCTGAAGGCGCGGAGCTGCTGCGTGTGTCCCATCTGGGCGCGAACTTTCGTAATCCAGTCCTGCTATGGTTCTTTGCACTCACCGTGCTGATGTATGGGTTCAGCCATTTGCCATTTGTGTTTGGCCAACCGTTTATCCTTGCGACACTCAATGACATCGGGTTCGCAGCATCCGCGCCGTTGGTCAGCGGGGTCATCACTGCCTTAATGATGGGCATTTCCGTCATTGCGTCGTTGTTCGCCCTGCGTCTGCGCCGTGCGTTCGGCCTACCCCTTCTCTTGTTGGCGGCCTTTGGCCTACAAATCGCGATATCCGGCGTCATGGCTTTGACCGAAAGTGCGATCGTGTTGGTGTTCTTAATGCTGCGCATGGTGCCCGATGCCTTATCGCGCCCGTTCATTTTGGGTCGCATTCAACCCCTGCTGAGCGATGACAGTCGTGCAACTTGGCTGTCTCTCAAAAGTTTCGTGGGGAGATTAGCCTTTGCATCCGCTTTATGGATCGGTGCGATCAATGCAAACGACGTAGGGCAACTGCCCTATGCGGACATTCGAGCCATCCTCAGCGTGGCTGTGTTGATCGGCCTAATCGCCCTGACTGGCCTCGCGATGTCGGCACGCAGGATCGAAATTGAGGCGCCAGAGAAATAGCCGCCAGGTGTTAGCGCTCACAGTGTTGCATCTGCCTAAGGCAACCCGATAAGCCGACAGGAACAAACAAAGGATCTTTTCATGCCAATTGCTGATTTTAATGACCGTATGCTTTCCCTTGGCCTTGCCCGTGTTTCCGAGGCCGCGGCCTTGGCCAGCGCGACCCTCATCGGGCGCGGTGACGAAAAAGCCGCCGACCAAGCGGCAGTTAACGCCATGCGCGAGCAGCTCAACAAGCTCGACATTGCGGGCGTGGTTGTCATCGGCGAAGGCGAACGCGACGAAGCACCGATGTTGTTCATCGGCGAAGAAGTCGGATCAGGCAAAGGCCCGGGTGTTGATATTGCGCTGGACCCGCTGGAAGGCACGACACTCACAGCAAAAGACATGCCAAACGCATTGACCGTGATCGCCATGGGCCCGCGCGGATCGATGTTGCACGCACCTGACGTCTATATGGACAAACTGGCAATTGGCCCGGGCTTTCGCGACGGCGTCGTGACCATGGACATGTCCCCAAGCGAGCGTGTTTCAGCACTTGCAGCGGCTAAAGGGTGTTCGACCGATGATATTACAGTCTGCGTTTTGGAACGCCCCCGCCACGAAGCGATGATCGCCGAACTGCGCGGCACTGGCGCTGCCATTCGCCTGATCACAGACGGAGACGTTGCTGGCGTAATGCACTGCGCTGAATCTGCCACGACAGGTATCGACATGTACATGGGCAGCGGCGGCGCACCCGAAGGCGTTCTGGCGGCTGCGGCACTGAAATGCATGGGCGGGCAGATGTTTGGCAAACTCTTGTTCCGCAATGACGATGAACGTGGTCGCGCAACGAAGGCTGGCATCACCAACTTTGACCGAGTCTACACTCGTGATGACATGGTGACGTCTGACGTGATTTTTGCAGCTACGGGCGTGACTGATGGATCCCTATTGCAGGGCATCAAACGCGAGCCAGGTTTCTTGACGGCCGAAACGATCCTGATGCGATCCAAAACGGGTTCCGTGCGCCGCATGACATATCGCAACCCTGTTTAAGATCTGACGATCTGCGCTTGCAGCGGGCGGGTGGCCCGAAATTCTACGAATTTCGGGCAGCCTTCGGCGAGGATACTTAAGAACCAAAGAAGATGGGACGTGGCGAATCTGGCAACAGGAGCTTAGGATTGGCTGCGATGAATGATAGCCCAAGTACCCCCCGCGCATTTCTTGATGTTTCCGAGTCCAGCTCTGGGCGCTGTTGGGTTGGCCCCAGCGTCGAAGATGACCGTTTGGCCGAAGCCATGGTGCAGGACACTGGCCTGCCTTTGCCTGTTTGCCGCACACTAGTGCGGCGTGGAGTGCCCTCGACCGAGGCGGCTGCATTCTTGGCTCCGACCTTACGCGACTTGATGCCGGACCCACGATCCATGAAGGACATGGAACCCGCTGCGGCACGGATTGTAGCAGCGGCTCAGGCCCGCCAGAGAATTGCGATCTTTGCAGATTATGACGTTGATGGTGGCACGTCTGCCGCATTGTTGATCGACTGGTTACGCGGGTTTGACCTGCGCCCGACGCTTTATGTCCCAGACCGGATCGACGAGGGGTATGGCCCCAACGATGAGGCAATGGCCGCCCTCGCCAAAGACAACGACCTTATTATTTGCGTCGATTGCGGCACGCTGTCTCATGGCCCGATTGAGGCCGCCAAGGGCGCCGACGTCCTTGTTCTCGATCACCACTTAGGTGGGGAAACCCTGCCCGATGCGTTGGCCGTGGTGAACCCGAACAGACAAGATGAAAGCGGCGATCTGGCCCATCTTTGTGCCGCTGGTGTTGTGTTCCTCGCGCTGGTAGAAGCAAACCGTCAGCTACGTGAGGCCGGGAAGAAGACACCCGACCTGATGTCACTTCTGGACCTGGTTGCGCTCGGCACTGTGGCGGACGTTGCACCGCTTGTCGGGGTAAACCGTGCCTTTGTGCGTCAGGGACTTACGGTGATGGCGCGACGTCAAAGGGTCGGCATAACGGCACTGGCAGACGTGGCACGAATGGACACAGCCCCCAGTTCTTATCACCTTGGGTTCTTGCTTGGGCCCCGCGTTAACGCAGGCGGTCGCATTGGCAAGGCGGACCTTGGCGCGCGCCTGTTGGCCACGACGGATCCTCGCGAAGCCCAAGCCATGGCAGACAGGTTGGACCAGCTCAACACGGAGCGCCGCGACATCGAATCAGCCGTTCGTGACATGGCCCTTGAGCAGATCGAGACTCGCGGCAAAACTGGGCCCCTTGTTTGGGCTGCCGGAGAAGGCTGGCACCCCGGTGTTGTCGGCATTGTTGCTTCGCGCCTGAAGGAAGCGACCAACCGCCCCGCGATTGTGATCGGCATGGATGGGGACGAAGGTAAGGGGTCTGGCCGATCTGTTACGGGTATCGACCTTGGGGCTGCGATTCAGCGTTGTGCCGCTGAGGGGCTTTTGATCAAGGGCGGCGGGCATAAAATGGCCGCCGGACTGACCGTGGCGCGCGATAAACTTGATGCCGCGATGGAGCGCCTGTCGGAACTGCTTGGTAAACAGGGGGCTGGCGATATCGGGCCAGCTGACCTCAAGGTGGATGGGTTGCTCATGCCCGGTGCCGCAACGGTGGAACTTATCGAGCAAATCGAACAAGCAGGGCCTTTTGGCGCCGGAGCAGCCGCCCCGCGCTTTGTCTTTCCCGACTGCACCATCAATTTCACCAAGGTTGTTGGCGCGAACCACTTGAAGGTGACTTTTGGGGACGGAATTTCCGCACGCATCGATGCGATCGCCTTTGGTGCGATGGATGGTCCCATAGGCCCAATGCTACAAGGCCATAACGGCGCACGGTTCCACCTTGCGGGTCGTTTGGAAATCAACACATGGCAGGGCCGACAGAGCCCACAACTGCGTCTGGAAGACGCTGCACCAGCCTCGTGAAATTTTCTGCAATTTAATGCAAAGAAACTACTTGCGTGTCTGAAGAGGTTTCCCTAAATACGCCCTCACCAACGAGCGGTCCCTTCGTCTATCGGTTAGGACGCCAGGTTTTCAACCTGGAAAGAGGGGTTCGATTCCCCTAGGGACTGCCATTGGTGCTTTCAACATATTGAGTTTCCTTATCTTTCTTTTCTGGGTGTCCAACCACCTAGTAAGGTTGGACATTGCTTGTTAATTTTCAGTACTTGATAGCTTCGCCATTCCGCTCGCGGCCATCTTAGCTCGGTTCGCCGTAACAACGTATTCTGCAGCCTGACTCGTATCCGAATGAGCCAGGTAAGATGCGATTTCCCATTCCGTAGCCCCGTGCTCAGCGAGCCTGGTCGCGCCGGCTTTACGGAGGCCATGGGAGTTTGCACTCGGAATATTTAAGCCCGCTTCAACTGTCCGAGCTTTAAACCAGTTGCCATAACTTTCAGCTTTGTAAGCACGTCCGCCGGAATGCGTCAGAAACAGGAACTGATCTCGCGAGACTAGGTCTAGCTCCTTCTGCAAATCTGGAAGGATCGGCAACGTGGTTGCTACGGTCGTTTTTCCACGCGCATAGCTGATTGTGCTATTCTTGACGTTCCCCCAACCCAATCGGACCAAGTCCTGTCGAGCGGCACCGGTATTCAGCGCCAACTCCAACGCGAGTCGTGGTTTGGTCCCGCTTGAGTGTTTTCTACGAAAAACAGCAATGTCCTCATCAGACCAGGTATAAAAACCGAGACTGTTTTCTTTACGCTTTACGGCACGGCGGGCAGGGTTGATTTCGAGCCCAAACCCTTCATCAATTGCGAAGTTGAAAAGACGACTGCAGTTCTTTTTGACCTTGTTGGCCGCCGCAGGCCCCTCCTTTCGCTTCATGACTGCTTCGATATGGCGCTTTTCAAATGATTTGAAAGGCAGACCACCAACTGCTTTCATCAACCAGTCCAGCTCTCCTCTCAGAACCTTCTTCGACGAGTCAGCTAAGTTGCCATATTTAATTGACATCAAGTACTGCTCGCACAGCCAATTCATGGTGCCAGGCTCAGCTCTCAATTTCTTTTCGTTGGCAATGCCCGCAACAGCATTTTCATATGCCTTGCGAAATTCAACGGATCCGTAGTCTCCATGTAAGTAGCACGAGTGTGTTTTCCGGCGGTAACGCCATCGTACTTTGCCGTGCCTATCTGTGACTCGCGTCACGCCGGGGAACGGGTTCTTACGCTTTCTCATGCGATCAACCGATCGCATGGGTTATAGGCTTGAACCTCATCCGCCTCTGGTAAGCAAAACAATGCGTCGTCCAAGTCGTTTCGAAGCCATACCTTGACACCCTCCCCCAACACACGCGGTTGAGGAAAAACACCGTTCTCCACCATCTTAACGAAATAAGTCGCGCTGACGCCGCAATATACGGCTGCATCAGCACGCCGAAGCGCGGCTGGGATTGCTCTTAGCTGTTGTAAATTCTTTGTCATCGTCATGTCCGCAAAATCTGCCCCAAACCTACGATAGTTTGGTGTGTGATAGTAAATTCCCTCCGGAGATCACCGGGTGGATCAAATTTTTCAGAAGTTCCGTATATGATTGTTTCCAACAAATCGTCGCAACCAATGCTAACTTCGGCAGAAGGCTCCGGTCCGGTCAACCTGACCGACAATTCCCATGTCCCTTCACTCCGAAGCCCGTTGATTGAACTATCAGGTCGTCGGTCGCCTACAGCTTTCTCCAGCGCGCCAGATTGAGCAGAAAAAATCAGTGCATCAATCATATCGACCAATGAATGATCAAGACTCAAGTTGTTGATTGCCGGCAGTCCCATCCCGGCTGCGGTAGCTGGTTCACGATAGTCAAATACCGTTACCATAGACCGGCCGTGACGTACTGAGTTGCGTTGAACACGACTTGTGAGGACACTGTATTTCTTAAAGGATTCAGCAGCACTTTTTGCAGGTCCACCGCTTGCAATAGCGATCAGCAGATTTGCAGCATCGTGAGAGTCCATCATGGCGGCAGAGCTGCCTCTTCCGACCTTTTTCCGAAGCCCCGCTTCAGAAAGCGAACGGTCGAAAGCCCGGACAAAGACATCCGTCTCGCCCAAGACGTTAGCCATGCACTTCACAAGATCACCTGGATTCGCCATGTTCGCTCCTTTTCTCCATTTGATATAAAAGCAAATGGGAGGAGGTGCAACCCCATTAGATTCTAAATCATTCTTGCTGGTTCACAATTTGGAGCCAAGGGTCAGCGATCAGGACGCGTTCATCTGTGCTCGCTCCGTGAGGCTGGCAACCAGGATGTCCGAGCCGCAGGCGGTAAGGTGAATACAGGGAGGGCGGAAACCGGACGTTCGCCGCAGTTGCGAAGTATTAGCTCACCGTGTGAGAAAGCAGACGTTCGGCAACACGTGGCACTTTCCACCGCAGCGACAGTCGGCTGTGAGCCCACACCGGCCATTGACGTATGTGACAATACGCATCACTGTTTCCCTATGAAGTCTTTTAGTTTGCCGCTTACATTGTCGACCTGCGCCTTGGCTGTGTCAATTCTCATAGCTGGAGAAGCTCGCTCAGAAAACCACGCGTCGGTTGAGATTGAAATTGTAGGTTTCGTTGATGAAAGTCGTATCGCTCTCGTAGAGGAACTTTATGACAGATTTCTAGCTGGTCCCATTCCATTGAGGGATGATCAAGCCTCTGCTGGTCTAAGTGTTGCCGAGGGCGTCATTTTCTATATGGGGCCAGAAATAGTTGAGAACGGTCGGTTTGTTCCTCCCGAAGGAGTGTTTATCTCGCCTCAACAACTCGAGGTGATGAGTGAGAAGCGTTTCACCGATGGTATGTGCCGCGTCGAGAACCTGACATTCCTCCGAGACGGGCGTCGACTGGTATTACTGGTCGACGATAGCAATACTCCTCCACCGTTAGAATTGACGCATTGCGTTCTTATTGCATTCGCAAGTGCGTTAGGTGCCGAAACCCACCTAATCAATGAACTATCAGTCAGCGAACTCTCGGTTTTAGTTGATGGCTTGAAGAGGCGCTAACGGCGGCTTCGTCCGCACTTTAACTGTTCATGCGCGGTGCAGCGAAAGGCACTTGATCCTGAACCAGCCGTTAGTGGATCACGCGGCGAAGGTGTCAGGAGAGCCCAGAGTACCCGATGCTGCGTATGGCACCAATGTCGGCTTACGTCTTGAATACTTAGGTTCTCCAAGCGTGTGGCCAATATTTGGTGCATTGAGAAGATTACTCTTCAAACCAACCAGTTTGCAAAGCTCGTGCCCAATCGCGCCGTTCGTTTAAGAGAGCGCAATCACTGGCTTGCTTGGCATCGTAGAGAACAGAACGGAAAGTGACGTTCCATTCACCATGGTGCCTTTCTAGCAACGCATAAGAAGCGTTCGGTGTGCCCGTCTGCATATAATGGTAGACGGGCATGTCATCGTCGTACGCCGGACATCCAACACTGCCGGGGTTCACGATAACACGACCATCCGGCAAACGAACGCATCGCGGAATGTGAGTGTGCGCGCACAGGATGAGGCTCGCGTCCACGCCATCTGCCTCCGCCTTCACTTCCGCCAAGCTTGCTGGACGTACAACTCCATTATTTTCCACTCGTTCAAGCCAATAGGTCGAGTCGCTTCTTGGGGTTGCATGGCACAAGAAGACGTCGTCAAAGACAGTCCGCGTTGTTGGAAGATCAGCTATCCATTGCAGGTGTTGTTCCGACAATTGATCTAGGGCCACTCGGTCCGAAGGCCCCATATTAGTTGGGTCTTGTTCGATGAGGTATCTGTCATGATTACCTCGAACCGATGCAAAATCACGCTCCATTAGAATAGACGCAGTCTTTGCAGCGTCGATGGGCCCACTAAAGAAATCTCCAAGATTCACAGCATCTGTAACCCCAAGAGCATCCATGTCCTGAAGCACTGCCTCGAGGGCAAATGAGTTTCCGTGTATATCAGCTAAAACTGCAAACTTCATCTTTAGATATCCATATCCACCACCGTCACGGCTAAAGCTTAAAACACGAGTAAGCAGACGTTAAGGCCGGAGCAGAAAACGGTCACTTCGTCCCGCTTTGCGGCCATCCATGTGCGTAAAATGCTGCAAGAGCCTGTCAATGTCCGCTTTAGAGAAGCCGCGCCGCAATAACCGAACCTACGGCGAATGTCCGCTAAGGGCCGTGAGTGCTCAAGAAAACCACGGTCACGAGTTTTTCAGATCACTGTTCTATTGTCGATAAGCGCGGAAAAATGCTGTGGCGGTATTGATTTACAAAAACGGCCTCATATTGAATCAGTACAACAACAGAAAGTGACAACAAATGTACGACATTGATGCCGAAGAAATGGCAAACGAAAAACGCCAAGATGAATTAATGCTAACGTTCGAGCATGACATGCAAAAGATGCGCGATTTGGCGGGGCAAAACACGGGTGTGTCCGGTATCTGCGCGAGTATCGTTGCATGCGTAGAGAATAAGGCCGGAACATTCGAGACGTCAGACCTGCGTACGCTCGATCGGCAAAATCGTGCAATCGCTCTGCGCTTGATTGAAGTGATGTGTACGCCATCGATGGTCCCAGACAGCTTCAGATTGTAATAGATAAAGGCGGAGCGAAGGCCCCGCCAGGGCACAGGGGTTTGGGGAGTGTGAACGACGCCCAACACTTCACGTGAGTGATCGCCAGACAGGCTCCCCAGACGGGGCCTCCATGGAATGGCCGAACGATGAGTTGTTTAGTTTTGCTCGCAAAACCGATTTGTGGCCCCATTGGGTCAAATCGCAACTCTATAGTCAGTCCACTATAGAGTAATGATTTCCAGATTTCTGAAAGTTATGAAGTAGCATTTCGCACTTTCACAGCTTGCGCGTATCTAATGGTCTATGGGACCACAGTTCGCACATATGCAGGCATTCAGCATCAAGCCTAACCGTCAGGGTAACAGCATCGAACAAGTGCTGGCTGAAGCCATTCGTGAAGCCAAATTTTCCACTCACATCGACGATCCAAAGCCACCCACCATAATTTATGGTGTTGACCTTCCAACGCTGAAAACCCTGCATGATGAGATGCTCGACCAGCGAAAGGTCGAAGTAAAGATAAAGGGCAAAGTACGTTATCGAGCGATCAGAAAAGACCGGAATACGTTGATGACAGTGATCTCTTCCTTCCCAGTCCGCATTGCTGACCTCGACAAAGATGGGACCGGTGAGACACGCCGGTTGTATGAGAAATGGAAGAAACTCAACACCAATCATTTGAAAAATCTTTTCGGGGACAAACTCAAAACCGTTATCGAACACACCGACGAGGAATACCCCCACCTGCACGCATACATTCTTCCAGACGATGACCCAGGAGCATTTGCAAATGCGCTCCACCCTGGGGAAGTCGCCAAAGCTGATGCTGCCAAGAAAGCCAAATCCGAGGGCCTGACAGGCGAAGCGATCAACAAGGTTGCCAACAAAGGCTATCAGGCGGCTATGAGCGGTTGGCAGGATGACTTCTATGAAGCTGTCGGCGCTCCATGTGCCTTGACCCGTGATGGCCCTAAAAGAACCCGTAAAACGCGTGCGAGGTGGCAAGCTGAGAAGATCGCGGCAAGAGCCACCGCTGATGTCATTGAAAAGAACCAGACTGAGACAAAGGCACTGGAATTGGAAGCCCGCGCTTTACGCACTCAGTCTGATACTCTCGATGATGCCGAAGATGAGAACGAGGCTGCTCGCAAGGAAATTGAGGAAGATCGCGCAATCATCGCGAGAGATCGCCAGAAATTGAATGAGGATCGCAAAAGGCTGAATGCAGACCGTGCCAAATTCAAAAAGACAATCGACAAGGTGAAAGATGGAATTCAGCGCATCTTCGATGTGGTGGCCGATAAGCTTGGTGTATCAATTGCGGGGGTTCCAAGAGTACTTGAGGCCATGAAAATCCTCATCGACGCTGCTGATGATCTGGACGCAGTCGAGCCGGATGATGAGCCCAGCTTATAACAAGCCCTTCGCGGGATCGTCATATGCAGCCCAAACTGCTCCGAAGAGATCGGCAGCACCATCAACCCTGCAGATTTAGAGGAGATGATCATTTATCAAAAAGGCCATCCAAAACTTTTGCACATTGCTGAAACCGCGCTCTCAGCAATGTGCTTTCGATCCGTCGTAACAGTGCTCGCTAGCGCTGCGCCCTATTACCGCCGTTCGACCGGGACACCCGGACCCGTGCCCAAAGAAGCGGCCGCAGAAGGGTAAGTGGGGATGTCAGTGAAAGTAGACGTTTGCTATACATTGTCTGACGTCAGCGCCTAAGTGATCCGCCTTTCCGCATTTATGTTTTGCTGATCAAGTCGCTCGCGCTCTCATCCAGGAACCCCAAGTGAGCGTGCAATCGAAGTCAGGATCGCCTCAGCAAACAAAGGATTCACACTATTTCCAATCATCCGATGCGAGTGCCATTTAGTGGGGTGGAAGTCGAACCAATCAGGAAACCCCTGAATCCTTGCTGCTTCACGCACCGAGACCACACGTGGGGACACATGATGGATCGGGCGAGCGGATTGAAAAGAACCTTTATCAACACCTGTTCCAGCACGTAACGTCCGAGCAGGTTCGTTGGGGTTTAATCGAAAAAACCGGCTTACCTTCTCCGTTTTACCTTGTGGAGTGGCTGAGAACCGACTCTCTACTTCTGGCGAATGCTTCGTCGCCTCAAAGCCGCTTACACGACAATCAGAGTGTGCGTTAAGTTTGCAAGCGTCACCCAAATCTACAGACCTGCGATTGATGAACCTCACATATGGACTATCAACCAGCCCAACTTCGGCGACATCTGTAGTTCCCGGCTCTGGTAAACCCTCCAATGCTTGGCTCACTGTCGCAGGGGCACGTCGGTTTTTATTGATCATTCCAAATGAAATTGGATCAACATCAGTCGGATCGTAGCCGATCACCAGAACACGTTTTCTACGCGTCGCCGCTCCGAAATCTGCTGCATCCAAAACAGAAGGCGTCAGAACAACATAACTGCTTGGCACCCGTTGCAGAGCTCGTTCGAGTAGCTGAAAACTAGACTTGCTGAGCAGCCCAGGAACATTTTCCATCATGAAAGCTCGAGGCTTCAGATCAGATACAATTTGGAAAAACCGATCAAGAAGGTCATTTCTTGGATCACTTTGATTTCGTTTACCTATGTAGCTAAAACCTTGACATGGCGGTCCGCCAATCACAAGGTCTGGCCTACCGCTATAGAGCGAGTTGATCGCTGCGGAATCAACTTTTGACAGGTCAAGCTTGGCAGTTTTACAGTGTGGGAAATTCTTTGAGTGAGCGGCAGCAGCATGATCATCCAGTTCGACAGCCAAATTTGGCGACAAGCCGGCTCGGGCAGCACCAAGTGAGAGGCCGCCACAGCCAGCAAAGAGATCGATTACAGTTACCATAGTTACTCCTTAGAATATATAGTCAGAAGTGTCGATCGGAAAACATCAGACGACACCTAGGAAGAACATGAATTTCACTCTCCGACATTTAAGGGCGGGCCAATGACAATAAGAACAATCGAAGCAGGGCCATCAAAAAGATTTTTCGTCGAGATGTTACCGCGTGATATCAGCCTAGAATATGCGGTCCTAGACCTAATCGACAACAGCCTTGATGGAGCAATTCGTCAGCGGATTGATGACATCCGACTTCGTCGCGGCGAGCCCTATAAAGGTCTGCATTGCAAACTCAGCTTTTCCGAAACTGAATTTCAGATCACGGATAACTGTGGTGGCATACCCGCTGATAGGATCGACGCAGCCCTGAAGCTAGGTAGAGATGACCCAAATATTGACAACGACAAGCCGACGATTGGTATGTACGGCATCGGAATGAAGCGATCAATTTTCAAGATTAGCGCTGACTCAACCGTTGTTTCGAAGAGCGACACGATCACGACCCGTGTTAACTATGATGAAACGTGGATGAACCCTGAAAACCCTGACTGGACGCTAGACCTGGAAGAAACGCCACCGGATGGCGGCGAGCTCGGCGTCACTATTTCCGCAAATAAGCTCTGGCCAAATATCTCGAGAACGTTCGCGTCCCAAAGCTTCTTTGACGACCTCACGAGAAAGATCTCGAGATACTACGCATATGTAATTGCAAAAGGTTTTAAGATCTTTGTTAACGACAAAGAAATACCGGCATTGCCAGTAGAATTTAAACTCGATGATGCAGTGATTTCACCTTTTTACTACGAAGCGGTTGCAGAAAAGGTCAACGTCAAAGTCATTGTTGGATTGTTCCGGAAGTTGACCAAAGAAGATGAACGGGAAGAAGCCATATCCTCAAATGACGGTTTAGAAGCAGGAGACCTTAAGGCTGGGATTACCGTCGTTTGCAATGACCGTGTGATCACATATGCAGACACCTCATCAGTGACTGGCTGGGGGATGGGGAATGTTCCAAGATACCACCCACAGTTTCGATCAATCACCGGCATAATAATCTTCGAGTCCGACGATGCTAGAACGCTTCCCGTATCCACAACCAAGGGGGCTTTAGATTTAGATGACCGTGCCTACGTCGTTGGACTTAACGCTGCTATGGAGGGAATAAAGACACATACAGATTACACGAACCGAACCAAAGGCCGCGAGAGCGCGACCGATACGCCAATTCAATCAGCCCCTAAACTCTCCATCGCGCAAGTAACCCAATCACTTAGCTCTTCTGCTAGAGCAGTTCGACATTCAAACGGTAAGGCAAGAAAGGTTGTTCCCACCCTTCCAGAGATTAAGCGCACAGCCCCGATAGGCCGAATAGCTTTCAGCAGAGATAAGGCAGAGATCGAACGTGTAGCAGAGCTGCTTGGTCTCAGCACCAGCGAAAAGCCCGGAGTAGTCGGTGAACAAGTTTGGACTGACTTGGCCCGAAAGCTTGGAGTTATAGACTGATGCCAAGCAATTATACGACCCGACCGAACAAACATGTCGACAGGGAGCTCTTCGTCGATTTGGTTGGCTGTACAGTTTCAAATACTCAAATTGAGAGGTGTGCATACATTTCGATGGGTGGGCCGCAGATGACCGATCACATTGCTATGTATAGGCGCAACGGGATATCGAAGCTTTACTCGTTTGACTTGGAAAGCAACATTGTACTTCGACAACAGTTCAACGCTCCCACACAGAACACACAATGTAAAACTCATACTGCCGCTGAGCTACCAGCAAAACTTAATGACATAGGTCACGACCTAGATATTGATCAGTTTATTGTTTGGTTTGACTTCACTGGAGCCAGGGAACGCGGATCTCAGCTCGCCGATTTTCAAGCCCTTCTACAGGCACTTTCACCTGGAGATATCGCGCGGGTCGCGCTGGATGCATCCCTCCCTTCAGAAAAATTAAAAGCTGAATTGTCTAAGGAAATCCAGGATCATCATTTTCCAGCAATGAATGCTCTCCTGGGACGAGAATTCGGAAACTTCCATCCAGAGAATTTCACATTAACGTCGCAAAATGACATGTCTAAGTATTTGTCTGCCTGTATTCAGCATCTTTGTGATCGAGCTACCGAATTGCACCCAAGTGGACAAATTTCTTATCGCCCAATGCTGCAGACCTACTATGCAGATAGTTCGCCGATGTTTACAGTGACAATTCTCATTCAAAACGCACAAGGTGAACCCGCAGCCCCGAATGGTTTTTGTTATTTGGCCACTGATTGGAACGACATCGAGAACCTAGAAGTTCCCGAACTCACAGCTCGAGAAAAGTCCTACTTGGATCGCCTGCTCGATCGTGATGCTGCAGGTTTGACAGGTGAGTTAGGATATGAAATCGCGCGCGCCGCACAGATGTCACGACAATGGGACTCGTTTAAAAAGTTTCACCGCTTTTTACCTCAGTTTCAGCACGTCGAATTAAAGTAGTTTCGTTTGCCCAAAGCAACCAACGTATCTTTCGCCCGGCTAAAATTTGCGGCTATTATCCAGGTTGGCGAGGTCGTCGCGTGGACGTTTTAGCGCGCATTCGTACAAGTCTGCGCGTGACTGGGAAAAGATTGCCATGTGGCACCTGAGATTATGAAATGAAATTGGTAGGAATGGCGGGATTTGAACCCGCGCTGACGACACTTATAAGGTGCCCGCTCTTACCACCTGAGCTACACTCCCGCTTACATACAGCGGAAGCTTGATATTCGCGCTTTGCGCAGAAAGTGTTTTCTCACGTCAGTCATCACCCTGCACCCTTGCATCACGATCGCGCGCCTCGTCAAGCAATCGAGTCCGTTCTTTGTGATCTCTGATGAGTTCTTCAGCGTAAGCCTGCATAGCTGATTCAAGTTCTGGTGTCAGATTCGGTTGCATCTTCGGCGGCTGTGGTGGCAGTTTTGGCCCGATGAAATTCCGTTGTTCTTCCATCATTTCATCAAGCGTTTGCATGCGTACATCTCCATCAATCATTTGCGACGAACTTACCCCCCATCCCGGTAGCCCAAGATAGCTTTTGACTACCAAGGCTCAACCACACACTCGTCTTCCTCAAATTCAGCATCGTCAGCATGAATACGAAGTCTTCGTTCCTGCTCATCTAGCCGCTCATTTTGCGCATCCACCCACTCTCGCACGTCCATGCGATCCCAGCCGCTTCCGTATTGCAATGCATACTCGGACCAGTTTGCGACACGCTCTCTAGTTAAATCAATCAGCTCAAGCCCCCGAGGCGCAGCCTCGATTGGATTTGCGGGAACATAATCCAAAGGCATATCAAACGGCAGCCGTCGAAGCCTCATCTTAATACTCCGAAGAATATCTCGCCGTGGCAGTGAAATACCGTTTTGCTGCAACGTTTGAATTATGAGTTCTTGGTCGACAAACAGTGACCCCGGCGCGTACGCGCTCTTGACCGCGAGATCCAGAACGCCCCATGCCTTTCGCTTATCAATGATGTTCGCAAAGCTATCCGGAAGATTAAACAATCGTTCAACCGGCGGAACAATGCCCCGAACGGGCTTAAGCACGATGCCTCTCGTAACTTTAACTACTTTTCGGCCCATCATTGCGCTCATGTAGATTTGCCACCTCGCTCCGTGGATATACCTATCCCGGGCCGACACATTCGGTTCAGCTGCCAAAAATAGGTGTGTCATTGGCGTGATGCTTGCGGAGCTCTTGGTCCGCACTTTTTGCCCTGAACCGACGACTTCCGAAATGAGGGAGGGTGTAACCGCATAGCGTACAGACCTCGCTAGAGAGTCCATTTGTTCTGGCCCAACACCCCGCTTAGGTGCAGCTGCGACCAACTTAACGTCTTGGCCAGTACGATCGCATCGCAACCCCACATCAGCGCACGCACGCATCCATGCCCGGACAAAATCTTCGGCGACGCCACGCGTGTCTTCATGCGTTGTCGGCACCATCAGAACAGCATGCGTGTGATTGTGAAATCCATTCTGCAGGGAATCTGTAGCATCCAAACCTGCAACATAAGAGACCGGACGCTTGCCCTGGCGATTATGGCGTTTCTTCAATCTATCTGTTGCTTTTCTCCAGGCTAAGGACTGCAGATCTAGTAAAACCTTACAGTCATCATCACGCTGGTGATGCGAAGTTACTGTCACCAAAAAAATGTCATGACTTTCTACTGGATCAAAGCCCTCACCGGGATCAGCGCGGTACAAGTGCCCCTTTTCTCGTTTAGCTTCAGCTCGCTCTTCGAAATACGAAACCGGATGTAGGAACTTTCGAAGTTGGGGTTGAAGCACCTCCGCTCGTTCCGCAGCTCTCTGTGGGGCGCAGACTGGGCACAAAGATGGGCTCTTGCATTTCAAAGAGGTGTTGGATGTTACGACTTCTCCGTCGAAGGTCCGACCTGTCACCTGGATTTCTTTCGCTTCCCAGACACGGATATGCGAAGAGCTTGGGCCATTTTTTGGTGGCGCGATGGTGCGACATACTTTTCCAAGACCACACCTACTGATGCTTCTTGCACCAAGCTCATACGCAAGCTTTCGATTCATACTGCGTGCGCGATACTGATCGTCACATGCATTTTCTTCATTTTTTTCAAGTACTTCTTTATTCCGGTGCAATTGTTCCTTTTGGTCAAGGCACCCAGACGAGAGGTCAGTACTTAATTTTGATGAAAACGAACGCGGATGCGCAGATGCGTTTCGTGAAACGCTTTGGTTTTCTTTATTTTGGTTGAGGTTCATGACCGTTCTTTCATTGAACGGCGAACTGCATTCAGCTATTGTTCCAGATGATCTGAACCAAGCGGACTGCATCCGCCGGTTGCGATTTCAGCCCCCCTTACGCATTCGATTGGACCCGGACGGCGTAAGGAGGGTTGCTCAGTTCAGATTTGCTGGAATTCAGATTTTGTTGCGTACACGCACGTCAGCATTGCCCGGCAAAGCCGGTTGGACATGCCTTCAAATTCTGTAACGATATCAACGAGGGTCTTTTGACGGGTTGGACAAATTAAGCCATTGAAACTAAAGGAGACACGGACTCCCCTAGGGACTGCCATTGGTGTTTTCCGGAAAATTAGATAAGTATCCCCCATGCATATCTTGCTGATCTTGGGCGTTGTTTCGCTTTTGTCTGCGCTCACCTATGGGGCGCATTTCGTTCATGTACCTGTGGGTGCGGTGCGCAGTGGCGTCAAAATTCCTGCCGTCGGGGCGTTGGCCGTCATAAGCCTTTTGTCACAGGCCCCGATTGCACTGACCCTTGCGCTCGCGTTTGGAACGCTTGGCGATCTGTTCTTGTCTCGTCATGGTGAGCGTAACTTCCTACTCGGCCTTATCGCATTTTTGATCGGTCATTTGGCCTATGTTGTATTGCTTTGGCAGTTGGGCGGCGGGATCGCACCGCTTTTTGCTGAACCTTGGCGGCTTCTTGCGAGTGCGGCCTTGGTTGCGAGCGCAGCAACAATCGTCTGGCGTCTCCTGCCCCATCTTGGCGCCTTGCGCGGCCCCGTGCTGGTCTATTCGGGGGTTATCATCCTGATGGGCCTGTCAGCCCTCGGCCTGCCTGTGTCGTGGCCGTTGGGTCTGGCAATCATCGGTGCGCTTTTCTTTATCGCATCTGACGCGATTCTCGGGTTTGAATTGTTTGTTTTCCATGGCGTTCAGCGGCGCGGCGCAGCGATGCTGCTCTGGGCTCTTTATTGGGGTGGGCAAAGCCTGATTTTGCTCGCGGTGCTTTGGGTCTAATCCAACGCTACGCCGCGCCCGCGTATTATCAATCTTTTCAAACGAGTGTTGTGGTGTGTTTGGGCCTTGGCCGCAGCCAATGGGGCCTTATCTTAGAGATATGACAAAACCCACATATTATGCACCAAGCGGCGGCCACCCGCCGCAGACACAGCTATTGACCGACCGCGCGACGTTTACTGAAAGTTACGCAGTCATCCCAAAAGGCACGATGCGCGACATCGTGACCAGCAACCTGCCGTTCTGGGACAAAACGCGCGCTTGGATTTTGGCACGCCCCCTGTCCGGTTTTGCCGAAACATTCAGCCAGTATATCGTCGAAGTTGCACCAGGCGGTGGCTCCGACACCCCCGACACAGACAACGAGGCGCAGGCAGTCTTGTTTGTTGTCGAAGGTGGCGCGACGCTTACGATTGATGGCACCAGCCATACCCTCAGCGAGGGTAGCTACGCCTATATCCCCGTCACGGCGCAGTGGTCGTTCAAGAACGACACCGACACGGCCTGCCGGTTCCATTGGATTCGCAAGGCCTATGAATGGGTGGATGGTATCGACGCCCCCCCTGCTCTTGTGACCAATGACGCCGACGTCGAACCCAACTACATGCCAGACACCAACGAGGCATGGGGGACGTCGCGGTTCGTGGACCCGTCAGATATGCGCCATGACATGGCCGTTACGATTGTCACCTTTCAACCCGGTGGCGTGATCCCGTTCTTGGAAACCCACGTCATGGAACACGGGCTTTATGTGTTGCAGGGCAAGGCTGTCTATAATCTCAACAACGACTGGGTCGAAGTTGAGGCTGGCGATTTCATGTGGCTACGCGCCTTCTGCCCGCAGGCCTGCTATACGGGCGGCCCCGGTCCGTTCCGATATTTACTGTATAAAGACGTGAACCGTCACCCCGGGCTTTAGAGCAATCAGCTGTCCGCGACCGCCCAAGCGAACGCATCAACCTATTTGCGCAGATGTTCACCGATGTCGAATTAGGCACGCTCCAACAGAAAAGGCCCCCGCATCGCTGCGGGGGCCTGTCTATTGTCTTAGCGCAATCGCGACTTAGTCTTCTTGTGGCAGGACCAAGTTCAGGATCACGGCCATAACCGCAGTTGGCGCAACCGCCGACGTTGCCAACACTTTGAGCGTGGCAGGCAGGTACTGAACCGCTGTTGGAACAAGGTTCAGACCCAGACCAAAGGCAAGTGACACCGCAATGATGATCATGTTGCGGCGGTTCATTTTGACCTCCGTCAACATGTTCAAGCCGGCAGACGCCACCATGCCGAACATCACGATCACACCGCCGCCCAGAACAGGCAAAGGCATGGATGCGATAACAGCACCGATTTTCGGGACCAGACCACAGATGATCATGATAATACCGGCAATCGTCACCACATGACGGGACATGATACCCGTCATGCCGACGATCCCGACGTTTTGGCTAAAGGACGTGTTTGGCAGGCCGCCAAAAACACCAGCAATCGCTGTGCCCAGGCCATCCGCATATGTCGCACCAGCGATTTCTTCGTCCGTTGCATCACGCCCAGCGCCTGCTTTTGCTGTTGCGGACGCATCGCCAACGGTTTCGATCGCAGACACGATAGAGACCAGTGTGACTGCAATCACAGCACCGAGGTTGAATTCAAACCCATATGGCAGTGGCGCAATAGATGTGAACCAAGCCGCGCCACCAACAGGTGCAAAGTTCACCATGCCAAGTGCGAATGCCAAGGCGTAACCCGCCAGCAGGCCGATCAGGATACCGGACGCAGACAATGTGCCTTTGGTGAAGAACTTCACCAGCAAGGACACAACGATCACAGTCAAAGCAACAGACCAGTGTTTGAGAGAGCCAAAGCTTTCAGCCGCCATCTGGAAATCCGCCGCACCGCCAGCCGCGTATTTGATCGCAACGGGGATGAGGTAAAGACCGATTGCCAAAATCACGAGGCCCGTGACAAGCGGTGGGAACAACCAACGCAGGTTCTTGATCACGGCACCAAGGCAAAAGTGGACTACGCCACCGATGATACACGCCGTCAAAGCAACGCTTAGACCCATTGTCGCCGCGACCCCTGCGAGGACACCAACAAAGGCAAAACTGGTGCCCTGCATGATGGGCAATCGCGCACCAATTGGACCGATACCGACCGTTTGGAACAATGTTGCGATACCCGCGAACAGCATGGCCATCTGGATCAAGTAGATCTGTTCTGGTCCACCAAAGGCCAAACCTGCGGCCCCGGCAACAATAATAGATGGCGTTACATTAGAGGCGAACATCGCCAATACGTGTTGAAGCCCGAGTGGCACCGCTTGCGCCAAAGGCGGCGTGGTGTTCGGGTTTGAATAGTCTGTCGTCGTCATTGTCTTTGTCCCTTTATATTCATTTTTATTGTGACACCCGTCTTTGCGGGCTTTTTTACGGCGCGACGATACAGGGATCGTCGAACCAGTATTCTTGAAGGTTGTCGCCCGCCCCGATGCGGTCAACGACAGCAAACAGCCCCGGTGCATGCAGCGGCGTTAAGACCCCGTGCCAGACGTTGCGATGATAGTTTACACCTTGTCCTGGGGTGGTAAGGAACGCTTGCGGTTGATCCGGCGCACCGTCCAGATCTTTGGCGACGATCACCAGAAACGGGTGCTGCGTCATCGGAATGAACGCTTGGCTGCCCAGCGGATGACGTTCCATCATATCCAATGTGTAAGGAAAGCTGCGGGGCTGTGCATTGAACAGGCTGATGCCTGCGGTTCCGTCACCAAAGTCCAGTCCCGCGCGGTCATGATAGCGTCCGCACATCCCTTGATTGATCATCTTGTCAGGCTCGCCCGTGCAGTCCAGCACATCTCCGAACGGGGCAAAGGCATCCTCCGTAAGAGGTTGGGGCGAAATTAAAGTCATGCGAAATGATCCGCGAGGCGAAGCTCGGCAATGCGTTCCACCTGACGGCACGCCATTTCGAACTCAGTCTCGGTGTCATGTTCGATCCGCGCGTGGAATGCGGCTGCAATGCTGTCTTTGGTGTGATCGCGCACGGCAATGATAAACGGGAACCCGTGTTTGGCGACGTATTGCGCGTTCAACGCTTGGAATGTCTCGCGTTCTTCATCCGTGAGAGCGTCCAGCCCAGCGCCAGCCTGTTCCGCCGTGCTTTCGGCAGTCAAACGCCCCGCCGCCGCAAGTTTTCCGGCAAGGTCGGGGTGTGCGACCAACACGCTAAGCCGTTCATCACGGGTCGCGCTGCGAAACATCCGGCACAGTGCCGAATGCACGCCCGCAGCCGTGTCATGGGTCGGACCCAGATCTAGCCCAAAAGCACGATCCGCAATCCAAGCTGAGTGCTCAAAAATCCCGCCAAAGGCTGTGACGAATTCACCGTGGTCCATCTGCGATGGGCGATCCCAGCGTTTATGCGGGTGCGTCGCGGCCCAGTGATCGGCGATCTCTTCGCGCGTGGCGAACCAAACGCCATCATGGCTGTTTGCGTATCCAATAAACTGCTGCAACGCTTGCGCACGTCCGGGACGGCCAACAAGGCGGCAATGCAGGCCCAACGACATCATCTTGGCCTGACCGTCCGCGCCTTCGGCATAAAGCACATCAAAGGTTGCCTTGAGATACTCAAAGAACTGCGTGCCGGAGTTGAACCCTTGGGGTGTGGCGAACCGCATGTCGTTGCAATCCAGCGTATAGGGCACGATCAATTGGTCACGGTCCCCGAATTCTGACCAATAAGGAAGATCATCCGCATAAGCATCCGCGACATATTTGAACTTCCCCGTTTCCGCGGCCAGACGGATCGTGTTTTCGCTTGATCGCCCCGTATACCACCCACGCGGTGCGGACCCCGTGACTTCGGTGTGCAAACGCACCGCTTCGGCGATCTGCGCACGTTCTTCGTCTTCGGGCATGTCTTTGTGTTCGATCCATTTCAGACCATGGGACGCAATTTCCCACCCTGCTTCTTGCATCGCTTTGAGTTGTTCAGGCGCACGTGCAAGGGCTGTCGCGACCCCGTAAACAGTAACCGGTAGGTGGTTCAGGATACGGTGCAACCGCCAGAAACCCGCCCGCGCACCGTATTCGTAAATTGATTCCATGTTCGCGTGGCGCTGATCTGGCCATGCCGCAGCGCCCACAATCTCCGACAAGAACGCCTCTGAGGCGGGATCCCCATGCAGGATGTTGTTCTCGCCACCCTCTTCATAATTAAGGACAATTTGCACAGCAATGCGGGCCCCGTTCGGCCAGTTTGCCGTTGGTGCCTTTGGTCCGTAACCCGTCAAATCACGTGGGTATCCTGTGGTGTTTGTCATGGTGCCCCTTATCCCTCAGTTGCATCCTAAATCAAAAAATGACTTCGCATTTACAGACAATTCTTGAAAGACTGTTTCACAAGAAGACCCGCCACATCGCTGCATTTGCCTTGTGACCACGCAGTCCGCGCATAGGATGCACAAATAAGGAGACCAAAATGTCCGGATATTTGACCACACACGTCCTAGACACCGCACGCGGCGTTCCCGCCGAAGGTATCAAGGTCGCGCTCTATCGTGTCAGTGGCAATAGCCACACCAAGATCGCTGAAACCGTCACGAACGATGATGGCCGCACGGACAGCCCTATCCTTCCTGTCGGTGATTTCAAAACCGGCACTTATGAGCTGATCTTCTTTTGCGGTGATTACCTCGAGGCGACAGGTCAGGCCACGGGCGAGACCAAGTTCCTGAGTGAAATCCCGATCCGCTTTGGCATGGACGACGCAGATGCACATTACCATGTACCCCTGCTGCTATCACCCTACGGCTATTCCACCTATCGCGGCAGCTGAACGCTGGCTTGGGCAGCTTTCATGGCGGCCCCGACCCGCATCGTCATGAAATCCATGAACAGTCGTGTCTTTGGGTCCTGCCTGCGGCGGTGCGTATAAAGACAGGCCATTTGGATCGGCACAGGCGGCGTCTTTTCGGCGACCGGAACCAACGCCCCCGAATTCAGGTGTTCGGCAACCTCAAACACAGGTTTGAGCGCGATACCTTCGCCTGCCAAAGCCCACTCTGTCAGCACATCACCGTCGTCGCACTCATACCGCCCAGACACCCTGAACCGCTGCGGGCCATCTTTGGTTTGCAGGCGCCATTGGAACTCGGGCGCGCCGGGGTAGCGCAGATTTAAACAGTTATGCCCCTCAACAATCAGCGCCTGCCCATCTGTCGGGTGTCCGCGCTGTTCAATATAGGATGGCGCGGCAACCAAAACCCGTTCGCAATCTGCGACAGGTTTGATGCGCAAATTGCTGTCTGCCGGCTCGCCCAAAAAGAAAGAAATGTCCAACCCTTCGGTCGTAAGATCAACCGTACGATCCGTAAGACGCAGCCGAATATCGATCAATGGGTATTCGCGCCCAAATTCCGGAACCAAAGGTGCCAAGAACCGCCGCCCGACCCCAAGAGGCGCCGCCACATAAAGCGAGCCCTTCGGATTATCAGTGATCCCAGCAACCTGCCCTTCGGCGACATCCACAGCATCCAGCACCGCAACCGCGCCCGTATAAAACGCCCGCCCCTGTTCCGTCGCAGTAAGGCTGCGGGTCGTGCGTTGGAACAATCGAACGCTGAGATGTTCTTCAAGTGATGAAATTCGCGACGAAGTGACTGCAGGTGAGATGCGCAGGTCCCGTCCGGCGGCTGACATACTGCCCAACTCATAGACGCGGACGAAGGTTCGGATATTATCGAGATAGGACATTGTTTTGCATTTCTTGATAGAGCGACGCGTTACTTCGGAATAGCAAAACAAAGCAACCAAAGATAGGTGTTGAAACAAGCACCACCAATGAACGGGGACGAGAGATGTTTGACGCAGTGATTTTATGGGAATGGCTCGCATTCTCGGTCCGCTGGCTGCACGTAATTACGGCAATGGCGTGGATCGGGGCGTCGTTCTACTTTATCGCGCTCGACCTGATGCTAAAGCCAGCTGACGACATGCCCGATGGAGCGTCCGGCGAAGAATGGGAAGTCCACGGTGGCGGGTTTTATCACACAACCAAATACATGGTCGCCCCTGCCCGATTGCCTGAACACCTGACATGGCACAAATGGCAAAGCTACTCGACGTGGCTGTCAGGCGCAGCCCTGTTAATGATCATATATTGGGTCGGCGGAGAGCTTTACCTGATTGACGCCGCCAAAGCCGACATCGCGCTTTGGCAGGGCATCGTGATCTCTGCGCTGTCTCTCACCATCGGCTGGCTGCTTTATGATTTCATGTGTAAATCCGCGCTGGGCGAAAACCCTACGCTGCTGATGGTGCTGCTGTTTGTCATCCTTGTGATCATGTCTTACGGCTACAACCAAGTCTTCACGGGGCGCGCGGCGATGCTGCATCTGGGCGCGTTTACCGCGACGATCATGACCGCGAATGTGTTCTTTATCATCATGCCAAACCAACGCATCGTGGTGAAAGACCTGCAAGAAGGCCGCACGCCAGACGCGAAATACGGCAAGATCGCAAAACTGCGCAGCACCCATAACAATTACCTTACATTGCCCGTCATCTTCTTGATGTTGTCCAACCACTACCCACTGTCCTTTGCGACGGACCATTCATGGATCATTGCCTCGCTGATCTTCCTGACGGGCGTCACAATCCGCCATTACTTTAACACCATGCACAAGACGGGAACTGGACCGCACTGGACATGGGTCGCGACGGCCTTGTTGATGATCATCATCGCTTGGCTGTCCACGGCCAACATGTGGGACAGCTATGACGACGCCGAAGCGCGCGCGCTAACGCCCTATGAAGAAACCTTCACCGCAGCCGACGGGTTTGACGACGCTCATGATATCGTCATGGGCCGCTGTTCTATGTGTCATTCGCGCGAGCCAAGCTATTCGGACAGCATGCTCTGGGCACCGCGCGGTGTTCTGTTGGACACACCAGCCGATATCGCGCGCAATGCCCGTGCCATCTATGTTCAGGCTGGCATCAGCCACGCCATGCCCCCTGCCAACATCACCTACATGTCCAACGAAGACCGCGCCGCCATTCGCAGCTGGTATCGCAACGCGGGTCAACTTTAAGCCCATTTCTTTTATTGCGAATAATTCGCAACTGCATTGACATCCCAACAAACGGGTCCATAACTCCAAGTAACAGTTCTTTGGAGTCTCTCTCATGCTGACCCGTATCCTGCTCGGCGTTGCCGCCCTTGTACTCATCGCATTTCTTGTGGTCTCGCAGGGGTTCTTTTCAACGACAGTCACGTCCAGCAGCACAGAAAACGAAACAGCCGAGTTCAAGGTCGTCACGACCTTTACCGTGATCGCGGACATGGCCCGCAATGTTGCGGGTGACGCTGCAACCGTTGAATCCATTACGCGGGCGGGTGCTGAAATTCACGGCTACCAACCAACGCCTCAGGATTTGGTGCGTGCCTCTGGCGCTGATCTGATCTTGTGGAATGGATTGAACCTCGAACTCTGGTTTGAGCAGTTCATCGACAATGTCGGGAATACACCGTCCGCTACGATTTCTGACGGTATCGCCCCTTTGTCGATCTCCAGCGGATCCTATGAAGGCCTGCCAAACCCGCATGCATGGATGGGCTTGGATAACGCGCTGATTTACATCGACAACATCGAAGCTGCGATGAGCGAACATGACCCTGAAAATGCGGAAACTTACGCGGCAAACGCCGCTGCCTATAAAGAAGAACTGACCGCTGCAATCGGTCCTCTGCGCGATCAGATCATGGCGATCCCAGAAGAAGAACGCTGGCTCGTCACTTGCGAAGGTGCGTTCAGCTATATCGCGCGTGATTTCGGCCTCAAGGAAGCCTACCTGTGGCCGATGAACGCCGATCAGACCGGCACCCCACAACAGGTGCGCAACGTCATCGACACAGTGATCGCCAATGACATCCCGGCTGTGTTCTGTGAAAGCACCGTAAACACCGACCCCGCCGAACAAGTGGCGCGCGAAACTGGCGCGGCTTATGGCGGCGTGCTCTATGTCGACTCGCTGTCGCTGGAAGGTGGCCCCGTGCCGACCTACCTCGACCTGTTGCGCGTCACGACACAAACAATTGCTGATGGATTGACCCAATGAACCTGCCCCCTCCTGCGCCGCACCAGACCAGCAAGAACCATGCGGGTCTTTATGCGGATGGCCTAACGGTAACCTACCGCAACGGCGTCACCGCCCTGCGCGACGCAAGCTTTGCGATCCCCCGTGGGACCATCGCGGCCCTTGTAGGGGTGAACGGCGCGGGTAAGTCGACGTTGTTCAAGGCGATCATGGGGTTTCTGCCCGCCGCAGCGGGTGAAATCGGTGTGCTTGGACAAACTGTGCGCCAAGCTATCAAAGCGGGCATCGTGGCTTACGTTCCACAAGCAGAAGAAGTCGATTGGTCCTTCCCCGTGTTGGTCGAAGACGTGGTGATGATGGGTCGCTACGGCCACATGGGTCCGCTGCGCCGCCCCAAACCCGCCGACCACGAAGCCGTCACAGACGCCCTTGCCCGCGTGGGCATGACAGATTTTCGCGACCGTCAGATTGGCGAACTTTCAGGCGGGCAACGTAAACGTGTCTTCCTCGCCCGTGCTTTGGCGCAGAACGGCCAAGTCATTCTACTGGATGAACCCTTTACCGGCGTTGATGTGCAAACCGAAGAAGCGATCATTAAACTGCTGCGTGAGCTGCGTGACGAAGGCCGTGTGATGCTGGTCAGCACCCACAACCTCGGCTCGGTGCCGGAATTTTGCGATCAAACCGTATTGGTCAAAGCAACTGTTTTGAACTTTGGCCCGACCGAAGAGGTCTTCACCAAAGACAACCTCGAAGCGGCCTTTGGCGGCGTGCTGCGCCACTTTGTTCTGGGCGGCGACGATCTGCATGACGATGACGACGAACGCAAAGTTACGATCCTCACCGACGATGAACGTCCCTTTGTTATCTACGACGACCAAACACGCACACAGGCTGACAAAGAATGACGGCGCTGCTGGAACCCTTCACCTATACCTTCATGCTGAATGCGATGTTCGTCTCGGCGTTGGTCGGGGCCGTTTGCGCGTTTCTGTCATGTTATCTGATGCTTAAAGGCTGGTCCTTAATCGGTGATGCCTTGTCCCACTCCATCGTACCGGGTGTCGCTGGGGCCTATATGCTGGGCCTGCCCTTTGCCTTGGGGGCGTTCTTGTCTGGCGGTCTGGCGGCGGCGGCGATGATGTTTCTCAACCAACGCACCGGCCTAAAAGAAGACGCTGTAATCGGCCTGATATTCACCAGCTTTTTCGGGCTGGGGCTGTTCATGGTGTCCGTGTCCCCTGTGGCGGTGGATGTGCAAACGATCATCCTTGGCAATATCCTTGCGATCACGCCCAGCGATACAATCCAACTGGCCGTGATCGGTGTGGTCTGTCTGGTGGTCCTGATCGCCAAGTGGAAAGACCTGATGGTGTCCTTTTTTGACGAAAACCACGCGCGCTCCATCGGGTTGCGCCCTGAACGTCTGCGGTTCTTGTTCTTTGTTCTGCTGTCTGCGGCCTGCGTTGCCGCCCTACAAACCGTGGGTGCGTTTCTTGTGATCGCCATGGTCATCACACCGGGCGCGACCGCATATCTTCTCAGCGACCGTTTCCCGCGCCTTTTGATTATTGCTGTCCTAATCGGCTCCCTCTCCAGCTTTTTCGGCGCATACCTGTCCTTCTTTTTGAATGGTGCTACGGGCGGCGTGATCATCTGTCTGCAAACCGCGATCTTCCTTGCTGCGTTCTTCTTTGCGCCTAAACACGGTTTGATCGCCCACCGCCGACGCGCAGCCGAGGCGTTACGGATATGATTGATTTCTTCCTGCCGTTCCAATTCCCTTTCATGCACGGTGCGTTCTACATCGCCCTTTTGATCGGACCACCGACAGCGTTGCTGTCGTGTTTCCTCGTGCTCAAAGGCTGGTCTTTGATGGGCGACGCAGTATCCCACGCCGTTCTTCCGGGCGTTGTTCTCGCTTATATCGTCGGGCTACCGTTGATCGTCGGGGCCTTCATTGCGGGCATGGTATGTTCCCTGCTGACCGGATACCTTGATGCGAACAGTCGCGTGCGACAGGACACTGTGATGGGCGTGGTCTTTTCGGGTATGTTTGGGTTTGGTTTGGTTTTGTACACCAAGATCGAAACCAATGTGCATCTGGATCACATCTTGTTTGGCAACATGTTGGGCGTCACCGCGAGCGATCTTTGGACGTCTGGTATCATTGGCATACTGGTGTCGGCGGCCTTGTTGATTGGCTGGAAAGACCTGTTGCTGCATGCCTTTGACCCCGCCCAAGCCCGCGCTATCGGGTTGCCTGTGAACCTGCTGCACTACGGGTTGCTGGTCATCCTTTCGCTGACAATCGTCGCAACGCTAAAGGCTGTTGGCCTGATCCTTGCCATCGGCTTGCTGATCGCACCGGGGGCGGTTGCGTTCCTTGTGACGCGACAGTTCAAACACATGCTGTGGGTGTCTGTGCTGGTTTCGACGTCCTCGCTGTTGGCGGGTGTATACCTTAGCTTCTGGATTGGTTCGGACCCGGGCCCGACCGTGATCTTGGTGATGACTGCGCTGTTTATTGCGGCTTTCATCAGCCGATTGATCCGCAACAAGTCGCAGGAAACAAGTGCGGTCTAGCTATTGGAAGGGGTACGGGTGGGCAGCGGGGACACACGACATTAGACAAATGTCGCAAGCCCTGCAAAACTGATGCAAACGTTCCACTACAAAGGCCATGCCCATGAAGTATTCTCTGATCGTCACCCTTCTGGCTGCCGGCCCCGCACTCGCAGACTGCCCCGTTGCAGCAGACCTTGAAACGGGCATTCGCGTCACTGAATCTGACGGCACGACCAACACCTTCAGGCTGATAGAGGAAGGGATCGTGCAAAATGACGGCATCGCGACCGACGGATACACCTATCGCAACCTTCTGGCTCAAGGCACCCATTTGATCGGCCTGAGCGACACGACAAACGGCAACGACATTCCTGATACTGTGCGCACCATGACCTATGCCTTTGCGCCCGCTGGAATGCCGGTCCCTGAAGCCTCGAGTTCTCGGTCGTATCAGACGACGGTTACCAGCCCAACCAGCGAATACCCCGAGACGCAAACACAGGCTTGGGGGGCCATGACCACGCTTACCATCGGGGACTGCACCTACGATATGATCCCCGGAAAACTGACCTACACCAACACCGATTATGTTGTTCACGAAGGGCTTTATTACCTGCCTGACGTCGGGCTTGGTTTGCTGCACAGTTATCAAATTCAGGGCGATCCCGTTGACCGTTATGAAGCGGTTAGAATTGAAGCGGTGCAATGACCGCACTGGCATTGCTTGCCTCGGCAGGGCTGATTGTCATTGCGGCAGTGCATCTGCTTTGGGCGCTCGGGTATTGGTGGCCAATCAAAGACGAGGCCGAATTGGCCCGCACAGTCGTTGGCACCGAAGGCATTGATAAAATGCCAAATGCTGCCGCCTGTTCACTGGTTGTTGTCGCCTTGATGTTTGCCGCCGCGTGGCCGTGGTTTGCGGATGGCACTCTGAAATCACTGGGGCTTCTGGGCATCGCGTTCGTGTTCCAAGTCCGCGCCGCTGTTGCTTATGCCCCGTTTTGGAAACGCAATTCGCCAGAACAACCCTTTCGCCGTTTGGATGAAACATACTACGCGCCTCTATGCATCGCTTTTGGCGTGGCGTTCATGATCTTGGCCGCACGGTCATTTTCTTAAACGCAAAAGGGCGACGCAACCGCGCCGCCCGTTTATGAATGTTATCGCTCAGCCTTAGCTAGCAACCGCTTTCATAAAGCGATCACGGATGACCACTGGGTCCATCGTGATAACAGGCATCTTGGCGTTGCCGCTGTCACATTTGACGACCATCACGGTGCCCTTACCGCTGTCGATGACCTCTTGCAGCTTGGCGCCTGTGTCCACGTCCTGCACTTCGATCACGTTTTCACAGCCCGCAGCTTTTGCCATGGCAGCCAGATCGGTGCGCATGCCTGCATAAGTCGGTTGATCACCTGTTGAGCCATAAGACCCGTTGTCGATGATCATCAGGATGTAGTTGGACGGCATGTTGTTCCCGATCGTCGGCAAGGTGCCTAGGTTGGTCAAAACAGAACCGTCCCCGTCAATCGAGATCACGAGTTTATCCTGCGCCAGCGCCAGACCAAAACCGATGCTGGATGCCAAACCCATCGTGCCCAGCATGTAGAAATTCGTCGGCTGATCGTCGATGGCGTGCAGCTCTTGGCTCGGGATTCCGATGTTACAGACGACAAGTTCGTCACGCAGGATCGGGGCGATTTCTTTTAGGATTTCGGATCTAATCATTGGTCGCCATAGCCTCCCCAGAAAGACGCATCCGTCAGGATCGCCACAGGTTTGTTGCACATGAATGTGTATTTCAGGATCGCGTCGAGCTCATCCGCATCGCTTTCCTTGTGGAAATGATAGGTCGGGATGTGCATCTGGTTCAGCAATGCTTTGGTGTGCACAGCCATTTCAACCTGACAGGCCACAGGTTCGCGCAGCTCACCACGGTAAGAAATGATCATCGGCAATGGCATCCGGTAATACTGGGTCAAAGTCGCCAAGGTGTTGATCGTCACACCAATCGCGGTGTTCTGCATGATGATCGCAGGGCGTTTACCGCCCATCCAAGCACCCGCACAAAGGCCCATGCCTTCGTCTTCTTTGTTGGACGGGATGTGGAAAATCTCGTCGCGGGCTTCGACTTCTTCGATGACGCCCGCAAGTTGTTTACAGGGAACGGTCGTCACGAACGAAACATCGTTCGCCACCAGATCGTCCACAATCTTTGTATCTATACTCAAGGTTCGCTCCTCCGCGAGATTTCGTTAATGTCGTTTGGCATCAAACGTCTGACGCCAAATCAAAGGTTTCATTCGGGAAATATTTGGCCAGCCGGACATCAGCGGAACGGGCATGTCCCTCCATGCCTTCAAGCCGTGAAATACGGGCCGTGGCTTGTGCGACTCGCTTGGACCCGTCGCGGGTCGAGCGCTGCCAGGTGACCATCTTCATGTATTTATGAACGGACAGGCCACCCGTGTAACCCGCAGCACCTGACGTCGGCAGTACGTGGTTGGTCCCCGATGCCTTGTCGCCGTAGGCAACGGTGGTTTCTTCGCCCAAGAATAGCGAGCCGTAAGCCGACAAACGATCAAGCCACCATTCCAGATCATCCGCCTGAACCGTCAGGTGTTCTGGCGCATAGTCATCCGAACAGGCCGCCATTTCTTCGCGGTCCGAACACAAGATCACTTCGGCATAGTCGCGCCACGCCGCAAACGCGTTGTCGCGATTCATTTCTGGCAGGGCCTCGATCAATGCTGGCACGCGGGCCATCACATCTTCGGCAAGGGCGCGATCATCCGTGACCAGCCACACCGGTGAATTATACCCGTGTTCTGCCTGCCCGACCAAGTCTGTCGCCACGATATGCGCATCAGCTGTCTTGTCCGCCAAGATAAGGCTATCAGTAGGCCCTGCGACCATGTCGATCCCCACTCCGCCAAACAAGATGCGTTTCGCTTCGGCGACGTACTGATTGCCCGGCCCCACAAGGATATTCGCCTTGGGTAACCCAAAAAGTCCGTAGTTCATTGCTGCAATCGCCTGCACACCGCCCATGGCCATGATGGTATCTGCTCCGCAAATATGCGCCGCATAGACGATCGCTGACGGCAGGCCGATCTCTGGTCGGGGTGGCGAAGCCGCTGTGATGTGGTTGCAACCGGCAACTTTGGCCGTCGTCACTGTCATAATAGCGCTGGCTACATGGCTGAACCGTCCACCGGGCACGTAACACCCTGCCGCGGCGACTGGGATCGCCTTTTGACCGGCAATCAACCCCGGCTGAACTTCGAATTCGATGTCCTGAATACTGGCCTTTTGCGCCTCGGCAAAGCGGCGCACGTTGTCATGGGCGAATAGGATATCGTCCTTCAACTTTTGCGGCACCTGATCGCAGGCCGCCGCGATCTCTTCTTTGGTCAGGACGACATTACCCTCATATTTATCAAGCGTGCGGGCGTATTCGCGGGCTGTGTCATCGCCGCCCGTTTCAATGTCACTCAAAATACCTTGCACAATATCGGACACATCAGATGCACCGGATTGCGCCGTCAGTGTCGCCTTCTTGAGGTAGTCACGCGCCATCAAATAATTCCTTCACGGGTTCAGAATGTTCAAAAGGGTATCGTCACTGGCTCGGCGGTTCCGTTGGGACCGTGGCATGAAACACTCCAACGTTGTCCTTCGGAACCCCCGAATCTACCCTGATGTAAGCCTTTACTTTCGATTCATGCAAGCCTTTACATTGAACGCGACCAAAACGGCTCTATAACGGGTACAACCCTGCACGTCGTCGTGATCAATATCTTGAGTGTCCCATGTCAAACAATCCGACCCCAACCCTTTATGATGTGTCTGAAAAGGCTGGCGTTTCGACGGCAACTGTATCGCGCGCGCTGAACTTTCCGGATCGGGTTGCTGAAAAAACGCGCAAACGTGTGATGGATGCCGTAACGGCGCTGGGATATTCGCCCAACTTTGGCGCCCGCGCGATGGCATCCCGCCGGACCAACACGATTGGCGCCGTGATCCCTACGATGGCAAACGCGATGTTTGCCCGTGGCCTGCAAGCCTTTGAAGAAGAATTGCGTCGCCACGGGTTCACGATCCTTGTGGCAAGTACGTCGTACCAACCGAACATCGAGATCGATCAGATCCGGTCCCTCGTTGCGCGTGGGGCTGACGGGCTTTTGTTAATTGGCCACCACCGCGACCCAGAAATTTATGATTTCCTAAAGGCACAAGACGTGCCGACGCTGGTGACTTGGGCCTATGATCCAAGTGAACCGCGCCCGTCCGTTGGGTTTGACAACCGTGTCGCCATGAAAGCGATGGCAAACGAAGTGATCAAGATGGGGCACACAAAAATCGCGCTCATTTCGGGTGAATCCTCGCTGAACGACCGTGCAGATGCACGTATTCACGGGGTCGAGGATGCGATGGCTGATGCAGGTCTGGACCCGTCAGACCTCAACATCCATGAAACCACCTTTGGGATCGAAGAAGGCGCGCGCGGGTTTGATGCGGTGATGATGAGCATGCCGCGCCCGACTGCGATCATGTGCTCGGCGGACGTATTGGCCGTTGGGGCGATGCGCCGCGCACGCGAACTTGGTATTTCTGTTCCCGAGGATGTTTCGATTACGGGCTTTGATGACCTCGAGCTCGCTCAGGTGGTCCACCCACCGCTGACGACTGTCTTTGTGCCGCACGCCGAAATGGGGCGGCGCGCGGGTCTTGCTTTGGCGCGACAATTGACGGACGGTACGCCAATGGGCACCACCGAACTGGCAACCCAGCCAATCCTGCGCGGGACGCTCGCGCCACCGAAAGACGGGACATCGGACTAACATGCAGCCCCATCACGACTATGATTTGATCGTCGCAGGCGCAGGTATGGTTGGGATGTCCACCGCACTTTGGGCCCAAAGCGAAGGTTTGCGAGTGGCGATATGTGACCCAAACCCAGCTGGATCCGGCACCACGTCAGGATCAGCTTGTGTGATCGCTACTTACGCCTGCAATCCTGTGAACAGCCCATCCATTTTTAAGTCCCTACCCTCGCTACTGGCCAGCCCAGACAGCCCCCTTAACTTTAATTTGTTGCACGGGCTGAAAAATCCGGCGTGGATGCTGTCCTTCCTTAACAACTGCCGCCCCGCGCGGGTGGATCATATCGCAAACGCCCTTGCGGGATTGCTTGCCCATACAGACGACGGGCTGAACCCGTTGATTGCACTTGCGGACGCTCAAGACCTCATCATCGAGAACGACTGCCTTTACGTTTGGTCCAGCGCATCGGGCCATACCGCATCCCTCCCGAGTGAGGCCCGTCGCGCTCGCCTTGGCGTGCAGTCCGACGACCTGTCCCCAAGCGACATCCTGACCTTGGAACCCAACATTCGCCTCCCCCTGCATCGCGGCCGGCGGTTCAAGGGCGTGCGCCATATCACATCCCCGCAAGAGCTTGTGTTGCGCATGCATCGCAAGTTCACATCCCTTGGCGGGACGACCCTGCCCCACAAAGTTGTCAGTTCTAACGCCGACGTGGATGGCGTCACCGCGCAGTTGAACGACGATACGCAAATCCGCGCGCCACGGCTTGTGATCGCAGCTGGAGCCCGATCCCGCGACGTTAAGGGCAGCGGCGCTGACAAACTGCCGCTCGGGACCGAACGCGGCTACCACATTCTTTACGAGAACCATCGCGATCTTCTGTCACGCCCTGTCGGTTGGGCCGAAGCCGGGTTTTACGCGACGCCTATGGCAGACGGCCTGCGTGTCGCTGGCACCGTTGAAATCAACGCAATAGATGCACCGTTCAACACCAAAAGCACCGCCTACCTGAAACGCAAATCCCACAACATGTTCGGCAACCTTGGGCCACCTGATAGTGAATGGCTTGGTCACCGCCCAACGATGCCAGACTCTCTTCCGGTGATCGGGCCATCCAACACGTCTGATCGCATCATTATGGCGTTCGGGCATCAACACATCGGCCTGACACTCGGCGGCATCACAGGCAAGATCGCAACAGATCTTGCACAAGGGCGCAAGCCATCCTGCGACATCACAGCTTTTTCGGCGGGTCGTTTCTAATTGTGAGTGAAACTGGTGCCGGGAGGGAGAATTGAACTCCCGACCTCGTCATTACCAATGACGCGCTGCTACCACTGAGCTACCCCGGCATACCAACGGCGTGTTACACCGCTATTGTTAGTCCTGCAAGACCGGAAAGTGCTGCCGGATTAACGCAGCATTCTCGTTCCCCAGCTTTCTCCCCCATGTCGGGTTTAACAGTCGGGAAACTGCATATTTACAAACACTTAAAACGCTACTGCATTCCCCATACGCAATCCATGAGCCACAGCAGTGATTAATGAGCGCGGAAGTAGACGCAAATATCTGTTCTTGCAAGCCCTCTCTGGACGGTTTTTACGCACTCAGGTAACAAGCATTATGAACAACAAATCGCAACCGACACAGGCTCAAATTCGGGAAGACCGTTTAAAGGCCGCATTGAAGGCCAACTTGGGTCGGCGTAAGGCGCAAGCGCGCGCCAAAGCAGAAAAACAAGCGGATGAAAAACCCGCGCAAGGGAAAGAGTAACAGGCATGGATTCCATCGTAGTTAAAGGCGGCAAGTCGCTGTCAGGAAAAATCGAAATTGCAGGTGCGAAGAACGCCGCACTTACCTTGATGCCCGCGACATTGCTCAGTGATGAACCACTGACGCTGACCAACACGCCGCGTCTGTCTGACATTAAGACCATGACGTTGCTGTTGGAATCTTTGGGTGCGGAAATTTCATCCCTGCAGGACGGCAAAGTCCAGACCATGTCGTGTCACGGTGCTGTCAACACCACAGCCGACTACGAAATCGTGCGCAAGATGCGCGCATCCAACCTAGTGCTTGGCCCGCTTCTGGCCCGCGAAGGCCATGCGATCGTGTCCCTTCCAGGCGGCTGTGCAATCGGGGCACGCCCGATGGACATCCACACAGATGGCCTTGCCAAAATGGGCGCTGAGATTGACCTGAAAGACGGCTACCTGCACGCCAAGGCCGATGGCGGCAAACTTAAGGGTGCTGTCATTGATTTTCCGTTTGCGTCCGTTGGGGCGACCGAAAACATTATGATGGCGGCAACATTGGCCAAAGGTACAACCGTTATCAACAACGCGGCGCGTGAACCTGAAATCGTCGATCTGGCGGACTGCCTGCGTAAAATGGGCGCCCAGATCGAAGGCGACGGCACATCCAGCATCACCATCCAAGGCGTTGACCGTTTGCACGGCGCGACCCACCCTGTTGTGACCGACCGCATCGAACTTGGCACGTATATGCTTGCCCCTGTTATCGCTGGCGGTGAAGTCGAATGCCTTGGTGGCAAATTGTCCTTGGTCGGCGCGTTCTGTGAAAAACTTGATGCCGCTGGCGTGTCCGTGGAAGAAACCAAAACAGGCCTAAAGGTTAAGCTGAAGGGTGACCGCCCTAAGGCCGTCGACGTCACAACAGAACCTTTCCCCGGTTTCCCTACAGATTTGCAGGCGCAAATGATGGCGATGCTGTGCTTTGCCGACGGCACATCAGTTCTTGAAGAAAAGATCTTTGAAAACCGCTTTATGCATGCACCAGAACTGGAACGCATGGGCGCCCATATCGAAGTCCACGGCGGCACGGCCACTGTAACGGGCGTCGATAAAATGAAAGGTGCACCTGTGATGGCGACCGATCTTCGCGCGTCTGTGTCTTTGATCCTTGCGGGTCTAAAGGCCGAAGGCGAAACCCAAGTGAACCGCGTCTACCACCTTGATCGCGGCTACGAAGACGTGGCCGGCAAGCTTGGTGGTGTTGGCGCAGATATTGAACGGGTCCCTGGATCGTGAGCGACGCAACCTTTGAAGACGGCGCAGAAAAGCCGCTGCGCCTTAAGGCATTAGACGGAGAGGACCTCGGCGTTCTTTCCGGCCTGATCCAAGACGCCATTTTCCCAGCAACTGAAATCAAATGGGACCGCTCGGCACGCCGTTTTGCGATCCTTTTGAACCGGTTCCGCTGGGAAGACGCCCCCAAAGCAGAGGCCCGCAATCGCACCTACGAACGGGTGCAATCGGTCATCGTCATCGAAGATGCCATGGCCGTTCAAAGCCAAGGCGTAGATCCGCGCGACAAAGACATGGTTTTGTCCATCTTGTCCGTGTCCTTTGATGAGGGCACCGATGGCGGCGGCTATGTGGAACTTACTCTGGCAGGCGACGGTGCAATCCGTGTGCAGGTCGAGGCATTGGAGGTCGTTCTAAAAGACGTCACGCGCCCCTATGGTGCCCCGTCTAAATCCAAACCAGAACACGACGCTTAAGGTATTAATATGCCACAATTTCTAGACACATCGAGCCCGACGTTCGAACAAGCATTCCACGACCTTTTGGGCGCCAAACGCGAAGACAGCCCAGATGTAGATGCCGTCGTCGCGGACATTATCGCTGACGTTCGTACGCGTGGTGATGCGGCCGTTCTTGATTTGACAGCAAAGTTCGACCGCCTCGAACTCGACGCGGCCGGCCTGCGGTTCTCTGAGGCCGAGATTGAGGATTATTGCGCGCAAGTCAGCGCCGAAGACCGCGCCGCACTCGAACTCGCCGCTGATCGCATTCGCGCCTATCACAGCCGCCAAATGCCCAAAGACGAAAGCTGGACCGACGACGCTGGGGCAATGCTCGGCTGGCGTTGGACAGCCGTGTCTGCTGCGGGTCTTTATGTTCCGGGCGGCATTGCCACCTACCCCAGCAGCGTTCTGATGAATGCGATCCCTGCCAAAGTGGCAGGTGTGGGGCGCCTCGCAATGGTCGTGCCAACGCCGGATGGCGCGGTGAACCCTCTGGTGTTGCTGGCCGCACGTATTGCCGGCGTTGATGAAATATACCGCATTGGCGGTGCACAAGCCGTTGCTGCATTGGCCTATGGCACCGACACAATCGCGCCTGTCGACAAAATCACCGGACCGGGAAATGCCTTTGTTGCCGCCGCCAAAAGACGCGTCTTTGGTAAGGTTGGGATCGACATGATCGCTGGGCCTTCCGAAATCCTTGTAATTGCAGACAAAGACAACAACCCAGATTGGATCGCGCTTGATCTGTTGAGCCAAGCTGAACACGACGAAAGCGCCCAAAGCATCCTGATCACAGATGATGCCGCATTCGGTCAGGCTGTTGCAGATGCGGTTGAAACCCGCCTGCTGACGCTGGAACGCCGTGCAGTCGCGGGGCCAAGCTGGCGCGATTACGGGGCTATCATTACCGTCAAAGACCTCGGTGAAGCCGTTGTTCTATCAGACAGAATCGCACCGGAGCACCTAGAGCTTTGTGTAGCAGATGCCGATGGGCTGGCCACCAAAGTCACCCACGCGGGCGCAATCTTTATCGGCGCCTGGACCCCAGAAGCCATTGGCGACTACGTTGGCGGGCCGAACCACGTTCTACCAACCGCGCGTTCCGCACGCTTTTCTAGCGGGTTGTCTGTTATGGATTTCCTGAAACGCACAACACTATCCCGCATGACACCTGATGCCCTTGCGGCGATTGGTCCCGCAGCGGAACGACTTGCCATTTCGGAAAGTTTAGAGGCACATGGTCTCAGTGTTCGAGCGCGACTCGACCAAGTTAATAAGGACTAAACCCGTGGCAAAGATTGTTCATATTGATCTCGACGACAGTGCCTTGGCTGCACCGACTGCCGAAATCGAACAAGAACGCAAAGTTGCGATGTTCGACCTGCTGGAAGAAAACTCATTCACTTTGCCCGAACGAGATGGCAAAATCCCGCCCACCGGCCCCTATCGGCTTGGCCTTTCGATCCGCCAAAAACGTCTGGTCTTCGAAATCGCCACCGAAAAAGGCCAACCCGCTGGAGAATTCCACCTCTCTCTCGGGCCATTTCGGCAAGTCGTCAAAGACTACTTTCAAATCTGCGAAAGCTATTTTGACGCCGTGAAAACCGCCGCTCCAAGCCAGATCGAAACCATCGACATGGCGCGTCGCGGCATCCACAATGAAGGCGCCCGCGTCCTCGAAGAACGGCTCGAAGGGAAAGCCGAAGTCGACAATGACACGGCCCGCCGCCTCTTCACTTTGATCTGCGTTTTGCACTTCGGAGCCTGAGGTGAGCACGCTTCCCCAATCCATCCTTTTTTGCTGCGACCATAATTCCGTGCGATCACCAATGGCCGAAGGGATTGCAAAAAAGATATTTGGAACTGATACTTACCTCCAATCGGCTGGCGTCAAGAACGACCTTGAAATCGACGGCTTCGCGGTAAATGTTTGTATGGAATGGGACATTGAGCTGTCCCGCCACCGCAGCCGGTCCTTTGAAGAAATGATGCAATGGGGCGATGATCTTTCGTCCTTTGAATTGATCATTGCACTCTCCCCCGCAAGCCAACGCCTCGCGCAGGAACTGACGCGAATGTCTCATACGGACGTGGAATACTGGCCGATCATGGACCCCACGGGCCTTGGTGAAGGCCGCGAAGACCGTTTGGTCTATTACAGACAAGCCCGTGATCAGATCAAAACCCGCCTGATTGAACGTTGGGGCGAAGGCGTAAACACAGGCCAATAACGTTTCTAAGGCGCATCACGTACCCAATTCGAAGCTTATTGAACGATTTTCCCTTGAAATTAGGTCTGTTAGGGCGCATTTACCCGCTGTCCGCACTGTCGCGGACCTAAGTGTTGGAGAGAACATGGCCAAGGAAGAACTGCTCGAATTTCCCGGTGTCGTAAAGGAACTCCTGCCGAATGCGACATTCCTGGTCGAGCTGGAAAACGGCCATACGATCATCGCACACACGGCAGGCAAGATGCGCAAAAACCGCATCCGCGTTCTGGCCGGCGACAAAGTACAAGTCGAAATGACCCCATATGATCTGACCAAGGGTCGGATTAACTACCGTTTCAAATAACGTGGCGCAGGTCTTTTGACTGGGCCCCGTTTGATTTTAGGCTCCGGCTCGCCTCGGCGACTGGAGCTTTTGGCACAGCTTGGCGTGCAGCCAGATGCTGTGTGCGCGCCTGATATCGACGAAACCCCTATTGATGCTGAAAAACCGCGCGACTACGTGCGGCGCATGGCGTTCGAAAAGGCGCAGGCGTCCGCGTGCGCTGCGGATGAGGTTGTTCTGTGCGCCGATACCACCGTCGCAATTGGCCGTCGTATTCTTGGCAAACCAGAAGACGCGTCTGAGGCTGAGGCGTTTTTGCGCCTTATGTCAGGGCGCCGCCATAAGGTCATCACGGCAATCGCCGTGAAAACCCCCGATGGTGTTCAGGTGAAAGACGTCGTTACAGACGTCCGCATGAAACGCCTAAATGACGTCGAAATCGCGGGCTACATCGCCACGAACGATTGGCGCGGTAAAGCCGGTGGCTATGGCATCCAAGGGCCAGCGGGCGCGTTCATCCCTTGGATTTCAGGATCCTTTGCTGCCGTTATGGGCCTCCCCTTGGTCGAAACTGCAAATTTGCTTCAATCAGCCGGAATCGGAGTTTGGAAATGAAGGGACGTATGATCGTTCTGGACCACGTTGCAGGCCGCGAAGCCGCCGCACTGTTGGTCGACGGTAGACTACAAGACTTGCTTGTCGACGATGACAGCGCGCCGCGCCCTAGCGCAATCTTTCGCGCTGTGTGTGATCGCCCGCTAAAAGGCCAAGGCGGCATGATCCTGCGCCTGCCTGATGGGGAAACAGCGTTTCTTCGTCAAGGCAAAGGCCTTGCGCCCGGTCAGACGATTCTTGTGCAGGTCACAGGCTACGCGGACGACGGCAAAGCCATTCCTGTAACCGATCGTGTCCTGTTCAAATCCCGCTACGCTATTGTCACGCCGGGAAAACCCGGAATCAATGTGAGCCGTCAGATCAAAGATGATGAAATTCGCGAACGCGTGCTGGCCTGCGCCCACGAGGTCGGCGTGACAGACGGATTCGGCCTGATATTGCGATCATCCTGCGCTGAAGCCGCCGATGAGGACATCATCGAAGACATCGCTGCAATGGACACGCTTGCCAGTGCCATCATGGCCGACACGGCGGGACCAGTAGAGGCGCTTACCGATGGTGACGGGCCCCATGCCCTCGCGTGGCGTGAATGGGTCGAACCTGCGACCGTTATTACCGAATCCGGTGGGTTCGAAAACCATGGCGTATTGGACCAAATCGAAAACCTGCGATCCGCACAAGTTGGATTGGGCGGCGGCGCATTCATGTTCGTCGAACCGACTCGTGCACTCGTGGCTGTGGACGTGAACACAGGCGGTGACACCTCACCAGCGGCAACGCTCAAGGCAAACCTTGCCGCCGTGAGCGCCCTGCCGCGTGCATTGCGGTTGCGTGGCCTCGGCGGTCAAATCGTGATCGATCCGGCACCGATGTCCAAGGCCCACCGCAAACAGATCGAAGCGGCGCTGCGTGGTGCATTGAAGTCCGACGCAATCGACACAGCACTGGTTGGCTGGACCCCACTTGGCCACTTTGAATTGCAGCGGAAACGCGAACGCCTGCCGCTTGCGCCACTGCTAGACGCCGTACTGTCATGACCTGCCCGATCTGCGCCAAAGATACTGCGGCTGAATATCGGCCGTTTTGTTCCAAGCGTTGTGCGGATGTGGATTTGGCAAAATGGCTCGGCGGTGACTACGCCGTGCCGTCACAGAATCCCGACGACGCTGACGATCTGTTAGATGCTTTGGAAAAAGCCGCTGAAGAGCCAAATGAAGACCCTGATTTGCCAAGACTTTCGTAAGACCGCAAAGTCATTTCAATGAATGGCAACTTGGGGCTGGACAGTCCCGAACTAGCCGCCTAAAACGCGCTCACCCAAGGGGTTAACCCCTTCCAGTGCCTGGGTAGCTCAGGGGTAGAGCAGTGGATTGAAAATCCTCGTGTCGGCAGTTCGATTCTGCCCCCGGGCACCATTTTACAACCTAATGCTTTAAGACGTGTGACGGTTCGTGCGAAAGCCGGTTTTCCTGTTTGCCGTTCCCTGCAGCCTTTAAATAGGCGGCCTGCGGTTTAACAAGACGCAGCTGGCGAACTGCCCGATGGGGTGCCACCGCAAATGCATGGCTCTTTTAGACCGTTTCTTTCTCGTCGGGCCTAAGCCAACCTTTGTAATGCACCAAAGTCGCGCCTGTCGGGGCTTTAAGCAAAACATCAAAATGAAACACCCCATCGATCTCAGCTTCATTCGCGATGCTTTCGGGCAATAGAAAACGGGGTAATGGGATCCAGCCAATGCGGCCACCTTTGACAGGAAAATGCAGCCGTGCATCACGAACATGAAGGTCGAGGTCAAACGTCAAAAGACCGAATCTCTCGCTCATGCCATTTGGGGTCGGGCGCAGGAAAGATTTGAATGTGCTGCGCCCGAACCGCCGCAACCATTTTTCACCGTTCTTATAGCGGGTCTTCGTAACCTCGACCTCGATGTCATCCGTTGTGGCCGGAAACCCGAACACCAGCGCGGCAATGCGAGCCTGAAGGCCCCTGCCCCGTGTCACGCTCGCCCGTCCGCGGAATGTACGAGGTACGACAGAGTCATGTGTCGCGCGAACAGTTTTTGGCAACTTGTCGAACGTCGCACCAAGGACAGTCTTGAATGGCGGGGACACCTGACGGGTTTGCGTTTCTGTTTCAATGTCAAGATCCTCGAAACACGCTTCAATCGCATCCAGAGGAACCAAAGACAGCGCGGGACCCGCGCCAGGCGGAATTGCCCCCAAATCCCGACAGGCTGCTCGCACCGCAATGGCGGGCGTATAGGGGCCATCCCCACTGTTGGCCCGCATGATCCAGCGTTTGATTACAAAGCCATCGTGATGTGCGGCAATGACCTCCACGATCATCCCTCCGCGATCAGACCCAAATGGCGCAAGCGCCTTCGCCCCCAGCATCATTCCATTGACCATCCAGTCGCGCAGGCGAAACCCAAACGCGCCGCGCAGAACCGAGAACGCCGCCAAACCATAGCGCATAACGCCCAGTTCCAGCCCCGCGCGAAACCTAACTGTGGGGCAATTAAAGTGATCCGGAAACAACCGCTGATCGGGCACTTCGATCCGCCAACCCTGTCTGCTGAAGTCTCCGAGGTCATAGGGTTCAGGGTCAGACCAAGATCGCACAAGGGCATCCTGTCCACCCTGTTGTTCGGTATAGGTCCGACCCGCTTGATCCAGGATGCTTTCAACAACAGCGCGGCCCCGTGGGGCCTTGTTGCCCGGCAAAATTGCGCTTTCAATCATCAAGGGTTTAACGCCCTCGCAAAGGGCTTCGACGGCCGCAGATGTGATTGCAGGCGTGGACGACATACCCGAATAGACACCGACATCTGCATCCTTTGCCAAACGGTCCAAACAGCTGATGCCCGCACAAAACGCGGCGTTGTCGCATAAATCAAAGTAATGCGCGCCAGTTGCTATGGCGGCTTTGGCCACGCGGTATGGATCACGGCCATAGGCATGAAACGGCCCCGCCGCGTCCACGATCACGTCAAACCCGTCCAGCCCCGTCAGCGGCCCATTGCGATCAAAAACCAGATGAGGGAAGAAAGACGGATTGGGCTTACGGCGGCTTGCAATGGTGACCGCAACACCGTCACGCGCCAAAAGCTCGCAAAGCCGTGCCCCAAACGCGCCCGTTCCCCCGATGACCAAGACCTTCATGGCAGCAATCGGGCCTTCAAACCCTCATCAGGAATGTCACACATTTCGGCGCGTCCAAACATCGCGTAGCGGTTACGCGCCACGCGAGCATACATCCAATCGCGTGCGGGTTTCGGAAAGAGTTTGAGCCAGACCAGCAGGCGTCCGATGCCACCCGTGTGGCGCCCCAACTGGATCAAAGCGTCCAGATCGCGCCAGACAGTGCCATCCTCTTCGATAAACAACCACGAGTCAGGATCGAGGGGGTCTAGCCCATGCTGACGCATTAACGCAGCGCCTGCTTGTCCTTGAATAGGAGCAATCCTGATTGATCCGCCCTTGTCCAACCGGTGGACCATTTTAGCCCCGAACGCACAAAGCGCACAGGTGCCATCCATCACAGCTACGGCGTAAGGTTCGCTCATGGGCATCAATCCCTTCACACCCTAGCTAAACGAAAAACGCCGCCCAGTTAAAGGGCGGCGTAGTGTCTCACGGGTTTAAGATGATCAGTCGGCCCAGCGCCACGGGCGGGTAAAGGACCCCAGCGCGGATTTGACCTGTTCATCGCTCACGTCACCTGTCTTGTTAAGTTGCGCAACAAGGCCCAACTTCTTGTCTTCGACAACCGATATGACTTCGGCGGCAACACCCGCTTTGCCCAATGTCTCGTTGTAAATCCGCGTGATCGCGGACTTACGCAGGTCAGGCTTAAAGATCTTGCCGACAGCGGTTTTGGGCAACTCGTCCATGATCTCAAGGTGCTTTGGATATGCGGCGCGTTCATGGATGTGGCGTTTTGCGTGATCCAACAGCTCTTTGACTGTTGTTGTCGCACCATCGACCAGTTCAACAAAGGCGGCTGGCACCTCGCCCGCGTGGGCATCAGGTTGGCCAATTGCGCCTGCAAAGGCGACATCGTGGTGGCCAGCAAGTGCTTCTTCGATCTCGGCGGGGTCAATGTTGTGACCGCCGCGAATGATCAAATCCTTAGCACGCCCTGTGATCCAGAGGTAACCGTCTTCATCGATGCGGCCCAAGTCACCTGTGCGCAAATACTGGCGGGTCTTGATGTTGGCACCAGGGTAGAACAGGTCCGCGTTTTTGGCCTCTTCTGTATAGGTGTGCCCCTCATAGACACCGGGAGAATTGACGCAAATTTCGCCAATTTCATCGGTGCCAAGGTCAACATGGGTATGCGGATCAATGATGCGCACTTTGGTGTGTGGGAATGGAATCCCGATTGACCCGACCTTCTTTTCGCCTTCGGGCGGGTTGATCGACACAAGGCAGGTTGCTTCTGTCAAACCGTAGCCTTCGCAGATCGTCACACCAGCAGCGGCTTCGAATTTTTTATAAAGCTCGAGCGGCAAAGGCGCCGATCCGCAGAACGCCAGTCGCAGGCTGGAAATATCCGCGTTCACTGGACGTTGCATCAACGCCGACATCGCCGTAGGAACCGTGATCATGAACGTCACTTTGTGGCGTTCAACCAGCTTCCAGAAATTATCAAACACCCCATCCCCGCGATAGCCTTGCGGTGTTGGGAACACGATATGCGCACCAGACCCCAGCGAGGCCCCCAACGACACAATTGTCGCGAACACATGGAACAGCGGCAATGGGCAAATCAGGATGTCCTCGGGCTCAAACAGCAGTTTATCCCCGAGCCATGAGTTATAGATGATCCCCGAATTGAGGTGCTGGGCAACCTTTGGCATGCCGGTCGTGCCACCCGTATGGAAATAAGCTGCGGGGCGGTCTTCTTTGGGGTCTTCAAATGTCAGGGTCGTCGGCTGTTTTGCGATGGATTTATTGAAATCGATGATCCGTGCACCGTGGTTCACTTTGACCTTCGGGCGGATCAGCGGCACGATCAGACGCTTGATGCCGCCGATATATTTCAGCAGGTCAACTTCTACGACCGTTTTGACATTTGGCGCGTGATCCACAGCCTCAGCCGCTTTCTGCGCCACATCCGTCTTCGGGAAAGCCTTGAGCGTGACAAGGACTTTCGCACCGGTTTCGTTTAGGATTGCGCCAATCTGATCAGCGTCCAGCAACGGGTTAATCGGGTTCACAATCCCCGCAACGGCGCCGCCAAGATACGTCAGAACGGTTTCCATCGAGTTGGGCAGAAGGAACGCAACAACGTCATCTGTTCCAACACCAAGTTCACGAAACAGGTTCGCGGTTTGCGCGACTTTGCCTTGTAGATCAGCCCAATTCAGCGTCTCGAATGGGTCATTATCGCCAGCAAACATCTGAAACGTCACCGCGTCGCGGCTTGCGTGTTTTTCAGCGTTTCGGCCAAGCTGTTCCCAAATGGAATGAGCGACGCCGCACTCTTCCCATGTCTTTTCATTCTCGATCGCATTGCGATCCGCCATTGAAGCGAAAGTCATAGCGCGCTCCTCCCTGTTATGTGTTCCCGCCTTGACTGGCGGGCTTCTCCCTAACTGTAAGATGTGGCCGAATAACGCGTTACGCAAGTCTGACGCCGCGAAACTTGCAAACGATTAAGTGGCGTCGGCCCCGTCCGTGAACTGCAACTTGGCCAATCGCGCATATAATCCACCTTGGGAAACCAAGTCATCATGCGTCCCCATCGCGGCAATCTGGCCGTCTTCAAACACGATAATGCGGTCGGCCTTTTTAACGGTCGCCAAGCGGTGTGCCACGATCAATGTGGTGCGATCTTGCGACAAGATATCAACCGCACTTTGCACGGCACGTTCGGATTCCGCGTCCAAGGCGCTGGTTGCTTCGTCCAACAACAACACAGGCGCATCCCGCAGGATCGCACGTGCAATCGCGATGCGTTGTTTTTGCCCGCCCGACAACATGACACCGCGTTCCCCGACATAAGAATCGTAACCCTCAGGCAGCGCCATCAAAAACTCATGCGCAGCGGCTGCTTTGGCGGCTGCTTCAACTTCGCCGTCGCTTGCATCTGGTCGACCAAAGCGAATGTTATCACGTGCACTGGCGGCAAAAATGACGGGGTCCTGTGGGACCAATGCCATGTGACGACGGAAATCAGCGCGTTCCAAGTCGCGCAAGTCCTGACCATCAAAGGTCACGCGCCCTGAGACCGGATCATAGAACCGCAGCAACAGCTGAATAATGGTCGTCTTCCCTGCACCTGACGGCCCAACAAGCGCCACCGTCTCACCCGGGGTGACCTTAAAGGACACACCATTCAGTGCCTGCACTCCTGGCCGCGATGGATAAGAAAAGTTCACGTCATCAAAGATGATCTCGCCTTGGCGCATATCTGGTGCTGCTTGCGGTGTCTCAGGGTCGGACACGGCGTCATCCGCGCTTAAGAGTTCCACCAAACGTTCGGTGGCCCCTGCCGCCCGTTGCAGTTCTGACCATATCTCAGTGAGAGCCGCCAAAGCCCCTGCCACCATGATCGTGTAGATCATGAACTGGACCAACTCGCCGACAGTGATGATGCCGCTGCGCACATCAGATGCGCCCATCCACAAGAAACCGACAATCGCGCTGAACGCCATAAAGATGACAATGGCCGTCAGAATGGCACGGGTCCCGATGCGCCGCCGCGCGGCCACAAAGCTCCGCTCCGTGACGTCATAGAACTTGGTGCGACTTTGCCCCTCATGGGTAAAGGCCTGCACGGTTTGCGCACTGAGCAACTGCTCAGACGCATCGCCGGAACTTTGTGCGATCCAGTCTTGGTTTTCTTTGCTCAAGCGGCGTACGCGGCGGCCCAAAATGATGATCGGAAACACAATGATCGGGATCGGCCACAGCACCATCAGGGACATCTTCACCGATGTGATGAGCATCAAGGTGATGCCACCAAAGAAGATCAACGTATTGCGCAGCGCAATCGACACCGACGATCCGATCACACTCAGGATTAAGGTGGTATCCGTGGTGATCCGGCTGAGCACTTCACCAGTCCTGATCCGCTCAAAGAATGCAGGGCTCATGCCGATGACCCGATTAAACACCGCAACGCGAATATCGGCCACGACCCTCTCGCCCAAACGGGTCACAAAATAATATCGTAACGCCGTGCCAACGGCCAAAAGCGCAGCCAAGCCCAACGCCGCCGCAAAATACCCGTCCAGCAGGCTCGTCTCAGCGACATCAAAGTTATCAACCACGCGGCGCACAGCCATTGGCAACGCCAAAGACATACACGCCGTGATCACCAAGGCCGTGCCCGCCAATGCGATCATCCAGCCATAGGGTTTCATGAAGGGCCAAAGCGCAGACAGAGCACTGATTTTTTTTGACTTTTCTCGATCTTGCTCTGCGGTTCTTGGGGCTCTGGCCATGGGTCATCCTTTTGTCGACCGCTGGTCTAGCCGTCAGAAGGCCGACGCACAAGCGGGCGAGTCTAATGCCGGTCCGCGGACCAACGCGCAAAGGGCGCACCCAAGCGTCTCAAGCCTCAAAATGTTAGGAGATCAGTTGGAGCGGGTGGGGGGAATCGAACCCCCATCTCCAGTTTGGAAAACTGGGGTCTTAACCATTACACAACACCCGCGACCAGAAATACGCATATTTCAAGGGTGTAGGAGCGTCAAGACCGAGATTGACCAAGCCAGATAAGATTGCGCCGAATAAATCGAACGACGCCCACAACCACCCATAGTCACCGGCGCCGCTTCCGGCCCAGAGCGGACATTCGCGAGTTGAACAGATGCTGCGGTGCAGCTTCCCCGAAGCTGACATTGATCGATCGCGCAGCATTTTGATGGAGCCGATGACTGCAATGCGGACTTAGCCGCCATTCATCTCGGCTTTTCAGACTACAGTTTCTCTAATGCTTGTCGTTGTTGACCTTGCTTACTAAGAACATCGAAACAACTTAAGATCGACAATTTTGAAGTGGACTTAAATGCATGCGAAACTTCTTTTCAAAAATCTCAATTGGTTTCATGTCTGCCTGCCTGCTCGTTTCGATAGCACAATGTGCAGCCGCGCAAGACGTGTATACGCTCAGCGATGGGCGTAACGTCCAAACGCTTGAGATGTTTCAAGAGTGTTCAAACTGCCCAGAAATGATCGTGCTCCCTTTAGGAGAGTTCCGCATGGGCGGGCCGGTCGGCGAAGCGCGTTACGTGTGGGTTAGCCCTGAGGGTGCGGAAATCTTAGGCGTGCCTGCGCCCGCCGAGTTCAACTCAGATGAACGCCCGTTGTTTCAAGTCACGGTGGATATGCCGATCGCAATGGGACGCAATGAAGTAACACGGCGTGAATGGATGGCGTGTGTCGACGCTGGTGGGTGTAACGGATTTGTCCCGCCGAACCATGTGCAGCACATTTCTGCAGAACTTGAGAGAACCGATTTTTACCTGTCAGACGATCATCCAGTCCTGAGCATTTCTTACCTCAACGCCGTCGCCTATACGGAGTGGCTGAATGAACAAGTCGGCGCAGATGTTTATCGGATTCCCACAGAAGCCGAATGGGAATTCGCAGCCCGATCAGGGACACAAACTCGTTTTGCTCAAGGTGATGATCTGACCACTGACCAAGCCAATTTTAACGGTGAAGGGTCTGAGCAAATTTTGGGGATTCGCGAGCCGAGGCTGATTTCAAGGCGAGTTCCGGTTACTGTCGATAGCCTAAGTGCTGCGAATGCGTGGGGCCTGCGACATATGTCGGGTAACGCAACAGAAATAACTGCATCATGCTACACTGAACGCTATCTTGGTTGGCTCACGACAAGTGAGTGGTTTGAAAAAAGCGTAGTGAATGGGTGTCGTAGGGCAACCCGAGGTGGTGCTTATATCGCATCGATGCGGGCTGCGCGTGTCGCGCTACGTGGTAGCGCAGAAGAAAATAATCGTTCTACTTTCGGTGGATTTCGGGTCGCTCGCGATCTCGAGTGAAAAGTTAGACGATTGGTAACGATGGGCTCATTGCCGCCATTCGCTGCGGGTGAACGTGCCACAAGCTGCCGAACGTCTGCTTTCTCATACGGCGAGCCTATAATTCGCAACTGCAGCGAAAGGCCGCTTCTCTAATTGGGTGTCT
>NZ_JAHKQJ010000004.1 GCF_018861045.1 Octadecabacter sp. B2R22
GCTTCTCTAATTGGGTGTCTGGGTCAAGCTCGTTTTCCTTCTTTTGAATGATCGAGGATCGTTTGTCCGGGTCACGCTTCTCTTCGCAGTCTGGTGTGGCGTTCGAATGGCGCCGCTGCATGCATGTGTCGGATTGGAAGTGGAGAGCCCCGCTTTCCGGCGCGCTTCAAGTTGCGCAGCAGACATTTTCGGCTTCAGCCACGAACCTCGTCCGGATTGGACGATCCCGTCAGGTTAGGTGGTAAGCTACTTGTTCATGCCGTGCCTCCAACTTGTTCCTGACGGAATTCACTGCCATCGATCCACATACGGTGAAGTAGGACGGCAAGCTTGCGGGCGACGGCAACAACTGCGCGTCGGCGACCTTTGGTGCGCATCAGCCGCATGCCCCGAGATTTGATCTGTGACCCTGCCATCGTTCGCATCAACAAAGCATTGGCGGCTGCATATAGAGTCGCCCGAACGTCCCGGTCTCCAGCTTTCGATATTCGGCCAGGATTATCGTGCTCTCCCGACTGAAAGCGCCTCGGTGTGAGGCCAAAATGCGCAGCGACAGTACGAGAGCGTTTGAAACGTCTCGGATCATCAACTGCCGCCTTGAATGTAAGTGCTGCGATCGGACCAACACCCGGCACGGTCATCATACGCATGCAAACCTCGTCTTGAGATGCCGCACGTTTCACGCGTCGATCCAGCTCGAGATAGTGCTGGAACAGGACCACCCGTGCATCAAGCAATGGAATGACCGCATGCGCAAGAACGTCATCCATCTCGATCATCGGCCGCACCAGATCATCAAAGGATCCGTGTTTCACTGTTCGGGGCAATCGCACACCAAAGATCTTCAGCAGCCCACGTACTTCGTTAGCCAGATCCATCGTCTTCTTGAGTAACGCTTTTCGCGTGCTCAAAAGCGCCCTCAACCCGTGGGCCTCCCGACTCTTCATGTGAACAGGGCTGAACCAGCCTGTCCGTAAAATCTGGGCAATGCCCTTGGCATCCGTCTTGTCAGTCTTGTTCCGCATCGCAGACAAGGCGGCACTCACCTGCCGCGCCTCCATACAAACGACGTCGAACCCAGCCGATTGCAAACCAAAGAACAGATGTTGGCTCATTGCTCCGGCTTCAAAACCAACGCGTTCTATTGGATGCTCAAATGCTGCGAGACAGTCGGCAATGTCCTCAACTTCGCAGGGCAGCTCTCGTTCCAAGTAAACCTTGCCTTTGTTATCGACGATGCACATCGCACACGATCGAAGCGACACATCTAATCCAACATAATATTCCATTTTCTGTCTCCCTTGTTCACAGCTATGCCGTGATCCTATCGGGAGCTCGACCAAAGTGCAGGGTCAGCCCAATTACGCATGCTTCCCGCCC
>NZ_JAHKQJ010000003.1 GCF_018861045.1 Octadecabacter sp. B2R22
CCAAGCAGGATGTGCTCGCGCGTCTGTGGCATTGGGCCGTCTGCTGCGTTCACAACCAAGATCGCGCCGTCCATCTGAGCAGCACCAGTGATCATGTTTTTGACGTAGTCAGCGTGGCCTGGGCAGTCAACGTGCGCGTAGTGACGTGCTTCTGTTTCGTACTCAACGTGCGCTGTGGAGATCGTGATCCCACGTGCTTTTTCTTCTGGCGCGCCGTCAATCTGGTCGTACGCCTGGAAGTCACCGAAATACTTGGTGATCGCCGCTGTCAGTGTCGTCTTGCCGTGGTCAACGTGGCCGATTGTGCCGATGTTAACGTGCGGTTTATTACGTTCAAACTTTTCCTTAGCCATGATGGCCTCCTTGGTATGTAGCCGATGCAATGCATCGTATTGTGGGGGTGCGGTGGGCCCGAAGGCCCACCGGACTTATGCGAATTTTGCCTGGATCTCGTCAGAGATGTTGCTTGGAACCGGATCGTAGTGACCGAACTGCATAGTGAAGTTCGCACGACCAGAGGACATGGAGCGCAAGGTGTTGATGTAGCCGAACATGTTCGCAAGAGGTACGAACGCGTCGATGGCAATCGCGTTACCGCGAGTATCTTGACCCTGAACCTGACCGCGACGTGAAGTCAGGTCACCAATGATGCCGCCGGTGTATTCTTCCGGTGTCACAACTTCGACCTTCATGATTGGCTCGAGAAGTTTCGCGCCCGCTTTGCGCATGCCTTCACGCATACACATACGTGCAGCGATTTCGAATGCCATGATGGACGAGTCAACGTCGTGGAACTTACCGTCAAGCAGCTGAACCTTGAAGTCGATCACAGGGAAGCCAGCCAAAGGACCGTTGTCCATAACGGACAGGATGCCTTTTTCGACGCCTGGGATGTATTCCTTTGGAACAGCACCACCAACAATCTTGGATTCGAAGGAGTATCCTTCGCCAGCTTCGGTTGGGGAAATGAGCATTTTCACTTCGCCGTACTGACCGGAACCACCAGATTGTTTCTTGTGCGTGTAAGTGTGCTCGACTTCGTGACCAATGGTCTCGCGGTAAGCAACTTGTGGTGCACCGATGTTCGCTTCAACTTTGAATTCACGCTTAAGGCGGTCAATCAAGATGTCGAGGTGAAGTTCGCCCATGCCTTTCATGATGGTCTGACCAGATTCGAGGTCAGTTTCCACGCGGAAGGATGGATCTTCGGCAGCCAGACGCTGCAGGCCGAGAGACATTTTCTCTTGGTCGGCTTTTGTCTTAGGCTCAACAGCGATCTCGATAACCGGATCCGGGAACGTCATCGTTTCCAGAACCACCTGTTCTTTGTCATCAGACAAAGTGTCACCAGTTGTCGTGTCTTTCAGACCCGCAAGCGCGATGATGTCACCAGCAAATGCTTCGGTGATTTCGTCCTGCTTGTTGGAGTGCATCATAACCATACGGCCGATGCGTTCCTTGCGGCCCTTAGTTGTGTTCATCAACGTATCGCCCTTCTCCAGCTTACCGGAGTAGATGCGTGTGAAAGTCAATGTACCCATGTAAGGGTCGTTCATGATTTTGAACGCGAGGCCAGAGAACGGCATGTCATCGTCAGCGCGACGTGCAATGTTACGTGTCTCTTCTTCGTCACCAGGCGCAAAGCCCATGTAGTCAACAACGTCCAGTGGGGACGGAAGATAGTCGATAACCGCATTGAGCAGAGGCTGAACGCCTTTGTTCTTGAATGCAGAACCACCGAGAACTGGAACGAACTTAAGTGCCAAGCAGCCCTTACGGAGCAATGCGCGCAGTGTTGGAACGTCAGGCTCGTTGCCTTCCAGGTATTCCATCATCGCGTCGTCGTCCATTTCGACGGCAGCTTCGACCATTTTGCCACGCCATTCGTTGGCTTGGTCCTGAAGTTCAGCGCGGATCGGTGCTTTGATCCAAGATGCACCAAGGTCTTCGCCCTGCCACAGCCACTCTTCCATGGTCACGAGGTCGATCAGACCTTCGAGCTCAGTTTCGGCACCAATTGGGATGCCGACTGGAATTGCAGTCGCGCCTGTACGGTCTTCGATCATGTGAACGCAGTTAAAGAAGTCCGCGCCGATCTTGTCCATTTTGTTAACGAACACGATACGTGGAACTTTATAACGGTCAGCCTGACGCCAAACAGTCTCTGTCTGAGGCTCAACACCGGCGTTACCGTCAAGAACGGTTACAGCACCATCGAGAACAGCCAAAGAACGTTCAACTTCAATTGTGAAGTCAACGTGGCCTGGTGTGTCGATGATGTTCATGCGGTGCTTTTCAGAATCTGGCGTAGCGCCGTCTTCTGTGCGTTCCCAGAATGTCGTCGTCGCAGCGGAGGTAATTGTAATACCCCGTTCCTGCTCCTGTTCCATCCAGTCCATCGTTGCTGCGCCGTCGTGGACTTCGCCGATGTTGTGGGATTTGCCTGTGTAAAACAGGATACGCTCGGAACATGTGGTTTTACCCGCATCGATGTGCGCGATGATACCAAAGTTACGGTAGCGTTCGAGTGGATAGTCGCGTGCCATATTGGTTGCTTCCTATTACCAGCGGTAGTGGCTGAATGCTTTGTTAGCATCGGCCATTTTATGAGTGTCTTCGCGTTTCTTAACGGCTGTGCCGCGGCCTTGGACCGCATCAACAAGCTCGCCTGCGAGGCGCTCTTCCATAGTCTTCTCGTTGCGGCCTTTGGCAGCCGCGATCAACCAGCGAATTGCCAGAGCTTCACGGCGCTCAGGGCGAACTTCGACTGGAACCTGGTACGTAGCACCACCAACACGGCGGGAACGAACTTCGAGGTTTGGTTTGATGTTGTCGAGAGCTTCGTGGAACACTTCCACAGGAGCTTTCTTCAACTTGTCTTCAACGCGATCGAACGCGTTGTAAACGATACGCTCAGCGACGGATTTTTTACCGTCGATCATGAGGTTGTTCATGAACTTAGAGAGAACCTTATCACCGAATTTTGCATCGGGAAGGATCTGGCGCTTTTCAGCGGCGTGACGACGTGACATATTCTGTTTCCCTTACTTCGGCTTCTTGGCGCCATACTTCGAACGGCGCTGCTTACGGTCCTTAACGCCTTGCGTATCGAGTACGCCGCGCAGAACGTGGTAGCGAACGCCGGGAAGGTCTTTTACACGACCGCCACGGATCAGAACCACAGAGTGCTCCTGAAGGTTGTGGCTTTCACCACCGATGTACGAAATTACTTCGAACCCGTTGGTCAGGCGCACTTTGGCAACCTTACGCATCGCGGAGTTCGGTTTTTTCGGGGTAGTTGTATAAACCCGTGTGCAAACGCCGCGCTTTTGCGGGTTGCCTTCAAGGTGGAGTGATTTCGACACTCGACGTTTTGGCTGCCGGGGTTTCCGGATCAACTGCTGAATCGTTGGCATTAGGTTTTGTCCTACTTCCTACACATGTGTAGCGAACCCTGTGGTCCGCCGGTTTAAATTCTCAAGCGCCTCTTGCGTCCAAAAAGCGCAAAAAACCCGCTGGCGTAGCCTTACCGGAGCTACGGAGCGGTTGGGTTACAGAGGATCGGACCAATAGTAGGCCGGATCTTGACCACGACGATTATGATGCCTGACACGGGACAAACCCCTGCCAAGTGAGCGCTCTATAGGTTGACTCGTTTTTGCTGTCAACAGCGCCTAGCGGATGCGCACGCCCGGCGGTGATGCTGTCGCTGACTTGCGCTCGCGATATAACGTGAAAAGCCCCGTCGCGACGACGATCCCCGCGCCGACAAGCGTCCACCCATCTGGCCATTCTTTGAAGACGAACAGCCCGAGCAGCAGTGCAACGATGAGTGACGCATACCGGAACGGCGCGACAAACCCGATCTCGCCGATGCGCATTGCAGCAACCGACACCGTATAGCCGATCATCAGACACAATGCCGCGCCGGCAATCAGTTTCCATGCGCGAAGATCCGGCATGACCCAGTGTTCACCCGTTACTGCGGACCCAATCGCCGCCATCGTTGTCACCCCAATTGCCGCCGCCAATGCGACACGGCTGGAGGGGACAGATTTGGACAGCTTGCGCGACGTAAGATCACGGACCGTCACACCAACAACCGCCGCGACACCATAGAGAGAATAGGCACTGAAGCCCTCCGCGCCGGGCCGAATGATGATCGTGACACCGACCAAGCCAACCGCGATGGCTACCATGCGCCGCCACCCGACCTGTTCTCGGAAAAACAAGGCCGCCGCCAGTGTCACCGTCAAGGGAAGCGCTTGAAGGATCGCGGAGAGGTTGGCGATGGGCATATTCATGAGGGCCTTGAGAAAGAAGACCGTGCTGACGATCTCGGCAAGCGTCCGCAAGACAGTCAGTGCGCGGTCTTGCGGGCTGAGCTTGTATTGGAGCTGCCTCCACATCGCGGCCAGCACAAACAGCCCAAGTGAGATCATAACGCCGCGCAGGAATATCTGCTCAAAGAAAGGCAGGTTCGGCGCGGCGAGTTTCATAAGCACATCATTGATTGTAAAGGCGGCCATTGAGGCCGACATCATCGCAGCTGCACGCATGTTGTCTGAAAGGGTCATAGGACGGGTGTGGCACTCCGCGCTCGGTCGGTCCATCCCCTAAATCGGATGGCTAATACGATACAAAAAAGGCGGCGCGGAAAAACCGCACCGCCTTCGTCGGAGTTTCCCCCTAAGGTCAGATCTGTGGGGTAGATTGACCTATTGGTTAGCCGCGCTCTGGGCGTTCTGGCGCATGGCTTTCAAGAACGGCGTCGACCTGTGCCTGTGTCAAACCTGCACCGGCTTCCTGAAGACAAGACGCAATAGCTGCGGCATCCGGGCCCGCTGGGCGTTCTTGTTGTGTAGAAGATTGAGATCCAGGCTCTGGGCGCTCACCGCGTTCTGGGCGCGGCATACATGTTTCCAGAGCGGCCTCGGTTACACCAAGGTCAGTCGCCATTGCGGCAATGTCAGGCCCACGCTGTGGGCGGTCTTGGTTCTGCGCAGTCGCCATGAATGGCGCTGCGATGATGCCCGCGGCAAGTGCGAACGTGAGGATTGGGCCTGTCGTACGTGTCATGTTTTTTCTTTCCTGTTTCGCACCCCGTCAATCTGGATGCAAAACGTGATACGCAAAGAAATGTAGGCTCCGTCGAAAAATGTTTGGCTAACGTTAAGTCATCCTGCCGGTCGCAAACAAGAAAGGCCGCCGGATTTTCCGGCGGCCTTTTTCAATTCATGCTGAGACGATCTTACTCGTCGCGGCTTTCAGGTGTGTCTACAACGATCGTGTCGAACGCATCCCCACCCACAACATCGTCAGATGCTGCAGCTGGCGCGGCCAATGCGGCGGCTTGTTCTGCTTCTTCACGACGGGCCTGAATGACCACGTTGTCACGCTCTCCTGCGATACGTGTGACGCGCTGTGTTGCGCCACCTGTACCTGCCGGGATCAAGCGACCCACGATGACGTTCTCTTTGAGACCGACCAGTTTGTCGCGCTTGCCCTGTACGGATGCTTCCGTAAGAACTCGCGTTGTTTCCTGGAAGGACGCCGCAGAGATGAAGGAACGCGTTTGCAAGGACGCCTTGGTGATCCCGAGAAGGATCGGCTCACCCTGTGCAGGACGACCACCACGGGCAATCGCCTTTGCGTTTGCTTCGTCAAACTCGGCCTTGTCGACGTTTTCACCCTTAAGCAGTGTCGTTTCACCACTGTCAGAGATTTCCCACTTCTGGAGCATCTGACGCACGATAACTTCGATGTGCTTATCGTTAATCTTCACGCCCTGAAGACGGTAAACGTCCTGAACTTCGTCGATCATGTAGTCAGCCAAGGCTTCGACACCCATAATGGCGAGAATGTCATGCGGCGCTGGGTTGCCGTCCATGATGTAGTCGCCCTTTTGCACGAAGTCGCCTTCCTGCACTGGGATGTGTTTGCCCTTCGGTACCATGTACTCGACCTTGATATCCGGATCTTCAGCGGACTCAATCGCGATACGACGTTTGTTTTTGTAGTCCTTACCAAAGCGAACATAACCATCGTTTTCTGCAATGATCGCGTGGTCTTTAGGGCGGCGTGCCTCAAAGAGTTCCGCAACCCGTGGCAGACCACCGGTAATATCCTTGGTCTTGGCGCCTTCACGCGGGATACGCGCAACAACGTCACCGGCTTTGATCTCTTGCTGATCTTCGATCGAGAGAACGGCGTCGACAGACATAGGGTAGGTCACAGGGTTGCCTGCCTCGTTGCGAACAGGTTCGCCGTCGGCACCAACGATCAGGATTTCCGGCTTCAGCTCGTTGCCTTTTGGCGCAGAACGCCAATCAGTAACGATCTTCTGCGTCATGCCTGTTGCTTCATCGGTGTCTTCGCGGATTGCGATACCATTGATGAGGTCAACAAACTTAACCGTACCGGCCTTCTCTGCGATGATTGGCAGTGTGAAGGGGTCCCATTCGAACATCTTGTCGCCGCGAGCGATTTTCGCGCCGTCTTTGACGAAGACTTTAGAACCGTAGCCGACCTTGTGATTGGCAAGTTCTTCACCGTTTTCGTCCATGATCGCGAGAACCATGTTCCGGCCCATAACAACCTGCTCACCAAACTCGTTTTCGAGGAGCTGAGCGTTGCGCAGTTCGACCTTACCGTCCGCGGATGCTTCGAGGAAGGACTGTTGGCCACCCTGCGCAACACCACCAATGTGGAATGTACGCATTGTCAGCTGTGTACCAGGTTCACCGATGGACTGCGCAGCAATAATGCCGACAGCTTCGCCGATGTTAACCCGTGTACCGCGTGCAAGGTCACGACCGTAGCACATTGCACAAACGCCATCTTCAGCTTCACATGTCAGTGGGCTGCGGATGCGCATCTTGGCAACGCCGGCTGTTTCGATTGCATCAGCAGAGCGTTCGTCGATCAGCTCACCGGCTTTGACGATCACGTCTTCCGTACCCGGAACCAGAACATCGTCAGCGGACACACGGCCCAAGACGCGTTCGGACAAGGACGCAACAACCTCACCATCGTTAACAGCTGCTTCTGCGGTGATGGCCATATCCGTTCCACAATCGACTTGGCGCACGATGCAGTCTTGTGCAACGTCCACCAGACGACGTGTCAGGTAACCGGAGTTCGCTGTCTTAAGCGCGGTATCGGACAGACCCTTACGAGCACCGTGTGTCGAGTTGAAGTACTCGAGAACGGTCAGGCCTTCTTTAAAGTTCGAGATGATCGGCGTTTCGATGATTTCACCGTTCGGCTTGGCCATCAGACCACGCATACCGCCCAGCTGTTTCATCTGTGTTACGGAACCACGCGCACCGGAGTGAGCCATCATGTAAACAGAGTTTGGTTCATTTTCAGAACCGTCTTCCGCACGACCAGTGGTCGAGATGGTTGTCATCATAGCGTCAGTAACTTTGTCGTTCGACTTTGACCAAGCATCGACAACTTTGTTGTACTTTTCACCCTGAGTGATCAGGCCGTCCATGTACTGTTGTTCGAAATCTTTAACTTGATCGCGTGTCTCGTTGACCAAAGTCCACTTCGTGTCAGGGATAACCATGTCGTCCTTACCGAACGAGATGCCAGCCTTGAACGCTTCGCGGAAGCCCATAGTCATGATCTGGTCACAGAAGATGACAGATTCTTTCTGACCACAGTAACGGTAGACCGTATCAATGATCTGCTGAACTTCCTTCTTACGCAGAAGGCGGTTCACCAGTTCGAACGGCGCTTTGTTGTTCAATGGCAATAGTGCGCCAAGGCGAACACGACCAGGAGTCGTTTCAAAACGCTGCATGACTTCGTTGCCTTCCGCGTCGATCTGCGGAATGCGGGCTTGGATTTTCGCGTGCAGGTGCAGCTCACCAGATGCCAAAGCATGTTCAACTTCTTCGATGTCGGAGAAGACCATGCCTTCGCCCTTCATGCCTTCGCGTTCGATGGTCGTGTAGTACAGACCCAAAATCATATCCTGTGACGGAACAATGATCGGCGCGCCGTTTGCAGGTGACAGAACGTTGTTCGTGGACATCATCAGAACGCGCGCTTCCAACTGTGCCTCAAGGGACAGTGGAACGTGCACAGCCATTTGGTCACCGTCGAAGTCAGCGTTAAACGCAGAACATACAAGCGGGTGCAGCTGGATGGCTTTACCTTCGATAAGAACAGGTTCGAACGCCTGAATACCAAGACGGTGCAGCGTAGGCGCACGGTTCAGCATGACAGGGTGTTCACGGATCACTTCGTCCAAGATATCCCAAACTTCGGGACGCTCTTTTTCAACGAGCTTCTTGGCTTGCTTCACTGTGGAAGACAGGCCTTTGGCTTCGAGACGCGAGTAGATGAACGGTTTGAACAGTTCCAAAGCCATCTTTTTGGGCAAGCCACATTGGTGCAACTTCAGTTCCGGACCGGTCACAATGACCGAACGACCGGAGAAGTCGACGCGCTTACCCAAAAGGTTTTGACGGAAGCGACCTTGCTTACCCTTCAGCATGTCAGACAGTGATTTCAACGGGCGCTTGTTGGCGCCAGTGATCACGCGGCCACGACGGCCGTTGTCGAACAATGCGTCAACAGATTCCTGCAACATCCGCTTTTCGTTGCGAACGATGATGTCAGGTGCGCGCAGTTCGATAAGACGCTTGAGACGGTTGTTCCGGTTGATCACACGACGGTAAAGGTCGTTGAGGTCAGACGTTGCGAAACGACCACCATCCAGCGGCACCAGTGGGCGCAGCTCTGGTGGGATCACAGGCACAACGGTCAGGATCATCCATTCAGGACGGTTGCCGGACTCGATGAAGCTTTCAACGATCTTCAAACGCTTGATGATCTTCTTTGGCTTCAATTCGCCAGTCGCAACTTTCAGCTCTTCACGCAGCATTTCAGCTTCGCCTTCGAGGTCGATTGCAGCCAGCATTTCGCGGATCGCTTCAGCACCGATGTTCGCGGTGAATGCGTCCATGCCGTAGGCGTCTTGTGCGTCGAGGAATTCTTCCTCAGTCATCAAGGCACCGTATGTCAGGTCTGTAAGACCCGGTTCGATCACAACGTAGTTTTCAAAGTACAAGATGCGTTCAAGGTCACGCAAAGTCATGTCCAGCATCAGGCCGATGCGGGATGGCAGGGACTTCAGGAACCAGATGTGCGCAACAGGTGCGGCCAGTTCGATGTGGCCCATACGCTCACGGCGTACTTTTTGAAGCGTAACTTCAACACCACATTTCTCGCAGACAACGCCGCGATACTTCATGCGCTTATATTTGCCGCACAGGCATTCGTAGTCTTTGATTGGCCCAAAAATACGTGCGCAGAACAAGCCGTCGCGTTCTGGTTTGAACGTACGGTAGTTGATGGTTTCCGGCTTTTTGATCTCACCGAAGGACCACGACAGGATCCGTTCTGGAGAGGCCAAAGAGACCTTGATTTCGTCGAACGTTTTTGCCGGTGTGAGCGGGTTAAACGGGTTGTTTGTCAGTTCCTGGTTCATCTTCAATTCCTTGAATTGGGTGCGTTAAGAGGGTGGTGAGGAATAGGGCCGAGGCCCTATTCGTCGTCCTCTGCGGCATCCAGGAGTTCCATGTTGAGGCCGAGGCCCCGTACTTCTTTCACGAGAACGTTGAAGGATTCTGGCACGCCAGCTTCAAAGTTGTCTTCGCCCTTAACGATGCTTTCGTAGACTTTCGTCCGGCCAGCCACGTCATCGGATTTCACTGTCAGCATCTCTTGCAGCGTGTATGCCGCGCCATATGCCTCTAGTGCCCAGACTTCCATTTCCCCGAAACGCTGACCACCGAACTGGGCTTTACCACCCAGCGGCTGTTGCGTGACCAAGGAGTATGGCCCTGTGGAACGTGCGTGGATCTTGTCATCGACAAGGTGGTGCAGTTTCAGCAGGTACTTAACGCCCACTGTGACCTTACGGGAGAATTGCTCACCCGTGCGGCCGTCAAACAGCACCGATTGACCGGATGTGTCGAACCCTGCGCGTGTCAGCGCGTCGTTAACGTCTGCTTCTTTCGCGCCGTCAAAGACAGGCGTCGCGATTGGAACACCACGTGTGACGTTGCCGGCGGCTTCGATCAGTTCATCGTCGGTCATGTCAGCCACGCCCTCAGAATAAACATCCTCGCCGTAAGCAATCTTCATGGCTTCCTTCACTGGTGAGAGATCACCGTTACGACGGTATTCACCGAGCGCTTCGTCGATCTCAATGCCGAGACCGCGTGCGGCCCAACCCATGTGAGTTTCCAGAATCTGACCAACGTTCATACGGGATGGAACGCCGAGTGGGTTCAGACAGAAGTCGACTGGTGTACCGTCTTGCAGGAACGGCATGTCTTCCATTGGTACAACCTTGGAAATAACACCTTTGTTCCCGTGACGACCTGCCATCTTATCGCCCGGCTGAAGCTTACGCTTCACCGCAACGAAGACTTTAACCATCTTCATCACGCCCGGAGGCAGATCATCGCCGCGGCGCACTTTCTCAACCTTATCTTCGAACCGTGCGTCGAGCAGTTTCTTCTGCGCTTCGTACTGTTCGTTGAGGGCTTCAACGATCTGTGCGTCGTCTTCTTCTTTCAGAGCCAGCTGCCACCAGTGGCTGCGTGGCAACTCTTCGAGCATCGCTGCATCGATTGTTGCGCCTGTTTTGATGCCCTTTGGACCCTTGGCAACTGTTTTGCCTGTGATCATAGAGCTGAGACGCGCGTAGATGTTGCGATCAAGGATCGTCATCTCATCGTCGCGGTCACGTGCAAGACGTTCGACTTCTTCACGCTCGATCTGAAGCGCACGTTCGTCTTTTTCAACGCCGTGGCGGTTGAACACACGAACTTCAACGACCGTACCAAAATCACCAGGCTTAACGCGCAGGGATGTGTCACGAACGTCAGACGCTTTTTCACCAAAGATGGCACGGAGGAGTTTTTCCTCTGGCGTCATCGGGCTTTCGCCTTTTGGCGTGATCTTACCAACAAGAATATCACCCGGTTCAACTTCTGCACCGATGTAAACGATACCCGCTTCGTCGAGGTTGCGCAGGGCTTCCTCACCGACGTTTGGAATATCGCGTGTGATTTCTTCTGGGCCGAGCTTCGTATCACGCGCTGCGACTTCGAATTCTTCGATGTGGATCGATGTGAATACGTCGTCACGCACGATGCGTTCGGAGATCAGAATGGAGTCTTCGTAGTTGTAGCCGTTCCAAGGCATAAACGCGACGACCACGTTTTTACCAAGTGCGAGTTCACCGATATCCGTGGATGGACCGTCAGCAATAACTTCGCCCTTAAGAACCGTGTCACCAACCTTCACCAGCGGGCGCTGGTTGATGCAGGTGTTTTGGTTGGAACGCTGGAACTTGCGCATGCGGTAGATGTCAACGCCAGGGTCACCAACGGTGAGGTCAGACGTCGCGCGAACAACGATACGTGTCGCATCAACTTGGTCGATGACACCACCACGTTTCGCCATGATCGCAGCGCCAGAGTCACGTGCAACAACTTCTTCGATACCAGTACCAACAAGCGGAGCTTCTGCCTGAAGCAGTGGAACCGCCTGACGCATCATGTTCGAACCCATCAAGGCACGGTTGGCGTCATCGTTTTCAAGGAACGGGATCAAGGAGGCCGCTACGGAGACCAACTGCTTTGGCGAAACGTCGATCAGATCAACAGATGAGTTCTGAGCGAGTGTGTATTCACCGTTCTGACGTGTGGACACGAGGTCGTTCACGAAAGACATGTCTTCGTTCAGGTTCGCGTTGGCCTGCGCCACTGTGTGACGCATTTCTTCGGTCGCGGACATGTAGTGAACTTCGTCCGTAACCTTTCCGTCTGTGACAACCCGATACGGTGTTTCAATGAAGCCGTACTTGTTGACGCGGGCAAAAGTCGCGAGCGAGTTGATCAGACCAATGTTCGGGCCTTCCGGTGTCTCAATCGGACACATACGACCGTAGTGCGTTGGGTGAACGTCACGTACTTCAAAACCAGCACGTTCACGTGTCAGACCACCTGGCCCAAGCGCGGACAAGCGGCGCTTGTGCGTGACTTCGGACAACGGGTTGGTTTGGTCCATAAACTGAGACAGCTGCGAGGAACCAAAGAATTCACGAACCGCAGCAGCAGCTGGTTTCGCGTTGATCAGGTCCTGCGGCATCACAGTGTCGATTTCGACAGAGGACATACGCTCCTTGATGGCGCGCTCCATGCGGAGCAGACCAACACGGTACTGGTTTTCCATCAGCTCGCCAACGGAACGCACACGACGGTTACCAAGGTGGTCAATGTCGTCCACGTCGCCCTTGCCGTCGCGCAGTTCAACCAGCGCTTTGATGCAGGATACGATGTCTTCTTTGCGCAATGTGCGCATTGTGTCTTCGGCATCCAAAGCAAGACGCATATTCATCTTAACGCGACCAACGGCGGACAGGTCGTAACGCTCAGAGTCGAAGAACAAGCTGTCAAACAATGTGGAAGCGGCATCAACGGTGGGCGGCTCGCCCGGACGCATAACGCGGTAGATATCCATCAGCGCAGTTTCGCGACCCATGTTTTTGTCTGCCGCCATTGTGTTGCGCATGTATGGGCCAACATTGACGTTATCGATGTCCAGAACTGGGATCGTTTTAACGCCAGCATCAACGAGCTCTTTCAGCGTACCGCCGATCAATTCGTCTGCTTTGTCGTACTCCAGCGTCAACTCGTCACCGGCTTCGACGTAAATCGCACCGGTTTCTTCGTTGATGATGTCTTCGGCTGCGAATTTGCCAACGATCTGCTCATAAGGAACGAGCAGTTCAGTGACTTCACCAGCGTCAATCAGCGCCTTAACAGCACGTGGCGTAACTTTTTTGCCCGCTTCGGCAATCACTTCGCCAGTCTTTGCGTCAACAAGGTCGAACGTTGGGCGCGTACCGCGCACACGCTCTGGGAAGAACTTGGTTTTCCAAGCTTTCGCCTTCTTGTCGAATGTGTAGTCAACCGTGTCGTAGTAGGCGTTCATGATCGCTTCTTGGTCGAGACCAAGCGCGTATAGAAGCGTCGTTACCGGCAATTTGCGGCGACGGTCGATACGGCAGAACACGAGGTCTTTGGCGTCGAATTCGAAATCCAACCAAGAACCACGGTAAGGAATGATACGACATGCGAACAACAGCTTACCCGAGCTGTGTGTTTTGCCTTTGTCGTGGTCAAAGAAAACGCCTGGCGAGCGGTGCATCTGGGAAACGATTACACGCTCAGTACCGTTCACAACGAACGTACCGTTTGGCGTCATCAAAGGCATATCGCCCATGAACACGTCTTGTTCCTTGATGTCCTTAACCGACTTCGCGCCAGTGTCTTCATCCACATCAAACACGATCAGACGGAGAGTGACCTTAAGCGGTGCGGCATATGTCATGTCGCGCTGCTGGCACTCTTCAACGTCGTACTTCGGCTTTTCGAGCTCGTATTTTACGAATTCGAGAACAGAAGTTTCGTTAAAGTCTTTAATTGGGAAGACCGACTGGAAAACACCTTTGATGCCTTCGCCGTCGAGCGGCGTGTCACTGTCGCCGGAGCGCAGGAACAGATCATAGGATGATTTCTGAACCTCAATGAGGTTCGGCATGTCGAGGACTTCGCGGATTTTACCGTAGTATTTACGGAGACGTTTCTGACCGAGGAACGTTTGCGCCATTTGGTTGGACACCTTTCAAATTCTCACCGGCGCACGAACAGTTGGGCGACTGCACGGGCGACCATACGAGACGACAAAAAAGGGGTCCATTCTCGCCACGCGACCCATTGCGTAGCTCTCGACCCCATATCCTGCCTTGGAAAACACCCCGAAACTACGGGAGGCTTGCCAAGGAAGGTCTGCTCAAAACGTTTTGCCTGCCCCTGAAAACAAACGGTTTTTAGGGGGTGAAGTGGCTCCATGCTTCAAGACAGAAAGAGCGGCCCCGAATCAATCGAAGCCGCGTGAACGTGCTAAATAGGATGTGATTAAAGAAATGACAAGGGGCCGAACGCCACCTTGTGCCAGACGCTACGCGCGCCCGACCTGCCCCCAATCCTGAAACAAAGAGTACCCGAGGTCAAGAAAAAGCGCATATGGGACCCGTATGGGGCTGGTATGGTTACGATATGGTTATGAGCCGGAACGCCTGTTTCGGACCGAATTAACCGGCTCACGTCACAATGGCCCCCTCAAGACAGGAGAGAACCATGCGTGAAGTTGACCCAAAACAGATGACGAAGACAGACCTCAAACATTGGGGGCTGGGCGTCGATGCGATGAAGATGATGGACTACGAGCTGATGGGGTTCCTGAGTGAGACCCGCGCCCTGCCCCGCGACTGGGACAGGATTTGGGAGGATCAGGACAAACGGGACCCGAAACGCAAGAAGGTGACGATGTCACTGGATGAGGATGTGATCAAATTTTTCAAAGGCCTCGGCCCCGGATACCAACCGCGCATGAACCGCGTGCTGCGGGCGTTCATGCATTTCAGGTTGGCAAAACTGATCGAAGGGCCAGACACGATGGATTACATTCTGCGGCCCGAAAAGGTGTTGGAGAAAGCCCGGATGCAGCCGAAATGGGGCGACACGCAGCGGATGATTGAAGAGGTGGAGGCGCAGCGGAATGACGCCAAGAAAGACAAGCGCCGCGGCCCGAAGAAGCGCGTGCTGAAAGGAACAGAGCGGCCTTGGATGGATGATCCGCTGAGAGCGAAGGGGCGGTAAAGGTATCCAAGGGCCGCTTGTTTCGCCCGATACTAGACGCGGAGAGCCAACTTTCGCTGCGTACTGCGCGGAGGTCCGCTCTGCGGACTACTCTGCCATTCAAATGGATTTGTGGAACGGCGGTTCTGTTTGGCTTGCAGACATCCAGCAGCCTAGACTTTATGCGCTGTCCACTGCGCATAAGTGAATGCAGAACTGTGCAATGAGAAACCGGTAGAGCTTCAATGGCGCGGGATGTACTTGGCCAGTTAAACGACCTCTCGGGAGCTTGACGGTGCTCAGTGCTTTTCGAGTGCCTCTTTGAGCAAGCCGAATTCGCCTGATGACATTTTGACAGTCTCCTCTTCGCCGGGGAATTGTCCCTCAACGACGGCGGCTCGAAACCCTCGGAGCGCCTTGGCCCGTTCGGACGCGAGCTTTTTGCGAATAGCGAGCAGGTCACCGAATGCCCTTGCGTGACGCGGCGGATTTTCAACATCTCCACAGATATCCTCAAGATACAGCAAGACGACATCGGCGGATGGGCCTGCCCCGATGGAATGGGTCACGAGGTTTGAATGGTGGCGAATGGCATCAAGCGCATCTGATGCCACACATTCCACCTCAACCGCGAATGCACCGGCATCTTCCAACCTGCGAAACTGATCCAGCAGCGTCAGCGCCTCTTTTGCCGTCTTTCCTATTATACGCAGACCGCCAACTTGCGTTGATCGGCGTGGGATCAGGCCGAGATGGCCTTGAACGGACAAACCTTCTTTCGCCAACATCTCAACCACTTCCAAACTGCGCGGCGTCTGTATTGAATCGGCTCCCGCCTCGGCGGCCTTCATTGCGGCACGCAGAATCTCATCTTTAGTCACGTATTGCGACATCGGCAGTGCAGCGTTGATAAAGATTTGCGGGGCGGCGGCGCGGATGGTCGGCGTCAGCTCATCCCAAATCGACAAATGGTCAATACCCGCCTCGGCGCAGGCTTGGGCCTCCTCGAATGTGTTGGGCACCGTTGAGGTAAATTTACGAGTTCCACGCAGTTGGATGAAGTCAGCAACTGTCAGGAACCGTTGTGCGGGCTCGCCGCCGTATGTGTAAATGTTCTTGAGCTTCATGTTTCTCGTCTCTTACGGCGCTAGCGTTTCTGTATGGCCGTCCACAGCAAGTATCTGACCTGAGATTTTGGACCCTGAGGGGGACGCGAGGAAGCGGATCGTATTGGCGACGTCCTGAGCTGTGACCCATGTCTTCATCGACACGCCTTTGACATAACTTTGGCGCACAGCATCAATGGCTTGTCTGCGTGCGGATGCCTCATTCTCGATAACGCGGTCCATGCGCGGCCCTTCTACCGCGCCCGGGCAGATGGCGTTCACGCGCACGCCAGCCTCGCCAAGCTCCATCGCGAGGGTCTTTGTCAGGCCAACGATGGCCCACTTTGCTGATGCGTAGGGGCTGCGCAGGGGATAGCCCAATTGCCCAGCAGTCGAGGAGGTCAGGCAGATCAAGCCGCTGCCTTGCGCACGCATGAGCCGGGCGGCCCATCTGCAGGTCAGGAAACTGCCGTGCAAATTGGTTGCCACGCAGTGCTGCCATTCGTCGAAGTCGAGCGTTTCAATGCGGCCCGCTGGCCCGCCTGTTCCCGCATTTGCACAGACGACATCAATCCCCTGCCATCTCTCTTTAAGTTGCTGCAAAAAGGCGTCCATTTCCGCCTCGTTTGTGACGTCAACCTGGCCAGCAATCAGCGTCGGATATGCCTCCTGCATCGCGGCAAGCTGGTCGCTATCCACATCGCAGATCGCGACATCTGCGCCGTCGGCGAGGAATGCTTCGGCAATGGCGCGCCCGATGCCGGCGGCTCCGGCGGTCACAAGGATACGTTGTGTCATGATTTACTTCCGCAATGCTGTTGGTTTCTTGCGCGCACGCACCGTGCGCAGCCCTTCGGCGGTACCGTCATGGAATGACCCAAACCAGCGGTCCCAAGGCATTTCCGCCGTACCGTAGTTGCACTCAAAATACCGATGATGCAGCTGGTGGAAGAATGTCCCCATCTCCATCCGCGCATTCTTGCCAAGGATCAAAGCGTCATAGCCAGAGTGGGACGTCGTCGTCGCCAGCGTCAGCCAATAGCAATGAAACAGCATGTGAATGGGGTGCGACGGGACGACCAGATGGATCAGCAGCGATGACAGGTACAACACATGTTCGATCGGGTGCATCGAAAAGCCCGACCAAGGCCCGACCGCAATATTGCGGTGATGGACTGAGTGCACGCGACGGTACATCGGGGCCCAATGCAGGAACCGATGCGCCCAGTAAAAGTGGAACGAGTACCAAACGCCAATCAAAGGGAACCACAGGACGAACCAAACCGGATTTGCGCTCAGCGTTACGGTTGGCAGCACACTATTGGCATAGCCCCACCAAAGACCGGCCTCATAGATCGTCCAGATGCCCACCCCACTGATCAGGGAATAGGCCACATTGTCCCAAAGCTGACTGCCAAAGGCAAAAATGCGGGCCTTTGCAGTTGGCCCCCGGCGATCATACCGCAAGGCATCGCCTTGCTTCTTCCATGTGTAAAGCCAGAGATGCAAAATCGTCGCAAACGCCACGAGCATCGCAATATTGCGCAGCCAAATCGCAGCGATCCAGCCGGGCGCCAGTGTTTGGGTCTGCTCCAGGGGCGGCTGAAGCCAGCTCCAAACAGCAAATGCGATCACGACGTAGAGCAACAGTTCCGAAATCGGCAGCCAAGCGCCCGCGTACCATCTCAACGAGGCAAAGGGGCGGGGCGGCTTTTCAAACACCGGCGATGTATTGATTGGCAAATCGGGATGCCAGTTCCATTCGCGGCTTTCGCCAGCAGGTGTGCCTGCCGTCAATTCGGATGTGTTTGTGGTCGCTGACGACATAGGGCCCCCTTGGCTGGACGTAAAAGTCACCCAGGACGCTACCCCAGAAAATCGCCGTCAGATATTGCAATTGTCAACAGACTTGATATCGAAATTGATATGAACAACCGGCGACCTCATCTTCCCTCTACGCGGTGTCTCCTTGCTTTTGAGGCAAGCGCGAGACTGCAGAGCTTCACAGCCGCTGCACAGCAGTTGAACACATCGCAGTCGTCGATCAGCCGCCATATCGCCGAGCTGGAAGCTGCTTTGGGCGCATCGCTCTTTGAGCGGCACAAGCAACGCGTGCACCTCTCAGAACAAGGGAAGCACTTGTACCTTCGGGTCAGTCAGGGGCTGGACAGCATCCGCGATGGCCTGCAGGTGATTGCAGATTGGGATGCCGACCTACCGGTCACAATCGGATGCACGCACGCGATTTCTCACCTGCTGATTATGCCAGTCTTTGATCGCCTACAGCATGCGATGTCCGATGTCGCGAAAGTGCGGGTCATCACATCGGAATACGAGGCCTTGGATGCGCACCTCGACCCACAAATCGACATTGTCTTCGACTATGACGTTGGCAACCTTAACGCAAACGACTTTGTTTTGTTGTTTGCTGAGGCCGTCAAACCGGTGTGCGCGCCTGGCTTCAAGGAACGGCATGCCAAAGAACTCTCAGCGCCGTCATCGCACTGGCAGGGTTTCGAATTGCTGGAGATGGCCACGCCGAACCGGGGCTGGGCAAATTGGGAAGATTGGTTTGCAGCCAACGGGATCTCTGCCAGCGCGCGCCCGACCACCAGCTTTAACAACTACGTCTACCTGTTGGAGGCTTGCGCATCTGGCCGAGGCCTTGCTCTAGGTGCACGCGGCATGGTCGACACCTATTTGTCAAATGGTCGGTTGGTCCAAGCTTATGATGACTACAAGGAATATGACCGTGGCTTTTACGCCGTGCTTACCGAGCGCGGACGGTCTAAAAGTGCCGCGTACCGTTGTCTCGAAGCCCTCGCGGACTTATGCACGCTAAGCACTTAGCTAGATACCACACCGAGCTTCCGCTTTGGATTACTCAACTGACATTAATACGATCTGCAGCATCTTGCACTATGAGCTCAAAGCAGACACTCGCTGCGCAGACCCCGAATGGCGGCTTTTGGCCGTTGCGGAACAAAAACGGCGGCCCCGAGGGACCGCCGCTTCTGTATACCAAAAAGGTATGCTCCGAAGAGAAGGGCTTAGGCCACTTCGACTTCTGCGCCAGCTGCTTCCAGCTTGCCTTTGATGTCTTCTGCTTCAGCTTTATCAACGCCTTCTTTGATCTTGCCGCCAGCTTCAACGAGGTCTTTAGCTTCTTTCAAGCCAAGACCAGTGATGCCGCGAACTTCTTTGATCACGTTGATTTTGGATGCGCCAGCATTCTTGAGAACGACGTCAAATTCAGTCTTCTCTTCTGCTGCTGCACCGCCAGCGTCGCCGCCAGCAGCCATCATTACAGCGCCACCGGCAGCTGGTTCGATGCCATACTCGTCTTTGAGGATGGTTTTCAGTTCTTGTGCTTCGAGAAGTGTCAGACCGACGATCTCTTCTGCAAGTTTTTTCAGATCAGCCATTTGCTTTTCCATTTCTAAGTTTGTGTTCCAACGACAGGGGGTATTCCCTACGTCAGCCATTCAAGTTGCTTCAGGCAGCTTTCTCTTCGATCGTTGAGAGAACGCTTGCGATGTTGGAAGCAGGCGCGCCAATTGCGCCGGCGATGTTGGAGGCAGGTGCACCGATGCAGCCCACGATGGAAGCAATAAGCTCCTCACGGGATGGCATTTCGGACACTGCTTTAACACCAGCGACGTCAAGTGCCGTCTCACCCATAGCGCCACCAAGGATAACGAGCTTGTCGTTTTCTTTGGCAAACGTCTGAGCAACCTTGGCCGCAGCCACAGGATCCTCAGAATAAGTCAGAACGGTCATGCCTGTCAGGTGATCAGCGATGCTTGCGCATGGCTTACCTTCAAGGGCAATTTTGGCGAGCTTGTTTTTGGCAACGCGTACAGATGCGTCGACTTCACGTGCACGGGCACGCAGGTCTTGCATCTCAGCAACTGTCAGGCCTTCGTAGTGGGCAACCACAACGACGCCAGAGCTTTCAAAGATTTGGCCGAGATCTTCGACCAATTGTTCTTTTTGTGCTCTATCCACAGTTTCACTCCAAATATGGGGCTTGGGAAGAATTCCGGCCCCGGCTCAAGTTTGCTTGACCCTTGCGGATCAAACGTAGAAGTCCTCGAATTTAACGGGGTTGAGCCGATCAGGAGTGGAACCCATAGAGAGCGCCAGTAAATCTCGGTCTTTCCCGCCTCAGGCAGGATTTATGGTCTAGGACCACCCACCGTCTCGGACGAATGCACGCCAAGACGAATCAAGGCATATGTGCATGGATGCGTTTAGAGAGGTTGAGCTCGTTTGTGAAGTAAAGAATGCGGATGAAGCGAATGGCGGGTAGGAGCCCATTTTACCGGATACTGCGCTTGCAGCACAGGACTGTTTTGCAACTCTCCATCGACTCGCCAACTGTTCTTCTAACTCGCTGCTCCTCCCCCTGCGCGCCTCATCAAACACCATCCACTTAACTTCCCAATATCTGCGCTAAATACCGTGACAACCAGACTGAGGAATAGCGGGAAGGCGGGAAGAACAATAATGAATTTAAAACCCAATGTGTTCGGGGCCAATTCGGTAGGTACAGTCAAGTATGCTATGACGATATATATGGCTATCCGAGCGACAACCCGCCACCTAACGCCAGGCACTGCTAGTTCGCGTGTCGGATCTAATTCAAAAGCACGGGTCTCAACCGCCTTGTACAACACAGAGAATCCAAGCCCGCCAATGACTGAGCATACCAGTGATGGTATGAACAAGAGCGCGTACACATCACCAGACCGCCCGTCAAAAGTTTGCAACACCTCGTAGCGTGATCGGCACCAACCGCATATTTCCAAGGGTGAAAACAGAAACTCTTTAACCGCAACGGGGAGAGACCCGCGATCCATAAGGTAAATGAGTAGGTAAAACAGGGCCAACACCGCACAGTAAACGATGAATTGCAGGATATTCCACCGCAAGCGAAGACCAGGATATTCATCCAAACAAATCGGTTCTTTTACATGCTGCATTCCGTTCTGGGCTCTCAAATTTGCCTTGCTGTGCGATGTCTGCCGCGACTTCAAAATTCAGCATTCAAGTGTTTCAATGACTTTGCAAGTCAAAGACGCAAAAGCATATATCTACGCTTGCACAACCAAAGCTAAAGTCGGCTTCGTCCGCATAGCAGACATCTAGCACGTCAATTGAAAAAGGCGCCCCGATTGGGACGCCTTTACGTCTTAAGCTGATCTAAGATGAAGCCGCTGGTGCGACTATCCCTTTAGTTACCAGTCGCGTTGTCGATGTTCAGTGTAACACCTGGGCCCATAGTAGAAGTCAAAGAGATCTTCTTCATGTATGTGCCTTTGGTGCCAGATGGCTTTGCCTTCTGAACCGCATCAACAAATGCCAAAACGTTTTCTTCGAGCTTTGCAGCTGTGAAGGACGCTTTGCCAACACCGGCGTGAACCACACCAGCTTTTTCGACTTTGAACTGAACTTCGCCGCCTTTTGCAGCTTCAACGGCGTCTTTGACGTCCATTGTCACTGTGCCAACTTTTGGGTTTGGCATCAGGTTGCGTGGGCCCAGTACCTTACCAAGACGACCAACGATTGGCATCATGTCAGGTGTCGCGATGCAGCGATCGAATTCGATCTTGCCGGACTGAACTGTTTCCATCAGGTCTTCTGCGCCAACGATGTCAGCGCCTGCAGCCTTAGCTTCGTCAGCTTTGTCACCACGTGCGAAGACAGCAACGCGCATGGTTTTGCCTGTGCCGTTTGGCAGGGCAACTTTGCCGCGAACCATCTGGTCTGCGTGACGTGGGTCAACACCGAGAACAACAGCGATTTCGATAGTTTCATCGAATTTCGCTTTTGCGTTGTCTTTAACCAAAGCAACAGCTTCGGATACAGTGACGAGCTCTTTGCCTGCGAATGCTTCGCGGGCGGCGGTTGTGCGTTTTCCGAGTTTTGCCATCTTACTTAACCTCGATGCCCATTGACCGAGCGGAGCCCAGAATGATTTTCATTGCGCCTTCGATGTCGTTTGCGTTGAGGTCCTTCATTTTGGCCTCTGCAATCTCACGAACCTGCTTAGTGGTCACTGTGCCGACAACTTCGCGAGAAGGTGTTTTCGCGCCGGACTTCACTTTGGCAGCCTTCTTGAGGAAATAGGACGCTGGTGGCGTCTTAATGTCCATGGAGAAGGATTTGTCTTGGTAATATGTGATTACCGTTGGGCATGGTGCACCTGGCTCAAGGTCAGCTGTCTTCGCGTTGAACGCTTTACAGAATTCCATGATGTTGATGCCGCGTTGACCCAATGCAGGGCCAACAGGTGGGGATGGGTTGGCTTGGCCAGCTGCAACTTGCAGCTTCATAGTGCCAGCGACTTTTTTAGCCATGAGGCTTCTCCTTTTGTCCGGTTACGGGACGCGTTCCTGTAACCTATGTGGATGTGGTCTAGTTTGACGCACGCGTGCGACTCGCCTCCCACATGGGATGTCGGATGTCCGACAAGCTGCTCCCTTAGCGGGGGTTGGGGATTCTTGCAAGAGAGATGTCCGAAACCGTGCGACACAGGCCGTAAATGCCGCGGCAAAACGTCCATGGACCGTCGATCAGGTAACTAAAGTGACATTATTTCGTTTTAGCTATCTCCAAACCCACGCTATTTCTGTATGGCATTAACCAGAAAACAACATAAGCAGGCACATGGACAAGATATCAGAGGGGCTGAGCCCCGCAACGCCCCCACGCTCCGGTCAGGAGTGGGTTAGAACCCTCGCACTCTACCGCACACCAAACGCCTTGCGCAGCTGGTTCGAGCTCGCGGTTACAATTGGGCCTTTCATAGCCCTTTGGGCGCTCGCATGGTGGAGCCTGTCTTATAGCTACTGGGCAGCCTTTGCGATTTCGATGGTAAACGGCGCATTCCTGTTGCGTCTGTTTTGCATCCAGCACGATTGCGGCCATGGCGCGTTCTTCAACAGCCGAAGCCTCAGCGATTGGACCGGCCGAGTGTTGGGTGTTTTAACCCTGACGCCTTATGACGTTTGGCGCCGGACTCATTCTATTCACCACGGCGCATCGGGTAACCTTGATCGTCGCGGCATTGGTGACGTTTACACAATGACCGTTGCTGAATACCGCGAACTGTCCGCTTTGAACCGTTTTAAGTACCGTCTGTATCGGAACCCTGTTGTTCTGTTCGGTTTGGGGCCTGGGTATCTCTTTCTGGTACAGAACCGCCTGCCGTTTGGATTGATGAACAGCGTCAAATACTGGATCAGCGCAATGGCGACGAATGCAGCGTCCATCGTTGCTCTTGCAATTATCTTGTATTTTGGTGGCTTGGCTCCGATCTTGCTGGTGTTCCTGCCTTCAACCCTGCTGGCCGCGACGGCGGGCATGTGGTTGTTTTACGTGCAGCACCAGTTTGAAGACACACACTGGGACGTCGAAGAAGACTGGCAGGTGCATGACGCTGCCCTACGAGGCAGCTCTCACTACGTGATGCCGCCTGTTCTGCAATGGCTCAGCGCCAACATCGGCATTCATCACGTCCATCACGTTTACGCACGCATCCCGTTCTACCGTTTGCCCGAGGTTCTGCGAGACCACAGAGAACTTGCAGAGGGTAACCGCATGACGATCGGCGAAAGCTTCCGCAATGCGAAGCTGAAGCTCTGGGATGAAAAGACAAGGCAGCTCATATCGTTTTCACAGGTGCGCACCCAAGAAGCCTAGCGCCATCCCGACATTCAACGCAAAACGCCGCCCCATTTGGGGCGGCGTTTTTCATTCCGCAAACTAGGTTCTCTCGGGCTTAGCCCTGCTTCGTAACCTGTGTGAATTCCAACTCGACCGGAGTTTCGCGACCAAAGATGGACACCGTAACCTTGAGGCGCTGGTTTTCTTCGTCGACTTCTTCGACCATGCCGTCGAAATCTTCGAACGGACCGTCGTTGACTTTGACCTTCTCGCCGATCTCGAAGTTGATAAGCGTACGTGGCGCTTCCTGACCTTCTTCAACGCGACCGAGGATCTGCTGCACTTCAGCATCCCGCATCGGCATCGGACGACCCTGTGGGCCCAAGAAACCAGTGACGCGGTTGATGGAGTTGATCAGGTGGTAACCCTCATCGGACATTTCCATGTGAACCAGAACGTAGCCAGGCATGAAGCGGCGCTCGGCGGTGACTTTCTTACCGCGGCGCACTTCGATGACTTCTTCGGTTGGCACCAGAACTTCTGTGATCTGATCGTCCAAACCTTGCTCTTCGGCTGTCGTGCGGATCGTTTCCGCAATCTTCTTTTCGAAGTTCGACAACACGGAAACCGAATACCAACGCTGTGCCATTTTCTCTGTCCTTTTTGATCCGAACGGGACCTCTGAAGAGTCCCGGAAATAAAAGCGGCGTGCAACTCATCCGTTGCACGCCATCTAAACTTGGGGATTCTCTAACGCGCAGAGCGCGACACTTCAAGGGGCAGCAATGATTTGCGCCCTAGAAAGAGTTGAGCACGCCTTCGAGGCCGGACCGGATAATCAGGTCAACCAACGTGAAGAACAATGCCATGACGGCCGCCATGATCAGCACCATCACTGTGGTCAAAACCACTTCGCGGCGGCTGGGCCACACAACTTTGCCGATTTCGGCACGGGTCTGCTGAATAAATTGAACTGGATTGGTTCGGGCCATGGTCTGTCCTTTTAAGGCGAATACGCCAATGTCTTAGCTGGCTAGGCAGGTAACCGTCTTTGCGGGTCGTTTCAACCCTTCTGAGGGTCTACCGGCGGGTGCAACACTGTCACACCGTCTAATTGTTCAATCCGTGCCATTTGGGCGGCATAAACTTCGGCCGCGCGGCGCAGGATCGACGCATTATAAAGCTGAAACTGTTTGTGAACCTCGCCCACAGGGTAGGCGCGACGGGCATCGCGTGCCAAGTTGCCGACCTGCCCCTCGCTGGCGGCCTCAATCGTCTTTTGGACGGCGGTTACGGACAGCCCTTGATGCACGCGATTGTGGATCGGCTCGATGCGGCTGCTATCGTCCCAGCGCAACATGCGGCAAAGCACCTGTGGCAAGACCTGTTCATAGTCTTCCTGCCGCCAAACATAGATTTGGCCAACACCCGAGACGTCTCGCAACCGCTCAACGTAATCGACCCAATCGACGTCACGCCAATCATTGCGCAACCGATATTGTCGTGGGCGCACATGGACCCCTCCGAACATTGCCTGTGAATAGGCTGACGCGAGATAGGCCGCTGGATCACGCACCGCAAGGAACAGCTCCACCGGAACCGGCGACCACTTCTCGACGACCTCCGTAAGCCGCTCTGCTGCTGTTGGGTACAGCGGCATGACAATGCGCCCCCGACTGTCCGCCAGATTGCCAACAAAGTTCTCTTCGCTCAGCAGCAGGTGTTCGCGAGTCTTGGTCAAAAACTGCAGCTGTTGTTTCGGTGTGCGGCGTGGGGGCGGGCTTTCTGACCACGATGTGTTGAACATCGCCGCAAGATTTCGCCCTTGCATGCGTAAATACCGCGGGCCGAACAACCGGATGCCTTCATCCGCCAATAGACCGCGATTCTTATAAAGGACATTTTGAAGATGGGACGACGCGGTTTTATGCGCGCCAATATGAAACGAGATCGTTTGCGGTAAAATATGCAAGGTTTTCTCCCGTTTAACGCATCTTTAGCGCGCGAAATCGGCGGTGGCTTGGCAGGGGCTGAGGGTCTCGAACCCACGACCTACGGTTTTGGAGACCGTCGCTCTACCAACTGAGCTAAACCCCTAAGCCGAGCGTTGAAATAGCGAGGCCTTCAGCACTTGGCAACAGCAAACGTCACTCATTGTCGCGCTTTGCGCCCGACAATGTGCTGAGTGTGCCAAATGACTGCCGAATAATCTCATCTGCCGTCTTAATTCGAAAGCCGGACCCGCCACCGGGAAAGACGCTTTCAAAAGCGGGTTCGGCGGGGATAACTACATCATCTGGCTTGGTCGCCTTTGGGTTCGGCTGCGGCGCCTTGGCCGGTTTCATCGGGTTGTCTTGAGGTTTGAACGTCCCCCACGGAGATGCCTCGGCAGGCTTTGATGTGGGTAATGGCTTATGGTTCGGTTGTTGGGCTTGCGTCGTGGCCCTCTTGCGGTTCTTCACTTGTGCGGCATGGTGTTTCACCGCGTCCGTTTTACCAAAAAAGAGACGCAAGCCTCCGATCAAGGCAAGAATCGCAGCGATTCCAGCGAGTGTTGCTGTCGTGGCCATCGCATCATCTGCGCGCGCAAAGATGGACCCACGTCGGTCCCCCATGAACGGCTCGATCACGAGGATGCCCGCCGCGCGCGGCACGCCCATACGCGCAAGCCCCGCATCGACATCAGCCGCCCAAGTTTGGTTGCGGCTGAGCTGCCCATTGATTGCGACCGAAATGTTATTGCCCGTCGTTTGGGCCGCCAAGTAGCGTTCCAAACGTAGAAGGGCGTCGGGTTCGACGACAAGCACCGCCTTGACCCCCTCGCCTTGATCGTCAGCCAGCAACACGAACGAATAGGCATTCCCGTCTACTTCCATTTGGCCAATTGGAAGATCGGAGAAATACAGCCCCTCGATATGGACTTCGCCATAAGAGGTCACGTCTTGCGGGGTCCAATCGGACAGCAGTGTTGCGGTCGGCGCGTCATTGGAGCTTTGGATCTCCGCCTCTAATCGGGCGAAAAGGTAGTTTTCATATTCACTGTAAGCGAGGCTTCCGACCCATATCGCAAGCGCGATGTAGACAACCCACGGCAATTTAAACAGCCATCGCAAATACCAAGGAAGAAACGTCTTAAGCATTACAAGTCAGTCCGTTGGGCATGGAGCAGCACCTTTAGATCACCGCCGCAAATCGCGGCTTCGTTCTGGACAATGACATCAATTGGCCAATCCCACCAAGCGATTTCAAGAAGCTGCGCGCAAGTCGCATCATCAAAGCGACGGCGAACGGGTTTGGCGGGGTTTCCCGCAACAATCGTGTAGGGTGGGATGCGCCCCAACACGACCGATTTCGCCCCAATGATACAGCCTGACCCGATATCGGCACCGGGCAAGATCGTCGCCCCCTGCCCGATCCATACGTCGTCCCCAATCGTTGTATCCGGCCCAGCGTCAGGCATCGATGGGCGCTTGCGATCCATGTCGAGGAAGACCGCAAACGGAAAACTACTGAACCCGTCGTAGCGATGATTGGCGGAGGACGTGATAAAGGTCACACCATCGGCGATCTGGCAAAACTTACCGATGCGCAACATCTCTGGGCTTTGCGGTAAGAGGTAGGGTGCCAGATGAAAGGCCCAATCCTGTGGCGGCACGTGGGCGCTGGCATAGGTATAATCGCCGACTTGCATGTTCGGGTTGGTGATGGCCGCATTCAAGAACACGGTCCCCTTGTGCAGCGTGCCGTCAGGCAGGATCACAGGGTATAGCGTGTCGGGGGATGGGAACGAACGTGGAGGAAGTGGGGCCATGACGGGCCTCCTTTGGTCAATGTTGAATTTGAAACATGGATCAAAGGTAAATTGTCATCATAGCCTCCTGTAGCTCGAACAGATGTTAGCGGCAGGTCGCGATAAATCAAAGCCCTTACAGTAAAAAGGCCCCCGCATTGCTGCGAGGGCCTTCTTTGTTCGTTCA
>NZ_JAHKQJ010000001.1 GCF_018861045.1 Octadecabacter sp. B2R22
AGACACCCAATTAGAGAAGCAGACCTTCGCTACGGGTGCAAAACCGAGGTCATGCCGAAAAATGCGAGCCTTGAATTTGACCGAGGACAGCCGGCAACATCCTGCTTGGTGAGGTTGTTGCCGGGCCCGGCGCCACATCACTAGAAGGTGTAGTTGATCATGAGACCGGCCGTCACCTGCTCCTCTGATCCGCGTTCTTGCACAATCGACGAGTCCCGCACATCGCCGGTAAGTTGGTCAAACTCAGCAAAACCGACGAGTGCGACATGCTCGTTTAGTGGCACATAGGCAGAGGCGTGCACGCCGTATGACATGAGGCCGCCGCCCGCATCGTATTCACTGATGCCAGAAGCCGCGGATTGAGCCGCAGAGACATCAAAGAAGGTGCTGGCGTAACGATCATCCGAGAAACTGGCCGAAGGACCGATCGAAAGGACGGATTGCGCCCCAAAGAGTTCGACGGCTGCGTTGTAGGTCACGTCAACGTCGCCAACGATCCCGGCGTGGCCACCATCAACACCTTTGCGGACCGCAATTGAGGCCTGAAGGTTGCCGTATGTGTATTCGATGTAGCCACCGAATTCGGCAGTCTCTTCGATATCTCCGAGCCCCGCGATCTCTGATGAGGCAACGCCTGACAGCAACAACGGATGGTTAGAAGGCGTATCCTCGCGACCAAAATCATAGGTCAGAACGGCGCCTGCGGTCAGGTTGTTACTCTTGTAGACGTCATAGGACACCCCTTCGAGCAATGAGATGCTTAGTCGGTCCCCGATGGCGACAGAGATGTTCGGGATCGCGTAAGTCGTCGTCTCGCCACTGCCAAGGAACGAGGGTGCAGAGACCAAGCCTCCGGAAACGGTGAAGTAAATATCGTGGCCCGCAAAGGTATCTTCTGTCGTGTCTTGCGCGAAGACGCTTACGGGAAGATGGGCCAGCAGTGTGGCGGTGAGTGTCGTGATCGTTTTCATAATCTTATCTTTCGTAAGGCGCGTGATTGTGCGTGTTTGGAATGTGAGAGGCTCAGCAGGTGAGCCCTTAGTTGGAGATTTTTTGGATATTGTGCGCGATGCTGAGCGGCAGGTTGGCAGTTGCCCTCAAGCCTAAAGCGCGCGCATTTTGGGGCCTTTCCCGCGAAGAACCCGGAAAAGCCAAAACAGCATCAGCAGAATGATTGTCAGCTCGGGCAGCGAAAGTATGCCGCTGTTGCGTACGGCCTCTGGGAATACCTTGGCCCCCGGTCCTGTGAATGCGGACCCTGCCGCAATGAAGAATCCGATGCACATACGCCACACGTGCTGGGCAATCCGATGTTTGTAGGACAGGGTTTGACGCATGAGAATGAGGAGATCGTTGACAAGGGCTACGCCCGCTATCCCTCCAAGGAAAAAATAGTCGGCGGCTGCAAATCCGCGCAACGTTTGCTCTGGTAACGTCAGCGCGCAAGATCCCGCCGCGACCAAACCCAGGGTATTCAGAAGGTTCACACCAGCAATTGCAAAGGACAACGGACCGCGATGTTTGGTAGGTCGCTTTGCGAAGAGCCAGCCGCTCAGCACTAAAGTCATGCCGAGGATGCCTGCGTGAAATGTGATGTAAAAGGTTTCATATTTGATTAACCCAAGGATCGCTCCAAGGAGCGAGGAGAAGCTCATCGCAGCTGTGAAAGCACGGCCAGTGTTGATGTGGGCCGTCGCGCCCTTTCGGACGGCGAAGGCGATTGCCCCCATCAGCACGGCGATAGCGCCAGAGGCGACATGGGCGATGGTAGTGATCGTGACTAATGGAAGCATTGCGGGTCTCTTTGGCTGTGAAATTTGAGCCCTCACTGACCCAAAAATTTCAGCCTGTCGTCCGCGCAGGACGGCGCGGACATTTTATCGCAATAAACCTGCGGAAATGTATTGCCCGTTGAAGCGGATAGAGAATTGGACCTATCAATGGATATGTTTACCGATGGAACCATTGCTCTATCTTCTGTCTGCTTGGGCATTGCCCTCGCCGGTGCGATGTTGGCGATACGCAGCACGCAAGACGGGCCTGCGCGGTTTTATCTCACGCTCGTCTTTGGCGTGTTTGGAGGTATCGTTCTCACGCCTCTCGTCTTTACGTTCACTCCAGCGATGTACGGATTTTATTTGCCGGCCGTTTTGGTTCTGCTGCTCTTACAGCCGCCGGCTGTCTACTATTATGTATCGGCAAAAACGGTCGAACTGAGGTCTGCGGCTATGCGGCGACACGACATCGTTTTGCCGATCGCAGGCGGCCTGGTGATGATCGGCTACTGGCTGCTGCCTGCCCAAACGAAAACGACGATGTTCATTGCGGGTGAGCTCCCTAAAGGCGTCCTGCCTTCTACACTTGCTTTGGCGACTTTTGCCCTGATCTTCTGTTGGGTGGCGTCATCTCTTATCTATCTCATAGCTACGCTGAAGAAGTTGCGTGCATACCGATCAAAACTTCGGTCCCATTATTCCAACCTCGATGGTCGCGAATTGCGATGGCTCGACTGGTTTGTGGTTTCTATAATCTCCTTATGGGGTGTCGTTGCATTCATGTTTGTCGCCGGGAACATAGGGTTTGAATACGTCGTTATCGAAGAGCTCATTTACGGCCTGACAGCCTGTCTTCTGTTGTTTTTCATGGCGTTCGCTTCTATTGCGCCACCCGAAATGATCCCAGAAGAACCAGAAGCGCCAGACAACTCGGTGGAGGAGAAGTATGCGCGGTCTGCTTTGACAGAGGCGCATGCCCAGCGGCTTGCCGCACGGATCAAAACAGTTATGGAAAAGGACGCTCTGTATCTTGATCCGAACCTTTCGTTGCAAAAACTGTCACACCATGTCGGCGCTTTGCCCAATCAGATCTCTCAAACGCTCAATGAACAAATCGGGTCAACCTTCTTCGACTATATCGCACACCACCGAATTGAGGCTGCTAAACCACTCATTATTGCGAATGAGGCGTCAACATTGACAATATCATTGGATGTCGGTTTCAACTCGCGCTCCACATTTTATAAAGCCTTCAAACGGGAAACGGGCCTGACGCCCAAAGCCTATCGCAACAACGACGCACAACTCGATTGACCGCCGGTGCAATGAAATTGGTCGAAACGCGAAAAGCAGTTGCCATGCAGAGCGCAATTGTCTTGATACGACCCGCTCAACAAACGCGGGAGGGCCGTATTGATCTTCCGATCCGCCATTTATTGTTGAGTGATGGCGTTCGTGATTTACTGGTTGCCCTCAAAGAGCGGTGCGATCTTTTTGATTTCTTTCCTTATGTGCTCGCAAAACAAGGATACCCGCTTGGTGTCACGTAGATCTCGATGGTAGAGGCACCACAGACCAAGATCGTGTTTCTTTTCAGGGGCGCGGAACCGGGTGAGGGCCGGGTCGCTATCCCCCATGAAACAGGGCAAATACCCAACGCCTAGGCCCTCGCGAAGGGCCGCGGCCGTTACGGATGTCTCATCCACACAGAAAACATGGTCCGCCGAGGGGCAGGCGTCCCTTGTCCAGTTTCTGTGGTAGTCGCAGCAGTCAACGCCGATCCACCTCTCAGCCGCTTTCCCTTGCTTTACCTGATCGCAATATCCAATCGATCCGTACACCGCCGAAGACACAGTGGTGAGCCGCGTCCCGATCAGGGTTTCTGCGGGTGCATTGGTTTGGCGAAGGGCGATATCTGCGTCCCTTTCTGAGAGACGGACTGAATCGTTTGTTACGTCTACCCGAAGGTTAATCTTTGGATGCGCTTCGCTGAAACGGGCAAAAATGGGCATGAGGAGCGAAGACGCCATATTTGCGATTGCCGAGACCTTAAGATCACCAGAGGCTTCATCGCTTTGGCCCGCACTCGCTGTTTCAAAGGCCAACAGTTCTTGTTCCATCCTGAGAGCCGACGCGCGCAGGTCTTTTCCCGCCTGTGTCAAAACATACCCATGCGCGCTGCGTTCGACTAAGGGCGCAGCAAGATTGCTTTCCATCGCATGAATGCGCCGTGAGACGGTCGAGTGTTGCACCCCCAATCGCTTGGCTGCGGCCCCAAAAGAACCCTCCCGTGCAAACGCGAGAAATATGCGTGCGTCATCCCAATTCATTGCGCACCCCCCTCGTGCATTCCTGCAAATCGCGTTTTCAAACTTCGTGAGTTCTCAAAACACTGGGTGAATGCTTGGCTGATCGCAACAAAAAAGGGATTTTCGCCGCGCTCAGGCCACCGACAGCCCGACATTATCCAAAAAGGAGATTTGAGATGACCGTTTCACTTTACGACAGGCTTGGCGGCTATGATGCCCTTGCGGTGTTTGCCACACAGGTTGTTGAAAGGGCGCAGAAGCACGATGAACTGGCGCGGTTTTGGCTCAACCGGAATGAGGATACCAACGCCCGCGATCTGCAGTCACTCATTGATTTCCTCGTCAATGCCACTGGCGGGCAGATGTATTATCGGGGGCGCGACATGGCGCTTGCACACAAGGGCATGGGGATCACAGCGCACGATTGGGAATGCTTCATCGGTATCGTAGTCAGCGTCGCGGGTGAAATGGGCGTTCGCGAAGCCGAAGGCGGTGAGGTCATGGGGTTTCTGGACACTCTGAAAGACGATATCGTTTCAGCATAGTTTTTGAGATTAGGTCTCATTGAGGCCAGCCGCCCATTTAACGATCGATCATATTTAACAAGGAACACCGACATGACAGAAAAAAACGGACCCTTCGAAGGTGGCTGTGCGTGTGGCCATGTGCGCTATGAAATGGCTTCTGAACCGATGATCGTTCATGGCTGCCATTGCCGCTGGTGCCAGCGAGAAAGCGGCGCATCTTTTGCCGTCAATGCATTGATTGAAGCGGACCGCGTCAGAGTTACAAAAGGCGAGGTCGCTGAGATCCTGACCCCGTCGATAAGCGACGAAGGCCAAAGGTTCGCGCGGTGTCCGAAATGCCACGTGACCCTCTGGACCAACTACCTCGCCATGGGCGGCGGATTGGGGGAGGTCGTGCGGTTCGTCCGTGTGGGCACGCTTGATGATCCCGACCCGTTCTCGCCGGACGTTCATATTTACACATCGACGAAGCAGCCTTGGGTCATTCTGCCGCCTGATGTGCCCGCCTTTGAAGAGTATTTCACGATCAAGGACATTTGGTCGCCACAGAGCCTTGCCCGGCGCGCGATCTTGCACGAGGCAACGGGCACTGCTGCTCCATGAAAAAAGAACGGTCTCGCAGGATTGCGGAGGCGAACGTTAGCACTTGAAGCTCGAACGGCAGAAAAGTCCCGCAACGCGGTCATAGGACCCTAATACTCGCGCTACGAGTTGAAGATTTCACCGTTAGGCAAGTCGTCGCGCATTCTTCGGTTGAAGCGTTCGCGATATCTGTTTGCCTTGGAAGACCCTAGCTCGATATCTGCAGTCTTTTCCTTGACTGCTTTGATCCAATACCTGGGAGCCTCGGCAATAAACTCAGGGCCGTTGTCACTCCTGATTTAGGCGGGAATGGTTCGATCATTGCGGACCGATGAGAGCTTTATATGACGAGTCCAAAAACAGTTCGAGCGGCAAGATCGAAGCCCTCACAGGCAGCTTGAATACGAGAAATTCCCACAGCCGACTCAGTAAGAAAAAACGCCAATCGAAAAAAAGGAGACCTATTCTGGATCGAAGCAAGATTTTTTTAACAAACAATTACAGGAAACTGGGAGGCCTTCTGGATCAATGATCACTGCGTGGCCTTGACCGATTGGAATGGTTGCCGCAACGTTAGCCAATACCCATTTTAAAAACATGTCTCCTATTTCGGAGGAAAAAATGTCTTTTCTAGACCAATTACGTCCTATTTTGGGGACGCTCGAAGATGATGCTATCGTAGAAACGCTCTCAAACATCCCGATCATCGCGGATGATTTGACGTCTCTCATTTCAAGCCTCAACCTAGACGCTCTTGAGACGGCTGTGGATGATGCCATTGCAGTCGTTGATGGCGCGCTTGATCCTGCTGCGCGAGCTGCGGCGATTGCGGCCGCACTTGATAACCTAGACGGCATAACCGCTTCGGCTACGGGCACGGTCGTTTCCGTCGGGCTGACGGCGGCAACCAATGCGAACGTCAATATTCTGGATGGTGGGATCGGTCTTGGCGGGTCTGCATTTAGCCTTGATGCCCGTGCGGATTTTGACGGGGCAATTGATGTCACGCTTGATCTAAATTTGACCTACGACACGGCGACTGACACGCTTGCCCTTGTTGATACGCCCGAGGATGAGTTGGTGTTGAATGCCAACATATCTGCGGATGTCTCCGCGGTGGCGACCATGGCCAAAGGGTTCATCGCGGCGAGCCTGACGGACACTCTTGATACACCCGAAATTCAATTTTCTGCTGGGTTTGATCTATCAGGTCTTACCCCTGCGGACCTGACTGTCACCTATGGCGGCAGTGCGGTGTTGCAACTTGATCTTGAAACGATGGTCGCAGATGATCTTTTGCCGGGAGTTATGGCGAGCCTTGAAATTGCATGGGATCCACTCGATCCCTCCAATGCGCCGACGATTATGTTCTCGGATGTGGGCATGAAAATCGGTGATCTTCTGGATGCCGTCGTGGATATGCTAGACCCGGTTACGGATATCCTTTTCGAGGGGATTATTGGCGACATTGTTGGCATCCTGACCGACCCACTTCCGATTATCAATGATGGGCTGAATGCCGTCGGCCTTATCGGATTGTTTGATGCGATCCCGACCAGCGGCGACGGAATATTCAACTTGCTGGACGGGCTTGGTATCTACTTCCGTGAAACAGGAAATACCCAAGCCGTCACCGTGCTTTCAAGCTTTGCCGAAGCTCTCGGCATTCTCAAACAGTTAAGTGATTTTGCCGATAATGACGGGGTCATTCCGCTTGGTAGCATCATGATCCCTGGCTTTGACCCGGATATCGATTTGCCAGATCTCCCCGAATTCGCAGTTGCAGACATTGGTGGTCTAACTCCCATCGAATTCCTAAGCGAGCTGGCCGATACGACGGAACTGTTCGCACAGGTGTTGAATGCTGTGCCCGGATTGTCTGATGCGGGTATTGCCAGCCTGACTACGGCCACCATTGAAGATGACAGTGGCTTGTCCTTCCCGTTGTTCGAAAACCCCGAACTGATCTTGAACGTGCTGCTGCCAGAACTAACCGGCGGTGGTCCCGTGTCACTCATCGAATACGATATTCCTGCGATAACCGCAGAAGCACGGTTCGGAGAGTATTTTTTCCGTATCTTCGGCCCCTTCGGCCTGACCATCGACGGATTTGCCGAGGCCACCATCGACTTTACGATCGGTTACGATACGTTTGCGCTTCAAAACCCAGGCAGCAGTTTCGTGGATGGTTTGTTCATAACGACCGAAGAAATGATGCCGGGAGAGCAGATCGAACGCCAACCCGAAGATCTACAATTCGAATATCGGCCCATCGCTTATTCATCCGCCGGCATTTTTGCAGGGGTCGCGGTTGACGCAGTTGTTCTGCGTGTCGGTGTCAAAGGTGGTATCGTCGGATTTGTGGCGGCATTCCTGCCGGGTGGCGAAGTTGACACCGATGCGGGCGAAATCCCGAATGGCGTTTTGCGTCTTTCGGACTTTGGATCTGGTTGCTTTCTCGACCCAATTTTGGGGCGGATCGGAGCAGAAGTTATCGCGTCAATTAAGGTCGGTTTCGGGTTCTTCAGCTTCGAGTATGACGTTACGATCGCCGATATTACGATTGCAAACTTTGACTTCGGGTGCCCGCCTGCGCTTGATGAAATTGACGGTTTGGCGCGGTATATCGACGACGACACTGTGGCGCTCCATGTTGGTCCGGAAGCAGGATTTCGTGTGATCGGAGGTCAAGTTGGGACTGACATCGGTGAAACCTACCGCATAAGCGAAGCTGTCGATGATGATGGACTGCCGGTTACGGGTGCATTGCGTATCGAATACGAAGGATTTTACCAAAACTTTGGCGTCGATGACGGAGAAGCGGCACCAACACAGATCAACGCGAATTTTCAGGATGCCGACGACGCACTGGTTATTTCAGCTGATTTGAACGTTGTTGTTGCCGCACTCGGCGGCGCTGGCAATGATATTCTTGAAGGCGCTGCGCTTAACGATGATCTACGCGGGCAGGGTGATAACGACCGTCTGTTCGGACGTGGGGGCGACGATACTTTGTATGGAGGCGCTGGCAACGATTACCTCGAGGGAGGGCTTGGTGCCGATATCCTCAATGGTGGTGCGGATCGCGATCGAGTCAGTTATGAAAACTCTGCCGTCGGGGTCACATTGGTCTGGAACGGCGCTCAAATCATCGGGTCTGGCGGCGAAGCCGAAGGCGATGTGCTGACGTCGATCGAGTATCTTGTCGGATCGTCATACAGCGACATTCTGACTGCCAATCCATTGGAAAACAGCACACTGCAAGGCAATGGAGGCGACGATGTTTTGCGCGGCGGCATTGGTGACGATTTCTTGCTTGGTGATGCAGGCTCCGATTTCCTATTTGGCAACTTAGGTCATGACGGGACAAGTTATGTTACGTCATTCGGTGGTGTTCAAATTGATCTGGCAAGCGGGGCGGCTGACGGTGGCGACGCGACTGGCGATGTCCTTGTCAGCATCGAATCTGTCATGGGGTCTGCATTTGCAGATGTTCTGGAAGGCACGACAGGCTTTAATCAGATTGCGGGTTGGGTTGGTGATGACATCATTGACGGGCGTGGTGGCGCGGATGAGATTACGACAGATGTTGGCGATGACATCGTCTATGCGCGCGGTGATGGTGCGGCGTTAATCGATGGCGGGGACGGGCGCGACCTACTGAGCTACGTTCGATCCGCAACGGCTGTCTCGGTCGATTTGGGCGCGGGAACTGGCAACGGGTCTGGTAGCGATACTATTGGTTTTGTTCAGGTCGAACAGGACGACGGCACCTTCATTGATGGGCTGCGGTCCACGTTTGAGGACCTTGACGGCAGCAATGAGAATGACACCCTGATAGGGGATCTGCAAAGCAATACGATTCAAGGTCTTAACGGTGACGACACCATATTTGGGGCCGACGGAAACGATATTTTACGCGGCGGTTTTGGCAATGATGTGCTGGACGGCGGAAACGGCGCTGACTGGGCCGACTATACTGACGGCTTTGGGGTCACAGTCTTTTTGTCCGCGGGGGCAGGGTTCGGCAGTACCGCACAGGGTGATACGCTCACGAACATCGAAAACGTCCGTGGCTCTGACGGGCGAGACTCCCTATTTGGGGATGATCAGGCTAATATCTTCGCGCCCTTGCTATCGACGGATCAAGACGATTACGTCGATGGCGGTGACAATGATGACACATTGCAACTTGACTATTCACGCGAAGATTGGGGACTTGGCATTGTTGGCGGTTTGTCTGCAGGACGCATTGAGCGGCAGACGTTTGACGGGCTGTCATTGCTGGACGGCGTGACATTTACCAACATTGAAAATTTCCAAATCGTCGGAACTTTCAAAGAGGATTCTATCGAGACCGGGGCCGGCAATGACCGATTGTATCTTGGTGGTGGTGATGATGTCGTCGATTCAGGCAGTGGTGCCGACATTGTCCTGACCCAAGAGGGTGACGACACCGTGCGTTATTTCAGCGAGGCCGAAACGCCGCTGTTCCACCTTGATGGCGGCTTAGGAGATGACGGGCTTTCTATTCGCCTTGCAAATGCCGAACAGGACATCACGATTAGGGCGGGTTTTGATGAGCGGGTCAACATGACCTTGTCGTCGGGTGCGAGTGTTTTGAATTTCGAGAACCTCGATCTGGTACGCACTGGCAATGGTGCTGATTTGATTGAACAAGGCGGCATCAGCGACAATGATTTGCACGGTGGGGGCAATGCGGATGTTATCAATCCGGGGCGCGGAATTGACATAGTGAATGGTGGCAGTGAAATCGTAACGACTGCTGAGCGTTTTGAAATCTCTGACCGGCCTTTGTATATCATCACGACCGGGCAACAATTGCTCGAGGTGGTACTTGGAGAGGTTGATCAACTGGTTCTGGATTGGAGCGATGTTGATGCTGCTATTATATCCACCGTTGAGCGGTCACTCTCGGCCCTTGCAATAATCGATCAGGGCGGCGACAGCGTTAATAACAACAACTCAAGGCTCGGTTTCTATACCAACAACGGCGTCTATCAGACCGCTGACACCAATGATCAGACCACGTTCCGAGACATTGAATCCGTAGATATCACCGGCGGTGATTTTAACGATGATATTTTCGGAACATGGGAGGGACTAGAATTGATCGCCAGTTTTGGCGACAGTCCGGATATTCGCGTAACACTCCAGTCGGCTCGCGGAAATGACACTTTGCGGGGCGGATTAGGTGAGGATACGCTGACCGGTCTGACGGGGTCCGATACCTTGTTTGGCGGAGCTGACGATGACACCTTGATCGGCACTGATCCAACGCTTGCACCATCAGATGCAGGCGATATCCGATTTGATGCATACGAAATCGACACAATGACCGGAGGCGACGGTGCCGACCAGTTTATACTTGGCACCTTGCGCGCGGGATTTCCGTTTTCGACAGAACATGTGTTCTACACAGGGAGCATCGGTGACGACGACGAAACGGACAGTCGGGCAATCATTACAGACTTTGACGCTGACGAAGGCGACCGACTGGTGCTTGCGGGCAGAGCGGATGATTACACAGTCGAGGTCACTGGCGATGGCGTGAACATTCTGCTGGCGCAAGACACCCGCAATATCATCGCACATCTTGAGGGACTGGACGACTTTGTTCTGGATAGTTCCACGTCAGAATTCCGGACTGCGTTCTTTGTTTCGCCATTCCCGATAACGCCGGTATTTCCGCTTCTGCCGATCTTCTCGACCGGCGTATTGACACCTACGAGCGGCGTACCAAACATCGATGGCGCATTTTCGACACTTGGAGCCTCTGCCGTAGCGCCGAGTGTGTTGGTGAACAATTTTGCGGCCGCAAACCCATCACTGTTCGTACTTACAGCCGCTCCTACACCAGAGTTAACACTTACAGCCGTGCCGGACCTGTCGACACAGGGTTCTCTGATCAGTTCAGACACATCTGGATTAGCTGATTTGGGATTCGATGCAGACACTAAGTGGGTAAACCAAGCCAACTTGCCCTCGCAGTTAAGCGACAGCCTATTTGAAGGTGTGTCCGGCGAAATCACGGGTGGGACTTTAACCCTTGAGGGTGACGGACGTGCATTCGGTATCTTCGATGGCGACCCCTTTGGGTTGGGTCAAGGCATCGTGCTGTCCACGGGCATCGCAGAGGACCTTGATGGAACGAATGAAATTGATGGCGGATTGTTTGGCCCCTACGCTCCGGAGCTACCGTTCGAGGATATTGGCCGGTACAACACGTCCAGTATTTTCCGCGCGGATCTGAGTTTTGTGGGCACCGTGCTCAATTCGATCACAATCGCGGATGACGGTGATGGTCTTGGCGGCGGCCTGGGTGTCTTCTCGGGGCTAGAACTGGATGCGCTCATCCTCAGCCGCCAGCTTGTCACAGCCGAAGACCTCGCAAACGGGATTGATCTGAATGATCCGACCCAGTTTGAGCGGTTGGACGTGTTTGATTATGCGTCTGCATTTAGCCAGTTCACCCCTGGCAGCATTCGTAGCGGCGGTGGCATAACACCTGTCGACACACAGGGCACGGAAAACGGAATTATCGATCTATCCATAGCGCGTCTTGGCGAATTTGACTACGGCGGCACGAACGACGGCTCTTTTACGATGGGTGATGGTGGTGTTGTCGGATTTGATCTGACCACATCTGTCGACACCGACGGACCGCTGTATCTGTACGTCGCGGAGGGCGGCGCCACAGAAGAGCTCACGGCTAGCATTACCGCGTCCGATAGTAGATTGGCCGCACCTGCGGACCTATCCACTGATTTTGGCGCAGAGGGATCAGATGGGGATTTGACCCGTTTGACCTATGACTTCGAAATGAATGCCGATGCAGGTAAGGTCCTGACCTTTGATTTCGCATTCGTCACAGAGGAACTGCGCGAATTTGCGGGAACCGAATTCAATGACGCGCTGCGGATTTTCCTGAACGGTGAACAGCTTGCGGTTTTGTCGGACGGCACAGCGCTGACAGTGAACCAACTTTTGCCTGCTCCGTTCGCTGCTAGCCATCCGGATTTATTGTTCAATACTGTCGCTGATGGCGCAATTCGTGATGAAACACGGGCAGATGCCTACACCACCCCACTGACATTCGCCGGGCGGACACAAGCTGGTGAAAACACGTTGGTGATAGAGGTTGAAGATACCCGAGATGGCCTGATGGACAGTGCAGTTTTGATACGCGCGGGATCGCTTAACGTTGAGGATGATGATGGTTTTATCGGCATCCCCCCAGACGGCGGTGACGACACACCGGATCGCCCTAATATTTCGATTTCTAGCCGCGATGTTACAGTCACAGAAGGTGAGGGTGCAGTTTCCATAGATGTTTCACTTACCGGAATTATTGCACTCACATCCGATGTTACACTCACGATTACGCCGGGTAGTATTGATGTCGATTTTGGATCAGGTGCAGGCAATGCCCACGACATTGTCTTCACAGCCGGCGGAAGCCTAACAGAAAGCATCGATGTCTCGGCCCCGATTGACGGTCTTGTTGAACCGACGGAGTTTGTGCTTGGCACATTTTCTGTCAGCGGTGGTGGTGTCTTTGACGGCCTGCCTGTCGCGCCTATTCTGATTGAGGTTCTGGACGCCTCCGAACCCGAAACCACGCCGTTTAGTATTTCATTGGGCGACGCGCCGGACAGGTTCAGCCGTAGTAATCCAAATGCCTGGAGAGATGCCTGGACCGACGACGACATTACTATCGACCAGAGCGCGGATGTAGACGCCGACATCTGGGCAGCTATCAATCTTGGAACGCGCGACCCCGGAACGTTTGGCGGCTCTTCCCTACATGCCGGTGATTTGGGTGTATCGGGTCGAAGCGGCCCCATAAGCGAGGACAGACCGCAAGAGATCGATGGAGCCGAAGGTCTTCGGTTTGGCCTCGCAGACGGTTTGACGGGGACAGGCTTTAGCGGTCAGTTTGAAGGGTTTGATGCACTCATTTCTGGCGTAGGCAGCGATGCCGCCCGCGTATCTTTGTACTTGGAGGATGCTCTTGTCGATACGTTCGACTTTAGCGCCGCTGATGGGCGCGATTTTTCAGCGGATGATACTGTCTTGTATGATGCATTGGTCATCACAAGCGGCAGTCTGAACCCTGCGGGAACTGTATTCATTGCCGGTGCTCTTGATACGGGCCTCGATCCGATCGAAGGCGCAAGTTCCCAGTTCCGGCTTGAGGACATAACGATCACAGGCTTCGAACACGACACTTTATAAGGAAACATGTTTATGAACTTTCTGCGCAACCTCATGCTATTAGCCGTTTTTGTTTGCAATGCTGGCCTTGCCCATGCCGCGACGATAACCCCTGATATTTCCGGCCAAGCTGGCGTCGTGACGGAATTACTACCCCCGGCAGGTACAGCAATTTTTCCTGATAGCATTACCGTTTTCGGGGGCGGCGATGCAGAAGGTACGTTGTCGGCCCCCAACGGGCTTTTTAACGTTTTCGATGGGTCAATCTCCACGAACTTTGACAGTGACCCACTCGATATAGCGTTCGCAAACCCAATTTACGCCCTACAGTTTAACGTAGGCATCACCGATGTGGACGGCATTTTTCTAAGCGGCACTTTATCTCTGTCGGTCAGTGGTGAGGTTTTCGATTATGTCCTTGGCGGCGGTGGCTATGAGGCCGTCGCTATTGCTTCTAACGTCGGTTTCCAGTCTGCCTCACTCAGTATTTTCGATTTTGACACAAACGCATCATCAATTGCATTCATCGATGCAAATGCAATTTCGGTTTCGACAATAGCACCAATTCCATTGCCGGCAGGTGGTCTCCTTATGTTAACTGGTCTTCTTTTCGTCATCGGTGCTAGGCGACGCGTGAGCGAAACCTGAACGGCTACTCTTGTTGGTTTTGGGAATAAAGCGGCCTCAGTTTGTTAGAAACTTCTTCAAAGCGCCGACATTGTCTTGCTTCGCCCCGCTCGCGCTTGTCACCAGAAAGTATCCTTTTCCAGTGGATGTTGGAACGGCATCAAGCTGTTCAAGTGAACCTGACGCCAACTCTTCGTGCAGCAAGGTGAGGCTGGCGAGCGCGATGCCTTCGCCCGCAATCGCACGTCCAATAGATTGACCGTAGGTTTGGCAAACAACGCGTGGCAGGTCCAACAAGGGTGAACTGCTTTGGCGTTTTGCCCAGATGTTCCAGTTAATCCAATCGGGTGCGTGGCGTTCGTATTCGAGCAGTGGCAAGCTGCGTGGGTCGCGGGCGAATTGGCGTGCGCCCGCCGGTGATGTCACCGGGGCGAGTTCTTCTTCCATCAACCTCTGTCCCACCCACCCATCGGGCACGGCACTGGCGTAGATAATGGCCAGATCATTCTCCGGTGACAGCAACATGCTTGGGTCATCCGTGACCACCGTTTCGACGGGGCAAGACGTGGCGCTGAAGGTGAACGCCTTTAGGCGTGGGAACAGCCAGAACATCGAAACCGCGTTGTTTGCTGCAATCCGCACTGCTGGGCGCGCGGTCGATTTGAGGCCATCAAGCGAGGCACCGAGATAATCCAGTGCCATCGCAACCGGCTCTGCCAAGGATTGGCCTGCGGCGGTCGGGGTAAGGCTGCGGGTTCCACGCTCAAACAAGGGCGTCCCCAGCCAATCTTCAAGCTGGCGCACGCGCTTACTGACGGCGGCTTGGGACACATACAACTCACTCGAAGCGGCGGTGAAACCACCCGCGCGTATCACAGCATCAAAGAAGATCAGGGTATCAAGTGGCGGGAGGTTTTTTCGACGGTTGTCCATTCCTTATGGTTATGGGAATGGGCGAATTTTTCAAGCGTTTACAGCTTTACCCTTAGGTACCAGTTATCGAGTAACAAGGAGATCACCCAATGGCAAATTTCGATTGGCACGCAGAACGCAGTGATTTGGCGGGCATCGCCCTTCTGGATCGCGCACCCGAAAGCGAGGGGATCGACCTCAGGGCCGTTCGCCTATACCGCTTGGCCCGCGTGCGCGAACAAATGCATCACTACAACGTCGATGCCGTTATCCTGTCGGACCCGATCAACATCCGTTACGCCACAGGGTCCCGCAATATGCAGGTGTTTTGCCAACGCAATGCGCCCTCGCGTTATTTGCTTCTGACGGCGAACAAATCCATCTTGTTTGAATTTACGGGCTGTCTGCATCTTGGCGAGGGCTATGAGACAATCGACGAAGTCCGCCCATCCAAAACCGCCAGTTTCGTAGCCGCGGGCCCAGAGATTGCTGCGCGCGAAAAGGCGTGGGCCGTTGAGATGACAGACCTGATCAGCGAGCTGGTGGGCAAAGGCGCCACCGTCGGTCTGGAACGTTTGAACGCGGGCACGGCGATTGCGCTCAAGGAGTGCGGTTTGAACATCGTTGACGCCCAGCAACCCGTTGAAATGGCCCGCGCTGTCAAATCCAGCGAAGAGATGAAATGTATCAATGCCTCGCTGCGCGCCACAGAAAATGGGGTCGCCAAGCTGCGTGCCGCCATCCGCCCTGGCATGACCGAAAACGAACTGTGGTCGGTTTTACATCAATCGGTGATCGCACAAAACGCGGACTACTGTGAGACGCGCCTGTTGAATGCTGGCGATCGCACAAACCCGTGGTTTCAAGAAACATCCATCCATGTGATCGGTGAAAATGAACTGATCGCGCTCGATACAGATGTTGTCGGGTGTCACGGCTATTATTCCGACTTTTCGCGCACCTTCCATTCGGGGCCGGGCAAACCGACCGACGCACAGCGTGAGCTTTACAAAGTCGCCCATGAACAGGTGCTCAGCAACATGGATATTTTGCACGCTGGCATGAGCTTTCGCGACTACGCTGATCGTGCGTGGGACATTCCCGAAAAGTTCTACGAGAACCGCTACTATTTGTCCGCCCACGGCTGCGGAATGACGGGCGAATACCCCTACCTTTATCACAAAGGCGATTTTCCGGACGCAGGCTATGACGGCGAAATCGTTGCGGGTATGACGCTGTGTGTAGAAAGCTACATCGGTGAGGCTGACGGGAAGGAAGGTGTGAAGCTAGAGCAGCAAGTCCTGGTGACAGACACAGGCATTGAGTTACTGTCGCGCTTCCCGTTTGAGGACGACCTTCTGAAGTAACACTAACTTTCTTTGACTTGAAATAGCAGACATCCGTTCACGGCGCAGCATCGGTCAATAGGGCTCAAAGCGGCAGCCTTCAATGGGCGGGAAGCATGCGTAAT